>NZ_CP054585.1:0-2400000 GCF_003721435.2 Halorubrum sp. CBA1229 | reverse complement strand
CGTGTTCGCGCTGTACCGCACGGCCGACGGCGAGGTGGGGGCGATGCGCGCCTGCGGCGGGGCTCCCGCCGCCGCGACGATCGGGAACGTCCGCGAGGCCCTCCAATCGGACGACGACGCCGACTCCTACTACCCCGACGACGGCGGCTACGCGGTCGACGACACCGACGAGGCCGGCATGCCGTTCTACGGCCCCCACGCGGTCACGGTGCCGGGCACGGCCCGCGGCTGGGAGGCGACGATCGAGGAGCTCGGCCGGCTCACCCTCGCCGACGTCCTCGAGCCCGCCATCAGGTACGCCACCGAGGGGTACCCGGTCTCGGAGGTCATCGCCTCGTACTGGGCCGGCGCGGAGGAGCTGTTCACCGACGACCACGCCCGGGAGGCCTTCCTGTTCGACGGGGACGCCCCCGAGACCGGTGAGACGGTCCGCCTACCGCGGCTCGGCGAGTCGATGCGGAAGATCGCGGAACACGGCGCCGACGTGGTGTACGAGGGAGAGATCGCCGAGGCCATCGCCGAGGAGATCCAGTCGCAGGGCGGGTTCATGACCGTCGACGACCTCGCCGACTTCGAGGTCGAGTGGCCCGAGCCCGTCTCGACGACGTACAACGGCGCCGAGGTGTACGAACTCCCGCCGAACAACCAGGGGCTCATCGCGCTGGAGGCGCTCAATATCGCCGCCGAGCTCGGCGCCGGCGAGCACGACTACGACACCGCCGAGCGCGTCCACTACTTCGCGGAGGCCATGAAGTTGGCCTTCCACGACGGGCACCGCTACATCGCCGACCCCGAGTACGAGGAGACCCCGCCGCTCGGGTCGGCCGACTGGGCGGCGAAGCGCGCGGCCGGCGTCGGGCCGACCGCCGACCACGACGTGTCGTTCGGCGTGCCGAACGCGAACGCCGAGGACGCCGACACGGTGCTGCTCACGGTCGCCGACGACGAGGGGAACGTCGTCTCCTACATCAACTCGCGGTTCGCCGGCTTCGGCTCCGGGCTCGTCGCGGGCGAGACGGGGATCGCCCTCCAGAACCGCGGCGCGTCCTTCTCGCTCGACCCCGAGCACCCGAACAGCCTCGAGCCCGGCAAGCGCCCGTTCCACACGCTGGTCCCCGCCGTCGTCCGCCTCGACGAGGACGACTGGGCCGCCTTCGGCGTGATGGGCGGGTACATGCAGCCGCAGGGTCACGTCCAGGTGATCTCGAACGTCGTCGACTACGACATGCCGCTCCAGCGCGCGCTCGACGAGCCGCGGTGGCGGTACCGCGAGAGCGGCGAGCTGGGGGTCGAACCGCACTTCGAGGACGACGTCGCCGCGAAGCTGGTCCGGAAGGACCACGACGTCAGGACGCTCTCGCCGGTCCAGTTCGGCGGCGCGCAGATCGTCCGCAACGAGGACGGCGTTCTCTCGGCCGCCACCGAACCCCGAAAGGACGGCAACGCACAGGGCTACTGACCGACGGTCGATCGGTTCGGATACGACGGATCATCTTATAAAAGACGTTCGCGAGCGGCCCGCCACGGCCGCCGATATCGCCGGATCCGCTCGGGGGCGTGTTTATATTCTGGAGACAGTACCTATGTGGCTAAATATGCCGTCAGTCGGGATGTTCTGGGTAGAAAACGTCTTATAGGTTGATTCATACGCTATGATGAGGAGTGTTATCACGTGAGTGTCTCTGAAACGTACGTCCGGTACCGCCAAACCCTCAGCGAGGAACCGCTCGCCATCGGGGTCCTGCTCGTGGCCCTGTGGATGGCGTGGTCACTCGTCTCCGGGCTCCTGACAGGGGGGATCCAGATCAGCAGCCTCGCGTCCCTCGTCTGGGACGGGTTGCTCAGGGGGCTGATCATCGGTCTGGCGGGTATCGGACTCTCGATGACGTACAGTATTCTCAACTTCGCGAACTTCGCGCACGGTGACTACCTCACGAGCGGGGCGTTCGCCGGGATGGCGACCAGCTACCTCATCGCCGGGATCGGCGAGAACAGCGTCGGCGCGCTCCTGCTCGTCGGCGCGGGCGGGTCGGTGTTCGGCGGTGCGCTCGGCATCGGGGTCACGACCGCGCCGGTCGCCGTCGTCGTCGGGGCCCTCGTCGCCGGCGTCGCCACGATCGCGCTCGCGCTGCTGATCGACCGGTTCGTCTACCGGCCGATCCGCGACGAGAGCGGTATCGCGCTGCTGATAACCAGCATCGGCGTCGCGTTCGCGCTCCGGTACCTGCTCCAGTTCGTTTTCGGGGCCGGCGTCCGGGGAACGACGGCGGCAGGGTCGGTCCCGCGCGTGAGCGTCCCGGCGATCGACGGGACGTTCCGGGTGACGGCCCACGACGTCAGCCTCATCGTCGTCGCCGGCGGCCTCATGCTCGGCGTCCACCTGCTGCTTCAGCGGACGAAGCTCGGGAAGGCGATGCGCGCGATGTCCGACAACGAGGACCTCGCGCGGATCACCGGGATCCCGACCGAGCGGGTCATCCGCACGACGTGGATCGTCGGCGCCGGGCTCACGGGCGTCGCGGGGTACATGTTCATCCTCTGGAAGGGGACGCTCGGCTTCAACGACGGCTGGCTGCTCCTGCTGCTCGTGTTCGCCGCGGTCATCCTCGGCGGGATCGGCTCGATCTACGGCGCGATCGGCGGCGGGATCATCATCGGTCTCACCGCCTCCGTCTCCGTGATCTGGATCCCCTCGGCGTTCGGCCGCGCGGCCGCGTTCCTGGTGATGATCGTGATCCTACTGTTCAAGCCTGAAGGCATCTTCAGCGGGAGGACAACGGCATGAGCGTCAGCGACCTTCGCGGGCGGTTCGAGGGGCTCTTCGAGCGCGACGTCACGCTCGTGCTCGCCGTCCTCGGCGTCCTCTACCTGGCGTACATCCTCGCCGGAGTCGCCTTCGGGTACGGCCTCCGCGGGCAGCTGAACGCGATCGCGAACCTCACGTTCTACGTCGGCGTGTTCGGCATGCTGGCGCTGGCGCTGAACCTCCACTGGGGGTACACCGGGCTGTTCAACATCGGCATCGTCGGCTTCATGGGAATCGGCATCTACACGACCGCGGTGGTCTCGAAGCCGGCGGCGGCGGGGGGCGCCGCGCAGGTCGGCGGGCTCGGCCTCCCGTTGTTCGTCGGCGTCATCGCCGGCGTGGTGGTGGCAGGCCTGTTCGGGCTGCTCGTGGCGCTGCCCGCGCTCCGGCTCCGAGCCGACTACCTCGCGATCGTCACGGTGGCGTTCTCGGAGATCATCCGATTCACGATGATGTCCCGGACGTTCCAGACGTTCACGGTGCCGGACACGATCGACCTCTGGCTGTTCAGCTTCGACCCGGCGCCCGACACGATCGGCCTCGGCGGCGGCGGGGGCCTCATCCTGAACTACACGAACCCGCTCGAGGCGTTGCTTCGAATCTTATTCCTGTGGGACCCGTACCTCGGCTTCGTCTCGTTCGTGGAGGAGAACGTGATCTCGAACAACCCCAAGCCGGTGCTCGACGGGCTCCTCTACGGGGTCTTCCTGCTCATCGGCGTCGGGCTGTACTACGCGTTGCTCTCGCGGACCGGGAAGTCGCCGTTCGGACGCGTCTTAAAAGCGATCCGCGAGGACGAGGACGTCGCGAACGCGCTGGGGAAAGACACCGACCGGTTCAAGCTCACGGCGTTCGTGCTCGGGGCCGCGCTGATGGGGCTCGGCGGGATCCTCTGGTACTCCGCCCGCGGGAGCGTCACGCCGCCGTCGTTCCGGCCGAACATCACCTTCTTCATCTGGATCGCGCTGATCATCGGCGGTGCGGGGTCGAACACCGGGAGCTTCCTCGGCGGCGCCCTCTTCGCCGGGGTGTTGTACCAGGGTCCCCGGTACGTCAAGAACCTCGTCCAGACGGCGTTCGAACTCGGCAGCGCGCCGCGGAACTTCGGCGAGGCGATGGCGGGGTTCGCCTCGCTCGACCCGATGCCGTTTATCCTGTACACGCTCGACAGCGTCAGCCAGCTGCGGCTGGTGATCATGGGCGTGGTGCTGATCTGGCTGATGCACAACCGGCCCGAGGGGCTGCTCGGACACCGCAAGGAGACGGCGTCGAGCGTCGACCTCGCGCGGCCGAGAAGCGGCGGATCGAGCGGGAAAGCGACCGCGGCCGACGGGGGTGACGAGCGATGAGCGAAACGGACGAATCGGCCGCGAACGAGGCCGCGCCGGTCGAGAAAGCGGCGACGGACGCTGGGCCGTCGTCGGCCGAAGGCGACGCCTCAGCCGACGGATCGTCGCGCGACGCGGACCTGACGGACGTGATGGGCGCCGAAGCCGACACGCCGACCGGGGAGAACGCGGACCGATACGCGCCCCTCGAAGTCGAGGGGCTCCGGAAGGAGTTCGGGGGGATCACCGCCGTCGACGACGTCAGCTTCGACGTCGAAGAGGGGACCCTCACCGGACTTATCGGCCCGAACGGGGCCGGTAAGTCGACGACGTTCAACCTCATCACCGGGATGCTCGACCCCACCGCGGGGACGGTCCGGTTCAACGGCGAGGACGTCACCGGGCTTCAGCCCCACGAGATCGCGAACCGGGGGCTCGCGCGGACGTTCCAGATCGCCCGCGAGCTGGAGGAGATGACCGTCCTCGAGAACATGATGCTCGCGCCGAAGGGACAGGTCGGCGAGTCGCTGTGGCGGTCGGTCATGCCGTTCACCCGCGGGTCGGTACGCGAACAGGAGACCGAACAGCTCGACCGCGTCTGGGAGGTGCTCGACTTCTTCGAGATCGACCACCTCGCCGACGAGTACGCCGGGAACCTCTCGGGCGGCCAGCGGAAGCTGCTGGAGATGGCCCGGGCGCTGCTGACCGACCCCGACGTGCTGCTCCTCGACGAGCCGTTCGCGGGCGTCAACCCTTCGCTGGAGAAGCGGCTGCTCGAACACATCCACGAGCTGCGCGAGCGGGGGTACACCTTCCTCATCGTGGAACACGATATGGACCTCATCATGAACAACTGCGAGCGGGTCATCGTCATGCACCAGGGCCGGATCCTGAAGGACGGGACGCCGGCGGAGATCAAGGAGAGCGAGGAGGTCATCGAAGCGTACCTCGGGGGTGAGGTATGAGCCTGCTCGAGGTCCGCGAGCTGGACGCCGGCTACGGCGACCTCCAGATCCTCACCGACGTCGACCTCGACGTCGACGACGAGGAGTACGTCACCGTCGTCGGCCCGAACGGGGCCGGCAAGTCGACCGTGATGAAATCGGTGTTCGGACTGACGACGCATATGGGCGGGACGGTGACGTTCGACGGCGAGGACATCAGCGGGACGAAGCCCGAGGACGTGATCCACAAAGGATTGGGGTACGTTCCCCAGAGCGAGAACGTCTTCGCGGAGCTCGACGTCGAGGAGAACCTAGAGATGGGCGCGTACATCCTCGACGAGATCCCGCAAGAGGAGCTCAGGATGGTGTACGACCGGTTCCCGATCCTCGAGGAGCGGAAAGGCCAGCGGGCGGGAACGCTGAGCGGCGGCCAGCGACAGATGCTCGCGATGGGGCGGGCGCTGATGCTCGACCCCGAACTGCTGTTGCTCGACGAGCCGAGCGCAGGGCTCGCGCCCGACCTCGTCGACGAGATGTTCGACAAGATCGACGAGATCAACGAGTCGGGCACGTCGATCCTGATGGTCGAACAGAACGCAAAGGAGGCGCTCAGGCGCTGCGACCGCGGGTACGTGCTCGCGAACGGGCAGAATCGGTTCGAGGACGAGGGGACCGCGCTGCTGAACGACGAGCAGGTCCGGCGGGAGTTCCTCGGCGGGTAGTCGGTCGCCCTCCGCGCCGGGGGCACGCGGGATCGCGGATCGCCTTCGGTATCGACTCGCTTCGAGCGGACGGTGCCGCGTCGCTACCCGACCGAACCGCGCGAAAAATACGAAGGGATAGAAGGCCGCGTCCGACGCCTCAGTTCCCGCTCGAAAGCGCCTGTTCGACGACGTTGGAGTACGACGACGAGCCGATGTTGAAGCTGATCTGGTCGTACACTTCGCCGTCGAACGTGTCCTGGAACACGTTGCTGAACCGGTTGGAGAGCTGCTGTCCGTAGTCGTTGTTCACGTACAGCGTCGCGGCGGTCGAAGCGCCGAGCCGCTCGGAGGCGACCTGCGCCATGACCCGGCCCTGGAGCTGGTCGCTCGGGGCGGTCCGGAAGATGTAGTCGTCGTCCTCGAGGTTCGTCACCGACAGCGCGGTACTGGACGGCGAGCAGCCGACGACCTCGTTCGGGATGAGCGTCTCCGTACTGACCGGGACGTTCACGCCGGAGGAGGCGGTCCCGCACACGGCGGGCACCCCCGAACTGATCAGCGACTCGGCCCCGGTGATCCCCTGGTCCGGGGAGGTGTTCGTGTCCTCGAACTGGGCGTTCACGGTGAGGTCGAGGTCGGACTCGTTGACCTGCTGGGCCGGGATCTCGGCCGCGCGGATCATCGGCTGCCCCGTCGACGCCAGGTCGCCGGTCTCGGGCAGCAGGATTCCGACGCTCACCTCGCGGCCGAACCCGCCGGGTGAGGAGTCCGCGGAGGGGCCGGCCCCTTCGGGGTTCTCGCCCGTGAAGTTCTGCGTCTCCTGGACGTCGACGGAGTCGGCGCCCTGTCCGGCGAACTCCCAGATCTGGTAGGCCGCCGACGCGGGGTCGCCGTTCTGGTCGAAGTTGACCGCGCTCGACGCCCCCTGGTAGTTGATGTTCTCGCCGTTGGCGACCGCCTCGACGGCGTCGATGAACTCTCCCGGCCCGTATTCGGTGCCGTCGGGGTTCGCGATGCGGCGGAGCTGGTCGCGGATCGCGGTCCCGTCGTTTTCGCCCGCGGCGACGTTCGCTAGGATCAGCGCCGCCGCCGAGTCGTACGACTGCGAGGTGAACACGCCCGGCGTCTCGTCGTAGGCGTCCTGGTACAGGGTCTCGAACGCCTCCTGGTTCGGACCGCCCGCCGCCGGCGCGGTCCCGGTGACGTTGTTCATGTCGTTGCCGACCTGTCCGGGCAGCGAGGGGTCCTGGAGCCCGTCGGGGATGAGGATGTCTTCCTCCCCGTCGGACGCGGCGTAGTAGTCGCGGAACAGCTGGATCCCGCTCTCGGGGTAGCCGATGACGACGAGCAGGTCCGGGCTGCCGCCGCCGGACCCGCCGTCGCTCCCGTCGCCGCCGTCCATCCCGTCGTCGCCGTCTCCGCCGTCGTCGCCGTCGCCGCCGTCGCCGCCGTCGCCGCCGTCGCCGCCCGCACAGCCTGCGAGGCCGACCGCGCCAGCGACACCGACAGTCTTCAGCACGTCACGCCGTCTTTTGTGGTATGACATACCCACTCATATAGAGTCCACTTTCATAAGTATATCCCTGTCAGCTGCCGCACACGTCATGACAACTACACACATATAAGGTGTATTACCGGCGGGTGACCAGGAGCGGATCCGGGGGAGAATCGTAACAGCGTATCGATATGTACACGCGCCGGGGGTTACCGACCGGGATGGGCCGGGCGTTGCCGCCCGCGCTGGGTCGTCAGTCGCCGCCCGCGGCCCGCGCGTGGCGCCGGGCGTCCTCGGGGGAGCGTCCCTCCCGGAGCAGCGCCTCGACGAACAGCTCGCCGGCCTTGTACGAGGAGCGGACCATCGGTCCCGACGCGCAGTAGAGGAAGTCGAACTCCTCCTCGGCGACCGCGCGCCACGTCTCGAAGACGTCGGGGTGGACGTAGTCGAACACGTCGAGGTGCGAGCGCGACGGCTGGAGGTACTGCCCGAAGGTGACGACGTCGACGCCGACTTCCCTGAGGTCGCCGAGCGTCCGGTACACCTCGTGGTCGTACTCGCCGACGCCGAGCATGAGGCTCGTCTTCGTGTAGATATCCGACTCGCGGTCGACGCGGTCGAGCACCGCGAGCGACTGCTCGTAGTCGGCGCGGCGGTCGCGCACGGGCCACTGGAGCCGCTCGACCGTCTCGACGTTGTGGGCGATCACGTCCGGTGCCGCATCGATGATCCGGTCGATCGCCTCGGGGTCGCCCTGGAAGTCCGGGATCAGCGTCTCGACGAGGACCTCCGGGTCGCGCCGCTTGATCTCGCGGATCGTCTCGGCGAAGTGCGCGGAGCCGCCGTCCGCGAGGTCGTCGCGGTCGACGGAGGTCAAGACGACGTAGTCGAGCCCGATCTCCGTCACCGCCTCGGCGACGTTCTCGGGCTCGTCGGGATCGAGCGGCTCCATCCCGCCGGTGGCGACATCACAGAAGTTACAGCCGCGCGAGCAGCGGTCGCCCATGAGCATGAACGTCGCGGTGCCGGGGCCGTCCCGACCGGACCAGCACTCGCCCATGTTCGGGCAGTTGGCCTCCTCGCAGACGGTGTGGAGGTCGCGCTCGCGCAGGCGCTCCTTGATCTCCGTGAACCGGGAGCCGGATGGCGGTCGCGACTTCAGCCAGTCCGGCTTCCGACGGCCGCGTTGCATACTCGAACCACGGCGGCCGGGTGCAAAAACGTGAGGATCGCACGGACGGGGAGGGAGACGGAGACGCGAGCGCCGCGGAGGCCGCGGAGGATTGGCCGGGCGAGCGCGTCCCGACTGTCGGCGCCTACCGGAGGTGGGCGGCCTCGACGACGGTCGCGAACTCGCCGTCGAGGTGCGCGAGCGCGACGCGGTGGGACGTGTCTGCGTCGACCGCCTCGCCGTCGTACCCCTCGCGGGCGTGCGCCGCGGTCGCGTCGGCGACGACGGTGACGTCGTAGCCGCGGTTCTCGGCCGCGCGGGTCGTCGTCGAGACGCAGTGGTCGGTGGTGAGCCCGCAGACGACGAGCGACTCGTGGCCCGCCTCGCGGAGCCACGCGTCGAACCCCGAGTCGAGGAAGGCGCCGTTGACGGACTTCTCGAAGGTCGGTTCCCCGTCGGCGGGGGCCGTCTCCGGCTTCCACGCGAAGCCCGGCGCGTCGGGGCGGAGCGGGGAGTCAGGCTCCGTCGAGGCGTGTCGCACGTGTGCGACGGGGCGGTCGGCCTCGCGCCACCGATCGAGGAGGGCGGCCGCGACCGACTCCGCGTCGGGGTTGTTCCGCTCGCCCCACCCCGGCTCGTCGAAGCCGACTTGGAAGTCGATCAGGAGGAGGACGGCGTCGTCGAGGGAGGGGAGATCGGCGCCGTCGGGCGACGCGAGATCGGTGTCGTCCCCGCCTGCCGACCGCGGCGGCTCAGTCATCGCCGAGCCCCGAGGTCACGGCCGGCGACTCGGCGTCCGGCGTCCGCGTCGACGCGAACCGCCGCCACGCGCCCGGCTCCAACAGCGCCGCGGGCGCCTTCGGGTGCTCGCGGCTCGGCGTCAGCGGACAGGCGTCGGGGCTCGCGTCGTCGTCCTCGCGGAACAGGTACTGCGTCCACTCGCGGTCGCCCTCGACCCCCCAGTCCCCGAGGTCGGCGTGGGGGCAGGCGCCGTCGTACTCGCCCATGCGGCCGCGGATCGCCTCGCGGGCGCGCTCGCCGGCCTCGGTGTCGGCCGTGATCCCCTCGAAGACGGCCCGCGGCTGGAAGGTGACCTCCAGCCCGACGGGGGAGTAGCGGCTCTTCCGATCGTCGTAGAACGGCGCCCGGGAGGTGGGGAACAGCGGCTCGCCGCCGAAACAGAACTCCCAGCGCGGGGTGTCGGGGTCGGTCGGGATCTCCTCGGGCCACGGCTCCGGGTCGTGGACGTGGAGGAACTCGAGGACGTGCCAGAGCCGCTCGTGGTAGTGCGCCTCGCCCGGCTCGCCGTCGGGCGGTCGGAAGAAGACCGCGAGCGGCGCGCGGTCGGCGTGGTCCTCGTACGTCTCGAGGTACTCGATCAGGACGTCGCGGAGGCGGAGGAGCGCGGCGGGGTCGGTCGTCGACTCGCAGGCGGCGTACAGCAGGCCCCCCTCCCGCTCGGCCTCGATGCCGAAGTAGCAGGGGAACGGCGAGCCGTCGCGCTCGCCGAGCATCGACTCGCGGAAGGTGCGGTAGTGCTCCCGCAGCCAGCCGGGCGCGTCGTCGAGCCGACCGTGGAGCGTCTCCTGGTCCAACAGCACGCCCTCGGTCCCGGGCTCGTTCATACCCGACGTGGGCGGTAGACGGGCTTTTGACTTTCGGCGGCCCCCTCAGATCCCGAGCCAGTCGTCGTTGCTGACTTCGTGTCCCGCTCGCCGGCACACCTCCCCGCTCCCGACGGCCCCCCGACGGCCGAGGCGGAGTTCCGCGAGGAGCTGCAGACGCTGCTCCGCAGCGCGCACGAGGAGGGCGTCGACGTCGAGGGCGGGTGGGACTGCCGGAACGGGCCCGACCACCCCGACTGGGACGTCCTCGTCTCCGAGGTGCGGAAGTCGGAGGCGTCGGAGTAGCTCAGTCCCCGGCGACCGCGAACCGCGAGGCGTCGCCCTCGGCGGTCGGCGCGGTCAGGAGCGAGACGCCGACGGTGAGGACCGCCGACAGCGCCATCAGCCCGAGCGCGACGTCCCAGCCGCCGGCGACGGTGCGGGGGAGCGTCGGGACGAACGACGCGACCGCCGACAACACCACCGCGAGGTACGCGACTTGCGGGACGAGCACGCCGGCGATCATCCCGGTGCGGGTGGTCCGGTCCCAGTAGAGCGCGCACAGCACCGGGAGCGCGAGCAGCGCGAACCCGGAGAAGGCGGTGCCGCCGACCTCGATCAGGGTGCCGGGTCGGAACAGGCTCGCGACGAACGAGAGCAGCGCGAAGGCCGCGACGCCGATCCGGGCGACCCACGCCTCGCGCCGCTCGGAGGCGTCGGCGTTGATCACGGGCCGGTAGAGGTCGCGGGTGAAGTACGACGACCCCGACAGCAGCATCGAGTCCGAGGAGGACATCATCGCGGCCATCGCCCCGGCGATCACGAGCGCCGCGAACCACGCCGGCGTGTACTCGTTCAACACGACCGGGAGCACGTTCCCGCCCTCGGGCACGTCGACCGGCATCCCGGCGGCCCACGCGCCGAGCATGAACGCGGGGACGAACAGGAGGAGGACCAAGACGGGCCACAGCGCGAACGACCGCTTCAGCGTCTCGCCCGACTTCGCGACGAAGAACCGCTGGTTGATCTGCGGGAACATCGTCACCCCGAACGAGATGGTGATCACCGTGGAGACGATGAACCCGACGGAGTAGGTGCCCCCGCCGAAGCTGCCGAAGTCGGGCCGGGCGTCGAGCATCGCGCCGGTGGCCGCGCCGACGCCGCCGACGGCCGACACCACCCAGACGGCGGCGATCCAGACGACGGAGAGCATGAACAGCCCCTGGATGGTGTCCGTCCACGCGACCCCGCGCATCCCCGCGAGGACGACGTAGAGGATCATGAACGCGGTGATGAGCGCCGCGCCGCCCCAGTAGGGGACGACGCCGTCGGTGAGACCCACCAGGGCCTCGCCGGCGCCCATCTGCTGGAGCATCACGTACGGGAACAGCCAGAGGAGGCTGACGCCGGCGACGAGCGCGCGGAGCCCGGTCGAGCCGAACCGGTCGCCGAGCATCTCGCCCAGCGTCACGTAGCCGTTGCGGTTCCCGATCAGCCACTGCTTGTAGCCGATGGCGTACCACAGCACGGCGAACAGCACGCCGTCCAGCGTCCCCATCACGATCAGCCACTCCGGCCCGGCGGCGAACGCGAGGTTCGGCCCGCCGAAGAAGGTGAACGCCGACAGGAGCGTGGCGAAGGTGGTGAAAAGCAGGACGACCGTCCCGATCGACCGGCTCGCGAGGTAGTAGTCCTCGGCCGTCGTCTCCGAGACGCGGTAGGCGACGAGCCCGACCGCGAGCGCGAGGAAGAGGTAGCCGACGATGATCCCGAGCGAGAGCCCGAGCGTCACGGTCGATCACCCCCCGCGGCGGGACCCGCGTTGCGGTCGTCGTCCGCCTCGGGCCGGAGGCCCATTCCGCGCTCCCACGCGCCGCTCCGGGCGAACCGGGAGAACAGGATCGCGCACAGCACGAGCCACGCGACGTGCCACCAGATCCACACCGGGAGCCCGGCGACGACGCGCTCGACGCCCCACAGCGGCCACGGCACCGCGAAGGCGACGAGCAGAGCGAACGTCGGAATCCACACGAAATCTCTCCGAGGACGTCTCATATCGAACGATAACAACTTTGGGCGCTTAAATCTTGTCGAATAGGTTCAATATGACTCTTTGTAGAATATATCTCTTCAAACGGCAGCGACGGAGGTGAGTGCGATAACTATTTTCGACAACGCGCACAACGGTTCACGGGCGGCGAACGCCGCCCGATCATCACCATTCACCCACTCATGAAAGACACAGAAAAATACCTGATCCACGCCACGATCGCGGCCGACGGCGTCGTCGAGCGGAGCGACGTCGTCGGCGCGGTGTTCGGCCAGACCGAGGGGCTCCTCGGCGACGAGCTGGATCTCCGCGACCTGCAGGAGTCGTCGCGCGTCGGGCGGATCGACGTCTCCGTGCAGTCGGAGAACGGCCAGTCGTTCGGCGAGGTCACCGTCGCGTCGAGCCTCGACAAGGTCGAGACCGCGATCCTCGCGGCCGCGCTGGAGACGATCGACCGCATCGGTCCCTGCCAGGCCTCCGTGGAGGTGACGAGCATCGAGGACGTGCGGGCGGCGAAGCGCCGCGAGGTCGTCGAGCGCGCCAAGGAGCTCATCGCCGGCGGCTTCGAGGAGACGAGCCTCAGAAGCGACGACATCCTCGAGGAGGTCCGCGAGGCCGCCCGCGTCGAGGGCATCGTCGACTACGAGGGGCTCCCGGCCGGCCCCCGCGTCGGCGACTCCGACGCCGTCATCGTCGTCGAGGGGCGCGCGGACGTGCTCACGCTGCTCGAGTGCGGGATCAAGAACGCGGTCGCCGTCGAGGGGACGAACGTCCCCGACGCGGTGGCCGAGCTCACCGCCGACCGGACCGTGACCGCCTTCCTCGACGGCGACCGCGGCGGCGAGCTCATCCTCCGCGAGCTCGCGCAGGTGGGCGACGTCGACTACGTCGCGTTCGCGCCGCCCGGCGAGTCGGTCGAGGACCTCGACCGCAACGACGTCTTCGAGGCGCTCCGCGGGAAGGTGCCGTACAGCAGCCTCTCAGACGAGCCGAACCTCCGCGAGGCGGCCGCCGACGACGACGGCGCGAGGACCGCGGGAGACGCCGCGGCGACCGGAGACGCCGCGGATGCCGGGAGCGAAGACGGTCGGCGAACCGATGCGGGCGGATCCGACGCCGACGAGTCCGGTCCCGGCGGCTCCGACGCCGGCGACGCCGCGTCCGAAACGCCCGACCTCGACGGCCCGGGGTCGGACGAGGTCGTCGCGGAGGCGGCCCGCGGCGCGGCGGAAGGCGGGCTCGTGGAGGCGGTCGAGGAGGCGCCCGCGCCCGCGGCGGCGGAGGATGACGAGGGCACCGGGGGCGCCGAGGCGGTCGAGGTCGACGTCGTCGACCCCGAGGCCGACCCGACCGCTCCGGAGACGACCGACGGGGATTCGGCGGCGATCGACGAGGGGTCGGCGGAAGCGACCGACGAGGGGTCGGCGGAAGCGACCGACGAGGAATCGGCCGGCCCGACCGGCGAGGAATCGGCCGATTCGCCCGAGGACGCCCCGGTCGACGACGCCCCCGACGACGACGAGCCGCGGTCCATCGAGGAGCACGTCCAGGAGGTCGTCGACGCCGAGAGCGGCTTGGCCCGGCTGCTCGGCGACGACCGCGGCGTCCTCGCGGAGGTCGACGCCGCCGACGCGTTCGACGCGGTCGAGGCGGCCGACACCGCCCCCCACACCGTCGTCGTCGACGGGCGGATCGACCAGCGGCTGCTCGACGTGGCGGCCCAGCGCGGCGTCAGCGAGCTGCTCGGCCGCGACGTCGGCGAGTTCGTGAAACGGCCCGTCGGGACCCGCGTGCTCACGGTCGGCGACCTCCGCGCGGGGAGCTGAACCGCCCGCCCGCGACTCCCGTCAGACCAGCCCGACGGCGCCCAACAGCGCGAATAACACGTCGCCGACCGTCAGCGAGACGATCAGTCCGATCGCCATCGGGACGACGAATGGCATCCCCGGTGACACCAGCACGCGGTCGTTTCGGGCGACGACCGCCAGCCCGCCGCGGAGCGTCTCGGCATCGGTGCCGTACGCGCCGTGGTCGATCTCCGCGAGGAACCGCTCGGCGGCCCACGGGTCGTCGAAATCGGTCGATCCGGCCTCTCGCGACGACCCGTCTCTGGCCTCCGAGTCGACCGCCGTCCCCCCGTCGGTCCGGGGACCGACGTGGGTCCCGCCGTCTGTCGGGTCGAACGTCTCGGCGACGCTCTCCGGGTCGCGGAGGCGGTCGGAGTCGGCGCGCAGGTCGGCGAGCGTCAGCCCCCGCCACCGGAGGTACATCCGGAGCGCGTCCAGGTCGAGTCCGCTCCGGGTCTCGCCCGCGTCGTCCTCGAACAGCCGCCCGTGGCGGTCCGGCAGCGACTCGGTCGCCACCGGTCGGGCGAGAAACGAGTTCGCCGAGAGCCGGCCGCGGCTGAGGTTGAGGCCGGCGAGCCCCAAGGGGTACGCGAGGCCGAGGAGAACGGTGTTCGTGAGGACCGTGAGCGAGAACACGCCGATCTGCGTCTCGACGATCGGGAGTTCCGCACCGGCGACGGCGTACTCCGGGAACGTCGGGAAGAGGAGCGCGAGCGCGATCAGCGCCTTCGCGTCCGCCCCGCCGAACGCGCCGAGGTACCAGAAGGCGTAGCCGAGCGGGGCGACGAACAGGACGCTAATCGCGGCCCGCACAGCGAATCGCGTCCCCTCGAACCCCGCGAGCGGCCACAGCGCCGCCGCCTCCCAGACCAGCAACACCGCCCCGAACGCGTACAGCGGCGGCCAGATCCGGTTCGGGAGGCGTCGGGTCCGGACGTCCCGCAGCGCCGCCCACGCGAAGACGGGAACGGCGAGCAGGCGGAGGAGGTCCGGCAGCGTCGCGAACATGTCCCCACGGCCGCCGCGAGCGCAATTAGGCGTTCGGGTTCGGCTATCGCGATCGATAGCGCGGGCCGCCGGCGTGCCCACTCGCGTTCGAGCGTCGGGGCGAGCGCCCTCGTCGGGGCCCACGCGGGCGCGATTCCGGCGTTCGCAGCGGATCCCGGGCGACGCGCGTCCGGTCTACCGGGCCGAAGGGAGGTGACCGCCGCGGTCAGTCGTCCGGACGCTCTGCGCGCCTGTCGAACACGTCGAGGACCGGTTCGGGGTCGGCCAGCCCCGGGATCCGGTACTCGTCGTCGCGGAGTTCGACCACGACGGTCTCGGTCCCGAGCCGCCGATCGAGCCGCTTCCGTTCCACGCGCAGGCCGGTCTCGTCCCACGGCTCGACGCGCCACAGCGCGGCGTCGAACAGCCGGTCGTAGGCGACGAGCGCGTCGTCGCCGACGCGGTACTCGACGACTCCGTACCGGAGCCAGTAGTCGACGCCGAGGAGCAGCGCGGGGAGCGCGACGCTGGCCGCGAACAGGAGCGCGACGACGGACCACAGCCGGCCGAGCGCGAGCAGGAGGCCCCCGAACAGACACAGCGCGCCGAGGTACGCGACCCCCGGGTGCCGCGGAGCGGTCGCGAGCCAGCCGAGCAGCCGGCTGCGGCGGGTCGGACGCACCCGCCGCGGCGCGTCGGAGAGCGGATCCGCGACCGGGTCGTCGGTCGGCGGATCGTACGCCCACCCGATCTCCAGCGCCGACGACTCGTCGAGGGCGGCGAGTCGGTCGCGGTAGAGCCCCGTGAGATCGAAGACGGCCTTGAGGCCGACGACCGCGACGAGCAGCGGGAGGCCGACCGCGCCGGGATCGATCGCCGACAGCGCGGCGTCGGTCTCGAGCGTCGCCGCGCCGATCAGCGTGACGGCGAACACCCCCCCGACCGCCACCGCACCCGCCCTGAAGAAGACGCCGCGGACCGCGGTCTGCGCGCTGTGTTCGCGGTACGTCCCGTTGTAAATGTAGTCGACGAACGTCGTCGCGCCCTCGGTCGCGAAGAGCGCGAGCACGGCGAGCGTCACCGAGTCGAGCGCCTCGGGGGCGAGTCCGCCGTCGACGGCGACGCCGACGGTGACGGCCCCGGCGACGAGCCACACGCCCGCGAGGACCGGAACGACGACGGGGAGGACGAGGAGCGTCGAGAGCCGGATCCGAAGCGCGGTTCCCGGGACGGGGATCGCGGCGCGTCTCGCCGCGAGCGGGCCGACGATCAGCCCGTCGCGGTCGACCTCCGAGGGTCGTCCGGCGAACAGGGCACGGACGATCGCCCAGAGGGACGCGATCCCGAGCTCGAACCAGTAGAGGACCACCAGCGCGCCCACGTTCCAGCCGAGCGCGACGACGCCGACGAGCGGGACGAGGTTCGAGACGAGGAGCGCGAGCGCGCGAGGCCGACGACCGCGAGCGAGGGCTCGCAGGGGACCGGAGCGGACGACGGAGGGCACGTGTCGGTGGATCAGGCTCCGTGTTTATAAGAGGTCGGCGTCGGTCACGGCGCCGGACCGGCGTCGCGGTGGAGGTAGAGGTACGCGAGCACCGGGACGATGGTGAACGCGAGGGTCGCAACCGCCCAGAGGGGCGCATAGCGGCTCCCGCGCGCCCTCGCGTCGCGGTAGATCCACGCCGCTGCGGCGACGACGATCCCGTAGACGACGAGCGTGAGCGGGAGCGACCACGGCAGGGCGACCCCGGAGAGGAGCGTCATGATCTGCGGTTCGGGGGGCGACGCTTATAAGTCGCCCGTGAGGTCGGCGCGCATGACGAAGTCGGGCTCGGCGGCGACTGGCACCCGGTTCGCGCCGGTGTCGCTCACGTGCTCGACGGTCTCCGGGATCAGGACGCGAGTGGCGTCGGCGCCGACGGCGGCCGCGTCCGCGGCGATCTCGGTATAAAGGACGCCGGCCGCGTCGACGTCGCGCCACGCGGCGGCGCCGTACTCGGCGACCCGCTCGGGACCGCCGCCGCACTCCTCGTCGCTCGGGCGCTCCGAGACCCGGGTACGGACCGCGAACCCGGCGAGCGCGTCCGCGTCACCGACGGCCAGCAGTCGCCCCTCGTCGGCCGCGTCGCGGAGCCGCTCGCGGGTGAGCGCGGCGCAGGCCCACGACTCCTCGTCGTCGAGCGCGAGCCCGCCGAGGTGGTCGCGGGCGTCGCTGTCGGCCCAGAACGCCCACGCGGCGTTCGGGTCCGGATCGTCGATCCCGCGGAGTCCGTCGGCTTCGGCGTCGGCGGCCTCCGCGGGGTCGTTCGCGACGTCGACGTCGGCCTCCGCGGCCGGCTCCGGCTCCGCGAACCGAAACTCCGTCGCCGGCTCGAAGCCGACCGCGCGCGACTGGCCGAGCCCCGCGACGTTCCACGAGAACACCATGTTCCGGCAGACGGTCGCGCCGCGGTCGCGCGCCCAATCGAGCGCGGCGGTCGAGAGCGCGGTCCCGACGCCGAAGCCGCGGGCGGCCGGATCGACGCGGATCCCCTGTCCCCACGCCTCCCACTCGGAGAGCAGGACGCCCTGGATACAGCCGACGACGGCCTCCGGCTCGCCAGGGGCGGCCGCGCCCGTCCCGTCGCCCTCGACGAGGGTGTCTCCCTCGGTTCGGTCGTCGCGCTCCGCGACCGCCTCGCTCCCCTCGACCGCCCCGGGCGGTAGCGTCGCCACGAAGGTGCCGCGGTCGGGATCCTCCGACGCGGCCCACCGCGGGAAGACGCTCGGGATGTAGTCCTCTTGGCGCTCGCCCCACGTGTCCCGCGTGAACGCAGCGACCGCGTCGGCGTCGGCGGGGCGGGCCTCGCGGACGACGGGGGGCGGCTCGGCGGCGTCTCGGTCGGCCGATCCCCCGTTCGCCGCGTCCGTCATCGCCAGGGCTGCGACTCCTCGGTGAGCTCGCCGGCGAGGTCGCGTCCCATCGCCTCGGCGGGGTCGGACAGGTTCGCCAGCGCCCACATCAGCTTCACCTTCGCGGTGCCGGGGAGGGTGTCGCCCGCCTCGACGACGCCGGCGTCGAGCAGGTCGCGGCCGGTGTCGTACACGCGGTCGCAGACGCGGCCGGAGAGGCACTGGCTCGTCATCGCGACGACGGTGCCGTCGTCGACCAGCTCCTCGATCCGCGGGATGAGGTCGGTGTGGACGTGGCCGAGGCCGGTCCCCTCGATCACGACGCCGTCCTTGCCGTCGAGGTAGTCCCAGGCGGCCGGGTCCATGCCGGGCGTGAACTTCGCGAGCTCCACGTCGCCGTCGAGGTCGGGCGCGAGGCCGGCCGCCGCGTCTCCGTCACCCTCGCCCGCCTCGCTTCCCCGCGGGAGCGGCTCGCGGTTCCATTCGATCGCCGCGTCGGCCGCGTCGCCCTCCGCGCCCGCCTCGGCCGCGGCCTCGTAGTCGATGACGCCGAGCGGCCGGGCGCCGACCGTCTCGAAGGCGTCGCGGCGGGAGGTGTGGTTCTTCCGGACGCGGGTGCCCCGGTGGAGCGCGCAGGCGTCGTCCGAGGGGCTCGCGTGCATGCAGACGAGCGTCTCGGCGTGGTCGGCCTTCGCGGCCTCGACCGCGCACACCGCGTTCATCACGTTGTCGGAGGAGGGGCGGTCGGCGGAGCGCTGGCTCCCGGTGAAGACGACCGGGACGGGCGAGTCGAGCATGAAGGAGAGCGCCGACGCGGAGTACTGCATCGTGTCGGTGCCGTGCATCACGACGACGCCGTCGGCGCCGGCCTCGATCTCCTCGGCGACGGCCTCGGCGAGCTCCCGCCAGATGGCCGGCTCCATGTTCTCCGAGAGGATGTTGGCGACGACGCGGCCGCGGTAGTTCGCGCGGCCGGCCAGGTCGGGGACCGCCCGGAGCACGTCCTCGGCGTCGAACTGGGCGGTGACCGCGCCGGTCCGGTAGTCGACCGTGGAGGCGATCGTCCCGCCGGTCGAGATGAGCGACACCGTCGGCAGGTCGTCGTCGAAGGTGATCTCGGAGGCCTCGCCGCCGCCCGCGTCGGCCCCCTCGTCGACGTCGCGGGCGCCGGATTCGAGCACCTCCACGTCGGCCGCGTCGCGGTCGACGCCGACGTTGTACCCCCCGTCGAGCTTGACGACGAGGTGGTCGCGAGTCGTCGAGGGGAGCAGTACGCCCTCATTCGTGACGTCCCCGCGCTCGACGCGGACGCGATCTCCCGGTTGCATACCACCCGCTTCCCCTGCGGCGGACTTGAATCCAACCGTTCGGCGGCGCCGTCTCGGGTCGGCGCGCGTCTCGGTCGGTACGCCTTTTATCGGTCGCACGAACCGTGAGCGCATGGACCGCGAGGAGTTCGCCGCGAGCATCGACCACACCGTGCTCGGCCCGGAGACGACGTGGGACGACGTCGAGACCGTCCTCGACGAGGCGGCCGACCACGGGATGAACGCCTGTATTCCGCCCTGTTACGTCGCCGAGGCGGCCGACTACGAGAACGCGCCGTCGACGATCGCGACCGTGGTGGGGTTCCCCCACGGCCAGCACGCGCCCGAGGCGAAGCGGGACGAGGCGGTCGGCGCGTGGGAGGACGGCGCCGACGAGATCGACCTCGTGATCAACGTCGGCCGCCTGAAGGCCGGCGAGGGCGACGTCGTGACCGCCGAGATATCGGACGTGGTCGCCGCGGTACCGGTCCCGGTGAAGGCCATCATCGAGACCGCGCTCCTGACCGACGACGAGAAGCGCCGCGCCTGCCAGGCCGCCGTCGACGCCGACGCCGACATGGTGAAGACCTCCACGGGCTTCGCTGACGGCGGCGCCACCGTCCCGGACGTGGCGCTGATGAGCGACTACCTCCCGGTGAAGGCCTCCGGCGGCGTCGGGTCGTACGAGGAGGCGACGGCGATGTTCGAGGCGGGCGCGGAGCGGATCGGCGCCTCCTCCGGCGTCGCGCTCGTCGAGGGATACCCCGAGTGACGGAAGTGGCGTGTGAGCGGAGCGGGCCCCGCGCCGTCCGTCTCCCGTTCCCTCGCCGTGAGAATGCGGTTGTGTGAATTTATAAACGGAACCCCAACACGGGGGTATGAGTCACTCCCGCGGATCACCCCGTCTGGACCTCGACACGGCCTTCAAGGCGTTCGGTGCCGTCGGAATCGCCATCTCGCTCGCCCTGATCCTCGGCGTGTTCGTCCTGACCGACCCGTTCGGCGACTACGTCCGCGTCTCGCCGGCGGCGTACGGGAGCCTGCTGTCGGTCGGACTGCTCGCCGCCGTCGGCTACGCGGCGTACGCGCTGCGCCGCCGCTGAGCGGTCGGCGGGCGGCCCGACCGAGAGGGAGCGCTGTCGGAGCGGGTCAGCTCGACTCCGGTGCGGACTCGGTCCGGTCGTACTTCGCCTCGAACTCGCGGATGAGCCGTCGCATCTTCGCGTACCAGTCGTTGAGCGTCCGCTGCATCTCGTCGGCGACCTGCTCCGGGTCGGTCGGCGAGTAGACGTGGTAGTAGCCGCCCTGGTCGTAGTTCACCTGCTCTTTGACGATGCAGCCGCTCTGGAGCAGCCGCTGGACCGACCGGTACGCGGTCGAGCGCTCGCGGTCGACGGCCTCGGCGAGCGCGTCGACGGTCATGGGCTCGTCGCTCTCGACCAGCGTCGTGAAACACCGCCGGTCGAGCGGCTTGAGTCCGTGAAAGCACTCCAGGAGATTCTCGCACTCCATGTCGCTCTGGAGCTGCTGGGATAACGAATCTGGCATGGGTTTGCCGGTTATACGTCGCGTGTGAACAAAACAGTTGTGCGTAAAAACTACAATATTGTGGCGACACCGAGCTCGGACGGGGCCGCCGAGCCGCCCGCGGCGCGCGACGGGCCTACGCCGACCGCGGCGGCGGCACGAGGAAGACGTTCCCCGTCGCCCGGGCGACCACCTCTTCGGAGACGCTCCCGAGGAGGAGCCGCCGCAGCCGGCTGCGACCGCGCGACCCGAGCAGCAGCGTGCTCGGGTCGTGCTCCGCCTCGGCGGCGAGTATCTCGTCGGCGGGATCGCCGCGGCGGACCTCGGTGCGGGCGTCGAGCTCCAGCTCGTCGAGCCGATCGACGAGTTCGTCGAGCCGCTCTTCGGGGTCGGCGTCGCCGCCGGTCTCGTCTTTCGGCGATTCGACGTGCACCAGCGTGACCTCCTCCGTCGCGTGCCGGAGGTACTCGAACGCCCGGAACGCGCGCTCGGCGTTCTCGGAGAAGTCCGTCGCGAACAGCGTCCGTTTGAACAGGTGCCGGCGGATCGGGTCGGGCTCGTCGACGCCGCGCTCGATGCGGTCGACGAGGAGCGGCGCGACCGTCGTGCGGGCGAGGTTGCGCGCGGTCGACCCGATCACGCGGTTCTCGAGCGGGCTCTTCCCGCGCGAGCCGACCAGCACCAGATCGGCGTTGACGGAGCCGGCGATCCCGTTTATCCGGCGGTGCGGCGTCCCGCGGACGACGTGCGTCTCGACGTCGAACCCGGCGTCTTCGACCGTCGAACGGTAACGGCGAAGCGCCTGCTTCCTGCGCTTCTCGAACCCCATGCCGGGCATCCCGGAGTGGACGTTAGACGGGACGACCGTCACGAGGTGGATCCGCTCGACGCCGATCCGCCCGAGGCAGTTCAGTCCGGTCTCCGACTCGATCATCGACTCGCTCGCCGTCGAGAGGTCGGTCGCGATGACCGCCGACTTCCCGGTCATTACCGCCACCCCGACCGAGCCGGCGCCCGGTGCGCATCGGTATTTCTCATACTGTACAATACCGACGCGCGGTTGATAAAACGCTCGGTCGGCACCACCGGGAGCGAAACGGGAGCGCTCGCGACCTCGGACGGGGGCGATCGACATCGCGCCACGGACAACAGGTTCAATCCGGTGCGCCCGCTACCCCGAGCCGATGGAACGGCCGACTCGGACGACCTGCGCCCGCTGCGCCGTCGGCTGCGGACTTCGAACGGCCCCCGGAGACGGGGGGCGCGATCTCCAGGTGAGCGGCGATCCGGCGCACCCGATCGGCCGGGGGCAGGCGTGTCGACGCGGCGTCGAGGAGACGGCGACCGAGCCGGCCACCGAGCGGATCACCCGGCCGCACCTCCGCCGGGACGGCGACCTCGTGCCGGTCTCGTGGGAGCGCGCGCTCGACGCCGTGGCCGACCGGCTCGACCCGCTCGTCGCGAGCGACCCGGACCGGATCGGAGTGTTGGGCTCGGGACAGCAGACCACGGAGGCGGCGTACCTGCTGGGGCGGGTCGCCCGCGGCGCGGTCGGAACGCGGCGCTACGACGCGAACACGACGCTCTGTATGGCGTCGGCGGTCGCGGCGTACTACGGCGCGTTCGGCGCCGACGCCCCGCCGCCGACGTACGCGGACGTCCCCCACGCCGAGTCGCACGTCGTCTGGGGGGCGAACCCCGCCGTCGCGCATCCGGTGTTGTTCTCGCGGATCCGCGAGAGCGCCGCCGGGTCAGGGGGCGAGCTCGTCGTCGTCGACCCGCTGCGAACGCGGACCGCCGAGGCGGCCGACGTCCACGTCGTGCCGGAACCCGACGGCGACTTCGCGCTGGCGCAGGCGGTCCTCGCGGCCGCGGTCGACGCCGACCACGTCGACGACGCGTTCGTCGAGGCCAACACGGTCCGGTTCGACCGGCTCCGCGCGTCGCTGCCCGACGTCGCCGACGCCGCCGAGGCGGCCGGCGTCGGGCCGGACGCGGTCGGGCGGCTCGCGGACGCGTTCTCGCGGCCGACGCTGCTCTACTGGGGGATGGGCGTGAACCAGTCGGCGGGCGGCACCGCGACGGCCCGCGCGCTGATCGACTGCTGTCTCGCCACCGGGAACCTCGGGCCGGGGACCGGTCCGTTCTCGCTCACCGGGCAGTCGAACTCGATGGGGACCCGGATCTGCTCGTCGAAGGGGCGCTGGCCCGGCGGGCGCGCGTTCGACGACCCGGCCGCCCGCCGCGCGGTCGCCGACGCGTGGGGTGTCCCCCGCGAGCGACTGCCCGACGACTCCGGCCCGGGGCCGGTCGACCTGGTTGCGGACGTCGCGGCCGGCGAGGTCGACGCGCTCTGGACCGTCGCGACGAACCCGGCGGTCGGCCTCCCGAACGCGGACGCCGCCCGCGAGGCGCTGTCGGAGGTCTTCCTCGTCGCGCAGGACGCGTTCCGGAGCGAGACCGTCGCGCTCGCCGACGTCGTCCTCCCGGCGGCGACGTGGGGCGAGACGGCGGGCACGCTCGTGGCCATGGACCGGACGGTCTCCCGCGTCCGCCCCGCTCGCGATCCTCCCGGCGCCGCGCGGCGGGACGCCGCGATAATCGCAGCGGTCGGGAACCGCCTCCGACCCGACGGCCCCGACCTCGACCCGTCCCCGGAGCGCACCTTCGACGAGTTCGCCGCGCTCACGGCCGGCACGCCCGCGGACTGCTCGCACGTCACCTACGACCGGCTCGACCGCGCCGGCGCGATCCGGTGGCCGCGCGGTGCGGTGGTCCCGACCGGCGGGAGCGACGGCGGTTCGGTGCCCCCCGACGCGACCGCCGCACGGTACCGGTACGCTGACGGGGACGGCGGGTTCGCGTTCCCGACGCCCTCGGGGCGCGCCCGGTTCTCCGCGCCGGGGTCGTACGCCCCCCCGGAGCCGCCCGACGAGACGTATCCGCTCGTGCTCACCACCGTGCGTGAGCGGAACGCGTACAACACCGGCGTTCGGGGGTGGGGGAGTGCGAACGACTCGGGGGCGACAGACGGTCCAGAGACGCCGGACGGCTCCGGGACACCCGCCGACGGGCGGCTTCCCCTCGGGGTGAGCCCCGCCACGCGCCGGGCGTGGCGCTCAGTGACGAGCGGTGACGAGGTGACCGTCGCCTCCCGCCGCGGGCGCGTGGCGGGGCGGCTGGTCGAAGACGACCGCGTCCCGGACGGGGTCGTTCGCGCGCCGATCCACCACCCGTCGGTGAACCGGCTGACGCTCGACGTCGTCGACCCCGAGTCGGGTGAGCCGGCGTACAAGGCGTGCGCGGTCCGCGTCGAGTCCGGGGGTATAACCGACCGGAAGCCGAACGCGGAGCCATGACAGACGACGCGACAGCGGCGGCCGTCGAGCGGTTCCTCGAGGAGACCGAGTCCGCGCTGGACGACTACGACCAGGGGTACGCCGACGCCGACGCGACGCTCTCGGTGGTGCGAACCCGCATCGACGAGCTGGCCGCGGCGGTCGACGAGACGGCGGAAGAGTAAGCGACGGCGCGCGACGCGTCGCGCTACGGATGCGCGCCGATAAGCTCCCGCACGCGGGCGACGTGTTCCCCGAACGCCGGGTCGCCGCGCTCGCGGGGGCGGTCGACGTCGACGTCGACCACCTCGGCGACGCGGCCCGGCTCGGCGGCCATCACGACGATCCGGTCGGCGAGCGTCACCGCCTCCGCGACGTCGTGCGTGACGAACAGGACCGTCTTTCCCGTCGATCCCCACACGTCGAGCAGCTCCCGCTGGAGCATCTCCCGGGTCTGAGCGTCGACCGCGCCGAACGGCTCGTCCATCAGGAGGAGCTCGGGGTCCACGGCGAGCGCCCGGGCGATGGCGACGCGCTGTTTCATGCCGCCGGAGAGCGACTTCGGGTACGAGTCGCGGAACTCGGTCAGCCCGACGAGCTCCAGCATCTCGTCGACCCGCTGCTCGCGCTCGGCCTCGGAACGGTCGCTCCGTTCGAGCCCGAACCCGACGTTCTCCTCGACCGTGAGCCACGGGAACAGGTGGTACTCCTGGAAGACGACGCCCATGTTCGTCGTCGGCCCGGTGACCGGGGCGCCGGCGAGCCGGACCTCCCCGTCGGTGGCGTCGGTGAGCCCGGCGATGATCCGGAACAGCGTCGTCTTCCCGCAGCCGGACGGGCCGACGAGGCAGACGAACTCGCCGCCGTCGATCCCGAAGGAGACGTCGTCGAGCGCGCGGACCGGCTTCCCGTCGCCGTCGTACGTCTTCCCGACGCGGTCGACGGCGACGCCGGACTCGCCCCCGCTCCCGAATTCGTCCCGCGTCATCGGGTCGTCGTTCACGCCCGCCACACTAACACCCTCCGTTGGACCGCCCGGAACGCCACGTCGACGAGGAGGTACATCAGGCTCAACACGAGGATGTACGCGATCACCGTGTCGACGAGGAGGTTGTTGCTCGCGCGCAGGATCTCGCGCCCGACGCCCGGCACGCCGAAGATCTCCGAGGCGACCACGAGCATCCAGCAGCGCCCGAGGCCGGTCCGGACGCCCGTCAGGATCCCCGGCAGCGACGCCGGGAGGACGATCGACCGGACCATGTCGAACTCGCCGCGCACGCCGAGCGTGCGCCCCACGTCGAGTAAGTCCTCGGAGACGCCCTCGACGGCGCCGTACGACGCGTAGAAGTTGATCCAGAACGCGCCGACGGCGATGATGAAGGCCGCGCCGGCGTCGTTGATCCCGAACCACGCGATCGCGAAGCCGATCAGCGCGAGCGGCGGGACCGGCCGGAGCGTCCGGACGAGCGGGGCGGTCACGTCGTCGAGGAGCCCGCTCCACGAGAACGCGACGCCGGCGGCGACGCCGAGCGTCGTCCCGGCGATCGTCCCGGGTATCCAGTGGCGGACGCTCGACCACAGGGCGGTCGTCATCGTCCCCGAGGCGAGCTCCTCGGCGAACGCGTCCGCGACCGCCACCGGCGGGGGCAGGACGTACGCCGGCTGCGTGAGCGAGACCAGGTGCCAGGCGACAACGAACCCGACGACCCCGGCGGCGCCGCGGAGGAGGCGCCGCGGGTCGTCCAAGCCGAGCCCGGTCCGCAGTTCCGACCCGTCGAACCGGCCGCCGGTGTCCGTCGCCATCAGAGAGAGTCGTACGCCTCGAAGTCGAAGATCGCCTCGTTCGAGAGCCGTTCCTCGATCTGCCCGTTGTCAGCCGCGAACTCCGAGAACACCGGGGTCGCCTCGGCGATCTCGCGGGGGTCGGTGACGAAGTTCGACAGCGGCGAGTCGAGCGCCCGCCGGGCGCGGTCCGCGGGCATCCCGATCCCCGACTCGACGTGCCCGGCGGTCGCGTCCGGGTTCTCGCCGATGAACTCCGTGGCGCGAACGTGTTGCTCGACGAACTGCGCGGCGAGCGGGGAGTCGCGGACCGCGTCGCTCATCAGGGTGACCGCCGCCGGCTGGCCGGGGAGGATCTCCGCGGCCGTCCGCAGCATCGTGACCGACGAGCCCTCCGCCCGCGCGATCGTCGGCACCGGCTCCATGATCGAGGTCCCGTCGATCTCGCCGTTGGCGATCGCCTGCCAGACCGCGCTGGCACCGTTGATCTCGATTATCTCGACGGCGTCGTTCGATTCGGGGTCGACGCCGACCTCCCCGAGCCAGTAGCGGAGCAGCACGTCGGGGACGCTCCCCTGCGGGAAGGTGCCGAAGCGGAACGGCCCGCCGTTCTCCTCGGCCCACGTCGCGAACGCGTCGCCGCCCTCCGCCTCGAACGTCTCGTGGAACGACTCCTCGGCCATGATCCCCATCGGTTCGCGGATGTTCGCCGCCGTCACCTGTGCGGGGATCTCGCGGTCGATAACGATCATCGCCGGCACGATGCCGAACATGGCGACGTCGATGTCGCCGCCGCCGAACGCCTGCACGATCGCCGGGCCGTCGGTGAACTCCTTCCCGTCGATCTCGGCGTCGATCTCGGCGAAGTACCCCTCGCCCTCCATCACGTACCACTGGAGGTCGGGGTAGATCGGCATGTGCGCGACCGTCAGCTCGTCGAGCCCGCCGCCGCCGCCACCGAGACAGCCGGCGAGCCCGAGCGTGGCGGAGCCGCCGGCGGCAGCGAGGAAGGACCGACGGGAGGTCGGCGCGTCTGCGTCGTACATATCCGATGAACGGTCTTCGAGGGCAACACCCTCGCGCCACCAGCAACGAGAGCGCGTTCCGATGACGACAGAGACACGCGGTATCGGTCGTCTCCATGCCGTTCGCCGTATAATCCGCGCTCTCGACGGTATCTAGCTAGTCACAGGTCGACGCAATATTTGCGACCGCCGCGCGATCACGCGGTCGATCCGCGATCGCAGGCGACCGACCCGCCGTCGTTTATGAGGGCGCCCGCCAACACGCGCGTATGGTCTCGGAGATCTTCGACCCCGACGCGTGGGAGCAGGTCACGGACGAGTTCGACGACATCACCTATCACCGCGGCGCCGACGTTCCCGTCGTCCGGATCGCGTTCGACCGCCCCGAGGTCCGGAACGCGTTCCGGCCGGGCACCGTCGACGAGCTGTACGCCGCGCTCGACCACGCGCGCAAGCAGGCGGACGTCGGCTGCGTGCTCCTCACCGGCAACGGGCCATCGGAGGAGGACGGCGGCTGGGCGTTCTGCTCCGGCGGCGATCAGTCGGTGCGGGGCGGCTCCGGCTACGAGTACCGCGACGAGGACGAGGCCGGCGACGAGGACGATCCACTCGTCAAGGAGGCGCGCGCCGGACGACTCCACATCCTAGAGGTCCAGCGGCTGATCCGATTTATGCCCAAGCCGGTCGTCGCGGTCGTCCCCGGCTGGGCGGTCGGCGGCGGCCACTCGCTGCACGTCGTCTGCGACATGACGCTCGCCAGCGACGAGCACGCGAAGTTCCTCCAGACCGACCCCGACGTCGCCTCCTTCGACGGCGGGTTCGGCTCCGCGTATCTCGCGAAGCAGATCGGGCAGAAGAAGGCCCGCGAGGTGTTCTTCCGCGGGAAGACCTACTCGGCCGAGGAGGCCGCGGACATGGGGATGGTCAACGAGGCGGTCCCGCACGAGGAGCTGGAGGCGGTCGCGCTGGAGTGGGCCGACGAGATGACGAAGAAGTCGCCGACCGCGATGCGCATGCTGAAGTACGCGTTCAACATGACCGACGACGGGATGGTCGGTCAGCAGGTGTTCGCGGGCGAGGCGACCCGCTTGGCGTACATGACCGACGAGGCGCAGGAGGGCCGCGACGCCTTCTTAGAGAAGCGCGAGCCGGAGTTCCGAGAGTACCCGTGGCACTACTGAGGCCCCCGAGACACCGCGACCCACCGCCGCGATCCCGCGGCCGTTTATAAGCGTGAAGCGCCCACGGAGGCGCATGGAGAAGGTGACCCTCGCGAGCGCGTTCGCGTCGATCGACGAGCGCTGGGATCCGCACCTCGCCGGGGAGCTGAACGGGCAGGCCGTGAAGCTCGCGAAGGCGGAGGGCGACTTCGTCTGGCACAGCCACGCCGACGCCGACGAGCTATTCTTAGTCACGGAGGGGCGGCTCCGGATCGAGTTCCGCGACCGCGACGACGTGACTCTCGAGGCGGGCGAACTGCTCGTCGTCCCCCGGGGGACCGAGCACCGCCCGGTCGCCGAGCCGGAGGCCCACATGCTGCTGTTCGAGCCGGCCGGTACGCGGAACACGGGCGACGTGGAGAACGAACTGACCAGAGAGGAGTTGGAGCGCGTCGACGGTTGATCGAGTGCGGCTGGTCCTGTGAAGAGCCCCGATAGACCGTACAATCTGTTCGGCTCCGAACGATTCCGGGGGATGCGTCCCGAAAGACCCGCTATATCACCCAGTAGCCGCCACGAACGTCGAGCGGGACACGGCGTTCGGAGTCGTCACGAGCGTGCTCCACGATTAGACGAAGAGGGAGTCCCCTCCCAATCGTTCAGACGCGAATCGCCGGCCGCCTCTAATGTCAATAAATTCTACTATTCCCTGAAAGTGGAACTTACAAAACATATTTATATGGACATGGTGGGTGGTTGTTCATAAGGGAGTGACACGGGGATGTACACCAGCGAGGAGATCGATCGGAGATTGGAACTGTTAGCTCAGTCTGAGCGGCGAGCCATTATTCGTTTTCTGCAGAAGACCGAGGCGGATGACGTGCCGATCCACAGTATTCGGAACCACCTCAGGGAGTCGGATACGAGGCGAGACCGGTGTGACGACGTTACCATAGCGTTACACCACAACCATCTTCCCAGCCTCGCCACAACGGACGTGCTCGATTTCGATTCGTCTTCCGAGACGGTTCGGTACCGCGGTGACGAACTCGTCGAAACGCTCCTCGACTCCATCCCCGAGACGCGCACCACGAACGGGTAGCGGGAGCCGGCGTCCCTCGCGACGAGTCAGCGGTCCGGAAGCCAGCTCGTTACTGGAATCCGCGGTCGACGTCGTCCTCGTCGATCAGGTCCTCCAGCTCCGACGAGAGGAGCTCCTCGGCCTCGTCGAACGCCTCGGAGAGCTCGTCGAGCTCGTCGGGCCGCCCGTCGAACCGGTAGTCCATCGGACCGAACGCCGGCGAGTCGATCGCCTCCATCACGTCCTCGAACAGGTGGTCCGGGCTCGTCGGCGCCTCGGCGTGGACCTTCAGCGTCTCGCGCAGCCGCGTCGCGACGTCTTTCGCCTCGTCCTCGTCCTCGGGCGGCGACTGGACCGCGAACCGGCCGGCCGACTCCTCGCTCGGGAGGAGCGGGTCGAGCTCGTCGTCGACCTTCCGAGCCACCTGCGCGCCGACGCCGCGGAGGTCGCGTGGGTTCTTCGCGTACGTCTTGAGGTGGTAGACGCCGACGTTCGGGTGCCCGAAGTAGAGGTCCTCGCCGAGGCCCTCGCGCCGGGAGCCGGCGACGGCCCGCCAGCCGGCCGGGTCGGTCGAGTCGCTCGCGACATCCGCGAGGATGTCGTCCCAGTCTCGTACGCGCATGTCGGCGTAGCCTTATAAGCAGAGGCGCATGAGCGTGTCGGTCGCGGCGGGGGTATTAGTTTTGAGTCCGGCGGTACGCCATCCTCGCGAGCAGCGCCGTCCCGGCGACGAGGAAGACGACGGAGAAGGGGGTGACGGCACCGGCCGCGACGTCGACGACCCCCCAGAGCACGAGCCCGGCGTACAGCGCGGTCCGGAACCGGTCCGTGTCGAACCCCTCGACTGCGACGCCCCAGACGACGAGCAGCGCGATGTAGCCGTTGACGACGACATCGCCGAGGGCGGCGAGTCCCTGCGCCTCCAGCCGGGCGTAGCCGCTGACCGCGGACAGGACCGCCATCGAGAGGACGAAGACGACGATCGCCGGGCGCCCGTAGCGGTAGAGGGTCGAGTCGGTCATAGCGGACCATTCGCGTGTGCGATTATAAATGACCGCGGGGAGCGGTCGCACCTCTCACCGACAGCGTTTTTCGAGCCCGCTCCCGATGACGGCCGTGAACGTTCGGGGGCCGATCCTCTCCGTCGGAGCAACGCGGACGGTGTCGACGTCGTACGGGGACCGGGAGCTCCGCGAGCTCCGGATCCGGCCCGAGCGCGGCGCGGCCGACCCGGTCGACGTGACGCTGTGGGGGAAGTGGGCGGAGACGGCCGAGCACGCCGAGCCGGGCATGGAGCTGCTCGTCACCGATGCCGAGGAGGACGAGTTCGGCGGCGAGGTCGGGTACGCGACGACGGGCGACTCGTGGGTCGTGCTGGAGCCCGACTTCCTCGTCGACGTGACCGGGATCCGGTCGTGGGTGCAGTGCCCGCGGATGTACTATTTAAATAAGCTCTCGGGGATCCCGCTCAACTACCCGGTGGTCAAGGGGACCGTCGTCCACGAGGTGTTCGGCGACCTGCTCCGCGGGATGGACCTGGAGGAATCGGTCGCGGACCGCGTCGAAGAGGCCGGGCTCGAGCTCGGGCTGTTGGGCTACGAGCCCGAGGAGGTCGCCGACGAGGTGCGCCGCAACGCGGCCGCGATCGAGGGGTGGCTCGCGCAGGGGACCCTCTCCGACGAGGACACCTGGCGGTCGGAGTTCACCCTCATCTCGCCGACGTTCGGCTTGAAAGGGCGCGCCGACGCGCTCCGCCGCGGCACCCCCGTTGAGCTGAAGACGGGGAAGAACACCAAGCGCGAGCCGCGCTTCCACGACAAGATCCAGGCGGCCTGCTACGCCCTGATGCTGGACGAGCGCGGCGTCGACCCCGACATCGGGACGCTGCTGTACACGAAGAACACCGCCTTGGACCGCAACGAGGAGTCGGGGGACCTGGCGCCCGCCAAGGAGTTCTCGGTGGGCCGGGGGCTCTTGGAGTTCGTCGTCCGCGAGCGCAACGCCCTCGCGGCGATGGAGTGGCGCGCGCTCGACGACCCCGGCGAGCGCCTGACCGTCCCCACGGGGTACGAGGGCGACGCGAAGTGCCAGTACTGCTTCGAGCAGGACACCTGCATGGTGGTCTCCGGCCGCCTCGACCAGGAGTCGAAGGCGGGGTCGGTCGGAACACCCGTGCCCGACGAGGAGCGCGACTACTTCGACCGCTTCTACGTCGCCCTCGAAGAGGAGCGCCGCGAGACCCACGCCGAGTACCGGAAGCTGTGGGAGCAGAGCCCCCGGGAGCGCGCCGACGACGACCGCGCCCTCATCGACCTCGAACCGGTCTCGCGGACCGAGATCGACGACGCCCGGTGGGAGCTCCGCGCTCGCAAGCCCGACGACGCCGTCTCCAAGCTCCGCGAGGGCGACGTTGCGCTCGCGAGCGACGGCGACCCGGTCGAGGGGCACGGCGAGCTCGGCCGCATCGTCGAGCTCGGCGGCGACGAGGTCGTCGTCGAGACCGACGAGCCGGTCGAGCTCCGGCGGCTCGACGTCTACCCCTCCGAGATCTCGGTCGACCGCTCGCTCACCGCGCTCCACGACGCGATCTTGAAGGGGAGCGATCGGCGGAAGGACGTGCTGTTCGGGCGGCGCGAGCCCGAGTTCCGGGATGCAAGCGAGCGGCCGGTCGACGCGCCTGGAGGCGACGACGCCGACACCGACGACGACCCCTCCAACGCCTACATCGACAACAACGCGTCCCAGAACGAGGCCGTCGAACTCGCCGTCGACGCCGAGGACTGCGCGCTGATCCACGGCCCGCCGGGCACCGGGAAGACGTACACCATCGCCCGGACGATCCGCGCGCTCGTCGCCGAGGGGAACCGGGTGCTGCTCTCGGCGTTCACCAACCGCGCGGTCGACAACGCCTTGGAGGCGCTTCGGGATCAGGGCTTCGACGACGTGCTACGCGTGGGGACCGAGACCGGCGTCCGCGGCGACATGCAGGACGTGCGCCTCGTCCGGCGCGGCGACCCGAACGCGAAGGCCGCCGAGCTCAGGGACGCGCCCGTCGTCGCCGCCACCACCGCGGCCTGCGGCTCCCGCGTGCTGCGCGAGTGCGAGTTCGACGTCGCCCTCGTCGACGAGGCCTCGCAGCTCACGGAGCCGGGCACCCACGCCGCGATCAACCTCGCCGACCGGTTCGTCCTCGTCGGCGACCACGAGCAGCTCCCGCCCGTCGTGCGCGCCGAGAACGACCTCCAAACGTCGCTCTTCCAGCGGCTCATCGAGGCGTACCCGGACGCGAGCGTCATGCTCGACCGCCAGTACCGGATGAGCCAGCGCATCCAGGCGTTCGCCTCCGCGGAGTTCTACGACGGCGCGCTCCGACCGGCGACCCCGGAGGTGGCGGGGCAGACCCTCCGCGACCTCGGCGTCGACCCCGCCGACCTCCCGGAGGGGCTCGCGGGGGGCGTCGACTTCGTCGAACCGGACGGGACCCGCGACGGCAACCGGAACGTCCGGGAGGCCGAGCGCGTCGCCGAGGTCGTCGACGCCTACCTCGCGGCCGGCGTCGATCCGGACGATATCGGCGTCATCGCGCCCTTCCGCGCGCAGGTCGCGGAGATCGGCCGGCGGACCGCGGTCACGGTCGACACCGTCGACCGGTTCCAGGGCTCCTCGAAGGAGGTGATCGTCGTCTCGCTGGTGGCCACCGGCGACCTCGACGGGCCCATCTTCGAGGACCACCGGCGGATGAACGTCGCGCTCACGCGGGCGAAAAAGCAGCTGACGCTCGTCGGCGACGCCGACGCGCTCGGCTCGGAGCCGTTCTACGAGCGGATGCTCGAATGGGCGCGGCGCTGAGCCGGTCGCCGACCCGTCCGCTTTTATAAAGCTACTCCTCGTCCGCGTCGGGGTCGGCCTCGGTGACGATCCCCGGCTCCTTGCTGGCGATGACGATAATGCGGTCGGTGAGGTCCTCGATCGTGTTCGCCAGCTCGTCTAGGAGGATCGCGAGCTCGCGGTAGACGAGCGGCTCGCCGATCGCGTCGTCGGCGAAGGCGGTCGCGATGGCGTCGTTGCGGAGCTCGTCGCACTCGCTCTCCAGCGCGCGGATCGACTCGATCCCCTCCGTGAGCGTCTCGGTCGCGTCGCTGCGCGCGAGCCCGTGGACGAACCGCGCGACGACGTCGCCGAGGACCGCGACCATCTCGACGATGCGGGCGGCCATCTCGCGCATGTCGCCGAACGGGTCGACGTCGGCGTCGGGCCGCATCATGATCACCTCTTGGACGATCCGCTCGGTGTGGTTCGCCACCACGTCGAGCTCCGTGTAGAAGTCGAGCAGCGCGGACTCGTTGAAGTTGATCCGCGTGTTCAGGAGGCCGATGTCGTCCGGGCCGGCGTTGGTGATGACGCCCCGGATCTCCCGGACTAAGCCGTCGCACTCGCTCTCGATGGCGGCGATCTCGTCGGCCGTCTCGCGGTACGGGCCGTCGCTCGCGTACTCGTCGAGCGCCCGCGGGAGGAGCGCGACGCAGTCGTTTATCCGGTCGAGGTACGTCTCGGTGTGTTCCTCCAACCGCTCTCCGAAGTCGGCGTCGGTGGACATGTCTCGTCCCACGCGCGTCGGGAGTAAAGAGGTTCGCTCGCGTCTCGTCGATCGTGAGGGTTCGGCGGGACGTTCTCCGGCGGCGACGGGCGCGTTCCCATTGCGGCGACAGTCGCGTTCTCCGGCGGTGGCGGTCGCGATTATTTATAAGTCGTCGGCCGCGTCGAGCGCCGACTCGATGTCCGGAACGTCGAACCACTCGCGACCGGTGTACGCGTTCGTCCCGGCCGCGTACAGCTCCGAGACCGCGTCGACGACCGCCGAGGGGAGCGGCTCCGGGTCGCGCTCGCAGAGCTCGCGCCAGTCGTCGATCTCGCGCTCGGCGACCGACGCCTTCGCCTCCGTGACGGCCTCGACCCACTCCGGGTCGTTCGCCTTGTACCACTGCCGGACGACCTCCTTCGAGATCCCGCGGCCGCCGTAGGAGAACCGGTTCTCGTCGAACGTGCCGACCACGTCGGCGACGCGGAGCTCGCCGTCGGCGTACAGGCACTCGATCTTCCCGTCCTCGTGGGCGAAGCCGGCGGCCTCGGCGCGCTCGGTGACGACGCGGTTCACGTCGAGCGCGAGCGACTCCAGGGCGTCGACATCGGCGGCGCCCGCGATCCGGTCGGCCTCGGAGCGGGTCAGGTACCGGTCCTGCTCCTCGTACTTCGTGGAGAACTCCACGACCGGCTCCGGGAGGTCGACGGGCTCGTCGGGCCACTCGTCGGCGGCGACGTCGGGGTCCGCGTCGAGGCCGAAGTCGGCGGGCTCGGCGCGCCGCCGGAGGCTGGAGCCGACGGGGACGCGGTTCCGGAAGACGACCTCCAGCGGCACGAGGTAGTTGGTCCCGCCCGCGGCGTGGAAGGCGTCGTAGTCGTAGCCGGCCTCGGGCCCCTCGTACGGGAGGTCGGGGACCTGCGTCAGGTCGATCGCCATCTCCGTCGGCGGGGCGCTCGCATCGGCGAGGGGGACCGGCTCCGGCTCTCCGTCGCCGTCCTCCACCTCTGTCCCCTCGCCCGGATCGACGACCCCGCGGTAGTGGGTCGGGACGCCCTCGTCTTCCAGCAGCTCGAAGTTGAACGCGCCCATCGCGCAGAGGCTCGCGCCCTTCCGCGGGATCGCGTCGGGCATCTGCCCCCAGTCGAACACCGAGTACGCGTCCGTGAAGACGAAGCGACCGCGGCCGAGCGAGTCGGCGGTCGCGGGCTCGTCGACGCGGAACTCCTTGACGCTCGTCATACCTCACCCGGTGACCGCCTCCCCCATGAATCTTTCACTTACGTGGTCACCTTTCGGCTTTGATTCTTCCGATGATCCACGAATGTGGTGTCCTTCAGATGCCGGGCCGCTCGCGGAACCGCATCGAAAGGACCACACCCGTCGCGGGCGCATCGCCGGACATGCACGAGGCGCGCGAGGTCGCCGTCCTCCGGTACGGCCACCGGCCCGGACGCGACGACCGCATGACGACGCACGTCGGGCTCACGGCCCGGGCGCTCGGGGCGGACCGAGTGATCTTCCCCGACAACGCCGGGCAGTCGGCGGAGACGGTGCGGGACATCACCGACCGGTTCGGCGGCCCGTTCGCGGTCGAACTGCGCGCGGACCAGAAGGCGATCGTTCGGGACTTCGAGGGCGTCGTCGTCCACCTCACGATGTACGGCGAGCGCGTACAGGACGTCGAGACGGAGATCCGCGAGGCGGTCGGGCTCCCGGACACGGGCGACGATGCGGACGCAGAGGGCGAACCGACCGCGCCCCGCGACCTCCTCGTCGTCGTCGGGGGCGAGAAGGTGCCGTGGGCGCTGTACGAGCGCGCCGACTTCAACGTGGGCGTGACGAACCAGCCGCACTCCGAGGTCGCCGGGCTCGCGGTGTTCCTCGACCGACTGTTCGAGGGGGAGGAGTTAGAGCGAGAGTGGACCGACGCCGACCGCGAGGTGATGCCGGAGCCGACCGGGAAGACGGTCGTCGACGTCGATGCGGACGAAGACGAGTCGAACTAAGGCGGGCGGTTTCGTCGCCGACGGCCTCTCCGCTCGCCGGCGCTCACTCCTCCTCGTCGAGGCCCTCCAACTCCGCCGCGTCGTCGACGATCTCCGGCGTCCCGCTCAGGATACCGCGGAGCCCCGTCATCGGCTCACCGACCCGAACGCCGTCGGCGGTGATACGGAACTCCCGGATCGTCCGCTCGTAGTCGCTCGTCCGCTTTTTCAAGACGCCGATCGCCTTCCGCATCTCGCCTTGCACCTCCAGGTGTCGGAGGAAGACGATGTTGTCGGCGAGGTAGCTGATGTTCTCGACGGTGGCCTGGAACTCGCCGGTGATGTTCCGCGTCTCGTCGATGAACACCGCGGTCACGCCCATGTTCTTGAGGTAGCGGCCCAGCGCGTGCATCTGCTCGAGCATCATCCCCTCCTCGCCGCGGAGCGTGAGCCGGTACCCCGCGATCCCGTCGACCATCACGATCTCCGCGCCGCGCTCCTCGACCTCCTCGCGGACCATCCGGGCGAACTCCTGCGGCGAGCGCTCCAACGCCTCCACCTCGTTCACCTGAAGCGTCCCCCGCTCCAGCATCTCGTCGACCGGGATGCCGACGGCGCGGGAGCGCGTGAGGAACGTCCCGCGGCTCTCCTCGAACAGGTAGATGACGGAACGCTCGCCGCGCTCCGCGGCCTCCTTCATGAACTGCGTGCTCAGCGTCGTCTTGCCGACCCCGGTCGGCCCGCTGACGATGCTGACCGTGCCGCGTTCGATCCCGCCGTGGAGCAGGTCGTCGACCCCGTCGATCCCCGAGGAGATCTGCTCGAACGCGAACTCCCCGGTGTGTCTCCCGGGCTGGAGCGCCGGGTACACCTCGACGCCGTCGTCGGTCACCCGGTAGGCGTGGTCGCCGCTCAGCGTCGACGACCCGCGGAACTTCGGCACGTCGATCGTCTTGCCGTACTCCTCCGCGCCGAGGTGGATCGACCCGTCCGTGACGAACTCCAGGTCGTCGGTCGGCAGCGAGTCGGTGTTCTGGACGGTGAAGACCACGGTCGCGCTCTGGTCTTTTAAGAACCGCATGAATCCGACGACCTGCTTGCGGAACTGGTAGTCGTCGGACAGCAGGAACCGGAGCTGCGTCAGCGGGTCGACGACGACGCGGTCGGGGTCGACCTCGGTGACGCCCTCCACGATCCGGTCGGTGAGCGGCTCGCTCTCGACCTCCTCGGGCGCGAACACCTCGTACGACTGGTCCTCGGTGAACACGTCGGCGCTGGGGCTCAGGTCGAGGAACTCGATCCCCTCCGTGTCGAAGCCGAGCGCGGCCGCGTTCGCCTTGAGGTCGCGAGCGTCCTCCTCGAGGTTGATGAACAGCGACGTCTCCCCCTCCTCGACCCCTCGCTGGAGGAAGTGGAGGCTCAGGATCGTCTTCCCGCTGCCCGCTCGCCCGCGGACCATGTAGCTCCGTTCCGGGACGAGCCCCCCTGACAGTATCTCGTCGAGGCCCGCGATGCCGGTCGAAACGCGGTCGGGCAGTGATTCGGACATGAGACCCTCTCCGTGCGCGGGATACTAAAAATGGGTAACTCTTAGTGGTCGCCCGTACACGTTCCACGAGAGATGAATACGGGCCCCGAGGGGCTCGCCGACGATTCGCCCTCCGGAGGCGACGTCGACGACGCGTCGTCCGAAGCGACCGTCGGCGCCGGAGTCGGAGACCGGACCGAGGAGGAGACCTCCGCCGGAGGGCCGCCTGAACCCGACGAGGACGCCCGGGTGCTGCTGTTCATGCGCCCGGGACGCGACCGCGAGCTGGTGGCCGACGCCCTAGGCGACCGGTTCCGCGTCGAGACGACGACAGACGTGGAGACGCTCGAATCGAGGTTCGACTGCTGCGTTTTCGACGCCCGCGAGTTCAACCGGGTCGCGGGGTCGATCCGGCGGCGGCGGGAGCTGTCGGACCCGGTCTTCCTCCCGTTCGTCCTGCTCGTGAGCGAGGACGCGGGCGGGTCGACGACGGAGACCACGTGGGACTACGTCGACGACGTGATCAACATGCCGGTGCGGAAGCGGGCCCTCCGCACCCGGATCGCCAACCTCGTCGAGCGGCGGCGCACCTCCCTCCGGCTCGCGGCCCGCGAGCGGAAGCTCGCGGAGACCGTCGACGACCTCCGACTGAAGGAGCAGGCGATGGACGAGGCGCCCGTCGGGATCTCGATCGCGGAGGTCGACGAGGAGGGGACGGGGGACAACCCGCTCGTGTACACGAACGAGGAGTTCGAAGCCCTCACCGGCTACGGCTCCGAGATGTTCGGCGTCGACTGCCGGTTCCTGCAGGGGGACGACACCGACCCGGAAGCGATCGCGACGCTCCGGGAGGCGATCGACGAGGAGCGGCCGGTCGCGGTCGACATCCTGAACTACCGCCGCAACGGCCGGAAGTTCTGGAACCGGCTCACGATCGCTCCGGTCCGCGACGAGGAGGGCGAAGTCACCCACTACGTCGGGTTCCAGTCGGATATCACGGAACGGAAGATCCGGGAGCGGCGGCTGGAGGTGATGAACCGCGTGCTCAGCCACAACCTCCGGAACAAGATGAACCTCATCACGGGGTACACGGAGCTGCTGCGGCAGGACACCGACGACGAGGACGCGCACGACGCGCTCGCGGTGATCGACCGCACGGCGGACAACCTGATGGGGATCGCCTCCGCGGTCCAGAAGCTCGACCGCACGCTGTCCGTTCCCTCACCGGCGGGGACCCCCATCGAGCTCCGCGACCGGCTGATCGAGCTGCGGTCGCAGGTGGAGGACCGGTACCCCGAGGCGACGGTCTCCCTCTCGTTGCCGCCCGACGACTCGCTCGAAACGACGGTCGTCGGCCTGGTGACGGCGATCGAGGAGGGGATGGAGAACGCGGTGAAGCACAACGACGGGCCGAGCCCGTCGGTCGAGGTCAGCGTCGAGCGGGAGTCGCCGGAGTGGCTCGCGGTCGAGATCGCGGACGACGGTCCCGGCATCCCGGACCACGAGACGCGCGTGCTCGACCGTGGCGAGACGTCGCTGAAGCACGCGGACCGGCTGGGGATCTGGCTGATCTACTGGGTCGTGAGCAAGGCCGGCGGGGAGTTCTCGATCGACACGTCGAGCGAGGGGACCACGGTCCGACTGGTCGTGCCCGCGCACCCGTAGACGGGAATCCGGGCCGCGAGCGAGTCGACGTGGGTCGCGGCGCGACCGGCCTCAGAGCGACCGCTTCGAGCGCAGCAGCGCGAGGCGGAGCCGCGCCTCCTGCCGGCTCGTCCCGCGAACGCGGCCCGTCTCGGCGTCCGCCATCGAGGCGAGCGACAGCCGGTCGAGCAGGGGCGGCCAGTCGGCGGCGCCCGCGGCCTCGCCGGCGAACGCGACCGCGTTCCCGAGGCCGTCGCGCTCGTCGCGTCCCAGCCGCGCCACCGCGGCGTCGGCGTCCCGGCGACCGCCGCCGACGTAGAGCCGCTCGCCGACGGCCGCGGGGACCCACGCCGGCACCAGGAGCAGCCACAGGAGGACGCCGGCGACCGTGTACGCCCGCGGCGGGACCCGGTTCCCCTCGGGCTCGTACCCGTGGATCCGGTTGACGCGGCGGTCGGCCGCCGTCCGATCGGCGCGGCGCCCGACGAGCAGCGTCGCCAGCAGGGCGACCGTCTCGACGATCGCTAGCGCCGGCAGCAGGGCCGTGGTGACCGCCGCCTCTCGGGTCCGGAGCCGGACGAGAGCGTGGCGGAGCGCGGCGTCGCGGTCGGCCGCCGGCAGGGAGAGCAGCCGCGTCGAGACGACGAGCCGTGCGCCCCGGTGGCCGTCGGCGACGGCGACGTTGGCCGCGTCGGCGCGGACGACCGTCACCGCGGGGGCGTCGACGCCGACCTCCTCCGCGAGGGTCGCGACCCGGTCGGCGACGAAGTCGGCCGGGCGGTCGTCGAGCTCGGCCTCGGGGAGCCGCGCGATCCGCCGGTCGACGAGGACCGGCCCGACCAGCGCGGACCCCCCGAGACCGAGGGCGACCGCGGCGAGCGCGGCGGCGGCGGCCGGTGGGACACCGCCGAACGCGGCCGAGTCGACGACGCCGAGCCCGGCTGGGCCGAGGAGAACGGCAGCGGGGATCAGCGGCGCCGCGGCGAGTAGCACCGGGACCGTCGCGAGCGCGAGTGCGCCGACCGCCCGCCGGAAGCGAATCCGGCCGTTCTGGGCGCCGGACTCGCGGGGAGGCTGACCGCCGGACTCGCGGGGAGGCTGACCGCCGGACTCGCTCATACGCACGGACGGTGCGAGGGCCGGCGTAAAGTTTTGCCGGAGCCGCCGCCGGGGTCGGGCTCGCAGCGGCGGTCGTCCGAGCCGCCGGCGGGCGGATCTCCGGCCGGACCGGTGCCGGACGACGGTGGCCCTTTCGGAGCTTTTAACCCGGTTCCACCACCAATTTCATGTAATGGCTTTTGAGGATCTACTGAACGACCCCGTCATCCAAAAGTACCTCCACGAGCTGGTGGGGCCGACGGGGATGCCGGTCGCGGCCGCGCCGCCCGACGGCGAGGTCACCGACGAGGAGCTGGCGGAGGAGCTCGGACTGGAGCTCAACGACGTCCGACGCGCGCTGTTCATCCTGTACGAGAACGACCTCGCCACGTACCGCCGAGTGCGCGACGAGGATTCGGGGTGGCTCACGTACCTCTGGACGTTCCACTACGACAACATCCCGGAGAACCTCGAAGAGGAGATGTACCGCCTGCTCGAGGCGTTAGAGGAGCGCGAGGAGTACGAGCGCACCCACGAGTTCTACCTCTGTGAGGTGTGTTCCATCCGCTTCGAGTTCGGCGAGGCGATGGACTTCGGCTTCGAGTGCCCCGAGTGCGGCTCCCCGGTCGAGGCGATGAACAACGACCGTCTCCGCGAGGCGATGGGAGAGCGCGTCGAGGAGCTCCGCGACGAACTCAACGTGGACGTGACGGGCTAATGGTCGTCCTCGCAACCAAGTGCTACGTCGAGGGCGACGCCCGCGACCGCGCGCTGGACGGCATGGGGTCGCTCGTCGCCAACGACGTCGGCGAACTGAGCGTGGAGTGGCAGGTCGGCGTCCGCGACGACGACTTCGTGCAGGTGGACGTGACGGGCGAGGACGCCGAGGTCGCCCGGAACGTCCTCGCCGAGACGTGGGGGGAGATCGTCGCCCACGACGGCGGGCTGGCGGCGGGCGAGGAGTACGTCGGGACCCTCGAATCGTGGGACGACGACGGGTTCGTCCTCGACGCCGGCGTCGAGGTCCGGATCCCGGCCGACGAGATCGGACTCGGGCGGGGGTCGCCGGCGCAGGTGGTCGAGCGCTTCGGACTGGTCCAACACCTCTCGCTGCGGTTCGTCTACGGCGGCGACGTCGGCGACCCGGACGCCGAGCCGAGCCGCCTCGCGGACGCCGAGCGCGACCGCCTCTACGACTGGCAACGCGGGGACGGCCGAGTCAACGTCAACTCGGCGACCCGCGGCGAGGTGCGCGCGACGGTGAACCGCGCGGGCCACGCGCAGGACATCGTGACCGTGGAGCGGCTCGGGCTCTTGGAACAGAGCATCGTCTGCACTGAGAACACCGACCCGCCGGGGCTGCTCGCCGCGATCGGCTCGTACCTCCCGGCGGAGATGCGCTGCGTCGTCTGATCTGTGAACCGACGTTTCGCCCTCGCGGTCGCCGTCGTCGCGCTGCTGGCCGTCAGCGCCGGCTGTCTCACCTACGTCAACGACGGCGGCGAGGTCCCGAACGAGACCCTCGACGCGGAGCCGCCGAACGAGTACGACTTCGACACGGACCGCGACGCCGATTTTAACCTCTCGACCGGCACCCAGTACACGGCGGTGTACGACGTCTCAGACGTCGAGGAGCTGCGGCTGTACAGGCAGACGCCGTACGCCGGCGACCAGCCGCTGGAGTTCGAGGCGTTCCGGTACCGGACCGCCGACGGCGAGGTGCTCAACGGCACCGAGTTCCGCGCCCGCGGCGGCGAGGTCGACCGCACGCCCGACGAGACGTGGGTCCGCTTCCCCGAGGGGACCGGCGAGGGACAGGTCGCCTTCTCCGCCGCCGGCTCGCCCCGGCGGTTCACCACGCTGGCGTACGTCGACGGGTCCTACGCGGTGACGCTCCCGCCCGGGTTCAGCACCGACTTCCCGGTCGTGGGCCACGTCGCGCCGCGCGACCACGAGGTCGAGACGATCGACGGGCGCGACCGGATCACCTGGGAGTCGGTCGAGGGCGGGTCGGTCGTGGTCCAGTCGTACCGCGAGACCGACCTGCTCGTCTTCGGCGTGATCCTCGCCGTCGCGCTCGTCGCGGCGGTGGTCGGTGTCGCCTACTTCCGGCGACAGCTGGAGGAGCTCCGAGAGAAGCGCCGGGAGCTGGGGCTCGGCGTGTACGACGACGAGGAGTAGTCGGAGGGGGATTTTCCGGATCCGGCGGCCGGGCGTCCGGCCGGTAGCCGCGGCCCGAACTCGGGTGCTTTTGAGTGCGCGCCGCCTTATCAGAGGTATGAACGCCGCCGTCGTCACCGTCGGGGACGAGCTCCTCGTCGGCGACACCGAGAACACGAACGCGACGTGGCTCTGCGACCGGCTCGACGAACGGGGCGTCGTCGTCCGCCGCGTGACCGTCCTCCCCGACGAGGTCGGCGAGATCGCGCGGGTCGTCAACGAGTACCACGCCGAGTACGACACGGTGATCGTCACCGGCGGGCTCGGCCCGACGCACGACGACGTGACGATGGAGGGGGTCGCGGCCGCCTTCGGCCGGGGGCTCGAGAAGAACGAGGAGGCCGCGGCGTGGCTCGCGGATCGGGGGTACAGCGCCGACGACCTCGCCGCGGAGACGACGCACCTGCCGGCCGACTGCCGACCGCTCGCCAACGAGGCCGGGGTCGCGCCGGGCGCCGTCGTCGAGTCGGTGTACGTCCTCCCGGGCGTCCCGACGGAGATGAAGGCGATGTTCGAGTCGATCGCCGACGAGTTCGAGGGGACGCCGACCCACACCGTCACGGTCGACGTCGACGAGCCGGAGAGCGCCCTGTTAGAGCGGTTCACCGCCCTGCAGGAGGAGTTCGACGTCAGCGTCGGCTCCTACCCAGGCGAGAGCGTCCGCGTGAAGATCACGGCGACGAGCGCGGCGGAGGCGGAGCGCGCCGCCGAGTGGGTGCGAGAGCGGTCGACGCTCGTCGAGTCGCGGTGAGCGGGCCGACCGGCGACTGGGCGGGAGCGGCGTCGAAGAGAACGGAGACAGGGAGCGGCGCGGCCTACCGGTAGAGGTACGCGAGCCACACGGCGGTGACGACGAGGCTCGCGATGAGCACGGCGGTCGCGGTCGCGTCGATCGGGAGCGGCTCGGTCACGGCGGCTTCCAGGAGCATACCCGGCGGTTTCTCCGGGGGCGTCTTAAGTATTGAACTTCGGGACCGCCGCGCCGACCGAGACGCGCCCGCTTAAGTTTCCGCCGCCGTAGGTCGGACCATGCACGTCGGATTCGTGATGAACCCGGTGGCCGGGATGGGCGGCCGCGTCGGCCTCAAGGGCACCGACGGGAAGGTCGCCGAGGCGGTCGCCCGCGGCGCTGAGCCGCGGGCCCCGGACCGCGCGCGGCGGGCGCTAGGGCGGCTCGCGGCGGTCGCGCCGGAGGCGACCGTCTCGACCGCCGCCGACCCGATGGGCGATCGGCTGGTCAGGGACGCCGGTTTCGACCCGGTCCGGGTCGTCGACCCGTTCGGCGACGGGGACGGGGACGGCGACCCGCCGGGGCCCACCGAGACGACCGCCGAGCACACCGCGCGCGTGGTCCGGGCGTTCAGCGAGGGCGGCGGCGCCGACGCCCTCGACCCGGTCGATCTGGTCCTGTTCGTCGGCGGCGACGGCACCGCGACGGACGTGGCGGCGGCGCTGGAGGCGGCCGGCAGCGAGGTCCCGATGCTCGGCGTCCCCGCCGGGGTGAAGGTGTACTCCTCGGTGTTCGCCGTCTCGCCGGAGGACGCGGCGGAGGTCGCGGCGGCGTTCTCGCGCACCGAGCGCCGCGAGGTGATGGACATCGACGAGGACGCCTACCGGGAGGGCGAGGTCCACCCGGAACTCCGGGCGGTCGCGCGCGTCCCCGTCGCCGACGATCTCCAGTCGTCGAAACAGACCGCGAGCGGAACTGTGGAGTCGCTCGCGGAGGGCGTCGCCGACGACATCCGGGAGCGCGAGGGGAAGGGCGTCACGTTCGTGCTCGGCCCGGGATCGACCGTCGGCGCGATCAAGGCCGAACTGGGGTTCGAGCCCTCACCGATCGGCGTCGACGTGTGGCGGGACGGCGAGGTGGTGCTGCGGGACGGGACGGAGCGGGAGATCCTCGACGCGCTCGGCGAGGAGAACGTCATCGTCGTCTCGCCGATCGGCGGGCAGGGGTTCGTCTTCGGCCGCGGGAACCCGCAGCTGTCGCCGGCCGTGATCCGGCAGTGCGACCTCCAGATCGTCGCCTCGCGGGCGAAGCTCGACGACGTGCGCGCGCTGCGCGTCGACACCGACGACCCCGAGCTCGACGACGAACTCGCGGGGTGGGTCCGAGTCCGGGTCGGGAAGTTCGAGACGCGGATGATGAAGATCGCGTGAGGGGAGAGCGCGACGCCGACCGTTGACCGGGGTTCTGATGACCTGTCGGGCATACAGAGCCGCGTCGGCGCGCGCCTCCGAGCGCTCGCTTATAAGCGAGCGCGAGGAGCACGCGCGAGGGAGGAGCGAGCGCAGCGAGCGACGAGGCTGGGGAGGCGTGAGGTGCTGTGCGGTGCGGTTGGGTGGGACTCAAAGGGGCAGCCGCGAGGCGGGCGGAGGCGAAGCAAGCACCGCAGGCGCGAGTGAAACGAGCGACGAGGAGCGCAGCGAGCGTGCGCCCGCCTCGCGGCTGGGGCTTTGGAGGTGGTCGCCGCGTCAGTAGCAGCAACGATGTACAGCCGCGCGGCCGGGAGTTTTGAAGCGGTTGGCCGCGTCATCAGCGGCAGCGATTTATAAATAACCGATAGCGAACGGAGGACCGTTTTATAAGTCAGTCGTCGTCGCTCACGATCCCCTCCGCGACGGCCATGTCGTCGACGGTCGGGTCGTCCTCGGAGCGCCGGAGGACGAACCGCTTCCGGACCACGTCGGCGGCGTAGACGACGGTCCCCAGGATGAGCAGCGTGTCACCGGGGAGCCGCGCCCAGAACAGCGTCTGGACGAGCGACCCCTCGTAGAACGCGAGGCTCCGGGCCGCCGCGTAGCTCCCGGTGAACGCGGCGTCGAGCTGGAGGAATCCGACCGGGAGCACGGAGACGAACACCATCAGCGCGAGCCCGACGTTCCAGAGCCAGAACGACGCGCGGAGCCACGAGCCGTCCCAGCGCTCGGGGTCGATCGACAGCTGGAGCATGTACGCGACCATCCCCAGCGCGAGGAACCCGAACGCGCCGAACATCGCGGCGTGGGCGTGGCCGACGGTGAGGTAGGTGCCGTGCTCGTAGTAGTTGACGAGCGGGAGGTTGATGAAGAAGCCGAGCACGCCGGCGCCGACGAAGTTCCACACCCCGCTGGCGACGATGAACATGAAGGGGAGCTTGTAGGGGAACCCGCCGGAGCTCGTCATCGCCCGGTACTGGCCGATCGCCTCGTAGAGGATGAAGATCAGCGGGAGCAGCTCCAGCGTCGAGAAGACGCTCCCGATCGGCACCCAGTAGTCCGGCATCCCGATCCACCAGTAGTGGTGCGAGACGCCGATGACGCCGGTCCCCATCACCAGGAGCGCCTGCAGCATGACGGCCTTCTCGGCGCTGCGCCGCGTGAGGAGGTTCATCGAGACGAGGGTGAGCCCGATGATCGCGACGATGAAGAACTCGAAGGCGCCCTCGACCCACATGTGGACGACCCACCACCGCCAGAACTCGGTGACGGCGATGTTCGTCGACGGCGTGAACATGAACCCGGCGACGAACAGCAGGGTGATCGAGCCGCCCGCGTAGAGGATCATGTGCGCGAGTCCGTAGATCGGCTCGCGGTCGAGCAGGGGCTTGAGCCCCCGGATCGCGAGGACCGCCCAGAGGATGAACCCGGCGAGCAGGCCGCCCTGCCACACCTTCCCGACCTCGAGGTACTCAAGCCCCTCGTTGCCGAGGAGCCACCAGAGCTCGCCGGGGAGGTAGCCGTTCGCGCCGAGCCAGATGCCGCCCATCCCGCCGACGACCACGACGACGAGCGCGCCGAGCAGGACGTTGACGTACCGCGCCTGGTTCCGCGGCTCGTGGCCGGTCAGGAGCGGCGGAAGGAACAGCCCGGCGCCGAGCCACGTCGACGCGATCCACAGGATTCCGAGGTCGATGTGCCACGTCTTCGCGATGGCGAAGGGGAGCAGCTGGAGGATGTGGACGCCGAACACCTCCTCGATCCCGAAGAAGCCGGCGCGTTCGATGTAGAAGTGCGCCAGTAACCCGCCCAGCAACACCTGCGCGAGGAACAGCCCGGCGGCGACTGGGATGAACCGGAGCGCCGCGCGCTGGCTCGGGAAGACGCTCACGTCGCCCGGCTCCGGGACGGTGATCCCCTCTGCCGACGGCTCCGGGAGCGTCACCGACTTGTAGAGGAGGATGGCGCCCCCGGCCGCACCGACGAGCAGCACCATCGAGATCACGCTCCAGATCATCGCGGCGCCGGTGGCGTCGTTGCCGGCGGCCGGCGAGTAGGGCCACTCGTTGGTGTAGGAGTTGTCGGAGCCGGGCCGATCGGTGTGCGAGAACCACGCGGTCCACAGCGCGAAGTCGGCGAAGTCCTCGGCCTCGCCGGAGGACTCGATCATCCCCTCGGGCACGCCCCGGTCGTGGTCACCCCCGTGGTAGCGCTCGACGTACGTCTCGGTCACCCGCTCGTGGGCGTAGGCCTCGGCGGCGGAGTACTCGATCGCCCCGCCGTCGTGGGGGCTATCGAGGTCCTCGCGGACAGTCGCCGCGACCGCGGCCTGCTCCGGCCCGGAGAGCGAGTCGTAGCTCGCCCCGTGCTCCTGTTGCGCGTAGTACTCGCGCATGTGCTCGGCCTTTAAATCGAGCGTGTCGGCGGTGTAGTCCTCGCCGTAGTACGCCCCGTTGCCGAGGATCGACCCGTGGTTCATCAGTCCGTACTGCTGGAACGCCGACTTTCCGTCCTGGATCGAGTCGCCGGTCGCGATCGTCTCGCCGTCGGGCCCGACGACCTCGTCCGGAATGGGCGGCGCTTCCTGATACGCGAACCACGCCCCGGCGCCCATCACGACTAGGTTGAGCAGGAACGCCGCGACGATGACCTTCGCGATCGTCTTACGTGTGAGTTCCATCGGTGGGGGCTTGTCCCCGGTCATCCTATCCGTTTAGCGGCAACATGTTCGGGCGCCGTTCCCACGTTTCGGTACACCCTCCGCGGTCGCCTTCGGGACACTCGCCGCGGGCCCGAGCGGCACCCTCCGCGGTCGCCGCGACAGCGACGCTCGCCGCGCCTGCCGGTCTCGAAGGCGACACGCGAATATGTTCGTGAAGTCGCTTACGCCCCGGAGAACCGTACGATCGGGCATGCCACCGAGTCAGCCGGCGGCGGAGGGCGCCGTCGAGGACGCGTCGGACTCCGAGAGCGACGCCGACGCGGCGAGGCCGACCGATCCCGAGGCGGAGACGACCGTCACCGTGCGCTGTACCGGACACGTCCGCACGGAGCTCGGCGAGTACGAGTTCGAGTATACGTTCGCGGGCGACACCCTCCGCGAGTTCCTCGACGAGCTGTTCGAGGACTACCCGGAGCTCCAAGAGATGCTCATCGCCGAGAAGGAGGCGGACGCGACGCACAGCGGTTGGGCGCCGACGCCGGAGGAGCTTCCCGGCACGTGGACGAAGAACCCGGTCGGCGAGCAGACCATCGCGTATGCCCGGATCCTCGTGAACGGCCACTTCAACGAGAACGAGAACGGCTTCGACACGAAGCTGGAGGAGGGCGACCGCGTCGCCCTCGTCTATCCGTTCATGTTCTGCTGTTAGTGGGTCTTATAAACCGAACCGGCCCCTGTCGCTCGCGGAGTGCTCGCGACAGCATGCGGAGGAAGGGATTCGAACCTCACTCACTCCGCTCGCTGCGCGCGACCTCTCTGGTCCGAATCCTTCCTTATCGAAATCCTGCGGCTCGCGAACTGCTCGCCGCAGGAGTGCGGGGGAAGGGATTCGAACCTCACTCACTCCGCTCGCTGCGCTCGCTCCGTTCCCTGCTTCGAATCCCTTCGATCCGAGCCGCGGCGCTCACGATGTGTGAGCGCCGCAGGAGTGCGGGGGAAGGGATTCGAACCCTCGAACCTCTACAGGAGCGGATCTTAAGTCCGCCGCTTTTGGCCAGGCTCAGCCACCCCCGCCCGGATTTCGGTTCCGGCGGCGGGGTGAAACGCCTTTCGGATGTGCGCCGCCGCCGGGCGTCGACCGAACACCCCCGGGCTACCAGTCGACGGAGAGCGTCCCGTCCCCGTGCGGGTCGGGCGCGATCTCCTTATCGGTGCGCCGGTCGACGACGTGAATGACCCCCTGGTCCTTCTTCGCGGGACAGACCTCGGCGGCCCGCACGTTCTCCGACAGTTCGTCCTCGCCGATGTAGTACGACCGCGGCTTCGCCATCCCGCTCTGGATGTCCATCTCCCAGTTGTCGCCGACCTCGGCGCACTTCCCGGCCCCGAAGCACTTGTTCGCCTCGAAGACGATCTTGTACGGCTTCTCCTCGACCGGCGGCCCCTCGCCGCCGATGTCGCTCGCGCGCAACACCTCGTCGTCGGCGTCCGCCTCCTCGCTCATGTCTTACCCTCGGCGACCGCGGGACTTTCGTCTGTCGGTCCCGACGAGTGCGGGCCGTCCCGCCGGCCCGGGCCGGTCGGCGGCTCGGAACGCCTCGCCGACTCACTCCTCGACGTGCTCCGCGAGCAGTCGCTCCGCGTGCTCGGCCGAGTCCGCGAGCTCCCACCGCACCCGCTCCGCGTCGCCGTACGCCAGCGCTTCCTTCAGCTCGTCCCGGAGGACCCCCGTGCCGAATCCGATCGTGTCGCCGTCGGCGTCGCCCAGCTCGTACAGCCCGTACCGATTCGGCGCGCTCCCGACCGTCGAGCGATCGAGGTCGCGCCAGGGCTTCGCGAGGCTCATCGGGTCGGAGTCGCCGACGTCGCGGTCGGCGCGGCACTCATCGGTGCGCGTCGAGGCCGTCCTCGGGGCCCTCGACGATCTCGAAGCTCCCCTCGGTCCAGCCGTCCTCGACGAAGACGAACACGCGGCCGCCGGCGATCTCGGGGTCCGCGACCACCTCGTTGCGCTGATCGGTCCGGCCGACGATCACGCCGGGGAACACCTCTTCCCGCTCTCCCTCCTCGACCATGACGCGCCCGACGCCGGAGTCCTCCAGAATCTCGTCGTCGGTGTTGTAGTCGTTGACGTACGTCATCACGCCCTCGGTCTCGGTCGGGTCGGTGACGAGCACGTGGGTCTCCTTGCCGGGACCGGCGGTCACCGACCCCTCGACCGCGTCCGGGGCGCCGCGGTAGAGGGTCGTCCGGCCGTCGAGGTACTCGACGACGACTCCCTCCTCGCGGAGGTCGATCCCGATCGACGTCGGCGGGACGTCGCTGCGTGAAGGCGCTGACATACGCGTCGCTCGGGCCGCCCGCCTCAAAAGGGGCGCGCTCGGCGGCGGCCGGACGGTCCGCGGCGACGCGCGGCGCCGCCCTCAGTCGCGAGAATCGGGCATGGCACATTTAAGTCCCCGCCGACGGGAGGGTATCCCATGCAACGGACGCGACGGGGGCTGTTGGGCGCCGGCGTCGGGCTCGCCGCCGGGGCGGCGGGGTGTCTCGGCGTGCAGGGCGTCGAGTATCCCGACGCGGCCCCGGACGAGGGCCCTCCGGACGCGGGCGGCGACGGGAGCGACGGGGACGACGGCGACGAGAACGGAGACGAGCTCGATGACCCCGATCCGGTCCTGAACGAGCCGCTCGCGACCGCGACCCGGAACGTCGTCGACGACGCCGTCTGGTTCGCGACCGAGTACCCCGACGCGGTCGCGACCTACCGGGACGCGATCGCCGACGTGGTCGCCGAGATCGACGCCGTCAGGGCGGAGGCCGACGAGAGCGGCGCGGTGACCCTCGCGATGGCCGACCGGCTGGACGCCGCCGGACGCGACGCCGCAGAGCGCGCCGGCGACGCGCTGGAGCCGCACTTCTACCCGGAGGCACTGATCCGCGGGCGGGCGCGGCGCCACGTCGAGGAGCTCCGGACGGTCGCCCCCCGGAACGACGTGGACCGGTTCCTAGAGGAGCTCGACCGCATGCGCCGCGGGTTCGCCGGGATCGGCACCGCGACCTACGTCGCGGAGGCGTTCTCCCGGGACCCGATCCACAACCGCCTGCTCGACCGGCTGCTGTACCCCCTGCCGGAGGGCGACGACCGCCGGCGGAGGGTCCGAGGGGGGGCGTTCGTCGAGGTCGCGCTCGCGAGTCGCGGGTTCGCGGCGTTCGCGCACGAGCCGTACGACGACGACCGGTTCGACCGCTCCCGAATCCCGCAGATCTACGGGGGCGCCTTCGGTCCGGACCGCCGCGAGGAGCTCCGCGCCCGGTTGGGGCCGGTCCCCCGTCCCGCGGACCGGACCGAGGAGCTGTTCGTCGCGTTCGCGACCCGCCCGCCAGCGGGCAACCGCCCGAGCGAGACGTTCGAGGGATGGGCCCACGAGCTCGACGGGACGCCGCTGTACGTGCAGCGCTACCCGGACGGCGAGACGGCGAGCGATCGGCTGGCGTCGGTCCTCGACGACGCGTCGACGGAGGGGCGCGCGCCGATCGATCCCGACGCGACCGCCGCGGGGTCGGACTTCTCCGGGAACGAGTCGAGCGATGGCGACGCCGACGGCTCGACCGACGACGGCCCCGCTCGCTGGTACCGGCTCTACCACGACGAGGCCGAGGGCGAGCGCTACGGCTTCGACGAGCACGCCGGGATCCAGTACGGCTACGTCGTGCGGGCCGGCGAGTTCCTTCTCGCGACCGGGTTCTCCGGGGACGCGTGGGAGGAACGCACCGGGTGGCAGGGCCGACTGGCCGACGGATGGGTGGTGGCCTGATGAACGCGAACGGCGTCGGTCTCACGGCGGCGGTGTTCGCGGTGGTCGGCGTCGGCGTCGGCCTCGTCGCCGCAGTAGGAACGGGCTGGGCCGAGACAGCGCTCGCGACCGCCGCGACCGGCGAGACCGCGCGGTTCGGCCCGGTGTTCGTCGCGCAGTCGTACCTCGCAGTCACGGCGACCGCCCTGGTCGGCGCGCCGCTCCTCGCGGGCGTGCTCGGCGTGCTCTTCGGGTCGCGGGCGTACGACGTGCAGGAAGCGGCCGCCACCTCCGGGATCGGCGGCGGGATCGGCGCGCTCGTCTACGGAATCGTCGTTGTCGTGCTCGTCGTCGCCTCGCAGGGCGAGGCCGCGACGCAGGCGCACGGGATTGCCGACGCGTTCGGACCGCTCCTCACGACCGCGGTCGTCGCCGCCGTCGTCGGCGCGGCGACCGGCGCGCTCGGGTCGGTGACGGGGTGACCGACGTGAGCCGGAGCCCACCTTTAGGTCGCGCGGCGCCGAGGAGGAGTCCATGAGGCGCTCGCTCTCCCGGCGGCGGCTGCTCGCCGCGGCCGCCCCCGGCCTGCTCGCCGGCTGTCTCGTGGAGTCCGACGAGAGCGCGGCCGGAAGCGGGGCCGGCGGCGAGAGCGAGGACGCCGACGGTCCCGGAGGCGAGGAGTCCGCGGGGGGCGAGGCGCCCGCAGAGAGCGAGGAGTCTGCGGGAGACGAGGCGTCGGGAGACGACTCGACGACCGACGAGGCGACCGCCGAACAGACCGACGACGAGCCGGCCCCCGACGAGGTCGGGCCGGACGGCTCCGGGCTCGTCGTCACGAGCGTCGACGTGCGCGACGTGACCGACGACGGGTACGAGACGACCGTCGACGCGCGGCTCGCCGTCGAGAACAGGGGACGGTTCACCTACGGGACGGTCGAGCTCCGCGTCGACGCGTACCCGGCTCCTCCGAACTCAACGAAGGGCGACTCGGTCGGCGGCGCGTACGTCACCCGCCGGTTCACGTCGGGGAACCGGTTCGACGACGGGACGCGTCGCTTCGACGTCTCGATCACGTTCCGGAGCCGAGAGACGAACGTCCTGGCCGACGTGGACTGGTATGAGGTCGACGCCGCGGTTCGAACGGCCGATCCGGTTTAAATATCGGTCCCTCGGCCTGTCGCGGCGCGCGGGGGCCGTGGCGCCGAGGGTCTCGCCGTGATCGCCCCGAGGGTCTCACCGTGATCGCTCCGAGAGTCTCGCCGTGATCGCTACCTCTTTGTCCGCGCTCGCGAGCCGTGAGTGCATGGAGGGACGGGCGGCCGCGCTCGGCGCTGGCACCGTGTTGAACGCGCTCGCGACGGGCACCGGCGCGGCCTTCGGCATCGACGTCGAGACGCGCGCGAGCGTCTCTCTCGACCCGGCCGCCGAGGGCGTGGACGGGACCATCGCCGAGGACCCCGACGCCGACACCGCCCTGATCGAGCGCTGCGTCGCGCTCGCGACCGACCGGTGGGGCGACGGCGAGGGCGGCACCGTCCGGACCGACAGCGACGTGCCGCTCGCGGCGGGGCTCAAGAGCTCCAGCGCGGCCGCCAACGCGACCGTGCTGGCGACCTGCGACGCGCTGGGACTGACGGTGGGCGACGAGGCGGGCGGCGCCGACGACACCGCCCACGCCGCGGGCTCGTCCGTCGACGTCACGCGACTGGAGGCCTGCCGGCTCGGCGTGCGGGCCGCCCGCGAGGCGGGCGTGACGGTCACGGGCGCGTTCGACGACGCCACCGCCTCGATGCTCGGCGGCGTGACCGTCACCGACAACGCGAGCGACGAGCTGCGGTCGCGCGAGGCCGTCGACTGGGACGTTCTCGTCTGGACGCCGCCCGAGCGCGCCTACAGCGCGGACGCGGACGTGGCCCGCTGCGAGGCCGTCGCGCCGATGGCGGACCTGGTCGCCGACCTCGCGCTGGACGGCCGGTACGCCGAGGCGATGACCGTCAACGGGCTCGCCTTCTCGGCCGCGCTCGGCTTCGACGCCGACCCCGCGGTCGAGGCGATGCCGCGCGCGACCGGGGTGTCGCTGTCGGGCACCGGCCCGAGCGTCGTCGCGGTCGCGGACCCGACCGACCCCGAGACCGACCTCGACGCGGTCGCCGACGCGTGGGGCGACCGGCCCGGAACGCTGCGACGAACGACCACCCGAAACGACGGCGCGACCGTCGAATGAGCACACTACCGACCTATGAGTGACACACCGAACACGGAGGACCGGAGCCTCGACGAACTGCGACGCGAGATCGAGGACATCGACCGAGAGATCGTCGAACTGATCGCCCGCCGGACGTACGTCGCCGACACCGTGGCGGCCGTGAAAGAGGAGCGCGACCTCCCGACGACCGACGAGGGCCAGGAGGAGCGCGTGATGGAGCGCGCCGGCGAGAACGCCGAGCGCTTCGACGTCGACGCCAACCTCGTGAAGGCGATCTTCCGGCTGCTGATCGAGCTGAACAAGGTGGAGCAGCGGGAGAATCGCTGAACTGCGACGGCCTAGTTCACGCTCCTCGAGAGCTCGGCTCCGGCCTTGAACTTCACCTCGTTCGACGCGCTCTCCGCACTCACCAGGTGAAGCGCCGGCGCATCTAACGGGCAGTGCGTCACCACGACTTCGCCGCCAGCCTCACCGGTCTCTCCGCAGGAATCGCCGTCTCCCCGAGAGGAACCGTCGTCGCCCCAACAGTACACTTCCCCGCCGGCAGCCTCCGAAAGCGTCCCGGCCTCGACCATCTCGTCGACGGTCCCCGACGCTATCCGCGCCCGCCGCCGGGCCCGTTCACCCGATAGCGACCGCGACACCAGATCCTCGTACCCGTCGCCACCGGTGTCGGCGGCATCCGACCAGCAGAAATACAGCGGGAATCGGTATCGGGATTCGTGGCGGCAACCCGTTCGGAAACGGGTCCCAGTCGTCTCATTCCCGACCGTCTTTCGGCGGCCGCTCGGACAGCCGGTCGAACCGGTCTTGGGCGGCCTCGGAACGGGACTCGGTGAGGTCGGGGTCGTACGTCGCGGTCGCGATCGACCCGTCCTCGATCCGCACGTCCAAGATCGCGTCCGCGTGCCGGCCCTCGTCAGGCAGCCGGTCGGCGTCGAGGACGGCGTCGCCCACGTCGTCGCCGTCGCGCTCGAAGAAGACGGTCGCGAGCCCGTCTTCGATCGCGTCGACGACCGCCGTGTACGTCCCGTCGGCGAGATCGATCCGGCTCATTCGTACGACTCCGTTAGCACGCGGTCCCCGGTAGCGTTTTCGACGATCACCGTGTCACCGCCGTTGTTCCAGACCGGCGAGCCGGCGCCCCAGTAGAGCTCGTCTCCGGTGTCAGTGCCGCTTCCCGTCCTGAGCGTCAGCGTCTCGTCGGGGGCGAGCGTCACGCCGTCCGGGACCCTGTACCGCTTCCCGGCCTCGTCTTCGACGGCCCACCCCGACAGGTCGAGCGTCTCCGTCCCCGCGTTCTCGAAGACGACGTACTCGTCGTTGAGGTTCTCCCGGTCGTCGCCCTCGGCGTCGGCGTGGATCGTCGCGACCGCGAGTGTGCCGTTCGTGTCCCCCGCCGTCACGTCGTCACCGTCCAAGCCGTCACCGTCCGAGCCGTCGCTGCCCGAGTCATCTGTGCCGTCGCCGCCGTCGGTGACGGCGACGGCTCCGTCACCGGTTACCTGTGCCCGTTCCACCGCGTCGCCGCTCGTCCCGGGGTCGACCGGGTCGCCGTCGCGGAGCGACTGCGGCTCCGTCGGCGCCTCCCGCTGCGTTCGTATCGAGACGATCGTCCCGTCGCTGACGAAGACGACGTCGCCGTGCGTCGCCGTCCAGTACGTCGGCACCGACCGGTCGCCGAGGCGCCGGAGGACCTCCTCGTGCGGGTGCCCGTACTGGGAGTCGTAGGCGCTCGAGACGACCGCGACCTCCGGGTCGACCGCGTCGAGGAACGCCTCGCTCGAGGAGCTGCTCGACCCGTGGTGTCCCGCCTTCATAACCGTCGCCCGGAGCTCCTCGCCGTACGTCTCGACGAGGTACGTCTCCTGGTCGTCCTCGGCGTCGCCGGACAGCATGAAGCTCGTCTCGCCGTGCGTGAGTTTGAGGACGATGCTGTTCTCGTTGCGGGCCTCGTTCTCGAGGTACGGCTCGGGGGGACCGAGCACGTCGACGGTGACCTCGCCGAAGTCGATCGCGTCGCCCTCCCGCGTCTCGTACAGCGTCACGTCGTGCTCCTCGACCGCGTCGAGGTACTCGCCGTACGTCTGGGTGCTCGCCGCGATCCCCGGGTCGTAGACGGCGCCGACCCCGTCGGCCTCGGTCTCGTAGTAGTCGATGATCGCCGCGTTCCCGCCGATGTGGTCCGCGTCGTTGTGCGAGGTCACGAGGTGGTCGATCCGCTCGACGCCGTGGGTCCGGAGGTACTCGAGGACGTGTTCCCCGTCGTCGTTGTAGTGGCCCGTGTCGACGAGCATCGTCTCGCCGTCCGGCCCGACGACGAGCGTGCTCACGGACTGCCCGACGTTGATGTAGTGGACTTCGAGGGAGCCGTTCGCCGTCGCGACGTCCGACCCGTCGCTAGACGCCGGATCGGTGGCCGTCGGATCGCCGAACGACGCGCCCGCACACCCGGCGAGAGCGACGACGAGCACCACGAGGAGGACGCGGGAGAGCGCCCGAGAACGTGTCATTACGCCCCATGCGTGACGTCGGCTTGTAAAGCTGATCGAAGGTGAAACGAATCCGTTACGTCGCCCGGTGAGACCGACGGGCCGAGACCGACGGCCGAACGCCGTCTCTCCCCGCGGCTCGAACCGGGCGTCCGCGAGGGGCGTCCGCGTGGGGATTTTTGTCCGCGCGCTCCCGAGTCTGAGACGACATGCCACGAGAGCTGGTCTCCCATCGCGACGGTCACGTCTACGAGTTCGCACCGGAGATGGAGCCCGTCTACGAGGCCGCGGACGGCGAGTCGCTCACGATCGAGACGATCGACAGCCTGAACGGGGCGATCCAGACCGACGACGACCTCCTCGACGCCATCCCCGAGGAGGTGAACGCGGCGACCGGTCCGATCGCCGTCGAGGGGGCCAGCCCCGGCGACGTGCTCGCGGTCGAGATCGAGGCGGTCCGCGTCACCGAGGACGTCGGGCGAGTTCTCACGGCGCCCGGATTCGGGCTCCTGCAGGACGACCCGGAGATCGAACACCCGGCGACGCGGGTCACCGAGGTCGACGCCGAGGGCACCGGAAGTGAAGGCGGCGCAGGCGAGAGCGGCGGGGGCGGCGCGAGCGGCGGGTCGGTCGAGTTCGAGGGGATCGACGTTCCGATCGACCCCGTGATCGGGACGATCGGCGTCGCCACCGCGGAGGAGTCGGTGTCGACGCTCACGCCCGACGACCACGGCGGCAACCTCGACACGACCGACATGACTGCCGGGACGACCGCGTACTTCCCCGTGTTTCAGGAGGGCGCGATGCTCGCGATGGGCGACTCGAAGGCCGCGATGGCCGACGGCGAGATGTGCGGGACCGGCGCCGAGATCGGCACCGAGATCGACGTGACGGTCTCGGTGGTCGAAGACCCCGCGGTCGGGCTCGACCGCCCGCTCGTCGACACCGGCGACGCGGTCAAGACCGTCGCGAGCGCCGGGACGCTGGAGGAGGCCGTCGAGCTCGCGAACCGCGACGTCGTGCGGCTGCTGGCGCACGACCACGGCTTCTCTAGGACCGAGGCGTACCTGTTCTCCAGTCTCGTCGGCGGGCTGGAGATCAGTCAGGTTGTCGACCCGCAGGTGACCGCGCGGAACGCGATCCCGAGCGAGTACCTCGCCGTCCCGTTCTGACCGATCACTCGTCGCCGGTGCGACCGCGCTCCGCGAGGCGCCGCGCGGCGTCGCTCAGTGCGCTCGTCGGTCGATCTGCGCCCTCTTCGGCCTCGGGGGGCTCGCCGTCGTCGTCCGTGTCGACGATAGCGTCGTCGCCGTCCGTGTCGTCGACAGCACCGTCGCCGTCCGCGTTGTCGATAGCGCCGTCGCCGGATGCGACGCCGACCTCGGTCGGGTCAGCGTCGGGCGGGTAGCTCCTTTCTGCCGGGGGGACGAAGGCGGTCTCGACGGCGCGGACTATCTCCCGGACGCTCTCCTCGTCGAGCCGGTCGGCGTACGCCTCGCGGATCAGGTCTGGGACGGCGTAGGCGTAGTGTCCGCGTCCGGCGTGTCGGATGAGTCCCGCCCGTCGAATCGGTCGATGACGGCTGTAGGCGTGCCCCGAGTCGCCGTCGCCGCCGGCGTCGATGTGGGCGGCGACGGGGTCGCTGACGCCCTCGCGGCGGTAGTGGCGGAGCATCCCCCGCGACAGCTCCGGGAGGGCCTCGATCCGGCCGCGGAGCTCCTCGATCACCGCCTCGCGGGTGCCGAGTTCGACGGCGTCGTCGAAGCGGAGCGCGCTCTCGGCGACGTCAGCGCGCGTCACGGGCTCGACGTCGTCCTCGGGCGGCGCCTCGGCGTCCTCGGGGTCGCCGTCGGCGGTGTCGGCCTCACCGGTGTCGTCGGTGACGTCTTCGGCGCCGACGGCGGCGTCAACGGGGGCGGCGTCGGCGTCCGATTCCCCGCCGCCGTCTCTGGTCGCGGCGACCGCCTCGTCGTACGACTTGAGCACGGACTGGTCGTCGTCCTCGCCGTTTCCGCGGTCGCCGGCCACGGACCGCCCACCGTCGACCGAGGAGTGCCCGCTCCCGCCGCGGTAGGGCGCCTCGGCCTTCCCGAGGAGCGCCTGCGCGAACTGGTCGGCCATGTTGCTCAGGTCGCGGGCCTCCTCCAGCTCGCGCTCGAGGTCGGCGATCCGCTGGTCCTTCTTGTCGAGCTTCTGTCTGAGGTCGGCGATCTCGGACTCGCGGCGCTCCGTCTCGTCGGAGATGGACTGGAGCTCGCCGACGAGGTCGCTGGAGACCGACTTGAGCTCCGGGCGCTCGAAGTCGTCGAGGCCGGGGGTCGCGCCCGCGTCGAACGTCTCCTTGCGGTGGAACTGGATGCGGCGGATCGACTCGTCCCAGTCGGTCATCAGGAACGCCTCGCCGTCGCCCAGATCCTCGACCGCGTTCGAGTATTTGGAGCCGAGTATCCGCCCGACCACCTTCGTGTCGTTGTCCCAAGTGAGCCGGTGCCAGCAGAGCCAGTCGCACTGTGTGATGAAGTCCTTCTTGACGTCGGCCGGGCGCTGGCTGATCCCGACGATGCCGAGGCCGTGCTTCCGCCCGCGCTTGCCGACCTTGATCAGCATCTTCCCCGTCTCGTCCATCCCGCCGCCCTCGGGGATGTACTCGTGGCACTCCTCGACGACGAGGAGGAAGGGCTTCTTCATGCGCTTCTCCTTCGCGAACAGCTGCTTGACGACTTCGAGGAGGAGCTCGTTGGCGGTCTCCTCCTCCAAGTAGCCGGAGACGTCGAGGATGATCGGGACGTTCTGTTCTAAGGCGAGGTTCGCGAGCTTCTCGGCGTGCTCCGGGGAGACGACGATGTCGCACTCGTCGTCGGCGCCGGCGTGGAGAATTTCATACTCTTCCTTAAGTCCGTAATATTCCCCGTCAGTGTCCACGATCATGACAGGAAATCCGTTAGATAGCAGATTTTCAATCACGACGGACGCGGTGTTACTCTTGCCGGACCCGCTTTTGCCCGTTATAAAAGACCGGCCGGTGAGCACGTCGACCACCGGGAGTTCGACCGGAGCGCCGGGTTCCGCCGTCGCGTCGCCGCCGATCCCCTCGCTGACGTCCGCGACGTGGATCGTCTCCTCCTCGCTCATACCCGTGAGAGGTGGCGCCCGCCTCATAAACCATCGCCTCGGTCGTCGGCCGGTCGCCTCGTCCCTCGACCGGTCGCGTCGGTCGTGGATGGCTCGTACTTCGAGGTCCGCAAAACGTATGCCGCCGCCGGGAGTCGGACAGCGCATGGACACCGAAAACACCCTCCTCAACGCGGTGGTCGGCGCTATCGCGTCGGCCCTCCTCTCGTTCACCGGTATCTCACCCCTCCTCGGCGGCGCGGTCGCCGGGTATTTAAACGGCGACGACGGGCTGCGGGTCGGCGCGCTCTCCGGCGCGATCGCGTCGATCCCGATCGTCGGGCTGCTGTTGCTCGTGCTGGTCGTTTTCCCGCTTTTGGGGTTCTTCGCGTTCCCGGCCGAGATCGGGATCGCAGCCGGGGGGATCTTCCTCCTCGGGGCGATCGCCGTGCTGGGCGGCGTCGCCTACACCGTCGTGTTGAGCGCGCTCGGCGGAGTACTGGGCGTGTACGTAAAAGACGAACTGTAAGTCGGTCGCTGTTATGAGTGGTCGAGCTCGGATCCGCTGAGAACACCTCCGAAGCCCCAGCCGCTTACTTATAAATAGTCGCTAGCGAACCGGCGACAAACACCTCCGAAGCCCCAGCCGCGAGGACAGCGCACGCTCGCTGTCGTTCGAAAGGCGCTCTGCGCCTTTCGTGATGACGAGACGCCAAAGGCGTCTCGAACCACGCTCCTCACTCGGTCGCTCACTCCGTTCGCTCCCTCGTTCCGGTGCTTACGTCGTCATCAGAACGCGAAGCGTTCTGATTGGCTCACGAGAGCAAAGCTCTCGTGAACGCTTGCGCTGTCCTCGCGGCTGCCCCTTCGAGTCCCGCCCCGCACCGCCCAGCACAGCACCTCACGCCTCCCCAGCCTCGTCGGCGGTCCTCCGCTTCGCTCCGGACCGCCGACTCCCTCGCGCGAGCTGACTCGCGGCCGCCGGTGGCGGCCGCTCGCAGGCACGCGCCACCGCACTGTCTATTATAAAGAAGGTGTGCGAGAATCACCCGCTACGCCGAGAGTGGACGACTTAGTGCTCGCCGCCGGTCCCGCGCCGGTCGGAGTCGAGGTCGATGTCGAGGTCGTCGAGCAGTTCCTCGGCCTCCGCGCGCTTCTCCTGGTGGTCCTCGAGGAACTCCCGCATCAGCTCGGCGGCCTGCTCCTTGCAGCCGCCGCAGAGGCGCTCGCCGTTGACGCACTCGGAGTAGACGGTCCTCGTCAGCTCGTCGTCGTCGCCCGCGAGCAGGTAGGCGTACAGCTCGTAGACGGGGCACTCGTCGGCCTCGCCGCCGAGCTCGCGCTGCTTCTCGGCGGTGTCGCGGCCGCCCGTGGTCGCCGCCTTCACCTTGTCGTAGCCGTCCGCGGGGTCGTCGAGCAGCGAGATGTGGCTCGCCGGGATCGACGAGGACATCTTCCCGCCGGTGAGCCCGGTCATGAACCGGTGGTAGATCGAGGAGGGCTGCCGGAAGCCGAACCCGTCGTGGTCGATCTCGACCTCGCGGGCGACCGACTCGGCCTCGCCGCGGGTGAGGTCGAAGGCGTCGACGTGCCCCTCGAACACGCGCTTCTCGCCGTCGACCGCCTCGATCAGGGCCTCGAACGCCTCGTCGGTGGCGTTGCGGTCGAAGAACCGCACGCGGGGGCGGAGCGGCTCCTTCCCGCCCGCCCGGAGCTTCTCGAGGGCGGTCGACTTGGCGGCCGCGAGGTCGGGGGCGTCGTCGGTGTCCTCCTCGGCGTCGTCCGCCCCCGACTCCGGCGGCTCGTAGTCGGCGAGCCACTCGGCGGCGTCTTCACAGCGCACGTCGGTGTCGGCGTCGTCGACCTCGCCGTCGTCGTCCGCCGCGCCCCCGGCCGCGAGCGCGTCGTACGCGGCCCGGACGAGCTGGCGCTCGTCGTCGTCGAGCTCGAAGCTCGCGAACGCCTCGGTCACCTTGAAGTAGCGGACGCGGGTCGCCAGGTCGCGGGTCAGCCGGACGTGCGGGTCCTGGTCCGGACCGACCGGGATGACGGTCGGCTTCGGCTCGTCGACGAGCTGCGGGTAGAGGATGTCCGCGGTCTGGGTCACGACGCTCTGCATGTGCGAGATGTTGGTCTCGCCGTCGAAGCCGTAGATCGCCTCGAACTCCGAGAAGTTCGCCTTCGAGCCCAGCTCGAAGCCGAGGTCCTGCACCGCCCGGTTGTCGGACTGCCGGTACAGCTCGCCGTCCTCGGCGTCGAAGCCGAGCGCGAGCAGGCTGAGGAGGTAGTTGCGCGCGTGCTCGTCGATCTCGTCCCACGACATCCCCCGGGCGGAGTGGGCCTCGAGGTCGGCGATCAGCCCGAAGGCGTCGCCGCCCTGCTGTTGGTGCCAGATGATCTCGTCGAAGACGAGCTTGTGGCCGATGTGCGGGTCGCCGGTGGGCATGAACCCGGAGAGCGCGGCGAACGGCTCGTCGTTCGCCATCGCCTCGGCGACGGCGTCGTACTCGCGGTGCCCGAAGATGACACCGCGGCGCATCAGGTAGTGCGGGTCGGCAACGTCGTCGGCCACGTCGTCGAACGCCTCGATGCCGAACTCCTCGAAGAGGTCCGCGTAGTCGCCGACCGACGCCGACCCCCACGGGTCGAGCGCGACGTCCTCGGTCGGTCCGTCCGCGCGCTCCGTGCCGCCGTCCGATCGAACCGCGGGGGCGTCGCGTCGGGGGTCGGCGTCGTCCACCCGCGCCGCCGACCCCGTCTCCTCGGGGGTGTCCTCGTCCATACGTCTCCTCCCGTCGGTCGACGCAAAAACCGTTCGCTTGCGCGTCAGGACGTGGCATACGAAGGTGGAGACGCGGATGGTGGTGAGACCGGCGTCGCAGATGTGGTCGCACTCAGTTCGGTCGTTTGTTTGTAAACGGTTGACTCCGTATTGTCGGTGGACACCGCCGAAGCCCCAGCCGCGACGGCTCGCGCGGCTCGCTACGGTCCTCGGTCACTCGCTTCGCTCGTTCCCTGCGGTCCTTGCGTCGCCGTGCGTCGCCCTCGCGGCTGCCCCTTCGAGTCCCGCCCCGCACAGCGACCGCATCCTCACGCCTCCCCAGCCTCGTCGGTCGCCCTCCGCGTCGCTCCGGGCGACCGACTCCCTCGCACGCGCTCCTCACGGCCGTTTATAAACGGCCGCTCGGAGGCGCGCGCCGCCGCGGTATGGATTTATAAATACGTGTCGCGGTCGCGACGCTCACTCGTCGTCGGAATCGCGCCCGGTCACCTTCCGGATGCAGGAGGAGCCGAACGGACCGAGCTCGCCGGCGTCGAGTTTCACGAAGTGGCCGGTCGTGATGCCGGTCCCGCACCGGCGACACTCGAACTCGCCCTCCCGCTGGACGACTTGGCTGTCGTAGTTGACGTAGGTGCCGCCGCGCTGGACTCTGAGACGTGCGTCCTCGCGTTCGATGACGCCGCGCTTCTCGGCGGCGTCGAGGATCTCCCGGGTGAGCGCGGGGCTCGTCGTCACCGTCTCGATCCGGTCGATCGCGTCCGGCAGCGGGAGCTCCTCGTGCTCGAGGTGCGCGAGCAGCTCGACGCCGAGCTCCAGCTTCTCCTCCCGGGACGCCGGCTCGTTCACGCCCGGCGAAACGACTCGGACCCTCTTAAGTCGGCCGGGAGACGGCGGGGCGAGTGCGGAGCGGGGGGCGCCGGCCGCCCTGCCGCCGTTGGCCCGCGATGTAGTAAGACAGTTACCACGCGGGGCGCTGGAGGGCGTATGGACGTACTGGAGGTCGCGGCGCGGGCGACCGAGACGGGGCCGGTGTGCGACGCCTGTCTCGGCCGGCTCGTCGCCGACCGGAGCTTCGGGCTGTCGAACGCCGAGCGCGGCTCGGCGCTGCGCGTCTCGATCGCGCTGCGCGACGACGAGGACCACGAGCCGGTCGAGACCGCGGACTGCTGGGTCTGTGAGGGACGCTGCACCGAGTTCGACGAGTGGGCCGAGCGCGCCGCCGAGGCGATCGAGGGGATCGAGTTTTCCACCTACAACGTCGGCACCCGCCCCCCGCCGCTGATCGAGGAGAACGAGGCGCTGCTCCGCGCTGACGCCGGCCTCGACGAGGACGCGGGCGAGCCGTTCAAGTCGGAGTTCAACCGCGAGGTCGGCAAGCGGTTCGGTCGGCTCACGGGCGCGGAGGTCTCCTTCGACCGGCCCGACGTGCAGTTCACGATCGACCTCGCGGAGGACGCGCTCGACGCGAAGGTGAACTCGGCGTTCGTCTACGGGCGCTACCGGAAGCTGGAGCGCGACATCCCCCAGACCGAGTGGCCCTGCCGCGAGTGTAAGGGCTCGGGCCGGCAGGGCGCGGACCCCTGCGACCACTGCGGCGGCTCCGGCTACCTCTACGACGACAGCGTCGAGGAGTACACCGCGCCGATCGTCGAGGACGTGATGGACGGCACGGAGGCGACGTTCCACGGCGCGGGCCGCGAGGACGTCGACGCGCTGATGCTCGGCACCGGCCGCCCCTTCGTGGTCGAGGTCGAGGAGCCGCGCCGCCGCCGGGTCGACGTCGAGCGCCTCCAGAGCGACATCAACGCCTTCGCCGACGGCGCCGTCGAGGTCGAGGGGCTCCGACTCGCGACGTACGACATGGTCGAGCGCGTGAAGGAGCTCGACGCCGCCAAGCGCTACCGCGCGCAGGTGACCTTCGACGCCGACGTCGACGCCGACGCGCTGGCCGCCGCGGTCGACGAGCTGGAGGGGACGACCGTCGAGCAGTACACCCCGAACCGGGTAGACCACCGGCGCGCGAGCATCACCCGCGAGCGCGACGTGTACGAGGCGACCGCTGAGCTCGACGACGCGCGCCACGCGACCGTCGAGATCCACGGCGCCGGCGGGCTCTACATCAAGGAGCTGATCTCCGGGGACGAGGGCCGGACCGAGCCGAGCCTGGCCGGGCTCCTCGGGGTCGGCGCCGCGGTGACCGCGCTCGATGTCGTCGCCGTCGAGGGCGAAGAGGAGCCGTTCGAGCACGCCGAGTTCTTCCGGGACTGACGCCGCTCGCGGCGACCGGGGCGGCTGAGCGGCGCGGACCAACGGGATTTATCGGACGCGCGTCAGACAGTAGGGGTATGCACGGGAGCGACGCGGACGAGGCGAGCGCCGAGTCGCCGGTGGCCGACGACCGGATCGGGAACCGGATCGGCGAGCCCGTCGTCGAGCCGGCCGTCAGGGAGGCGGCCGAGTCGACCGAGACGGCGGCACACGCCCGTCTGAAGGGAGTCGACCGGGCGACGCGCCCGGATCGGGTGTCTTCGATCCTGGTTGCGGTGGGCGCCGGTCCCCACACCGGGGCGACCGTCGACGTGGCCCGCGAGATCGCCGACGCGACCGGCTCGTGGCTCGAACTGTTCCACGTCGTCCCCTCCGACGAGGCGCTCGTGGACGGGGACGCGACGGCGGTCGACGACGCCGACAGCGACGAGTACGCCGCCGCCGGCGACCGCCTCCTCTCGGCCGCCCGCGACCGCCTCGGCGGCTTCGACCGGGTTGACCGCTGGCTCGTCGAGGACCGCACCGCGGCGGGGGCGATCGTCGAGCAGTCCCCGTACTACGACCTCGTGGTCGTCGGCGCCCCCACGACCGGCACCGTCGGGCGGTTCGTGTTCGGCTCCACGACCGACACCGTGATCGACGACGCCGAGGTCCCGGTGGTCGTCGTCGAGGCGGACGGGGCGACCGCGCTCGACGTCGCGTAGGCCGGGGCGGATTCGCGCTTCCGGTTTAAAAATAATATATAAAAGTAAAGTGGCCATGCCACGGAGCCACCGGTATGGCCGACGAAGCGATCGACGACGTGGACAGGGCGATCCTGTACGCGTTACAGGAAGACGCGCGGAACACCTCGTCCGGTGACATCGCCGAGCGGGCCGGGACCTCGGACAGCACCGTCCGCAAGCGCATCCAGCGCCTCGAGTCCGACGGGGTGATCAAGGGGTACAGCGCCGAGGTCGACTACCAGCGGTCGGGGTACCCGCTCCGGATGCTGCTCTACTGCACCGCGTCGATACCCGAGCGCGGCGAGCTGCTGCCGGAGATTCTCGAGGTCGACGGCGTCGTCTCGGTCCAGGAGCTGGTCACCGGCGAGCAGAACCTCCTCGTGACGGTCGTCGGCGAGTCGGACGACGACATCACGCCCGTGGCACAGGAGCTACTCGACATGGGGCTCACCGTCGCCGACGAGGTCCTCGTGCGGAGCCACGAGACGACGCCGTTCGGGACGTTCGACGCCGAGACCGACTCCTAATCCGCGATCAGTTTAAAATCCGGGTTAAATAACGACGCGGTCGACGTCGAGCGCGCTCGCGCGACGGACGACGGCTCGCACCGGGTCCTCGGTGTCGACCAGGTTGTCCGAGCCGCCGTCGATGACGACGAGCGCCGCCCGGCGACCGGGCTCGATGACGCCGCAGTCGAGCCCCGCGATCTCGGCGCCGGCGGCGGTCGCCATCCGGAGGACTTCCCGGTCGGTCACGTCGAACCGCTTCGCCGCGTTCGCCATCTCGCGGAACATCGACGGGGAGTTCAACATGACGTTGTCCGTGCCGAGCGCGACCGTCGCGTGATCGAGCAGCTCTCGGATCGGCGGGTCGCCGACGCCGAGAACGGTGTTCGCACGGGGGCAGACGGCGATCGGCACCGACTGCTCAGCGACGCGGTCGAGGTGCTCTCGCTCCGCGTGCACCATGTGGACGAGCAGGTCCGGCTCCAAGTCGAGCGCCGGGTGGATGTCGGTCGCGTCCGGCTCGCCGGCGTGGATGGCGAAGGGGACGCCCCGCTCCGCGCAGGCGGCGCGCTCCGCGTCGAACGCGTCGTCGTTCGCGCCGGACGCGCCGTATCCGTCGGCGACATCGAGGACGGCGGGGTCACCGCTCCCGAAGACGAACGGGTCGACGTCGAGGGGCGCCGTCGCCTCGCGGAGCGCCCGCGCCCCGGGCACCCCGTTCTCGCGGAAGTCCAGACAGGAGACCGTCCCCGTCCGCCGCATGTATCGGAGCGTCCGGCGCATCGCCGACACGAGCTCGGCGCGGTCGGCGGCCGCGAGCCGCCGGTGTTTCAGGCTCTCCGGCGGGGCCACCGCCTCGTCGAGCGACAGCCCGACGGCCGCCTCCTTCGCGACGGAGTCACCCAGGTGCGTGTGCGCGTTGACGAACGCGGGCGCGATGATGTCGGTCGACCCCGTTTCGACCTCCTCGACGGCCTCGATCCGGCCGTCCTCGACAACGACGCGGCCGCGAGTCGGCTCGAACGACTCCCCGGCGAGGACGGTCCCCGTTATCTCCTCCATACCGACAGTGCGGATCGGAGAACGATATGGTTTTCTGAACGCGGATCGCGAACGAACCGTGAACGAGGTCGACGAACGGGAGCGGATCAGTCGCGGCGGCGAGACTGCGACGGCCGGTCCGAGCCGGCCCGCGGACCCGTCACCACCCTTCTCCTTGCCTAGTCCCCTCTGCCGCCGCCAATAACTATAATGTTCTATAATGTAGTTATATCGAACGAATTGTGAAGATAAATAGATTTAATACACAATCTGTTCTCAAAGCGGAGTGAAGACGACCAGAATCGGCCCGGCGGAGTCACGTCGGCTGCCGAGAACGGTCGCACGGACTGAACGATGTCAGGGTCTACCTCGAAACCGGCGGTCGGAGCGCTCCCGGACACGACGGCCGAGAGGCCGGTCGTGCCCGTCGCACTCACGTGGCTCGCGTGGTCGCTGTTCGCCGCGAGCGTCGCCGCGCTCGTCGGCCGAGTTCGGTTCGGGTTCGCTCCGGAGATCCCCGGGGTCGTCGCCGTCGACGGGCTGACCGTCCTGATGTGGGTCGTCGTCGCCTTCTTCGGCGGCGTCGTCCACAGCTACTCGCGCCGCTACATGGCGGGGAGCGCCCACGAGACGGAGTTCTTCCTCACCGTGTTCGGGTTCGTAACGGTCGTGATGACGCTCGTCGCGGCCGACCACCTCGCCCTGTTCGGACTGCTGTGGCTGGCGATGGGGCTGGCGATGGCGAGGCTGATCGGCATCGTCGACGGCTGGGAGCAGGCGCGGGCGGCCGCGGCGGTCGCCCGGCGGTACTTCGTCGCCAGCAGCGCGCTCCTCGGCGTCGCGCTGGCGGCGCTCTGGTGGGCGACCGGCGCGACGACGGTATCGGGCGTCGCCGCGGCCGCCGACGCGCTCGGCGGGCCGATATGGCTCGTCGCCGCCGGCTCGCTCGTCCTCGCGGCGATGATCCAGTCCGCCCTCGTGCCGTTCCACGGCTGGCTCCTCTCCTCGATGACCGCGCCCACGCCGGCGTCGGCGCTGATGCACGCCGGCTTCGTCAACGCCGGCGGCGTCCTCCTGTTACGCTTCGCGCCGGTCGTCACCGGCGACGCGACCCTCATGCTCGCGATCGTCGCGGTCGGCGCGGCCAGCGCGCTGCTTGGGAAGCTCCTCAAGTCCGTCCGCCCGGACGTTAAGAGCAAGTTGGCCTGCTCCACGGTGGGGCAGATGGGATTCATGATCATGCAGGCCGGCCTCGGCTTCTTCGGGGCCGCGATCACCCATCTGATTCTGCACGGGTTTTATAAGGCGTACCAGTTCCTCGGCGCGGGCGGCGGGATCGAGCGGACGAGCCCGGCCGAGAAGGCGAAGGACGCGACCGGCGGATTCCGCGTCCTCGATCTCGCCGTGACGCTGGCGACCGGACTGGCGGGGGGCGCGGTCTTCGTGCTGCTGACGGGGAAAGGGACGAGCGTCGACAGCGGTCTCCTGCTCGTCCTGTTCGTGGTTTTCACTACCCTCCACGCGGCGCGCGGCGCGGTCGGGCACGCCGAGCTCCCGGCGGGGGTCCGCTACGGCGCGGTCCCGCTGGCCTTCCTTCCGGCAATCACCGTGTACGCGCTGGTGTACAGGGCCGTTTCGACGCTCTTGGCCGGGCTCCCGGTCGTCACCGCGCCGACCGAGCTGACCGCGGTCCACGGTCTCGTGGCCGTCGCCTTCCTCGCGGCGTACCTCGCGATGGAGGCCGGCGTCCACGAGCGCAGCCGGCGCCTCTACGTCGCGCTGCTGAACGCGGGGCACCCGTCCCCCGGTACCGTCCTGACGAACACCGGAGAGTACGACGACGGAGGCGCCTAATGAGCACCGAATCAACCATCGACGACAGCGTCATCCACGACAGCATCGACGAGGCGGCGGCGACGGTCGGGTCGGTCTGGCCGATCCACTCGTTCGTGACCGCCAACCCCCTTTCGGGGTTCGAGAACGTGCCGTTCGACGAGGCGGTGACGCAGGCGGCCGACCTGCTGGGCGGCCGCGGCTACCCGAGCCGGGAGGCGTTCCGGGCCGCGCTCGACGACGGGCGGATCGACCGGGAGACGCTCGAGTCGGAGCTCGCTGACCGCGGCTACGAGGCCGACCCGGAGACGCTGCTGGAGCGCGTGGACGCCGCGGTCGAGTCGGCGCCGTCTGACGAGGACGCGGCCCCGTCTGACGAGGGGGCCGAGCGGGTCGACCACGTGCTGACGAAGTGGCTCTCGGCCTTCCTCGACGAGGGACACGCCGCGTGGTCGATGCCGGACCGCGACGACGGGTTCTACGCCGCCTTCCGCGAGGTGGCGGCACACGACGCCGCGGTCCCCGACGAGGGGATCCTCGCGTCGCTCCCCGAGACCCCGACCGAAGCGATCGAGGCCGTCCTCGACCCGTACCCGGAGAGCCAGTGGGTACCGATCTTCGAGGCGCAGCTGGCCGCGCTCCCGGGGTGGACCGGCTTCATCAAGCGGCGCGCGGACGACGACGGCGCGTGGCAGTCGGCGTGCCCGATCACGCTGGCGGAGTACCTCGCGGTGCGTCTCGCGCTGCTCGACGGGTTCGGCGTCGAACTCGACGCCGCCACCGGCCCCGACGCCGCTGACGCCGACCCGGCCGACGAGCTCGCCGAGGCGTTCCTGAGCGCGTGGGAGGCGAGCTACCGCACCGAGGTCGTCGACCGCGTCGCCGCCGAGAGCCGGGCGTTGGCCGAGAGCGAGCCGGCAGCCGAGGGCGAGTCGCCGGCCGCGGGAGGCGGACCGTCGGACCGCCCCGACGCGCAGCTGGTGTTCTGCATCGACACCCGCTCGGAGGTGATCCGGCGTCACGTCGAGGCCGAGGGCGACTACGAGACCCACGGCTACGCCGGCTTCTTCGGCGTCCCGATGGAGTATCAGGGGTACGACGCCGAGACGTCGGTCGACGCCTGTCCGCCGATCTTGGAACCGCAACACCGGATCAGCGAGATCCCGACCGAGCGGGAGGCGCGGGCGCGTCGCGACCGCCGGTCGAGCGTCCGCGAGGTCGCGGGCGAGGTCGTCAAGAAGCTGAAAACGAACCCCGCCAGCGCCTTCGGCTTCGTCGAGAACGCCGGGAGCGGCTACGGGCTCGCGCTCGCGGCCCGCACGCTCCTCCCGGGTCGCGTCCGCGACCTGCTGGGGGCCGCCGACGACGCGGTGCCCGACGACCGCGAGTTCTGCGAGCAGACCGTCCACCACCAGCACACTCACGCGGGCGACCTGCCCGTGGGGCTGACCGATGAAGAGAAGGTCGAGTACGCCGCGACCGCCTTCGAGCTGATGGGGTGGGAGGAGTTCGGCCGGCTCGTCGCCTTCGTCGGGCACGCGAGCGAGACGACGAACAACCCGTACGACTCGAGCCTGGACTGCGGCGCGTGCGCCGGCAACCCCGGCGGGCCGAACGCCCGCGTCCTCGCGTCGATCTGCAACGACGCCGGTGTGAAGGCGGCGCTGCGCGAGCGCGGCTTCGACGTCCCCGACGACACCGTCTTCCTCGCCGGCGAGCACAACACGACGACCGACGAGGTCGAGCTGTACGGCGACGTGCCGGAGAGCCACGCGGACGACCTCGCGCGGTTGCGCGCGGACCTCGACGCCGCCCGCGAGGGCGCGGCCGCCGAGCGCGCCGCGTCGATGGGTGCCGACGCCGTGGCGGGCGTCGAGGAGACCGAGCGCCGCGCCGGCGACTGGGCCGAGACGCGTCCCGAGTGGGGGCTGGCCGGCAACGCCGGCTTCGTCGTCGGGCCCCGCGAGCTGACGAGCGACCTCGACCTCGACGGCCGCGCGTTCCTCCACTCGTACGACTGGTCGACCGACCCCGACGGCGACGCGCTCGAGTCGATCCTCGCGGGGCCGATGGTCGTCACCCAGTGGATCAACGCCCAGTACTACTTCTCGACCGTCGACAACGCGGCCTACGGGAGCGGGTCGAAGGCGACGCAGAACCCCGTCGGCAACGTCGGCGTCTACCAGGGCAACGGCGGCGATCTGATGACCGGCCTCCCCCGCCAGTCGCTGATGGCCGACCACGAGACGCCGTACCATCAGCCGCTCCGGCTCTCCGCGGTCCTCCACGCGCCGGTCGAGCGCGTCACCGACGCCCTGGCCGACCACGACGAGGTGACCGAGCTGCTCGACAACGAGTGGCTCTCGCTGACGGTCGTCGACCCCACCCGGGACCACCGCGCGTTCCGGTACGAGCGCGGCATGGAGTGGGAGCCGATGTCCGAGCCGTCGGCGGCGGAACCGGAGGCACCGGCCGGGCCGGAAGCGACGAGTGACCCGGAGGCGCCGACCGAGCCGGAGGATCCGGTCGCCCCCGCGGCCGCCGACGACTGACGCGGGCGCGCTGCTCCATTTATAAGTGTGTGCGCAGACGGTACGACCATGTCGTCACCGCCGTTCATCGATCAGGCGTCGGGAGAGTTGGACCTCGGTCAGATCCTGTCGGAGGCGTTGCCGCTCGCCGGGCTCGTCATCCTGTTCGGAGGAGCGGCGCTGCTCCTGTTCCTTATCACGCTGCTTGTCGGCCCCGGAGGGCTGCTCGCGGGCCTCCTGACCGTCGCGTCGCAGTTCGTGCTGGCCGTCGGCGCGGGCGTCGTGCTGATGTACGTGATTGCGCGGGGGATCCAGCTCGCCGACGGGTGACGGGCGGCCGCGAGAGAGCGGGCGAGGCTTTCTCACGGGGGCCTCGCGACCGCGCCCTCGATCGAGATATATCATTTATAATAATGTTAAAAATCGGGGGCAGCAGTCGGCATCTCGGATTGATGTCACGGGAAAAGAAAATTACATATGGGCGGTCGCGCGACGGTGACGCATGGGCGTAGTCACCAACCATGACTAACGTGCTCTCACTCGCACTCGTCGGTGCCGTGCCGATCGGCGTCGCGTTCGTGCTGCTCGCGGGGCTCCGTTGGTCCGCGGCGCGAGCGATGGGGGTCGGCTGGCTCCTCGCGACCGGTATCGGGCTCACCTACTGGGGCATGGAGCCAAACTGGCTTGTCGCGTCGGCGGTGTACGGCGTGCTCCAGGCCGTGGACATCATCCTCATCGTGTTCGGTGCCATCCTGCTGATGAACTACCTCGAAGGCAGCGGCGCCATCGCCACGATCCGGTGGTACTTCGGACAGATCGAGGAGGACCGTCGCATCCAAGTGCTCCTCGTCGGTCTCGGGTTCATGACGATCATCGAGGGGGCGGCCGGCTTCGGGACGCCGGGCGCGCTCGCCGCGCCGCTGCTCATCGGCCTCGGGTTTCCGCCGCTGGCCGCCGCGGTGTTCGGCCTCTTCTTCAACGCGCCGAACCCGCCGTTCGGGGCGGCCGGCACCCCCGTCATCGGGGGCACCGGCGCGGTCATCGAACCGGCGCTGTCGGGCTCGATGGGCGTCGGCGAGTTCCTCTCGATGGTCTCCGCCTGGAGCGGCGTGGTCACCGGAGTGACGTACGTCTTCTGGGGGCTGCTCGGCGTGTTCTTCCTGACCTACTGGTTCGGCGACGCCGACGGCGGACGGAGCGTTTCGCGCGCCGTGCGGAGCACCCTCCCCATCGCGCCGTTCGCGCTGCTCCTCGGCGCCGTCACCGGCGGGACGCAGCTCCTGATCGCGTGGTTCGTCGGCCCCGCGCTCCCCGACATCGCGGCCGGGTTCGTGGTGCTCGCGGTCGGCCTCCTGCTCGCGAACAACGACGTCCTCGTCCCGGAGCGCGAGTGGGACTTCCCCGACGAGTCGACGTGGACCGACACGTGGCTCGGCGGGCTGGAACTCGACGAGATCGCTCGGGACCGGCCGAGAAAAGAGATGCCCGTGCTGCTCGCGTGGACGCCGTACCTGCTCGTCGCGCTCGCGCTGCTCGTCACGCGCTGGCCGGACCTCACGGTCGGCGGCGTCGCCGTGCTCGGCTGGATCCAGAGCTTCACGGTCAGCCTCGACTCGATCCTAGGCACCGAGCTCGGCTACACCCTCCAGTACCTCTACCTCCCGGGGACGATGCCGTTCATCCCCATCGCGATCCTCACCGGTCTCCTCCACGGGATGGACGCCGACGAGATGGGGGCGGCCTGGCGACGCTCGGTGACGCAGGTCGCGCCCGCGGCGCTCACGCTGATCATCGCCGTCTCGATGACGCAGATCATGATCCAGTCGCAGACGAACACCGCCGACCTGCTCGGGATGATGGAGGCGCTGAGCCGCGCGCTCGCCATGGGCGCCGGCGGCCTGCTGCCGGTCGTTTCGCCGTGGGTCGGCGCCATCGGGTCGTTCATGACCGGCAGCAACACGTCGTCGAACATCCTCTTCAGCGTGCTCCAGTACAACGCCGCCGAGACGGTCGGGCTCTCCCGGACGATCGTCGTCAGCCTCCAGAACGTCGGCGGCGGCCTCGGTAACATGGTGTCGGTGCTGAACGTCGCCGCCATCTGCGGCGTCGTCGGGATCACCGGACGCGAGGGTGACCTGCTGCGGAAGGCCATCGTCCCGATGGCGCTGTTCGCGCTGTTCGCCGGGCTGTTCGGAATGCTGCTGACGTACGTCCTAGTCCCCGGCCTGTTCTGAGCCGGGGCCGGCCGTCGCTCGCTTCTCGTCGTGTGAACGCGTCCCGTCGCGGCGACAGGGTTAAATTAGTGTACAGACTTGTACATCACAACGCGAAGTAATACATCGGTGAACACTATGGATATCAACGACACGGTCGAACGCGTGACGGACGGGGCGGATCTGACTGTCGAGGAGTCGCGCGAGGCCGCGCGGCTGGTCTTCGAGGAGGCCACCGAGGCGCAGATCGGCGCGCTCCTCGCCGCCCTCCGGGCGAAGGGCGAGACGGAGGCCGAGATCGCCGGCTTCGCGCAGGGGATGCGCGACGCCGCCCGGACGATCGAGCCGGACCGCGAGCCCCTCGTCGACACCTGCGGGACCGGCGGCGACGACCACGACACGATCAACGTGTCGACGACCGCCGCCATCGTCGCCGCGGGCGCGGGCGTCCCGGTCGCCAAGCACGGCAACTACTCCGTCTCCTCCTCCTCGGGGAGCGCCGACGTGCTGGAGGTCGCGGGCGCCGACGTCGAGGCCGAGCCGCCGGCCGTCGAGGACGCCATCGAGGCCGACGGGATCGGGTTCATGCTCGCGCCCGTCTTCCACCCGGCGATGAAGGCCGTCATCGGCCCGCGCAAGGAGCTCGGGATGCGGACGATCTTCAACGTGCTCGGCCCGCTCACCAACCCCGCTGGCGCCGACGCGCAGGTGCTCGGCGTCTACGACCCCGAACTGGTCGGGACGATCGCCCGGGCGCTCGCGCACATGCCCGTCGAGCACGCGCTGGTCGTCCACGGCGCGGGGATGGACGAGATCGGGATCCACGACGAGACGGTCGTCGCGGAGGTCGAGGGCGAGGACGTCACCGAGTTCACGCTCGCCCCCGAGGACCTCGGGCTCGACCGCGCCCCGATCGAGGCCGTCTCCGGGGGGACCCCCGAGGAGAACGCGGCCGACCTGCGCGGGATCGTCGACGGCTCCGTCACGGGCCCGAAACGGGACCTGATCCTCGCGAACGCCGGCGCGGCGATCTACGTCGCCGGCGAGGCCGACTCCCTCGAGGCGGGCGTCGAGCGCGCCGCCGAGGCGATCGACTCCGGCGCGGCCGCCGAGAAGTTCGCGGCGCTGTGCGGCGACGGAGGAGCCCGGAAAACGGGGGCGACAGCGGGGCCGGAGGACGACGACTGATGGCCCGGGTGAAGATCTGCGGGCTCACGCGCGGCGCGGACCTCCGGGCCGCGATCGACGCCGGCGCCGACGCGGTCGGCGTGATCTCGGAGGTGCCGGTCGACTCGGGGCGCGAGATCGACCCCGCGACGGCGGCGCAACTGCTCGCGGACGTGCCGCCGTTCGTCACCGCGACGCTCGTCACGATGCCGGACTCCGCCGAGCGCGCGGTCGAACTGGTCCGGACGATCGGGCCCGACGCGCTCCAGCTCCACGGCGAGTGGACCGCCGACGAGATCCGGTACATCCGCGCGGAGACCGAGCGGAAGGTGCTGCTCGCGGTCGACGCCGACGACCCGGCCCGCGCCGAGGAGTTCGACGCCGTCACCGACGCGCTCGTGATCGACTCCACCGACGACGCCGGCGCCGGCGGCACCGGCGAGACCCACGACTGGGCGAAGACGGGCGACCTGGCGGCCCGGCTCACGTCGCCGGTCGTGCTCGCCGGCGGGCTCACGGCCGACAACGTCGCCGAAGCGGTCCGCGTCGCCGACCCGTTCGCCGTCGACGTCGCCTCCGGCGTCGAGCTCGCGGACGGCCGGAAGGACCACAACGCAGTGGCCCGCTTCGTCGCGAACGCGGGCCGGGAGATGGAGCTCGCATGAGCGACGACGGCTCCCCGCTGAACCGCTCGAAAGCCGCGTTCGTCGAGCTCGCCGCCGACGCCGAGCGCCCGGTCGTCGTCCGCGCGTCAGCGACGCTCGACGCCGACGTGACCCCGCTCGCGACGTACGCCACCCTCGTGGGCGAGGGGCCGTACGGGTTCCTCTTGGAGTCCGGCGAGAAGGTCGCCTCCAGCGACCCGGACGGCGCGTTCACGTCGGGCGGGAAGGCCGACCGGCACGCCCGCTACTCGTTCGTCGGCTACGACCCCGAGGCGATCGTCTCCGTCCACCCCGACCGCACCGACGTGACTCGGCTCGGCCCCGCGGCCGAGTTCGTCGGGGACGGATCTGAGAAAGAGATCGGCCCCGCCGCCGGCGACGCGGTCGACCGGATCCGCGCGGCGTTCCCGGACGTGAGCCTGCGCGGGTTCCCCGACACCGACCGCCAGATCCTCTCCGGCGGGTTCGTCGGCTTCCTCGCGTACGAGGCCGTCTACGACCTCTGGTTAGAGGAGGTCGGCGTCGAGCGGCCGGAGACCGAGTTCCCCGACGCCGAGTTCGCGTTAACGACCCGCACGGTCGTCTTCGACGAGAAGGAGGGGAGCGCCGAGCTCGTCTTCACGCCCGTGATCGGCGTCGACGACGACCCCGCGGCCGTCTACGACGACCTCGTCGCCGAGGCGGAGCGCGTGGGGGCTGAGCTGCGCGAGGCCGCGCCGCCGGAGCCCGACGGGATCCGAGTCGAGTCGGAGTCGGCCGACCCCCGCGAGGAGTACGAGGAGGCGGTCCGGACCGCCAAGCGGCACGTCCTCGACGGCGACATCTACCAGGGCGTGATCTCGCGGAGCCGCGAGCTCCGCGGCGAGGTGGACTCGCTCGGGCTGTACGCGGCGCTCCGCGAGGTGAACCCCTCGCCGTACATGTACGTGCTGCGCCACGACGACCGGAGCATCGTCGGCGCGAGCCCGGAGACGCTGGTGTCTGTGCAGGGCGACCGGATCGTCTCGAACCCGATCGCGGGCACCTGCCCCCGCGGGACGAGCCCGGTCGAGGACCGCCGGCTCGCCGGCGAGATGCTCGCCGACCCGAAGGAGCGCGCCGAGCACACGATGCTCGTCGACCTCGCGCGCAACGACGTCCGGCGCGTCTCGGAGGCGGGCTCCGTCCGCGTCGAGGAGTTCATGAACGTGCTGAAGTACAGCCACGTCCAGCACATCGAGTCGACGGTCACGGGGACGATGGCGGCCGACGCCGACGCGTTCGACGCGACGCGCGCGACGTTCCCCGCCGGCACCCTCACGGGCGCGCCGAAGGTGCGCGCGATGGAGATCATCGAGGAGTTGGAGACCACCCCGCGGGAGGCGTACGGGGGCGGCGTCGGCTACTACGCGTGGACCGGCGACGCCGACTTCGCCATCGTGATCCGGACCGCGACGCTCGACGAGTCGCCGGCGGGCGCGAGCGACCCGGCCGAGACCGCGGTGACCGTCCGGGCCGGCGCCGGGCTCGTCGCCGACTCCGACCCGGCCGCCGAGTACGAGGAGACCGAACAGAAGATGGACGGCGTGTTGACCGCGATCGACCGGATCCGGGACGAGGAGTCGCCCGAGGACGACCCCCTCCCGGCCGGCGCGGAGGTCGACGAATGAACGTCGTCGTCGTCGACAACTTCGACTCGTTCACGTACAACCTCGTCGAGTACGTCTCGGACCAGACGCTCGGCGACGAGGGCGCGGCGGGCGACGGGGACGACGCCGGAGCCGAAGCGAGCGGCGAACCGGAGCCGATCGACGTGACGGTGTTTAAAAACACCGCGTCGCTCGCGGAGATCCGGGACGCCGAGCCGGACGCGATCCTCATCAGCCCCGGTCCCGGTCACCCGAAGAACGAGCGCGACGTGGGCGTGACGACCGACGTGCTCCGCGACCTCTCGCCCGAGGTCCCGACGCTCGGCGTCTGCCTCGGCCTCGAGGCCGCCGTGTACGAGTACGGCGGCACCGTCGGTCACGCCCCGGAGCCGATCCACGGGAAGGCGTTCCCGGTCGACCACGACGGGAAGGGGGTGTTCGCCGGGCTCGATCAGGGGTTCCGCGCCGGGCGGTACCACTCGCTGGCCGCCACCGAGGTCCCCGACGCCTTCGCGGTGACGGCGACGACGGACCACGAGGGCGACGAGATCGTGATGGGGATCCGCCACCGCGACCACCCGATCGAGGCGGTGCAGTTCCATCCGGAGAGCGTGTTGACCGCTGCGGGCCACGACCTGATCCGGAACTTCCTCGCGTCTATTTAAAAGGGACCCCTCGCGCTTCAGCGCGGGGAGGGCGTCAATCCGAGCCGTCGTCGGCCGAGCCGCCGGCGTCCGCTTCTTCGCCCGCGTCGTGGTCGTCTTCTTCCTCGCCCGCGTCTTCCGCCTTCACCTCCTCGCCGGTCTCGTCGACGCCCCGCCCGGCGAGCCCGACGAGGTGGCCGACCTCGGAGAGGATGATCTCGTCGACGCCGAGCCGCACCGCGTTCTCGGAGCCGGGCAGACAGAAGACGGGCGTGGCGGAGGCGATCCCGGCGGTCGCCCGCGAGCCGATCGTCCGCGTCCCGATCTCCTCCTGCGAGAGCCGGCGGAACAGCTCGCCGAAGCCGGGAAGCTTCTTCGCGAAGAGGCCGGCGACCGCCTCCGGCGTCACGTCGTCGGGCGTCACGCCGGTCCCGCCCGTGGTCACGACGACGTCCGTGTCCTCGCGGCGGGCCAGCCGGTCTACCGTCCCCTGGACGCTGTCGTACTCGTCGGGGACCAGCTCGCGGACGGCGACCTCGTGGCCGGCCTCCTCGAAGGCGGCGGCCACGTAGTCGCCGGAGGGGTCCTCGTCGAGCGAGCGCGAGGACGACACCGTCATGACCGCGACCGCGATCGAATCGGCGTCGTGATGGTGGTGGTCGTGGTCATGCCCCTCGTCGTGATGGCGGTCGCTCTCGCCGTGGCCCTCTCCCTCGCCGTGACCATCTCCCTCCTCGTCGTGGTCGTGCGCGTCGCTCATGGCTTCACGTATCCGGTCGACGGTGAAAACACCTCCCCGACGCGGCGGTCGCTCGCGTCGTTCCGGACGACGCCGACTTAGGGCCAGTCGTCTCGCGACGACTCCTCGGGCGCCTCGTCCTCGTCCGGCTCCTCGGTCGCGAGTACCCAGCCGGCGGCCTCGGCCGCGTCCTCGACCTGCAGGAACTCCCAGCCGGTGGCCTCGGCGACGGCCTCGTCCTCGTCGTCGACGCCGACGAACACGTGCCGGTCCGTGTCGAACTGGCCGGCGATGTTCTCTAAGCTCTCCTCGACGCCGCGCGGGCCCGAGAAGAAGTCCTGACGCACGCGGTGTTTCCGGGTGAAGTTGGTCACGACGTACGTCGGCTTCTCGCTGACGACGCCGACGTACTCCGTCCACTGCCGGGCGTTGTTGAACACGTCGTTGGGGTCAGCGAGCGCCTTCAGCGCCTCCAGCTCGAACGCGAGCGTCATGTCGGTAGATCCGCCACTGTCCATGGATACGCGTTCTCGCGGCGGGCGAAAACAACTTCGCTTCCGCAGCGGGTATCGAGGTCGGCCGACGCCGCGTCGCCGTCCTCAGCGCGTGCGGACCTGGTAGTAGTCGGTGAACTTCACGAAGTCGCCGTCGTCGAGGTCGTCGAGCTCCGGCGCCGTTCGCGGTCGCCCGGCGAGCTCTCTGACGAGGATCTGAGCGTCCTCGCCGAGTTCGTCGTAGTGACGGACCCGCGCGTCCGGCGGGATCCAGCCGGTTCGGCGGAGCCGGAGCCGCCGCCCCGTCTCTCGGAGTGACATGCGATAACACACACCATAGATCATGATAAACGTTGCGCCGGTTCCGAGCGCGTGGGACGACGCCGAGACCGACGGTCAGGCGCGCGGGTCGGCGGTCAAGAGCGCTGTCGCTCGGGCGCGGGAGAGAGCGTCACCGTCACCGCGGTCCCGCGGGGCGAGACATCCTCGACCGTCGCCGACCCGCCCGACTGCTGGAGGACCCAGTAGACGAGCCACAGGCCGAGCCCGCTCCCGTGGTACAGCGCGTCCACGGCGCGCCCCGTCTCGAGCACGTCGCGGTTCATGTCGGTCAGGCCGGGGCCGTCGTCGACGATTCGCACCCGAATCGCCTCCGCGGTCGTCTCGACGGTCACGTCGACGGTCGGGTCCCCGTCGTGGTGGACGATCGCGTTCCGGACGAGCTCCGCCAGCGCGCGGTCGAGCCACGCGGTCGCCGAGGCGACGGCCTTCCCGTTGGCCGGCGTCGACGCCGAGACGTCCGCGTCCGGGTACTCGGCGGCGATCGACTCGACCACCCCGTCGACGGCACGCCCCACGTCCATCGGCTCCACCTCGGGCGCGTCGCTCAGGATCTCGGTGATGTGGTGGGCCTTCTCGCTCGTCGTCAGGAGGTCGTCCGCCCGCGAGACGATGTACGAGGCCGCCTCGGCGGCGACAGCGACATCGCCGCCGCCGTCGGGGCCGTTGGCGTCGCCGTCGCCGCCGTCGGAGTCGCCGTCGACCTCGGGGGCCGTTTCGACGATCTCAGTCGCCCGTCCCCGGATCACCGTCAGCGCGTTCCGGAGGTTGTGCTGAAGCACCCGGTCCACGACGCTGAGCTGGCGCGCCCGGTTCTCGCTGTCGGTCACGTCTCTGAGGACGCCGACCACGCCGGCGACCCCGTCTCCGTCGGGGTCCTCCAGCGGGTAGTACCGGACGTCGAACGTGCGCGTTCCGCGGACGGGGTGCGTGCGCTTCGTCCGGTACTCCACGGGCTGACCCCGCAGCGCGCGGTCGACGTGTCGTTCCACGTCGTCGAACCGGTCGTCGTCGACGACGTCCGCGAGCGTGAGGTCCCGCACGTCGTCGGCTCCGATCTCGTGGTACGCCCGGTACTGGGGGTTCGCGAACAGGAAGCGACCGTCGCGGTCGACGGCGGCGATGAGGTCGGTCGCCCCGTTGACGGCGCGTTCGTAGCGCTCGAGCTCCGCCTCACGGCGCTTCATGTCGGTGATATCCCGGCAGATCGCGAAGGTGCCAGCCAACTCGCCGTCGGCGTCGTAGTAGGGCGACCGCCGCGTGTTGAACGTCGCCTCGCGGTCGCTGCGCTCGAACGTCGGCGACACCTCGTACTCGACCGGCTCCTCCCGGTCGAGCACCTCCCGCCGGCGCTCGGCGATCTCGGCCGCCGTCTCGGGGTCCATGAATGCGAACTCGTCCCTCCCGTACAGCTCCTCCCGGGGGACGCCGGCGAAGTCGCTCACCGCCTCGTTAAGCAGCTCGAACTCGCCGTCGCGATTCTGGAGAAGGATCGGATCGCCGAGCGCCTCGACGACGTCGCGGTACTGCTTCAGCCGCCCGACGGCCTCACGCTGCTCCGTCACGTCGGTCTGGATCGCGACGAACCGGGAGACGTCGCCGTCCTCGTCGAACACCGGCGCGATCGTCTGGTGGGCGTGGTACGTCTCGCCGTCGCGCCGGCGATCGACGATCTCCTCCTCCCACACGCCGCCGGCCTCGATCGTCTCCCACAGCGCCCCGAAGTACTCGTCGGACATCTCACCCGAGTTGAGTATCGCCGGCGTCTCGCCGACCGCCTCGTCGGGATCGTACCCCGTGTTCTCGGTGAACGCCGGGTTGACGTACTCGATCGTCCCGTCGGTGTCGGTGACGTAGACGGCGTGACCGGCGTGCTCGACGAGGTTACGGAAGGTCCGCAGGTCGCGTGCGGCCGCCTCCTCGACGCCGTCCCGAAACACCCCGGTGTACACGGGGTCGCCGGACGGGCGGTGCTCGTGGAACCGCACGGAGAAGGCGACCGTCCGCCCGTCGGCGTGCCGCAGGGGACAGGCGAAGCCGCCGGCCTCGGCCAGCTCCGCGGGGGACGACAGCCGCCGCCGGAGCGAGCGGACGCGCTCGTCGTCGCGCCCCTCGGGGATCAGCTCCGCGAAGCGCCCGTCGCGAAGCTCGGCGGGGTCGTAGCCGAGGACCGACTCGACTGCCGGGTTCGCGTAGACGACGGCGCCGTCGCCGTCGACGGAGATGACCGGATCAGAACATCCCTCGACGAACGAAGCGGCGAAGCCGCCGCCCGGCGGCGACGGGGAGTCGGCGGACGGTTCGCGTGGCATCAGGAGCGAGAATACGGCCGACAGACGTGAAAATCTACTGGCTCGGTTCCGCGGAACGAAAACGGCCCGAGCGACGGCGGCGTTACTGCTCTGTCGTCGCCGCCAGGTCGTCGACCGAGAAGCCGGGCTCCATGAGGAGCTCCGTCTGGCCGCTCACGTCGCGGCCCTCGCGCATGAGCTGTTTGAACGCGGACTGCGGCGAGAGGTCGCCGATGAGGACGCCGCCGACGACCTTGCCGTCCTTGAGCGCCACGCGGCGCCACTCGCCCTCGGCGGTGGTCGCCTCGACCGAATCGTCGCCGAGTGTCGGGTGGCCGAACGAGAGGAACGGGAAGTCGAAGTGCGTGATCGAGTACGAGGAGACCCACCTGAACTCCTCGCTGCCGTAGTCGAGCATGTTGCGGGCGGCGACAGTCCCCTGCTCTTTCGCCGAGCCCCACGAGCCGTTCTTCGCCCGCTCGCCGAGGACCAGGTCGTTGAAAGTGGTGATGTCGCCCGCGGCGAACACGTTGTCGACGTTGGTGCGCATGTACTCGTCGACGACAACGCCGTCCTCGAGCTCCAGCGGCGTGTCCTCGACGAGCTCGGTGTTGAAGTTCAGGCCGATGGCGACGCCCGCGAAGTCGCACTCGTGGCGCTCGCCGTTCGGGTCGACCGCGGCCACGACGTGGCCCTCGTCGTCGACCTCGAAGCGGTCGACGCCGGAGCCGAAGACGGGCTCGACGCCGCGCTCGCGCATCGCGTCGTGCATGATCTCCGCGCCCTCCTCGGAGAGCGCGTAGCGCCACCAGTTGTCGCCGCGCATCAGGTACTTCGCCTCGACGTCCTGCGCGCCGCAGATGGCCGCGAAGTCGATACCGAGGAGGCCGGCGCCGACGATGACGGCCTTCTCGGCGTCCTCGACGCTCTCCTTAATTTTGCGGGCGTCTTGGAACGTCCAGAAGTGGTGGATCCCGTCGGCGTCGGCGTTGTCGACCGGGAGCTGCTGGGGCGTGCCGCCGATCGCGAGCAGCAGCGTGTCGTACTCGAACGTCTCGCCCTCGTGGGTGTGGATCGCGTCGTTCTCGACGTCGATGTCGACGACGACCGTGTTGAGTCGGAGGTCGACGTCGTGGTCGTCGTACCACCCCTCCTGGTGGATCGAGATGGGGGCCTCGGGGAGTTTCCCCTTCGCGTACTCTTTGATCAGGATCCGGTTGTAGAGGGACTCCCCCTCGTCGGTGAGAACCGTGATCTCGGCGTCAGGCGCTTGCTCGCGCAGCGTCTCGGCCGCGGACGCGCCCGCGATACCGTCCCCGACGATCACGTACGAATCGCTCATGTGCGGCCGTTCGGATTCGGGGTTAATGTGGGTTGTCATCCGCGTTGACAACCGTGATATTCACACGCTCGGGTCCCGCGTCGGGCCCGTTCCCCGTCGTGATCGATACGCTCAGTCGCGGTCGCCGGCGCCGGCGGGCTCGGCGGGGAAGTCGCGCTCGCCGGCCTCGATCCGGACGTCGAGCCAGTTCTCCGTGGGCGTCAGGGGGCACTCGTAGGCGTGGTTGTACGCGCACGTGGGATTGTACGCGACGTTGAAATCGAGGGTCCACTCGTCGTCGGCCCGGTCGCGGTCGGGCATGAGATCGAGGTACCGCCCCGCGCCGTACGTCTCCTCGCCGTTGGTCTGATCGCGGAACGGTACCCAGAACCGGTCCGAGCCGTCCGTCGGGCGATACGCCTGCAGCGAGTGTGTCTCGCCGTCGATCTCGAATCGGAACTCCCCCCACCGGCGGTACGTCTGCTCGCCGTCCGCGGTGGTTTCGACGGGTATCGTCTCCTTCTCGTCGTGTTCGTGGAGCGGGAGGTCGAACCGGTACGCCGGGTCCGGATCGTAGTACGCGAGCCCGGGGAACGCGTCGCCGCGCATCCCGATCGGCAGCGGCGACCGCGCCGACTCGCGGAACTGCGCTTCCTTCTCGCGACGCTCCCGTTCGATCCGCTCGGCCCAGTCGCCGGTCTCGGTCGCGTTCATCTCACCTTAGTATTGTGAATACTGTACAATAACACTTGCGTCGGTTCTCGCGGGCGGCCGGCGTCGGCTCGTCGACGGTCCGACGCGACAGAAACGCCACAGATTCAAGGTCGTGCCGGCCCAACGAACCGTATGAAGATCCGGCAGAACATCCGCCACTGGGCCGCGAAGAAGGCGTTGACGACGCCGGTCGTCGGCGACGTCGCGAACGACAAGCTCGTCGACCTCCACACGAGCATCTTCCTCAACAAGGCCGACGAGGAGCGCCGGGAGGAGCGCCGCGAGCACCTCGACGACTTCTTCGACGGGACGATGGACGCGTACGTGGCCGCCCTGGAGGCCGGCTTCCCGGAGGCCGAGGCCCGCGAGATCACCCACGTGCAGGCCAACTTCGACTTCTTCAACCACGGCTGGACGGAGATGATGGAGATCCCGGGCGACGAGTTAGAGGAGCATTACCGGCGCTACGAGGAGTTCTTCACGACGCACGGGATCACGATCGACGACCCGCTCGGCGAGTTCCGACCCGTCGAGGGCGTCGCCGACGCCCCCGAGACGCCGGAGCGGCTGGAGACCCCCGAGTACGAGAACGCGCTCGCCGGCTTCGCCGACGACGTCTACGTCCAGACCGACGACGGCGAGACGATCGTCGGCGGCGAGACCGAGGAGCCCGACGAGGTCGACCCGGCCGCGGCGCCCGGGCTCGACGAGGACGAGGCGAGCGCGTAGCGAGGTAGGCGCATAACGGAGTCGACGCGTAGTCGGGTCGACGCGTAGTCGGGTCGACGCGTAGTCGGACACCGTCTCGGGAGCCGCCCACGTTTATATTTCGGCGGCGAGAGCGCCCTGCATGAACCGCGGCCAGTCGTTTCTCCTCCTTTTGATCGGCACGGTCGCGCTGTTGACGCTGTTCGTCATCCTGCCGTTCGCCGAGTACGTCATCGCGTCGGCGATCCTCGCGTACGTGCTCTACCCGTTCCACGTGCGGCTCTCACGGGGGATCAGTCGGACGCTGGCGCGTCGCGTCGGGGAGTCGCTGTCCCGTCGGCTCGGACGGATGCTCTCCGGAATCTCGCTTATCGTCGCATCGGTCGTCGCCGTGATCCTCCCGGTCGCGTACATCTCGTGGGTGTTCGTCCGGGACCTCACGGCGATCGCGCGGGGGAACACCGACATCGAGGTCGCGGCGATCGAGGCCGAGATCGCGGCGCTCACCGGTCAGGAGGTCGAGGTCGGCGAGGTGCTCGCGACGATCGGTCAGGCCCTCGTCAACACGCTGTTCGGCGGCGTCAGCGGGGTCGTCAGCACGACGCTCCGCGCCTCGGTGGGGCTCTCGCTGGCGCTGTTTCTCGTCTACTACGCGCTGCTCGACGGGCCGGCGTTCGTGGGGTGGATCCGCGACACGAGCCCCCTCCCCTCGGACGTCACCGCGGACCTCGTCGACCGCGTCGACGCGATGACCCGCGGCGTGGTGATCGGACACATCGTTGTGGCGCTGCTGCAGGCGCTGGTCGCGGGGATCGGCCTCTGGGCGGCCGGCATCCCGAACGTCGTCTTCTGGACGTTCGTCATGGCCGTGCTGGCGCTGTTACCGCTGATCGGGGCGTTCTTCGTCTGGGGGCCGGCCGCGGCGTACCTCGTCGTCGTCGATCAGGTCACGGCCGGCGTGTTGCTCGCGCTGTACGGCGTGTTCGTCATCGCGATGGTGGACAACTACGCCCGACCGATCGTCATCGACCAGCAGGCGCACCTGAACCCCGCCGTCATCCTCCTCGGCGTGTTCGGCGGGATCTACTCGGTCGGGTTCACCGGGCTGTTCGTCGGCCCCATCGTCATCGGCGTGCTCGCGGCGACGCTGGAGACGTTCCGCGAGGACTACGACGCGATCGGCGGCGGGTAGGCGGCGGGATTCAGCGGGTTGACGGCGACGTGATTTAAGCCGTCCAGCCGCGTACGTCGGCGTATGGTAACCGCCGTCCGATCCCGACTCCCGGACCGCCGGGACGCCCTCCTGATCGCCGCCGCCGCGGTCGCCGTCAACCTGATCGGGGCGGTCGGCGTCCCCTTCACCGCCACCGAGAGCGCGTGGTTCGCAGAGCTCGCGCTGCCGGCGTACTACCCGCCGGGCTGGGCGTTCGGCGTGGTCTGGCCGATCCTGTACGCGCTGCTGGGCGCCGCCGCGGCGCTCGTTTACCTCCGGGGCCGCGACGCGGTCAGCGGTGCGGGCGTCGCGAACGCGCCGGAGGTCGCGCGCGATCCCAGGACCGCCCGCGACGCCCGGACCGCGCTCGGGCTGTTCGCCGTCCAACTCGGTCTCAACGTCGCGTGGTCGCCCGTCTTCTGGGGCCTCGAACGCGCCGACCTCGGGCTCGCCGTGCTCGCCGCGCTGCTCCCGCTCGTGGTCGCGACGATCGCCGCGTTCGACCGCGTCGACCGCCGGGCCGCGCTCCTGCTTGTCCCCTACCTCGCGTGGGTCTGTTTCGCGACCGCGCTCAACTACGGAATCTGGGCGCTGAACTGAGAGATCTGGGCGCTGAACTGAGAGATCTGGGCGCTGAACTGAGCCGGTCGGCTATCCGGACTCCCCACCCTCCCCGAGCCGGTCCGCGATGAACCCCTCCTCGCGCGGGTCGAGGTCGCGGTCGCCCTCGCGGAAGGCGCGGAGCCCGGCGCGGTACCGCTCTCCGCCCGGGCCCGCCTCCGCGGCCGGCTCGCTCGCCGGGCGCTCCAGCTCCAGCTCGGCGATCCCGGTCTGCTCGCCGGTGTACGCGAAGCCGCATTTATAAAGCGCCGCGTAGGCGAACGGGTTGTTCACCGCGATCCGGACCCGGTCGTACCCGTCGGCCGCGAGCCGGGAAACGGTCCGATCGACGAGTCGCGGGCCGAGCCCCTCGCCCCGGCGCGCGACGTGGACGGTGACGTACCGGAGGCGGCAGCAAGCGGGGTCGGTCCGGTCGGGCGAGAAGGATATCGCGGCGACCACGTCGTCGTCGAACTCGCTTGCCTCGACCGTCGGCGGAAGCGGCTCCTCCGGCTCCCACTCCGGGACCGCCGGCGAGCCGTCCGGCGTCCGGAGGACGGCTTTCCCCGGCGCGCCGACGACGAACTTGCCGGCGTAGGCGAACACCCGGTAGTCGAGCCGCAGCGTCGCCTCCGCTCCCGGCCCGCCGACGACGGCGTACTCCATGGCCTCGTTACGTCGCCGCGGTACAAATGCGGAGCGGCGCGGCGTCGCCGCGACTATTTAAATATCCTCGTCGCCGAAAGCGCCCATGCACGGCCTCGGCGACGTCCGCTTCTTCGACCTGACGGCGCCCCTCTACGACCGCGTCATGCCGCCGGCGAACGGCGAGGCGCTGGCCGCAGGGCTCGACCACGCGACGCGGCCGATCGACCGGCTGCTCGACGTCGGCGGCGGCTCCGGCCGAGCGGCCGCCGCGCTGGCGGGACCGGAGATCGCGGTCGTCGACGCCTCCCTCGGGATGCTTGCTCGCGCCCGCGACGATCGGGAGCTCTCGGGCGTCGCCGGCGACGCGGGACGCCTCCCGTTCCGCGACGAGATGGTCGACGCGGTCACGATCGTCGACGCGTTCCACCACCTGCCCGATCAGGAGGCCGCGATCCGGGAGGCCGCGCGGGTGCTCGCGCCGGGCGGCGCGCTCGTACTCCGGGAGTTCGACCCCGAGCACCCGCTGGGGCGCGTCCTCGTCGCCGCCGAGCACGCGATCGGGATGGCGTCGCGGTTCCGGACGCCGGCGGATCTAGCCCGGGCGTTCGACGACGCCGGGCTCGATCCCCGGATCGTCGACCGCGGCTTCGGCTACACGGTGGCGGGCGTCAAGCGCGAAGAGTAACCGGAGGCGAACCGATCCGCGAGGGAGGCGAACAGCCCGACGACGGAGGCGCGCTAGTCGTGCGAGTGGCTGTGCGCGCCGTGGTCGTGGGCCGCGTCCTCGTGGGACGAATCGCCGTCGTGGGTGTGGTCCTGCTCGCCCGAGTCCGTCTCGCCGAGCACCTCCGCGCCCTCGCCGTCGATCATGTCCATGTTCTTGAGGTTGTCGCGCTCCTCGAAGTCCTCGACCGCCTCCATCACGTCCTCCTGGGTGATCGTCATCCGGTCCTCCGTGAGCGCGCCGAGGACGGCCTCGCGCAGCACCATCCGGAGGTCAGACCCCGTGAGCCCGCTCGTGCGGTCCGCGACCTCCTCGGGGTCGAAGTCGGCGATCTTCATCTCGCGGGTGACGACGCGGAGGATGTCCGCGCGCATGTCCCGGTCCGGCTTGGGGAAGTTGACGATCTCGTCGAAGCGGCGCCACGCGGCCGCGTCGAGCTGGTCGGGGTGGTTCGTCGCGCCGATGAGGAGGACCTCGTCGCGGACGAGCGACACCTCGTCGATCGACTTGAGGAGGGTGTTGACCGCGCGCTTCAGGGCGGCGTGCTCGTCGGAGCGGCGGGTCTTCGCGACCGAGTCGAACTCGTCGATGAAGAGGATACACGGGGAGAGCCGCTTGGCGACCTCGAACGTCTTCTCGACGTTCTTGGCCGTCTCGCCGAGGTACTGGCTCGTGATCATCGACATCTTCACCTCGACGAGCGGAATCCCCAGCTGGTGGGCGAGCGCCCGCGAGACGGTCGTCTTCCCGGTTCCCGGCGGGCCGACGAACAGCAGCTTCCCGATCTCGCGGAGGCCGATGCTCGCGAGGTACTCGCGGTGCTCGATCGCCTTCACGATCTTCTGGATCTCTCCCTCTTGGTCGCCGGTGAGCACGAGGTCGGCGAGCGTCGTCTCGATCTCCTCGGGAGCCTGCACGTTGACGAGGTCGAGCATCTCGCCGTCCTCGTCCTCGTCGAAGTACTGCTCCAGCAAGGCGTCGATCCAGACGCGGTCGGCCTGGATCGGCCGGACGTCGTCGCGCGCCTCCTCGTGGGTCACGGGCGCGTCGAGGTCCTCGGCGAGCTCGAGCGCGGCGACGACCGTCGGGTTCTGGGCGATCCGGTCGGCGTCGGCGTGGTCGCGGTACCACTCCAGCGCCATCGCCGGCTGCGTCAGCGAGATCTCGCCGGAGAACTCGGTGCGTTGGGTAAAGAGGAGGTCCGAGACGGCCTCCCACGGGTGCTCGACGCCGGTGGCGGTTCGGGTCGTCTCGCTTGTCGCCTTGAGCGGTCGCTCGACGCCGCCCGGTGCGTCGTCGGCGGCGTCGTCCGACCAGAACACCTGGCGGAAGCGCGGGGGCAGGTCGTTCTCGTCGAGGTCGCGGTTCTCGGTGTAGAGGTGCGTCGTCAGCACGAACTCGACGACGTCGAGCGCCGGGTTACTCATCCGCGCGACGTAGCCGCGGGACGCGGTTAAGCGCGTCGAACCGCGGCCGCCGTCGGGGGGGCGTTCCGCCTCTCGCACGCGTCGAACCGGTGCCAGCCCTGGTGCGGGGGGTGCCAGTCCGAGTGCGGCGGTGCCAGCCCGGGTGCGGCGATCACCGGTCGCGCGCCGGCGACCCCCTGCCGGCGTATCGAACGCTTATTAGCCCTGGTGTTCGACCTAGTTCTCATGAGCTCAGAGGACGCGGCCGCTCCCGGCGACCCCTCCGGAGGGGCCGACGCCGACTCGGACCACGAGAACGCGCTTCAGGACGTGATCGCCGTCGACCCCGACGACACGGAGCAGGGCACGGTGAACCGGCTCGACGCGCACACCGGCGACGGGATCCGCCACCGGGCGTTCACCTGCCTCGTGTACGACACCGAGGGCCGGATCCTGCTGGCCCAGCGCGCGCCGACGAAGCGGCTCTGGGACGGCCACTGGGACGGCACCGTCGCCTCCCACCCGGTCGAGGGACAGACGCAGGAGGACGCGACCGCGCAGCGCCTCGAGGAGGAGCTCGGGATCACGCCGGACCAGTACGGCGACCTCCGGGTGACGGACAAGTTCGAGTACAAGCGCTACTACCCCAACGAGGGTGTCGAGTGGGAGGTCTGCTCGGTGCTGAAGGTCACCCTCGACGACACCTCGCTCGACCCCGACGAGGCCGAGATCGGCGGGATGCTGTGGGCCGACTACGAGCACCTCCACGAGAACCCGGCGCTGTACCGTCAGCTCCGGCTCTGCCCGTGGTTCGAGATCGCGATGCGGCGCGACTTCTCCTGAGCCGGCCCCGAGCGGGCTCCGTGCGACCTCGAAGCGGGCCACGAACGGGTCGTCGGCGCCGACCCGAAACGGCGACTTGAAGACGCGCGGGCGACTCGGTCCGCTATGACCGTCGTCGTCGTCATGGCGCAACCGCCCCGCGAGGGGCTCGTCGCGACCGGGATCGCGGAGTCGACGCCGCTCTCGACCGCCGAGGCCGCCGACCTGTACGAGGCGCTGTTCCGAGACGTCGTCCTCGCGGTCGACCGCTCCGGCGGCTCCCTCCTCGTCAACTACCCGGTCGACGACGACCTCCCCGCCGAACACCGCACCGAGACGGCCCCCGAGGCCGAGTTGCGCACGCTCGTCGCCGACACCCTCGGCGGTACCGAGGACGCCCGGTTCGAGCGGCAGGTCGGGTCGTCGTTCGGTGCGCGCGCCGGCAACACCGTCACGCACCTGCTCCGCGAGGAGGGCGCCGACTCCGTCGCCGTCGTCACGCCGCAGGCGCCGCTGCTCTCGCGCACCGTCATCGACTCGGCCGCGATGAAGCTCCGGACGAACGAGGTCGTGCTCGGCCCCTCCACCCGCGGGCGCACCTACTACGCCGGCTTCACCGCGCCGATCGACTTCGACGGCGCGTTCGAGGCCCCGAGCCTCCCGACGCTGGCGTCGCGCGGCCGGGACGCCGACCTCGACGTGGAGTTCCTCGAGTCCTCGCCGTCGATGGTCGACGGCGACGACCTGCTCGACGCCGTCCCCGTGTTGCGCGCGCGGTTCGCCGCCGAGCGCGTCGTCCCCGACTACACCGCCGCGTTCGTCCACGAGCACGGGCTGGACGTGGTCGTGGAGGACGGCGAGGAGCGGGTGGTGCGAGACTAACCCACGGGCCGAGGACCGACACCACTTAGTCGAACGACCCCGACCGTCCGGACGTGGTGGGATGGCAGAGTGGCCTATTGCGCCGGTCTTGAAAACCGGTAGCCTCACGGCTTCCTGGGTTCAAATCCCAGTCCCACCGTAAGCGCGCGGCGCAGTTCGCGCTGCGCGCGTCTCGTGCAGGATTTGAATCAAGGAGCGAGAGGTGAGCGAGCCGCCCCGCGGCGAGCGAACGGGAGCGACCGTGGTTCGAATCCCAGTCCCACCGTGAGCGCGCGGCGCAGTTCGCGCCGCATCCCCCGCCCCGTCTTCCGATTCGTGTCCGCATATCCGGAGAAACTTTTTTCGGTTACGTTTGATCGACGGACGACGGCGGCCTTCAGTGACACCCGTGATCGTCGTTTTCGGGCTGAACCGCAAGCCCATCGCCCCCGTTCCGGATCACCCGATAACACTCGCGTCAGGTGGCGTGTGGTATCACGTGCCGCATTATCTTTAACAGGTTTCCGGCACATGTTCGGAGTAGGTGATACAACGATGAGCTACGAACTCGATCCGCTTCCGTACGATTACGACGCGCTGGAACCGCACATCTCCGAGCAGGTGCTCGAATGGCATCACGACACCCACCATCAGGGGTACGTGAACGGCTGGAACTCGGCCGAAGAGACGCTCGAGGAGAACCGCGAGGAGCACGACTTCTCCTCGTCGGCCGGTGCGATCCGAAACGTGACCCACAACTCCTCGGGGCACATCCTCCACGACCTGTTCTGGCAGAACATGTCCCCCGAGGGCGGCGACGAGCCCTCCGGTGACCTCGCCGACCGGATCGAGGAGGACTTCGGCTCCTACGAGGCCTGGAAGGGCGAGTTCGAGGCGGCCGCCGGCAACGCGTCCGGCTGGGCGCTGCTCGTCTACGACACGTTCTCGAACCAGCTCCGCAACGTCGTGGTCGACAAGCACGACCAGGGAGCGATCTGGGGCGGTCACCCGATCCTCGCGCTGGACGTCTGGGAGCACTCCTACTACCACGACTACGGCCCGGCCCGCGGCGAGTTCGTCGACAACTTCTTCGAGGTCGTCGACTGGGACGAGCCCTCGGCCCGCTACGAGCAGGCCGTCGAGCTCTTCGAGTAACGCTCCACGCCGGACGCGCTCCGCGCGTCGAATCCCGACGTTTTTTCGACCCGCTCCGCGCCGAGAGCCGCGAGGCCGTGCCTCTCGTGTTCCGCGAGCGCCGACGGTCGGCTACCGTATCGGCAGCGTTTACGGAGCCGACGCCGTATCGCCGCCCATGCCCGAGCCGAAGTCGACGTTCGACGCGACCTACCCGTGTGAGTTCTACGAGCCCGCCGAGCTGTTCGAGCCGGACCTGATGTACACCGTCCCGGAGATCGCCCGGCTCCTGCAGGGGTTAGAGCCGGACGCGCAGGTCGACGCCGACACCGAGGCGGTCCTCATCGACTGGGCGATCCCGTGGGTGATGACCCACGCCGAGGACATCGTCATCGCGGAGCCGCTGGAGGAGGACGGCCCCGGCTACTACGGGGTCGCCGAGCACGCGATCGACGGTGACGATACGGACGACGACGCCGAGGAGAGCGCCGAGGGCGACGCGGCCGCCGCCGACGAACCCGACGCGTGACCGGGGACCGAACCGACGACGCGCCGGTCCTGCTCGTCGCGGGCGGCGCCCGCGTCGACGCCGGCAAGACGACGTTTTCGACGGGGCTGGTGGCGAGCCTCGCCGACCGGGTCGGCGACGCGGTCGGCGTCAAGCCCCGCGCCGGCAACGACCACTGGTTCGACCACGACGACTACCGGATCGCGACCGACGGCGGTCGCCTCTACGGGAAGGACGCGCGACGGCTCGCGGCCGCGAGCACGCGGCCGCTCGCGACGGCCGGCGGCGGGGACCGGCCGCGGCCCGATGCGGTTACGCCCGAGTCGATCAACCCCGTCCACCGCCTCTGGCGGCCGACGCCCGGTCGGACCGGGATGCTCGGCGACGCGGACCGCACGTTCCTCTGCGACCGCGTCACGACCGCGGGCGGCGCCCGGTTCATCGTCAACGGCGCGGCCGAGGACGCGGGGCTCCTGCCCGACGACCTCGCCGACCGGCTCCCACTCGCGGACGCGACCCGCGTGGACGACGTGGCGGCCTTCAACGACGTGATGGCCGCCGACTACCTCCCGGCGTTCGACCGGCTCGCGGAGCGGGTCGCCGCGACGCCGGTCCCGACAGTCGTCGAGTCGTACGCGGACATCGCCGGCCCGCTCCCGCGCGACGGGCCGGTGGCTCCCGACGCGGTCGCCGTCGTCGACCCGGGTCGAGCCCGGATCTACGCGGGCGACCGGTACGCGAAGGCCCGCGCGGTCGCCTCGGGAAGTCCCCGCGAGGGGACGATGGAGGAACACACGGGGACGGTGACCGACATGATAGAACCGGTGGCGACGGTCGGACTCCCCGCGCTCGGCGGCGAGGAACGGGGGAACCCGGATCGGGTCGCGGAACGCTACGGGGCGGCGTACGAGGCGCTGTTCGAGGCGGTCTGACCGCGGAGGCGTACTGACCGGCTCCGGACGTTATTTAAAAAGGGACGGCGCGCTCAGGCGTTGCGCTTCGTGTAGTGGTCGATCGCGGACTCGATGGAGGAGAGGTCGGCGTTCACCCGCGAGTCGGCGACGCGCATGAAGCCGGGCGTGTAGGCGGCGGAGTAGTCGAAGATGGCGTTGACCGCGCGCTTCGGCGCGGAGACCGCCGCGAAGTCGGTGACCGTGTACACGCGGGTCGTCGGGAACGCGGTCCAGAACGTGCTGGAGGCCCAGCGGTCCTCGTCTTCGAAGGTCGTCCCGACGCGCCCGGTTGCGACGTACTCCCCGTCGTGGTAGAACAGCAGGAGGTCGCCCTCCTCCATCCGCTCGAAGGTGGAGCCGTTGCCGCTCTCGTCGTCGACGGCCCACAGGCGGGCCTCGTCGAGGTCGGCGAGCTGATCCGGCCGGTCGTCGTACTCGGTGAGGTCGACCGCGGACCGGACCGTTCGATCGAAGTTCTCCGGGTCGATCGGGACCAGGAAGACGTTCGCGCTCATTACCCTGACTTTCGCTGGGAGGGTTTTAAACCCGTCCGTTGCCGCCTCGGCTCCGTTGCCGCCTCGGCTCCGTGGCGGACGGATGACGGACGGGCGAGCGCGTCGGGAAGCCGGACGCGTCAGTCGTCCCCGTACTCGTCGTAGATCCGGTCCATGCGCGCGGCCATCACGAAGTCGGACTCGTGGAGCCCGTCGATGTCGTGGCTCCACATCTCGACGCCGACCTCGCCCCACGACAGGTGCAGGTCCGGGTGGTGCCACTCCTCCTCGGCGAGCTCGCCGACGTCGTTGGTGAACGCCAGCGCTGTCGCGAAGTCGTCGAACTCGTAGGACGCCTCCAGGTGGTGGTCGTCGACGACCTCCCACGCGTCCCCGAGCTCGGCGAGGTACTCGGCGTACTCGTCGTCGGTCAGCGGCTCGGCCCCCTCTTCCGCGTGTTCGACCGGCTCATCCGCGAGTGACGGTGTCATGTGGCACCGTTGGGGGACGAGCGGTTTGTACCTTCGGTGCCGGATCGAGTGTCTGAGGAGAGCGTGGGTTTCGGGCGCGTGACCGCTTCCAAAGGTTCAGTTGTTCATTTATAAATGATCGACCACGGATCACCGGTGAACACCTCCAAAGGCTCAGTCGCGAAGCTGGACGTGATCGATGACTCCGTGGTGAACACCGCCAAAGCCCCAGCCGCGAGGCCGCAGTACGCTCGTTGCGCTCCTCGCTCGCGCTGCTCGCTGCGGTGCTTACGTCGCCTACTGCGGCCTCGCGGCTGCCCCTTTGAGTCCCACCCGCCCCAACAGCACCGCACCTCACGCCTCCCCAGCCTCGTCGGACCGGCGCGGCCGCGCCGGTCCGACTCCCTCGCGGGCTCTCGCCGGCGGCTCCGCCGCCGGCTGTCAGAGGGACCTTCGGTCCCTCCCTCCTCGCGGTCGCCCGCGGCGACCGCTCGGAGGCGCGCCGCCGCGGTCCATTTATAAATAGTCGACGCGCCGATCCGAGTTTGGCCGCCACTCAGCCCAGTCGGTCGCTCACCGTGCGTCGGAGGCGCTCGATGAAACCGGACTCCTCGCTGGCTCCGGGCTCGGAGAGCTCCCAGTCGGCCCGCTCCGCCGCCTCGCGGATCGACCGGTACTCGAAGCCGACGTGGGTCGCGACGCGGCGGTCGGACGGGGAGGTGCCGACGAACACGTGTCGCGGGGTGGTGGCCTCGTCGTGGATGTCGCCGAGCGTCCCCCACTTGTCCCAGTTGCGGAGGGCGTAGTCGTTCTCGACGCCGCGGTCGCGGACGAACCGCTCGACCGCGTCGGCGTCGTTGGCGACGATCCCCACGTATCGGCTCCACCGGCGGGCCTCGGCGAACGCCGCCGCGGGGTCGGCGAGCCGCCGCGCGGCGCCGAGCGAGAGGACGAGCGTCAGCTCGCCGCTCCGGGTCGCGGGGTCGTCGTCGACGTCGAGACTCATGGGCCTTCGGCCGGGAGTTCGCCCCCGACCGATAAAACCGTGTGGGGACGCTTATGAGGGCCGCGGGCGTCGCGGGCGGTGACATGGAGTTCGAGGCCACCTTCGGCACGGACGCGCCGGTCATCGGCATGGTACACCTGCCGCCCCTCCCAGGCGCGCCGAAGGCGCCGGCGGACGGCGCCCGCGCGATGCGGGACGCGCTCGACCGCGCCGCGACCGACACCCGCGCGCTCGACCGCGGCGGCGTCGACGGGATCATGATCGAGAACTTCGGCGACGCCCCCTTCTACCCCGACGACGCGCCGAAACACGTCGTCGCGGCAGTCACGCGCGCCGCGACCGCGGTCGCCGCGGAGACCGACCTCCCGATCGGGGTCAACGTCCTCCGGAACGACGCCGAGGCGGCGCTCTCCGTCGCGGCCGCGGTCGACGCCGACTACATTCGCGTGAACGTCCACACCGGCGCCCGCGTCACGGACCAGGGGGTCGTCCAGGGGAAGGCCCACGAGACGCTCCGGCTCCGGGAGGCGCTCGGGGTCGACGTCGGGGTCTTCGCCGACACCGACGTGAAACACTCCGCGCCGCTCTCGGCGACGGGGCACTCCGCGGAGTCGTTCGCCGACACCGCCGAGCGGGGGCTCGCCGACGCCGTGATCGCCTCAGGTCGGGGGACCGGTGAGGCGACCGACCCGGAGGCGCTGGCGGCGGTCGTCGACGAGCGCGACGCGCACGGGCTCGACACGCCGGTCCTCGTCGGGAGCGGAGTCAGCGCCGAGACGGTCGGAGACACCCTCGCCGTCGCCGACGGCGTCATCGTCGGCACGGCGCTCAAGGAGGGCGGCGAGACCACCGCCCCGGTCCACCCGGAGCGAGTCGCCGAACTCGTCGCGCGAGCTGACGAGTCGCGGTGAGTCCGGGTCCGACTCGGGTCACTCCCGCGCCGCGATGAACCGCTCGACCTCCTCGCGGGTCGGGAGCCCGCCCTGCGCGAACCGCTCCGTGCAGTTGATCGCGGCGACCGCGGCCGCGAATCGGACGCCGTCGGCGAGGGGCCCGTTGCCAGCGGTCGCGGCGTTGCCCTCGCCCTCCCCCGCGACCCACCGGTCGATCAGGCCGGCGACGAACGCGTCGCCCGCGCCCGTCGCGTCGACCACGTCGACGTCGAAGGCGTCGAACCGCCGGACGTCGCCGTCGGCGACGACCGTCATCCCGTCGGCGCCGTGCGTGAGGACGGCGCGGGGCCAGTCGTCGGCCGGGTCGCCGGCACCTCGGACCCCGTCAGCCGCGTCGACCCGCGCCCGCTGTGCGGCCGCGATCCGGTCGACTGCGGCCGCCTCGCCGCCGAAGTAAGCCGCGGCGGCGACGTCGCCGGCGACGAACAGGTCCGCGCGGTGGAGGAGCCGGCGGACCGTGTCCGGCTCGGTGCCGCGGCCGACGAGCTCCTCGACCGGCCCGGAGAGGTCGAAGACGAGCGCCGGCGGGTCGGGGGTCGACTCGACGACATCAAGAACGTCGCGCGAGACCGCGTCGGGAGTGTAGCCGGTGAGGAAGACGACGGCGGCCGCCGCGATCGCCTCCCTGTCGGCGGGGTCGAGCCGGAGCTCGCGGAAGCTGTCGCCGGTCGTGACGATCGCGCGCTCGCCGTCCGGCGCGCTGAGGATGAGAGAGCGGGTCGACGGGTCGTCGCCGACCCGCACGCGCGAGGCGTCCACGCCGGTGGCCGCGAGGTACTCGCGGGCGCGGCGGCCGTACTCGTCGTCGCCGACGCGGCTGACGAGGCCAACGTCGCGGTCGAGTCCGTCGAGCGCGACGGCGACGTTCGCGCCCACGCCGCCGAACGCGGACGTCACCTCGCTCGCGAACGCGCCGCCGTCCGGTTCCGGGAGGTTGCTGACGGCGTACCACTCGTCTATCGCCGCGGCGCCGACCGCGACGATGGAGGGGGCGTCGCTCATGGTGCCGGCCGGGTTCGACGGAGTCGCACGCTACCCCTCCCCTGCCGATCCGTCCCCGTAGAACGACTCGTGGAGCGCCATCGCGGCCTCGGTCGCGATCGGCCCCTCGACGGTCGTCTCGCCGCCGGCGCGGCGGATCACCTCCACGCAGGGGACGGTGACGACGTCGCCGGTGAGCTCGTTCAGCGTCTCGCCCGCGACGCCGAAGACGACCCGGTCGATCCGCGCGTAGTGGACCCCCGTCGCGCACATCGGGCAGGGCTCCGTGCTGGCGTACATGGTGCAGCGCGCGCGCTCGTCGGCGTCGAGCTCGCGGGCAGCTCGCCGGGCGAGCGTCAGCTCCGGGTGGGCCGCGATGTCGCCCTCGGTCCGGGTCTCGTTGCGCGCCTCGGCGACGACCTCCCCGTCGACGACGAGCAGCGCCCCGAAGGGGGTGTTCCCCCGCTCCACCGCCTCGCGCGCGAGCTCGATCGTCCGGTCGACGAACTCGCGGTCGCGGTCGGTCACGCCTGCGGCGTCGCTCTCGGCGTCCCCGTCGCTCTCGTTCGACTCGGTCATACGGGCGTGTTCGGCCGGGGGCACCTAACGTTTCGCGAGGCGGACGGCGGGTCGGTCAGGGGGCGTCGCGCTCGTCGCCGGCGGCGTCCCCGGCCGTCTCGTCGGCGTCCCCGGCCGCCTCGTCGGCGCCCTTCTCGGCCGGCGAGCCTCCCTGAGACCGCCGCACGTCGCGGAGCGCGTCGACGGCGTCGTCGGTCGCCGCGCTCCGGGTCTCGGTCGCGGCGCTCGGGTCGAGTCCGGTCGGTTCGTCCGGGTCGTCGTCGGAATCCGCGGCGCTCTCCGCGGCGTCCTCGCCGGCGGGATCGGCGTCCGCGGGTCGGTCGTCGCCCTCGCCGCCGATCCACGCGCGCAGTCGCGATAGCAGTCCCATGGATTCGCGTCAGTAGTTCTTGAAGAGGAGCGCGCGCACGTCGTCTTTGGTGCGCGCCGTCTCGACGTCGCCGTCGGGCAGTTCGACCTCGTACCGCGCGTCGCCGTCCGCCTCGCGCCACTTGTCGTCGTGGGTGTCGAGGAGGCTCATCATCGCGTTGACCCGGCTGGCGCCGGCGTCGGCGGCGTCAGCGTCGGCCTCGTCAGCGGTGTCGGCGTCCGCCTCGTTATCGTCGCCGTCGGCCCCAGCATCGGCGGCGCCGGTGGCGGTATCGGCGCCGCCGAGGTCGACGTCGACCCACGAGAACGGGTCCGCCGAAAGCGACTCGGCCGCGTCGAGGACCGCGTCGACCAGCTCCGCCTTCGTCATGTCGCTGCGGCCGGTCACGTCGAACGCGGCCGCCATCTCGTACAGGTCCATCTCGTCGGCGTCGTCCGGGTCGCCGTGCCGCCGCGGGCGCGATTCGAGGCGGGAGCGGGCGCGGTCGCGGTCGAACGCCGCGTCGCCGTCGGGGTCGTCGGGCGCCGACTCCCCCGCCTCGGTCTCGTCGTCGCCGAGCGCGGCCGGGTCCGCGGTGCGCTCGGGGTCGTCGACGGCGTCGGCCAGGTCGAGGAGGTACGCGAGCGCGTCCCCCGTGTCGACCGAGGCGTACGGCCCGGCGTGGGCCGCGGTCAGTTCCTCGCGGAGCGCCTCGATCCGGTCGCGGTCGTCGTCGGTGATCTCGATGGTCGGCATGGTCAGTCGTGTTGCTCCTGGAAGCGCGCGAACGCCTCCTCCCAGCTCTCGACGAGCCGCGGCTCGCCCGAGTGGTCGGCCTCGACGCCGGCGTAGCCGCAGTCGTCGCAGGCGACCGCCGTCGCCCCGCCGAGCGCGAACGTGGACAGGGTCGATCCGCAGCGCGGGCAGTCGAGTGACACGGGCTATCGGCTGAAGGGTGGACGCCGACCCTCAAAAACGCAGGGGGTGCCGCCGTCGGCGTCGCGACGCCCGCGGGGTAACAATCATTAGAGTCGGCGGATACCGTCCCGTATGAGCGAGTCGAACGCGGAGAACCGCCTGCTGGAGTACTACCGGCGCTACGTCGGCGACCCGGACCGGACGATCGACGTGTACGCCGGGTTCGGGCTCTTCTTCGCGGGGATCGGGCTCGGACTGGTCGGCGTCGCAATCTTCTTTTACAGCGCCACGCTCCCGTCCGAGGCGCTGTCGACGTACGCGGTCCGAGAGGTCGCCGGCGTCGCCGCCGCGGTCGGGCTGCCGGCCCTCCTCCTCGGCGTCGTCGTGCTGCTCCCCGTCGACCGTCGGATGGTGTACCTCGCCGGCGTCGGCACCGCGATCACCCTCGTCGCCGTCGGGCTGTTCACCTGGGCGTACCCGTACTACTGGAACGTTCCCGACACCGACTACAGCGCGCAGGTGGTCGCGGTGTACACCCTCGGGCTCGTCGCCGTCATCGCCGCGACCGGCAGCGCGCTGGTCGCTCACCGCGTCGAGCGCGCGACGGGCGTCGCCGCGGGCGGCGCGGCCGGAGCCGGATCCGCCGCGGGCGGCGCCGGAGGCGAGGGTTCGGCCGGCGGCGCGGATGGCGCGGGCGCCGACGGCGAGTCGGTCACCGACGCCGAGGTCCGGGCGGACATCGAGCGCGAGCTGGAGGACGCGGAGCTGACGTGGGGCGGGGTCGAGCGGAGCGAGACGCGCCGGCTGGAGCTCGACACGAGCGCGGTCGACGACGTCGACGTCGACCGCGAGAAGCTCGCCGGTTCCGCCACCGAGACCCGGACGACCTCCGGGACGGTCAACGACGCGGTCTCGGAGCTGAAGGGACTCCAGGGCGGCGAGACGAAGACCGCGAGCGGCTCGGGGACCGACAACCAGGCCGCGAAGCTCCGAGAGCTCCGAGAGCAGCAGCGGAAGGAGGCCGAGGCGGACGACGAGGAGGGGTCGGTGGTGGATCGGATCAAGGGCCTGTTCGGCTGATCGGGATACGATTTCGGGCTCACGACCGACGTAGAGGAGGGCGACTGCCGTCAATACCTCCGCTGCTCGTGCGTGGTCGATGGTGACCCGGGTGCTTCCACCGAATGTCTTCTCTCTGGTTTATAGACCCATGCTGTCGCGGTGGCTGCCTCTAACTCCTCGGTTCCTAGTTTATAAATAGCTGACAGTAGACGGTCTGTGAAGGCCTCCAAAGCCCCAACCGCTCGGCTGTACATCGTCGCTGTCGCTGATGCGGTGACCACCTCCAAAGCCCCAGCCGCGAGGACTCGAGGAGCTCTGGCAGCCGGCGGCTTTGCCGCCGGCGACTGCCCCTTTGAGTCCCGCCCCAACAGCACCGCGCCTCACGCCTCCCCAGCCTCGTCAGTCGACCTCCGCTTCGCTCCGGCCGACTGACTCCCTCGCGGACTCCTCGCGGCCGCCGAGGGCGGCCGCTCGGAGGCGCGCCACCGCACTCGATTTATAAGTATCGTCAGACGCCTCTCGCGCATTTAAGTATCTCCCGTTGTCTACTCTGGGTGTGTCCAGCGTCACCGTCAGCATCGACACCCACGTCCACTCGGACGAGAGCTACGACGGCCACGAGCCGGTGGAGCTCATCTTAGAGCACGCCGCGGAGATCGGTCTCGACGCGGTCGTGATCACCGACCACGACGTGATCGGCGAGTCGAAGCGGGCGGCCGAACTGGCCCCGGAGTACGGCCTGATCGGAATCCCCGGCGTCGAGGTGTCGACCGCGCACGGCCACCTGCTCGCGGTCGGCGTCGAGCGGATGCCGCCGCGCCGGCAGCCGTACGACGAGACGATCGAGTGGATCCACGACCGCGGTGGGGTCGCGATCGTGCCGCACCCGTTCCAGCGCTCGCGCCACGGCGTCCGCCAGCGGAACATCCCGGTTCCGAAGCCGGACGAGGACGCGATTCCCGTCAGTGACGGGTCGCGGGAGTCGTCGCCCGCCGACGGGGACGCGGCAGCGGCGAGAGGTGAGCCCGCCGAGCTCCACGAAGTCGACGCCGTCGAGGTGTTCAACGCGTGGCTGTTCACCGGGTACCGCAACCGCCGCGCGCGGCGCTTCGCGGCGAAGTACGACTACCCAGGCGTGGCCGCCAGCGACGCGCACCACCTGGAGTACGTGGGGCGAGCCTTCACCGAGGTCGAGGTCGAGGGGCGCGAGTCGATCGCCGACGTCACCGGCGACGACGTCCTCGACGCGATCCGGAAGGGGACGACCACGGTCGACGGTCGCCGCGCGCCGATCCGGATGGCCGCGAAACACTACGTCGGCGCCGCGGGGCGCAAGTCCGGGTACTACGCCCGGACCGGCGCGGTCCGGAGCGCGACCGCGGCGCGGCGCGGGGTCGCCGAGACGCTCTCGGCCGCCCGCGTCGCCGCGATCCAGGGGACGCACCGCGCGGCGCGGATCCTCTCGTGGGTCACCTGAGGCGGTCGCGAACCCGCGCGGTGGGGGTCCGCTCGCGGTGCGACGGGGAGCGCTCCGACCGCCCGGGGAGCGGGGTTTTTGCCCGCGGGCCCGAAACGAACGCCCATGAGCCACGACAGACGCGAGGCCGGCTTCAAGCGGCGGACCCGCGTCGCGGACGCGCTGGCGACGCTGCTCGACGCCGCCGAGCCCCACGGCCGGACCGAGTCGGTGCCGCTCGCCGACGCCGACGGCCGAGTCGTCGCCGAGCCGATCGACGCGCCGGCGCCGGTCCCGAGCTACGACCGAGCGGCGATGGACGGGTACGCGGTCCGCGCCGAGGACACCTTCGGCGCGTCCGGCCGGTCGCCGGCGGTGCTCCGTGCCGCCGGCACCGAGGCCGAGTCGATCGCGCCGGACGAGGCCGCGCGGGTCCACACGGGCAGCGCGGTCCCGGAGGGCGCCGACGCGGTCGTGATGATCGAGCAGGTCGAGGAGATCGGCGACGAGGTGGAGGCGTTCGACGCGGTCGCGACCGGCGAGAACGTCGGCGAGGCCGGCGAGGACGTCGCGGACGGGCAGCGCCTCTTCGACGCGGGCCACGTCCTCCGCCCCTCCGACCTCGGCCTCCTGAAGTCGGTCGGGCTCGACGCGGTCCCCGTGTACGAGCCGCCGACCGTCGCCGTGATCCCGACCGGCGAGGAGCTGGTCCAATCCGACCCGGACCCCGGCGAGGTGATCGAGACGAACGGCCTGACCGTCTCGCAGCTGGTCGAGCGCTGGGGCGGCGAGGCGCGCTACCGCGACGTTGTCACCGACGACGAAGACGCGCTCGCGGCCGCGGTCGAGGCCGACCTCGACGCCGACGTGGTCGTCACTACCGGCGGATCGTCGGTCGGCGAGCGCGACCTGATCCCCGAGGTCGTCGACGGGCTCGGCGAGGTGCTGGTCCACGGCGTCGCGCTGAAGCCGGGGCACCCGGTCTGTCTCGGCGTCGCCGACGACACCCCGGTCGTCTCGCTGCCCGGCTACCCGGTGGCCTGCATCGTCAACGCCGCGCAGTTCCTCCGACCCGTCCAGAAGCGCGTGGGCGGGACGACCGCGGACCCGTTCCCGACGCGGCGCGCGGTCCTCGACCGGAAGGTGCCGAGCGAGCCCGGGACGCGGACGTTCGCGCGGGTGGCGCTCTCGGAGGGAGGAGGCGGCGTCGAGGGTGAAGACGCCGACGAGAGAGCCGACGAGTCGGCCGACGGCGGCGGGGGCGAAACGAACCTCCCCGCCGCGACGCCGACCCGCGCGAGCGGCTCCGGCATCCTCTCGAGCGTCGCGCTCGCCGACGGCTGGGTCGTGGTGCCGGAGCCGCGGGAGGGGCTCGACGCGGGCGAGGTCGTTGACGTCGAGCTCTGGGAGGTGACGCCGTGAGCGACCGCAAGGAGTTCCGCGACCTGGCGACGCCCGAGGCCGCGCACGCGGCGATCGAGTCACTCGACCTCTCGCCGGAGCCGGAGACGGTCCCGTTAGAGGACGCCCGCGGCCGCGTCCTCGCGGAGCGGATCGACGCCGCGATCGACGTGCCCGGCTTCGACCGGGCCTCGATGGACGGGTACGCGGTCCGGGCCCGCGACACCTTCGGCGCCGACGAGGCTGACCCCGCGGAGCTCGACCTCGTCGGGTCGGTCCACGCCGGCGCCGCCCCAGCGGTGACCGTCGCGCCGGGCACCTGCGCCGAGATCTCCACGGGTGCCGTGATGCCCGAGGGCGCCGACGCCGTGGTGATGGTCGAGCGCACGGACGAGCTGGACGCGGAGAGGGACGACCCCGACGCGGAGGAAGACGAAGACGAGCCCGACCGGATCGCGATCCGGACCGCCGTCGCGCCGGGCGACCACGTGATGAGCGCCGGCGCGGACATCGCGGCCGGCGCCCGCGCGCTCGGTCCGGGAACGCGGCTGACACCCCGCGAGATCGGGCTGCTCTCCGCGCTCGGCGTCGACGAGGTGCCGGTCGAGGGGAAGCCGCGGGTCGGGATCGTCTCGACCGGCGACGAGCTGGTGCGCCCGGGCGAGGCCCTCGACCCCTCGCGCGGGGAGATATACGACGTGAACTCGACGACCATCGCCGCCGGCGTCGAGGAGGCGGGCGGCGAGCCGGTCCTCTACCCGCACGCCGGCGACGACTACGAGGAGATGGAGCGGCTGCTCCGGCGCGCGGCCGACGAGTGCGACCTCGTGCTCTCGTCGGGGTCGACCTCGGCGAGCGCGGTCGACGTCATCTACCGCGTGATCGAGGAGCGCGGCGAGCTGCTGCTCCACGGCGTCGCGGTCAAGCCCGGCAAGCCGATGCTCGTCGGGCGCCTCGACCGCGGCGGGAGCGACGCGGCCCTCGAGAGCGATCGCACCGGCGAGTCGGCATACGTCGGGCTCCCCGGCTATCCCGTGTCGGCGCTCACGATCTTCCGGACGTTCGTCGCGCCCGCGATCCGCGAGGCGGCCGGTCAACCGGAGCCCGCGACGGCGACCGTCGAGGGTCGGATGGCCGTCGGCGAGCGCTACGGCGAGGGGCGCATGCGGCTGATGCCGGTCGGGCTCCTCGACCTGAACGACGACGACCGCCCGCTCGTCTACCCGGTCGACAAGGGCTCCGGGGCGACGACGAGCCTCGTCGAGGCCGACGGGGTCGTCGCCGTCGACCCGGACACGGAGTACCTCGATCGAGGCGAGCGCGTCACGGTGCAGCTGTTCTCGCCGGACGTGCGTCCGCCGACCCTGCTCGGCGTCGGCGAGGACGACCCGGCGCTCAACCGCCTGCTCGACCGGTTGGAGCGCCCGCGGTACCTGCCGGTCGGGTCCCGCGAGGGGCTCCGGCGGCTGCGCGACGGCGTCCCGGACGTGGCGGTCGTCGCGGGACCGACGGATCGAGAGGTCGAAACGGTCGATCTGGGCGGCTGGACCCGCGAGTGGGGGCTCGTCGTTCCCGCCGGCAACCCGGCCGACGTGACGGGGCTCGGCGCGGTCGTGGACCGCGACCTGCGGTTCGTCAACCGTCCGACCGACTCCGGGCTCCGCCGGAGTCTCGACGACGCGCTCGACGCGCTCGCCGACGAGCGGTCGGCGTCGCGGAGCGAGCTGACGGAGGCGACCGCGGGCTACGAGCTGACCGTGCGAGCGTTCGAGAGCCCGGCGCGGAAGGTGATCACCGGCGACGCCGACGTCGGGCTCGGCCTCCGCGAGACGGCGGAGCGGCTCGACTGCGAGTTCGTGTCGCTGGGCGAGCAGTCCGTCGTCGTGCGCGCGGCGCCGGAGCGGGCCGACCGCGACGCGGTGGCGGCGCTCGCGAGCGCGCTCGACGACCCCGCCGACCTCCTCGACGGCCTCGCGGGCTACTCGCGGAACAGCCGGAACGAACCCTGACCGACGACGACCTCGGCGGCCTCGCCGTTGGTCGCGCTGGTGACGGTCATGTCGCTGACGCCGATCGAGCCGCCGGACCTGACGATCGTCGCCTCGGCGGTGAGGTCCCCGGTCGCCGGGCGGAGGTAGCTCGCGTTGAGGTTCACCGTCGCGACCTCCCCGGAAAGCGGGTCCTCGAAGGCGGTCCGCTGGACGATCCCGCCGGCGGTGTCGATCAGGGTCGCCGCCACGCCGCCGTGGATAGTGCCGCCGTCGCTGTTCGTCAGCTTGTCGTCGAAGGGGATAGAGAGGACGACCCGCCCGCGCTCGACGACGTCGACCGACGTGTTCAGCCACGAGAGGTAGCCGTGCTCCTCCTCGATCCGACGCTCGACGAGCGCGACGGCCTCCGCGGAGAGCGGGTCCAAATCCGCGACGTCTGTCCGGTTCATACCACTCCCACACGAGGGTCCCGCTTGTAGCCCCTGAAACGGGAAACAACCGACTCGAGGTTGGCGGCGCCGACGGCGGGCCGGAGTCCGGCTGTACCGCGACCAGTCCGACCGCTTATCAGCGATACCGAGCCAGCCGCCCCGTGACCTGACGCCTCGCCCGCGGCGGCCGAGACGGGAGTCCGGCGTACCGCCGCGGAGAGCGCCCGCGCCGGCTGTTCGCCACCTGTTCTCAGTAGCGCGGCGAATATCCTCACCCCGCGCCGAGCCGGATCGGGTCGTCGCTCGGGACCACGCCGAGCGACACCGCCTCGCCGATCTCGAACTCGCGGTCCGGGCAGACGACCTTCGCGCCGTACCCCGCGTCCCGCGCCGCGAACAGCGACAGCCCCACGACTCGCTCGCCGTTCGCGAGCACGTCGACCGGATCCCACGCGAGCCCCCGGCCGTCCGCGGCGCCGACGCGAGTGCCGAACAGCGTCGCCGTCGTTCGCTCGTCGAGACGGCCGGCGGAGTCGCCGCCGAAGACGCCCCCACCGGCGTAGTGGGCCAGCCCGCCGTCGAGCGGGACCCCCTCGTCGCTCGCGAGCGCGGCGAACGTCCCGCCCGGGTCGGGGTGCGTCGGCGCGTCGAGGAGCACGTGGGTCGGGCCGCGTTCGATCACGGTTCCGCACCCGTCCCACGGGACCGGCTCGACGGCGACGTCGACGGCGACCGGGAGCGACCCGCTCGCCCTGAGCGCGCTCGCGTCTGGCGCCCGGAACCCGAGGTGGACGTGGTCGTCGACCCACTGCCCGAAGAACCCGGAGCGCGTCGTCGGTCCGAGGTCGTCGCCGACGGCGACGCGGTCGCCGGGCGACACCTCGGGGATCACGTGGAGGACCCGGGCGACCGTCCCGGGCTCGGCGCCGGCTCGTCGACACCACTCGTCGTCGAGGTCGACGACGATCAGGTGGTCCTCGCTCGCGGCGTACGGCCGGTCCGGACAGCCGACGGTCCGGGTCTCGCGGACGACTCCCGAGACGGGTGATATCCCCCGCCCGGCCTCGGGGTACAGGTCGACGGCGCGGCCGTCGTCGTGAGCGGGGTACGGCGAGTTGAACCGCGAGAACCGTCGGTAGCCGTCGAGCGAGTCCAGCGGCAGGGTGACGGACATCGTCGTTCGCAGGGCGGGGCTCGATCCACAAGTGGCCGTCGGCGGAGGCGATCGGCGCGGGACGGCGTCGGGGCGTCGCACCCGCCTCCCGACATCGCCTCAGTCGTCCGCAGGCTCGATCCCGCCGATCACGAAGCGAGCGCCGCCCGACTCGGACTCCTCGACGGAGAGCTCCCACCCGTGCGCCTCGGCGATGTCGACGACGATCGCGAGCCCGAGCCCCGTCCCGCCCCCGAGCGAGACGCCGCGCTCGGTCACCTGCGATCGCTGGTCCGGCGGGATCCCGGGGCCGTCGTCGGCGACGGCGAGCGCGACGCCGTCCGGGCGGCGTTCGATATCGACCCGCACCGCGACGTCGTCACCCGCGTGTTCGATGGCGTTGCGGAACAGGTTCGAGAGCAGCTGTTCGAGCCGGTCGCCGTCGGCGAGCACCGTCGCGTCCGGCCCCTCGACCGACAGCGTCGCGTCCGCCGACTCGAGCCGCGACCAGACCCGCCGGACCGTCGCCTCGAGGGACACCCGGTCCGCGGAGTCGACGGAGCGGCCCGCGGTCGCCAGCGAGAGGAGCCCCTCGATGAGGTCGTCCATCCGCTCGTGGGCGTTCGCCGCCCGGTCGAGCGCGTCGTCGTTCTCGCCGCCGTCGTGACGCGCGAGCTCGACCGCCGCGGTCGCCGCCGCGAGCGGGTTCCGGAGGTCGTGGGAGACGACGCCGGCGAAGTCCTCCAGGCGCTCGTTCTGTCGCTCGAGTTCGGCCTCGCGGCGCTCTAGCTCCGACTGTCGCCGTTCGCGCTCGGTCACGTCGCGGAGGAGGAACACGTGACCGCGGTCCGTCCCGCGGGGGTCCGTTATCGGGTCCTCCTGAATGTCGAACTGCCGCCCGCCGATGGTGATCGGGTGTTCCACGCCAGTCTCCAGCCGCGGGAACACCGCCGAGAGCGACGAGCCGACGGCGTCCGGCGGGAGCAGCGCCTCGGCGGCGGGGTTGAGATCGCGGATCCGGCCGTCGGACCCCGCCACGATCACCGGGTCCTGCATCACCTCGACGGCGGTGTCGCGGGCGACGACCGCGGCGTCGAGCGTCCCGAGCCAGAACACAGTCCCGTACAGGAAGACGCCGTGGACGACGAGCGCCGACGGGAACCAAGCGAGGTTCGCGTAGCTACCGAGGTCCACGACGGTCGCGATCCCGCCGAGGAACGGGAACAGCGTCCCGAGCAGGATCACGAACGTCTGGAGTCGGTACCGGTTCCCGGTCCGTTGGTAGAGGTCGACGACGACGAGGACGCCGACGAGGCAGAGCGCGTAGGCGTACAGGACGAACCCGACGTCAGCGAGGCCCAGATCGAACGAGAGAAGCGTGAACGGCCCCTCGACGACCGGGGTGAGCGAGCGCCGAGAGAGCCCGTGGGTGGCGCTCGACCACGCGAGCAGGACCCAGGCGAACGGGGGCGTCGCTAGCGCGACGATCCGGTGCTCCGTCCGCCACTGATCGTGGCCGGCGAACGCGAGCGTGAACGCCGTCCAGAGTCCGGGAATTGCCGCGACGAGCGGCGTCGCAAGGTTGAGCGTGACGACCATGGTCAGCTCGCTCGCGCTCGCGACCCTGACGGCGTACAAAAGCGAGATTCCGCCGCCGCAGAGCAGGTAGAGCGCGACCTCGGTGCCGCCCGGCTGGTCGCGCTCCCGCCACGCGATCCCGCCGAGCCACAGCCCGATGACCCCGGCGAGCAGGCAAGCTGCGAGGTACGCTCGGACCGGCAGCGCGCCGAGATCGCTCATCGATACGTGACCCAATCAGAGGGCCGGCAAAACGTTTGTGTCATACTCCGGGACGGCGACCGTCGGCGACCGGACGACGACGCGGCCGCCGGGTTCTCCCGCGAGCGGAGTGCCGGCGGCGGCCGAAACCGGCTTGTCCGCCACCGCCTGTGATACCGATATGCGCGTACTCAGAGGGGAGATCGCGGACCCCGACGCGGACCGGGAGCGAACGGCGGCGCTCCTCGCAGTCGCGGGCGACGGAACCCCCGGACTCCGCGTGTGGACGCCGACCCGACAAGTCGCGTTCGGCCGCCGCGACGCCCGCGAGGACGGCTTCGAGCGGGCCGAGCGGGTCGCCGCGAACCGCGGGTTCCGCCCGGTCGAGCGCGACGTCGGCGGGCGAGCCGTCGCGTACGCCGGGGAGACGATCGCGTTTGCGCACGCGATCCCGCTGGGCGGCGACGCGGCGGGGAGCGGCTCGCGCGGGTCGATCGCGGAGCGGTACGACCACGCCGTCGAGACGGTCACCGAGACGCTCCGGGGGCTCGGCGCCGACGTCGTCGCCGGCGAGCCGGCGGCGTCGTTCTGCCCGGGCGACCACTCCGTGCGCGTCGCCGGCGGCGGGAAGGTGTCGGGAATCGCCCAGCGCGTCCGCGCGGACGCGGCGCTGGTCGCCGGCTGCGTCGTCGTCTCGCCGGGCGATGCGCGGGAGGTCGCCGCCGTCAGCGACGCCGTCTACGACGCGCTCGACGTGTCGTTCGACCCGGAGACGGTCGGCAGCGTCGCGGGCGCCGGCGGACCCGACGACCCGGAACGCGTCGTTCGGGCGCTGGAGGACGCGTTCGTCGACGGCCCGTGGGGAGACGGGTCGCGGCGGGTCGAGCGGATCGACGCCGAGCGGTGAGCGCGGCCGTCGAGTCGAGACCGGCGTGGAATCTCTCCGCCGAATCGGGTTCCCGGGCCGATCGGGCCCGATCGCGGTTTCGACGTGCTTTTTATTCGCGGGGGTCTCGGTTCGCCCATGGCCGAATTCAAAGTCGTCATCGCCGACCCCGAGAGCGGCGAGACGTTCCAGCGAGAGGTCGACGGACAGGACGCCAACCGGTTCCTCGGTCGAGAGATCGGCGACGAGATCGGCGGTGACGCCGTCGGCCTCTCCGAGCACACGGTCGAGATCACCGGCGGCTCCGACGAGACCGGTCGACCGATGCGCGAGGACGTCTCGGGCACCCGCCTGAAGGAGCTCCTCTTAGAGGGCGGCGTGGGCTTCAAGCCGTCCCGCGAGGGCGAGCGCAAGCGCATCACCGTCCGCGGCCGCGAGATCGACGACGACGTCGCGCAGATCAACGTCTCTGTCGTCGAGGGCGACGACGTCGCCGCAGCGCTCGGCGAGGACGACGGCGACGACGCCGACGAGGAGTAAGCGCCCCTTTTCGATGCCCCGCGTTCCCTCCGACGACGAGGGCGTCGCCTCGATACGCGTCTCGCTCGCCCGGAGCGGCGGCACTCGCCGCCCCTGCGTGCGTATCCCCGAAGACGACGAGCTCGCCGGCCGCGTCGAGTCGGGGACCTGCGAGTCGCTGTCGATGAGCGCCGGCGACGTGATCCGAGTCGCGTTCGACCGGGAGGAGAACCACGCGCCGGTGACGGCCGACAGCTCCGGACGGCTGATCCGCGGCGCGTTCGATAACCGACGGCTCGCGCGGGAGGCGGGCGAGGGGGAGAACCGCTTGGTCGCGTGGCTCGACGCGAACGGCCGCGAGCCGGGCGACAGCGTCGTCCTCGACGTCGTCGTGCCGGGGGAGCTGTACGGGCTCCGGGTCCCGGGCGAGCGGACCGTGTACGAGGCGACGCGCGGGCCGCCGTCGTCGCTCGCGGACATCGCTCGCGACCTCGACGGCTGAGACGGACGCCGAACCGGTCGGGTCGGTGTCGGATCGCTTATTCTCGCTCGGACCCGATCGGGAGGCATGAGAGAGGTCGACGCGGATCTGACGGCGCTCGACCGCGGGATCATCAACGCCTTCCAGGGCGGGTTTCCGGTGACCGAGCGGCCCTTCGAGCCGGCCGCGGCGGCGCTGCGGGAGCACGGCGTCGACGTGACCGGGGCCGAGCTGTGCGACCGCGTCCGCGAGCTCGACGAGGAGGGGATCCTCTCGCGGTTCGGCGCGCTCGTCAACGCCGAGGAGATCGGCGGGGCGGCGTCGCTGGTCGCGATGCACGCGCCCGAGGACCGCTACGACGCGATCGCGGAGACCGTCAACGAGTTCACCGCGGTCGCGCACAACTACGAGCGCGAGCACCCGCACCTCAACATGTGGTTCGTGGTAAGCGTCGCCGATCACCCAGACCCCGACAAGGACGGGGGCGACCGGGTCGAGGAGGTGCTCGCCGAGATCGAGACGGCGACGGGCCAAGAGACGTACAACCTGCCGAAGCTCCGGGAGTTCCACGTCGGCGCGAAGTTCCTCGTCGACGGTCCGGTTCCCGACGGCGACGTCGACCTGTCCGATCTCGGTCCGGCTGTCACGCCGAGCGAGCGGGGGACGCTCACGCCCGCCGAGCGCGACCTCGTCGTCGAGATCCAGGGCGGGCTCCCGATCACGGAGACACCGTACGCCGACGTGGCGGCCGCGCTCGACGCGGACGTCGGGTGGGTGATCGAGACGATCAAGCGGTTCGAGGCGGAGGGGAAGGTGCGCCGCGTCGGCGTGATCCCGAACCACTACGCGCTCGGCTACACGGAGAACGGGATGACCGTCTGGGACGTGCCCGAGGACGCCCTCGACGAGGTCGGGCCCGCCGTCGCCTCGCTCGATTTCGTCACGCACTGCTACGAACGCCCACGCCACGCGGGCGTCTGGCAGTACAACTTCTTCGCGATGACCCACGGTCGGACGGAGGCCGAGAGCGAGCGGCGAATCGCGGAGGTGAAAGAGTTGATGGACGAGCACTGGGACGTCGGCGCCGACGACTGGGACACGCTGTTCTCCACGCGGATCTTGAAGAAGACGGGGATCCGGATCGCCGACCGCGCCGACAGCAACACGGCGTGAGCCGTTTCGCTGCGGTCCGGAGGTGCCCGACGTGATCCCGCTCTACCACGACTTCGCCGGGGAGACGGTGCTCGTGTTCGGCGGCGGGGCCGTGGGCGCGCGGAAGGCGTCGCGGTTCGCCGCCGAGGCCCGCGTCGTCGTCGTGAGCCCGGCGTTCGACGACCGGCTCGTCGACCTCGCGGGGGAGGGCGACCGGAGCGGGGCGGAGGGCCCGACCGTTGAGCTGGTCCGCGCCGCCCCGGACCCCGACGCGGTCGGAGACTGGATCGATCGCCTCGGACCGGCCCTCGTGGTCGCCGCCACCGACGACGTCGCCGTCAACGCCGCGGCCGAAGCCGCCGCGCTTGAGGCCGACCTGCTCGTCAATCGGACGGACGTGTCGACCGCGGACCGGTCGGGGTCGCGCGACGTACGGAGCGTGGTCGTTCCGGCGACCGTCGAGGACGCGCCGGTCACGGTCGCCCTCTCGACCGGGGGCGCGAGCCCGGCGCTCGCGAAGGCGCTCCGCGAGCGCGTCGAGGCCGAGATCGACGGTGCGGGGGCGATGGCGGAGCTCTCCGGCGAGCTCCGCGCGGAGCTCAGAGATCGGGGGGTCGACCCCGAGGCGCGTCGGGAGGCAATCCGTCGTGTCGTGCGATCCGAGGGGGTTTGGAAGGGTTTACAAAAGGGGAGATCCAACGGTCGGAAAGAGGCGTATTCCGTGATCGAGGAGGAACTCAACAGATGAAGGAGACGGGAGCCATCGCCGGTGTGAGCGTCGCTCACGCCCGCGCGACGGTCGACGAGATCGAGTCGGCCGGCGGCGACGGCGTCCGCGCGACCGTCTCGGACCTGCTCGCGCGCGACGGCGTCGAGGAGGCGTTCGCCCTCCAGACGTGCAACCGCTCGGAGGCGTTCGTCGTCACCGACCGGACCGTCGACGGGGCCGACGCGCTGGCGTCGTTCGCCCCCGACATCCGCGGCGGCGCGGTCCGCCGACTCGACCACGAGGAGAGCTTGGAACACCTGATGCGCGTCGCCGCCGGGCTGGAGTCGCTCGTGCTCGGCGAGGACCAGATTAGCGGCCAGCTGCGGGAGGCGTACGAGGAGTCGAAGTCCGCGGGCGGCATCGGCCCCGTCCTGAAGGACGCGGTGACGAAGGCGCTGCACGTCGGCGAGCGCGCACGCAACGAGACCTCGATCAACGAGGGGGTCGTCTCCCTCGGCTCGGCCGCGGTCCGGCTGGCCGCGACCGAGATCGACCTCACCGACGGGTCGGCGGTCGTGGTCGGCGCCGGCGAGATGGGAACGCTCGCGGCGCGGACGCTCGACGACACCGCCGTCTCCGATATCGTCGTCGCCAACCGGACGGTGCCGAACGCGGAGTTCGTCGCCGGCGAGGTTGACACGCCCGCGGAGGCCGTCTCGCTCGCCGACCTGCCGGCGGTCGTCCCCGACGCCGACCTCGTTATCTCGGCGACCGGAAGCCCGGAGCCGGTGATCGAGCCGGGACACGTCGCGGACGCGGGACGGCTCGTCTGCATCGACATCGCGCAGCCGCGGGACGTCGACCCGACGGTTGCCGACCGCGACGGGTTGACGCTGTACGACATCGACGCGCTGGAAGACGTGACGCGGCGGACCCGCGAGAGCCGCGAGGCGGAGGCGCGCGACGTCGAGGCGATCATCGACGAGGAGCTCGACCGCATCCTGCAGGCGTACAAGCGCAAGCGCGCGGACGACGCCATCTCCGCGATGTACGCGGGCGCCGACCGCGTGAAGGCCCGCGAGGTCGACCGCGCGCTCTCGAAGCTGGAGGCGCAGGGCGGGCTGACCGAGGAGCAGCGCGAGACCGTCGAGGATATGGCCGACGCCTTGGTCGGACAGCTGCTCGCGGCCCCCACCAGCTCGCTGCGCGACGCCGCCGGCGAGGACGACTGGGAGACGATCCGGACCGCGCTCCAGCTGTTCGACCCCGAGTTCGACGCGCCGCCGGAGGTCCCGGGCGGAGAGTCGGCGAGCGAGGGGAGCGGCCCCGAGATCGACGGCCCGCCGGAGTCGGTCGCCGAGGAGCTGGACGACTGACCGCGGTCGCCGTCCTTTATTTTCCCCCGGGCGTACCGGTGAGCATGCGACTCTCCGAGTACGCGGAACGGCTCGACGACGAACTCGACACGGCGGCGTACGCCGACGTCGACGCCAGCGCGAACGGGCTACAGGTCGGACCGGACGACGCCGAGGTCGAGCGCGTCGCCGTCGCGGTCGACGCCGCCGAGGCGACGATCGAGGCCGCGGCCGACGCGGGCGCCGACGTCCTCGTCGTTCACCACGGGATCTCGTGGGGGGGCTTCGACCGCGTCACCGGGCGGACGTACGACCGGGTCGAGGCGCTGATCGAGCGCGACATCGCGCTGTACGTCTCGCACCTCCCGCTGGACGGCAACGCCGACCTCGGCAACGCGGCCGGCGTCGCGGAGGCGATCGGCCTCGAAGACCGCGACCCGTTCGGCGAGATCGGCCCGGTCACGATCGGGACGGCGGGGGAGCTGCCGGAGCCGCTCCCGGCCGCGTCGCTCCGGGAGACGCTCGACGGGTTCGAGGGGCAGCCCGACGGCGAGGAGTCGCCGACGCGCGTGATCGACTTCGGGCCCGACGAGATCGAGCGCGTCGCGGTCGTCACGGGCTCCGGCGTCGACTGGCTCGACGAGGCCGCGGCGACCGGCGCCGACGCGCTGATCACGGGCGAGGGGAAGCAGCAGGTCTACCACGACGCGCGGGAGGCCGGGATCACGGTGTTCCTCGGGGGGCACTACGCGACCGAGACGTTCGGGGTGCGGTCACTCGAGTCGCTGTCGGCGGAGTGGGGACTGGAGACGGAGTACGTGAGCCACCCGACTGGGCTCTGAGGGGATCGATCGGACTCCGCGAGGGTCCCCGGCCCGTCGCCCCCGAACGCAACCCTTACCGCCCGCGTCCGTCCACTCCGGGTATGCGCGATCACTTCGAGATCCGGGACCACGACGCGGCCGGGCGGATCGGCCGGCTGGAGGTCCCCCGCGCCGGCGTCACGGTCGAGACGCCGGCGCTGCTGCCGGTCGTCAACCCCAACGTGCTCACGGTCGAGCCGTCGCGGCTCCGCGAGGAGTTCGGCGCGGAGATGCTGATCACCAACTCCTACATCATCCGGAGCACGGACCGGATCCGGGATCGGGTGCTTGAGGAGGGGCTCCACGACTTCCTCGGGTTCGACGGCGCGATCATGACCGACTCCGGCTCCTTCCAGCTCGCCGAGTACGGCGACATCGACGTGACCACCGAGGAGATCATCGAGTTCCAGCGGCGTATCGGGAGCGACGTGGCGACCCCGGTCGACGTCCCGACGCCGCCGGACGTCGACCGCGAGCGCGCCGAGCGGGAGTTGGAAACCACGGAGCGCGCCCTCGCCGACGCGGCGGCCGCGGAGACCGGCGAAATGCTCGTCAACGCCCCCGTACAGGGATCGACGTTCCCGGACCTCCGCGAGGAAGCCGGGCGACACGCGACGGCCACGGACCTCGACGTGTTCCCGGTCGGCGCGATGGTGCCGCTGCTCAACTCCTACCGCTACGCCGAGGTCGTCGAGGCGGTGCGGGCCGCGAAGCGCGGGCTCGACCCGGACGCGCCCGTCCACTTGTTCGGCGCGGGCCACCCGATGATGCTCGCGCTGGCGGTCGCCGCGGGCTGCGACCTGTTCGACTCGGCCGCCTACGCGCTGATGGCGCGCGATGGGCGCTACCTGACCGTCTCGGGCACCGAACACCTCGAGGAGATGGAGTACTTCCCCTGCTCGTGTCCGGTCTGCGCCGAGCACACGCCGGCGGAGCTCCGCGGGCTCGAGGAGGACCCCGACGCCGACGCGTCCCCTGAGCGGCTGCTGGCCGAACACAACCTCCACGTCACCTTCGAGGAGCTCCGGCGCGTGAAGGCCGCGATCCGGTCGGGGAACCTCCTCGAACTGGTCGACCGGCGCGCCCGCGGTCACCCCGCGATGCTCGACGGCTACCGGGCGCTGCTCGACCACGCCGACGAGCTGGAGCGCACCGATCCCGTCTCGAAGGACGCCTTCTTCTACACCTCCCACGAGTCGGCCCGGCGCCCGGAGGTCCGCCGGCACCGCGATCGGCTCGCCCGGTTGGAGGCGCCGGGCCGCTTGCTGCTCACGGAGTCGAACGCGCCGTCGACGCACGACTACGACGCGGTGTGGCGCGTGAAACCGCCGTTCGGCCCCTTCCCGCGGGCGCTCTCGGAGACGTACCCGCTCACCGCGGAGGTCCCGGAGCGGCTCGACGACGCGGCGCGGGTCACCGCGGCCGAGGGCGTCGCCGCGCTCGCGTCGGCGAACCCCAAGACCGAGATCACGCTCGGCCACGACGGCTGGCCCGAGGCGGCGCTCGACGCCGTTCCCGACCGCGTCGAGACGGAGGACCTGCGGACGCTCGGGCGATCCGGGTAACGGGGGTCGTTGAATCCCTCAAGCAGAGCCAGCTTTCAGCGGTCGTGCTGATTACAGAGCGCGAATGTGGGACGAACCGGGCCGATCTGCGGAAGGGAGTGATCTCTCAGTACAGGGACCACACGTAACTGCTACGTCCCGGCTCCAAGGCTACCCTCACAAATGCGATTAGCAGTGCTCCGGCCGCGATCAGAGTACCAATCAGTCGTCCGACTATGCCCATCGTTGTATTGTACCCACTTTTGCGTTGGTAATCGCTGCGAGAAAGAGGACACAGAGACCAAACCAAAATATGAGAACCGATAGTAGTTCGGTGATGGAGGGAGCGACGATGTTGGGGCAGATGAACTACCATTCCAGCGGTGCCGGAACCCCCCACCGACATCTGACCCTCGATGATCAATACGTGGTCTCAGGCTTTCCGCCGTTTTAACCAGTCTTGCGTCTAAAGAACAGGGTTTCAACGCAAAATCAAGAACAAATGAGCCTGAAATCACTCAACAACGATGGCACCGCGGTGTCCAATATCGCGGTGGGGTCGACAAGAGTACCTGAAGACGCCCGTCTCGGAGAACGTTTCTTCGAAGTGGACGCCGGACTCGGTGTGGAGAGTTTCACCACCGAGATCGGTGTCCTCGAAGACGATGTTGTGTGCGCCGCCCGTCCCGGTCCACGACCATCGGACCGTCGTTCCGGGTGATACCTTCACTGCGTGTGGATCGAACGCGAATGGGCCACCGTTGCCGTTCGCCCCGGTGGTAATTTCAACGAGACTGGTGGACGTTTGGTCTGTGATAGTTCCGTCGTACTCGTTCGTTCCGGCGAGCCACTTATCTACAGTTGGGTACCCGCTCGACGGGGCCGTATCGACCACGACGACACCCTTCATGCCCGCGTCGGCATGCGGCTCGCTGACGTATCTGTGCGTCCCTTCTGCGTCGAACGTGTACTCGAATGTCTCTCCGATCCTCGCAACCGCCTGACCGCTGTCGAACGTCCCGTCGGTAGCGACTACGTTGTACTCCGCACTCTCTCCGACCCACTCCCAGGTGACAGTTGTGTCCGGGGCAACCTTGATCGCGGGCGGAGAGAACGATTTCGTATTCGACACACCGAGATACACCGTCGGTGGATCATCATACCGGAGGTCGAGGACCTGTTTCGTCTGTGGATCATTCGCGGCTGCGAGCCATGTGTCCAGAGAGGATTCACCGTCGCTTTCGTCCGCTGCAGGAGTCGAACTGTCGTGTGCTTGGAGTCGATTGAACCCGGCCAGCGACCCGAATCCAGCAGCTACACTTGCGCCTATGAACGTACGGCGATTATTGGAGGGCATCTGCGCGTGGTCGTTGGCCTGTGAATATATACAGTATTAATGCCAGTTCCCAGTTACTTAGAACTGGTCTGTCTGAACTCGCTGAGTCACCTCAGACGGAGTATCAACAGGTACAGACGGAGCGCGTGTCACCGCGATTCTCTTGTTGGGTGGTCTACTCGGTCTCACTATCTTCGCTCCTGAAGGTATTCTTCGCCCACGGTAGAAGAGCCGTATTCCATTTGCAGCACGACCTCTCGGTTGATTCTGGATTCAGAGAGAACATAACGCAGTCGCCGTACCTAACTACATCCTCTGTATTCAGTGCCACTTCCCGTCGCGTTCTGAGAAGTTCAACAGCGACCGGAGCTGAAACAGCCGCGCGACGCTACTCCTCTCCCGACCCCATCCGCTTCGAGTAGTCCCACGTGTGGAGTCGCTCCGGCTCGATCCGGATCCGCACCTCCTCGCGCTCCGGCCGGAGGAGCCGGTCCCCGGTCGGGTTGTCGACGCCATCCAGATACCGCTCCAGCAGGGCGCGCAGCAGCTCCTTCTCCGCGTCCGGCGACACCGTCGCGCGGCCGCGGCCCCTGACGCCTTTATACGGGGGATCGTTCGTCGACACCTCGAAGGAGACGTGGTCGTCGTGCGTGAGAAACGAGACGACGTCTGCGTCGGCGCTCGTCGCGCAGTGGACGGCGCCGTCCCACGAGAACCACAGCGAGACGATCCACGGGTCGTCCGCGGGCGTGCGACAACCGAGGCGCACCGGGACGCGGGCGTCGGTCAGGAACTCGTCGACGCGGTCGCGGTCCCACGGGCCGGAGGGCTCCATGCGATCCCTTCGGACGGGTCGTCCCTAACGGTTGCGGCGCGGAACACAAGAGAATTGACCGTCCCCGCGCGAGGGGGAGTATGACCGACCACTTCGAGGTCCACGAGCGCGACGGCGCCGCCCGACTCGGGGAGCTACGGCTCGCCGAGCCGGTGACGACGCCGGCGCTCGCGGACCCCTTCTTAGCGGACGCCGGCAGCCTCTGGGCCGGCGAGCGCGAGGTCCCGGACGGCGGCGACGACGCGCTCACGGTCCTGCCGCACCGCTCGTTCCCCGCGGGGACCCGCGAGGAGGTCCGCGAGTCGTTCGCGGTCGACCACCCGGATGTCGACTACCCCTCTGCCGCCGTCGTCGACAGCGAGAGCGCCCGCGACGTCGGCGCCGACGCGTACCTGCTCTCGGACGCGTCCGGGTTCGTCGGCCACGGCGAGGCGTTCCGCGACGCAATCGTCGCCGCGAAGGCGGCGCTGCCGGCCGACACCGCCCTTATGCTTTCGGGCGTCGCCACGCCGCTGAACGTCGCCGTCCTCGCGTACGCCGGCGTCGACCTCGTGGACGCGACGCTCGCCCGGGCGAAGGGGACGCAGGGGCGATACCTCACGGCCGACGCCGAGCACTTCCTCGAGGATCTCGACGAGCTGCCGTGCGCCTGTCCCGCCTGCGCGGGACCCCGCGACGAATTCACCCGCGCCGACTGCGCCGAGCACAACGTGAACGCGCTCCGCGCGGAGCTCCGCCGCGTGCGCGAGCGGATCCGCGCGGGTCGCCTGCGCGACTACATCGAAGGGCAGACCCGCCACGAGCAGTGGCTCACGGCCGCGTTCCGCGAGTTCGACGATCAGTGGGGGTACGTCGAGGAGCGCACGCCGCTGATGCGCGACGCCGAGGTGACCGCGGCGACCGCGGAGACGCTGGACCGCGTCGAGATCCGGCGGTTCGCCGACCGGGTGACGAGCCGGTACCGGAACCGGTTCACGGATCAGCCGCTCGTGTTGGTCCCCTGCTCGGCGACGAAGCCGTACAGCGACTCCCAGAGCCACGGGCAGTTCCACGACGCGATCCAGTGGCGCGGCCACACCGTCTCGATGACCTCGCCGATCGGCGTGGTGCCTCAGGAACTGGAGACGACGTACCCCGCCCAGCACTACGACGCGGTCGTCACTGGCGACTGGAGCGAAGACGAGATCGGCTTCGTCGCCGAGGTGCTCCGGCGGTATCTGACGCGGAACGACTACTCGCGGGTGATCGCGCACGTCCCCGACCACGGCTACCGCGAGATCTGCGAGCGCGTCGCGAGCGACCCCGCGGTCGACGTCCCGTTCGAGTACACGTGCGTCGGCCACCCGACGAGCGACGAGTCGCTCGGGGAGCTGAACGCGACCCTGCAGGGCGAGCCCGCCTACAGCAAGCGCGAGCGCGAGCACAACACGGTCCGGGCGATCGCCGACTACCTCCTCGGCGACGGCGCGGGCGACGACCTGTTCGGCGGGCCGGGCGAGGCGGACATTCGAACCACCGGACGGTACCCCAAGCTGCAGGTGTGGGGCGACGACCCCGACGCCGGCCGCGAGGGCGAGCCGGGCGAGCAGCTCGCGACGATGGTCCCCCAGTACGGCACCCTCTCGTTCACCCTCGCCGGCGCGCGCCGCTGGGTCGAGAGCGACGCCCCCACGAAACGGGTCCGGATCGACCCGTTCGTCCCGCACGGCTCCGTCTTGGCGCCCGGCGTCGTCGACGCGGACGACGACATCCGCGTCGGCGACGAGGTCGTCATCGAGGGGCCGAAGGCGTTCGCGGTCGGCCGCGCCGAGATGTCCGGGCCGGAGATGGTCGACTCGACGCGCGGCGTCGCCAGCGAGGTCCGGCACGTGGACGAGAAGTGACCCCGCGGGTCGCGGGACCCACACCGAAGCAGTTGGGGTGTGCGACTAAGCGGATGCGGCCGTAACGTATTATCGTCAGAGGCACGCGCCTAGCTTTGCCGTATTTCGTCCCGCTCCTCTGCGCTCGAACCCGCAGCCGCGCCGTCGCGGTCGGCGCGGGACAAGAGTGAAACGGGTCAATAGTGAACGGTCCCTCATGACCTCCCAGGATTCCCCCCGGGCGGACGAACGGGTGACCTACGTCGAATTCGCCCTTTCGAGCTCCGAGTACCCGTTCGTCGCGGTGTCCGAGGCGGACGGCGCAGCGGCGCTGCTGAGGGAGTTCATCCCGCGGGGAGCGGGGAGCTACGCCGAGTTCTTCTCGGTCAGCGGCGTCGACCCCGAGTCCGTCCTCGCGCAGGCCCTCGACCACCCGTCGGTGGAGGCGCGTCTCGTCGAGCGGTTCACGGACGAGGCGTTATTCGAGTTCGTCGTGGACGACGGCTGTCCGGCGGTCTTTCTCGGTGAGTCCGGCGCGCTCCCCTGCACCGTCGAGAGCCGAGGCGGGAGCGGGACCGTCGGGGCGGAGGTCCCGCCGTCCGAGGACGTCTCGACGGTCGTAAACGACTTCACCGACGCCTATCCGGACGCCGAGCTGAGGGTCAAGCGAGAGCAGTCCTACGGGACACCAATATTCGGGCAGGAGTGTCTCCGGGCGGCCCTCGAGACGGATATGACCGATCGCCAGCGGGAGATCCTCGGAGCGGCCCACGACGCCGGGTACTACGACTGGCCGCGGGAGGTCACCGCCGAGGAGCTCGCCGAGCGGTTCGGGATCTGTCCGGCGACGTTCCATCAGCACCTCCGGGCCGCCGAACAGAAGCTCGTCGCCCTGTCCCTCAGACGGGCCTGAGGGACGGAGTCGCGCGTGCGGGCGGCGGCCGCCGGATCAGTAGCTTCAACACCGCGCCGGATCGATCCGCGCACATGGCGCTCGAAAAGGACGTGGACTGTCCCTCGTGCGGAGAGACCCAGTCGTTCTACCGGACCGCGGCGATGACCCTTCACCTCGGCGAGAAGACGAAGTGGCGGTGCCCCGAGTGCGGCTACGGCTACGTCGAGATCAACGGTATCGACACGCTTCCGGCCTGATCCGCGAGCGCGGCGTCCGACCACCGGTCCCCGAAACGCGACCGACCGCCGGAGATAAAGAAAAACGAGACGACCGGACGGTTCCGGTCTCGTTCCGCGATCCGCTACCGATCAGTCGTCGCTCTCGGCGGCCGGCGGCTCCTCCGTTTCTCCCTCGGCGTCACCGTCTTCGGCGGTGATCGGGTCGTTCTCCTCCTCGGTGAAGCCGGCCGACGCCTCCTGGCGGGCCGACGCCTCGGGGTCGAACCGCGCCTCGATGTCCTGATACCGCGGGACGAAGGAGAGCTCGTGGTGGCTCTCCGTCTCGTGACCGAGGTAGCGGTCCTCCAGGTCGAACTGCGCCTGTTCGTCGTTCTCGGCGATGTTCTGCATGTCCTCGTACACCGCGTGGGCGCCCGAGTGGAGCCCGTACAGGGTGATGAAGATGTACTGGTAGCCCAGGTCGCCGAGCTCTGCGAAGGTGAGCGGGTCCTCCTGCTCGCTCCACGCGAACGACGAGGAGTAGTTGAACGCCAGGTCGAGGTCGGGATGGGTCTCGTGGATCGTCTCCGCGTACTCGACCGCGTCCTCGCGGGACGGGTCGGGCATCTCCGGCCAGACGAGGTCGACGCCGGCGTCGGCGTAGATCCGGCCGCGTTCGAGGTGCTCCTCCCAGTCGCCGTTGGCGGAGCCGTACGCGTCGGTCCGCGCGATGATGACCGTGTCCTCGCTCTGCTTGGCGTCGACGGCCGCCTCGAAGCGCGACCGCGCCTGCTCGCGGGAGGCGATCTGCTTGCCCGCGATGTGGCCGCACCGCTTCGGCGAGGTCTGGTCCTCGATGTGGACGGCGGCGACGCCGGCCTTCTCGTACTCGCGGACCGCGCGCCGGACGTTGTGGACGCCGCCGTAACCGGTGTCGCAGTCGGCGACAACCGGGAGGTTCGTCGCCTCGACCATGCGCTTGGCGTTCTCGACCATCTCGGTCATCGTGACCATCTCCAGATCGGGGAAGCCGAACTGACCGAGCACGGTCGAGTAGCCGCTCATGTAGGCGGCGTCGACGCCCGCCATCTCCGCGAGGCGGGCGTCGAGCGCGTGGTAGATCCCGGGCGCGAACGTGTACTCCTGCTCCGCGAACAGCTCGCGGAGCTTCCGGCCGGCCGGGTTGTCGATATCTCTCTCGAAGACGTCGTCGTCGAGCTCGTTGGGATGCATGGATGTCACTCTGCGGTGTCGTCGTCGGTGGACCGCGCCGTCGCGGCGCTGTCGGTCGTGGTTCGATCCGTCGCGCGCCGGTCGGCCGTCGATCGGTCCGTCGCGTACCGGTCGGTCGCGCTCCGCGTGAACGTCGTCGGGTCGGGTCGGGGACCGGCGCCGGTCCCGGACAGGGGAACGGGGCTCACGGCGACCCCCCGTCGGTCCGCGAGGTCCGGGTCGGACGCAGGTCGGGGACCAGCGGCGCGTCTCGCTCCGCGTCGGTCGGCGGCGGGCTCGGGCGACGCGGGGCGTCGGTCGCGGTCGCCCCCGTCGTCGACGTCCGGGTCGCGGGAACGATCGGCGCACCCGCTTCCTCGGTGATCGGCGTGCGGCCGGGGATCGAGCGGGGAGAAGCGTCAGCGGTCGTCTGCCGGTCTGTCGGTCGGGTCGTCTCAGTCGTCTGCCGGTCTGTCGGTCGGGTCGTCTCGGGCGTCGTGGTCTTGTCAGGTGTCGTCATCGGGTCGTGTGGGTGGTTGCGGTGGTCGTCTGGTGATCGGTCGGTCGGCGCGTCGTGCTGCCCCGTGTCCGCGTACTGATACTGACATTGCACTCGGTGAGTTCGGAGGGATGATAATAAACATAATGATCGATAATGATAATATTCGTTAGTGTGTATTACCTGTTTAAATGATGCGTGGTATCACGGGGCACGATCGGGCGGGCGACGCGCTCGGGGCGGCAATCGTCGGGCGTCGGACCGATCCCTTCTAACCGGCTCGGGTGCGTTTGCCCGCCCGTGAACGAGCGCGATGCGCTTCGCCGGCTCTCCGCCGACCTGCCGCACGCGGGCGACGACGCCGCCGTCGTCGGCGACACCGTCATCACGACCGACATGCTCCACGAGCGCACCGACTTCCCGCCGGGGACGACCCGGTACACCGCGGGGTGGCGAGCGGTCGGCGCGTCGCTCTCGGACGTGGCGGCGATGGGCGCGACCGCGACCGCCGCGGTCGCCGTCTACGCCGACGCCGAATTCGACCCCGACCGACTCGACCGGTTCGTCGCCGGCGCGGTCGACGTCTGCGAGTCGGTCGACGCCGACTACGTCGGCGGCGACCTCGACAGCCACGACGAGTTCACGACCGCCTCGACCGCGATCGGCGAGGTCGCCGACGCCGGCCCGGTGACGCGGTCGGGCGCGGCCCCCGGCGACGCGCTCTGCGTCACCGGGGAGTGGGGGCGGTCCGCGGCCGCCCTCCGGCTGTTCGAGCGCGGCGACGAGGCGTCGGTCGAGCGCGCCAACGACCTGTTCCGGTTCGCGCCCCGCGTCGCCGACGGGGTCGCGCTCGCCGGCCGCGCGACCGCGATGATGGACTCCTCGGACGGGCTCGCGCGGTCGCTCCACCAGCTCGCGGAGGCGAGCGAGGTCGGCTTCGCGCTCGATAGCGACCGGCTCCCCGTCCATCCCGCGGTCGACGACGTCGCCGAGGGGCCCGCCGACCGCTTCGAGCTCGCCGCGCACTTCGGCGAGGACTTCGAGCTCGTCTGTACCGTTCCCGAAGGCGACCTCGACGACGCCCGCGAGGCCTGCTCGGGCGGGCTCGCGCGCGTGGGAACCGTCATCGACGCCGCAGACGGGGTGACCGCCGACGGCGACCCGCTCCCCGACCGCGGCTACACGCACGGGTGAGGGCCGGTCGGGCGACCGAACCACCGACGACTTATAAATCGGCGCCCGTTACCCCGACCATGCCGACCGAGACCGAGCGGATGGTGGCGGGAGAGCCGTACGACCCCACCGACCCGGCTCTCGTCGCCGACCGCGAGCGCGCCCGCGACCTGACGCGCCGATACAACGGGACGAGCGGGGCCGAGCGGGAGCGCCGGACCGACCTCCTCCGCGAGCTGTTCGACGCGGTCGGCGAGGACCCGGTCGTCCAGCCGTCCCTCCGCTGCGACTACGGCTACAACGTCGCCGTCGGCGACGACTTCTTCGCGAACTACGGCTGCGTCCTCCTCGACGCGTGCCCGATCACCTTCGGCGACCGCTGTATGCTCGGCCCGGGCGTCCACGTCTACGCGGTGACCCACCCGATCGACCCCGACGAGCGCGCGACTGGCCGCGAGCGGGGACGGCCCGTGACCGTCGGTGACGACGCCTGGATCGGCGGGCGCGCGGTGCTCAACCCCGGCGTGACCGTCGGCGACGAGGCGGTGGTCGCCTCCGGCGCGGTGGTCACGAAGGACGTGCCGGCGCGCACGGTGGTCGGCGGGAACCCGGCGCGGGTGATCCGGGAGATCGAATAGAGATGCCGGGAGCGACCCGGTTCTTCAGACGTATCTCGCGGAAAATGGGACACCCATTACTGCGGAGACTGTTTACTAGCGTCAGATGCAGCGTTTCGTAGTGCAGAATGTTACCATATCTCAGTACAGTTAAGTTGAACCGTACTAGCATATATTTATGAGTCTTGGCAGCGAGGTTCGCGTTCTTCACGTCGATGACGAACCATCGTTTGCCGAAATGGTTACGACATTTCTCGAACGCGAACACGATCGGATTAACGTCCAAACGGTGACCAGTCCGGCTGATGGATTACAGCACTTGGCCGCTCGCGATATCGACTGCATTGTCTCGGATTACGACATGCCTGGCACAGACGGCATCGAATTTCTCAACGCCGTCCGCGAGGAGTATCCGGAACTCCCATTCATTCTCTTTACAGGCAAGGGCTCTGAAGAGATCGCCAGCGACGCGATTTCCGCGGGCGTAACCGACTATCTACAGAAAACGTCCAGTTCCAGTCAGTACACGGTCTTGGCCAATCGGATCAGTAATGCGGTCGATCAGTATCGCTCTCGCCGAGCGGTTCAGGAGACAGAACGGAAACTCTCGGAACTCGCTAATCGAACGGACGATATCCTTTTTATGTTCAACGATGACTGGAGCGAACTCCTCTTCATCAACTCCGCGTATGAAGAGATATGGGGCGGATCAACCGACGAGCTGGAGGAAAACCCGCTGTCGTTTTTGGATATGGTCCATCCCGACGACCGAGAGAAAGCTCGTGAGTCGATGGAAGCACTCTCAACGGGCGAATCATCCCAAGTGGAGTATCGAGTTATTCCACCGGATGGAGAACCCCGATGGGTTCACGGCGACACGAAACCCATTCAAGATGACGATGGAAACGTGGTCCGCGTGGTCGGTCTGGTCCGTGATATTACGCAACAGAAAAAACGGGAGTTACATCTGGAGACGATTATTGACAACCTTCCCGGATACGTGTATCGCCACGGGTACGAGCCAGAGTACCCGCTGGAGTTTGTCAAAGGCGATGCTGAACTGATTACGGGCTACACTGCGACCGAATTAGAAGATCAGGTGATCAACGCAGAAGAGATAATTCACCCTGAAGACCGGGAGAACCTCTGGTCTACCCATATCGAGGGACTCGAGTCAACGGGTCGGTTCGATTCAAGATACCGGATCGTTACCAAAGACGGTGACGTGCGGTGGATTCGCGACCAGGGCCAGTTGGTCGAGGACCCGGTAACCGGCCGAGAGGTTATCGATGGCTTCATAACCGATGTTTCGGATGAAGTCCAGCGAGAACAGCGGATTCGCAACCAACAGACGTTCATCGACGAGAGTCTGGATGCGCTTCAGGACATTTTCTATGCAGTAACCGAGACCGGAGAGTTGCGTCGGTGGAACGAACGCCTATCAACGGTATCTGGATACGCTGACGAGGAACTCGACGAGATGGGTGCTACAGACCTGTTCGTTGAAGAGCACCGCGAACGGATCGACGAGAGTATTGAAGACGTCATGAATACAGGCTCAACTGTTGTTCAGGCGGACATACTCACAGCCGATGGAGAGAGACATTCATTCGAGTTCCGCGGAACCCGCCTGACAGACCCGTTGGGGGACGAAATAGTGGCGGTTGGTATTGGGCGGGATATATCCGAACAGGTTCAACGCTAACAGGAACACGCCGGTGTCAGTGTATTCGACGAAGCCGAGTCGGACTATTCGAGCGCCTCGGCGAGGACGGGGGCGACGCTGACGACGCTGCAGCCGCGCTCGATGGTGTCGCTGCCGACGATGCGGTCGACGCCGGCGCCGCGCAGCTTCGTCACGGCGTTGGCGGCGAGCATGGGATGGACGCAGGCCGCGATCACCCGCGCCGCGCCGCGGTCATTCAGCACGGCGACCGACTCGCTCATCGTCGACCCGGTCGCGATGATGTCGTCGACGACGACCACGTCCCGCCCCTCGACGGAGGCGTCCGACGGCGACACCGCGACGGCGCCCGTCTCGCGGTCGCGGTGCTTCTCGAAGTAGTCCGTCTCGCCCGCCCCGTACGCGTCCCGGACCGTCTCGGCGATGCCGACCGCGCCCTCGTCCGGCGCGAGGAACAGCGGGTCGGCGAGGCCGGCCGGCAGCGGGTCGGCGAGGACGGCCGCGGCGTCCACCGTCTCGACGGGGACGTCGTAGAAGTCGGCGACGCGCGGCTCGTGGGGGTTGACGAGGACGACGCGGTCGGCGCCGGTGGAGATCGCCCGCGCCATCGCCCGCGCCGAGACGGGCTCGCCGTCGCCGAACGACTCGTCCTGCCGGGCGTACCCCATGTAGGGGATCACGGTCGTCACGCGCTCGGCGCCGGCCTCGCGGACGGCGTCCTGGAGTTGGAGCAGTTCGACCCACGCCGCGTCGGAGTCGGTCGTCGCGACGACCGTCGCCTCGTCCCCGGCGAAGTCGGGGACCGCCGCGAGCGTCTCGCCGTCCGGGAACCGGTCGTACGTCGGCGTCGCCAGCGGTCGGCCCGTCTCCTCGGCGAGCGCGGCCGCGAGCAGCTGTGAGCTGGATCCGGGAACGATCATGGGCGTCCGTTCCCCTGACACCGGTAAACCAGTTTCCTTACTCCGGCGCGGGTCGGCGTCGTCCGCGGGGCGCCGAGGGACGCGGTCACCGGACCGGCGCCCCGAGCCCCACGCGAGCGTGTGACGCACGGCGACCACAGGGGCGGATATTTACGCGAGCGGCGGATACGACGCCGTAATGACCGAAACAGGCGACCGAGTCGGTCTCGCCTGCCCGTCGTGTTCGCCGGGCGAGGAGACCGTCCACGAAGTGTTGCGCCCCGGCGGGCAGGCGACCGTCCGCTGTACCGACTGCGACCACACGCACAAGACCGAGATCCCGGAGGAGGACACGGTCGAGTTGGACATCGTCGTCTCGCAGGACGGCGAGTCGTTCACCACCCGAATGGACGTCCCCGCGGACACCTACGTCGGGACCGGCGAGGAGTTCGTCGTCGACACCCCCGACGCGCTGATGCAGGTCCGCGTCACCGGGATCGAGGTGGGGCCGGAGCAGCGCGTCGAAGATGCCGACATCGAGACCGTCGAGACGCTGTGGACCCGCGCGGTCGACAACGTCACCGTTCCGGTGACGCTGCACCCGAAGGACGGGAACGCCGACGAGACGCGCTCGATCCGGGTGAACGTCCCCGGCGACTACGAGTTCACCGTCGCCGAGACCGAGGAGTTCGGCGACGAGGAGTTCGTCGTCGAGGGCGTCCAGATCCGCGAGGACGCCCCGGAGTACCGCCACGAGAAGCTCGACCACGACGGCGATTTCGCCTACGCGAAGGACTGTAAGCGGGTGTACGGCCGCGACGAGAGCCTGACGGCCTGGTCCGCCTGGTAGGCGTCGCGGCGTCGGGAGTCAGCGGTCGCTCCGGGGAACGAGCCTTCCGAAAAAACGGTGGCACCGATGGGGGCGACCCACATCGAACACCGTCTGTGAGTACGACCGCGACGTGGTCGGGACGGCGTTAGATGACGCGGTTCTGCAGGTAGTCGAGGTGTTTCGCGTTGTAGACGATCTTGACCTCGTCGGTCGCCGGGCTGCCGATGCAGGTGAGACGGACGTTCTTCTCTTCGACCTCCTCGTCGGAGAGGATCTGCTGCATGTCCATCTCGATGTCGCCCTCCTTCACGATGGAGGCGCAGTTCGCGCAGGCGCCGGCGCGGCACGAGAAGGGCCAGTCGTAGCCCTGTGCCTCGGCGGATTCGAGGATGTATTCGCCCTGATTCACTTCGAGGGTGCCGTAGTCCTCGGCGTCGAGGTCGGCCTCGGCGGCCTCCTCGAAGAGGTTGTCGTCGTCCATCGACCAGCCGTGGTCGTCGAGCACTTCGTAGTTGAGGTATTCTACTGTGGGCATCACCTGTCGGTTTGATGCCCTCCTCATTAGGCTTTGCTGTTCCTCGCCTCACGGGTGATCGATCGGAAGACCCGTCGGACGATCAGAACCGAGCGAGCCGCCGAACACGTTCGCTCTCGCCGCGCGGTCGGCCTGACAGCTCGTTATCATGACTGATACGCCGTGGGTAACAGTAAATAGCGAACGGCGCGTAGCGTGGTCCGATGGAAGAGTCCGTCGTCGCCGACTTCGTCGGCCGCGTTCACACCGCGGACATCGGGAGCGACAAGCCGGTGACGGGGCGGGTGCTCCTGAGCCAGCGCCGACTGGTGCTCGCGACGGACGACGACAAGACGACCGTCCCCCTGTCCGCCGTGTTCGACGTCTCCGTCGGCACCGTCCCCGGCGACCTGCGCTCGTTTTTCAGCGACAGCGTCACCCTGGCGTACGAGCGGCGGGGCGACCGACGCACGGCCCTCGTCGAGGGCGAGTCGGAGGACATGGAGCGGTTCATCCGCCTGCTGTTCAAGGCGCTGCTGCGCGGCGTGACGGTCACCGTCCGGCACCCCGCGAAGGTGGGCGGTCGCGTCACGGACGCGTCGGACCACACGGCGTCGGTGACGCTGTCGCCCGGCGCGATCGGTTTCGTCGACTGTCCCGACCCGTTCGAGGTCGACCTCTCCGCCGTGATCGACTACGAGCGGACCGACCGGACGCTCGCCGGCACCCAGCGGCCCGCGCTCGTGTTCCGCCACGTCGTCGACTCACGGACCGTCACGTCGATCGCGACCGTCCCGAACGAGCGCACGCTGAACGTGCTCGGCCGGTACATCAAGCTGGAGTACGAGGAGGTCATGGAGGAGCTGGAGTCGTTCGACCCGACCGAAGAGCAGCTGGAGATCCTCGTGTCGATCTACTCCGCCGGCGGGGAGGCGAACATCGCCGACGTGGTCACGGGCGACGTCGCGCAGACGTCGATGGTCCTCGATCAGCTCCGCGAGGAGGAGCTCGTCGTCGACGGCGAGTCGGGCGCGGCGCTCACGCGGAAGGGGCAGATGATCGTCACCACGTACCTGGAGTCGGTCAACGCCTGACTGCCGACGCCGCCCGGCCGAACGACTATGCCTCGCCGTCACCTCCGACCGGTATGGGATTCAAGACCGACTTCAGCAACGGTGTCATCTCGCTTCTCGTCAGCCTCGCCGTGACCGCCGCGGCCGCGCGATCCGAGGAGAGCGACGAGTGGTCGACGGGGGAGCTGTTGGCCGCGGTCGGGATCGCCTCGTTCCTCTCGGGATACCTGACGAGCTACTTCGCCAAGTGAGGCGGCCGGACGCCGGCCGGTGGGAGGCCGACCGAGGCCCGTTCGGCGGGATCCGGGGGAAGTTTCATGCTGATGCGGACGTAGGTAGTTCACATGCCAGACGACCGCCACGGGCGTTCGACGCGGCTCGACGCCGCGGCCCGCGAACGGGGGCTGGACGCGCCGGCGGGCGACCGACGCGACGCGGCGCCGCCCGACGACGCGGGGCCGCGGACCGCGCGGGTGCCCGAGCCGCACGTCCACGACACTTTCTCCGTCGACGGGATCGACACGAAGCGACGCGAGGGGCTGTTAGAGGCCGTCCTGCTCGACCGCGACGGCGTCAGCGCCGCCTCGGCGACGAGGCGGAACGGGACGGTCGGGATCCACCACGACCCGGACGTCTCCCGCGGGGAGCTCCGGGACGCGCTGGAGGCCTGCGGGCTCGTGGTCGCGCCCGGCGACGCGGCGTTCGAGGTGCGGCGCGCCGCGCAGTTCGACTCCGCCCGCGTCGCCGTCGCCGTCCTCTTCGGGCTGATGGTCGCGACCCCGTACATCGCCGTCCTCTACCCCACCCGGGTCGAGTGGCTGTTCTACGACCCGGTGACGGTCCAGTACCTCCAGTCGATCCTCGACTCGCAGATGGCGACGCACTTCTTCGTCAACCTCGGCTCGCTGTCGGGGATCGCGTTCCTCGTCGCCTGCGGTCCGATGATCAAGCGGTCACTCGCCGCGGCGGCCGCGGGCGAGGTGACGAACGAGAGCGTCTTCGTGGCGGGCGTCGTCGCGCTGTTCGGCTACAGCACCCTCGCCGCGTTCACCGCGTTCGAGGGGGCCGTCCACTACGACCTCGTCGCGTACGCGGTCGTCGGCGTCACCCTCTGGAACCACTTCGGCGTCGGCGAGACGACGCCCGACACCGCGGGCGTCGAGGGACCGACCGCCGACGGGAGCGACGCTCCCGCCGACGCCACCGAGGAGGAGCCGGTCGCGATGACCGACGGCGGCCGGTAGTCGCCGACGGTCTCGCCGCGCGTTTCCTTTTAAACGCTCTCGCCGGTTCGGACGCGCCGAGCGCTCAGTACAGCTCTCCGTCGAGCGGCTCGATCCCCTCGATCCGCACCTCGTCGCCGACGGCGAGGGTCGCCCCCCGCTGCGTCTCCGGGACGACGGTGTTCACCATCAGCCGGAAGTCGTGGTCGAAGCGGTCGCTCTCGGTCCAGTCCGGGAGCGTCGCCCGGCGATTCTTTATAAAGGTCTCGCGGAAGCCGTCGATCTCGGCGCCCGTGTCCGGGTTCCGGGACGGGACGACGCAGCGCTGACAGGGGTTGACGCCGAGCAGCTCGGCGTCGCCCGCGGCGACGCGGACGGCCTCCCCGCGGTCGGCGAACAGCCGGTCCTCCCAGAAGGCGGGGCAGTCGTCGAGGACCACGTTCGGACGGAGCCGCCGACGCATCTCCGTCGCGTCCGCGACCGCGTCGAACCAGCCCGCGACCGTCTCCAGCGTCGCGCGAGAGACGGCCGTCGGCCCGTGTGCGACCCGGTCGTCCGGGAGCCCGCCGTCGGGCTCGCGCACCAGGTCGACATCGTAGCCGAGGTACTCGCCGACCCACGCTTCCACCGCGTCGGCCTCGTCGGGGAGCGCAAACCGCCGCTCGTCCGCATCGGTCCTCGTCTCGGCGCGCGCCGGCCGCGAGAGGGTCACCGCGGTCGGCGTCGCGTCGACCGAGTCGGTCAGTTCGTAGCTCGCGCGGATCCCGTGGACCGCGGGCTCGCGCTTCCCGTTGACGTAGCCGCCGTTCCCGCCGACGGACGCCTCGTGGGGGTCGACGCCGGCCTCGACGAGCGCGTACGTGCGGTCCCCGCGGAGCGCGCCGGCCGCCCCCAGCTCGGCGCGGTCGAGGGCGACGCCGTCGTTCGATTTCAGCGGATAGGCGACGAGGTCCGCGATGCGTGCCATGTCCCGCGTTCGACGGCGCGTGAGAAAAGCGATCGGTCGACGGCGCGGCGGCGGCGTTACTCCTCGTCGTCTTCGTCGGCAGCGTCGGTCTCCTCGTCTCCGTCGGCGTCCGGCTCTTCGTCGTCCTCGGTCGCCAGCCCGGCCGCCGCGAACGCCTCGGCGACCTCGTCGCCGGGGACGGTCCGGTAGCCGTCGGCCTCGGTGATCGTCGCGACCGCGACGTCGTCGGGTTCGAACTCGTCCTCGTGGGCCGCGAGCGCGGCGAGGCCGAGCTCGATACCGGCGGGAAGCGAGAGGTCGTCGTTCCACTCCTCTTCGAGGTGGCCCTGGATCTCTTTCCGGCCGCCGCCGATGACGGTCGCCTTCCACTCGTTCGGGGTGCCGGAGGGGTCGGCGGCGAACAGGCGCGGCTCGCCGTTCTCGATGCCGCCGATGAGGAGCGCGGCGCCGTACGGGCGGGTGCCGCCGCGCTGGGTGTTCTCCTGGATGTGGTCGGTGACGAACTTCGTCAGCGTCTCGACGCCGACCGCCTCGCCGTAGCGCAGGCGGTTCCCCTGCGACTGCCGGCGAGCGAGGTCGATCAGCTGTCGCGCGTCGGCGACGTGGCCCGCGCTCGCGGTGCCGAGGTGGTCGTCGAGCTTGTGGAGCTTCTCGATGCTCTCGGCCTCCATCAGCGTCGAGGAGGCGCGGGACATCGCGACGAACACGACGCCCTCGGCGGTGCGGATCCCGACGCTGGGCGCGCCGCGCGAGACCGCCTCGCGGGCGTACTCGACCTGGTAGATGCGCCCGTCGGGCGAGAACAGCGACGTGCCGCGGTCGTACGCCTGCTGGTCGTTGTTGCCCATCATCGTCGATCACCCGCTCTCGCGGTGTCGCCTTGGCTCATTACCCGTCATTACGCCGGACGGTTGAAAAAGGGTCCGTAACCGGTACGTGCCGGGAGCGACCCCGGACCCTTTAGTTGCCCGCGGCGTCGGCGTCGGCGTCGGCGGGTCGGAGATCGCCGAGACGGGCGTCGCTCGACCGCAACGCGCGGAATCCGCGATCCCCGCCTACGACGGATATATGCCGATCGGTCCCCTAGCGCGGTCGAATTTGACTCCCACACGAACGACAGCCGCGCTGACGGCCCTCCTCGTGCTCCTCGCGGCCGTCGGCGGGGTCGCGGCGGTGCCGGACGCCCGGATCGCGATCGACGGGATCGACGCGAGTACGACCGATCCGGTCGTCGGCGAGCGGACGAGCCTGAACGTCTCGCTCTCCAACTCCGGCGGCAGCCCCTCGGCCGCCGACGTGACGAGCGTCAGGGTCGTCGACGCGGGCGCGGACGACGACGCGGACCCGCTCGATGAGGCGACCGCGGTCGGCGCGCTCTCGCCCGGCGACGCCACCGACGTGACCCTCTGGACCCGGTTCGACGACCCCGGCGAGCGCCGGGTCACCGTCGAGGTCGTCGCCGAGGCGGAGGCCGAAGACGGCGAGGACCCGGCGACCGTCACCGTGACGCGCGACGTCGTCGTCGACGTCCAGCCGGCCGTGGTGACGCTCGACCTCCGGACGCGCGGGCTCGCCCCGGAGGACCTCCGGAGCGACGACGAGAGCGAGGACGCCGGCGGCATCGGCGTCGACGGCATCGAGGGGATCTTCGGCGGCGGTGGCGGCGGGCTCGACACGGGCGAGGACGCCGCGGAGGCCGTGCGGTCGGCCGACTCCCCGGTGGCGGTGACCGTGGTCAACACGGGAACCACGACCGCCGACCGCGTGAGCCTGACCGCGGCCGGCGAGCCGATCGCGGGCGGTGATGGAAGCGGAAACGGCAGTGAAAACGGGACGTTCGAGGCCGGCCCGTACGTCGTCGAGGAGGTCGCGCCCGGAGAGGAGCGGCGCGTCGTCGTCGACCTCGGCCCCCTCGACCGGCGCTCGGCGGTGACGTTCACGGCGGCGTTCCGGGCGGGCATCGACGCGCAGGACGGCGCCGGCGCGGAGCGCACCGCGACGTCGACGCTCCGGTACCCCGCGCACGACGGGGAGCCGATTGTCACCGACGCGACGGTCGAAGCGACCGACGACGGCGAGGTCCTTGTCGACGCCAACCTCGGCAACGCGGGCGGCGGGGATCTGGAGGGCGTCGTCGTCTCCGTGGGGGAGGCGCCGGGCGTCGAACCGACGCCGGCCGGCGGCGAGTACTTCGTCGGCGCGGTCGGTGCCGGCGACTTCGTCGCCTTCGACCTGCGGACGACCGTGAACGCGTCGGTCGCCGAGGAGGTCCCGATCCGGATCGCGTACACCGAGCGCGGCGTGCGGTACGTGGAGACGGAGGCGGTGGCGCTCCCGGACGGCGCGGGAACCGGAGACGGGAGCTCGGGCGCCGCCGGCACCCTCGGCTCCGCCGGCGGGCTCGGCTCGGTCGGCGCGCTCGGGGCGGTCGGCCTCGTCGGTGCCGCCGGGCTCGCGGTCGTGGGAGGCGTCGTGCGTCGGCGCGATGTATAGCGTCGAACTGCGGGGCGCGACCAAGCGCTACCCCGGCGGCGGCGCCGAGCCGGTGGTCGCGCTCGACGACGTCGACTTCGCGGTCGAGCCGGGCGAGTTCGTCGCGGTCGTCGGGCCGAGCGGCTCCGGCAAGTCGACCCTGCTGAACGTCCTCGGGCTGCTCGACGACCCGACAGAGGGGAAGCGGGTCCTCGACGGGACCGACGTGACGAGCCTCTCGGTCGCCGAGCGCACGGCGGCGCGCAAGGAGTCGATCGGCTTCGTCTTCCAGGACTTCCACCTGCTGCCGACGCTGACGGCGGTCGAGAACGTCGCGCTGCCGACCGCGTTCGACCCCGGCGACGCGAGCGACCGCGCCGCCGACCTGCTCTCGCGGTTCGGGCTCGGCGACCGGCTCGACCACGAGCCGTCGGAACTGTCCGGCGGGCAGAAACAGCGGGTCGCCATCGCCCGGTCGCTCATCAACGATCCCGCGGTCCTGCTCGCCGACGAGCCGACCGGCAACCTCGACACGGAGACCGGCGAGTCGATCCTCGCGGAGTTCGAGCGCGTGAAGCGGGAGGGGGTCGCGGTCGTCGCGGTGACGCACGACCCGCTCGTCGAGGGGTACGCCGACCGGGTCGTCGAGCTCACCGACGGCGTGCTGGTCGGCGGGATTCCGGACGGCGATGAGACGAGGGAAGCGGAGCCGCGCCCCGACCCCGAGACGGCGACCGCGGAGGACCAATGAGCCGGGGCGAACCGGCGGCGCAGTCAGGTTCGGGTTCGGGGCCGGGCTCGCGGCCGAAGTCCGGAGCGAGCGGCTGGCTCCGCGGCTGGCGCCCCGCGGTAGGGATGGCCGCGCGGAACCTGCGCCGGAACCGGGTGCGGACCGCGCTCGCGGTGCTCGGCGTCTGCATCGGCGTGCTCGCGGTCGCGGCGCTCGGGATCTTCGGCAACGTGCTGGCGCTGGGCGCCCAGGACGCCATCGGCGACATCGGCACGCAGGTCGTGGTCTCGCCGAACGCCGACGCCGGGATCGAGTCGCTCTCCGACGCCGACGTGGCCGACATTCGGCGCGCCGTGGGCGAGCCGGCGGTCGTCCCGCTGTACTCGGACAACGCGGTCGTCGCCAGTCAGAGCGACCAAGAGTTCGCGACCGTCTACGGCGTCGAGGAGCCGGCGCTCGCGTTCGAGGCCGCGGAGGGCCGGCTCCCCGAGCGCCACCGGCAGGGCGCGATCGTCGGCGCCGACGTCGCCGAGGAGCTCGGCGTCGGCGCGGGCGACACCGTCGGGATCGCGGGGACCCAGGTCCGCGTCGTCGCGGTGCTCGTCGAGAGCCAGACGTTCAGCCCGGTCGCGCCCGACGACGCCGTCTTCCTCCCCGAGTCGGCCTTCTCGGCGGACGGGTACGCGCAGGCCCTCGTCGTCGCCGAATCGGGCGAGGCGGCGCGGGTCGCGGCCGACGACATCCGCGCGGAGGTGAACGCCCGCGAGGAGCGCGTCGAGCTGTTCGAGCTCGCCGCCATCGTCGACGAGGTCAACGAGTTCTTCGGGCTGCTCAGCACGTTCCTCCTCGGTCTCGGCGCCATCTCGCTCGTCGTCGCCGGCGTCTCGATCCTCAACGTGATGTTAATGAGCACGGTCGAGCGCAGGGAGGAGATCGGCGTGATGCGCGCGGTCGGCGTGACCCGCCGCGACGTGTTGCGCGTGCTGCTCGCGGAGGCCGGCCTCATCGGCGCGATCGGCGCCGCCGCGGGGACCCTCCTCACCGTCCTGCTCGTCGCCGGGCTCGTCGCCGCGACCCCGGAGGTCGACGCCGCCCTCGCGCTCGACCCGACGAACGGCTACTACCTCCTCCTCGCGCTCGGCTTCGGCGTCGGCGTGGGGCTCGTCAGCGGCGCCTACCCGGCCTGGAAGGCCGCGAACGAGCGACCGGTCGAGGCGCTCCGGAGCTGAGCAGCCGCGACCCGACGGCGAGCCCGGCGGCGTCTCTCCGCGAGCGGGACCGTCACCCCGCCCAGCCGCCGCGCATGTCGTCGGTCACGCGGTCGCGCCACGTCTCGAAGGCGTCTCGACACTCCGGGCTCTCCTCGATGTGCCGGACGAACCCCGCTCCGGGGGACGCCAACTCCGCCTCGCAGAACGGGCACCGCCTCGGCTCGATCGTCGACTCCGCTAATGCCATGACATCACATACCAATCTAGAAGCTCAAGAGTTTTGTTACGTGTGGTATTTTTGCCATAGATATCTGTTCCGCGTGCTTCTCGCGAAGTATCCAGCCCGAACGTCCACTCAGTACAAGAGGAACGCCCCGACCGTCAGTCGGTTTTTCGCTCGTAGGTGACGAACGCGAGGTCGCCGTCGCCGTCGGTCTCGGCGTCCGGAACGACCTCGCGGTCGACTTCCCGCCACGCGTCGGCGTCCCAGTCCGGGAACCGCGTGTCGCCGTCGGGACGCCCGGGGACCTCCGTCAACACCATCCGGTCGGCGAGGTCGAGGAACTGCTCGTAGACGGCGGCGCCGCCGATCACGTACGCCTCGTCGACGCCGCGGTCGGCGGCGTCGGCGGCGGCGAGCACGACCGCCCCGCTGACGTCGTTCGCGGCGACGGCCCCCTCGGGGAGGTCGAGGTCGCGCGTCGTCAGCACGACGCTGGTGCGGTCGGGGAGCGGGCCGCCGATCCGGGCGGCGATGCTCTCGTACGTCTTCCGCCCGACGATCACGGGGTGGCCGGTCGTGAGACGCTTGAAGTGCGCCAGGTCGGCCGGGTAGTGCCACGGCATCCCGCCCTCGTCGCCGATGACGCCGTTCTCGGCGACGGCGGCGACGATGACGAGGTCGACGTCGGCGATCTCGGCGCTGCCCGCGCCGTCGCCGGCGGGCGCGTCGCCGCCCATCACTCCGCGACCGCGAACGAGAGGCCGTCCGCGGAGTCGTAGTCGACGAGCTCGACGTCCTCGTAGGTCAGCTCGTCGAGGGGGACGTCGGCGATCTCGATCCGGGGGCGCTCGCGCGGCTCCCGCGAGAGCTGTTCGAGCAGGCCGGGGACGTGATCGTACCCCGCTTCGCCGTCGGCCTCGTCCGGGGCGGTCCGCTCGACCCAGTCCTTCACGTCGAGGTAGTCGGCCTTGCTCCCGACGTTCGCGAGCCGCTCCTGCACGTACGGGAGGTTGTTCGCGTACCACTTGCCGCGCTCGCCGCGGCCGCAGTAGACGTGCGCGTCGACGACGGTGTGACCGAACTCGCCGACCTCGAACCCCGTCCGCTGCGCGAGCGCGTTCGCGAGGATCGCGTAGGCGGCGATGTTGAACGGCACGCCGAGCGCGATGTCGCCCGAGCGCTGCGTGAGGTGGAGATTTAAACGGCCGTCCTGCACGTTCACCACGAACGAGTAGTGACACGGCGGGAGCGTGGAGGTCGCGGCGTTGGCGGGGTGCCACGCGTTGACGACCATCCGGCGCGAGCGCGGGTTCTCCTCGAGCGTGTCGAGCACGTACCGAATCTGGTCGAACGTCAGGCGCTCGCCCCCGTCGGGGCCCTCCTCGACGGTCACCCAGCGGTGGGCGTCCTCGGGCCACGTCTCGCCGGGAAGCGCGGCGTCGTCCTCCGGAACTGGGTAGCGGCGCCAGAACCGGCCGTAGGCGGTGTCGAGTCGGCCCTCGTCGTCGGCCCACGCGTCCCAGATCTTCGTCTCCTCGCGGAGGTTCCTGACGTGCTCCTCGCCGGAGAGGTACCACAGCACCTCGTGGATGAGCGAGTTCCAGCGGTAGCCGTCCATCTGTTTGGTGGTGAGGAGGGGGAACCCCTCCGCGAGGTCGACGGTGTACTGCCCGCTGAACGACGCGATCGTGTCGACGCCGGTCCGGTTCGGCTTGTACGTGCCCGTCGACAGGGTGTCGTCGACGAGATCGAGGTACTGTTGCATGGTGGTCGGCGTCGCCCCCGTCCGGGAAGCGCGGGGAGCGACGGGTCTATCGGGTCAAACGCGCCGCGGAAAGTAAGTGTATCGTGACCGGAATCGAGGCGAGTCGCCGACACGCACCCCGGCGTCGAACTGCGATTTATAAGCAACCGACGCGGTGGCGCGCCCCGGCGAGCGGCCGGAGGCCGCGAGCCGCCGGTGCGAGGGAGTCGGCCGGCCGGAGCGAAGCGGAGGCCGGCCGACGAGGCTGGGGAGGCGTGAGGCTGTGCGGTCGGGGCGCGGTCGGGGTGGGACTCAAAGGGGCAGCCGTGAGGCGGGCGCAGGTGACGTAAGCACCGCAGGAATGAGCGAAGCGAGTGACGAGGAGCGCAGCGAACGTGCGCCCGCCTCACGGCTGGGGCTTTGGAGGTTTTCACCGTCAAGCCACGATCAACGATTTATAAGCGGGCGGCTGGGAATCCGAAAGCCGTCACCGCCGAGCCGTCACTCAATTATAAACACCCGACAGCAACACCCCACTCCGAGTTATATAGCCGTCACCCAGGCCCGGTACTCCTCGTCGAGCCCGTACACCTCGCGGAACGCGCGCTCGATGAATCCCGCCACGCGGTTGGCGTCAGAGCGCGCCGTGACGACCGCGTTCGTCCCCTCGGCCTCCTCCGGGCTGACGAGCTCGTCGATCCGGAACTCCGGGAACTCCCCCAACAACTCCTTCAGCCGCTCTAACTCGTCGTCCGTGCAGTCCAAGACCACCTCCGTGCCGGCGAGCTGGATCCACGGCGGCACCTCGCCGCCCTCGGTGACGTCGCTGTCGGGGTCGACGTCGACGGTCATCACGTCGCTCGATCGGGTCCGGTGGGCGGTCGCCGCGTCCGCGAACAGCTTCAGCCGCTCGTCCCCTGTCGCGGCGTCGAATCGGGTCATGCCACCACGTCGGCGCCGGCGGCTCTTGAAAGGCCCCGACTCCCCCCGCTCCGATTTAAAAGCCCGCTACCGCTCCGTCTCCGCCAGCACGTCCTCGGCGATATCGAGCGTTCGCTCGGCCTCGTGCACCCGGTCGTGGATCGCGCCGGTCCGCACGAGCTCCAGCTCCGGCTCGTCGAGCGCGTCGCGCACCTCGGCGGCGCGGCGGAGCCGCTCGTACGCGTCGTCGCGCGCGAGGTCGCGCACGGCCCGCAGCGTCGCGACCGTCTCGTCGTCGGCGACCCGCGAGACCAGCGGGATCAGCTCGTCGATCTCGTAGGCGAGCTCGTCGCCGCCGGCGGGCGGCCAGTCCAGCGTCAGCGGCTCGCCGTCGAGCCGCTCGATGTAGGTGCGGTGGACCGCGACCGCCGTCCGGAGCGCGCCGGGGTCCTCGACGTAGTGCTCCAGCTTGGAGTTCGAGTAGTCCGCGTACTCCAGCAGGGTCGGCAGCGGCTCCTCGCCCGCCTCGTACTCCGCGACGTACTCGGCGAGGTCCGTCGGCGGGACTCTGACGTCGACGAACGGCGTCGCGTCCGCGCGGTCGAGGAAGGCGAAGACGTCGCGGGCCGACGCCGACTTATAAAAGTCGGCGAACGACTCGCGGACCGCCTCGTTGTACGTCGCGACCGGCTCGCGGAGGCGGTCGACGTCGGCGTCGAGGTCGGCGTCGGCCATCTCCGCGACCTCGCGCAGCTCGTCGAGCCGCGCGGCGAGGGCCTTCCGCGCCGCTCGCGCGTCCTTGCGCGCGGCGCGGTAGTCGTCGACCGCCTCGTCGCGGTCGGCGAGCAGGTCGACGTACTCGCCGGCGGGGTCGAGCGCCTCGCGGGCCGCCGCGAAGTCCGACTCGGAGAGCCGCTTCTTGTCGACCGCCTCGTCGGCGGCCGCGAACGCGTCGGCCGCGAGCGCGTCGTCGTCGACGTCGACCGCGTTCGCGAACTCGCCCTCGAACTGGACGTAGGCCGCGAAGTCGCCGCTGCCGACCGCGTCCTCCTCGTACTGGTCGAGCACGCGGTGGGCCCGCCGATACGTGTCCGCCGCGGCCTCGACGCGCTCCCGGCCGAGGTCGGCGATCCGTTCCTCGAGCCGCCGGAGCTCGTCGTAGCGCTCGCGCAGCGTCGCGGCCGCCTCGCCCGCCTCGGCGACCGGGTCGGTCTCGCCCGTCTTACTCTCCTCCGCGGCGCCGCCCATTCAGTACACCTCTTCGGGGTCGAAGACGCGCTCCCCGACGTGCTCGCCGTCGATCGTCCGGTGGAAGCAGGAGCGGTGGCCCGTGTGACACGCTCCCACGTTCTGGTCGACGAGGTACAGCAGGGTGTCGGCGTCGCAGTCGACGCGCACCTCGCGGACCGCCTGCGTGTGGCCGGAGGAGCCGCCCTTGCGCCACAGCTCGTCGCGCGACCGGGAGTAGTAGTGGGCCTCGCCCGTCTCGCGGGTGCGGTCGAGCGCCTCCGGCGAGACGTACGCGAGCATCAGCACCTCGCCCGAGTCGGCGTCCTGGGCGATCGCGGGGACGAGCCCATCCTCGCCGAAGTCGACGTCGATGCCGTCGCCCCCGTCCTCGCCGGCCCCGCTCGCTCCCGCGTCCGCGTCGGCGTCACTCATGTCTCGGCGGAGGCGCGGGGCTCGAATAGTCCTTTTGTCTGTTCCCGCCCGAGACGGCGGCGGCGCTACTCCCACCCGAGACGGTGCCGGCGTTACTCCCGCCGCAACACGAGCGCGTCGCCGTCGGCGTACGCGTCGGCGCGCCGGTCGACGACCTCGAAGCCGAGCCCGTCGTACAGCGCGAGCGCCCCCTCGTTGTCGGGGTGCGCCTGCAGCGTCACGGGTCCGTCCGCGTCCGCGATCGCGGCCGAGAGGAGGCCGCTGGCGCGCCCCTCGCGCCGGTGGTCCGGGTCGACGACGAGCTCGGCGACGTGGACGCCGGGCCGGTTCGGGGCGTCGACCGGGAGCAGGTAGCCGACGGTCCGGCCGTCCGCGACGCTCACGAGCGCCGACCCGACCGCGAGCCCGTACTCCAGGAGGTCCGGGTTCGGCCGCCAGAGGAACCCCTGCAGCTCGCGGATCCGGTCGGCGTCGGTCGGGCGGGCGGCCCGAACGCGCGGGTCGGGGGCGGCGGCGGACTCCTCGTCGTCGGCAGAGCGGGTCAAAACCCCGCCACCCCCAGCGCGGCCGCGACCGCGACCGCCGCCCCGGACAGCGTCGCGAGGAAGTTCACGGCCTGGTTGCCGACGCGCTCGCCCTCGACCACCGCGCCGAGGACGCTGTCGACGGTCATGCCGGCGACGCCCGCGAGGACGACGAGCCCGCCGCCGACGACCGGGTCGCCGACCGGCATCCCGACCGCGGCGAGGCCGCCGACGAGGAGCGCGCCCGCGAGCCCGGCGAGCTCGCCCTGCCACGTGATCGCGCCGTCGGTGCCGGGCTCGACCCGCCGGAGGGTCGTGACGAGCCGGGGCCCGTCGAACAGCCCGCCGATCTCCGAGGAGAGCGTGTCGGCCATCGCGGTGGCGGTCGCCCCGGCGAAGGCGAACGCGAAGGGGGCGGCCGGCACGCCGAGGTGGGGGGTCGCCGCGTAGCCGAGGAGCGCGGCCAAGGCGACCGCGGAGTTCGCCAGCACGTTGCCGGTGCCGCGGGCCCCCTCGTTCTCCTGGGCGACGCCGCGCGCGGCCTTCTCGTCGAACCGGTACTTGGAGGCGAGGCCGCCGACGGCGTAGAAGGCCATCAGCGTGAGGAACCAGCCGACGCCGCCGAGCACGACGGCGAGCAGGGCGGAGAGCACCCCGGTCAGCATGCCCGGGACCGAGGCGGTGCCGAGCGCGAAGGAGACGTAGCCGAGCGCGGCGGTCACGCCGAGCCCGAACGCGACGAGGGGGACCGTGACCGCCGGGTCGAGCGCGACGAACCCCCAGACCGCGAACGCGACGAGGATGACCGTGATGTGCGCGTCGCGGGCGAACACCAGCGACCGCACGAGCGCGGCCGTCAGCGCGGCCACGGACGCCAGGAAGACGAGGTCGGGGAGGGCGGTCGCCAGCGCCGACGTCGCCCCCGCGGGGTCGAGGCTCGGGGCCGGGGCGGGCCCGCCGAGGGAGAGGCCGCCGGCGACGCCGAGGAGCTCCGTCTGGAGGCGCACCGCGACCTGTCCGGCGAGGGCCGCGAGCGCGCCGACGCCGACGTAGCCGGCGACGAGCGGGAACTCGTCGCTCGTCGACCGGCCGACGAGCTCCCGGCCCAGTCGCCCGCCGCCGACGGCGAGCGCCGCCGCGGCGAACGCCTCGTACGGGAGCGGCGCGCGGGGGAGCGAGGCGAACAGCGCGAGGCCCGCGGCGGCGACCGAGAAGGCGACCAGTCCGTACAGCCGCTCCTCCTCCCGGTCGCCCGGGAGCGCGAGCGTCTCGAACCACTCGCCGTCGCGGATCCCGAAGAAGGCGAGGCCGGCGACGGCGAGGAAGGGCACGACGGCGGCGTCGCCGAGCGTCGGCGCGAGGGCCGCGAGCGCGGCCACAGCGGCGAAGGTACTCGCGCGTCGGAGCCTCCGTATCACACAGTCGGCTACCCGGGACGAGCACTTAACGGTCCCGACACCGGCCGGCGACCGCGGCGTCGGTCAGTATCGATACTCGTTGAACCGGACCGCGTGCCCCTCGATCACGCGGACCCTGCTTTCCGGGTCCTCGTCGTCGTCCCCGGTCGCCTCCTCGCGCGTGTCAACGTCACTCATACGCGACGGGAGGCGTCTGGCTTTTATAAATGTTAGCCACGGAGCGGAAGTGACAGGGGCAGCGTGAGCGAGGCGAGCTGGCGGATGTCGGGAGAAGCGTGGTGGCGGATGTCGGGTGCGACGCCAGCGCCCCGCTCAGTCGATGACTCGGTCGATGTCACCGAGATCGTCGAGGACGTAGTCGGGGGTGACGTCGGCGGCGGCGAGCCGGTCCTCGTCGGTCACGCCGGACCGGACGAGGACCGTGGTCATTCCCGCTCGCTCGCCGAGCGCGATGTCCGTGTTCAGACGGTCGCCGACGACGAGGCACTCCTCGGGCGGGTAGGGAAGCCGCTCGCTCACCATCTCGATCGCGGGGTCCGACGGCTTGCCCAAGACGACGTCGGGCTCGCGCTCCGCGACGCCGGCGATCGCGTTGATCACCGCCCCGGAGCCGGGCGCGTCGCGCTCGGGGGCCGGGATGACAACGTCGGGGTCGGTGCCGATGAACGGCACGTCGCGCTCGAGCGTCCACATGGCGGTACAGAGGTCGTCGTAGTCGAAATTTCGGGAGATCGAGGCGACGAGGGCATCGGCGGCGTCGACGTCGTCGGTGGTCGAGAGCCCCGCCTCCGCGAACTGGTCGAGCAGCCCGGGATCGCCGATACACAGCAGGTCGTCGTCGGCGTGGTGCTCGCGGAGGTAGCGCGTCGTCACCGTCCCGGCCGTGAACACCCGGTCGGCGTCGACGTCGTACCCCGCGGCGCCGAGCCGGTCGACGTACGCGGGCGGCGCCTTGGTCGGGTTGTTCGAGACGAACAGCGTCTCGATCCCGGCCTCGCGGAGCCGACGGTAGCCCGCCGGAGCGCCCGGGATCGGATCGTTGCCTCGCACGACCGTGCCGTCCACGTCGATGACGGCGCCGCTGAATGCCATGTCCGTCGTCGGGGCGCCACGGCCGTAGTGGTTGTGGAGTGCGCCACGGTCGAGTGGTTGTGGAGTGCGCCACGGTCGAGTGGTTGCGGGGCCGTCGCGCCCGTCCCGCCGCACGCGGGTTCCAAATTCGGTACGGGTTTCACCTTCGGGATAACGGAAAGGTAAAGCGGCCCGACTCCCAACCAACGGTACTGTGACGACGACCCAGGTGACCCTCGTCCAGATCGACAACTACGGGCCGTGGACGACGACGCCGGAGCCGCGCCGGGAGATGGACCTCCAGACGCTCCAGTCGCGGCTCTTCGCCGACATCGCTCAGTTCGTCGGCCACCGCGACGCGTACGTCTTCTTCACGCGCTTCGACAACATGGTCGCGGTGACGAACGGCATGGACGGCGCGGCCCACGCGGCCCTCCAAGAATCGATCGGTAACCGCTACCCGGTGAGCGTCAGCCTCGGCACCGCGGTCGCCGAGCGACCGGTCGACGCGCTGGAGGACGCGAACCGCCGGCTCCAGGTGGAGGGAAGCGCGCAGGACGAGGCCCGGACCGAGGTGCTCGCCGGCGAGTACCTCACGGAGGCGACGGGCTCGGACCTCCAGGTCGCGCACTTCGACGTCGTCAACGCGACCGGCAAGTACACCGACCAGCTCAACGAGTTCGACACGTTCATCAACATCGAACAGGCGTACGCCTCCGTCATGCGGTACCTCCGGGAGCAGCACGGCGCGCTCTCCTTCTTCGTCGGCGGCGACAACATCATCTCGGTCTGCCCCGACCTCCCCGAGCGCGCGTTCGCCGATGCGGTCGCGCACGTCGAAGACGATGTGGGCGTGGAACTCCAAGTCGGCGTCGGCCGCGGCGCCTCCGCTCACGAGGCGGGGTTCGCCGCCAAGCACGCGCTGGAGGACTGCCGCCACGACGGCACGAGCGTCGAGCTGTTCGGCGTCCCCGCTGCCGGCGACTGAGCCGAGACTCGGGCCCGGCGGCCGGACCGCCCCGCAAGGGCGTCCGTTATCTGTTTTGATAACTACGGCTCCACGTTTATATAGACCGGTCGGGAATCCTCCGTCAACATGTCCGATGAGATAGTGTTCGTCTGCACGGCGGACGACTGCGACGAGGGGCCGTGGGAGGGGTCGCACGACGCGATGGCCCACTGCGCCGAGCACCCCGACCACGGCTACACCGGGCGACCGCGAGACGAGGTCGACGCCGAGACGGTCATCCCGGCGACGGCGACTCGGAAGCGGGACAACCGGAACCTCCAGCACAAGGGCCACCCGAAAGGCGCCCTCGCGCAGAACGACTGACCGCCCGCGAGAACGGTCCGCGACCGACGCCGGCGTCCGCAGCCCGTTGCCTCCTGCGGCCGCGTTCTCTCCACTGCGCCACCTCCGGTAGCGTTCTCTCGCCTACGTCATCCCCGGCCGCGTTCTCTCGCCTACGCCTCCTCGAAGAGCCCGAGGTCCTCGGCGACGAGGTCGGCGAGCTGATCTTTTAACGCCGGGTCGACCTCCGCCACCTCCTCGCCGTCGTGTTTCCCGTCGTTGTGTTTCGCGAGCGCGTCCGCCACGTCGGAGAGGGGGACGCTGGTCTCCGTCTCGCACTCGGTACAGACGATCGGGACGGACGGTTCGTCGGTGGACATACGTCGGGTAATCGCGGGTCGGCGATATATGCCTTCGGGAGGGCGACCCGGAGCCCCCCTCGCGAACCGCGCGTCCGCCCCGAACCGCCAGCGTCACCACGCCCCGGGCGCTATCGGCTCCCATGCGCGTCCTCGTGACCGGGGCGGCCGGCGGGATCGGCGGCGGCGTCGTCAGAACGCTCGCGGCCGCAGACCACGACGTGACCGGAATCGACCGCGACGCCGACGGGCTGGCCGCCCTCCCCGACGCCGCGGAGACGCACGCCCTCGATCTACGCGACGGCGACGCGGTCGAGGCGCTGCTCGCCGGGCGCGAGTTCGACCGCGTCGTCTCCTGCGTCGGCGGGTACGAGATCGCGGCGGTCGAGGACACCGCCGTGGACTCGTTCCGCCGCCAGCTCGACACGAACCTGACCGCGGTCCACACGGTCGTCCGGGCCGCGCTCCCGTCGATCCGCGAGCGCGGCGGCCGGATCGTCGTGGTCGGCTCGATGATCGGGTCGACCGCGCTCCCCTATCACGGCGCCTACAGCGCCGCGAAGGCCGGACTGCGGGGGTACGCCGACGCCCTCCGCCGCGAAGTCGAGCCCCACGGCGCGACGGTCGCGTTCGTCGAGCCCGGGCCGGTCCCGACCGGGTTCAACGAGCGCGCGGCCGCGGGGATTTCGGACCGGAACGCGAAGGACCCCGACGGCCCGTACGCCGACGCCTACCGGGCGTTCGAGGGGTACGCGCCCGCCGCGACCGACCTCGAGACCGTGGTCGAGCGGGTCGTCGTCGCGGCAACGACCGAGCGGCCGCGCGCGGTCTACCGAGTGAGCCGCCGCGCGCGCTGGCTCCCGCGGCTGGCCGCGGTGCTCCCAGATCGGCTGTACGACCGCCTGGTCCGCGCCGGGCTCCCGGGCGGGGTGCTCGGGCGGCTCATCGATCGGTAGCGTCGCCGCCGTCGGGGGCCGCGTCCCCCTCGGTTGGGCCGTCGCCGGCGGCGTCGTCCGCGTCGCCCGCGCCACCGGCGTCCACCCCTTCGCCGTCGCCCGCGGCTTCGGCGTCCGTCCCTTCGGCGTCGTCCGCGTCGCCCGCGGCGTCCGTCCCCGCGTAGAACTCCTCCGGCGTGGCGTCGATCCGCTCGAATTCGCCGAAGTCGCGCTCGTGGTGGCGGATCGTCTGCTCGACGATCCACGCGCTGTAGCGCTCGGAGTACTCCCAGTCGCCGTCCGCGTCGTCGACGTCGAACCGGTCGTCGGTGGCGAGCGCGGCGTACAGGTGGTAGAAGCCGAGGACGACGTCGCCGAACTCCTTCGCCTCCGCGCCGATCTCCCGGCGCTTCTCGACCAATTCCTCGCGGCCCGCGTCGGTGAGTGCGAAGTACTTCCGGTCGGGCTCGTCGGCGCGCTCGACGCGCTCGGCGACGCCTTCGTCCTCGAACTTGTAGAGGATCGGGTAGAGCGAGCCGTACGAGGGCTCCCAGTGGCCGCCGCTGATCGCGGTGATCTCGCCCAGCAGCTCGTAGCCGTACCGGGGTCGCTCGTCGAGTAGCTCCAAGACGAGATACGAGATCAGTCCCTTCGGCGGTCCGCTCTTCCGCATCGTCACCTCCTTTACGGGAGACTCGGAAAGCGTTTCGGTCGGACGCGGACCGGCGGTCGCACCGCGAACGGATTCACGCGGGCGTCGTCGACGAGCGCGCTCACGCCTGCGAGTCGCTTCGAGACGACTCGTCCGACTCGGACGAGAGCGTCCGGATCGTTTCGTGAACCCCGAGGACGAGCGCCGGCACGACGATCATGAAGAGGTGTTCCTCGATCGGGATCCCGAACAGGTCGTACCCGGTGCGCATCGTGATCTCGAAGACGCCGACCTCCAGCGTGTACCAGTCCCAGAGGTACGCGATCGGGTACAGGGCGGCGATCGTCCGGGCAGACCGACGGAGCGCGCCGGCGTAGCGGAGCAGGGCGAGCGCGACCGCCCCGAAGGCGACCTCGGTGGCGAGGTACGTGTACGGACCGAACACGGTGATGTCGGGGAGCGGAGCGCCGGACAGCGGCCGGAACCAGACGGCCACGATCAAGAGGGCCAAGAAGACGTAGGCGCCGCGGATGAGGAGCATCGTCGCGATCGTCGGGCGGGCCGGTCTGGCCACCACCGCTACCGAGCCGAACGCCAGCGCCGCGGCCGGCGCCGACGGGGGGAACAGTCCGCCGACCGTCCCCCAGAGGACGCCGACGAGCCCGGTCATTAGCAGGGCGAACGCCAGCGTCCGGGCCCGCGGTCGGCCGAGCACCACCGAAACGGTCCGCTTGTCGATCGACCGGTCGTACGCGTAGTCCTGCTCGTCGTCGATGATCTTCACCCCGGCGAGCGTGACGAGGAAGACGAGCGCGAAGCCGAGTATCGTCGCGGTCACCTCGGTCGTCTGGACGTAGAACCCGCCGAGCAGCGCGAGCGCGATGCCGGTCGGGTACCCTAGCGTCGTGGTGAGCGGGTTCGTGTCGAGCTGCGGCGCGTGGAGGTACCCGATGAACCAGGTCGGGAGGGTGACGAGCGCGGCGCCCGGGCCGACGAGCGCGCCGAGCGCGAGCGTACAGGCGGCGAAGCCGACGCCGGCGGCGAGGAGGGAGAGCCGACAGCCGCGGACCGTCATGGGGTGGTCGTCGTCCTCGCCGCGGCGATGGAAGTCGACGTAGCCGTCCTTCACGTGCGCCGTGTACACCGCGAGGAAGATGGCGGTCATGTGGATCGCGCCCACCGCGAGGCCGAACTCGCCGGCGACGGCCGCGCCGAACCACGAGGCCGCGAGCGGCGGCAACATGAACACCGGATGGACCTGCGAGAGCAACGCCCGCAGGTCCGCCCGCAGTCCCCGTTCGTGCCGAGCGATCGCCATGTGTTACCAACGCACTAATAACGATTAATCCTGTTGGGGGTTTCACAGGTACGCCCGCCCGACTCGCCGAGACGAGTTCGGCTCCGGAGACGCGGCGACGACTCGCAAACCCCTAAGGTCCGGGGCCCCAAGCCGAGGTATGGTCGAGGCACCACAGACCGAGGAGGGGTGGTTCGCGCTGCACGACTTCCGGTCGATCGACTGGGACGCGTGGCGCGACGCCCCCGAGCGGGAGCGACGCCGAGCGATCGAGGAGGGCGAGGCCTTCCTGAAACACCGCGAGCTGGTCGCCGACGCCGAGGAGGGCGACTCCGGGCTGTTCTCCGTGCTCGGGCACAAGGCCGACCTGCTGTTCGTCCACTTCCGGCCGTCGCTCGACGATCTCTCGTCGATCGAGCGCCGCTTCGAGGACACCGCCCTGGCGGCGTTCACCGAGCGGACGACCTCGTACGTCTCCGTCACCGAGGTCTCCGGCTACGTCTCGGACGCGTACTTCGAGGAGGGGCCGGAGGAGGTCGACGCCGGCCTCCGGCGGTACATCGAGGGGAAGCTGACGCCGGAGATCCCGGACGACGAGTACGTCTGCTTCTACCCGATGAGCAAGCGCCGCGGCGAGGAGTACAACTGGTACGACCTCGACTTCGAGGACCGCGCCGACCTCATGGCCGGTCACGGCGAGGTCGGCAAGGAGTACGCCGGCAAGATCAAGCAGGTGATCGCCTCCTCGGTCGGCTTCGACAGCCACGAGTGGGGCGTCACGCTGTTCGGATCGGATCCGACGGACATCAAGGACATCGTCTACGAGATGCGGTTCGACCCCGCCTCCTCGCGCTACGGCGAGTTCGGCGACTTCTACATCGGCCGGCGGTTCCCGCCCGCGGACCTGGGCGCGTACCTCGCGGGCGAGACGGTGCCCACGGGCGAAGAGGGCGGTCACGGTGAGGGGGGCCACCACGGCGAAGGGGGTCACCACGGCGAGAGCGGCCACCACGGCGACGACGGTCACGGGAGCCACGGCGAGGGCCACGACCACGCCGGCGCCGGCGGCGGCTCCGCCAGCGGCGACCACCCGCACGGCGAGGAGGACGCGGGCGGCGAGGGCGACCACCCGCACGCGGGCGACGAGGGGGACGGCGGGGGCGTCTCCGACGAGGAGATCCGCGGCGAGCTCGCAGACCTGGACATCTACGCCGGGAAGCCGCACGGCGAGGACGTGTACGCGACCGTGCTGTACAGCGAGGCCGACGTCGACGAGCTGTTCGACGAGGTCGAGGGGCTCCGCGGCAACTTCGACCACTACGGCACCCACGTGAAGACGGCGGTGTACGAGGGCCGACACACCGACCGGGCCGCGGTCGTCTCCATCTGGGACACGGCCTCCGCCGCCGAGACCGCGGCCGGCTTCCTCTCGGAGCTCCCGGAGGTCGTCGCGCGGGCCGGCGAGGAGTCCGGCTTCGGCACGATGGGGATGTTCTACACCGTCAAGCCCGACTACCGCGAGGAGTTCGGCGACACGTTCGACGAGGTCGGCGACATTCTCGCGGAGATGAACGGCCACGTCGAGACCGACCTAATGAGCAACGTGGAAGACGAGAACGACATGTTCATCGCCAGCCAGTGGGAGGCGAAGGAGGACGCGATGACCTTCTTCGGCTCCGACGAGTTCCGGGAGACGGTGGAGTGGGGCCGCGAGGTGCTGGCCGACCGGCCGCGCCACGTCTTCCTGGCGTAGGCGAGGCGGTGCGCGGATCGCGATTTATAAGTGATCGCTCAAGTGGAGATCGGTTATTATTCGTTGCTGTCGATCGGCCGATCGCCGTTTGATTACTTATAAATGACTCCTGAAGACGGAACGAATGTCTCCGACGTCCCCGTCGTTTATTTATAAATCGTTGCCAGCGGAGCGACGGTGGACACCCCCAAAGCTCCGGTCGCTCGATTATAAATCGTTGCTGACGGATCGACGGTGAACACCTCCAAAGCCCCAGCCGGGAGGCGGGCGCACGCTCGCTGCGCTCCTCACTCGGTCGCTCACTACGTTCGCTCCCTCGTTGCGGTGCTTACATCGCCTGCGCCCGCCTCCCGGCTGCCCCTTTGAGCCCCGCCCCGCGCAGCACCGCTGGAAGACGGTCCTGCTCGCTCACTGCGTTCGCTGCGCGGGCTGCGACTTCCGTGCTCCCGCTCGTTCCACTCGCGGGACCGCAACCGCACCTCACACCTCCCCAGCCTCGTCAGTCGTCCTCCGCTTCGCTCCGGACGACTGACTCCCTCGCACGTGCTCCTCGCGGTCGCCGAGGGCGACCGCTCGGAGGCGCGCGCCGCCGCACCGGCTCAGTCGTTTATAAAATATTCCGTCGCCGCGCTCGCGGTGTCGATCGACGTGGTGCCGGCGTCGACCGCCTGTTTTTAACTATCGGCTCGGCGAACGGAGGCGTATGTTCGACACGATCGTGGTCGCGACCGACGGCTCCGACAGCGTGCGCCGGGCCGTCGACGTCGCGGTCGACATCGCCGCCCGCTTCGACGCCGAGGTCCACGCCGTCTACATCGTCGACAGCGGCGAGGTCGAGTCCACCCCCGACGAGGTCCGAGAGGACCTCCGCGACGCGCTCGACGACCACGGCGAGGCGGCGCTCGAACAGGTCGCCGACGCCGCGGCGGAGCGCGACCCCGGACTGAACGTGACGGCCGAGGTGCGCGAGGGGCGGCCGGCCGCCGAGATCTCGGGGTACGCCCGGGATATCGACGCCGACGTCGTCGCGATGGGAACCCGCGGTCGCCACGGCGAGAACCGGTTCCTCATCGGCTCCGTCGCGGAGCGCGTCGTGCGCACCTGCCCGATCCCCGTGCTCACCGTCCGCCAGCTCACCGACGAGGACCAGCGCCGAACGACGATCTAAGGAGCGGACGCACCGAGGGGACGGGGCGACGCGCTCCGAGAACGGCGGAGTTTTCCCGCTTCCGCTCGGGTCGACGGTATGGACGACGATCTCATCGACGAGGCGGGGATCCCTCGCTCGCGGTACACGCGGCTGCCCGGCAAGGGCTTCTTCTACCCGGACTCGCTGGACGAGGAGCGCGCCGAGCGGCGAGCGAAGGAGGCGATCGAGGGGAGCGAGGCGGTCGTGATCGCCGACGGCGACGCCGACGGGCTCGCCTGCGCGGCGATGATCCGCGAGGCGTACGACGCCGCGCTCGACGCCGCCGACTTCGAGGCGGCCATCGCGGCTCGTCTCGCGGCGGGCGACGGGGAGGAGGACGAGGCGGAGACCGACGATGACGACGCGCTGACGGGCGAGGCGGACGGCGACGAGGACGGTCCCACCGCCGACGCCCACACGCGCTCGCCGGTCGGGCTGGTCTCAGCGGGGCCGTACTCGCTCGACGCGTCGCTCGAACGCGTGCTCGCGTACGCCGACGACGATATCGACCTGTTCGTCTGCGACCTCTGCCCGGACGACTACGAGTGGATCGCGGAGCCGCTGGAGGCGCTCGCGGAGGCGACCGACTCGATCCGGTGGTTCGACCACCACCAGTGGGACGACGAGACGGCCGCGGCGGTCCGCGAGCTCGGCGTCGATCTCGTGGTCGGTGAGTCCGACGAAGAGTGCACGGCCGACGTGACGCTCCGCTCGCTGGAGTACGCGTTCGACGACCGATGGGCCGAGCTGGCGGCGGTGACCCGCGACCACGACCTCTGGATCAAGGAGGACCCGCGCTCGGACGACCTCGCCGACTACTCCTACTGGGCCGGCGGCGAGGAGTACGCGACGGTCGTCGGCGCGTACGGCGCCGACCTCCCCGAGACCGTCGAGGCGTTCGTCGCCGACCGGCGCGTCGAGAAGGAGGCCCGGATCGACGCGGCCGTCGACCGCGCGGTCACCCACGAGGTCGGCGAGTGGAGCGTCGCGGTGACGTACGGTCGGTGCTCGCAGAACGAGGTCGCGGAGACGCTCCGCGAGGCGGGCGCCGACGCCGCGGTGATCGTCAAGCCCGCCGGCTCCGCGTCGATCCGCGGCTCCGAGGGATTCCAGCACGCCCACGAGGTCGCCGGGAAGGTCAACGGCGGCGGCCACCCGCAGGCCGCCGGCTGCAAGCCGGACATCTACGACGACATGCTCGATTACGCCCAGCACTGGACGACCGAGGGGCAGGCCTGCAAGCGGGTCATCCTCGCCGCGTTCGAAGCTGTCGCCGAGGAGGTCGCGGCCGACGGGGAGTCAGCCGAGTCCGAGGCCGACGACGAGGAGTAAGCGGTCGTCCGCGGGCGAGGGGTGAACGAGGGCGAGCGAGGGACGAGCACGGGAGAAGCGCGGGCGAATCGCACACTTTCATGTCGCCCGGCGGCCCCCTCTCTCGCATGGCGGAGATCCTCGTGGCCGGCGAAACGCTGATCGACCTGCTCCCCGGGCCTGGGGAGACGCTCCGCGACGTCGACGGCTTCTCACACCGGCCGGGCGGCGCACCGGCCAACGTCGCGGTCGGGCTCTCCCGGCTCGGCGCGACGCCGGCGTTCTGGACCCGGCTCGGCGGCGACCCCTTCGGCGACTTCCTGCGCGAGACGCTCGTCGAGGAGGGCGTGCCGACGGTGGCCGTCGAACGGGTCGACGGCAACACCACCCTCGCGGTCGTCTCGCCGCCCGGCGTCGACGGGAGGCGGTTCCGGTTCTACGGCTCCCGGGACGTCGCGTTCGGCTTCGAGCCCGAGTCGGTCCCGGAGGACGCGCTGGCGTCGGCCTCGTGGGTTCACCTCGGCGGTGTCGCCCTGACGCACCCGGACGGGCGGGCGGCGATGCGCGAACTGGCCGCGACCGCCGCCGCGCACGGCTGTACGGTGTCGTTCGACGTCAACTACCGCGAGGACCTCGTGCCGGACGGCGAGCGCGAGGCCGTCGTCGACGCGGTCCGAGAGATCGTCGCCGACAGCGACGTGGTCTTCGCCAGCGACGAGGACGTGGCGGCGACGGGGCTCTCCTCGAAGGAGGGCGAAGCGCTCGGCCGCGACCTGCTGGCGCTCGGCCCGCACACCGCCGTCGTCACGCTCGGAGAGGCGGGCGCGGTCGTCACGAGCGCGGCGGCGGCGCCGTGGGGCGAACGGACCGCCCGCCACGCCGGCTTCGCGGTCGAGGCCGTGGACGCGACCGGCGCCGGCGACGCGTTCACCGCGGGGCTGATCGCTCGGTTGGCCGAGGGTGAGGCCGACACCGACCTCGACGAGGCGGTCGCGTTCGCCAACGCGACGGCTTCGATGTCGGTTCGAGAGGAGGGCGGGATGACGGCGCTCCCCGCGAAGGCGGACGTGGAGTCGTTCCTCGCCGACCGTCGCTGAGGCGGCGCTCGGGCGGTCAACCGTTCAAAAAGTAACGCGTCCGGGACGCCGCCCTAGTCGTTCCGGCCGTGAACGTACGTCTGGTCGTGGTCCGGGAACACCTCGTCGACGGTCGCCTCGCCGTGCTCCTCCGCGATGAGGGTCCGGAGTTCGTCCTCGTAGTCGGCCTTCGGCACCTCCTCGCTCGGCCCCTGCTGGACGTCGAACGTCTCCTCGACGAGGCGGTCGACGGCGTGGCGGCCGAACCCCGACAGCGGGGAGATGTAGTCGACGCCGTGGCGGTCCTCTAAGCTCTGCGCCTGCGCTCGCGAGACCGTCGGGACCCGGTCGTCCCGGCGGGTGCCGTCCGCGACCGCGTCGACGTCGCGGCTCGCGATCGCCTCCAGCGCGTGCTCGTGGACGCGCTGGATCCCGTTGCGAGGGTAGCCGTCCTCGAGCATGGTCGCGGCGGCCTCCTCGGCCACCTCGCGGTCCAGCTCGACGCGCTCGAACGGGAACCCCAGCTCCGCGGCCGCCCGCTCGGCGTGCTCCCAGTCGTCGGTGAGTCCGAAGCTCCCGGTGACGCAGCGGACGTCGTAGAAGCGGTCGAGCAGGTGGGCGGCGAGCGAGGAGTCCTTCCCCCCGCTGTACAGGAGCGCGAGCTCCATCTATCGCCGCCGAATGTCGAAGCTCTGCTGGTCGGGCTGGAGCTCTTTCAGGAGGTCGCGCATCTGGTCCTCGTCGATCTGTCCCTGGATCCGGCCGCTCTGCGCGAGCGCCGCGACCTGCTGTTTCACCTTCTCGCCGAACTCCGGCTTCGACATCTCGACCGCGTTGAGCCGCTGGCGCGCGCCGTCCGTGAGGTACTGCTTGAGCACGGCCTCCTGCTGGGCGTCGGCGCGCTCCTGGGCCTCCCGCTGGGCCTCGGCGTCGCCGCCGCCGCCCTGCTGGCGCTCGCGGAGCTCCTCCATCTTCTTCTCTCGCAGTTCCTCCAGCCGTTCGTCGTCGGGGTTCTCGCTCATACGAGGGCCTTCACGGTCCGCGCGAAAAACGATTTCGGAGGGAGCGGGGGCGATCGCGGCGCGACCGACGGTCGGGTCGAGATCGCCGAACCGGCCTCAGGGTCGGCCGACCGCGATCGCCGCGGCGATACCGACGGTCCGCGTCGCTTAAACGCCTCCTCGGCGTAGCCGCCGGTAATGAGCGAGTCGCGGGAGTTCTGTCCGCGGTGCGGCGATCCGGTCCCGGAGCGGCGCGAGCCGCTCCCCGGCGAGCCGCGCGGACGGGACGCGCTGTTGTGTGACGACTGCTACTTCGAGGACTTCGATCTCGTCGACGCGCCCGACCGGATCGAGGTGCTGGTCTGTTCGGGTTGCGGCGCGGTCCGACGCGGCGAGTCGTGGCGCGACGTCGGCGCGCGCGATTACACCGACGTCGCCGTCGACGAGGTCGCGGAGGCGCTCGGGGTCCACGTCGACGCCACCGACGTCGAGTGGGGCGTCGAGCCGGAGCAGGTCGACGAGAACAACGTCCGGATGCACTGCCGCTTCTCGGGCGTAGTCCGGGGGACGCTCCGCTCCGCGGAGGTCACGGTCCCGGTGAAGATATCGCGGGGGACCTGCGACCGCTGCGGGCGGATCGCCGGCGGCTACTACGCCGGCACGGTGCAGGTGCGCGCGGACGAGCGCGACCTGACGCCCGCGGAGCGCTCCGAGGCGCTCGAGATCGCCGAGTCGTACGTCGCGGCCCAGGAGGCCGACGGCGACCGCGAGGCGTTCATCACGGAGGTGAAAGAGACCGACGACGGCCCGGACGTGAAGCTCTCCTCGAACCGCCTCGCGCAGAACGTCGCGACCCGGATCACCGACGCGCTCGGCGGGAGCTTCGAGTCGTACCCCACGCTCGTCACCGAGGACGGCGACGGCAACGAGGTGTACCGCGTGACGTTCGCGGTCCGGCTCCCTCGGTACGCCGAGGGCGAGATCATCGACCCCGAGGACGGCGACGGCCCCGTGCTCGTCACGGGCGTCTCCGGGCGCCTGCAGGGCGTGCGGCTCGCGACGGGCGGGGCGTACACCTCCGACTTCGAGGACGCGGAGGCGCCGGACGCGACCCGCCTCGGCACCCGGGACGACGCGACGGAGACGACGGTGGTGACGGTGGAAGACGAGAACGCGATCCAGGTGCTCGACCCCGTCACCTACGAGGCGAAGACGGTCCCGAACCCCGATTTCGTCGACGGCGACGCCGACAGCGTGCTGGCGTTCGAGCACGGGGGCGACATCCACCTCGTCCCCGAGGAGTAGGTCGCGGGCGTCACGCACCTATCTAAAAATCGGCGCCGGTAGAATCCGCAGGATGTGAGACGCCTAGCCCCGAGGAGAGATGACGGGAACAGCAGCGTTCGATAGCGGGAGTAGGTGTTGCAGATCGTTGGCAACGATGAGATAGTTAAATAGTGACGAGTAACGGCGCTAATTGCTTATAAACGGCTCTGCGGTGGCGCGTGCCTCCGAGCGTCCGCCCTCGGCGGGCGCGAGGTGCACGCGCGAGGGAGTCGCGAGCGTAGTGGGCGACCGAAGGGAGCCCCGAGCGAGCGACGAGGCTGGGGAGGCGTGAGGTGCGATGCGGTTGCGGTCCCGCGAGTGGAACGAGCGGGAGCACGGAAGTCGCAGTCCGCGCAGCGAACGCAGTGAGCGAGCAGGACCGTCTTCCGATGGTCGGGTGGGACTCAAAGGGGCAGCCGCGAGGACGGCGCAGGCGAGGTAAGCACCGCAGGGAGCGAGTGAAACGAGCGACTGAGGAGCGCAGCGAGCGTGCGCCGTCCTCGCGGCTGGGGCTTTGGAGGGCTTCACCGTCGTCTCGTCAGCAACGACGTATCAACGAGCGGCTGGAGCTTTGGCGGTGTTCACCGCAGCGTCGTCGTTGTTTATAAACAGCCGATTGCAACACCTCTCGTTTACTTATAAACAACGCCCGAACCGATCTACGACACTCACTCCCGCTATCGATCGGACAGCACCGGTTAGCGACCGGGCGTGTCGAGCGAGAATATCCCTAGAGAACCGGACGCGTACGACGACCGATCAAGACCTGCAGACCTGCGCGTCGAGATCAGTCGGCGCGGGCGGTCGACTCGTTTCCGAGCGCGGCGGCGCGCTCGGAGTCGGTCACGTCGATGCCGCGGCGCTCCAGCTGCTCGACGAACTCGGCCTCGCTGAGGCCCGCCTGTGCGGCCGCCTGAGAGAGTGTCAGCGTTCGCGCTCCGTACAGCGTCAGCGCACTCGTGAGGCCCTTCGTTGCCATACTCACAGTAGGCCCGTGAAGGTTTATGAAGGTTACTAATTGATTGAGGTCCATGATACACCTTATACGATATATATTGACGGACGATCAGATCGGCGGCGTATAACCACTACCGAGGACGGCCCGCAGGAATTATGCCGCTCTACGGCGCAGAGGAGGTATGAACAGACAACAGATCTTCGCGCTGTTTTTCGCGTTCCTCATGGTGAGCTCCATGGCCGCCTGGGGCATTTCGCTGCTGTAGGGCGTATCGCACGCCGCACGGCGTAGCGCGTCCGTTCAGCCGTCGCCCCAGACGTCGGAGAGCGGGTGGTTCTCGCGCCGATCGGCGTCGGCCTCCGACCGGGTCCGGGTCCCTCCGGCGTCGCCGCCGCGTCCGGTTCCGTCCGCCGATTCGTCGGCGTCGACCGCGTCGATTCCGCCGGTCGCGGCGCCCCCGGACCCTTCCGCGTCGGAGCCGCCGCGAGCGGACGCGCCGCCACCGCCCGTCCGCTTCCGTCCGGCTCGGGCGGGACCGGAGGGGTCGGCGTCGATCCCGGCGAGCGCGGCGGCGGGGTCGAAGTCGGGCAGATCGGGCGTCGTCATCGCGTCGATCTGGTCCCGAAACCACGGCGGTGTGTCGGCGCGCGCGCGGTCAAAGAGGTCCAGCAGGGAGTCGTCCGCGAGGTACGTCGCGCCGTGATCGTCCGGGGCGCGGACGACGCGACCGCACGCCTGGATGACGGTCCGGAGCGCCGTCCGGTGGTACCACGCCCACTGGTCGTCCGCGAGCCGGCGGGCGACGCGGGAGTCGTTCGTGTTGCGGTACGGCGCCTTACACACCACCTGCCAGCGGCAGCGGTCGCCTTTCAGGTCCAGCGCCTCCTCCATCTTCACGGAGACGAACACCTCCGGGTCATCGCTCGCCTTCCACGCCGACAGCTCGGCGTCCCGGTTCTCGCGGCCGTGACGCCGGACCCGCGCGGCGACGCCGAACTCGCCCAGCAGCTCCGTGATCCGCCCGGCGATGTCGTACGAGTGCGCGTGGATCAGCCCCTTCTCGTCCGGGTGTCGGGCCATGAGCCGCACAATCAGGCGGGCGATCTTCGGTATCGTCTCGTCGCGGTGCTCGTAGGTCATCGACCCCCGCGTCACGTCGTACAGCGGGCGGTGCTCCAGCGGGAACGTGTGGGGGACGTCGACGAGGGCGACGTCGGCGGGGTCGAGCCCGATCCCGCGGCAGAACGCCTCCTTCGAGAGGATGGTGGCGGAGAGCAGCGCGAACCGGTTCCCGCGGTCCCACACCGTGTGCCGGAGGTAGCGGGCCGGGTCCAGCGGCTTGATCGCGAGCGGCGACCCCTCACCGCCGGACTGGTCGACGACCCACGTCGTGGGCGAGTCGAGGTCGCGGTAGTCCTCTAAGAACCAGCCGAGCTCGCTTATCAGCTCCTGGAGGCGGTCGCGGCGCGCGACTTCCTCGCGGTCGAGCTCGGGCCGCCCCGTCAGCTCGTCTTTCGCCCGCTTCGCGACGTCGCGGAGCGAGCCGACGAACCGGGCGGTGCGGTCGAGCGCGTCCTCCTCCGGGCCGGCGTCGGCCTCGACGTCGGGGACGCTCACCTCGTCCCAGACGGGGACGCGGTCGGGCGAGAGCTCGATCGTCGCGTACATCTCCGCCCACTCGGCGAGCCCGTGCGCCTCGTCGATCACGACGACGTCTCGCTTCCGGAACACCTCGGAGCCCGCGGTTCGCATGAAGTACGCTAACGTTAATGCGGCGTGGCGGTTCCCGGAGGCGATCGCGCGGTCGGAGAAGTACGGACAGCGGTGTTTCACGGAGCAGTCGAACCCCTGCTGGCGGACGCAGGGCGCGCGGTTGACCGGCGTGTCGTGCTCGCCGGGGAGGATGCAGTCGTAGTTCGATTTTCCCCGAATTACCGCCAGGTCGTCGAGCAGGTCGTCGGCCTCGACGTCGTCGATCTGCGACACCTGCGGCGTCGTGTAGTAGGCGCCCGTCGCCTCGCTCGGCGCCGTCTCGTCGACCGTCGCGGCCGCGCCCATCACGGCCCGCGCGAGCAGCGACTTCCCGCTGCCGGTCGGCGCGCGCACGAGGACGACCTCGTTGCCGGCGGCGAACGCGTCGCGGATATCCGCGAGCGCTCGCTCCTGCGCGCCGCGGAAGCTCGGGGCGGGAAACTCGGCAGGGATCCGGTCGGGGTCCACAGGGGTCCCTCGCCCCCTCCCGGGATTAAACCCTCGCCTCGCGGTCGATCCGTCGGCCTCGATCAACCGGCCGACTCGTCTTCGTCTCTCGCTGTCTCCTCGTCGGTCGTCTCCTCTTCGTCTCCACCGTCGTCGGCGGTCTCGTCATCGTCGGCCCCATCGTCGGCGGTCTCGTCCTCGTCTCCTCCGTCACCGGCGTCAGCGGTCTCCCCTTCGTCGTCCGCACTCCCGCTACTCCCCGTTTCCTCGTCGTCCGGGCGTTCTCCAGCGATCTCCTCGCCCAGGTCGGCGGCCTCGCCCGGTTCCTCGTCGCTCTCGGCCGGCCCTCCCGTCTGCGGCTGGTCGAACCCGAGGAACCGGTTCGCGAGCACTTCGAGGGACTGCAGCGTCGTGCTCACGTAGAGGCCGGCCAGGAACGCGAGCCCCGCCACGTATCGGGGGCCGGTGAACTCTCCGGCCCCCCCGTCGGTTCCGGTGAACGCGAACCCCAACAGGTACACGCCCGCGACGAGCGGAAGCGCGGCGAGCGTCCGACTGAGGACCTTGAGCCGGTACCGCCCCTTCCGGTCGAACCGGCGGGCGAAGGTGGTGAACGCGTACACGGTCGCCCCGAGGAACCCGAACAGGTACACCCCCGGCGGGATCCGCAGTTCGGTACCGAGGGCTCCCGTCGACGAGAGGACGACCGCAGTCAACGTCGCGAGGATCAGTCCCCAGTAAAAGATCCGGCCGACGCGCGAATCGTACCAGGACACCCGCTGCCTCTCGGTCGCCATGCGACTCCGTACGTGTCAATATATAATAAATTATTGCCAAGAATTCGCCCCGCGACCGAATGAACTCGAAACTACCCGATCGTTTATACTGTTCGGACGGGTGGGGGAGGGTATGCACTGGCAGGAGGCGGAACGGGAGTTCGCGGACGACGTCGTCGCCCGGGAGACGCTCCCGCGCACCTTCGAGCGGTCGGCCGAGCGCAACGCCGACCGGACCGCTCAGCGGTACAAGGGCGGGGTCTACGACCGCTCGCTGGTCTCCGAAGGCGTCGTCCCGCCCGCGGCCGACGGCGAGTACGCCGACGTCACCTACGACGAGATGCGCGGTATCGTCCGCCGGCTCGCGGCGGGGTTCCGCGAGCTCGGCGTCGACGGCGACACCCGCGTGGCGCTGTACGCGCAGACCCGGATGGAGTGGGCCCAAACCGACTTCGCGGTGTTGGCCGCGGGCGCGGTGGTGACGACCGTCTACGCCTCCTCGTCGCCGAGCCAAGTCCGGTACCTGCTGGAGGACCCCGGCGCGACCGTCGTCGTCGTCGAGAACCGCGACCTCCTCGACGAGGTGCTCGCCGTCGCCGGCGACCTCTCGCACGACCTCGACGCGGTCGTCTCGTTCGACGACGTGGACGCGGACGAGCTCGACTTCGGCGACGGTAGCGACGGCAGCGGCGACGCGTCGGGCGGCGACGGGGACGCGTCGGGCGGCGACGGCGACGACACCGCCCTCGGGGCCGACGACGTGTACACCCTCGGCGCCGTCCACGAGCTGGGCGCCGAGGCCTTCGACGCGGAGGCCTACGAGGGGTGGATCGACGCGGTCGACGTCGACGACCTCGCCAGCCTCATCTACACCTCCGGGACGACGGGGAAGCCGAAGGGCGTCCGGCTCACCCACGCGAACTTCCGGGACAACGTCTCGCAGTGTTACCGCCGCTTCGCCGACCGCCCGGACCGCGACCCGGACGTGCCGGGGATCGCGGCCGAGTCGACGACGCTCTCGTTCCTCCCCCTCGCGCACGTCTTCGAGCGCATGGCCGGCCACTACATGATGTTCGCGGCGGGCGCGACGGTCGGGTACGCCGAGAGCCCCGACACCCTCCGCGAGGACTTCGGGCTCGTGCGGCCGACGACGACCACCAGCGTCCCGCGCGTCTACGAGAAGCTGTACGACGCGATCCGCGAGCAGGCGAGCGAGTCGCCGGTGAAAGAGCGGATATTCGAGTGGGCGGTCGACGTCGGGCGCGCCCACCACGAGGCCGACAGCCCGGGCCCCCTGCTCGACGCGAAGCGCGCGGTCGCCGACCGACTGGTGTTCTCGTCGGTCCGGGACGCGATCGGCGGCAACGTCGACTTCTTCATCTCGGGCGGCGGGTCGCTGTCGGCCGAGCTGTGCGCGTTATACCACGGGATGGACCTCCCGATCTTGGAGGGGTACGGGCTCACGGAGACCTCGCCCGTCATCAGCGTCAACCCCCCGGAGGCGCCGAAGGTCGGCACCATCGGCCCGCCGGTCGTCGACACCGAGATCGCGATCGACGACACGGTCGTCGGCGAAGAGGTCGCAGACCTCGCCGGCGACGTGGGCGAGCTGCTCGTCCGCGGCCCGCAGGTGACCGACGGCTACTGGAACCGGCCGGACGCGACCGCCGACGCGTTCACCGAGGCCGGCAGACTCCCGTCGGACGCCGTCACGGCGGGCACGCCACCCGAGGACCGCGACGGCGACCCCGACGAGCCCTGGTTCCACACCGGCGACATCGTGCAGCTCCGGCCGGACGGGTACATCGCCTTCCGCGAGCGCGCCAAGCAGCTGCTCGTGCTCTCGACCGGCAAGAACGTCGCGCCGGGACCGATCGAAGACCGGTTCGCCGCCAACGAGTTCGTCGAGCAGTGCGTCGTGCTCGGCGACTCCCAGAAGTTCGTCTCCGCGCTCATCGTCCCGAACTTCGAGCGGCTCGCGGCGTGGGCGGAGACGCGGGGGATCGACCTCCCCGGCGACCGGGAGGGGATCTGCCGGGACGAGCGGGTCCGCGAGCGGATCCAGACGGAGGTCGACCGCGTGAACGAGGAGTTCGAACCGTACGAGCGGATCAAGCGGTTCAAGCTGGTAGCGGAGGAGTTCACCGAGGAGAACGACCTGCTCACGCCGACGATGAAGAAGAAACGGCGCAACATCCTCGACCGCTTCGCCGACGAGGTCGAGCTGATCTACGACGAGGAGTAGGCGGCGCGTCCAGTCAGTCGTCGCCCGGCACGGGACCGGCGTCGTCGACGCCGGCGGCGTCGGAACGCGCGTCGTCGACGGGTTCGCCGAACGCGTACACCGTGTTGTGACCGGTCACCTCGACCTCCAGGAAGTCGCCCACCTCGACGCCGCGATCGCTCGCGTTCTGGACGATGATCTGGCGGTAGGCGGAGTCCCGGCACTTCACGGAGTCGCCGGTGCCCTCCTCGACGACGAGCACCTCGTAGCGCTCGCCGACCATCGACTCGTACGCCTCGCCGACGACCTCCATCTTCAGCTCCGACATCGCCTTCGAGCGCTCCTTCTTGACCGTCCCGCCGAGCCCCTTCATGTCGGCGGCGTCCGTGCCGGGGCGCTTCGAGAAGCGGGTGACGTTGATCTTCTCCGGGCGGACCTCGGCGAGGAGGTCCATCGACAGCTCGTGGTCGGCGTCGCTCTCGGTCGGGAAGCCGACGATGAAGTCGGTCGAGAGCGTCCAGTGGTCGAGCCGGTCGTCGAACGTCTCGACCACCTCGCGGAACTTGTCGACGCGGTGCTGCCGCCGCATCTCCTCCAGCACGTCGTCGGAGCCCGACTGGACCGGCGCGTGGATGAAGTCGTACAGCTCCTCGTTCTCCGCGAACACGTCGGCGAGCTCCTCGTGGATCCCGTGGATGCCGCCGGGGTTCGCCATCCCGAGCCGGACCCGGAACTCGCCGTCGATGTCGCAGATGCGGTCGAGCAGCTCCGGGAGCTTCCGGTCGCCGGTATCCCAGCCGTAGACGCCGGTGTCCTGCCCGGTCACCCGGATCTCCTTGGCGCCGGCGTGGACCAGCGCACGGGCCTTCTCGACGTTCTCCTCGACCGGCGGGGAGTCGACCCGGCCGGTCGCGAACTTCGTGATGCAGTACGAGCAGTTGCTCATGCAGCCGCGGGCGATGGGGAGGAGGCCCACGACGCCGTCGAGGACCGGCTCGGCGTCGGGCGTGGTCGTCGGGCACTCCCCGTTGAGCGCGTACGTGGGAACCTCGTCCCAGTGGAGAATCTCGGCGTCGACACCGGCCTCCTCGAACAGCTCGCCCTGCGCGAGCGCCATGCAGCCCGTGACGACGAGGTCGGCGGTCGTCTCCTGGAGCTCCTCGGCGCGGCGGAGCATGTTCCGCTCCGTCTTCTCGACGACCGTGCAGGTGTTGAGGATGGCGACGTCGGCGTCCTCGGGTCCGTCGGCCGGGCGGTGGCCGCCGTCGCGAAGCGCGCGCTCTATCTCCCGGCTCTCACCCCGGTTCGAACTACAGCCGTAGGTTTCGATGTGGTACGTCGCCATCGAGTGTGCGTAGTAACCGACGCGCGGTCAAAAGGACGACGGATCGGCGTCGACTGCGCCGCGTGCGTACGGTGGGAGTGGGATTCGAACCACGGTCGCTCCCTGTCGGTCGCTCTCTGATTCGAATCCCCGCACGAGACGCCCGCGGCGCGGAGTGCGCCGCGTGCGTACGGTGGGAGTGGGATTCGAACCCACGAGGCCTTCCGGCCACCTGCTTTCCAAGCAGGCACGTTCGTCCACTCCGTCATCCCACCGAGCGACCACGTCAGGTCAGCGACGGCGAACCGCGAACGGGTGCCGGCGAACCGCGAGGCGACGAAACGAGCGCCGGCTCGCTTCAGTTCCCCTCGTCGACGACCTCGAAGAGGCTCCCCCAGTTCTCGGCGTCTCCGCTTTCGGGGAGCATGTCCCTGAGCTGGTGGAAGTCCGATTCCGGGACCTGCGACCGGACGACGTCCACGATCACCCGGGCGTGATAGGCCGCGTCGGCCGGGTCCGTTCCCTCGATCTCGCTCACCCGCTCGACGAACTCCTGCCAGTCGAAGCGCTGACCGTGTTCGTGGACCGCGCCGGTCAGGTACCACTTGATCTCGATGGGCAGCGAGGCGGCGAGGTCCTCGGCGTTGCCCTCGGGGATCCGCTGCCCGAGCGTCATGAGCGTCGCCCGGATCGCCCGCACCGTCTCTCCCGTCCCGGAAAGCTCGAGCCGGTGCTGTACGTCGCCGGTGAATTCGTCGAAGTTCATGCGTGAGGGTTCTCACCGAGAGGATGTCAATAGTGCGTAACGTTCTCATCGCATGGAAACGACCCACCGGCCCGCCGTCGCCGTTCGACCGCGGCAGGGACCGGTGGGTCGTCGGACCGGCGGCCGCGGCGCTACCGCGCGCTCTCGTATATCTCGACCCCCGAGGAGGCGCCGATCCGGGTCGCCCCCGCGGCCACCATCTCGAGCGCCTCCTCGAAGGAGGCGATCCCACCCGACGCCTTGATTTCGGTGTCCGAACCGACCGCCTCGCGGATCGCCGTTATCTCCTCGGTGGCCGTCGGCCCGTCGTACCCGACGGCCGTCTTGACGAAGTCGGCGCCGCCCTCCTCGACGAGTCCGGCGGCCCGCCGTATCTCCGACGGCGTCAGGGCGGGCGATTCGATGATACACTTCAGCGTCTTCTCGCCGACCGCGTCTTTCACCGCTTCGACGTCGTCGACGACGGCGTCGTGGTCGCCGTTCGCGAACGCGGTCCTGTTCATGACCATGTCGAACTCGTCGACGTGCTCGTGGAGCGCTTCGACCTCGCTCCGCTTGGCCGCCGAGTTCTGTATCCCGTACGGGAACCCGATCACCGCGACGACGTTCGCCTCGCCGGCGAGCAGTTCGCTCGCGAGCTCGGCGTGGTACGGAACGACGACGGCCGACCGGAACCCGTATTCGAGGACCTCGGTACAGAGGGACCGTATCGCTTCTTCGCTCGCGGTCGGGTCGACGTTGGTGTGATCGATGACCGACGCGATCCGCTCCGGATCGTCTCGGATAGTACTCTCTAATGACATGTCTTGTTCTACAACCCGGAGCGGTAAATACGTCTGCCGTCGAAACGCGCCGACGGCCCCGGAAGGAAACAGAGCGGTCCCGCGTTCAGTCCTCGGCGACCGCGGCCGCCGTGGGCGCCTCGGTGTCGGCCTCCGAGGCGGCGTCCGGCTCGGCCTCGGTCGGGCGTTCCGACTCGGGGACCGGCGCGTACACCGACCGACGGGCGTCGCGGGGACAGAGCCCCTCCTCGACGAGCCCGACCTCGGTCAGCTTCTCGATCGCGAACCGGACGGTTCGGGTCGAAAGGCGGGTCTCCTCGGCGAGCCCGGTCTGGTCGAACCGGCCCTCCTCGTCGAGGACGTAGTAGACCAGTTTGGCGCTCGGGGGAAGCGGCGAAAGCAGCTCGCGGGCACTGTCGTCCATACACTATGTACACGGGCGAGTCGTCAATAACCGTGGCCCGGGTGTGCGCACAGACCGCACAGCTCCCCTGTGATTTATAAGCAGTACCAGCGACGCCGCTGCGCTCCGCTACTCGCTCGCTCGGAATTCGAACCGTGCCCCGCCGTCGTCGTCGACTGAGAGCGACCAGCCGTGCGCGGTCGCGATCTCGCGGACGATCGCGAGGCCGAACCCGGTCCCGTCCGGATCGCTGGAGGTTCCGTACTCGATCGCCTCCTCGGGATCGACGTCGAACCCCGCGCCGTCGTCGGCGACGTAGAACCCGTCGGGGAGCGCGCCGACCGTGACGGTGACACGAGAGTCGGTGTCGGGCGAGCCGCGCTCGACGCTATCGTCGGGCGAAGCCTGACTGCCTGAGGCGCGTAGCGCCTCGCTGTCACCGGGCGAAGCCCGGTTGCCCGAGGGACTGTGTCCCTCGCTGTCGCCGGACTTCGTCCGGCTGCCAGTGGAACCGTGTTCCACGCTGTTTATAAACAGGTTCTCCAACAGCGTGCGGAGCCGCTCCGGGTCGGCCTCCACCGCGACCCCCTCGTCGGGTGCGTCCAGCGTCGCACCGGTGGTGTCGACGGTGCGCCACGCCGCCGCCGCCGCCTCAGCGAGCGAGACCGACTCCGACTCGTCGACCGTCCGGCCCTGTCGCGCCAGCGTGAGGAGGTCGTCGATGAGCTCCTCCATCCGCTCGTGAGCGTCGTCGATCCGGTCGAGCTCGGCGAGCGCGTCCGAGTCGTCGACGAGCTCCCGCGCGAGTTCGAGCCGGCCGGTCGCGACGTTGAGCGGGTTCCGGAGGTCGTGCGAGACGAGCCCGGCGAACTTCTCCAGCCGGTCGATCTCGCGCTGGAGCGCGGCGTCGCGGCTCCGCAGCTGCGCCGTGCGCTCGGCGCCGTCGAGCGCGACGGTGACGTTCGCCGCCAGCACCCGCGCCAGCTGGATCGCCGTGTCGTCGAAGAAGTCCGGCTCGCGGGAGCCGAGCGGCATCACGCCGTGGTCACCGAGGGGGACGACGAGCAGGCTCCGATGCTCGCCGTAGCCGACGGCGGTGTCGACGGCGTCGAGATCGCCGACGACGATCGGCTCTCCGGTCTCGAACGCCTCCCAGATCCGGCCGTCGTCGGGACCGAAGGCCGGGCGGTCCCCGAGCGCCTCCGTCGCCTCCTCGCTGATCGCCGTGGGGAGCAGCGTCCCGCTCTCGGGGTCGTACAGACGGACCCCGCTGCTCGGGAACTCCAGGATGTCGATGGCCGCGCGCGCGGCGAGCGCCGCGATCTCCTCGCGGTCCTCCCCGCGGAACATCTCGCGGGTCGTCTCGTGGAGGTTCCGCAGGGTGCGCTCCACCCGCTTCTGCTCGCCGATGTCGGCGTAGACGCTGTAGACGACCGTCTCGTCGCCGCGACGGACGGGGATCACGTGCAGGATGAAGTCCCGGAGCCCGTCGGTCGTTCGGCGGCGAACCTCGAGCCGGGGGATCTCGTCCCCATCGAGGACCGTCTCGGGGTCGTGTCGGTCCGCGCCCTCCGGGATGATCGCGTCGCGGATCTCGCAGTAGCCGTGGTCGGCCGCCGAGTGGCCGAACGTCCGCTCGAACGCCTCGTTCGTGGCGTCGAGGCGGCGCTCGCCGCCCCCGAGCGCGACCGTCCTGGCGGCCGGGAGCGGGAGGTCGTCGAACAGCGCCGTCAGCCGGTCGCGCTCGGCCCGGAGCGCGTTCTCCGCCTCGATGTGTTCGATCGCGTCGGCGGCGTGGGCGGCCAGCAGCTCCGCGAACTCCACGTCTCCGTCGTCGAACGCGGCGTAGCCGTCCGAGACGACCTGTAGCACGCCGTACGACCCGATCGGAACGCTGATCGCCGACCGGATGTCGTCGGCGACCGGGTCGGCGACCGCGGTGCCGTCGGCTCGGCCGCCGTCGTCCGGTCGTCCCTCGGCACTGACCCGCCCGGCGTCGTCGCGGCGGCCGGCGCCCGGGGCGTCGCAGTTCGCCGGGTCCTCCAGCTGGTCCGGGTCGGCCGGGTCGACGGTGACGTTGTCGACGACCATCGTCCGCTCCTCGGCGGCCGTGGTGCCGGCGATCCCCTCGCCGACCTCGAACGCCCGGACCTCGTCGTCCGTGACGCTCTCCGAGAGCGCCGCGGGGACGAGCCGATCGCCCCGGCGGTGAGCCGTGACGCACCGGTCGAACTCCAGGATCCCCTCCGCGGCGTCGACGGTCCGCTCGAACACGTCGTCGACGCGGTCGCAGGCGGCGACGTCCGTCGCGAACTCGTGGAGCGCGGTCACCTTCGCGTTCACCTCCCGGAGGTCCCGTTCCGCCCGTCGGCGGTCCAACGCGTTCTCGACGCTGTTCGCGAGCATCTCGTACCGGTCCCGACCGGCGCCCTTCTGGAGGTAGTCCGTCACGCCGGCGGAGATCGCCTCGCTGGCGATCTCCTCGGACCCCTTCCCCGTGAACAGCACGAAGGGCATGCCGGGGTCGACCTCGCGGACCGCCGTGAGCAGTTCGAGCCCGTCGCTGCCCGGCATGTCGAAATCGCTGACGACGCAGTCGACGCGCTCCGTCTCGACGGCCGCGAGCGCGTCGTCGGGGGCGGTGAACGTGACCGTCTCGATCCCGTCGACCAGCCGCTCGACGTGCGTCGCCGCGAGGTCGGCCGCCCCGGGCTCGTCGTCGACGAAGAGCACCCGCCGCGGGCCGCCGCCGGCGGGGTCCGACCCGCTGAACGCGGCGGCGACGGCGCCGTCACCGGCCTCCCCGGGAGCGGTGTCCATGGGTGGCTCTCACGCCGCCGGTAATTTTATCTTGCGCTCCGATAGTCAACGCTGAGAACCGGGCGTCGGAAAACGGGGGTCGAGCGGCGAGCGGCGTCGGCTCGACCCGTCGTCGCTTAGAGGAAGTCTTCGACGTGGTCGGCGACCTCCTCGGGGGTGTCGCCGACGGGGACGCCCGCGTCGTTGAGCGCGTCGATCTTCGACTGGGCGGTGCCCGTGCCGGAGCCGGAGACGATGGCGCCCGCGTGGCCCATCCGCTTGCCCGGCGGGGCCGTCCGTCCGGCGATGAAGCCGGCGACCGGCGTGTCCATGTGCTCGCCGATGAACCGCGCGGCCTGCTCCTCGTCCTCGCCGCCGATCTCGCCGCACATCACGACGGCGTCCGTGTCGCCGTCGGCCTCGAACGCCTCGAGGGCGTCGATGAAGGAGGTGCCGATGATCGGGTCGCCGCCGATCCCGATGGCGGTCGACTGGCCGAGCCCGCGCTCGGTGAGGTTATCGACGACCTGGTACGTCAGGGTGCCGGAGCGGGAGACGAGCCCGACGTTGCCGTCGGAGAAGATGTTGCCGGGCAGGATGCCGAGCTTCGCCTCGCCGGGCGTGATGATCCCGGGGCAGTTCGGGCCGAGCAGCCGCGTGTCGGTCTCGCTCAGCCGCTTGTTCACCTTCGCCATGTCCTGGGTCGGGATCCCCTCGGTGATCGCGACCGCCAGGTCGAGGTCGGTGTCGAGCGCCTCGAAGATCGCGTCGCCCGCGAACGCCGGCGGGACGAAGACGACGGAGGCGTCGGCGTTCTCGGCCTCGACGGCCTCGTCCACGGTGTCGTAGACGGGAACGCCGGCGACCTCCTGGCCGCCCTTGCCGGGGACCGCGCCGGCGACGACGTTCGTGCCGTACTCGATCATCTGGCCGGCGTGGAACTTCCCCTCCCCGCCGGTGATCCCCTGCACAACCACTCTGGTGTCGTCGTCGACGAAAATGCTCATTGGGTCACCTCCTCCGCGTTCTTCACCGCGCGCTGGACCGCGTCCTCCAGCGTCTCCTCGACCTCGATCAGGTCGGTGTTTAAGATCTCCATCCCCTCCTCGGCGTTGGTCCCGGCGAGCCGGACGACGACCGGCTTCGGGATCTCGTCGAACTCCGCGAGCGCCTCGTTGATCCCCTTGGCGACCTCGTCGCCCCGAGTGATCCCGCCGAAGATGTTGAAGACGACGCTGTCGACGTTGGGGTCGGAGAAGACCATGTCGAGCGCCTTGGTGACGCGCTCGGCCTTCGCGCCGCCACCGATGTCGAGGAAGTTGGCGGGCGTCCCGCCGTAGTGGTCGACCAAGTCGAGCGTCGTCATCACGAGCCCGGCGCCGTTGCCGATGATGCCGACGTTACCCGAGAGGCGGACGTAGTCGAAGCCGTACTCGCCGGCCTTCCGTTCGAGGTCGTCCTCGTAGGACTCCTCGGCGAGCTCGGCGAGCTCGGGCTGACGGAACAGCGCGTCCTCGTCGATGTTCATCACGGCGTCGGCGGCGACCACGTCGCGGTCGCCCGTGATCATGACCGGGTTGACCTCGATCTCGGAGGCGTCGTTCTCCTCGTAGAGGTCGTACAGCGTCGAGAGGATCGAGGCGACGTCGAGCGCGACGTCGGCGTCGACGCCGGCCTCGTAGACGACCTTGCGTGCCTGGTACGGGTGGAGCCCGAACGCGGGGTCGACGTGCTCGCGCGCGATGGCGTCGGGGTTCTCCTCGGCGACCTCCTCGATGTTTACGCCGCCCTCCGTCGACACCATCAGGACCGGCTGTCCCTCGCCGCGGTCCATCGTGACGCCGACGTACAGCTCGTCCACGAAGTCGACGCCGGCCTCGACGAGGACCGAGTCGACGGTGTACCCCTTCAGATCCATCCCCAGGATCTCCTCGGCGTACCGCTCGGCCTCGTCGCGGTCGGTCGCGATCTTGATGCCGCCGGCCTTGCCGCGGCCGCCCACGTGGACCTGCGCCTTGATCGCAGCCGGGTAGCCGATCTCGTCGACCGCGTCGAGCGCCTCCTCGACGGTCGTCGCGAGCCGGGAGTCCGGGACCGGGATCCCGGCGTCCGCGAAGATGGTCTTCGCCTGATGTTCGTGTAGTTTCATCCGTCTCGAAGGGGGACCGAGAGCGGCTTAAATGGTGCCGATTCCGAGCGAGCGACGGGGACGGTGCCCGGGGCGGAGGCGGCGGTCGCGGCGACCGGTGGCGGGTCCGGCGATCGGGTCGGTCACTCCGTAATCGGTCAGATCAGTCACCACAGGATTATTATCTGATGAGTTACTGGTCGAACCCGTAACCGTGGATGAGCGTATGAGGGATGGCGTCGAGCGCCGGACGTTCGTTGAGCGTCTCTACTATCACCCTATTGTATGACCACAAGATCACAGAACTGGCTGCTCGGGCTCGTACTAGTCGCGCTTCTCGCCGCGCTCGCGGGTGACCTGCTCGGAGTGCGGCCCCTCGTCAGGGTCGCCGTCCCCGCGTTCTTCCTCGCCGCAGCGTGCCTGTTCGCGCTCAGGACCGTGACGAAGCTCGTTGCGGCCGTCCGCTCGTCGGAACCGGACATACGCGACCCGAACTGACGAGGCGGGGCGAACGCCTTACCGTCCCGGTCGCCGGCGCGACGCCCGACCGGTAGCGGGAACTTCGGGACCGCCCTGTCCGCGCCGCGATGCGACGCTCACCGGAGCGCGCCACCGCCCCGGTTACTTATAAATAGCCGGCGAGACCGCGGGTGCAGGCGCCGAATCGCCGCCGGCGGCACCCGTTCGACGCCGAGTGGCCGACAGCGGCTCCCCGGATCCGCCGTCGCTCAGTCCTCGTCGCCGAGGATGACGCGGTGCGTCATCGCCTCGGGGTCGAGCACCTCGTCGGCCTCCTCTTCGGTGAGGTAGCCGGCCTCGACGGCGGCCTCGCGGACGCTCTTCCCCTCTTTTAACGCCGTCTTCGCGACCTTGCTCGCCTTGTCGTAGCCGATCGCGGGGTTCAGCGCGGTCGCGAGCGCCATCGACTGCTCGACGCGAGTCTCGCAGTGCTCCTCGTTGGCCTCCAGCTTCGCGACGAAGCGCTCGCCGAACGTCGCCGCGGCGTTCGAGAGCAGCTCGGCGGACTCGAGGAAGTTGTGCGCGATGACGGGCTTATAAAGATTCAGGTCGATCTCGCCGCGGGCGGCCCCGGCCGAGATCGCGGCGTCGTTGCCGACGACCTGCTTGTGGACCTGGTTGACGGACTCGGCGACGACCGGGTTGATCTTCCCGGGCATGATCGAGGAGCCGGGCTGGTTCTCGGGCTGCTCGACCTCGCCGAGCCCGTTGCGGGGGCCGGAGGCGAGCAGCCGCAGGTCGTTGGCCATCTTGTTCATGCTGCCGGCGATCGTTCGGAGCGCGCCGTGCGCCTCGGCCATCGCGTCGTGGGCCGCCTGCGCCTCGAAGTGGTTGTCGGCCTCGCGGAACGTCGTGTTCGTCTCGTCGGAGATGTACTCCGCGGCGAGCTCCGGGAAGTCGGGGTGGGTGTTGAGCCCGGTGCCGACCGCCGTGCCGCCGAGGGCGAGCTCGCGGAGGTTCGACTGGACGTCCTCGGCGCGCTCGATCCCCTTCGCGACCTGCGTCCGGTAGCCGCCGAACTCCTGGCCGAGCCGGATCGGCGTCGCGTCCTGCAGGTGCGTCCGGCCGGTCTTGACGACGCCGTCGAACTCGGTCTCCTTCGCCTCCAGCTCGGCGTGGAGCGTCTCGAGGGCGGGCACGAGGTCCTTCTCGACCGCCTCCAGCGCGGCGACGTGCATCGCCGTCGGGATCACGTCGTTGCTCGACTGGCCGTAGTTGACGTGGTCGTTCGGGTGGACGACGCGGTCGCCGATCTCCGCGCCCGCGATCTCGGCGGCGCGGTTGGCGATGACCTCGTTTGCGTTCATGTTCGAGGAGGTGCCCGAGCCGGTCTGGAACACGTCGACGGGGAACTGGTCGTCGTGCTCGCCGGCGATCACCTCGTCGGCGGCGGCGACGATCGCCTCCGCGGTGTCGTCGTCGACGAGCCCCAGGTCGCGGTTCGCCTGCGCGGCCGCCTTCTTCACGACGCCGAGCGCGCGGATGAACCGCCGGCTCATCGGAATGCCAGAGATCGGGAAGTTCTCGACCGCGCGCTGGGTCTGCGCGCCCCAGTAGGCGTCCGCCGGCACCTGCATCTCGCCGAGGCTGTCCTCCTCCGTGCGGTGTTCCTCGCTCATACGCGACGCTTCCCGCGAGACCGGGTAAAAGCTACTGGAAGCGGTCGCGGTTCCCGCCTCGCGGGAACCGGGCTCCTCGCTAGCGGAGTCGCGGGACGCGGCGCGAGGGGCGTCTCAGGCCTCGTCGACAGGGAACAGCCCCGCGTCTCTGAGGGCGGGCGCGAGGCTCCCGTCGCCGTGTTCGGCGTAGTCGGCGGGCGTGTACGTCTTGATCTCCAGGGCGTGGACGGACCGGGTCATGTGGTCGCCGACGGCGTCGTACACGCGCTGGTGCTGGTCGACCAGCGACTCCCCCTCGAAGGCGGGCGAGACGACCCACGCCGCGAAGTGGGCGTCCTCGTCCTCGTCGTCGTGGATCCGCGGGTTCGTCACGCGCGCGACGGCGTCGGGGATCCCCGCTTCGATGAGGTCCTCGATCTCGGCCGGTTCGATCGTCATACCCCGACTCGGGGCCGCCCGGGCAAAAAGCGACCGCATGTCGCGACGGCGTCGCCCGCTCAGCGCTCGAAGACGAGCCCGTAGTGGAACGGCGGGAGGTCGACCTCGCGGGCGAGCCGCAGGTCGCTCGCGTCCTCGACCGCGCGCCGCGTCTCCTCTGGGCCCACCCGCAGTTCCGTCGGCGGGCCGCGGGGCTCGCCGGCGATCGCCGTCTCCTCGCGCGGCCGGTCGCGCCAGTTGACGACGACGAACCGGCCGTCGGCGGCGAGCGCGCCGGCGACGCCCGAGACGAACGCCGCCCGGTCGTCGATCCCGTGGAAGGCGTTCGCGAGCAGGGCGACGTCGACCGGCTCGGGGAGGAGCCCGGCGAGCTCCCGGGCGTCCCCGCGGACGGGAACGACGTTGTCGATCCCCTGCTCCGCGGCGAGCTCCTCCAGCTCCGCGAGCAGCGACTCGTCGAGGTCGACGGCGTACACCGACGCCGGGGCGGCGATCCGCCCGGCCGGCAGGGCGAAGTAGCCGTTGCCGCAGCCGATCTCGGCGACGCGGTCGCCCGGGGAGACGCCGAGTCGCCGAAGGGTGTCCTCCGGCGTCGGCCATATTCGCCCCCACCAGTCCCAGTCCGGCTGGCCCGTGTTCCGGAAGCGCTCCATGCGGGCCGTAGCGATCGACCGGATTTAGCGGTTGGGGTCCGCGCGCCGGGCGCCCCGCGAGTGCGAAAGGGTTTGTCGCCGGAGGCGAAACGACCCTCTCAGATGTCTCACCGGGACGACCTGCGCGAGGCGGCGGACGCCCTCGGCGGCTCCGTCGTCGTCTGCGGCCTCGGCGCCCACGCCGACCGGCTCGCCGGCGCCGAGTTCCGCGACGCCCGATACGCGTCGGGGGCGGAGCTCCTCGCGGAGGCGTCCAGCGCGTCGTCGACCGGCCCCGCGCCCGCGGCGGTCGTCGTCGCGCTCGACCCCGAGACCGTCGGCGAGGGCGCCGAGGCGACGGACGCCCTCCGCGCGATCGACGCCCTCGACGCCTTCGCGGTCGCGGTCGTCCCCGCGGCGGCGGCCGAGGGCGACGCGCTCGCGGCGGTCCGGGAGTCGGTCGACGCCGTGTTGCTCGCCGAGGGCGACGCCGTCGAGGCGGCGATCCGCGCGTTCCTCGCGACGGTCCAAGAGCCGGGGTTCGTCAACCTCGACCTCACCGACGCCGAGACGGTGCTCTCGGCCGGCGTCGCCGCGCTGGGAACGGGGGCGGCCGACCGCGACGACCCGTCGGTCGCGGTCGCGTCGGCCTTCGACCGGCTCCCCGATGGGGTCGACGCGGCCGAGGCGAGCGCGGTGCTCGTCGACGTCGTCGTCGACCCGGCCACGAGCATCGCCGCCGCGACCGACGTGATCGCGGCGGTCCGCGAGCGGATCGGCGCCGACGCCAACGTGATCTGGGGCGGCGCGGTCGACGAGGCGGCCGCGGACGAACTCGCCGTCCGGCTCGTCGTCGCCGGCGTTCGCCACGCCCCGCCGCTCTCCGCCGGCGACCCCTGTCCGCGCTGCGGCGAGCCGCTGGCGAGCTACCGATTCGGCGCCCGAGAGACGCTCTCCTGTGACGCCTGCGGCTACTCCGATATCGCGATGCGACGCGGGTGAGCCGCCCCGCGGACGGGATCAGTTCGGGGCGACGGTCTCCGGGGCCGGCCAGTCAGCGAGCGACTCGTCGTAGAGCGTCTGCCGCTGAAGGTCGATGTAGGTGCGCTGCGCCGTTCGGATCGCCTCGGCCGGCGTCGCCCCGCCGTCGAGGGCGACGTCGACGGCCGACCGCTTCCAGCTCGCCGGCGTCCGCCCGGTCTCGACCCGGCTCCGGAGCGGGTAGAGCGCCGCGGCGATCCGGTCCGTCGTGCAGCCGTGCGACTCCAGCCCGTCCGTCGCGGCCGCGAACAGGTCGCCGTACAGGTCCGCCGTCCGCGTGGTCTCCGTCCCGTCGGCGGTGATCCACGTCATATCGGCGTCGAGCCCGTCGCGGGCGGCCGCGTAGAAGTTCTCCTCGGCCCGTTCCCAGGGGAGATCGAGGACCGGGTGGTCGCGCTCCGCGACCCCGCGCATCGCCCCGCCGAAGGCGGCGAGGATCGCCACCGCGTCGGGGATCGTCGGCTGACCGGGGATCGGGCGGAACTCGATCCGGGCGCTGGCGCTCGCCTCTGTCGCGCCGTCGAAGACCGGCCGGACCCAGCGCCAGTAGCTCCCGTGTTTGTGCCGGAAGTGGACGAACTCGCCGTCGAACCGCCCCTCGGACTCGATCTCCGCCGGGACGAGCGTCGGGTCGGACGCGATCCGGTCGACGGCCGCCTCCAGGCTGTCGAAGTCGCGCGGGAACTTCACCTTCCGGTCCCGTCCGGACGGGTTCATCATCTGTTCGTACACCGGGACCCGGTGTTCGGCGTACCCGTCCGCAACGAGCAGGTCGCGGTCCGGTCCGGGGGCGTCGTAGAGTTCGGGCGGGAGGAACGGCGAGTTGACGGCGAGCGCGAGCAGCGGCCCGGCGAGCCGCGTCGCGATCCGGTGGTACCGCGGGAGGTCCGCGGCGCGGCGCGGCTGGTAGTGGGGCTGGATCGACGTGGTGAGGCTGACCGGACCGGCGCTGTCGGCGTCGATCCGCGCGCCGGGGACGTCGATCTCGCTGCCGATCATCCGGTCGTCGCCGACGCTGGCGAACCCGTGGTACCGCACCCCGTTGCTGACGTTGATGCCGAGCGTCAGCCCCTCCTCGTGGGTGGCCTCGGTCAGGTAGTCGTCGGTCTCGCTCTCCGCCGGACCGATCGTCCACATGCCGTCGCTCACGACGCGGATCCCGTCCTCGGCCGCGCGCCGCTGGAGGGCCTCCACCTTCCCGGTCACCTCCGCGCGGACCGCGTCGATGCCGCGGCCGGTGAACGGGTGGACCGCCGAGTTCAGCTCCGCGTTGTGGAGCCCGAGCTCCCGATCGAACCCCACGCAACCCAGCAGCGCCCGCGGGATTCGGCGGAGGTGTCCAGTCTCACGGTCGACCGCGTAGAACTCGTACTCCAGCCCGGTCGTCGTCTGCTCGTTGTCGAACGTCCCGGCCTCCACGTGGTCGAGGACCGCGTCCGCCTCGTCGCGGACCCGCGCGTTGAACGCCTCGACATCGATGTCGGCGACGCGTTTGAGCCGTTCGACCGGATCGCCGTCCGTGACAGTCATACACACGCATACTTCGGAGACCGATATGAAAGTAACTCCGAAACGACACGAACGCGTCGCGGTGTCGCGGAGCCGGGCGGATCAGCCGCCGGACGCATCGGCCGCCTCGGGCGCGACCCACCGGATCCGCGCGGTGTCGAACTCGACCTGCGCCCGCTCGGCGCCGTCGATCTGCGTCCGCTCCGCGTCGTTCCGGATCGTCGCGAGCTGCGGGCCGGCGGTGTCGAGCCTGACCGCGCAGGTGTGACCGCCGCCGGACAGTCTCGTCGCGACCGACTCGACGTCGGTCTCGACCCGTCCGGCGTGCTCCGCCGCGGAGTAGCTGCCCGTCGCCTCCGTGGGGTCGCGGTATCCGGCCCCGGAGATCATTCTGAACGCCTCGCAGGCGTCCGAGTGGCGCAGCAGTACCTCGCAGAAGCGCTCGCCGTCGACCTCGCCGAGCAGCCGACCGTTCTCCCGGTCGACCCGGTCCGTCCGGTAGACGTGACACCCGTCGGAGTCGTCGTCGGATCTGAGCCGATCCGACACGTCGTCCACGACGCCCATGACACTTGGTAACGATCAACGGCTAGATAGTAAAGAATCTTACTTCCCATCTGAGGCCCGCTTCCCGTCGGATACCCCGGATCTGGGTCGACACGAACGGCGCGGTCACGGGGTCGACACGAACGGTGCGGCCGGACGGCCGCGTCGCTCTCCTCGGACACGGCCGCCGATCCCGGCGCTAACGATAATTTTCTTTAAATAGGGGAACGTAGTTCCGCGCGTATGTACGGCACGACCCTGATCCCGACCGGCGGCAGCGACGCCGCGTTCGCGGCCGTGAACGACGCCGTCGAGGTCACGGCGCCCGACGGGACGGTCCACGTCCTCGGCGTGCTGGAGGATATCCCGACCTACGAGCGATCGGGAAAGCCTGAGAAGTTCGACGACGGCGACGAGGAGCGGCGGCTCCGCCTCGAGGCGGCCGTCGAGCGGATCGAGACGGAGGTGACCGCGGCGGGGATCGACTGCGAGACCGCGGTCGAGGAGGGCGTCCCGTCCCGCGAGATCGTCGCGTACGCGGACGAGATCGACGCCGACGCGATCGTCATGGGAAGCCGGGGCGCACGCGACACCGCCGGCGATCTGCTCGGGAGCACCACGGAGCGCGTCCTCCGTGACGCGTCGACGACGGTCGTCTCCGTCCCCGCGTCGGCGTGACGGTCCGACGCGACCCGCGCCAGACCGCGCCACTTATTCACAGCCGGATCGACGAGACCGGGTATGACCGCGGTCACGTCGACGACGCCCGGAGCGCCGCCCCGGTCGGCGTCTGAGGCGGTTCGAGACCGGAGGGCCGGGGCGTGAGCGACGACGGCGTACTGGGGTCGCTGTCGCTCGTGAGCCTGTTGAGCCTCTGTTGTATCGGGTTCGGCGGGCTGGCCGGCGGCGCGGCCGTCGCCGGCGGCGGGGCGTCGGCGAGCGCGTTCACGACGGGGGTGACCGGCGCCCGCGGGGCCCTGATAACCGGGGCCGTCACGTTCGCGACGGTCTTCGTCGTCGCCGCGGTGATCCGGTGGCGGCTGAATCGGGGCACGTCGGACGACTGAATCGGGGAGACAACCAGGAGTAATCGAGGGCCGGTCAGCGCTGCGGTTCGTCCGGCGCGGCCCGCGGCTCGCGGTCCGGCGGAGCCCGTCGCGGGGCGGGGGTCGCCTCCTCGCGGTACAGTCGGAGAAGCTCCTCGAGGACGACCGCGTGCCGGTCGCTCGGGACGTACTGGTGGTCGATGAAGTCCTCGGCGTCGCTGAAGTTCCCGCGGAGGGCGAGCTTCCTGACGAACGAGACCGACTCGAAGAACGGCGGGTGGTCCGCGTCGGCGTCGCCGCCGAGCTCGCGCTCCGCCTGCGGCATCACCTCCGCCTTGATCTCCTCGTAGTCGATCGTCTCCGGCTCGTAGTCGTCGAGCACCTGGTTCAACGCGTAGTCCGTCGAGAACCGGTAGAACTCGGACTTGCTCTCGAACTGGCCGCTCTCGACCAGTGACTCGATCTCGCCGACCACCGACTCGGGAAACCGAACCGTGCTCTTCACCATGGGTTCACGAGACGGGCCCACACGTATTATGCTTTTGTCAGAAATGCTGAAACATGTGTGACGGCGGCGGCCGGCCCGAGCGCTCTCTCGCGGGTCCGGTGTCCGCCCTCCGGTCACCCGATGTGGCGGATTTATGTCCCCGAACCTGTAAGACCGGTGTAATGACTCCGTACGAGGCGTTCGACCGGGACGCGGAGGTCAACGGTCGAACGGTCCTGTCGGTCGTCGAGGAGGGGATGGGACGGTTCTCCGACGCGTACCGCGAACGGGCGATCGCAGCGCTCGCGGAGGAGGGGATCCGCGACCCGGAACCCGACGAGTGGTACCCGCAGCAGGCGTGGCTGGACGCCTTCGAGACCATCGCGGCTGACCTCCAGCCGCACGTCCTCGACCGCCTCGGCGAGCAGCTCCCCGACGTCGCCGACTGGCCGGACGAGTCGGCGACCGTCCCGGACGGGCTCCGAGCGATCGACGACGCCTACCGCCGGAACCACCGCGGCGGAGAGATCGGCAAGTACCGGTTCGATCGAGTCGACGACCGGATCGGTGAGGTGACGTGTCACACCCCGTACCCGTGCCCGTTCGACCGCGGGCTGATCCGCGGCGTAGCGAAGGAACACGCACCCGTCGACTCGTTCGTGTTCATCGAGGAGACCGGCTCGAGCTGCCGGCGAGAGGGCGGCGACGAGTGCACGTACGAGGTGTACTGGTAGGAGGTTCGGTCGGCGGGGGAGGTCGGGTCGGTCGGCGGGGGAGGTCGGGTCGGTCGGCGGGGGAGGTCGGGTCGGTCGGCGGGGGAGGTCGGGTCGGTCGGTTGGGTAGAACAGTTCAGGCCGTGAGTCACCTTGGCCGCGTCCTCGCCGGAACAGGCGAGTGCTACCGCTCGTAGGATTCCAGCGCGTCGCGCAGCTCCGCGGCGGAGAGCTCGGACGCGAGGTCGACGATCTCCTGTAGCTCCTCGTACGTCTCCCGGAGCTCGCGGATCCGTTCGACCTCGACGCCGTCCGCGTCGTCGAGGCCGCGTTCCGCGCGTTGGATCTCCCGATGGGTGGCCTGGAGCTCGCGTTGCACGTACTGCTGGAACACGTCCTGCAGAATGAACCAGACCTCCCGCTCGGCGGCGAACCGGACCCGCCGCCCGCCGCCGTCGGACGACCGACGGCGGATCAGGCCGACCCGCGTGAGCGTGCGGGTGACGTTGCTGACGGTCGACTTCGCGTAGCCGGTCCGCTCGACGAGCTCGGGGATCGACAGGGGGCCGTCCGAGAAGTAGAGGACGCCGTAGATCCGGCCGGAACTGCGGCTCAGCCCGTACACCTCGGCCGACTGCTCGAGCGATTCGATGACGCGCTCGCGGGCGATCTCGACGTCCTCACTCATACGAGTGCCCTCGTCGCTCCGACCGATGAACGTGTCGAACGGCCATACGAGGGGTAGCGTTTTCGTAAGCATTAAATTGTTTGATTCGTTTGTTCGACTCAAACCGAACAGCCGAAACTGTTCGTCCACCCTCCACACTCCATGGCAAGCGCGTTTCCACACCAGCCGACAGTCGACCACGCCCCCCGAGAGCAGACGGACGTCGTGATCGGCCGCGACGAGCCGATCGACGTCCTTCGGGTCCTCTCGTGTGACACCGCTCAACAGATCCTCGCCGCGCTCACGGAGGAGCCCGGCACGGCCTCGGACGTCGCCGCCGACGTCGACGCCTCGCTCCAGAACGTCACGTACCACCTCGACCGGCTCTGCGACGCGGAGCTTATCGCCCCGGTCAAGACGTGGTACTCGGAGAAGGGGAAGGAGATGACCGTGTACGCCGCGACGACCGAGCGGCTCGTCGTGCGCTTCGACGCGTCCGCCGACCGCTCGCCGGCGGAGCGCGACCGGTCCTGAGCGGTCCAGACACTCTCGGCCCGCCGGACGCGCGGAGACCGCCAGGGACCCGTGCGGTCGAGTGCGCCCGGGGAGTCAACCCTCGAACGCGTCCGCGAGGTCGTCGCCGACGGCCGCGATCGCCTCCGCGGCGCGGTCGACGTCGCGGAGCGTCATGAAGCCGTGGACCATGGCCTCGTAGTTCTCGTACCGCGTCGGGACGCCGTCCCGGACCAGCTGCTCGGCGTACGCCCGCCCGCCGTCGCGGAGCGGGTCGAACCCGGCGGTCACCACCGTCGCGGGCGCGACGCCCGAGAGGTCGCCCGCGTTCGTCGGGTCGGCGTACGGGTTCCGCCGGTGGATCTCGTCGCCGTAGTAACAGTCGGAGAACCACTCGATGTCGGCCTCGTCGAGGACGATCCCGGCGTGCTCCCGGACCGACGGCTGGCCGGGGCGGACGCCGACGCCCGGATACAACAGGGCCTGGTGCGCGATCGCCGGGCCGTCGCGCTCGGCGGCCATGAGCGCTGCGACCGCGGCGAGCGCCCCGCCGGCCGAGTCGCCCGCGACCGCGACCTCGCCCGTGCCGGCGAGCGCGTCCGGGTTGTCGGCGGCCCACTCGACGGCGGCGTACGCGTCCGCGACCGCCGCGGGGAACGGGTGCTCGGGGGCGAGCCGGTAGCCGACCGAGAGGACGGCGCAGCCGCTCTCCCGGGTGAGCCCCCGACAGAGCCAGTCGTGGGTGGCGACGCTGCCGAGCACGAATCCGCCGCCGTGGAAGAAGACGACCGTCGGGAACGGGCCCTCGGCGTCCGGGAGGTAGAGCCGCGCGTCGAGGTCGCCCTCGGGGCCCGGTATCGTCCCGTCCACGGTCCGTCCGACCGGCGGGGGGTTCCGGTTCCGGACCCGCATCACCGGCTCGGTGAGGAGCCGGGCGAGTTTCAGCCCCCACCTGCTGTGCGGCAGCGGGAGCCGCTCCTGCCGCTCGACGGCCGCCTTCGCCTGCGGGTCGATCTCGTCGGCGCGCATGGCCGAACGTGTGACGACCGGAGGCTAAGTCTTGGGGGAGCGCGGCCGCGGTTTCCGCCGCGACGCTTTTCAACCGGGAAATCGTGAACCCGGTCGATGCCAGACGGGACGAAGCTCGCCGATGTCGAGACCGTCACCGAGCGGGGGTCGTACCGCTTCACGGCCGCGGACCCGTTCACGAACGACCGAGAGATCGTGATCGTCCCGTGCGACGAGGCGCCCGGAGTCCGGGCGTGGGTCAACACCTGCCCGCACGAGAGCCAGCGGTTCGACACGGGCGACGGCGTGCCGATGCGGGACGGCGAGGTGATCTGCCCGCGCCACGGGTCGCTGTTCGACGCCTGCTCCGGCGAGTGCGACAACGGCCCGGCGGCCGGAACGACGCTCCGCGACGTCGAGGTCGCCGTCGACGACGGCGCCGTCTTCCTGACCGACGACGGCTACTCGTTCCGGCACGAGGGGGGAACCGACGACGACCCGGGATCGACCTCGCACCTGTCGCTCTGACCGACGCGCGTCGCCGCGCCCCGGCTCGCTCTCGGTCGATACGGACGCCCTCACCGACTCGGCGCCTCGGGCTCGCGCGACTCGACGTCGACGCGGTCGTGGATGTGCCCCTCGCGCTCTCGTAAGTGCCGCGGCGTTCGGCCGTTGCTGACGGCGAGCGCTTCGCCCACGATGCTGTGGGCGATCTGGTACGGCGAGCCGCCGCCGAGGTCCAGTCCGACGGGCGTGTACAGCGACGCGAGCTCCGACTCGTCGAACGTCGTCCCCTCGTCGTCGTACGCCTCCAGCATCTCCTCGAACCGCTCCCGCGGCCCCATCAGGCCGACGTACGGCGCCGGCGAGCGCAGCAGCGCCTCGACGGCGATGCGGTCGTCGACGAAGTTGTGCGTCATCACGACCGCGTGCGTCCGGTCGTCGATATCGAGCGCGTCGTCGACCCCCGCCGGCGACGTCGTCACGGTCCGGTGGGCGTCGGGGAACCGCGCGTCGAGATCGACCCCGCCGCGGAAGCCGACGACGGTGACCCGGAAGTCGTTCCGCTCGCCCAGTTCGACGACCGGACCGACGTCGTGGCCCGTCCCGAAGACGACGAGGTCGTCCGGGGCGGCGAGCCCGTCGACGAAGGCCTCCAGCGTTGCCCCCGCCCCGTCCTCGACCGTGACGACGTCCGCGGCGCCGCGCGCGGCGAGGTCCGACGCCGGCCCCGCGAGCGCCTCGGTCGGCCACCCGTCGGCGGGCGACCCGTCGGGGAGCGTGAACCGGTCCTCGTCGGGATGGTAGTAGGCGCGCTCGCCGAGGCGACCGCGGTCCGTGTCCCCGCCGTCACCGCTCGCGCCGTCGCCCGCGTCGTGGTTGCCGCCGTCGTCGCCCGCGGAGAGTACCGTGAGCACGGCGACGTCGCGGCCGGCGTCGAACGACTCGACCGCCGGGCGGTACGTCTCGTCTAACGGTTCCAGGAGGACGTCGATTACGCCGTTACAGCCCACGCCGAGCCCCCAGACGTCGTCCTCGTCCTCCATCAGGTCGTAGGTGACCCGGTCGGGGCGCCCCGTCTCGCGGACCGTCTCCGCGGCGGCGAGCAGGTCGTCCTCGATACAGCCCGCCGTGATCGAGCCGACGCCCGCCCCGTCGTCGTCGAGGAGCATCTTCGCTCCCGGGCGACGGTAGGCGTTCCCCTCGACGTCGACGATCGTCGCGAGGACGTCGGTGCCGTCGGCGTCGAGTCGGTCGCGAACGCGCTGTACCACCTCGGTCTCCGGTACGCTCCAGTTGCTTGCTGTCATGTCAGTGTTGCAGGTCGATGGTCGCCGGCGCGTCGCGCGCCGCGTACACCTTTCGAACGCCGCGGTCGTGCAGGTCCGTCCCGCAGGCGCCGCCCGCCACCGCGTGCCGCGTCCGAACGGGGTCGTCAACCGCCGCGCCGGCGACGACGTCGACGCCGCGGTCGAACAGCGGGTCCGGGAGCGACGAGGCGGTCGCGCCGACCACGACAACCGTCGCCGACGCGGGCGCGGCGTCGAGGTATCGCTCGATCCCGCCGTAGACGAGCGTCGAGCCGGTGACGAAGACCACGTCCGCCCCCTCCATCGCGGCCGCGGCCTCCGCGGGGATGAACGACCGCAGCGAGACGCCGGCGGGCGTCGACACCGTCGCCGGGTCGACGGGGTCGCGCTCGACGACGCGGACCTCGACGCCGTCGAACTTCCGGAACGCCGGGCGGAACAGCCCGACCGTCGCGACCGTCTCGACCGACGGGTCGAGCAGCGCCATCGGGTCTCCGTCCCGCCAGCCGAGTAGCGGCGCCGCGCACGCGTTCAGCGTCGCCACCGCCAGCGAGCGTGCGCCGAGGGCCCTGGCCGCTGACGCGGAACTCCCCTCACCCGGTCGCAGCGGCGCCAGCAGCCCCTCCACGTCGGCCGGGGGGGTCGGCGACGCGTCCTCGGGCAGGTGCGCGAGCCCGGCCGCGGGTCGTCCTCCGTCCCGGCTCTCCCGTTCGCCTCCGGCCGCGAGCTCCACGAGCGCGACGGCGTCGCCGACCGTGACTCGGCCGAGGGAAACCTCCGAGAGCGCGCCGCGGTCGCGGAGCGCGTCGAGCGTCGCCCGCAGGACTGGACCGGGCCACTCCGCGTCGGTGTCGGTGCGATCGCGCTCGCGGCTCATACGACACCCCCCTCGCCGGCGTCGCCGGTCCCCGTCTCGTCGTCGGTGCGACCGCGTCCGCCCCCGGGCGCGCCGCCGGTCCGGCGCGGGTCGTGCTCGTAACCGATGGGCCCCCCGAGCCCCCGGCGTTCGATCTGACGGGCGGCCTCCGCGAGGTCGCTCGCCGCGGCGAACCCGAACAGCCCGTCGACGTACGGGGCCGCGTCGCTCATCCCGCGCGAGGCCGGCTCGAACGACGGTGAGACGGCGAGCGGGTTGAGCCAGACGACGCCGTCGGCCCGGTCGGAGAGCCACGTGATCCCGTCGGTGAACAGGGCCGGATCGCCGACGTCGAGCCCGTCGCTCACGACGACGACGACCGTCCGGCGGTCGACGGCGTGCGGGGCTGTCCGGCGCAGCTCGCCGAGCGCGTGGCCGATCTTCGTCCCTCCGCCCCACTCGATCTCCGCGGCGCGGAGCGCGTCGGCCGGCGAGCGGGCCGGGTCCGCGAACGCCGCCGTCGCCTCGGCGAAGTCGGTGTCGAAGAGGAAGACGCGGGCGTCGCGGGCGCTCGTCGCGACCCGCTCCCCGAGCGCGAGCAGCGCACCCCGGTCGACGGTGTCGAGCACCGACCCGCTGACGTCGACGAGCAGACAGCACCGCAGCTCGCTCGGCGTCGGGGCGTCCCGCGGGAGGTCGATCGGCGCGCCCCCGGTCTGGAGGCTCGCCCGCAGCGCGCCCCGCGCGTCGACGGCCGGGCCGGTCGGTGACCGCCGGCGGCGCCGGCCGGGCAGCGACGAGAGCGCGTCGACGAACCGCCCGGCGGCCGCGCGCTCCTCGCTCGACGGGGCCGGGACGTCGGCCTCGACGAGCGCGCTCTCGCCCACCGCGCTGTACCGCCGGCCGTCCGACTCCTCGCGCGACTCGTCGGTCGGCCGATCGCCGGCGACGTGGCGCCGGTCGGTCGGGATCTTCACCGTCGGATCGCCGTCGCCGTCGGCGTCCATCTCCGGCGGCTCGGCGTCGTCGAGCAGCCCCGGTTCCGCCGCGTCGTCGCGCTCCGAGTCGTCGGCCGGCGCCGCGTCGTCCGCCTCGCGGTCGTCGCCGTCGGCGCCCTCGTCGCCCGCCGGCGACGGCCCGTCGTGGGCGGTGGCGATCCGATCGAGCCCGCTGCGGATCCGGTGCCAGAACGTCGGGAACGCCTCGTCGAAGGCGTCGCCGTCGGCGGTCTCGGCGAGCAGGCTCGCGCGGAGCGCCGCCTCGACCCGCCGCTCGTCGGCGATCCCGACCGCCGCGAGCGCGCGGGCGGCGTCGAGGGTGCCGGAGGCCGGCACGGCGACGCCGTCGCGCCGGAGCACCGCGACGAACCGGATCAGCTCCGTCAGGAGGTGTCGCCTCGCCGCCGGGAAGTCGGGCGTTTCCGTCTCGGTGCCGTCGGAGCTCGCCATTGTCACTCGACCCGTTCCGCCGCCGCGCTCGCGGCGTCGTGGAGCCGCTCGAGCAGTTCCGCGTCGACACGGCTCACGTCCTCGGCCTCCTTCAGCAGGCAGCCGATCGTCCGCTCGATCACGTCGGGCGCGAGCGGCTCGTCCGCGTCGTCGTGACGAAGCGCGGCGACCGCGCGCGCCCAGTCGAGCGTCTCGGCGACGCCCGGGCGCTTGAGGAACGACTCCTCGCGCAGCCGCTCGACCACCGAGCACACCTCCGCGGCGACCGCGGCGTCCAGCTCCGGCACCTTCCGGCGGACGATCTCGTACTCCGTCTCGAACGACGGCGGCTCGACGTGGAGGTAGAGACACCGGCGCTTCAGCGCGTCGCTCAGCCCCCGCGTCCGGTTCGACGTGAGGATCACGATCGGGGGCGTCGACGCGCTCACGGTGCCGTACTCCGGGATCGACACCTGAAAGTCCGAGAGCAGCTCTAAGAGGAACGCCTCGAACTCCTCGTCGGCGCGGTCGATCTCGTCGATCAGCAGCACCGGCGGCCGCCCCTCCGAGTTGCGGAGCGCGCGCAGCAGGGGGCGTTCGAGGAGGTACTCCTCGCCGAACACCGAGCCGGCGCCCGCGGCGCCGGCCTCTCGGTCGCGCCCGCCCGCCGCCCCGGCGTCGCCGTTCGTCGCGGCGCCGCCGGCGACCGTCCCCTCGTCGGCCTGCACGGCGAGCAGCTGCTTCGTGTAGTTCCACTCGTAGAGGGCGTTCTCCGCGGTGAGCCCCTCGTAGCACTGGAGCCGGATCAGCTCCGTGTCGAACCCCTCGGCGAGCGTCTTGCCGAGCTCCGTCTTCCCGCTGCCCGGCGGCCCCTCGACGAGCAGCGGGCGCCCCAGCCGGAGGGCGAGGTCGACGGTCGTCACCGTGCGGTCGTCGGCGACGTAGTCGGTCTCCTCGAACCGCTCGCGGAGCTCCGCCTCGGTGAGCGAGTCGAAGGGGCCCCCGTCGAGCTCCCCGCTCACGCCTCGGCCCCCTCCTCGAGGTACGACGCCGGGTCGTTCGCGAACGAGTCGGCGCAGCCGTGACAGCAGAAGTGGTACGTCTCGCCGTCGTGCTCGACCGAGGCGTCCGCGGTCGCCGGGTCGACGGTCATACCGCAGACCGGGTCGATCGCTGACTCGTCGGCTTCGTCGGCGTCGCCGCCGCTCTCGGTGTCGGCTTCGTCTCCGCCGTCGTCGGTTCCGGCGGTGTCGCCCGCGGCTGCCTCGTGGCCCGCGGCCGCCTCGCGGCCCTCGTCATCCCCGTCACCAGCGTCGCTCTCGTCCCTCTCGGCGACGGCGCCCGCGGCGGCCGCGCCGCCACCGGTCGCCGGACTCGCCTTCGACCGCTCGTCGACGACCTCGGCGAGCAGGCTCGCCGCGATCGCCGCCGGGGTGTAGGCGGCCACGTCGACGCCCGCGGGGTTCGTCACCGCCGCGACGACCTCCCCCACGTCGCGGTCGAGCAGCCCCGCGGTGCGCTCGGTCACCTCGGCCGCCCGCTCGTCGCTGGCGACGAGGCCGACGTAGGGCGCGTCCGCGAGGACGCCGGCGGCGACGCCGCGCGCGTCGTACTCGCCCATCGAGGCGACGAGGACGAGCGGCGCGGGGCCGACGGCGTCGGCGATCGCCTCGTGGTCGACCGTGTCGAGCACCCGCGTCGACGCGGGCACGTCGCGGTCCGCGTCGCCGTCGGCGACGACGAGCGTCACGTCGACCGCGAGCTCGTCGGCCAGCCGCGCGAGCGACCGGGTCACCGGCGAGTCGCCGACGACGACGAGCTCGGTCGTCGGCGTCACCGGCTCGATGAACAGCTCCAGCACGCCCTCGCTGTGACACGTCATCGGGAAGGCGTCGAGCCCCGGGCGGTCGATGTCGTCCGGGTCGGGGGCGATCCCGACCAGTCGGGGGGTCCCCTCCTCGATCGCCGCGACGCCCTGCGTCGCCACGATCGACTGCGCGCAGGCCGCGCCGCCGACCCAGCCGTGGATATCGCCGTCGGCGGTCACGACCGCGCGGTCGCCGACGTTCGCCGACACCGGGGGCTCGCGCCGGACGATCGTCGCTCGCGCGTACGGCTCCCGGCGCTGGGTCAGCTCCGCCTCCAACGCGGAGACGTCGCCGTCGTCGATCTTCGTCGCGGTCCCGCTCGGTTCGTCGGTCTCGTGGCTGCCGGCTCCGTCGTGTGCGGGCTCGTCGGTCCCGTCGTGTTCGGTCTCGTCGTGTGTCATCGGTTGCGTGGGAACGGCCCCGCCGACTCGGACGGTGCGCCCAGTCGGGGAGTCGGAAGCGCCCGGTCGGGGAGTCGGAACGGGGGCGGCTGCGTGCGGACTCAGTCGTCGGCCGGTTCGGCGTCGTCGCCGAGGTCGAACTCGACGTTGTGGGCGGGCTGGTGGGCCAGCCCGGCCTCGTCGAGCGTCTCCCAGACGACGTCCGGCGTCATCGGCATCTCGACGTGGGAGACGCCGGCGTGGCTCATCGCGTCGACGACGGCGTTGACGATCGCCGGCGGCGACCCGACGGTGGGCGACTCGCCGACGCCCTTCGCGCCGATCGGGTGGTGCGGCGACGGCGTGACGGTGTGGCCCGTCTCGAAGTTCGGGATCTCGTTGGCCGTCGGCAGCAGGTAGTTCATGAAGTCGCCGCCGGTGACGTTGCCGTTGTCGTCGTAGGTGACCTTCTCCAACATCGCGGTGCCGATCCCCTGGGCGAGCCCGCCGTGGATCTGCCCCTCGATGATCATCGGGTTGATGCGGTTCCCGCAGTCGTCGACCGCGACGAACTTCTCGAAGTCGACCTCGCCGGTCTCGCGGTCGACCTCGACGACGACGATGTACGAGCCGAACGGGTACGTCATCTCCGGCGGGTCGTAGTAGTTCACGGCCTCCAGCCCGGGCTCCTCGTCGCCGGGGTGGTTCATGTAGGCGCCCGCCGCGATCTCCGTGATGGTGATCGAGCGGTCGGGGGCGCCGGCGACGTGGAACTCGCCGGACTCGCGGTCCCACTCGATGTCCTCCTCGGCGGCCTCCAGCTCGTTGGCGGCGATCGACTTCGCCTTGTCGCGCACCTTGCGCGCGGCGACGGCGGCGGCCGCGCCCGCGACGGGCGTCGACCGCGAGCCGTACGTCCCGAGCCCGTACGGCTCGGTGTCGGTGTCGCCGTGCTCGACCGTAATCGAGTCCACGTCCATCCCGAGCTCCTCGGCGACGATCTGCGCGAAGGTGGTCTCGTGGCCCTGGCCCTGCGTCTGGACGCCGACCCGCAACACGGCGTTGCCGGTCGGGTTCACGCGCAGGTCCGCGGAGTCGAACATCTCGATGCCCGCGATGTCGCACTGCTTGCCGGGGCCGGCGCCGACCACCTCCGTGAACGAGGAGATGCCGATGCCGATGAGCTTGTCCGCGTCCTCCTCGATCCGCCGCTGCTGCTCCTCGCGGTAGTGCTCGTAGTCGGCCATCTCTAGGGCCTTGTCGAGCGCCTTCTCGTAGTTCCCGGAGTCGTAGTTCCAGCCTGTCGCGGACTCGTACGGGAACGCGTCCGAGGGGATGAAGTTCCGCCGGCGGATCTCCGCCGGGTCCATCTCTAACTCGTCGGCGAGCACCTTCACCATGCGCTCGATGAGATACACCGCCTCCGTGACGCGGAACGAGCACCGGTAGGCGACGCCGCCGGGAGCGGTGTTGGTGAACGCGGCCGTCAGCGAGCCGTACGCGGCCTCGATGTCGTACGAGCCCGTGAAGATGTTGAAGAAGCCGGCCGGGAACTTCGACGGCTGGGCCGCCGCGTTGTACGCGCCGTGGTTGGCGAGCACGTCGACCTTGACGCCCTCGATGACGCCGTCCTCGGTGGCCGCGAGCTCGCCGGTCATGTCGTAGTCGCGGGCGAACCCGGTCGTCTGGATGTTCTCGGAGCGCTCCTCGATCCACTTCACCGGCTGTTCGAGGACGTACGACGCCGCCGCGGCGACGACGTACCCCGGGTAGATCGGCACCTTGTTGCCGAACCCGCCGCCGACGTCGGGGCTCACGATCCGGACCTTATGCTCCGGGATCCCCGACACCTGCGAGAACAGGGTGCGGTGGGCGTGGGGCGCCTGCGACGTCATGTGGACGGTCATCTTGTCCATCCCGGGGTCCCAGTCGGCGACCGCGCCGCACGTCTCGATCGGGGCGGGGTGGAGCCGCTGGTACAGCATGTCCTCCTCGACGGTGACGTCGGCCTGGTCGAACACTTCGTCGGTGGCCTCCTTGTCACCGGTGTCCCAGTCGAAGATGTGGTTGTCCTCCTGGTCCTCGAGCTCGTCGCGGACCAGCGGCGCGTCCGCTTCGAGCGCCTCCTCGGCGTCGACGACGGGGTCGAGCACGTCGTAGTCGACCTCGACCTTCTCGGCCCCGTCCTTCGCCGCGTAGCGGTCCTTCGCGATGACGGCCGCGACCTCCTGCGACTGGAACTTCACCTTGTCGTTGACGAGCACGTCCTGCGTGTCGTCCATCAGTGTCGGCATCGTCGCGAGGTCGTGCTCCAGTAAGTCCTCGGCCGTCAGCACCGCGACGACGTCGTCCATCGCCTCGGCGCGGGAGCCGTCGATCTCCTCGATCCGGGCGTGGGCGTGCGGGCTCCGGACGATCTCGCAGTGGAGCATGCCCGGCTTCTTGATGTCGTCGACGTAGTTGCCGCGGCCGGTGATGAAGCGCTTGTCCTCCTTGCGCGTCACCTCCTCGCCCATCCCGCCGCGGCCGTGGCCGCAGTGTTTCTCCGGGTCGGGACCGCCGTCCTCGTCGTGCTGATACTCCGTTTCCGCGTCGGGGGTGTCTGGTTCGCTACTCATTTGGTGTCACCTCGGTCGGTCGCATCGGCGCCCGCGTCGGCGTCGTCCCTGCCGTCCGCGTCGCCAGTGCCGTCACCGTCGCCCGCGTCGTCGAGGAGGGCGTCGCGGTCGAACGGGTCCGCGCCGTCCGGCCCGCCGCAGCAGTCCTCGCGGCCGCAGAACGTGTCGGCGTCGCCGCCGAACTCCGGTGTCGCGTGGCCGCCCTCGGGCGACGCCGCGGGCTCCGCGTCCGCCGTCCCGTCGGTCGCCACCGCGCCGCCGTCGGCGGCGGCCCGGTTCTCCAGCTCGTCGGCCGCGTACTCGATCGAGCGGACGATGTTCTGGTAGCCGGTACAGCGACAGAGGTTCCCGCTGATCGCGTCGCGGATCGTCTCCTCGTCCGGGTCGGGGTGCTCGTCCAGCAGCGCCTTGCCCGCCATCAGCATCCCCGGCGTGCAGTAGCCGCACTGCAGGCCGTGCTCCTCGCGGAACCCCTCCTGGAGCGGGTGGATGTCGTCGGCCTCGGGGAGGTCCTCCATCCCCTCGACGGTGAGGATCTCCGCCCCGTCGGCCTGCGCGGCGAACATCAGGCAGGACTTGATCGGCTCGCCGTCCTTCAGGACGGTGCAGGCGCCGCAGTTACCCGTGTCGCAGCCGATGTGCGTGCCCGTCATGTCCAGGTCCTCCCGGATCGCGTGGACGAGCAGGCGCCGCGGCTCGACCTCGATCGTGTGCTCGGTGCCGTTGACCGTCAGCGTGATCTCGCGTTCGTCAGTCACTGTGTGACCCTCCGTTCGACCGTCACCGTGCCAGCGCGCTCGGCGGCGTCGCTCAGCGCGCGCTGGGCGAGAACGTCGACCATCCGCTCCTTGTAGTCGGCGCCGCCGTGCTCGTCGGACTCCGGATTCGACTGCTCGGCGGCCAGCTCGCCGGCCTTCGCGAACAGGTCCGGGCTCGGCCGCTCGCCCTCGAGGTGTTCCTCGGCGTCCGTCGCGCGGGCGTTGGTGATGTCGACGGCGGTCATCCCGATCCCCGCCGACTCGATGACGCCGTCGTCGAACACGAGCCGGGCGCCGACGCCCGCCATCGCGTAGTCGCCGGTCTTGCGCTTCAGCTTGTGGTACGCACTCCCCTCGTTCGGTCCCGGCGCAGGGACGCGGATCTCCGTGATCAGCTCCTGCTCGCCGAGCGTCGTGTCGTACGGCAGCAGGAAGAACTCGTCCGCCGGGATCGCCCGGTCGCCGTCCGGACCGGTGGCGATCACCTCGCCCTCGTGGGCGAGGAGGATGCTCCCCCAGTCGCCCTTCGGGTCGGCCTGCGCGACGGAGCCGACGACCGTGCCGCGGTTCCGGATCTGCGGGTCGGCGACGAGCGGTGCGGCGTCGGCGAAGCTGCCGTACTCCCCGTCAATCAGGTCCGAGTCCTCCACGTCGGCGTGGCGCGCGAGCGCGCCGAGCCGGAGGGAGCCGTCCTCCTCGCGGAGGTAGTCAAGCGAGTCGATGCCGTTGATGTCGACGACCACGTCGGGGTTCGCGAGCCGGAACCGGAGCATCGGCACGAGGCTCTGGCCCCCGGCGAGGATCGTCGGGTCGTCGAGGCTCTCCAGCAGGCTGACGGCCTCGTCGACCGTGTCGGGTTCGTGGTGCTCGAACGGTGCGGACTTCATCAGAACATCCCTCGGATCTTGTCCGTGACCCCCGAGTCGGTCTCCTCGACGTCGGTCATCTGCGACTCGATCGAGGTGAAGAAGTTGTTCACGATCTTGTTGGCGACCGGGTTGATGACGCGGCCGCCGAGCTGGGCGATCCGCCCGGAGATGTCGGCCTCGGTCCACCACTCGATGCGGGAGCCGTCGCCGTCCTCCTGCCCGTGGATCCGCATCCCCGACTCCATGCTGAAGCTGCTCCCGCTCGCGGAGCCGGAGCCGGTGGCCGTCATCTCGAACTCCTCCTCGTCGCGGTCCTCGATGGTCACCGTCGTCTCGAACTTCGGCTTCACGCTGCCGACGCCGACCTGCATCAGCGCCGCGTAGTCCTGTCCGGCCCGGAACGCCCGGGCGGCGACGTCGTCGGCCTCCGCCTCCGGCAGCGTCGGGACGTCCTCCTCCGGCTCGTAGGAGTCCCACTCGAAGGAGTCGTCCATCGGGGTGATGTACTGACACCCCTTCAGCGAGTCCCGCACCGCGATCGGGTCCGAGAGGACGACCCACGCCTTCTCCGGCGGGACGCCGTCGAGCTCGAACTCCCCGTCGAACTCCATCAGCGACACCCCCCGACCGTCGTCCGTTCCGTCGTCGTTCGGCCGTGCGCCACCGTCATCTTTTATACCTCCCTACTATGAGCATACTATTACCACGACCATGCCATGTTGTAGCATCATAATAAACGTTATTGACCATGACAATTACCCCGGGAACGGACGGATCGGCCGCGGGAGACGCGGAGGAAACGGATGAACGGAGATGGCGAGAGCGACGACCACGGCCACGGCGAGATCACGCCCCTGAAGGCGGCCGCGGAGCGCGTCCGCGGCCTCCGCGGCGAGTGGCTGGACCGGTGGGAGGCCGAGCCGGTGTCGCTCGACCGGATCGCCGGGCGAACCCTCGCCGAGCCGATCGACGCGCCGACCGACGTGCCCGCGCGGAGCCACGCGACGATGGACGGTTACGCGTTCGACGCGACCGCGGGGTACCCGTACGAGCTGGCCGACCGGGAGGTCTTCCCGGAGAGCGACCCGGGGGAGATCGGCGACGGCGAGGCCGTCCGGATCTTCACGGGCGCGCCGCTCCCGGCCGGGGCGAACGCCGTCCTCAAGCAGGAGGAGGCGACCGTCGAGGACGGCCGGCTGAGCGGGTCGCCGACCGATCCGGGCACGTACGTCTACGAGCGCGGCAGCAACGTCGCGGCGGGCGAGCGGCTGTTCGCGGCGGGCGAGCGGCTCGGCGCGAAGGACGCGGTCCTGCTCGGCGACCTCGGGATCGAGGAGGTGCCCGTGATCGAGCGGCTCTCGGTCGGGCTGCTGGCGACCGGGACGGAGATCCACGAGGGGCGCCGCGACGACCTCGACTCGCCGATGCTCGCGGGGCTCGTCCGCGGGTGGGGCGGCGAGGCGACGTACGAGGGCACGGTTCCGGACGAGTACGACCGGGTCAGAGACCGGATCGCCGGGCTTGCCGACGACCACGACGTGGTGATGACGACCGGGGGTACGAGCGTCGGCGACAAGGACTACGTGGTCCGCGCGCTCCGCGAGCTCGGGACCGTGCACTTCCACCGGGTCGCGCTGCGGCCGGGCAAGCCGATCGCGGTCGCGACCCTCGACGCCCGCGACGCCGTCGTCTTCGCGATCCCCGGTAAGCCGGTCGGCGCGCACACCGTGACCTCGCTGGTCGCGCGCCCCTTCTTCACCGGGAGCACCGCGCTCCCGACCGTCGACGCCGCGGTGACGAGCGACGTCGGTATCTCCGTCCCGGGATTCACCTACGCGATTCCGGTGACGCTCGACGGCGACGAGGCGACGCCGCTGGGACACGCGGACTCGCCGCTCGCGGTGTACGAGGAGACGTTCGACCCGAGCGTGCTCTCGTCGAGCACCCGGGCGACCCGCGCCGACGGCTTCGTGCTCACCGAGTCCGGGCTGTCGGCCGGCGAGACGGTCGCCGTCGTCCCCTACCCCGTCGTCGAGCGATGACGGGCGAGGGGCTCCCGGTCGTGAGGCCCCCGTTCGACGCGGGCAACGACGTCGGCGACGAGGCGGGCGACGCCGCCCCGCCCCGAGTCGCCGGCGTGCTGCTCGCGGCGGGGACCAGCAGCCGCTTCGGGGACGCCAACAAGCTCCTCGCGACCGTGGAGGGAGAGCCGGTCGTGCGCCGCGCCGCCCGGACGCTGGTCGACGCCGGAGCGGACCCGGTGGTCGTCGTCGTCGGTCACGAGGCCGACCGGGTCCGGGCCGCCGTCGCCGACCTCCCGGTAAAAACCGTCACCAACGACGCGTACGAGGCGGGACAGTCGACGTCGGTTCGGACTGGTATCGACGCGATTCGGGAGGTGAAGGGCGGCGAGGAGGCGGGTGAGGGGTACGAGAAGACCGGAGCGGGCCGCGACGAGGCCGAAGCGAAAGTCGACGCCGCGGTCGTCGCGCTGGGCGACATGCCGTTCGTCGATCCGGAGACCGTCGAGACGCTCGTGGCGGCGTACGCCGCGGAGGCCGGCGCCGCCCTCGCGGCCGCCTATGAGGGAGCGCGCGGGAACCCCGTCCTGTTCGACGCGCGCTTCTTCGACCGCCTCGCCGCCGTCGACGGCGACGTCGGCGGACGCGAGATCCTGCTGACGGACGACGCGAGCGCGCTCGTCGCCGTCGACGACCCGGGCGTCCGTCGCGACGTCGACCGGCCGACCGACCTCCCCGAGCGCGGCGACAGCGACGACGGCTGAGCCGCCTGCGTCGAGCGACGACGGCTGAGCCGCGGGCGGCGGGCGGCGACTCGCGCGACCGCCGGGGCGCCCGGCCGGCCGCTCACTTCCCGGGCGTCGACTTCTTGACGACGATGTTCCCGTCCTCGACGTGCCACTCCACGCGGTCGCCGGCGCCGACGTCGAGGAAGTTGCGCACGGGCTTGGGGACCGTCGTCAGATTCTTTTCCGACACCTTGGTGTCCGTGAGGTTACCCATCGATCCCATCGTTGGAACGTAGCGGGGACATAGTTTACGCTACGGTCTCGCGTAGTGGCGGCGGAAATCGACCGGTTGATTTCGTGGCCCGCTCGGGCGTCAGACCGCGGAGTTCCAGCGGTGGGCGCCCCCCTCGGAGGCCCGGTCGAAATCCAGGTCGAACCGGTCCGATTCGATCAGCACCGGTCCCGGGACGTACGCGTCGACGGCGCCCTCTCCGCCGCCGTCAACGGCGGCGAGCAGGTCGCGCTCGCGCATCGTCTCCAACACGTCGGCGACGGTGCGCTCGCGGCCCTCGATCAGGTTCGCCTCCCTGATCACGGCCTCGACGGTGACGCGCCCCTCCAGCATCGCCAACCTGATCGCCGACACCCACGCGGGCTCCCGTTTCATCTCCCGACACACGATATATCGTCACAGGCCCGGAGTCTTTATAAAATTATTCACCGGAGCGACAGAATGAATCGGACGGCGCGGCCGCGGCGGGGTCGCTGGCGCGGATCCGGCGCGGCGGAGTCGGCGGTGCCCGAGGCAGAGGCCCGGTCGGGTCGGCCCTCGAACACGGCGGGCCGGACCCGCGGGACGCGGGCCGGTTCGGGGACTCGCTCCGCGCTCGCCGAGGCGCCGGACGGGTCTCGGCGATAAGTGTCTGTGGTTTGAACTCTCGTGTTCCGCCGTTGACCGCTGGCAGCGGTCCGAGGGGCGAAATATTTTATATTCGTGTCCGTAGGACAACTCGTGTCGTACTCTCGTCGCCGGATCCGTCCGCAACACGGGGTGTACGCGCTGGGGGCCCTCTGTTTCGGACTCGGCCTCGCCCACCTCGCGACCGAAGCGGAGGGCCTGGGGACGTGGCTGGAGACGTTCGTTATCTGCAGCATCGCCCTCTCCGTCCTCGCGACCGGATACCGGCTCCCGGAGCGACCGATCTCCCGGGCCGGACAGTGGCGGGCGGTGCGGACGGCGGTCACCGTCGCCGGGTCGTTCGCGCTCCTCGCGCTGGCCGTCTGGCTGATATGGGTGCTGGAGGGCGACCCGACGGAGTTCGGCTTCCTCCTCGCGTTCGCGACGACCCTCGGCTCGGCGGTCGGCATCCGCGGGGGGCTGTACGCGGTCGAGGCCGACGAGCGGCTCCGGGAGGCCCGGGACCTGACCAAGCTGTTGACGATCAATCAGCGGGTGCTGCGGCACAACCTCCGCAACGAGCTCACCGTCGCGCTGGGCACCCTGGACAACATCGACCGGCGCGATCACGGCCCGGAGACGGCCGCGGACGTGCGGACCGCGCGGACGCACTTGGAGAGCCTCCTCGAGACGACCGACCGCACGCGGGAGATCGTCTCGATCTGGGACACCGAGCATCGGGAGACGTTCCGCCTCCGGTCGCTGTTAGCGGAGCGGATCGAGGCCGTCGAGGCGGCGTATCCGGGCGTGTCGATCGCGGCGGAGTTCGATGCCGACCCATGGGTGGAGTCGCACCCGGCGCTCCCGGCGGCGGTCGAGGAGGCGCTCCGCAACGCGGCCAAGCACACGCCGACCGACGCCGCGGTGACCGTCACGCTCCGCGCGGACCGAGCGGGAACGGCGGTCGTCGAGGTCACCGACACCGGCTCGGGAATCCCGAAGTTCAACGTCGACGCTATCGAGAGCCCGGAGGAGACGCCGCTCGTCCACACGCAGGGGCTCGGGCTCTGGATCATCTACTGGACCGTCGAGACGTCCGGCGGGACGTTCGAGGTGCTGGAGAACGAGCCGAGCGGGACGGTCATTCGGATGACGCTGCCGACCGCGGAGGGGTCCTGACCGACCCGTCCCGCGACCGGGTCCGGTAGCCGGGCCCGGTAGCCGGGCACGTCGACGTCGCGGGGGAAGTGACGCGCGGCCGGCGGAGTCAGTATTGTAGAGAACACACAAACACATAAGTCGACGCGGACCGTACGTCGCGCCGATGGCCGAGGATATCGAGGAGATCCGACGACAGAAGATGGAGGAGCTGCGGAACCGAGACGAGGCGGAAGCGTCCGACGAGGCGGGACCGGCCGACGGGGCGGAGCCGCGGAGCCCGTCCGAACCCGTTCCGGTCGACGGAACGGCGGAACTGAGCGAGACCGTCTCCGAGCACGACGTCGTGTTGGTCGACTTCTACGCCGACTGGTGCGGCCCGTGTCAGATGCTCGAACCGGTCGTCGAGTCGATCGCTGCCGACACCGACGCGACCGTGGCGAAGGTCGACGTCGACGCGAACCAGGGGCTCGCCGCCGAGTACGGCGTCCGGGGCGTCCCGACGCTAGTCCTGTTCGCCGACGGGGAGCCGGCCGAGCGCCTCGTCGGAATGCAGGACGAAGCGCGGCTCCGCTCCGCGATCGAGGAATACGCCTGACCCGCACCGCCCCATGAACGGATCCGAACCAACTCGCGGGCGCGGTGGCAGATGAGCGACGCGGTCCCCGCCGAGTACGTCCGGGACCACCGCGAGGAGCTGACCGACCTCGCCCTCGACCTCCTCGCGATCGACACGTCGAACCCGCCGGGCGACACGCGCGAGATCGTCGACGCGGTCGAGCGGTTCCTCGACCCGCTCCCGGTCGCGGTCGAGCGCGTCGCGGTCGATCCGGCGAAGCCGAACCTCCTGGTTCGGATTCCCGGGGAATCGGACCGGACCCTGCTGTACAACGGGCACCTCGACACCGTGCCGTTCGACGCCGAGGCGTGGACGCACGATCCGCTCGGCGAGCGCGTCGGCGACCGCGTCTACGGGCGCGGCGCGACCGACATGAAGGGCGCCGTGGCCTCGTTGCTGTTCGCGATCCGGGCGTTCGCGGCGACCGACACCGAGCCGCCGGTCGACCTGCTGTTCGCGTTCGTGAGCGACGAGGAGGTCGGCGGCGACGCGGGGCTGCCCGCGCTCCTGGAGGCGGGTCGGCTCGACGCGGACGCCTGCGTGATCGGCGAGCCCACCTGCGAGGCGGGCCGCCACTCCGTCACGATCGCCGACCGCGGCAGCATCTGGCTGACGCTCGAGGCGACCGGCGAGGGGGCCCACGGCTCGCGGCCGGCGCTCGGCGTCAACGCGATCGACCGCCTCTACGACGCCGTCGAGACGCTGCGCGACCGCTTCGGGTCCGAGCGGCTCGACATCGGCGCCGACGTGGAGCCGATCGTCGAGGAGTCGGTCGAGTACTACGCCCCGGCGATGGGCGAGGAGACCGCCCGGGAGCTGTTCCGATATCCGTCGATCAACCTCGGCGTCCTCGAGGGCGGCGACGCGGTGAACAGCGTCCCGGTGTCGGCCCGCGCCGAGGTCGACATCCGGCTGACCGCCGGGGTTCGGACGCGGGACGTGCTCTCGCGGATCCGGGCCTGCGTCGCCGACTGCGAGGGCATCTCGCTCACCGACGTCTCGTGGAGCGTCGGCACCGCGGAGGCGCCCGACAGCCCGCTCGTCGAGGCCGTGGCGTCGACGGCGACCGAAGTCACGGGCGACCGCGTCTTCAAGCGGAGCGCGACCGGCGGCGGCGACGCGAAGACGCTCCGGAACGCCGGGATCCCGACCGTCGAGTTCGCGCTCGGGACCGACACCGTCCACGCGGCCGACGAGTACGTGCCGATCGACGCGCTCGCGGGCAACGCCCTCGTCTACGCGCGGCTCCCGTCGGCGTGGGCCTCCGCGGTCCCGCAGTGACGGTCCGCCCGGCGCGACCGTAGTCGGGTGGCCTCCGCTCGACCGCGCGCGGTTTCGTTGATTTTCACACTCTTGGAATGTATACACAATACTAAAGCCGAGCGGGTGTAACCGGTACCTGTGAGACGCCCATGACAGACATCGAACCCGACACGACCGTCGACGCCAGAGGCGCCGCCTGCCCCGGTCCGCTGATGGACCTCATCGGAGCGATCCGGAGCGCCGACTCCGGCGCGGTGATCCGGCTGCTGAGCGACAACGAGCAGTCGCGCACCGACGTCCCCGAGTGGGCCGAGGAGGCGGGGAACGAGCTGCTCGAGGTCGAAGAGCACGACGACCACACCGCGTTCTTCGTGGAGAAAGCATGACGGAACGCGTCGTCATCGTCGGCGGCGGGACCGGCGGATCGGTCCTCGCGAACGACCTGGCCGACCGGCTCGAACCGGAGCTCGACGCCGGCGACGTGGAGGTCACCCTCGTCAACGACGGCCCGGACCACGTTTATAAGCCGGTGTGGCTGTACGTGCCGTTCGGCCAGCGCGAACCGGCGGACGGTCGACGTCGCCTCGACGAGCTCGTCGACGACGCGGTCGACCTCCGGATCGACCGCGTGACCGACATCGACACCGAGGCCAAGCGGCTTCAGTTCAGCGACGGCCCCGCCGTCGACTACGACCGCCTCGTGCTGGCGACGGGGTCGACGCTGGAGCCCGAGCGGATCCCCGGCCTCGCGGAGGGCGGCCACGACTACTACAGCGAGTCGGGCGCGACCGACCTTCAGGAGGAGCTGCTGGAGTTCACCGAGGGCGAGCTCGTGTTGAGCGTCATCGGCACGCCCCATATGTGTCCCGCCGCGCCCCTCGAGTTCGTCTTCATGGCCGACGACTGGTTCCGCCAGCGCGGGCTCCGCGAGGACGTCGACATCACGTACACCTACCCGATCCAGCGCGTCCACGGCAACCCCCACATCGCCGAGTGGGCGAAGCCGATCATGGACGAGCGCGACATCAACGTCGAGACGTTCTTCAACGCCGAGTCGGTCGACGCCGACGCGGAGACGATCACGTCGATGGAGGGGACGGAGCTCGACTACGACCTCCTCGTGACGATCCCGCCGCACGGCGGCATCGACCTGATCGAGGAGGCGGGGCTCGGCGACAACGGCTGGGTCGACGTGAACAAGCACACCCTCGAGGCCGAGGCCGCGGACGACGTCTACGCGCTCGGTGACACCGCGGCCACCGGCGTTCCCAACGCGGGCAGCGTGGCCCACTACCAGGCCGGGGTCGTCGGGCAGCGGCTCGCCAGCGAGATCCGCGGGCGGCCGGCGACGGCGAGGTACGACGGGAAGACCCTCTGCTTCATCGAGACGGGGATGGACGCCGCGTCGTACGTCGAGTTCGACTACGAGAACCCACCGTCGCCCGCGCCGCCGTCGCAGAAGCTGCACTGGTCGAAGCTGGCGTACAACGAGTCGTACTGGCTCACCGCACGGGGGCTGCTCTGACCATGTCCGGGGAAGGCGTCTCCGAGCAGAGCGACCTCGAGGCGGCGATCGAGCGGAACCCGGAGGCCGTCGCCGAGTTCGTCGAGCGGCTCGACGCGGTCAACGAGCTGCTCGACGTGCTCTCGCTGGGCGAGAACGCGCTCGACGACGGGATGGTCCGCGAGCTCTCGGCCACGGGGTCGACGCTCGCAGAATCGGCGGACGGGATCGCGACCGACGAGACGGTCGCGCTGGCCGAGACGGTCGGCGAGAACGGCGACGAGCTGCGGGAGGCGCTCGACACCGTGCTCACCCTCCAGCGGAGCGGGACGCTGGACGAGCTGGCCGAGATCGCGGAGGTCGGCTCGCTGGCGACCGCCGCGCTCGACGACGAGATGGTCACGTCCTTAGCCGGCACCGGCGCCGCGCTCGGGGAGGTCGCACAGACGGCCGCGGACGACGACGCGCGCGACGGCGTGAAGACGATGCTCGAAGGGGTCGGCGCCGCCCACCGGAGCGATCCCGAACCGGTCGGCGCGCTCGGGCTGGCGCGGAGCATCCGCGACCCCGAGGTCCAGTACGGGCTGGGCTACGTGCTCGCCATCTCCAAGGCGATCGGTCGGGAGCGCGCCGACGACGACGGACGCTGACGTCGCGCGCGACTCGCGCCGACCGTCGCGGCCGAACGGGAACAGCCGCGATCGACGGCGATACGCTATTTAAATAGATTTGAGCGACGGTTATTTATAAACGAGTGGTTGAGGTTTTTTGAAACGTTCTCCGTCACGGCGACTGCGACGGAATATCGCCGAGAATCGAAACACGAACCCACCGAGCCGTTCGAGGCTCGCGGTCGACCGGGAATGCGTCCGTCGCCGGATCAGACCAGAAGCTGGATGTCGGCCTCGGCCATGTCCTGCAGGGCCGTCGCGGCGCCGACGCCCGTGGTGACGCCGTCGTAGAAGTCGTCTTCGTCGTAGTCCATCAGGTCGATGGTCATCTGACAGGCCTGGAACTCGACGCCCATGTCGAGGCTCGTCTCCAAGAGCTCTTGGACCGAGGCGGTGTCGTTGTCCTCGATCCGCTTTTCCATCATCCGCGTCGTCACGCGGTCCATCCCGGGGAGCGCGCCGACGACGTTCGGGACCGGCATGTTGGGGTTGCCGACGGAGCTCATCTTGAGGTTCTTCGACCGCTCCTTATGCAGGATGTCAAGTCCCCAGAACGTGTGGAAGACCGTCACCTCGTAGCCGAAGGCGGCGGCGGTGCTGGCGAGAATGAGCGGCGGGTACGCCATGTCGAGGGACCCCTTCGTCGCGATGATGCTCATCTTCTTCGGGCCGTCCTCGTCGGTGGCCTCGCTGAGCGCCGCCTCCAGCTCGTCCACGCGCGCGGCCAGCTCCGCGCGGGAGGGCGCGTCACCCGACGACGCGTCGGACCCGTCCGAGGGCGGTGTGTCTGTACTCATCGTCACTCCATTTTGCGGACGTAGTGGGTGAACACGTCGTCGCCTTCCACCTGATCGACGAGCTCGACCCCGGCGGTCCCCGACGCCCACCCGTCGATGTCGCTCATGCTTCCCGGGTCGGTCGCCAGCACTTCGAGGATCTCGCCTGCCGCCAGGTCGTCGATTGCACCCTTCGTCTTCACGACCGGCATGGGACACGATGCACCTTTCACGTCGAGCGTCTCCGCGATATCGTATTCAGCACTCATTGGTTATCTGCTCCGTTGGTCTGTATTGGAGCTATCACACAATATCTCGGCCATGGTTAAAAGAATGTTGTTTCTTGGGTGTGACGTGAATAACCGCTTTCGCCGGGACGTTCGGTATACGCCCATGAGAGGCATTCTTCTCGTATGAAGCGTATAATAAGCTCCGCTTGCTCGAACCTATATTGTGTACTTATTGAATTACTATGCGAACTCTTTTGTATGCCCAACCGGTACGATGGGGTGTACAACATGGACGCCGAAGATTTCCCGACGCCGGATGTCGAAGTCGAGACAATCGTACCGGAGACGCTGAAGGATCGCATCGACGCGGGCGAGGACATCACGCTCCTCGATACGCGGATGAGCTCGGACTACGGGGAGTGGCGCATCGACGGCGAGAACGTCACCTCGATCAACGTCCCGTACTTCGAGTTCCTCGACGACGAGATCGACGAGGACGTCCTCGAACGGATCCCCGAGGACCGCGAGGTGACCGTCCTGTGCGCGAAGGGCGGCGCCAGCGAGTACGTCGCGGGGACGCTCGCGGAGCGCGGCTACGACGTCAATCACCTCGAAGAGGGGATGAACGGCTGGGCCAGCATCTACGAGGCCGTCGAGGTGACCGAGTACGACGGCGCGGGCACGCTGCTGCAGTACCAGCGTCCCTCGTCGGGTTGTCTCGGGTACCTGCTCTACGACGGCGGCGAGGCCGCGATTATCGACCCGCTGCGCGCGTTCACCGACCGCTACCTCGACGACGCCGAGGAGCTCGGCGTCGACCTGCGGTACGCGCTGGACACGCACATCCACGCCGACCACATCTCGGGCGTGCGTAACCTCGACGACGCGGGCGTCGAGGGCGTCATCCCCGCGGCCGCGGTCGACCGCGGCGTCACCTACGCCGACGAGCTGACCACGGCCGAGGACGGCGACGTCTTCGAGGTCGGCGACGCGACGATCGAGACCGTCGCCACGCCCGGCCACACGACCGGGATGACTTCCTACCTCGTCGACGAGAGCCTGCTCGCGACCGGCGACGGGCTGTTCATCGAGAGCGTCGCGCGCCCCGACCTCGAGGAGGGCGACGACGGCGCGCCGGACGCGGCCCGGATGCTCTACGAGTCGCTCCAGGAGCGCGTCCTGACGCTCCCCGACGACACGCTGATCGGGGGCGCTCACTTCAGCGACGCCGCCGAGCCCGCCGCCGACGGCACCTACACCGCGCCCGTCGGCGACCTCGTCGAGGAGATGGACGCGCTCACGATGGACGAGGACGCGTTCGTCGAGCTCATCCTCTCCGACATGCCGCCGCGGCCGGCCAACTACGAGGACATCATCGCGACGAACCTCGGGCAGAACGCCATCGACGACGACGAGGCGTTCACCCTCGAACTCGGGCCGAACAACTGCGCCGCGAGCCAGGAGTCGCTCGCGGGTGACTGAGACCGCCATCGATGCCTGACCCACTCGTCGCGCAGACGGCCGCCGAGCTGTTCCCGAACGGGATCAGTCGCTACGCGGTCGGCGGACTGCTCGTCGGCCTCGGTGCGGTCGTGATATACGTCGGGACGGGGATCGCGGCCGGCGCGAGCACGTTCCTCGAGTCGACGCTGTCGTACGTGTCGGACCAGTCGCGGTTCCAGCGGTACGTGAGCTCTCGCGACTGGCGCGTCGTCTTCACGCTCGGCATCATCCTCGGTGCCGCGGTCTTCGCGGCGACGGTCCAGTCCGGCGTCGTCACGACGTCGCTCTATCAGCCCGGAACCACCGGGCGGACCTACGAGCTCGCCGGCGTGACCCTGTGGCTGACCGACGTCCAGCCGTGGCGGCTGTTCGTCGGCGGGATTCTCGTCGGGATCGGCACCCGGATCGGAAAGGGGTGCACGTCCGGGCACGGCGTCTGCGGCGTCGGGTCGGCGTCGAAGACGTCGCTCGTCGGCGTGGCGACGTTCCTGGCGGTCGCGATCGGGACCGCGCAGCTCGTCGCGGCGCTGGGGGTGAGTCCGTAGATGGCGGATCGGCACCCACTCTTCATGCCGCTGATCCTCGTCGGCGGTCTGATCTTCGGGTTCGGACTCGGGTTCAGCCAGATGGCGCGGCCGGAGGTCGTGCTGAACTTCCTCACGTTCGAGGACTTCGGACTGCTGTTCGTGATGTTCGGCGCGGCCGTCGTCTCCGGCGTCGCCTTCGCGGTGATGCCGCGGGTCCGCGACGCCGCGCCGCTGACCGGCGACCGGTACGAACGGCGGCTGAAACCCTTCGACCGCAACGTCGTCATCGGCGGCGCCGTCTTCGGCGTCGGCTGGGGCCTCTCGGGCATCTGCCCCGGCGCGGCCTACGCCAGCCTCGGCGTCGGCAACGTCACCATCCTCTGGGCGCTCGGCGGCATGTTCGTCGGCGCGTACCTCCAGGGGTACTGGCGGAGCCGGACGGCGGCGTCCGACTCCGCGCCGGCGACCGCCGACTGAACCGCGGTCGCACCGCTTCCGAACACTCTTTTTCCGTCCACCGAACGACCTCGTCGCTGCCGGCTGTCGCTGACTCACCGCGTCGCTGCCGGCTGTCGCTGACGCACCACGTCACCGTGAGCGGTCGCTGACGCACCGCGTCGCTGCCGGCTGTCGCTGACGCACCGCGTCGCCGCGAGGGGTTCGCGATCGCGTCGGGTTCGTCGACCTATTTTCCGTCACGTCCGATGAACATCCCGTTTGAGGGTCGCGATCGCGCGCGGCCGTCTGACACTCGCATTTCGATACCCCCGCGCTTTGATATCCGTCCGTCAATACCCGCGCGAGAGTCGGGCGTCACCCGACGAGTGAACGAACGGTCTATCGGGAGGAGGATGCGGCCGTAACCCCTCCATAAGTTATCGATAGTTCCGGAGAGGCCACCGAAATATAGTATTGTGTGGTATATTCAAAACTGTTATACGACCGTGTCCGGTAGAGGAGAGTGAGCAGAAATGTACCAACTGCGAATTACCGTGCTGCGATATCGGAGGGAGAACTGATGTCCGGACTGGAGATTCCGACGTGGGACCCGGAGACGGCCCTACTCATCGGAACGATCTTGGTCGAGGCGATCGTCCTGTACGTGGGATACGCCGGGCTCGAACGGCTCGTGGCTCCGCACCTGATGCGCCTGTTGATCGGGGGTGATGGGAGTGGTCAGTAGCGCGCTCGACCTGATCGGCAGCGGGTTCGGGATCCTCGACGCGACCCCGGAGATGCTGGCGCTTTTCGTCGGGTTCGGCCTCGTCGTCGGCGTGCTGTTCGGGTTCTTCGGCATGGGCGGGTCGTTCCTCGTCACGCCGGCGCTGCTGATGCTCGACTACGAGCCGTCGGTCGCGGTCGGGAGCGGGATGGCGTTCGTCTTCGGGACGGCCGTCATCGCGACGCTGAAACACCACGACCTCGGGCAGGTCGACTACAAGCTCGGCGCGATCATGATCACCGGGACGACGATCGGTATCGAGGTCGGGCGCGCGAGCGTCTACTACCTCCAATCGATCGGCCTCGCCGGCGCGATCATCAGCGTCGCGTACGTCGTCCTGCTCGGCGGCGTCGGAGCGATGGTCACTCGTGACGCCCTGAACGGCGAGGACGGCGGCATCGACCACGAGGCCGCCGACAAGAGCCTCGACGAGTACGAGATCCCCGAAACGGCGAAGAAGATCCAGCGGACGGTCCGGATCCCGCCGATGGTGACGCTGCGCGGCGACGTCCGCGTCTCCGCGTGGGTCATCACCGCGGTCGCCTTCGCGACCGGGCTCCTCTCGGGCTTCCTCGGGGTCGGCGGCGGGTTCATCCGGATGCCCGCTATGATCTACGCGATCGGCGTCCCGGTGCCCGTCGCCGTCGGTACGGACCTCTTCGAGATCGTCTTCTCGGGCGGCCTCGGGAGCTACCTCTACGGACAGGGCGGCGGCGTCGACCTCGGAATCGTCGTCCCGCTGCTGTTCGGGAGCGCCCTCGGCGCCCGCGTCGGCTCCGCCGCGACCGCCGTCGTCGACTCCGACGGCATCAAGGTGTACTTCGGCGGCATGCTGCTCGTCGGCGCCATCGCGGTCGGCATCGGTGAGGTGGGTTCGTACATCGGGAGCCCGACCCTGGAGACGGTGGGCCTGTTCCTCGTGATCGGCGCCGCGGTCGTCGTCGCCGCCGCGATCCTCTACACGTCCGTCGTCTCGCTGCGGACGGCGCAGAGTCGGCAGACGACGACGGCGGACTGACTCCTCGCCGTCGGCGTCGAGTCGCCACGTCCGCGGTGCCGACCGGCGCGCCGGTGGGTCCCGTCGCCGCGTCGCTACCCGACCGGCTCGGAGCGAAATTGTACAATACATACACAAGTCTTTTAATTGATCAGTGCGTCTGTTCAGCTAATACGATGCCAGATTCGATGTCCGAACAACTCCAGCAGGACATGGTGTGCGAGGGGCTCCTCGAGTGCTTCCACGGGCTCAAACAGCTCGACAAACAGATCTTTCAGGAGCTCGTCCGGGCCGAGGCACCGCTGACGATAGACGAGATCGCCGACGAGGTCGACCGAGAGCGGTCGACCGCGTACCGCGCCGTCCAACGACTCCTGCAGGCGGGGTTCCTCCAGAAGGAGCAGGTGAACTACGATCAGGGGGGGTACTACCACGTCTACAGGCCGACCGACCCGGAGAAGGTCGCCGACGACATGCAGCGCATGCTCAACGACTGGTACGCGAAGATGGGTCAGCTCATTCAGGAGTTCGAGGACAAGTACGAGCGGGCCGAGACCTCGTCGCCGGCCGTCGAAGGCTAGCGCCGTCGCCCGCCCCTCCCCGCCCGACCGGTCCCTCTCCACCTCGTCCGATTCCCTTCGCCCGACCGGTCCCTCTCCACCTCGTCCGATTCCCTTCGCCCGACCGGTCCCTCTCTCCCAACCGATCCCCGCACGCGGGCCCCCGAAATTTCCATCGAGGAGCCCGACCGACGCCACGATCAGACGCTATTGTTCAAATATAGCAATACTACGCCAGAGACGGGAGCGCTCGCTTCGAGCGCGGGAGGCCATTTTTACTGCTCGGCGGGTGAGACCGGAGACGTGCCGGACACCGACCGAACGTACGACCTCGTCGTGTGGGGAGCCACGGGCGTCGCGGGACGCTTCGTCGCCGAGTACCTCACCGGACAGTACGCGCCCGCCGACCTCTCCATCGCGCTCGGCGGGCGGGACGAAGCCAAGCTCGACGCCCTCGCGAGCGAGCTCGCTCGCCGCCGCGACGACGCCCTCCCCGTCGTGGTCGGTGACGCGACGGACCCGGAGAGCCTCCGGACGATAGCGCGCGACGCCCGGGTCGTCTGCACCACCGTCGGGCCGTACACGGCGTACGGCACCCCGCTGGTCGAGGCCTGTGTCGACGCCGAGACCGACTACTGCGACCTGACCGGGGAGATCAACTGGGTGCGCGAGACGGTCGACCGCTACCACGACGCCGCGGCCGACGCCGACACGCGGATCGTTCACAGCTGCGGCTTCGACTCCGTGCCCGCCGATCTGGGCACGCTCCTCGTCCAGTCGTTCGCGCTCGAGGAGCACGGCGCGCCGTGCGACGCGGTCCGGATCTCCCTCGACGAGGGGAGCGGCGGCGTCAGCGGCGGGACCCTCGCCAGCGTCGCCGAGCTGTTCGAGGCGGCGGCGAGCGACCCGCTCGCGCGGGAGGCGCTGCGGAACCCGTACTCGCTGGCGCCGCCCGGCGAACGGAGCGGCGTCGACCCGGGCGTCCAGCGGCGCCCGCGGCGAGACGCGCTCCGGGGAGAGTGGACGGCGCCGTCGCCGATGGCGGCGGCCAACGAGCGGATCGTCCGGCGGAGCAACGCGCTCCTCGGGTACCCGTGGGGGCGCGAGTTCCGGTGTACGGAGGTCGTCCCCACGGGACGCGGGCTCCGTGGCGCGGCCGGCGCGACGCTCGTCACCGCCGGGCTCGGGCTGTTCGCGGCCGGGATGTCGATCGGCCCGGTGCGGGAGGGGCTCCGTCGGTACGTCTTCCCGGATCCGGGGGAGGGCCCGAGCGACGAGCAGGTCGAGAACGGCCACTTCACGGTCCGGATCCTCGGACGCGGCACCGCGCCTGAGGGGCGGTTCACCGTCGAGGCCGCGTTCGGCGCCGACCGCGACCCCGGCTACGGCGCCACCGCGCGCATGCTCGGCGAGGCCGCGGTCTGCCTCGTCCGCGGCGAGACCGACTCCCCGGTCGACGGGGGCGTCCTGACGCCCGCGTCGGGGATCGGTCACCCGCTCGTCGAGCGGCTTCGCGACGTCGGCTTCACCGCGACCGTGGGCGACGCGACCGGATCGCCGGCTACGGAGGACGCGTAGCGGCGCGGTCGCGACCGAGATCGGACGCGCGGCGGCAGATATGATAAAAAAAGCGTTATTATGAACTATCGATATTACAAGCAGAAAAGTTCGCTCCTCCCGGGGCCGGAAACGAATCGCGGCGCCCCGCACCGCTGTATCTCGTCGCAACCGCCGTATTCGCGTTTTCCACGGATAAGGGGCCAACACTCCGCCAGAGGCGCGGCTTCCGGATCCGAGGACCGAGACAGATCGGTCGTCGGAGGTGCTGCCACGAAAACCCGATAAAAGCGTCGTGGGTGTACTAAACGACGGATAACTCGATTCGTTCGCAACGGGAGGGACTCGACCGCGATCGCGGGGCGGGACTCGGTAACCGATCCGAGTAGTCGTTTCTAAATACGGGTAAGTAGATCGAATAGACAGATATCGTATGTGTATTGAATTGGGACACGGATCACGGTCGGCGGGCTTCCGTCGAGCCGCGCAGACCCGAGGCGGAAGCCGCGCGCCTTCAGTCGCGGGCGGCCGACGCGTTCCGGCGGTAGTCGCGGTAGACGTTATCTTGCATCACCTGCGAACGGCCGCCGTCGACGAGGAGGCTCTCGCCGGTGACGAAGCTCGCGTCGTCGCTCGCGAGGAACGCGGCGACCCCGGCCACGTCGGACGGCGTCCCGAGGCGACCGACCGGGTGGATCGCCTCCGTGTACTCGTAGTCGTCGCCCAGCTCCTCCCGGGTGCGTTCGATCTCGATCCAACCGGGGTTGATCGTGTTCACCGTGATCCCGTCGGGGCCGAGTTCCAGCGCGAGCGCGCGGGTCATCCCGTTGATCCCGGCCTTGACCGCGTTGTAGGGGAACAGCCCCGGCATCGTGAGGAACGCGTGGTTCGAGGAGGTGTTGAGGATCGTCCCGCCCGCCGGCATGTGCTCGGCCGCGTGTTTCGCGCAGAGCCAGAACGACCGGAAGTCGGTCTCGACGACGAACTCCCAGTCGTCCAGCGTCGCCTCGCTCGCGGTCGTCTCCGTCTGCACGCCCGCGTTGTTCACCAGCACGTCGATCCGCCCGTGCTCCGCGACGGCGTGGTCGACGAGCGCCTCGATCTCCGCGGGCTCGCGCATGTCCGCGCGGACGAACGTCGCGTCGCCGCCCGCTGCCTCGATCTCGTCGACGACGGCCTCGCCGCGGTCGGCGGAGCGGCCGGTCACGACGACCGAAGCGCCCTCGGCGGCGAAGCGACGGGCGACGCCCTCGCCGATCCCTCGGGTGGAGCCGGTGACGACGGCGACGGCGTCCGCGTGTCTGTCCGCGACGGCGTTCTCGGTCGGATCGCTCGGTGGCATACCCGCTACTGGCGCGGTCTCGGGTCAAATAATCACCGTCTACGGTGTCGCGCTCGCGGGGGCCGTTCCCGCGAGGGCGGCTACCGGCGGCTCACCACTCGGCGACGCTCCCGTCGTCGTGGCGCCAGACGGGGTTGTGCCAGTCCACGTCCGTCTCGGCCTGCTCGCGGACGTGGTCCTCGTCGATCTCGATCCCGAGGCCGGGGCCGTCGGGGATCTGCACGTACCCGTCCTCGTAGTCGAAGAGGGACGGGTCCGCGAGGTAGTCGAGCACGTCGCTCGTCTCGTTGTAGTGGATGTCGAGGCTCTGCTCTTGGATGAAGGCGTTCGGCGAGCAGGCGTCCACCTGCAGGCAGGAGGCGAGCGCGATCGGGCCGAGCGGGCAGTGGGGGGCCATCGCCACGTCGTACGCCTCGGCCATCGCGGCGATCTTCTTCACCTCGGTGATCCCGCCCGCGTGCGAGAGGTCGGGCTGGATCACGTCGACGGCGCCGTTCTCGAACACCTCCTTGAAGTCCCATCGCGAGTACATGCGCTCGCCGGTGGCGATCGGCGTCGTCGTGTGCGCGGCTATCCCCGGCAGGGCGTCGTTGTGCCCCGACAGGACGGGCTCCTCGACGAACATCGGGTCGTACGGCTCCAGCGCCTCGACGAGGCGCTTCGCCATCGGCTTCGAGACCCGGCCGTGGAAGTCGACGCCGATGCCGACCTCGTCGCCGACGGCCTCCCGGACCTCCCGCAGCCGCGTGGCGGCGGCGTCGATCGCAGCGGGGTCGGCGACCCGCTCGAGCTCCTCGGTCGCGTTCATCTTCAGCGCCGTGAACCCGGCCTCGACCTGTTCGCGCGCCTGTTCGGCCACGTCGGAGGGGCGGTCGCCGCCGATCCACTGGTACACCCGGATTCGGTCGCGCGCCGCGCCGCCGAGCAGGTCGTGGACGGGGACGCCGAGCTCCTTCCCCTTGATGTCCCACAGCGCCTGGTCGACGCCGGCGATGGCGCTCATCAACACCGGGCCGCCGCGGTAGAAGCCGCCGCGGTACATCGCCTGCCAGTGGTCCTCGATCCGGCCGGCGTCCTCCCCGAGCAGGTAGCTCTCGAACAGCTCCTCGACGGCGGTCCGGACCGTCTTCGACCGCCCCTCGACGACCGGCTCTCCCCACCCGACCGTGCCGTCGTCCGTCTCCACGCGGAGGAACAGCCACCGCGGGGGCACCTCGAACAGCTCGTAGTCGACGATTGTGGTCATTCGATCCCGTGAGCGTACCTCGGCGGCGCTGTTAGTCGTTTCGGGTGCTCCGCGGGCGGGGTCGCCGGGACGGCGTCCGCCGCCGCGAGCCGTCCCATTTATTAGGGCCGCCGTGCCGGGTTCGGGTATGCACGCACGACGAACCGAACGGATCCGCGAGGGCGGCGTGATCGCGATCCTCCGCGGGGTGGCTCCCGACGACGCCGTCGACGTGGCGGACGCGGTCGTCGACGGCGGCGTCACGGCGCTCGAAGTGACCGCGGACACGCCGGACGTCGCGGAGACGATCGGCGCGCTCGCCGACCGGTTCGACGACGTCCTCGTCGGCGCCGGGACGGTGCTCGACGCCGAGACCGCCCGGGCCGTCCAGCTCGCGGGCGCCGAGTTCCTGGTCACGCCGACGGTCGACGCCGGCGTCATCGAGACCGCGAACCGCTACGGGACGCCGGTCGCGGCCGGCGCGTTCACGCCGACGGAGGCCGTCGAAGCGCACGAGGCCGGCGCCGACTTCGTGAAGGTGTTCCCGGCGAAGACGGGCGGGCCGGAGCACGTCGCGGCGCTCGGCGGCCCACTCCCGCAGATCCCGCTGGTGCCGACCGGCGGGGTCGGCCCCGCGAACGCCGGCGAGTACGTCGACGCCGGCGCCGTCGCCGTCGGCGTCGGCAGCGCGATCGTCGACGACGACGCCGTCGCGAGCGGGGAGTACGCGACCGTCGCCGAGAACGCGCGGCGGACGATCGACGCGGTGGCGGCGGCCAGAGACCGGTAGCTCGCCGGTCGCTCCGGCGAGCCGAGCGGTCCGGCCGCTCCGGGCGGCCCGGACGGCCCCCGCTCGTTCCGTCGTGTCAGCGCCCACAATCCTTATTACCCGTCTTCGGCGAGGTACGTCCATGGAGAGGCCAAAAACGGCGTCGGTGCGGGCGACGGGGACCTCGATGCGGATCCTGACGGAGGTCGCCGACCGCGGCGAGGGCGTTTCGATCGCGGAGCTGGTCGAGAGCCTGGATCTGGCCAAGAGCACAGTGTACAAACACCTCATCACGCTCGAGGAGCACGGCCTCGTCGTCAAGCGCGACGGCGGCTACCGGCTCGGCCTCCGGTGTCTGGAGTTCGGCGGGATCGCCCGGCAGTACGACGGCGTCTACGACGTCGCGAAACCGGAGGTGCGCAAGCTGGCCGAGGAGACGGGCGAGCTGGCGAACCTGCTGTTCGAGGAGCGGGGGCTCGGAATCTACGTGCACACGGCCCGCGGGGAGCAGGCGGTCGACTTCGACGTCCACCTCGGGCGGCGCGTCTACCTCCACACAACGGCGCTGGGCAAGGCCCTGCTCGCGAGTCTCTCCGACGAGCGGGTCGACGAAATCGTCGACCGGCACGGGCTGCCGGCTCGGACCGACGAGACGATCACGACCCGAGACGCGCTGTTCGAGGAGCTCGATCGGATCCGCGAGGAGGGGTTCGCGTACAACGAGGAGGAGCGACTGGGCGGACTCGGCTGCGTCGGAACGCCGCTCGAAACCGGAGACCGTCGGAACGCCGCGATCAGCATCATGACGCCGATCAGCCGCCTGAAACCCGAGGATCGACGCCGCGAGTACACCGAGAGCCTCAACCAGACGGCGAACGTCATCGAGGTCAACCTCACCCACGGGCGACCGTGAAGCGGGCGCGAATTACTACTCCGTTTACAGTTCCATTACAGTACTAGTTGTGTAATGTCTACGTGAGAACCGATCGAGGTTCCGTCGCACCGACCGTTTGCCAGCCGAACGAAACGACTAGATGTTCGAATATACGAAACCGATCGGTCGACGAATCGGGTGCCGTTCGACCCGTCATCGGGTTCGGATCCGATGCGGAGAGCGGCCGCGATCTGCGGTATAGTTATTATTCACCCGCTCGAACGCCGTTATAAATATAGTATTCTATAATTCGAGACTTTAATCACAAAATAAATAGTGTACGAGATTCCGAAAGGTCGGTAATCTTCTGTTCGGAATAAGGAAACGATTCGACGATGCGCCGGATTCGAGACGGACCGTCCCGGCTCGGGCGGTTAGGCGACGCGGTTCCGCAGCGAGTCGTCGGCCAGGTACCGCTCGACGTTCTCCGTCACGAGGTCGGCGATGTCGAGGTGATATCGGTTGGTCGCGGACCCCTTATGCGGCGAGATAATGACGTCCTCGAAGTCCCAGAGCGGAGAGCTCTCGGGGAGGGGCTCGGTCTCGAACACGTCGAGGCCCGCGCCGGCGATCGCGTCGGTCTCGAGCGCGTCGACGAGCGCGTTCTCGTCGACCAAGGGCCCCCGAGCGACGTTGATCAGGTACGCGTCGTCGCGCATCACTTCGAACTCCGCCGCCCCGATGAGTCCCTCGGTCTCGGGGGTATGCGGGAGCGCGAGCGCGACGAAGCGCGCGTCGTCCACGGCGTCGTGGAGGTCCGATGGGTCGAAAATCTCCGACACGCCCGGGACCGGCTCGTCGGACCGCCGGATCCCCACCACGTCCATCCCGAGCGCGTCGGCGCGCTCGGCGATACCGCGCCCGATCGTCCCGAGACCGACGACGCAGAGCCGCTCGTTCTCCACGGTGAACGGGCGCTCGTACTCCGGGGTGTACCACTCCCGCTCGTTCTGGTGGTCGCGGTACACGTGGTGGAGCCGGGCGAGCGACAGCATGAACCCGATCGCGACCTCGCTGACGGTGGTGTCGTGGATGCCGGTGCTGTTCGTGAGCGGCACGTCCGCCGCCTCGTAGGCCGCCGTGTCGAACTCGTCGTAGCCGGCGCGGATGCAGTGGACCCAGCCGGCGTCGAGGAACTCCGGTCGCGGCACGTACGTGGCGACGGCGTCGGTCTCGTCGTAGCTCTCGCCGTCGCCGACCAGTTCGACGTCGAGGTCGAGGTCGTCGAACGCCGCGACGAAGGCCTCGGGCGGGATCACGTTCTCGACGGACTCGTGGACGGACAGCGTCTGGAGTTGGGCTCGCTCGGACATACGCTGACCCTCGTCGCACCGAAGTATCAGTCCTTCGGGAGCCGGCAAGATAGGGTTCGTCGGGGACGACGCGAACGCCGACGACGCTGGCGGCGACGAAAGCGGCCCCTACAGGTACCTTTATTTAACCCCGGACCGGAGCGTGACGTAACCGATCAATAAGATGAACGTTACAGAAGCTATTGCGCAAGCGCTGAAAGCGGAGGGTGTAGAGTACGTGTTCGGGTTCCCCAGCAATCCGCTGTTCGACACGAACGCGGCGGAGGAGGCCGGCCTCCGAACGATCATTACCCGTCAGGAACGGACCGCGGTCCACATGGCCGACGCCATCGGCCGGCTCACGTCGGGCGACGAGGTCGTCGCGTTCGCCTGTCAGCACGGCCCGGGGACGGAGAACTCCATCGGCGCCGTCGCCCAGGCGTACGGCGAGTCGGCGCCGCTGGTGGCGATCCCGGCGGGCTACGACCGCGCCAAGACGGACGTCGATCCGAAGTTCAACTCGCTGGTCACCTACCAGAGCGTGAGCAAGACCTGCGAGCAGCTCACGGACCCGGACGCGGTCGGGGAGACGTTCCGCCGGGCGTTCACCGCGGCGCGCAACGGCCGCCCCCGTCCGGCCGTGGTCGAGGTGCCGAAGGACGTCTTCTGGGAGGACGCGCCCGAGGACTTCGAGTACACCCCGTCGAGCGCCAACCGCGCCGGCGTGGACCCCGACGCGGTCCCGGCGGTCGCTGACGCCCTCGCCGACGCGGAGAACCCGGTCATCTTCGCCGGGCAGGGCGTGCACTACGCCAAGGGGTGGGACGAGCTGAAGGAGCTCGCCGAAACGCTCGAAGCGCCCGTCGCCACGAGCCTGAACGCCAAGAGCGCCTTCCCCGAGAGCCACCCGCTCTCGCTCGGCGCCGGCAGCAAGAGCGAGCCCGGCCAGCTCGCGCACTTCCTCGACGAGTGCGACGTCCTCTTCGGCGTCGGCTGCAGCTTCACCGAGACCGCCTACGGGATCACGGTCCCGGATGGCAAGACCGTCATCCACTCGACGCTCGACCCCACCGACATCGACAAGGACGTCGACTCGGAGCTCGCGCTCGTCGGCGACGCGCAGCTCGTCCTCGACGCGGTGACCGATGCCGTGGCGGAGCGCGTCGACGACGACCGCGGCCGCTTCGACGACGTCGCCGATGAGATCGCGGCGGTCAAGTCCGACTGGCTCGACGAGTGGGAGCCGAAGCTCACGTCCGACGAGACGCCGATCAACCCCTACCGGGTGATCCACGAGATCACGAACGTCGTCGACCCCGACGAGACGATCATCACGGCCGACGCCGGGAACCCGCGGGACTTCCTCGCGCCGTTCTACGAGACGGACGAACCCCTCTCGTACATCGGCTGGGGGAAGACGACCCAGCTCGGCTACGGGCTCGGGCTCGCGCTCGGCGCGAAGGTCCGCTTCCCCGAGAAGCTCTGTATCAACATCATGGGCGACGGCGCCATCGGGATGACCGGGCTCGACTTCGAGACGGCGGTCCGCGAGGACGCCCCGATCCTCACCATCCACCTGAACAACTACGAGATGGCGTCGTACGACACGCCGTTCGGCGGCGACTTCGCCGACGTCGGCGAGGCGCTCGGCGGCTACGGCGAGCGCGTCGAGGACCCCGAGGAGGTCGCGCCCGCGCTCGAACGCGCCATCGAGAAGACCGAGGAGGGGACGCCGGCCCTCCTGGAGTTCATCACCGCCAAGGAGACCGAGCTCTCCCGGCCCGACCTCGAGTAACCCCGCTCGGACCGGCGGACGCGTCCGTAGAGCCCGTTCGAGATGCTCGGATGGGTCGGCCGCCGTGCCCGCGGAGACGAGAGGCGCGGCCGGTGCGCGGCGCGACGCGAATCGAACGGGCCCGACCCCGCTTCGACCGATTGAGCGACTCCGGGCGGCGTCGAGGGGAGCGAGACGGGTCCACCGTGATGCCGACTCTCCGGCCGATCCCGCATACTCGTATCTCGACTCGCGGCGGCGGCCGGACGGTCCGACCGACGCGGTGACGACCGGAGGACGCGGCGGCGGTGCCCATAAGTATTTATGCGATTCGCGTAATCAATCGGTATGACGCTAGAAGACGATTCCCTGGAGTATCACCGGGCAGACCCGCCCGGGAAGATCGAGATCGCGACGACGAAACCGACGAACACGCAGCGGGACCTCTCGCTGGCGTACTCGCCCGGTGTGGCCGGACCGTGCCGCGAGATCGCCGAGGACCCCGGGAAGGCGTACGATTACACGGCGAAGGGGAACCTCGTCGGCGTCGTCTCGAACGGGTCCGCGGTACTCGGTCTCGGCAACATCGGCGCCACGGCGTCGAAACCGGTCATGGAGGGGAAGGGCGTGCTGTTCAAGCGGTTCGCGGACGTCGACGTGTTCGACGTCGAACTCGACATCGATGACGTCGACCCCTTCTGCGAGGCTGTCGCCGCGATGGAGCCGACGTTCGGCGGGATCAACCTCGAAGACATCAAAGCCCCGGAGTGCTTCGAGATCGAGAACCGCCTCCAAGACGAGATGGACATCCCCGTGTTCCACGACGACCAACACGGCACCGCCATCATCAACGGCTCCGGGCTGATCAACGCCGCCGACATCGTCGACAAGGACCTGGGCGACATGACGGTCGTGTTCTCCGGGGCCGGCGCGTCGGCGCTCGCGACCGCGCACTTCTACGTCTCGCTGGGCGTCGAGCGGGAGAACATCACGCTCTGTGACTCGACGGGGATCATCACCGAGGAGCGAGCCGAGGCGGGCGATATCAACGAGTACAAGCGGGAGTTCGCCCGGGATGTCGCGGACGGCGACCTCGCCGACGCGATGGAGGGCGCTGACGTGCTCGTCGGCCTCTCGGCCGGCGGGATCGTCTCGCCGGAGATGGTGCGGTCGATGGCCGATAACCCGATCATCTTCGCGATGGCGAACCCGACCCCGGAGATCGGCTATGAGGAGGGGAAGAACGCCCGCGACGACACGGTGATCATGGCGACGGGGCGGTCCGACTACCCGAACCAGGTGAACAACGTGCTCGGCTTCCCGTTCATCTTCCGCGGCGCGCTCGACGTCCGAGCCTCGGAGATCAACGAGGAGATGAAGGTCGCCTGCGCCGAGGCGCTCGCGGACCTAGCGCGGCAGGACGTCCCCGACGCGGTGCTGAAGGCGTACGGCGACGAGCCGCTCCAGTTCGGGCCGGAGTACATCCTCCCGAAGCCGGTCGACCCGCGCGTGCTGTTCGAGGTCGCCCCGGCGGTCGCGAAGGCGGCCATGGAGTCCGGCGCGGCGCGCGACGAGGTCGACCTCGAGGAGTACCGGAACGAGCTGGAGGCGCGCGTCGGGAAGTCCCGCGAGATGATGCGGATCGTCGTCAACAAGGCGAAACAGGACCCCAAGCGCATCGCGCTCGCCGAGGGGGAAGACGAGAAGATGATCCGCGCGGCGTACCAGCTCTCCGAGCAGGGGATCGCCGACCCCGTGCTGCTCGGCGACGCCGACGCGATCGCGGGGACCGTCGCCGACCTCGGCCTCGACTTCGAGGCGACCGTCGTCGACCCGACGACGGGGGAGTACGAGGAGTACGCGGACCGCTTGCACGAGCTCCGTAAGCGGAACGGGATCACCCGCAACGAGGCGAGCGACCTGATCCGCAACAACACCAACTACCTCGGCAGCGTGATGGTGGACCAAGGCGACGCCGACGCGCTGCTGACGGGGCTGACGCACCACTACCCCTCGGCGCTCCGACCGCCGCTGCAGGTCATCGGGACCGCGGACGACGCCGAGTACGTCTCCGGCGTCTACATGCTCACGATCGGGAACCGAGTCGTGTTCTTCGCCGACGTCACGGTCAACCGGGAGACCGACGCCGACGTCCTCGCGGAGACGACGCGGCACACCGCCGACCTGGCGCGGCAGTTCAACGTCGACCCGCGGGCGGCGCTGCTGTCGTACTCCAACTTCGGGAGCGTCGACGACGAGACGACGCAGGCGCCGCGGGAGGCGGCCGCCACGCTCCGCGACGACCCCGAGGTCGACTTCCCGGTGGACGGGGAGATGCAGGCCGACACGGCGCTCGTCGAGGAGATGCTCACCGACACCTACGAGTTCTCCGACCTCGACGAGGCCGCCAACGTCCTCGTGTTCCCGAACCTGGAGTCGGGGAACATCGGGTACAAGCTGCTCCAGCGGCTGGGCGACGCCGACGCCATCGGTCCGATGCTCGTCGGCATGGACGAGCCGGTCCACGTGCTCCAGCGGGGCGACGAAGTGAAAGACATCGTCAACCTCGCGAGCGTCGCCGTCGTCGACGCCCAGCAGCGCGAGTAGTCCGCCGACCGGGACGGGCTCGCGCGGCCCGGGCCGTCGGCGAGGTCACCCCGCTCCGTCGTACCCGTCGGCGAGTTCCTCCCGCCCTGTCGTACCGTGTTGACGCGTAACATTCATGCCCACGCCACGCTGAAAGCGTCCAACTAGCCGATTACAGATGGGATCTAAAAACACAGCACCCGATCCGTCCGCGGACCCGCGGGCGAACTACGACTACCAGAGCGAGACAGAACACGACTCGGCGCTCGTCGCCGACCTCGACCCGCTCGTCGACGGCGACGTGCGCTTCGACGAGTACTCCAAGCAGATGTACGCGACCGACGCCAGCGCGTACGAGGTGACGCCGATCGGGGTCGTCTACCCGACGTCGACCGACGACGTCGCCGCCGTGATGGAGTACTGCGCCGCGGAGGAGATCCCGGCGCTGCCCCGCGGCGGCGGGACGAGCCTCGCCGGCCAGTCGGTGAACGAGGCGATCGTCTTGGACTTCACGCGGTACATGACCGACGTGGTCAACGTCGACCCCGAGAACGGGCGGGCCCGGGCCCGGACGGGGATCACGCTCGGCGAACTGAACAGGACACTCGAACCACACGGCCTGAAGTTCGCGCCCGACCCGTCGACCGCGGACCGGAGCGCGCTCGGCGGCGCCATCGGGAACAACACGACCGGGGCGCACTCCCTGAAGTACGGGAAGACGGACGCCTACGTGGAGGAGGTCGAGGCGGTGCTGGCCGACGGGAGCGTCGAGACGTTCGGCGAGGTCTCGGTCGCGGAGCTGCGCGGGGCGGCCGACCCCGACGGGACGCTCCTGGAACGCATCTACGCGGCGGTCGTCCGGATCATCGACGAGGAGGCCGACGAGGTCGAGGAGCGGTACCCCGACCTCAAGCGGAACGTGTCGGGGTACAACCTCGACGTGCTGATCGAGGAGGCGGAGTCGGGGACCGTCAACCTCGCGCGCCTGCTCGTCGGGAGCGAGGGGACCCTCGCCATCGTCACCGAGGCCGAGGTGAGCCTCGAACCGATCCCGGCGACGAAGGGGGTCGCGCTGCTCACGTACCACGACCTGCTCGACGCGATGGAGGACGTCGGCCCGATCCTCGAACACGACGCGGCGGCGGTCGAGGTGCTCGACGGCGTCCTCGTCGACCTGGCGCGCGACCTCGAGGAGTTCAAGGACGTCATCGGACTGTTACCCGACGAGACCGACTCGTTCCTGCTGATCGAGTTCTACGCCGACGACGAAGAGTCGGCCAAGCGGCAGGTCGACGACCTCCTCGAGGACCGGGTCGGCGACCTGGCGTTCGACGGGATGGCGGCGTACGACGAGGAGACCCAGAAGAAGTTCTGGAAGATGCGGAAGGCGTCGACGCCGATCCTGCTGTCGCGGACCGGCGACGAGAAGCACATCGCGTTCATCGAGGACCTCGCGATCCCGCCGGAGCACCTGCCGGAGTACACCAGGGAGTTCAAGCAGATCTTCGAGGACCACGACACCTTCGGGAGCTTCTACGCGCACGCCGGCCCGGGCTGTATGCACGTCCGGCCGCTCATCAACACGAAGACCGCCGAGGGGACCGAGACGATGGTGTCCATCTCCGACGCCGCCACGGATCTGGCGGTGAAGTACGGCGGGTCGGTCTCCGGCGAGCACGGCGACGGGCGCGCCCGGACCCAGTGGAACCGGAAGCTGTACGGCGACCGGCTCTGGCACGTGTTTCAGGACCTGAAGACCGCCTTCGACCCCGACTGGCTGCTCAACCCGGGGAGCGTCTGCGGCGACCACGACATGAGCGAGCACCTCCGGTTCGGGGAGGAGTACGAGTTCGACGCCGGCTTCGAGCCGGCCCTAGAGTGGGACAACGAGAACGGCTTCCAGGGAATGGCCGAGCTCTGCCACGGCTGCGGCGGGTGTCGCACCAGTCAGGACGGGGCGGGCGGCGTGATGTGCCCGACCTACCGCGCGTCACAGGAGGAGATAACCAGCACTCGCGGCCGCGCGAACATGCTCAGGCAGGCGATGAGCGGGGACCTCCCCGAGGGCGAGCAGTTCGACACGGAGTTCATGCGCGAGGTGCTCGACCTCTGTGTCGGCTGTAAGGGGTGTTCGATCGACTGCCCCAGCGAGGTCGACATGGCGAAGATGAAAGTGGAGGTCGAGCACGCCCACCACGAGGAGCACGGCGCCGACCTCCGGTCGAAGCTGTTCGCGAACGTCGACGCGCTCTCGAAGCTCGGGAGCGCGACGGCGCCGCTGTCGAACCTCGGGACCAAGGTCCCGGGCGCGCGCCTCGTCATGGAGAAGACGCTCGGGATCGCCCGCGAGCGCTCGCTCCCGACGTTCCACCGCGAGACGTTCGTGGACTGGTGGGCGGACCGCGGCGGGTCGGTCGTGAGCGAAGCGGCCGCCGACCGGCGCGTCGTGCTGGTGCCGGACACGGTCACGAACTACAACAACCCCAAGGCCGGCAAGGCGGCGGTCCGGGTGCTCGAAGCGGCGGGGGTCCACGTCGCGGTCGCCGAGGAGATCACCGACAGCGGCCGCCCCGCGCACTCGAAGGGGCTCCTCGGGAAGGCCCGCGAGACGGCCGAAGCCAACGTCGCGACGCTGGCGTCGCACGTCGACGACGGGCGCGACGTCGTCGTGGTCGAGCCCTCCGACGCCGTGATGCTTCAGTCCGACTACCTCGACCTGCTCTCCTCCGACGACGCGGCCCGGGTGGCCGAGCGCGCCTACGGCGTGCTGGAGTACCTCGACACCCACCGGCTCGACGAGGCGCTCGACGTCGACGGCGGCGCGGAGCGGCTCACGTACCACGGCCACTGCCACCAGAAGTCGGTGAAGAAGGACCACCACGCGGTCGGCGTCCTCCGGCGGACGGGGTTCCGGGTCGACCCGCTCGACACCTCCTGCTGCGGGATGGCCGGCACGTTCGGCTACGAGGCGGAGCACTACTCGATGAGCCAAGCGATCGGCTCGATGCTGTTCGACCGGATCGACGACAGCGACGGCGACGCCGTCGTCGCGCCCGGCGCCTCCTGCCGGACGCAGATCGGCGACGAGTACGACGAGAAGCCGCCGCACCCGATCGAGAAGATCGCCGACGCGCTGGCGTAGGACGGGTCGGCTCTCGGGCGTCGGTCACTATTTAAATAACGACGAGCGACGGCGACGGTGTTTATAAGTGAACGCGGCGGTGCGGTGGCGCGTGCCTGCGAGGCCGCCTCGCGGCCGAGCAGCACGCGCGAGGGACGCGGCGACCGGAGGGAGCCGCGAGGTTGGGGAGGCGTGAGGCTGCGGTGCCGTGCGGGGCGGGGCTCAAAGGGGCAGCCGTGAGGGGCGCGGAGGCGACGTAAGCACCGCAGGGAGCGAGCAACGCGAGCGACCGAGGAGCGCAGCGAGCGTGCGCGCCCCTCACGGCTGGGGCTTTGGAGGTGTTCACCGTTGCTCCGTCAGCAACTACGTATAGCCGAGCGGCTGGGGCTTTGGAGGTGTTCACCGTTGCTCCGTCAGCAACTACCTATAAAAGAGCGGCCGGGGCTTCGGAGGCAATCAATACTGACCTGCTGGCGGCGATTTATAAGCGATCAGTCGGGGCTGCGCAGGCGTTCGTCGCCGATCCGCAGTTAGCCATTTATAAACAAAAACGACGAGAAACCAATTTCTCGTACTAGTCGCCGAACGCGCCGCCCTCGCGCCACTCGTCGAGCGTCGTCTGATCGCCGGCGACGTCGGCGAACACGGACTCCGTGTGCTCGCCCAGCCGGGGCGCCGGCGACCGGATGACGTCGTCGTGCTCGGGGAAGTTGATCGGGTGGCCCGGGAGGAGGCACTCGCCCCAGTCGGGGTCGTCGTGCTCGACGACGAGGTTGCGCGCCCGCGTCTGGTCGTAGTTGACGACGTCCTCGACGTCGTTGATCGGCCCGCAGGGGAAGCCGTAGTCGATGAGGCGGTCGAGCCAGTACTCCGTCGACTCCTCCGCGAACTCCTCTTCGATGATCCCGACGACCGTGTCCGCGTGCTCGAACCGGTCGTCGTTCGTCGGGTACTCGGCCAGCTCCTCGCGGCCGACCAGCTCGACGAAGTCGTCCCACCGGTCGTCGCTCGGGACGCCGGTGACGAGGGCGCCGTCGGCGGTCTCGAACCGCTGGTACGGAACGAGCGTCTGATGGGAAGTGCCCTGCGGCCCCGGCACCGACCCGTCCATCGAGTACGACGTGAGGTACTCGTTCATAAGCGTCACGATGGAGTCGAAGAGCCCGACGTCGAACTTGCCGTTGAACGAGTTCTCTGTATCACCGTCGGTTCCCTCGCCCTCCGCACCGTCGGCGTCTCCGCCGCCCGCGTTCCCCCGCTCGTAGAGCCGGGCGAGGATCCCGATCGCGGCGAACATGCCGGTCGTGAGGTCGCCGATGGCCTGTCCGACCTTGACCGGCTCGCCGCCCTCCGGCCCGGTGACGCTCATGATCCCGCCCTCGGCCTGCAGGATGAGGTCCAGGCCGGCCTGCTCCTTCCGCGGGCCGGTCTCGCCGTACCCCTTGATGCTGGCGTAGACGATCTCCGGGTTCCGGTCTTTGACGGCGTCGTGGCCGACGCCGAGCTTGTCCGTGACGCCGTAGCCGAAGTTCTCGATGAACACGTCGGCCTTCTCCAGCAGCGACAGCGCCGCCTCGGTGCCGGCGTCGGACTTGAGATCGAGCGTGACGGAGCGCTTGTTCCGGTTGTTCGCCATGAAGTAGCCGGACTTGCCGTCGGGACCGACGCCCTGACTGCGGGCGGGGTCGCCGACGCCGGGCCGCTCGATCTTCACGACCTCGGCGCCCATGTCGGCGAGGAGCGCGCCGCAGAACGGGCCCGCGCGGTGGCCGGTCATCTCCACGACGGTGAGGCCGGCGAGCGGTCCCCCGGTCATTTGTCGTTGAACTCGTCGACGAGCCGTTCCCGCTCGTCGGTCGCGAACTGCTCCCACCAGACCTCGGCCTCGAACGCGCGGTTCTCCTCGGCGCTCTGCGCGTCGACCGCGTGGTTGAACGCGCGCTTGGAGTTCTTCACCGCGGACCGGCCGGTGGACTGGATCGCCTCGACGATCTCGTCGACGGTCTCGTCGAGCTCCTCGCGCGGGACGGCGTGGTTGACGAGGCCGATCCGCTCCGCCTCGTCGGCCTCGATCATCCCGGCGGTGTAGACGAGCTCCTTCGCCTTCGCCTCGCCGACGAGCTCGATCGCCCGCCACGTGGAGTTCCCGGTCGGGATCTGGCCGATGTCGGTCACCGGGACGCCGAACTTCGCATCGTCGACCGCGATCCGCATGTCGCAGAACATCGCGAAGATGAGGCCGCCGCCGACGCAGTAGCCGTTGACCTTCGCGATGACGGGCGCGTGGCACTCGAACGGTTTGCGGTACATCTCGTAGAACAGCTCCTGGCGGTCCTTCTGTCGCGGGTCGTGCTCCTCGGCGGGGCCGGCGTACTGCGAGATGTCGGCGCCCGCCGAGAAGGCGTCGTCGCCCTCCCCCGTGATCACGACGACGTCGACGGAGCGGTCGAGCTGGATCTCGTCAAACGCCCGGAGGATGTCGAGCATGACTGTGTCGTTGAGCGCGTTGTACACCTCGGGCCGGTGGAACTCGATCGTCGCCACACCGTCGGTGACGTCGAGCGAGATACTCTCGTACGCTGTCTCGCTTACCATGGCTCACTCTCCCATCGGGGAGTGAAAAGCGTTGTGAGTGGGGTAATCGCGAGAACTGTGAGTGGAGTGGGCTGGGGACTGTGAGCGGGATGATCGGGGGCGACGAGCTCCGTCGTTCGCGGGGAGCGCTCCAGCCTCGAATCGGGCGGGCAAGGGGTGTCACGGCCCAAAGAGTTTAGCTTGTGTGAGCGAATTCCGGAACCATGTCATACGAGATAGCGACGATACCAGGTGACGGTATCGGACCGGAGGTCGTCGACGAAACGCTCCCGCTGCTGCACGAGGCGGCGTCTCGCCACGACGTCGAGGTGGAGTTCACGGAGTACGACTGGGGGACGGAGCGGTACATGGAGACGGGCGAGATGATGCCGGACGACGCGCTCAACCGGATCGTCGACGCGGACTCGATCCTCCTCGGCGCGGTCGGCCACCCGGAGGTCCCGGACCACATCACGCTCCACGGGCTCCTGTTGCCGATCCGGAAGGGGTTCAACCAGCAGGTGTGCAAGCGCCCGTCGATCCTCTTCGAGGGCGTCGAGAGCCCGCTCCGCGGGTACGAGAGCGGCGACATCGACTTCGTCGTCTACCGGGAGAACACGGAGGGCGAGTACTCGGACGCCGGCGGTCGCGTCCACGAGGGGTTCGACCACGAGGTGGCGATCCAGAGCGCGGTCCACACGCGCGAGGGGACGGAGACCATCGTGCGGGCGGCGTTCGAGGCGGCGACGGAGCGCGAGGGACAGCTGACGAGCATCACGAAGTCCAACGCGCAGGCGTTCAGCATGACGTTCTGGGACGACGTCGTCGAGGACGTCGCGACCGACTACCCCGACGTCGAGGTCGAGTCGTTGCTCATCGACGCCGGGAGCATGGACCTCGTGCGCCGGCCGGAGGAGTTCGACGTGTTGGTCGCGTCGAACCTCTTCGGCGACATCCTCACCGATATCGGCGCCATCGTCAGCGGCAGCATGGGGCTCGCGCCGTCCGGAAACATCAACGTCGACGGCGAGTATCCCTCGATGTTCGAGCCCGTCCACGGGAGCGCGCCCGACATCGTCGGGCAGGGGGTCGCGAACCCGATGGCCACCGTGCTCTCGGCCGCGATGCTGTTCGAGGACCTCGGCGAGGAGCCCGTTTCCGACGCCCTCTGGAGCGCGGTCCGAGCGGTGCTCGCCGACGACGACGCGCCGGCGACGCCGGACCTCGGGGGGTCGGCGTCGACGGGCGAGGTCGTGGCGGCGATCGAAGAGCGGCTCTAATCAGTCGGTCCGGATCGAGACGACCGGGGTCTCGGAGTTGAGCATCAGGGACTGAACGGTGCTGCCGAACAGCGCCTTCCCGACCGGCGACCGCTTCCGGCCGGCGATGACGAGGTACCGAGCGTCGTTGGAGTCGGCGTAGTTGCTGATCTCGTCGGCCGGGTCGCCGAGGAGGCCGACAGGGGTCGCGTCGTCGACCCCCGCCTCGTCGATCGCCTCCCGCGCGAACTCCTCGGCGATGTCCAGCACGTCGTCGGTCGGGATCGACTTCCCTGTGTCGGTCACACTGGTCCGTTCGAGCCCGACGAACTCCGAGCGGGACAAGACGTGGACGACGTGGACGGGCTCGTCGAAGGCCTGACCGAGCTCGTTCGCTTCGTCGACGATGCTCGGCGCTCTCTCCGACCGGTCTACGGCTGCGATGATCACCATGGTCGACCTATTCAGGCATGGAATATAAAAGGTTCCTCCAAGCGGCCGGGCGGACATTTGCAGAGCGGCCGAGCGGACATCGGCAGAGCGACGGGATGAACGCCGACGGTAGGGACCGAATCATCCGGCAGACAACTGTCCTTCTGATAGAAACATTTATGATATTGCCACCAAATGCCATACACGGACACGGCGAAGGCCCGTCCCAGATGCGGATCCGGGCGAGAGAAAACAAGCTGAGCCGACCAACGTGACAAGATGACTGAAGAAACACCAACCGATTCGACCGAATCGACATCGAACACGAAGCGGCGACGCTTCCTGCAGGCGATCGGCGCGACCGGCGCCGTCGGACTCGCCGGCTGTTCCGGTAACGGCGGCGACGGCGGCGACGGCAGTGACGGCAGCGACGGTAGCGACGGCAGTGATGGCAGCGACGGCAGTGACGGCGGCGACGGATGGTCTCCCGAGGGGACGGTCCGCTACATCGTCCCGTACGACGAGGGCGGCGGAACCGACACGTACGCACGCGGGATTCAGCCGGGACTCCGAGAGGCTGTCGGCGAGTCGCTGCAGATCGACAACATTCCGGGCGCCGGCGGTCTGAACGGGCTCGGAGAGCTGTACCGCTCGGAGCCCGACGGGCAGACCATCGCGGGCAACGCCGGGCCGCTCGAAGTCGCGCCGCAGCTGCTCAACGAGCCGGACTTCGACATCCGAGACCTCACCGGGCTCGGCGTGGTCGGCCAGTCGACGTGGTGTCTCGTCGTCAACGAGGAGTACCAAGACGAGGTCGAGACGTTCGACGACGTCCTCGCGAAGTACGAGAGCGGCGAGTGGGAGAACATCGGCGTCCAGTCGTCCGGGAGCTCGCAGGACATCATCGTTCTGCTGTACAAGTACGCGTACCCGGACGAGGTCGGCTGGAACTGGCAGAACCGCGTGCAGTACACCGGGACGGGCCCCGTGACGCAGGCGGTCGCGAGCGGCGAGGTCCCGTGCGGTATCGGGACCGACGCCGGGACCCAGTCGGTCGTCGACACCGGCCGCGTCTACCCCGTCGTGACGTTCTACGGGCCCGGCACGCAGGTCTACCCGGACATCGATTCGGTCACCGACCTCGGCTACCCGCAGATCGACTTCGTCGGCGGGGTCTGGCGCGGCATGTACGCCCCGCCGGAGACGCCCCAGGAGATCGTCGACTTCTACGCCGAAGCGCTGGAAGAGACCGTCAACAGCGATCCCGTGCAGGAGTGGAGCGACGAGACGGGGAACCCGGTCGTGTACGAGGGGCCGGAAGTCGCCGAGCAGAACTTCGAGGACGCCTTCGAGCAGTACCAGGAGCTCGAAATTCTCGAACTCGTCAACGAGAACCAGCCCTGAATCGATCGCGGCGCGACCGGCGCGTCGAACTCAATTTATTTATAGTTGGAGTCCGGCGGATCAGATAATACTGTCATGGTCAATTACTCAAAACGACTTGAAGGAATCACGGCGGAACACGTCCTACTCGTAACGCTGCTCGGGCTGTCCGTAGTGTTCTACGTCGACCCGATACTCAAGGATTACCCGGAGAACGCGACGATCTTTCCGCAGTTGATGGCACAAGTCGTCGGGATCGGATCGTTCCTCCTCCTCATACAGAACTACCTCCCGGGACCGATCCAGAAGTTCGTCGCCCAAGAAGTGAGTATGACGGAGAGCTTCGAGGAGGGCCAAACTGAAGGTGTCGGCGCCATCGAGGACGCCGAGGAGGACGAGGACTCCACGGACGTCGAGGACACCGCCGTCGACGAGAAGTACCTCGATACCGACGACGACGATACCGACGACGTCCGGGCGAAAGACCTACCGCTCCATCAGAAGTGGGGCATCGACATCAACAACACGGTGATCATGATCGTCTTCTCGACCGTCTACTTCGCGCTCGGGTGGGCGGTCGGCTTCCTCTACGTGACGCCGCTGTTCGTCTTCGCGTACACCGCGTGGTTCAGAGTGAACCTACTCAAGGCGGCGTTCCTCGCCGCGGTCGCGACGGTCATCGTGTACGGGTTCATCGTCTTCCTGCTCATGCCGTTCGATCAGGGAGCGATCGTGTTCACGGAGGGGCTCTGAATGGCGGTCGCAAGCCTCGTCGAGGGGATACAGATCGCGGTCAGCTGGCCGGTCATCGGCTGGATGGCCGCCGGGCTGCTCGCGGGGATCGTCCTCGGGGCGCTGCCGGGGATCGGCTCGCCGGTCGGCATGGCGATCGTCCTCCCGCTCACCGTCCCGCTCGACCCGACGCCCGCGCTCATCCTCCTGATCTCGATTTACAGCGGCGCGATGTTCGGCGGGAGCATCTCCGCGGTCCTGTTGAACGCTCCCGGGACCGAGTCGGCGGCCGCGACGACGCTCGACGGCTATCCCATGGCGAAGAAGGGGCTCGCGAAGAACGCGCTCGCGATCACGACGACGGCCTCCGCGTTTAACGGGTTTGTCGCCGCGATCCTGTTAGTCCTCATCTCCCCAGTCCTCATCGAGGTCGTTCTCCTGTTCGGATCGGTGGAGTACTTCCTCCTCGCGATCCTCGGGATCTCGCTCATCACGATCGTCGCGGACGGGTCGATCGTGAAGGGGATCGTTGCGGGCGCGTTCGGCTTCATGATTTCGACGATGGGCATCGCGATCATGGCGCCGACGCCGCGCTACGCGTTCGGCCAGCTCGCGCTGTACGACGGGCTCAACTTCGTGGCCGCCCTGATCGGGATGTTCGCCTTCGCGGAGATGATGAAGCTCGCGGTCCAAGACCAGATCGCGGAGGACGCGGTCGGCATCACGGGCAGCATCACCGACGGGATCAAGACGGTTTTCAGGTACCCGAAGTCGCTGTTCAAAGCGGGCGTGATCGGCATGCTGATCGGCGCCGTTCCCGGATCCGGCGCGACGACGTCGACGTTCGTCGCGTACGCCGAGGAGGCGCGCTCCTCGGCCGCCGACGGGATATTCGGCGAGGGCGACCCGCGGGGGATCATCGCCCCCGAGGGAGCGAACAACCCGACCGTCAGCGGGTCGCTGGTCCCGACGCTCTCGTTCGGGATTCCGGGGAGCGGCTCGACGGCGGTGTTCCTCGGCGGCATCCTGATGCACGGGCTCCAGCCCGGCCCGGGGCTGTTCGGCGCGCAGCTTCACATCACGTACGCGCTGTTCGTCTCGGTGTTCCTCGGCAACTTCATCATCCTCGCCGTCGGGTACACGGTCATCCCGTACGCGAGCGCGATCACGAAGCTCGACACCGACGTCATCATCCCGATGGTCATCGTCCTCTCGTTCATCGGCGCGTTCAGCCTCCGGCGGAGCTGGTTCGACGCCTTCGGCGTGCTGGCGCTCGGCATCCTCGGCTACTACATGGTGAAGTACAAGTACTCGGTGATAGCGTTCGTCCTCGGGATCGTTCTGGGGCCGATAGCCGAGGAGAACTTCTTCCGCGCGCTTCAGCTTTCGGGCGGCGGGTACGGCATCTTCGTGTCGCCGAGCCGGCCGCTCTCGCTCGGGATCTCCATCCTGATCCTCCTGGCGCTGTTCGGGCCGTTCCTCGGACCGTATATGAAAAGGGCGGTGAATAACCTCAGATAGCGCGTCGCCCGACACTCCGGCACGGCGGATCGCTTCGACACTCGGCGGGGCGTCGTTGAACGCCCGACGACCGACGTACTGCTCGCGGCCCGTTTTTTTTTATAGGCTCTCGATCTGACCAGCGGCGAGGCCCCGTTCGCGTGCAACGAGTGGCGCGAACCGTACTTATATACCGGTCTAGCGTCTGGGTTCGGTCGTACGATGACCGCCCAGAAGCGAGAAGCGCGGGCAGTAGACGCATCACCGGTTCGCGGGGACCTCCCGGCGATAACGGGCGTCGGCATGACGGCGTTCGCGAGCGCCGACGACCGATCGCTCCTCGACCTGCTCCTCGTCGCGGCGGAACGCGCGCTCGGCGACGCCGACCGCGACTCCGCCGGCGTGGACTCGGTCCACGTCGGGAACATGGCAGCCGAGGCGTTCAACGCCCGGTCCGGGTTGGCGAACGCGCTCGTCGGCGGCCTCGGCATGACCGGCGTCACGGCCCGCCGGGTCGAGAACACCAGCGCGAGCGGTGCCAGCGCGTTTCAGAGCGCTGTCGCGGCGGTCGCGAGCGGGCGGAGCGAGCGGGCGCTGGCCGTCGGCGGCGAGAAGATGTCCGCCGCGGACACGGCCACGGCCACCGAGATCATCAGTCGGATCACGCACGACCGGGAGTACGAACAGGGGGTCACCCTGCCGTCGTTCGGCGGGCTGGCGGCGGCCGCCTACCTCCGCGAGACCGACGCGGACCGGCGCGACCTGTCGCGGGTCGCCGTGAAGAACCACGCCAACGCGTACGCGAACGAATACGCTCAGTTCAACAAGCGGATCGACGGCGATGACGTGCTCGCGTCGCCGGCGGTCGCCGAGCCGCTGCGCCTCTACGACTGCTGTCCGACCAGCGACGGGGCGGCCGCGGTCGTGGTCGAATCCGGGTCGGGGGCGACCGACGACGCGGTGACGATCGCCGCCTGCGAGAGCGCCACCGGGACGCACGCGGTCGCGGATCGGGCTGACCCGCTGGAGATCGCGAGCGTGCGGACGGCCGGCGAGCGCGCGTACGACGCGGCCGGCTTCGGGGCGGACGCGGTCGACCTCGCGTGCATCCACGACGCGTTCACGATCCTCGAGTGGCTGGAGATGGAGGAGCTGGGGCTCGCGCCGGCGGGGCGCGCGTGGGAGCGCACCCGCGACGGGAAGACGGACCTCGACGGGGAGCTCCCCGTCAATCCCGGCGGCGGGCTGAAGGCCCGCGGGCACCCGCTCGGCGCGACGGGGATCTCGCAGGTGATCGAGCTCGTGTGGCAGCTCCGCGGCGACCTCCCCGACGAACGGGCGGTCGAGGGCGCGTCCCGCGGCCTCGCCGTCAACGTCGCCGGGTTCGGGAACAACGCCGTCTGCACGCTGCTGGAGGGCGACGCGTGACCGAACTGCTCGAGTGTCGCGACTGCGGGCGCCGGACCTACTACGAGAAGCGCCGCTGCCCGGAGTGCGGCGGGGCGGCGTTCGACGCCGTTCCGGCCGGGACCGGCGAGCTGCTGTCGGTGACGACCGTCCACGTCACGCCGGACGGGGTCCGGGAGCCGAACGCGCTCGGGCTCGCCTCGTTCCCCGGCGGCGCGAACGTCATCGCTCAGCTCGACGGGGAGCTCTCGATCGGGGACGACGTGCGGCTAGTCGGGGAGAGAGCGCTCCGGGTCACAGAGGACGGGCCGCTGTGGGGGGTCCGCATCGTCGCCGCCGAGTGAGTCGCCGCGGGACCCGGCCGATCCGAACGGTCGGCTACGCGTCGTACCGGGCCAGCTCGACCAGATTGCCGTCGGGGTCGCGGACGTACACCGACTCCATCGGGCCGCGCGCACCGACCTTCTCGACGGGGCCGTGGACGACCTCGACGCCGCGGTCGCGGAGGTCCCGGCGGAGCGCGTCGAGGGAGTCGTCGACGACGAGACAGAGGTCCCCGCTGCCGGGCGTCGGCCGGTCGGCGTGGGGCGAGTAGACGGCCTCCGCCGGGTGGAAGTTGATCTTCTGGTCGCCGAACGAGACGGCTCGCCGACCGCCGTCGAACGTCTCGGCCGTGCCGCCGAGGGTCGTCGCGTAAAAATCGACGGCGCGGTCGACGTCCTCGACGGTCAACACGACGTGATCGAGCCCGGTGACGTGCATGCGCTCCGTGGGAGCGGCGAGTACAAAAGCGCTCGCCGGGACGAAGAGATCGCCGGGACGAAGCGCTCACCGGAGGCGACCGCCGCGGGAGCCGACCGCTGGCATAACACTATACGTCGGTTCGTCGTACGGGCCGTATGCGCGCCGTCCGCTTCCACGAACACGGAGACGAGAGCGTACTTGCCCTGGAGACCGTCGATCGCCCCGACCCCGGTCCGGGCGAGGCCCTCGTGCGGATCGAGGCGGCGAGCGTGAACCCGATAGACGAGTACGTCCGGGAGGGGAGCGTGAGCCCCCCGTCCGGGCTCCCGCACGTCGGCGGCTCCGACCTCGCCGGCGTCGTCGAGGCGGTCGGCGACGGCGTGACCGCGGTCGCACCGGGCGACCGCGTGTTCGCGACCGGGCTCGGCCTCTTCTCGCCCGGGACGTACGCGGAGTACACCGCGGCGCCGGTCGAACAGCTCGCGCCGCTCCCGGCGTCGGTCCCGTTTCGAGAGGGGGCGGCGGCCGCGATGGCGTTCGCGACCGCCTGGCGCGCGCTCGTGACCCGCGGCGACCTCCGACTGGGCGACCTCGCGCTGGTCCACGGCGCGTCCGGCGGCGTGGGTCACGCGGCGGTGCAGGTCGCCGCGGCGGCGGGGGCGACCGTCGTCGGCACCGCCCGCGACGGCGAGCCCGCGGCGTTCGCGCGGGGGCTCGGCGCCGACGCCGTCGTCGACTACCGGAGCGACGAGCTCGCGGAAGCCGTCAGGACGGCGGCCGACGGCCGCGAGGTCGACGTGGTGTTCGAACCGCAGGCGGACGCGCACCTCGCGGCGGACCTGGCCTGCCTGACGCGCGGCGGCCGGATCGTCGTCATCGGGGAGAACGAGACGATCGCCGTCGACGGCGGCACGTCGATGGCGGCGAAGCAGGCGGACGCCGACCTCCGGTTCATGTCGATCGTGGCCTCGGCGGGCGATCAGGCGGCGATCCTCGAACGGGTCGGCGAGCGCCTCGACGACGGGACGTTCACCGCGGCGGTCGACTCCGTGTTCGGTCTCGGTTCGGTGCCGGAAGCGCTGGCCGAACTGCGCTCCTCCGGGACGCTCGGGAAGGTCGTCCTCGACACGTCTCGCTGATCGCCGGCGCGCCGGTCAGGGCTCCGGGATCGCGCCGGCCTCGATCAGCTCGTCGATGCGGGCGTCGTCGTAGCCGGCCGCTTTCAGCACGCGCACCGTGTCCTCGCCGAGCAGCGGCGGCGCCTCCGAGAACCCCGAGTCGGCCCGCTCGTAGTTGAGCGGGTGTTCGATGACGGGGATCTCGCCCGCCGCGGGGTGGTCGATCGAGTCGACGACGCCGCGGGCGCGCACCTGCTCGTTGTCCAGCGCCTCGTCGACGTCGAACACCGGGCCCACGGGGAGCCCGCGCTCGTCGGCCAGCAGGTCGACCCACTCGTCGGTCGTCTTGGTCCGCAGGACCTCCGAGAGCTCCTTTTCGAGCGCGTCCATGTTGTTCACCCGCGCCGAGTTCGTGGCGAACCGCTCGTCCGTCGAGAGGTCCTCGCGGCCGATCGCCGCGCAGAACTCCTCCCAGAGCTTCTGGTTCCCGCAGGCGACGTTGAGGTGCCCGTCGGCGGTCGGGTACATCTGGTACGGCGCGAGCACCGGGTCCTTCGTCCCCATCCGGGACGTCTCCTCGCCGACGAAGCTCTTGCCCGCCTGCTTCGTGAGCCACGGGAGCGCGGCGTCGAGCATCCCGAGCTCGACGCGCTCGCCCTCGCCGGTCCGCTCGCGGTTGTACAGCGACGTGACGATCCCGAACGCCGACCACATCGCGGTGATGAGGTCCGTCTGCGGGAGCCCGACCTTCGCCGGCGGCGCGTCGGGGTAGCCCGTGACGCTCATCATGCCGCTCATCCCCTGCACAAGCAGGTCGTACCCGGGCCTGTCGCTCCACGGGCCCGTCTCGCCGAACGCCGAGATCGAACAGTAGACCAGGTCGTCGTTGTGCTCCTGCAGCGTCTCGTAGTCGACGCCGAGCCGCTCGGCGGTGCCCGGCCGGAAGTTCTCGACGACGACGTCCGCCTCGGCGACGACGTCGTACAGCGCCGTTAACCCCTCCTCGGTCTTCAGGTTCAGTTCGATGCTCTGCTTGCCGTAGTTCACCGTCCAGAAGTACGGCGACTCGCCCTCCTCGGACGCCGACTTGCCGGGGCCCTCGTACCCCTCGACGTCGACGAACGGCGGCCCCGAGTACCGGCTGTCGTCGCCGACCTCCGGGCGCTCCACCTTGATCACTTCCGCGCCCTGGTTCGCCAGCATCAACGTGGCGAACCCGCCGGTGACGAACGTCGTCAGGTCGACCACGACGATCTCCTCTAAGAGTCGCTGTCGCTTTTCGTCTGCGCTCATACCTCTACGTCCGACGACGAGAGCATAAAACTTGGGAGATTGCGGGGGTGCGCGGGGATCGTTACAGCCGCATCAACAGCAACACCGCGGCGCCGCCGAGTCCGGCGATCCCGGCGAGGAGGAAGAACAGCACGGCGCTCGTCGCGTGGGTGAGCACGAACCCCGCGAGCGACGCGCCGAGGGCGCCGACACCGAACATCGCGAGGTAGGTGAATCCGTACGAGAGTCCCTGCACGGCCTCGTCGGCGTTGTCGGCGACGACGACCTGATACACCGGCGCCGTGCCGTACACGAAGAATCCGAGCAGGAGGCAGATCCCGACGAGCGGGACGGTGCCGAGCCCTCGGACGAACGGGAACGCCGCAGCGAGGCCGGCCAGCACGGCGAAGAAGCCGAAGAAGGCGGTGGTGCTGGAGACGCGGTCGGTCAGCCGGCCGCCGACGTATTGGCCGCCGATGCCGACGGTCAAGAGGGCGGTGTACACGTACTGCGCCGGTTGGACGGTCTGATCGAGCAGCTGGAAGGGGCGGAGCGCCGGGGACTCGGCGAGGACGTCCGGCAGGAACGTCAACAGCCCGCGGTAGTACATCCCGTACAGCAGCACACCGACGAGCGCGACGGCGAACGCCGTCGCGAACAGAGTGCGGGAGTCGCGGGCGGTCTTGCGGAGCTCGTCGGCGATCGACCCCGTTTCGCCGGCGTCCTCGGCCGCGCCGATCTCGAACTCGATCCGCGTGCCGGCCAGCCCGACGAGCAGAGCGACGGCCGCCAGCGCGCCGGCCGCGAGTCGCCAGTCGACGAACATGAGCAGCAGCGCCGTGAGGAGCGGCCCGAACGCCGTGCCGACGTTGCCGCCCACCCCGTGGTACGCGAACACCGTGCCGCGGGCGTCCGCGGTGCGACTGATGAGCGAGAGCCCCGCGGGGTGGTAGACGCTCGCGAAACAGCCCCAAATCAGCACGGCGGCGGCGAGCGAGACCAGACCGCGCGAGAGCGCCACGATCCCGAACCCGATCCCCATCCCCCCGATCGAGGCCAGGATCAGTCGCCGAGAGCTGAACCGGTCGGAGAGGACGCCGCTCACCGGCGCGCCGAGACCGATGAACGCGTAGCCGGCGCCGATGACGGTCCCGATGACGGCCGCGGAGACGTCGAATTCGGCCATCCAGAGCCCGACGAAGAGCGGTATCGAGAGTTCGTAGGTATGAAACATCCCGTGGGCGAGAGAGGTAAATCGCACGAGGGACCGATCGTTCGCATTCATTGGGTTGACGAGCGCCGAGAAGCCTAATAAACTCTCGGGGGCCGGCGATCCTCACACGGAGTGTTCGATGTGGAGCTCCAGCTCGTTGACCGCGCCGAGGATCCGCTCGGGGAGCGATTCGGTGAAGCGGTCGCCGGTGATCCGGTTGGCGGGTCCGGAGACGCTCAGCGCCCCGATCACCTCGCCGTCGGCGGTCACGGGCGCGCCGACCGCGTGGACGCCCGCGGTCGTCTCCTGTCGGTTGAACGCGTAACCGCGGTCGCGGATCCGGTCGAGTTCCTCGAACAGCTCCTCGCGGGTCGCGATCGCGTCCTGGTCGGCGTCGAGTCCGCGGGCGTCGACGATCTCCTCGACCCGGTCCCGGTCGTACGCCGCGAGGATCGCCTTCCCCGCCGCGCTGGTGTGGATCGCGCCGCGCTTCCCGACGTGGGCGCCGGTCTGGACGGCGCTCTGGCCGACCTCGGTGTAGAGGTACACCCGCTGCCCGTTCTCCTCGACGATGAACTGCGCGCGCTCGCCCGTCTCGTCGGCGAGGGCGTCGACCTTCTCCTTGATCATGGGATAGGCGGTCACCCGGCGCTGGATCTGCCCGCCGACCGTCAGGAACTGGAGGCCGAGCGCGTACACGTCGCCGTCGCTGACGACGTACCCGTGCTTTTTCAGGGTCGCGAGGTGGCGGTGGACCGTGCTCGGGGCCAATCCGAGATGCTCGGATAGATCGTCGATCGTCATCCCGTCCGTCTCCCGCAGCGCGTCTACCACTCGTAACGACGTTTCAGTCGTCTTCGCGACCGATTTGAGCTCCTTTCCCATACAATCTCGATCACGCCTGAGTACTTAACTTCCCGAGTACTCGGATAATAAAGAATATTTGAGCGCTCTCAGTCGTCGAAACCGATCGAGGGTTCGCTGACCTGAGCCGCGATCTACGCTTATGAAACGGCTTGTACGGTAGTATGACGGCTAAACACGGCGAATTAGCGACGAAACGCGCTGTATCTTCGAAAAACATCGATCCGATTCTTTCGGATTTGTCGACCACTGCGGCAGTTCTCGTTACAGACCTACGACTGTAACGTCACGCCGGGACGGACGCAGACAGTCGACGCTCCGCCAGTGCCGCTCTCGGGTTTCGGTACCGCTTCCAGCTGTCGATACCGTTCCCGAGTGTCGATACCGCTTCCGGGCATCAGTCTCGTCTCGACCGTCGACCCCGGGACGGACCCCGTCGCGGCCCCCACGTTTATACCGGTCGAGCGGGACCGGTTCGCATGGACACTCTCGACGACCTCGTCGTGCCCGAGGCGACGGTGCTCGACGCGTGCGGCGCCCGACCGCTCCCGGACCTGGGGCTCATCGAGCGCAGGTGGGACACCGACCCCATCCCGAGCGAGCGCATCGAGGCCGCGGCCGCGGCGGCGGTGGCGTCGCTCGATTTCGACGGCGTACCCGACGGCGGCGAGGTCGCCGTCGGCGCCGGCAGCCGCGGGATCGCTAACCTCCCGGCGATCGTGGCCGGCGTCGTCGGTGCGGTTCGGGACGCCGGCTACGACCCCTTCGTGTTCCCGGCGATGGGGAGCCACGGCGGGGCGACCGCGGCGGGCCAGCGGGAGATGCTCGAATCCCTCGGGGTGACCCCGGACGCGATCGGCTGCGAGATCCGATCGAGCATGGAGGTCGTTCAGGTCGGCGAGACCCCGGACCGTGGCGTCCCCGTCTACGCGGACGCCCACGCCGCCGCCGCCGACGCGATCGTTCCGGTCAACCGGGTGAAGCCCCACACCGATTACGACGGCCCCGTCGAGAGCGGGCTCTCGAAGATGCTCGTCATCGGCATGGGGAAACAGCGCGGGGCGAAGACGGCCCACGAGTGGGCGGTCGACTGGAGCTTCCGGAACATGATCCCGGAGATCGCGGAGAAGCTGCTGGCCGAGCTCCCGGTCGCGGGCGGCGTCGCGATCGTCGAGGACCAGTTCGACGACACCGCCGTGATCGAGGGCGTCCCCCCGTCCGGGTTCCTCGACCGCGAGGCGGAGCTGTTGGAGCTCGCCTACGACCGCCTGCCGACGATCCCCTTCGATGACGTCGACGTGCTGATCCTCGACCGGCAGGGGAAAGACGTCAGCGGACAGGGGATGGACACGAACGTGATCGGTCGCCGCCCGTTCGCGATCAACGAGCCGGAGCCGGAGCTCCCCGACGTCAAGCGGATCTTCGTGCGGGGGCTGACCGAGACGACCCACGGCAACGCCATGGGGATGGGGTCCGCGGACTTCGTCCACCGGGACCTGGCCGCCGAGCTCGACAGCTCGACCACGCTCATCAACGCGATCACCGCGAGCACGACGCGGGGCGTCAGGCTGCCACCGGTCGTCGAGACGGACCGCGCCGGCCTCGTCGCGTCGCTGTCGACCGTCGGCGTCGTCGGCCCGGACGACGCCCGCGTGCTCCGAGCGACGGACACGATGCGGCTCGACCGGCTGTACGCCTCCCCTGCGCTCGTCGAAGCGGCCCGCGAGCGCGACGACCTGCGAGTCGTCGCGGAGCCGACACCGATCGAGTTCGACGACGGACAGTTCGCCGCGCCGACCCCGCACGAGACGGGAGGCGGCGAGTCGTAACGGCGGGCGCGCGGTGAGTCCGTAACGGCGGGCGCGCAGTGAGGCGCACCAGCGCGGCGGACCGACGCGCACCGGCGCGGCGGACCGACGCCTCGTCTGAGAGATAGACTTAAGAGCGTGAGAAAATTCATTAGCATAAATCGATGACTCAGACCTCTCAATCGGTCGTCCGCGTTGACGTCCGGAACGTGGGCGGCATCGACGAGGCGACCGTGACCCTCCCCGAGGGCGTCTCCGTGTTGGCCGGGCGGAACGCGACGAACCGGACCTCCTTCCTGCAGGCGCTGATGGCCGGGCTCGGGAGCCGGCGGAGCTCGCTGAAGGGCGACGCCGACGAGGGGTCGGTGACCCTCGAACTCGGGGACGAGACGTACACCCGAACGCTGACGCGGCGGGGCGATTCCGTCGCGTTCGGCGGCGACCCGTACCTCGACGACCCGGAGCTCGCGGACCTGTTCGCGTTCCTGCTGGAGAACAACGAGGCGCGTCGGGCCGTCGCGCGCGGCGACGACCTCCAAGAGATCATCATGCGGCCGATCGATACGGAGTCGATCGACGCCGAGATCCAAGAATGCAAGCGGGAACGGAGCGAGCTGGAAGACGAGATCGACCGGCTGGACGGGCTGGAACGCGAACTGCCCGACCTCGAGGCCGAGCGCCGGGAGAAGCGGGCGGAGCTCGACGACGCGGAGGCGGAGCTCGAGGCGGTCCGGGAGGAGTTGGCGGACCTCGACGCCGGCGTCGAGGAGAGCCGGACGCGCAAACAGGAGCTCGAGGACGCGTTCCAGCGGGTTCGCGACGCGCGTTCGGAGCTCGACGACCTCCAGTTCGACCTCGAGACGGAGCGGTCGACGCTGACGGAGCTGGAGTCGGAGCGCGACGAGCTCCGGGAGACGGTCGAGTCGACGCGGGAGCCCGACGAGAGCCCCGACGAGCTCGCGGGGCGCATCGACGAGCTGCGGCGTCGCCAGCGCGCGCTCGACGACGCGATCAACGAGCTCGGCAGCGTCATCAGCTTCAACGAGGACATGCTCGAGGGCACGGCGCCCGCCATCGACGTGGACCGGAGCGGCGGCGACGCGGTCGACGCCGCCGGCGCGTCTCAGCCCGACGACAGTCCGACCGACGCGCTGACCGGCGACGACCGGACGACGTGTTGGACCTGCGGCTCCGCGGTGGAGACCGGACAGATCGAGACGACGCTCGACCGCCTCCGGGACCTCCGGTCGGAGCGGCTCGACGAGCGCAGCGAGCTCCGCGCGGAGATCCAGGAGCTGACCGACAGGCAGTCCGCGCTCCGCGAGGCGCAGCGCGAGGCCGAGCGCGCCGAAGAGCGGCTCGACGCGGTCGAGACGGAGATCGCGTCGACCGAGTCGCGAATCGAGGAGCTGGAGGCGGCGATCGAGGCGAAGCGGACGGAGATCGAGGAGCTGGAGGCGGAGGCCGAATCGATCGACGTGGACGGCCACGAGGAGACGCTGGAGCGCCACCGCGAAGCCAACGAGATCGAGCTCCGGGTCGAGCGGCTCGAATCGGAGATCGAGGAACTCGACGCGGAGATCGACGAGCGGGAGGCCGCGATCGAACGGCGCGAGGAGTTGGAGGCGGAGCGCGAAGCGGTCGCGGAGCGGCTGACGGAGCTGCGCACCCGAGTCGATCGGTTGGAGGAGGGGGCCGTCGAGGAGTTCAACGAGCACATGGCGACGGTCCTCGACATTCTCGGGTACGAGAACCTCGACCGGATCTGGATCGAGCGCCGCGAGACCGACGTGCGCGAGGGGCGCCGGACCGTCACCCGAACGCGGTTCGATCTGCACATCGTCCGCTCGTCGCCCGACGGGGCGGCGTACGAGGACACCGTCGACCACCTCTCGGAGAGCGAGCGCGAGGTGACCGGACTGGTGTTCGCGCTGGCGGGATACCTGGTCCACGACGTCCACGAGACGGTGCCGTTCATCGTCCTCGACTCGCTGGAGGCGATCGACTCGGACCGCATCGCGCGCGTGGTCGACTACTTCCGCGACCACGCCGACTTCCTCGTCGCCGCCCTGCTGCCCGAGGACGCCGCCGCGCTCTCCGAGGAGTACACGTACGTCGAGCAGATCGACTGACCGAGCGACCGGCGCCGCGCGACTCGAAAGGGCGGCGTTCCACCGATACGCTTGTAACCTCGTCCCTCCATCGATCGGTATGACCGGCGAGGACGGACCGAACACGAAGGTCGGACGCGTGATCGAGACGTACGACCTCGACGAGCTCGGAGCGAGGCTCGAGGCCGCGTGGACGGGGGAAACGGGCGAACGCACGAGCCTGCGGGACCTCGCCGACGAGTTCAACGAGGCGGTGTTGGCGGCGGCGGTCCGCGAGACCGCCGGCTCGTCGCTCGACGTCGAGGCGTCGAGCACGTACGAGGCGCTGCGGAACGGGACCGGATCGGAGGCGACCCGGGCGCGACGACGCCTCGAACGCGAGGGGGTGGACGTCGACGAGCTGACCGCGGACTTCGTCACGCATCAGGCGGTCCACACGTACCTCACCGAGGACCGCGGGGCGAGCCTCCCGACCGACGAGACGGACCGCGCCGAGCGCAAGATCGAGACGATCGAGAAGCTGCAGGGCCGCCTCTCCGCGGTCACCGAGTCGGCGATCTCGTCACTCGCGAGCGCCGACGAGCTCGACCGTGACGACTACGACGTCCTCGTCGACGTGCGGGGCGTCTGTCCGCACTGCGGGGCGGACGCGTCGGTCGTCGACCTGATCCGGCGAGGCGGCTGCGGCTGCACGAGCGAGGACGAGTCGCCGAGCGACGACTGACCCGGACGCGGGCAGAACGCGGTTTCTCGAACATGTATAACTCTACTGTGATACCTGTATAAATTATACGTAGCGCGATCTCGGAGCCGCAGTCGACGAATCGTAACGATCTACTAATTACGCGGGATAGAATATTCATATAAATATAACGTTCGTTTTATTGCCACGGTGCGAATTCTGAGCGTGATTCCGGCCGACAGAGACGGATCTGTCGCAGTAACGCGTCGGACGGATGCCGCGGATCGAGGCCGTAGAGACGCGATCTCTGCAGGCGTGCACCCGCCGTAGACGTGCGAGTATATTTCAGAGAAGGAGTACATTTGGATATATTTATATACTTATGAATATTCTCCGGGCTGGGGCGGAGCAGGGCGGGGTCCGCGTGCCGAGGTGCTCGTCGGTCCGGCGGGAGAACCGCTTATTGTCCGCCGGCTTCACGGCCCCGTATGGACGAGGCGGCGGTGTTCGACCGGGTGGTGACCGCGCTCGACGAGCGGAACTACGAACCGCTGGTGCACGTGCCGGAGGCCCACAGCGAGACGTACGCGGACGTGCTCGACCGGTGTCGCCGCCACGAGATAACGATCCGGGGGCGGTACCCGGACGTGCTCGGCTTCACCGACGCGGACCGCGTGTTCGCGATCGAAGTGAAGGGATCGCGGAACCTCCTCCGCGGTATCGGGCAGGCGATGACCTACCAGCAGGGCGCGCACGTCTCGTACCTCGCGGGCGACGGCGAGGCCGTCGCGCCCCACGAGACCCTGCTCCGGTCGAAGGGCGTCGGCGTCATCGGCGTCGACGGTGACGGAGCGACCTCGTGGAGCGATCCGCCGAGCGCCGAATCGACCGAGGAGGTCGCGGACATCGAAGGGCAGTTGTCGGTGCGGCTCCGCAGGAACGAGTTCGGCGGCGATATCACGACGCTGAGCCTCGCGCAGCCGCTGAACTACCTCGCGCCGGTCGTCGCGGTCGACCGGTACGGGCCGCTCGCACGCGACGGGCTCGTCGACATCATCGCCGACGAGTACGGGTTCGGCGCCGGCGACGAGGCCGTCGCGAGCGCGCGGACGCTCGGCCTCCTCGCGCTCGGGTCGCCCCACGAGCTGACCTCGCAGGGGGAGTTGGCCGCGACGGTGCTCCGCGGCTACGGAGTCGAGGACCTCGACGACCTCCGCCTGACGAAAGCGGACGTCTCGCGGCGCACGGTCGCGGCGGTCCACCCGCCGCTCGCGGTGCTCCTCCGGAACTCGTTTTCCAAGCACCCGGAGTTCGGCCTGCTGCTCGACGCGCTCCGCAAGGAGGGGCCGCGCGTTCACTTCCTCGATCTCGTCAAGCGGCTGGTCCGCGAGTACCCGAACGTCTTCCTGAGCGCCTTCTGCACGACGCGTGGGGCCACGCGGGCGCGGAAGCTGATCGAGCGGGGGCGGACAGCTCGCCTCTATCGGGACCGTGCGGTGTGGACGGACGTGGTCCGCAACAACGTCCTCTTCAACTTCGTCCAGCAGCTGAAACACGTCGGCGTGCTCGCGCCGGAGACGCGGAGCCACAGCGGGGCGATCGACGAGTACGACCCGGACGAGAAGCCGTGGATCGTCGCCGATCTCGGATAGGTGGCCGAGACCGCGGCCGAGAGCGACGTCATCCCTCGCGAAAGACGCCGAGACGCCGCCTGTTCCTTTTTAAATTACCTATATTTCTTATGAATAAATATGGCGAGACGGCGGCCGCCAGAAGTAACTAATATCATTAACCATGTAGGTTAGCGTGGGATGGTATCACCAGACAGGATGCGCGAGCTGTACGCAGACATGGTAACGGCCCGGCACTACGAGGAACGCCTCCAAGAGGAGTATCTGGAGGGGAAGCAACCGGCGTTCGACATCTCCGCGGGACCGATTCCCGGTGAGCTCCACCTGGCGGCGGGCCAGGAGGCGGCCGCCGCGGGCGTCTGTCATCACCTCCGTCAGGAGGACACCGTGACGGCGCCGCATCGGCCCCACCACGTCGCCATCGCGAAGGGCGTCGACCTGAAGCGGATGACCGCCGAGATCTTCGGGCGGGAGACCGGTCTCGGAAAGGGGAAGGGCGGCCACATGCACCTGTTCGACCCCGACGTGAACTTCGCGTGTAGCGGGATCATCGCCGAGGGGTGTCCGCCGGCGGCCGGGGCGGCGTTGGCGGCGAAAAAGCGGAACGAGGACGCCGTCGCGGTCGCGTTCCTCGGCGAGGGGGCGATCGACCAGGGGGCGTTCCTCGAGTCGCTGAACTTCGCGAGCGTCCACGACCTGCCGGTCGTGTTCGTCGTCGAGGACAACGACTGGGCGATCAGCATGCCCAAGGAGCGCGTCACCGACGTGGAGGACGGGTCGGACAGGGCCGCCGGGTTCGACATGCCCGGCGTCCGCGTCGATCGGGACGACGCCCTCGCCGTCTACGAGGCGGCCGGCGAGGCGATCGGGCGGGCGCGAGACCGGAACGGGCCCACGCTCCTGGAGGTGCAGGTCCACCGCCGGATGGGTCACTTCATGGGCGACCCGCAGACGTACCGCTCCGACGAGGACGAGAACGCGGCGCTCGCCCGCGACTCGATCGACAGGCTCGAGTCCGAGCTCCGCGACCACGGCGTCGACGACGCCGAACTCGGGGCGATCCGCGACGACGCGGAGTCGCGGGTCGAGGAGGCGATCGCGTGGGCGAAAGAACAGCCGCAGCCCGACCCCGAGGACGCCTACGACGACGTCTTCGTGAACCCGCCCTCGGGCGTGACGACGGAGGAGCCGGAGTTCGACCTCGCGGAGGTGAGCGGCGATGAGTGAGACGGAGGGCGTCGTCGACCGCGAGCTGACGATGAGCCGGGCGATGGTCGAGTCGATCGCCCACGAGATGCGCGAGAACGAGGAGGTCTTCTACATGGGCGAGGACGTCGCCGACTACGGCGGCATCTTCGACAGCACCCAGGGGTTGCTCGACGAGTTCGGTCGCGACCGGATCATGGACGTGCCGATCAGCGAGACCGCGTACCTCGGAGCGGCGGTCGGCGCCGCGCAGGAGGGAATGCGCCCCATCGCGGAGCTGATGTTCGCGGACTTCTTCGGCGTCGCGATGGACCAGATCTACAATCAGCTCGCGAAGAACACCTACATGAGCGGCGGCAACGTGAACGTGCCGCTCGTGCTCACGGCCGCGGTGGGCGGGACGTACAACGACGCCGCCCAGCACTCACAGACGCTCTACGGGACGTTCGCGCACATTCCCGGGCTGAAGCTCGTCGTGCCGTCGACCGCCTACGACGCGAAGGGGCTGATGCACAACGCGATCCGCGACGACGACCCGGTGATGTACCTGTTCCACAAGCGGCTGATGGGGATCGGCTGGATGCCGGCGCCCGACGGCCCGAAGACCCCGGTCCCGGAGACCGACTACACGATTCCGTTCGGGTCGGCAGACGTCAAGCGCGAGGGCGCCGACGTCACGGTGGTCACGCTCGGGCTCCACGTCCACCGCGCCCTCGACGCGGCGAAGTCGCTCGCGGCGGAGGGGATCGACGTCGAGGTAATCGACCTCCGCACGCTGGTCCCGCTCGACACCGACACGGTCCTCGAATCGGTCCGGAAGACCGGGCGGCTCGTCGTCGTCGACGAGGACTACCGGTCCTTCGGCGTCACCGGAGAGATCGTCGCGAGCGTCGCCGACCGCGACCTCGGCGCGCTCGAGGCCGTCGAGCGGGTCGCCGTCCCCGACGTGCCGATCCCGTACGCCCGGCCGATGGAGAACGAGGTGATCCCGGACGCCGACGACATCGAAGCGCGCGTCCGGGCGGTCGCGTCCGAACAATGAGCGGCCGACGGGGCGCGACCGACGGCGGCTCGGGGATGCGGGTCGCGATCCGCGCGACCGGCGACTGGGAGGACGACGTCGACGAGACCGAGGGGATCCTCGTCGACTGGTTCGCCCGCGAAGGCCGGTCGGTCGAGGCGGGCGACACGCTCTGCGAGATTCAAGTCGAGAAGGTGAGCGTCGACGTGCGAGCGTCCGTGGCGGGGACGCTCGACGAGATCGTCGTCGGCGAGGACGACGCGTTCGAGATCGGCGACACGCTCGGGTGGCTCCGCACCGAGTGACGCCGCTCGCCCTCCTCCGCCATCCGCGGTTGCCCCCGAGTCGCTCCGCGACGGCGGCCGATCGACGCGACGGCCGTCGCGAGCGCCGTCAGCGGGCGCCGAGCAGCGAGGCGAGCCGCTCCGGGAGCGCCGCCCTGCTCGCCCGCTCGGTCGACACCGACGCGTCGCCGGCACCGAGCTCCTTGAATCCCGTCCCGGTCGGGACGAGGACGACGGCGTCGTCGACGGCGATCTCGCCGCGCTCCGACAGTCGGGTCGCGCCGGCGAGCGACGCCGCCGACGCCGGCTCGACGCAGAAGCCGCCGTCGACGGCGAACCGCCGCTTCGCCGCCCGGAGCTCGTCGTCGGTGACCGAGACGACGGCGCCGCCGGTGTCGCGGACCGCCGCGAGCGCGCGCCCGCCGCTCGGCGGGTCCGGGTTCCCGATCGAGTGGGCGATCGTCTCGCCGGTCTCGTCGGGCCCGAGTGGCGTCGGATCGGTCTCGCCGGCGTCGAACGCCCGCGTGATCGGGTCCGACGCGGCGGTCTGGACGAGGTGCAGCCGCGGCGGGTCGTCGAGCAGGCCGGCGGCCTCGAGGTCGCGGATCCCGCGCCAGATCCCCGAGGCGAACCCGCCGGAGCTCGTCGGCAGCACGATCGCGTCGGGGGCGTCGGGCACGTCGGGGGCGTCGGGCACGTCGGGCGCGTCGAGCGCGAACGCCTCGCAGATCTCGAAGAGGGCGGTCTTGTAGCCGCTGATCCGGGCCGGGTCGTCGCTGACGAGGAACCGGACCGGGAGCGTCGCGGACAGCTCGAGCGCGTCGCCGTACAGCGCCCCGTAGTCGCCGTCGACCCGCACGATCGTCGGCTCGTACTGACCGATGAGCTCCAGTCGGACCGACGAGATGTCGTCGGGAACGAGCACGGCGCACTCCCGACCGAGGCTCGCGGCGTGCGCGGCGGTGCTCATCGCCATGTTCCCGTACGAGACGGTGCCGACGGCGCCGTCGCCCGCCGCGGTCGCGCGCGGGACGGCGACGGCGCTGCCCCGGTCCTTGTAGGCTCCGGTCGGGTGTTCGCCCTCGTCTTTGACGTACACGCGACAGCCCGCGGCGGCGTCGAGCCCCTCGCTCCTGACCAGCGGGGTACCGCCCGCGGCGCGAGCGAGCCCGGCGGGGCGGTCGATCGGCAGGAGCGGATCGTAGCGCCACACGCCGTCGCGCTCCCGACGGTCCGCCCAGGCGAATTCCGTCGCGTCGGTCTCGAACCAGAGCGGCTCCCCGCACTCACAGCGGACGCGGGTCGCGCCCTCGTACCGTTCCCCACACCGGTAACACCGCAACGCGGGAGACATAACGCGTGCTGTGGCGCGCGGCGACGTATACCCACCGACCGCGCGGTCGCTCCCGAAGACCCAGCGTATCAGTTGTCGTCCGAATCGTTTCGTTCCGGTACGGCGTCTCGATCAGACAGGGAGGTCTAAACGTAGGGGTTCAGTTGACGTCGACGATCTCGACGTCGAACGTCAGCGTCTCGCCGGCGAGTGCGGGGTTGAAATCCACCCGGACGACCTCCTCGTCGACGTGGACGACCTCGCCTTGTCTGCCGTTCTGGGCCTCGAGATAGGCGCCCTCTTCGGGCGTCTGGCCGCCGAGCATCTCGCGGAGCTCCTCGGTTGCGAACTCTTGGACCTGGTCGTCGCTGGGCTCGCCGTAGGCCTTCTCCGGCGGGATCGTCAGCGTGTCCGTCTCCCCGGCCTCGAGGCCGATGAGCCCCTCCTCCATCCCCTCGATGACCTGTTCGTCGCCGATTTCGACCGTCAGCGGCGCGTACTCTCGGTCCGGTTGGGCCTCGGCGAGGCCCGCCTCCTCGGCGACGGATTGCCGAGAAGTGTCGAACACCGTGTCGTCGTCCAGTCGTCCCGTGTACTCGAGCGTCACAGAATCGCCGGTATCTATCGTCATACGTATATAACGAGTGCCACACGGAAAGTCTATTCCATCGAGGGTGCGGTCAGTTCGACCGCGCCGCGAACACGCTCGCGACGAGGGACGCGTAGCCGACCGCCCCGAGGAGGGTGAGCCACCGCCCGAGAGCGGTCGCTCCGGCCGAAAGCGACGTCGCCACGGGGCCGAACGCGGTGGCCGCAGCGACGCCGAGGACCTCGATCGCGAGTCCGCAGGCGAGCGCGGCGATCGCGACGCTCGCCGACCGGTTCGACGACCCGGGAAACGCGTCCAGTCGGGGGGGATAGAACTGGAACGAGGTGCCGACGATCATCAGGCCGAGAAAGCCGAGCAGGTTGACCCTGAGGTGCGTCTCGATCAACGCCGGAGCGGCGCCGCCGACCGCGAAGAGCCCGCCGAACAGGACGCCGACGACGCCGAACGTCGCGCTCGGGACGAGGGCGTACAGCCCGATCCGCCGCGTATCCGACTGGAGCCACATTCGGAAGACGACGAGCGCGAAGCCGCCGACTCCGAACACCATCAGGGCGGCTCCGACCGGGAGCAGTCGCCGGTCGGCGAATCCCCCGGCGATGAACGCGGGGGCGGTCGCGGCCGCGGGCAGAACGAGCGCGGCCGACAGTCGCGTCGGGTGGGCGCCGAGGAACCGCGGCAGCAGTCGGAATCCGAGCGTGACCACGAGCAGCGCCGCGGAGCCGGCGGCCAAGAGGTGCGTCGCGGCGGCCTGTACGCCTATCAGCGGCGGGAACGCGCCGATCCGCAGGGCGGCGGTCTCGTAGGTGCCGGCGAGGAGATACAGGAGCACGACCGGCACGAAGCGGTTCGCGAACCGGTCGAGCGACCGGCGATCGGCGTTGTGGTCCCCGGTTCCGGTCGTCCCGCGGCGGAGCGGGCCGCCGATCGTCACCGCGATCGATCCGACGAACACGGCGACGCCGATCGCCCAGAGTCCACCGCCGAGAGCACCGAGATCGACGCGGAAACCGCGAGCGAGAAGCGGGTCGATCGCGAGACACGCCGCTCCCGCAGCGACGAAGGGGAACTGGACCGCCGGCGCGCGCTCGGAGACGAGATCGGCGTCGAAGTACGCCGGGACGAGGGCGTAGGCTTTGCCGAACACGACGTGGAACACGAACCCGTACACGGCCAGCGCGACCGTCGTGCGTCGCGGGAGACCGGCGACGGTGGCCACCTGCCAGCAACAGAGCGCGATGGCTCCGGTGAGGACGTACCGGCGCGACCAGCGTGAGATTTCGGCGGCCATGTTTCCTTCGTAGCGATCGTGTGTCAATCGTAATAACGATCGTGTGTCGGGTGATCCGCCTGTCCGAGCGCGTCGGGGACCGCCGAGATCGACGATACGGATTTACCGTCCGGGCGTCTACGCCGAGCGATGGCACAACGATCTCTCCTCGTTCGGGCGCTGTGGTTCGTGTTCGTCGGCTGGTGGGTGACACCGATCGTCGTCAACACCGCGTGGCTGCTCAACGTCACGGTCGTCCTGCTCCCGCTCGGTATCAAGCTGATCAACCTCGTGCCGACGGTCCTCACGCTCGCAGAGCCGCGGTCGCTCTCGGAGCCCGAGTCGGCGCGGGGGCAACGATCGCTCGCCGTCCGAGCGATCTACTTCGTCCTCGTCGGCTGGTGGCTGAGCCTGCTGTGGGCGAACGCGGCGTCGTTCCTCGCGATCACGGTCGTCGGGCTCCCGGTCGCGATCTGGATGCTCAACCGGCTGCCGTACGTCACGTCGCTGTACCGGTTTCACGGGTGACCCCGGCGGTCGCTGTCCGATTAGCGATCGCCGAGGCGGACCCGCGAGTCGCCTCAGGGGGTCGGCGGGCGGTATGCTCGGCGCGAGGCACTCCCGACGCTCACGGCGAGGCGGACGTCCCCGTCCCGTCGAACAGCGCCTCGAAGAGTTTCTTCTCCGCTGCCCGGAGGTGCTGGGTGAACGTCGTCTGTGAGATGTCCATCATCGACGCGACCTCCTCGCCGCTGTGTTCGCGGGGCCAATCGAAGAACCCCGAGAAGTACGCGGTACGCGCCGCCTCTCGTTGGCGCTCCGTCAACACGGCCGTCAGCTGTTTCCGGAAGGCGGCTTCGGTCTGGACGTCCCGCTCGCGCTCCCGCTGCGCGACCAGCGTCAATCCGTCGTAGGTCGTCCGAAGCGCGTTGACGACGCTTCGGATGTCGTTCGAGCTGGCGACCCGCGCGACCAGCCGTCCGGTGGTTCCGGTGAGCGAGAACGACTCGATGCTGGCCCCGTACCGCGCTAACGTCGTGACGACCGACGGTCCGCCGACCGAGAGCCGGTACAGCGCGCGGTCGTCGTACGTGTAGACGTGCTGGACGGTCTCGATGCACTCGGCGTCGGCCGCGTACTCGGCGACGACGTCCGGATCGGGCTCGTCGACGGTAACGTACTGGATCTGATTCTCGTCGCCGTCGTCGACGACGTGCTCGACCGTGACGGTACAGTCGAGCCGCGCCGCCATCGTTGCCAGCGGCTCGTCGACTCCCGTCAGCCGGAACTCCAGCTCGGTGACGCTGTCGGAGATGAGCGTCTGCTTGCTCTCGACGGCGCTGATGGCGTCCGCGATCGTTCGACCGAGTTCGAGGAACACGTCCCGGTCGATCAGATCGAACGCCTCCGGGTTGCGGGTGACGACGCCGAGGACGCCGTACTCCGCGTCGCGGTAGGCGAGCGGAACGACGACGCATCGCTTGTTGTCCCCTGACTCCGACTCGTCGTCCTCGACGTCGGTAAACACGGGGCCTCCGCTCTCTAATGCCCGTTCGACCGGAGTCGGATCGGCGCTACACATGGCTTCGATGTGGCTCTCGAGCGGTCCGCGGTCGCTGCCGGCCCACGACTGCGGGCTCACCGTGCCGTCGACGAGTCCGCGACTCCCGATCCAAGCCGCATCGAAGAGGTCCGACGAGGCGAACTGCTCGCAGACGGCGGCCTCGATCTCGTCGCGCGTCGACGCGGCGACGAGTTCGCGGTTGATATCGCGGAGCACTTCGTTCGTGTTGTTCAGGACCGTCAGGCGCTCGTTCTGGTCCTCGATGCGGAGTTCGCGCTCCTTTCGTTCGGTGACGTCGCGCTCGATCGCGACGAAGCGGTCCACGTCTTCGTCCTCGGTGATCGGGGCGATCGTCGCGTCTATCCACAGCAGCTCCCCCGACTTCCGACGGTTCGTGAGTTCGCCTTCCCACACCGACCCAGACGTGATCTGCCCCCAGAGATCCGCGTAGAAATCGTCGCCGTGTTTCCCGGACTGCCAGAGCCGGGGGTTCTCCCCGATCACCTCGTCCCGCTCGTACCCGGTGACCGACTCGACGGCCGGGTTCGCGTACTCGATAGTCCCGTCGGAGTCGGTGAGAAAGATCGCGTGTCCGGCGTGTTCGATCGCCTTCCGAAAGCTCCTGAGGCGCTCGTTTGCCGTCCGAAGTTCCGTCTTGAGGGCGTCTTCCTCGGTGACGTACTCCGAGAGGTAGTACACCGTCAGCAGGGTGAGCGCGCTCACGACGAGGCCGGGAAGCTCTTCGAGCCCGGTGCTCGCCGTCTGTGCGGTGAGCAGTTGCCGGAGCGTCATAAAGGAGAACAGCAGCGTCAGGAAGCCGAACCGGCGGTCGCGGGTGCGAGCGAGCAGCAGGACGGAGTACCCGACGCCCAGCAGCCGCAGTCCGATCGAGAGGGCGATAATCCAGTTCATGCGGTTCGCGGGGTCTTCCGACAGCGGAAAGACCCTCTGCCGGGGAGCGTCCGTCCACTTCGACTCGACCAAGTCATACTTGGGGGTAACCGGTCTCTTCGAATAATCCCTGTGGTCGGTCCGTCGCCCGGGACGCGGGCCGACGTGGCCCCGATCGACCCCGATCCAAACAGTATTGGTACCCGCGATATGGGGTGTCTCTCCGGTTTCGGGGCGACTCAGAGTATATTGGTATCACCCTCTCCACGGGGGACCGCGTACGAATACGTGTATGACGTCCAGGACTAACCGGCCGACGCGGGGGAAAGCCCTCGTCGACGGGACGAACGGTGACGGGTGGTCGCGATGAGCGCCGCGGACGACGACGCGCTCCCGGGGATCCCGAACGTCGGGAAGGCCGACCTCGACGCGATGGTGGAGAACGAGCGACCCGATCCGCGGGAGGAGCTCGCGGACGTCGAGGCGGACACGGACCTCGGCGTCGCGATGGCCGACGACGCACAGCGCGTCGCACGCGGTGAACTCTCCGGCGACGAGTACTGGGAGAAGTACGACGAGGCCGCGGCCGCCGAGTTCGGCGAGGCGTATCGGGAGACGCCGAACCCGGCGGTCGACGCCGGCGACCAGACCGTCTCGACCGAGACGGCCGAGTCGCTGAGCTGCGCCGTCGGCTCGATGGACACGGTCTCGACGGAGTCGGCGCAGGTCGAGGGCGACGAGCCGGAGGGCGGGATCGGCGCGGGCGACCAGAAGTGGGGGATGGTGATCGACCTCCAGAAGTGCGTCGGCTGCGACTCGTGTACGGTCGCCTGCAAGTCCGAGAACCGAACGCCGCCGGGCGTCTCGTACAACGTCGTGATGGAGGAGGAACACGGCGAGTTCCCGAACGTCACGCGGACGAACGTGCCCCGGCCGTGCATGCAGTGCGACAACCCGCCCTGCGTGCAGGTGTGTCCGGTCTCGGCGACGTACAAGATGGACGACGGCGTGGTCAACATCGACTACGACCGCTGTATCGGCTGCCGGTACTGCAACATCGCCTGTCCGTACGGCGCGCGGTACTTCGACTTCGGCGAGAACTACGACGACGAGGTCGACGGGGCCGGCGAACTGACCAGCCCCGAGTACGGCGTCGATCGGGGGTCGCGCGAGGAGGGGAAGTCGCCGATCGGCAACATCCGCAAGTGCAGCTTCTGTACGCACCGGCTGGAGCGGGGCGAAGAGCCCGCGTGCGTCGAGACCTGCGTCGGCGACGCCCGGAACATGGGCGACCTCGAGAACCCCGACAGCGACGTCGCGAAGATGGCCGACTCGTCGCGCGCGTTCCAACTAAAAGAGGACGAGGGGACCGACCCCAACGTCTACTACCTCAAATAAGCCAATGGCGACACAGAGTTCACGCTTCGAGTTCGACCCGGGCTTCGAAGACGACCGGCTGCGCGTCGCCTGGTACGCGGTCGTCGGCGTCCTCGTCGCCGTCGGCGCGTACGCGACGTACCTCCGGATCACGGGGGGGATGGCGACCACCAACCTCACGAGCGTCGTCCCGTGGGGCGCGTGGGTCGCCTTCTACATCTACTTCGTCGGCCTCTCCGCCGGCGCGTTCCTCGTGAGCACGATGGCCAACGTCTTCGAGGTCGAGGGGATGCATCGGATCGACCGCGACGCGCTGTTCGCGGCCGTCATCAGCATGGCGGTGGCGCTGCTGTTCGTCTGGATCGACCTCGGACGGATGGACCGGATGTACTTCCCGTTCGTCTGGCGCCAGCTGACCTCCGCGCTCTCGTGGGAAGTGCACGCCTACGTGGCCTACATCGGGATTCTGGTCACGGAGCTGTACTTCTCGATGCGGATCGACCTCGCGCGGGTCGCCGAGCGCACGTCGGGGCTCAAAAAGCGGTTCTACGCGGCGCTCGCGCTCGGTCGGCTGGACACGAGCGAGGGGTCCGAGGCGTTCGACCAGCGCTGGCTCAAGCGGGCCGGCATCGTCGGGATCCCGCTGGCGATCTTCATGGTCCACGGCGGGACCGGCGTGCTGTTCGCCGTCTCGAAGGCCCGTCCGTACTGGAACAGCGGGCTGTTCCCGGTGATCTTCGTCATCTCGGCGCTGCTCAGCGGAACTGCACTCGTGATGGTGATCTACGTGCTCCGGACCCGGCTGTTCGACGGCGACTCGGTCGACCCGGACCTGCTGGATCGACTCGCGCAGCTCCTGATCGGGTTCATCGTCATCGACGCCGCTCTGACCGCCATCGAGACGTTCATCGCGATCGCCAGCGTCCACCCCCACGAGATCGAGACCTGGAACGTCATCATGTACGGCCCGATGTCGTGGTCGTTCTGGTGGTTCATGATCGGCTTCAGCTGGGTGTTCCCGATGGTCCTGCTGAGCAATCGGTCGTGGCGGCGCACGCCGGCGGTGATGGTGCTCGCCGGATTGAGCGTCGTCGTCGGGATCGTCGCGGTGCGGTTCAACATCGTCGTCCCGGCGCAGGTCATGCCGGTGATGGAGGGGCTTCCCCACGGGTCGTACTTCCCGACAGTAGTCGAGTGGGGGACGAGCGTCGGCATGATAGGCGTCGGACTGCTGCTGTACACGGTCGGCGCGGAGACGCTGCCGTTGACGCCGCTTACCGGAGGTGACCACGAATGAGTACCGACGATTCGGGCGATGACGGCGCGAGGGTCTCGCGCCGCGACTTCGTCAAGGCGGCCGGGAGTATCGGAGTCATCGCGGCGGCGAGCAACGCCGCGGTCGACGTGGACGTCGACGACCTGTGGACGGACGACGAACACCACTACGTCGGAGACGAGTACGGCGAGTACGGCGCGAGCGACGTGATACACACCACCTGCGGGCAGTGTAACACGTTCTGCCCGATCAAGGTCCAGCTCGCGGACGGGAGCGGGACCGGCGAGTACAGCTCGCTCGTCCGGAAGCTCGCCGGGAACCCGTACTCGTTCCTCAACACGCAGCCGTTCTCGCAGGTGCCCTACGAGAGCGACCCGGAGGACGTGGCGATGGGCGACGTCGAGGGGAGCGGCGACGTCGACACCGACCGCTGGTCGCTCTCGGGCGGCCGGATCTGTTTAAAAGGGCAGGCGGGCATTCAGACGGCGTTCGACAGCTACCGCGTCCGCCAGCCGATGAAACGGGTCGGCCCGCGCGGGTCGGGCGAGTGGAAGACCGTCTCGTGGGACCGGGCCATTCGTGACATCGTCGAGGGCGACGACGACCTCGGCCACCCCGGACTCGAAGACATCTGGGGGTACGCCCCGCAGGAGACGGTAATGAGCGACTGGGAGGCCGTCCAGAACGGCGAGCTGTCCAAGTCGGCGTTCGACGAGAAGTACGCGGACGACCTCATCGACACCGACCACCCCGACCTGGGACCGAAGTCCAACCAGATCGTCGACGTCGGCGGATTCCGGCGAAACTTCATCCGCAACCGGCTCTGGCATCAGGGGTTGGGGTCGATAAACAGCGTCCACCACGCCGGGACCTGCGGCGTCTCGAGCGTGATGGGCAACGTCCGCTCGCACGCCGCCAAGAAGAAGCGGCAGTACCCCGACATCGAGAACTGCGAGTACCTCATCGCGTGGGGGACCAACCCCATGGTCGCCAACAAGGGCCCGACGTGGCTCGCGCCGAAGCTGACGAACGCCATCGAGGACGGGATGCGGATGGACGTGGTCGACCCGCGGCTCTCGAAGACGGCCGAAAAGGCCGACACGTGGGTCCCCGTCGAACCCGGCGCGGACGGGGCGCTCGCGCTCGGGATGGCGCGGTGGATCATCGAGAACGACCGCCACGACCTGACGTACCTCCAGAATCCCTCGCGGTCGGCCGCGAGCGACGACGACGAGCCGACGTGGAGCGACGCGACGCACCTCGTCCTCGTCGACGAGTCGGCGGGGCCGAAGGCGCGCGCCGCCGACCTCGGGCTCGTTCCGGAGGGCGCCGAGACCGCCGACGACTTCGTCGCCGTCGACGCCGCCACTGGCGAGCCGCGCCCCGCGAGCGAGGTCGACACGGCCGTTCTCGACGTCGACGTGACAATCGACGGGACGGCGGTCCGGAGCGTCTGGAACCAGTACCGCGAGCGTGTCTTCGAGCACACCGTCGAGGAGTACGCCGAGATGGCCGGCGTGCCGGCCGAGCAGATCGCGGAGATCGCCGACGAGTTCACCAGCCACGGCAAGCGCGCGGCGATCATGGCCTACCGCGGTCCGGCGAAGCACACGAACGGCTTCTACAACACGCGGGCGATCGCCACCCTCCAGCACCTCATCGGGAACTACGACTGGAAGGGCGGCCAGATCACGCCGTACGCCGGTTACGACACGATGTCCGGCCGGTACGAACTCGGTTCGGTACCCGACGGCCACTCGCCGTGGGGGATCCCCCTGCTCCGCGGCGGCGTCAACTACGAGGACACCTCGCTGTTCGACCGCGACGACGGCTACCCGGCAAAGCGGCCGTGGTTCCCCGTCGCACCGCCGCAGGCGACCCAGGAGCTCTACGGGAGCGCCGCGGACGAGTACCCGTACGGCGTCGAGGCGCTGTTCATCCGCCCGTACTCGAACAACCACGTCATGGCGGTCGCCGGCGGCGACGAGATCCCGGCGATCCTCAAGGACACGGAGACGATTCCGCTGATCGTCGCCTCGGACACGGTCATCGGCGACACGAGCCAGTACGCGGACTACATCCTGCCCGAGCCGACGTACCTCGAACGGTGGGAGAACTTCGGGACGTACCCGAACAAGCGGCTGGCCGACGAGAAGATCAGCCAGCCGGCCGTCTCCGTCGTCCCCGACGCGCGCCCGTTCGAGGACGTGCTCATCGAGCTGTGGTCGGAGATGGACCTGCCGGGCGTCGGCGAGGAGGCCATCCCGGACGCGGACGGCGACCTGTGGCCGCTCGAGCAGGCCGAGGACTTCTACCTGAAGCTCGCGGCCAACATCGCGCACGGTCGCGATCCGGTCGCGGACGCGAGCGAGGACGAGCTCCGGGTGTTCCGCGAGAGCCACGAGAACGGGCTCGGCGATCAGTTCGACCTCGACCGCTGGAAGGCGGCGGTCACCGACGAGGAGTGGCCGAAGGTCGTCACGGTGTTGAACCGGGGCGGCCGCTTCGAGGAGCCGACCGAGGGCTACGAGGAGGCGTTCGCCGAGCACGGTCACGGGTACGACTACGCCGAGCGCGAGGACGACTCGAACGCCTACGACGGCGAGCACATGCGGTACAAGCTCGAATCGCGCGTCGACTTCTACAGCGAGGTCGTCCCGAAGGGGAAACACTCCTTCACCGGCGAGCGGTTCGACCCGCTTCCGCGGGTCGACGACGTCGAGCACTACGACGGAACCGTTCAGGCCGCGGTGAGCGGCGACGACGACCGGGAGCGCCCCCTCCGGCTGATCAACTGGAAACCCCGGACGCAGGGGATGCACCGCACCCAGAACAGCCCGTGGCTCCGCGAGACGCGCCCGGAGAACCCCGTGTGGATCAACCCGCGGGACGCCGACGAGCGCGGCATCGAGAACGGCGACGACATCGTCCTCGACGCGGGACGCGAGACCGTCGACGCCGTCGCCATGGTCACGAGCGGGATCCGCCCCGGCGTCGTCGGCGCGATGTGGGGGTGGGGCCGGACCGGCGGCGGCGCGACGGCCGAGACGGTCGACGGCGAAACGCGCCCGGCGGTCGAGGCCGACGGCCACAGCGACTACCAGTTCGACGAGCCGATGACCGAGGAGGCCGGGTACGCGAAGGGCCGGGACGCCGGCTTCGCGATCAACCACGTCCAGCCGTTAGACGAGGTGCTCGGCGACACCGGGCTCTCGGACCTGGTCGGCGGGAGCAACGCGCAGTACGACGCCTTCGTCGACGTGGAGCGGCGGTGATTCGCGTGTCCGAACACACGGACACGGACGACGGCCGCGAGGAGGCCGCGATGGCCACGGCCCGCGCTCGGCTGTACGGGCTGTTGGCCGCGACCTTCGACGGCGAGACGGAGACGACCGCCGCCGCGCTCGACCGGGGGGCGTTCGCGGCCGTCGCCGACGTGTTCCCGATCGACATCGAGACGGCGGACCTGCGCGGCGACGGCTACGACGCCGACGCGTTGGGCGTCGGGTACGACAACCTGTTCGTCGTTCCCGGGACCCACTACGTTCCGCCGTTCGCGTCCGCTCACGCGACCGACCCGAGCGAGGCGTTCGAGTCGGACTCGCGGTACCACACCGCCGGCGAGGCCGGCGAACTCCTCGGCGATCCGGCGGCCGACATGGCGAAGCTGTACGCAGCCGCCGGGTTCTCGCCCGAGCGCGGGGACGAGATCCCCGACCACGTCGCCGCCTGCTTCGAGTTCATGCGCGCGCTCTGCGAGCGAGAGGCGGCTCTCCTCGAAGGCGAGGGAACCGAAGCGGACCTCCGCGCGGTCCGCGAGCTGCAGTCCCGGACGCTCTCCCGTCTGGGCTGGATCGACCGGTTCGAAGCCGCCGTCGCGAGCAGCGACACGGTCGAAGGCGTCTTCGCCGCGATCGCTCGGCTCGCCCGGACGTTCACCGCGTGGGACGCGCGAGAAGTCGTACAGACCGAGCCGCAGCCGTCCGAAACCACACCCTCGTAACCACTCAACAGATGCCACCAACAACGACAGACATCGCAGACGACGACCTCCGTGATCGCCTCCGCGCCGTCGACGACCCGGCGCTCGATACCGACATCGTCAGCGCCGGACTCGTCACGGACATCTCCGTCGACGACGGGACCGCCGCCGTCGAGCTCGCGCTCGGCGCGCCGCACGCCCCGGACGAGGCCGCCATCGCGGAGCGCGTCCGCGAGGTCGCCGACGAGGCGGGGATCGACGTCGAGCTGTCGGCGAACGTGCCGCTGTTCGATTCCGCCGAGTCGTCGGTTCTGCCGGGCGTCAAAAACGTGATCGCCGTCGCCTCCGGAAAAGGGGGCGTCGGGAAAAGCACCGTCGCCGTCAACCTCGCCGCCGGCCTCGCCGACCGCGGGGCGAACGTCGGACTGTTCGACGCCGACGTCTACGGCCCGAACGTCCCGCAGATGCTCGGCGCCGACACCGACCCCGACGTGACGACCGTCGACGGCGAGGAGCGGATCGAGCCGCCGACCGCCCACGGGTTGAAACTGATGAGCGTCGGGCTGATGATCGAAGACGACGATCCGGTGGTCTGGCGCGGCCCGGTCGCCCAGAACACCCTCACCGACCTGTTCGCCGACGTGTCGTGGGGGTCGTTAGACTACCTCGTCGTCGACCTCCCGCCGGGAACCGGCGACGTCCAGCTGACGGTGCTTCAGCACTTACCCGTCACGGGGACCGTCGTCGTCACGACGCCGCAGTCCGTCGCGGTGGGCGACACCCGCAGGGGTATCGAGATGTTCGGTGAGTACCAGACCAACGTGTTGGGCGTCGTCGAGAACATGAGCGGCTTCGTCTGTCCGAACTGCGGAGACGCGCACGAGATATTCGGCGAGGACGGCGGCCGTGCGCTGGCCGACGCGGTCGACGTCCCGTACCTCGGGTCGCTTCCGCTGGACCCGGCGATCCGCGCGGGCGCCGACGCCGGCGAGCCGATCGTCGGCCGGGACGCCGGTGAGACCGCGGAAGCGTTCCGAGACCTGTCGGCGACGGTCGCGAACAAAGTCGGCGTGCTGCGACGCCACCACCGCCGAACCACGACCGACGAGAGCGGGTGAACGTCCGCTGAGCTCGGGTGAACGTCCGCTGCGCTCGGGTGAACGTCCGCTGAGCTCGGGTGAACGTCCGCTGCGCTCGGGTGAACGTCCGCTGCGCTCGGGTGAACGTCCGCTGCGCTCGGGTGAACGTCTGCTGCGCCCGGGTGTCCACGCCGTCTCCGAAGTTCGAGCGAGTGGGGTTGAATACTAAATAACAGGGGTTTTAGTTGTCTATCGAGTACCTGATGGCATCGACAGCCCATCGCGCGTGGTACCGAACTCCGTGATTGGCGCCTTCGACTCACCACATGAACGCCGAGACACGTAGCGTCCTCGACACGTCCGCCGTCGTCGTCGTCGGCGACACGCCGTGGATAACGTCGTACGCCGCCGCGCTCCGAGAGGAGTTCGACGCGACGGTCCACGAGGTGTCGACGGGGTCGGCGGCACAAGAGAAGCTCCGCGAGACGACCGTCGACTGCGTGGTCACGGACGACGGCCTCGCCGGAACGACGGGGGTCGACCTCGTGCGCCGCATCCGCGATACGTCCGCGTCGCTCCCGGTGATTCTGGGGACGGCCGACGGCAGCGAACGCCTCGCCAGCGAGGCGATCGAGGCCGGCGTCACCGATTACATCGCCGTCACGGATCCGTCGGACGACACCGTCACCGACGCGCTGCGGCGAACCGAGCGGGCGCTCCGGCGGGCCCAGCGCTCGGCCACGCAGCGAGAGCGTGCGCGACAGTTCGACGCCATCTTCCACGATACCAGGTCCGCGACGTGGGTGCTCGACCCCGACGGGACGCTGACACGCGTCAACCAGGCCGCCCGCGACATGGTGGACACGGACGCCGACGCCGTCGTCGGCGACCCGTTCTGGACGCTTCCCTGGTGGCCCGACGACGGCCAGACGAGGGACGACGTCCGCCGGCTCGTGGACGCGGCCGGAGACGGCGAGTTCGGGCACGCCGTCGTCATCCAGGACGCCGCGACGGGCTCCAGCGTTCTGGAGCTCTCCGTCCAGCCGGTCACCGACGGGCGCGGCGAGCTCGTCTCGATCATCGTCGACAGCGTCGAAATCACCGACCGCGTCGACCTCGAACGGGAGCTCCGGCGCTCCGAGGAGCTCCACCGCGTCACGCTCAACAACATGACCGATACCGTCCTCATGACCGACGAGGGCGGTGAGTACACGTACGTCTGCCCGAACGCGCACTTCATCTTCGGGTACACCGCCGACGAGATCCGGGAGCTCGGAACGATCGAGGACCTGCTCGGCGAGGACCTCTTCGACCGCGAGCGGCTCGCTGATGAGGGAGTCTTGAAGAACATCGAGACGACGGCGACGGACAAGGCCGGCCGCGAACACACGCTGTTGGTGAACGTCCGCGAGGTCGCTATTCAGGACGGGACGCTGCTGTACAGCTGTCGGGACATCACGAAACGGAAGCAGCGCGAACGGTCCCTGGCCGCTCTCCAAGAGACCGCACGGGACTTCCTCTACGCCGAGACGCACCAGGAGATCGCCCAGCACGTCGTCGACGACACCGCGGACGTCCTTGGCCTCGACGCGAGCGCCGTCTACCTCTTCGACGCCGACGACAACCATCTCCAGCCCGTCGTCCACTCGCAGGCGATGCGGAACGCCCACGGTCCGCTGCCAGCCGTTCACGCCGACGGGAACGACCTCGTGAGCCACAGCTTCGTCGAGAACGACGCCGGCTTCTTCGCGGACGTCCACGACGCGGACCGCCTCGCGAACGTCGCGACCGACCTCCGGAGCGCGGCGTACGTCCCGCTCGGCAACCACGGCGTGTTCGTGGTCGGCTCGACGGAGGTCGGCGCATTCGACGAGGTCACGCGAGAGCTCACCGACCTCCTCGCCGCGACCGCGGAGGCGGCGCTCGACCGCGTCGACCGCGAGTCGCAGCTCCGCGAACAGGACCGCGAGCTCCAGCGACAGAACGACCAGCTCACCGCGCTCAACCAGATCAACGAGACTATCCGCGAGATCGATCAGGCGCTCGTGCAGTCCGAGACCCGAGAGGAGATCGACCACACCGTCTGCGACCGCCTCACCGCCGACGGCCGCTTCCAGTTCGCCTGGATCGGCACGCTCGACGGGCCGAGCGAGACGGTGACGCCGCAGGCGTGGGCCGGAACCGATCAGGGGTATCTCGACACGCAATCGTTCCCCGTGGCCGCTGAGAACGTCGAGCCCGCGGGCCGGACCGCGGCGACCGGAGCGATGACGCTCGTCTCGAACGTCGCGGCCGACCTCCGCGCGGCCTCGTGGCGCAAGGACGCGATCTCGCGCGACCTGCTCTCCGCGCTGAGCGTCCCGCTGGTGTACAACGACCTCTCGTACGGCGTCCTGACGGTGTACGCGACCACGCCGGACGCCTTCGGTGAGACCATCCGGTCCGTGTTCGCGGAGCTGGGAGAGACGATCGCCGCCGCCATCAGCGCGAGCGAGCGCAAGCGGGCGCTGCTCACCACGTCGATGACCCGGGTCGAGTACGCGGTCACCGATCCGTCGTTCGTGCTGACGCAGTTGGCGGCGGCCGCAGACTGCACGCTCACCTACGAAGGCGGCGTCCAACAGACCGCCAGCGGCAACTACGTCTTCGTCACCGTCGACGACGCGCCGCTCGACGCCGTCGTCGACGCGGCGAACGGCCTCCGGGTCGTTGAGGGCGTACAGCGCATTCGCGGCGGTGACTCCGGCGGCGTGGTGCGACTCCGGTTGTCCGAGCCGTTCCTCGCGACGGAGCTCGCCGATCACGGCGCCGTCCTTCGGGGTGCGACCGCTACGCAGACGGACACGGAGCTGGTTATTGACATCTCCCAGGGCGTCGAGGTCAGGCACGTCACTCGGTTCGTCAGCGAGCGGTTTCGCGACGTCGCGCTCACGTCGAAGCAGACGCGGGAACAGGCGTCCGAACACGGGCTCTACGCGTCGGTGCTCGACCAACTGACCGACAGACAACTAGAGGTGCTGGAGACGGCGTACTACAGCGGGTTCTTCGAGTCCCCGCGGGAGGCGACCGGGGAGGCCGTGTCGGACTCGCTGGACATCTCTCCCCAGGCCTTCTATCAACATATCCGAACCGCACAGCGGAAGCTGTTCACGTCGCTGATCGACGACCACTCGCCCGTCGTTACGCAGTCCGCCGACGGCACCTGACGGAGACGAAACACTGCCGGCCGGCGGGTGGATGATTGCCTCCTCGGTACCTATGGGTTGAATTATAAACCTTCCATCGAATCGCTCTGCTTCATGCTCAACTACCGAGTATTCCCCCGTACGGCCACTCTGTGTGAGTAGAGTGCCCGGCGAGAGACCGCCGGCGTTCTCGGTTACCATGAGAGACGCCACCCAAAATTCGGCCGCGGAATCGCCCTACGAGTGTTTCGAGTGCGGAAACGTCGTGCTCTCGGAAACGAGTCCCGGCACGTGTCCCGACTGCGGCGGTGAGATGCGAAACCGCCGCATGCCGGTCGAATGACGATGGCCTCGACATCAGCGACACGGGACGAGGAGCCGAGTGAACCGGAGTCCGCGTTGCAGACGGCGCGCCGCCAGCTCCGGCAGGCCGCCGATCACCTCGACGTCGATCAGAACATCATCGAGCGGCTCGAGCACCCGAAAACCGTCCACGAGGTTACCGTTCCGATCGAACGCGAAAGCGGCGAGGTAGAGCTGTACACGGGGTATCGCGCCCAACACGACAGCGTCCGGGGCCCGTTCAAGGGCGGGCTTCGGTATCACCCCGACGTGACGCGCGAGGAGTGCGTCGGACTCGGGATGTGGATGACGTGGAAGTGCGCCGTGATGGATATCCCCTTCGGCGGTGCGAAAGGCGGGATCGCGGTCAACCCCAAGGACCTCAGCGAGTCCGAAAAGGAACAGCTGACGCGCCGGTTCACCGACGAAATCCGGTCCGTCATCGGCCCGACGAAAGACATCCCCGCGCCCGACATGGGGACGGATCCGCAGACGATGGCGTGGCTGATGGACGCCTACTCGATGCAAGAGGGCGAGACGATCCCGGGGGTCGTCACGGGGAAACCGCCCGTCGTCGGCGGGAGCGAGGGACGCGATTCGGCGCCCGGCCGGAGCGTCGCTATCATCGCCCGCGAGGCGATCGCGTACTACGACAAGGAGATCGCGTCGACCTCGGTCGCCGTGCAGGGCTTCGGGAGCGTCGGGGCGAACGCGGCGAAGTTACTCGACGACTGGGGGGCGAGCGTCGTCGCCGTGAGCGACGTCAACGGCGGCATCTACGACGCGAACGGGTTGGACACGCACGCGATTCCCTCGCACGACGAAGAGCCGGAGGCGGTGCTTGGGCACGGCGCCCCGGAGACGCTGACCAACGACGAGCTGCTGGAGCTCGACGTGGACGTGGTGATTCCGGCGGCGATCGGAAACGTCCTGACGGCGGAGAACGCCGACGACGTCGCCGCCGACATCGTTATCGAGGGAGCGAACGGACCGACGACGAGCGCGGCGAGCGCGGTCTTCGCCGAGCGGGACCTCCCGGTGATCCCGGACATTCTGGCCAACGCCGGCGGCGTGACGGTGAGTTACTTCGAGTGGCTCCAGGACATCAATCGGCGCGCGTGGTCGCTGGACCGCGTTCACGACGAGCTCGAAACGGAGATGCTGGCGGCCTGGCAAGACGTCCGCGAGGAGTTCGAGACCCGTGACGTGACGTGGCGCGACGCGGCGTATATCGTCGCGCTCGAACGGGTCGCGGAGGCCCACGAGATTCGCGGTCTCTGGCCGTGACCGACGCCACCGGGCGTCGGTATTCGACCCGGTACTAGGGCGGCGAGCGCGGCGAGACGAGGTGCCGAACTCGGTCTGCAGGGTCGGGACCCACGTACTTTTGTCCGTTCTGACTAATGTGAGTACACTGATGAACCGGCGAGAACGATGGGGGCGGATCGGCGGCTAAGATGGACCGCTTACCGACGGCGACGCTGTCGCCGCTTGCCAGTCGCGTCGACGCGGTGCTCGCGTTACACGAGTACGAGATACGGCCCGCGATCGACGCGATCGATGCGGCCGTCGCCGGGTTCGGTGGACTGTTCGACCCGGAGACGACTGACGGCGAGATCCGAACGGCAGTCGACGAGATACTCGCCGGGGATCCGCCGTCTGTCGGAGAACGGTGCTGCGATTCCGGTGGGAGCGACGTCGTGCTGTACGTCGACGGGAGTTCGCGCGGGAACCCCGGACCGGCCGGCGCGGGAGCCGTCCTCCGGGCCGACGGCGAGTCGTTCGCGGAGTTGGGGCGGCCGGTCGGGTCGAGAGCGGAGAACAACACCGCGGAGTACGCCGCGCTTCACCTCGGATTGGAGGCGCTCGTTTCGCGGTGTGACCCGACCGCGGTGGAGATACGCATCGATTCGATGACGGTGATCAACGATATCTGGCGGGACGGCGACGGCGTCGCCGCGGCGGCGCCGTATCGACCGGCGATCCTGGATCACCTGTCCGCGCTGTCGGCGTGCGAGTGGACGCACCTCGCCGATCACGAGCCGAATCCGGCCGACGCTCGGGCCGCTGTCGGAGCCGACATCGCCACGCTCGGCCCGGGATAACGGGGTCCCTCGTCGCGCGATCGCCGGTCTCGGGCGAAGCGAGGTCGTCCGTTTCCTCCGGCCCCTCGAGGTGCACGGCGTGTCGCGTGCGGCGTTCGGGGTAGTCGCCCAGCGTCGTGCCTGGCGTTCCGGAGGAAACCGGTCGCCGTTCGGACGGTGCCGGGAACGGTGTTTAGATCACTATAGCGCTCTATACCCCTCAATACCGGTCCCAAGCAACGATTATGGTGATTCCTCCTGCATACCCACTCGTGACCAATCACAGCGCTCAGCCGGACAACCGGATCGCGTTCGTCTGCGTCCAGAACGCAGGACGGAGCCAGATGGCGGCGGCGTTCGCAGAGCGCGAACGTGACGACCGCGACGCGGGCGATCGGATCGAGATCATCACCGGCGGGACACGGCCCGCCGACCACGTTCACGATGTCGTCGTGGAGGCGATGCGTGAACTGTCCGTCGAACTCGGCGACCGAACGCCGCGAGAGGTGACGCCCGACGAACTGCGGGCGGTCGATCTGGTCGTCACGATGGGGTGTTCGGCGTCGGACGTCTGCCCGGCGACGTGGAACGGCGAGAGCCGCGATTGGGGACTCGACGATCCGCACGGGCAGTCGCTCAAGGACGTACGCGAGATTCGCGACGAGATCGAGAACCGCGTCGTCGCCCTGTTCGATGAGCTCCTGTCGGAAACCGCGTCCGCGGAGTGACGCGAATGCGGAGTAACTCAAACGACGAGTGCCCGATGCCGGCAGATCTCTACCGAACCACCACGCAAAAATGGGACGCATGACCGAAGCGGAATCCGACGACGACTCGGTGAGCCTCGACGGACTGCCTGTCGAACGAGCGGCTACCGGCGTTACTGGTGGCGAGGAGCAGTCCGACAAGGTCCGAGAGACACTCGCGATCGTTGCGCAGGATGGCATCGTCCGCCGGACAGCCGTCGATGACGCGGTCGCGAACGCGTCGATGGTGGTGACGACCGCCGAGACGCGAGTCGAGCTCGCGGCCGACAAGCTGGAGAGCGCACGGGCGACGGCCACTCCGGTCTCGGATCTGGATCTCGTGGCGGCGCGCATCGACGACTTCGATGCACGGCTCACCGCGATCAATAATAGGGCAGACAACCTCGGGGAGGCCGTACAGGAGGTACTCGCGATGAAGGCGGACGGCGATCTCTACGAGATTGCCCGACGGATCAGACGGGTGACGAACGCTGCTACCGAGGTCCAACGCGCCGCCGATGACCTCCAGTTCGAGCTCGAGTCGTTCGAGGAGTGGCTCGGTGACGCCGATCGGCGCATCGAGGAACTCACCGCCGACATCGATGCACTCGCAGAGTCTGTGGACGAGCTCGACGACGTCGCCGAAACCCTCGCTGGCGACCACAGCGGTCCCGAGCACGATCCGGCACGGGCGTGGGCCACAGCGATGGTTCGGCACCGCGTCGTGGCGTTGATGACCACGGATCTCCAAGCCGAGCTGGAGACGCTTCGAACCTGGGCCGAGCGCGTCGGTGAGATGCCGCCGTCGGACATCGATCACAGGATCGAAGCGGCTCAAGCCAGCCACGAGGCGGTCGGCGAGCGACTCACCGCGTGCGCCGAACCGGCGTGGATCGATCGGTTCGACGACCAACTAACGGCGCTCGACGAGGCGCTCGAAGAGATGGAGCCGCCGGTCCCATGGGCCGAGGTCGAAGCCGTTGCCGAGAAACACCGGCCGGCGATCGAGTAGCGACCGCCGTCCCCGAAGCGAGATTATCGGTTGTCTCCCTCGAACCGTCAGATGTCGATGTTTTCGGCCCGGATCGCGGTTCTCGCAGCGATATCGGCCATGTAGCGACCGCAGTCAGCCGCCCGTTGCAGGTGAGAGAGCGCGTTCGACAGCGCGACTGCCGCGGGCACCGAGTCGGAAACGGACTCGTTATACAACCGTTGTTCGACCGTCTCAATACGCTCGACGGCCTCGTCATACTGATCTCTCGCCCGTTGCGCCGTCGTTCTGTCCCTGTCGAGGACAGCGGTTACCGCGTCGTCTACGGCGCCCGCGACGTCGTCGGCCGCGGTGCATACGTCTGCGGCCACCTCGTCTGCGGGCGGCTCGGGGAGTTTTTGCCCGGTGGTGGCGATCCCGACGGCCTGATCGGCGACGGTTTCCAGGCGATTGGCGAGAGCGTAGTAGGCGAACAGCTCGGGGCGAGCGACGCCCAGCGCGTCGAGCTCGGCGTGCGAGACCAGTGACCGCGAGAAGTGTCGCGTGACCATCTCCGCGGAGCGGCGCGCCTCGTCAGCGCGGTCACGAATTCGTGCGTGTGTGTCGGGGGCGTCAACGAACGCGGCGGTCGCGTCACGGAGGAGTGAAACGACCACGTACTGGAGCTGGACTATCGACTGCCGGACTGAGACGGACGACGTGTCCAAGAGGTGTCTGATCGTGATCTCCGCGTTCGATTCACTGAGGATGTTCGTCCCGACCAGATCCCGAACCGTCGACCGCACGGCGTTGCGCTCCGCGTCGGAGAAGCTGTTCGCCCGACGCAGCGTTATCGTCTCGAACCCGATCGCGTGAGCCGTTCGGACGGCGCGCCTGACGGTTTCGGTACCGTCGCCGTCGGTTTCGACCGATGCTTCGTCCAAACAGTCGACGTCCGCGTCCGAGGATCGAATGAGGATCGACCCGTCGCGATGCGTGTACAGCCGCAGTTCCATCCCGACCTCGAAGCCGTGGTTCGTCGCCCAGCCCTTCGGAATCGAAACGGTGAACGTGCCGCCGCCGACCTCCTGTAGCTTCCTGGTCTCCATGGTCAATAGATCAGCTCTGGATCGCCGTCGCTCATGTACAGCGCGCGCGCAGCGATGTTGACGGCGTGATCGCCGACTCGTTCGAGGTCGCGGATCGTGAGCAGCAACCGTGACACGGCGTCGAGCAGTCGTTCGATCTCCCAGCGGTCGGATTCGCCGGCGATCAGCTCGCGCACGACGGCTTCGCTGGCGTTCTGACACGCCGCATCGAGTTCGTCGTCGCGGTCGGCGATCGCTCGGCACGCCTCGGAATCGGCGTCGACGTACGCGTCGATGGCCTCCCGGACCTGCGTATAAGCGGTCTCGCCGATCTGTTGAATGCGGACTTCCGCGATGATTTCCGAGCTGCCGGCGAGGGCGTAGCGAGCGAGGTTCGTCGCGAGGTCGCCGATCCGCTCTAGGTCGGTGAGGATCTTGAACGACGCAGCGACGAAGCGGAGGTCCGAGGCGACGGGCTGTTGGAGCGCGATCAAGTCGATACAGTCGCCTTCGAGCTCGAGGTATCGGTGATTGATTCGGTCGTCGCCCTCGATCACCTCGCGAGCCAGCCCGTGGTCGTCGCGTTCGAGCGCGTCGAGGGCCCGCAGGAGCTGACCCAGCACGTCGTTCGCCATCGACTCGATATCGGCCCGCAGCTCGTCCAGCGACTCGCGGTACGCTTCGCGGGGCACGTCGATCACCCGAACTTCCCGCTAACGTAATCCTCGACGCGTTGGCTCTCGGGGTTCTCGAAGATCTTGTCCGTGTCGTCGTACTCGACGAGCTCGCCGCCGGTCAGGAAGACCGCGGTCTGGTCGGAGACCCGGGCGGCCTGTTGCATGCTGTGGGTGACGACGACGACCGTGTAGTCCTGCGCGAGGTCCTCGATGAGGTCCTCGATCTTCGAGGTGGCGATCGGGTCGAGCGCCGAGGCCGGCTCGTCCATGAGGATCACCTCCGGGTCGACGGCCAGGCATCGGGCGATACAGAGGCGCTGCTGTTGGCCCCCGGACAGCCCGAGCGCATTGTCGTCGAGCCGGTCGCTCACCTCCTCCCAGAGCGCGGCCCGTTCGAGCGACCGCTCGACGAGCGCCTCCTCGCGGTCGGGCTCCGCGCGGCCGGTCAGCTTGGCGAGCAGTCCGGTCTCGATATCGCCGTGTTTCCGCGGTCCGTAGGAGACGTTCTCGCGGATCGACTTCGGGAAGGGATTCGGACTCTGGAACACCATCCCGACTCGCTTGCGCAGCTCGACGAGATCGACGCCGTCCTGGTAGACGTCCTCCCCGTCGAGCTCGACCGTCCCGTCGACGCTGGCGGCGCGGATACGGTCGTTCATCCGGTTGAGACACCGGAGGAACGTCGACTTCCCGCATCCGGACGGACCGATGAGCGCTGTGACGCTCCGCTCGGGGATATCCATCGAGACGCCCTTCAGCGCGTGGTCGTCGCCGTAGTGGACGTCGAGGTCCTCGACGGCGAGTTTCGTCTCGCCGCCGGCCTCGTAGCGCGTCCACTCGGGACGCGTCTCCTCGACGGTCTCGCCGGCGGTCGTGGAGACCCCCTGGCCGTCGGTGCGGTTCGCCGCGATCTCTGCGGTGTCTGTCTGACTCATTGGTGGAGTTTCCGTCTGAAGTAGTAGCGCGTCGCGATGCCGATGGCGTAAAAGACCAGCACGACGAGCAGCAGCGTCAGCGCCAGTCCCCACGCGTACTCCTGCGGGCTCTGGATGTTCCCGCTCAGGCCCGCCGTGATGAGCGCGTACAGCTGGTACGGCAGCGCGCTGGTCGCCTCCAGCAGCGCGGGATTGCTGACGAACGGCGGGGACCCGCTCAGTTGGAAGCCGCCCAGCACGTCGGGCGCGGCCGACTTCGCCGGGAGGACGCCACCGCCCATCGTCAGCAGGATCGGTGCAGTTTCGCCGGCGATACGGCCGACGCCGAGGATGACGCCGGTGGTGATTCCCGGGATCGCCGCGGGGAGGACGACGCTCCGGATCGTCTGCCACTTGGAGACGCCGAGCGCCGCGCTGGCGTCGCGGTACTCGTCGGGCACCGCGAGTATCGCCTCTCGGCTCGTGATCAACACCAGCGGCAACAGCATGAACCCGAGCGTCAACATCCCGGCGATCAGCGATTTCTGATTGCCGAAACGCGGGATCAGGAAGGCGGCACCGAACAGGCCGAACACGATGCTCGGCGTGCTCCAGAGGCCGTTGGTCGCCACCTCGACGGCGCCCGTGAACCGCCCCTGCTCGGCGTATTCGCTGAGGAACACGGCGGCGCCGACGCCGGTCGGCACGGCGAAGAGGACGGCGCCGATGACCAGCCAGACCGTTCCGACGAGGGCGGGGAACACGCCCGCGACGTCGGCTAACAGCCCGGCACCGTTGGTCAGGAACGGCCAGCTGATGAGAGCCGCACCCCCGACGCCGAACCCGTTGAACAGCCCGGGGAGCCCTTTCACCGTGACGAACGCGACGAGCCCGACGAGCACGGCTAGTATCGAACAGACCACGAGGTAGATGAGCACGTACGCGCCGACGTTCCGCCCCCGAGCGCCGAACCCGCCGTACGCTTTCGCGGCGCTCCAGCCGCTCACGAGCGAGGCGAACAACACGACTGCGGGAACGACGGTGTCGCCGAACAGCGTCGCGTTGTACCCGGCGAGCGCCCGCTCCCATCCGGGGCCGACGACGCCCGTGACGAGGAACAGCCCGCAGAGGCCGGCGACGGCCCCCGCGGGGACCGTCGATCCGATGTCTTCGCGGGGGAGCGCGGTCGCCGCGAACGCGATTCCGCCGAGGACCGCTCCGGCCCCGAACCGGGCGCCGATCCCGAGCCCGGCGGCTCCGGAAACGACCGCGCCCACGGCGAACCAGATCCCCGTGAACGCGGCCGCAGCGACGAGTCCCGCGCTGGGCTGGGGCGCCGCGTCGACGTATTCGAGCCGTGATGCGACCCCGAAGCCGACGACCGCCAGTCCCAGCGCGAGCAGCGTCGCACCGAACACGACCGACAGTTCGAGGCCGGCGACGGGATCGTCGATCGCGACGACGCCCAACAGCGCCGCCAGACCGGCCGCGAACGCGACGCCGGAGAGCCCGACCGCGGCCCCGGCGGCGGCCTCGTACAGCGTGCGGTCGTCCCGGACGAGCGCACTCCGGGTCGCGCGGCTCATTCGACACCCCCGAGGCGGCGACGCATCCGCGCCTCGATGTACTGCGAACCGACGCTCAGACACAGCACGGTCACGAACAGAACGACGCCGGCGGCGAACAGCGCGCTCTCGTGGACGCCGTTCGCGCTGCCGTAGCCGCGGGCGATGAGCGAGGTGAGCGTCTCGTAGCCGTAAAAGACGTTCACGAGCGGCTCGCTGATCCGCGGAATGCCGGCCAGCATCACCGTCGCGGCCATCGTCTCGCCGATGGCCCGCCCGACTCCGAGGAGGACGGCCGCCGACACGCCCGAGAAGGCCGCGGGAAGCGTGATCGAGGTCATCGACTGCCAGTCGGTCGCCCCCAAGGCGAGCGACCCGTTTTTCATCACGTCCGGGACGCTCGTCAGCGCGTCCTCGGCCACGGAGACGACGGTCGGTAACGCCATTAGCCCGACGACCATCCCGACGAACAGGTACGTCGAGCCGCCGTTGAGCGCGAACGCCCCGCTCGCCCACGGGTTGATGACGGTGAATCCGATGAAGCCGTAGACGATAGAGGGAATGCCCGCCAGTATCTCGATGCCCGGCTTGACGAGCTCGCGGACCCGCGGCGGTGCGATCTCGGCGATGAACAGCGCCGCGGCGACGCCGAGCGGGGCCGCCACGAGCGTCGCGATGGCCGTCACCATCACCGTCCCGTGGATCATCGGGAGCAGCGAGTAGCGCACGGGCTCCGAGACGGCGTCCCAGCGCGCCTGTGCGAACATCCCGAGTCCGGGCACGGAGACGCCGAACACGCTCGCCGTCTCGTACTGAAACGCCGGGATCGATTCGGCGAAAATGAAGGCGACGATGAGCCCGAGCGTCACGAGCGTCACCGTCGTCATCGCGAACGTGACCGCGCGGGCGACGAGCGCTTGGTGGCGCGCCCAGCCGTAGCCGGTGGCGATCAGGAACGCGCCGAGCGGAACGGCGGTCCACGGCGACGCCAGCAGGAACCCGACGAACGCGGCGAGTAGCGACCCCATCGAGGCGAGGACCACCGCCAGCGCCTCCGGGTCCGTATCGTCGACGAACTCCCGCGTTCTCGTCAGCCGTCGCTCGATGCTCGCGCGCCAATCGGTTTGAGGGGTAGTGAGTGACATATAATGGGGTCGGGCCGCGAAGCGAGCGTCTGCGCGACCGCAGACCTAGGCCTGATCGGGGAGCTTCTCGCGCTCGGCCTCGATGTCGGACGTCGGCAGCGTGATGTAGTTGACGTCCTCCACGAACGTCTTCTGGCCGAACTCAGTCAGGAACATGTTGAGGAACGCGGCCTCACGCATGTCCGTCCCCTCGGGCGTCTCCTCGTTGATCCGAGTGTACATGTGCAGGTCCCGGTTCAGCGGGTACTCGGAGTCGAAGATGGTGTTCTCGGCGTCGGGGTCCGGGCGGAAGACGGTGCCTTCGAAGTCGATCGCGATCGCCTGGATCCCCGACCCGGAGAACGCCAGCGCCATGTAGCCGATGGCGTTGTCGTTGTCTTGGAGGACCTGTTGGACCTGCTGGTTCTGCCCGAGGCGCGTGTCGACGTCCATCGGGGCGTCGGCGTCGCCGAGCATGTTCAGGCGGAAGGAGGTGTCCGTCCCGGAGCCCTCGGCGCGGCCGACCACGTAGATCTCCTGATCGGGCCCGCCGACCTCGCTCCAGTTGGTGATATCGCCCTGGTAGATGCCGCGGATCTGCTCGCCGGTGAGCTGTTCGACGCCGGCGTCGTAGATCGCCTGACTGACGAACACCGGCTGGCCGTCGCGGCCGACGACGTGGTCGACGTAGTTCTCGTCGCGCTGCTCCTCGCTGATGTCCAGTTCGGCCGTGATCGGCCCGGAGGAGTTCCCGATGTCGACGAGCCCGTCTCGGACCGCCTCGCAGCCGGTCCCCGAGTGGCTCAGCGCGACGCGGGTCGCGAACGGCGGATTCGACCGCTCGCCGGTCGGCTCGAAGCCGTACAGGCTGGCGAAGTAGTCGGCGATGTTCTGGTCGGTCTCGATCTGGTCCCACCCGGCGACCGACGACTCGTCGTTGGCTCCCCAGTACTCGCCGTCGCTCGCCGGCGAGTTCGAGTTCCAGTAGGAGCTCCCCTTGTTCGAGATGGGGTACACCGTTGACGACCCCTCGGCCGTCACCGTCGCCGGAGCCGACGAGCCGGAGTCCATCGTGTTCCCCTCCTCGCCCCCGCTGCCGCCGTCGCTGCCGTCGCCGCCGTCGCTATCGTTATCCCCGGTACCGCTGCACCCAGCGAGACCGGCCGCCCCAACGGCGGCCGTCGTGAGCAGATACTTTCGGCGTGATACCGCGTCCGCCTGACGCCCCGAAGCACGTGACATCAGGTGATTCCAGGTACAGCTCAATTAAACAGGTTTATAATAGGTTAGTGTACTGATACGTTCTACTCCCGTGGTGGCACTATCGAGCGGTAGCAGTTGCTACCGTTATAGACCGGTATATAGCCATACGCCGTCGGACGACGCTCCCGATCCGTAACCGCTGTGTCCCGAGGGCAACCGAACTCACCGGACGGTAACCCGGTGACTCGTCCGTCTCCTCGTTCATGGACGCGTTTGAAAGCGGGATACGGCGACGACGAGTTGCGCGAGTCGCCGATCGCGGCCAAGTTGAACGGGTACGCCGCCGGACACGATGTTGGTATCGCCGAGGAGTTTCCGACACCCGATCGCGGGAGGGCCTAGACACCGCGAATGTGGTGAAGCGGCAACCGCCGCGAGAAGCCGCGCGGCATCGATCGACCCGTAGGCTTTCACCTGTCACGCGGTAACGGACCGGTGTGTCTCAAGACCAGTCTCATCAGTCCGTTTCCGGTCTCGATGTGCTCATCTCCGGCGGATCGATGGGCGGGCTCTTTACGGGGATTTCGCTCGCGCGGTCGGGCCACTATCCGACGATCTACGAACGGTCGGCAGGGGCGCTCAAAAGCCGCGGCGGCGGGATCGTCGCCCAACAGAACATCCGCCGGTTTCTCAGCGACCACGGCATCGTTGACCCCGAGGCTATCACGACGCGGTCTCACGAGCGCCGGTTTCTCACGGAGAGCGGGGACGTCGAGCGCGCCGTGTCCGAGACGATGGTGTTCACGTCGTGGGACGCGCTCTATCGACAGCTCCGCGACGCCTTCCCCGACGAGCGGTACCGGACGGGGACAGCGGTCACAGGCGTGACGCCCGAGACGGCGACCGTCACGATCGATGACGGGACGGAACGGACGGCGGACGTAGTGGTCGCCGCGGAGGGCGGTCAGTCGACGACGCGTGCGCAGCTACATCCCAGCGTGGAACCGGAGTTCGCGTCCTACGTCGCGTGGCGTGGCGTCGTCGACGAAGCGGGCCTCCCGGCCGCGTGTGTCGAGACGTTCGACGAGACGTTCACGTTCTACCAGGGGGCCGATCAGCTCGTTCTCGCGTACTTTATTCCGGGCCCGGACGGCGAGACGGCACCGGGGTCGCGTCGGCTCAACTGGGTGTGGTACGACACGTTCGACGGGCGGGACCGGCGCGCGATATTCACGGACACGAGCGATACCGAACGACGGTTCTCCGTGCCACCGGGTCGGTTGCGCGATCCGATTCGCCACCGACAGCGCGAGCGCGCAGCGACGCTCCCGCCCGTGTTCGAGACCCTGGTCAACGAGACGCCGGATCTCTTCGTGCAGGCGATTTACGACCTGACGGTACCGAAGATGGTCACGGATCGGGCGTGTCTGCTCGGTGACGGCGCGTTCGTTGCCCGCCCGCACACGGCGGCCGGGACGGCGAAGGCGGCCGGCGATGCGACCGCGCTCGTCGACGCGCTTGCGAGCCACGGATCGGTCGACGACGCGCTCGCGGCGTGGAGTCGAACACGCACCGAGTACGGCACCACGCTCGTCGCCCGCGGGAAGCAGATGGGTGACGTGCGGCTGAATCTGGACTGATCGGGGCTCGACTGACCGCCTGAACGAGTGCCGCGTGGTACGGCCGTCGAGCGGGCTAGCGACCGGTTGGAGTTGAGATATCTCTCAGCTTTCGACAGAGCCGGAATCGGATGTCGACACGGCTGCTCACGTGCCGCTTTGCTGGGCGATCCGCTCGTGAGCTATGCGGGGTCCTTGTTGGATCCTGAGTCGGGAGTCACGACGACAGTTCGGAGAAAATCACGTCGGTTCTCGGAGTAGTGGTCGGTGTCTGCTGAGCGTACTTCCGATCAGCGTGAGTATGACGAACAACCCGAGTATGACGAGCAGGCCGCCGACCACCGGTTCAGAGAAGCGGTAGAGGACCCAGCCTAGAGCCAGGTTCGCGGTGGCTATCGCGAGCGGGTAGATGGTTTCCAGCAGGTACATCGTTCTCGGGTCAGCCTACACCAGGGTTTGTTAAAGAGACTACTAAAACACAAAGAGCTGGTTAAGCTTGAGAGCCGGTCTCACAAGGCTCGGTCGGTACGCGGGGTTTGATCCCGTGGGCGAGGGTTAGGGGCGCTGTAACGTCTACCCAGAGCAGTTCCGTGTTGGTCTGATCGAGGAACGACGAGGAGCGCCGGTCGGTGGACCGTCGGTTTCTTGTCGGTCTGGTTGTATAGCGATTCTCGATGTTTTCGCCCTCCACCCCGTCTCGGCGTGCCGTTCTCGCCGGTATCGGCAGCGGGCTCGCCGCGTCGGTCGCCGGTTGTAGCGGGTCCGAAAGCCGTCAATCACCGCCAGCTGATGGGACGATCGTCACCGACCACGCGGCCGTCATGACGCGTTCAACGAGCGACCGGCCGCCGATCGTCGCTCCGCGTGAGTCCACCGATACCGACGAGAGTGCCGACGACACCGCGTCTGACCCGCTCACTTCGCACGTTATTGGGAGCGAGAGCGGGAGTGAGGCAGTTGCGTTTGCCGGCGACGCCACGAACGTCGCCGCCGTCCGCCGCCTTATTTCGGAGACAGCGTACGCGAGCGAATCGGTCCTCCTCTACCAGACCCGCGTTCGTGACTGCTACACACTGCAGTTGAACTACGTCGCCAGAGACGATGACGGCAGCCCCGACGTTCAGTTCTGTCACGTGATCCGCGACGCCGAGGTTGACTGCGAGCGCGACGCCTGGGGTCACGTCGCGGCCGCCGTTCGACTTCCGTTTCCTGACGACGAGTATAGCGGGCTCTCCATCGGTACCGGTGGGAGCTGTGGCCGGATCCCGTCGCGGTACAACGAGAGTGAGCCGGCATGAGTCGGGAGACTCGTCGCTCGGTGCTCGCTGGCGTCGGCACCGCGCTCACGGGCACGCTTTCGGGGTGTAACGGTCTTACTCCGCTGTCGGGCGAGACGACCGTCGAGTACGACGAGTCGGCCATCGCCGCGCTGCCGGGCGCTATCCCGCGAGTACCTCCGGCGACACCGGTTCAGCCGACGGATGCACACCTCACGAGTGCACGCGACCGCATCCGCTTGCTCCTCGACGGGACGGATCTCTCGCAGATCCCGAATGCCGTCGTCCGAGACGAGCTCGCCCGCGAACGCGAGTCCGCGCGATCGGCGCTCTCCCCGGAGGACTCCGGAGAGAGTCGGAGTGAGGCGCTTGAGGGGCTCACGCATCCGCGCTCGGAGGCTATGTTCGTCGATGCCGGCCTCGCCGCGTTCCGTGATGAACTCACCGCGGAAGACGTCAGCACGCGTCGAGAGCGGGACCACGCTGACGCCGAGTCGTTCCTCACCGACTACTCACACGTCGGTCCACCGGACGACCCGACGGCGGCGTTCGTCGAGCATGCCCGCATTACCGACTGGGGGTATACGGGTGTCAGACTCACCGACCCGGAGTCGCGCCGCGAGTACGAGAACGCAGTCTTGCACGTCGCCGAGCTCGCGCAGAACGCCGAGTGGGGGCGGGCGTATGCCGCTGACGCCCGCCGGCTCTACAAGCGGTACGCATCGACGCTTGACGACCCGCGTGAGTACGGAGCGCACTTCGCGAGCGTCGCGGCGACGCTCACCGACGACATCGCGTCGCACGCGACGCGGCCCGACTGGGAAGCGCTGACGAGCGATATCAAGCGGGAGCTCTCGAACACTCCCGGCGAAAAGCTACTCAGGGAGCTGTCGAAAAATCGGTGGGCGAGCGCGCAGAACGCCGTCGAGCGCCGCGATGCCGGCCGCAAGGTCGGCGCCGTTATCCCCGCGTTAGGTGCGTTGACGGCGGACCGCGCAGTCACTGACGCGAAGAACGCCGCCTCGGACGGCGCGTACGGCGTGCCGGAGTCGGTGGACCCGATCGCCGCCGAACGGGCCGCTGCGGTAGACGGGCTCCGGGCGCTCCTCGGTACGTCCCCGGAACCCATCGCGCGTCGCCTCGCCGGCTCCGTTCACACCCCGATCCGGAACGCCGACAGGATCGCCGACGAGAACCCCAGTGGCGCCGACGGATCTGATCTCTACGCGCAGTACGCCGTCGCAAACCGCCTCGCGGCCGCCGCACCACCTGTCGTCCGGCGTGCTGGTGAGCTCCTCCGCACCTGAGTCGGCGACGCAGCGACTGTCGACACAGAGACTCGGACATAATTTCGGCGTCGGAGAAGCAGCCGGAAGCGTTCCCGAAGCGCTTTCGGAAACCCACGGTGACCGGTTGATCTTCGTGCACGAAGCTGACGTGACGAGCGTGATGATACGATCCGCACAGGTGCGATGGGACTTGCGAGTAGCGACACACGAGACCGAGTCCGAGCTCGTTTCGAAACTTCGGCTGTTCACCGGCATCATGCATCGGGAGCGCCGCGGCGATCTCGATCTGGTAGACTAGTTTGGCCCCAGCGATTCCGTTGGTCACACCGAGGCGGGAGGCGTCCCGCAATTCTGCCAGTAAGGGAAGCTTTCTTTCCGCGGACTGTCGCGGTAACCGTATGAGCGTTACGGGCGGAATTTCGCGGGCGGCACAGGTCGCGAGCAAGTACTTCGTCGTCTGGGTGATCGCGGCGGCGGGCCTCGCGCTCGTCTACCCGACCGCGTTCGTCCCGGTGCTGGACTACGTCAACCCCCTGCTCGGCATCATCATGCTCGGGATGGGGCTGACCCTCCAGCCCGAGGACTTCCAGCGGCTCGTCGAGCGCCCCGTCGACGTCGGCATCGGCGCGATCACGCAGTGGCTCGTGATGCCGCTGGCGGCGTACGCGCTCTACCTCCTCTTCGACCTGCCGGACGCGATCGGGGTCGGACTCATCCTCGTCGGCGCGGCGCCCGGCGGCACGGCGTCGAACGTGATGACGTACCTCGGCCGCGGCGACGTCGCGCTCTCCGTCGCCATCACGACGGTGACGACGCTCGCGGCACCCGTCGTGATGCCCGCGTGGACGCTGTTCATCCTCGGGGAAGCCGTCGACGTGACGTTCATGGAGATGTTCACGAGCATCGTCCAGATCGTCATCATCCCGGTCGTGCTCGGGTTCGGGATTCGGTACGCCCTCGACCGCTATTCGCCGAAGGCCGCGGCGGTCGGCGTCGACGTTTTCCCCGTGATTAGCGTCGTCGCCATCGTCGCCATCGTCGCGGGCGTCGTCGGCGCGAACGTCGACAACATCCTCACCGCGGGCGCGCTCGTGCTGGCCGCGGTCGTCCTCCACAACGGCATCGGTCTCGGCGCGGGCTACGGCGTCGGCCGCGCGTTCGGCATGTCCGAGGACCGCGTGCGGACGACCACGTTCGAGGTCGGTCTCCAGAACAGCGGGCTCGCGGTGGCGCTCGCGGCGTCGCTGTTCGACCCGGCGGCCGCGCTTATCCCCGCGCTGTTCAGCGTCTGGCACAACGTCAGCGGCCCCGCGCTGGCGAGCTACTTCACGTGGAGCGACGACCGGACCGCGAGCGGTCCCTCGGCATCCTCCCCGCGCTAAACGCGAGGCAGTTGCCTCGATTCTCCGTAATCGGTTCCTACGGCTGCGACTCGCTGGCCCCGGACGAAACGACGTCGTCCGTTTCGTCTGGGCCTTCGAGGTGGACGGTATGACGCGTGTGGCGTGCGTGGGTGGTCGCCCAGCGCCGAGCAGGGCGTTCGGAAAGGAACTGTTCCCCGTCCGGACAGTGCTGGCACCGAACGGTCCACGGGGTCACGTCGTCCGGGTAGTGACCGGTGTGCCGTTCGTGGTCGAGCGCGAACTGTTCGACCGCGCGGTTCCCGGCGTGGAGGTCGTCCAGCTCGTGGTCAAGCTCCCACTCGCGGCCACACCGAGCACAGGAGACGGTCGGGACACCGGAGTTCTCGGGAGCGGACGCGTCGTCAGTCACGGCTTCACGTTGCGTGCCACGTACTTGAACGCTGGACACGAGTTCGGTCTACGGCTTCGGATCCGCGTGGGCTGCGAGTCGAGTCGAACAGACGTGACAGCGCTGGCGTCGTCGGTGGGTGTGTAGGCTATTGTCCGCTTGACCCCCGCCTAAAGACGGGGGTATGCGCTCGTATCTTTATCATCCACCGAGGAACCGCTCGCGGACTTCTTGGTCGTGTAGTAACTCTTCGCCCGGCCCCTCGTACGCGTTTTCGCCGTTCACGAGGACGTACCCTCGATCGCAGCGCCGTAACGCCTTCTTCGCGTTCTGTTCGACCATCAGAACGGCTGTGCCCGCATCGTTGATCTCGTCGATCCGGTCGAACATGTCCTCGACGAGCTCGGGTGCCAACCCCGCGGACGGCTCGTCTAGTAACAGGATGTCGGGGTCAACCATCAGCGCCGACCCCATCGCTAACATCTGCTGTTGGCCACCGCTCATGGTCCCGGCGCGCTGCCGTTGCCGCTCTTTCAGAATCGGGAATCGGTCGAGAATTTCCGCCAATCGCTCTTCGGGGACCTCCGGCAGGCTGAACGCGCCCATGAGGAGGTTTTCTCGAACCGTCATCGAGGGAAAGAGGTTGTCGCTCTGTGGTACGTAGCTGATCCCTCGCTCGATGACGGCGTTCGTGTCCATCCCCTCGATGGATTCCCCGTTGAGCGTGATCGACCCGTCCATGTACGTCGTCAGCCCGAGGACGGATTTCATCGCCGTGGACTTCCCCGCGCCGTTCGGCCCGACGATGGTCACGTATTCATCGTCTTCAACAGTCATATCGACGTTCGAGAGGATCTGGAGGTCCCCGTACCCGGCGTCTAACCCCTCGATTTCGAGCACCGTCATACGTCATCACCGCCGAGGTACGCCTCGATAACGCGCTCGTCTGACTGGACCGCTTCCGGAGAGCCCGTCGTCAGGACCGTGCCTTGGTGCATGACCACGACGCGCTCGCAGTTGTCCATGATGAGATCGATGTCGTGTTCGATGAGGAGGAACGAGTAGCCGTCCTCGACGAGGTCTTCGATCCGACCGAGGATCTTCTGTTCGAGGGTCGGATTCACTCCGGCTAACGGCTCGTCCAACAGGACGATATCGGGGTCGGTCAACAGCGCACGGGCGATTTCGAGGAGTTTCCGCTGGCCTCCCGAAAGGCTGCCGGCGGGCTCGTCGAGTAGGTGGTCGATCTCGAAGAACGCCGCGATTTCGCGGGCCCGGTCTCGGATCGTCTGCTCTTCCTCGACGAACTGGTCTCCCCGGATCCACGCGCCACGGAGCCGTTCACCGTGCTGGTTCATCGGGGCCAGAAGCAGGTTCTCGAACACGGTCATGTCGGCGAGCTCACGCGGAATTTGGAAGGTCCGAACCATGCCGTGCTGGGCGATGGCCGGCGGCTCCTCGCCGGTGATGTCCGTCTCGTAGAGGCGGGCCCGCCCGTCGTCGGGCTTGTGGAAGCCGGTGAGACAGTTGAACAGGGTCGTCTTCCCGGCACCGTTCGGGCCGATGAGTCCGGTGATGCCGGTATCGACGGTCAGATCGACGCCGTCAAGCGCCGTGATGCCGCCGAACTGTTTGGTGATCCCTTCGGTTCGAAGAATCGGGTCGCGGTCATCTCCCACCGCCGGGCTGTCTGTTGGCGTTGCGTCGGGCGTCGGGGTCGGTGTGTTCTGTTCAGACATCGTCGGTCCCTCCGGAGGCGTCCCGCGACGGCAGCGGGATGTCGTAGTCCTGTTCGCCGAGGAGGCCCTCGGGCCGGTAGTACAGGATGAGTATCAGCACGACGCCGATCAGCATGAGGCGGGCCGCTGCGAGTTGAATGGAGTACTGAGACGGGACGTCGATGAACCGCGTTCCGTTGCGGATGCCCCAGAAGAACGCGGTGCCGAGAATGACGCCCTTGTTGTTGGCGGTGCCGCCGACGATGACGGCCGTGAAGGCGTAAAACGTGATCGTCGCGGCGAACTGGTCGGGAGCGATAAACCCGATATTGATCGCCCACAGCGCCCCGGCGGCCCCGGCGAGCGCCGACCCGAGCATCAGCGCTTGCAGCTTGTACTGGAACGTCTCTTTCCCGAGCGCTCGCGGGACGTCCTCGTCTTCGCGGATCGCTCGCAGGACCCTGCCGTACGGGCTGTTGATCGTTCGCTCCGTTATCCAGTACCCGCCGCCGAGCGCCGCGACCGACAGCAGGAGGATGAACCGGTCGTAATCCATTCCGCCGTTAGGGCCGGCCGTCGGGTCGAACAGCCAGAGCGTGTTCCGGGTGAGTTCGACCATGCCGCCGCTCAGCGTCGGGAGGACGAAGTACCAGACGGCGACGAGCGGGACTAAGACGCCGAGGACGAGTCTCCCGCGGCGACCTCGGTGTTGGAACACCTTCACGAGCCAGTAGCCGGTGAGCCCGAACACGGCGAGTGACAGGACGCCGAAGACGGCCATGTTCAGCGTGAAGCCGCCCAGGCTGAGCGGGAAGACGTCACGAAGCGGTGTGTAAACGGTGTTGATGCCGAACGGCCCGTTGAACAGCCATTCCTCGTCGTTCACCACGGTGGTGAGGATCGTGGCGATTCCGAGCGCCGTGATAGCCAGGTAGTCTTCCCGGAGGCGCAGCGTCGGCACGCCGACCGCGAGAGAGACTAGCGCGGCGGCGATCATACCGCCGAGGACACCGAGGACCCACCCGAAGAGACTCCCGAGCGGGCCGAGAACACCGAACAGCTCCGGGAGTGCGAAGCCGCCGATACCGCCGTACCCGGCGGCACCGGCGGGCATCGTCAGGACCACGGTCACGTACGCTCCGATCATGAAGTACGCGACGTGGCCGAAGTCGATGAGGCCGGTAAACCCGAATTTGAGGTTCAGGCCGATACCGAACAGGCTGTAAATCGCGATGAACGTCAGGAGCGAGATGATGAAGTCAGCGACGGCCATTAGACATCACCCCAGATGCCTTCGGGTTTGACGAGCAGGACGCCGATCAGGATGACGAACGCGATCGCCACCCTGTACGTCGACGAGCCGGGTATCAGGTAGACGCCGACGTCCATGCTCAGTCCGATGATCATCGCGCCCGCGACCGCCCCGTACGGCGAGGAGATCCCGCCGAGGATCACAGCCGCGAAGATGGGGAGCAACAACGCGAACCCCATGTTCGGCGTGAGGTTCGTTGCGAACCACCCGGTGAGGATCCCGGCGAGCGCGGCGAGCATCGCGGCGACGACCCACACGACGAGTTGCACTCTGTCGGCGTCGACGCCGCGGACTTCCGCGAGATCCATGTTGTCCGCGGTCGCGCGCATCGCGCGCCCCAGTTTGGTGGTTTTCAAGATCACGTTGAGGACGAACATCGCGGCGATGACCACTGCGAGTATCGTGATGTGCTTGACGTTCAGGCCGATCTGTGTGCCGAGAATGTAGTCGGTTCCCTGCGGGCCGAGCCGTGCGAACACGCCCAGGAGGAGGACGGTAGCGATGCTCCCGGCGGCACCCAGGATTTTCGGCGGGATGAGGTAGACCGTGGTGAAATCTTCCTCTTGGCGGTAGAGCGCGAAGACCGCGTACCCGACCGCGACGGCGGCGAGGATCCCGGCGACGATGAGCCACCACGGGTACCCCCACGCCCCGGTCGTGACGAGTTCACCGGCCTGTCGTTGGGTCGTGATGACGGTGAGTCCGCCCCCCGTGACGAGGAAATCGAAGTTCGTGGTGATGACGCGGGGCGTCTGGTACTGGATGTTCTTCGAGCCGACGAGGAACAGCACGGCGTTCCGTAACACGAGTGCGAGACCCAGCGACACGATCACCATGGTGATCAGGTCCGCGTCTTTCTCGCGGAATTTCCGGAAGATAGCGAGTTCGTACACCGCGCCGAGGACGCCGGCCAGCACGACTCCGATGACCGCTGCGAGCACGAACGGGGCGGATCCGAAGTCCGGAAGGAACGGTATCTCGCCCGGGTTGTTGAAGACGAGCGCGAGGTACGCGCCGATCGTGATCATGTCTCCGTGTGCGAAGTTCGGGACCTCCGCGATGTCGTAGATGAGGGAGAGTCCCAGCGCTCCGCCGGCGATCACTGCACCGGTGATCAGCCCTTGGACCGTCGCGTCCAAGAGACCGGCGCTAACCATGGAGTGCACCTCCGCGAGCGGGACGACTCCGGTGTGGCGGCGAGTGTCGTGTCATTAGTGTGTTCGCGTGATGAGGACCGCTGCACCGATTGCGAGCGTGTTCAGTCCGACCAGTATCATAAATGCGCCCTCGTACCCCCCGGTGGCGTCCCGGATGGAGCCGGTGACGACCGGTAACACGAGTGCGACGAGGTTGCCGACCGCGATGACCATCGCTAGCGCGCTGCCTTCGGCGGCAGTCGCGCCCGCGGCGACGTTGTATATCGCGCCGAACGGAACTGACACCGCCAGCATGACGAGGAGCGGGAGTCCGACGCGAAGCGGGCCCGACGGCGCTGCGGCGAGTGTGCCGAACCCGAGTGCGGCCACTGTCGAAGCTCCCGCGATGATTTTCGGGTCGGTTATCCGAAAGCCGACGACCGCGCTCCCGCCCGCTGCCCGGCCGAGGGTTGCGACCCCGAGAACGAGCGCGTTCAACGGACCGAGGAGTCCGAGGTCCTCGAAGTACGAGGTGATGAACGCCGAGAGCGTCAGGTACGATCCGATGGCGGCGACGTAGCAGAGCGACGCGAGAACGACGACCGGATTCGTCAGTACCGATGCGCCGGCGGCGTCGGACGCCGTTTCCGACGGGGCCGTCAGTCGATCGGCGCGATTGAGATACAAAATACCGACGGCAGGAATCGCAATAAGCGTGCCGAGCGCGTGGATACCGATCCCGTTCGTCGCGGTCACGAGCCGCGGCGTGATCAGGAAGCCGAACGCCCCGCCGAGCGTCAGCATCCCGCCGTACACGCCTTGTTGCCGGCTCGCGGCGTCCCCCCTGTAGAGGCGAGCGACGTGTGTCGCACCGACGCTGAGAACCAGTCCGGCGGCGATTCCCCACAGGAACCGGAGGCCGAGCACCGCCGGAAACGTCGGGGCGAAGTCCACGGTCACCGCGAGCCCCGCTTGGACGACCGTCGCGGTGATCAGCAGTCGGGTCGTCGTGGTTCGCTCCACGAGTTTGCTCGCCGGCCACTGCACCAAGACGAACGGAAGCAGCGTCGCTGAGAGCATGAGGCCGAACGACGCGTAGCCGATGTCGTACCGGTTCAGGTAGAATTCCGGGACGCCGGCGTACCCGAACATCACGTAGCCCATGCTCACGACGGCGAGATGCGGCGCAATCCGCAGGCCAAGCGGGGAGTTGGTGTGACTCATTCATCGGATTGTCCACCGTCGCTCACGGCGTCTGTGTCCGACCCGGTGATCTCGTCGATCACCGCGTCACCGTACAGGTCTCGGGCGTGCCCGATCGAGAGTTTCTCCGTACGGAGGTCTCGTTCGATCGCGGCCTTCGATCGGGCGGTCGGGTCGCCGTACCCGCCGGCGCCGGGCGTTCGAATACTCACCGTCGTTCCGGGGGGCAACGAGTGCGTGGATTTCTGCGGCAGCCGCTCGGTGTCGCCGTCGGGATCGATACGGACCGCGCTCCCGGAGTCGCCGTCGGTGCCGCCCAGCAGCCCGTACGGACGATGCGTCTGCCGGTCCGCGAGGAGGCTGAACGTCGCCGTGTGGTCCCTGACGGTGATGTCACGACGCAGGCCGAGTCCACCGCGGAACTCGCCCGCCCCGCCCGAATCCTCACGGAGTTCGTACCGCGCAACGCGGAGCGGGTAGGCGGTTTCGAGCACCTCCGCGGGCGTGTTCATCGTGTTCGACATGTGGACGTGCACGCCGTCCAACCCGTCTTTCCCGGCGCGTCCACCGAACCCACCGCCTTGGGTCTCGTAGAACGCGTACGGTTCGTCCGACCGGGGATCCTCCCCGCCGAACGTGACGTTGTTCATCGTGCCCTGCGAGCCCGCGACGACCTTCTCGGGAACGACCTCGGCGAACGCGCCGAGCACGACGTCCGTCACGCGTTGTGACGTCTCCAGGTTCCCGCCGACGACGGCCGCGGGCGGGTCCGGGTTCACGATGCTCTGCTCGGGCGCCTCGATCGTGATCGGCCGATAGCACCCGTGATTCGGGGGTATCTCCGGGTCGGTCACGCAGCGAACCGCGTAGTAGGTCGCGGACGCGGTCACGGCGAAGACCGCGTTGACCGGACCGGCGGTCTGATCCGCGGTGCCGGTGAAATCGACGAGGATCTCGTCGCCGTCGATCGTCAGCGTGACCTCGATCGGAAGGTCAACGTTTCCAGCGCCGTCGTCATCGAGCACGTCCTCGAACGAGTACTCGCCGTCGGGCAGCGACTCGATCTCCGACCGCATCCGGCGCTCGGAGTAGTTTTTGATCTCCTCGAGCGCGACTCCCAGCTTGTCGGCCCCGTACCGGTCCGCGAGCTCGCCGAACCGCCGCCGTCCGGTCTCGTTCGCGGCTTCCTGCGCCCGGAGGTCGCCGCGACGTTCGTCCGGCGTCCGGACGTTCGAGAGGATCATCTCGAAGACGGCGTCGTTCGGGTCGCCCCCTTCGAAGAGTTTCACCGGCGGGATCCGGAGTCCCTCCTGATAGATCTCGGTCGAATCCGCGGAGACGCTCCCGGCGTGCGAGCCGCCGACGTCCGCGTGGTGCGCGCGGTTCGCGGTGAACGCGATGAGCTCGCCGTCGTGATACACCGGCGTGACGAGCGTGAGATCCGGGAGATGCGCCCCGCCGTAGAACGGGTCGTTGAGCAGTATCGCGTCGCCGGGGTTCAGCGATTCGCGCGGGAACCGGTCGACTGCGGCTCGAACCGAGAACGGCATCGAACCGAGGTGCACCGGCATGTTCTCCGCCTGTGCGATCATCTCGGCGTCTGCGTCGAACAGGGCACACGAGCAGTCGCGCCGCTCCTTGATGTTCGGAGAGTACCCCGTCCGGATCAGGTTCGCGTTCATCTCCTCGCAGACCGCCGCGGCCGCGTTCCGGGTCACCTCGAGCGTTACCGAATCGATGGCTGAAGAGTCGCTCATGAGTGGACCTCCACGATGAGACTGCCGTACTCGTCCACCTCGACGGACTGCTCCGGGCGGACGACGACCGTGCTCTCCGCGCCCTCCACGATCGCCGGCCCGGTGAAACTGCCGGCGGGCGGCAACTGCTCCCGCCGGTAGACGCGCGTGTCACGCACCTCGCCGTCGAACTGAACCGGCCGCTCCTCGACGATCGCGTCCGCGACGTCCCCCGTGTTCGTGTCCTGCCGGAGGTTGGGCGTCTCGACGACGCCGCGAGCGCGCGTGCGAAGCGTGACGAGCTCGATCGGCTCGTCGTCGTAGGCGTGCCCGTAGCGTTGTCGGTGCTTGGTGTGGAAGCGGTCTCGGATCGTGGCCTTCGTCTGGGAATCGAGCGGCCCGTCAGGGATCGGGACGGACAGCTCGAAAGACTGCCCGGCGTACCGGAGGTCGACCGACCGTTCGAACTGCATCTGTGACTCGTCTAAGTTCTCGTTCGCTAACTGCTCGCGGCCGTTAGCGACGAACTCGTCGAAGGTCGCTTGGAGGTCGCTCGGCTCGACACCCTCCCAGTTCCGAACGCGAGAGGTACTGTAGTCGTACAGGATGTCGCTGATCAGTAACCCGAGCGCGGAAAGCACACCGGCGGTCCGCGGGATGAGCACCCGCGGAATATCGAGTTCGGCGGCGAGCGTCGTCGCGTGGAGTGGCCCGGCCCCGCCGAACGCGACGAGCCCGAAGTCTCGCGGATCGTACCCGCGTTCGACCGACACCACCCGAAGGGCCCGCTCCATGCTCGCGTTGGCGACGTCGAGCACGCCCTGCGCGGCGGCCTCGACGGACTTCCCGAGCGGGTCGGCGAGCTCCCGTTCGAAGATCTCCTCGACGCGGTTCACGTCGACAGACAGGTCGTCGGAGAGGAACGCGTCGGGATTCAGCCGCCCCAAGAGGAGCTGCGCGTCCGTGATCGTCGGGCTGGTGCCGCCGCGACCGTAACAGATCGGTCCCGGGTCGGCGCCCGCGGACCGCGGCCCGACGCGGAGCGCGTCGCCGTCGTCGATCCACGCGATCGAGCCGCCGCCGGCGCCGACCGTGTGAATATCGATCATCGGCACGTTGACCGGGTAGGCGCCGACCTCCACGTCGGTGGCGACCATCGGATCGCCACCTTCGACGAGCGAGACGTCACACGACGTGCCGCCCATGTCCATCGTGATCAGATTCTCGATGCCGGCGAGCCCGGCCACGTAACTCGCCCCCTGGACGCCGGCTGCCGGGCCCGAAAGCAGCGTGTTGACCGGACGCGTCCGCGCGATATCGGCGGTGATGATACCGCCGTTCGATTGCATGATCTCGAGGTCCGGGCGAATCCCGAGGTCGGCGATCTGTGTCTCGAGATTCCCGAGATACCGGTCCATTACCGGCTTTAGCGCCGCGTTGAGCGCGGTCGTCAACGTCCGTTCGTACTCGCGGATCTCGGGCAGCACCTCGCTCGACAGCGAGAACGACGCGTCAACGCCTTCTGCCTCCAGTATTTCTTGGATGCGACGCTCATGCTCGTCGTTCTCGTACGAGAAGAGGAGGCTGATCGCAACGCTCGAAATATCCGCGTCCACGAGTTGCGCTGCGACGTCACGAGCGGCCGCTTCATCGAGCGGTGTCGACACGTCGCCCCGTTCGTCCAGCCGTTCCGGGATCTCGTACCGGTGGTTTCGGGGAACGACGGTCGCCGGTTTCTCCGTTTGGAAGTCATAAATGTCGGGACGCGCCTGCCGCCCGATTTCGAGCACGTCGCGGAAGCCGCCGGTCGTGACTAACGCGGTGTCCGCCCAGTCTTCCTCGAGTACCGCGTTCGTCGCGACCGTCGTCCCGTGCGCGAAGAAATCGACGTCCTCGAATTGAACCCCCGTCTTCTCACGCGTTTGTTCGAGTCCGTCCGTGACGCCGTCTTCCGGCGCTTCAGGCGTCGAAGACGTCTTCGTAACGTCGAGCGTTCCGTCCGAGATCGTGACAAGATCGGTGAACGTACCCCCGATATCGACGCCGACACGGATATCGCTGCTAGTCATTAGTCCTCCCACCGCGGAGAGGCCGATGCACCCGTTGAGTGTAGCTGCCAATCATGGATGAGTTGGTGATAGAGCGCGGGCATCCCGTAGTTCGGCTACAGGATGCGAAATCGTTAGATCAGGTCACCGGCCGGAATCGTTTCCTGATCGACGAACTCGCCGTCCTCGACTTGCACGATAACCATGTCACTGGCGACGTCGCCGTTCTCGTCGTAGTTCACCTGCCCGCTCGGCCCCGAGTAATCGATCGTCGTCCCGTCATCGATCAGGTCGAATCCGTCGCCGACCTCCGCGTAACTCACGGTGTCACCATCGGGATTTGAGACCGGACGCATGCTTTCCTTGACCGTGTTCGGATCGGTCGTCCCGGCGTGATGGACCGCGAGCGCGTAGGAAACGAGCGCGTCGTACGAGTTCCACGAGTACGGCGAGAACAGGTCGGCGTCCGGGTACGCGTCGGCGTAATCCGCTTCGAAGCTACTCGTTGCGTCACCAGTGGGCGGGAGCGTCCGCACGCCGTACATCCCGTTGAGGATATCCGCGCCGACGTTGTTGAGGAAGTCCTGTGAGAGGAGACTCGTGTGCAGCACCCAGTTCCCACCGTACCCCTCCTCGTTCCACTGATTCAGAATGGTGGTCCCGCTCTCCGGGTACCCGGCGTACGCGATGAACTCCGGATCGTCGGCGTACAGCTCGGACAACGCCTGCTGGTACGAGGACTGTCCGGACTCGTACCCGACCGTGGCCGTCGTCGTCCCGCTAAACGTTTCCTCGAACGTGTCTGCGAGCGCCGCCCCGAAATCGTTGTTAATGTAGAGAACTGCCGCGGAGTCCGCTCCCTCGTCTTCGATGATCTGTGCCATGACCTGCGCGATGAACCGGTCGTTCGTCCGCGTCCGGAACACGAGGTCGTTGTCGTCGAGCGTGCTGATCGTCGGTGACGACGACGCAGACGTGATGTGCAGAACCTCGTTCGGAATACTCACTGATTGGGCGATACTGATCGTCACGCCGCTCGAAACCGCCCCGATCAGTCCTGAGACGTTCTGCGTGTTCACGAGGGAGTTCGCCGCGTTGACCCCCGCAGTCGAATTGGTTTCCGAGTCCTCGTCGAACAGTTCGATCTCTCTGCCGAGCGGCCCACCGGCGGCGTTGATATCCTCTAACGCCATTTCCAGGCCGTTCAGCATCGGTTGCCCGAAGTCACTCAGGTCACCACTGAACGGGATCACGACACCGACACCGATCGGGTCGCTGTCGCCCGCCCCACCGTCCTCACCGTCCGCCGAGTCGGAGCCGTCCTCCGAGTCGGAACCGTCGGACGACCCATCACCGCCGTCACCACCGTCGCCTTGGAGGTCTTCCTGACTACTGCACCCCGCCAAGGCCGCGACTCCGGCACCGCCACTCAGACGAACGAACCGACGCCGTTTGAGCCGCTCTGCAAACGTGCTATCATTCGACATGGCTACGAATCTCATATGTATCTCAGTATAAATATGTGGTTGTTAGAAACTCACACGTAATGCGTCGGCGCGATGTCATCGTATGAATCAGTATGAATTCTGCATACTACTGGAGTATCGGCGATCGCCGAACAGGGATCGTTCTCATTTGTCCGGTCTCGTCTCAGTGATCAGCACCTTCGTTAACCCTTCCTCAATAACGAGGTCGAAGGGGAGATTCGCCGCACTCCGTTCAATAAATCGAGTCATAAACCACCGGATCTGATCTGACGGAAACACGACGTGATACCGGTTATCGTCACTCCGACGGACACTCAAAAACCCGCACAGCGAGAGCCACTCAAGTAACTCGTCGAGCGTCTCAAACTCACCGTCGTACTCGTGTGCGTGATACTCAGAGACTTGGTCCGCTTTCGCTAAGAAGTCGGGATCCGGCTCGTCGTCGCTATCAGACACGTAATCGAGGAAGCAGTGGAGGAAATCGACGTCGAGAAGAACGTGTTCACCGCCCGAGAGCATTTTGTGATAATCGCCGAGCTTCGTCCCCGCGTCAGTCGTTGCGGCTTGGTAATTAGCAGCGTAGAAGGTCAACGCACGCCGCAGTAGCTCGCTTTGCCCGTGCCCCGTTCGTTCAGTGAGATCATCGAGTGCCTCCTTCGCATCCGTATCAAGTGAAACTGTCACACGGTCAATCGCCATATGCTACTGCCATCACTCGTCACGTGAATAGTCAACGGTTGCCATAACAAACTGACGAGGGTGAATAAATCGACAACCGCCCTTGGGCTCTGTCGAAACACGTCGAAACGGATAGGGTGGGCGTACAGAGTAGTGAGACTGTAGTTGACTTGTAAACCGGTCGGTTTTATCGATTGCCGGCCCGCTTGACGGCCGTACCACGCGGCACTCGTTCAGGCGACCACTCCGAGCCGCTGATCAGTCCAAGCTCAGCCGCACGTCACCCATCTGCTTCCCGCGGACGACGAGCGTGGTGCCGTACTCGGTGCGTGTTTGATCCCATGCCGCGAGCGCGTCATCGACCGATCCGTGGCTTGTGAGGGCATCGGTTTACCGCTGGGTAGTTCACGGCAAAAATCGGGAGAAGGCGTCGGGTTAGGATGCTCCGGCTGGGATTCGAACCCAGGTCATTGCCGTGAGAGGGCAATATGATTGGCCGGACTACACCACCAGAGCGCACGTCCGTTCGACGCATTCTCGGATACGGCAGGATATTGTAAAACAGTTCCGTTTCGACCGCACCGTGCCCCGGTTTACCGTGGTTCGGTTTCCCCGACTGCGGCGGGAACAGCCGGTCGGCCGCGGACGACGCGCCCCTCAGACGTCGACGGCGAACGGGGCCGCCTCGGCCGCGTCGTCGGCGACGGCGGCGAGCAGGTCAGCGACCGCGTCGAGGTCGCCGAGGTCGACAACCTCCACGGGCGTGTGCATGTATCGGTTCGGGATCGAGACGTTGAGCGAGGGGACGCCGCCGCGCGCGGTGTAGAAGGCGTCGGCGTCGGTGCTCGTTCGAGATCCGGTCGCCTGGAGCTGCACGTCGATGTCGTCCGCGGCGGCGGCGCCGCGTGCGAGTTCCACGAGGACGGGGTGGTTCGCGCTGCCGCGGGCGATCACCGGCCCCGCGCCGAGCTCGACCGGCCCGCGGCGCTCGGTGTCGACGTCGGGGTTGTCGGTGGCGTGCGTGACGTCGACGGCGACGAACGCGTCCACGTCGTCGAGGTCGACGCCGACCATCCGGGCGCCCTGAAGACCGACCTCCTCTTGGACAGTGGAGACGGCGTACACGGTCGCGTCGACGTCGCGTTCGGCCGCACGGCGGAGTCCCTCGGCGGCCGCCCACGCCCCCGTGCGGTTATCGATCCCGCGGGCCGCGATCCGGTCGCCGGCGAGCTCCTCGCAGTCGGTCGAGAAGGTGACGGGGTCGCCGACCTCGACGTGCTCGCGGGCCTCGTCGGCGTCAGTCGCGCCGATGTCGACGAACTGGCCGGCGATCTCCTCGTACTCCTCGTCCCCGGCGTCGCGCAGGTGGATCGCGGTCTGGCCGATCACGCCCTGGACGGGCTCGTCGGCGTGGACCGTGACGTGCTGGCCCTTCGAGACGGTGCGGTCTGAGCCGCCGATCCGGGAGATGCGGAGGAAGCCGTCGTCGAGCACGTCGCGGACGATGAACCCGATCTCGTCGGCGTGGCCGGTGCAGGCGATCGCCGGCGCGTCGGGGGCGCCCTCGTGGACGGCGACGGCGTTGCCGTAGGCATCGACGGAGACGTCGTCCGCGAACCCGCGGACGTAGTCGGTCCAGACCCGCTGGCTCGGAGTCTCGAACCCGGAGGGGCTGGCGGTCGCGAGCAGGTCGTCGAGGAACGTTCGGCCGCGCTCGTGCATGCACGCGAGTGACGGGGCGCACGGCAAGAAACCGCCGGTCGGGGGCGACCGCGAGGGCGAGGGCCCGCCGGTCGCGAGGCGGCGGCGTCCCGCCGGTCGCGGGTCGACGGTCCCCGCCGGCCGCCACGACTAAATCGTTGCCGCACGAACAACGAGATATGACCGATTCCTCATTTACCCTGTTGGAGGTCCACCTCGGCGACGGCGACATCGAAATCGGGCCGTTCGAACTGTTCGGCGCGAGTGACGAGCCGACGGCGATCGCCGCGTCGGAAGCGGACGCAGACGCAGACGCCGACGAGGACGACACCGAGACCGACGGCGGCGTTTCGGCGCGGGCGGTCGCCGGTCTCCTGCTCGCGGTGGCCGCGCTCGTCGCGGTCGCGGTCGGCGTCGCGAAGCTCCGCGGCGACGACGAGGTCCCGTCGGGGATCGCCGGCGACGAGTGACGACTGGACGCGGTCCGACGCGGCTACCGACTGACTGAACCCGACGCAAACGACTTGAGGCGCGCACCCCTCCCGTCGATATGGACATTCTCCGAAGCCTGCGCGCGGTCTCCGAGGCGTCCGGCACCGGCGTCGTCGACTGGGACCGGGCCGCGGCGGCCGCGAAGGCGAGCACCGACCCGGGCTCGCTGGCGCTCACGGCCGCCGAGCGGGAGGGGTACGCCGCCGACGTCCGGGACGCCCGGACCCGGCTCGGCGCGGTCGCGGGAATCGCGTTCGACGTGCCCGACGCGATCGAAGTGCAGAACCGTCACCACTGGATCGACGCGAGCGTCGACACGTTCCGGAACGTGATGGCGCCGATCGAGGCGGCGGCGACCGGGCAAGCGGGGGCGGACGGCGCCCCCAGCGAGCCAGCGAGCGAGGATAACTGGACGACAGAGGGCGGCGACTGGAAACCCGAGAGCAGCGACTGGACGACCGAAGGGCCGCTCGACCGGATCCCGGACCCGTTCGGGGGCGCCGGCGGATCCGGCGGTCCGGGGGGGGTCGGCGGTCCCCGGGGGCCTACCGGCTCCGACAACCCGGTCGCCGCGTTCTCGCGGGACGTCTCGCGGGTCGCCAACACCGGGACGATGGCGTTCGCGCTCGGCTTCCTCGCGCGGAACGTGCTCGGGCAGTACGACCCCCTGTTGCTCGCGGACGAGCCGGACGCCGAGCACGGGCTCTACTTCGTCCACCCGAACATCGTGCGCGTCGCGGCGGAGCTCGACGTCGACTACCCGCGGTTTCGCCGGTGGATCGCCTTCCACGAGGTGACGCACGCGGCCGAGTTCGGCGCGGCGCCGTGGCTCCCGGAGTACCTCGAATCGCGCGTCGAGCGCGGCGTCGAGGGGCTGACGGCCGGCGAGGTGACGATCGGCGGGCTCGACACGGAAGCGTTCGGCGAGCTGCAGGCGGCGATGACGGCGGTCGAGGGGTACGCGGAGGTGCTGATGGACCGCGCGTTCGACGGCGAGTACGCCGACCTGCGGCGCAAGCTCGACGAGCGCCGCGGGGGCGGCGGACCGATCCGGCAGCTCGCCCAGCGACTCCTCGGGCTTGGGATGAAACGGCGCCAGTACGAGCGCGGCGCCGCCTTCTTCCGCCACGTCGCCGACGCCCGGGGGATCGAGGCCGCCGGCGTCGTCTGGGAGCGTCCGGAGAACCTCCCGACGAAGGCGGAGATCGACGACCCCGAGGCGTGGCTCGTGCGGGTCGATCCGTGAGGGCCGACGGCGCGGGTTAGGACAGATCGAGCGCGATCGGGGTCTCGCCGCTGAGGTTGTCACTCACCGGGCACCGCTGCTCGACGCGAGCGAGCCACTCGTCGCGAGTGTCGTCGCTGACGGGCGCACCGTCCTGTGAGCGCAGCTCCGCGTGAACCGACGCGCGGATCTCCTGGAAGCCGGCGCGCGAGTCGACATCGGCGCCCTGGAACTTCGCCGGGTCGAGGTCGCCCTCGAGGTCGATCGCCAGCTCGGCGACATCGATGTCCATCTCGCCGGCGACGACGCGGCCGACGATGCTCAGACAGCCGCCGAGCGAGCCGAGCAGGTACTCGACCGGATTGGGGCCGGCGTCGGTGCCGCCGAGCGATTCCGGCTCGTCGATGACGAACTCGAAGTGGCGGGTCTCAGCGCGGACTCGGGTTCCCTCCTTTAACTCTGTGCGGGCGTCGAACGTCGCTGTCTGTTCGGACGAGTGGCTCATACGCGTCGATACGCGGGGGTCGAATATCAACGCGGGGGAGCGTTCTCACGCCGAGAGACCGGCTACGCCAGTCGCTTATCCCGGAACGCCCGGATCACGTCTTGGCGGGCGATGATCCCGACGACGCGCCCGTCCTCGTCCACGACCGGAACGCGGTTGATGTCGGGGTCGTCGCCGACGAGCAGGTCGAGCACGTCGTCGACCGGGGCGTCGGGGGTCACCGTCGCCACGTCGGTGCTCATCACGTCGGAGACGGGGCGGTCGGCGTTCCGGATCATGTCTACGCCCAAGTCGAGGTCGCCCCACGGCGCCTTCACCTGATACGTGAGCGTGTCGACGAACGGCGGGAGCCCGATCGGGATCCACAGCGTCTCGTCGTCGGGCTCGAACAGATCGACGAGGTCGGACTCGGTGATGACGCCGACCAAGCGGTCCTCGCCGTCGACGACGGGGAAGCCGCTGAACTCGTAGCGGGCGAACTTCTTGAACACGTCGGCGACGTCGTCGTCGGGGGCGACCGTCTTCACGTCGGATTCCATCAGGTCACGCGCGTGCATACCGTCACCGTCGCGAGCGGGGGCCGTAGGCGTTTCGACCGGTGGTGGTGCGGTAACAGAGCGGCGGTACGAGGAAACGGCGCTGCCGCTCGTCAGGTATCAACGAGTGAGTGGCCGGGGTGGGCTCCGAACCCACGATCTCCGCATGTCCCAGGTCCGAGGCTCGGCGGAGCCACGGGAAGGACGCGGACGCTTCCAAGGCGTCACCGCACCGAATCTCCGAACCCTATGAGTGCGGCGCTATGTCCAGCTAAGCCACCCGGCCTCACCTTCACGTACCGCGATGAAACCCTTTAAGCTTCCCATCCGTCGGAAGGGTGTGAGGCGGTGACAGAGCGTGGGCGGGCGCCCCGAGTCGGCCGCGCCAGAGGTGACCGGTCCGAGGCGTTGGATCCGAGAATCGGACCCCGCGGATTTATGCCCGGCGCGGCGAATCCCCGGGACATGACCCTTCCCGACCTGCTCGCGGAGACCGTCGGCGACGAGAGCGTCGTCGCCGAGGTCTCGCTGGGAGGAGACGACCGGCTCGCGGTCACGCCGACGCGGACGCTCGTCTACCGCGGCGACGGCCTGCTGTCGGACGAGTCGGTCGCCGAGTACTCCCACGACGTCGAACGCATCGCGATTTCGACGGGCCGCCGCAAGGCGAAGCTCACCCTCGGCTACGGCCTCGACGGCGACGAGACCCTCTCGCTGCCGGCGAAGCGCGCCGACGAGGCCCTCCACCCGATCCTCGCCGGCGTCCTCTCCGCGACCGGCGTCACCGACCCCGGCGAGTCCGTCCTCCGCACCTTCCGCTTCTCCGAGCTCACCCTCGTCGTCACCAGCGACCGACTCGTCAAACACGTCGGCTCCGCCGTCTGGGACGAGGAGTTCGAGGAGTTCCCCTACGCCGATCTCACCGACCTCGACTTCGAGGAGGGCACCGTCGCGACCGCGGTCGTGCTCGCCCACGGCGGCCGCTCCGAGCGCTTCAAGGCCCCCAACGAGTCCGCCCGGGCGCTCCGCGAGACCCTCGTCGACGCCGTCTGCGACTTCCACGACGTCGCCAGCTTAGAGGAGTTCCGCGTGACCGTCGCCGACGACGAGGATGAAGGGGCCGGGAGCGGCGCGGGCACCGACGGCACCACCGACTTCGGCGAGGGGCCCGACCCCCTCTCGGCCTCCCCCGTCGCCGACGCGGAGGCGGCGGCCGAGGCGGAGAGCGGGGGAGGGGACGGCGCAGTGGGTGACACAGGGGCGCCGGACGACCCGCTCTCCGCGGGCGTAGGCGACCCCGAGCCCTCGGCCGCGGCCGGAACTGATGACGATTCCGCGGCCGCGCCCACGGGAGAGGCGAGCGACGCGACCGCCGACCCCGTCGACACCGACCCCGCCGACGGCCCGGAGACCGGGCCCGAGATCGGCGACGAGGCCGTCAACGAGACCGGCGGCGACGCCGCCGCGCTGAGCGAACCCGCCGCGGAGGACTCCGCGGTCGACGTCGACCCGGCGGCCGAGGCCGACCTCGCGAGCGACACCGCGGGAGAGCCGCCCGCGGAGGGGGCGGCGGCCGAGGGATCCGCGGCGGCCCCGACCGACGCCGACGCCTTCGACGGCTCGCCGTTCGAGAGCGCGGGCGTCGAGGGCGAGGACCTCGCGACCGAGGTGGCCGAGCTCCGCCGTGTCGTCGAGGAGCAGTCCGAGCGGCTCGACCGGCAGTCCGAGCTCATCGAGCGGCTGATCGAGGAGCTTCGACGCGGACGCTGAGGGGCGGTTTCGCCGCCCGAAGCCGGTTCTCCGAATCGATAGCCGTAGGGGTGCCTTTTTAAGTCCGACGACGAAGACGCAGAGAGTGACCGCGCAACTCGGCCCCTGGATCGACGCGACGCTGGGCAGCGTCGCGACCACGGAGGCCCGCCTCGCCGCGACCGGCGGGATCTTCCTCCTGACCGTCGCAGTCGGGTGGCTACTGCTCCCGCGGGCCGTCCGGACGGGCGAGCGGGTGACGGCGGACCGACTGGAGGGATTCCTCGACGGCCGCGGCGAGTCGTCGATCGAGACGCTCCGCGAGGCGCTGCCGGTCTCGTTCGGCCTGCGACTGCTCGTCGGCCTCTTCCAGCTCGCGCTGTTCGCGCTCGCCGCCGTCGCCGTGCTGACGCTGTGGGGACAGTTCTCGGTCGTCGCCGCGGCCCTCCCGGTCGCGGAGAACGTCGCGACCGTCGCCGGGCGGCTCCTCCTCTCGGCGCTGCTGCTCGGCGGCGCCTACGTCGCGAGCGACGTGTTAGAGGAGTACGTCGCCGACCTCTCGAACGACAGCGACCGCATCACGGCCCATCAGGAGCAGCTCCTCACCCGGATCATGCAGGTCGGCCTGCTCGTGGTCGCGGGCGTCACCGTCCTCGGGATCTGGGGCGTGAACCTCGGCGGGCTCCTCGTCGGCGCGGGCTTCCTCGGCATCGTGCTCGGGATGGCGGCCCGGCAGACGCTCGGCTCGCTCATCGCCGGCTTCGTGCTGATGTTCGCGCGCCCGTTCGAGATCGGCGACTGGGTCGCGATCGGCGACGAGGAGGGGTTCGTCACCGAGATCACGATCATGAACACCCACATGCGGAACTTCGACGGCGAGTACGTCGTCGTCCCGAACGACCTGGTCACCAACCAGGCGATCACGAACCGGAGCCGCGAGGGACGGCTCCGGATCCACATGGAGGTCGGGATCGGCTACGACGACGACCCCGACGCCGCCAGCGACATCGCGGAGGAGGTGCTGACCGACATCGACACGATCGCCAACAACCCGAAGCCGTACGTGATCCCCTCCGGCTTCGGCGACTCTGCGATCCTGCTCGACCTCCGCTTCTGGATCGACCCGCCGACGCCGCAGGCGCGCTGGCGCTCGAAGGCGACCGCAGTCGAGCGGATCCAAGACCGGTTCGCCGACGCCGGGATCTCCATCCCGTACCCGCAGCGGACCGTCTCCTACCCGCCGGAGACGGCGGAGGCGGACGAGACCGTCGAGCGCGTCGAGCGCTTCGACGACGACGGCGACGGGCGCGCGAGCGACCGGCCGGCCTGAGGGCGCGTCGCCGCCGCCCAACTTCTTTTTCGCCTGACAGACTGAGGGACGGTATGAGCCGACTCGACCGCGACCGGACGGCGGTCGCAGCGACCGGCGGGACGCCCCGCGAGCGCCGCCGGCCGGCGTCGGTCGCATCGCCGCCGCTCGGGAGGTGGAGCGATGCGTGAGCGGGGAGGAGTCTACTGGCCGGACGTCGCCGCCGGACTGGGGGCACTCCTGATCGGCGCGGTCCTCGTCGGCGGACTCGTCTACGCCGCGGGCGCGACGTCGGTGACCCGCGCCGACTACGAGGCGTACGTCGAGCGGTGCGGGGACCTCTCGGAGGAGTCGCGGCTGGTCGACACCGGCCTCGGCATGGAGACGGTCCCGCTGAACGAGAGCGACGTGCGGGCCTGCGAGAACACCACGCTCGGGGAGTACCGGGACGCGAGACTGCGCTCGATGCGGTCGACGCCGCTGAACGCGGTACAGCGGGGGTGGATCGGCGGCACCGGGGCCCTGTTCGCGGCGATCGGCTGGCTCCTCCTCCGACGACAGGTCACCGCCGATCGGTCGGGCTGAGCCCCAGACGTGGTGCTTTCCGTCCGCTCACCGGTCCCGCCCGAAGCCGGCCGCGAACGTCGACTCGTCGACCGACAGCACCGTCGGCCGCCCGTGCGGGCAGGCGTACGGCCGATTGCACTCCCCGAGCCGGTCCAAGAGCGAGCGCTGCTCCTCGCGGGTCAGCTCGCCGATCTCGCCGCGCTTCAGCGACGGGTGACACGCCAGGTCGGCAAGCAGCGCCTCCCGAGCGTCTCGCGGCGACTCGCCGCCCGACAGCGTCGCGAGCGCGTCGCGGAACGCGTCCGCGTCGGCCGCCCGACCGAACGGCGCCGGCACCGCTCGCAGCCTGACGGTCCCCCCGCCGAACGGCTCCGTCTCGAAGCCGAGCGCCGCGAGCGCGTCGGCGTGCGCCTCCGCGGCCGCCGCCTCGTCCGCCGACAGCGACAGGGTCGCCGGCGGGTCGAGCGCGGCGGTCGGCACCGCCTCGTCGGCAAAGGCCCGAGCGAGCCGCTCGTAGTTCACCCGCTCGTGGGCGGCGTGGCCGTCGACGACGAGCAGCTCGTCGCCCGCCTCGACGAGGAGGTAGAGGTCGCGGAACGTCCCGATCGGTTCCGCGTCCGCGAAGGCCGCGGGGCGCTCGCCCGCCTCCCCGCCGACCGGGTCGAGCGCCGATTCGATCCCCGTGTCCACGTCGGCCTTCCGCCGGAGGTCCGCGCCCGTGAGCGCGTCGGCGACCGCCGACTCGACCGCGTCCGCGACCCGGTCGGCGTCGCGCAGCCCGACCTCCCGCTTCGCGGGATGGACGTTCGGGTCGACACGCGCGGGCGGTACGCTGACATCCACGGCCGCCACCGGCTCGCGGCCGTCCGGGAGTAAGCGTCCGTACCCGCCCCGGACCGCCGCCGCGAGCCGGTCGTTGCGCACGGGTCGCCCGTTCACCGACGCCCGGACGTGGTCGCGGGAGGCCCGGGTCACCGAGGGGTACGCGAGCGCGCCGGCGACGTCGATCGAGAGGCCCACTTCCCCTTCGCCCCCGTCCTCGACCGCGACGCTCGCGGCGAGCTCCGTCGACCGGCTCGCGGTCTCGCGGTCGTAGACGCCGAACAGGGCGTCCGTCGGCCCGGTCCCCGGGGTCGACAGCGTGGTCGCCCCGTCGTGTTCCAGCGCGAACGCGACGCGGGGGTTCGCGAGCGCGTAGTCGGCGACCAGCGCCGAGATCCGCGCGAACTCCGCGGCCGGCCCCGCGAGCGACTCCCGACGCGCCGGGCGGGTCGCGAACAGGTCCTCGACGACGACCGTCGTCCCGCGGGCGCGGCCGGCGTCGGAGACGGTCGGATCCCTCGGGTCGGAGTCGCTCGCCGCCCCGTCGACGACCACCCGCGTCCCGACGGCGCCGCCGTCGCTCGTCGTCAGTTCGAGCCGCGCGGCGTCGGCGATCGCGGCCAGCGCCTCGCCCCGGAAGCCCAACGACGCGACGCCGACCGGGTCGCCGTCGGGCGCGAGCTTACTCGTCGCGTGGCGCTCCACGGCGCGTCGGGCGTCCTCGCGGCTCATCCCGTGTCCGTCGTCGGCGACCCGGACCCGGTCGGTGCCGTCGCCGTCGACCGCGACCTCGACCGACGAGGCGCCGGCGTCGAGCGCGTTGTCGACTAGCTCCCCGACGACCCGCGCCGGCCGAGTGATCACCTCGCCGGCGGCGATCCGGTCGACGGTGGCGGCGTCGAGCCGGCGGACGCGTCCCGCCCCCTCGGTCGCTTCCGTCGACCCGCCCGGACGGCCCTCGCCGGCGCGCTCGTCACCCGCCATCGTCGAGCCTCGACTGGAGGTCGTGGAGCGCGTTCAGCGCCTCTATCGGCGTCATTCTCGCGAGGTCGAGGGCGCGGAGCTCGCTCGCGAGGTCGCTCCCGACCCCGCCCTCGGCCGCCTCGTCGAAACCGATGCCGTCGTCCGGGGTCGGGGCGTCGCCGTCGGTCGCGCTCGGGCCGTCTCCGTCGGCGTTCGCGCCCCGGCCGTCGCTCCCCGCGTCGTCGACCGCGCCCTCCTCGACGAGGAACTCGCGGAGCGAGACGTCGTCGGGGTCCGTCTCGTCGAGATCCGCATCGTCGGTCTGACCGTCGGCGGGCGGGTCTCGGTCGTCCTCGTCCGTCGCGGCTCCGCCCTCCGGGGGCGCCCCCCCGGCGTCGTCGGCCACCAGCGACCGCGACCGCTCGACCACGGGCGCGGGGACGCCGGCGAGCTCGGCCACCTCGACGCCGTACGACGAGGAGGAGGCGCCGGGGACGACCCGGTGGAGGAACGTCACGTCGCCGTCCTCGCGGGTGGCGGTGAAGTGGAGGTTGAAGACGCGCTCGCGCTCGTCGGCGAGGTCGGTGAGCCCGTGGTAATGCGTGGCGAAGAGGGCGGTGGCGCCGAGCTCGTCGTGGACGAACTCGGCGGCCGCGCGGGCGATGGCGCGCCCGTCCGTGGTGGCGGTGCCGCGCCCGACCTCGTCGAGGAGGACGAGCGAGTCCGGGCCGGCGTCGTGGAGGATCTCCGTCAGCTCGCTCATCTCGCGCATGAACGTGGACTGCCCGCCAGCGATGTCGTCGGAGGCGCCGACGCGGGTGAACAGCCGGTCGAACACCGGCAGTGAGGCCGCCTGCGCCGGGACGAACGACCCGGTCTGCGCGAGCACCGTCGCGAGCGCGACCGCCCGCATGTACGTCGACTTCCCGCTCATGTTCGGGCCCGTGATCACGGCGACCGACCCGCGCGGGAGGTCGACGTCGTTCGGGACGAACGACTCCTCGGCGCGCTCGACGACCGGGTGACGGCCCCCCTCGATCTCGACCCCGGCGTCCGGGTCGTCGACGACCTCGGGGCGGACGTAGTCGCCCTCGACGGCGACGGTCGCCAGCGAACACAGGGCGTCGAGCTCGGCGAGCGCGTCCGCGAGCCCCTGGATCCGCTCCGTCTCGGCCGCGACGCGCTCGCGGACGTCGGCGAACAGCTCGTACTCCAGGGCGTCCGCGCGCTCGGCGGCGCCGACGATCTCCTCCTCGCGCTCCTTGAGCTCGGGGGTGTAGTAGCGCTCGCTGTTCTTCAGCGTCTGCCGCCGCCGGTAGTCGTCGGGGACCCGGTCGAGGTTCGCGTCGGTCACCTCGATGTAGTAGCCGTGGACTTGGTTGTGACCGACCGACAGCGAGTCGATCCCGGTGCGCTCGCGCTCGCTCGCCTCCAGGTCGGCGACCCACTCGCGCCCCTCGCGCTCGGTCGCGCGGAGGGCGTCGAGGTCGTCGTCGAACCCCTCGCGGATCACGCCGCCGTCGGTGATCTCGGGCGGTGGGTTGACCGCGATCGCCTCGTCGATCAGCTCGCGAATCTCGGCCAGCTCGTCGAGACGGTCGCGGAGGTCGCGGAGGTGGTCGGTGCGCGGGTGATCGGAATCCCCATCCCCGGCGTCCTCCCCGTCCGCCCCCGCCAGCGTCGCCTTCAGCTCCGGGACGACCGCGAGCGTCGCGTGCAGCGAGCGCAGGTCTCGGGCGTCGGCCCGCCCCCGGGAGACGCGTCCGACGAGGCGCTCGAGGTCGTAGGCGGCCGCGAGCGCGTCGGCGATCCCCTCGCGGACCAGCGTCCGGTCGGCCAGCTCGCCGACCGCGTCGTGGCGGCTCCGGATCGCGTCGGCGTCGACGAGCGGGCGCCGGAGCCACCGCTCCAGACAGCGCCGCCCGAGCGCGCAGCTCGTCTCGTCGAGGACGTCGAACAGGGTGTCGCTGGCGCCGAGCCCGCGGTTCTCGAACAGCTCTAAGCTGCGCTGGGCCGCGGCGTCGAGCCGCAGCCGATCGCGGGGGTCGTACCGCCGGATCCGGGTGACGTACGAGAGCGGGCCGTCGTCGCCCTGCGTGTACTCGGCGTACGCGAGCACGGCGCCGGCCGCGCGCAGCTCGGTGTCCGCCTCGAACCGCCGGTCGGGCGCCGGGAGGTACGGCTCCAGGCGCTCGGTCGCGGCGCGCCGCTCGAAGGCGTCCGGGTCGTGCTCGTGGGTCGTCCAGCCGTTCTCGGCGTCCGATGGCTCGAACGCGGGGGCGTCCGGCCCCGCGATCAGCTCCGCCGGGGCGATCCGGTCGAGCTCCCCGGCGACCGCGTCGCGGTCGCCCGACGTGACGAGGCACTCGCCCGTGGAGACGTCGACGGCCGCAAGGCCGATGGGGGCCGGGGGATCGCGGGCGCTTCCGCCGCCCCCATCCCCGCCGGCCGCCACCGCCGCCACGTAGTTCGTCGTCCCCGCCTCCAGCAGGTCGTCTTCGACGACGGTCCCGGGGGTAATCACCTCGGTGACGGCGCGGTCGACGAGCCCGGACGCCTGCTCGGCGTCCTCGACCTGGTCGCCGACGGCGACGCGGTAGCCCGCGTCGAGCAGCGACTCGAGGTAGGGGGCGGCGTTGTCGATGGGGATCCCCGCCATCGGGTAGTCCCCGGTCGAGTCCGAGCGCTCCGTGAGCGTCACCTCGCAGACCCGCGCGACGACCTCGGCCGCCTCGCAGAACGCCTCGTAGAAGTCGCCGACCTGGAACAAGACGAGCGCGTCCCCGTGGGCGGCACAGAGGTCCGCGTACTGCGAGAGCATCGGCGTGAGCTCCTCGCGGGCGGCGGCGATCCCCGGCGGGAGCCCCGTCGCGACATCCCGGTCCGCAGTTGGCATACCGCGAACCCGGGCGCCCGCGGGCATAAACGGTGCGGAGGGCGGCGGGCGGGAAGGGCGCTCACGCGATCGCTCCTCACGCGACCGCTCGGCCGCGCACCGCCGAGACGCTTACAACGATGGACGCCTCAGTACGCACGTGACGAACCGGACGATCATCGTCGGCATGGCGGCGACGTTCATCGGGCTGACGGCCCTGCTGCTCGTCGCCGGGGTCGTGGTCTCGCCGGTCCTGCTGGCCGTGGCCGTCCCGTTCGGCGTCGTCTCGTACTTCCTCTGGTACCACGCCAGCGGCAAGCTCCGCGACCGCGTCCGTCGCGAGGCCGCGCGGGCGGGGCCGACCGAGCGCGAGCAGGCGCGACGGCGCGCCCGAACGGCCGAGCACCGCCGCTCCGCGCGCCGGACCGCGGGCGCGACCGACGGCGGGTTCGGCGGCGCGGCGGCCGGCCCCGGCGGAGGCGGTCCCGGCGCGGGCGGCCGGCGCGACCCGCGGGACCGCGCGCCGCCGACCGGCGGGATGACCGAGCGCGACGCGTACGAGACGCTCGACCTCGACCGGACCGCCGGTCAGGAGGCGATCCGCGAGAGCTACCGGGAGCGGGCGAAGCGGCTCCACCCCGACGGCGAGGACGGCGACGAGGAGGCGTTCAAGGAGCTGAACGAGGCGTACGAGACCCTGAAGAACTGAGCGGCGCGAGGGACGAGAACGGGGCTACGCCCGGTCGTCGTCGCCCGTCTCGATCGCCGCCGCGATCGCGGCCGCCGCCTCGTTGAGTTCCTCCCGCGTGTTGACGTTGGTGAACGTCCGTTCCGTCGTCCGCGATCGGATGGTCTCGTCGCCGACGACGACCCGGTCCAACTCCTCCAGCGGCGCCAGCACCTTCCGGTCGCCGCGGGCGAGCGCGCGATCGCAGGCCGCGGCCATCGCGTCGGCGCGGTAGGCCGCCTGCGTCGTCTGGAGCCAGCGGTCGTCGAGCCGCGGGACCGCCGCCTCGCGGCCCGCCGCGTCCTCGCGGAGCGAGGCGAGGAATCCGGGGTCGACGAACGGCATGTCGCAGGCGACGACGGCCACGTACTCGGACGGCGCGGCTCGACAAGCGTTGCGGATCCCGGCCGTCGGCCCGAGGTCGGGCTCGTCGTCGACCGCCCACGTCACCGGGAGCGGGAGCCCCGCGAGCGCCGCCCCGATCGCCTCGCGCTGGTCGGGGCGACAGTTGATCACGATCTCGTCGACGACGGGGTCGCCGCTCGCGGCGCGGGTCGCGCCCGGCGGGACGGGGTCGTCCGTCCCCGCGAGCCGGTCCGCGACCCGGCGGATCATCGGGACGCCGGCGAGCTCGGCGACGGCCTTGTCGCGGTCGCCGAAGCGGGTCGATCGCCCCCCGGCGAGGATGGCTCCGGTGGTCACGGGCGGATCTGTGACGGGCGGGGACTTCGGGGTTGCGGTGGCGTCGCAGCGGCTCCGAATGCGGGGCAGTCGCCGGCGGTCTCCGCGGGGCAGTCGCGGGGCGGTCTCCGCGGCGACGGACGCGCGCTCGCGAGGGGCCGTCGGTGCCCCGCGGACGCGACCGTTTCCGGCCGAAAGCGACCCGTTAAGTGGCCGGCGACCCACGGATCGGACATGGCAGAGGCCACGGATTTGGAGGAGCTGAAACGTGGGACCGACCTGGTCAAGCGCGGCTTCGCGCAGATGCAGAAGGGCGGCGTGATCATGGACGTCGTCAACCGCGAACAGGCCCGCATCGCGGAGGACGCCGGCGCGGTCGCCGTGATGGTGTTAGAACACGTCCCGGCGGACATCCGCAAGCGCGGCGGCGTCGCCCGGATGCCCGACCCCGAGCGCGTCCCCGAGGTCATCGACGAGGTCTCGATTCCGGTGATGGGCAAATCGCGGATCGGCCACCGCAAGGAGGCGGAGATCCTGGAGGCGCTCGGCGTCGACATGATCGACGAGTCGGAGGTCCTGACGCCCGCCGACGACGAGTACCACACCGACAAGCGCGACTTCGCCTCGCCGTTCGTCTGCGGCGCCCGGAACCTCCCCGAGGCGCTCCGGCGCATCCGCGAGGGCGCGGCGATGATCCGGACGAAGGGCGAGGCCGGCACCGGCGACGTGAATCAGGCGGTCAAACACCAGCGCACCATCAAAAACCAGATCCGCACGCTCACCGGGCTCAACCACGAGGAGCGCGAGAAGTGGGCCCGCGAACACGGCGCCCCGCGCGATCTGGTTCACGAGACCGCCGAGGCGGGCCGGCTCCCGGTCGTCAACTTCGCCGCCGGCGGGATCGCGACGCCCGCGGACGCGGCGCTGATGATGTACCACGGCTGTGACGGCATCTTCGTCGGCTCCGGCATCTTCGGCGCGGAGGACCCCGCGGCGATGGGCACGGCGATCGTCGAGGCCGTCAACAACTGGGACGACCCCGAGGAGCTCGCCCGCATCGCGAGCGGCACCGGCAAGGGGATGAAAGGGCAGTCCAACGAGGACATGCCCGAAGAGGAGAAGCTGCAGGGCCGCGGCGTTTAAATAGCGAGTTTTCCGGTTCCTGCGTTCGGTCGCTTTTGAACGGGTGTCGGGTGCGTGACGATGAGGTAAACCGTTTGCAAAGCCCTAGCCGCTCATTTATAAGAAATTGACCTCATACCGGCGGAGAACACCTCCAAAACCCCAGCTGCTCGGCTATACCTCGTCGCAGTCGCTGTGGCAGTGAACACCGCCAAAGCCCCAGCCGCGAGGGGCTCGCGGCCTGTCGGCCGCTCGCCAGTCGAGGGCTCCCTTCGGTCGCCCTCGCAACTCGCGCGGCTCGCTGCGGTCCTCGGTCACTCGCTTCGCTCGTTCCCTGCGGTCCTTGCGTCGCCGTGCTTCGTCCTCACGGCAGCGAGGCGCGAAGCGCCTCTGGAAGCCGGCGGCTTTGCCGCCGGCGACTGCCCCTTTGAGTCCCACCCGACCGCACAGCACTGCACCCTCACACCTCCCCAGCCTCGCGGTTCGCGCTCTTCGAGCGCTCACCGCGTCCCTCGCGCGGCGCTCCTCGCGCTCGCTTATAAGCGAGCGCTCGGAGGCGCGCGCCACCGCAGTCTGCTTATAAATAATCGCCAGGCGCTCCGCCGATCGCTCGCCACGTGGCGACCCTACTCCTCCAGTACCGTCGACCCCTTCCCGATCCGGGTCTGGTAGGCGCGCGCGTCGATCCCGGCCTCGGAGAAGGCATCGAGCATCGCGGCGGCGACCCCGCGCCGGCGGCCCTCGCGACAGACGGCGATGATGGCGGGGCCGGCGCCGCTGACGGTGACGCCCGCGGCGCCGGCGTCGAAGGCGGCGGCGCGCACCTCGTCGTACCCCGTGATCAGGCGGGCGCGCTCGGGGGTGACCACGGGGTCGGACATGCCGGCGCCGACGAGGTCGGGGTCGGAGCGGCACATCCCGACCGCGAGCGTGGCCGCGTTGCCGACCGTTGCGACGAGGTCCTCCATCGAGGCGGTCTCAGGGACGACGCGGCGCGCGTCGCGGGTGGAGACTGCGACGTCGGGGAGGCAGACGACGAGGGGGACCGCGGCGTCGACCGCGTGGGTCGCCTCGCTCGTCGTCACCGTGAATCCGCCGAGGATCGAGGGCGCGACGTTGTCCGAGTGGGCGACGCCGGAGACGACCGCCTCCCCCTCGGCCGCGATCGGGACCAGCTCGGAGCGGGAGAGCCCGCGGTCGTACAGCCGGTTGAGCGCGACCGCGGCGCCGGCGGCGCTGGCGGCCGAGGAGCCGAGCCCGGAGGCCGGGCGGACCCCCTTGTCGATGTGGATGCGCGCGGGCGCGTCGAGCGCCTCGACGACCGCGCCGACCGTGTTCTTCTCGGGGTCCTCCGGGATGTACTGCGCGCCGACGCCGGTGACCTCGATCGTCGTCTCCGCGGCCTTCTCGACGGTGACGACGTCCGCCGGCCGCGTGAGAGCCGCCCCGAACACGTCGAACCCGCTGCCGAGGTTCGCGCTCGTGGCGGGTGCCCGTACCGTGACCATGCCGGGGAGTGTCGCCGGGGGTGCAAAAAGGAGCGGGATCGAACAGCGGCGGCGGGGGACGGCGAGCCGATCCCGGTCGCGTCGCTGGGGCGTCGGTGGGAGAGAGGACAGAGAGCGAGTCGCGCGCCGCCGGTTAGCTGTCGGCCATCGTCCACAGCAGCGTGCCGATGAGGATCATCGGGATCCCGATCAGGATGTACGTCTTCGGCATCGTCGTGTACGGCGACATGAAGAATATCAGTCCGAAGCCGGCGAAAACGGAGGCGATCACGCGCTGGGACTTCAGCGGCACGGCTCCGAGCAGCGAGACGATGAACCCGAGCAGTATGACGTGCCCGAGATGGTAATCGAGCAGGAACGTGTCGATAGCCAGCGGCGAGAGCATTCTTGTCCGAAGGTGCGAGGGATTCGCGCATTAAAGTTCCGTTTCTCGCGAGACTGACGGGGAGGTCGACACGGCGTTCCCACCATCCCTTATAAGGGCCGGCGGCGAGACCACCCACCGTGCGACTCGTTCAGGTCATGATCCCGGCGGGAAAGCGGGCGGCCGTGGTCCGGGCGCTCGACGAGGAGGGGGTGGACTACGTCATCACCGACGAAACGAGCGGGCGCAAGTACACCGCGGTCGCGATGTTCCCGCTCCCCACCGCCGCGGTCGAGCCCGTCCTCGAACGGCTGCGCGAGGCGGGGATCGACGAGCGGACCTACACCGTCATCGTCGCCGCCGAGACGGTCATCTCCCGGCGGTTCGAGGCGCTCGAGGAGGAGTACGAGCAGGAGTCCGAGCGCGGCGGCGACCGGATCTCCCGGGAGGAGCTCCAGGCCAAGGCGGACAGCCTCGCCTCCGGGATGGGAACCTACGTGCTGATGACCGTGATCTCGGCGGTGATCGCGACCGCCGGCCTCCTGCTCGACTCGCCGGCGACCGTCGTGGGGTCGATGGTGATCGCCCCCCTGATCGGCCCCGCGATGTCGGCCGCGATCGGCACCGTCGTCGACGACGAGGACATGTTCAGACGCGGGGTCCGGATGCAGGTGCTCGGCGTCGTCGTCGCGGTCGCGGCCGCGACGCTGTTCGCGTTCGCGCTCCGGACCCTCGCGTTAGTCCCCCCCGGGCTCGATCCCCTCGAACTCGCGGAGGTCTCCGAGCGGCTCGCCCCGAACGTGTTGGTGCTCGTCGTCGCGATCGGCGCCGGGATCGCGGGGATCGTGTCGCTGATGACCGGCGTCTCCGCGACGCTGGTCGGGGTGATGATCGCGGTGGCGCTCATCCCGCCCGCGGCCGCCGTCGGCATCGGGATCGCCTTTCAGATCCCCCGGCTCGTGCTCGGCGCGGGCGTGATCCTGGCCGTGAACGTCCTCTCGATCAACCTCGCCGCGCTCGTCGTGCTCTGGTACGAGGGGTACCGGCCGCAGCGCTGGTTCCGCGAGGACGACGCGCGCGCGGCGTTCGTGAAGCGCGTCGCGGTCCTCGTCGCCGCCATCGCGGTGCTGTCGGTGTTCCTCGGCGGCGTCACCTACGAGTCCTACGCCGTCTCGACGACCGAGGCGGACATCAGAACGGCCGTCGGCGACGAGCTGGCCGCGCTCGACTCGAACGTGGAGCTGCTGGAGTTGGATATCGAGCGGACCGGGACGTTCCCCCCGCTCGAGACCGAGCGAGTGGACGTCATCGTCGGCGCGCCGCCGGGGAGCGACCTCGCGGGGCTCGCCGACGCGCTCGACGAGCGGGTCGAGACGACGATCGGGAACGACGTCCGGATCGAGGTCCGTATCGTGACCGTCGAACGCGCCTGAGCCGGCGCCGCTGCGCGATACCGACCGATCGGTCCCGTTTTCGACGGATTCGAGACGATAGGGGAGCGTCTCTCCCGTAGAAGTTCTGTATCGTCGATTTTGTCGCCGTATACCGAAAGTGGAAGTACTTTTTAACGCGGCCCGAGTGCCGTAGCACAGTGACCGACTCGACACGTTCCGACGACGATTCGATGCGCGAGGTCGTCGAGCGCTCCCGCAGCGGGGCGCCGGCGGTCGGCGAAGCGGTCCGGGACCGCTTCTCGTCGGACGAGGTGTTCCAGCGGATCATCGCCGCCGCGGACGAGGAGGTGACCTCGGGCGGGCGCGAGCTCTTCTTCAGCGGCGTCGCCGCGGGGCTGGCGATCACGATCACGTTCATGCTGTACGCCTCGCTGACGGCGTCGACCGACGGCCATCCCATCCTGAGCGTCCTGCTGTACCCGCTCGGGTTCGTCTACATCATCATCGGCGGCTACCAGCTGTACACCGAGAACACGCTCCCGCCGGTCGCGCTGACCTTGGAGCGGCTCGCGAGCCTCCCGACGCTGCTGCGCCACTGGAGTATCGTGCTCGCGGGGAACTTCACCGGCGGCGCGTTCGGGGCGGTCGTGCTCTCGTACGGCGGCGTCTTCACCGGCGACGCGGTCGACTCCGCGATATACATCTCGGCCGGCGGGCTCGACGTCGGCTTCTGGCCGCTCTTCTTCAAGGCCGCGATGGCCGGACTGATCGTCGCCGGCGTCGTCTGGGTCGGGTTCGCTTCCACGAACTCCGTCACCCGCCTGCTCGTCGTCTACCTCGCGTTCCTGGCGATCCCGCTCGGGAACCTCTACCACGTCGTGGTCTCGTTCACCGAGGTGCTGTACCTGCTGTTCGCGCAGCAGCTCGGGCTGTACACCGGCGGGGTCACCCTCGTCGGCGGGCTCGGCGGCTTCGTCCTTCCGGTGCTGCTCGGGAACACCATCGGCGGGATCGTGCTCGTCACGCTGGTGAACTACTTCCAGACCAGCGAGGAGCGGTTAGAGGAGGCGCGCTTCGAGGGGATGACCCGCCGGCTGACGGTGCCCGAGTGGGTGCTCGGCCGGGCCGCGGGGCGCTCGTACGTCCCGATCTTGGACGCCACGGAGGCGACGCTGTTCGCCAACGAGGGCCACCGGATCATGGTCCCGATCACGAACCCGCGGACCGACGGCCCGATCGTCGAGCTCGCGAGCCGGATCGCCAGCGACCACGAGGACGGGCTCGTCCACATCGTCCACGTTGTACAGGCGCCGGAGCGGATGTCGCTGTCGGCGGGCGCGGGCCGAATCGCCGACGTCTCCGAGGAAGGGATGGCGGGACTGCGCGAGACCGCAGAGGGGTACGACGTCGACGTCTCGACGTCCACCGTCGTCTCCCACCGCTCGTTCGAGGAGGTGTTCAACATGGCCCGCCGGACCCGCCCGGAGGCCGTGCTGATGGGCTGGGGCGAAGACCAGCTGTGGAACGCCGCCCGCGCGGAACGCCCCATCGACGAGCTCACCAACCAGCTCCCCTGCGACTTCCTCATCCTGAGCGAGACCGACCTCGACACCTCGAGGATACTCCTCCCGACCTCCGGGGGGCCGGACTCGGCGCTCGGCGCGGAGGTCGCGAACGTGCTCTCGCGGACCGCCGGCGCCGAGGTGACGCTGCTCCACGTGGTCGACGGGGCCGAGGAGCGCGACGCGGGCGAGGGGTTCCTCGCCGGCTGGGCGACCGAGCACGGCCTCGCCGACGCGAGGCGGGTCGTCGACGAGGGCGGCGACGTCGAGGACGCGATCGCCCGAGAGGCCGTGAACAACACCCTCGTCATCATCGGGGCTACGGAGAAGGGGCTCCTCTCCCGGCTCGTCTCGAACTCGCTGCACTTGGACGTGATCCACGACGTCGACTGCTCGGTGCTGCTCGCCGAACGCCCCAGCAGCCGCTCGATCCGCGAACGGCTGTTCGGCTCGGGGCGCCGGGTCTCCGGACCGCCGGACGGCGGCGTCGAGCGCGATCCCGCCGCGTCGCGAGGGGCCGAGCTCACCGGCCCCGACGACTCCGGTCCGATCCCCCCGAGGCGCGGGAGCTCCGACGACGACGACGCCGACGGGAGCACCGACGGGAGTTCGACCGACGAGTCGACGGAGCCGACGGTGATCACCGACCACGAGGACCCCGGCGACGGGGAGGAGGTCGAAGAAGAAGCGGTCGGCGATGAGGGGGAGAGCCCCCCGCCCGAGCGGTCGGTCGTCACCGATCACGACGACCCGGAGGAGGGGGACGAGACGGACGACCCCGACGACACGACGTGACCGACCACGCGACCGACGACACGACCGGCAACGCGACCGACGACACGACCGACCACGCGACGTAACCGACCGCGTCACGGGGCGGTCGATAGCGCAAACGGCTCTTTGTCCCACCGGCGACTTATAGTGAGCTCCGAGCGACGGGTCGAGCATGGACCGAAGACTGGCGACTGCGGCCGGGCTCGTGCTGCTCGTCGCGCTGGCGGGCTGCGCGGGACTCCCCGGCTCGACGGGAGACGCGGGGACCGCCGCGAACGCGGCTCCGGGAGAGGAACCGGCGCTCGACAGGAGCATCGAAGTGACGGCGGACGGCGTGGCCACGGCCGAGCCCGACCGCGCCACGATCCGCGTGGCGGTGACCGCGACGGGCAACGACTCGGCGGCGGTCCGCGACGAGCTCTCCGCCGCGGACGAGTCGGTTCGGGCGGCACTCACCGACTGGGGACTCGACGAGGACGACATCCGCACCGACCGCTACGACGTGCGCGAGTCGTACGAGACCCGGGACGATCCGGATCGGACGACGTATCAGGGCGTCCACAGCTACGCCGTCACGATCGACGACGTGGACGCGGTCGGCGAGGTGATCGACGTCGCGGTCGACGCCGGCGCCGACGAGGTGCGGCGCATCGAGTTCGGGCTGAGCGAGGAGCGCGAGCGCGAGGTGCGCGCGGCGGCGATCGAGAACGCGATGGCGAACGCCGACGACGACGCGGCCGTGCTCGCGAACTCCAGCGGGCTCGAGGTCACCGGCGCGTACAGCGTCTCCACCGCGGACGCCGGGGTGACGCCGTACCGGGTCGCCGAGACCGCGATGGCCGCGGGCGGCGACGGCGGCGACGCCGCGACGGGAGTCGAGACCGGCGACGTGAGCGTCCGAGTCAGCGTCAACGTCGTCTACGGTGCGGAACGGGCCTAGACGGAGACCGGGTCGGCGCTCCGACCCTCAGCCCCGCCCCGGACCCGCCGGGAATCGAAAACGGGATCGCGGCTTTTAGCGGCAGAAACAGCCGGAATATGGCGGATTAGCGGTATTTAAACTGCGTCTGCTCCGTTGAGATTCCACCGACAGATACATAGGGAAGTGATCGGATCCTAAAACTATGCCGGACGATTACAACACCGATGGTATCGATCGACGAAAGATTCTTAAAGGAGCCGCAGCCGCGGGCCTCGTCGGCATCGCGGGCTGTTCGGGAGACGGCGGCGACGGCTCCGACGGGAGCGACGGCAGCGACGGCGACGACGGCTCCGACGGGAGCGACGGGTCCGACGGCGGAGGCACCGAAAGCCGCCTGAGCTGGCACGCGGGCGGGACCGGCGGGACCTACTTCCCGCTCTCGAACGAGATCAAGACCATCGTCGAGGCGAACACCGACTTCTCGCTGAACGTCCAGTCGACGGGTGCGAGCGTCGAGAACGTCGGCAGCCTCGCCGACGGGTCGGCCGACTTCGCGCTGATCCAGAACGACATCGCCTCGTTCGCGAAGAACGGGACGGGCATCGACGCCTTCCAGGACAACGCGATCGAGAACCTCCAGGGCGTCGCGACGCTGTACCCGGAGACGATCACGCTCGTCACGCTGGCGGAGAACGACATCTCCTCCGTCGGGGACCTCAGCGGCGCGACGATCAACACCGGCGACCTCGGGTCGGGGACGCAGGTCAACGCGGTGCAGATTCTGGAATCGATCGGGGTCACCGACTACAACGAGCAGAACGCCGGCTTCTCGCAGGCGTCCGAACAGCTCGCTAACGGCGACATCGACGCGGCCTTCGTCGTCGGCGGCTGGCCGGTCGGCGCGATCGAGGACCTCGCGAACACGAACGACATCGAGATCGTTCCGATTTCGGGCGAGAACCGCGAGGCCGTCAAGGAGGACGCCTCCTGGTTCGCGAACGACACCATCCCCGGCGGCACGTACAGCGGCGTCGAGGAGGACATCGAGACCGTCGCCGTGCAGGCGATGATCGCCACGAACGCCGGGGTGCCGGCCGACACCGTCGAGACGGTCACCGCCGCCATCTTCGACAACCTCGACGAGCTCACGATCAAGACCGACTTCATCACCGTCGACAGCGCGCAGGACGGGATGTCCATCGAGCTGCACGAGGGAGCGGCGTCCTACTTCGACGCGTAGACGCTCCGAGGACCGCCCCGACGCGGATCGGCCGCTCGTACGGGGCCGCGGGCGAGTCGTATCGGTTCCACTGAGGGACGCTCCCCGTCGATCGCGGGGGACCGCGCCGCCGACGGCCGGTCGCGTCCTGTTCAAACTGCCTCACGAGCTGTCCAACCCCGACACCACCGGAATCACTCGAAGACATGGGCCGCCTTTCTCAGCCGAACGTCGGTGCCGCGATCCTCGCGCTCGGAGTGCTCGCTTTCGTCGTCGTCGCGGTGACCGCCCCGATCGGCGCCGCCCTCGTCGTCGAGGACATCGAGACGGGCGAACGATACGTCGCGGAGCCGGTGAACGACGGGAGCACGGTTGCGCTCGAGTACACCCACAGCGTCGAGAAGTCCCGGGTGTACGACGAGTACCGCGTCGACGGGGAAACGCTCGTGAACACGCGGATGGAGTTCGAGTCCTACGGCTGGGGGCTTCCCGCGCGCGTCAACGTCACGAACGTGAACGGGACGTTCGTGTACGAGCCCGATGAGCCGATCACGGCACTCGACGAGCTCTCCGTCTCGCCGGGACGGATCGCCGACCACACGCTGATCGTCGACGACCGGCGATACGACCTCGTGGCGGTCACGGACGGCAACGACGTGAAATTGCACATCGAACGACGGTCGCTTCTCGAGATGATCCTATGACCAAGACCCATCGAACAGACGGCGGTATCGACGACCCGAACGACGGCGGTCCCGGAAGCGACGAGCCCAGAGACGACGGCCCCGGAGAAGACGAGCCCGAAGGCGACGGCCCCGGAGGCGACGACCCGGGTGCCGACGATCCGCCGGACGACGGGACGCCCGAGGAAATTTCCCGCGAGGAGGCGGACGAGCTGATACAGGAGATCGAGCGCCGCCGCTCGCTGCAGGGGGCTGCCGCGGTGGCGGTCGCGGTGATCGGGATCGCGTTTTCGGTCTTCCAGCTGTTCCTCGCCGCGCGGAGCTTCACGTTCACGGTCTGGCTTCCGACCGTCGAGATCGCGGGGATCGCGCTCGCCCCCTGGCAGGTCTCGCTCCAGCTCCTGCAGGCGAACGCGATCCACGTCGCCTTCGCGCTCGTGCTCACGTTCCTGCTGTTCCCGGTGAGCACCGGCGACGGGTTCGTCGCGCAGGCGCTCGGTCGGGTCGCGCCGGCGGCGTCCCGTCGCCTCGGTGAGGGGAACCCCGTCACGCGACTGCTCGAACGGGGTCGGGCGGGACTGCGCTGGGCGTTCCTCGACCCCGACCGCGACAGAGTGACGCCGGCGGACCTGGTGTTCATCGTCGCGGCGTTCCTGTCGGCGTTTTACTTCCTGACGGAGTTCGCGGAGATCCAGAACATGCGCGTCTTCGGGGTCGACTCGGGGCGGCCGATCACCGAGGTGTACGCGTTCCTCCAACCGCTGCTCGGCGGCGTCCCGTTCGTGAGCGAGTACTCCTACGCGATGATTCTTGGCGTGACCGGTGTCCTGCTGGTGTTGGAGGCCACCCGCCGGACGCTCGGCCTCCCGCTGATGATCATCGTCGCCACGTTCATCGTCTACGCCCGCTGGGGGTACCTCATCAGCTCGGGCACGCCGTTCCTCGGGCTGCTCGCGATCCCGGAGCTCACCTGGCCGGACATCGTGCAAAACCTCTGGTACAACACCGAAAACGGGGTGTTCGGCATTCCGGTGACGGTGTCGGTGAGCTTCATTTACATCTTCATCCTGTTCGGTTCGTTCCTCGAGATGAGCGGGGCCGGCCAGTGGTTCATCGACCTGGCGTACGCGCTCACCGGGGGTCGCAAGGGCGGCCCGGCCAAGGCGAGCATCCTCGCCAGCGGGTTCATGGGAACCATCTCGGGGTCGTCGATCGCCAACACGGTCACGACCGGCGCGTTCACGATCCCGCTGATGAAGCGGTCGGGGTACTCGCCGGAGTTCTCCGGCGCCGTCGAGGCGTCAGCGTCCTCCGGGGGACAGATCCTCCCGCCCGTGATGGGCGCGGCCGCCTTCCTGATGGTCCAGTACACGGCGACGCCGTTCGCCGACATCATCATCATCGCGACGATCCCGGCGATCGTCTTCTTCTTCGGCGTCTGGGTGATGGTCCACCTCAAGGCGGTCGAGGCGGGGATCGGCGGCGTCTCCGACGCGGACACCGTGGACCTCTGGAGCCACCTCAAGCGCGGCTGGTTCTACCTGGTCCCGATCGTGCTCCTCCTGTACTACCTCATCATCGAGCGGCTCTCGGTCTCACGGTCGGCGTGGTTCACGCTCGTGGCGCTCGTCGGGCTGATCGCGCTCGTCTCGGCGTACAGCGAGGAGACGCGGCTCCGCCTCCTCGCCGTCTTCGCGGCGATCGTCGGCGTCGAGCTGGCGAGCCACGCGGTGGCCGGCGTGAACGTCGTCGGCCTCGTCACCGGGGCCGGCGGTGCGGGGCTCCCGCCCGGCGAGGCCGCCACCGCCCTGCTCGCGGGGATCGAGTGGTACGCGATGCTCGCGGGAGTGATCACGCTGCTGTCAAAGCCCGACCTCGACGCGTCGCTGCTCGACCTGAACCCCTCGGTCCGGGACACCGCCGAGACGATCGGCGATCGAACCGGCCGGGACCTGGAGGACAGCCAGCCGTTCAAGCTCGGCACGTTCGTGGTCACGTCGATGGAGCAGGGCGCGCGCACCGCGGTCCCGGTCGTGGTCGCGGTCGCGGCCGCGGGGATCATCCCCGGCGTCATCAGCGTCTCCGGGCTCGGCCCCAACCTGACTTCGCTGCTGTTGGCGCTCTCGGGCGGCTCGATCGTGATCATGCTGCTCGTGACGGCGGTCTCGAGCATCATCCTCGGGATGGGGATGCCGACGACGGTCACCTACATCATCCTCATCTCGATGCTCGCGACGCCGCTCGTGGAGTTCGGCATCCCGCTTCTGGCCGCCCACCTGTTCATCCTCTACTTCGGCGTGATCGCCGACATCACGCCGCCGGTGGCCGTGGCGGCGTACGCCGCCAGCGGGGTCGCCAAGTCCGACCCGTTCGAGACCGGCGTGAAGGCGTTCTCGCTGTCGCTGAACAAGGCGATCGTCCCCTTCGCGTTCGTGCTCGCGCCGGGGATCGTCCTGCTGCGCGAGAAGGCGAACGCCGCCGAGCTGCCGCTTCGAGAACGGTACCGCGTGATCGGGTTCCAAGACCTCGCCGAGCTCTCCTACTCGGTCCCCGAGATCATCGTTCCCGTCATCGGGGTCTTCCTCGGCGTGGTCGCGCTCGGCGCGACCGTCATCGGGACGCTGTACGCGCGCGTCGGCCGCGTCGGTCGGGCCGCGTTCGCCCTCAGTTCGCTGCTGCTGATGGCGCCGAGGCTGCTCTCCGAGTCTGTCTTCGACACGCTCGGGCTCGTCGGCGTGACCGTCTCCGTCAACGCGCTCCTGCTCGACCTGACCCTCCGTAGCGTCGGGTTCGCCCTGTTCGCTGCGCTGACCGTCCGGAACCGTCGGAAGGCAGAGCGCGAGGGCGACGGGGGAGACGGACCGAGCACCGAGTCGGAGTCGAGCGAGATCGCCGCCGGCGTCGACTCGGCCTGAGCGGCCGGTCGCTCGCTTCGAGCGAGCGGTTACGTCGGGCCTCGTAGCCGGCAAAAATCAGGCCTCGTAGCCGGCCATCTCCATCACGGACGCGAACTGCTCGGTGTCCGTGACGCTCTCGTAGGCCATCCCGCCGATCATCCCGCCGGGGTAGGTGTCGCCGTTCATCGCGTGGTTCACCTTGTGGCAGTGGAGCGCGTACACGCCGGGGTCGGCGCCCGCGGTGAACTCGATCGTCTTCCGCTCGGCGGGCGCGATGGGGATCACGTCCTCGCGGTGCCGGGCGGCCTCGGGGATGACGCCGCCGTCCTTCTCGACGACGGTGAACCCGTGGTTGTGGGTGTGCATCGCGTGCGACTCGTAGCCGGCGTTGACGTAGTGGATCCGGACCCGGTCGCCCTCCTCGACGATCAGCGGCGACCCCTGCTCGGGGTGGAAGGTGTACGGCGCGGAGCGGCCGTTCACGGTGAACGCGTCCGGGTTGCGGTCGCGGTGGCTGAAGGAGACGTCGCCGCCGGCCGTCGAGGCGGAGAGGCGGGTGTCCCAGTCTTTGATCGTCATGAACGCCTCCTTGTCGGGGGCCTCGTACCCCTCCGGATCGACGCGGAGGATCCCGTACATCCCCATGTCGAGGTGGTTCTGCGTCTGGTAGTGGCAGTGGTAGAAGTGGGTGCCGGGCTGGTTCGCGGTGATCTCGTAGGTGTGTTTCTCGCCGGGTGCGACCTGCTGCCCGGTCGTCGTGGGGACGCCGTCGTCCATCCAGCTCTTCGAGAGCCCGTGGACGTGGAACGTGTGCGGGCGGTTGTGCGCCGAGTTGTCGTAGGTGATCTCCATCTCGGTCCCCTCGGTCACCCGGAGCAGCGGGCCGGGGACGCTGGGGTCCGTGTCCGGCGTCTGCCACGCCCAGACCTCGGGCAGCTCCCAGGGGCCGCCCTGCGTCTCGTCGCCGAGCAGCCGGTGGCGACACGGCGTCGTGGACACCGTGATCTGACCGTCGCGCTCGTCGAGATCGATCGTCGTCCGGGGCGTCGTGTACGGGTGGTCCGTCGCCACGCCGGTGGCGTCGCTCCCCGACCACTCCGCGACCCGTTCGGTCGCCGCCTCGCCGCCGCCGGCCGCGTTCTCCGCCGCCGCGGTGCTCTCGGCCCGCGGGGCGCCGCAGCCCGCGAGTCCGACCGTCCCGAGCGCCGCGGCCGCCGAGAGGAACCCGCGTCTGGAAGCCGTGCGTCGACCGGCGTTGTCGTCGTCTCTCGTCATGGCCGAACATGAACGGGTGATTAATTTAAATTAGAAACCGGATCTACGGGACGTGAGAACGCGGTCGTCGGCCGATTTGTTTATATATTCCCCAAGTCGGGCGCGCGGTCTCGTCACCGGTGACGCACGAGGCGTACGTCCCCGAACGACGGTCGGAGCTACTCCTCCGCCTCGGGTTCGCCGGTCTGGGTCGGACTGCGCTGGATCCCCTTGAGGTACCGGTACACCGGGTACACGTACTCCTCGATCGGCCCCTGCACTCCGCGCGGGCTCGAGTACACCAGCACCGGCACGCCGCTCCCCTGAGCGAGTTTGATCACGTTGTCGGGGGTGCTCCCGAAGACGCGGCGCCGGAGGCGACGGGTCCGGGTGGCCCCGATGAGCAGGATACCGCCGTTCTTGCTCGCCTGATCCACCAGCCCGTCGGCGATCGTCTGGGCGGTGATGTTGTGGATCTGGACCGACGACGCGTGCGGAAGGCCGGAGACGGTCGCCTCCGCGTTCTCCGGGCGGCCCTCGCCGCCCTCCGGCGTGATGTTGATGACGTGGATCTCCGCGTCCTGCTCGCCCATCCGGTCGATGAGCGAGAGCAGGTCCATGTGGTGCGGGCCGCCGCCGGCCCCGATGTTGACCACGTCGAGGACGTCCGGGTCCAGCACGCCGCTCGCGAACAGCACTCCGCACGGAGACTTGTACTCCACGTGCTCGGCGACTTCGGTGTGCTCCTCGGGGTACCCCATCAACACGAGGGCCGACTCCTCGTTCCGGGCCGTCTGGACGATGTCAAATCCGACGTCCCGGCAGGTGTGTCCCTCGACCGCGTAGGGCACGTCGAGGTCCTCGGCCGCCAGCAGGTCCTGGATGCGCCGCACCCGGCCGCGGGTGATCTCCTCGACCGCCTCGTACGGCGTCTGCTCGGGGATCTGCGTGACCGTCATCACGTCGACGAACGTCTCTCCCGGCTGGTACTCGCCGATCGCCGCCGCCAACCGGACGTACCTGACGGCCCGTTCCGGCCGCGCGACCGGGACGAGGATACGGAAGGAGTCCTCGCTCGGCACCTCCGGGGCGCCCGCCGACACGGCAGTGGGTTCGGCGGCGCCGACCTCGGCCTCGGGCGCTCCCTCTGTCTCCGCTCGGCCTTCAGGTTCGGTGGACGGAACCACCTCCTCGTACAGCTCGTCCATGTCCGGCTCGCCGCCCCAGACCAGGTACCCCGCGAGCACGACGAGGACGAGGAAGACGCCGACGACGACGCCCTTCACCGGGAGGTTGGTGATGAGCGCGACGTTCGCGAAGACCCCGACGATCGGAATTACCGGGACGCCCGGCACCCGGAACCCGCGTTCGAGGTCGGGGTACCGGCGCCGAGAGTAGATGAGCGCGATGTTAACCACGGAGAGCGGCAACAGCAGGTTCAGCGTCGCGAAGCCGGTGAGCGTGGTCAGTCCCAAGTCGGTGAGAGTGAGCGGCCCGAGCGCCGGCAACGACACCGTGAGATCGAACGGGACCGCGCCGCCTTCCGCCGGGAAGAGGCCGATGAACACGACGATCAGCGCGACGATCACCGCTGTCGCCGACATCACGCTCCAGAACGGGGTGCCGTACTGCCGGTGGATGCGCGAGAACGGCCGCGGCGCCTGCCCCTGCCGGCCCATCAGCGAGCCGATTCCGCTGGCCGCGAGGATGCTCGCGTTCGACGCGCTCACCATGCTGAAGATCGCCCCGGCGACGATGAGCGAGCGCCCGATCGGTCCGAGGAAGCCGGCGGCGACGCGCCCCATCGCGGTCTCGCCCTCCTGCGCGATGACCTCGGCCGGGACCGGCGAGTTCACCATCGACACGATGACGAGCGCGTAGAGGACCGTCACCGTGAGGATGCTCGCGCCGATCGCGAGCGGTACCGTGCGGCGGGGCTCGATGATCTCCCCGGCGCTCGCGGCGATCGCGGAGAACCCGAAGAAGGTGATGAACGCCAGCGCGGCGATCGAGACGATCCCGATCGGGTCGGTCGTGAACCCGGCCGAGAAGTTGCCGACGGCGACGGACGGCCCTCGGAACGCGACGGCGCCGCCGACGAACGCGAGGAGGACGGCCACCTTCGCGCCCGTCACGAACAGCTGGAAGGTCCCGCTCTCCTCGGTCCCCCTGGCGTTGAGCGCGCCGAGCAGCAGGGCGGCGAGCACGCCGGAAGTCCCGTGCGGGAGGAAGTGGAGCGACTCCGGGAGGATGAACCGGACGACCCACTCGTCCATCGTCGCGAGGTAGAAGGCGGTCGTACCGGTGTAGCCTAAGAACAGCATCGCGCCGACGACGTACACCAGCGTGTCGTGTTCGAAGGTCCGCGAGGAGAACAGGTAGCCGCCGCCGTTCTCGGAGTAGATCGACGCGAACTCGGAGTACGACGCCGCGGTCAGGCCGGCGACCACCGCCGCGAGGACGAAGGCGATCACGGCGCTGCTCCCGATCTCGGCGACCGCCGTTCCCGACAGCGAGAAGATCCCCGCCGCGATCATCGTGCCGAGACCGATCGCGTAGGCGATTTTGAAATCGAGCGTCCGGGTGTGCTCCACCATTACGCCCCGATCCGGAATGGGGATACCAAAAACTATTGTTTCCTAACACAGCCCCGGAAGCGATTGTCGAATCCGAACGTGCGCGGGATTTATTCGGCTCCGCCGCGACCGCGAAGCCATGCTCGTCGGCATCGTCTCCGACACCCACGACGACCTCGCCGCCGTCGAGGCGGCCGTAGCGCTGTTCGACCGAGAGGGCGTCGACGCCGTCGTCCACTGCGGCGACTTCGTCGCGCCCTTCTCCGTGACTCCGTTCGACGTCGGCGGCGACGACCCCGACGCCGGCTTCGATTTCTACGCCGCCCGCGGCAACAACGACGGGGAGTGGGCGGTCGAGTCGACCGTCGAGTCGTTCGGCACCTACCTCGGCGAGGCCGGGACGCTCTCGTTCGGTGGCGGCGGGAACGCCGTCGACGTCGCGGTCACCCACGGGACGAGCGGCGTCGTCGTCGACGCCCTCGTCGACTGCGGCGACTACGACTACGTGTTCCACGGTCACACGCACGCGCACGGCGTCGAGGAGCGCGACGGGACGGTCCGGGTGAACCCCGGCGGCCTCCCGATCCCGGGCGAGGGCGCGGACAACGACTTCCGCGTCGCGACCCTCGGGGCGGACGCCGACGGAGCGGTCGGGGGCGACGTGGCGACGGGCGTCGACGCGGTGACGCACCACACGCTGGAGTTATAAATAGCGGACGGCGGCGCGGTGCGGTCGAACCCGGAGTAAGACGCCGCGAGCGACACACAAACGCGTGTTTGTGTCATCGGGAGTCTTTTGAGGTGTCAGTCGGAGAAGGTGTATGGACAGGCGTTCGTTCCTCGTCGGAGCGAGCGGTGCAGCGAGCGCCCTCGCCGGCTGCGCCGACCTCGTCACGCCCGGCGAGGGGGGAGTCGCCGAGCGGGACCTCCCGGAGCGGCCCGCTGACCTGACCCCCGAGTCGGTCGCCGCGTACGTCGCCGACTACGAGGAGGTACGGGTGCACAACCGCCACGCGAGGGAGGGAGCGACCGAGGTGACCGTCGACGCCGTCGCGACGTTCGACCGCGCCTCAGGGGGCGACTACTTCGCGACCGCCCAGCACGCCGGCACGGTGTACGAGGAGCAGGACGGCGCCAGGTCGGTCGGCGAGCTGTACGGCCGCCCGGTGCCGTACCTGGTCGCTCCGGATCGAACGCTCCGGCTGCCGGTGACGCGGCGGCGGGTCGCCCCCGGCGCGTCCGACCGCCCGCCGGACGAGACGGCGTCGCCGCCGCTCGGCGTCCGACTGTGCAACGTCACCGACGAGCCGCGCGAGTTCGCGGTGACCGTCGTCCGGCGGAGCGTCGGGGAGGAGTCGGACGCTGCGACCACTGACGCGACCGACGCCGACGTCGCCGAGGTGACCGGCGAGGAGGGCGACCTCGTCTGCTCGACGACGGCCGCGCTCGACCCGGAGAGCGCGGTCGAGCTGCTGGCGATCACCGACGTCCGCGGCAGCTACCGCGTCACCGCCAGCATGGAGGACGACGGCGTCACCGGACAGGGACGGATCGAGGTCGGGCTGCCGGGCGCCGACCGCGCCCCCAACGTCGACGTAGTGATCGACGAGAGCGGCGTCTCGGCGTGGCACCTCCCGTCGTTCGAGGGGATCTGAGTTCAGTCGTCACCGTCGGCCGCCGGGGCGTCGAGATCAGCGGCGTCGGCGACATCGTCGGAGCCAGCGCCGTCGCCGTCGTCAGGATCAGCTGCATCGCCGTCGCCGCCGGCGTCGTCGAGCTCGTCCCGCTCGACCCCGCGGAACTCGAAGCGCGCGCCGCCGCCGTCGGCGTCGACAAGCTCGACCGACCAGCCGTGCGCGTCGGCCACCTCCGCGACGATCTTCAGCCCGAACCCGGTCCCGTCCTCGTCGGTCGACACGCCCGTGTCGAACACGTCGTCGCGCACCTCGTCGGGGACCCCCGGCCCGTCGTCGGCGACGTAGAAGCCGGTCCCGCCCTCCGCGTCGTCGAGCGCGCCGACCTCGACGCTGACGTCCGCGCCCCCGTGGGTGACCGCGTTGGCGAACAGGTTCTCGAGGGCCTGTCGCAGCCGGCTCCGGTCGGCCCGGAGCACGGGGTCGTCGGCGACGGTCAGCTCGGCGGCGGCGGTGTCGACGCTCTCCCACGACTCCTTGGCGACGGCGCGCAGCGAGACGGCCTCCGTCTCGTCGACGCGTTTCCCCTGTCTGGCGAGCGTCAGCATGTCTTCGACGAGCGCCTCCATCCGTTCGAGCGACCGCTCGACAGCGTCGACCTCCGGCGCCTCCGTCTGCTCCTCGCTCAGGCGCTCGCGGATCAGGTCGAGGTTCCCGGCCGCGACGTTGAGCGGGCTCCGGAGGTCGTGGGAGACGAGGCTGGCGAACTCCTCGAGGCGGTCGCGCTCGCGGGCGATTTCGTCCTCGCGGGCCCGGAGCTGGCGCTCCCGCTCGATCCGGACGAACACCATCGTCACCGTCGCGGCCCAGATCCGCGCGACCGCGAGGTCCGACTTGCCGAACGCGTCGGGCTCCGTGGCGCCGACGTTGATGATCCCGTAGCGGCCGAGCGGGAGGACGAGCTCGCTCCGGATCGGCGAGTCGGCGTTGTACAGGTCCGGCTCCGCGCGGGTGTCGGCGACGTACTCCGGCTCGCCGGAGTCGAACACCTGCCACGAGATGCTCCGCTCGTCGGCCGAGAACGTGGGGTGGTCGCCCACGACCTCGTCGGCGCCGGCGGTCCAGACGACCGGGATGAGAGCCGCCTCGTCCTCGTCGTACAGCCAGATCCCCGCGATCGTGTGACCGAGCACCTCCTCGACGTACTCGACGGCTGCCTCCGCGGCGACCTCTCGGTCGGTCGTCTTCAGGAGGTCCTGCGTCGCCTCGTGGAGCGCCTCCAGCGTCTGCGTCCGTCGGTGCAGTTCGGCCTGCTCGGCGCGCTCCGCGCGGACGTCGACGAGCGTGACGACCAGGTACGTCTCCCCGTCGCGTTCGAACGGGCCGAGGCTGAGCGTCACCGGCACTTCCGTGCCGTCCGCGCGGCGCGCGTGCAGGTCGAGGCTCGCCGACATCGAGCGTGGCTCCGGGTCGACGACGTACCGGTGGACCTCGCGACCGGCCGCGCCGCTGTCGGGATCGAACAGCAGCGTCTCGAACTCCCGCCCCTCCAGCTCGTCGGGGTCGTATCCGAGCACCGACTCGGTGCGCTCGTTGGCCGCGCGGATGACCCCCTCGGCGTCGATGATCAGGACCGCGTCCGGGATGCCGTCGAGCGCCTCGGGGAATCGCTCCATCGTCAGTCCTCCGCCGGCTCGTGGACGTGCCCGCACTCCGGGCACCGAACCTCCTCGCCGCGGAGGTCGGCCGAGGAGGCGCGCACCTCGCGCATCACCTCGCTGATCTTGTCTTCGGCCTCCAGCTCGTCGGCGACGGCGAGGTCGACCCCCTCGACCTCGAGGAGGAACTTCGCGACCTCCGTCACCTCGTACATCATCTCGTCGAGGTCCTCGGCGGTGAAGAAGCCGGACATCGCCCCGTAGAGGAACGTGGCGCCCGCCTTCGTCACCTTCTCCTCGAAGGAGTAGCGCGCCTGGTTGACCGCCTGCGGGGTGTACGTGTCGGTCATGAAGGGGACGAGCTCGGGGAGGTTCTCGCCGATCTTCGTCATCTCGACGCCCGTCTCGGTGCGGAAGTCGGCGCAGAGCCGCGCGATCGCCCACTCGCGGGCCGTGACGTACGTCCGGTCGCGGAGGAAGTCGTTGACGCGCTCGTAGCGGGCGCCGTCCATCTTCTTGAACCGCTCGTACTTGCGGACCTCCGGCGGGACGTCGGCGGTCGCGTCGCCGCCGGCCGCGGGTTCGTCACCGTCGGTGGCGGTAGCGTCGCTGTCGGCGGCAGCGTCGCTGTCGGCGGCAGGTTCGTCGCCGTCGGCATCTCGCGGCGGGGGCGACTCGTCGAGGGACCCCGGAGCCCCCTCGTCTCCGGCCGGCGGCTCGCCGTCGGGGTCCGACCCCGCGGCGTCGTCCGACGCGGGACCGGGCTGGTCGTTCATGGTGGTATCAACCCGACCCCCGAACAAAAGGGTTGCCGCTGGGAGCGGCGGCGAGGCGCGACGGGCGCGCCGGCGTCGACCGAAGCGGCGGCGCTGGTCCGCCAGCCGGCGGCGAGCGTCGCCCGCGGAGAACCACTTTTGTACCGTCGTGTGGACGTGCGTCGTATGAAGGTGCTCTGCGGGATCGGCGGTAGCGACGACTCGTTCCGCGCGCTCGATCAGACCGTCGAGCGGGCGGCGGTCGCGAACGACGATCTCACGGTGGCGGTGGTCGACAACGAGGACTCGTCGGTCGCTCCCGACGAGGTGATACAGCGTGCCCGGGAGGCGATCGACGACGCGGGAATCGACGCCGACGTGAGGCGAGTCGAGGGCGACCCCGGGAGCAGACTGGTTGAAATCGCCGAACGGGAGGAGTTCGAGAAGATCGTCCTCGGCGGGGGCCACACCAGCCCGATGGGGAAGATCACGCTCGGACCGATCGCGGAGTTCGTCCTGTTGAACGCCAAGACGTCGGTCACGCTGGTCAGATGAGCGACCGACGCTACCCGGACGCGGCCGCCGACGACTTCCCCGCCCCTCCCACCGAGTTCACCGACCGGGAGGATCGGACGGTCGAGATACGGCCGTACGGCGGCTCCGAGGCCGCGTACGAGTCGCTCGTCGAGATGTACGACGCCTTCGACCCGTCCGACCGCGCGCAGGGGATCCCCCCCGGCGGAGAGAAGCGCATCCGCGAGTGGTTAGACGCGATCCTCGACGACGACTGTTACAACGTGATCGCGTGGTGCGGCGACCAGGTCGCGGGGCACGCGACGCTGGTGCCCGACGGCGACGCCTACGAGCTGGCGATCTTCGTCCATCAGGAGTACCAGCGCGCCGGGATCGGCACCCACCTCATCCGCGGCCTGCTCGGCCACGGGCAGGCGGAGGGGGTCGAGAAGGTGTGGCTCACCGTCGAGCGGTGGAACCGCGCGGCCGTCTCGCTGTACAAGAAGATCGGCTTCGAGACCTCCAACGCCGAGAGCTTCGAGCTGGAGATGGGGCTCCGGCTGAACGAGGACGAGGAGGACGGGACCGACGAAGACGACGAGGGGTGAGAGCCGGCGAGAGCGACAACGGCCGAGGAGCCGGCGAGGGCGACAACGATCGAGAAGCCAGGGAGAGCGACGATAACAGGGAATACGACGATAGCGAGGCGAATACGGCCATCGCATCCGTGAGCGCGCCGACCGGCGGCACCCCTCGCTCGCCGGGATCTTCAAGCCTTTACGTGCGGCGGGCGAGCGCTCCGGTATGAGTCATCGAATCCTTCTGCTGGGGGCGCCCGGTGCCGGAAAGGGGACGCAGAGCGCGAAGCTCGCCGACGAGTACGGCGTCGAGCACGTCACGACCGGCGACGCGCTCCGCGCGAACAAGGACATGGAGACGGAGTACGGCACGCCGCGCTCGTTCATGGAGGCGGGCGAGCTCGTCCCCGATCCGGTCGTCAACGAGATCGTCGAGGCCGCGCTCGACGACGCCGACGGGTTCGTGCTCGACGGCTACCCGCGCAACCTCGATCAGGCCGAGTACCTCTCGGAGATCACCGAGCTCGACGCAGTCGTCTTTCTCGACGTCGACGAGGAGGTGCTCGTCGACCGACTCACCGGCCGCCGGGTGTGCGACGACTGCGGCGCGAACTTCCACGTCGACTTCCAGCCGCCCGAGGAGGCGGGCGTCTGCGACGAGTGCGGCGGCGAGCTGATCCAGCGCGACGACGACACCGAGGAGACCGCCCGCGAGCGGCTCCAGGTCTTCTACGACAACACCGAGCCCGTGATCGACCACTTCCGCGACGAGGGCGTCCTCGTCGAGGTCGACGGCGAGGCGGCCCCGGACGAGGTCTTCGCCCGGATCCGCGACGTCGTCGAGGCGTAACGCTGGAGCGCGGTGAGCGGCCGCGACGCCGGCTGCGGTATCGGCCGCGGCCCGACACACCGGCTGCGGTATCGGCCGCGGCCCGACACACCGGCCGCGACGCCGATCCTACAAGGTTCTTAACCGTCGACCGCTAACCGACCGATAATGAGTAAGGTCGAACGGAGAGTCCGCTCGCTCGTCAGCGAGGACGGCGAGATGCGGGACGCCTTGGAGATCGTCCTCGACCGCGCCACCGACGGCGAGGTCCAGTGGGTCGACGTCCGCGACGAGATCACCAGCGGCCAGTGGGGCCGCCTCATCGAGAAGGAGATCCTCGTCGACGGCGAGCGCGGCTTCGCGCTCGCGGACCCCGACGAGATCGAGGCGGGACTGAGCGAGGACGACGGGAGCGGCGGTGGCGGCGACGTCGAGACCCCCGAGACGACGTCGTGGACGAAGTGGGACAAGCTCGCCGGCGTCGCGACGCTCGGCGCCTTCGTCGGGTACGCCGTCGGACCGGTCCGGGACACGATCGCGGGGGCGATCGACGTCGTCCTCGGGCCCCTGCTGAACGTCGTCCCCTTCTACGTAGTCATCATGGTGATCGCGCTCGGGACCGGGATGTACTCCACGCTCCTGCGCGCGGGACTCATGGACATGGAGAAGATGAGCCAGTACCAAGAGCGGATGCAGGACATCCAGGAGCGCCGCAAGGAGGCGAAGGAGCGCGACGACGACGCGGCGTTAGACGCCATCCAAGAGGAGCAGATGGACGCGATGGGCGACCAGCTCGGGATGTTCAAAGAGCAGTTCCGCCCGATGGTGTGGATCATGTTCCTCACCATCCCGGCGTTCCTCTGGATGTTCTGGGTGATCGGCTACCGCGGGTCCGACTCCGCGTACCCGGAGATCGCGGCCCAAGAGCTCGTGGTGCCGCTCGCCGGGACCGTCACGTGGGACACGGGGATCGTCGGTCCGATCCAGATGTGGATCCTCTGGTACTTCCTGTGCTCGATGGCGTTCACCCAGCTCGTCCAGAAGAGCCTCAACATCCAGATGTCGCCGTCGACGTCGTAATTCCGCGTACAACGCGCCGTTCGTGCCGGCAGCCGCGGATTCCGCCGGCCCCGACTCTTTCTCAGGTATCGGTCGCGGCGTTCCGGATCGTCTCGAGAGCGACTCCGAGAGCGAGTGCGCCGACGAACAGGAGGACGGTTCCCCCGACGACGGCCGTTTCGGCGATCCGCGGGATTTGCTCTGTGACCGAGACGAACACGCGGACGTCGAGCGCGACCACGCCGACGGCGCCGACCCCGTTGAACGCCATGTCGAGGACCGTATCGCGGAGCCCGTAGTACTCGAGCACCGGCGGTCTGTCGATGTACTCGCCGAGTTCGCGGGCGGCCAGCTCCACGAACTCCCAGACGACGCCGGCACCGAGCGTGAACAGGACGGTGAAGAGGGCCGCGTAGGGATCCGCGACCTGCGATCCGAGCGGGGACGGGACCTGGAGGCTCGCGTAGACGAGTGCCGCGACGAGAGCGGCGGAGACGGCGTGCGTGAGATGGTCCCACCAGGAGACGGTGTCGTACCATCCCAGCATCCCCAGCATGTGAAGGAACCCCGCGACGGCGATCCACGCGGAGAGCGCGGGCCCGAACGCGACGTCCGCCCCGCTCCGGAACGCGATCGCGATTTCGGCGAGCGTCGGAAGGGCGGCGACGACGAGAGACGCGATCCCGTTCACGACCGCTTGGAGGTTCCGAGTCAGCGACCCGATCAGGACCGTGCCGAAGATCCCCGTCAAGAAGACGTAGAACGCAATTTGCAGAACGTTCGTCATGGGGTGGCGGGCCGGAGTGTGGCGTAGTGGTCGACGTGTTCGGGGAGTTCTCGCGGTCTGCTCACGCTCTCGTGTCCTCGGAGGGAGTGCGTTCCGCATCGAGCCGTGCGGTAATGGTCTCTTCGATCACATCGAGCGACCGTGTGCTCGGGCGCGCGGTCGGCGGAGGTTCCGAGCGTGCTTTGGCTGCCCCCACGGAAGAATGACCGCCGCCCGCTCAGCAGGCGCAGTAGTACTCGCGGTCGACGAACTCCGTCTCGAACAGCTTCGCGGCCGGGCCGGGGTCGGAGGGTCGGTACGCCCCGGTCGTCAGATCGCCCTCGCGCTCGAACGCGCCGGAGACGAGCCGCCGCCAGTCGGCGGGTGACAGCTGGTCCCAGAACGCGTCGTCGCCCGCTAAAAGAGAGAGGTAATCGCGGAGGAACACCCACCGCGTCGGCTCGGTTCCGGACGACTCGTACGTCGCGTCGGTGACCGCGGCGTAGGCGGCCATCGGGAGGTTCGCGCCCGCGGCGACCGGCATACCGATCCACTTCCACGGGCGGGTGTTGACGTCGAGCAGGAGGAACTCGTCGCGGTCGGCGTCGTAGACGAACTCGGCCTCGCTGATCCCGTGGTAGCCGGCGTCGTCGAGCACCGCGAGGGCCCGCCCCTCGATGGCGGGCTCGTCGGCCGTCTCGACCAGACAGGAAGTCCCGAACTGTTGGGGGTACCGGACCGCCGCGTTGCCGACGACCGCGAGGGCGTCGTCGGTCCCCGAGGGCGGCACGTACGACGCGAGCGAGTGGTCCCGACCGGTCGCGACCTCGACGCGCTTCTGCGCCATCACGGCGATCCCCTCGTCGCTCGCGGCCGCCACGACGTCCGCCAGCTCGTCGCGGTCGGCGACCTCGATCACGTTGGTGCCGAGCGCCTCCTCGAAGTCGCGCTTGAGCTCGGGTTTCACCACCAGCGGGAAGCCGAGCGCCGCGGCGGCCTCCTCGACCGTGGCGTCCGCCTTCCGCGTCGCCGCGTCCGCGGTCTCCGCCAGCCGATACGTCTCCGGGTACGGGACGCCGAGCGCCTCGCAGGTCGCGTACAGCTCGGACTTGTTCAACACGTCGTCGAGCGTGTCGACCCCGGAGAAGGGGAGCCGGACGCCGTCGGGGTCGGCCTCGGCGTACGCCAGCGCCCACTCGTCCATGCAGCCGAACGCGACCGCCTCGGTCCCCGCGGCGTCGACGACCGCCTCCACGTCCTCGCGGAACCCGTCGAGGTCGTCGAGGGGGTAGGTGACCGCGCCCGCGAAGTCGACCGCGTCGGAGGGCGGGGCGAGGCCGTCGTGGCGGACCGCGTCGGCGTTCCCGCCCGGGTCGCCCGCGCCGGACGCGTCGGCTCCACCGTCACCCCCGCCCGCGCCGTCGCCGGCGCGGTCGAGCGCGATCACGGGCACGTCGTGGGCGTCGAGCGCGCGCGCGACGCCGAGTCCGGTCACGTGGGCGTTGCTGACGAGGGCCGGCGGACGGTCGAAGGAGGCGTCCGCGAGCGCGTCGATCAGCGCTTCCGTCGAGAGGAACTGCGCTGCCATACGCCGCGTTGCTCGTCCGGGTACAAAGGGCCACCAGTAGCGGCCCGGCGTGCCACTACCGGTGACGCAACGCGCTTTTGGTCGCGCCGCGCCTCCCTCCGGTATGAGCGAGACCGATCTGCCGGGCCGAGTCCGCCGCGCGTTCGCGGACCACGGCTCCTTCGAGCCCGCGGACGGGGAGGGCGTGTGGACCTCGGAAACGACCGCGTTCGACGGGGAGGTGCGCGCCGAGCCCGCGGGAGACGGCCGGGTGCGGTTCGCCGTCACCGTCCGGGTGCCGACCCTCTCGGCGGCGACCGCCGACGAGGTCGCCGACGTGGTCGAGGAGGGGTGGGCCGAGACGTTCGAGCTCCGCGTCGTCGACGTCGGCGGCGTGACGCGCGCCGAGCGCGAGTTCGACCCGCAAGTCGCGGTCGGGGACGACGAGATCGCCGTCGAGTTCGAGCTGACCGACATCAACGAGCGGCGCGGCGTCGACGACGCGGGGGCGCTCATCGACTTCGTCGAGGGGACCTACGTGCAGGGCGTGATCCCGGGCTACGAGTACGTCGACCCCGTGGCGGGGCTGCTGTCGGCGGCGCGCCGGCAGGGGAACGACGGGGGATTTTAAAAGGGAGCGGCGGCGGATCGGAACCCAGAGACGACGGCGCGTTCCGATCGGCTTCGCGGGCGGTAGTTTTTAAATGGGCCGCCGCCGCGCCGGCCGATAGGGGCAAATGGCGGGAGCCCGTACGGCGGGTATGCTCGCGCTGATCGGGTACGTCAGCCTCCTCGCCCTGATGGCGTTCCACACCTTGGTCGTCGGGGTGACGACCCGCTTCTTCCGGCTTCGACTGTCGACGTCGTGGGGGTCGGTGGTGTACACGATCGTGTTGACACCGATGCTCCTGTTTATCTCGACGCTCGTGTTCACCGGCCTGTTCAACGTCGGCGCCGGCGTCGTCCTCGGCAGCACGACCGTCCTCTTCGGACTGCTCGTCTTCCTGCCGCTCGTGCTCGGCGCGGCCATCGACTACCTCTACGTGCCCTCCCCGGAGGAGTACGAGCTCCCGGACACGCAGTAGCGGAGGGACGGATCGGCCTCGCCCGGGGCGGCGGCGGCCTGTTCTTCGATCGGCGGCGACCTATGCTTCGACCAGCTCGTCGATGACCTCCTCGACGCGGGCCGTGACGACCTCTGGCGACCGCGTCGCGTCGACGCGCACGAACCGGTCCGGCTCCGCGTCGATCAGCCGCTCGTAGTTGTCCCGGACCGCCGCGAGGTAGCCGTCCTGCTCGAACTTGTTCGTCCGGCCCGCGCGCTCGGCGGCGGTGCGGGCGTCCAGGTCGAGGTAGACCGTCGCGTCGGGCGGCCGCGAGAACGGCGCGTGGATCTCTTTTATGTATTCGAGCGGGTCGGTCCCGTCGAGGGCGACGTCGCTCGCGTCGAGCGTCGCGGCCTGATAGGCGAACCGGGAGTCGGAGTAGCGGTCGGAGACGACGAGGTCGCCGTCGGCGAGCGCGGGCGCGACCGTCCCGGAGAGGTGATTCGCGTGGTCGGCGGTCAGCAGGAACAGCTCCGCCAGCGGGTCGGCGTCGTCGACCGCGATGGACCGGTCGACCGCCTCGCCGTACCAGCTGTCGGTGGGCTCGCGGGTGAACGTCGCGTCGGGGTAGGCGTCGCGGAGCGCCTCCCAGACGGTCGTCTTCCCGCTCCCGTCGAGCCCCTCCAGCGTGATCAGCATGCCCGCGCTCGGGCGCGGCGGGGAATAAACGGTCCGGGTTCCGCGAGCGCGACCGCCTCGCGGTCGGCGAGCGCGTCGGCGAGGAGGGCCGCGGCCGGCGACGCCGCCCTTTTTAGTGTCGTGCCGACGAACCGGCGGCATGGTCTGCGACTCCCCTGCGCTCCGATCGACACGGAGGCACCGATGGTAGCCGTCGCGGTCTCCGTCGGCCGAGTGGTCGGCGCGCTGGTGTTGGTCGTCTTGAACGGCTTCTTCGTCGCGTCGGAGTTCGCGTTCGTCCGGGTCCGGTCGACCTCGGTCGAGCAGCTCGCCGCGGAGGGCCGCCCCGGGTCGGGCGCGCTCCAGGACGTGATGGGGAGCCTCGACGACTACCTCGCGGCGACCCAGCTCGGGATCACGCTCGCATCGCTCGGGCTCGGGTGGATCGGCGAGCCCGCGGTGGCCGCGCTCATCGAGCCGGTGCTCGGGACCGTGCTCCCCGAGAGCGCCGTCCACCTCGTCGCGTTCGCGATCGGGTTCAGCGTCATCACGTTCCTCCACGTGGTGTTCGGCGAGCTGGCGCCGAAGACGATCGCCATCGCGCAGGCCGAGCGAATGGCGCTGCTGCTCGCCCCGCCGATGAAGCTCTCGTACTACCTGTTCTCGCCAGGCATCGTCGTGTTCAACGGGGCCGCGAACGCCTTCACGCGCGCCATCGGCGTCCCGCCGGCCTCGGAGACCGACGAGACGATGGAAGAGCGGGAGATCCGACGCGTCCTCGCGCGCTCCGGCGAGGCGGGCCACGTCGCCGACGCCGAAGTCGAGATGATAGACGCCGTCTTCGAACTCGACGACACCGTGGTCCGGGAGGTGATGGTCCCCCGGCCGGACGTGACCAGCATCCCGGCCGACGCCGACCTCGCCGCGATCCGCGCGACCGTGCTCGACGCGGGCCATACCCGATACCCGGTGGTGGCGGCCGACGACGCCGACCGGGTGGTCGGCTTCGTGGACGTGAAGGACGTGCTGCGCGCCGGCGAGGCCGGCGACGAGTCGGCGACGGCCGCGGACCTCGCGCGCGACCTGGTCGTCGTCCCCGAGACGACGACCATCGGCGACCTCCTCGTCCAGTTCCGCGAGGAGCACCGCCAGATGGCCGCAGTCGTCGACGAGTGGGGCGCCTTCGAGGGGATCGTGACCGTGGAGGACGTGACGGAGGCGCTCGTCGGCGACCTCCGCGACGAGTTCGACGCCGACCACGGCGAGCACACGATCCGGGCCCAGGAGGGCGGCGCGTACGAGGCCGACGGCTCCGTCTCGCTGTCCGTCGTCAACGACGCCCTCGGGACCGACCTCGAGGGCAACGGGTACGAGACGCTCGGCGGACTGGTGTTAGACCGGCTCGGCCGCACGCCGGAGACGGGCGACGTCGCCGAGGCCGGCGGCCACCGCTTCGAGGTCACGGCCGTCGACGGCGCCCGGATCTCGACCGTGCAGATCGACCGGATCGACGGCGGTGAGGGGTCGGAAGGTGGGGATGGCAGGAGCGTCGACACCGGTGGCGACGGCGGAGACCCCGACGACAACGCCGATCGGACCAGCGAGTAGGGGGCGCCGACGAGCGGGAGACTCACACCGCGGCGCGGGCGTTTTTTATGAGTCGGTCGCGACTCTCCGCGTATGTTCGACCGGATCCTGTTCCCGACCGACGGCGGCGACGGGGCGGACGCGGCGTTCGACCACGTCCTCGACCTCGCGGCTGACCACGACGCGACGGTCCACGTCCTCAACGTCGCCGACACGACCCACGACAGCGTCACGCGGGTCGGCCGAGACGTGGTCGACGTGCTCGAACAGGAGGGCGAGGAGGTCGTCGAGGCGGCCGCGGACCGGGCTGCGGACCGCGGCGTCGAGACCGTCACGGCCGTGCTCCAGGGCGGCGTCGCCGAAACGATCGTCGCGTACGCGGCCGACCACGAGGCGGACCTGATCGCCATGCCGACCCGCGGGCGAACGGGGCTCGACCGGCTGCTCCTCGGGAGCACGACGGAACACGTCGTGCGTCGGTCGACCGTTCCGGTGCTCAGCCTCAGACCGGACGGCGAGCCGGCGCGGTATCCCTACCGGAACGTCCTCGTGCCGACCGACGGGAGCGACCGCGCCGACGAGGCGCTCGACCGCGCCGTGGCGCTGGCGTCCCGGAGCGGCGCGACGCTCCACCTGTTCTCCGTCGTCGACATCGGCAGCGTCGGGGCCGAGGCGTACTCGGGCACCGACGCCCTCGTGTCGGCGGCCGAGGAGGCCGTCGCGGAGGCCGCCGACGTCGCCGAGGCGGCGGGCGTGGAGACGGTCGAGCGCGCCGAAGTCGGCTCGTCGGCCGCCCGGGGAATCCAGTCGTACCTCGCGGACCACGACCTCGACCTCGTGGTCATGGGCACGCGCGGGCGGACGGGCGTCGAGCGCTACCTGCTCGGGAGCGTCGCCGAGCGCACCGTCCGGACCTCCCCCGTCCCGGTGTTGACGGTGCCGGACGACGAGTCGGAGTGAGGCGGAGGGCCGACCGCGCCCGGTGCGCGTCGTCGATCGCCGGCGCGTGGCCGCCTCCGTCTGACGCCGCGGTAGGTTTACGGGCGTTCCTCGCCTTACTGCGTGCATGAAAGTGTTGGTGGCAGGCGGAACCGGATTCATCGGGTCGTACCTCTGTCGCGCGCTCGCCGAGAGAGGCCACGACGTGACGGCCCTCGCGCGGTCGGGCGGGGAGCCGTCCGAGGGCGTCGACGTCGCCACGGGAGACGTCACGGACTACGACTCGATCGCCGGGGCGGTCGAGGGACAGGACGCCGTGGTGAATCTGGTCGCGCTCTCGCCGCTGTTCGAGCCGAAGGGGGGTAACGTGATGCACGACCGCATCCACCGGGGCGGGACGGAGAACCTCGTGCGCGCCGCCGAGGACGCCGGCGTCGAGGGGTTCCTCCAGCTGAGCGCGCTCGGGGCCGACCCCGACGGCGACACGGCGTACATCCGGGCGAAGGGCCAGGCGGAGGAGATCGTCCGCGAGAGCGACCTCGACTGGACGATCTTCCGCCCCTCGGTCGTCTTCGGCGAGGGCGGAGAGTTCGTCTCGTTCACCAAGCGGCTGAAGGGGATGTTCGCGCCCGGCGTCCCGCTGTACCCGCTCCCGGGCGGCGGGAAGACCCGGTTCCAGCCGATCCACGTGGAGGACCTCGTGCCGATGCTGGCCGACGCGCTGGAGGACGACGAACACGTCGGCGAGACGTACGAGATCGGCGGTCCGGAGACGCTGACGCTCCGGCAGGTGACCGACCTCGTGTACGAGGCCGAGAAGAAGGGCGTCACCATCGTCCCGCTGCCGATGCCGCTCGCCAAGGTCGGCCTGACGGTGCTCGGCGCCGTCCCCGGCTTCCCGATGGGGCCCGACCAGTACCGGTCGTTGCAGTTCGACAACACGACCGCCGACAACGACATCGCCGCCTTCGGCGTCGAGACCGACGAACTGACCACGCTCGCCGCGCACCTCGGCGTCCGATGACGGGGACGATCCCGGGACGGGACGGCGATCCGACGGTCGACGCCGCGGCCGCGGCGCCGTTCGTGTCAACGAGGTGGATATCAGCGATGGTAACGCCAACCGAAGGCTTAAATACTCCATCACGTTCTGTTCATTTCAAAGGCGGAGGGAGCACACGATGAAACTTGCAATGATCGGATTCGGACAGGCGGGGGGGAAAGTTGTCGACAAGTTCCTGGAGTACGACAAACGGACGGGATCGGAGATCGTCCGTGCGGCCGCGGCCGTCAACACGGCCAAGGCCGATCTCATGGGCCTCGAGCACATCGCCGAGGACCAGCGCGTGCTCATCGGGCAGTCCCGGGTGAAGGGCCACGGGGTCGGCGCGGACAACGAGCTCGGCGCGGAGATCGCCGAGGAGGACATCGACGAGGTGCAGGGGGCCATCGACTCGATCCCGGTCCACGAGGTCGACGCGTTCCTCGTCGTCGCCGGGCTCGGCGGCGGCACCGGCTCCGGGGGGGCGCCGGTGCTCGCGAAACACCTCAAGCGGATCTACACCGAGCCCGTCTACGGGCTCGGCGTCCTACCGGGCAGCGACGAGGGGGGCATTTACACCCTCAACGCGGCCCGCTCGTTCCAGACGTTCGTCCGCGAGGTGGACAACCTGATGGTGTTCGACAACGACGCCTGGCGGAAGACGGGCGAGTCCGTCCAGGGCGGCTACGAGGAGATCAACGAGGAGATCGTCCGGCGGTTCGGTATCCTCTTCGGCGCGGGCGAGATCCAGCAGGGCCAGGAGGTCGCCGAGAGCGTCGTCGACTCCTCGGAGATCATCAACACGCTCTCCGGCGGCGGCGTCTCCACGGTCGGCTACGCGGAGGAGGAGGTCGAGGAGCGTTCCTCCGGCGGGCTGCTCTCGCGGCTCCGCAACGACGACGGGGAAGACGAGCTCGACAGCGCGCACACCACGAACCGCATCACCAGCCTCGTCCGCAAGGCGGCGCTGGGCCGGCTCACGCTCCCCTGCGAGATCGAGGGCGCCGAGCGCGCGCTGCTCGTGCTCGCGGGGCCGCCGGAGTACCTCAACCGGAAGGGCATCGAGCGCGGCCGGAAGTGGCTCGAAGAGCAGACCGGCTCGATGGAGGTCCGCGGCGGGGACTACCCGTACCGCGGCGCGGGCTTCGTCGCGACCGTGATCCTGCTGGCGGGCGTCACGAACGTCCCGCGGATCAAGGAGCTCCAGCAGGTCGCCATCGAGGCGCAGGACAACTTAGACGAGATCCGCGAGGAGAGCGACGAGAACCTCGACGAGCTCGTCAGCGACGACAGCGACGAGCTGGAATCCCTGTTCTAGGGCGACCCTCCCGATGGAGGTCCTCGTCCCGTTCTCGACCGACCGCCCCAAGTCCCGACTCTCGGGCGCTCTCGACCCCGACGAGCGGGCGGCGTTCTCGCTCGCGATGCTCCGGGACGTCCTCGACGCGGTCCGCGCGGCCGGCGGCGACCCGCGGGTGCTCGCGACGGGGCCGGTCGACGCCGATCTGGAGTGTCCCGTCGACGTCGACGAGCGGCCGCTGACCGACGCGGTCAACGCGGCGCTCGACGCTCACTTCGATGAGTCACCAGAGGGTGCGACACCCGTCGCCGTCGTCATGGCGGACCTCGCGCTCGCGACGCCGGCGGCGCTCCGGGAGCTGTTCGCGGCCGGGCGCGAGGCGGACGTCGCGATCGCGCCCGGCCGCGGCGGTGGGACGAACGCGTTCGTCGCGAGCTCTCCCGATTTCCGGGTCGATTACCACGGCGCCTCCTACCTCGACCACCGGCGGATCGCCGCGGAGGTCGGCGCGGGCGTCGCGGTCGTCGACTCCCACCGGCTCGCGACCGACGTGGACGAGCCCGCGGACCTCGCCGAGGTGCTGATCCACGCCGAGGCGGACGGCGAGGGCGGCGGTAGCGGTGGGAGCGAAGCGGCGCGGTGGCTCCGCGACGCCGGCTTCGCGCTCGACGCGGCGGGCGGACGGGTCGGCGTCGAGCGGGAGTAGGAGGCCGGCGGACGGGTCGGCGTCGAGCGGGAGTAAAGCGCCGCGACCGCGATCCTTTTTGAACCGCGAGCGTGAGGGACGGACGTGTTCACGGCGGCCGACGAGTACGGGATCGACTTATCGCTCGACGCGGACCGCGTCGAGCGGCTGCTCTCGGTGACGCCCGCCGACGTCGATCCCGCCGAGCGGCTCACCTTCGCGCGAAACGTCTTCGTGCCGCTGACGACCGCCTGTCGGTACACCTGCACCTACTGCACCTACTACGACGTCCCCGGCGAGGCCTCCCTGCTCTCGCCCGAGGAGGTCCGCGAGCGCTGTCGCGTCGGCGCCGACGCCGGCTGCACGGAGGCGCTGTTCACGTTCGGCGACGAGCCGGACGACCGGTACACGGAGATCCACGCGCAGCTCGGCGAGTGGGGGTTCGACTCGGTCCACGACTATCTCTACCGGGCCTGCGAAATCGCCCTGGAGGAGGGGCTGCTCCCGCACTCGAACCCCGGCGACCTCACGGAGGCGCAGTTCGCGGCGCTCCGCGAGGTGAACGCCTCGATGGGCGTCATGCTGGAGACGACCGCCGACGTCGACGCCCACAGCGGGGGCCGCCGGAAGACCCCCGGCCAGCGGCTCAACACGATCCGGGCGGCGGGCCGACAGGGCGTGCCGTTCACCACCGGCATCCTCGTCGGCATCGGCGAGGGCTGGCGCGACCGCGCGGAGAGCCTGCTCGCGATCCGCGAGCTCCACGAGCGCCACGGGCACGTCCAGGAGGTGATCGTGCAGAACGTCGTCCCGAACGAGCGGTCGGACTTCGCGAAGCCGGACCTGTCGACGATGCGCCGCGTCGTCGCGATGGCCCGGGCCGCGCTCCCGCCGGAGGTGTCGGTGCAGGTGCCGCCGAACCTCTCGCCCGCGGCCGACCTCGTTGGCTGCGGGATCGACGACCTCGGGGGCGTCTCGCCGGTGACGGACGACTACATCAACCCGGCCTACGAGTGGCCCGACCTCGACGGGCTCCGAGCGGTCGCCGACGCCGGCGGGATGCCCCTTCGCGAGCGGCTCCCGACCTACGCGCGATACCTCCCGGACGGCGTCCGCCCGGCGGGCGTCGACCCCGCCCCGGCGCCGACCGGCCGCGACGCGTGGATCCCGCCGGCGGTCCGCGAGCGGATCCGCGCGGGCGACGTCCACGGGCGGCGGCTCCGCGGGGTCGCGCGGGGTGACGGGCCGCTCGCGGTCCGCGGCGACTGATCGGGACCAGATTCGCGGATCGCGCCGGCTCCGAAGCGGGCGACCGCCCCCGATAAACAACTGCGCTGCCAGTAGCTTCTTTAAATACCCCTCCGAAGGGATGTGTGATGCTACCACTACAGTTCGGCGGTGCCGGATTGAGCGCGGCGCTGGCGGGGGTCCTGTTTTCGGTGACGCTGTTCCTCGTCGGGTTCGTCGGCGTGTTGCTGCTGGGGAAGGTCCTGCTCGTGCCCGCGGTCGAGCGGGTACTGAGTTCGCGCGGGTTCGACGGGGCCGTTCGCAGCCTCGGATCGAGCGTGACGAACGCCGTCGTCTGGGTCGCGGCGATCGCCATCGGGTTCACGATGGCCGGCTACGGCGCGTTCCTCTCGGCGTTCGCCGTCTTCGGCGGCGCCATCGCGCTCGCGATCGGCTTCGCCGCCCAAGACCTCCTCGGCAACTTCGTCGCCGGGATCTTCATCCTGAAGGACAAGCCGTTCGAGGTCGGCGACTGGATCGAGTGGGACGGGAACGCCGGGCGCGTCGAGGACATCGACCTGCGCGTCTCGCGGGTCCGGACGTTCGACAACGAGCGGATCACGGTGCCGAACGGCGACCTCGCGAACAGCGCCGTCACGAACCCGGTCGCCTACGAGACGCTGCGCCAGAAGTTCGTCTTCGGGATCGGCTACGACGACGACATCGCGCAGGCGACCGACATCATCACGGAGAAGGCGGAGGCTCACGAGGAGATCCTCGACGACCCGGGCGTCTCCGTCCGGCTCGTCGAGCTCGGCGACTCGGCCGTGGGGCTCCAGTCGCGCTGGTGGATCGACGACCCGGACCGCGGGGACTTCGTCCGGGTGCGCTCGGAGTACGTCACCGCGGTGAAGGAGGCGTTCGACGAGGCCGGCATCGACATGCCGTACGTCCACCGGCAGCTCACCGGCAGCGTCGAGGTGCTCGAGTCCGTCGCCGACGACGAGTAACGAGACGGCCCCGCCGCGGGACGGTCCCGCCACGAGGCGGTGGACCGCCCGCGGCGCCTTTTAATCGGTCGACCGCTCTTCGTCGACCGACGCGTCGCCGTCCGCCGCGTCCGGCCGGTACTGCCGGCTGACGGCCTGCCACCGGTTCGACCGGAACCGCGCGAGGTTCAGCCCGGTCGGCACCAGCTTCTCGACTATCACCGCCGCGTACAGCCCGCCGACGCCCAGCGGCGTCACCAGCCCGAGCAGCGCGACGGGGATCGCGACGACGTACGACCCGATCATCGACGCCGCGAACGGCCACCGGGTGTCGCCGGCGCCGCGCAGCGACCCCGTCACCGAGCCGCCGATGCCGAGCGGTATCGCGGAGACGGCGGCGACGACGACGAACGTCGCGGTCGCCGCCACGGCCGCCGGGTCGTCGACGAACACGCCCGCGATCGGGTCGGCGGCGAGGAGGACGACCGCCGACGCGAGCACGTAGACGACCGCCGACAGCCGGATCACGTCGCGGGCGTACTCGGTCGCGAGCGACTCCTCCCCCGCGCCGAGCCGCTGGCCGACGAGCGTGCTCGCGGCGATGGAGAAGCCCCAGCTGAAGCTTCCGAGGAGCGCACGGACGCGCCGGCCCACTTCGAGGGCCGCGACGGTCGCGTCGCCGAACGAGGAGGCGACCCACAGCAGGGGGAAGACGGCGACCCCCTCGGCCACTCGGCGCCCGATAAGGGGGGCGGAGACCCGGACGAGCTGTCGGACGAGCCCGGCGTCGATCCACGGCCCGGCGCGCCGGATCGGGACTGGCGAGGCGCCGCGGCCGAAGTACGACCGACCGGTCATTCCCCACGAGAGCGCGACCCCGACGGCGGCGATGGAGAGGGCGGTGCCGAGCCCCGCGCCGAGCACGCCGAGGCCGACGCCGAGCACGAGCCAGACGGTGAGCGCGACGTTGAGGAGCGCGCCCCCGGCCCGGACCACCATCGGCGTGAACGTGTCGCCGACGCCGGCGTACGTGCGGCTCGCGATCATGTTGAAGAACTCGAAGGCGAGCGCCGGCGCGGTGACGGCGAGGTACACCGTCCCGGCCCGGAGCGCGGTCCCCTCGCCGCCGACGAGCGCGATCAGCGGCTCGGCGAACGCGACGAAGCCGACGACGATGGGGACGACGAGCGCCAGCGCGACGACGAGCGACCCCTTGACGACGAGCGCGGCGCGGTCGCCCTCGCCGCCGCCGTAGTTCTGCGAGACGAGCGACACCGTCCCGCCCGCGAGCCCGATGGAGACGAACTTCGCGAGCTGCCAGTAGGCGAACGCGAAGGCCATCCCGGCGACCGAGGGCGCCCCGAGCGCGATGCCGACGACCGCCAGGTCCACCGTGTTCTTCGACATAATCGCGAACCCGGTGACGACCCGGGGCCACGCCAGGTCGAGGGTTTCGCCGAGCCGACCGCGGTCGATGACGCCGGCGCGGTCGAGCCCGTCCGCCGTCGCCGAGCCGACCCGGGAGAGGGCGCCCCGGAGCCGAGCGGCCGCCGCCCGGAGTCGTGATCGCATCGCCGTCGGTACGACCCGGGAGGGCTTGGGTCTGTTCACCCCGGCAGACCGCCCCGCTCGCGCGGCCGGGCGAGCGGCGATCGAAAGGGACTCCGAGCGACCCGCCCCCCCGACCCGCCGAACGGTACTTTTTCACATCTACCACCAAATCATACAACAGATGAATCCCACGGAGTGGCGGACGTATCTCGTGACGCAGGCGAGCCGGTCGGCGGGTCGCGACACCGAGACTGTCGTCGAGGCGGCGATCGCGGGCGGCGTCGACGCCGTGCAGCTCCGCGAGAAGGACGTGCCCGACGACGAGCGGTACGAGATCGGGCGACGGCTGCGGGAGCTCACGGCCGACGCCGGCGTCCCCCTGATCGTCAACGACCGGGTCGACATCGCCGCCGCGGTCGGCGCCGACGGCGTCCACCTCGGGCAGTCCGACCTGCCGATCGGGGTCGCGCGCGAGCAGCTCGGGGAGGCGGCGGTCGTCGGGCGCTCCGCCTCCACGGTCGAGCAGGCGCGGGCCGCCGAGGAGGCGGGCGCGGACTACCTCGGCGTCGGCGCGGTGTACGGGACGGAGTCGAAGGCGGTGCCCGACGCGAAGGACGGGATCGGGACCGAGCGCGTTCGGGAGCTCGCCGAGGCCGTCGAGATTCCGGTGATCGGGATCGGCGGGATCACCGCCGACAACGCGGCGCCGGTCGTCGAGGCGGGCGCGACCGGCGTGGCGGCGCTCTCGGCGATCGCGGCCGCGGACGACCCGGGAACGACGACCGCGGCGCTGCGGGAGGCGGTCACGGAGTGACGGCCGGTCGGGGCTGGACCCGGCGGACGCCGGCGCTCACGGCGCGCCCCCGACCCGGTCACGCTTCGCGTTCGAACTCAGGATCGAACAACCGCGCCGACATCGGTGCCGGGTCGCCGTCGGTGAGGTTGTAGTCGGAGAAGTCGGTGACCCCCGCCTCGCGGAGGAGCGCCTCGTCGTAGAAGCTGTGGCCCGTGCACTCCGCGGGGTCGCGCGCGAGAATCTCGAGCACCGCGTCGGAGACGATCTCCGGGGTGCGCCAGTCGTCCTCGGTCCCGAGCCCGAAGTAGCGGGTCGCGCGGGTGTCGACCGTCGTCACCGGCCAGAACGTGTTACAGCCGACGCCGTCGCTCGCCAGCTCCTCGGCCAGCGAGAGCGTAATAAACGACATCCCGAGCTTCGACCACGCGTACGGCGCCTTCCCCGGCGAGCGGTCGGTCGTGACCGGCGGCGAGTTCGACAGGAGCCACGCCCCGTCGAGCCCCGCGAGGTGGTCGGCGAACGCGTGCGCGACGAGGTGGGTCCCCCGGACGTTCACGTCGGTCAACAGATCGAACCGATCGGCCGGCAGGTCGGCGACGTTCGCCAGCTGGATCGCGCTCGCGTTGTTGATGACGACGTCGACCTCGCCGAAGTGATCGATCGCTTCCTCGACGACAGCCTCGACGCGGTCCTCGTCGCGGAGGTCGAGTTCGAGCGCGAGCGCCTCGGCCCCGCGGTCGCGCACCTCGCGGGCCGTCTGCTCGATCGACCCCGCCAGCTCGGAGTCGTCGTCGTCGGTCGTCTTGCCCGTCGAGACGACGTTACAGCCGCGGTCGGCGAGCGCGAGCGCGAGCTGCTTGCCGATGCCGCGGGTCGTGCCGGTGATGAACGCCGTCGAGCCCGAGAGGTCGGGGTCCGCGAGTGTCATACCCCCCGTTCGGCCGACCGAGGGATAATTCTCGGTGGTCGATCCGCGAAAGCGACGATATGATATTTAAATATTCGAGGGCATCAACGACGATCGCTTATAAATGAACGATGCGGTCGGCGCGTGCCGACGAGCGGCCGAAGGCCGCGAGTCGCCCGCGCGAGGGACGCCGCGAGCGACGTGGGCGACCGAAGGGAGCCCCAAGCGAGCGGCGAGGCTGGGGAGGTGTGAGGTGCGGTCGCGACGCGACCGGGGGGGACTCAAAGGGGCAGTCGCGAGGACGGCGCAGGCGACGTAAGCACTGGAGGGAATGAGCGACGCGAGCGGCCGAAGCGCGCAGCGAGCGTGCGCCGTCCTCGCGACTGGGGCTTTGGAGGTGGTCACCACCGATCCGCCAGCAACCGTTTATAAACGAGCGACTGGGGCTTTGGATGCTTATCGCGTCGCTTTCTTCCATTCGCGCAGCCCCAGTCGCTCGCCGTTCAGGTCCTCGGCGGGCGCCTCGGTGGCCGCCCAGACGAACAGCGGGGCGACGCTCTCGGGGTCGCGGGCGCGCTCCTTCCCCGTGAGGTCGGTCGCGACGAGCCCGGGGTCGACGACGCCGACCGCCGCCTCGAGGTCGGCCGCGAACCCGCGCGCGACCGCCTCCGCCGCGGCCTTCGAGACCGCGTACGCGCCCATGCCGGCTTTCGACTCGTGGGCGACCGACCCGGAGGGGACGATCACCCGCGCGTCGTCCGCGAGGTGCGGGACCGCCTCGGCGATAGTCGCGAAGACGCCGCGGGCGTTGGTGCGCATCGTGTCGTCGTAGTCGGCGTAGCTGAGCTCGTCCGTCGGGCGCTCGCCGGGCGCCCCGTGGAAGACGGCGGCGTTCGCGAACACGACGTCGATCGGCCCGCCCTCCCGGGCGGCCCGCTGGAAGAAGCGTTCGAGGTCGAACTCGTCGCGGACGTCGACGCGTTCGCCCCACGCGGTCCCGGCGGCCGGTCCCGCCCCGTCGTCCCCGGCGGGAGCGTCGCCGTCCCCGGCGGGAGCGTCGCCGTCGGCGTCCTCGGGACCGTCCCCGTCGCCCGCCGCGCCGTTCAGCTCGGCGACGGTCCGGTCGACGGCGGCGCCGTCGCGGCCGGAGACGGCGACGAACGCCCCCTCGTCGACGAACGCCTCGGCGACCGCCCGCCCGATCCCGCTCGTTGCGCCGGTGATCGCGACCGTCGGATCCATGTGGGGATCGCTAGGGGCGACCGCGACTTAGGCGTACCCACTCGCCGCGTCTGGCCGGTATTTATACCCCTTCCGACCCTACGATCTACCATGGACGTGGCCCCGGACATCGACGCCGTGGCCGGCGAGTCCGTCGTCGTGATCGGCGGCGGATTCGGCGGTCTCTCGACAGCGTGTTACCTCGCGGACGCCGGCGCGGACGTGACCCTCTTAGAGAAGAACGAGCAGCTCGGCGGACGCGCGAGCCGGCTGGAGACCGACGGCTTCCGGTTCGACATGGGCCCCTCGTGGTACCTGATGCCGGACGTGTTCGAGCGGTTCTTCGGCCACTTCGGGCGGTCGCCCGACGAGTTCTACGAGCTGGAGCGGCTCGACCCCCACTACCGCGTGTTCTGGAAGGACGGCGACAAGGTCGACGTGCTCCCGGACCGCGAGGATAACAAACAGCTGTTCGAGGAGTACGAGCCCGGCGCGGGCGAGGCGTTCGAGGCCTATCTGGAGGAGTCGGAGCGGACGTACAACATCGGGATGGAGCACTTCGTCTACGAGGACCGCCCGCGACTGCGCGACTACGTGGACAAGGACGTGCTCCGGTACTCGTGGGGACTCTCGCTTCTGGGCAAGATGCAGGGGCACGTGGAGGACTACTTCGACCACCCGAAGCTCCAGCAGTTGATGCAGTACACCCTCGTCTTTCTCGGCGGCTCGCCGTACAACACGCCGGCGCTGTACAACCTGATGAGCCACGTGGACTACAACATGGGCGTCTACTACCCCGAGGGCGGGATCGGCGCCGTCGTCGACGGGATCGTCGAACTCGGCCGCGACCTCGGCGTGGAGTACGTCACCGACGCCGAGGTGACGGGGATCGAGGGGCGCCGCGGCGGGTTCGCGGTCGACACCGCCGACGGCGAGCGATACCTCTCGGATCTGGTCGTCTCCGACGCCGACTACGCGCACACCGAACAGGAGCTGCTCCCGCCGCGCAAGCGCCAGTACACGGAGGAGTACTGGGAGTCGCGGACGTACGCCCCCTCCGCGTTCCTGCTGTACCTCGGCGTCGAGGGCGGCGTGCCGAACCTCGAACACCACACGCTGGTGCTGCCGACGGCGTGGGACGGCCACTTCAAGCAGATCTTCGACGACCCCTCGTGGCCCGACGACCCCGCCTACTACCTCTGTGTCCCCTCCGAGACCGACGACACGGTGGCACCCGAGGGCCACAGCAACCTCTTCGCCTTGGTCCCCATCGCGGCCGGACTGGAGGACACCCCGGCGCTCCGCGAGGAGTACCGCGACCTCGTGTTAGACGACATCGCGGAGAACACCGGCACGGAGCTCCGCGACCGGATCGTCTTCGAGGAGACGTTCTGCGTCGACGACTTCGCCGACCGGTACAACAGCTACCGGGGGAGCGCGCTCGGCTTGGCGCACACGCTGCGGCAGACCTCCCTGCTCCGGCCGTCCCACGAGTCCGACGCGGTCGACGGCCTCTACTTCACGGGGTCGACGACGACGCCCGGCATCGGCGTCCCGATGTGTCTCATCAGCGGACAGATAACGGCCGAGGCGGTCTCGAAGACGGCGTGAGGAAAGCCGTGACCGACACAGCGACCGACTCCGGCCGGCGAGCGTTCGCCGACGACCTCCGGTACCTGCTGGTGCTGTCGCGGCCGCGCTTCTGGCTGTACCTCGCTGGGCCCGTCGCGGTCGGCGTCACGTACGGCATCGGCGACGTGAGCGGGCTGTTCACGCCGACGACCGTCGCGCTGGCGGCCTACTTCCTCGTGCCGGCGAACGTCTTCCTCTACGGCGTCAACGACGCGTTTGACGCCGACATCGACGAGCTGAACCCGAAGAAGGAGGAGCGCGAGGCGCGCTGGCGGGGGAGCCGGCTCGTCACGGTCGCGGTGCTCGGCTCCGCGCTCGCCGGGCTGGCCACCTTCGCGCTCACGCCGCGGGTCGCGTGGCCGTACCTCGCCGGCTTCCTCCTGCTGTCGGTGGGCTACAGCGCCCCGCCGGTGCGATTCAAGACGACGCCGTTCCTCGACTCCGTCTCGAACGGCCTCTACGTCCTCCCAGGCGCGGCCGCGTACGCGACCGTCGCGGGGGTCCATCCGCCGTTCGCGGCACTCGTGGGCGCGTGGCTGTGGACGATGGGGATGCACACGTTCTCCGCGATCCCCGACATCGAGCCGGACCGCGCGGCCGGGATCCGGACGACGGCGACGCTGCTCGGCGAGGGACGGACGTACGTCTACTGCTTCGCGTGCTGGGCCGCCGCCGCGGCCGCGTTCGCCGCGGTGGACCTCCGGCTCGGCGCGCTGCTCGGCGTCTACCCGGTCTTCGTCGCGTGGGTCGCCGCGTCGTCGGTGTCGGTCGACCGCGCGTACTGGTGGTTCCCGGCGCTGAACACCGCCGTCGGCACCCTGCTGGCGATGGGCGGGCTGTGGCGCGTCTACCCGATCACGGAGGTGCTCGCGTGAGCGACGAATCCGGATCGACGGAGTCGGCCGGGTCGGCGGGCCCCGCGGGCTCGGCCGAGGGGACCGCGGAGCCCGCGCCGTCCGGCGTCGACGCCCTCCGCGCGCGGCTCCCCGACACGCGCCGCGGGGCGGAGGCGCTGCTCGACCGGACCGTGCGCGAGAACCGGTTCACCATCGCCGTGCTGTTCCCGCTCGTCGGCGCGCTGGCGCTGGTCGGCAGCGCGGAGGGGTGGGTGCCGGAGCCGTTCGCCTTCCACCCGTGGTTCGTGCTGTTCGGCGTGCTGGTGATGCGGTCGCCGCTCGTCGTGGGGGCCCTCCCCGCGATCGACCGGCGCGCGCTCGGCTGGATCGGCGTCCTGATCGCGTACACCTACGCGATCGAGCTGCTCGGGGTCGCCACCGGGTGGCCGTACGGCTCCTTCGAGTACACCGTGGACCTCGGGCCGATGCTCGGCGGCGTGCCCGTCGCGCTCCCGGTCTTCTTCATCCCGCTCGTGGTCAACGCGTATCTCCTGTGTCTCCTCCTCCTGGGGTCGCGGGCGTCGAACGGCTGGCTCCGGCTGGCGACCGTGATCGCCGCGGTCGTCGCGATGGACGTGGTGCTCGACCCCGGCGCGGTCGCGCTCGGCTTCTGGAGCTTCGGCGGCGGGAGCTTCTACGGCGTCCCGCTCTCGAACTACGCCGGCTGGGTGGTCTCGGCGACCGTCGCGGTCGTCACGCTCGACCGGGCGTTCGCGGGGACGGCGCTGCGCGACCGGCTGCGCGACTGCGAGTTCATGCTCGACGACATGGTGAGCTTCGTGATCCTCTGGGGCGGGATCAATCTCTGGTACGGGAACCTCCTGCCGGCCGCCGTCGCCGCCGCGTTCGGCGTCGGACTCGTCCGGGCGGACCGGTTCGACGCGCGGCTGTTCACGCCGTGGGAGTGAGACGGCCGCGCTCCGCCCGCGGGAGACGAAGGCCCGACCGCGCCGACTCGACACCCCTTATATACGCCCGGCGCCTTTTCGAGGTATGAGCGTTCAGGCGAGTCGCGCGCGGCGTGGCGGGGAGGCGGAATGAGTCGGCTAGCGATCGAGTACGGCGCCCACGAGCGCGTCCGGGAGGTCGTCGACCGACTGACCTACTGCGCCGAGCACGTCAGCGTGGAGTTCGACGGCTGGGAGGAGCCCCACGTCAAGGGGCCGGGGCTGTACTTCGCGGTCGTCGCCGACCGCGACTACGGCGCGTACGCCGACCCGATGGGCGATAACCGCTGGCCGCGGGACGGCTGCGCCTCGGTGTTCGACGAGGACGCCTTTATAAGCGCCGCCGGGACGGTGAGCGTCCAGCAGGACGGCGGGATCGTCGTCGCGGTCGACGGCGAGATCGAGGAGCAGATGGTGCGGTTCCGAGACTTGGGCACCCGGAGCGACGAGGCCGACCTCGTCGACGACGTGAGCTACGAGCCCTGGATGGGGTCGCGACACATGAGCGCGATCGAGACCTCGGTCCGGCCGGAGATCGTGGCGACGGTGACCCTCAGCGAGGAGTCGGGCCGCGTGAGCGTCTTTCGGGACGGGGAGGCGACGTCGATGCGGCGCAACGAACTCGGCGGCGAGTGGCGCGCGGAGTAGATCTCGGACGCGGTGTCTGTCGCCATCCGCTTCGTTGGAGACGTTCTCGTCCGAAACGCCCGGTCGCTGAGCGATGCTTCCCGATCGGTGACGGGGATCGGTTTTCGCGGTTGGTTGGTTCCGTTGAAATTCTTAGAGACTGGTAGATGCTGGTTGCCGAATACAGAGGATGGGTTCATCACGGTGGGTCGGTTTCGTTCACGTCGAACGAGTCGAAGTGTCTGATAAGTTCGTCGTGAACGTGATCGTTGCACTCGTCGTGACAGTGGTCGCGTTCATGGCCATCCCCAACCTGATCCAGTCCGGCCAGATTCCGCCCGCGCCACTCGGACTGGAGTTCGCCTCCAGAGGGCTACCGGCGACGGTCGTGGGAGTCCCGACGACCTACGTCCTCGGAATCTTCCTGTTCGACCTCATGATCGTGTTCGGCAACGGCGGGGGGTCGTCCGGCGACGGAGACATCGCGGCCCACTAGTGAACGACCGACCAGACGGGCGACCAGCGACGCCCGCTCGGGGTCAGTAACTGCTTTCTCTCCATGGTGGGGCTCACCCTAGGCGGAAGACATTTAAGCCTGAAATCAGATTTTCACCACTGATTCACGATGGACATGAACAGTCCGCTGGAGATCGTCGGGAAGATCGTCATATTAGGTCTCTTCGCAGGTGGTTTCCTCTACTTTTCCTCGCTTACGGTTCGAGAGGCGATGAACCAGGTGGTGTCGCCGTTCCTCGACCTTGCCCTGCAACACCCGCTGTTCGCCGGGGTGTTCGGACTCAGTGTCGTGTTTTTGATCCTGTTCGGCGACAAGGGGGATGGTGGCGCCGGCGAGGGCGGGTGATAGTCCGGGTCGGACGATTCGCAACCTGCACGTATCGATCTGAGCTACTCGAATTCGTCAGTAGTCCCGTGACCGATATGCGCTCTGTATTCAACACGCCCCCGAGCACATATCACCGATCGAGGATTTCAGCAGAGCCGATTTTTTTATAAACGACCCGAGTGTTGCCGTCGACGATTTATAAGAAGCCGATTACTCTGCGGTGAATCCTTTCAAAAGCCCAGCCGCTTGGTTAGACTCGTCCGACCGGGGACCGACGGCGGACACCTCCAAAGTCCCGCCCCGCACTGCACAGCACCGCCGGAAGACGGTCCTGCTCGCTCACTACGTTCGCCTCGCAGGCTGCGACTTCCGTGCTCCCGCTCGCGTTGCTCGCGGGACCGCAGCCTCACGCCTCCCCAGCCTCGCGGCTCCCTTCGGTCGCCGCGTCCAGCGAGGGACCTTCGGTCCCTCTGGCAGTCGGGCGAAGCCCAACGACCTCACGCGGACTCCTCGCGGCCGCCGAGGGCGGCCGCTCAGAGGGGCGCACCGACCGCATCGCTCAGTTATGACCCAGCGTCGTCGCCGCTCGTCGTATTTAAATATCACATCGGCGGAACACTTCGATAGAGCCGGCCGGAGCCGTTTTCGATTCACCCGACCGCGTTTCCGTCTCCCTAGCCGGATGCCCCATCGTTAATGTGCCGCCCGACGAACCCCCGCGTATGTACGACGAGATTCTGGTGCCGACCGACGGGAGCGAGGCGGTCGACCGAGCGCTCGATCACGCCGTCCGACTGGCGAGCGACCACGACGCGACCGTTCACGCGCTGTACGTCGTCGACCAGCGGATCGCGACCGCGAACTCCGGCGACCTCCACGACGAGATCGTCGAGGACTTACAGACGCAGGGAGAGGAGGCGGTCGCCGCGGTCGCCGAGCGCGCGGAGGAGGCGGGCCTCGACGCGGAGACGAGCATCGTCCGGGGGACGCCGGACACGGAGATCGTCTCGTACGCCGACGAGCGCGGGATCGACGTGATCGTGATGAGCCCGGAGGGGAAGTCGCCGCGCGAGCGGATCCAGTCGCTCGGCAGCGTCTCCGACCGCGTCGCCGACGACGCGAGCGTCCCGGTGTTCCTGATCAAGTAGGCGGCCCCGCGTTTCGTCGGGGCGCGACCGCTACTCCGCGAGCGCCGCCGCCGCCTCCCGGAAGAGCCCGTCGAGGATCTCCGGCGTGGTGGGGTGGTACGCGCGGTCGGGCAGGTCCCGAACGTCCATCTCGGTCTCGACGATCACCTGCATCGTCTTCGCCATCACGTCGGCGTGGTAGTGGAGCCCCTGATACCCGAGGACCGTGCCGTCGGCGCCGACGACGAGCCGGGCGATCCCCTCCGGGACGTTCTTCGTTTTAAATACCCCGTCGTCCGCCGCCTCGCGGGTGACGACGTGGGGGTCGAGGCCGGCGGCCTCGGCCGACACCGCCGAGTGGCCGACGCGGGCGAACGGGAGCACCCCGAGCCCGGAAAAGACGACGTGGTGGTGGACGTTCTCGTAGTCGACGAGCGGGTCGCCGTCGCGGTGCCGGAGGAGGTTCTCGGCCGCCGTCGCCCCCTGTTCCTTGGCCACGTGGAGGATCGGCTCCTTGTCGTTGGCGTCGCCGACGACGAAGACGCGCTCGTCGCCGCGGGCCCGCATGGCGTCGTCGACCCATCCCGGTCCCGGGTCGAGCCGCGTCGCCTCGAGCCCGAGCCGGTCGAGCGCCGGGCGACGACCGGTGAACGCGAACAGTCGGTCGGCCTCGATCGCCGTCTCCTCGCCATCGTGGTCGACGTGGAGCCTGACACCGCCGGAGTCGGTCGGTTCGACGCGTCGCTCCGCCGCGTGCGTGAGCACGTCGACGTCGAACGCGTCCCGGTAGTAGTCGAGCAGCGCGTCGCCGAAGGGGGCGTCGGCCTCGTCGAGCGGCCGGGCGTCGTGTTCGATCACGGTGAGGTCCATCCCCGCCGCTTCGCTGAGGTACGGCACCAGCTCCATGCCGACGTAGCCGAACCCCACGACGACGCCGGACTCGCCGAACGCGGTCGCGTCGAGCACGTCCGCGCTCGTCGACACCGGCACGTCCTCGATCCCGGGGAGCGACGGGAGGTTGGCCGTCGAGCCGGTCGCGATCACGACGTAGTCCGGCTCTATCGTGCGGTCGCCGACCGCGATCCGGCGGTCGCCGGCGAACTGCGCGGTCTCGCGGAGGAACTCGACTCCCTCGCGCTCCGCGAGCTCCTCGACGGCCGCGCGGCGGTGGGCGGCGAAGCTCGACGTGTGCTCGTTCTTCCGCGCCACGACGGCCTCCAGGTCGACATCAGGGAGCGGCCCGGAGAGCCGGTCGTCGTGTCGCGCCGCAAACCGGTGTTCGGCCGCCGACAACACCTCCTTCGAGGGCATACAGCCGCGGAGGATACAGAGGCCCCCACCCGGGTCGCCGTCGTCGATCAGCGTCAGCTCGATATCCGGGTCGGCCGCGAGCCGCTCGGCGGCGGCGACGCCGGCGCTCCCGTACGCGCCGACGACCGCGACGTGCGTTGGCATACCCCGACCCTTTCGGTCGGGCCACATAACCGTTCCGCGGAGCGAGGCCGGCGGGGGATGCGGTCGGCCGCGGTCGGTCGCACTCGACACTGGTCGGCCGCAGTCGGTCGCACTCGACACTGGTCGGCCCCGGTCGGCTCCGCGTTGATCTGGGGTTGACGTCGCAACACCGTTAACCGTGCCTGTCACAGTCGGTTACCCACGATGTGGCGCGAAAACCGCCGACGCCGAACCGGAGTGAGACCGCCACGCGAACCCGGGACCGACGGAGCGACGCCGCGGTCCGGCGTCGATACGGGGGGTCGGCGCTGATGGAACTCACCGTCCTCGGCTCCGGCAGCGCGATGCCGGTGCCCGACCGCGCGCAGTCGGGGTACCTCCTCGACGACGGCGACCGCTCCCTCCTCGTCGACTGCGGCAGCGGCGTCCTCCAGCGGCTCGCCGCCACCGAGACCGGCTACGAGGGGGTCTCGACCGTCCTCCTGACGCATCATCACCTCGACCACGTCGCGGCCCTGCTCCCCCTGTTGAAGGCCCGGTGGCTCGCCGGGGCGGAACACCTCGAAGTGGTCGGCCCGGCGGGGACCAAGTCGCTCGTCGACGGGCTCCTCGACGTCCACGACTACCTCGACGGCCGGGTCGATCTGGCGGTCCGGGAGGTGTCGGCGGCGCGCCCGTTCGCGGCGGCCGGCTTCGACGTCGCCGCCCGCGAGACCCGCCACTCGATGGACGGGCTGGCGTACCGGTTCTCGCCGCCGGGTTCCGACGCGGATCCCGCCGAGGGCCCGCTCACGCTCTCCGGCGACACCGAGGCGTTCGCCGGGATGGCGTCGTTCGCCGACGGGAGCGGCGTCCTCGTCCACGACTGCTCGTTCCCGGACGGCACCGACGTGTCGAACCACCCGAACCCCACCGAGCTGGGCGCGTCGCTCGCGGGCGTCGACGTCGACACGCTCCTCCTGTCGCACCTCTACCCGCACACGGGCGGTCGGGAGCGAGAGATGGCCCGGAGCGTCCGCGAGGCGGGCTTCGAGGGCGACGTCGAGGTCGCGAGCGACGGGCTCCGCGTCGATCTCTGAGCCGACCTCGGCCCGGATCCGCCCCCGAGACTCCGTATTCCTGCCGGAGACGTAACCGTTTACGATTACCAGAACCCGTGATAGACCCAGATGTTTAAGCGATCATAGCCGCTCCGTTCGGACATGACCGAGCCGCTCGCGGACGACTTCGGACGGGAGGTGACGGGGGTCCGGGTCTCGCTCACCGACCGCTGTAACTTCGACTGCGTCTACTGTCACAACGAGGGGTTAGGCGACACGCGGGGGCCGATGGAGCCGAGCGAGGACGAGATGAGCGCCGACGACGTGGTCCGCTTCTTAGAGGTCGTTGAGGGGTACGGCGTCGACTCGGTGAAGTTCACCGGCGGCGAGCCGATGCTCCGGCAGGACCTCGAGGAGATCATCGAGCGCACGCCCGACTCGATGGAGGTGTCGATGACGACGAACGGGACGTTCCTCCCCGGGCGCGCCGAGGACCTGAAGGCGGCCGGACTCGACCGCGTGAACGTCTCGCAGGACGCGCTCGACCCCGACGACTTCGCCGAGGTGACGAAGTCCGGCGCCTACGAGAAGGTGCTGGAAGGCGTGCGAGCCGCCGTCGACGCCGGCCTCGACCCCGTGAAGCTCAACATGGTCGTGTTCACCCACACGGCGGGCTACGTCGAGGAGATGGTCGACCACGTCGCCGACAACGAGGGGCTCCAGCTCCAGCTCATCGAGTACATGCCGGAGCTCACCGGGAAGCCGGAGTGGAACATCGACATCGGGCGCGTCCACGACTGGCTCGCCGAGGAGGCCGACCGGGTCGAGCACCGCGAGATGCACGACCGGAAGCGCTACTTCGTCGGCGAGGACGCCGACGGCGAGGGCGGCGGGATGGTCGAGATCGTCGACCCCGTGGAGAACGAGGAGTTCTGTGCCAACTGCGGCCGCGTCCGCGTCACCCACGAGGGGTATTTAAAAGGGTGTCTCAACCGCAACGACGACCTCCGGTCGATGGGGGAGATGACCCGCGAGGAGATCGCCGAGACGTTCGAGGCGGTCGTCGCCAACCGCGTCCCCTACTACGGCGAGTACCTCGTCGAGAACGACGAGGGGGAGTACGAGATCAACGAGGAGTACCTCGGCGCGCCGAGCGTGGCGGACTGAGGTCGATCCGAGACCGCCAACCGATTTCTCGCCGGCTCACAGTGTAACAAGGAGGAAGCCCACGGCTTCAGCCGTGGGAGGAATCCGACACTCTCCGCAACAGACAACGAGCGATAGCAACCTGACTCCCCACCACCAGCCGTAGAATTTATAAATAAATAGATTAAAATGTGAAATACAGGTGGAGGATGTGATTCGCACCGTCAAAGTCAAGCTTGACGTACCCGACGAGCGGTGCGACGACCTCCATCAGACGAAAGATCAGTTCCTCCACTGTGCGAACACGACTGCGGAATGGGCGTGGAGATACCCGGACGAGCACTGCGTCACCTCGAAACAACAAGCCGAGAACGTGCTTTACGACCGACTTCGGGACGAAACAGCGCTGACAGCGAACCTCGTTCAGAAGGGGATTCGACGCGCTATCGAGGCCACGAAAAGCGGTGTCGCCCGACTCAAAAAAGACGACAACACCAGTCAACCGCACTTCGACGCGTGGAGTGTCGTTTACGACAAGCGCAGCGCGACGTTCCACCGCGACCACGTGTCCCTTTCCACGACAAACGGGCGCGTCGAGTGTCCGTACGTGATTCCCGATGACCCGGGAGAGACACCGATCGGCGAGTACCTGCTGAACGAGAACTTCGAGTTCCGGATGTCCACGCTTCAGTACGACCGCTCGACCGACTCATTCTACCTCCACGCGCGAATGCGCCGCAACACAGACGAACACGAGCAGTCCACGACTGCTTCTTCTGGCGCCGAGCACAGAACAGTCCTTGGCGTCGATCTGAACGTGGACGGCTCGCTCGCCGTGACTTCCACAGGCGCGTTTATTGGGAACGCTGACGAGATGAACCATCGACGCCGCGAGTTCGAGAAGACCCGCGGATCGATGCAACAGGCAGGGACACGGTCGGCGCACCTGTCGATACAGTCGGTGGACGACCGCGAACACCGATGGATGCGGGACGAACTCCATCGTGCCTCGAACCAGATTATCGACGATGCTCGCGACCACGAATGTACGCACGTCGCGTTCGAGAACCTGACCGATATCCGCGATCGGATGGCTGGTGCGAAGCGATTCCACGCGTGGGCGTTCCGACGCTTGTACGAGTACGTGGAGTACAAAGCCGAGATGCTCGATGTCGAGGTGGAGCAGGTGAGTCCGGCGTACACGAGCCAGCGGTGTTCGAAGTGCGGCTTTACACACGAAACGAATCGGCGGTCGAAACACCAGTTCATGTGTCAGAAATGCGAGTACGAACTGAACGCGGACTACAATGCGAGCAAGAACATTGCTCGGAAACTTCTCAAACGTCTCCGCTCGGGGCAGACGTCTTCGGGTGGAGGCGCACCCTGTCAGTGTGCGCTCAAGTCAGGGACGCTGAACCTGAACGGCGAATTTACCGCCTCCGTCAGTTCGACGGCAGAAGGCGAGTCCACTGACAAGCCCACGACTTCAGTCGTGGGTCACTGACTCCGGCGGCTCGTACGGCCGGCTGCTCCCGTCGTCGGGTCGCTTCCGGAGGTACTTCGCGAATAGGTCCGCGACCCGCGTGTACGCGTCGAGGACGTGCTCCAGCTCCCCGAAGCCGTGCGGCTCGCCCTCGTACCGGCGCAGCTCGTGGCGGACGTCGTGTCGCTCCAGCTCCTCGACGAGCTGCTCCGACTGACTGATCGGGACGCGAGCGTCCGCCTCGCCGTGGAGCACCATGAGCGGGTCGTCGATGTCGGGGACCGTCCGGATCGGGCTCGCGTCGCGGTAGGCGTCGAGGTCCCGCACGAAGTCGCCGAGCTCCCGCTTGAGGAGCTGCCACCCCACGTCGTCGGTGTCGTCGACGAACGACTCGTAGTCGTACACGCCGTAGAAGGCAGCGCCGGCGCGGAACCGGTCGCTGTTGCCGAGCGCGTTCACGGTCATCAACCCCCCGCCGGAGCCGCCGAAGATCCCGACGCGGTCGCCGTCGACGGCGTCGTACCGCGCCGCCGTCGCGTCCGCGGCCCGGACCACGTCGTCGAGGTCGCCGCCGCCCCAGTCGCCGTCGTTCGCCATGCGGAACGCCCGACCGAACCCGTCGGAGCCGCGGTAGTTCGGGCGGACGACCGCGTAGCCGAGCGCCGCGAAGTAGGCGGCCCGGTGGTCGAAGCCGAAGCCGTCGAAGGCGGTGGGGCCGCCGTGGGGTTTCACGAGGAGGGGAACCGATCCCCCCTCGGCGTCCGAATCGGGCGGATAGACCACCGCGTGGATTTCCGTCCCGGCCGAGTCGTACGTGAACGCCTCGGGCGCGGGGAGCCGCGCCGCCAGCCCCGCCGTCGCCGACGGCGTGAGCCGCTCCCCGCTCGCCGCGTCGACGACGGCCGGGGGCTCGGTCGGCGACTCCCGGACCGATATCACCCGGTCGCCGTCCCACCGCGGCGCGCCGTGGATCGCGTCGCCGGACGCGAGCACCGTCGCGTCGGCTGCCGACTCGGGATCCGCGCCCACGCCGGGCCCGGAGTCGGCGGCCGCGAGCGCGCCGCCGACATCGACGACGTGGACCCCGGTTCGACCGCCGCTCGTTGCCGTCACGGCGAGCCGGTCGCCCGCGTCGTTCCACTCGGGCGCCGCGACCTCCGTCTCCGGGACGCCGTACAGCGGGGCGATTTCGTTCCCCTCAGCGTCGACCCCGTACACCGCGTCGTACCCGCTCCCGTCGTGGACGAACGCGACCGCCTCGTCGTCGCCGGGTCGCGGGCGCGGGCAGGCCGCCCGGACGCCCGGCTCCGCGAACAGCTCCGTGACCTCCTCGTCGTCGAGGGGGACGCGGACGAGCGCGGCCTCGTAGTCGAACAGGTCGGCGTGTCGCGACCGGGTCGCGACGACGGTCTCGCCCTGCCAGTGCGGGTCGGCGTAGAGGAACTCGTCGTTCGCGATCGCCTCGACGCGGTCGCCGTCGGGGGAGACCACCGCGAGGCTCGCGCGAGAGAAGCCGTCAGTGACGACCGCGATGCCGGGGTGGCCCCACGCGAGGCCGGCGATACCGCCCTCCAGGTCGGTGAGCACCTCGACCGCGCCGGTGTCGACGTCGACGGTCGCCAGCTCGGCGTCGGCGGTGACGAAGGCGAGCCGGTCGCCGCCGGGGCTCCAGTCGAGCCACCGCGCGTCGGTGCGACCGTAGCGCATGGCGGACGCCCCGCGGCTCGTGAGCCGCGCGTCGCCGTCGTCGGTCGAGAGCCAGATGTCGGTGGTCAGCTCGCGGTTCTTCGCGTAGGCGATCCGGCCGTCCGGCCCGACCGCGGCCTGCACGACGCGGTCCGCGACGGCCGCGTCGGCGAGGAGGCCGTCGTAGTCGGTGTCCCTGAGGTCTCGTCGGTACACGCGTGTGGCTGTGAGGAGCGAGTACTTGGGCGTGTGGCTCGCGGAACCGTCGGCCGGAGACGCCTCCGATGGCCGGCGGACGACGGAGGAGAGGGAGAGCGGAGGGGAGGGGTCAGGAGTCGTCGGCGTCCGGCCAGCCGCTCGGTACGTACTGGTCGAACCGCGGCTCCGGCGACCGGGCGAGCGGTCGGAACGCGCGCTCGCCGGCCACGCGGAACTCCTCGATCCGAGCCTGTCCGGGGCCGGTGACGTAGCCGAGGAAGGCCATAGCCAGCGGATACGCCACGTCGTGCCGGGCGGGGTTGACCGGGATGGCGGCGTACTCGTTCCGGAGCAGCGGCGGCGGGTCCGCGATGCCGCGCGCGACGTGAGCCGTCAGCCCGCCCTCGCCGACGTTGAGGAACGTCCCGCGGTCGGTCAGGGTGTACGACCCGGACTGCGCGGCCATCGCCAGCGTGTTTCCCATCCCCTGTCCGGACTCGCGGTACCAGGAGCCCGCGGGGTCGATCCCCGCCTCGCTCCACAGCCGGCGCTCCCGGAGGTGGGTGCCGGAGCGGTCGCCCCGCGACAGGAACGACGCCTCGGCCGCGGCGATCGCCGCGACCGCCTCGACCGGGTCCGCGCCGGCGACGCCGGCCGGGTCCTCGGGAGGGCCGACCAGCAGGAAGTCGTTCACCATGACCGCGCGCCGGTTGACGCCGTGTCCCGCCCGGAGGAACTCGTCCTCCAGCGACCGAGCGTGGACGAGCACCGCGTCGCAGTCGCCGTTCCGGGCGGTCCTGAGCGCCCCGCCGGTGCCGCGGGCGACCGTGTCCACCGACGACCCGAACCTCTGTTCGAACCCCGGAACCAGCTCGTCGAGGAGCCCGCTGTCCCGGGTCGTCGTCGCCGTCGCGACGGTCAGCGTCTCCCCGCTCGTCTCGGCCTCGGGGCCGGGCTCCGCCGAGGTCGACGCGCCGCCGACACAGCCCGAAAGCGAGAGGGCTCCGCCGGCGCCGATGAGCTGCACGTATCGCCGTCGATCCATCAGGTAGAACAAACGCAAACAGTTACAAAACAGTTGTTAGATCCCGATATTGGTTACATTATGCCCAGAGCTGTCCCGCGGATGAGGCTGGCGCCCGTGTCGACATCGGCGTCTGTCGGGGCTGCGCCGACCGGTTCGGCCGGCGCCTGACGGGCCCGTGCGGACACGACTGAGACGGAACGCCCCTCGTCCGTGGCGCCATCCGCACGAAACCGGCCGCAGGAGGGCCCGCTGCGGCGTCGCGAGCGGGTAACGGATGACGGTTTCACACCCTGGGGGACGAGGGGTTCCGAGCGAGCGGTCGGACGCGAGCCGAGGAAGAAGACCGACCCGGTGGAGCCCCCGCTACGTCGCCGGCGCGATCTGCGCGGAGATCTCGCGCGCGACCGCCCGGCTCAGGAGCGGCGGCACGGCGTTCCCGGTCATCTGCCGTTGTTTCGCTATCGGGCCTTTAAACAGGTAGTCGTCCGGGAACGACTGGAGGCGCGCTCGCTCGCGAACGCTGAGCCCCCTGTCGTCCGACGGATGTGCGAAGTGGTACGTCGGCCGCGGTCCGGCCAGGAGCGTCGGGGCGGGCTCCCCGTCCGCGAGTCGTCGCTTCTGCGACCAGCTGTCGTACGGGATCTTCTCCCCGGGAGCGGCCTTTTCGATCCGCTCGACGACGGTGTCGCCGTGGTTCGGTGCGCGGTGATTCGTCAGTTCGGGGCCGTTGCGCCGCATCTCCCGCTGGTACTCCCCGTCCGGGTCAGACGCGTAGGCGGTCTTCTGTTCTCCCGGGTCCAGCGACGGCAGGTCGCCGAACGCGTCGCGGACCGTGCGCGGGGGCCGCCGGTCGGCGGACAGCGTCTGTTGCTCGGTCGAGTTCCGGAACGTCGCCTCGGGGAACGCCACCTTCTCGCCGGCTTTGTGCCCGATGAAGAACGCGCGCTTCCTGTTCTGCGGAACCCCGTAATCGGCCGCGTTGAGCACCGACCAGCCGGTGCGGTAGCCGATCTTGTCGAACTGAGAGAGGATATACTCCAACACCTTCCCGTCCTCCATCGTCGTGATACGGGGGACGTTCTCCATGACGAACCAGTCCGGCTCCATCTCGTACACCGACTTGATGAAGTTGGTGACGAGGAAGTTGCGCTCGTCCGCGGGGTCGGTCTTCGCGCCCGCCAGGCTGAATCCCTGACACGGCGGGCCGCCGATGACGCCGTCGACGTCGCCCGGGTCGTACCCCAGCCGGTCCAACACGCCGGTCCCCGTGACCTCACTCAGGTCGGCCTCGACGAACTCCGCGTCGTGGTTGTGTTCGAAGGTCGCGGCGAACGCGCCCTCGAAGTCCACGCCCCCCACGACGTCGTACCCCGCCTGATCGAACCCCGCAGAGAGCCCGCCGGCACCGCAGAACAGGTCGACGACGTCCATCCTACTCCCCATCTCGGTCGTGCTGTTGGCCCCGGTGAATGTTCAACCCCCGCTTCGTTTCGAACTCCCGGTCGCAGTCCGAACAGACGAACGAGTCCTCGCCGTCCGAGTCGTCGGAACCGTTCGAGCCGTCGTCCTCGGAGAACGGATAGCTCGAAACGACATCGTTAGAATCGCGTTTCTCGGCCATCTTACAGAGAGGTTGTGTTCCCGGGTATATTAGCTTTTGTGAGGTAACTCGTGTGTATTCAGTTAGTATTTTGTAGGTGATATATAGGTAACTCGTGTGTAAACCGTAACTACTTCTTATCCATCTCGTGTTCATTTATTCCGACACGATGCCCGGAGAGGCCGAAGATAATGGGCTATCCGACGAGGAGCTCGACCTGTACGGCTACGTGTCAAGCAGCAAGCGGCGGGTGTCCGTCGTCACCGCGCTGAAGGACAACCCCATGACGCCGAAACAGGTCGCCGAGAGCGCCGACATCCGGTTGAACCACGTGAGTAACGTGCTGTCCGAGCTGTCGGACGAGGCCCTCGTTACGTGTATCAACCCGCACCGGAAGCGCGGGAGGGTTTACAGGCTCACGGAAGTGGGAGACAGGGTTTCGAAGAAAGTGATACAAAATGAGTGAGTACACGATCGTTCACGACGCGATTCAGGAAGCGGACTGGTTTCAGAACCTGTCGGAGCGGCTCTCCGACGCAGACATCTCACGGCTGGACGACGACTCGCCGGAGCCCGTCTTAGAGATCGCCAGCTACGATCGGCCCGACATCATCCTGCTCCGAGACGGAGCGCCCGTTCTCGTGGTCGAAAAGACGGGGCACGTTCCCACGGGGAAGAATCCGTTACAGCGAGTCGCGAGGCTGGTGAAGGCCGCCGAACTCGGGGTTCCCGGCGTCTTCTTCGTTCCGTACGCCGCGAAGAAGCACGGCGAGAACGCCAGTAAGACGAATCTGAACCACCGAGCGATCCAGGCGCTTCGACGGATCGAGGAGATCAACGAGACGCCGATGCTGATCCCGCCCTGGCCGACGGACGACGACTACGAGCTCGTTCACGACGGCTCCGAGGACGAGCTGATCGCCCGGTTCGTGGACGAGTTCCTGCGGGCGGACTGCGATCCGGCCGTGCCGGCAGCGGAGGAGATCCGAGCGCAGTCGGAGGAGGGGGCAAAGCGGATCCTCTCGGAGTACGCGCCGTACGAAACCCCCCCGAACTCAGTCGCGATCCGGTCGACGGACTCCGCGGTGGCGCAGTATGACGGGCTGACGGGAGACGGGTCGTTCCGGACGGACCGCGGCGAGACGGTGGTGTGCGACTTCAAGTTCCAGACTCGGCGCACGGACCCGTACATCGGGTCGCAGTTCGCGTACGATTACCTCTACTGCCGAACGGGGCCGACGGTCCGGGACAGGGACCGCAACCTAGTCTTGCACATGCCGAAGATCGACCGGGAGACGTGGTTCGACTACCACCCGTACAAGCCGGGGAACAAGACGTCGCTGTGGTACGCCTGCGCCGACGCCCTCGTTTTGTCCGACGACACGCTGACCGATTTCGCGCAGTTCCGGCAGAGCGACCAGGGCCGGCTGGACGGGTATCGATGACCTCCGAGGAACAGGTGTACGTCCGGACCAAGCGGCTGTTCAGAGCCGACGACTGGAACCTCCTCGCGAGCGACCCGCCGCGCGGCACCGACGTCCCGCGATTGGAGATCAAGGAACCCGGCGGCGCGCAGAGCCTGACGAAAAACAAGAACGCGGTGATAAACGACCTGGTGTACTGCAAAGACGGCCGGCTGCTGCTCGTCGAGTGTAAGGACGACAGCGCGAAGACGTCGATGGACGTCGAAAAGCTGAACAGGATGATCGGGAACCGGGACTGGCGCGAGTCCCTGGTCACCGCCATGTCCGGCCGATCGCTGTTCGCCAGGGAGGGAGCGCCGTCCGCGAGCGCGGTCCGAGACGGGGACGCGCTCGTGCCCGTGCTGGCGTATCCGGGAGAACCCCGCTCCGGGCTCCCGCGGTTCGTGCAGATAACGTTCGCCCGGGGAGAGAGTCGCGTGCGGGTCGGTGACGAGGTCGCGCCGGCGGTCAGGGAGCGGTTGCGGGGGATCTCCTCCTGATCTCCGGATCGCTGGTGGCTCCGCATCCGGATCCACCGCCGAGATGAGGCGCCGTCGAAGACGGGGAACTCGGAGCGAGGAGGTGAGAGTACATCGCGCTCGTGAGTGACCGCAGGGAACGAACGGGCACGGTGGGATTCGAACCCACGACCATCGGATTAGAAGTCCGACGCTCTATCCTAGCTGAGCTACGTGCCCTCGCCTCGTCTTCTACCGCCCGATATAAAAAACGCCGACGGTTCGCGCCGGCGGACGGCGGCAACAGCAGACCTAAGTCCGGCACGGGACTACTCGGCGCTAATGAACGTCATCGGAACCGTCGGGCTCCCCGGGAGCGGGAAGGGGGAGGCGGCGAACGTGGCCGAGGCGGCCGACATCCCGGTCGTCGTGATGGGCGACGTGATCCGGGCGGAATGCCGCCGCCGCGGGCTCGACCCCGCCGAGCACCACGGCCGGATCGCGCAGGCGCTCCGCGAGGAGGAGGGCGACGACGCCATCGCGGCGCGGACCCTCCCGCTGATCCGCGAGGCCGCCGCCGAGAGCGACCGCGACGCCGTGCTCGTCGACGGCCTGCGCTCCACGGTCGAGCTGGAGCGCTTCCGCGAGGCGTTCGGCGACGACTTCACGCTCGTGGCGGTCCGGGCGCCCTTCGAGCTCCGCGCCGAGCGCCTCGACGCCCGCGGCCGCGACGACTCCGACTCCGACCTGGAGGCCCTCCGCGAGCGCGACGAGCGCGAGATCGACCTCGGCCTCGGCGACACCCTCGACCGCGCCGACGTCGAGATCGACAACACGGGGACGCTCGACGAGTTCCGGACCCGCGTCCGGGACGTGCTGGGCGTCGAGGCGGACGGAGAGGCGGAGTCGACGCCGGCCACGAACGCCGGAGGTGGCGGGGCGTGATCTACAGCATCGACGTGCGGATAGAGGTCCCGGTCCGCGACACGGAGGCCACCGATCGGGTCGACGACGCGGTGCGGAACGTGTTCCCGGACGCGGAGCCGGTCCACGAGGACGGCCGCCTCGTCGCCGAGGCGCACACCCTCGACGCCTTCTCGGATGTGCTCCACGAGCAGGAGATCCTCGACACCGCCCGCCGGGTGTTCCTGCGGAACAGCACCGACGAGGGGTTCGCGTTCTCGTTGAAAAAGCAGGCCGCGTTCGAGGGCGTCGTCAACTTCGCGGTGGGCGAGCCGGACGAGCTCGGCGAGATCGACGTCGACGTCCGGGTCCGCGAGCCCGACGTCGAGTCGTTCATCGACTACGTCGCGCCGGAGACCGACGACGGCCGGCCGGTCGACCCCGTCCGGGAGTACGGCGACCGGTTCGACCCCGACGAGGCCGACTACTGAACTCCGAAACGAACCGTCCTGGTATAGCTCTCTCAGTCGCTCAGCAGCGTCGCGCCCGCGCCGCCGACCGCGCCGAACAGCGCCGGGTACACCGCGCCGGCGAGGAGGACGGCCGTGACGAGGTCGGGCGCGACGCTCCCGTCGCCGACCGAGTACCGGAAGAGGAGGGCGCCGATCACGGCCAGCGGGAGGTATCCGACGAGGACGAACGCGCCGGCCTTCGCGCCGTCGGCCGGCTCCGTCGCGCCGGCGACCCGGCTCGCGACGAGCCCGGCGAGGACCAGCAGGACGGGCGGGACGACGAACAACAGCGTCAGCGACCCGCCGTCGGCCTGCGAGATGAGGTTCGTCGACTGCGACCCGCCGACCAGCGACGGGATCTGGGTGTCGACGAAGTGCCCGTTGTAGAACACCCACCCGATCGCCTGCCACGTCGGGATGGGGTCGCCGCCGAACAGGTCGGCGAAGAAGTTGAACCCCGCCAGCTGCTCCTCGACCGCCGACTGCTGGGTGACGTACGCGAACAGGTAGCCGAGGACGTACGCGACGGCGCCCGCGGCCGCGCCGCCGACGATTCCGCTCGTTGCGTTCGGGCCGTTCGTTCGATCGGGGGCTGACATGCACCCGGAGTCGTTTCGGCCGTGATAAGTGTCTGTTGGCTCGCGATGAGCGTCGAAAGAAATCGTTTCAGAGACAGAAAAGGCCGTTTAGCCCCGACCCCGTCAGCTCGTCGCCTCGCGCCACTCCGACTGCGAGATCGTGTAGCGCACCTCGTCGTGCACGCTCCCGTCGAGGAAGGTGAGCGTGTTCCGCAGGCGGCCCTCGCGGCGGCCGCCGAGACGGTCGACGTACTTCTCGATCGCCCGTCGCGAGTTGTCGTTGTCGGGGTGGTGGCTCACGGCGACGACCTCCAGGTCGAGGTCGTCGAAGGCGACCTCGACGAGGACCGCGGCGCGCTCGCCGGAGTACCCCTGGCCCCAGAACCGCTTCCGGAGCCACGTGCCGAGCTCGGCGGTCCGCCGGTCCCAGTCGACGGAGAACCCGCCGAAGCCGGCTATCTCGCCGGCGCCGTCCTCGCCCTCCCGCGGGCGGATGACGTAGCTCGCTGCCTCGCGGTCCTCCCACCGCTCGCGGCCGCGTTCGAGGAACTCCAGCGTCTCTTTCTTCGTCTCGTGGGGGTCCCACGTCACGTACTCGGTCACCTCGTCGATCCCGGGGTCCGACGAGCAGATCCGGTAGCACGCGTCGAGGTCGACGGTCTCCGGGCGGCGGGGCTCCAGTCGAAGGCGTTCCGTCTCGATCGTCTCGGGGAACATGGCGGCCCGTATCGGGGGATCGCCTAAAAGGATCGCCGGGCGTGGGGGTCGTTCACGTCCAACGACGAAACGGCGGCGACGGCGATGGCGACAACGGCCGCGACAGCGACGGCGACAACGGCTGCGACAGCGACGGCGACAACGGCCGCGACAGCGACGGCGACAACGACCTCACCCGGCGGTCCCGTACTCGCGGAGCGCCGATCGGATCGCCGCCCGCTTCACGAGGGCGAAGCCGAGGCAGATGATCAGGAAGCCGGCGACCGTGTTGAGAGTGATCCCCTCGCTCAGGAACATCCACCCGGCGAGCGCGGCGAAGATCGGGGCGACGTACGAGACGAGGTTGATCTCGATCGGGCCGAGCCGATCGAGCAGGTCGAAGTAGATGAGGAACCCGAGCCCGCTGGCGGCGATCGAGAGGTACGCCAGCGCCGCGATCCCCTCGGTCGTCCAGGCGACGTCGGCGACCGACTCGCCGAGTCCGGTCGAGACCACGTGCATCAGCAGCGCGCCGCCGATCATCGACCACGCCTCCATCGTCTCGATCGGGAGGTCGGCGTCGGACGCGCGGGTGAGCACCGACCCGAGCGCGAACGAGGCCGCCGCCAGCAACACGAGGAGCTTCGCGACCGTACCGCCGCCGGTCAGGTTCGCCGGGTCGGGCGCGGCCAGCACGACCGCGCCGACGAGCCCGACGAGGAGCCCGATCACGCCGACGACGGTCAGCCGCTCTGAAGGGAGGAAGGCGCGCGCGAAGACGGTCGTCAGCACCGGCGAGAGACTGACGATCACGGCCGCGACCGCGCTCGTCACGGCGGGGTCGGTCTCGCCGACGAAGAGGAACGCGTGGTAGGCGGCGATGATAAGCGTCGCGCCGACCGCGACGACGGCCCACTCGTCGCGCCCGCGGGGGATCGGGTCGTCGACCGCGTAGGCGGCGTACGCGAGCATGACGACCCCGGCGATGTCGTACCGAAGCGCGGCGAACAGCACCGGCGGGAAGTACGCCAGCCCGGCCTTGATCGCCATGAACGCGGACCCCCAGACAGCGGCGAGGACGAGGAACAACGCGAGGTCCCGTGCTCGGCTCACACGCGTCCTCCTCCGGGCGCGGTTCAAAAGGTTCCGGAAGCGGCCGGACGTGCTGGGAGAGCGCGGAATTCCGACGCGCTACCGGACTCGGTAGCTGTCCGCGTCGCCGTCGACCTCGCTGGCGAGGACGCCGACGTCGGCGAGGCGCCCGAGGGCGTCGGCGACGGTGTCCTCGCGGGCGCCGACCTCGTCGGCCACGGCCGCGGGCGTGCCGTCGGTCTCGATCACCGCGGCGAGGATCGCGGCGTAAAACCGGCTGTCGGCCTCGGTGCCGAGCCGCTCGTCGATCTCCGCGAGCGTGTCCTCGACCCGGCCCTGCACCCACCGCTGGGCCAGCGACAGCTCGCGATCGAGGTCTTGGAGGCGGGCGTACTCCCCTGCGAGGTCGGCGATGTCGTTCGACGTCCCCGAGCCGTCGGGCGCCTCGATGGTGAGGTGGGGACACCGCCCGGACATGTCGAGGCTGTTCTTGGCAGGGTAGGCGCTCTTCGCGCCGAACCCGTACGGGGAGACGCTCACCTCTAGCCTGAGGCTGCGGGTGATCCGGAAGTACTTCCGGCGCTGGTCGTCGGTCGTCGACTCGATCAGGCCGGCCTCCTCTAACTTCCGCAGGTGGTCGATGACCGCCTTCGGACTGACGTCGAGGTACTCCGAGATCTCCGTGACGTAACAGGGCTTGGTCGCGAGCAGCCGGAGGATGCGCCGCCGGTTCTCGTTCCCGAGGAGATCGAGCAGTACCGCGGAGTCCATTAACGTATAGTTAGCGTCACGAATATAAAAGGCTGACTTCCGGAGCGCGAGCCGGTCGGACGCGCTTCGGCCGTCGAAGGGAGGAATCGCGCGAGCGTCCGGAGCGAAGGGTAGTTACCCCGTCACGGGAAACGAGGGGTATGGAAACGGCGCTCATCGTCCTCGACGGCTGGGGACTCGGAAGCGGTGCGGGAGGTGGAGACGGGGAGACGGTCGACCCCTCGGGGCGGCCGGCCGGCCGGGACGCGGTCGCGGCCGCCGACACCCCGACGTTCGACGACGCGACCGAGCGCGGCGCCGACGGGCGGCTCGTCGTCCACGGGCGGCGCGTGGGGCTCCCCGAGGGCCAGATGGGGAACTCGGAGGTCGGCCACCTGAACATCGGCGCGGGGCGCGTCGTCAAGCAGGCGTACACGCGGATCACGGACGCGCTCGAGGAGGGCTCGCTCTCCGACAACGACGCGATCGCGGGCGCGTTGGAACACGCGGAGTCGACCGGCGGACGGGTCCACTTCATGGGGCTCGTCTCCGACGGCGGCGTCCACTCCGACGTCGAGCACCTGCTCGCGCTGATCGACGCCGCGGCCGACGCCGGGGTGCCGGCGACCAGCCACGCGTTCACGGACGGCCGCGACACGGCCCCGGAGATCGCCGACCGCTTCCTCGCCGAGGTGGAGGCGAAGGCCGACGAGCGCGGGACCGGACACGTCGCGACCGTCACGGGGCGCTACCACGCGATGGACCGCGACGAGAACTGGGAGCGCACGCGGAAGGCGTACGACGCCATCGTCAAGCGCGAGGCGCCCCACGAGGCCGAGACGGCGGTCGAGGCGGCGACGGCGGCCCACGCCCGCGGCGAGACGGACGAGTTCATCGAGCCGACGCTCGTCGGCGACGAGCCCGCGCTCGCCGACGGCGACGCCGTGGTCTTCTTCAACTTCCGGGCGGACCGCGCCCGCCAGCTCGTCCGGCTGCTCACGGACACCCGGCCCGAGTGGGAGTTCGAGGTCGACCAGCCGGAGATCCGGATGACGACGGCCACCGAGTACGACGAGACGTTCGACTTCCCGGTCGCGTTCCCGCCGGAGATCCCCGAGAACACGATCGGCGAGGTCGTCTCCGAGGCGGGGCTCACGCAGCTCCGGATCGCGGAGTCGGAGAAGTACCCGCACGTCACCTACTTCCTCAACGGCGGCCGCGAGGTGAAGTTCGACGGCGAGCTGCGCGAGATCGTGAAGAGTCCGGACGTCTCCACGTACGACCAGCAGCCGGAGATGTCCGCGCCGGAACTCACCGACGAGGCGGTCGGGATCATCGAGGAGGCGGACCCCGACCTGATGGTGCTCAACTACGCGAACCCGGACATGGTGGGCCACACCGGCGACTTCGACGCGGCCGTCGAGGCGGTCGAGGCGGTCGACGCGCAGCTCGGCCGACTCCTCGACGCGGTCGCCGACGCGGGCGGACACGCGGTCGTGACGGCCGACCACGGCAACGCCGACGACATGGGGACGCTCGAGGACCCGCACACCGCGCACACGTTCAACCCGGTCCCGATCGTCTACCTGACTCCCGACGGCGACGACGGCGGGCGAGCGATCCGCGAGGACGGGTCGCTGTGCGACATCGCTCCGACGCTCGTGGACCTGATCGGGCTCGACCGCCCGGGGGAGATGACCGGCGAGCCGCTCCTCGAGAATAAATAGTAAACTCGGGTCTGATTTTCGGCGGTTCCACGGCCATTTAAGAGCGTCACCGGTCTGTAAACGATCATGACAGACGAGACCACGCCGGTGATCGCCGCCGCCTACCGGACGCCGCAGGGGAAAGACGGGGGCGCCTACGCCGACGTCCGCAGCGAGGACCTCTCGACGACGCTCATCGACCACGCGCTCGCGGAGACGGGGCTGACGAGCGACCACGTCGACGACCTGATGTGGGGCGTCGCCCAGCAGCGCACCGAGCAGGACAACAACGTCGCCCGCGTCATCGCGCTGCTCTCGGAGCTCGGCGAGTCGGTGCCGGCGACCTCGATCAACCGCTGGTGCGCCTCCTCGATGCAGGCGATCATCTCCGCGTCGGACGCGATCGCGGCCGGGAACCGCGACTGCGTTATCGCCGGCGGCGTCGAGAACATGAGCCGCGTCCCGATGGACGGCGACTCCTACCAGCACCTCCACCCGGAGCTGTCGGAGGAGTACAACGTCTTCCAGCTCCAGATGGGGATGACCGCCGAGAAGGTGGCCGAGGAGTACGGGGTGAGCCGCGAGGCGCAAGACGAGTACGCGGCCCGGAGCCACCAGCGCGCCGCGGAGGCGACGGAGTCGGGCCGCTTCGACGACGAGATCGTTCCGGTCGAGACCGACGACGGGCTCGTCGAGGCGGACGAGGGGATCCGCCCGGACACGACCGCCGAGAAGCTCGCCGACCTGCCGCCCGCGTTCACGGGCGACGGCACGGTGACCGCGGGGAACTCCTCGCAGATATCGGACGGCGCGTCGCTGACGGTGGTCACGAGTAAGGCGTTCGCCGAGGACCACGGGCTCGACGTGCTCGCGGAGGTCGGCACGAACAACGTCGCCGGCGTCGACCCCACCGTGATGGGGATCGGTCCGGTGCCCGCGACGCGCGGGCTGCTCGACCGCGCCGGGACGACGATCGACGACTACGACCTCGTCGAGCTCAACGAGGCGTTCGCCTCCCAGTGCGAGTACTCGCGACGCGAGCTCGGGGTCGACGAGGAGCGGTTCAACGTCAACGGCGGCGCCATCGCGATCGGCCACCCGCTCGGCGCCTCCGGCGCGCGCCTCCCGGTCACGCTGCTCCACGAGATGGAGAAACGCGACGCGGACCGCGGGCTCGCGACACTCTGCGTCGGCTTCGGGCAGGGCGCCGCGATCGAGTTCTCTCGATAGGTCGGCGCGGCAGCGGTTTTTTCACCGGTCGGGACCGTAAAACGAGTATGAGCGATCCCGACGCCGACGCGCCCGACGCGGCGGACGCCGACGACGGTCCCGTCGCCGTCCTGTTGGACGTGCTGCCGAACGGGCGACCGGACGACGACCGGCCGCCGTCGCGGAAGACGCCGGTCGCGTACGGGCTCGGGACCGAGTCGTTCCGGCTGTACGAGCTCGCGCTCGACGACGGGACCGAGGCGTCCGTGAGCGACCGGATCGCGCTCGACGGGCCGGCAGTCGGTCGATACCGCGAGGTGGAGTACGACGACCTCACCCGGAACGCGGCCGCGGAGGTGGAGTACGCCGTCGAGGCGATCGTCGACGGCGACGAGGAGCGCTTCGTCGACTTCTACAACGAGGCCGGCCCGATCACCCTCCGGCTCCACCAGCTCAACCTCCTCCCCGGGGTGGGCAAACAGCTCCGGAACAACGTCCTCGACGAGCGCAAGCGCGGCCCCTTCGAGAGCTTCGCCGAGGTGTCCGAGCGCGTCTCCGGGCTCCATCGCCCGCGAGAGGTGATCGTCGAGCGGATCGTCGAGGAGGTACAGAAGGACGACCTGAAGTACCGGACGTTCGCGGGCCGCGAGGAGTAAGTCGAAACGGGACTTTTACCCCGAACGCCGGCCAATCCCGGGCATGACCGACCTATCGACGGGTGAGGCCGCGGCGTACGGGGACCGCGACCCCGACGCCCTCGCGCGGCGCGCCGGGGAGCGCGCGAACCCCGACCGCGACCAGCACTTCCTCGTCGACGACCGCGTGCTCGACCGGATTCCGGGGTACCTCCCGGCGGACGCCGACGCGAGCCACCTGCTGGAGATCGGCGGCGGCGCGGGCGCGCTCACCGACCGGCTGCTGGCGAGGGTCGTCGCCGACGACGACCGCGACGGCGACGCCGACCGCAGCGACCGAGACGCCGATCGGGACGCCCCCGGCCGCCTCTCCGTGATCGAGCGCGACGGGACCTTCGCTGACTTCCTCCGCGAGGAGTTCGCGACCGCGGTCGACGACGGCCGCCTCGACGTGATCGAAGGGGACGCGCTCGACGTCGATCTCCCGCCCTTTACCGCCTGCGTCGCGAACCTCCCGTACGGCGTCTCCTCGGAGATCGCCTTCCGGCTGCTCCCCGAGGGGAAGCCGCTCGTGTTGATGTTTCAGGCCGAGTTCGCCGAGCGCATGGTGGCGTCCGCGGGCGAGTCGGAGTACGGCCGCCTCTCGGTGTCGGCCCAGCACTACGCCGCCGTCGAGATCGTCGAGCGCGTCCCGAAGGAGGCGTTCGACCCCCAGCCCGCCGTCGAGAGCGCCGTCGTCCGGTGCACGCCCCGCGACCCGGACTACGCGGTCGGCGACGAGGCGTTCTTCCTCCGGTTCGTGAAGGCGCTGTTCACCCAGCGGCGCAAGACGGTGCGGAACGCGATCCGGAACACCGGTCACATCTCCGGGCTCGACGAGCCGGAGGCCGTCGTCGAGGCCGCCGACGAGGAGCTGCTCCGCCGGCGACCCGGCACGCTGGAGCCGGCGGCGTTCGCCGCGCTCGCCGAGCTGGCCCGGGAGCACGGCTCGCCGACCGAGGTGTGATCGGGCGGATGACGCTCGCAGACATCGTCCTCGCGATCGCGGCCGGGTCGCCCGCCGTCGCCCTGGTCTCCGCCGCGTCGTCCGCCGCTCCCTCGCTCTCCGTCGCGTCGCTCCTCGCGGGTCCGCTCCCCGAACTCCTGACCGCCGGCGGCAACGCCACCGGCCCCGTCGGCGACCTCTACGGGACCCTGACCGAGAACGTCAGACGCACCCTCGCCTCCGCGCTGATCGTCGGGGGCGTGCTCGGCGTCCGGCTGCTCACCGCGTGGGCGAAGCGGCGGGACGGCGATCTCACCTCGTCCACGCGGCTGCTGCTCTCGGCGTCCGTCGGCGCCGCGACCGCGGTCGGCGCGCTCTCGCTGCTCGTGGTGTGGGACCGGAGCGGGGCGCTGCTCGACGCGTTCGAGGCGGCCGCGATCACGGACCAGCTGGCGAACGTCGTGATCGCGGTGGTACTGTTGGCGAGCGCCTACGCCGTCACCGACTTCCTCGGCGGCGTCATCCGCCAGCTCTCCGCCGATAGCACCGTCCTCACCGACCACCAGGAGGAGGTGGTCCGGCGGCTCACGCAGCTGACGGTGTACACCTTCGCGCTGCTCGTGGTCGTCGGGCTGTTCACCGACAACGTCGGCGGCCTCCTCGTCGGCGCGGGCTTCTTGGGGATCGTGGTCGGGATGGCGGCCCGCCAGACGCTCGGCGCGATCCTCGCCGGGTTCGTGCTCATGTTCTCCCGGCCGTTCGAGGTCGGCGACTGGGTCGAGGTCGGCGACCACGAGGGAACTGTCACGGAGATCTCGATCATGAGCACCCGCCTCCGGTCGTTCGACGGCGAGGTCGTCACGCTCCCGAACGACGACGTGCGGTCGGGGTCGATCATCGACCGCTCGCGCCGGAACCGCCTTCGGATCGAGGTCGAGGTCGGCGTCGACTACGCGGCCGACATCGAGCGCGCGGCGGCGGTGATCGAGGAGGCGATCGGCGGCGTCGAGGACGTGGCCTCGATGCCCGAGCCGGACGTCGTGACGAAGCGGTTCGACGACTCGGCGGTCGTGCTCGGCGCCCGGTACTGGATCCGAAACCCGAGCATGCGGAAGCGCTGGCGCACGCAGACGGCCGCGATGGGCGAGATCAAGTCCGCGCTGGAAGCGGCGGGGATCATCATCCCGTTCCCGCAGCAGACGCTCTCCGCGCGCGAGGAGGGCACGTCCGGCCCGCAGCTCGACGCGTCGGTCGAGGGGCGGGCGGCGACGCGCGGCGGCGGGAACCGGAGCGACGGCGGCGAACAGACCGACGAAAGCGGCGACGAGGGCGACGACGCGGGCACCGGGGACGACGGCGACGCGGGGGGAGACGAGTGAGCGACGCTCCGAAAGAGGGGGGAGACGACGCTGCCGCGGAGAGTAAAGACACCGCCGGCGACCTCGCGGCGCGCCGCGGCGTCGACGACGCGGTCGTCTACCAGCCCGCCGAAGACTCCGGGCTCCTCGCCGAGGCCGCGGTCGAGAGCGCGCACGGTCGCGTACTGGAGGTGGGAACCGGCTCCGGCTGGGTCGCGGCGCGGATCGCGGCGGAGCGCGACCTCGACGTGGTCGCCAGCGATCTCAACCCGCACGCGGCCCGACAGGCGCGCGAGCGCGGCGTTGAGGGCGTCGTCGCCGACCTCCTCGCGCCCTTCCGGGAGGATGCGTTCGACACCGTCTGTTTCAACCCGCCGTACCTCCCGACCGACCCCGACAACGAGTGGGGCGACTGGATGGAGCGCGCGCTCTCGGGCGGCGAGTCGGGCCGGGAGCTGATAGAGCCGTTCCTCGCCGACGTGGGGCGCGTCCTCGCGCCGGGGGGGGTCGTCCTGCTGCTCGTCTCCTCGCTGACGGGCTACGACGAGGTGCTCGCGCTGATCGACGACGCCGGCTTCGACCACGAGGTCGCCGTCGAGGAGTCGTTCCCGTTCGAGACGCTCACCGTGCTGCGGCTCGACCGACGGGAGTGAGGCCGTCGGCCGTCGGATCACGCGCCGTCGGGGATTCCGGCCGGCTCGGTCGCCGCTTCCGGGTCGACGCGCCGCACCTTCTCGTCGGCGCTCTCGAACCGATCGGGGTGGACGACGCCCGCCAGCGCCTCCAGCGTGTCGACGACGCGGTGGCTGTGGCGGTTCAGGTAAGCGGTGCCGTCCATCGCGTACACGCGGCCGTCGCGCACCGCGGCCACGTCGTCGAGTGACTCGCGGGTCAGCAGGTCGACGGCCGCGCGCTCGGCCTCGTCGACGTCGGCGCTACAGGGACCGACGACGACCACTTCCGGATCGAAGGCGCGCAGTTCGTCGGGATCGATCGTTCGCGAGCGCTCGCCGGCTGCGACGAGCCCGGGCCCCCCGCCGGCGATCCGTATCAGGTCGGGGACCCAGAGCCCGGCGTGGCGGAGCGGGTCGGTCCAGTCGAGGACGGCGACGCGGGGTCGGGAGTCGGCCGCGGGGACAGCGTCGGCCGACGGGCTGGCGTCGGCCGAGTTTGCCGTGTCGCCCGGGGGGACCGCCTCGGCGACGGCGTCGATCCGGGCGTCGAGGTCGTCGCGGAGCGCGGCCGCGACCGCCGGACGGCCGACCGCTTCGCCGACGCGCTCGACGTTCGCGAGGACGTCGTCGAGGTCGTCGGCGTGGACGTCGAGCACCGCTGCGTCGAGGTCGAGCCGCTCGACCGCCCGGCGCGCGAGCCCCGCGTCGAGCGCGCAGACGGCGCAGACGCCCTGCGTGAGGATCACGTCGGGATCGGCCGCGGCGAGCCGGTCGCCGTCGAGGTAGTAGGTGTCGTCGTGGGCGGCGACCCGGTCGAGCGCCGCGGGGTCGGCGCCGAGGTCGGGGACGAGCCCGGTGAGCGTCGGCCGGTCCTCGACCGCGGGCGGGTGGTCGCACTGATGCGAGACCGCGGCGGGCGTCGCGCCGAGCGCGGCCGCCAGCTCGGTCGCGGAGGGGAACAGGGAGACGACGGTCATGGGGATCGATCCCCGACGGTCGGCTTAACGGTTCGCCCCGGTTATAATAATAACTTATGAGCATAAAATGTATTAGCAAATATTATACGACGGCATATCGAACTACTGGTGATGACTGAACGAGTCGCGGCCACGCCGGGGCTGTACCCGCTCCCGGACTGGGCGAAAGAGACGCTCTCGGACCTCAAGGGTCACCAGAAGGGCGACCTGCTGAGCGGCGACGAGAGCGAGGCGATCGTCGAGCAGTACGACGAGGTCCGCGCGGAGTACGTCGACGACCAGCTGGACGCCGGCCTCGACCGCGTGGTCGAGGGGCAGGGTCGCTGGGACGACATGATCGCGCATCCGCTGACGGTGCACGACAGCGTCGAGACCGGCGGGATCGTCCGGTACTACGACAACAACAACTTCTACCGCGACCCGCGGGTCGTCGCCGACCTCGACTTCTCCGGCGACGTGGCGCGCGAGCTGGAGTCCGCGGTCGACCTGATCGACGGCGAGGCCCCCCTCGCCGCGACGCTGCCGGGCCCGTACTCGCTCGCCGACCTCGCGAGCGACGAGCACTACGGCGACGAGGCGGCGTTCCAGGCCGCGATCGCCGAGTTCCTCGCCGGCGAGGTCGAGGCGTTCCCCGCCCACGAGACGCTGTTCCTCCTCGAGCCGTCGCTGGTGACGAACCCGCCCGCCGAGGGCGCGGAGTCGACCGCGACGGACGCCATCGCGACGGTCGCCGACGCGACCGACGCCGACGTGGTCGTGCAAACCTCGTACGGCGCGCTCGGCGAGAAGCTGTACGCGCACCTTGTGGACGAGGCGGGCGCGGACGCGCTCGGGCTCGACCTCGTCGCCGGCGACCGCGACGACACCGTCTACAACGTGCAGGAGTTCGGCGCCACCGACTCGCTCGCGCTCGGCCTCGTCGACGGCCAGAACACGCTTGTCGAGGAGCCGGAGACGCTCGCCGAGCGGGTCGAGTGGTTCGAGTCGCAGGTCCCCGCCGAGGGGTTCGACCGGACGTACCTGACCCCGAACACCGAGCTGTTCTACCTGCCCGCCAATAAGTACCGCGCGAAGCTGAACGCGCTGGCCGCCGCCACGGAGGTGCTCGACTAATGGTCCGAAACCCCGACGCCAACCGCGACCAGTTCCGCCCCGCCGACCACCCGAACGACGCGTTCCTGCTGACGACCGTCGTCGGCTCGTACCCGAAGCCGAAGTGGCTGAACCGCGCGGACGAGCTCGTCGACGACCCGGACTCGAAGTTCGACGCCGCGGACCTCGAGGAGGCCCACGACGACGCCTGTCGCCTCATCACCCACGAGCACGAGCGCGCCGGGCTCGACACGGTCGTCGACGGCGAGATGCGCCGCAACGAGATGGTGGAGTTCTTCGCCGACCGCATCGACGGCTACGAGTTCAACGGCCCCGTGAAGGTGTGGGGCCACAACTACTTCGACAAGCCGTCCGTCGTCGAGGAGGTCGCGTACGACGAGCCGTGGCTCGTCGACGAGTTCGAGTTCACCTCGAACGTCGCCGAGCGCCCGGTGAAGGTCCCCATCACGGGGCCGTACACGCTCGGATTCTGGGCGTTCAACGAGGCGTACCCCTCCACCGAGGAGCTCGTCTACGACCTCGCCGACCTCGTCAACGAGGAGGTCGAGAAGCTGGTCGAGGCGGGGGCGCGTTACATCCAGATCGACGAGCCCGCGCTGGCGACGACGCCGGAGGACCACGCCATCGTCGGCGAGGCGCTCGAACGCATCGTCTCGGGCATCGACGAGGAGGTCCGCATCGGGCTCCACGTCTGTTACGGCGACTACTCGCGGATCTACCCCGAGATCAACGACTACCCGATCGACGAGTTCGACGTCGAGCTGTGTAACGGCGACTTCGAGCAGATCCCGACGTTCACCGAGCCCGAGTTCGAACCCGACCTCGCGCTCGGCGTCGTCGACGCGCACACGGCCGAGGTCGAGCCCGTCGAGGAGATCAAAGAGAACATCCGGCAGGGCCTCCGCGTCGTCCCGCCGGAGAAACTCACGATCTCGCCCGACTGCGGGCTGAAGCTCCTGCCCCGCGAGATCGCGTACGGCAAGACGGAGAACATGGTGACCGCCGTCCGCGAGGTCGAAGCCGAGATCGATTCCGGCGAGATCGACGTCGAGAACCCGCTCGACGACTGAGGCGAGAGGATCCGCGCACGCCGCAAGGACTGGCGGACGCGCCGCGGTGACTGGTCCGCGTTCGCCGCGACGGCCGGTCGGACACGCCGACGGATGCCCTCCGAGACGGGGGACCCCGCTGGCGCGGTCGCGATCCGCAATCATCACACACCCCCGCCGACAAAGCGACGGTATGAGCAGAAAGACCTCGCGATCGGGGGCTGTCGTATGAACCGACGCCGAGCGGACGCCGTCGTCGGTGTGCTCCTCGGGTTCGTCCTCTTGGCCGGCGGGGTGCTCACCTGGCGGGCCTATCGACAGCGCCGCGCCTTCGAGCAGTCGATGGGGTCGGTGATGGATTCGTCGATGGGGACGATGCACGGGCCGGACCCGCTCTGGTACGCGGTCGGAACGCTGCTGATCGCGGGCGTGATCGGCGGCGTCTATCTCCTGACCCGAGACGAGCTCACCCGATCGGGAGAGGCCGGCCCGGTGGGACACCGAGAGTCGGACCAGAGCTCGGTGGCGGCCCCTACCTCGATAGAAGACGGAGGGTCGCAAGCGACACCCCCCTCCCCCGAATCCGACTCGCAGGCGGCGTCCCTCAATCCCGAGGCCGACCCGCAGGCGCGCGTTCTCGATCTTCTGCCGGACGACGAACGACGCGTCCTCGAACCCGTCCTGATCTCTCCCGGGATCACGCAGATCGAACTCCGAGATCGGTCCGACTTCTCGAAGAGCAAAGTGAGTCAGACCGTGAGTTCGCTCGAGGAGCGCGGACTGTTGTACCGGGAACGGCAAGGACGGACCTATCGCGTGTATCCGAGCGACGACCTCCGGCAGCGACAGTCGGAACGGTAGCCACGGACTGTCGGGCTCTCTTCCCCCCGAATTCGACAGGCATGAACGTTCCTCGCAGAACAAAACGTTTAGAAGCGGCTATAAACATTTTCGAACGATCTCTCGGTTGCGTTCACACCCACGGAGATAACTCGGAACCCGTCGTACGGACAGTTGAGGAGAGACACAATGACCGATCGAAACATCGCACGATGGCTGCTCGTGGCGCTCGCGATCGTCGGACTCGCGTTCGCCGTCCCGGCCGTCAGCGCACACGGGGACGCACCGGTCCAGGAGAACGAGACGTCGACCGACGGGATGCCGGTCGACGGTGAGACGGCGGAGCGGACGACGTGGACGGACGGTCACATGACCGGACAGACGGACTCGCACGTCGGTGACGAGGTTGCGGGGACGCCGGTCGACGGCGAGGCGGCGGCGTGGGCGACCTGGATGGAGGCTCACATGACCGATCACATGGGCCCGAACGCCGTGAACCAGATGGAGACGTACACGGGCGTGACCGTCGACGAGATGGCCCGGGACATGGCGGACGACGACCACGACGATCACACAACCGTGAGGACGAGCGGCCGGGGGTACGGCTGCTAGCGACCCCCGTTCGAGGCGCTCGTCCGGCACAGGCTGACGCAAACTGCTGACCCACCGACCACGATGACACACCACACCAACGGCGTCGGACGGACGATTCGTCGCATCGCGACGCGCGCGGTGCCGTCGCTGATCGCAGCGACGGGCACCGTGGCCGCTCACGGCGGCGGGAGTTACGGCAGCGGGAGCTACGGCGGCGGCATGATTGGCGGGTGGAGCCTCTTCGGCGGTTTCATGGGACTCTGGGGCCTCCTCTGGATGGGACTGCTGATCGCCGTCCCGCTCTATCTCGTCTACGTGCTCCTCGACCGGAATTCCGGGCGAAACGGCGCCTGACCGATTCCGGTCCTCCGCGGGCACCGTGCCCGGGATGGACTCCCGGACGAGGGATTCGAGCGCCGACACCGCGAACTCGGTCGGGGCGGTTCACCCTCGATGACGAGTTATTTTTTATATATATCCACCGAAACGAAGGGGGATACATAACACGCCGCCGTTCCCACCGCCGACATGGAGATCGGTCTCACCGTCGGCGACGACGTCGACCGCCTCGCGGCGTCGCCGTCGCGGTTCGACTTCTGCGAGCTCGGGATCGGCGAGCCGACGCTCGTGCCCGGCGAGATCGGCCCGGAGCGGCTCGACGCCGCGCTCGCCGGGCGCGATCTCGTGGTTCACCTCCCGTACGGCCAGCGGCTGGCGACGTACGTCCCCGAGGTCAACGACGCCATCGTCGCCTACCAGCGACGGCTTTTAAAAGCGGCCGGCGACTTGGGCGCCGAGAAGGCGGTGCTCCACGCGACCTCCGCCGACCGCGACGACGTGGAGTTCCGCGAGGTCGCCGCCGAGCAGCTCCGCCGCGTCGCCGACGCCGGCCGCGAGGCGGGCGTCGAGGTCGTCGTCGAGAACGTCGGCCACCAGCACGCGGGGCTCCAGCTTTCCGTCCTCGGCGAGATCGCCCGCGAGACCGACACCCCGGTCTGCTTCGACGTGGGCCACGCCTACATGGAGGGCGGCGACAAAGCGATCGCGCGGTTCCTCCGCGCCCACGGGGACCGCGTCTCGCACCTGCACTGTCACGACGTTCGCCGCCGGGGCGACACCCATCTTCCGGTCGGCGCCGGCGAGGTGGACTACGGGGCCGTCGCGGCCGAGCTCGACGGGTTCGACGGCACCGTCGCGCTGGAGGTGTTCACCGACGACGACGCCCTGCTCGTCGACTCCGCGGAGCGCGTCGCGGCGCGACTGGGCGCAGAGTTTTAGAGATGGCTTCGTTGAAGCCCTTCGCTACGAATCGGGTTCGGGTTCAGTTGGGGAGATAAAAGTCCGATTTTGGGTTGTTGTGCGTGGAGGCATCCCTGAGTTTGGCGATCTTCGCTGGGCTTCGGTCGCGGACGATGACAACGTCGTAGGAGTCCTCTGCTGCGACGGTTCCCGCGACGCTGCTCACTGCGGTGACGAGATGACCGGCGTTTTCGCTCCCGAGGAACACCATTGATGCGTTTTCGTCGCGCACCACCTTCCGCAGACGTTTCGAGATGGTGCCGGAGGGAGCGTACCGATCGACGACCTTGTGACGGAAATCAGCGCTCGGACACAGATCAGTTACCTGTTTATGTAAGGTCGAAACGACGGATTCCAGATCGAACTCCTCGTCCTGTTCGATCCAGTCGCGTTCCCTGGCGTAGTCCCTATTCCCATTCGGGATGACACTCACAGCCAGCACGTCTTCGTCGAATACGCTCCCGAACTCGGTGGCACGGACGAGCGCTGCTTCAGCCAGTCCAGATCCATCGAATGGAACGACAATTGTCATACTTCTGTATTGTCCGGTGTACGAGAATGTCTTCCGGTGTTTCCCGCCAACGAGAAACCGACAACCGCGTGCAGGCCGTCGTGTAACCACCGACGTTGCGGCCGTCAGGCCGATTCGGGGTCGGTGTCGTCGCCTTCTCCTCCGTCGTCCGAATCCTCTCCGTCGGTGTCCGTGGCCTCTTCGCCGGCGTCCCCTGCCTCGTCGTCGATCTGGCGCTTGATCGACTCCAGTTCGGACTCGACGTCGACTTCGGGCGCCGGGTCGTCCTCCGGCTCGTCGTGACCCTCGCTGCCCGCGTCGTCCTCCGGTTCCGCGTCGGGGTCGGTTACGTCGATCCGAACCCCGCGGTCGCCGCCGGGGGACCCGCCGTCGCGGCCGCGTCCCGCGTCGCGGTCGTCCGTTTCGCGTCCCCCCGCCTCGGGGGTCCGGTCACTCCGGCCGCCCCGAGAGTCGTCGCGCGGGGTCTGCCGTCGGGCGGTGTCGGCCTCCCGGCGGCCCTCCTCGATCCGCGACTCGATCTCGGCGGTGAGATCGCGGGCGTCGGCGATGATCGAGCGCGAGGCGGCCTCCTCGGGGAGGTCGGCCTCGGAGAGCGCCGTTCGGAGCTCCGAGAGCGACCGGGCGAGCCCGGCGCTCGCGCCGTCGCGGACGTCTGCGAGGCGGTCGGCGGTCGCGCCGGTGTCGCCGGCGACGCTGCGTCCGGGATCGGCGAGTCGGAGGGTCCCACGGAGCAGTTCGAGCGACTTGATCGTCGTCTCGAGGAGGGCGATAATCGTCGGGATCGTGTACTGCTCGGTGAATCGGAGCAGCTCCGAGAGCCGAGGCGGCCGCGGCGGCCCCCGGCGGTCCCGCTCGCTCTCGCCGAGGTCGCGCCGCAGCTCAGTCAGGACGTCCTCGAGCTCGTCGAGCCGCTCCTCGAGCTCGTCGTCGCGTCGGTCGTCGCGGGAACTCATGGCGTGAGGTACGCGGCGCGCGGATAAAAAGCCCGGCCGGCGCTCCCGCGGCGCCCTCAGTCGAACCGGCCGCGACGGTACTGCACCGGCCACTCGACCTCTGCGCCGAGCTCGTGGGCGGCCTCCAGCGGCCAGTACGGGTGGCGGAGCAGCTCGCGGCCGAGCGCGACGAGGTCGGCCCGGCCGTTCCGGACCAGCGCGTCGGCGTGGGTCGGCTCCGTGATCCCGCCGACCGCGGCGACCGGCACGTCGGTCCCCTCGCGGATCGCCTCGGCGTACGGCACCTGATAGCCGGGGCCGGTGCCCGGCAGCCGCTGGTCGGGGTGAATCCCGCCGCCGGAGACGTCGATCAGGTCGGCGCCGGCCTCGGCGAGCAGGGGGGCCAGCCGCACGGAGTCGTCGACGTCCCACGAGTCGCGGTCGGGCAGCCAGTCCGTCGCGGAGATCCGGACGAAGACGGGCTTGTCGTCGGGCCAGACGTCGCGGACGGCCGTGACGACCTCGCGGAGGAGCCGCGTCCGGTCCTCGAAGCTCCCGCCGTACTCGTCCTCGCGGTCGTTGGCGACCGGCGACAGGAACTGGTGGAGGAGGTAGCCGTGCGCAGCGTGGACCTCGGCGACCTCGAAGCCGATGTCGAGCGAGCGCGCCGCGGCGTCGGCGAACGACTCGATCACGGCGTCGACGTCGTCGCCGTCCATCCGGCGGGTCGCCGCGGGCTCGTCGCCCTCGGCGGCGTCGCCGTCGGGGTACGGTGCGTCGGTCGCCGATATCGTCTCCCAGCCGGCCGGGTCGTCCGCGGGAATCGGGTCGCCGCCCTCGGCCGGCGGCCGGTGGGAGGCCTTGCGGCCGGCGTGCGCCAGCTGGATCCCGGGCGTCGCGCCCTGCGACCGGACGAAGTCGACGATCGGCCCGATCGCCTCGGCGTGCTCGTCGGACCAGATCCCGAGACAGCCCGGGGTGATTCGACCGCGCTCCTCGACCGCGGTCGCCTCGGTCATCACGACGCCGGCGCCGCCGACCGCGCGCGAGCCGAGGTGGATCCGGTGCCAGTCGTTCGCGAACCCGTCGTTCGCGGAGTACTGGCACATGGGCGACAACATTACGCGGTTCCGGAGCTCGGTGTCGCGCAGCGTCAGCGGCTCGAAGAGCGAATCCGTCATCGGTAGGCCGGAGGGACCGGGTCGGGTAAGGCGCTCCGATCCCCCGCGCGGGTCGCCGACGGTTCCACCGGTGCCGGCGCCGCCGGAATGCGGCGAGGGTTTAGGCCGACCGAAACCTATAACCACCCGTGTCTCCGACGGACTGGTAATGAGCACTGGGGACCGGATCGGGCACAGCGCCGAGGACCGGATCGAAGACGGCGCCGAGGAGTCGACGGACGAACGACCGATCGTCGCGGCGAGTCGCTGTTCGCCCGATCGGACCGTCTTCACGGAGCAGGGGAACACGGACGCGTGGATCGCGACGGACCTGACGGTCGAGTTAGAGCGATAGCGCGGCACGCTCCCTCTCTTTCTTTCGACTCACCGGGCCTGATAGCGGGGGCGTTCGGCTAGAACACGCCGGTGATGAACCCGATTCCCATGGCGACGAGAACCGCGGCGGAGAAGACCGGGAGGTACGGGGCGTACCGTTCGACCCGCTCCTCGTGGCGCTCGTAGCCCGCGATCAGCAGCAGCGTCAGGCCGACGATGCCGGCGATCACCGTGAGCGCGTACGCGGTCATCAGCTCGAGGCAGTGCGTGGAGCCCGCACAGAGGGCGATGATCTCGAACTCCTCCTCGTGGGCGAACCCGAGCACGAACGCGAACCACGCGATCCCCAGGAGCCCGCGGTCGGCGGCGTCGGCGGGGTTCGCGCCGGAGTGCATGTGGCCGTCGTGGTCGTGCGAGTGCTCGTCGTCGTCATGCAGGTGGCCGTCGTGAGAGTGCTCGTCGTCGTCATGCAGGTGGCCGTCGTGAGAGTGCTCGTCGTGATCGTGCGAGTGGCCGCCGTCGCCGTGAGAATGACCGTGCCCGCCTCCGTGCGAGTGCCCGTGGCCGTGAGTGTACTCCCGGATCCCGAGGCCGATGAGCAGGACGCCGGCCACGAGGCTGACGGGACCGCCGATCTGCAGGTCGCCGAACACCGTGATCGGCTCGTTGACCCGCGCGAGCTCGAAGTATCCCTTCGCGTAGAAGAAGGCCCCCACCATCGCAATACTGCTCACGAGGTGGCCGACACCGATGATCAGGCTCGCGGCGAGCCCGTACGTCCAGGTGTGCGTCCGGTCGAGGGCGTAGGAGGCCGCGACCGGCCAGCCGTGGCCCGGCTCGACGCCGTGGACGGCGCCGAGCGCGACGGCCCCGAGGAGGAGCCCGGTCGCGTCGCCGTGGAGCATTACCGTCGACTCCGAGGGAGCCGCCGATAACGGTTGTTACTCCCGGATCGGGGGGATCGTAATACTCGGGACTCTTGTGGGGGCGCGACGAACCCGGAGCCATGCGAACGAGCGTCAACGTGCCGGCCGACCTCCGCGACGAGTTCGATCGCGTCTGGCGAGAGGAGGGGATCGACAACCGGTCGCGGGCGGTCCGGGAGGCGATGCGGGAGTACGTCGAGTCGCACGCGCGGCTCGAATCGATGACCGGCGAGGTGGTCGCGCTCGTCGGCTTCGACTACCGTCACCACGACGTGATCCGAGAGCTCCACGGCGTCCAGCACGCGTATCAGGACGTGATCCTCAACACCAGCCACACCCACCAGGGAGAGTGGTGCCTCGAATCGCTGTTCTGCCGCGGTGAGGCGGCTCGCGTCCGCGATTTGAGCTACCGGCTCCGCGACTTCGACGCCGTCAACCGGGTGAAGGCGATGGTCATCCGCGACCGGGAGGAGTGAGCGCTGGCGGGAGCGCGGGGAGTGAGCACTGAGCGAGAGACCGGGACGAACCGCGGTCGGGGGGCGACGGCGCGCGACTACTCGAGGTCCGGCGCGCGCTCGCCGGCCGGAACGACGATCTCCAGCCAGTTCTCCTCGGGCGGGAGCGGGCAGGCGAACGTCTCGCTGTACGCGCAGAACGGGTTGTACGCGAGGTTGAGATCGAGGACGACGACGTCGCCGTCGGCGAGCTCACCCTCCGGCTCCAGCTCCATGTACCGGCCCTGGTGGTACGTCTGCTGACCGGTCGTCTTGTCGCGGAAGGGGACGAAGATCTCGCCGTCCTCGCCCTCTTGCCGGTAGCCGGCGAGTCTGTGCTCCTCGCCGTCGACCTCGAACGCGAAGGTGACGACCCGGAGGTAGCGGACCGGGTTGCTCGCGGTCGTCTCCATCTCGACGGGCTCGGGGTCGTCGTGGACCGTCACGGTCGCCTCGACGCGGTAGTCGGCGTCGGGCGGGAAGTAGTCGAGGCCGTCGAACCCGTCGCGGTGCTCGGGCGGGATCGGCGACTGCGGGTGCTCGGCGAAGAACTCGTCCTTCTCGCGGCGGTTGGCGCGGAGCCGCTCGGCGTACTCGTCGGTCATACGCGGCGAAAGGGGCGCCGGCGGTTTCAGGGCCGCGGTTCGGTCACAGCGCCTGTAGGTCGGCCAGGCAGTCGTCGAGGTCGCGCGTCGACGTCGCCAGCGAGAACTGGTCGACGCGCGCGAGGTCGGCGGCGTGCTCCCAGAGGTCCTCGGCCTCGATCCCGTGGAGGACGACCGCGTTCGGCGTCGGGCTCACCACCCGGAGCGCGACCAACGGCGACTCGCCGCGGGTCACCCCGGTGAACACGAGCGCGCGGTTCGTCGACTGGCCGTACAGCCGGTAGAACTCCTCGCTGGAGAGCCGCGTGATCGCCTCGATGGAGTTGATGACGGTGTGGCCGTTGACGTGGTCCTGGTCGCCGCGGGCGATCTCCGTCGCGTCCATCGCCTCGTAGAACTCCTCGACCGGCACCGCGGTGGAGTACTCGCGGAGGTCGTGGACGATGTCGCTCTCGAACCCCGCCGAGAGCACGCGGGCGTACTGGCGGAGCCGCCCGCCGCCGCGCCGCTCGTCGATGTCTAAGAGCCCGTCGACGATTCGGCGCACGACGCCGATCCCCGGGCTCTCGCGCCGCCCGCTCTCGTAGTCGGAGATCACCGACGAGGAGACGTCGAGCTGGTCTGCGAGCTCGGTCTGGGAGACGTCGAAGTCGGTCCGCCACTTCCGGAGCGTCGCCCCGGGGTCGTCGCTGAGCGTTATCTCGCCGGCGATCCGGCGAGAGAGCTCCTCGCGTGCGTCGCTCATTATGAGATTCGATGGCGGAGCGCCGCAAAAGGCTACCGAAACCGGGGTTCGTCGGACGTCGACAACCGCCGGACCCGCCGCCGGGACCGGGGGAGAGACACGATCGAAGTCACTCCACGTACAGCGAGTAGACGATGACGCCGAAGCCGACCGCGGTCAGCAGGCTGTCGATCGCGATCCCCACCGCCAGGTCGGCGCCGATGATCTGGTGGGAGACGCCGCCGACCAGCGCGCCGACAGTCACGATCCCGAAGCCGGCCCCGAGCGCGCGCAGCGAGGGGTCCCCCGTTCTGCCGTACGCGCGGAGCGCGTAGTAGGTGATGCTGCCACCGAGCGCGAGGATGGCGGTCTTTGCCACGATGATAGCGAGGTCGATGTGCGTTGTCATGTTTCCTCTCGCAGTTCCGACCAGAGGTCGGCCAAGCGTTCGTCCCGCGTGCGATCCGGGCGGGAGAACTCGACGGTGAGATCGCGGGGGCCGTCTCCATCGTCTCGCGGGTCGTCGATCGAGACCGTTACGGAGTCGAAGGAGACGGCGTAGCGCGTCGTGTGCTGGCCGTCACGGCGGATGTCCGTCGACTCCCGAAGCAGGGAGGCGTCGGTGAGCTTCTCCAGTTTCCGATACGTCGTCGACAGGGGGATGTCGCACTCCTCGGAGAGGTCGCTCGCCGTCTTCGGCTCGGTGAGCGCCGCCACGATCCGGCGCGCGGCGTCGTCGGCCAGCGCGTCCAGCACGTCGTCGACCGACGGCGGATCCTCCTCGCGCGACGGGTCCCGCACCATATCTTCCCGTTGGCTCTCCCCGTGTCTTAAACCATCGAACTTCGTCTCGGCCCATCAGTTCCTCTCGGCCAAGAGTACGCGATCGCACGCGCCCCCGTGGCGCCGCCGGACGCGCCCCGTTTTTGTGGGTGGGCGGTGTACAGCGACGCGATGGACTCGTGGAAGCGCCGCGTCGTCGGATACTTCGGATTCGTCCTCTTCGTGCTGATCTTCACCGCGGTCACCTACCGTTACGGGATGCGCGTGTACGAGGGCGACCCGCGCACGATGATCGAGGCGCTGCGCTTCTCGGTCGAGATGTTCACCACCACCGGGTTCGGCGGGGACTCCCCGTGGGAGAGCCAGCAGCTGAACGCGTTCATCGCCGTGATGGACCTCGTCGGCATGGTGCTGTTGATCGGCGCGCTGCCGGTCGTGGTGACGCCGCTGCTGGAGCAGGCGTTCTCGACGACCGCGCCCACCTCGCTGGACGACGACCTGTCCGGTCACGTCGTCGTCTGCTCCGACACCTCGCGGTCGGCGGCGCTCATCGCGGAGTTCGACTCCCACGGGATCCCCTACGTGATCGTCGAGCCCGACGACGACAGAGCCGTGCGGCTCCACGAGGCGGGGCGGACCGTGATCCGCGCCGACCCGGAGTCGACCGAGGGGCTGGCGGCCGCGAACCTCGCCAGCGCGCGCGCGCTGGTGACGGACGTCTCCGACCAGGTCGACGCGAGCATCGTGCTCGCCGCGAAGGAGCTCGCGCCCGAGGTTCGCGTCGTCAGCGTCCTCGAGGACCCGGAGCGCGAGCGGTACCACCGGCTCGCCGGGGCGGACGAGGTGCTCTCGCCGCGGTCGCTGCTCGGCGAGAGCCTCGCCGCGAAGGTGACGACCGCGCTCCAGACCGACCTCGGCGAGGCGGTCGCCATCGGCGACTCGCTGCGGCTGGCGGAGGTGTCGGTCCCGCACGGGAGCCCGCTCGCGGGGTCGACGCTGGCCGACAGCGGGATCCGCGAGCGGGCCGGCGTCAACGTGATCGGGGCGTGGTTCAACGGCGAGTTCGACGCGGCGCCCCCGCCTGACGCGACGCTGTCGGCCGGGACGGTCCTGCTCGTCTCCGGGCGGTCCGACCAGCTCGAGCGGCTCGTCGACCTGACGAACTCCGCCACGCGGCGGTTCGGCGCGGGCGAGACCGTCGTCATCGGCTACGGGCAGGTCGGGCAGAGCGTCGCCGAGACGGTGGCGGACGCCGATCTGCCCGTGACGGTCGTCGACCGGGACGACGCCGAGGGCGTCGACGTGGTCGGCGACGCGACCGAGCCGGAGACGCTGCGCGCCGCGGGCGTCGAGTCGGCGCGAACGGTCGTGCTCGCGCTGCCGGACGACACCACGACTGAGTTCACGACGCTCGTGATCCGCGATCTGGCGCCGAACACGCAGGTGCTCGCCCGCGTCGAGGAGGCCGCGAGCGTCCGAAAGATGCACCGCGCGGGCGCCGACTACGTCCTCTCGCTCGCGACGGTCACCGGGCGGCTGTCGGCCTCAACCGTCATCGAGGACCGCGACGTGCTCTCGCTGGATCAGCAGATCGAGGTCGTCAGGAACCGCGTGCCGCGGCTCGCCGGGCGGACGGTCGGCGAGGCGAACGTGCGCGAGACGACCGGCTGCACCGTCATCGCAATCGAGCGCGACGACGAGACGGTGACCGATATCGGTCCCGACACGCGGATCGACAGGGACGACGAGCTCGTCGTCGTCGGCACGGACGAGGGGATCCGGGAGTTCGAGCGCCGGTTCGCGTGACCGCACGCGCCGGTTCCGTCGGCGCGTGCGCCGGTCCTGTGACCGGATTGCAGCGCCGCGACGGGCCGTCGCGGCCGTCACGCGCCGCCTCGCCGCCGAGGCGAGTCGAACGCTTCAAGTATTCGCTGGCTGTTCGTACCTGTATGAAAGACCAGGGACGCTCCACGCGTAAGCGGACGGGCGGCCGACTCAAGCCCGCCTCGAACAAGAAGCGCCACCAGCTCGGCCGCGAGCCCGCCGAGACCACCGTCGGCGAGACGCGACTCCAGTACATCGACTCCCGCGGCACGGAGAAGAAAGTCCGCGCGCTCTCGACGAACGTCGCGCAGGTCGCCGACGGCGGCGACGTGAGCGAGGCCGAGATCGAGAACGTCGTCGACAACCCCTCGAACGTCAACTACGCCCGCCGGAACATCGTCACCAAGGGCGCCATCATCGACACGTCCGCCGGCCGCGCCCGCGTCACCTCGCGCCCCGGCCAGTCCGGGCACGTCAACGCGGTCCTCGTCGAGTAAGTCCGCGCCTTTTCTGAACGTATTTACCCCTCGCCGACGACCACCGACGCGTGTACCTCGGCGTCGACGAGGCCGGCAAAGGACCCGTGCTCGGGCCGATGGTCGCCGCGGCCGTGCTCGCGGCCCCGTCGAGCCTCCCGGCCGACGTCGACGATTCGAAGCGGCTCGCCCCGGAGCGACGCGAGGCGATAGACGAGGCTATCCGCGGGATCGACGGCGTCGCCGTCGGCGTCGCGCTCGTCGAGCCCGCGGAGATCGACCGACCAGACACCGATATGAACACGCTCACCGTCAGCGGACAGGCGCGGGCGGTGCGGGCCGCGCTCGCCGAGGGCGGGGAAAGGGTCGGCGACGAGCCGGTCCGCGTCGTCGCCGACGCCGGCGACACCAGCGAGGCGCGGTTCGCGCGGCGGCTCAGCGAGTTCGTCGAGGGCGGGGTCCACGACCCCGGCGACGAGAGCGGGGTCCACGACCCCGGCGACGAGAGCGGGGGTGACGACCTCCCCGCGGTCGACGTCGAGGCCTTCCACGGCGCCGACGAGGACGACCCGGTCGTCGGCGCGGCGAGCGTGGTCGCCAAGGTGGCTCGCGACGCCCGGATGGCGGCGCTCGACGACCGCTACCCGGCGTACGACGGCGTCGGGAGCGGCTACCCGAGCGACCCGACGACGCGGTCGTTCCTGCGAGCGTACGTCGCCGACAACGGCGACGTCCCGGACTGCGCGCGCCGGTCGTGGGCGACCTGCGACGACGTGTTGGCGGCCGCGGAGCAGTCGGGACTGGACGAGTTTTAAACGAGCGTCGAGACCGCCCCGCTCACGGCGCCGATGAACGTCTCCCAGACGGAGAAGCCGGCGACGATCGAGAGGACGGTGTCTGCGCCGAAAAAGGCGAACAGCACCGCGGACGCCAGGTGCGCGCGCCGCACGTTGAACCGGTGGGCGAACGTGTGGAAGAAGTACGCGTTCGCGATGCTGATCGGGATGATCGCGAGCATCTCGCCGACCCAGATGGCGGAGGTCACCCCGTACTGCACGGCCAGTCCGATCGTGACCAGCTGCGTCTTGTCGCCGAACTCGCCGGTGGCCATGAGCACGAAGATGGGAAGGAAGCCGCCGAACGACCCCTCGTACCGGGCGAGCGGGCCGGGGAGCGTCACTGAGTCAAGGTCGGCGTAGTCGGCGTCGACGGCCTCCGGGTCGGGATCCTCGGCGCCGGCGGCCGTCGCTTCCGCGCCGCCGTCGCCGGACGCGACCTCCCTCGTCTCGCGGTCCGGCATCGACCGGTACAGCAGGTACGCGAACACGAAGAACAGCGAGGCGGTCACGGCGTCGAGGACGACCCCCGGCAGCGCCGACTGCAGCGCCTGCCCGAAGGCGATCTCGACCGCGGTCCAGCCGGCGAACGCCGACCCGGCGGCCGCGACGACGACCCTCGGGTCGTACCGCGTCGACAGCGCGGCGATCATGAACTGCACCTTCTCGCCCGGCAACACGGCCAACTGGGCCACGAACGCGACGATGAGGATCTCAAAGTAGGCCGTCATGCATTCCCTCCGTCACGACGCTGACCGATCGAGGCCGACCGCCCGAACGCGTCCGCCCGTCCGGCGGCCGTCGTCTCGGCTCGCGGGTCGGTCCGGCCGGCCGGCTCTGGGCGGTCGTCGGTGATCACAGTTATATTAGAGTCGTCTAAAATAATAGTTTGTCGTCTTCTCGTTCGCGGCGGCGAGCCGACCGGGGCTGCGGGGTGGGGAGACGGACGGCCGCTCCGGCGCCGTCTCACCGGATCGTCAGCAGCCGGCGCAGGATGTCGCCGTAGGCGGGCCGGGTGACGAGGACGCCGATCAGGACGCCGAGGATAGTGAAGATCGCGAACCCGGAAAGGTCCCCGAGCGAGAGCACCATCAGCGGCGACATCGCGACGATCGTCGTCGCCGCGGCGGCGCCGATCACCCAGAAGGCCCGGCGGAACCGGGAGTTGAACACCTTCCGGGAGTTCACCTCGCCCTCGCTCATCACCTCGTCGGCGATGATCACCAAGTCGTCGACGCCGGTCCCGACGACCGCGATGAAGCCGGCGATGACCGCCAGCTCGATCGGGTAGCTCACCAGCGCGGCGAAGCCGAGCAGGGCGTACACCTCCGCGAGCGCCGTGACGATCATCGGCAGCGCCACCGCGGGCTCGCGATAGCGCAGGAACACCATGCCCGCGACCGCGAACACCGCGAGGATCCCCGTCACCAGCGAGTAGTTCTTGTAGTTCTCGCCCTGCGCGGCCGAGATGGTGCTGGAGGTCCCCTGTCCGCTGATGTCGAGCTCCGCCGGCAGCGCGCCGGCGCGTAGGTTGACCGAGATCTCCTGGGCCGTCGAGAACTCGGGCGTGGTCAGCTGGAAGTTCGCGGTGTCGGCCCACGAGCCGCTCTCCATGCTGTCGGCGAGCCCCGGGTCCATCCCGAAGGAGTTGACGACCTCGCCGTCGACAGTGAGGAGGAGACACGGGTTCGAATTGCCGATCTCCCCCGTCTCGGGGTCGTATTCGCAGCGGTCCGCGTCCGACTGGTACGCCGAGGGGAACCCGCGGTCGACGACGGCCTGTTGGAACCCCTCGGCGGGAGACTGCTGGCCGCCGGAGGCCGTGTTCCTGACGGTCACCGGGACGTACGAGCCCGTGCCGCGGTCCCGCTGCGACGCCGTCCCGATGTTCTCGAAGTCGTCCTGGACGAGCACGCCCTCCTCGACGGCGGTGCCGTTCTCGCTCGGGTACGCGATATCGATCTGGACCGTTCCCCGGTCTTGGAGCAGCGAGACGACGTCGCTACGGTTCTCGCCGGGCACCTCGACGAGCATGAAGTATTCGCCGCTGAGTGACTGGACCTGCTGGACGCTCCCGCCCGAGAGCCCCGCCTCGTTGATCTTGCCCTCGATGATGCTCTGGGTGAGATCGCGGGTCTCGGCCGTCACGCCGGGGCGGATGCTCTCGTAGGAGTACCCCGAGGCGTCCATCGCCGCCCGGAACTCGTCTTCGCTCACGGACGGGTCGGTGACCTCGACCGCCCGCACGTCCTCGCCGACACTCGATCCCACGTCGCGGAGCTGCACGTCGTCGAGCTCGTCGGCGACGGCCCGTTCGACCGTCGCCGGGTCGTCGCCGGCGAAGTCGACGCCGGTGGCGGTGTACCCCTGCAGCGGGGCCCGAACGCGGGTCCCGCCCTCCAGGTCCAGCCCGTACTGGAGGTTGGTTACTCCCTGGCTCGCCTCGCTCTGGTTCTCGCCGGGGGCGGTCTCGGGCGCGAACTGCGGCGCGAACAGCGCGATCGACGCGCCGGCCACGACGGCGACGAGGAGCAGGATCCGCCAGTTGTTCTTGATCGGCTCTAACATTAGCGCTTCACCCCCTCGAACTTGTACCAGCGGAGCAGCGAGACGTTCAGCAGGTACGTGTTCATCAGGTCGGCACAGAGGCCGACCGCGAGGATGATCCCGATGTTCCGGAGGAGGTCGACGCCGAAGACGGTCGCGACGACGGTCATCACGATCATCGCGGCCATCGACGTGAGCGTCATCGTGATCCCAGTTCGCATCGCGCGGCTCACCGACTCGTAGAAGTCTCCCGTCCGGCGCAACACGGAGTTGTTCAACAGGATGTCGGAGTCGACGCTGTACCCGATGATCATCAGGAGCGCCGCGATCGTCCCCAGCGTCATCTGGATCCCGAGGAGGTTCATCACGGCGACGGGGATGACCAGGTCGGAGAACGCCGAGGCGACCACGGCGATGGAGGGGACGAACGACCTGAACATCGCGAACACGAGCACGCTCATGCCGAGGAACGCCAGCGCGACGCCGAAGATCGCGGTCCGGGCCGTGTCGCTGGCGAAGCTCGGCGACACCTGATCGATCGCCGTCGTGGTGAGCCCTGCGTCGTCCGCCTGTTGCCCGAGCTCCTCCGCCAGCCCCTCGGGGTTCTCGTCGGCCGCGCGGAAGGTGACGACGTACACGTCGTCCGCGGGGATCGACCGGATCGAGTCGGGCTGTCGGTCGAACTCGGTTTCGATGCGTTCCTCAACGTTACCACCGTCGTCGGCGACCCGGAGCTCGACGCCGCCCGTGAACGCCAGTCCGAGGTTCGCCGGCGCACCCGTGACGAGATACCAGCCGAGGATGATCGCGAGCGCGAGAACCAGGACCGCGATCGGGACCGCCACGAGCTGCCGGTTCGAGTACTCGGTGTAGTTGACCTCCGGTACCTCGATCGCTACCATAAATACCGGTTCCTGCGCGGGCGCGAATAAGCCTTCTCACTCCGTCGCGTTCCGGCGAACGCGTCGCGGACCACCGAAACGAACTAGCCGACAGCCGCGGTACCAAGACGCATGAACGCGCCCGAGGCCGACCGCGTCGTCCTCTCGTATCCCGACGGGCTCAGCGATTGGGGACGCGACCAGATCGAGACGGACCGCTACCGAGGGTACTTCGCTCGGGTGATGGGCGAGGCCGCGGTCGACGACGTCCGCGAGGAGTTCGTCGACGTCGGCTGCTGCGGGGACAGCCTCGACGTGCCGTTCCGCGTGGAGCGGATCGAGGTCGACGGCGACGCCGTCGACACCGCGGTCGTGACGGGGGAGACGACCGTCGACTACGAGACGCGAGCCGGCGACGTCGACGGCGGCTGGCGGGTCCAGAGCGCGGCCGGCCCGTCGGGCGCGACCGGGGAGCGGGACTGAGTCGGGGAGCCGGACGCCGGTGCGGTCCCGACGCCGTCAGGGCATGTACCGAACGCTGACGACCCCGGGCTCCGACCGGACCTCGACGCGATTCACGCCCAGCCGGGCGGCCCGCGACAGCGTCGCCTCGCGGTCCTCGATTACGTCCGCGACCGCCTCGGCGGTGTCGCTTTCGGGCGGCGTCAACACGTGGACCTCGCCCTCGCCGGCGCGGGGCTCGCGGGCGAGCTCCCCCGCCGGGGCCTCGGCCGCGAGCTCGCGCTCGTGGACGGTCGGCGGCTCCTCGCTCTCCTCGATCGAGAGGCGCCGGCGCTCCGCCACCTCGATCACCCGGTACGTGACCTCCATCGGGGGGTCGGGGGCGACGGTCGCCTCGACCGCGTCGTCGACCTCGAGCCCCGGATTCGTGCTGAGCGTGTGGACCTGCCCGTCGTGGACGTCCTTCAGCACCGCCGAGTCGCTCTCGACGTGCGTGACGAGGAACGTGCTCTCCTTTCCGTCGGCGGTTTCGGCACCGTCGTCGGCCTCCGTCTTCTCCGCGTCGGAACGCGCCGGATCGTCGGTCATTACCCCGCGATAGGCGACGGACCCTTTTCGGGGTTTCGAGCCGCGTCAGTCGTCGGTCGCCGGATCGTCCGGCACCGCCCCGCCGGTCACGCGGAGCCGGTAGTGAACCGCGAACACGACGAGCGCGGCGGCGACGGGCGGGACGACGCCGGCGAGCTGCGGGAGGGCGTAGAGGGCGTTGACGACCACGGATTCGGTCGGGTCGCGGAGCTCCGCCGGTGCGGAGATCACCAGACCGGCGTACAGCGACAGGAGGAACAGGAATCCGCCGTACGCCATCTTCCGGTCGTACCCCGGCTTCACCGGGTCGCCGCGGCGGTGGCGGCGCGCGACGAACAGGAGCGGTGCGAGCAGCGGCGCGACGGCGGCGAACCCGGCGATCACGTACAGGGACCGCGAGAACAGGAAGGTGCCGCCCTGCACGTCGGTCGTCTCCGCCATCCAGACGACGAGCGCGAGAGTGACGACGGTCGCGATCAGCCCGGCCGTGAGCGCGCCGACGACACCGTACACGCGCATGGTCCACGACTCGGTGTGCCGGATCGCGTACGGGATCGCGCCGAACACCCCGCGGTAGCTGTCTGCCATCGTCTCCGCTACGGCCGACGGCGAATTAAACCCCTCGTCGGCGGGCGTGGGGTGACCCCCTCACCGGCGGACGTGACGTTTTATTCCCCGCGGGAGAACCACAGAACGTGGGCCTGTACGACACGTACCTCGGCGTCCGCCACCGACTGCACGAGGGAGACCCGCCGGAGCACGTCGCGATCGTCATCACCGAACGGGACCTCCTCGCGGACGGGGCGTTCGACACCCTCGCCGAGGCGCTCGGGTGGGCGCTGGAGTACGGCGCCGAGCGCGTCACCGTCTCGGTCTCGGTGCTCGACGAGTCCGTGGTCCCGACACTCACGCGCGAGCTCCGCCGGCTGGACGCGCCCGCCCGGTTCGTCGTGCGGAGTCCGGACGACGCGGCCATCGGGGCGGGCGCCGACGGCGACGCCGACACCGGGACCGACGACACCCGGACCGACAGTACCGGGACCGACAATACCGGGACCGACGACACCCGGACCGACAGTACCGGGACCGACAATACCGGGACCGACGACGACGTGCCCATCAGGGTCACCGTCGGGCTCGGCGGGAAGGCGGAGTTCGCGGCCGCAGTCCGCGAGATCGCGAGCGACGTCGACGCCGGGGAACTCGATCCGGCGTCGATCGACGCCGCCGACGTCGCCGACCGGCTCGTGTTCCCGGAGGAGCCGGACCTCGTCATCAAGACGGGCGCGGAGCGGCTCTCCGACTTCGCAATCTGGCAGTCGGTGTACGCCGAGCTCTACTTCACCGACGTGAACTGGCGCGACTTCAGGCGGCGGGACTACCTGCGCGCGGTCCTCGACTTCCAGGACCGTCAGCGGCGGTTCGGGCGGTAGGCGGTTCCGGCGGGAGGCGATTCCGGCGGGAGGCGGCTCGGAAAAAGGAGTCCGAATTTACCAGACGAACCGGAACAGCAGCGTGAACGTGACGAGCGCTCCGACCGTCGAGAGGATCGGGACCACGTTCTGCATCAGGACGACGCGCGCGCTCGTGCTCGGGTTGAACAGGTCGGACGCCGAGGGGATGTCGGTCGGGTCGCCCTCGCCGATCGGTCCCGTCTCGTCCGCTTTCAGCGCGCCGACGGACACCTTCGGCTCCTTCTCGCCGCTGATCCCCTGCCGCACCGTGACGGTCCGCGTCGCGCGCCCCCAGCCGAGCCCGACGATCGACATCGTCGCGATGATGACGAACGACGCCGGGATCCCGACCGCCGAGAGGCTGATCACGATCCCGGAGGAGACGCAGGCGACGACGATCGCCGCGGTCAGCGGGAGGTCGGTGATGTCGTTGCCGAGCGTGTCGAGCGTCCGCCGCGCGATCGTGAACGCGCCGACCGCGACCGCGGCGCTCCCGAGGAGGATCATCGGCGTCATCTCGACGCCGTCGAGCGCGACGAGCGGCGCGATCGCGTTCGCGATGTTCGAGGTCCCCGAGGAGAACGCCATCAGACAGCCGATGGCGATGACGACGAACCCGCCGACGAGCTCGCGCCGGGTCGTGTTCGGACCCGCGACCGGCTTCGGGATCGCCCCGGAGCGGTCGAACTCGAACAGCGCTCCGTCGGTGCTGTCTATCGCGACCCACCGGTCGATGGCCGGGTAGAAGTAGCGCCCGACGACCCCGGAGACCCAGAAGCCGATGATCGGCGCGACGATCCACCAGATGGCGATCTCCCCCATCACCGCCCTGTCGAGGGTGCCGGTGGCGAGGCCGAGCCCCGCGATCGCCCCGACCGCCGTCATCGAGGTCGACGCGGGGACGCCGGCGAAGTTCCCGACGAACAGCGCGCCGCCGATGAAAAAGAGGACCACGATGCTCGTCTCCAGGGTGAACACGCTCCCCCCGGTGACGAGGTCCTCACCGAGCGTCGTCACGACGCGCTGTCCGAGCGTCCCGGCGCCGACGAAGAAGAAGATCGACATCAGCGCCGCCGCGCCCGCCTTCGAGAGCACCCCCGACCCGACGGCCGGCCCGAACGCGGGACCGGTCGTGGCGCCCCCGATGTTGTACCCGACGAACGCCGCAACCACGAAACCGACGAGAAGCAAGACCTCGACCATATACTCGCAACAACAACGCACGGCCGGTTAAACGAACAGGTTTGCGGCGCCGACGGCCGGTGCGCTCGCGGCCCGACCGCCGGTTTGACGGGCGGCGACGCTTCCCGTCGGAGTCAGTCAGAAGTGCGCCGCCTGCAGGGAGTTCGTCGAACGAAGTGAGACGAACGTCGACCGCAGAAGTCAGTTACAAATGCACCGGCCGAGACTCCCCGCGAGTGAAACGAGCGGGGGGTCAGGGCGGTACACGACTGAAAGGAGTGCACCGGCCGAGATTTGAACTCGGGTTGCAACCATGGCAAGGTTGCGTGATACCACTACACTACCGGTGCGTGCTTCGCACTCGATGATTGGTCGGAGGTCCACTTAAACCTGTCACATCGGGACGGCGGCGGGGTCGTCCCGGTTCGCTCGGGGACTCACTCGGTCCGCGACGCCGCGATCTCGGCCCCGTGCGCCCGGACGAGGGCAGCGAACGCCTCGGCCTCCGCGTCCGCCTGCGCGGCGTCGTCCCGCCGGTCGCGCACCCGACGCTTGACGGTCCGAAGCGCGTCCGGCTTGCCGGCCGCAATTTCGTCGGCGACCGCGCGCGGGTCGTCGACGACCCGGGAGACGAGCCCGGTCCGGAGCGCCTCGTCGGCGTCGAGGACCCGCCCCGAGAGCGCGAAGTCGAGGGCGTCGCCTTCGCGCATCGCCCGCGGGAGTCGGACCGTGCCGCCCCACGCGCCGAACAGCCCGAACTCGACGCCCGGCTCTGCGAACGTCGCCGCGGGCGTGGCGACCCGGACGTCGGCCGCGAGCGCGAGCTCGACCCCGCCGCCGCGAGCCGCGCCGTCGATCCCGCAGACGACGACGGTGTCGGCGTCCGTGACGGCCGCGGCGGTGCGCTGCCCGCGCCGGGCGAACGAGGCCGCGTCGTCGGCAGCGTCGAGGTCGGCGACGACGTCGAGGTCGGCGCCGGCACAGAAGGCGTCACCGGCGCCGCGGAGGTAGGTGACGGGCGTCTCGGCGTCGGCGACGGCGCTCCGCAGCGCGTCGAGGTCCTCGGGGCGAAGCGCGTTCCGCCGCTCGGGGCGGTCGATCGTGACGACGCGGACGCGGTCGTCGGTTTGGGTGCGGATCACGGCGTGGTATCCCGGTCGTTTCCAAAGGTCTTTGCCCTTCGCTCGACTATCTCGTGGTAATGGACGATGCCGCGCGAGCGCGTGAGGCCGCTCACGAGGCGCTCGCGGACGTCGAGCCCGAGCAACTGCGCAAGGCCCTCGAGAACCGCATTCTGGACGCCGCCGTGACGCCCGGTGTGCTGGCGCTGGTCACGGCCCGGGCGGTCGACCCCGACGTGAACCTCGACGAGCTCGTCGACCGGGCGGCGGGCGTGCAGCTCATCTACGAGGGACTGCGGCTCACCCGCACGGTGGCCCACGAGGAGCCGTGGGTGACCGCGCCCACCAGCGAGACCGACATCGACGCGGACATGGACGTGCTCACGGCCGACGTGCTCGTCTCGCGCGGCTTCTCGCTGCTGGCGTGTACCGACGCCGCCGGCGCCGCGGTCGAGGTCGTGCGCGCGTTCGGCCGAGACCAGACGCTCCGCGACCGCGATGGGACCGACCCCGCCGCGGCGGCCGCGCTCGACCGGAACCTGGAGGTCGACGCCCTCGAACTGGCGGTCGTCGCCGGCACCACGGCCGTCGGCGGCGACCCGCCGGAGGAGCTGCTGACGTACGCCCGCGAGCTCGCGGCCGATTACGACGGCGAGTTCCCGCCGCCGGGGCGCGCGCTCCCGGACGCGACCGCCGACCGGATCGCCGACATCTCGGACCGCGCCGTGAGCGCGACGGACCGGTGAGCGGCCGATCGGCGAGGGGCCGGTCGCGCGACCGCGGGGGAGCCGGATCGGGCGACGACTCGGCGGCGGATCGAAACCCATAAAGTCGAATCCGGTCAACGACTGATTGCGTGCCTGGGTAGCTTAGCGGTAAAGCGCGTCCTTGGTAAGGACGAGACCCCGAGTTCAAATCTCGGCCTAGGCTCTTTCTGCGGTCCGCGCGCTCCACGGAGCCGCGCCTGGTTATAACTGGTCGAGCACTCCGCTGATCTGCGACGGTCAGTCGGTCAAACGACGCCGTCGCCGCCGGATTCACCACGGTTATGACGTGGGTCGGTGTACCATGACTATGGACTTCGATTCCGTCTCGACGGTCACCGTCGACTCGTACAGCACGCTCGTGGACATCGGCTCGCAGGAGGCGGTGCTGGAGGCGCACGTCGACGGCCTCGACGACGCCGAGAGCGTCTCGCAGCTGTGGCGCGCGCAGTACCTCCAGTACTCGATGATCGCGAACGACATCGACGCCTACCAGCCGTTCTGGGAGCTCATCGGACAGGGCCTCCGATACGCGCTCGAGGCGAACGGGTACGACGTGCCGGAGGCGACACGCGACGAGATCCGGCGCACCGTCTACGAGGATGAGCTGTCGATCTTCGACGACGTCGGGGACGGGATCGGCCGGATCACCGACGCGGGCTACGAGGTGTACATCGTCTCGAACGGGTCGCCCGAGATGTTAGAGCATCTGGTCGCGGCCGCGGGCCTCGGCGACGTCGTGACGGACGCGATCAGCGCCGACGAGGTCGAGACGTACAAGCCGGAGGCGGGAATCTACGAGCACGCCGCCGAGCGGACCAACACGCCGATCGGCGAGATACTGCACGCCTCCGGCGGCGGGATGCGCGACGTCTGGGGCGCGAAACACGCCGGCATGTCGACCGCGTGGGTCTCCCGCCCGGGGGAGACGCTCCCGACGGAGGAGCTAGGTCCCGACCCGGACGTCGTAATCGAGGGGTTCCACGACCTCGCGGACCGCCTCGAGTGAGGGCGTCGAGTCCGGCCGGTCGAGGGGCGCTGGCGGGCGTCGCGGACGGTCGAGGGGCGCTGGCGGGCGTCGCGGACGGTCGGCCACGCTCGCAGTCGCAACTCGGAAATCCGTCGCCGACCACGGTCCGACCATGACCTTCGCCGACCTGTTCGAGCGGGCCGCCGCGTCCGACGCGACCGAGGAGGCAGTGCGCGTCGCGCTCGCGGATCGCCGATCGGAGCCCGAGGGCGAGGACGCCGCTCGGGGGGGCGACACCACTGATAATGCCTCCGACGACAGCGGTGCCTCCGACGACAGCGATGCTTCCGACGACAGCGGTGCCTCCGACGCCGACGTCTCCCCGGTCGACCGCGAGCCGAGCCCGGCCCGCGTCGTCGCCGACGCCGACGTCCTCGCGGCGGACCTGCTCGTCGGCGGCGCGGCCCGCGAGGCGCTCGACCCGCTGCGCGCCCACTCGTGGACGACGCTCGTCGCCAGCGACGCCCTCCTCGACGACGCCGAGGCGGTGATCGCCGCGCTCGCGGACGCCGACCTCGCGGCCGACTGGCGCGACGCGGTCGAGGCGTGGCGCGAGCCGGTCGCGCACCCCGCGGGCGACCACCCGGCGCTGGCGTCGGCGTACCGCGGCGCCGCGATGCAGGTCGTGAGCCTCGACCCGTCGCTCACGGGGGCAGGGGCCGCCGCCGGACTCCGCGACCGGCTGCCCGTGAGCGTCCGAGAGCCGCGGGCGTTCGCGACCGTGTTCTCCGCCGAGAACCTCTACCCCGAGGCCGTCGGCGGCGAGTATCCGGGGCCGGACCGCGACCCGCGCTCGATGACCCCGGTCGAACGCGGCGAGGACCAGCACCGATAAACGAGCGCCGGCCCGACCACGGGTAATGACCGATCCGGACGCGACCGCGACGGGGGGTGACCCCGGCGGCGCCCTCCGCACCGACGGCGGCACGGAAGGGCTCGCCGACGGCGACGCCCCCGAGCTGCCGGCCGATCTCGACGCAGTCCGCGAGGCGCTGATCGAGTGGTACGAGGCGGACCACCGCGACTTCCCGTGGCGTCGGACGGAGGACCCCTACGAGATCCTCGTCAGCGAGGTGATGAGCCAGCAGACGCAGCTCGACCGGGTGGTCCCCGCGTGGGAGGACTTCATCGACGAGTGGCCGACGACGGCCGACCTGGCCGCCGCCGACCGCGGCGACGTGGTCGCGTTCTGGTCCGACCACTCGCTCGGCTACAACAACCGCGCGAAGTACCTCCACGAGGCCGCCGGGCAGGTCGAGGACGACTACGGCGGCGAGTTCCCCGAGTCGCCCGACGAACTGGAGGAGCTGATGGGCGTCGGCCCGTACACCGCCGACGCGGTGGCGTCGTTCGCGTTCAATAACGGCGACGCGGTCGTCGACACCAACGTGAAGCGCGTGCTCCACCGCGCGTTCGCGGTCCCCGACGACGATTCGGCGTTCGAACGAGTCGCCTCCCGTGTCATGCCCGACGGCGAGTCCCGCGTCTGGAACAACGCGATCATGGAGCTCGGCGGCGTCGCCTGCGGGACGACCCCGCGCTGCGACGAGGCGGGCTGCCCGTGGCGCGGGCGGTGTCACGCGTACGAGACCGGCGACTTCACCGCGCCCGACGTGCCGGAGCAGCCGAGCTTCGAGGGGAGCCGCCGGCAGTTCCGCGGGCGGGTCGTCCGGGCGCTCGGCGAGTACGACGAGCTGGCGCTCGACGAGCTCGGCCCCCGCGTCCGCGTGGACTACGCGCCCGACGGCGAGCACGGGCGGGAGTGGCTCCGCGGGCTCGTCGACGACCTCGCCGACGACGGGCTGGTCGACATCGACGAGCGGTCCGACGGACCGGTGGTCCGCCTCGGGAACTGAGTCGGTGCGGTGCCGGCTCGACGGTCGGATAAATATCGCCCGCGTGTGAACCGTCACCCGTTTATCGCGGGAGCGGGAACGACTACCCATGAGCGAGACCGTCGACTCCGACCTCTACACGCGGACGAAGGCCCTGCTGGAGCCGGGCGACATCGAACTCGTGGGCTGTATCGTCCACACGACGCTCGGCGGGCAGGAGGACTTAGAGATGCACGAGCTCACGGTCGCCGCTAACGATGTCATCGCCGACCGCGCCGGCAAGGGCGAGGCGTACATCGAGGCCGGCAACGACGACACGAACTTCTCTTCGAACCAGTTTCAGGGGCTCACCCTCGACGGCGAGGAGTTCGTCTGGGAGTGCCAGCAGCTCCTCCGCGACGGCACCTTCGACCTAGTGTTCTACTACGAGGCGAACGTCGATCAGGAGGCGCTCGCCGAGGACCTGGCCGCGCTCGACGGCGTCGACCGCGTGACGCAGGTTCCCTGACGCGGCGACGTGTCCGTTTAAACCGTGAGCGAGACCGTCCTGATCCCTGGCGGGCGCGACGTTCGGGCCACGCTCGACACCGCCGCTGGCGACGGCGGAGGGGTGGGAGGCGACGCGAACGACGGCTCCCGCGCCGACAGCGTCGTCGTCGCCTGTCCGCCGCACCCGCAGCACGGCGGCCACCGCGGCGACGAGCGCCTGACCGCCGCGAGCGACGCGCTGACCGGGCGGGGGATCGACTGCCTCCGCTTCGACTACGGCGACTGGGACGAGGGGTACGGCGAGAGCACGGACGCCGACAACGCGGTCGCGTGGGCGGTCGAGCACTACGAGCGCGTCGGCCTGTTCGGCTTCTCGTTCGGGGGGACGGTCGCGCTCGTGACCGCCGCATCGCGCCCCGGCCTCGCCGGCGTCTGCGCGCTCGCACCGACCGCGCGGCTGAATCCCGACGCCGACGCGGTCGCCGCCCTCGACGACCTCGTCGACCTCGGCGTACCGGCCCGGATTCTGTACGCGACCCGCGACTCGACGGCCGACTGGGAGCCCGTGGTGGAGCGGGCCGAGGAGCTGGGGATCGAGACGGAGGCGTTCGAGTCGGACCACTTCTTCGTCGGGCGATCGGGTGACGTGGGTGACAGCGCGGCGGCGTTTCTCGGCCCCCGGCTGCGGGACGATCCGTAAGGAGCGGTCGGTCGGGTCTGAGACTCGACGGCGATCGGCCTCGGATTTTAATACCTATCTGAGACGAGCGTACCGACATGGATTGGCGCGAGAGATTGAGCTCCGGGACGGACATGCTGCGCCGACAGGCGGTTCGAATTCCGCTCCCGGACGTGAACGCGGAGAGAGACCTCCACGAGAACATGATGCGGATCGCGGACGCCGGCGAGCGGAAAAGCAGGCTCCTCGACGATCCGGATGTCCCGTTGACGGAGGTGTACGAGGACGAGCTCGACGAGATGCGGCAGAGCTTCGAGTACCGCTTACAGCAGGTCGCCGGCGAGGACTACTACGACGTTGCGACCGCGTATCTCGACGGCGAACGCGACGACTGGATCGGAGCCCTCGCGGCGTATTATCTGGAGTGTTACTACCGCTTGCAGGAGCGCTACACCGTTGATGAGCAGATTTTCTTTCTGGTGATCCTGCGGTATCCGGATTGTTTCACCGTGAATCTCAGTTTCCTCACCGGCGATATCAGCGAGGACGCGGTTCGGTACGAGTCCTCGACGCTCGCGGAGGCGGACCTCACAGACAGCGATCAGGGACAGTACTACGCGGACAGCCAGTACTCGCAGCACAAGGCCGCGGAGTACCTCCGGGAGAACGTCGATTGCATTCGCGAAGCGTTCGCGGATCCGGACGCGACGCCGATCGAGGAGCGACAGTACGGGGGGTTCGTCCACCTCACGGGGAGGCGGGGACCGACGTTCGCGGAGGTGCTCGACTCCCTCTCACCGGACCCGGATCGGTTCGAGGACGAGGCTTCGACGCCCGGTATCGTTCCGGAAGGGCCGGAGGCCGAACGAGCGAAGCGGGACCTCCTCACCGACAGCGAGGTGGTACTCTGAGGTGGTTCCCCGGTTCCCGGCGACCGGTCGTTTCGGGGGAACCGCGTGGCGGGCCGCCGATCGGTCCGATCAGTTGTACCCGCGCCAGCGACGGCCGCACTCCTTGCACTTGAAAAAGCGCGTCGGGGGCTCGTCGGCGGCGCCGGTCTGTTTGATCGTGTACCACGCCTCGCCGTGGCCGCACTCGTCGCAGACCACGTCGGTGGCGGTCGGCTTCCCCTCGAAGTTCGCGCCCTCCTCGGTCTCGATCACCTCGTCGCCGGTCTGTTCCGCGGTCGACTCGAACTCCGCCGCGAGCGACTCGTCGCGCTCGGCGGTGCCGCCGCAGTCGTCGTTCTGACACACCATCTCGCCGTCGACGGAGACCATCATCGAACCGCAGTCGTCACAGAACTGCATATATAGGTGGCGTACGGGACAGAGCGGTTTAGCTTCCGTGACTGCGCTCGATACAGGTATGCGTATTCTGGTCGTTTATGCGTGGTCGGCGACATCGCGGTGAACACCTCCAAAGCCCCAGCCGCGACGACTCGCGCGGCTCGGCGCGCTCCTCGCTCGGTCGCTTCGCTCCCTCGCTGCGGTGCTACCGTCGCCGTGCTTCGTCCTCGCGGCTGCCCCTTTGAGTCCCACCCTCCGCAACCGCACCGCACCTCACGCCTCCCCAGCCTCGTCAGTCGCCTCCGCTTCGCTCCGGCGACTGACTCCCTCGCACGCGCTCCTCGCGCCCTGCGGGCGCTCGGAGGCGCGCGCCGCTACACCGCCGTCTATTTATAAACCGCCGTCGGTGTCGCCGATCCGCTCCCACGCCAGATGCGCGACGATCCCGAGCAGGAACGCGGCGCCGAGGTTCGTCGCCAGCGCGACGAGGCCGATAGCGACCGAGAGCGCGACGTTCTCGGAGTCGAGCGCGTTGCGCGCGAGCGAGACGGCGACGATCGCGAGCAGCGCGCCGAGCATCGCCAGCGGGAACGCGCCGAGGAGTGCGGGGGTCGCGAACGGGACGGCGAGGAGGTAGCCGGCGCCGAGGACGACGTTCGCGCCGCCGGTGCGCGCGCCGAACGCGTGCTTCCCGGCGACGCCGTCGCAGCCGTGACACATCGGGATCCCGCCGAGCGGCACCGCGAGCAGGTTCGTCGCGCCCATGCTCGCCGACAGCTCGTCGGCCGTCACGTCGGCGTCGAACAGGTCGGCGAACAGCAGGGAGGTCGCGAGCGCGGCGTTCCCGATCGTCATCGCGAGCTGGGCGGCCACGCCGTCCGCCGCGCGCCGGGTGACCGCCGCCGAGAGCGCCGACAGCGACGGGGTCGGCGGCGCCCCGGGCCACTGCGGCGCCGGGACGTCCGCGACGACGACGGCGATCGCGACGCCCGCGACCGCCACCGCGAGCGCGCTCGCCGTCCGATACCCGGCGAGGGCCGCGAGGGCGGCGATCGCCACCCCGAGCGCCGCGAGGACCGGGTCGCCGAGCGCGAGGTCGACCCCGGTCTCCAAGAGGATCAGCCCGACCGCGAACTGCACGCCGCGTATCACCGGCTCGCCGATCCAGCGCTCGACTCGCGCGAGCGTGCCGGAGAGCCCGATCGCGAGGAGGAGGACGCCGAGGATCAGCCCGGCGAGCGCGAGCTCGGCGTACGTCAGGGCGCCGGCGATCGCCAGCGCCGCCAGCGCCTTCATCGGCTCGACGGACACGGGCAGCCCGTACCGGACTCCCCAGACGATCTGGAAGACCCCGAACCCGGCGAGCGCGTGCGGCAGCGACACGCCCGTCAGGAGCGACAGCGCGACGACGAGCGGGATAACCGTAATCGAATCCCCTATCGCCCCGGTGAGCGCTCCCGGACCGAACTCGATCCCGCGCCGTCGCGTTGCGTCGACGATACCCACCGTAGGGACGATCTGTCCCGGGGACGCTTGAGGCTGTTCAGAAACCGGCCACGGTCCCGATCGGACGGAGCGTAACGGAAATAGGTTCCGTCAGCTGTCCCCGTCGAACGTCGGGTTCTCCTCGGAGACCATCGGGCAGTTCCGGACGCGGAACTCGTCGAAGCCGACCGCCTCGACGATGGTCGTCCCCTCGTGGGTGCACGCGGCCTCGGGCGGCGAGGTGAAGTGCGGGCACTGCTGGCAGTACGTCCGCTTGGAGACGACGTGCTCCGTGTCGCGCCCGCCGGGGACGGACGTCGCCCCGCCGATCCCGGCGGCGCCGAACGCGTCGGCCGCGTCGGCGTCGAGCGACTCCCAGACGTCCTCCTCGGTCGGGCCGTCGACGTCCATCTGCTCGAACGCGTCGTCGAGGGCGTCCATCTCGTCGTCCCAGTCGCCCGGATCGCCCCGACCCGCGGCGTCGTCCGAAGTGCCCTCGCGCCCGGCGTCGGGGAACCCGAGCTCGTCGAAGGGATCGCCGCTCCCCGCGTCGGACGCGTGGCCGGGTAGAGACGACTCGGATCCGTCGGCGGCGTGGGCTCCCGCGTCCGCGTCGGATCCCGACTCAGCCCCTCCGGTGTCGCGCTCGTCGACGCCCGCACCGAGCTCGGCGAATGGGTCGTCGATCTCGGCCGCGGGATCGTCGAACTCTGTCGCAGGGTCGTCGAACTCTGTCGCAGGGTCGTCGATCTCGGCCGCGGGATCGTCGAGCTCGGCCGCCGGGTCGTCGAGAGAGTCGAACTCCTCGTCAGAATTCGGATCGCGATTCGAGTCGAGGTTCGGGTCGGAGCCCGTGTCGCGCCGCGGATCGCCCTCGTCGTCGCTCATCGATCTCCCCCGACGTCGCGGGTGCTCACGCCGCCGTCTCGCCCGTCGTCGACGTCGCCCTCGAGGGCCGGCTGCTCCCCGGCGACGAGCCGCGAGGTGCCGAGGAAGCCGGGGTTCGGCTCCAGCTCGCCGAACTCTCGCCCGCAGTGCGGGCACTCGGGCTCCGTCAACAGCCCGACGTCGACGGTCTCGCCGCAGTCGGTGCAGGCCGCCTTCCGCACGCCGTTTCGGTTCGCGGTCGCCGCGAGGGCGTCGAGACGCTCTCGGTCGGCGCGGTCCCGCTCGGCCGCCTCCAGCCGGCGCCGGACCCTGACGACCGCGCCCGCGACCCGGGAGAGCTTGTCGTCGAGGTCGTCGGTGTCGATCGCATCCACGCGCGCCTCCAGTTCGGCGAGGTCCGCCGTCCGCGACTCGATGTCGGCGAGCCGGTCGTCGAGGTCGCCGACGCGCTCCTCGACCGCCTCGTCGACGGTCGAACGCGACACCGCGTCCGCCTCGAGCTCGTCGAGTCGCTCTGAGACCCGGTCGAGGTCGGCCGCGAGCGCGTCCAGCCGCTCCGCCGTTTCGGCGTGGGCGTGGTCGGCCGGCGCCTTCGCCTCCAGGTCGCGGTAGAGCTCGACGAAGCGCTCGCGGAGGTCAGCCACCTTCTCGTCGACGTCGGCGTCGAGCTCGTCGAGCCGCGACTCGAGCGCCGCCACCTCCTCGGCGTCCGGGACGTCGATGTCCTCCCCCTCCGCGAGGGTGACGATCGCGCGCTTCAGCAGCTCCTCGCGGCCGACGCCGGCCTCGTCGGCGGCGGCCTCGATCGCGGCGTCGACCGTCCCGTCGGTCGGATCGAGGTCGCTCATCGCGGGTCCCCCGTCATCTACACTCCGTTTAGGGAGGAGACTTAAGTAATCTGTCGCGTCATTCTCCGGATCGATACTCGGCGGACGGAATCGGCCGAGTGCGGTCGCCACCAGCCGGGTCGATCCCGCTCACCGGATCTTCCGCACGTCGCTGATGTCGAAGCCGCCCTCGTGGATCTCGGTCTCGAACCGGACGATGTTCTCCTCCTCCAGCCGGGAGAGGACGCCGCGGAACTCGCGGACGAACATGGTCCGGGCGCGCTGGGAGCCGCCGCTCTCCCAGGTGAACTGGAGGGTCCCGCCCGCGGCGTCCATCAGGGCGCCGAACTCCGCGTCGGTGATCGAGTCGGTGTTCACCAACACGAGGATGAGCCCGCCCCACTGGTAGGCGGCCTTCTTTAACCCCTTCATCACCATCGCCACGTCGCTCCACTCCGTGTCCTCGTCGACCATCGAGAGGAGGTCGGTGACGGAGTCGATACAGACTAAGCTCCCGTCGGCGTTCGCCGAGAGGTAGTCGCCGAACGCCGTGAGCACGTCCTCGTACTCGCCGCGGTCGCCGAGCTCCGTGATCGACGCCGTCTCCTCCTCGTACCAGTCGCGGGGGATGGGGCTCAGCTGGAAGTACTCCGGCGAGAGGTCCCGGAAGGCGATCTCGTCGATCGCGGCGTCGACGATCTCGTCGGCCATCGTGTACCCCATCTCGCGGGTGAGCGCGTCCGTGTCGGCGGTAAAGGAGAGGTAGTGGATTTCCTCGGGGAGCTCGGCGTCCGCGGGGAGGCCGCCGTAGTAGAGGTCGAACAGCTCCTCGTCCGCGCGCCCGAGGGCGTTCATCGCCGCGCTCGTGTACAGGAACTCGCGCGCGCCCGCTCCGGACTCGCCGGCGAGCAGCACGACGTTGCCCGGCGGCGCGCCGCCGCCGAGGATCGAGTCGAGGCGGGCGACGCCGAACGGAACGCTCGTCATGTCCCGTACGGGGGCGCCGCACCGCTTAGTGTTGTTGCTCGTGTGGGTGCGGAAAGCGCGCGGCGGCCGACCGACCGACTCGCCGGCGGCCGATCCGCCAACAGCCGACCGACCCGCTACTCCGTCACCCGCGCCCCGCCGTCCGCCGCGCGGACGACCGCGACCGATCCCGACACGCCCGCCTCGTCCAGCGCGCGCTCGCCCGCGGTCGCCGCGGCGTCGGCGTTCGCGGCGTCGGTGACGCCGTACACGGTCGGGCCCCAGGAGGACTGCCCCGCGCCGAACACCGCCGCGGCGTCGGACAGCGACGCCACCACGTCGCCGACGGGCGGGCGGTAGACGCCCCCCTGCTCGTCGGCGTACCACGCGCCGTTGAGGCGGCCGATCTCCGCGACCGCAGCGCCGAACCGCTCGGCGTTTCCGGTCGCGATCGCGGGGAGCACCCGCCGCGTGACGATCCCGCCGATGCGGTCGGCGATCCCGGGCTCGGCGCGCTCCACCGCGGTCCGCATCGCATCGTCCTCCGCGTCCCCGTTCCGACCGGGGTCGGCGTCGGGGCGCACGAGCAGGAAGCGCCAGTCGTCGGGCACGTCGTGACGGGCCGCTACCGGCGGGACGGTCCACTCGCCGTCCGCGGGGCGGTCGGTCGTGAACCGGGCGGTCGGGTGACCGGCGTCGAGGACGAACCCGCCCGCTTCGAAGGTCGCGACGCCGACGCCGGAGCGCCCCCCGCGACCGAGCGCCGGGGCGCGCTCGCGGACGCGGGGCGCCTCGCCGTGGGCGGTCGCGACCGCCGCGAGCGTCGCGGCGGCCAGTTGGGTGCCGCTCCCGAGCCCGGCGTGGCGCGGCAGCGACTCGCGGACGGTGACGCGCGCGCCGTCGACGCCGAGCAGGTCGGCGGCGGTGCGGACGTACTCGCGGACATCGTCGCGGATAGCGGGGTCGGTGGCGGGGTCGTCGTCGGTCGTCCGGACGGTCACCGACTCGGCCGGCTCCGCGTCGACGACGACGCGGGGCTCCGCGAGGCCGAGCCCGAGGGCTCCGTACAGCCGTTCGTGCGAGAGGCTGAGGTTACAGAAGCCGAAGTGGAGCCGGGGGCCGGCGCTCGCGCGTGCCATTACGATGTAGCCAGTTAGGGGTCGATTGATAAAGGGTGCGTGACAGTGGCGTGCGTTGCCTCCGATCGTGTTGGTTGGTCTGTGAACGACGCGGGCGGGGCGACGATCGACTCCAAAGTCCCAACCGCTCGTTTATAAGTAGTTGAGTGCGGATCGGCGGTGACCACCTCCAAAGCCCAGTCGATTACTTATAAACAGTTGAGTGCGGATCGGCGGTGACCACCTCCAAAGCCCCAGCCGCTCGGCGATACGTGACTGGTCTCTTTGCGGTGACCACCTCCAAAGCCCCAGCCGCGAGGGGCGCGCACGCTCGCTGCGCTCCTCGCTCGTTCGCTTCGCTCACTCACTGCGGTGCTTGCTTCGCCTCCGCGCCCCTCGCGGCTGCCCCTTTGAGTCCAACCCACCGCAACCGCACCGCGCCTCATACCTCCCCAGCCTCGTCGGTCGCCCTCCGCGTTGCTCCGGGCGACCGACTCCCTCGCGCGCGCTGCTCGCGGCCGATGGGCCGCTCGCAGGCGCGCGCCACCGCACCGCCTATTCGTTTATAAATAGTCGCGTCGCGCTTAGTCCCGCCAGTCCGGGTTCGCGCGCGGCGGCGAGAAGATGTCGTACCCCACGACCGTCTCGTCGCCGTCGTTGCGCGCGGCGTGCGGCTCGCCGCCGGGGAGGACGTACGTGTCGCCGGCCTCGACGACCAGCTCCTCGCCGTCGACGACGAAGGTGAGCGCCCCCTCGGTGACCACGCCGATCTGCTCGTGGTGGTGGTCGTGTTCCGGCACCTCGGCCCCGGGATCGATGACGAACCGCTGGATGCTGGTGTCCTCGCCGACCGCGCCCTGCGTGAGGAACACGTCGTCGACCGCCTCGGCCGCCTCGACGTCCGCGTCGGATACGACGTCCATGGGAGAGCCGGCGGCCGGCAGCGACTTAAATAGGGCGGGTGGGGCGGCCAGCGAGCGGGAGGGGGGAGACGGGCGACTACGGGAACGGGTGGTACGCCTTCTCCAGCTCGGGCTCGAACCCCATCGACCGCGGCACGTCGCGGGCGCGGTCGCCGAAGAACGGCTCGCCGGTGAACAGCGGCTGCGCGCCGGGGACGAGCACGCGGACCGCCTCGAACCCCATCCCGGCGAGGTCCCGGGTCGTGATCCGGGCGACGTACGGCTCCAGCCCGACGGTCTCGACGCGGTCGACGACGGCCTCCAGCTCGTCGGTCCCCGAGAGCGCCGGCTCGCCGAGCGCGTCGGCGGGGACGCTCGCGTCCGGGTCGAAGAACGCCCGCGTCTCGTCGGGGAAGTCGGCGTGGTGACCGATCGCGGCGCCCTCCTCGGCCGCGGCGTCCGGCCCCATCGACCGGAGCTCCGTCCAGTTCTGGAGCGCCTCCGCGAGCGCGCTCCGGGCCGCGGCGACCGGGTCGAGGTCGGCGCCCGAACCGGCCGCGAACCGCGGCCAGTCGCCGTCGCGGTGGACGCCGACGGCGACGACGGGTACGTCGACGTCGGTCGTCACGAGCAGCGGCGTCACCGACAGCGACTCGGCCCGCGCGCGCTTCTCCAGTTCGGCGAACGTCGAGTCATCGAGTTCCAGCCCGAGCGGCTCCGTCGTCGAGTACCAGCTCGTCATCGTCGCGTCGCGCTCGACGGCCTCGTACAGCCCCGACAGCGCGGCCTCCGGCCCGGAGTTCCCGAGCCCGAGCCCGGTGGTGATCGCGGGCCGGTACCGGCGCTCCGACGGGGGGAAGCCGACGAACTCCGCCGGGAGGCTCGCGGGCTCGCCGGTTGCGAGCTCCTCGCCGGTCGCCCACGCGAGCGCCTCGTCGCGGTCGTACGCCTCGGCGTCGTCGGGGCGCACGAACGCGTCGGGAGTCACCGGGTTCGGGACGTTCGCGGCCGGTGCCCGCGTGAACGACGCCTCGCGGTAGACCCCCGCCGCGTACCGCTCTAACCCCTCGCCGAGCGCCTTCATGAACGCCGCGTCCCAGCCGGCGTCGACGCCGCCGCCGAACTCGGCGGCCCGGACGTCCGAGAAGGGCGTGGTGTCGGCGACGCGCGCGACGTAGTACGGCACCGGGAACGACTCCCGCTCGCCGACCTCCGAGAGCGCGCCGATCCGGGCGTCCACCGCTCGCTCGGCGCGGTCGATCGACTCGTCGAGCGGGCGCTCCGCGTGCTCCCGCGGGAGCGCGTCGCCGGGGGCGTCGCCGCAGTCGCAGCCGGGGACCGGGAGCAGGCTGCGCTCCGCGCCCGGCACCTCGACGACCGTGTCGGCGACTGAGTCGCCCGCGAGCAGCCGGATGACGCGGCGCCCGGCGAGCGCACCGGCGTAGCGCACCGCCGACCGGCGGCCCTGCGGGGCGTCCGCCGGCTCCGCGCCGCCGCTCGCGACCCGCGTCCGAAGGCAGTCGTAGCAGGCCTCGTCGAAGACGGTCACCGCGGCGTCGACCTCGTCGAGCGGGACCCCGCCGAGGCCGCCGACCTCGATCCCCACCCAGCGGTCGAGGGCGTCGTTCGCGGCCGCGAACGCCGACGAGCCGGCGGTGTCGGCCACGACCGCGAGGTCGAATCCGTCCAGCAGCCCCGGCTCGACCGGCATCACGTTCACGTCGACGTCCCCGAGCGCGGCCGAGACGGCGTCGACCGCGGGGCCCTCGCCGACAAGTCCGATGTCCATATCCCGTTCGACGCGAGGGAGCGGAAAAAAGCCGCGGGTCGCGGTGTCGGAGGCGGAGACGGCGCGACGATTCGGCCAAACGGCGCCGATTCAATCCATCAGCTCGCTCGCGACACCGGCGAGCTCCTCGGCGTCGACGCCGTGGAGCCGGTCGTCACCGAGCTTGAGCCGGAGCCGGGGGCGACCGACGTCGATCGGGACCTTCTCCGTGTCGATGATTCCGAGATCCTCCAGCCGGGTTTTCGTCCGGGAGAACGTCGCCTTCGAGGCGATCCCGACGTCCTCGCCCCACTTCGAGATGTCGTAGAGGAGCACGTCGTTCTTCGCGGCGACGAGCAGCGAGACGGTCACCTCGTCGAGCGCGGCGTCCGCCGACTCCATCGAGGCGAGCACGGCGTCGAAGTCGTCGCGGGCGGCCTCGCCGATCTCGGCCGCCATCGTCTCGCGGACGCGGCTGAGCGCCGGGGTCCGGAGCCCGTACTCCTCGGCCGACTCGAAGGCGTCGCGGTGCGTCGCGAACACCTCGTCGACGAAGTCGTCCTCCTCGGTCGAGAGCGCGGCGACGTGCTCGCCCGCGCTCACGAGAACGACGACCCGCGAGGGAGAGACGAACAGCGCGTTGTCCACCTCGGTCGAGAGCACGCGGAGCCCGAGCGACCCGTCGGCGACGAGGTCGGCCGCCTTCGACGCGACGAGGAAGTCGTCTGTCACGTCCTTCAGCGTGCGTTCGTCCGCCAGCATCGACAGCGTCGGCAGGTCGTCGCGGCCGGTTGCCGCCTCGACGAGCGATACGATCGTCTCCGCGGACGGGTCGACGACGAGGAGCTCCTCGTCGGCGCCGGCGAACGCCGTATCGAGGACGTTCTCGACGTCCGTCTCCAGTAAATTCGATACCATCTATCTCCTCGGATAAAAGCCAGATATCTATTTAATATTAACGGGATTCAGGAAGGGAACAACGGGTTTTCAGCCGCCGAGACCTCCGAAAATGCCGGATTCGAGGTTCGAACCGAAAACGGCGGGAACGACGCGTCGTTGCGAGTGGCGGACGCGACGGGAGACCAGCGTGTGGGCGACGCCGTGACGGAAGGATTAATGCGCGATCGCACCCGCCTTCGTACATGGACAACGAGCACGTCCGGGAGGTCGACCCGGCGGTCGCCGACGCGCTGGCCGGCGAGCGCGACAGACAGGAGCAGACGCTCGCGATGATCGCCAGCGAGAACCACGTTAGCGAGGCGGTGCTGGAGGCGCAGGGGAGCGTCCTCACGAACAAGTACGCGGAGGGGTACCCGGGCGCGCGGTACTACGCGGGCTGCGAGTACGCCGACGAGGTCGAGGAGCTCGCGATCGAGCGCGCCAAGGAGCTGTGGGGCGCCGAACACGTCAACGTCCAGCCGCACTCCGGGACGCAGGCGAACCAGGCGGTGTACTACGCGGTGTTGGAGCCCGGCGACAAGATCCTCTCGCTGGACCTGACCCACGGCGGCCACCTCTCGCACGGCCACCCCGCGAACTTCACCGGGCAGATCTACGAGGTCGAGCAGTACGAGGTCGACCCCGAGACGGGGTACATCGACTACGAGGGCCTCCGCGAGACGGCCGAGGAGTTCGAGCCGGACATCATCGTCTCCGGCTACTCCGCGTACCCGCGGACCGTCGACTGGGAGGCGATCCAGGCCGCCGCCGACGCGGTCGACGCCTACCACCTCGCCGACATCGCCCACATCACCGGGCTCGTCGCGGCGGGCGTCCACCCGTCGCCGGTCGGCGTCGCCGACTTCGTCACCGGCTCGACCCACAAGACGATCCGCGCCGGGCGCGGCGGGATCGTACTGTGCGACGAGGAGTACGCCGACGACATCGACAAGGCGGTGTTCCCCGGCGGGCAGGGCGGCCCCCTCATGCACAACGTCGCCGGCAAGGCGGTGGGGTTCAAGGAGGCGCTCGAGCCCGAGTTCGAGGCGTACGCGCAGCAGGTCGTCGACAACGCCGAGGTCCTCGCCGAGACGCTTCAGGGGCACGGGCTCTCCCTGGTCTCCGGCGGCACCGACAACCACCTCGTGTTGGCCGACCTCCGCGACTCGCACCCGGACCTGCCGGGCGGCGACGCGGAGGACGCGCTCGCGGCCGCGAACATCGTGCTCAACGGGAACACCGTGCCGGGCGAGACGCGGTCGCCGTTCAATCCCTCGGGGATCCGCGCAGGGACGGCCGGGCTCACGACCCGCGGGTTCGACGAGGCGGCGATCGAGGAGGTCGGCGATCTCATCTACCGCGTCGTCGACGACGTCGACAGCGACGAGGTCATCTACGAGGTCGGCGAGCGCGTCGTCGAGCTCTGCGAGGCGCACCCGCTGTACGAGTAGGCGATGCTCGTTGGCGCGGCGACGCTCGCCGGCGCGGCGACCGCCCGACCGAATCCGTGCGTACAAAGTAGGGGCGCCCCAGACTGGTCGACATGGCCGACTCGTCGTTCCTCTCGAATCGCCTCGACCGCGCCGCCGCGCCGCTCCTGGTCGGCGACCTGCTCGCGCTGATCGTCATGCTGACTATCGGGACGCTGAACCACACCTCGGTCGAGTTCCTCACGGCGAACCCGCTGTACCTGCCCGGCGTCTACGCGCCGTTCCTGATCGCCTGGGCCCTGATCGCGCCGGTCGTCGGCGCGTACTCCGCCGGCGCCGCGGAGACGGCGAAGTCGTCGGTGCCGCTGGCGATCCGGTCGTGGATCCCGGCGGCCGTCGTCGGACTCGGGCTCCGCGCGTTCGTCTTCCGCGGCGGCGCCGAACTGAGCTTCGCCGTCGTCATGCTCGTGGCGGGGTCGGCGTTCCTCGGCGGCTGGCGCGCCCTGTACTTCAGGCTCCGATAACAACCCGCGCCGGCGCCTCGACCGTCGTTGGCTGACCCGTTGCGTTGGCTGACCCGTTCCCCGCGCTGCTTTTCTGCCCCGATTCCGCCGCGTCTCCGACGGCCTCGTCCGGCCCGAGAGCCGCCGCAGCGGCGGTCCACTGGCTCGCGTTGACCGCGATGATAGTCCATATAACTTATGAACAACTTCGAAATGATCATTTGAGGTGCCACGGAGAACCCTGATAAAGTTTTAATAGTGATTTTGTCATAGTTTACAGCGAAGCATGACTGGGTACTACGACTACGTCCTTGGGCTCATTCCGGCTGCGTTGATCGGTGTGACCGCCTTCCTCAACCTGGTCGGACTGTCGTTGACGGCCGCGCTACCCGGGGGCGCCCTCGTCGCGGGCGCCATCGTGGCCCACGCGATGTTCGTCCGGAACCCAGTCACCGACGTTCGCGGGCGGACCGATCGGTCCCGCGACGGCTCCGTCGGGGAGTCGATCGACCGCGCGGTCGACCGGTCGCAGAGCGGGCGGTCGCGAGCCGGCGGCTCCGACTGACGCGCCCGGAGAGGCCGACGCCGGTCGACGCGCCGACCGCCGGCAGCTCGCGCCGCGTCGCGTTCCGGTTCCCTGCACGGTTTAGTCCCCGGCGCCCGACCGGTCGGGTATGACCGAGACGCTGTTTCTCACGAGCGCCGACGTCGACGACCTCGCCGAGCCGGCCGACTACGTCGCCGCCGTGCGCGACGCGTACCGCCAGATCGGCGAGGGCGCGCCCGCGGAACCGCGGACGAAGCTGTACAACCGCGACCCGCCGGGCATGCTGACGACCTACGCCGCGCTGCTGCCGGAGACGGGCGCGATGGGCGGCTACACCTACTCCGCGGGGTTCGGCGCGGGCGACGCGTGGTTCATGACCCCGCTGTTCGACGCCGAGTCGGGCGAGCCGCTCGCGGTGCTCGACGGCGCGTCGATGAACCCGTTTAAGACGGGCGCCGCGGGGGCGACCGCGGTCGACGCGCTCGCTCGCGAGGACGCAACGGATGTCGCCGTGATCGGGAGCGGCGCGCAGGCCCGCGGCCAGCTCGCGACGACCGCGACCGTGCGCGACTTCGAGGCCGTCCGGGTGTTCTCGCCGACGGCCGAGCACCGCGAGGCGTTCGCGGACGAGTTCGACGACCGGATCGAGCCCGACATCTCGGCGGTCCCGAGCGCGAGCGCGGCGGTCGCCGGCGCCGACGTGGTGATCACCGCGACGAACGCGAGCGACCCGGTCGTCGACGACGCGGACGTCGAGCCCGGCACCCACGTCACGTCGATGGGGCAGTACCACCCGGAGAAGAACGAGCTCCCGCCGGAGCTTGTCGCCCGGTCGACGTACGTCCCCGACATCCGCGAGCGGGCGGCGCAGGACGCGGGCTCGTTCCTCGCCGCGGTCGAGGCGGGGCTCGTCGGCGAGGACCACGTCGCGGCCGACCTCGGCGAGGTCGTCGCCGGCGGGCATCCCGGCCGGACGAGCGAGGAGGAAATCACGGTCTTCGACTCCGGCGGGACCGGGATCGAGACGGTCGCGGCCGCGCACATGCTTTACGAGCGAGCGAGCGAGAAAGGACGAGGGCAGACGATCGACTTCGCGCCCGCGAGCGAGGCGCTCACGGGGAGATAGGAACGAACCGACGACTCGACGGCGACCGTCGGTGGTCAGATCGCCGGCGGGCGGCGGTCACCACCTCCGCGTCAGGGTCCCGGATGAATCGATATCGAACGCCAAACCGCCATCCTCGCCCTCGTCGCCCGGATAGTAGTGGACGTGGTCTTGGTCCGTCAGATCGCTGTTGTCCTCGTAGAGGCCGTACTCGACGAGGTACGGCCGCCGTTCGGCGACGTCTTCGCGGACGGCCTGACCGTCCGGCTCGACGTCGATCGTCCCGGAGAACACCCTGGCGTCGCTTCTGGAGGTGGCATCCGTCTGGGAGATTGTCACCTCGACCGTGTACGGGCTCTCGGAGTGATTGAAGACGGTCAGGGAGAGCGTCGGGGAATCGGAGACCAATCCGGAGCAGCCGGCGAGGCCCGCGCAGAGGGGAACCGCGCCCCGGAGGAGGGAACGCCGTTTCATGGGTCGACTCTCCTCACGATAGGTAAGTGTTTTCGGGAGCGACGAACCGCGGGGGAGCGGGTCCGTCGCTTGGACTCGCTACTCCAGCCGATAGCGCAGGATCGCGGCGATCCCGCCGAGGTTCGAGAGCTGCTCGCCGGGCGCGAACTCCGAGGAGAAGACGACCACGTCGCCGCCCTGCCGCTCGACCGACTCGATCACCTCGTTGACGTCGATCGACCAGTCGCCCTCTTGCTGTCGCTCCGTGCGGAGCCGGTCGTCGACCACCAGCAGGGTCTCGATCGCGCCGAACTCGGCGGCCTCGGCCACGTCCTCGGGGCCGTACGTCGCCTTCGCGCCCTGCGCGATGTTCTCGGTCAGCTCGTCGATCAGGTTCGCCTCCTTCGAGATCCGCGTCTCCTTTTGCACCTCGTCGACCGCGCCGCGCTTCAGGACCTCGTGGACCCCCCGGTCGCCCGCGGCCGAGGTGTCGACAGTGGTGATCCGGTCGGGGAGGTCGCGGTACTCCTCCTCGATGTAGTCGCGCGCGTCTTGCTTCGTGAACCCCGGGCCGGCGAGGATCACGGCGTCGGCGTCGAGGTGCGCCAGCGCCTCGCCGAGCTCGGCGAACAGCTCCTCGCGGGGGCGGGAGTACTCGCCCTTCCCGGTCGGCTTCGTGAACGAGGCGTACTCCTCGGTGCCGTACTGCTGGACCGTGTGGACGTAGGCGGCGCCCTCCTCGACGGTCGCGATGGCGACGTCGGGGTTCTCGGCGGCCTCCGTCGCCTCCTCCAGCCGCTCCGTCTGGTCCGGTTTGAAGTGCTTCTCGACCGTGATCTCGTCGTGCTCCTCGACGTTGAGCGTGTGGTGGGCGTTGAGCTGGTCCTCGCGGGAGCAGCCGACGATCACGCCCGAGACGCGGAGCCGGTTGGCGAACCGGGCGAACTCCACGTCGTCGACCTCCAGCGTGACGAACAGGTGCTCGCGCTGGCCGCCGGTGTCCCGCATCTGATCGTCGTTCCGCTGGATCCGGCGGGTGGTGTCGCCCTCGACGAGGTCCCCGGGTTCGAGGACGTGCGCGAGGTGCCAGAGGTCGTCGACGTTCTCGGGGACGAGGGTGAGCCGCTCCCGGCCCTCCTCGCCGTAGCCCCGGTCGGAGATGCGCATGCCCGACCGTTCGCCCGCGCTCGTATCAACTCTTGTCTTCCGGGTCGACGCCGACGCCCCACTGGAAGCCGCCGTCGACATCGCGGTCGGCGGGGTCGGCGTCGACCTCGTCGTCGCCGTCGAGGTCGCGTTCTGCGTTCCACTCGAAGCCGCCCGCGTCGCCGGTGTCCCCGGGATCGAACGGAACCGTCCGGCCGGTCTGTACCGTCGCTGGCGGCTCACGCGGCGAGCGCCGGAACCCGCCGTCGAGGCGGTCCGGAGCCGGCCCGGACCGACCCGGGGGTGACTCGGATCGACCCAGAGCCGGTTCGGACCGGTCCGAAGGCGAGCCGTGGACCCGCTTTCCCGTCGCCGGCGACGCCCCGAGGTCGGTCGACGCGGTCGGCTCCGCGCCGCCGAACTCGATCGTTTCCGCGGTGCCGCGGCCGTAGAGGGCGTGCGCGATGACCCGGACGACGAAGACGAACGCGACGCCGACGACGAGCGGGACGAACGGCGCGGCGAGCGCGTACCCCGCACCGAGCGTCGCGACCGCGACGGCCCACGCGGTCGCGTACGTACCCGCCCCGGCGACGGCGGCGACCCGCCCCGGTCGGAGGGCGTCGCGGAGCCGGCCGGACGCGGCGAACGCGGCCAGCGCGGCCGGCCGGACGTACGCGAACGCGAGGAGGTACCCCGCGGTGACGACGGTCAGGAGCCCGGCCCCGGCGGCGACGACGGCGGGGACGCCGCTCCCTCCGAGCGCGCGCTCGACGAGTCCGACCGCGGGAGCGAGGTCGACGGAGCCGGTTCCGACGGCGACGCCCGCGAGGGCGACGCCCGCGAACAGCAGCGCCAGCGGCGCGAGGAGCAGCGCGCTCAGCAGGGCCGACTTGAGCCCGTCGCGGTACAGCTCGTTCCACGCGACGAAGGGGGGCGCGCCGTCGCGGTTCCCGGTCGCGCCCGCGCCGGCGACGACGCGGACGAGGTACCCGCGACGGACGAACGCCGGCGCGAGCGCGAGCGGCGCGAGGATGACGAGCGGGGGGAACGCGACGACGCTGCCGACCCAGACCGGCGTGATCACCCACGTCAGCAGGGTCAGGAGGCCGCCGACGACGAGGACGCCGACGGCGTCGGCGGATCGCGACAGCGCCGACGACGCACCCCGGAGCATACCGGATCCTGTTCCGCGACGGTGATAAAGGATGCCCGGTCGGGCGGACAGGGTCGTGGCGGTCGGGGACTCGGAGCGGGGAGAATCCGAGCCACGGGCTCCCGAACGGCCGCCTCCCGAGCGTTTATATGATTTCGGGGAGTACAACCAGTTGGCCGCGCGGGACAATCGTGTGCCTCTGACAACTCCGACCGACCGCCCTCTGCGGCGGTCACCCCCGTCCGCGGCTTTCGACGGACCGATACGTTCTCACCCGTCGAGCGACGCCCACGCCGGTAGCGATTTATTCCGCCCGGTCGACCGTCCCGTATGACCGGCGACGAGCAGACGGCCGACGTGGAGCCGGCGCTCCGCAGCTACGGGATCAGCGTCGAGGAGATCGACGGCGGCGGCCCCCTGAACCTCACGTACATGACGGCGTTTCCCGGGCGCGAGGTGCACCGCGGCGAGATCGGGCGCGCGCTCAACGCGCTCATCGACCGCGCCGAGGCGGACGAGTGGGACCCCGTCCGGGTCGAGGCGACCGTCGTCCGCTCGCCCGGCGACGTCCTCGGGACGTGGCGCGCCGAGGCGGAGTGGTTCGAGGCGCTGGCCGCGTACGAGATCTCGGAGACGGAGTTCTCGACGCGCGTGCTGGAGACGCTGACGCACGCCGACGGAAGTGCCGAGCCCGAAGACGGGGGCGCTGACCCCGATACCGGGGACGCGGAGCCCGACGACGGCGGGCCCGCCCGGGGCGACGACCGAGCAGCTTCCGAGGACCGAGCGTGACCCGTCGGAACCCGGTGAACCGCGCGCAGCGGCGACTCGACCGGCCGCCTCGCGAGCGGTTTGCCACGCGGGCGCTCGCGTTCGAGGTCGACGGCGACACCTGTCGGGGGACACTCTACCTCCCGGGCGGCGACGCCGCCGATCCGCCGGTGGTCGTGATGGCGCCCGGCCTCGGCGCGGAGCGGAGCTTCGGCTATCCGGCCGTCGCGGAGCGGTTCGCCGACGCCGGCTACGCCGCGTTCCTGTTCGACTACCGCGAGTTCGGCGCCTCCGACGGCGACTCGCAGGCGGTCCACCCCGCGGACCAGCGCGCCGACTACGCGGCCGCGATCGACCGCGTCCGCCGCGTCGACGCCGTTGGCCGCGACCTCGTCCTCTGGGGCGCGTCGCTGTCGGCGGCGCACGTCCTCACGCTCGCCGCGGAGCGCCGCGATGTCGACGCCGCGATCGGCGCCGTCCCGATGCTCGACGGCCGGGCGATCGCCCGGCGTCGCGGTGCCAAGTACCTCGCGCGCTCCGGAGCGGCCGGGCTCCGCGATCTGATCGGGCATCGGTTCGGTCGGGGGCGGACCGTCCCGATCGTCGGCGGCACCGAGGAGCTCGCGGCGATCACGGAGCCGGGGACGAAGCGGAAGTACCTCGATCTGGTCGACCGCGACTCGACGTGGCGTAACGAGACGCCGGCGCGGTCGCTGCTGCGCGTCGCGAACTACCGGCCGGTCGGACGGATCGACGAGATCCGGGCGCCGACGCTTCTGTTGGCGGGGACCGACGACGCCATCGTCGACAGCGAGGCGGTCGTGGACGCCGGCGAACGGCTCTCGCGCGGGACCGTCGTCACCATGCCCGCGGACCATTTCTCCCCGTTCGGCGAGGACTTCGAGCCGGCGGTGGGGCATCAGCTCTCGTTCTTGCGGGACGCCCTCGACCGGTAGCTGACACCGGGAGAGTGGACGCCCTCGACCGGTAGCTGGCACCGCTCGGCCGTTTTTAAATAACGTCGGTGCGAATCCTCGGCCATGACCACAGTCGCGCTGCTGAGCGTCGCACCGGCGATCGAGGGGAGCATGGCCGGGGAGGTCGCGAAGGCCGTCGCCGCGCTCGACGAGTTCGACGTGAGCTACGAGACGAACCCGATGGGCACCGTGATCGAGGCCGACGACGCCGAGACGGTGTTCGCCGCCGCCGCGGCCGCCCACGCCGCCGTCGACGGCGACCGGGTCTCGACGGTGCTGAAGATCGACGACAAGCGGGCCGCGGCGACGACCGCCGACCGAAAGGTGGAGGCCGTCGAGGAGGAGCTCGGGCGGGAGGCGAAGCGGGAGCGCTGACTGGAGCCGGGGCAGGAGCGCTGACGGGACCTCGGGTCCGACCGCGGCCGAGCAGTGTTCGGAACCGACGTGGTATTCGTTAGTGGTATTAGTTAGTAATCACACGGGCGGGTATGGCGATACTGGTCACCGGAAGCAGTCGCGGCATCGGACGAGCGGTCGCGGTCGAGCTCGCGGAGCGCGACATCGTCGTCAACTACCGGTCGGACGAGGCCGCCGCGGCGGAGACGGCAGATCGGATCCGCGAGGCCGGCGGCGACGCCGTCACCGTGCGGGCCGACGTCTCTGAGTCCGCGGCGGTAGATCGGCTGGTCGAGCGGGCGGTCGACGCGTTCGACTCGCTTGACGCGGTCGTCAACAACGCCGGGATCACGCGGCCGAACCGACTGGAGGAGACGACCGACGCGGAGTGGGAGTCGGTGATCGACACCAACCTCTCGGGGGCGTTCCGCGTCACCCGCGCGGCGGCCCCGCACCTCCGGGAGAGCGGCGGCAACGTCGTCTTCCTCTCCAGCGTCGGTGGCACGCTCGGGACGGTCGACGCGAGCTACGCCGCGAGCAAGGCCGGGCTCCACGGGCTGACGCGCGCGCTCGCCCGAGAGCTCGGTCCGGACGGCGTGCAGGTCAACGCCGTCGCGCCCGGCCCCGTCGAGACCGACCTCAACGACGTCATCCTCGACTACCTCGAGGGGATCGAGTTTCACGGCCACGAGAACGTCGACACGCACCTCCCCGAGTACGCCTGCGAACCCGCGGACGTCGCCGACTCCGTCCGGTACCTGATCGACAACGAGTACGTCCACGGAGAGGTGCTCGAGGTCGACGGCGGGATGCACCTCTGAGCGGGCCGGAGACGGTCCGCCCTACGTCGCGTCCACGTCCACCTCGCCGCCCGCGGTCGCGTCGCCGGCGGGGTTCTCGACCGTCACGTCGACCGTCGTCGTGCGCACGACGGTGGCCTCGTCGCCGCCGCCGGCGACGTCGGCGCGGAACACGACGTCAAGGGTCGTCGTCGCGGTCTCGCCGCCGGCGAGGTCCGGATCGCCGAGCGACTCGCTCGTCACCGCGTCGCCGCGGGCGGTCGCGTCGGCGCGCTCGAACCGTGCCGTGAGGCCGCCGTCGACCGCCGAGAAGTCGGGCGCCGTCTCGTCCGGGTTCCCGTCGGCGGCTGCTCCCACCGCCGCGACGTCGCCGGGCGTCGCGTCCGGGTCGGACGCGGTCAGCGTCTCCCGGTACACCTCGTCGACGCCGGCGTCGCTCCCGACCGCGAGCACGAGCGTCACGCGCTCGACGCCGTCGGAGAAGTCGGTCCATGAGATGTCGAGGACGGGCGAGAGGTAGACCGACTCGATCCGGCCGTCGTTGCTGGTGACGGTCGGCGCGTCGCCCGCCTCGAAGGCGGCGGGGTCCCCCTCGACCGCGGCCGCCGGCTCGCTCGACGCCGTGAGGGCGCCGAGCCCGGCGAGGCCCCCGCCGGCGACGGCGGCGACGCCGCCGAGCAGGGATCGTCTGGAGACCGCGTCGGACGAGCTACCGTTCCGCGAGTGGTCGCGCATCTCGGTGCGACGTGGCCGCGGCATCCGGGATAAGCACTCGGGGGCGGAAAGCGCTCGCGTGGGGAGGAGGTCGGCGTGGAGAGGAGGTCGGCGCCGGAGAGGCGAGCGACCGCCGCTATCCCTTAATATTGCAGACGGGGAACGTCCGCGCCACCTTGTCGCCGATTCCCAGTTCGTCGCTGACGCGGATCACCTCGTCGATGTCCTTGTAGACGCCGGGGGCCTCCTCGGCGATGGTCGCGCCCGACTGCGCCTTCACGTAGATCTGCTGGCCGTCCTCGAGGTCGTCCTGCACGTCGCCGCCCCAGAACTCCTGTTTCGCCTGCGTCCGGCTCATCAGCCGACCGGCGCCGTGGGCGGTCGAACCGAACGACACCGACAGCGACTCCGCCCCGCCGCGGAGCACGTACGAGCCCGCGCCCATGCTCCCGGGGATGATCACGGGCTGGCCGACGTCGCGGTACGTCGCGGGCACGTCCTCGTGGCCCGCGGGGAACGCGCGGGTGGCACCCTTGCGGTGGACGTACAGCTCCCGCTCGGCGCGGTCCACGGCCTCGTCGCCGACCGCGGGGCGCCCGTCGGCGTCGACGCCGACCTCGTGGGTCTCCTTCTTCGCGATGTTGTGCGCCACGTCGTACAGCAGCTCCATCCCGAGGTCCTCGATCGGATCGGCGTCGAACACCTCACCGAACGTCTCGCGGGCCTGGTGGGTGATCAGCTGGCGGTTCACCCACGCGAAGTTGATGCACGCGCCCATCGCGCCGTAGTACTCGTCGGCCAGCTCCGAGCCGGCGGGCGCGGCCGCGAGCTCCTTGTCCGGCAGCGAGTCGAGGAGGTCGCCGTGCTCCTTCTCGATCCGTCGCAGGTAGTCGTTGCAGGTCTGGTGGCCGAGCCCGCGGCTCCCGCAGTGGATCAGGACGACGATCCCGTCCTCCTCGAGTCCGTACGCCTCGGCGACCTCGGGCAGGAACACGTCGGTGACGCGCTGGACCTCGAGGAAGTGGTTCCCCGAGCCGAGCGAGCCCATCTGGTTGCGCCCGCGGTCCATCGCCTTCTGGGAGACGTACTCCGGCCGCGCGTCGGGCCGGCGCCCCTCGTCCTCGCAGCGCGCGAGGTCGCTCTCGATCCCGTATCCCTCCTCGACCGCCCACTCGACGCCGCGCTCTAAGGCGCCCTCGATCGCGTCGGCGTCGCCGTCGATCACGCCGCCGCCGCCGAGCCCGGAGGGGACCGCCTCGAAGAGCGCGTCGACGAGTTCGGACTCGCGGCCTTTTATATCATTATATTTTAGATTTGTTTTTATCATTCTTACGCCGCAATTTATGTCGTAGCCGACCGCTCCGGGCGAAATACAGCCAGTACGGGCGTCGATGGCTCCGACGCCGCCGACGGGGAAGCCGTACCCCTGGTGGCCGTCGGGCATGCAGATCGCGGGCTCGACCATTCCGGGGAGGTGCGTCGCGTTCTTCAGCTGCTGGAGCGAGTCGTCGTCGCCGATCTCCTCCAGTAGCGACTCGCTGGCGAGCACCCGCGCGGGGACGTTCATCTCGCCCTCGCGGGGGATCTCCCAGACGTGGTCGCGCACCTTCTCCAGTCGGATCCCGTCGAACTCGCGCGTGGTCATACCCGGGCTTCGGCGCGGGGGGGCAAGGGCGTTGCGAGAGGCGGCCGGCCGTCGCGAGTCGTTCGCGGCCGTCGCCGGACGCTCGCGGCCGCCGCCGCTCTACCGGTCGACCGGGTCGAACGGCAGCCAGCCGATCGCGCCCTCGGCGAGGGTGAGCGCGGCGAAGACGCGACCGAGCACGAGGCCGTAGATCAGATGCGCGACGGCGATCACGGCGCCGAACTCGAAGCTCGCCGTGAGCCCCGGGACCGGCAGCGTCGGGACCGGTAGCGACGTCGCCCCCTCCAGCGCGATCGCGGCCGGCAACAGCAGCCCGCCCGTGATCACCCCGAGCAGCGCCGAGTGGACGACACCGAGCGAGAGGCAGCCCCCGACGTCGGCGCGCAGGTCGTCGAAGAACGAGCGGTCGAAGACCGCGACGAACAGGGCCCCGAAGAGGGCGCTGTTGAACAGGTGGACCGCCCAGCCGGCGAGGACCGTCTCGACGCCGACGAGCGCGCCGATAGTCGGCATGAGTCCCAACGCTCCGTGCAACACGACGCCCATCGCCACGCCGGCGACGAGGCCGCCGAGCGCGCCCGCGCGCCAGCGCCGGTCCTCCCGTTCCGCGTCGTTCGTCTGTGCCATACGGTAACAACGAACTCGATCCGGATAATCGTTTTCACGGATCGGCGCGTACCGGGGTTCTATTCCCACTCACACGTCGAAGACGACGTACGCGTACCACCCGTCGTCGCGCCGGTCGAGGGACATCTCGGAGTAGGTGACGGCCTTGATCTCGCGGGCCGCCACGTCGTCGAGGGGGACACCTCGGGCCGTCGCCTCGACGGTCCACGCCTCGGAGTCGTCCGGCCCTCCGTCTCCGTCGATCGGCGGGTCCTCCGGGCCGGAGACCGCGCACCGGTGGTCGGCGGGGAGGACGAGCCGCACGTCGCGCTCGTAGATCAGCCGGTCGAGGTAGTCGAACAGCAGCGCCTCGCGGCCCTCGGCGGTCACGGTGAGCCCGAACCGGTCGCCGCTCTCCGGGACGGTCTCGCAGCTCGCGGCGGTGAGCCCGTCGGCGACCGACTCGAACAGCGCAGCGAGGGTCGGCGCGGTCGCCTCGACCGCCACGTCGGCGGTGTGGTCGCGGAGCTCGAAGCTCACGGCCTGCCACCCGGATCCGTGTCGTCCGCGTTCCGCTCGCCGCTCGACTCGTCGTCCGGCGCGATCCGCTCACCGCCTCGGTTGGCGTGGCCGGGGCGGCCGGTGCGGTCGTCGTCCGGGCGATCCTCGGCGGCCGAGCGCTTCTCGGCGCCTGAGCGCTTCCCGGCGTCCGACGTCGGGGAGTGGTACGAGCCGATCCGTCCGTCGGGGCCGGCGTCGCGGACCTGCGTCGGCGACACGCCGTCGGTCTCGGCCGCGGCGCGTTCGAGCGCGACGCCGCTCGTCACCAGCGCCCGGATCCCCTCCTCGACGCTCAGGCCGACGTCGACGATCCGGCGCTCGGGGACGAACAGGACGTGCCCGCCCATCACCGGGTTCGGCGCCATCGGCATGAACAGCGTCCGCATCTCGCCGCCGTCGGCGGGGCGGGCGACCGCGTCCGGCGTCTCGCTCGTGACGAACGCGAGGGTGTAGACGTCCTCTGTCGGGAACTCGACCAGAACAACCTCCTGGAAGTTCCCGCCGTCCGACTCCAGCATGGCGTCGCTCATCTGCCGGAACCCCTGGTAGACGGAGCCGACGCCCGGGACCTGCTCGATCGCGTAGTCGGCGTAGTCGACCGCGAGCTCGCCGTACCGCGTCGACTCGACGGCGGCACCGATGAGGAGGATCGACCCGACGAACACGAGCGGCGTCGCGACCTCGATGGCGACCTCGCGCCCGACCGGGAGCGTCGACTCCGGCAACAGCGGGACGATCGCCGTGGAGAATGCGTCGAGGTAGTTGTAAACGGCGTTGAACGCGAACCCCAGCACCGCGAGGGTGATGACGGACGGGACGATAACGGCGACGCCGGTTAGGAGCGCGCGTCTGAGACGCCCTCTGTCCGGCGGCGACTCGGCGGCCATTATCGGCACAACGGCCGAGCCGACCAAAACGCTTCCGTCGTCGAAAGCGGCGTGGGCGCGCCCGGAGGGGAGAAACGGTTCGACCGCGACTCCCCCGGATGGTCCGACCGCAACCCTCCCCGGTGGCGGTGGAGTTATATTCCGCTGGCGTGTTACCCTCCTTTAGTGAGCGTCAACGTGGAGAAACGGACGGATCCGCCCGGAGAGTCCGACCACGCCGCGGCGGCGTGGGAACTCAAGGAGCGGATTCAGGCCGAGGAGGGCGTCCTCCGACAGCGCCGCGGCTTCTTCACCGACGCCTACCGCCGCTCCACGACGCACCTGCTCGTCGAGAACGACGCGCTCGTCGCGTTCGCCTCGGTCCGCCGCGACGGGTACATCCTCTTCCTCGCCGTCCACCCCGACCACCGGGGACGCGGCCACGCGGAGCGGCTCATCGCCGACGTCGCCGGCGAGTACCGGTCCGTCACCTGTCACGCCCGAACGACGAACGAGCGGGCGCTGGGCTTCTACGAGCACCTCGGCTTCGAGGTCGTCCGGCGGATCGACAACTACTACGAGGACGGCGGCGACGCCTACTACCTCAAGCTCGGCGGCGAGTCGCTCCGCGAGCGGCTCTCCGGTATCGTCGGGCGGTAGGCGGTCCGGCCGAGGCCCCTCTCGCCGTCGCCCCCGCGGAATCGACAACCATTAGCACGCGCCGCGAGGAGACGCGGGCATGACCGACGCCACCCCCGCGTCGCTCGCGGAGCGCGTCCGCGACGGCGAGATCCGGTTCCACGAGCTCGAAGATCACGCCGACGCCGACACCGCCGCGGCGGCCCGCCGACGCCTCGTGAGCGAGACCGCGGACGCCGACGTCGACGTCCTCGGCGAGTACGCGTTCGACGCCGCCGACGCGCACGGGTCGAACATCGAGAACATGATCGGCGCCGTGCAGGTGCCGCTCGGCGTCGCCGGCCCGATCTCGGTCGACGGCGGCGCGTTCGCCGGCGATCGGTACCTCCCGCTGGCGACCACGGAGGGCGCGCTGGTCGCCTCGATCAACCGCGGCTGCTCCGTGGTGAACGACGCCGGCGGGGCGACCGCGCGGGTGACGAAGAGCGGGATGACCCGCGCGCCGGTGTTTCGGGTCACCGACGTCGCCGAGGCGGAGGCGCTCGTCGCGTGGGTCCGCGACAGCGAGGACGCGCTGCGCGAGGCCGCGGAGTCGACGACGAGTCACGGCGAGCTGCTCGACGTGACGCCGTACGTCGTCGGCAACAACGTCTTCCTGCGGTTCCGCTACGACACGAAGGACGCGATGGGGATGAACATGGCCACCATCGCGACGCGGGAGGCCTGCGACGCCATCGAGGCGGAGACGGACGCCTCGCTCGTGGCGCTCTCCGGGAACCTCTGCTCCGACAAGAAGCCCGCCGCGATCAACGCGGTCGAGGGGCGCGGCCGCTCCGTGAGCGCCGACGTCGAGATCCCGCGCGAGGTCGTCGAGGAGCGGCTCCACACGACCCCCGAGGCGATCGCCGAGATCAACACCCGGAAGAACCTCGTCGGCTCGGCGAAGGCGGGCGGCCTCGGCTTCAACGCCCACGTCGCCAACGCGGTCGCCGCGATGTTCCTCGCGACCGGGCAGGACGAGGCGCAGGTCGTCGAGGGCGCGAACGCGATCACGACCGCGGAGGCGACGCCCGACGGCGACCTTTACTGCTCCGTGTCGCTGGCGAGCCTCGAAGTCGGGACCGTCGGCGGCGGGACGAAGCTCCCGACGCAGGCCGCCGGGCTCGACGTGCTCGGCGTCCGCGGCGGCGGCGACCCCGCCGGCAGCAACGGCGACGCGCTCGCGGAGGCGATCGCGGTCGGCGCGCTCGCGGGCGAGCTCTCGCTGCTCGCCGCGCTCGGCTCTCGACACCTCTCCTCGGCGCACGCGGACCTCGGACGGTAGGTCGGCGACACACGCGGACCTCGGGCGGTAGATCGGCGGCGGCGCACGCCGTCTATTTTATAAAAGGACGCTCAGTCGGACCACGCCGCCCGGTCCTCTCGGAGCGCGTCGCGGCCGGCGTCGGTGATCCGGTACACCGCCTCGCCGGTGACCCGCTCCGCGAGCCCCGCCGCGTCGAGCGCGTCCAGCCGCGACTCGACGTGGTCGAGGTACAGCCCCGTGTTGCTCGCGACGAACGCGGGATAGTCGGTCCCGGCGTCGGCGAGGTACGCGAGCACCCGCTCGTCGGTCCGTGTGAGCGAGGGGCCCGGGCCGTCCGGGTCGCCGTCGCCCTCCTCGGCCGGCGCGTCCCTCTCCGAGCCGGCGGGCGGTGCGTCTGACGCTGGCATCCTACGTGTGTTACTTGTTACCAATATAAAGAGTATTGGGTGTTTCCCGCGCGCTGAGAGACACGACGAGGGGGAGTCGATTCGGCCGTCGCCTCAGTCGTCGGCGCCGGCCGACTCGCCGTCCGGGCCGGAGCCGTTCGGCGACCGGTCCGGGAGCATGGGCGAGCCGTCGGCCCGGGGTCCGAGCCGCGGGCCGTGTGGGCCGTTGTCGGGGTCGATCCGGCGGCGGGTGCGGTAGTCGGTGGAGCGCTCGACCGGGGTGCGGCCGATCGCCGTAATCATCTCGACGTAGTCGTCGAACGACCGGTACTCGCCGTACTCGCCGCCGGCGCGCTTCGTGATCTCCTCCGAGAGGATGGTGCCCATGAAGTCGTCGGCGCCGCAGTTGAGCAGCTTCAGGCCGTGGGCGTCGCCCGACTTCACCCACGAGGCCTGCACGTGGTCGACGTTGTCTAAGAAGAGGCGCGCGACCGCCACCACGAGCTCGTCCTCGTCGCGCGAGGGACCGGAGTCGACGACGCCGTGGCGGTAGAGGGGCGTGTTCTGGTGGATAAAGGAGAGCGGGACGAACTCCGTGATTCCGCCGGTCCGGTCCTGGAGGTCGCGGATCACCTTCAGGTGCTCCGCGCGGTGCGCGACCGTCTCGACGTGGCCGTACATCATCGTCGAGGTGACGTCGAGGCCGGCGGCGGTCGCGCCCTCCATCGCCGCGACCCAGTCGTCGGTGCGGATCTTCCCCGGGCAGATCACGTCGCGGACCTCGTCGACGAGGATCTCCGCGGCGGTGCCGGGCGCGGAGTCGAGTCCCGCGGCCGCCAGCTCGCGGTAGACGGTCTCGTACTCCCAGTCGGTGCCGCGGGCGGCGTGGTACGCCTCCTCCGGGGTCATCGAGTGCAGGTGGACCCCGCCGACGGACATCGCCTCGAGCTGGTCGACGTAGGTGCCCGGGTCGGTGGCGTACCGCTCGGGCGGCTTGTAGTTCACCGCGCTCGCGGCGTCGTCGTAGCCGGCGAGGATCTCGTGGTGCTCCTCGTTCAGCGCGAGCGCGGGGTGGAGCCCCGACACCGAGCACACCTCGTAGATCCCCATGTCGAGGGCGTCGTCGACGACGCGTCGGGACTCCGCGGGAGTCTTCGTGAATCCGGCGTGGTCGGCGTCGCTGTCGGCCTCGAACGCGTGCGCCGAGTCCTTGAAGTTGCAGAACAGGCAGCCCGTGTTGCAGGCGGTCGTGACGTTGTTGTTGAGGTTGGCGACGAACGTCACCTCGTCGCCGACCTCCTCGCGGCGCCGGCGGTCGGCCGCCTCGAGGACGGCCTCCTTCCGGACCGGGTCGATCCCCGCCGCGTCCGTGCCGGTCGCGAGGAGTTCCGTCGCGTCGTCGACCGTCAATCGGACGCCGTCGCGGGCCTTCGCCAGCGCGTTCTCGAACGACTGGTCGGTGGCGGGCTCGGCGAAGTCGAAGTCGCCCCGGTCGAGCGCGTCCGCGTCGGCGGCGTCAGCGTCGGGATCCCGCGCCGAAGTCATCCAGTAACCGTCCCCGCCCCACGAATAAAAACGGGACGGTCACGGCACCCCCTCTCAGAACCGTGATGCGGGCCGCACGCGCGAGGTGTGCGGAAGCAGGGCTTCGAACCGCCGATGTCGACATGATTTATAAACCCACGAGGAGTGACTCGGTTTCTCATTTAAATAACTGCGGTGGCGCGTGCCTGCGAGCGGCCATCGGCCGCGAGCAGCGCGCGCGAGGGAGTCGGCCGGTCGGAGCGAAGCGGAGGCCGGCCGACGAGGCTGGGGAGGTCTGAGGTGCGGTTGCGGTGCTGTGTGGGGCGGGACTCAAAGGGGCAGCCGTGAGGCGGGCGCAGGCGACGCAAGCACCGTAGGGAGCGAGCAGCGCGAGCGACCGAGGAGCGCAGCGAGCGTGCGCCCGCCTCACGGCTGGGGCTTTGGAGGTGTTCGCCGTCACTTCGCCGACAACGACGCATAGCCTCACGGCTGGAGCTTTGGAAGAGTTCACCGCGTCACCGATTTATAAACAAACGGGCACAATCCGTAGGACGATCGCAGTACTCCCTATTTATCGCGCCAGTTCCCGGTCCTCGTCGGCGTGCGCTCGGACCCACAGCTGGCCGATTCGCGAGAGCGTCGTCCGGTAGGACTTCCCGTGTTCCTCCTGCTCGATGTACCCTTTCCCGCCGGGGCCGAGCCGGTCGACGTTGTAGATCACCTTCGAGCGGAACGAGTCGGTGTACTCCTCGTTGAGGTCGGCCGCGAGCGTCTCCGCGAGCTCGGAGACGGAGGCGAACTCGCCGTGCTCGCCCAGCGTGAATAAGACGAGCTCCTCGAACGGCTTGACGTTCTGGAAGGAGGCGACGGGCAGCTCGATCACGTGGCTGTCGCCGATGCGCTTCGCGCCGATGGTGGTGCCGCGCTCGTCGAACTCCGCGAGCAGGTCGGTGGTCGTCTCGAGGCGGTCGGCGACGCGGTCGGGGTCGACGACGCTTCCGTCGCCATCGCCGTCATCGTCTCCCGAGCCCCCGCCCGCGAGCGCGTCGCTCTCGACCAGCTCGCGCAGGAGGTCGCGGTTGGCCCGGAGCTCCTCGGCGAGCTCGGTCTCGAGGTACTTCTCGGGGGCGGTGTAGTAGGTGTGAATGCGGTCGCGGTCGTCCTGCCGCTCCACCATGATCGAGTGGGCGGCGGTCGCGAACGCGAACGAGACCGGGCGCGGCATCGAACAGAGGTTCACCCACACCTCGCGCTCCGCCTCGTCGTCGTCCGGGTCGCCGCGATCCTCGCCTCCCGCTTCGCCTCCCGCATCGGCCCCCCGACGTTCGTCCCGGTCGAGCTCCGCGTTGATGAGGTCGAAGGCGCGCTCGAAGGCGGCGTCGTAGTCGTACACGTCGGTGAGCTGCTCGCGAACGGTCTCGGCGCCGAGCAGGTTCTGGAAGTCCTGTTCGAGCTTCCGAGCGATGTTCCGCGAGTACTCGACGTTGGCCTCGCTGCCGACCGTCCCCTCCAAGAGGATCACCCGGTCGACGTCGAACTGGTCCCGGATGAGCGGGGCGATCATGCGGTCGTAGTCGAAGCCGACCGGCACGATGTGCGTCTGCATACGTGGGACGTGAGGGCGGCGCTTATAAAAAGACGGAGTCTCGGGAGCGCGACGGGCCGGTCGATTTTTCTCCGCGGGGCCCGCGCTCCGAGGTAATGACCGGCGCGGCGCTCGCCGTCGACCCCTCGACGTACGCCCTGTTCGTGCTGGCGGCGGCGACGCTGATCGTGACGCCGGGCCCCGACACGCTGTTCGTGCTCTCCCGCGGGATCGAGGACCGGAGGGACGGCCTCCGCGCCGCGCTCGGCGTCACGACGGGAATCCTGTTCCACACCGCGCTCGTCGCGGTCGGCGTCGCGGCGGTCTATCGAACTGTGCCGGGCGCCGAACGAGTCGTCCAACTCGTCGGCGGGCTCTTCCTCCTCTACCTCGGCGTCGACGCCCTGCGGTCGGCCGGGGGCGACCGGTCGTCGCCGGCGGGGGGCGGCGTGCGCGAGGGGTTCCTCGTCAACGCCCTCAACCCGCAGGTCGCGCTGTTCTTCCTCGCGTTCCTCCCCGGGTTCGCGGCAGGGAGCGCCGGCGGAGGCGCCGGCGGCACGTCGATCGCGGTCCTCGGCGCCACCTACGCCGCGCTCACGGCCTGCTACCTCGGCGTCGTGGCGGTCGTCGCCGACGGGGCCGCCGACGCGCTCCGGTCCGAGCGGACCGGCCGCTGGCTGGACCGGGTCGCCGGCGGGATCCTGCTCCTGATCGGCGCGTGGGTGCTGACCGGGTGAGCGGTCGTCGTCCGGCGTCGCGGGACGGGACACGACCGTTCCGGGACGCGTAGATTGATAACGCGTACCGTCGGTGTGATACCTGTCACATGTCCGAAATCGCCGCCGAGACGCTCCGCGAGGAGACGGAGGTGCTCGCGTTCGACCTGTGGGACACGCTGCTCGACCGAGAGGCGACTCTGGTCCCCGCGCTACGGGCCCTGCTCGACGACCACGGGAGCGACTACGACCCCGAGATACTGCTCCGGCGGTACCTCGCCATGCACTTCCGGGACTCGATGATCGACTCGCTGATACCGGGCCCCCACACGCCTTTTAAAGAGATCAGCCGGCGCGCCCTCGCGTACCGGCTCGAACAGATCGGCCTCGACGTTCCGGACGAGGCGGTCCGCGCCGTCATCCGGCAGTGGAAGACCCTTCAGCCGTACCCGGACGTCGACGCGGCGCTGGATCGACTGAGCGAGGAGTACGAGCTGGTCGGCCTCTCGAACGGCGACCCCGACATGCTCGACGCGGTCCGCCCCAACTTCGAGACCGAACTGGACGGCGTGGTGTCGGTCGCCGACGCGGGCGCGTACAAGCCCCACCCGGCGTCGTACGAGCTGACCTGCGAGGCGTTCGACGTCGCGCCCCACGAGGTCGCGTTCGTGACCGCGCACACGTTCGACCTCGTCGGCGCGAAGGCGGTCGGCATGCGCGGCGCGTTCCTCAACAGACACGGGAACCCGTACGGCGGGTGGATCCACCGGCCGGACCTCACCGTCGCCGACACCGAGGCGCTGGCCGACGCGCTCGTTTCCCGCGGAACCGACGGGGAGTAGCAGCGCCGCGAGCGCGCGGGCGAGTCGCGTCGCCCTGGGAGCGCAAGCGAGTAGCGCCGCCGCGCCGCCGACCGCTTCCAAAACGGGTAATTCCCCGCGGCGAGAGGGTACCGTATGGACGCACGCATCCGCGAGCACGCCGAGATCATCGCCGACCACTCGACCGGCATCGAGTCGGGCGACGACGTCGTCATCCAGCTGCCGGCCGAGGCCGAGGACCTCGCGGTCGCCCTCCACGAGGTCTGCGGAGACCGCGGCGCCAATCCGGTGTACCTCAACTACTCGAAGCGCGCCCAGCGCGCGTTCAAGCGCTCGTCCGAGGAGTTCACCGAGCCGGACCACCGGCTCGCGCTGTACCGGGAGGCCGACGTGTTCGTCATCGCGCGCGGCGGGTCGAACGCCACCGAGGACGCCGACGTCGACCCCGAGACGAACGCCGCCTACAACCGCGCGATGGAGGACGTCAAGCGGACGCGCCTCTCGAAGACGTGGTGTCTCACGCAGTACCCGACCGCGAGCCACGCCCAGCTCGCCGGGATGAGCACCGAGGCGTACGAGGACTTCGTCTGGGACGCGGTCTCGCTCGACTGGGACGAGCAGCGCGCGTTCCAAGCGGAGATGGTCGAGATTTTGGACGACGCCGACGAGGTGCGGATCCGCTCGGGCGAGGAGACGGACCTCACGCTCGACGTCTCCGGGAATTCGACGCTCAACGACAACGGCGAGGCGAACCTCCCCGGCGGCGAGGTGTTCACGGCGCCCGTGCGCGACGGCGTCGACGGCGAGGTCCACTTCGACCTCCCGCTGTACCGCTACGGCCGCGAGATCGAGGGGGTCCGGCTCCGGTTCGAGGACGGGGAGGTCGTCTCGCACTCCGCCGAGCGCAACGAGGACCTCTTGACGGGGATCCTCGACACCGACGAGGGGTCGCGGCGGCTCGGCGAGCTCGGCATCGGGATGAACCGCCAGATCGACCGGTTCACCTACAACATGCTGTTCGACGAGAAGATGGGCGACACGGTCCACATGGCGGTCGGCTCCGCGTACCCCGAGACGGTGGGCGAGGCCAACGAGGTCAACGAGTCCGCCGAGCACGTCGACATGATCGTCGACATGAGCGAGGACTCCGTCATCGAGGTCGACGGCGAGGTCGTCCAGCGCGACGGGACGTTCGTCTTCGAGGACGGGTTCTGAGGCGAGGACGGGTTCTGAGGGTGTCGTCTGGCGGGGTCCCGGCCGGGCCTCGTTTCGGCGTACGGATTTATACGCCGACACGACGTACACCCGCCCATGCCAGAAGAAGTCCTCTTCAAATCCGAGAGCAATCGAAGCCGCGAGGAGATCGCCGCGTACCTCCGGACCGTCGCCGACTCGCTGGAGTCCGGCAGCGAGATCACGCTCAGTCGGGGCGGCGAGTCGGTGACGATGGCTCCGCCGGCCCGGCCGACGTTCGAGGTGAAAGCGGAGCGCGAGGGACCCGCCGACGGCCCCGGCGAGCTGAGCGTCGAGTTCGAGCTGGAGTGGGACGAGGACGGCGGGGGCGGCGACGCCGACGGGGACCTGACGATCGAGTGAGCGTTCGGGGCGGCCCCCTCTACGGGACGCTCCCCGGGACCTCGACGAACGCGTCGCGCGCTGAGAGCCGGTCGAGCGTGTCGTCGACGCGGTCGCGGATCGTCTCCATCCGCTCGACGAGCTCCTCGTACTCGTCGCCGCCCGTCGCGTCGGCCGCCTCCAGCGCGGCCTTCTTCGAGGCCAGCGCGAAGAACTCCTGGCTGTGCTCGTCGAACTCCGCGCGGTAGAGGAGCACCTCCACGAGCGTGAGGAGGTCCTCCTTCGTCACCGGCTTCGTCTTGTAGTCGTCGAACGGCATGTCGACGATGTCGACGTCGGGCTCGACCGCGGTGAGCATCGCGACCCGGGCGTCGTAGCCGGCCGCGCGCATGGCGGTGAGCACCTCGTGACCGGACATATCCGGCATCCGACGGTCGAGGAGGACGACGTCGACCGACTCGTCCATCTCCTCCATCGCCGCCTCGCCGCCGGTCGCGATCCGCACGTCGTACGCCGAGCTGAGGTACACCCGGTACAGCTCGGCGAGGTCGGGCTCGTCGTCGACGGCGAGGACCGTCGGCTCGGTCGCACCGTCGGTCATGGTCGGACACCCGCGGTCCGCGAGTCGTCCGTCGGGGACACCGAACCGACGCGTTCGACCGCCGCTCGTGCGCTCATAACGGGGAATACGCACGCCTTCTGTTAAAACGTTGACCCGCGAGTATCACAGATGATACTCTCGCGGCGGCGGGGCGACCGACCGCCTCGAACGGGGATCGGGGGTCAGTTCCCGCGGTCGGGCCGGCAGACCACCGTGACCCAAAGGCACATTTACGCGCGCTCCATACCAACCAGCAACGAATGTCTCATAGCCCCTCACTGCCCGACCGCCCCCGTCTGGAGCTCGATCCGGAGATGAGCGAGACGGAGCGGCTCGAAGCGATCCGCCAGCACTACCGACGGATCCTGCAGGTGAACGAAGAGCTGGAGCAGCGGCTCGACGACGCGCAGGGTCGCCGCGGCGAGCTGAAGGCCGACGTCGACGAGCTGAAACGCGAGAACGAGGTGCTGAAGACCTCCTCGCTGTACATCGCGTCGGTCGAGGAGATCACCGACGACGGCGTCGTCATCAAACAGCACGGCAACAACCAGGAGGTGCTGACGCAGGCGGCCACCCGGCTCGACGAGGACCTCCGCCCCGGCGACCGCGTCGCGATCAACGACTCCTTCGCGGTCCAGCAGGTGCTCGACGACGAGACCGACTCACGGGCGCAGGCGATGGAGGTCACGGAGTCGCCCGACGTCGAGTACGCCGACATCGGCGGCATCGACGACCAGATCCGCGAGGTCCGCGAGGCCGTCGAGGACCCCCTAGAGAACCCCGAGCAGTTCGAGGCCGTCGGCGTCGAACCGCCGAGCGGCGTCCTGCTCCACGGCCCGCCGGGAACGGGGAAGACGATGCTCGCGAAGGCCGTCGCCAACGAGTCCGACGCGACGTTCATCAAGATGGCCGGCTCCGAGCTCGTCCGGAAGTTCATCGGCGAGGGGTCGCGGCTCGTCCGCGACCTGTTCGAGCTCGCCGCCGAGCGCGAGCCCGCCGTCATCTTCATCGACGAGATCGACGCCGTCGCCGCCAAGCGGACGGACTCGAAGACCTCGGGCGACGCCGAGGTCCAGCGGACGATGATGCAGCTGCTCTCCGAGATGGACGGCTTCGACGACCGCGGCGAGGTCCGGATCATGGCCGCGACCAACCGCTTCGACATGCTCGACGAGGCGATCCTCCGCCCCGGCCGGTTCGACCGCCTCATCGAGGTGCCCGAGCCCGACGCCGAGGGGCGCGCCCGCATCCTCGAGATCCACACGCAGGAGATGAACGTCGCCGAGGGGACGGACCTCTCCGAGGTCGCGTCGGACTTAGAGGGGTACAGCGGGGCCGACATCGCCTCGCTGGCGACCGAGGCCGGCATGTTCGCGATCCGCGACGGCCGCACGGAGGTCACGCTCGAGGACTTCGAGGCGGCCCGCGACAAGCTCCAGGACGCGGAGCAGACCGAAGAGCAGGTCATCAACTACCAGTACTGAGACTACGGACCGGCAGTCGGTTTCGAGTTCTGCGGGATTTCTGGCGGTTGAGCGGTGTTAAACGCCTCTAACGCCCCAGCCGCTCGTTTATAAACGACCGATACCGACTCGACGGCAAACACCTCCAAAGCCCCAGCCGCGAGGACGGCGCACGCTCGCTGCGCGCTTCGGTCGTTCGCTTCGCTCACTCCCTCCAGTGCTTGGGTCGCCTGCGCCGTCCTCGCGACTGCCCCTTTGAATCCCACCCGACCGCACAGCACCGCACCTCACCCCTCCCCAGCCTCGTCGGACCGGCGCGGCTGCGCCGGTCCGACTCCCTCGCGGGCTGGCTCGCGGCCGCCGGTGGCGGCCGCTCGCAGGCGCGCCACCGCTGTTATTTATAAACATCCACGTTGACGGCGGGTCAGGAGACGACTGCTTCGTAACCCCTTAGCGCGGGGGCCGACGATCCGGACGTAATGAACACCATCCACGTCGCCGGCGGCGTCGGGGTCGCCGACACGGCGATGGCCTCCTACGACGCCGCGCTCGCGGACGCGAACCTCCACAACTACAACCTCGTCGCGGTCTCCTCCGTGGTCCCCGCAGAGGCGACCGTCGAGGCGGTCGAGGTGGTCCCCGACCTCGGCCCCGCCGGCAACCGGCTCACCGTGGTCGAGGCGCGTCGCACTGTCGGCCCGGACGACGAGGTGGACTTCCGCGAGGGCGGCCGCGCCGGCGCGGAGGACGCCGAGTCGAAGCGCGCACCCCGACGCCGCCCGGACGTGGCCGCCGGTCTCGGCTGGGCGACCGGTCCCGGTCCCGGCCTCTTCTACGAGGTGACCGGCGAGGACCCCGAGGACGTCCGCGAGCGCATCGAGGCCGGGCTCGACGCCGGCGGGGAGCTGCGCGACTGGGACCTGCCCGACCGCGAGGTGCACGTTGAGACGACGGCCTCGGCGCCGGACCGGTACACGACCGCGGTCGTGATCGCCGCGTACGGCGAGTCGGAGCCGATACTGTAGCCGTCGAGGCTCGCTGCGAACCGGGATCCGCGGACCGCAGCGACGGGTCCCGACCGTGGATCGCCCCCGCCGACGCCTTTTTGAACCGTCTCCGCGTACCCAACGTGTCTTCGATGAACGGCAACAACCCGTACGCCGGGGCACCGGGTGTGACGAACGCGGGCGAGCCCGCGGCCGTCGACCTCTCCCCCGACCAGGAACGGCGCCTCCGGCGCGCGGTCGCCGGAATCGTCTCTCGAACCGAATCGTATCTTCCGAACAGCTACGCCGTCGGCTCGGAGCTGTCGGTCGGCGCTAACGGCCCGCAGGCGACCGTCGCGGTCAATCCGCCCGCCGGGCACCCCGTCTCGGCCGGCTTCACGCCGGACCCCGACGAGCTCGAGGCCGGGATCGCCGACGCCGACACCGACGAGGTCGCCCGCGGGCTGGCCGCCAGCGCCGCGATGCAGGTGATGGACGCCGTCGGCGACGTCACGCCGACCGCGAAGTGAGTTCGGGCTACTCCGCCGTCTCCTCTGCTGACTCCTCCTCCGCCGGCTCTTCCCCGCCGACAGCCCCGTCACCCGCCGACGCCGGCGGCTCCATGACCCCTTGTACGCGGCCGTAGATGCCGAATATCTCCTCGTATCCCTCCTCGCTCGCGAGGATCGGGACGAGCCCTTCCTCCTCGACGCGGTGGGTGTACACGTCGTCCTCAGCGAACACCGACCCCGGCGGGATCGCCTCGAAGTTCGCGAAGTGGACGTGCGGCTCGCCGCCGCCCTTCGGCACCTCCTCGTCGCCCGCGACGACCGTCGTCTCGGTGAACGTCGGCGGCTCGTCGTCAATAGCGCCGTGCGCCCGGAGGAACGCCAGACAGGCCTCGTGGCCGAACTTGACCGCCTCCTCGCTCCCCTGTCTGCCGACCTCTATCGAGACGGTGTGGGGGACGACGGAGTCGAGCGTCGTCGACCGCAGCTCGCTGGAGTCGACGACGTACTCCACGGGCATCCCGGTCACGCTGCGGCGAACCGACTCGGTCGGGTCGCTGTAGATGGCGAACGGCGGCGGGGCGCTGTGGGAGGTGTGGAGCGCGAGCACCGCGTCCATCCCCTCCAGTTCGGCCGCGAGCCGCGGCGCGAGCGTCCGCTCGTAGTCGTCGCTGTCGGGGTCGCCCGGGAAGACGCGGTTCAGGTCTGCGTCCGTGTACCGCGTCCCGGCCGCCAGCGCTCGCTCGTTGGCGACGATCAGCCGAACGCTCCCGCTCCCGGGCCCGTCCTCGTCAAGTTCGTCGGCGAGCCGCCTGACGATCCGCTCGCCGGCGGGCTCGTCGCCGTGGATCCCGCCGACGATCGCGACGCGGGCCGAGCCGGCCGACCCGCGCTCGATCGTTTCCATGGAAGGCCGTACACGCCGGTCGAATATTAAACGGTCGACGTTCGGTGGTGCGCGAAACCGGCCTACCGGTCGAGCCGTCGCGCGAGCGCCGCGCGGTACCGGCCCGCCAGGTGGCTCGCGACGAGCCGGTCTCGGGGGTCGACGCCGAGGCGGCGGAGCGCCGCCGCGTACGTCGCGAGCCCCAATACGCCCCCGACGACGACCGCGGCCAGACCTGGGACGACCGCGCGGACCGCCCGCGCGACGAGGAGGGCCGCAACCCCAGCCGCGAGCGGGGTGAGGAAGGTGCGGTCGAACGGCCACAGCCCCTCGAACCGACGCAGCAGCAGCACCTGTATCCCGTTCTGGCCGGCGATCGCGAGCGACGTGCCGAGCGCGGCGCCGACGAGCCCGAAGCGGACGACGAACGCGTACGTCAGCGCGACGTTGAGGACCGCGAGCAGCCAGTCGAGCGCCATCCGGGCGTACTGGTGGTCGGTCATCATCAGGAGCCAGCCGGTCGCGCCGACCGCGCTGCCGACGAACACCCCGCCGAGGTAGACGACGAGCGGGAGGTACCCCGCGACGTACGGGTCGCCGAACAGCCCGAGCAGCTCCCGGCCGTAGACGGCGAGGACGACGAGGATCGGGACGACCGCCGTGACGATCTGGCGCGTCACCGAGGAGTACACCGCGTTCAGCGTCGCGGTCCGGTCGTTCGCGTACAGGTCGGAGGCGACGGGCGGGAGGAGCTGGTTGAAGGACATGAGCGGGATCCACGCGATCGCGATCAGCACGAGCACGACGTTGTACACCCCCGCGGCCGTCGCGGTCAGGAGCGCCCCCACGAGCAGCACGTCAACGCGGTTCTGGAAGACTTTCCCGAGGCTGCTCATCGCGACCGGCGCCGCGTGGTCGTAGAAGCGCCGCGCCTCGCGGCGGGCGCCGCGTAGCGACGGGACGACGCCGGTCACTCGCGCCGAGAGCGGGACGGCGACCGCCGCGAGCAGCGCGGTCGCGGCGACGATCCCGACGGCGACGCCGCCGATAGAGTAGCCGGCAGCGAGCGCAGCGACCGCGGCGACGAGCCGGACCCCCGGCCGGAGGAGCTTGTTGAAAGCGATCTCACCGCGGGCGGAGCCGACGGCGCGGAAGATCGCCGACGCGACCATCACGACGCCGAGGAGCCCGACGAGGAAGCCGAACGCCCGCATCGCGCCCGGGAAGGCCGCCTCCTCGACGGTGAGGTCGTTGATACGCGGGGCCGCGAGCCAGACCCCCGCGGCGATGGCGGCGCCGAAGCCGAGCGTCGTCGCGTACGCGAGCCCGGCGACGGTCCCCCGCCGGGCCGGGTCGTCCGCGTACTCGGGGAGGTACCGCTGGAGCGTCGGCACGCTCCCGAAGGTGACGAGCCGCGACAGGAGCTGCGCGATCCGCCACGCGAGCGCGTAGACGCCGTACGCCGTCGGGCCGAGCCCCCGCGCGAGGACGAACTCGGTCGCCGCCGTCAGCGCCCGCTGGCCGGAGACGCCCCCGGACGTGACCACCGCGCCGTGAGCGATCGTCACGAGCGCCTCGCGCTCCTCGTCGGGGACGGAGTCGTCGCTCGGCGTCTCGCGCTCGTCCTCGCCGCCGGCTCCGGGGTCGGCGTTCACGGGTTACCTCGACCTGGCCCGGCTCGGGAGAAAAGCGGCACGTTCCGTCGCCGGCTCGATCGCTACCAGCGGTGGTGGACGTGCTCGCGGACGAACTCGTCGTACACCTCGCGGGCCGCCTCGTGCGCGTCGTCGCCGAGCGGCGGACGGTCGCTGACGGCCGCGTTCGACCGGATGTGCTCGGGCGTCGTCGACCCCGGAATGACGGCCGAAACGGCGTCGTGGTCGAGGATCCATCGGAGCGAGAACCCCGCGAGCGAGAGGTCGTCGCCGGTCGCGTCGGTCGGGTCGTCGGCGACCGCGTCGACGCGGTCCGCGAGCGCGTCGGCCGCGTCGAGGCCGGCCTCGAAGGGGACGCCCGCGAACGTCTCGCCCACGTCGAAGGCGTCGCCGTCGCGGTTGTAGTTGCGGTGGTCGTTCTCCGGGAACTCGTCGTCGCGCGAGAGCGCGCCGGTCAGCAGGCCGGACGCGAGCGGTACCCGGCAGATCACGCCCACGTCGCGGGCGGCGGCCTCGTCGAGGAACAGCTCCGCCGGGCGCTGGCGGAAGGGGTTGAAGATGATCTGGACCGACTCGACGCCCGGATATTCGATCGCCTTCAGTCCCTCCTCGACGCGCTCGACGCTGACGCCGTACGCCGCGATCCGCCCCTCGTCCGCGAGGGTCGCGAGCGCGTCGAACGTCTCCGGCCGGTAGTAGACGTCCGTGGGCGGGCAGTGGAGCTGGACCAGATCGAGCGTCTCGACGCCGAGGTTCTCGCGCGATCGGTTCACGAACCGACGGAGGTTCGCCTCGGTGTACCCGTCGGCGACGTGGGGGTCGAGCCGGCGGCCGGCCTTCGTCGCGACCGTGACGTCGCCGCGCGCGATGTCGTCTCCGAGCACGTCGCCGAGGAGCTGCTCCGAGCGCCCGTCGCCGTAGACGTCCGCGGTGTCGAAGAAGTCGATCCCGGCGTCGCGGGCGGTCTCGACGGCCGCGACGGCCTCAGACTCGCTCACGTCGCCCCAGTCGCTCCCGATCTGCCAGGAGCCGTAGCCGACCTCGCTGACCTCGCCGACGCTCCCGAGCGTGCGATGATTCATGTTCACTCCCAACTGGTCGGGGCGGCGGCAAGGGCGTTCCGGAGGCGGAACCGCGGAGGAACGACGGAGCGACCGGCGGGGACGCTATATAAATAAGGGCGCTACTCCGTCCGGAAAGCACGCGATCCCTTTTAATCGAAGTCCCGCTCAGTTCCTTGTCACCCTCTGGGATAGGATCGAGCCGATTCCGACGGCGATCAGTCCGGCCGGGATACCGACCGCTGGGAGCGGAATACTGCATTCGTTCACCCCGTCGGGCGTGTACAGGAGGTTCCCGTCCGCCACGCCGAGGACGCCGATTCCCTGCCCCTCACCATCCGGAACACCGACGTCTGTACACCCCCCGAACAGCATGGCGGGGAAGGTAACCAGTTGCGCGAGGACGATACTGAGGCCGACGATAAGCAAACCGCCGCCGAGGAGGGCTACTCGCTGCATGTTCGATCTGCACTGACAGGTGCACTGGCATATATTTTGGCCGTGCTGATTGGAATCGGACCAGAGCGTGACGCCTTCGAAGAGCGTCAACGATGCCGGCTCACCGAATTCCCGGAGATTCCCTCGACTACTCCGCGTCCGGTTTATAAGACGTCTTCCAGCGCGTCCATCGTCTCGTCCACGCGCTCGACCCGCGCGTTGTGTCCCATGTGCCCGACGCGGAGAACGTCTCCGGCCAACTCGCCCAACCCCGTCGCGACGAGCACGTCGCGCTCCTCGCGCAGTCGCTCCTGCAGCTCCGCGGCCCGTCCGGGCGTATAAAAGGCGGTCACCGTCGGCGAGCTGCGTTCCGGCTCCGGATACGGCTCTAACCCCAGTTCCGCCCCGCGCTCGCGACACCGCGCCGCGGCCGCCCGGTGTCGGTCCCGAACCGCGTCGAGCCCCTCCTCCAGCCACATCTCCAGCGCCGCGTCGAGCGCGACGATCTCGGTCGTGAGGTGGGTGTACGGGAATCCCTCCGACGTGTCGCGCCACGGGAGGAAGTTCGTGTACAGCGAGTGCGGGTCGCGCTCGTCCATCGCCGCCCACGCGCGCTCGCTGATCGCGGCCGTGGTGAGTCCCGGCGGCGCGCTGAAGCACTTCTGGGACGCGCCCAGACAGACGTCGATCCGCTCGGTAGGTACTCGGACCCCGCCGAGCGAGGAGACCGCGTCGACGACGGTGACGATCTCGCCGTCGGCCCCCTCCAGCAGGTCCAGCGCGGGGCCGAGGTCGTTGAGCGTCCCCGTGGGGGTCTCGCAGTGGACCAGCGTCGCGACGTCGAAGTCGCCGTCGGCGAGGGTCGACTCCAGCTCCGCGAGCGGGAGCGGCTCGTCGTACTCTGCCGAGACCAGCGTCGCCTCGCCGCCGTACGACTCGACGAAGTCGGCGAACCCGTCGCCGTAGAGCCCGTTCGACAGGCAGAGCACTTCGGTGCCGGGCTCGACGAGCGAGGCGATCGCGGCCTCCAACCCGAGGATCCCCTCCCCGCCGGGGACGACGACGTCGCGGGAGAGCGCCTCCGGAGTTCCGTCGGCCTCGCTCGTTGCGCTCGACTCGACACCGTACACGGTCTCCAGCCGGTCCGTGAGCCGGTCGTATATCCGCTGGAACTCCGGGTCCACGTCGGGGTTGATCAGCTCGCGGCTCATCGCGTCGCGGACGGGTTCGGGGACCGCGGTCGGTCCCGGCGTCATGAGCATACCTCGACACGCTGTTCCAGCGAAATAAGCCCCCCGTACCGGCCGCCGCCGGGCCGATACCACCGCCACACGTAAACATATATGATCGGCGAGCGGAGTTCCACACATGACACGCGACCATCACTCCCGCGCGTGGTCGGTGCGGTCGGCCGACAGACGCACTGCGGCCGCCGGGTCGGGGGCGTGAATGTCCCGACAACCCCTCCGGGTCCTCGCCGTCGTCGCCGTCGTCGCCCTCCTCGTCGGGACGCTCGCCGGCCTCGCCGTCGCCCAAGAGGAGCCGCCGTTCGTGCGCGGCGAGCCCGAACTGGACGTGTACGTCCCGGACTCGACGGTGTCCCCGGGGACGACGACGGACCTCACGGTGCAGATCGCGAACGACGGCGACGTGGAAGCGGGGTCGGACGCCCGGCGAGCCACCGTCACGACCGCCCGGAGCGTCGTGATCGACGTTCGAAACGACGGCTCGCCCCTCGTCGTCGAGACGGGCCGGTTCGCCGTCGGATCGATCGGCGAGGGCGCGGTCCGGGAAGTCCCCGTCTCGGTCAGGGTCCCGGCCGACGCGAAGCCGGGACGGTACTCGCTCGACGTGCGGCTCGAGTACTCGCACACGTTCCTCTCGGCGCCGCGGAGCGGGGTCGTCCAGGACCGATCGCGGACGCTGACCGAGTCGATCGGGGTGACCGTGGACGACGCGCCCCGGTTCGCGATGCGGACGGTCGACACGGACGTCCAAGTCGGCGACTCCGGGACGCTCGCCGCGAACGTGACCAACGTCGGCGGGGAGCCCGCACGCGACCTTTCCGTCGAACTCGCCGCGAACAGTCCCGACGTCGCGCTCGGCGAGACTGAGCGGAACACCGCGCGGATCGACCGGCTCGACCCCGGCGAGAACGCGACGGTCAGGTTCCCGGCGAGCGTCGACGCGGACGCCGCCGCGGAGTCGTTCGGCCTCACCGGCAGCGTTCGGTACACGGACGTCGACGGCATCCGCGGCGTTCACGAGGGGATCCCGGTCGGGCTCCGACCGCGCGCGGAGCAGTCCTTCTCGGTCGCGGTCGACGACTCCACGCTCCGCGTCGGCGAGAACGGGACCGTCAGCGGGACGATCCGCAACGACGGGCCGAGCGACGTCGACGGGGTCGTCCTCGCGGTCGGCGATGGGGCGTTCGCCCCCCGCAGTCCGCGGTACGCCGTCGGCGACCTCGACGCCGGCGAGAGCGCCGCCTTCCGGTTCCGCGGCGAGGTCCCGGCGGGCGCCGACTCGGTCCCCCAGCAGGTGGTCCTCTCGACGAGCTACCGGAGCGCCGCCGACACCGTCCGCACGACCCGCGAGGCGGTTCGCGTTCCCGTCGCCGAGCGCCGGGACGCGGTGACGGTGTCCCCGGTCGACGCCGAATTCGCGGCCGGCGAGGACGGCGTGTTGCGGCTCGACGTGACGAACCGCCGCGACGTCGAGCTCCGCGACGTCGAGCTGCGTCTCGCCGTCGACCAGCCGCTGGAGAGCGAGTTCCGAACCACCGTGGTCCCGTCGCTGGCGCCCGGAGAGACGGGGCGGGTCGCGTTCGACCTCGCGGTCGACGGCGAGGCGCCGGCGAGCCGGTATCCGGCCAGCGTCGAGATCAGCTACACCGATCCCGACGGGGTCCGCGTCACCGGCGACACCGCGACGGTCGCCGCCTCGGTCGTCGAGTCGTCCGGCGGCGAGGTCCCCATCGAGTCCGCCGTGCTGATCGTCCTCCTGCTCCTCGTCGCCGCCGGGGCGTGGTGGTTCTATGTCCGGTGAGACCGACCGCCCCCTCGTCGTCGAGGGGCTCACGAAGGAGTTCGGAAGCGTGGTCGCGAACGACGACGTGTCGTTCGCCGTCGACGAGGGCGAGGTGTTCGGGTTCCTCGGGCCCAACGGCGCGGGGAAGTCGACGACGATACGGTTGCTGCTCGGGCTGTTGAAGCCCACTTCGGGGACGGCGAGGGTGCTCGGCGCCGACATCCGCGACGAGGACGCGCTGACCGGTGTCAAGGGCCGGATCGGGTACCTCCCGGCGCACCTCGGGTTCGACGAGGAGGCGACCGGCGAGGCGGTGCTCGACTACCACGGCGCGATGAAGGGCGAGCGTCGCCGCGAGGAGCTGCTAGATCTTTTCACCCCGCCGATAGAGCGACCGGTACGCGAGTACTCGACCGGGAACAAGCGGATGCTCGGACTGGTGCAGGCGTTCATGCACGACCCCGACCTCGTGATCATGGACGAGCCGACCGGCGGGCTCGACCCGCTCAAACAGGAGGCGTTCAACGAGTTCGTCCGCGACGAGCGCGAGCGCGGCACGACCGTGTTCTTCTCCTCACACGTGTTGAGCGAGGTCCGACGCGTCTGCGACCGCGTCGGCATCCTCCGCGCCGGGTCGCTCGTGGAGCTCGAGGACGTCGAGGCGCTCCTCCACCGGAGCGGGAAGCACGTGCGCGTTCACGCGAGCGACGCGGCGGTCGCGGCGATAGCCGACCTCGACGGCGTCGTCGACCCGGAGCGATTCGTCGAGGGCGTCCAGTTCATCTACGCCGGCGACGTCAACGCGCTCCTCCGCGAGCTCGCAGCCCACGACGTCCGCGACGTGGAGATCGGCGAACCCCCGATCGAGGACGTGTTCGCGCACTACTACGGAAGCGAGGAGACGGGAGACGAGGGGGACGGAAGCGAGGAGACGGCAAACGAAAGCGGAGTCAACGTGAGCGACGGAGCGGGGGCGTCGAATGCTTGAGACGGCTCGGTACGAGGGGAGACGGCGGCTCCGCGGCGCCGCGGTCCTCACGGCCGGCGTCGGGGCGTACGCCGGGTTCATCGTCTGGTACTTCACCGTGCTGGAAGGGGTCGACTACGAGGACGTCTTCGAGGACCTGCCGCCGGCGATGCTGGAGGCGTTCGGCATCGAGAGCCTGTCGACGATCGAGGGGTTCCTCGGCGCGCAGGTGTTCAACTTCGTCTGGCTGCTCGGGCTGGGGCTGTACTTCGCGTACGTCGCCGGCGGCGTCGTCGCGCGAGACGTCGAGACGGAGCGGATGGACCTCCTCCTGTCGTTCCCCGTCTCGCGGTCCCGGCTGCTCGTCGAGAAGTTCGCCGCGCTGCTCGTCCCCATGATCGCCGTCAACGCCCTCGGCGGCCCGATCATCTACCTGTTCGTCGTCGCCGTCGGGGAGACGGTCCCACTCGATCACCTGTTGCTCACGCACCTGCTTTCGGTCCCGTACCTCCTCGTCTGTGCAGGGGTCGGCCTCGCGTTCTCGGTCGCCGTCGACCGGGCGGCGGTCGCCGAGCGGGGCGCCGTCGGCACCGTGTTCGTCCTCTACCTCGTCGAGTCCGTCGTCGGCGGTGCCGAGGGATACGACTGGATACAGTACCTGAGCCCGACGCAGTACTACGAGCCGACGCCGATCCTGATCGACGGGTCGTTCGAGCCGATCGACTCGGCGATCCTGCTCGTCGCGTTCGTCGGCCTGCTCATCCTCTCGCAGGCGCTGTTCGAGCGTCGAGACATCTGATACGGAGTGTTTCGGGGGTTTCGGGCCCCCTCCGGGCGGATCGCTCGACCGATCGCCGCCGGTCCGGCCGACACGTTCAAATATTTCTGTCGCTTTCGTTCCACCACGATGATGCTCCCGACCCATGTGCTCGCCGGGATGCTGCTCGCCGCGCCGCTCGTGCGCGTGGCGCCGGAACTGGCGACCGTCGGGTTCGTCGCGGGGTTCCTCGGCGGGCTCTTCCCCGACCTCGACATGTACGTCGGCCACCGGAAGACCCTCCACTACCCCAACTACTACTCCGCGTTCGCCGGCGTCTCACTCGTCGCCGCCCTCGTGACCCCCTCCGCGGTGACCGTCGCCGCGGCCCTGTTCTTCCTCGGGGCGGCGCTCCACAGCGTCTCCGACATGTACGGCGGCGGGCTGGAGCTGCGTCCCTGGGAGGGGAACTCCGACCGCGCGGTGTACGACCACTACCGGAAGCGCTGGGTCGCGCCGCGTCGCGGGATCAGGTACGACGGCGCCGCAGAGGACCTCGCGCTCTCCGTCGGGCTGGCGCTCCCGCTCCTCTACCTGCTCAACGGGCCCCTCCGGCTGATCGTGGCCGGGACCCTGCTCGTCGCCGCCGTGTACACCCTCCTCCGGCGGCACCTCGCGGAGCTCGCCGCGCTCGTGATCCCGCTGGTGCCGGCGGCGCTGACCCCGTATCTGCCGGACCGGTACACGGACACGGAGCCGACCGAGTAGCCCGTCACCCGCGCGCCGCGACATCGCCCGTTTCCCTCGCGACCGCCGCAACATCGCCCGTTTCCCTCGCGACCGCCGCGACATCGCCTTTGCTGCCGGATCACCGTGTCTACTGGAGACGCACTGACGACACTGACTGACCGGTGTGCACGCGTCGCGAGGGGTTCGACTGCGGTCGTCTTCCGCCGATGCGAGATCCGAGTCGTCGGGCGGCATAACGTACGCGGAAGTTATCGGCAGTGTTCCGTCCGTCATGCGGATATAGTATTGTACGTCAATCCCAAAACCATTATCAGCACACGCACGCTACGGACGGTATATGAAAGAGACGTACACAGAGACGTATCCGACGCGATCGCCGGGCGCAGACGCCGGACGCGGAGCGGAGAGCCGATGACGGGCACGGAGCTGCTCCCCGGCGCGTCCCCCACGATCGCAGCGCTCGCCGTGATCGGTCTCGTCCTCGTCGAGGCGGCACTTCTGTACGCCGTCTACGGGGTGCTCGAGGACAAGCTTGCGTCGACCGTATTTAAACGGATACGGCGGATATAGATGTTCGAGCTTCTCGGACTGAGCGCCGACCTCTTCGCGCTGTTCGTCGTCTTCGGGTTCATGGTCGGGGTGTTCTTCGGCTTCTTCGGGATGGGCGGGTCGTTCCTCGTGACGCCCGCGCTGCTCATCCTCGGATACCCCGCGCCGGTCGCCATCGGGAGCTCGATGGCGTTCGTGTTCGGGACGGCGGTGATAGCGACGCTGAAACACCACGACGCCGGGCAGGTGGACTACCGGCTCGGCGCGCTGATGTTCGTCGGGATCACGGTCGGCATCGAGCTCGGCAGTCGCCTGGTGTTCGGGCTGGAGGTGCTCGGGATCGCGGGCGTCGTCGTCGGCGTCGCGTACGTCATCCTGCTCGCGGCCATCGGGATCCTCTTCACGCGGAGCGCGCTGAGCGACGAGCCGGACGCGGCGGGAGACGAGCCGGACGGAGAAAGCGGGACCCCGGCCGACGACGCGCCCGAGGACGACGTCCCCGAGATCGCCCGGAAGATCAAGTCGTACAACATCCCGCCGATGATGACGCTCGCGGACGGGAGCGAGGCGTCGCTGTGGACAATCTCCGGCGTCGGCGGCGGCGTCGGCCTGATCTCCGGATTCCTCGGGGTCGGCGGCGGCTTCGTCCGGATGCCGGCCATCTACTACCTGATCGGCACCTCGCTGGCGGCGGCGGTCGGGACCAGCCTGTTCGGCGGGCTGATGTCGGGGGGCGTCGGCGCGTTCACCTACGGGCGGGCGGGGGTCATCGACCTCGGCATCGTCACCGCGCTGCTGCTCGGGAGCGCGCTCGGCGCGCGGATCGGCTCCGGCGCGACCGCGTACGTGGACGAGGACGACGTGACGATCTACTTCGGGCTCATGCTCCTGATCGCGAGCCTCGCCGTCGCGCTCGGCGAGGTCTCGGCGTGGCTGGCGATGCCGGTCCTCGACCGAGTCAGCTTCGTCCTGCTGGTCGGCTCGGCGCTGTTCGTCTGCGCCATCATCCTCTACCACGGCGCGGTCGCGGTCCGCGGGGGCCGCGACGCCGCGCCGTCGGCGTAACGGAACCGACGCGCGAACGCTCGGGACCGACGCCTTACGGCGTCCGTCGCACCGACCGCCAGCTCTCGAAGAACGCGCCCGCGGGGTGGTAGTCGGGCTCGACGCCCGGCGGCTCCGGCGCGACGAGGTCCCCCTCGGCGTCCGACGGGAGCCGCTTCTCGTACCAGACGCCGGCCGGCCCGCGGTACAGGTCCGTCCGAACCGCGAATCGGCGGTGCCAGCGTCGGAACCGCTCGGCCGCGTCGGCGTCGCCGCGCGTCGCCGCCCGCTCCGCGAGCGCCGCGGCCGCCCCGATCGCCTCCGCGAGCGCCCAGCCGTACCGGTCCTCGACGAGCGGGGAGCCGTCGGCCGCGTGCGTGTAGACGAACCCGTTCTCCGCCCAGCCGCGGTCGACGGCGACGTCGAACAGCTCGCGGGCGCGGTCGTACCAGTCGATGTCGGCGCCGTCGATCGATGCCGCGGGCTCCTCCGCGTCGTACCGGTCGAGGAGCGCGAGGAGCTTCGCCCACTCAGCGTGGTGGCCCGGCTGATACCCCGGCGGGCGGAACTGATGGCGGGGCTCGTCGGCGTTGTACCCGAAATCGTGCTCCCACTCGGGGGTGTAATGCTCCCAGAGAAGGCCTCTCGTCTCGCTCGCGAGATCGACCGCGATCGCCTCGGCGATGCGGCGCGCTCGATCGAGGTACCGGTCCTCGCCCGTCGCCTCGTACGCGGCGAGGTACGCCTCGCAGGCGTGCATGTTCGCGTTCTGGCCGCGGTACGGCTCTACCTCGGTCCACTCGGCGTCGCAGTCGCTCCGGAGCAGCCCGGCGTCGTCGCGGAACCGTTCCTCGATCAGCGCGTGCGTCGCCGCGATCCCCTCGCGGGCGCCGTCGATCCCGGCGTCCGCGGCGCGGGCGTACGCCAGCAGGACGAACGCGTGGCCGTACGCCGACCGCGTGCGGTCGATCGGGTCGCCGTCGGCCGTGACGACGAGCCGGTAGCCGCCGTCGTCGCTTCGGTGAGCCTCGCGCAGGAACGCCAGACCGTGTTCGGCCGCCGGGACGCACCAGTCCGGGCCGTCCGCGAGGGCGCCGAGCGCGAAATTGGCGACCGACCGGCAGGCCGCGACCAGGTGTCGCCGGTCGCCGGTGTAGCGATCCCCCGTCTCCGGGTGGAGGAGCCGGTAGCCGCGGTCGGCGAGCGCGTCGGGGTACTGGACGCGCAGCGTCGCGAGCAGCCGCGCGCGGTGCGGCCGCGCCCGGCGCTCGGCGTCGGTTGACGTCGCGTCGGTCGGGCTCGCGTCGGTCATCGAGTGCAACGAGGACGCGTCACCGCCTAATGGCTGTCGACCGTCGCGCCTCCGGACCGGTCCGCCCGGTGACACTCGCCCACACGATATTGTACGGAATACCCAAAACTATTATCACCGCTGGCGGCGTACTGGAGAGTATGAGTTCAACCGAGTCCGTTCCCGCGGAACCGATTCAGCTGTCCAGTCCCGACGAGTTCGACGACCTGGTCGCCGACCACGACGTGGTCCTCGTCGACTTCTACGCCGACTGGTGCGGTCCGTGTCGGATGATGGAGCCCGCCGTGGAGTCGGTCGCCGCGGAGACCGACGCCGCCGTCGTGAAGGTCGACGTCGACGTCCACCAGTCGCTCGCGGCCGAGTACGGCGTGCAGGGCATCCCGACGCTGCTCGTGTTCGCCGGCGGCGAGCTCGCCGACCGCATGGTCGGCGCGCAAAACGAGGACGCCCTGACCGACGCGATCACGGAGCACACCGCCTGAATGGCCGAACCCGACGGCGAGATGCTGACCCGAGACGACGGGATGACGCCCCGAGAGCTGCGCGCCGACGTGCCGGCGCTCGGGGAGGCGGCGTACTTCAACTTCGGCGCGCACGGGCCGAGCCCGAAGTACGTCGTCGAGGCCGCGTCCGGGTTCATCGCCGACCACGAGTACGGCTCCGCGGCGACCGACCCGTACGGTCACGCCTTCGAGACGTACGAGTCGGTGCGCGAGCGGATCGCCGCGTTCGTCGGGGCCGAGCCGGCCGAGATCGCCCTCACGGAGAGCACGACCGACGGGATCAATCGCATCGCGGGCGCGATCGACTGGGAGCCCGGCGACGTCGTCGTCCGGACCGACCTGGAGCACCCGGCCGGGATCCTCCCGTGGAAGCGGCTCGAACGCGAGGGCGTCGAGGTCCGCGTCCTGGAGACCGAAGACGGTCGCGTCGACCGCGAGGAGTACGCCGAGGCGGTCGCCGACGCGCGGCTCGTCTGCTTCAGCGCGATCACGTGGACGCACGGGACGCGGCTCCCGGTCGCCGACCTCGTCGAGGTCGCGAACGAGGCCGGCGCGTTCACCCTCGTCGACGCCGTCCAGTCGCCCGGACAGGGCCCTATGGACGTGTCGGCGTGGGGCGCCGACGCGGTCGCCGCCGCGGGCCACAAGTGGGTCCTCGGCCCGTGGGGCGCCGGCTTCCTCTACGTCGACCGCGACGCCGCCGCGGACCTGGCGCCGCGCGCCGTCGGCTACCGCAGCGTCGACGACCCGAGCGCGTCTGAGATCGAGTTCAAGGAGGGCGCGAAGCGCTTCGAGATCGGCTCGACGACCGCCGCCGCCCACGTCGGCCTCGCCGAGGCGCTCGACGCGATCGACGCGGTCGGCCTCGACGCGATCGAGTCCCGGATCGCGTCGCTCACCGACCGGCTCAAGGCGGGCGTCCCCGCGGACCGACTCCTGAGCCCCCGCGAGTTCGAGAGCGGGCTCGTCACGATCGACGTCGACGACCCCGACGCGACCGTGGAGCGCCTCGCGGAGCGGGACATCGTCGTGCGGTCGCTGCCGCATCCGAACGCGATCCGCGCCTCCGTCCACGCCGTCTCCACCGAGGCCGAGGTCGACCGACTGATCGACGCGCTCGACGCGGAGTGGTGAGGCCCGCGGCGATTGTGAGCGCCGCCGGCGCGACGGGTCTCGCGACACCGGACCGGCCCGCCGGCGCGACGAGTCCCGCGGCGGCAGACCGACCCGTCGGCGCGACGAACCGCGCGGCCGCGGGCCGACCCGCCGTCGCTCGATCGGACGCGTTTTAGCGTTCGGCGTGCAATACTGGATATGGGTTTCCACACGTTCGACGCCGAGCAGGCGGAGCGGCTGGAGCGTCCCGACCGATACCGATGGGTGTCGGCCGAAGAGCTGATCGGGCCGCTCGTCTCGGCCGGCCTCGACGTCGTCGCCGACTTGGGGAGCGGCACCGGCTTTTATACCGACAGCGTCGCCCCGCACGTCGAGACGGTGTACGGCGTCGACGTGCAGGCAGAGATGCACGACTTGTACCGCGAGAAGGGCGTGCCGGAGAACGTCGACCTCGTCGCGAGCGACGTGGCTGACCTCCCGTTTGCCGACGACGAGCTCGACGGTGCCGTGTCGACGATGACGTACCACGAGTTCGCGAGCGACGCGTCGATCGCGGAGCTTGCGCGAACGATCCGCTCCGGCGGGCTCCTCGTGGTCTTCGACTGGACCGCCGACGGCGACGGCGAACACGGCCCGCCGGTCGACGAGCGGTTCGCCGCCGCCGACGCGGTCGAAGCGCTGGAGGCGGCCGGCTTCGAGGTCGTCTCCGAATCGACGCGGACGGAGACGTTCGGCGTCGTCGCTCGCGCGCCGTAGGCGGATCGCGTCGGTCTCCGCGGACTCGGCCGTCCTGCGGTCGCTTTCGAACGTTCGTGAAGAAATACCGTTAGGTGCGTCCGGTCCCTAAACAGAGTATGTCCCTTCGCTCCCGGTCGATCGCCGCCGCCGCGTTCGCCCTGGTCGCGACGCTCGCCGCGCGGCCGGCGGCGGCCCACGTCGACTACGTCACCGAGGGGTCGGGCGATCCGCTCGACGCGATCGCGTTCACCGCCGAGGTGCTGTCGGACCCGCTCAACGCGGCGGTGTTCGGCGGCTCCGGCCTCCTCGCCGTCGTCGGGATCGCCGCGTATCTGTGGGTGCGCCCGACGATCGTCGACGTCGTCGTCCTGCGCGAGACGCTCGCCGGCTACGGCGACCTCGTGCCGTGGATGCTGCGGCTCTCCGTCGGGCTTCCCCTCGTCGGCGCCGGCTTCCAGGGGTACCTGTTCGCGCCGACGCTCTCGTTCGACACCGGGTCGAGCCCGCTCCTCCGCGTGCTGTTCATCGGGCTCGGCTTCTGCGTCCTCTTCGGGCTCGCGACCCGGATCGCCTCGGCGATCGGCCTGCTGGCGTACGCGTGGGTCCTCCTCGCGGTCGACCCCGGCGTCGTCCTCGCGATGGAGTACGTCCCGGTGTTGGTCGCGCTGGCGATCCTCGGCGGCGGCCGGCCGAGCGCGGACGACATGCTGCTCGCGGTCGCGAGCACGCCCGGGTCGTACTACGGCCGGATCGACCCCGTCCATCACCTGAAGTCGTTCCTCGACGCGGCGGCCCCCCTCCGGCGGTACGTCCCGACGGTCCTCCGGGTCGGGATGGGCGTCACGTTCGTCTACCTCGGGCTCGTCCAGAAGCTCGCGGACCCCGGCAGCGCGCTGCTCGTCGTCGAGAAGTACGACCTCACGTCGGTCGTCCCCGTCGACCCCGGGCTGTGGGTCGTCGGCGCCGGGGTGACCGAGATCGCGGTCGGGCTGGCGCTGATCGCCGGCTTCTTCACCCGCGGCGCGGCAGCGCTCTCGTTCGTGCTGTTCACGACGACGCTGTTCGGGCTCCCGGACGACCCCGTCCTCGCCCACGTGGCGCTGTTCGGGATGGCCTCGGCGGTCTTCACGCTCGGCTCCGGCCCGCTCGCGTTCGACCGGTGGTTCGGTCGGCCCGCGCTCGGCGACGACGAGTCGGTGATTCCGGCGGATTGAGAGAGCAGACGACCGGTTTTAAGCCTCGGTCGCCCGCGTAGGGAGGTATGAACGTCGACCTCGGCAACGCACTGGAGACGACGCCCGGACTCACCGACGAGACGCTGGAGCGGCTCGACGAGCGCGTGGCGGACGCGCACGACCGGATCGCCGCCGGCATGGCCGACGAGGAGTTCGGCTACGCCGCGCTGACCCTGCCGGAGACGACCGACGCGGAGGCGATCCGCGCGGCGACCGACCGGTTCGACCGCCCGGAGGCCGTCCTCACCGTGGGGATCGGCGGGAGCGCGCTCGGCGCGGCGACGCTCTCGAACGCCCTCGAGAGCGACGTGGACGCGTACTTCCTCGACAACGTCGACCCCGACGCGGTCGACGCCTTGCTCGACGACCTCCCGCTCGCCGACACCGTCGTCAACGTCGTCTCGCGGTCCGGGACGACCGCGGAGACGCTCGCGAACTTCCTCGTCGTCCGCGAGGCGATGGCCGAGGCGGGCGTCGACTGGACCGAGCGCACCCTCGTGACGACCGGCGAGGCGGGGAACCTCCGGGCGCTCGCCGACGACCACGACCTCCCCGCGCTCGACGTGCCGGCCGGGGTGCCGGGGCGGTTCACCGCGCTCTCGACGGTCGGGCTCGCGGTGCCGGCGCTGCAGGGCCACGACATCGAGGCCGTGCTCGCGGGGGGCCGCGACGGAATGGAGAGCCTCTCGGGGTCGCTGTTCGAGTCGCCCGCGTACGCCTACGGCGCGGCGACGTACGCGCTCGCGGAGCGCGGCGCGCTCACGAACGCCGTGATGCCGTACGCGGAGTCGCTGGAGACGTTCGCGGAGTGGTTCGCGCAGCTGTGGGCCGAGAGCCTCGGCAAGGACGGGCTCGGCCAGACCCCGGCGCGGGCGCTCGGCGCGACCGACCAGCACTCGCAGCTGCAGTTGTACCGCGCCGGCCCGCCGGACAAGCTCGTCTCGCTGATCCGCCCGACCGAGCGCGCGGAGACGCCGATCCCCGAGACCGACCTCGACGGGCTCGCGTACCTCGGCGGCTCGTCGCTCGGCGACTTACTGGACGCCGAGTTCGAGGCGACCGAGGCGAGCCTCGCGGCCGCCGACGTGCCGAACCTGCGCGTCGAGATCGACCGCGTCGACGAGCGCAGCCTCGGGGAGCTCCTCTACGCGATGGAGGCCGCCTGCGTGCTGTACGGCGAGCTGGCGAGCGTCTCGACGTTCACCCAGCCCGCGGTCGAGTGGGGGAAGAAGGCGGCGCGCGGGCTGCTCGGCGGCGGCGACTTCCCCGAGGCGGACGCCGTGGCCGACAAGCGCGAGCTGCGCGTCGAGCGGTGAGCCGTCGGCGAACCGCGCGCGAGCCCTGGCGCGAGTCCCGTCGGCGATCCATGCGCGAGTCCCGGCGCGATGAGCGTCGCCTTCCGGTGGCGATAAACCGCCGCGAGCCGTACGCCCGCCGATGAGTGAGACGCAGTCCGAACCGCTGAACCGGATCCTCCGCGTCGCCAGCGCGGCGTTCGCGGTCCTCCTCGCGCTGTTCGTCGCCAGCGCGGTGACGACGCCCGTCTCCGAGTTCGCCGTCTCGCTCGGGCTCGTGGGCGAGGGGACGACCGGGCTGCAGGTGCTCCGGACCCTGCTCCAGTTCGCCGGCTTCCTCGTCGCGGTCGTCGGCTACCTCGCGATCACCGACCAGTGGGGGCTCGTCGGCGTCTCGCGGCCGACGCTCCGTGACGCCGGGCTCGTCCTCGGCGGCGGGGTGGCCCTGTTCGTGTTCCAGTACGGCGCCTTATTCGTGCTGGGGGAGATCGGGCTCACGACCGGGCAGAACCAGGCGGTCGTGCCCGACGGCGACCCGGTGACGTACTACCTCGTCATGGTCGCCGTGTCGCTGTTCGTGGTCGGCCCGGTGGAGGAGGCGCTGTTCCGCGGGGTCGTTCAGGGCGGGCTGCGGCGCGCGTTCGACGCCGTTCCGGCGATCCTGCTCGCGAGCCTCGTGTTCGGGCTGGTCCACCTCCCCTCGGTCTCGGGGTCGCTCGGCGAGCGGTGGGCGTACGTCGCCGTCGTCGTCGTGCTCGGCGCGGTGCTCGGCGCCCTCTACGAGCACACCGAGAACGTGGTGGTGCCCGGGCTCGCGCACGGCGTTTATAATGCCGTCATCTACGTGGTGCTGCTCGCGCAGTCGATATGAGACGAGAAGGCTCCCGAAGTCCCAGCCGCTCACTTATAATTAGTTGGCTCTGTTGAAATCCTTAAGAACTGATAGAATCGACGTGCGAGATACAGAGCGTGTATGCAGCAGGGTGACTGTGTCGGCAGTAGAATGATTACGTACCAGTTCCAAAGATAGGTATAAGCGAACGGCAAGGGCGTCTCCTCGGTATCGTCGGCATCGTCCTGTCTATTCTGGCGTTGACCTATACGGTTCTCTGGTTCGCTGGAATCGTTTGAACTGCGCGACCGACTCGCGCGCTGTATGCAGCAGCGCCTCCGATATCTTCTAGATCTCTGTCAGTGATGCGGTGCGAGATAGAGAGGATCCACACAGTATTCGATCACTAATGAATTCACAGCATTACGGATAAATCAGCTTGTCAGCACCCTTGTGATTACAGCCGTTGAGAGCTTCAGGGCAACAGCTACGAATGGTATGAATTTAAGTCAAAAATTCGTGACAGTATAATTCATGTAATTAGATGTGTATCAGCTACGTATGGGGGAAGAATCTGAAAATAAGTGTGGCTATACTTGGCCTGAGGAATATGAAGTCGGTGACGACCCAAAAAATCAGAGCTGCTGTTACCGTGATACAGTTGGGAATACGGAGAGATGTGTGTGGCACTTACAGCCTGAAGCAGTTGATTCAAAAACAATTGAGGAATTCAAACAGTCAAAAATCATCCCTGAAGTACAAGACAAGATTCGTTTAGGAGGTGAATTACTTGATGGAGCTATATTGGCTGGAAATGAACTTCAGGATTCTATCTCATTTTATCAGGCATCTCTCCGAAACGCTGATTTGACTGATTCGGATCTCTCAACTGCTAACTTGCGCGACGCAGACCTCAGAGGCGCCAATCTATCAAATGGAAGTCTCAGAAAAGGCGACTTGTATAATGCGGATTTGAGGGGTGCTGACCTGTCAGGAGCGGACTTGAGAAATACAGACCTGACAGGTGTAGACCTCCGATATGCCAACCTAGGTGGTGCGAATCTAAGTGAGGCCGTCTTAGTTGACGCGTCGCTGTATAAAGCTAATCTGTCACAGGCTGATCTATCTCATACTGATCTAACAGATACGAACCTAACTGACTCTAATCTAACTAAAGCATCCCTCAACGAAGCCGAGGTATCAGAAACAAATCTCAGCAAATCAAACCTATCTAAAGCGTCGCTTGACGGGGTCAACCTGTCGGAAGTAGAGCTCAAGGATGCTGATCTATCGGGAGCAGATCTCGATGTCGTTGACCTAGCCGGCGAGGATCTAAGAGGTGTCAACCTATCCGGAGCTGACCTTGACTACGCAGATATGTCTGGTGTAGATCTCAGAGGTGCTGATATTTCAGAAGCAAAACTCAATCACGCTGATCTGTCAAAAGCTGATCTCCGGTATTCCAATCTATCTAACTCGGATCTTACATTTGCTGAGCTAACCAGCGCGTCCCTCTACAGAACCAATCTAACAGAAGCAGATTTATCCGACGCAGACCTGACCGATGTGAATCTTTGTGAATCCGATCTGACCGGAGCATGCCTCAACGGTTCCGAGATGGCGGGGGCAGATCTTAGTGACTCAAACCTAACAGAAGCATCGTTCGACGGTGTTAATTTATCAGAGGTGAATCTCAGCGGGGCTGAACTGGAGGAAACATCTGTTGATCTATCGGGACCCTCCGACGAATTTATTGATAGTTTCGATTTGTCAAACTTGGACCTCAAAAACACCGACTTGACCGGAGCAAATCTCGGAGATGCCGACCTGAGTGGCAAGGACCTCAGTAAATCTAAACTATCCGATGTGAATCTAAGTGGTTCTGATCTGATCAAGACAAATCTTAGAGGTGCTGATCTGACTCGCACAAATCTCAAAGCCGCCAATCTAATCGGAGCGAATCTCAGGAACGCTAACCTGAATGAGGCAAATCTCAGGGGCGCTAGACTATCAAAAGCTAATTTACAAAATGCAAAACTGTCGAACGTCGCAGTTGACGGATCTACAGAATGCACGCGGCTCTTTGAGAGTTCTAACTTTTTGCCTAGCGCTCTGGATGCGACCGCGCGGGCATACCACGATCTCAAATCCGCGTTTGCCAATCATGGATTAGTCAGCAAGGCTCGGAGGTTCCATGTCCATGAGCGTCGTTTACGTCGTATCGAATTAAGAGAAACTAAAGGTCGGTTCAGTAAAGACCACATGGGGAGTCTTGCCTCAGAGAAACTCACTGGTTATGGTGTTCGACCCAGCCAACTCGGTAAATGGATGGCAGGTTTGTTTTTTCTCCCAACTGTTATTTATTTGTTAGTAGGAATCGAGGATAGTTTTGTCCGTACGATCTCGTATAGTGTGGTTACTTTCACTACGACTCCCCCATTCCGACCAACTGGGATGTTGCTTCAAATAGTAGTGATGCTCCAAGCATTTCTTGGGACGCTCTCACTCATTACACTAGGATATATTTTCAGCAATCGAGAGAGATTCTAATTCATTTTGGGGATTAGAACTAATTTTACGCCATGCTGGTAAGGATAAGTATGTTCCAATTCTTAGACTTTGTCGAAATATGTTCGAAGAGGTGTCGTGTTAGATAGAAGTGTTAATCGACTCGCGCTCTGTATTCAGCACGTCTCCAAGAACACATCACCGATTGAGAATTTCAACAGAGCCAGATAGTTGAGAACGAGACGGCGGCGAACACTCCCAAAGCCCCAGCCGCGAGGCGGGCGCACGCTTGCTGCGCTCCTCGCTCAGTCGCTATCGCCCCTTCGCTGCGGTGTCGCCGGCGGCTCCGCCGCCGGCTGCCCGTGGCGCGTAGCGACACGCTGCTTTCGTCGCCTGCGCCCGCCTCGGGCTGCCCCTTTGAGTCCCACCCCGCACCGCAACCGCGCCTCACCCCTCCCCAGCCTCGCGGCTCCCTCCGGTCGCCGCGTCCCTCGCGCGCGCTCCTCGGCCGCGGGGCGGCCTCGGAGGCACGCGCCGACCGCCTCGTTCATTTATAAATAAGTCGCGGTCAGCGGGTCGGCGTTAGAAGCGCTCCTTCCCCCACCGCAGGTCGTCGTACGTCGCCTGCTGGTCGCTGTCGAACCGCTCCTCGAACTTCCGGCGGAGCGCGGCCTTCTCCGTGGCGTCGATCCGCGCCAGCTCGTCGGCCTTCGCGACGGCCTCGGGCGGCCCCCGGGTCGTCGCCACGTCGGCGAGCACCTGTCGGGTGAGCCGGTCGCGGGTCGCCGCGTCGCGAGTGAACGCGTACGGCGCCTCCAGCTTGTAGGTCACGTCGGTTCGGGGGTCGTACACGACGGTGAACGTCGGCTCGTACAGCTCGGGGTCGAGCTCGCGGTCGATCCCGAGCGCGTCGCCGTCGGCCGCCATCGTCGCGTCGGCGCCCCCGCGGCTGTGGAACCACGTGGTGAACGTGAGCGCGTCGTCGAGGCGGTCGCCGCGGGCGCTGCCGGCCGCATCGTCGCCGTCGCCGCCGGCGGCGCCGCCCGCACGACTTCCCGCCTCCCGGCGCTCCAGCAGCCGGGTGAACAGCGCGGTGTCGTCGGGCCACGGCGGCTCGACGCCCTTCCGGCCCAGCGCGCGGACGATGGTGCCGCTGGAGGGGTTCTTCACGAAGCCGGCGAGCGGCACGTCGCGCTCGACGAACCGCTCGACCAGCCGGACGTACTTCTCGACGACCGCGCGGGGCTTCGCCTCGCGCGCGAGCGCGCCCAACTCGGGGTTGCGGTCGTCCCACGTGAACAGCTCCTTGGGATAGATCGGGCCGTCGAGGACGAGCAGGTCGTCGACCTCGTCGGCGTGGTCGAGCGCGTGGGTCCCCTCGGCGAGGTACAGCGCAAGCGCGTGGACGACCCCCTCGGCGTACCGGTTCACCCGCGGCGCGTGGAGCACGCGCTGGCGGGTGTGGCCGTCGTCGCGCTTGCGCCAGTCGTCGTCGAAGTCAGCGGTGGAGTCGCCGGCGTGGACGGTCGCGACGATGGTTCGGTCGCGGTGCAGGTCCAGGTCCGTCGGCTCGCTCGCCATCGCGGCGTGGGCCACGTCGACGACGAGCCCGTTTTTAAATGTGGTCGGGTTGATCGTGCCCGAATCGAGCCCGTGGACGGTCTCGAACGGGCGCTCGGCGAGGGCGGCGTCGTCGACGGGGGCCAGCCGGCGCTCGTGGTCGCCGACGGGCTCGATCACGACGCGGCCGTCGCGGCGGAGCTCGGGGAGCCAGTCGCGCCACACGCGCCCCGCGAGGTCGTCGTGGTCGGTCGTGTCCACGTCGCCCGCGATCCCGTACGCGAGCCGCGCGATGTTCTCGACGTGGATCGGATCGAGCGTCACGGCCGTACTGCGGCCCGGCCGGTCTTAAACCCGTTCGCCCGAGGGGTGGCGTCACCGGAGACGTCGACGCCGCGATCGACCGTGCCGCCGCGTCCCGAGGGCCGCCGAGTCCGCCGCCTTTCACCGAACGGGGCGCGCCGGAGTATCAGAACGGATATTCGGGGGAGAACCTTCTTTGCCGGAATTAGTGGAGGTGACGCTATGGCAGAGTCAGGGGTCACGTCGGGAACGACGACCGGCCAATCGCGAGGGAGAGGCGAGAAACTCAGGGAGGTCGTCAGGTACATCCCGGACGGCACCTCGATGCCGACGGAGATGTGGCGGCCGCGCCACCGGAACATCCTGATCTCGATCGCGGTGCAGGTGCCGTTCCTGATCGCGTTGGGGCTGTACAGCGGGACCGAGTCGTTCACCGGGGCGCAGATCCCCGCGGCACCGATGTGGATGCTCGGCGGCTTCACCGCCGTCATCCTCGGCACCGCGGCGCTGGCGAACGTGTCTCGACTCGGCCGCCGCCAGCGGACGGTGCTCGCGGCGTTCAGCCTCATGACCGTCTCGATGGCGCTGGTGAAGCTGTCGGGCGGGTACATCGAGGCGCACTTCAGCTTCTTCGTGTTCGTCGCGGTGCTCGCGCTGTACGAGGACTGGGTCCCGTTCGCCGTCGGCGTCGGGTACGTCGCGGTCGGCCACGGCGCGTTCAGCCTGATCGATTCGAGCCTCGTCTACAACCACGCCGCGGCGATCGAGAACCCGATCGTCTGGGGGGGTATTCACGCGTTCTTCGTCCTCGGGCTCGTCGGCGCGCTGATCGTCAACTGGTACTCGATCGAGAAGTCGCGCGAGGAGGCGCAGCGCCAGCTCGACCTCGTCGCCGAGCAGAAGGCGGAGATCCAGGACGTCGAGGAGGCGAAGGCGGAGGTCGAGCAGCGCCGCGAGGAGGTCGAGTGGCTGAACCAGCACCTCGAGACGAAGGCCGACGACTACAGCGCGACGATGGACCGCGCGGCCGACGGCGACCTCACGGTCCGGCTGGACGCCGACAGCGAGAGCGAGGCGATGGAGCAGATCGGCGCCGCGTTCAACGAGATGATGGACGACATCGAGGCGACGATGCGGGACGTCCAGTCGTTCGCCGGCGAGGTGTCCGCGGCCAGCGAGAAGACGGTCGAGGGCGTCGACACCGCCGAGGCGCGCAGCGAGGACGTGCGCCGGTCGATCGAGGAGATCGCCGAGGGGGCGGACGACCAGCGCGAGATGCTCGAACAGGTCTCCGGCGAGATGAACAACCTCTCGGCGACGATCGAGGAGGTCGCCTCCTCGACGGAGACGGTCGCCGACGCGGCCCAACAGACCGCGTCGATCGCCGACGAGGGACAGGACACCGCGGGCGAGGCGATCGACAGCGTCCAAGAGTCGCGGGACGCGATCGGCGAGACGGCGGAGAAGGTCAGGGTCCTCGACGAGCGGATGGAAGACATCGGCGAGATCGTCGACCTGATAAGCGACATCGCGGAGCAGACGAACCTGCTCGCGCTCAACGCCAACATCGAGGCCGCGCGGGCCGGCGGCGGCGGCGGGGGGAGCGACGGGTTCGCGGTCGTCGCCGACGAGGTCAAGCAGCTGGCCGAGGAGACGCAGGAGGCGGCCCAGGAGATCGAGGAGCTCATCGCCGGCACGCAGGCGCAGACGCAGGCGACGGTCGCGGAGGTCCGGACCGCCGAGGAGCACATGGAGGAGGGCGCCGAGGCGGTGCGGGACGCCGCCGACGCGTTCGCCGAGGTGGCGGACAACGCCGCCGAGACGGACGACGGCATCCGCGAGATCAGCAAGGCGACCGACGACCAGGCCGCGAGCACGGAGGAGACGGTGTCGATGGCCGAGGAGGTCGCGGGGATCAGCCGGTCGACCGCCGACGAGGCCGACGAGGTCGGCGAGGCGGCCGACGAGCAGCTCGCCGCGATGTCGCAGGCGACCGCCGAGGCCGGCTCGCTCGCGGACCAGGCCGAGCGGCTCCGGGCGCTGCTCCGGAAGTTCGAGGTCGGCGGGGAGTCGCCCGACGACCCGTCGGCGTCGGGAACGCGCAACGTCGCGATGGGCGACGGCGGGCGGTCGGACTGAGGCGTCGGTCGCCGCGATTCGGCGGAGTCCTTTTAAATCGTGTCGACGACGGCCGCCAGCACCGGCAGCGCGCGCTTCACCTGCGCGCCGTCCTCGACGAAGACCAGCGTCCGCGGCGGCCGGACCGCCTTCGGCCTGACGCGGAGCCCCGCCTCGTCGGCCGCGTCGGCGGCGACCTCGGGGAGCGCGGCTCCGTCGCCCCCGCCGACGAACTCGATCCGGACGCGGTCGGGCTGGACGTACACCTCGGCGACGTCGCGCTCGTCGGCGGTGGCCGCCTCGTCCTCGGCGACGTCGCCGTCGACCGCGCGGACGATCCGGTACGCGAGCGCGCCGTCGGCCGTCGGCTCCACGTCGGGGTCGGCGTCGGCCAGCGCGAGGTCGCGCAGGCGTCCCTCGTTGCCGGACACCTCCGAGGCGAGCAGCTGGCCGATCCGGACGCCGTCGGTCAGGCGGTCCGCGACCATCAGGCGTCACCCGCGGCGTCGGCCGCCGCGTCGTCGTCCGCGCCTCCTTCGCTCTCGTCGCCGCTGTCGCCGCCGGCGGCAGCGAGCTCCTCGCGCACGTCGGGCGCGAGGTGGTCGACCGCGGCGCCGTGCTCCTTCGCGACGAGGACCGCGGCCGCCTCGATGGTGACCGCGAGCGCGCGCTGCCGCTCGTTGATCGCGGCGACGGCGCGCTGCTTCTCCACCCCGGCCGCGACGATGGCGTCGAGGGCGGTCTCGAAGGTGGACTGCTCGCGGAGGATCGACTCGTCCGGCGTGAACCCCTCCGGAACGAGCACGTCGTCGGGGTCAAACCGCGCGACGAGGTCGCCGTCCTCCTCGTCCACCAGCCCGCGACCGACCGCGACGTCGACGAGCCGCTTCGCCTGGTCCGGCGAGAACCAGTCGCGGTCGAGCGACAGCGCGACGACGAACTCGCCCTCGCCCAGCCGCTCCTTCGCGCGGTGTTTGAACGGGACGGCGACGGCGACCTCGAGGCTCATGTTCGAACGGCGGGGGGTCGACGGCGGTAAACCTACCGAACTGCGAACCGTCCCCGGCCGGGCCGTGCGCGGCGCTCGCCCCGGTCGACTCGCGGCCGGGGAGCGGCCGGCAACCGTTATGCTGCGCGGGCGTGATGGCCCACGTATGGAGACCCGCCCGCTCGGCGACACCGGTCACGACAGCACCGTCATGACGTTCGGGGCGATCGCGCTCAACTGGCTCGAACAGGAGGGCGCGAACCAGCTGGTCGAACACGTCCTCGACTACGGCGTCAACCACTTCGACGTGGCCCCGACGTACGGCGACGCGGAGCTGAAGCTCGGCCCGAAGCTCCGCCAGCACCGCGAGGAGATCTTCCTCGGCTGCAAGACACAGGAGCGAACGTACGAGGGCGCGTGGCGCAAGCTCGACCGCTCGCTGAACCGCCTCGGCGTCGACACGATCGACCTGTATCAGGTGCACGGGCTCGAGTACGACGAGGAGCTCGACGCGCTCACGGGCGACGACGGCGCGCTCGCGGCGTTCCGCGAGGCGAAGGAGCAGGGGCTGATCGACCACATCGGGCTGACGAGCCACGGCGACCCCGACCTCATCCTCGACGCGCTCGACCGCATCGACGACCTCGAGTCGGTGATGTTTCCGCTGAATCCCGTCGTCGCCGGGAAGGACGACGACGAGTACGACTACGAGGCGGTCCTCGCTCGCGCCGACGAGGAGAACGTGGGCACGCTGGGGATCAAGGCGTTCGCGGCCGGCTCGTGGCCGTCGACGGACGAGCTCCCCGAGGCGGACCGGCCGTTCGCGAACTGGTACCGGCCGGTCGCCGCGCCCGGCGAGATCAGCGAGCGGTTCGACTTCGCCGCCGCGCAGGGGCTCACCAGCGTCGTCAGCGCCGGCGACCCGAAGCTCGTCACCATGATCCTCGAGGCCGCCGACGACTACGACGGGATGGACGCGACCGCGCAGCGGTCGCTGGTCGAGCGCGTGCGCCACGACGACAGCCCGGTCCCCGAGCAGCTGCACCACTGAGGGAGGCGGATGGACGTCCCGCACACGGTCGCGGCCGCGCTCGAGGACCGATCGGTCGCCGGAAAGCGCTGTCTGGAGGCCGGTGCGGGCGTCGGGAACGCGAGCGCCGGCCTGCTCGCGAACGGCGCCGCCCGGGTGTACGCCGTGACGAACGACCGGGACCACGCGCGGACGACGCGTCGGCGCGTCGGCGGCGGAGACGTTAGCGGCGGCGATAACAGTAGCGACGGCGGCGACGATAGCGGCGACCGACTGACGGTGCTGGAGGCTGACCTCCGGGCGGTCCCGCTCCCGGACGGCTCCGTCGACCTGATCACCGCGCACGGGCTCTGCAACGTCCTCGACCCCGCGGCGCTGTCGGCGGTCGCCCAGGAGCTCTCGCGGGTCGCCGCCCCGGGCGCGGCTCTCGTCGTCGACGACTACGACCCGCTCCCGGACGACGCCGCGATCCGCGAGCTGTTCGCCGTCGAGAACGCGGCGTCGGCGCTGGCCCGCGGCCGCCCGGCGCTCACCTTCTACCCGGCGGCGTTCCTGCGGCGGTTCCTCGCGGGGCACGGCTGGGCGTTCGAGCGGGAGCGGACGCTCCTGGAGCCGGTACCCTGGACCGAGAGCCACGTCTCCGCGCACGCCGACGAGGCCGTCTCCCTGGCCGAGGAGTACCCGGGTGAAGCGGGCGACGCGCTGGCCGCGACCGCTCGCCGCCTCGCGAGCGAGATCGGGTCCGAATCCGTCGGGCGGATGTACGGGCTCGCGTTTCGGCTTCCGGACTGAAGACATCGAAAGTGGGCAGAACGCGTCGTAAACAAGGGTCGATCCGTCAGTCGGCCACCGGCGCCGTCCTGTCAGTCGTCATCGGTCGCGGCGGAGTCAGCGGTCGCCGCCGGCGCCGCGCCGACACCGCCCGCATCGGTCGGCGTCGCGTTCAGCGAGTAGCCGGTCGCGGCCATGGCGAACAACACGAGCGGCGAGAGGAACGCGAACAGGTAGTACGGCGCGTACTCCAGCGTCGGCACGCCGGTGACCCCCGCCATGTAGACGGCGCCGGCGTGCCACGGGAACAGCGCGCCGGTCGGCGTCCCCGCGGCCTCGACCGCGCGGGAGAGCTGGTCGGTGTCGAGGCCGAACTCCTCGTAGGTGTTCCGGAGCGTGACGCTCGGCAGCACGATGCTCATGTACTGCTGGGCGGTGAGCGCGTTGATGACGATCGCCGAGACGCCGGTCCCGGCGACGAGCGCCCCGGGGCTGCGCACGGAGGAGGTGAACGCGTGGGCGATCACGGCCAGCACGCCGGTGCGCTCCAAGATCCCGCCGAGCGCGAGCGCGGCGACGACGACCGTGATCGTCCACGCCGAGCCGGTGAGCCCGCCGGTCGCGAGCAGGTCGTTCACGAGCTCGGAGCCGGACTCGGGCGCGGTCCCGTACATGAAGGTGTCCCACGCGGCGACGAAGCCGACGCCCTGCACAACGATTGTCGTGAGCACGCCGGCGAAGACGCCGGCGACGAGGGTCGGGAGCGGCGCGTGCCCGCGCAGCGCCAGTCCGAAGGTGACGAGGAGCGGAATAAAAGCGAGCAGCGTGACCGCGTAGGTGCCGCCGAGCGCGCCCTGGATCTCCGCGATCCGGCCCGCGGGGATGGCGCCGCTGGCGCGGAGGCCGAGCGCGAGGAAGCCGAGCACCGCGAGCCCGAACGCGAGGAGGGTGCCGGTCCGCATCCGCCGGATGTGCGCGTACAGGTCGGTGTTTGTCACCCCGGCGGCGAGGTTCGTCGTATCGGAGAGCGGCGACTGCTTGTCGCCGGCGTACGCCCCCGAGAGGACGGCTCCGACCGTCATCGGGTCCGGGATACCGAGCCCCGCGCCGATGCCGACGAAGGCGACGCCGAGCGTCCCGACGGTGGTCCACGAGGAGCCGATGGCGAACGCCACGACCGCGGCGACGACCGCGGCGGCCGGGAGGAACGTCGTCGGCGTGAGGATCTCTAAGCCGAAGTACATGAGCCCCGGAATCGTCCCGGCGCTCACCCACGTCGCGATGAGCCCGTAGATGGTGAAGATGATGAGCAGCGCCTGCAGGCCCATCACGAGCCCGTTGGCGATGCCGTCGTACAGGGCGTCCCAGTCGTAGCCGAGCCAGAGGCCGAAGGCGCCGACGAAGGCGATGCTCCAGAGGAGCGGCGCGTGCGGGTCGAGGCCGAGGACGGCCGAGCCGATGCCGAGGAACGCCACGACGGCGAGGACCGGGACCAGCGCCGCCGCCAGGCTCGGGCGGCGATCCGGGTCGATGTCCTCGAACGTCGTGGGCGTGAACGAGCGTGCCATGAGCGGTTGTATTCCTTTGAGGCATAAATATGACTCGGAATATGCACAAGGAAGATAACGATCGTTCATCGCCGTTGCCCGCGGCGTCGGTCGGCGGCGCCCGCGATCGGCGCGGCCACCGCTACCGAACCTCGCCGCGTCCGACCGTGTGCCGCCGTGTCGCGCCGGTCGCCGAACGGACGGTCTTATACGCGTCGGTGGGCAAGAGGGGCCAACATGATATTTGAGGGCCTCCCGACGACTCCCCGATCGGAGGAACTCGTCGACAAGGCGTTCTCGCGGGCGGCCCGCGCGGGACGCGCGAAGCGCGGCCACGAGGCGCAGGAGTCGATGCTGCGGACCGCGGGCAACGTGCTCTCGGACAACTTAGAGAACGTCGTCGTCTCGTGGCCGGACTTCGGCTTCGACGTCGATCCGTTCTACTACGAGCTCGCCGACGCCATCGTCGACGTCGACCGCCTCCGGCAGGCGCTCTCGCAGGTGATGTGGGCCAGCCGGCAGATCGAGGACCTGCGCGACGAGTACACGACGAAGATCCGCAACTCGGACGTCGACACCGCGCGCAAACACCGGAAGCAGGCGTTCGCGCGCATGGCCGACGTGATGGACCAGATCGAAGACGACCTGCGCTACATCGGCGACTCCCGCGACCAGCTGAAGGTGCTCCCGGACATCCGGCCCGACGAGCCGGCCATCGTGATCGCCGGCTACCCGAACGTCGGGAAGTCGTCGTTCGTCAACCGGGTCACCCGCGCCTCCAACGAGATCGCGGAGTACCCGTTCACGACCCGCGGCGTCCAGATCGGCCACTTCGAGCGGGACCACGTCCGGTACCAGATCGTCGACACCCCCGGGCTGCTCGATCGCCCCGAGGAGGACCGAAACGACATCGAGCGGCAGGCGGTCAGCGCCCTCGAACACCTCGCGGACGTCGTCGTCTTCGTGCTCGACCCCTCCGGCGACTGCGGCTACCCGCTCGACGTCCAGTTGGAGCTGCGCGAGGAGGTCCGCGAGCTGTTCGGCGACGCGATTCCGTTCCTCACCGTGGCGAACAAACACGACCGCTTCGAGGCGGTGCGGGCGGAGTCGGTCGACGCGACGATGAGCGTCACCGAGGACGAGAACGTCGAGGACGTGCTCGACATGGCGGTCGAGGCGGCCGCGTTCGAGCCGGACTTGCCGACGCGCGACGGCGAGGAGTAGGCGGGAAGGAGACGGGAGCGGCGAGCGGTCGGCACCGCGGCCCGCCCGGCGGCCCCGAAAGGATGCTTTCAAGCGGGCGCTCGCCGAAGCGACGTGCATGTACGACGGTCTCAAGGGATTCCGCGACTTCTACCCCGGCGAGCAGTCCGCCCGCCGCGAGGTGACCGACGCGATCGAGGACGCCGCGAGCCGGTACGGCTTCCGCGAGATCGCCACCCCCGCCTTGGAGCGGACGGAGATGTACGTCGACAAGTCCGGCGAGGAGATCGTCGAGGAGCTGTACGCCTTCGAGGACAAGGGCGGCCGCGGCGTCGCCATGACCCCCGAGCTCACGCCCACCGTCGCCCGGATGGTCGTCGCGAAGGGCCAGGAGCTGTCGAAGCCGATCAAGTGGGTCTCCACCCGCCCGTTCTGGCGCTACGAGCAGGTCCAGCAGGGCCGCTTCCGCGAGTTCTACCAGACGAACATCGACGTGTTCGGCTCGTCGGCGCCCGAGGCCGACGCCGAGGTGCTGGCGGTCGCCGCCGACGCGCTCACCGACCTCGGGCTGACCGGCGACGACTTCGAGTTCCGCGTCTCGCACCGCGACATCCTCGGCGGGCTCGTCCGGGCGCTCGCCGACGACCCCGACGCGGTCGACGCCGAGGCCGCGATCCGCGCGGTCGACAAGCGCGCGAAGGTCGACGACGGCGAGTACCTCGGGCTCCTCTCCGACGCCGGGCTCGACCGCGCGACCGCCCGCGAGTTCGACGATCTCATCTCGGACGTCGACAGCCCCGCGGACCTCGACGCGGTCGCCGACGCCGGCGGCGAGGAGGTCGAGTCGGCGGTCGAGAACCTGCGGAACGTGCTCGCCGCGGCCGACGACTTCGGCGCGGGCGAGTTCTGCGAGGTCTCGCTGACGACCGCCCGCGGGCTCGACTACTACACCGGCGTCGTCTTCGAGTGCTTCGACTCCACCGGCGAGGTGTCCCGCTCCGTCTTCGGCGGCGGGCGCTACGACGACCTGATCGAGAGCTTCGGCGGCCAACCCACCCCCGCGGTCGGCGTCGCCCCCGGCCACGCCACCCTCAAGCTCCTCTGTCAGCGCGCCGGCGTCTGGCCCGACGAGGAGCTTTCGACCGACTACTACGTGCTCAGCGTGGGCGACACGCGCGGCGAGGCGGCCGCGCTCGCCCGCGACCTCCGCGCGCTCGACGACGGCGTCGTCGTCGAGAGCGACGTCTCCGGTCGCTCGTTCGGCGCCCAACTCGGCTACGCCGACTCGATCAACGCGGAGACGGTCGTGGTCGTCGGCGAGCGCGACCTCGAGAACGGCGAGTACACGGTGAAGGACATGGCGAGCGGCGACGAGACGACCGTGCCGGTCGAGGAGTTCCCGCCCGAGGAGGGGTCGGGGCTCCCGACGTACGAGGACTACGAGTAGCGCCTCGGCGCGCCCGTCCGCGCCCCAGACCGGCGCTTGCCCGCTCGGTCCCTCAACGCTTTTCAATCGCGCGCCGGGACCGTGGGGACGATGATCCCGCTCGCGACAGCGATGACTCCCGGCGAGATCGGCCTTCGCGTGGCGGCCGGCGTCGCCCTCATCCTGATCAACGCGTACTTCGTGGCGGTCGAGTTCGCCCTCACGCGGCTCCGGCAGTATCCGGAGTCCGAGATCGACACCCCCGGACTGCGGCGCGCGTGGGAGATGACGGACGACCTGGAGTTCTACCTCACCACCTGTCAGGTGTGGATCTCCGGGACGAGTATCGCCCTCGGTATCGTCGCCGAGCCCGGGCTCGCGGCGCTGTTCGCGCCCCTGTTCGAGAACACGGCGCTCGCGTCCGCCGGCGCCGGGTCGCTGCTGGGCTTTTTCATCATCAACATGGTGCACCTGACGCACGGCGAGCAGACCCCGACGTACCTCGGCGTCGAGCGCTCGAAGCAGGTCGCCGAGTACGGCGCGCGACCGCTGTACTGGTTCGCGTGGCTCATCTCGCCGCTGATCAAGTTCGGCGACTGGGTCGCGAAGGCCACCCTCGGGCTGTTCGGCGTCGAGATGACCGGGTCGTGGACCGAGACCGAAAGCGAGGTGTTGGAGACGCGCGCGGAGCTCCGCAACCGCCTCGGGTCGATGATGGAGGAGGTCGAGCTCCCCGAGGAGCGCCGCGAGGAGGTCCTCAACGCGCTCGCCGTCGACGAGCTCGGCGTGGCGGACCTGATGACGCCGGCCGACGAGGTCGTCTCGCTGTCGACCGAGGCGTCGATCGAGGAGAACCTCGACCGGATTCGCGACACGCCGCACACACGGTTCCCGCTCGTGGGGGACGGTCCGAACGACTTCGAGGGGATCGTGTACGCGCCCTCGATCGTGAGCCGCTTCGAGGAGCTCCGGTCGGGGGAGACGACGTTCGAGGAGATCGCCGCCCCGCCGGTGACGGTCTCGCCGGAGACGAACATCAGCGACGCCTACGACCAGTTTCAGGCCGAGTCTCAAGAGCTCGCGCTCGTCATCGAGGACGGCGAGATCGTCGGGCTCCTCACCGCGACCGACGCGCTGGAGGCGGTGATGGGACAGCTCGAGGACCCGCTCGACGCGGGCGATCTGTAGGCGGTCGGCGTCGGCGTCGACCGCGGCGGCGACGCAGGAGCGCTCCCGTCGCGGCCGCGGCGGACGGCGACGCGCTACTCGAACGCCTCCCGCAGGAACACCAGGGCCCCGCCCAGCATCGCGAGGTTGCCGAAGAAGGCCAGCCGCTCGCCGCTCCTGTCGTCCTCGTCGGCGTTCCAGAAGTCGTGCATCGTCGCGGTCACGACCGTGAGGAACGTCACGGCCGCGCCCGTCGTGATCCGGGGGGCTCGCCACAGCGCGATCCCGACCCCCGAGACGAGCATCATCCCCGACGCGAACGGGGCCGCGAGATCGGGGGCGGGGACGCCGGCCGACTCCGCGTACTCGATCGTCTCGTCCATCTCGCGGAAGTCCTCCGAGGCCTGCGCCGCCAGGCCGACCCCGAGCAGGACGCGGCCGAGCCGGGAGGGGGCGTCGCGGTCGGTTCCCGTCTCGGCGTCGGCCGTCGTCTCGGCCGCCTTCGCGTCGTCGGTATCGTCGTCGGTCATGCCTGTCAGTACGGTGGCACGATACATAAATAGCCGTGCGCGACCGCCGCGGGAGGGAGGCGACCGATTACCCCCAGTTCCACCGGGCGTGGAGCCGGCGGACGGAGAAGTCGAGCCAGAAGCCGATGAAGCCGATCACCAGCATGATCGCGGGGATCTCCGCGTAGGAGAACCGGTCGCGGGCGTCGAGGATGAGGTAGCCCAGCCCGGTGTTGACCCCGAGCATCTCCGCGGGGACGAGGATGATCCAGAGGATGCCGATCGAGAGGCGGATCCCCGTGAGCATGTCCGGGACCACCGCGGGGACGACGACCCGGCGGAGCAGCGCGCGCGTGTCGCCGCCGAGCGACTCGCCGACCGTGAGCCAGTCGTCGTCGATGGTCGCGATCCCGTGGGCGGTGTTCAACACGATCGGCCAGAGGCCGGCCATGAACATCACGAACACCGCCGACTGCGTCCCGACGCCGAAGACGATGATGGCGATCGGGAACCACGCCAGCGGCGAGATCATCCGCATGAACTGGAACAGGACGGTCGTCGCGCGCTCGGCCGCCTTGAAGTAGCCGACCACGATCCCGATCGGGAGCCCGACCGTCAGGCAGAGGCCGAGCGCGATCCCGAACCGGTAGACGCTGACGAACACGTGGTCGTAGAACGCCGGCGAGACGACGAGCTCCGCGAGGACCGCGAACGTCGCCGCCGGCGCGAAGTTCGTGATGATGCCGCTGCCGAGCGCCGTCACCGCCCACCAGACGGCGAGCCCGCCGAGGAGCCCGACCGCCGGCAGCAGGCGGCCGCGCTCCCCGATCAGCTCAGAACCGTATCGTCTCCTGTCTCTCGTAGCCATTGTCCTCCGAAACGTCGAACGCCGGCGGGCCGCCGGCCTCTTCCAGCGCTGTGCGAACGGGGTCGTACGCGACGAGGTCGTCGGCGACCTCGGCGGGGTCGAGCTCGTCGAGGAAGGTGTCCTCGCCCTCCACGCGCGTCTCGCGCATGCGACGCACCAGCTCCTCCGTGTACGACGGGTACGGGTACGGGTAGAAGCCGATCCGGTCGATGTCCCAGTCGGCGTTCTGGATCGCGCCCGACTCTATGTACGGCTCGTGGTCGTCGTAGTGGGTGAGCGCGCGGTCGATCGGCGCCGGCCCCTGCGGGAGCAGGCCGCTCCCCTCGGAGGAGAGCAGCTGCGCTGCCTCCGACCGATTCTCGCGGAGGTACTGCTGGGCGTCGACGAGCCCGCTCATCACGTCGGTCGTCCACTCGGGCCGCGACTCCACTAACTCCTCGCGCATCACGACGACGCAGCAGGCGTGCTCGCGCCAGACGTCGCCGGTGAACCGCAGGATCTTCCCGCCGGCGTCGAGCTCGCCGATCGCGTTGAACGGCTCGGCGACGATGTACCCCTCGATGGAGCCGTTCTCCAGCGCCGCGGGCATGTCCGGCGGGGGCGTCACGACGAGGTTGACCTCGTCGTCCGCCACCTCGTCGGCGGAGGAGTCCGTCCGGGGCGTGAGCCCGTGCTCGCGGAGCCCCATCTGGAGGATGACGTTGTGGATCGAGTACCAGAACGGGACCGCGACGGTACCGCCGCCCAGGTCCGACCACTCGTCGACGTCCTGCTGGACCGTCAGCGCGGAGCCGTCCGTGTGGTCCCACGCGACGACCCGCACGTTCGCGTCCAGCTCGTCGCCGTAGCGCATCCACACCGTCATCGGCATCAGGAAGTGCGCGACGTTGACCGCGCCGGAGAGGAACGCCTCCGCGAGATCCGACCAGCCGCGGAACAGGGTCGGCTCCGCGGCGTCGACGCCGTGGTCGGCGAAGTGGTCGTTGGCGTACCCCGTCAGCAGGGGCGCCGCGTCCGTGATCGGGAGGTAACCGATCTCCGCGGTCGGCGGGCCGTCGCCGCCGTCGCCGCCACCGCCGAGGCAGCCGGCCGTCGCGCCGACGCCGGCCGCTGCGAGCGAGGCCAGTCCCGACTCCTTCATGAACTCGCGCCGCGAGAGCCCGCTCGTGCGGGCCTTCTCGGAGGGGTTCCGCCAGCCGGCGCCGCCGACGAGCTCTCGCGCGCTCGCGGCGACGTCGGGGTCGACGTCGTCGTCGTGGTTCGTGTGATCGTGCGTCATTCGAGTCCCACCGCCTCCAGGCGTTCGAAGACCGCCGCCCGCTCCGCGAGGAACGCCTCGTCGTCCCGCGAACGCGTCTCGCTGCCGATCGACTCGACGTGTTCGATGCCCGCGGGGACCGGTCCCATGACCGCGACGCGGTCGCCGAGGTACACCGCCTCGTCGATGTCGTGCGTGACGAACACGGCGGTGACGCCGAGCTCGTCGACGATCCGCAACAGCTCGTCTTGCAGCTCCATCTTCGTCAGCTGGTCGAGCGCGGAGAACGGCTCGTCGAGGAGGAGCACCTCGGGCTCGTTCGCCAGCGTCCGCGCGAGCGACGCGCGCTGCGCCATCCCGCCCGACAGGTCCGCGGTGTCGGCGTCGGCGAACCCGTCGAGCCCGACCAGGTCGAGCAGGTCGTCGATGCGGTCGGGATCGGGCTCCTCGCCCCGGAGCCGCGGCCCGATCTCGACGTTCTCGCGCACGGAGAGCCACGGGTACAGCAGGGGGTCCTGAAAGACGACGCCCCACCGGTAGTCCGGGCCCGTCACCGCCTCGCCGTCGATCTCGACGCGGCCGTCGGTCGACTCCTCGAGTCCCGCGAGCAGGTGGAGCAGGGTCGTCTTCCCGCAGCCGGACGGGCCGAGGAGACAGCAGACCTCGCCGGGGTCGACCGACAGGTCGAGCCCGTCGAAGACGAGGGTGTCGTCGTACCGCTTCGTGAGGTCGCTGGCGACGATCGGCGCCGCGTCGGCGGCGTGACGGTCGGTGCCGACGGCGTCGGCGCCGACCGCGGACGCGGAGTCGGACCGGGTGTCGGACCGGACGTCGGACTCCTCACCGTCGTCGTCGGCCGTCGCCGGGCGGGACTCGAGGGACATCGATCAGTCCGCCGTCGCCTCGGGCTCGTCCTCCTCGGACTCGGCCTCGTCGTCCGGGAGCACGCCCTCGTTATCGAGCTCCTCGGCGGTCCCGATGTCGGCGTCGTCCGGGACGAACCCCTTGTCGCGCATCCAGTCCGTAGTCGCGTCGATCCGCTTCTCGTCGGGGGCGCGCACGGGGAGGAACTCGCGGAGCTCGAACTCCTCGCGGAGCCGCTCGAAGTTCACGTCGTCGAATGCGGGCTTGTCGGCGGCCTCGTCCTCCAGCAGCTCGACGTAGCGGTCGGTGTACCCCGCGAGGTCGTCGTTGATGTCGGCGACCGCGCGGTTCAGCGCCGCGAGGAACCCCTCCAGCTTCTCCGGCTCGGGCTGCTCGCGCGTGGTGATGGCGGCGCGGCACGGGCCGTCGAACACCTCTTTCAGCTCCTCGTCGTAGCGGCCGAGCGTGACGAACGGCTCCAACACTGCGATGGAGTCGACCTCGCCCTCTTTCACCGCGTCGAAGCGGTCCTCGGCCTCGCCGACGTGCTCTAAGACGATCTCGTCGTCCTCGAACCCCTCGTTCTCGAGCATCTCGCGCATCGAGTAGAAGGAGGTGGCGTACTTGTTGATCCCGACGGAGCGGCCGCGCAGGTCGTCGATCGTCTCGGCGTCGTCGTCGGCGTCGACGAAGACGACGCGGTCCCACTCGCTGTAGGAGCCGACGATGTCGCGGTCGGTCTCGGAGACCTCCTGGACCGCGTTCCACTCGCAGACGCCGTGGGTGCCGCCGTCCTCGTCCATGTCGTCCCACCAGTCGGCGTCGAAGGCGTTCTCGCCCTCGAAGTCCTGCGTTCCCGGCGCGAAGTACGAGAGGTCGGCGTCGACGCCCTCGTCCTCGAAGTACCCGTTCTCCTCCGCGACGTCCTGCACGAGTCTCCACGTGAAGTATTCGTGGGAGACATTCAGATCTGACATCGAATACCTCTTGGTTTTATTGTAAGGTATAACTCCGGAAACCGACAAGCATGAGCGGTGCAACCGTTTTCGCGCAAGTATTGCGACGGCCGAACCCGTTCGGCCGCTGATTCGGCGGGAAGCATTCGTAAGTCGCCGCGAGATCCGTTCTTACGGCCGGTTCCGGAAGCATGTGCGAACAGATCGCATCCGAGATAGCCACAACATTTGTTCGTTTCTCCGTCGGACCGCCGGATCGCCGTCTCAAGCCCGCTCGATGCGTTCGAGGAGGGTCGCCGCCGCGTCGGCGTCGAACGCCAACGGTCGCCGCCACCACGGCCCCTTCCCCGAGTCGCTGGAGAGCGCCGTGACGAGGCGGTTCGCCTCCGCGCCGGTCTCCGAGGTGCTCAGGGGGACGACGCGCTCGAAGAGCCCGGAGGCCGTCGGGTCGCCGGCGACGACGACCCGCGCGTCGAAGGGATCGCGCTTCAGGTGGGCGTTGGTCGGAGCGAGGGCGGCCGCCGCGTCGCGGTCGACGGTCGAACCGTCGCCGGTGCCGCCGCCGTCACCGGACCCGCCGCCTCCGCTCCCGCCGTCGCCGACCGCGAGCACGCGCTCGACGCGGAGCCCCGCGAAGAGGTACGCGCCCCAATCGGGCGCGAGGTCGTCGTCCGGTCGGAGTTCGTCGGTGGCCCCGCCTGCCGCCGTCCCGCTCGGCCCGCCCCAGCCGTGCGGGCGCAGCGACAGCGTCGCGTAGAAGAGCAGCCAGTCGCCCGGGCCGAGGTCGGCGATCCGGCCGGCCTTCACGCCGTGGGGGTCGCCGTAGCTCGTGCGGTCGCGACCGTGGACGCCGGGGAACTCCGGGTCCATGTGGACCGGCGTCTCGCGTAGGTCGGCCGGCACCGCGAATGGGAGGTCGAGGTCGCCGTAGGTCGGGAGCGGCTCGTCGACCGGGAATCGCCCCCGCGGGAGCGTCGCCGCCGACTCGGGGATCGGCACGTACGCGAACGAGCCGTCCGGGTAGACGGGCCCGCGGAAGCCGGGCTGGTTCGTGTTGGCGGCGACGTTGACGGCGACGGCTCGGGGGTCGGCCATTAAAAATAGGGCTCCGAGGGAGTCAGTCCGCCGTCGCGGCGGGCGCGTCGTGGTCGATTTCGGTGCCGAGCAGGTCGAGGAACTGCGCGATCCACTCGGGGTGGTCGGGCCACGCCTGCCCGGTGACGAGGTTCCCGTCGGTCGTCACGCCGTCGACCCACGAGCAGCCGGCGGCCTCGACCTCGGGCCTGACCGCGGGGTAGGCGGTCATCTCGTAGCCGTCGAGCACGCCCGCGGCCGCGAGGATCTGCGGGCCGTGGCAGATCGACGCGACGGGCTTGTCGGCCTCGAAGAAGTGGCGCACCGCGTCGAGCACCTCGTCGTACCCGCGGAGGTACTCGGGCGCGCGCCCGCCGGGGACGACCAGCGCGTCGTAGTCGGCCGGGTCGACCGCGTCGAACCCGTGCGTGAGCGCGAAGTCGTGGCCGCGGGTCTCGAGGTAGGTCTGGTCGCCGCGGAAGTCGTGTATCGCGGTCTTGACGCTGTCGCCCTCCTCCCGCTCCGGGCAGACGGCGTGGACCTCGTGGCCGACCGCCTGTAGGGCCTGGAAGGGCACCATGATCTCGTAGTCCTCCCCGAAGTCGCCGACGATCATCAATATCTGTTTTCCTGTCATGTGTACAACACCACATCGAGATACGCGCTACTGTCAAATAATGATACTGGTGAGCGGTAGCACACTACAGATCAGCTCGGGGGAGGAGGACGACGGAGTGCCGGCTGTTATTTATAAATACAGATCGCGGCGACGCGTTACTGTCGCGGTGGCGCGCGCCCGTGAGCGGCCGACAGGCCGCGAACGGCACGTGCGAGGGAAGCGGTGAGTGAGGGGCGACCGCAGGGAGCCCCGAACGAACCGCGAGGCTGGGGAGGTGTGAGGTGCGGTTGCGGTGCGGTCGGGCGGGACTCAAAGGGGCAGCCGCGAGGCGGCCGCAGGCGACGTAAGCACCGCAGGGAGCGAACGAAGTGAGCGACTGAGGAGCACAGCGAGCGTGCGGCCGCCTCGCGGCTGGGGCTTTGGAGGTGTGTCCCCCGTCGATTCGCGGTCAGTCGCTTACAACCGAGCGGCTGGGGCTTTGGAGGTGTTCTCTGACGACCTCCAGTCAACTATTTATAAGCGATCGATCAGAGCGGTAGAGCTGAAAGTCACTGGCAACGCATCTCCGACGTCCGCGCACGACACGTCTTATTTCGGCGGCGTGAGGTCGCGCTGGAACTCGTCGAACTGGTCGAGGTCGTCCGGGAGCTCGTACTCGATCTCGCGCTCGTCCTGCCGGTCCGGGAGCCGGCCGTCCTCCAGCTCGTCGGCGACCTCCTCCCACCCCGGCTTCACGCGGACGCTCCGGGCGGGGGAGCCGACCACCACGTGGTGGGCCGGGACGTCGCCCTGCACGACCGAGCGGGCGCCGACGACGCTGTTCTCGCCGACCCGGCAACCGGCGCGCACCATCGCGTCGTAGGTGACGCGGGCGTCGTCCTCGACGACCGTGTGGAAGTTGCGGACCTCAGTCTGGTCGACGAGGTCGTGGTCGTGGCTGTAGAGGTGGACGCCGTCGGAGATGGACGCGCGGTCGCCGATCGTCAGCTTCCCGCGGTCGTCGAGGTGGACGTCGTCGTGTATCACGACGTTGTCGCCGACCTCGATGTTGTGGCCGTAGGTGACGGAGATCCCTTTGAAGAAGCGGCAGTCGTCCCCGCACTCGGCGAACAGGTGGTTCCCGAGCATCTGCCGGAACCGGAGGGCGAACTCGACGTTGTCGGCCATCGGCGTGGCGTCGAACTGGCGCCAGAGCCACTGGAGGTGTTTCGACCGCTGGAACCGCTCTTCGTCCTTCTCGGCGTAGTACTCCGATTCCAGCGTCGCGTTACACGGGTCGTATCCCTGGAGGCGGACGCGCTCGGCCCGCGACACCGACTCCCCGTCCTGCCACGCCTCCCACCGCTCGCGGTCCCCGTGGAGGTCGATCAGCACGTCCCGAACCACGTTACAGGTGTCCTCGTCCGAGGAGAGGCGCTCGTCCACCTCGTCGATAAACCCTCGGACCCCGGCCTCCGCGCCGTCGGGCAGGGACACGTGTCGCTTTGTCATCGGGTCCCCTTCGTCGCCGGCCTTCAAAGGGATTCGGTTGTGCGGCCCGCGGTGTTCCCCCGGTCAGTAGAACTCCGCGTTGACAAACAACCCGACGAGGAAGCCAACGAAGGCGACCGTGACCATCGCGACGATCCCGGCGGCGCCGAACGAGAGCAGCAGTGCGGCGACCGCGACGACCGCGATAACCGCGAGCAGGGCGACGACGGCGTCGAGTCGACGGCGGAGGGCGTGATCCATAGGCGACCGACTGGCCGCGAGCGAGTAAGTTCCAACGGTGTGCGAGGGGATCGCGGGGTCGCGATCGGACCGGCGGGCGGGGTTCGGTCGTTCCCCCGGCCCGAGACCGACCGCGCCCGATAAGTGTCCCGACCGCCAACCGGAGGGTATGCAGCACCGCGAACTCGGGAACTCCGGCGTCGAGGTCTCTGAGATCGGCTTCGGCGCGTGGGTCGTCGGCACCGACTGGTGGGGCGACCGCTCGGACGAACAGGCGGTCGAGATGGTCGAGACGGCGCTCGACGCCGGCGTCACCTACGTCGACACCGGCGACGTGTACGGCCACGGCGACAGCGAGGAGATCATCGGCCGCGCGATCGACGGCCGCCGCGACGAGGTGACGCTCGCGACGAAGATCGGGTACGACTTTTATAATAATCCGCAGGCGGGCCACGGCGAGCTCCCGAAGGAGCTCGACCGCGAGTACCTCGAGACCGCGTTCGAGCGCTCGCTCGACCGGCTCGACACCGACCACGTCGACCTGCTCCAGCTCCACAACGCGAACGTCGACGAGGTCACCCCCGAGGTGCGCGACCTCCTCGCCGAGTGGAAGGCGGACGGCCGCGTCCGCGCGCTCGGCTGGGCGCTCGGCCCCTCGATCGGCTGGCTCGCCGAGGGCGACGCCGCCGTCGAGTACGAGGAGTTCGACGCGGTCCAGACCGTCTTCAACTGCTTCGAGCAGGAGCCCGGCCGCCATTTCGTCGACACGATCCGCGAGACCGGCTCGGACACCTCGGTCATCGCCCGCGTCCCGCACTCCTCCGGCCTGCTCAACGAGCAGGTGACGCCCGACACGGTGCTCGAGGACGGCGACCACCGCTCGCACCGCCCGACGGAGTGGTACGAGACCGGCTGGGAGAAGGTGGAGGCGATCCGCTTCCTCGAGGAGCCCGATCACGCCGAGGGGACCCGGACGATGGCGCAGGCGGCGATCCGCTGGCTGCTCGCGCACGACGAGGTCGCCTCGGTGACCCCCACCTTCCGCGACGCCGACGACATCGCGGAGTGGAGCGCGGCGGGCGTGCCGCCGCTCTCCGAGACCGAGTACGAGCGCGTCGACGAGCTGTACGCGCGGAACTTCGACATCGACCGCGACGACGGGATGGACGTCCTCCGGACCTCCGTCGACGGCGAGGACATCGAGGCCGCCGGCCTCGACAAGCGCGCCGCGTCGTACTGAGCCGCCCCGATCCCGGTCGTCTCGAACCGACCGCTTTCGGTTGTCCTCCAGAGGGGACCGTCCCCGCGTCGGAACCCGCCTTTTTCGCGTCGAGACCGCACGACTGCGGAGGGAACCGGTCCCGTATGAACACTTTCACCGCGGTTCCGATCCCGGCCGAGACGACCGGCCCGGCCGAGACGACCGGCCCGACCGGTCGCGAGACGGAGCCGCGGCTCGGCGGGCGGAAGTGGTGGCTCGGTGGAAAACCCTCGTCACAAGGGGCTCAGTGGGGGTAACACGTCGTCATGGCCACCATCACGAGCGTGGCCGCCTGCACTTATAAACCTCCCGTGACTACCGGCCGCCGGCCAGACGGCTCGCGACGCGGTCGCGGTCGGCGCGTATCCGCTCCGCGAGCTCCGACACCTGCGCCAACACGGGGTGCCGGGGGCCGTCCGTCGGGGCGTACAGGTAGTCGTAGAAGGCGCGGTCCCCCTCGACGTCCACCGCGGGACCCGGCGTCATCGGCGGGTCGGCGAGCGACTCCTGCCGCTCCGCCGCGATCTCGTCGCATTCGCGTTCGAGGTCCTCGAGTCGCTCCCAGACGTCGATCGCCGCGTCGGCCCCGCTCCCGGAGACGCCGTCGAGGTGTTCGAGGAGCCGTCGCCGCCGCCGGTCGACGCCCGAGAGGTCGCTTTCGAACGCCCGCAGCGCGTCGATCTCCTCGCCGATCGCGTCGGCGAGCGACGAGCGCGCCTCGGCCGCCTGTCGGCTCCGGCCGACGAGCGCCGACTGCGCCGCGGCGGAAAGGGTGCCGTTCGACGCCAGCGCGGCCGCCGTGTCGGGTCCGAGCTCGGCGGCGAGGCTCTCCGGGATCGTCTCGTCGTACTCCTCCCGGTAGTGGGGGACCGACATCACGGTGTCGCGGTACGCCGCCAACACGCGCCTGAGCCTGACGTCGCCGTCGCTCCCGACGCTGTCGACCGCGCGGATCGCGACCATCGACCCGTCGAATCCCCCCGCCGTCGACCCGGTCGGCGCCGGATCGAGCGCGTCGACGCGGTCGGCGAACTCCTCGAACGCGTCGCGCTCGGCGAGGACGCGCCGCCGCTCGCCCCGCCCGGCGTCGACCGCGTCCCGGACGTGTGCGAACGCGAGGAACGCCGCGAGGCCGACAACGACCGCCGCGACGACGACGGTCGGTTCGGTCGCCGCCGTTCCGACCTCACACGATAGGGCCGTGCACTCCTCCATCGCCACCGGATCCGTGCCGGGGATCCGGAAGGCGTTGGCGGAGCTCGAATACATACTCATTACATCCGTTAACACGGTACATACACAAAGCACTTACGTCCGTTTTTCGGCGTAAAGAAAGATATCCCGCAGGAGAAGGCGATCGACCGCGCGGCCGAGTTCGGCGGGGGTTGCGGTCGAGTTCGGCGGAGGGTGCTGGCGACTCCGTCCGGTGGTCAGGGGGTTCGCGACGACGCCTCCGCGAGGCGGCCGACGGGGCCGGGCGGCTACTCGACGACGCCGTCGTCGGTGATCACGGTGTCGATCATCCCGATCGGGGTCGCGTCGTAGCTCGGGTTCTCGATCTCGACGTCCTCGACGGGCTCGCGCATCACCTCGACGGCGTCGCGGAACTCGTTCTCGAAGCGGAACTCCTCGATCGTCTTCGCGCCCGAGCCGACCGCGGTCACCGGGACCCCGAGGTCGCGCGCGGTGACGACCAGCGGGAAGGTACCGATCCGGTTGTAGTAGGTGCCGCCGGTGATACAGGTGATCCCGAGGAGGACGCGGTCGCAGTCGCGGAGGGCGTACCCCATCGCGCTGTCGACGACCATGTGGACGTCGACGCGGGACATCCCGGCGAGCACGCGCGCCGTCTTCCGGCCCAGGGTGCGCGGCCGCGCCTCGGTGACGTAGACGGTCAGGTGCGCGCCGCCGCGGGCGGCGTTCTCGATGGACTCCAGCACCGTCGTCGAGTAGTCGTGGACCAGCAGCGTGTCGCCGTCCTCGATGTGTTCGGCCGCGTTGGCGGCGGCCTCTCCCTTCGCCGTCTCGATGTCGTCGGCGACTCGGTCGATCGTGTCTTCGAGGAGCTGTTTGGCGTCCTCGACGCTCGTCGGCTCGCCGATGATCGAGCGCTCGACGTCACGCATCGCGTTGTGGAGCGCGGCGTGCGAGGGGTTCGACCGGCGCAACACGCCGGCGTTGTGTTCGAGGTCGCGCTCGAACTCGTCGACCGTCCTGTAGTCGCGGTCGAGCAGCTCCGCGAGCGCCCGCGTCGCCTTCACTGCCACCGCCGACGTGCTGTGGGTCCGCATCGCCCGGATCTCGGCGACGGTCTCATCGATCATACCGATATCGTCGTCGCGGCCGTTCAAAGGGGTTCCGGGGTCCCGTCGGTCGGACCGAATAATGCGGTTGGCGCGCGCCTCCGAGCGCCCGCAGGGCGCGAGGAGTGCGCGCGAGGGAGTCGGACCGGCGCGGCCGCGCCGGTCCGACGAGGCTGGGGAGGTGTGAGGTGCTGTGCGGTGCAGTCGGGTGGGACTCAAAGGGGCAGTCGCGAGGACGAAGCCTGACGACGCAAGCAGCGTGGCGCTACGCGCCACGGGCAGCCGGCGGCAAAGCCGCCGGCGACACCGCAGAGAGCGAACGGAGTGAGCGACCGAGGAGCGCAGCGAGTCACGCGAGTCCTCGCGACTGGGGCTTTGGAGGTATTCACCGCCGATCTGTATTCAATCGTTTATAACCGAGCGACTGGGGCTTTGGAGGTGGTCTCTACGTCACCGACAGCAACGACTTATAAACGAACGGACAGAGCGGTGGTCCGACGAACGAACCGATACGCAACTAAAAAGACGCGTTTCGTACGATCTAGGCGTACTTCGCGACGACGTCAAGGACGTCGTCGAGCTCGTCGCCGTCCAGCGAGTAGCGCTCCTGAGCGAATACCGAGCGCAGCTCGGTGCGGTCCTCCGGGAGGAGGTCGGCGATCTTCACCGCGGTCGGGATGTCGATCTGCTCGAGCTCCGTCAGCTCCTCGACGAGCTCGCGAGACTCGTCTGCGTCGAGCCGGGCGAACCGGTTGACGTGCTCGATCGCGCGGGCGAGCTCGTAGCGGAGGTCGCGGTCCTCGTCCTCGGCGCGCTCCGCCTCGATGTCCACGAGGACCTCCTTCGCCTCGGAGACGGTGACGTACTCCTCGTCGACCTTCTCTTTGAAGATCGTCATCTCAGTTCTGCTGGGCGCTCATGTGGGCGGCGCGGACGATGAGCGTCTTCGTCTTCCCGCCGTCCGGAATCTCGACTTTGAACGCTGCGCCCTGCTTGCCCACGACGGTGCCGGTCCGGCCGTCGAAGCGGGGGTGGAAGCGACCCTCCTGCACGCTGGGGTCGATCTTGAGGTGGACCTGCGAGCCCGTCTCGAACTCCTGGATGGCTCGCTGCGGCGGCGACGTGCCGCGGTTGCGCGGTTTGTTCGAGAGCTTGTCGCGGGTCGCCTTCTGAGGCCCATTAGAACTCGGCATGGTCTTGGGCTACGTTCCGCTGCCGCAGGTATAAATGGTGCGTTACGGGCGCCGCCCGAGAGCGGCTACCACACCGCGAGGCGACGCCGGACGATATCCCCGGGCACGGGCGTCGAAACTACCCTATGCAACACCCCCTATCGAAAGTGCTAATCACGCGAGTTCCCTAACGCGTTTATAATGAGCCATCAGCTGCCGGACGTACAGGCGTCGGCGCCCGACGTCACCGTCGGGCTCTCGCAGGTCGGCGTCACCGGCGTGGAGAAGCTCGTCAAACTCGCCCGCGGGGACAAACGCCCCATCGTCCTCATGGCCGAGTTCGAGGTGTTCGTCGACCTGCCGAGCGGGCGCAAGGGGATCGACATGTCGCGGAACCTCGCGACGATCGACGAGATCTTAGAGGAGATCACCCGCGAGGAGGCGTACCGCGTCGAGGACGTCTGCGGTGACGCCGCCGAGCGACTCTTAGAGAAGCACGACTACACCACCACCGCCGAGGTGTCGATGACCGCGGAGCTGGTCACCCGCGAGGACACGCCGGCGTCCGGCATCGAGACGCAGAGCACGTCGACGATCATCGCCAGCGCGACCGCGACCGAGGAGGGCACCCGCGAGGAGATCGGCGCGGAGGTCACCGGCATGACCGTCTGCCCCTGCTCGCAGGGGATGAGCGAGTCCCGCGCCCGCGAGAAGCTCGCCGAGCTCGGCGTCGACGAGGAGACGACGGAGGAGTTCCTCGACGCCGTCCCGCAGCCGGGCCACTCCCAGCGCGGCCACGCGACGCTCACCGTCACCACCGACGGCCACCCCGACCTCGACCTCCGCGATCTGATCGACGTCGCCCGCGACTCGATGAGCGCCCGGATCTACAACATGGCGAAGCGGCCCGACGAGGACCACATGACCTACGAGGCCCACGCCGACGCGAAGTTCGTCGAGGACTGCGTCCGCGCCCTCGCCGAGGGGACGGTCGAGGAGTTCGACCACCTGCCGGACGACGCCGTGATCCGCATGAAACAGTCGAACGACGAGTCGATCCACCAGCACAACGCCCACGCCGAGCGCGAGGTCACGATGGGCGACCTGCGGACCGAGCTGAACGTCCGCTGAACGGAGCGCGGATTCCCTCTTCTCGCCGGGTTTACCCGGGTTGTCTGATTCACCCGAACGACAGCGTCTCCGCGTCCGCCCACCGCGGCTCGAACTCCTCGCTCACGCTCGTCGCGAACTCCGCGTCCTTCACGTCGATCATCGCGAACGGCTCGTCGCCCGACAGCGGGTGCGGCACCTCGATGCACACCTCGATCCCGTCGAACACGTTGAACGTCCCGTCGACGCCCGCGGTCGTCCGGACTTCGAACCCCTCCATGTCTGATAACTCCGCGGTGTACCGTCGACCGACGCTCCGCGGCAGCGCGTCCACCGTCTCCGGCGACAGCAACACCCGGATCTCGACGCCGCGTTCGAGCGCCGACTCCAGCTCCGCGGCGACCTGCTCGCCGATCGTTCCGAGGTCGAAGCCGGTCGCCGGCGCCCCGACGACGACGACCATCCGGCGCTCGGCCGCCGCGATTCGCTCCAAGAGGAGGTCCGTGGCCTCCTCCGCGCCGACTGCCGCCGTCCAGAACTGGCCGTCGACCGGCTCCCCCGCGTCGAGCTCCGTCGAGAGGTCGGCGACCACCTCCTCGTACTGCTCCGCTTGCGTCTCCAGCTCCCGCTTCTTCTCGTCGAGCAGCCGGTCGAGCGCGGCGTCGGGCTCGACCGCGGCGTACTTCTTCGGCCGGCTGGCGGCCTGACTCCGGACGAGGTTGTGCTGCTCTAAGCTGTTGAGCACGTCGTACACCCGCCCCATGGGAACCTCGCTGGCTCGCGAGAGGTCCTTCGCCGTCGTCGGCCCGGTGCGCAGCAGCGCTCGATAGGCGCGCGCCTCGTACTCGGAGAGCCCCAGATCCCGGAGAGATGCCATACCGTCCGATCACGTGGCATCGGTATAAACACGTCGCCGGTTTACACGCGAGTGCGGTGGTGAGACGCGAGTCGGCTCCGCGTGGCGATCGCCCGGACCGTCACAGACGACCGAAAGCGGTCGAACGCTTCGGACGCCGCGGCCTACTCCGCGGTCTCGGCGACCCGCCGCATCAACTCGTCCGGCGTTTCCGCGGGCTCCGAGATCGCGTCCCCGGCGAGCACGACCGCCGAGCCCGCCGGGACCGACCGCGGCGCCGGCGACCCCTCCAGATGGGCGTTCGGGGCGACGACCTTCTCGTGGTCCGCGACCCGCCACGCCGCGCGGTGGAGGTCGCTGCCCGGCTCGTCGCCGACCGCGATGACGGTGGTGCCGCGGAGGAGCCGCCCGACGAGGCTCCCGTAGCCGGCGACCTGCACGCCGAGCCGCTCCGTGGCCCCCGCGAACGCTGCCGCGGTCTCGCGGGCGACCCCGCGGTAGCGGTCCTCGCCGGTCAGCGCCGACAGGTCGAGCAGCGCGGTCGCCATCTCGACGTTGCCGTCGAGCGGCCGGAACGGGCGGTCGAGCAGCCCCGGGCCCGACCGCGGCCCGTCCACGAAGGAGCCGTCGACGTGGAGTCGGTCGATCGCTCGGTCCGCGACCGCGCGGGCGACGTCGGCGCCCTCGCCGAGGACGCCGGCGGCTCGTACGTACGCGCTCACGACGCGGGCGACGTCGTCCAGCAGGTCCGACTCGCCGACTTCGTCGCTGCCGCGGTAGTGGGTCACCGCGCCGGAGTCGGCGTCGATCAGGTCGCGTTCGAGCTCGTCGAGGATCCGGTCGGCGTACTCGCGGGCGCGCTCGTCGTCGGTGTACGCGGCGACCGCGAGCAGCGCGTCGGCCGCGAGCGCGTTCCCGCCCGCGAAGACGGTCAGATCGCGGCGGGGCGAGTCGAGCTCCGCGCGGTCGTCTGCGGGCGCGGCGTAGTAGGCGCGGCCGAGTCCGGGCCCGAGGCTCCCGCCGACGCCGTAGCCGGTCCAGAGGTCGTCGGTGAGGAACTCGACCGCGTCGGTCGCGGGCGCCAAGTACGCCTCGTCGCCGGTGTAGAGGTAGGCGTTCGCGAACGCGCGCGTGACCGCCGCGTTCGTGTCGATCGGCTTCTCGTAGGCGACGTCACCCCAGTCGCGGGTCCCCGCGAACCGGAAGAAGCCGCCGGCGACGTCGTCGGCGAGGTGGTCGCGCACCGCGTCGAGCGTCCGGAGGGCGCGGTCGCGGTCGCGCTTCAGCGCGAACTCGACGGTGCGGGGAAGCGGGAACTTCGCGTCCGTCCCCCAGCCGGCGTACTCCTCGTCGTACTTCACCTCCACCTGCCCGGCGAGGTGGCTCTCGATCGCGTCGGTCAGCTCCGCGCGCGGCGGGAGGTCGGCGTCGAGCGCGCGGGGGACCCGCCCCGCCGACCGTCCCTTGTCGGCCCACATCTGCCGCACGGACTCGAGCACCTGCCGCATCCCGTCGACGTCGAGGTAGCCCGCGCCGGTGAGCAGCTCGCCGTCCGGCGTGAGGAACGCGGTGGTCGGGAACCCGCCCATGTTGTACCGCTCCCGGACGCGCGGGCGACGGTCGACGTCGACGCGGACCGGGACGAACCCCTCGTTGACGTTGGCGGCGACGCGGGGCTCGGCGTACGTGACGGCGTCCATCTCGTGACAGCCCTCGCACCACGTGGCGGACAGCGAGAGGAGCACCGGGCGGTCCCGCTCGTCGGCCTCGGCGAACGCCTCGGGCCCCCAGTCGCGCCACTCGACGTGCGTCTCGTCGGTCATACCGACAGTCCGGTCGGCCCGTGGGTAAGCGCTTCGAGACGGGCGGGAGGGCGGCGGGGACCGGAACGGCTAGCTTGGAGGAGGAGACCGAGAGAATCGGGAGGGAGGGCGTGATCGAACGGGTCAGTGCCTCCGGAGGGCGGCGCCTCGGTCCGGCGGTCCGCCGGTCAACGCTTGTAGTCGTGGCCGAGCGAGAGCGCCAGCGCGTTCGCGAACAGCAGGCCGACGAACAGCAGCCCGGTGCCGCCGTCGAGCCCCATGTACAGGAGGACGGGGTACGTGGCCGGGATGGCGATCGCGGCCCAGAAGGCGGCGGCTTTCATCGTGCCGGTCATCAGCCCGGCGACCTGTCGGCCGGAGGCGAGGCGCGTGGGGGCGGGGATTGACATGGACACTTCTCCGTATGACGGGGGACCCCATATAGCCGGTAGAGGGTTCGGGGATTTTCACCTCGTTTTCCCGGTCTGCTCCGACGTTTTAAAAACGCCTCAGAAACGTTTTAATCGTTTACCGGGTCCTCTCATCCTTTTTTAGGGAAGTCAGTCGATCTCCGTCGAGCCGCTCCGATCGTCGCCCCTCGTCGTCGGGTCTCGCTCCTCGTCATCGGATCGCGCCGATCGACAGCGGATCGCGCCGGTCGACGTCGGCTCCGCGGTTCGCCGGCGGGACGCGCGGCTGCCGCGGGACCAACCGCTTTGGTCCTTCGGGAGAACCGGAGGGTATGACGGAGACCGAGCCGACGGCGGACCGCGAGGCGCGCGAGGAGCGACGAGGCGCGACCGACGGCGGGAGGGACCCGCGCGTCGCGGTCGTCGCCTGCGGCGGGACCATCGCGTCCGAACCGGACGACGGCGGGGCGGCGCCGGCGAAGACCGGCGACGACCTCGTCGCGGCGGTCCCGGACGTGGAGCGGTACGCGACCGTGAGCGCCCGCGAGGTCTGCTCGCAGCCGGGGTTCGACGTGCGGTGGCGCGACGTGCTCGCGACCGCGGCGGCCGCGCGCGAGGCGGTCGCGGACGGCGCCGACGGCGTCGTCGTTACGCACGGCACCGACACGCTCGCCGACACCGCGTTCGCGCTCGACCTGCTCACCGACCTCGACGCGCCGGTCGTCGTCACGGGGGCCCAGCGCCGGCTCGACGAGCCCTCCAGCGACGCGCCCGCGAACCTGACGCTCGCGGTCCGGGCCGCCGCGGACTCGCGGTTCGCGCCCGGGGTCCACGTCGCGTTCGACGACGAGCTCCACGCCGCCCGCGACGTCGTCAAGGGCCACAGCAACGCGCTCTCGACGATGGCCTCGCCGGGGACCGGTCCGATCGCGACGTTCACCCGCGCCGGGTCGCGGCTCGTCCGCGAGCCCCGGCGCGGGGTCGACGTCGATCCGCTCGCAGACGCCATCGGGAGCGCCGACGACGTCCCGGAGGTTCCCGTGATCCACTCCGGGACGGGCGTCGGCGCCGGGGCCGTCGAGCGCGCGGTCGACGCGGGCGTCGGCGGGCTCGTGATCGAGGGGACCGGCCTCGGGAACGCGACCGCCGCGATCGGCGACGCCGTGGGTGACACCCTCCCGGAGACGCCCGTCGTCGTCGCCGGCCGCCCTCCGGCCGGCCCGACCGAGCCGGTGTACGGCACGCCCGGCGGCGCGGTCACGCTGGCGGAGCACGGCGTGACGTTCGCCGGCCCGCTCCCGGCGTCGAAGGCCCGAATTGCGCTCGCGCTCGGACTCGCGGCCGACCTCGACGACGGGGGAACGGACGGCGACGCCGACGACCTCGCAGACCTCTTCGCGACGCCGGACGCGGAGTGAGATAACACAGGGAGCCGTTTGCGCCTACACGAGGCACTTATAGACACCTCGCGTAGCGACAGTCATGACCCGACTCACGCGCCGAGCGATCCTCTACGGTCTCGGCGCCGGGAGCCTCGCTGCGCTCGCCGGCTGCGCGAGCGATGGCGGTCCGGGGGGCGACGACGGCGACGGCGGCGACGGAACCGACGGCACGGACGGCGACGGCGGAAGCGACGCCGCGCCCGAGACCGAGGCCCATCAGGTCGGCGGCGCGCTCTCCGGGCCGGCGTGGAACCGCGAGGAACGGCGCGGCTTCTGCGCGCTGTTCACGGAGGAGAGCGGCGCCGCCTGGCTGCTCCGGGACGCCCCCGCGGAGACGCGCGCATTTGTCGAGGCGACCGACTTCGACGAGTCGGTGCTCGCGTACGTCGAGTCGGTCGGGCCGACGACCTGTCACAACGCGATTTCGTTCGCCGACGTCGCCGTCGAGGACGGGACGCTCGTCGCGAGCGCGAGCGTTCGCGGCCCCGGCGACGACGACGTCGCCTGCGGGGAGGCGATCACCTTCTCCGGGGCCTTCCTCCGCGTGACGGCCGAGGCCCGTCCCGACGCGATCCGGGCGTCGGTCACGGACGGCTGGGGCGAGACGAGCGAGCTGAACGGCGCCGACGGCGTGCTCGACCCCGAGCGGCTCGACGGATACGTCCGGCCCGACGGCGACCCCGAGACGGTCCCTGCCGGATTCGACTGCGAGGCGGCCGACTTCGAGCGCCACCCCGCCGTCTACGAGGGCGGCGTGTCGTGGGGCTCCGGCGGCGGAGTCGGCGGGGACGGCCGCGGCCTCGAGCTCCGCGTCGTGGACCCGGACGGCGACGGTGGGAGCGAGGCCGCCGCGTTCGAGCGCGGCGACAGGGTCCGGGTCGAGCTGACGAACGCCTCGGGGCACGAGGCCTACGTCGGCAACCAGGGGAAGTACAACCTCGAACTGCGGACCGAGGCGGGATGGACCGAGATCCGCGGCGCTGAGGAGGGAACGACGTTCGACTACACCGACGAGGCGATCGGCGTCCGGCCGGGCGAGACGCTCTCCTGGGAGTTCGAACTGACCGAGTCCGGGCTAGTCGAGGGCGGTCCCCACGCCGACGCGCTGCGGGTCTGTCCCGACCTCGTGCCGGGCCGGTACCGGTTCGTCTTCTGGGGCGCCGACGACCTCGCGGTCGCGTTCGACTACGTCGGATAGTCGCGGGCCGGTCCGAACGCCTACACGCGGACTTCGACCTACACGCGGACTTCGACCTACACGCGGACTTCGACCTACACGCGGACTTCGACCTACACGCGGACTTCGACCTACACGCGGACTTCGACCTACACGCGGACTTCGATCAGCAGGTCCGTCTCGGGCGACTCGCCCATCGTCTCGCGGATCCGGTCCCACGAGAGGTCCGCGCGGGCGGTCACCGTCTCGGCCGCGATCGCGCCGCAGGCGTTGCCGACGAGCAGCGGGACCTGGTAGTCGCGCGGGTCGTGCGAGAACCCGCCGTCGACGATCTCGGGCTCGCGGAGGGCCGCGCCGAGGAACCCGGCCGCGAACGCGTCGCCCGCGCCGGCCGTGTCGACGGGATCGACGTCGAAGCCGGGGTGAGAGACGTCGCCGTGGGGGGTTCGGATCGTCGCGCCCTCGCTCCCGAGCTTGATCGCGACGACGCGGTCCTCGGGCTCCCACGGGTCGATGTCGGTCGAGTCCGCGAGGGCGTCGGCCTCGCGAGAGTTTAGAAAGAGCACGTCGGTCGCGTGGAGCGCGGCGTCGAACTCCCGGTCGCCGACGCGCCGGCCGGGGTCGAAGCTGCGGGTCGCGCCCGCCTCCCCCGCCGCGGTCGCCAGCGCTGCCGCCGTCTCCGGCTGCTGACCAGTGAGGTGGAGGTGGTCGGCCGCCGTCAGGGTGTCGCGGTCGAGCCCGGCCGCGGTGAACGACTCGTTGGCGCCGTCGTTGGCGAGCATGAGGAGCTCGCCGCCGCCGTCGACGATCACGTACTTCACCGAGGTGGGCTCGCCGGCGTCGACGAGCACCTGTCCGGGGTCCACGCCGGCGCTCGCCAGCTCGCGGAGCGCGAGCGCGCCCGACTCGTCGCCGCCGACGCTCCCGTAAACGACCGACTGGCCGCCGAGGTCGACGAGCCCGACCGCGACGTTCGCGGCGCTGCCACCCCCGGACTGCTCGAGCCGCTCGATCCGGGTCTCTCCGTCCGGCTCGGGGAGCCGGTCGACGTGGATCGTCACGTCCCAGTTGATGTGGCCGGCGGCGATCACCTTCGGCACGCGGCTCGACTCCTCGGGCGCGAGGTCGGGGTCCTCCTCGACGGGACCGGAGTCGTCGGCGGTGTCGGGGTCGTCGGCGGCGTTCGACCCCTCCCACTCGGAGACCTCCTCGTCCCACTCCGCGACCTCCTCCTCCCAGTCGCCGGCGTCGCGCCCGCTCATGGCTCCGCCCACGGCTCCGCGGCGCCCTCGCCGAACAGCTCCCGCATCAGCGTCACGATGCTCTCGGGCGGGAACTGCCCGTGCTCGGTGACGATCGCGTCCATGTACCGCGGCGGCGTCACATCGAAGGCGGGGTTCTCGACCGCGATCTCGCCGATCTCCTCGCGGGCCGCCGGCCCGATCACCTCGCTCTCCGACCGCATCTCGATCTCGACGGTGTGGCCCGTCAGCGTCTCCGGGTGGAGCTTGATCGTCTGGGCCGCGGTCATGATCGGCACGCCCCGCTCGCGGGCGTTGACCGCGAGCCCCGAGGTGCCGATCTTGTTGATCACGCCGCCGTCGGCCGCGATGGAGTCGGCGCCGACGACGACGTGGTCGACTTCGTCGAGGTAGCGGCGCGCCGCGGAGTCGACGATGAGAGTGACCGGGACGCCGGCGTCGCGGAGCTGCTCGGCGGTGATGTGGCCCTGCTGGCGCGGGCGCGTCTCCTTGACGACCGCCGAGATCGACTTCCCCTGCTCGACGGCCGCCTCGATGCACGCGAGCGCGTCCGTCGAGTGGCAGTGGGTCATCACCGTGTCGCCGTCGGCGAGGCGGTTCGCCCCCACCCGTCCGAGGTCCTCCCGCGCGCGGTCGAGCTGGCGGACGAACGCGTCGCTCGCGTCGACCACGCTCCGTCGGAGCTCGTCGACGTCGTCGCCCTCCATCCGCTGGAGGACGTAGCGGAGGGCGTTCGGCAGCGAGACGGCCGTCGGGCGCGTCTCGCGGAGGGCCCGGGCCGCGGCGCGCATCGACGCGCGGAACGCGTCGGGATCGCTCGCGGTCGGCCCCTCGCTCGCGGCCGCTCGCGCCTGTTCGGCGAGCGCCTCGGCCGCCGCGGACGCGATGGTCGCCGCCCCGCGGACCTCCATCGTCGCGATCTCCTCGGCGGTCTCGCGCACCGGGACCGCCGGCTCGTGCTCGGTCATATCGATCCGGTAGCCGTCCGGCTATTTATAAAACCGGGCGACTGTCACGGAATCGGGGCTCACTCCGCGTCCGGCTGCTGCCCGTAGCTCTCGAACCGCTCCTCGACGGTCACCAGCTGGTCGTCGGTGAGGACGTTCGGCTCGCCGACCGCCGACGCCCGGAGATAGAGCCGGCAGAGGTCCTCGACGTGGTGGGTGTTCTCCACGGCGGTCTCTAAGTCCGGCCCGGTCACCACGAGCCCGTGGTTCGCGAGGATCGCCGCGTCGGAGTCGGCCTCGGCCATCGCGGCGACGACGTTCGCGGCCAGCTCCTCGGTGCCGTACGGCGCGTAGTCGGCGAGCGGCACCTCGCGGCCCACCGAGACGATCATGTAGTGGACGGGCGGCAGCTTCCGACCGAGCGTCGCCATCGTCGTCGCCCACGGCGAGTGGGTGTGGACGACCGCGCCCGGCCGGTCGTGTTTATAAATGCCCGTATGCATCGGCACCTCGCTCGACGGCGCCATCCGGCCGGCCAGCCGCTCGCCGTCGAGGCCGACGACCGGCACGTCGTCGGCGTCGAACGAGTCGTACGGGACCCCCGTCGGCGTCACCGCGACCGCGTCGCCGTCGCGGACGCTGAGGTTCCCGGTCCGACCGGGCGTCAGGGCGGCGAGCGCCGGGGCGTACTCGACGACCGCCTCGCGGGCCTCGCGGAGCAGCTCCGGGTCGGGGTCCGTCGCGTCCCGGCTCACGCCACCACCTCCGTCAGGTCGGCGAAGTCGCCGAGACGGTGGTCCGGGCGCCGCTCCTCGGAGAGCTCCGCGGCGGCGGCCGTGTCGCCGTCGGCGACGAACAACGCGGTGTCCATCCCGACCGCGTTCGCGCCGGCGACGTCGGCCTCGACGTTGTCGCCGACCATCAGCGCCTCGCTCGGGCGGCAGTCGAACGCCGCGAGCGCGGTCGTGAAGGGGAGCGCGCTCGGCTTCTCGCGACCCACTTCCTCAGAGGTGACGAGCCGGTCGATCCGGTCGTCGATCTCCAGTCGCGCGAGCTTCTGCAGCTGGACGCGGGTCGTGAGGTTCGTCACGACCGCGACGTCGGTCCCCGACTCCGCCAGGGCGTCGAAGACGGGTTCGACCCCGTCGCACAGCTCCATCGCGCTCGCGTACCCCTCCCAGTAGGCGTCGCCGAGCGCGAGTGCGGTCGCGGCGTCACGCTCCCCGGCGTGGCGGCGCAGCGCGCGCTTGAAGTAGATGTGCCGGTCGTGGGAGGCGGCGGTCTCGCGGGTCTCCCGTTTCGCCTCCCGCCGCGCGGTCGCGTACAGCTCGTCGAACGTCGCCCGGTCCATCTCGTATCCGTGCTCGCGGAACGCCGCGAGCGCCGCCCGCTTGCCCGCCTCGTTGCACGGCGCGTACGGGTACAAGGTGTTGTCGAGGTCGAAGCACACCGCCTCGTAGCTCATGGCCTCACTCGGCCGGGCGGCGACTTAAATATGGTTCGACGCCGACGCTCCGTCCGTTTATGAGCGATGCCGCGGCCAACGCGTCCGTGAGCTGATCGACCGCCCGCGGCGGCCGAGGCGGGAGCCCGGCGCACCGTCGCGGAGGGAAGCTGCGCCGGCTGTTCGCTATGTCCACAGTCGCGAGTAAACCTGACGGCGCGCCTACTGCTCGTTCATCGCCTCGCTGGCGATGTTGCGGCCGCGGGAGTTGAGCGCCACCTCGCGGCGCACCCGAACCTCCTCGACCACGTCGAGCTCGACGAGCCGCTCGAACGTCTCCTCGACCGCGTCGACGTCCATCCCGAGGAACGATGGGATCTCGAACGGCGAGACGCCGGAGTACAGCGCCATCAACACCTCTCGGTCGCGGCTGGAGAGGTCGACGTTCGTCGAGCTCCGCTCCTCGCCCTTCCGGAGCCACGCCTCGACGAACCGCATCCGGTTGGGGTCGCCCGCGACGTGCGTCTCGATGCTGGTTCCCTCGTCGTCGGTGTGGGACACCTCGATGACGGGCTTCTTCTCGCCCTTGACGGTGCGTTTGGCCGCGTCGAGACCGCTGATGTCGTCCAGGTCGAACTTCACGAACGCGCCGCTCTCCAAGGCGGCGTTGAGCCCGTTCTCGTCGATCTTCACGCGGGCCTGTTCCCACTCGGTCTCCTGGACGACGCCCCCCTCGATCGCGGGGTGTTTCGCCATCACCGTCCGCTGGTCGAGCAGCGCCCGGTAGACGTCGCGCTCGAACGACTCGTGGTCGGACGCGGTGACCAACAGCACCTGGTCGCCGAGATCGAAGCTCACGTAGTTGGAGACGCGCGCGACCGACTGGTTGGCGTCGTGTCGCCCGCCCAGTCCCCGGAGCTCCGAGAGGGGAATCGTGCGCTTCCCGTCGTTGCCGGCCAAGATCAGCCGCCGGTTCGAGAGGAGCACCCGGCCGGGCGTCCACGAGACGTCGCTCACCTTCCGTCCCTCGCGGACGGCGACCGCGAAGCGTCCCTGGGTATCCGTCACCTTGTACTCGCCGCCGCCGTTGGACATTTACGGTCCCCCCGCCCGGAGCTTGGACACCGCCGAGAACACCCGCTTCCGGACCGCGGAGCTCTCGTCGTCGGTGAGCTCTTCGAGCCGATTCAGCGTCTCCTGCCCGCCGACTTGTCCGAGGACGAACACCGCCTTCGCCCGGGCGTCCTCCGGGTGTTCGGTACCGAGCCGGTCGAGCAGTCGGTCCTCGACGATCGGGCCGCCGAGGCTCTTGAGGCTCGTGGCCGCGAACTGCGCGGTCTGCGGGTCCTCGTCGGCGAGCGCGTCCGCGAGCGCCTCGACCGCGATCGCCGACTCCGGCTCCGCGACGCGGCCGAGGATCCACGCCGCGTTCCGCCGCTGACGGTCCTGTTGGCCGTCCGTGAGGATCTCGACGAGCGGCTCGACGACCGTGGCGTCGTCGGCCGACTTCAGCTCGGAGACGACGCGGTCGCGGACCGCGTGGCTCTGTTGGGTCGGCACGTTCGACAGCAGCTCGATGACCGAGTACACCGCGGCGTTGCGGACGACCGCGCTCTCGTCGCCGAGCGCCCGCGCCAGCGGCTCCACCGGCTCGGGGTTATTCGCCTTCCCGAGCGCGCCGGCGGCGATCCGTCGGAGCGACTCGTCGCCGTCGTCGAGGAGGTCGAGCAGAGGGGCGAGCGCCTGGTCCGTCCCGACGTTCCCGAGCGCGTTCGCCGCGGCTCGCCTGACCCGCGGGTCGTCGTCGTCCAATCGCTCCGTCAGCGCCGGCACCGACCGCGGGTCCGCGAACGTCCCGCACGCCTGACAGGCGCGCAGCCTGACCCGTGAGTCCTCGTCGTCGAGCGCCTCGACGAGGTGCTGGAGGCCGCTCGCGTCGTCGAGTCGACCGAGCGCGTTCGCGGCCGCCATCCGGAGCTCCGGGCGGTCGGCCTTGAGCGCGCGTGCGAACTTGCGGGCGGTGACCCACTCCGCCTCGGAGCCGCTGGTGCCGGTGAGCTCCTGAAGCAGCTGTTCGAGCGCCGCCTGCCCGAGCTCGTCAAGCGCGTCGACGGCGGCCCCGCGGACCGCGGCGTCGTCGTCGCTCGTCGCCGCGCGGAGGAGCCCGTCGACCGTCGCCTGATCGTCGGCGTCGCCGATCTCGCCGAGGAACTCGGCCGCCCGGCGCCGGACCGCGGCGCTGTCGCTGCCCAGCGCGTCCCTGAGCCGTTCCGCGTTCCCGTCTCGGGCGTACTGGTACAGCGACATCAGACCCTCCCGAACACCCGTCGACGCTTGTCGATCGGTTCGTACCTGTCGGAGCGGTCCGGCGGGACGCTCTCCGTCATACCGAGCACGAGCACCCCGTCCTCGGCGAGCGACGCCTCGAGCGTGTCGAACAGCGCCGTCTTGTGGTCGACGTCGATGTAGATCAACAGGTTGCGGCACAACACGACGTCGAAGGGGTCGCGCGCGCCGTCGCGGATCAGGTCGTGCGTCTCGAAGTCGACGAGGCGCTGGACCGCCGGACGAACACGGAACGTGTCGCCGTCGCGGTCGACGTAGCGGTCGGGGTCCGAGAGCGGCTCGAGCTCCTCGGCGATGTCCGTCGTCCGGGTCGTGTGGTAGACGCCGGTGCGGGCGTTCTCGAGCGCTTCCTCGCTGATGTCGGAGCCGAGCACCTCGACTCGCGACTCGTCGATCTCGGGGTCGTCGCAGGCGAGCATCGCGACCGAGTACGGCTCGCGACCGTCCGCCGAAGGGGCCGACCAGACGCGGACCCGGCGCTGCTCGCTCGTCCGCTCGCGGAGCACGTCGCGGAGCACGTCCCACATCTCGGGGTTGCGGAAGAACTCCGTCACGTTGATCGTGAGCGCGTCCATCAGCGCCTGCCGCTCGTCGTCGTCCTCGCGGAGCAGCCGCTCGTACTCCGCGTGCGACTCGGTGTCGCGGCGGCGCATCCGTGCCGTGATCCGCCGGTCGAGGTACGACTCGTTGTAGTACCCGGGCTCGAACGGGACGGTGTCGTCGATCTGTCGGAGGACCCCTTCGAAGGCGGTCTCGCCGCTCATAGGCTCACCACGTCGAGCACGGCCACGACGTCGCCGTCGCCGAGGACGGCCGTGCCGCTGAGTCCCGGCGTCCCCGACAGCGGGCCGTCGAGCGGTTTCACCACCACTTCCTCCTGATCGAGGACGGCGTCGCAGTGGAGCGCGACCTGGCGCGTCTCTTCGCGGATCCGCACGAGCATCCCCTCGTCGGCGACGCCGCCGTCGGTCGTCGCGGCCTCGGCGTCGGGCGGCGAGGCGCCCTCCGGGGCGGCGTCGCCGGCGGCGGCGTCGCCTTCCGCGGATCCGCCGACGCCCGACCCGGCCGCCGCGGCGTCGCTCTCCGCGAGCCGTTCGTTCAGCCGGATCACGGGGTACAGGTCGTCCTCGTGGCGGACGATCTCGTCGCCGTGGACCTCCTCCACGTCGTCGGCGCGGGCGACCTCCGCGATCGACTTGATCGGGATGCCGTACTCCGTGCCGCCGACGTCGACGAACATCACCTTCACGATGGCGACGGTGACCGGGAGCCGGAACCGCACCGTGGTCCCCTCGCCCGGCTCGCTCTCGACCGCGACGGAGCCGTCGAGGTCGCGGGCGGTGGTCCTGACAACGTCCATCCCGACGCCGCGCCCGGAGACGTCGGTGACCTCCTCCGCGGTGGAGAAGCCGGGGTGGAAGACGAGGTCGTACACCTCGTCGTCCTCCATCGCCTCGACGGCCTCGCGGCTCTTGACGCCCTCGTCGACCGCCTTCTCGCGGAGCTGGTCCGGGTCGAGCCCGCCGCCGTCGTCGGCGACCTCGATGATCACATGGTCGCGCTCGCGCTCGGCCGTGAGCCTGACGTGCCCGGTCGGGTCCTTACCGGCGGCCTCGCGCTCCTCGGGCGATTCGATCCCATGGTCGACCGCGTTCCGCAGGACGTGCACGAGCGGGTCGCGCATCTCCGTCAGGATCGTCCGGTCGAGCTCGACGTCGTCGCCCTCGATCTCGAAGTCGATCCGCTTGTCGAGGTCCCGCGAGATGTCGCGGACGAGCCGCGGGAAGGAGTCGGACACCTGCGAGAACGGGATGAGCCGCATGTCCATCGCGGTGTCCTGCAGGCTGGAGGCGAGCTTGTCGAGCTCGTCTAAGGCGTCCGACTCGGCGTCCGCCTCCTCCAGCTCCCGACGGAGCTTGATCCGGCTCGTCACCAGCTGCTCGACGAGCCCGTACAGCTCGTCGACCTGGTCGACGTCGACCCGGATCGACTTGATCTCGTCGCGGTCGCCCTTCCCGGACGGCGAGCCTGACTGGTTGTCGGGGCTCTCCGAATCGGCCTCGTCGGGGCTCTCCGAATCGGTCTCGTCCGGCTCGGTCTCGTCGTCCTCGGCGCCGTCCTCCTCGACAGCCTCCGGGTCAGCGGGCTCGAACTCCTCGGCCCGTTCCTCGACGGAGTCCGGCTCCTCGCCCTCGCTCCCCGCGTCCGGTTCCTCATCAGCAGCGGCGCTCTCGTCGGACGCGTCGGACGACTCCCCGTCGTCACCGACGAGCGCCGTCGCGATCGACTCGACCTGCGTGAGCGCGCCGAGTCCCTCCGCGACCACGTCGGGGTCGGCGCCGGAGACGAAGGCGTCGAACCCCTCGTCGTACTCGCCGTCCTCCAGCGCGTCCGGGTCCGGATCGGTGACGTGGCCGTCGAACTGCCCGTCGAGCGCCTGGAGGACGAGCGCGGCGTCGACGCCGGCCATCGCCGTCTCGCCGACCGTCACGTCGGCGTACACGACCGGGGCGTCGAGCGCCGCGGCGGCCGCGGGGAGGTCGGGGACGGAGACATCGGCGTCGGGCTCGTCCGCTGTGTCGGCGGCGTCAGGCTCGTCGTTACTGTCGGCGGCGGCGCCCCCCTCGCCGTCGGTCGTCTCGTCCTCGGTGTCTCCAGCGGACCCGTCGTCCGCCGAGTCGCCACCGACGGTTCCGTGCTCCTCCATCTCGCGGAGGCGGCCCTCCAGATCCGACGGGTCGGTCGACACCTCGCCGGTATCGGCGATCTCCGCGACCATCGCTTCGACGGTGTCGACGCCCTCGAACAAGAGGTCCATCAGCTCCGGCGTCACCTCGCGGTCGCCCTGCCGGACCGCGTCGAGTAAGTCCTCTAAGGCGTGCCCGAAGTCGGAGACGTCGTCGTACCCCATCGCCGCGGCGTTCCCCTTCAGCGTGTGGGCGACGCGGAACACGTCGTCCATCGCCTCGGCGTCCTCGGGATCCGCCTCGAGGGCGAGCAGGGCGTTGTTGAGGTCTGTGATCCCGTCCTCGGCCTCGGCGACGAACGCGGCGCGGTGGGAGTCCATCAGGCCTCACCCCCCACGATCGCGCCGGCGACGTCGTCGAGGTCGCACACCTCGTCGACGCCGCCCGTCTCCACCGCGCGCTTCGGCATCCCGTAGATGACGCAGGTGTCCTCGCTCTGCGCGATCGTCCGCGCGCCGGCGTCGGCCATCGCCCGGATCCCCTCGGCGGCGTCGGCGCCCATCCCCGTCAATACGACGCCGACGAGCGGATCGTCGATCACTTGGGCCGCCGAGCGCATCGTCACGTCGGCGGCCGGCGTCACCGACTGCGAGTCGTCCTCGTCGAGCTTGACGCGGAGCCGTCCCGCGCGGTAGCCGTCGATCCGGGTGTGGCTCCCGCCGCGGGCGACGACCGCCTCCCCCGCCCCGATCCGCGCCCCGTCGCTCGCCTCGCGCACGTCGTACGCCGAGGCCGCGTCGAGCCGGTCGGCGAACCGCGAAGTGAACGCCTCCGGCATGTGCTGGACGATGACGACCCGGCAGTCCCCCATCGGCAGCGCCGACATCACGCGTTCGACCGCGTTCGGGCCGCCGGTGGACGCACCGATCACGACCGTCAGCGGGGCGTCGACGTCGACCGTCCCGTCGCCCGACGAACCGATCGAGCCGCCCGCCGAGTCGGCCGCACCGGCCGCGTCGGCGCGGTCGCGCTCGCGCCGGTCGCGCGTCGCCGCGTCGAGGTCGGCGTCCGCGACCGACTTGACCGCCTCGACGAGCCGGTCGGACTCGCGAGAGACGCCGGTCGACACCTCGCCGCCGGGCTTCGAGAAGAAGTCGACCGCGCCGCGCTCGAGCGCCTCGAAGGTCACCGCCGCGCCCTCGGCGGTGTGGGCGGACAGCATCAGGACCGGCGTCGGCGTCTCGTCCATCAGCCGCTCGACGGCCTCCAGTCCCCCCATCCCCGGCATCTCGACGTCCATCGTCACCACGTCCGGGCGCGTCTCGGCGACCACCGACAGCGCCTCGGCGCCGTCGCCGGCCTCGCCGACCACCGCCACTCCGGCGTCCGTCAGGAGATCGGCGATCAGCCCTCGCATAAACGGCGAGTCGTCGACGACAACGACCCGCAAGGAGTCGTCGCGACCGCCCCGCCGATCCGTCGTCCTACTCATGTGCGAAACCGGAACCAGAATGAGCATAAATGCACGGACCCAGGAATCACCCCTGATAATTCAGGGGACACGGTTATTGGTGACTTCATCGCAGGATAGCCCATGGCAGCCACCGAGACGGAGGCCGAACCGACGAAGGTGTTGGAGTTCGGGCTGGGCGACGGGACGTACTGTCTGGACATCGGCGTCATCGACGAGATCGTCGACGCCGGCGAGCTCACCCGCATCCCCAACTCGCCGGCCCACGTCGAGGGCGTGATGGACCTGCGCGGACGGACGACGACGATCGTCGACCCGAAGACGCTCTTCGACATCGCGGAGGAGGGGCCGCGCGAGCGCATCGTCGTGTTCGACGACGACGAGATCGACGAGGGCGGCACCGTCGGCTGGATGGTCGACGAGGTGTTCCAGGTCCGCGACGTCGCGCCCGAGGACGTCGACCAGAGCACGACCGTCGACGACGAGGGGCTCCGCGGGATCGTCAAATCCGACGACCGCTTCGTCGTCTGGGTCTCGCCCGACGTCGAGGACGTCGCCGCCGACGTGGTCGAAGACGCCGAGGCGTAGCGTCCGGCGAGGCGTAGCGGCAGGAGCCGATCGCTCCGACGACCGCGTCTCCCCGAGCGCGACCGTTCTCACCCCTGAGAAACGGGAGCCAACCCTTATGCGGTGACCGGCGAGTCTCCCCGTATGCGCGCCACAAGCGGCGTTCCCGGGTTCGACGACCTCGTCGGCGGTGGCTTCCCGGAGAACCGCCTGTACGTTGTCAGCGGCCCTCCCGGCAGCGGGAAAACGACGTTCTGCTCCCAGTTCGCCGCGCAGGGCGCCCGCAACGGCGAGGACGTGCTGTACATCAGCATGCACGAGACCAAAGAGGGGATCCGCCGCGACATGAGCGGGTACGACTTCGGCTTCGACCGGGCGCTCGACACTGACCGGGTCACCTTCCTCGACTCCTTCTCCTCGGACGGCCGCCGGTTCTTCGGCCTCCCCGGCGAGCGCCGGGACCACTCCGGGGTGACGAACCGCCTCACCGGCTTCATCAACTCCCGCGACATCGACCGCGTCGTCTTCGACTCCACCATGCTGCTGCGGTTCCTCCTCGACGACGACGAGGACACGATGATCCAGCTGCTCTCGTCGCTGAAGCGGACCGACGCGACGACGCTGCTCATCTCCGAGATGACCGACCCGAGCGCCTACTCGGAGGAGCACTACCTCGCGCACGGCGTCGTCTTCATGCACAACTACCTCGAGGACGACGGGATGCAGCGCGGGATCCAGGTGCTGAAGATGCGCGGGACCGACATCGACACCGACATCCAAGACGTCGAGTTCACGGATGGCGGCCTCCGCGTCGGCGCCGCCGCGACGGTGACGCACTGATGTACGACCGGATCTTCGGCACGGAGTGGAACGAGCTCACCCGCGAGGAGGCGGTCCGCCGGGCGTTCGCGCTCGGCGTCGCCGAGGGCGTGGGGAACCGCCGGCCCGAGGAGCTCGATCGCGTGATGGAGGCGTTCCCGAGCGCGTACGACCAGAGCCTCGTCGAGCTGGCGTACGACGAGGGCCGGACCAAGGCGCTCGACGCCGCCGCCGAGGCCGACGAGCCGAGGGAGGTGTGGAACGCGCTCGTCGACGAGGCGGGCGCCCCGCGCGAGCCGCCCGTTCGGGCCGCGCTGCCCGGAGCGATAACGGATCTGACACTGACGCGCTCGCCCAGAGAAGGCCCCCCGTCCTCGCTCGACTTCCCGTCGATGCTCCGGAAGTGATCCCTCGGAAGGGTTTTACGCAATACCGCCTCAACCCAGACACATGACGGTACTTCCCGACGCTGTCCGCGACGCCGACAGCGTGCTCGTCAGCGGCCCCCCGATGAGCGGGAAGTACGACCTGTTCAACCGGCTGCTCGCCGAGTGGACCGACGCGCCGGTCGTCATCTCGACCGGTCGCACCGCGGAGAAGGTGCGCGACGACTACGAGACGATCACGGGACGGGACGGCGACGACGTGATCGTCATCGACTGCGTCACTCACGAGCAGGGGGACAAGCGCGACGACACGCCGACGACGAAGTACGTCGCCAGCGCCGGGAACCTCACCGACATCGGGATCAAGTTCACCGACGTCGTCGAGTCCTCGACCGGCCGCGACCGCGCGGTCGGGGTCTACTCGCTCTCCCAGCTGTTGATGTACTGGGACCCCGAGCGCATCTACCGGTTCACCCGCGTGATGACCTCGCAGACGTCGGGCGAGGGGTGGCCCTTCGTCGGCGTCGTCGGGTCGACGGCGCACGACGAGCAGGTGGTTCACACCCTCCACGAGCCGTTCGAGGTCGTCGTCGAGACGCGCGTAGAGGACGACGACCGCGAGTTCCGCGTCCGCGGGCGGGTGGGCGGCCCCTCCGAGTGGACCGAATTCTAGCCGGCGACGGCGACGGCGACGCTCTCTCCTACCCGATCAGCTCGAACTGCGCTCCCAGCGGCGGCGCGTCGACGATCCCCCAGTAGACGAACCGGTAGGTCCCGGACCCGAGCGGCGGGCAGACGGCCAGGTCGAGGTCTGGGACCGCCGACGCGATCGCCTCCTCCTCGAGGTCGATCGACCAGCTGTACGTGCCGTCGAACGACTCCTCGGACCGCGGGAGGTCGACCGACTCGCCCGCGGGCGACCCGCGGACGTCGAGCCACCCCGCCCCGGTCTCCCGCTGGATCGAGTAGGCGTGTCGACCGAGGGCGGTCACCGGCTCGTCGCCGGTGTTCCGCAACACGAGTCGGATCGGCTGTCCGTACGTCTCCGAGTTCCCCTCCGAAGAGAGCTCGAGCGTCGTCCCGGCCGTCTCGACGAGCGTCCCCTCGACCTCCCGCTCGAACGGTTGCGCGAGCCGGACGAACTCGTCGTCCTCGCAGGTCAGGGTCTCCGGGACCCCCTCCGGTCCCTGCGGACCGTCGCCGGCGGCGAAGTCGAGACAGCCGGCGACGCCGGCCGCCCCCGCGGCGGCCAGCGTCGCCCCGGTCCGCGCCAACAGGTCGCGTCGCGTGCGCTCCATACGAACCGTAGGGGCGGGACCGGTTTCAACTACACGCGTTCAGACCGGCTCTCTCTCTCCGTCCCGCCCGCGGGCCGCCTCGCTCCGTCCCGCGTTCGGAACCGCTTTCCCGTCGGCCGGCGCATGGCCGTCCATGGAGCTGTTCGGATCCAGCGGCATTCGCGGGGTCGCGCTGCGGTACCTCACGCCGGAGCTCGTCCTCGACATCGCGAAGGCGGCCGGATCGGTGTGGGACGCCGACCGGGTCGCCGTCGCGCGCGACACCCGCACCACCGGCGAGCTGTTCGCCAACGCCGCCGCGAGCGGGCTGGCCGCGGTCGGCTGCGACGTCGACCGGCTCGGCGTCGTGCCGACGCCGGCGGTCGGTAACTACTGCGAGTCGGAGGGGGTCCCCGCCGTGCTCGTCACCGCCTCGCACAACCCGCCGGAGTTCAACGGGATCAAGCTCGTCGGCGACGACGGCGTCGAGCTCTCGGTCGACGTCTTGGAGCGCGTCGAGCGCCGCGTCCTCGACGACGACTACGACCTCGCCGACTGGCGGACCGCCGGCGAGACGACCGCCGTCGAGGGCGCCGTCGACGACTACGTGACCCAGCTGCTCGACGCGGTCGACCGCGAGGCGATCGCCGACGCCGGCCTGACGGTCGCGGTCGACCCCGGCCACGGCGCGGCGTCCGTCTCGTCGCCGCGGACGTACCGCGAGCTGGGCTGCGAGGTGCTGACGGTGAACGCAACGCCGGACGGTCACTTCCCCGGCCGCGACTCGGAGCCGGTACCGGAGAACCTCGAGGCGCTCTCCCGGCTCGTCGCGACCTCCGACGCCGACGTGGGGATCGCCCACGACGGCGACGCGGACCGCGCCGTCTTCGTCGACGAGAACGGCGGGTTCGTCGACGGCGACACCTCCTTCGCGGCGATGGCCGACGCCTGTCTGGAGCCCGACGACGCCGTCGTCAGCGCGGTGAACGTCTCCCAGCGGCTCGTCGACGTCTGCGACGCGAACGACGCCGACCTCGAGCTGACGCCCATCGGCGCGACCAACATCATCACCCGGACGCGCGAGCTCCACGAGGAGGGGGTGAACGTCCCCATCGCGGGCGAGGGGAACGGCGGGGTGTTCTTCCCGCCGTACCGGCTCTCGCGGGACGGCGCGTACATCGGCGCGCGCTTCCTCGAACTGCTCGCGGCCGCCGGCGACCCGGTCAGCGAGGTCGTCGCGCCGTACGCCGACTACCACTTCGTGCGCCGGAACGTCGAGTACGCGGACGGCGACGAGCGCGACGACATGCTCTCGGCGGCGCGGGCGTACGTGGAGACCGCCGACGCGGCGCCGAACACCACGGACGGCTACCGGCTCGACTACGGCGACGCGTGGGTGCTCGTGCGGCCGTCCGGGACGGAGCCGAAGATCCGGATCTACGCCGAGTCAGCCGAGGCCGACCGCGCCGAGCAGCTCGCGACGGACATGCTGGTCGCCGTCGAGAGCGGGCGGTAGGAGCGCGGGCGACTCGTCCCCCGAAATCGATTTCTCTGAGCCGCGATTCTCACACGGGTACACCGCGCTCTCGGCCGGTCGCGGCGACTGAGACCGCGACGGCGAATAGCTGACAGACTCCCGACAGCTATCGGTAGTAATATATTAACTCAGGTTGTAGTAATAATCGACATGGACGCAACGCAGTCCGGCGTCGCATCGCGCGGTAACCAGCGGAGTTCGACCGCACCGACCGATCTGGTGCGGGTGATGGAGAGCGAGACGGAGACGATCACCGGCGCCGTCGCGTCGGGAGCGGTAACGCTCGGAGACCTAGACCGGTTCGTCCGGAGCGTCGAGCGCGGCGAGGTCGACTGCTGCGGCGGGACCGACGCCGTCGTCCGGATCGTCCGGTCGCTGTTGAGCGACCGGCGCCCGAGCTGGGAGGAGATGGAGCCCGCCAAGCAGGCGGGTGCCTGACGACGCGGTCGAAGTAACGGCGATCCCCGAAAGAACGTAATCTGCGGTCGCCCGAATCTCTCTCGTCGTTTTTATTCCGTCGTTCTTCTCGCCGTTTTTCCGTGCGCTGCTTCCGCCCGCGTCTCCCGCTATCGGTCGAGCGCCGCGAGGGCCTCGGCCGCCTCGCGGGCCGCCCGCAGGTGGTCGCGGGCCCGTCGGGGATCGTCCGTCTCCTCGGCCGCGGCGGAGAACCTGTTCAGCGTCCGCACGAGCGACGCCCGGGCGTCGGCGACGCTCTCGGGCCCGGCGCTCGTCGACGTCGCGGTGCCGTCCCCGGGCGCAGCCGCGCTCGGGGTCGGCCCGGTCGCCGGCGATCCGGACGCGCCGGGCGACGAGTCGGGCGCGTCGGCGGCCGACGGATCCGGCGTTTCGGCGACCGACTGATCGGGCGCTTCGGCGGCCGGCTCGGGACCGGTCCCCGCCGGCCCCCGGTCGGCCCGCCGCACTCCGGCTGCCCCGTTCTCGCCGGCCGCCGCGGACGACTTCCCGCCCGCTGCCGGGGGCGACTCCCCGCCGGCCGGCGGCGGCGCCGACTGCCCGGCGGTGGTCGAGTCGGCGTCCGCGGCGCCTGCGAGGTCCGCGGCGTCCGCAGCCTCCGCGGCGTCCGCAGTCTCCGCGGCGTCTGCGGCGTCCACCGTGTGGCAGGTCGGACAGAACTCCTGCCCGTCCTTCCGGAAGATGGGGTCGCCGCAGTCGTCGCAGTGGCGGTTCGTCATCGTCGCCCCCTGCAGGAGGAGCTCGGACATCCGCTGAGTGTGCTCGCGCTTCTCCTCGTCGTCCGCGAGCTTCTCGCGGAGCTTCTCCCGTTCGGCCTCCTTGTCGAACCCGTCGCTCATGGGCGGACGAACGTGGTTGAGGAGGAAAAGTCCGATGGGCTCGGGACGGCTGCGCACAGAGAAGCTATCGTCGCCGACGAGGAGCGAGCGCTCCCGTCGGGGCGTCTACTCCTCGGTGATCGTGCGGTCGTCCTCGTCGAGCTCGCCGCGGTGGATCTTCGAGCCGTCCTGCGCGACCTGGCGGCCGAGCACCGCGCACTTCACCCGCATCGGGGAGATGTCGACGCCGAGCATCTCCGTGACGTCGTCGGTGTCCATCTCGTGGAGCTCCTCGACCGCCATCCCGTGGAGCCGCTCCGAGAGCATGCTCGCGGAGGCCATCGAGATGGCGCAGCCGTCGCCGGTAAAGCGCACCGCCTCGATCGTCTCGCCCGCCTCGTCGAGGTCGACGTCCATCCGGATCGTGTCGCCGCAGGAGGGGTTCTCGCCGACGTGCGTGAAGTCCGGCTCCTCGAGTTCCCCGTAGTTGCGCGGGTTCTTGTAGTGGTCGAGGATCTGCTGCCGGTACATGTCCGAGCCCAGTCCCATATCGGTCTCAGATAGGCCGGTGCGGGTCAAAAGGGTTCCGTCGGGGCGGGCGAGCGGCTACTCCTCGGACGCGGACGACTCCGCCGCGCTCGGAGCGACCGTCGTCGCCGGGCGGACGTTCCCGGCGTCGTCGCCGACGAGTCCGCGGAGCCGCTCGAGGATGCGGTCGTACTGACCTCGTTCCGGGCGCTTGGAGAAGTAGGCGTCCGCGCCGGCGTCGAGCGCCCGCGATTCCGTCTCGCGCTCGCGGCAGGTGGTGTGGAACGCGACCGGCACGTCGCTGCCCCGCTCCCGGAGCCGCTCGACCAGCTCGACGCCGGAGCCGTCCGGGAGCCGCTGTTCGGTCACGACGCAGTCGACCGCGCCGACCGCGTCGAGCGCCGCTCCCATCCCGTCGACCGAGAGGACCGCGAACCCGTCGGCGAACCGCTCCGCGAAGGCCGCCAGCAGCTCCGCGGAGCGCGCGTCCGGCTCGACGTGAAGCAGGACGACGGACCCATCGTCTTCCGTCGGGTCGCCGCCGGCGGTGTGTGCGTCTGTCTGGGCATCGGAAGCGGTCGGAGATCGTGTGAAATCTGTCATAGGCTTGGATATTCCGACGCGACGTCGTCGGGCGTTGACGGCGGACGGATTCGGGTCACGCTCTCGCCGAGCGTCGCGAACGCCGGGCGCCGGAGGCCGTCGGCGGAGGCGTCCCGAGAGCGGTAGTCGGCGGGGGCGTCCCGAGAGCGGTCGCCGCAGGTCTCCCGCGATCAGTCCGTCGTAGTGACTCATCGGACGCGCTCCGTACGGGTATAAAATGGAGATGCTCAGCCCGAATTTTCCCGGATTAAGCCCGTTTTAACGTCGAGTGTCGCCGTCAGTTATATGCTATCGACGACCGCGCCGACGATCGCGCCGCCGACGGTGTCGACCCGGCCGCGTCGGCGCTCGCCACCTCGGCGACGCGCTCCGCCCGCCGCGGCGCGCGCGGCGGGGGTCAGGCGAACAGGTCGCGCGCCTCGCCGACGGCCTCGACGAGGGCGTCGACCTCCTCGACGGTGTTGTAGAGGTAGAAGGAGGCGCGCGCGGTGGCGGCGACCCCCAGCTCGTCGTGGAGCGGCTGGGTGCAGTGGTCGCCGGCGCGGATCGCGATCCCGTAGTCGTTGAGGATGCTGGAGAGGTCGTGCGCGTGGACGCCCTCGACGTTGAACGCGACGAGCCCGCCGCGGTCGTCGCCGGGCGGCCCGTAGATCTCCACGCCGCCGAGCGCCTGCAGCTCGTCGTACGCGTACTCGGCGAGCAGGTCCTCGTGGGCCTCGACCCGGTCCATCCCGACCGCCTCTAAGTACTCGATCGCCGCCGCGAAGCCGATCCCCTGCGCGATCGAGGGCGTGCCGGCCTCGAACTTCCACGGCAGGTCCTCCCAGGTGGAGTCCTGGAAGGAGACGCGCCGGATCATGTCGCCGCCGTAGAGGTACGGCTGCATGGAGTCGAGGAGTTCCTCGCGACCGTACAGCGCGCCGATCCCGGTCGGCCCGCACATCTTGTGCGCGGAGAAGGCGAAGAAGTCGACGCCGAGCGCTTTCACGTCGACTGCGCGGTTCGGCACCGACTGCGCGCCGTCGGCGAAAATGAGCGCGTCGTGGTCGTGCGCGAGGTCCGCGAGGTCGGCTATCGGATTAATGGTGCCGAGCGTGTTCGAGACGTGGACCGCCGACACCATCTGCGTGTCGTCGTCGATCAGTTCGGCGGCGTCGTCCATGTCGAGCCGCCCCTCGTCGGTGACGTCGATGAAGCGCACGTCGGCGCCGGTCCGCTTGCCGATCTGCTGCCACGTGACGAGCGAGGCGTGGTGCTCCATCTCGGTGAGGACGACGTTGTCCCCGGGGCCGAGCTCTTCGAGGCCCCACGCGTAGGCGACGAGGTTCATCGCCTCGGTCGTGTTCTTGGTGAAGACGATCTCCTCGCGGCCCGCGGCGCCGACGAAGTCCGCGACCGTGTCGTGGGCCTCCTCGTAGGCGACGGAGGCTTCCTGGCTCAGCTGGTGGATGCCGCGGTGGACGTTGGCGTTGTAGCTCCGGTAGTAGTCGGCGATCGCGTCGACGACTTGGTCCGGCGTGTGCGAGGTCGCCGCGTTGTCGAGGTAGACGAGCGGGGTGTCGTCGCCCGGCCCCTCACCCGGCGACTCCGGATCCCCGCCGACCTTCCGGTCGAGGACGGGGAAATCGGCCCGGAGCGCCTCCACGTCGAACGAGTACTGCTCCTGAACTCCCATTACGCCGAGTTGGGCCCCGAGCACTAACACGTCTTCGGTTCGGCAGGTGTTGTGGATAGCTCGGATCGAAACTGGTGTATATAAATGGTCGCTGTCGTCAGCAGAGTGACCGCCTCCAAATCCCCAGCCGCTCGGCAATACGTCGTTGCTGTCGACGGTACGACGAACACCGCCAAAGCCCCAGCCGCTCGGCAATACGTCGTTGCTGTCGACGGTGCGACGAACACCGCCAAAGCCCCAGCCGCGACGGCTCGCGCACCTCGCTGCGGTCCTCAGTCGCTCGCGGTGTCGCCGGCGCTTCGCGCCGGCTGCTAGAGGGACCTCCGGTCCCTCTCCGCTCGCTCCCTGCGGTCCTTGCGTCGGTGTGCTTCGCCCTCGCGGCTGCCCCTTTGAGTCCCGCCCCGCACAGCAACCGCACCTCACGCCTCCCCAGCCTCGTCGGACCGGCGCGGCCGCGCCGGTCCGACTCCCTCGCGGGCTGGCTCGCGGCCTGACGGCCGCTCGCAGGCGCACGCCGGGGTTGTTTATAAATACTCACGTCGAGACGTTTCGTTCTCCGCGTTCCGGTGCGACGCCCGAACTAATGCCCTTTTGAACGCGGGGGACCTCCGGTCGGGTATGACCGATACGCTCAGGCTCGCCACGCGCGGGTCGGACCTGGCCCTCCGGCAGGCCGGGACCGTCCGCGACGCGCTGTCGAGCCGCCGACGCGACGTGGAGCTCCGCCGCGTCGAGACCCGCGGCGACCAGATCCCCGACGAGCTGATCCACCGGCTCGGGAAGACCGGCGCCTTCGTCCGCTCGCTCGACGAGGAGGTGCTCGCCGGCGACGCCGACCTCGCCGTCCACTCGCTGAAGGACGTGCCGACCGAGGAGATGGACGATATGGTGGTCGCCGGCGTCCCCGAGCGCGCGCCCTCCGGCGACGTGTTCGTCCACCCCGACGGGCTCGGGATCGAGGACCTCCCCTCGGGCTCCGTCGTGGGAACCGGCTCGCTCCGGCGGACCGCCCAGATCAAGGCCACGCGCCCGGACCTGGTCGTCGAGCCGTTACGGGGGAACGTCGACACTCGGATCGAGAAGCTGCTCGCGCCAGGCCTCCAGGCGGAACACGAGCGCCGGCTGATCGCCTCGGGCGAGGCCAGCGCGATGACCGCCGAGGAGGGCGGTGCGGGCGACGAGGGCGACGCCGAGAGCGGCGAGACCGACGCGGACGCCGAGAGCGGCGAGCCCGAGGTCGACGAGGAGTTCGAGACCACCGTCGAGGAGTGGTTCGACTCCCTCTCCGACCTGGAGCGCTCGGCGATGGAGCGGAAGGTGGAGACGGAGTACGACGCCATCGTCCTCGCGGAGGCGGGGCTCCGGCGCTCCGACCTGTTCCACGACGTCCCGACGACCCGGCTCCCGCGCGAGGAGTTCGTCCCCGCGGCCGGCCAGGGCGCCATCGCGGTGACCGCGACTGACCCCGAGGTGATCGAGGACGTGCGCTCCGCGGTCGACCACCCCCGGACCCGGGTGGCGGTCACCGTCGAGCGCACGATCCTCGGCGAGCTCAACGGCGGCTGCGTCGCGCCGATCGGCGTCTCGGCGCTCGTGCAGGGCGAGCACGTCCACACGCGCGTCCGGGTCCTCTCGACCGACGGCACCGAGGAGGTGGCCGACACCCGCGACCTCCCGATCCGGTCGCACGCGAAGGCCGCCGAGTCGTTCGCGGCGGACTTAGCGGACCGGGGCGCCGACGACCTGATCGCGGCCGCCCGCGAGGCGGCCGAGGTCGACGAGGGGACCCGACAGGAGGCGGCCGATGAGTGAGGGGGAGAGCGAGGGCGACGGCAGGGAATCGACCGAGCCCGGCACCGTCTACCTCGTCGGCTCCGGCCCGGGCGACCCGGACCTCATGACCGTGAAGGCCGCCCGGCTGATCGAGTCGGCCGACGTGGTCCTCCACGACAAGCTCCCGGGCCCGGAGATCCTCGGGGAGATCCCCGAAGCGAAGCGCGAGGACGTCGGCAAGCGCGCCGGCGGCGAGTGGACCCCGCAGGAGTACACGAACCGACGGCTGGTCGAACTGGCGCGCGAGGGGAAGTCGGTCGTCCGGCTCAAGGGCGGCGACCCGTTCGTGTTCGGCCGCGGCGGCGAGGAGGCCGAACACCTCGCTGAGGCCGGGATCCCCTTCGAGGTCGTCCCGGGCGTCACCTCCGCGATCGCGGGGCCCGCGGTCGCCGGGATCCCCGTGACGCACCGCGACCACGCCTCCTCCGTCTCCTTCGTCACGGGCCACGAGGACCCGACGAAAGAGGAGTCGGCGGTCGACTGGGACGCGCTCGCCGCGACCGGCGGGACGATCGTCGTGCTGATGGGCGTCGGCAAGCTGCCCGCGTACACCGCCGAGCTCCGCGACGCCGGGCTCGACGGCGACACCCCGGTCGCGCTGGTCGAGCGCGCGACGTGGCCGGAGATGCGCGTCGCGACCGGCACCCTCGATACCATCGTCGAGGTCCGCGACGAGGCCGAGATCGAGCCGCCCGCGATCACCGTCATCGGCGACGTGGCGGCGACTCGGGACCGCGTCGTCGAGTTCCTCCGGAACGACCGCGAGCGAGGTGAGGAGGCGTGAGCGACCCCGCTCCCCGCGTCGCCGTCTTCCGCCCGGCCGACGAGCGGATCGACGACGCCGCGGCGCTGCTGGAGTCGCTCGGCGCCGACCCGGTCGCGGACCCGATGCTCGCGGTCGAGCCGACGGGCGCGGTGCCGGCCGCGGCGCCGTACGTCGTCCTCACGAGCAAGACCGGCGTCGAGCTCGCGGCCAAGGCGGGCTGGGAGCCGGGCGACGCGACGCTCGCCGCCATCGGCCCCGCCACCGCCGACGCGGCCCGGGAGGCGGGTTGGACCGTCGACATCGTCCCCGACGAGTACACCTCGGCGGGGCTGGTCGAGGCGCTCTCGGGCCGCGTCGACGGCGAGCGCGTCGAGGTGGCGCGCTCGGACCACGGCAGCGACGTGCTCGTAGACGGGCTCCGCGAGGCCGGCGCGACGGTGAACGAGACGGTGCTCTACCGCCTGACGCGGCCGGAGGGCGCGGGCGAGTCCGCGGAGTTGGCCGCCGCGGGCGACCTCGACGCCGCCGCGTTCACCTCGTCGCTCACGGTGACCCACTTCCTCGACGCCGCCGAGGAGCGGGGACTCCGCGAGGCGGCGGTCGCGGGCCTGACCGACGCGGTCGTCGGCGCCATCGGTCCGCCGACCGCGGAGACGGCGATGGACCACGGGATCGACGTCGACGTCGTCCCGGAGGACGCCGACTTCGCGGCCCTCGCCGAATCGGTCGTCGAGGCGGTGGACGGCGGCGAGGCGGGCGACGACACCTCACCGAACCGTTAGTTTTCAACTGAGATATCTCGTTTTCGCCAAAACGGGGGGCGACCCTTAAGCACGGGTTTGGAGGATGCTTGGAACGTTTCGGCTCAGCCTCCCGATAGAATGGTTATCAACCTAGATAACTGGAGCCGTGTATTTATCAACCGACAGGTGTGGTGTACTGTTATGCAACCGAGCGAGCGCTGGACGCTGCGGACCGACGGCGAGGCGTTAGTCGTCGAGTTCCCGCACGGGACGGGGCTCAGCCCCGCCGACGGCGAGGCGCTGCTCGATCGGTGGCGGACCGTCACCGCCGACCGCGCGGTCGACGCCGTGGTGATCGTCGTGAAGACGAGCCGTCCCTGCTCCGACGCGGGACGGCGCGCGCTCCGCGAGTCCGCGCAGATCGCCGTCGCCCGGGGCGTGGACCGGTTCGCCGTCGTCGGCGAGCGCTCGAAGCGCCGCTACCTCAAGCGGACAATCGACGTCGACGGGATCGACACCGAGGCGTTCAACGACGACGACGCCGCGCTGCGGTGGGCGAAGTGCCCGTCGACGGCCGCGCCGTCCGTCGAGACCTCGTCGTAGGCGGGATCGCGGCGCGTTTGAAAAGTAGGCGCGAGTCGGTCGGCGAGTGGGGACGCGGGTCACCCTCTCGCGGTCGGTCGTCGCTTCAGGCGGCGGTCTCGTTCTCGGCGTCGTCGGTCTCGTTTCCGGTGGCTCCGTCGCCGTCGTCCTCCGAGTCCGCCGTTTCGTTCGCGTCTTCGTCGGAATCGTCCTCGTCACTCTCGTCCTCGTCACTCTCGTCGTCGCCGTCATCACCCTCGTCGTCCCCGTCCGCATCGTCGTCGATCTCGTTGACGTCGACGTCTCGGCCCGCGACCCCGCTGCCGGAGATCACCGGCTTGAGGATGTAGCCGTTGTTCTTGCCGCGCTTGACGACGTTGATGTCGAAGACGAAGCTGACGGGCTCGTCGGGCGTGACCTCGAACCCGTTCGTGATCTGGAGCTTCTCGCTCGGGAGCTTCACGTCGACCGCCTCGCCCTCGACGATCCCTTCGACCGCGGAGACCTCGAGCTCGACCTTCTCGTAGCTCCCCGCCGGGATCTCGTCGTCGAACACGGCCGTCGCGTCGTCTCCGATCACCTGCGTGAGGTCGACGGTCTCGCCGCCGAGGTCGACGACGGTGAAGCCGCGGTCGTCCTCGTCATCCGCGTCCTCGTCGTCCGCGTCCTCTTCGTTCTCCTCGTCCTCGTCGTCCGTCTCCTCGTCCTCCTCCGCGGTCCCGTTGGGGGAGTCGCTCTCCACCTCGGTCTCGTTGCCGGTCTGATCCGACCCGTCGTCGGTCTCCGCGTCGTCCGTTTCATCCGTCTCCGCGTCGTTCTCGTCGTCCGTCTCCGCGTCGTTCTCGTCGTCCGTCTCCGCGTCGTCCTCCTCGTCATCCTCTTCCTCGTCGTCCCGAGCCTCGAAGATCCGCGCCTCGTCGAGCGTGACGTTCAGCTCATCGAAGTCGGCGATGTCGGCCGGCGCGTCGCTGATGAGGAGCCGGAAGTTCCCGGTGAGCGTCTGGGAGCCGTCCGAGCCGTCCGAACCGTCCGAGCCGTCCGAACCGTCCGAGCCGTCGGACGCGAGTCCCCCGTCGCCGGCACAGCCCGCGAGCATCGTCGCGCCCACGCCCGCGCCGAGCGCCACGAACTCCCGTCGCCCGAAGCCGTCGGTGGGAGTGCCCTGAGATCGGTCGCCGCCTGTCGTCCGCGATGGGTCCGTCATGGTGAGTCACCGAAGGCGCCCCGCACGGGTATAAAAGGGAGATCCTCAGTCCGAGTTTGCGCGGATCAAGCCCGTTTTGCGGGCGCCAGCCGCGTTCGTTTATAAACGGTCGGCGGCGTCGCCCGCGAGGAGCGACGATTCGGCCGCGTCGATGCCGGCCGCCTCGACCACGCGCTTCGCCTCTCGGGTGGCGCGCTCGCGGACGGCGTCGGCGTCGATCCCGACGTGCTCGCCGTCGTCATACCGGACGTCGCCGTCGACCATGGTGAAGACCACGTCGTCGCCGTGGGCGGCGTACACGAGGTGGGAGCGCGGGTCGTGGACCGGCGTGGCGCGCGTGCGGTCGGCGGTGAGCCCGATCACGTCCGCGCGCTGGCCCTCGCGGAGGGTGCCGAGGCGGTCGAAGCCGGCGGCGCGCGCGCCGTTCGTGGTCGCCATCTCCAGCACGGTCGCGGCCGGGAGCCGGGTCGGGTCGCGAGCGTCAACCTTCCCGAGGAGGCTCGCCTGCCGCATCTCGGTGAAGGGGTCGAGCGTGTTGTTGCAGGGCGGCCCGTCGTTGCCGAGCGCGACCGCGATCCCCCGGTCGAGGTAGTCGTGGACCGGGGCGACCCCGGAGGCGAGTTTCATGTTCGAGGAGGGGCAGTGGGTGACGACCGTGTCCGTCTCGGCGAGCACCTCGCGCTCGCGCTCGTCCGTGTGCACGCAGTGCGCGAGGGTCACGTCCGGTCCGGTGAGCCCGACCTCGTCGAGCCACAGGACGTTCCGCATCCCCGTGTCGGCCTCCACCGCCCTGATTTCCTCTTCGTTCTCGCTGGCGTGAGTGTGGATCGTCACGCCCTCGTGGCGGTCGGCGAGCTCGCGGCAGCCCCGCAGACACGCCTCGCTGCAGGTGACGGCGAAGCGGGGCGTGACCGCGTAGCGCACCCGCCCGCCGGCGGCGCCGTGGTACTCCTCGATGAGCGCCTCGCTCTCGGCGAGCGCGGCGTCGGTGCCCTCCAGCAGGCCGTCCGGCGAGTCGCGGTCCATCAGCACCTTCCCGAGCCGCGCGCGGATCCCGGTCTCGATCGCGGCCTCGAACGCCTGCTCCGCGTGATTGACCGAGAGGTGGTCGACGACGGTCGTCGTCCCCGATTCGAGGCACTCCAGGTAGCCCAGCTCGGCGGCGGCGCGGGTCGCCTCGGCGTCCATCGCGGCCTCCATCGGGAGCACGGCGTCGAACAGCCAGTCGAGGAGGGAGGCGTCGTCGGCGATCCCGCGTCCGAGCGACTGCACCGAGTGCACGTGGCCGCCGATCAGGCCGGGCGCGACGATGTCGACCTCGCGGCGCTCGTGGTCGGGATACTCCTCGCGGAGGGCGGCGGCGTCGCCGACCGCGGCGATCGTCGCGCCCTCGACGACGACCGCGCCGTCGGGGACGACGGTCGCGGGGTCGGCGATGACGGTTCCGGCGATCAGCATGTCCGTCCGTTCCTAACGGTCGCCTCTTAAGAGGGTGTCCCTCGCGAGGCGGCGGCGGGCGGGCGGGTCGGCTGCCCGCGACGCGGACGCCGCGCTCCGTCACCGACCCCGCGCTCTCCCGTCCGCTACTCCAGTTCCGTCTCGCGCTCGCGGCGGTCGCGGGACTCGCGTCGGTCCGCGGCGGTGGCGTCGATTCGCCCCTCCAACTCCTCGGTCTCCAGCAGTCGGTCGAGTCGGCGCTCGAACTCCTCCTCGCCGATCTCGCCGGTCGCGTACCGCTCACGGAGCGTCTCCAGGGGATCCCCGGTCGTCGCGGGCGCCGAGACCGACTCACCGGCCGCTTCCCCGGACTCGACGAGCGGGAAGTCCTCGCCGAGCAGCGCCACCAGCGGGATGATCACGAAGAAGCCGAGGATGAACGTGGCGGGGATCAGCGGCCCCAGCGCCCCCGGGAGGAGGACGGCGAACAACGAGGTGAGCCCGAACGAGAGGACCGCAACGAGCCCTATCAGCCGATTTTTCTCGAACGTCGGGAGGGACATACGCGGGGGATTTCGACGAATCACCAAAAACGTACTGCCGGCGGTCCGTCGATCGGGTCGACCGCGGCGGCGACCGCGACCGACGGCTATTCGTTCCGGCCGCTCCCACGCGGATCCGTGCTCAGATACGTGACGACGAATCCGGGGAAGGTGCGCGAGGCGGAGCGCTACCTCCCGGACGGCTCGGTGGAGCGGCTCGACTTCGACTACCCGGAGATACAGGCCGCGGAGCTCGGACCGATAGCCGCCCGCGGCGCTCGGGAGGCGTACCGCCACGCGGGCGGGGCGGTGCTCGTCGACGACGCGGGGCTGTTCGTCGAGGGGCTCGACGGCTTCCCCGGCCCGTACTCCTCGTACGTCGAGGAGACGCTCGGGATCGAGCGGGTCCACGAGATCGCGGCCGACCTCGACGACCGCCGGGCCGCGTTCCGCTGCGTGCTCGGCTACTGCGACGGCGACGAGTTCGCCGCGAGCCCGGACCCGGTCGACCGCGGGGACCGGAACGCGGCCGCCGCGGCGGGTCCGGACGCGGACGGCGACGCGGACGCGGCCGGCGAGCGCGACGACGCCGAGCCTCTCCCCGTCAAGCTGTTCGAAGGGTACGTCCCCGGCCGGATCGTCGCGCCGCGCGGCGGGGGCGGCTTCGGCTACGACCCGATCTTCGAGCACGACGGCGAGACGTTCGCCGAGATGGACACCGACCGGAAGAACGCGGTGTCGCACCGCGGCCGCGCCTTGGAGAAGTTCGCGGAGTGGTACGCGGAGCGGTGAGGTGGCCGCTCGGGCGTCCCCTCAGGCCGCGTCGGCGATGGCGGCGGTCAACAGGTCGCAGCCGAGTTCGATCTCGCGTTCGGTGACGTCGAGGGGCGGGAGGACCCGGAGCACGTCGTGACCGGCCGCCAGCGTGAGCAGCCCGCGGGAGAACGCCCCCGTCAGGACCGCGTCGCGGCGCTCCGTCGAGTCGAACTGGACCGCGAGCATCAGTCCCTTCCCGCGGACGTCGGTCACGCCCGGGAGGTCGGCGTCGCGCATCGTCTCTTTGAACTGTCGACCCCGGACGGTGGCGTTGTCCATGAGGTCGTGCTCGCGGATGGCGTCGAGCGTGAGCGCGCCCTGTGCGGAGGCGAGCACGTCGCCGGCGCCCCACGTCGACGAGAGCCGGCTCGTCTCCTCGGGGAACACGTCTTCGCGGGAGATCGTCGCGCCGACGCGGAGCCCCTTCGCGCTGGAGATCACGTCCGGTTCGAGCGCGTAGTGGTCGGCGCCCCACAGCTCCCCGGTGCGGCCGACCCCGGACTGGATCTCGTCGGCGATCAGCGTGATGTCGTGCTCGTCGACCAAGGCCGCGATCTCGTCGGTGAACGCGTCGGAGGGGAACCGGTAGCCGCCCTCGCCCTGGATCGGTTCGAGGATGAGGTACGCCACGTCGTCGGGGTCGACGTGACCGCGTTCGGGGTCGAGCTTCTCGCGGAGCCGGGAGACGCCGCCCGCGAAGAAGCCGCACGAGCAGGTCTCGGGGGTGCAGGACCGGTCCTCGCAGAACGGGGCGTCGTGGACGCCGCTGATCTCCGGGAACTCCCGGCGGTAGACGGACTTGGAGCGGTTGAGCGAGAGCGCTCCGAGCGTCCGCCCGTGGAACGCGCCGTCGAACGTGATCGCGTGCTTGGCGCCGCCGGAGTCGTCGTACGCGATCTTGATCGCGTTCTCGACCGCCTCCGCCCCGGAGTTCGAGAGGAAGACCGTGTCCATGTCGTAGTGGGCGGTGACCTCGGTGAGCCGCTCCATCAGCCCGGACGACCCCGGGAGCCCGTCGCCGGGCGACTCGCCGCCGGCGACGTAGAAGTCCTGGCCCGCGATCTTCAGCGGGTCGACGAGGTCGAACTCGGAGAGCGGCTCCATAATCAACGGGTTGTTGTAGCCGAGCGGCGCGGCGGCGACGTGGCTCGTGAAGTCCATGAGGACGTTGCCGTCGACGTCGGTGCAGAAGGGGCCCTCGGCGGGCGCGGTGCGGTCCCAGACGAACTCGTAGACGTACGTGCTCGGCGCGGCCGACTCGTGGTGGTAGTCGACCCACTCTCGCGCGCGATCGCCCGGGAGGTCCGTGACGTCGGGCGTGGCCGTGTGGCGATCCATGGTGACGCGTCGCACGCCCGCGGAATAAAGCCGAGGCGATCGCTCGGTCGTTGGAGAAACCTCCAACTGCAGTTCGCGAGACGCGACGGGAGGCGGAGAAGAGGGCGAGAGGCTGAGAAGAGGGCGAGAGGCTGAGAAGAGGGCGAGAGGCTGAGAAGAGGGCGAGAGGCTGAGAAGAGGGCGAGAGGCTGAGAAGAGGGCGAGAGGCTGAGAAGAGGGCGAGAGGCTGAGAAGAGGGCGAGAGGCTGAGAAGAGGGCGAGAGGCTGAGAAGAGGGCGAGAGGCAGTGAGGGGCAGGGGAGAACGAAGAGAGCGGGCGGTGGAGAGGAGCGAGAACCGAGACCGACGACGCTACCGACCGGTCAGTGGTCGACGTACTGCGTCTCCCACTCGGTGCGGGCCTCGATCTCGCGTCGGCCGCGGCGGGTGAGCGTGTAGTAGTTCGTGCGGCGGTCGCGCTGGCCCTTCTCCACGAGTCCCTTCTCCACGAGCGTGTCGAGGTTGGGGTAAAGCCGGCCGTGGTGGATCTCCTTTTCGTAGTAGTCCTCCAGCTCCTCTTTGATCGCGAGCCCGTGCGGCTCGTCCAGACCGGCGATCACGTAGAGCAGGTCACGCTGAAAACCCGTGAGGTCGTACATGCAACTGCTCGTACATTCCTGTTCTAAATAAATAAATATACCGTTACAAACGACCTCGATCCGCGCTCCAACCCGTGTAATCAGCCGATTTCTTCGGTTCGGTTCTGTCAGTAGATCAACTATGGCGACGCAATTCGGGCCGAATCGCGTCCCTGACCGAACGTCCGGAAACTGATAGGTCGACACGGAGACCCGTCTCCCGGGTCGGTCAGATCGATCGAGTCAATCGCGTCAGTCGGATCGGTCGCGTCGCTCGCGACGTGCGGGCGTGTCGGAAGCAGAAAGCCGGCGCGCCCGACGCGGAAAAAAGCCGCGTCGGGCGGCCGATTGGTCCCCGCTGACGCTTCGGCCCTCCAGACGAAGCGTCACCTGACAGTACAGGGTTCGGATTGATAAAGCTAACGAGGGACCGCCACAGGTGTTCTATCGACAACATGTTACGGGGGTCGAAACTGTGTGGCGGGGCTGTCACAGAGGAACAAGGAGGAAGCCCACGGCTTCAGTCGTAGGTTACTGACAGGCGGTCCGACTCACATGTGCTCCTCCTCTAGCACCCAGCCGAGCGCGCGCTTGTAGTGAGTGAACAGCTCTTCGACGCCACGGTGAGACATCTCCTCGTCGTCGAGCTGTTCGCGGAGAAACTCGTACTGCTCGCGGATCTCGTCTTCGGAGCGCATGGACGCGGGTACGGTGCGTGCCCGGATAGGGTTGTGGCCGAGGACGACGTGCACGAGGCGTGATGCGGATCGGCGGGGAATACGTCCAAAGCCCCAGCTCCTCGTTTATAAATAGCTGACTGCGGATCGACTGTGAAGACCTCCAAAGCCCCAGCCGCGACGGCTCGCGCGCCTTGCTGCGCGCTTCAGTCGCTCACTTCGTTCGCTCCTTCCAGTGCTTGCTGCGGCGTGCTTCGCCCTCGCGACTGCCCCTTTGAGTCCCGCCCGCACCGCAACCGCACCTCACACCTCCCCAGCCTCGTCGGACCGGCGCGGCCGCGCCGGTCCGACTCCCTCGCACGCGCTCCGCGCGGCCTTCCGGCCGCTCGGAGGCGCGCGCCACCGCCCTGTTTATTTATAAATCGTCGCTGTTCGGCCGCCCGAGGTCGCCCGAGGTCGCCCGCGAACGATACGTTGATACGTCGACCGCCGGTACCCGATGAGACGATGGACGACCGGACGCGCGAGTACCTGAAGGGGCGGTTCGGCGACTACTACCGCCGCGCGTCGCCGTCGCTCCCGCCGGACGCGAACCTCCGCGAGTGGGGCCACATCCCGTGGACGCCCGGCTCCGGAACGACGATGGTCCGCCACCAGTCGCTGTACGATTTAGGCGACGTCGACACGTTCTTCGCGGACAACGCGCCCCGGCACGCCTACTTCTCGGCCGCGCGCTACGACGACCCCGGCGCCTCGACGATGTCGCGGAAGGGGTGGCGCTCCGCCGACCTGATCTTCGACCTCGACGCCGACCACCTCCCCGGCGTGGACCCGGAGGCGACCTCGTACCCCGAGATGCTGGCGGAGTGTAAAGACGCCCTCCTGCGCCTGCTGGACTTCCTCGACGACGACTTCGCCTTCGACGACCTCACCGTCGTCTTCTCCGGCGGGCGCGGCTACCACGTCCACGTCCGCGACGAGAGCGTGCGGGAGCTCGACAGCGAGGCGCGCCGGGAGATCGTCGACTACGTCCGCGCGATCGACCTCGACACCGAGGGCCTGATCCGGACCGTCTCCGAGCGCGGCACGACGAAGCGCGTGCTCCGCACCGAGGGCGGGTGGGGCGCCCGGGTCCACGAGGCGCTCGTCGAATACGCCGACGACCTCCGCGACATGGACGAGGACGACGCCCGCGAGCGCCTGATGGAGTTAGAGGGGATCGGCGAGGGGCGCGCGGAGACGATCCTCGGCGCGTTCGACCGGAACCCGACCGCGGTCCGCGAGGGCAACGTCGAGGCCGGGGGGCCGGGCGTGCGCCGGCTCGTCTCCGCGCTGGCCTCGCGCGTGGCCGCGACCGACACGGCGCCGATCGACGAGCCGGTGACCACGGACACGCGGCGGCTCATCCGGCTCCCGGGCACCCTCCACGGCGGCTCCGGGCTCGTCGTCACGCCGATCGAGCGCGACGAGCTCGCTGACTTCGACCCGCTGCGGGACGCGGTGCCGGACCGATTCGTCGGCCGGGAGATCCGGATCGAGAGCGACGCCGATCGGACGGTAGAATTAAACGGCGAGCGCGTTAGAGTTGAATCCGGTAGAAACACCGTGCCCGAGTTCGCCGGGGTCTTCCTGATGGCCCGCGGCGAGGCGCGGAAGGCACCCGAATAATGAACCTCGACGAGCTCAGATCGGCCCAGGCGAAGGAACGCCGCAAGGACAGCCTCCAGCACCTGCGGGACTCCTTCTACGACGACGTGGCGGCCTACGTCGCCGACCTGCGCGCGGCCCGCGACCGCCGCGCCGAGCAGGTCGACAAGCCGTTCTCCGACGACGACGTCCGCCGCCTCTCCGACGAGGTCGAGACGGCCGAGGAGGTCGCGGAGGCGCTGTACGAGCGCCGCGTCGGCAAGGTCGTCAAGCTCGCGTCGTTCGCGGCGGCCGACATGTCGGTCGACGCCGACGGCATGACGACCGAGGAGCGCCGGCTGTTCGACGACCTCGTCGAGCGGATCAAGGCGAACAAATCGAGCGTGCTCGACGTGCTCTCCGGCGAGGTGTCGGTGGACGAGTCCGCGTCCGACCCGACGCCCGTCCCCGAGTCCGACTCGCCGCCCGTATCCGAGTCGACGACTGACGGGATCGCGGAGGGAGGGGACCCGACGGAGGGAGTCGCGGCGGACTCCCGCGAGGACCCGGTCCCGCCCGCGCCCGAGCCGGAGACCGCGGACGAGACGACCGCCGCCGAGGCCGGAGGCGACGAGGTCGCCGACGCGCTCGCCGGCGCCATGGGCGGCGCGGACGACGGGGTCGCCGACGCGCTGGACGCGGCCCGTGACGGGACCGCGGAGGGGTCGGACGCGCCCCCGCCGACCGACGCGTCGGGCCGCGAGGCTGGCGAGGGCACCGCGGAGAGTACCCCGGGCGGCGCCACAACCGACGGCGGCCCGACCGCGGTCCCGCCGGAGTCCGCGCCGCCCGGCGCGCCCGGGATCGACGACCCAGGGGCCGCGAGCGACACTGACTCGGCCGGTGGCGCGAGCGACGGCGCCGGCGCGCCCACCGAGACCGGCGCCGAGCCCGACTCTGGAATCGACGACCGCGCGACCGTCCGGATCACCCGCGACGTCGGCGCCATCTTCGGCGTCGACGAGCGGGAGTACGACCTCGCGAGCGAGGACGTCGTGACCCTCCCCGTCGAGAACGCGAAGCCCCTGGTCGAGCGGAACGCCGCTGAGCGGCTCGACTGACCCCCGTCGATGGGCGCCGACGCCGCGGCGAGGGGGCCGGACGCGGCGGCGACCCGACGAGCACGGACCCTCGGCGCGGCGGCCACGGTCCTCGCGCTCGGCGGCATCGCGGCCGCGATTCTCCTCGACCCGACGTTCTCGTGGACGAGCGACGCGCTCTCCGATCTGGGGGTCCGCGAGCCGAGCGCGCCCGTCTTCAACTGGGGGCTGATCCTCGGTGGCGCGGCCGGCGTGGGGTACGCGGTCGAACTCGGGCGAGTGTTCGACTCCCGGGCCGGCGCGCTCCGCGCGGTCGCCCTCGGGCTCGCGATGGCCGCGATGGCGGGGGTCGGCGCCTTCGATCTCACGGAGCCGCTCCACGGCCCGTCCGCCGTCGGCTTCTACGCCCTGGTCACAGTCGCCGCCGCCGTCGACGGGGTCGTCCGTAAGGGGAGGGCGACGGGGCGGATCGCCCTCGCGTTCGTCCCGGCCCACGTCGCGGTGTGGGCGACGTTCGTCGCGGGGTGGTGGCCGGTGACGGGGCTCGCGCTGCCGGAGTTGCCGGGCGCGCTCTTCCTCGCCGCGTGGGTGTGGCTCCTCGGGCCGGCACCGGTCCTCGAGGCGGTCGCGACGCGGCTCGACGGAGGCGGGAGCGACGGAGGCGGGAGCGACGGAGGCGGGAGCGACGGGTCCGGGACCGACGAGCACTAACGCCGCGGGCGGCTACGGCCCGGTAATGGAGGTCGAGTTCCTCGGCGGCGCCCGCGAGGTCGGTCGGAGCGCGGTCCTCGTCGACGGCGCGCTGCTCTTGGACTACGGCCTGTTGACCGCGGACCCGCCGCAGTACCCGGTCCGCGACCCCGAGCCCGACGCGGTCGTCGTCTCGCACGGCCACCTCGACCACGCCGGCGCGGTGCCCGCGCTTTTAAAAGGCGACCGGCGGCCGGCGATTCACTGGACCCCGCCCACCGCGGACCTGACGCGGACACTGGCGCGCGACACGCTCAAGCTGCACGGGAACAGCCCGCTGTGTCTCTTCTCGGAGGAGCACGTCGCGCGGCTCGGCGAGGTCGAGGAGTGCCGCGCCTACGGGGAGCCGTTCGCCGTCGAAGCCGGCGGGACGGAGTACGAGGTGACGCTTCGCAACGCCGGGCACATCCCCGGGTCCGCGCACGTCCTCGTCGACGACGGCGAGACTCGCCTGCTGTACACCGGCGACTTCCACACCGACGACCAGCGGCTCGTCTCGGGGACGACAGCGCGGCCCGACGCCGACGCCGTGATCTGCGAGGCGACGTACGCGGACGTGACCCACGAGGACCGCCGCGCCGTGGAGGACCGCTGGGCCGAGAGCGCGAAGACGACGATCTGGGAGGGCGGGACCGTCGTCGCGCCCGCCTTCGCTATCGGGCGGACCCAGGAGCTCATGCTCGTCGCCGACGCGAACGACATCACCCCGTACGTCGACGGGATGGGGATCGAGGTGACGCGGATCGTTCGGCGGCACCCCGAGTTCCTGCGCGACCCCGAGGCGCTCCGCCGGGCGAAGGGCGCCGCGCGCTTCGTCACCGGCCGCGACGGCCAGCGCGAGCGGATCGCCGCCGACAACGAGCTGATAATCACCACCTCGGGGATGCTCGCGGGCGGCCCGGTCCACTCGTACCTCCCGAAGATCCGGGGGAGCCCGACGAACCTCGTGACGCTGACGGGGTACCAGGTCGAGGGGACGCCCGGCCGCGAGCTCCAGGAGCACGGGCGGCTGGCGATAAACGGGCAGGTGCGCCCCGTCAGCGCCCGAGTGGAGTCGTACGACTTCTCCGCGCACGCCGACCGCGAGGGGTTGGAGTCGTTCTTGAACTCGTATCGGGGGGCGCGCGTGCTGGTGAACCACGGCGACCGCTGCGAGGCGTTCGCCGAGGACTTGCGTGAGGACGGGTTCGCGGCGAGCGCGCCCGCGATCGGCGAGCGGATCGATGTATAAAAGGAGCGAACCGGGAGTGGGGGTCAGTCGCCGTCCCCGCTCTCGGCGACGACCTCGTTGCCATCGACCGAGGCGTTCAGCAGGAACTCCTCGTCGACGGCCCCCTCGTACTCGACGCCGTCACCCGAGGAGGGATTCTCGTAGTCGCCGGCGTCCCAGCCCGGGTGGACGTAGGTGACGCCTTGTCCGGGGAACTCGACGGCGGCGATCTTCCAGTTCTCCGGCGGGTCGTCGACCTGCGACCGAATCTTCTCGGCGGTGTCGAGCCGGTCATCTCCGTCGAACGTCGTCACCTTCCCGAGCTCGTCGACGCCGTCGGCGGGATTCTCAGCGATCCACACGGTCGCATCGACGAATCCGTTCGCGCTCTGGACCGTGACGTTCCCGTTCGCCCCGTCGTTGAATTCGACCCCCGTCACCGTCGGTCCCTTCGGCACGCACGTCACGGTGTGGGTGCGGTCCAGCGAGACGCTGACGCCGCCGCCGCTCCCGTCGGCCTCGAACAGGAGCGGGACCGGCTCCTCCTCCGAGCAGTGCAGGGTGACGTTGACCGGGAGGGCGGCTCCCCGATCGAGCGACGAGGGCGTCTCGACCGACTCGATCGTCGCCGCTGTCGCTCCGGTGTCCGCGATAGAGACGTTGACGTCGAACTCGTCGAGGTCGCTCCCGAACTGGTTGCGGTACTCGACGACGGGCGTGGACTCCCCGTCGTGGACCTCGTCGGTCAGCGGCTCGTAACCGAGGTACGCGCTCGTGTCGTTGGTGACGTTGACCGCGAGCCCGCGGTCGGCCTCCATCGCGGTGAACCCGGCGGTGCCGAAGATCAGCCCGACCGCGGCCGTGAACGCGAGCACGAGGCTCAGCGTACGCAGGGCGCGCATCCGGGCCGGCGGCGACCGGGTCGCGGTGCTCATCTGCGCTTGCGGAGCTCTGGCGGTTTCTCGGTGTTGCCGAGGCGCGTCCGGCGTCCGATGACGTGGTGCGCGGCCGAGGAGAGCCCGAAGGCGGTGGCGGTGAACACCCCCACGTCGAGCGCTTCGAGCCAGGCGAACCCCGGCGTCCCGGTGGCGACGGCGACCGTGAGGGAGACGGCGAGGCCCGCGAGCCCGACGTAGTAGAGGCTCCACGGGATCTCCGTGCTCCGGAGGACCTCGACGTAGATGTCGAGCTCTTCCAGCTCGTCCGTCGGCTCGACGAGGTTCTCCTCCTCGTGGACCGTCACCACGTTCTTCTCCTCCAGCTTCGGTAAGTGCGTACGCTGGAGGGTGCTGTACACGTTCCGGCGGTCCTCGTACTGTACCTCGTCCGGGTCGACGTCGCGCTCCCACGCGGTGACGCGCGTGGAGAGCTCGGAGACGGCGACTGGCTCCTCCGCGCGCTTGAGCGCGTGGATGACGAACCGGCGGCGCCTGTTCGACAGCAGTTTGAAGATCTCGTCTTCGGACAGTTCGCCGCCGCCGTTTCGCCCCGCCCCGTATGTCGTTGTCGCTGTAGAGAGCATCGATGTGACCACCTGGTTCTGCGCCGGCGGATCCCCCTCCTCGAACCGGCGATTTTCGCTCGTAATGTGTGATTGTGTCTACCATAAATAGGTTGGATAATTAACCTGTTAAATTAAGAAATATGATGAAAACACGTTCGGCTCGTTAGTTCCTCGAGAGGCGATTGAGCCGCGGAGCGGGGTCCTCACGGGTTTTCAGGGAGTCGTTGAGACGCGGCGGGCGATTCAGGCGCGGGCTTCAGCGTCTCCACGTCGGGTTCAAGGACGGCTCGATACGGGCCGCGAGGAGCGGTCGACCCGTATCGAGGCGCTCACGTCGCGTTATCGAGCCCGGCGCGTGATCGTGTCGAGAATTTCATAACGAAGTACCATGCCCCGTATGGGTTATCCGAGCGCTCCCGGCCCGGATGCCCGGGCTGCGGGGTGCGTGAACACAGGTGAGATACGACATGGAACGGCGCAAGTTCGTGATCGGACTCGGATCGCTCGCTGCCGGCGGGGCAGCTGCAACGGGGACTGGTGCGTTTACGAGCGCAGAGGTTGACCGACAGGTCACTGTCGACGTTGAAGACGACGTTCAGGGTTACCTCAGCCCTCAGCCAGCTGATACTGCTAACGGGGATGCGTACGCTCGGCTACAGGGTCCGGAGAACGAGGCTACTAATACTAATGATGACGTGCTTATTATCCAATTTAATGGAATTCAGAATAATCTACAGTCGGACCAAAATAACACGGCTATAGAAGGAAGTAGTAGCGACTACGGTGGTGGCCTTAATAAGAACGCTGTGTACGAATTTGACGATCTTATTACGGTGACTAACCAAGGTCCACAGACTATTGACGTCAGTGTTGATGGTGAGAATGGTACGGGTGCCAATCCTGCAAAAATTAGGGGCCTTAGTGCAGGTAGCGACCCTGATCCAACCCTTAATGAGGCGGATAACTTTGGTGGACCCGTCGTCGAAGTGGCGCCTCAGAGCAACAATACGCTCGCACCTGGTGAGTCAGTCAGATTGAACTTCGCCATCGCAACCAGTAATGATCCAAACAGCAACTACAGTGGGAGTGTGATTATCAAGGGCGACGCCAACTAACCTAATCGTCAAACGGCTAGCGTAGAAAGACCAAATATTATACTATGGAACAATCTACTCGTCGGAAAATGCTGGCAGTTGTAGGTACTACAGTCTCTAGTGGGGCGATTGCTACTGGAACCGGCGCATTTACTAGTGGTCTGTGAATCGTAGCGTAACAATCGACGTTGAGTCAGACTCAGAGGGATACCTTTCGTTGGTTCCTGGCCCTGATAATGGGAGATATATTAACAATAGCAACGGCCTATTTCATATCGACTTGACGAGCAATAACAAGAACCTTGCTGGGAACGGATTGAATCCCAATTCGTTCTTTGTCGCTGAGGCGGTGTTTGAGATTCAGAACTCGGGGTCACAAGCAGTGGAGGTAACGCCCTCGCCGCTGGCGTTTGTAAGAACTGACGGAGACGATACTCTCCTCTTCGTTATCGTCCCTGAGACGACTCCGCAATCAAATTTCCCAATAGTCCAGCTCGCAGTCGGTGAAGCCGAGACGTACGGGATTGTTGCTTTTGTTGACGGTAGCGGGAATGCAGGCTTAGATATCGATCAAAAAATAACCGTCTCAGCGGAGGCAATATAAAATGACACTTGAATTAGACGACTGCAAAAACATCGGTGAAGAGATCCCGATTAGCTCGGATGAAAAGAACCGAGTCAACGCTGCGATAGCGACTTTACGTACTGACGATGAGGAAAGTCTAACTGACGAGTAATCAATTGTTAGATTACATCCGATGTGAACCACAAGTACTATTCAGACAACCATATTTTATATCATAACTGAAGCATCAAGCAGTCCTCAATACCGGTGTGTGTGCCGATTGTTTATAAATTAATACCTACATATATGCTACGATGCCGCGGGTCCGTGGTTCTGGGATCGCGTCTACCGCAGCGGTTCTAGGGTTCGTGCTATTCCTTGTGATCTCCACCGGCGCTGTCGTCCTCGACCAGCCCGCCGATCCCATCACCGACGACGTCGCCCTCCAACCCGGCGACAACCCCTACGCCTACCTCGACGAGGACGGCGAACTCGCGATCGACGTCACCGAAGACAACCCCCGGATCGACGCCGAGGGGGTTAACGTCGACGCGTTCGCCGCCCAGGAGGCGCTGTTCTATATCACCTACGACGGGAACGCGACCGCCGAGGCGTGGATCGAACACGAGGGCACGGGCGTCACCTTCGTCGTCGACGGCGAGCCGGTCGAGAGCCCCGAGCGGGCGGCGCGGCTCACGCCCGAGGACGACGCCGTCCCGGTCGGCGTCCGGATCGACACCCGCGTCGCCGGGGTCGTACCGGGCGACCGACTCATCGACGAGATCTCGGTCCACGCCAGAGTCGCGGAGCCGGAGGAACCGCCCGGCGGGGAGGGTCCGAGCGACGACGGCGACGAAGACGACGACCCGAGCCCCACCACCGGCCCGATCGTCTCCGTCGATCGCCCGTCCCCGAGCGTCCGAGAGGTGACGCTCCGATCGGTCGGCGGCGGCGAGGAGACCGCGGTCGACCTGCGGGGGCTCCGCGTCGGCGACCCCGCGATCCTGCTCGACCGGCTGACGTTCGTCCGGGAGTCGCCCGGCGACGTCGAGTTCGCGGTGCGGGGGCTGAGCGACCGGCCCGCGGAGGCGCCGCCGCCACCGCCCGGCGTTGACCCCCTGGGGTACTACGCGGTCGAATTCGCGGAGCCCGGCCAGCCGATCGCGGAGGCGACCGCCGAGATCGCGGTGGACCGCGACCGGCTCGCCGCGGCCGGGGTCGCCCCCGAGCGCCTCGCCGTCTACCGCGAGACCGACGCGGGCTGGGAGCGCGCCGAGATGCGCGTCGTCGACGAGGGGAGCGAGACGGTCAGGCTCCGGGCCGCCACCGAGGGGTTCTCCGCGTTCGCGGTCGCGGCCGAGCGCCCGTCGCTGGCCCCGACCGAGGCGAGCCTCTCCGACGACCGGGTCGCGCCGGGCGAGCCCCTGACGGTCGCGGTCGACGTCGAGAACCGCGGGCCGGCCCCCGCGAGCGACGAGACGGTCCGGGTCGAGACCGCCGGCGGGAGCGCGGTCGCGAGCGACGAGGCGGTCGCGGTCGACGCGGACCCGGGCGCGACGGCGACCGAATCGGTGACGGTCCGGTTCGACGAGCCCGGGGAGTACGACCTCGTCCTCGCGGGCGACGCGGTCGCGGAGACGGCGGGCGAGGGGGAGCCGAGCCTCGGGTCCGTCACCGTGACGGAGCGCGCGGACGGCGCGGGAGACGACGGGGCCGGGACCGAGCCGCGCGTGGGTGACGACGCGGGCGGCGGGGGCGACGGAGGCGACAGCGACGACGCCGGGGAGGGACGGGCGGGCGACGGGGACGGAGCGGGAGCGACGGGCGACGGGGAGGCGGGAACGGAGCTGTCGACCCTCGACCTCGCCGACTTCGCGGGGCTCGCGGCGCTCGTCGCGATCGTCCTCGCGACGCTGGTCCTGGTCCGGCGCGCGCCGCGGTGACCGCGTCTGGGCGATTTAGGCGGGACGAGTCGGGCGGTGCGAGGCAGGCGATGCGAGTCGGACAGAGCGAGGCGGGCGGCACACGGGACGACGGCTCGCGGAGCGACGGCTCGCGGAGCGGTCGAGTCGAGGAGAGGGGGCAGACGCCTCGGGCGGGGAGCCGGGAGGGGGACCGACGGGTCGACTACTCGCCGCCGTCGGTGTACGCCCAGTCGTCGAGCACGCGGTCGGCGGTCGCGTTCGCCTCGGCGGGGGTGGGGCAGTCGCCGCCGCCGACCTCGTCGGCGAGGTCGCAGGCGAGGTCGTACACGGCCGCGCCGTCGGCGCGCTCGGCGACGCGCTCGAACGTCGGTCGGTAGCCGGCGGCCGCGCGCTGTCCGGTCTGGTCGAGGGAGGCGTCGATGGCGTACTCGAGCTGTCGGACCGCTTCCTGGGGTTCCATACGCGAACGCTGGACCTCTCCGCACTTAAGTATACTCGGATTCGGAATTGAGTTAATACTTCCGCAGCGAGGGCCCGACTGCGGGGGCGGAGCCGGCTGCGGGGTCGCGGAAAGGGGGTCGGCGATCGACGTATATACGCGTCGGCGCGCCGCAGAACGTCCATGACCGACGTAGACGAGCGCGCGGCCGTCGCGGAGCGCGCGGCGCGAGCGGGCGGCCGCGTGGCGCACGACCGCTTCCGAAGCGACATCGCCGTCGAGACCAAGGGGGAGATCGACGTGGTGACGGCGGCCGACCGGGCCGCCCAGCGCACCGTGATCGAGTCGATTCGGGAGCGGTTCCCGGACGACGTGATCGTCGGGGAGGAGGAAGACGAGCGCAAGACCGTCCCCGAGGACGGCGCGGCGTGGGTGATCGACCCCATCGACGGCACGCATAACTACGTCCGGGACATCCGCGTGTGGGGCACCGCGGTCGCGGCCGTCGTCGACGGCGAGCCGGTCGCGGCCGCCACCGTCTGTCCCGCGCTCTGCGACGTGTACACCGCCGACGCCGACGGCGCGTACCGGAACGGCGACCGGATCGCGGTCAACGACGTCGCCGACCCGCACCGGGCCGCCGTCGACCCGACGCTGTGGTGGGATCTCGACGCCCGCGACGAGTACGCCGCCGCCTGCGAGGCGATCGTCCGGCGGTTCGCCGACATGCGCCGATTCGGCGCCGCGCAGGTCACGCTCCCGACCGTCGCGGCCGGCGGGCTGGAGGGCACGATCTCGAACCTCCGGGCGAACCCGTGGGACTCCGTCGGCGGCGTGTTCATGATCCGACAGGCCGGCGGGCGCGTCACCGACCTGGAGGGGAACCGCTGGCGACACGACTCGACCGGGCTCGTCGCCTCGAACGGCGCCCTTCACGACGAGGTGCTCGCCGCCGCGCGCGAGATCGAGGAGTTGGACTGAGCGAGATTGGTTATAAATGAATGCGGTGGCGCGTGCCTGCGAGGCCGCATTCGCGGCCGAGCAGCGCGCGCGAGGGAGTCGGACCGGCGCGACCGCGCCGGTCCGACGAGGCTGGGGAGGAGTGAGGTGCGGGGCGGTGCGGTCGGGTGGGACTCAAAGGGGCAGTCGCGAGGACGGCGCAGGCGACGTAAGCACCGCAGGGAGCGAGTGAAACGAGCGACTGAGGAGCGCAGCGAGCGTGCGCCGTCCTCGCGGCTGGGGCTTTGGGAGTGTTCGCCGTCGATCCGTCAGCAACGACGTACACCCGAGCGGCTGGGGCTTTGGGAGTGTTCGCCGTCGATCCGTCAGCAACGACGTACACCCGAGCGGCTGGGGCTTTGGAAGTGTTCACCGCCTCGGAAGCGACGTATAGCCGAGGGTTCAAATCCGATCCCACCGAACCCCGCCACATGTACGCGGTCGTCGGCTGCAACGAGTGCGCGGCCATGTGGCTCCTCTCGGACCCCCGGACCAGCGACAGCGCGACCTGCCCGCGCTGCGGGAAGACGCATCGGACGGCGAAGCTCAAGCGGTTCTTCGAGTCGGAGGACCGCGAGGCGGCCCGGGAGGCCCGCGCGGCGCTGCTCGCGAAGAAGCGGGACGAGAGCGCCGCGTTCGCCGAGGTGGACCACGTCTCGGAGCTCGAACGCGCCGTCGAGGACGCCGGGATCGACGACCGCGAGTACCTCGAGGCCGGCGGGGTCGACGCCGACGCCGTCGACGAGGCCGGCGCCCGCGCGGAGGGCGGCGGGTCGGCCTCGCGCACCCGGACCGAGATCGTCCGCGACGCGGTCGACGCCGCCGACGAGCCGACCGAGCGGAACGTCGTCGCCCGCGCGAGCGAGCACGGCGTCCCGGCCGACGCGGCCCGCGAGATCCTGACGAAGCTCACGCGGCGGGGCGAGCTCTCCGAGTCGCGGGGGCGGTACAGGGTGCTCTGAGCCGGCCCTCGACTCGGCTGCGGCCGACTGCGTCCCGTCCCCGGATCGCATCGAAATCCGACAAAGCACTTATATTGTCGGTTTGACGTGCGACGTATGGACACGCGAACTGCCCTCCTGGCGGCCGCGGCCGCGGTGCTCGTCGTGAGCGCGGTCGGGGTCGTCGCCGCGCCGGACGCGCTCGACGACCCCCGCGAGGAGCCCGAACGCCCCGGCCGCGTCGACGTCGCCGGCATGGTCGTCTCGCCGGGCGAGGTGCGCGGCGAGACCGCGGAGCTCCGGCTCGGCCTCGACCTCCGACACCGCGGCTCGGCCGTCGAGAACGTCACCGTGCGCCACCGCGCGATCGGCGCCGACTCGGGCCTGCTCGTCGACGAGACGACGGTCGACGTCGGCACCGTCGACGGCGGCGGCGAGCGGACGATCGACGGCGCCGTCGACGTGGAGCGCTCGGGCGGCTACCGGATCGAGACCGTCGTCTTCGTCGACGGCGAGCGCCGAGAGAGCCGGACGACCCGCGTCGGCGGCGTGGCCGCGCTCACGCCCGACTACGCCGACTCGCGGGTGGGATTCACGGACGGGAACGTCTGGCCGACCGTCGCGGTCAGCGTGAGCGAAGCGGACAACCGGACCGCGACGCTGTCGGTCTCCGTCTCCGTGACCAACCGCGGTGACACGGCGTCCGAGCCCCTCGACCTCCGACTGCTGATGCGGCAGGCCGAGTCCAACGTGATCGCCGACGAGGCCCGCGAGACCGTCGGGTCGGTCCGCCCCGGGCGGACGGACACGGTGACGACGACCGTCGAGGTGCCCGCCGAGTACAACTACTACGTCGACGCGGCGCTGTGGAGCGACGACGTCCTCATCGACGAGACGCAGGGCGTCGCCAACCTGAACCCGCGGGAGACGATCTCGGCCGACGAGAGCGTCGAGGAGGTGGAGTTCTCCGTCGAGGACTTCGCGGGCGGCGACGGCGCGGGCGGCTCAGGCGACGACGCGGCCGACGGCGAGCGGCCCCCCGGCGACGGCAGCACCGCCGACGGCACGCCCGGGTTCGGGCCGGTCGTCGCGCTCGCCGCGCTCCTCGCCGCGGCGCTGTACGCCCGGAGGCGACCATGACGGGCGACGACCGGCCGGAGGCGAACGGACGGACGACCGACTCCGAACCCGACCGACCCGCGACCCAACCCGACCGACCCGCGACCGAACCCGACCGACCCGCGACCCAACCCATGACCGACACCGACGCAGACACGACCGAGACGGGCGAACCGACCGCGGCCGCCGAATCGGCCGCCGAACCGACCGGCGGCGATCGCGACCGATCGGCGGACAGCGGGATCGACCGGCTCTCCACCGACCGCCTCCGCGGCATCCTCGATCGGGTCGGCCTCGCCGCGCTGGTCCTGCTCGCGCTGATCGCCGGGTGGGGGTTCTACAGTCAGACCGGCGCCGCGATCCGGACGTGGCTCGACCCGGCCTACCAGCCGATCGCGCTGGCGACGTTCAACCTCGCGATACTCCTCGTCGCGCTCGCCGGCGTGGCCCACCAGCTCACCCGCATCCGCGCGAACGAGTAGTCGGGGCGGCAGGTGGAATACGTGCCGGGACGGCAGGTCGAACGCGCGCCGCCGCGACGCCTCACTCCTCCGGCAGGTCGTCCGAGCTGGCGGGAATCCGCTCCACCTGCCCGGCGAGTGTCGCCGCGTCGCCGGCGACCGTGGAGGGCTCGACGCCGGCCACGTTCGAAACCAGTCGGACGTGCGCCGCGAGCAGCGCGATCGCGCGGAGCCCCTCGCCCTCGGGCTCGTCTTCCGCCCGCTGTGCGAACGTCGTGTCGACCTCACCGTCGCGGATAATACCGACCTGTAGCGCCTCGATATCGTCGCTGTCGAGGAGGTCTCGGGCGCGGGCGAGCTTGGCGGCGAACTCCCCCTCGTCGGGGGTCTCGCCGGCGGCGGACTCGCCGTCGTTGGAAGGAGACCCGTCAGCGGCCGTCGCGTCGTCGTCGCTCATGAACAACCGTACGCGGAGCCGACGCAAAAGCGCGGCGTTCGCGCGGGGAAAATCGGGAACTCACAGCGTCGCGACGGACGGAACCGCGGGGCGGCCGGCGTTACTCGCTCGGCCGCGGGCGGGCGATGAACAGCGCCTCTTCGAGCGTGAACGGGTCGTACGTCGACTGGTGGCAGACGCAGTAGGTCCCGTTCTCGGCGTCGTACCGGGCGGACTCCTCTAACACCTTGTAGTCGGGAATACAGCAGAAGTGCGTACAGACGTTGAGGTACGCGATGAACCCCTGATCGGTGGAGGCCTCGAGCCACTCGTTGTCCGAGTTCGCGACGGCCTCCTCGATCCGCGGCGACCGGATGACGATGGCGTTCAGGTTGGTCTCGGCGTCCTCGGACCGCCACGTGACGGACGCCGGCTTCCCGACGCCGTCGTCGCCGATCCCGTTGCCCCACGTGTCGTAGTTGGCGAAGTCGTCGACGTGGATCCGCTCGCCCGCGTCGTACGTCTCGTCCTGCCAGTCGTACTTCCCGGGGGCGGCGCGGAACAGGTTGTCCGACTCGAACTCCGGCGCGATGTTCTCTTGGGACTCGACGCCGCAGTACTGGAACCACGCGCCGGTGTAGGTTTTCCCGCCCAGCTGCTCTTTCGCCACTTGGACTTCCTGTCCCTCCTGGGTTTCGGTCTGCGTCTCGGGCCAGATCCCCTCGATGAACCCGTCGTCGGTCACCTGCAGGGGAATCTGCGGGAGCCCGCGCGGCGCCGGACCGCCGGTCTGCCTGATCGTCGTGGCGACCGTCGCCCCGCCGCCGACCCCACCGGCGGTCGTCAGCGTGTTCACGGTCGCCGAACCCATCGCCCCGACGCCCGCGAGGGCCGCGCCCCCGACGACGCCCTTGACGAAGCGCCGCCGACCGGACTCGGCCGGATACTTGTCGGACTTACTCATACGCGTGGTTCGGGATGGATCGGTAAAAAGGGTGACGAACCCGCCACCCGAGGGGTCGGCCGACCGGAATCGGACGAAGCCGACCGATTCGGCTCCCCCGTGACGGAGAGCGGTGACCGAGCCTCCGATCGACGCACGATCGATCGGGATATTCACTCGATACCGAGGCAAACATTCGTTCAGACATCGCATTTAACCCGCGGCGACGGGTGTCACTGTGGTATGGAGTTGCACAATCGAGACGTGCGGACGGACGTCCGGGAGCTCGGCGCGCTCGTGGGGGACGTCCTCGCCGCACAGGCCTCCACGGAAGCGTACGAGACGGTGGAAGCGCTGCGGAACACGGCGATCCGATACCGGCGAGGGGACGCGGAGAGCCGAGCCGGGCTCCACGAGTCGGTCGGCGAGCTCTCGTCGAACCGCGAGGAGATCGTCGCCCGCGCGTTCACCACCTACTTCGAGCTGATCAACCTCGCCGAGGAGCGCGAGCGCGTGCGCGCCATCCGGAACGCCGACGACGAGGGCGCACTGCACGACTCCTTCGAGGCCACGATCGCGGAGTTCGCGGAGCAGGGCGTCGAGCCCGACGAGCTGCGCGAGCTGTTAGAGGACGTGCTCATCGAGCCGACGTTCACGGCCCACCCGACCGAGGCCCGCCGGGCGACGGTGAAGGCGAAGCTGCGGTCGATCGCCAACCACCTCGAGGACCTCGACGAGCGCAACCTCACCGACCGCGAGCGGAACGCGATCTGGCGCGACGTCACCGCCGAGGTGACGAGCCTCTGGGGCACCCGACAGGTGCGCCAGCGACGCCCGGAGCCGGAAGACGAGGCGCGCAACGTCGGCTGGTACCTGGAGAACACCCTCTTCGACGTCGTCGGCGACGCCTACGAGGAGTTCGAGGAGACCATCTCGAGCGAGTACGACGACGTCGACTGCCCGAAGCTGTTCGAGTTCCGCTCGTGGGCCGGCTCGGACCGCGACGGCAACCCCTTCGTCACGCCCGAGGTCACCGACGAGACGCTCGAGCGCCAGCGAGCGGTCGCCATCGAGAAGTACCGCGACCAGTGCAAGCGGCTCTCCGCCGTGTTGAGCCAGGACGGCGAGCGGTACGCGATCGACGACCGACTCACCGAGTCGCTCGCCGACGACGCCGAGCGGTTCCCGACCGTCGTCGAGGAGGCCCGCGAGCGCTACCCCGACGAGCCGTACCGCCAGAAGCTCCGGCTGATGCGCGAGCGGCTCGACCGCGTCGACGACGTCCGACCCGGCGAGTACCCCGACGGCGACGCCTTCCTCGCCGACCTCAACGTGATCGCCGAGTCGCTCCGGGCCGACGGGCAGGACGCGGTCCGCGAGTCGTTCGTCGAGCCGCTCCGCCGGCAGGTGGACACGTTCGGCTTCACGCTGGCCTCGCTCGACCTCCGCGACCACCGCGAGAACCACACCGAGGCCGTCGCCGAGGCGGTCGCGAGCGAGGGGGTCGACTACCGCGAGATGGACGAGGCGGCCCGCGAGGAGTTCCTCACCGAGGCCATCCTGCAGGACGACCCCGTCATCGACCCCGACGAGCCCGGCGACGTCTCCGAGACGACCGAGCGCGTGCTCGAGCGGTTCAGCGAGCTCGCCGGCTGGCAGGAGGAGTACGGCCAGCAGGCGATCGACACCTACTGCATCTCGATGACCGAGGAGCCGAGCCACGTGCTCGAGGTGCTCTTCCTGGCCGACCAGGTCGGCGCCGTCTCGCTGCCGGACCACTGCGGGCTCGACGTCGTCCCCCTGCTCGAGACCGAGTCCGCGCTCAACGGCGCCGAGCGCATCCTCGGGGCGCTGTTCGACAACGAGGCGTACGCGACCGCGCTGGAGGTCCGCGACGACGTGCAGGAGGTGATGCTCGGCTACTCCGACTCCAACAAGGAGAACGGCTTCCTCGCCGCGAACTGGGACCTCTACGAGAACCAGCGCCGGATCGCGCGGTTCTGCCGCGAGGAGGACGTCACGCTCCGGCTGTTCCACGGCCGCGGCGGCTCCATCTCGCGCGGCGGCGGCCCGATGAACGAGGCGCTGCTCGCGCTGCCGAACGAGACCGTCACCGGGCAGGTGAAGTTCACCGAGCAGGGCGAGGCGATCGCCGAGAAGTACGCCAACCCGCGGATCGCCGAGCGCGAGCTCGAGCAGATGCTCGACGCGCAGATCCGCGCCCGCCACGAGGCCAACGAGGAGCCCACCGAGGACGTCCCCGAGGCGTGGGTCGACGCGATGGAGACGATGGCGCCCGCGGCCCGCGAGACGTACCGCGACCTGCTGAACACGGACGGGTTCGTCGACTACTTCGGGCAGGCGACGCCCATCTCCGTCGTCGAGGACCTCAATCTCGGCTCGCGGCCCGCTTCCCGCTCCGGCGAGCGCACCGTCGAGGACCTGCGCGCGATCCCGTGGGTGTTCTCGTGGACCCAGACGCGGCTCATCCTCCCCGGCTGGTACTCGCTCGCCTCCGGCATCGACGCCTACCTCGACGAGGTCGGCGAGGAGACGGGACTCGAGACCCTCCGCGAGATGTACGAGGAGTGGCCGTTCTTCCGCACCACGCTCGACAACGCCGGGCTCGCGCTCGCTCGGACGGAGCCGGAGATCGCCGCCGAGTACGCCGACCTCGCCGACGACGAGCTCCGCGAGCGCTTCTTCCCGGAACTGATCGGCGAGTACGAGCGCGGACGCGAGCTCGTCCTCTCGATTAGCGGCCGCGACGGGCTCCTCCGGCGCGAGTGGCTCGAGGAGAGCCTCGACCGTCGGAACCCGTACGTCGACCCGCTGAACCTGCTGCAGGCGAACCTGCTCGGGCGTACGCACCGCACCGAGGAGGAGGAGCGCACCCTCCGGCTCACCGTCAACGGCATCGCCGCCGGGATGAAGAACACCGGATAGCGGGGCGCACGGCGGTTCCGTCGGTACTCCTTTTATACGACGTGGGTCCGTTCGCGACCGAACGACTCCGTCGGCCGTTTCGGCGATTCCGCGGGCCGACTGGCGGCGTCGCCGCTCGGAGTGCGGGCGGTCGTCTGCACTCCGGGCGACGGCCGCCGGTACCGATCGGTAGTCAGGGGGCTCGCGGCGGCTTCCGGGCCTCGATAGTGGCCGAGACGAGATAGTCACCGAGGTTGCGGTCGGCGTCCCAATCGCTGATGAACTCCGTGCTCTCGTCTTTGGGCGCGATCTCGATCGCCTCGAAGCCGGCGCTGTCGAGCATCGCTTCGAGATCCGAAACGGTCGACGCGCCGGCGACGCAGCCGGTGAGCGAGTCCGGGTCCGTCTCGACGTCGTCGGGGAACGGCGCGGTTCGGACGACGTCCGAGACGGCGACGCGCCCGCCGGGTTTGAGGACGCGATAGGCGTCGTCGAACACGGGCTGTTTTTCGGGGGCGAGGTTGACGACGCAGTTCGAGATGACGACGTCGACGGTCGCGTCGGCGACGGGGAGGTGACTGATCTCGCCGAGCCGGAACTCGACGTTGTCGACGTCGTTCTTCGCGACGTTCTCCCTCGCTTTCGAGACCATCTCCGGGGTCATGTCGACGCCGATGACCCGGCCGCCCGGGGAGACCTCCCGCGCGGCGAGAAAGCAGTCGAAGCCCGCGCCTGAGCCGAGGTCGAGCACCGTCTCGCCGGGCGCCATCTCGGCGAACGCCTTCGGATTCCCGCACCCGAGACCGAGGTCCGCACCGTCGGCGACCGACGCGATGTCGTCCGTCTCGTACCCGAGGCGCTCGCTCCCGGTCGCGCCTTCGCTGCCGTCACAGCACCCGCCGTCGTCGACGTCGACACCGACGTCGCCGCAGCAGTCCGTCCCCCCCGCGGCGATGGCTCCGTAGCGTTCGCGCACCATCTTCCGAGTCTCTTCGGGGTCGCGCTCGTCGGCCGCCGGCTCGTTACTCACGGCTACCTCGCAGGTCGTCGAGCGTTTCGAGGAGAACCGCAGTCGCCTCGGTCGGTTCGTAGTACCGCCAGGACCCCTCTTTACGGCGCGTGACCAGTCCCGCGGTGTACAGGCGGGAAAGCGCTTGGCTGACGGCGCTCTGGCTGACCCCGACCGCGGCTTCGAGGTCGCAGACGCAGACGCCGTCGTCGGCGGTCGCGACGCGGCGAAGCAGCTCGTATCGCGTGTCGTTCGCCATCGCGGTCAGTAGTCGGAGGTCCGTCGCCATGGCGTCCGAGTCGACGTCTCCGGGCGGTGCACAGCAGGCGACGGTCCCGTCCGCGGTTTCGTCGGTGACCGTTCCATCACTCATATCAACTATAGCTTATACAAGCGTCTACTAATATGTGCCGCTGAGGAACCGCGCACGACATCGGAACGGGCCGAAACCGTCGCTAAATCCGCTATCACCGCCATTTGACCCCGTAGGTACGCTCGCGAGAGGAGTGTGCGCAGAGACGCTTTCCGAGGGCGCTTTTCGAGCAACGCCCACGTTCGAGGGCGTGTGAGCCGCGGACGGACGCGTTGAGGCGCCGGTCTCGACTACTGAGTAGGAATTCTATATAGCGGTATAAGATATATTCGCGAGAGAACGGCGAGCGCGTCGCTCAGACGGATCCACCGGAGGAGGGGCCATCGGCGTCGGAATCGCCGGAGACGCGACCGAGAGCCGCGGCTGGAGCGGGCGAACGGTTCAGAAAAAGCGAATCGGCGGTCTACGCGTAGCGTTCGAGTTCCGGGCGGTCGAGGTCCTCGAAGACCTCGGCGGCGACCTCGGAGAGGAACGCCTCGCCCTCGTCGGAGAGGCGGCGGCCCTCGCCGGCGGCGGTCGTCACAAGACCGTCCTCCTCGAGCGCCTGCAGCGACGCGCGGATGAGCTTGCGGGAGCCCGAGGAGTGGCGGCCGGGACGGACGATGTAGCGGTTCGAGCCGCGCTTCTTCGAGCCGTACTCGGTGGCGAGCCGCTCGATGCCGATCGGCTCGTTCTGGGCGACCTTGCGGAGGAGGCTCGCGGAGCGCACGTACCAGAAGTCCTCCTGTTCCGGCGGGAGCTCCTTGCCGGAGCCGCTCTTGGCGAACTCGACCCAGTCAGGCTCGTCGATCCGGTCCTCGAGTCGTGCGGCGACCTCCTCGATGAGGGCGTCCGCCGGCACGTCGTAGATGGTTACCATTGAGTATCGATTCACCCTAGCGTCGTTTAAAACCATCGTATCGGGAGAGCCCCGTGTTAGCCGTTTTCACGGGGTTGCGGGCTTCTACCGGGACCTCGGGCGAGGCGAACGCGGGCGGAAGCGCTACTCGACGTACTCGTACTTCCGCTCGTTCATCCGACCCCAGCCGGTGAAGACGAACTCCCCGTCGGGCTGGGTGAACTCCTCGATCTCGCGTTCCACGTCCATGTCGTACTCGTGGACGTCGTGGACGTCCTCGTACTCCTCCCACGTGAGGTCGTATCGCTCGGCGAGCTGGTCGTCGATGTCGAGCCCCTCGATTTCGGCGCGCCATCCCTCGCGGATCGTCTCCGCGTGGATCTCCGCCTGTGCGCCGGAGCCGTACGAGGCGACGAGCAGCGTCTCGCCAGCGAACGACCGGTCGCGCGTCAGAGCGTCGCGCAGCGCGCTGACGCGGGCGATGTGGACCGAACTCGTGTACCAGTTGCCGACCTCCCGGGAGAGCCCCAGCGTCGGCTCCACGACGGTGTCGTACCACGTCTGGTACTGGTCGGTGGTCTTCAGCTCGTCCATGTAGTCGCGAATGGCCGCCTCGTACGCCTCGCGGTCGGCGAAGTCGGCCTCGCGCGGCTGGCGGCCGATCTCGTCTGCGAGCTCGTCCTCGTGCTCCGTGTCGCGGATGACGTGCCGGTACGCCAAGAGGGCCGCCTTCCGGACCATTCCCGGGAACGGCGTGTGGAACGGGGCGTACGCGAAGTCGTCGAGTTCGATGTCGTCGGTGACGGACTCGTAGTCCTCCAGCGCCTCCCGCATCCGGGAGAGGTACACCTGCACGGAGCGTTTCCCGTCGACGCTCGGGAACTGCTGGTTCGGTTTCAGGAAGTCCGTCTCGTCCTTCGAGCCGTACCCCTGATCGGTCGAGAGGGCGACGATGGAGGGGTCCTCGTCGATCAGCATCGCGACGGCGCCGGCGCCCTGCGTCGCCTCACCGGGGTCGCCGCGGGCGTACAGCGCGGTGTCGGTCGTGATGACGATCGCCGGCCGGTCGCGGTTCCGCCCGGCGCGGATCCAGTTGTACGCGTCGTCGATGGCCTGCGTGCCGGCCAGGCAGGCGAACTTGCGCTCGCCCTTGTTGGCGTGGGTGAAGTCGCCGTCGTATACCTGTTCGAGACAGCCCGCGATGTACGTCGACACCGGCTTCGAGTGGTCGAACGCCGACTCGGTGGCGACGTCGATCCGGCCGATGTCCGCCGGCTCCAGCCCCTTCCGGTCCATCAGCCCCTTCGCGGCGTTCGCGCCCATCGTGACGATGTCCTCGTAGACGTCCGGGAACGAGGAGTTGTTGAGCCCGAGCCCCTTCGTGTACTTCTCCGGGTCGTCGCCCTTCTCCGGCGCGAACGTGCCCGGTAAGTCGAGCTTGAGCTTCCCGGTCCAGATCTCGACGGCGTCGATGCCGACTTCGGTCATGAGCGGTTGTTCATGAGGTGGGCATATGGCTTTGTCGATGGTGGGTTACGTCGATTGTGGAACCGATTTAGCGTGATCTGATTCGAATATCGAGACTCTTACCGGATTGCTGTATGTTCACAATCGAGGATTCTGTTGTAATGCTATCACGAAGATTGTTCAGTTCCGATTGAGTTGCACTTTCATAACTTGCCGCATCGAACAGATCGCGCTCTCCCTGCGCGAGTCCGATATCATTTGCTGCTTCTGTGGTCAATTCAAACGTGTTTCCGTCGATGACGACGGTTTTTTGACTCCAGTCACCACCTACTTTCCCGCCGGGATCATCTCTAATAGTGACTTGGATTGCGTTCGATGAGCCGTCAGAATTTTCAATATCGAAGTTTGTGTTGATCTGCTCATTATTTTTAAGACCCATATACGAAATCACATTAACAGTTGCAGGGCCTCCGCTACCCCTGTCACTACCTCCAATAGCCGCATTATCGTTTTGTGCCGCTTCTTCTGGCGCTTCCCCCACACCGACTGTATCCAAAGTCAGGTTCTCGGCAGTCGTATTGAGCGTCAGGTTGTAGACGCCGTCGCCGTTCGCATCGTCCGTAACACCTCTGTAGATATCGCTATCTGTCGGGAGATCGGTCTCGTTTTTCCAGTCGTCCTCGCTCAGCCGCGTCGGAACGGTGACGGTCAGGTCGCCCTCAGGAAGCGTCTCAGTGACGTTGTCGGCCGGCCGGAGCTCTAGCGTTACCCGACCGGCCCCGCTCCGGCGGAACTCGTTCTGGAGGGCTACGACCCGGACTTCCCCGTCACTGGTGACGAGCTCTTGATCCTCGATCACCGCGATTCCGCCGCCCTCGTCGCGAGCGTCGACGTAAAGCACGGAGGCGTCGTACCACGTCGGCGACTGGTCGATTTCGTTGTAGCCTGGTCGATACTGGATGAATCGGGTAGAGACGTTCACAGACTCACCGGAACCCTCAATCGTGATATTGTACGAATCCGTCGTCCGTATGGTCCCAGCCGGGTCTGGCGGATTAATCGCGAATATGCGGGTCGAATAGGTGGTGCCCAGCCGAACCGTCTGATACTGCGGTTGGTCGACACTCCCAGCTTGCAGAATCCCCGCTCTGAGCTCGACGAGGTCGTTTCGGACCTCCTCGAAGTGCTCGAACTCCGTCTGCGCGTTCTGCTGCGGGACCACCTGCACCTGATACAGCGAAAGCGCGAGGATCAGGAACCCGAACAGAATCACGGTCCCGATCACGACCGACTGGCCCCGACGGTCGTGGCTGAATCGCATTAGGAGATATCGGACCCGGACACGTATAAAAGCCTCCGCCCGCCGTCTCAATCGCGATAACCGTCTCCGCGACCCCGCACCTCACTCGCCGCCCGCTTCCCGTCGCGCCGTCAGCCACGCCGACGTGGCGGCCACGACGCTCGCGAACCCGCCGACCAGCACCGCTTGCGTCCAGTTTGCCCCGAGCAGGTACCCCGTGACCAGCGTGACGAGCACGAAGGCGATCACGACGGAGCCGATTGTCGGAGCGAACGAGTCGGGGTTCGAATCGGTCATACCCGGATCTGCCCCGGCCGGGCGATAAACCGGCCGATCGACCGAGGGTCGGGCCGGTCGTAGTATCGGAGTGAATTGAGCGTCCGCACCGCTAATAAATTGTATACCGCGATATCAAATTATCTTCGCGGCGCTCACCCCCGTCTCCCGACCGGTCCGTTTTTGCGCGCGGCGGCTGTCTCCGCGCGTATGGCGAAACAGCCGCACCTGCTGGTCGAGGAGGGCGACGTCCACGAGATCGCGGTCATCCCCGGCGACCCGGGCCGCGTCGACCGGATCGCGGATCTGTGCGACGACAGCGAGCTCGTCGCGCAGAACCGCGAGTACAAGGTCGTCAACGCGAGCTACGAGGGGACCGACCTCACGATCTGCTCGACCGGGATCGGCTGCCCGTCGGCCGCGATCGCCGTCGAGGAGCTCTCGCGGGTCGGCGTCGAGACGTTCCTCCGGTGCGGCACCTGCGGCGCCCTCCAGGCCGACATGGAGGTCGGCGACATGGTGGTCGCGACGGGCGCCGCCAAGGAGGAGGGGACGAGCAAGCGCTACGAGTCGGTCGAGTACCCCGCGGTCCCCGACTACGACGCGCTGCGCGAGCTGGTCGGCGCCGCCGAGGCCAACGACGAGGAGATCCACGTCGGCCCGATCGTCTCCGACGACGCGTTCTACAACGAGGACGAGTCGTACGTCGCCGACTGGAACGACGCGAACCTGCTCGCGATCGAGATGGAGGCCGCGACCGTCTTCGCGCTGGCGCGCCGCAAGGGGCTCCGGGCCGGCGCGATCTGTACCGTCGACGGGAACCTCGTCGCGGGCACCCAGAAGGGCGCGGACTCGGACGACGAGCTCCCGGAGAAGGCCAAGGACAACGTCGAACGCGCGATCCGGATCACGCTGAACGCGGTCACAGAGCTGTAGGCGGCGTCGCGCGGCGGGGTTCTCTCTACTCGTCTTCCGCTCGGAACTCCACTAGCGTCAGGTCCCGGTCGAGCGCGCAGGTGTCGTGCGGCGGCTCGCCGAGCACCTGGTCGATCACGCGCTCGTCGTCGAAGTCGGCGCCGTCGGGGACGCAGTAGCCGTGGCTCGGGCACTCGGTGTGCGGGCACGGCCCCGCGAGCGAGACGCGGCTGCCGGCGTACGCCTGCTTCGACGGGACGTTCGCTGGGACCGGCGCGGGCTCGACTTCGACCGCCCGGACGCCGGCGTCGTGGACGGCGCAGTCGAGAACCTGCGCGTTCTCGCGGATCCCCGTCACGCGGTACCGGGTCCCCTCTGAGAGGTTGAGACACTGGCTCCGGTAGGGGCACCCCTCGCAGTCGGGCGACTCCCCCTCGTAGACGAACTCGCGCCCCGTGTCCGCGAGCCGCGTACCGATGAGCGTGACCGTGGTCATGGGCGACACGACGCTCCGCGCCGCCGTAAGCCTCCCGCCTCGCGGGGGACGCAGGAGAGACCCGGGCGGTCCGGAGTGCCGACCGCCGGGAGCGCAAGCCGGAGGGCAAGACACATCCCCGGCCCCCGGCAACGACGACCGAACGAATGATCGCGGGGCTCGCGCGGGACGCGAAACGAGAGGCGGAGGCGGCGAACGAGCGGCGCGTCCTCGTGTGCGCCGGCGACCACGACCGCGGGATCGACGCGGCGTACGACGCGATCGAGGCGGTCGACCCCGACTCGACCGCCGTCGTCTCGACGCGCGATGGGTTCCGGTTCGAGGAGCACCGGCCACGGAACGCGGACGAGCTGCTCGGGCGCACCCGCGAGATCGTCGTCCTCGACTGTCACGAGCGGTTCGTCCCGAACGCGCTCGGCCGGTGCGTCGGCGCGGTCGACGGCGGCGGCCTCCTCGTCCTCCTGACGCCGGCGCTCGACGAGTGGCCGGCGGTCCGCGACCGCTTCGACGACTCGCTGGCGGTCCCGCCGTATACCATCGACGACGTCACGGGGCGCTTTCGCGAGCGGTTGGTCGACACACTGCGCGCGCACCCGGGGATCGCGATCGTCTCGCTCGGGGAGGACGGCGGCGAGGACGACGTCGTCGAGCGGGACGGGCTGACCGGCGGGCCGGTAGACGGAGCCGGCCCGAGAAGCCAACCGACCGTCCCGCCGGACGCGACGTTCCCCGCCGCGGCGTACGAGGCGTGTCTCACGGCCGATCAGGTCCGGGCGGTGCGCGCGTTCGAGTCGCTGTCGACCCCCGGCAACGCGGTCGTCGTTGAGGCCGACCGCGGGCGGGGGAAGTCGAGCGCGGCGGGGCTCGCGGCGGGCGCGCTCGCGCTCGCCGGCGCCGACGTGCTCGTCACCGCCCCCGCGGCCCGCAACGCCGCCGAGGTGTTCGCGCGGGCCGAGGAGCTGATCGGGGGATCCGACGCCGAAAGCGACGGGGCTCCGCTCGGGGAGAACCGCCGCGTCGACGCGCCGGGCGGCGGGCGCGTGCGGTACCTGCCGCCCGCCGAGGCCGCGGAGCTGCCCGGCGACCCCGACGTCGCGATCGTCGACGAGGCGGCCGCCCTCCCGGTGCGGCTGCTGGAGGGGTTCCTCGACGGGTCGCTCTCGGTCGCGTTCTGCACGACGGTCCACGGCTACGAGGGGGCCGGCCGCGGCTTCGCGATCCGGTTCCGCGAGCGGCTGCTCGACGGCCCGCTCGCGGTGCGGGACGTCCGCCTCGACGAGCCGATCCGGTACGCGCGGAACGACCCGGTCGAGGCGTGGGCGTCGCGGGCGCTCCTGCTCGACGCGCGGCCGGCGGTCGACGAGGCGGTCGCGGGAACGGCGGTGGCGGACGCGACGTACCGGACGCTCGCGCCCGACGACCTGCTCGCGGACGAGACCCTGCTCGGGGAGGCGTTCGGACTGCTCGTCGCCGCTCACTACCGCACCGAGCCGAACGACCTCGCGCGGCTGCTCGACGCTCCGAACCTCTCGGCGCGGGCGCTCGTCGCCGAGGGGCGGGTCGTCGCGGTCGCGCTGCTCGCGCGCGAGGGCGGGCTGGACGCCGAGACCCGCCGAGCGATGTACGAGGGCGAGCGCGTCCGCGGCAACATGGTGCCGGACGTGCTCACGAGCCAACTTCGCGACGAGGGCGCCGCCGAGCCGCGGGGGATTCGGACCGTCCGGATCGCGACCCACCACGCCGTCCGGGACGAGGGGTTCGGCTCCCGCCTGCTGGAGGAGATCCACGCCGAGTTCGGCGGGGCGGGCGGTGGGGTCGACGGCGCGGGGGGCGGCGACCGGGACGAGGTCGACTACTTCTCGGTCGGCTACGGCGCGACCCCGCGCCTGCTCCGGTTCTGGCGGCGGGCGGGCTACCGGACCGTCCACCTCTCGACCTCCCGCAACGACGCCTCCGGCGAGTACTCGGCGATCATGGTGCGACCGGTGACCGCGGCCGGCCGGGACCTGCTCGACCGCCACGCCGCCGCCTTCCGCGACCGCGAGCGCGACGGGCTCTCCGACGCCCACCGCGACGTCGACCCCGACGTGGTCGCCGGCGTGCTCCGCGCCTGCCCGGCGCCGGTCCCCGTTGACCTGACCGAGACCGAGTGGCGCTCCGTCGTCGGCGCGTCGTTCGGCCCCGGGATGTACGACAGCGCCCCCGGCGCGTTCCGCGACCTGGCGATGGCGGCGCTCGTCGGCGTGGACGACGGCTCCGAGGCGGGCTCGGCCCTCGACGCCCGCGAGCGACGCCTGCTCGTCCGGAAGGTGTTACAGGGTCGGCCGGGCGCGTCGGTCGCCGACGAGCTCGGCTACGTCTCCACGGCCGCTTGCATGCGCGCGCTCGGCGACGCGTACGAGCCGCTCGTCGAGCGGTACGGGACGGAGCTCGCGCTCTCGGAGCGCGACCGGTTCACCGTCGAGTGACCCCGCGGCCGCGGCGGTTCGGGGCCAACACCGAAGGCGGTCGCGAACGGAGAGCCGGTATGACCGCCGATGCGAACGATCCCCCGACCACCTGCACGGAGTCGGACTGCGACCGGCCGGCGGCCGTTCGCCTGCGCGTGCCGTGGGACGCGGACCGCGCCGTCTGCCCGGCCTGTGCGCGGGCGCTGGCCCAGCGGGACGGCGTCGTCGCGGAGCCGCTCTCCGGTCACGAGGACGCGTGGCCGTGACGGGTTGAAAAGGCGTTCGGGACCGCTTACAGCGACCGCGCCATCATCACTTCGTCGACGTATTCGCCGTCGATCTTGTAGTGGTCCTCGCGGGTCGCCTCGGTGTGCCACCCGTGCGTCTCCAAGAAGTTCCGTGCCTCCTCGTTGGTGGCGGGGACGCTGTTGTACAGCTTCTCGAAGTCGTTCTCGCGCGCCCAGGTTGACCCCTTCTCCAGCAGCGTCGTCCCGATTCCGCCGCCGCGGTACTCGTCGAGGACGCCGACCGTGAGCTTCGCCGTGTGGCGGAGTTTCCCGGTCTGTGGGAGGTCGAGGTGGACCCAGCCGACCACCTGTTCCTCCACGGTGGCCACGAAGAACATCCGCGACTCGGCGCTGTTGTTCCGCAACAGGATCTCCTCGTAATCGATCAGGTCGGCGACGGTCTCCGCCTCGATGTACGACCCCTCGTTCGCCACCTGCCGGATGATGCCGACGAGCCCCGAGAGGTCCGCCTGTCGCGCGGTCCGGATCGTGAAACGGCCGTCGTCGTCGTGCTTGTGGACGACTCCCGAGTCCGTGTCGAACGCGATCTCGAGCTCGCCCTCGTCCTCCCGCACGTAGCCGTCGCGTCGCAACACGGCGAGGTGGTGGCCGAACGCCTCCTCGTCGAATCCGAGCTCGCGGCGCACCGCCTCCGCCGAGACCGACCCGCGCCGCTCCACGTACTCGTAGATGTCTTTCCGGTCACGGTTCTCGATCGAAACGCGTTGCGCGAGCTCCATGGTTCGTGGTACCACACAACAACAGATAAGTATTCCCCACGATCGATCGTGTTTGTTACTTCGCCTGACCGCGGGCGTGGGGTCGCAGCTCGCGGCGGCCCGCGACTCACGGCTCGTCGCGATGCGTCCCCGTGAGCAGCGCCGCCACGTCGGTGATGTCGTGCGTGTCGATCAGCAGTTCGGCGGCCTCGCGGACGGTCGCGTCCGGGTCGGCGTCGACCCCTCGACACCGGGCGTACACCGCCAGCCAGTCGCTCGTCGCGGCGTGAAGGCGGTCGAGTTCCCGCCCGGAGAACCTGACCGGCTCGTCCGCCGTGCGCGCCTCCACGTAGACGCCGACGACCGGCCCGAGCCCGTCGCGCGCCGCGACCAGCGCCGCCTCCTCGCGGTCCGAAACGGCGGTTCCCGCGAGTTCGAGCTCCGTCAGTTCGGTATCCCCGAACCGCTCGCGCGCGGCGCGGGCGTCCGCCGCGAGCGACGCGATCCGGTCGGCGTACCGAGAGCGCGTCCCCGCCACGTTACCCTTCCTTGAACTCGACGCCCTTGCCGCCGCTGGGGTGTTCCCACTCCGTGTCTGCGACGACGGCGCAGGTGCCGCACTCGACGCACGGCTGCGTGTCGAGGCTGACGACGCGCTTCTCCTCGCCGTTCGTCCGAACCGTCTCGTCGCGGTAGCAGCCGCCGCCGAACTCCTCGGCGCTCACCGGACAGGCGGTCACGGCGGCCCCGCTCGCCTCGTAGCTCTCGTCGCGGAGCTCGATGTGCGGGTCACCGACGTCGTAGGTCAGGTCGCCGATCCGGTCCGCGAGGTCCGGCGGACGAACGCCGGCCTCGTCGTCGGCGGGCGAGCGCTCCTCGATCGGCTCGCCGAGGACCTCCGCGATCCGCGTCGGCACGTCGACGTACGAGAACCGGGTGTCCGGCACCATCCCGAGCAGCAGCGGGGAGTTGAACGCGCGCTCCGCGAGCCCGTCGAAGGCCCGCAGGCCGGCCGCGCCCAGCGACGACTCGACTAAGGCGCTCCCGATCCGGTTCACGGCGTCGTGCTCGGAGACGGCCCGTGTCGCCCGGTAGCGTCGCGGGCGGAGCTTCTCCATCACGCCCTCCTCGCGGAGCTTCCGCTCGTAGAGCTCGCCCGCCTTCGAGGCGTCCCCTCGCGTCCGGGCCTCGACGAAGGCCTCGGCGGCGAGCCCGCCGGCGGTCACGGCGTGGTTCATCCCCTTGATGATCGGCCCCTGCGCCTGCATCTGGCCGGCGGCGTCGCCGACGAGCAGGAGCCGCCCGCGGTGCGGCGAGGGATGTGCGACCTTCTTCGAGTCGGGAACGAGCTTCGCCGAGTACTCGCGCTCCGCGTACTCGCCCTGGAACCAGCGGTCGAGCAGGGGATGCGTCAGGAGGCCGTCGAGCAGCTCGTGCGGCTCCGCCCGCTGTGCGGTCAGCGAGTCGAGGTGGAACACCGTCCCGATCGACAGCGAGTCCTCGTTGGTGTAGAGGAAGCCGCCCCCGCGGACGCCGTCGAACAGGTCGCCCGAGAACAGGTGGGCCGCGCCGCCCTCCGGGTCCACGTCGAACCGCTCGTTGATGACGTCGGGCTCCATGTCGACGACCGCCTTCACCCCCTGGAACCAGTCTTCGGGGTCGTCCCAGTCCATGAGCCCGGCGTCGCGCGCCAGCTCGGAGTTGACGCCGTCGGCGGCGACGACCAGGTCCGCGCGGATGGGGTCGAGCTCGTCGCAGGTGACGCCGACGATCTCGCCGTCCTCGCGGAGCAGGCCGTTGACTCGGACCCCCGTGAGCAGCCCGCCGCCGGTCTCGCGGGTCAGCTCGTGGACGCGCTCCGCGAGCCACGAGTCCATCCGTCGGCGCAGCACCGCGTCACACCAGTCGGTGTCGTGGTTGTGGATCCGGTCGAGGTCGAACGTCTTCACGCGGTCGCCCGCGACGTTGTGCATGTGGTACTCGTCGATCGGGCGCTCGGACGCCGCCTCGCGGAACCCGGGGAACAGCCCGTCGATCGTGTAGGGCGCGGACTCCTCGGCGTAGATCAGCCCGCCGGAGACGCTCTTCGAGCCGGCGTCGACGCCCCGTTCCAAGACGAGCGTCTCGACGCCCTGCTTGGCCAGCGCCGCGGCCGCCGCCGCGCCGCCGGGGCCCGCCCCGACGACGACGGCCTCGTAGTGCTCGTGATCGGCCGATTCGCCGGCGTCGACCGCGTCGGCGTCAGTCATCGGCCACCCCCTCCATCGCCGCGACGGAGCCGTCGCCCTCGACCGCCGCCGTCAGCCGGGGTAACACCTCGAATAAGTCGCCCTCGACGAAGTAGTCGGAGAACTCGCGGATGTCGGCCTCGGGGTCGTCGTTGATCGCGATGATCGTGTCGGACTCGTCCATGCCGACCTTGTGCTGGACCGCGCCGGAGATGCCGGCCGCGACGTACACGTCTGGCTCGACGACCTGCCCGGACTCGCCGATCTGTCGCTCCTCGCTGATGTAGTCCTCGACGTGGCTCGCGAACTCGTAGGAGGCGGTGATGACGCCGCGCGAGAGTCCGAGCGCGGCGTCGTCGAACGCGTCCACGAGGTCGACGCCGAGCTCGATCCCCTCGGTGGGGTCGTCGCCGATCCCCCGACCGAGCGCGACGATCACGTCGTGGCCGGTCAGGTCGATGCCCTCCTCCAGCCGGTCGTGCTCCACGACGTCGACCTGGAACCAGTCGTCCGGGAGGTCGAGGTCGTGTTCGACGACCTCGCCCTCGCGCTCCGGGTCCGGGTCGGGGAGGTCGAAGGCGCCCGGGATGACGCTGGCGCCCTGCGGGTGGAAGTCGCGGTGCGGCTTGTCGATACAGAGGATAGTCGAGTACTCGAACCCGGAGAAGTCCGGGCGGGGCATGTGGAGCACGCGCTCGAACTCCTCGCTGTCGCCCGGCTTCCCCGTCTTCGCCGGGTTGGAGATCATCGCCTCCTCGATGTACAGGTCCGAGCAGTCGGAGGCGAGCCCGGAGTCGAGCTCGGCCTGCACGAGCGCGGAGAGGTCGCGCCCGTTGTGCGTCGCCGGGAACACGGTGTAGCGGGGCTCGTGGTAGTCGCGCCACTCCGCCTCGAAGTCCCGGCACATGTGCACGAACAGCTCCGTGTACGGCTTGTGCCGGAAGCGGTCGAGCCGGTCGTCCTCGTGGTAGACCGCGCGGTCCGCGCCGTAGGCGATCGCCTCCTCGGCGAGGTCGGCGACGTCGTCCCCGATGAGGACCGCGATCACGTCCTCCTCGTCGCCGTATCGCTCGGCGTAGTCGTCCAGCAGCTCGTCGGCCTTGCCGAGGATCTCCTTCGAGGCGTCGACGAGCTCGCCCCGCTGGGTCTCGCAGTACACCCACATGTCGCGGTACGTCTCGCCGGAGACGCCCTCGACGTACGTCTTGTCGGCGGTCGGGTGGTCGAGGTTCGGGTGTTTCTCCTCCGGCGGCACGTACTCGGCCGCCTCCTCGTCGTCCCCCTGCTCGGTTCCCTCGATCGCCTCGATCCGACTCTCGATCCGCGTGACCGCGCCGTCGCGGTCCTCGCCGTCCCGTTCGCGGTCGAGCAGCTCGCGGAGGACGTCGGGGTCGTCGACCCCGCGAACCATGTTGGCGACCTCCGCGATCGACAGCTCCGCGGGGTCGACCTCGGCGGGATCGACGTCCTCGTCACCGCCTTCCGCCTCCGATTCCAGCGTCTCGATCCGGCTCTCGATCAGCGTCTTCACCGGGGCGCGGTCCGGCCCCTCGCGCTCCAGCTCCAGCATCTCCTCCAGCTCGCCGAGGTCGTCGACGCCGTTGACCTTCGGGCCGAGGTCCGCGATCTCGTGGTCGGTGGGGTCGATGTCGACCATCGTCAGTCACCCCCCGCGAACGGCGCCAGTTCGTCCACGACCGCGTCCATTCCGTCGGCGTCGTCCGGGGAGACTACCGTCGCCTCGCGCTCCGACGGCTCCTGCGCGATCGGGTCCACGCCCGCGACGATCGTCGGCGACCCGTCGAGCCCGATGAAGTCCGGGTCAAGGTTGAGATCCTCGTGGTTCCACGTCGTGAGGTGCTCCTCGTACTCCGCCGCGCGCTCCGTCGTCTCCTCGCGGAGGTCCTTATATCGGAGCTGGTGGGCGGCCTTCCGGTAGCTCGGCTCGAACTCCGGGTCGGTGACGACCAGCGCCGGGAAGTCGGTCTCGACGGTCTCGATCTCCGCCACGTCGCCCTTGACCAGCCGCTTCGCGCGGAGCGTCTCCTCCTCCGGGTCGACGTCGAGCGCGACCACGTGGGTCACGAGCGACCGGTCGGGCAGCGCGTCGTTCATGTGGTGACACCAGGTCGTCTGCGGGCCGGTGTGCCCCGTCTCCCCGTCGGCCGTCTTAAATCCCGCAACGATCAGGTCCGGCTCGGGGTCGAGCTTCGAGAGCCCCGTCGCGACGGTGATCGACGTGGCCCAGGTGTCGGCCGCGGCCATCTCTCGATCGGAGAGGAGATAGAGATCGTCGGCGTACACCTCTCGCATGCCCTCTTGGAGGACCTCCTCGTACCCCGGCGGCCCCATGCTCAGCAGGGAGACGGTTCCGCCGTGGCGTACCTTTTCCTGCAGCGCCGCCCGCAACGCGACCTTGTCGTTCGGGTTCATGACCGTGGGCGTCTTTCCGCGCTCCAGGTGACCGTCCTCGTCGAACGCCACCTTTCCCTCGCGGAAGTCTGGGACGCCTTTTGTCAGGACAACTGTGTGCATCGTTGGTATTCCTCAGCCGACGATTATCACGATTCCTAATAGTCCTTTGTGCGAGGTTACGCGATCGGACGGGACCGGACGCGACCGCGCGGTACCGGAAAATCTCCGCAGGAACGTATCGTTTCGAGGGGAAACCGCGGAAAGTCCGTTGCGAACGCCCGAACTCGAAGTTTCAACCGGCGAGGAGGAGGCCGTTGCAGGTTACCGACGGAGCGGATGGCGTCTCAGATGCGGCCGGCCCGGCCGGGGTCGACGTCGATCGCGTCGACCGGGCACACGTCGACGCAGAGCATACAGTCGATACACTGGTCCTCGTTGGTGGGGTTCGCCTTGATCTCGCTTTCGGGGTGGCCGGGCGTGTCGACCCACTCGAACACGTCGACCGGGCAGTCCTCCAGACACGCGCCGTCGGCCAGGCAGATGTCGAAGTCGACGGCGACGTGGGTGCCGCGGATACCGAGCTCTTCCGGCGAGTCGACCGGGCCCCACACCGCCACGCCGTTCTCCTCACCGACCTGTTCGCGGGTCTCCTCGAAGTTCGGGTCGATGGTCATGTATACACGGACACTCCGCTGCTCGGCATATAAATCCGGCGACGGGACGGGAGACGCCGCTGAACGGTCGAAAACGACGGGCCGGGTCGTCGGAGGCCGACGTACGGGACGACGGCGACCGGGCTACCCGTCGGTCGGCGGGCGGACCGGCCCGAGGCGGCTCACGGGTGCGCGTAGTAGGCGACGAGGTCCTCCTCGCCGGTCGGTCCGTACGCCTCGCCCGTCGGCTCGGGGGCGAAGTCGTCGAGGCGGACGAACCCGACGCGCTCGAACTGGACCACGTCGTCGACGGCGGCGTCCGCGATCGCGGGCTCGGCGAACCCGCGCACGTCGCCCTCGATCGTGCGCATGAGCGTCTCCAAGCTCTCGTCCGCGGGGACCCAGTGAACCACGTCGACGTCGCCCTCGCGGACGACCTCGATGTCGTCGCCGACGTACTGGAACGCGTTCCGGGTGTATCGGACGCAGCCGAACCCCTTGAGCCAGACGCGGTCGCCGCGTCCCGGGAGGTCGGACTCCTCGATCAGCACGCGCCCGGCGGGGACCGTGCGGGTGCCGCGCTCTTCGTGATCGGGATGCAGCGGCGGGTGTCCGGCCTCGGGGCCGCCGACCACGTCGAGTCCGACCGCGGGGTCGTCGTCGCGGTCGCGCACGAGGAAGTACCGATCCGCGTCGTCGTCGACCAGGTCGCGGTTGTTCGCGTACACCGACGACATCGCGAGGTCGACGTCGGAGGTGGACATCCCCAGCGCCGTCATCGAGTCGACGAGGGCCTGCCCCCGGATGCCGCGGCGGCGCATCGACCGGATCGTCGGCGCGCGCGGGTCGTCCCAGCCGGTCAACTCGCCGTTCTCGATGAGTTTTTTGATCGTCGACGTGGAGAGCGTCACGTCGTACTCGTCGACCTGCACGTGGCCCCAGTGGAGCACCTCGGGGTACTCCCAGTCGAAGTAGTCGTAGACGAACCGCTGGCGCTTCGCGGAGTCCTGGAGGTCGATGCCGCGGATGATGTGGGTGACGCCCGTGAGGTGGTCGTCGACGCCCGACTGGAAATCGAGCATGGGCCAGCACCGGTACTCGGCCGCCGCCTCCCGCGGGTGCGGCGTGTCGATCATCCGGAACGCGACCCAGTCGCGCAGCGCCGGGTTCTTGTGGTCGATATCGGTGCGCACGCGGAGCACCATCTCGCCGGCGCCGTACTCGCCGTCAACCATCGCCGAAAACTCCTCGTGGACCGTCTCGCGGTCCTTCTCGCGGTGCGGGCACGCCTCGGCGTCGTTCTTGAGCGCGGAGAACTCCTCGCCGGAACACGAGCAGGTGTACGCGCCGCCGGCGTCGATGAGGTCGCGGGCGTGCTCGTAGTAGGTGTCGAGCCGGTCGGAGGCCTTCAGCACGCGGTCGGCCTCGAAGCCGAGGTACTCGATGTCCTCCAAGATGGCGTCGTACGCGTCCAAGTCGGGTCGCTTCGTCTCGGGGTCGGTGTCGTCGAACCGGCAGATGAACTCGCCGTCGTACCGCTCCTGGTACGTCCCGATCACCGCGGGCATCCGGGCGTGGCCGACGTGCCACGGGCCGTTGGGGTTCGGCGCGGCGCGCATCACGACCTCGCCCGGCTCGGCGTTCGGGAGGTCGGGGAGGACGCGGTCGTCCTCCTCGTCTTCGGCCTCCAGCTCCGCGAGCTTGTCGGGCGCGAGCTCGGCGAGCCGGTCGCGGCGCTCGGCCTCGTCCATGTCGGCGATCCGGTTCACGACCGGCGCGACGACCCCCGGGATCTCGTCGCCGTGCGGTCGAAACTCGGGGTTCTCGCCCATGAGCGGGCCCATGATGGCGCCCACGTCAGGGTCGCTGCCGTGTTTGAGCGCGTTGAACAGCGCGGCGGCCTCGCCGGCCGCCTCGACGCGCTCGCGGAGTTCGTCGTCCATGCCCGTCGGTTGGCGGGGTCGGCTCAAAAGCGCCGCGGAACGGCGGCCTGCGGGAGGCTGCCGAGGAGGGACGCCCAGAGAAACGGCGTCGGAGGGACGGCCGCGGCGGGGGCCGCGGAGGGGGAGTCCGCGGGTAGGGGCGTCAGGAACCAGCGCCCGGACGGACTTAAACGACCGAGACCATTCACGGCCCGAACGGGGCGATTTCGGACCGAGCGGGCCGTGAACGGTCGATACGCTTATCAACAACGGACAGGTTAAGATGTCGAATAGTCGCGGTTCGCCGGCTTGATGTCGGGTCGCGCCGTGGGTGAGGCATGGACACGAGAGCGGCCCGACGCGCCCCCCTATCGGCGGAGGGATCGGCGTGGTAGGACCCATGTCGGACGCGGAGCGCGACGCGGGGAACCGCAAGATCAAGGCCGGCGTCCTCCTGCTCGTGGCCGTCTCGCCGCCGCTCATCGCCCTCCAGTGGGGAGCGACGCCGGTGGAACTGCTCGCCGCCCTCGGCGCCGGGATCGTGTTGGGAGCGCTGCTCGTGTGGTACCTCGGCCGCCTCGCCGACGAGTTCACGGGCGGGTCGCAGCGGCCGGGTCGGCGACGATAGGGACCGGGTCGGCGACGACAGCGCTCGGGTCGCGCCTGCGCTCAGTCCCCGTCCGCTCGCGGGAGCTTCTCGCCGACGACGACCTCGCCCGCGCGGTCGCCGGCGACCGACCGCGACGACGACAGCGGCGAGACGCTCACCTCGCCCTCCACGGCCGCGAGTCGGTCGGACCCCGCGTCGTCGGCGACGTCCCCGCGGAGGAACTCCCGCCAGAAGCGGTCGCGGAGCTCCATCCCCATCTCGCCGCGCCGCTCGCCGAACTCCCATCCCTCGGGGACGTTCTCGTCGTTCGGACCCTCCTCGCCCGGTCGGAACTCGATCACGTCGAAGCCGCGCGCGGGCTCCGTCAGCCGATAGGTCGGGTCGCTCGCGGTCTCGTCGTCCGCGGCCGGCGCGTTAACGTTCAGCACGTCGGCGCCGAACGGGAGGGTCAGCCCTCCCGTGTCCCCGTCGCCGCCCGCTTCCGTCCCGTCCTCCGCGCGGTCGAGGAGGTCGAGCGTCGCCTCGGCGGCGAGCGCGAAGTCGCCGGCGTCGAGGGTCGGTGGCACGGGGAGGTTCCCGCGGTCGTACAGCGAGACGGCGATCGCGGACGTCCCGAGGAACGCGGCCTCCATCGCGGCGCCGACCGTTCCGGACTGCCCGAGGATGTGCGCGCCGATGTTCGGCCCGTGGTTGCAGCCGGAGACGACGACGTCCGGGTCGAGCCCGAGCGCCACCTCGGCGACGGCGACGCAGTCGGCGGGCGTGCCCTCGACCGCGTAGCCGGCGTCCGTCTCCGTGTACTCCACGGTGGTCTCCCACCACGATCGGGCGCCGCCGACCCCGGACTGGTTCTGCTTCGGCGCGACGACGGTCACGTCGTGCTCGCGGGAGAGCGCGTCCGAGAGCGCCCGGATCCCGACGGCGTCGATCCCGTCGTCGTTGGTGAGGAGGATCTCGCGGGTCATGGAGGACACTGCGGCGGGCCGAGTCAAAACGTCGCCGGTAGCGGGCGAACGCGGTGGCAGAGAGAGGGATGAAAACGGGGATCCGACGCGGGAACCGGCAGGCGTCGGGCGGGTGGTACTCCGGGGGCGGTCAGCGGAGGAAACGGCGGGCGGGGTCGTCTCCGGTCTCGAACCGACGAGCGCGGCCGCGGTCGGTCGGCGACGGTCAGTCGGCGGCGACGTGCGGGGTCGCCTCCGCGAGATCGAGCACCTCGTCGAAGAAGCCGAGCGAGTCGTGCGGCCCGGGGTTCGCCTCGGGGTGGTACTGGCGGGTGATGACGTCGAGCTCCTCGCTGTCGAGCCCCTCGACGGTGTCGTCGTTGACGTTCACCTGCGTCACCTCGAGCGGACCGGTGTCGTCGACCGTGTAGCCGTGGTTCTGCGTCGTCATCACGACCCGCTCGCTGCGGAGGTCCCTGACGGGCTGGTTGACGCCGCGGTGGCCGAACGCCATCTTCTCGGTCGAGCCGCCGAGCGCGCTCGTGATCACCTGCTGGCCGAGACAGATGCCGGCCATCGGCAGCTCGCCGGCGAAGGCGTCGACGACCTCCTGGGCGGCGACGAAGTTCTCCGGGTCGCCCGGGCCGTTCGAGACGAAGAGGACGTCGGGATCGATCTCGGCGACGTCCTCGGGGGTCGCGTCGTACGGGAGGACGTGGACGTCCGCGCCGCGCTCGGTGAGCGAGGAGATGATCGAGCCCTTCGCGCCGCAGTCGAGCATCGCGACGTCGGCGACGCCGCCGCCCTCGTGGACGGTCGGTTCCGTCACAGACACCTGCGCGCCGATGTCGACGTGGTCGCTCATCGGCTCGCACGCCTCCATCTCCGCGACCGCGTCCTCGGGGGTCACGTCCGGGCCGGCGGCGATCCCGCAGGCCATCGCGCCCTCCTCGCGGACGGTGGTGACGATCTCGCGGGTGTCGACGTGGTCGACGGCCGGGATCTCCTCGTCGGTGAGCCACTCGGCGACGTCGTCGGTCAGCTCGCGGGCGATCGCCGCGTTCGGCTGGACCGACTCGGACTCGAACCGCTCGCTTCGGACGCCGTAGTTCCCGATCAGGGGGTACGAGAAGGTGAGGATCTGTTCGGCGTAGGAGGGGTCGGTGAGCGACTCCTCGTAGCCGGTGTACGCGGTCGTGAACACCAGTTCGCCGCGGGTGCGCCCCGGCGCACGAGCGCGCGCTTCGAGCACGCGTCCGTCGGCCAGCGCGATATAGGCGTCCGACATTACGAGAAACGTACGTGCAGTAGGTAATAAATGCGTCGTTCGTAGCTTCGTTACGATATTCGTAACGAGTAAGTCGCCGGGGCGAGTGAATCGAGTATGGACGACCTCGACCGCCGGATCCTCTCGATCCTGCGCCGGGACGCGCGAACTCCCTACACGGAGATCGCGGACCGGGTCGGCACCTCGGAGGGAACCGTGCGCAACCGCGTCGACCGCATGACCGAGGAGGGGATCATCGAGCGGTTCACCGTCACGACCCGCACCGGCAACGTGAAGGCGATGATCGAGATCTCGGTGGAGATGAACGTGGACACCGCCGCCGTCGGCGACCGGATGGTCGAGTGGGAGGAGGTGGACTTCGTCTGGCAGGTGTCCGGCGAGGACGACATCGTGCTCGTCGTCGACGCCGTCGACACGCGCGCCGTCAACGAGCTGATCTCGCAGGCCCGCGAGATGGACGAGGTGAAGTCGACGAAAACGCGGCTCATCCTGAACGAGCGGCTCGGCTAAGGCGATCGGTTGGACGGTCAGCGCCGCCGCTAGCGGGTCGAAATAGCGGGAGAATTCGAGAGCGCGGCACGCGCCCTATCGGCCGGAAGACGGTCGCGGCGCGTCTACTCGAGCGTACCCTGGGTGACGAGGGTGTCGTCCTCCAGGTAGTGCTCGAGGTGGTGACCGTGCTCCTCGACGTCCATGAGGACCTCGCGGAGCTGTTCCTCGGTGTTGTAGTCGCCGAGGTTGTTGGCGAGCTGGATGTGCTCGCGGAGCATCTCCGTGATGTCGCCGAACATCTCCAGATCGTTCTCCAGCCCCGTCCGGATGTCGTAGGCGTCGGCGTCCTCCGGGCTCACCGGCGCGTGCTCCTCGTAGTTCGCGCCGCCCGATAGCGGCACGCCGCCGAGCGCCTGCGCGCGCTCGGCGATCACGTCGGCGCCCTCCTCGAGGTCGGCCGCGACCTCGCCGAGGTAGACGTGGATGTCGTGGAACTCGGCGCCCTCGACGAGCCAGTGGTGCTTTTTCACCTGGTGGTAGAGGACGTACGTCGCCGCAAGATCGGTGTTGAGCGCGTCGACGAGCTGTTCGGCCTTCTCCTCGGGGACGCGGAGCGCTTCGCTCTCGTGGACGTCGCCGTAGCGTTGTCGAGCCTCTTTCTGGGTACTCATGTCTACCTCTACATACGCGCGCGGGTCACTTAACTGTTTTCACGAAGATAATCAGATTTCTAAATAACGAAAATTATTTTTGCAGATTGCACACCGACTCGACGAGTCCGCACCGATCTGCGATCGCGCCTCTGTCGAGCGTCGCGAGCGGACCCCCGCTCGCCGCGGATATAGACGGCTTAAAAAACGGATCCAGCATCGCCGCGAAGGGAAACGTCTTAATGGACTACGCGCGCAGTTCGTGGTATATGAGCAACGGCGACGACGACCCGGCCGACGCCTCCGAGGAGGCCGACGCCGCAGACGACGCGGAGGAAGAGGCCGGCGCCGGCGAGTCGACGGACGCGGCCGCCGCGCCCACGCTTCCCGACGAAGCGACCGAGGAGTCCTTAAACGAGTACCTCGACGAGATCTCGACGCTCCTCGACGACGCCGAGACCGAGGCGGACCTCGACGACGTCGACGCGCTCCTCGACGACGCCGAGTCGGGGATCGAGGAGGCCGACCTCCCCGAGCCCGACGAGGACGACGAGGACGCCGACGACCCCCGCAGCGACCTCGAGGACCGCGTCGCGGAGCTTCGCGAGGGCGTCGAGGCGGCGCGCGGCCCCTACGCGGAGGACGTCGTCGACGCGATCGAGAGCGCCGGGGCGACGCTCGAGGAGACCGAGTGGACGGCAGCCGGGATCGACGACGCCGCCGACGCGGTGACCGACTTCGTCGAGGCGGCCGCGGACGCCGTCGACGACGGGGTGGACGCGGACGAGATCGAGACGGACCCCGCCGCCGTCGACGCCTCGGCCGACGCGGCGGCCGACGGCGAGAGCGACGACGCCGACGCGGATGACGCCGACACGAATGAGGCCGGCGAACCGACCTCCGAAGACGACCGCGTCGCAGCCCTCGTCTCCGCCCTCGACGCCGTCGCGGCCGGCGTCGCTGACGCGGACCTCGACCCCGACGGCGACGCGGAGACGATCGCCCCCCTCATCGAGGCGACGGACGAGCTTGAGGCGGGGCTCGACGACGCCGAGGAGTGGGACGACCTCGAGACCCACGAGCAGCTCCGCGCGGAGGGGTACTACGACGTGCTCGGCCACTACAAGGACTACCCGGTCGAGTGGTCGGCGCTGAAAGAGCACGAGGCGCGCGGCAACGTCGACATGGTCCTGCTCGCGCTCGACTCGCTCACCTCCGACTTCATGGAGCGGCACTGCCTCGAGGCGCTCGAACGCATGGGCAAGCGCGGGAAGACCGAGGCGTCGGTGGAGGAACTGCTCGGCCGCGCCGAGAAGCGCGACCAGTTCGCGATCCGCATCCTCGGGAAGATGGCCGCCGACGAGGCGACGGAGACCATCGTCGAGTACGTCCCGGAGGAGTCGAACCCCCAGCTCCAGAAGGCGACGTTCAAGTCGCTCGGCGAGATCGGCGCGAGCGAGGCGGTCCAGCCGCTCGCGGACGCGCTCGTCGACGACGACACCGAGGAGCTCGTGCGTCCCCACGCGGCTCGCGCGCTCGGGCTCATCGGCGACGCCCGCGCGGTCGACCCGCTCGCGGACGTGCTCGCCGGCGACGGCTCGGACGACGTGCGCGCCGCGGCCGGCTGGGCGCTCCGCCAGATCGGCACCCGCGACGCCCTCGAAACCGTCGCCGAGTACGCCGACGAGCGGTCGTTCATTATCTCGACCGAGGGCGAGAAGGCCAAGCGCTCGCTCGACGCCGCGTCGGCGACCGCCTGACACGTCGGCCTGACCGTCGGGTGAACTGCCCGGTTCTTTTTATCAGATACCGCGGGCAGCCCCGGTGTGTCGTCCGCATCGTCTCGTCCCGCACGCGACTCGAACGCGAGCGTCGCCGTCGCGCTCGGGCTGCTCGTCCTGACGGCCGCCGCGCCGGTCGCGGCGGCGGACGCCGGGAACCACTCGGTGGCCGTCACCGATCGAGCGAGCGGCGCACCGGAGAACCGGACCCTCGTTGCTGAGCAGCCGCGGATCCTCGAGCTGTTCCCGAACCCAACGGCGTCGGAGAACCGCGGCGAGTACCTCGTCGTCCGGCTCCCCGAGCGCGGGAACTGGTCGCTCTCGGACGGCTACCACGAGGCGGCGATCCCGGCGAACGCGAGCGGCGTCGTCGCGCTTTCGATGGACCCCGCGAACACGACGCCGCTGCTCGACGACGAGAGCGCGGTCGGCGTTCACGGCGCCCACGACGACGGCGCCGGCACCCCCGAGCTCCGCGCGCTCGACGGCTACTTCCCGCTCGCCGCGTCCGGCGACCGGATCGCGCTCCGGCGGAACGGGACGGCGGTCGCCGTGGTCGACTACGACCGCGCGCCGGAGGGCCACCGCTGGCGCGCGGACTGGGGCGAGTGGCGGCCGCGCGGCTACGACGCACGGTCCGCGGCCCGCACGCCCAACGCGACCGTGCGCCCGTTCGTGCTCCCGGACAGTCCGGGCATGCCGATCGAGCCGCTTCGCGGGGCGGAAGACCGGCTGCTGCTCGCCGGCTACACGCTGGGCTCCGAGCGCGTCGCCGACCTCCTCGTCGCCGCCGCCGAGCGCGGCGTCGAGGTGCGCGTCCTCGTCGAGGGGTCGCCCGTCGGCGGGTTCTCCGCGCGGAGCGCGCGGCTCCTCGACCGGGTCGCCGCCGCCGGCGTCGAGGTGCGCGTCCTCGACGGCGACCCCGAGCGGTTCCGCTTCCACCACGCGAAGTACGCCGTCGCCGACGACCGCGCGGTCGTCCTCACGGAGAACTGGAAGCCGTCGGGCACCGGCGGCCGAACCAACCGGGGGTGGGGCGTCGTCACCGGGACGCCCCGGTCTGCGCCCGCCGGCGAGACGACCGCCGACGACCTCGCCGCGCTGTTCCGCGCCGATGCCGCGGCGGCCGATGCCCGGTCGTGGGAGGCGTTTCGCACGGCGGCCGAGTTCCACGACGGTGGCACGGCGAACGGGAGCTACCCGGCGCGGTTCGAGGCCCCTCCGCCGACGACGGCTGACGTCGAACTCCTGACGGCCCCCGGGAACGGCGCAGACCGCTTGGTCGAGCGGATCGACACCGCGGACGACCGCGTGCTCGCGCTGGTTCCCCGGACCGGCGGCCCGGACAACCGGCTCGTCCGCGCGCTCCGGCGGGCCGCCGACCGCGGCGTCGACGTTCACCTGTTGCTGTCGAACGCGTGGTACGACCGGGAGGAGAACCGCGCGCTCGTCGAGGCGCTCGCGGACGAGCCGGTCGAGGTCGCCGTCGCGGAGCCGCGCGGCCGGTACGGGAAGGTCCACGCCAAGGGCGTCGTCGTCGACGACGCGGCGATCGTCGGGAGCCTCAACTGGAATCGGGGCGCCGCGACGGAGAACCGAGAGGTGTTGCTCGCGATAGAAGACGAGGCGGTCGCCGACTTCTACGCTCGCGCGTACGCGGCCGACTGGCGCGGCGGCGGGGTCCATCTGCCGGTCGGACTCGTGGGCGGTCTCGGGGCCGCGGTCGCGGGCGCCGGCGTCGTCGCGCGGCGGGAAGTAGAATTCGCGTGAGCTCCCGAAAAACTCCGGGGGACCGCGTCAGTCGTCGAGCGCGGCCGTCGACGAGAGCGCCTCGTCGATCTCCGCCTCGGCCATCTTCTCGACGAGTGTCTCGATGACGGCGCTCCGGCGGCCCTTCACGAACTTGATCGAGCCGACGACGAGGTGGCCGCCGCCGGAGACGCCCGCCTCCGGGAGCTCCTCGTTCAGCTCGGTCACCATGTTCGGGATGTCGAGGCGGACCCCGTCGGACCGGAGCACGCAGAAGTCCGGCCCGTAGCCGATCGTGATGACGGGGTCGCCCGTCTCCGTGACGCGGGTGTCGTGGAGCTCGCCGGTCGTCTTCCCGGGCGCCGGGTAGGTGAACCGGTGGGCGTACTCGTCGAGGTCGATGCGGTAGAGGTGCGCGCCGGAGGCGAGCCGCTCGTGCTCGACGTGGTCGTCGAGCGCGTCGAGCTGGCGGTCGACGTCGCGCTCGGCGCGCTCGGAGAGGAACTCGACCAGCTCCTCGTGGCGCCCTTCGTCGTCGCAGCCGACGTTGAGGGCGTCGTTGACCAGCGTCTTCCCCTCGGAGTAGCGCAGCCAGTGGGCGGCGTAGTCGAGCGCCTCGCCGATGTCGAGCAGGTCGGACTCGTCGTACCCGGCGTCCTCGGCGAGCGCGACGTAGTCGTCCATCGCCTCCGCCTTCGAGCGGTCGGAGAGCCCGGCCACCGCGGGGACGTGTTCGAGCTCCTCGGTGATCGAGGGGTCGATCAGCCGGGCGAGTTCGACACACATCATCCCCGTGGTGACCCGGTAGTCCTCGCCGTGGAGGTACGGGTTGACGTGCGCGTCGAGCAGCGGCTCGACCGCCTCGGGGTCGGGGTGGTGGTGGTCGACGACGGAGATCGGGATGTCGTAGTGTGCGAGGTTCTCGTAGGCGGGGACGTCCTCCTCGGTCGACCCGTTGTCGAGCATCAGGAGGAAGGGGAGCTTCTGGCCGTGGCGGGCGCGCCCCTCAAGCGCGAAGTTCAGGTCGCGGGTGACGTCCTCCATCTCGTAGTACGGCGCCTTGCTCGGGAGCCGCTTGAACAGGTGCCGCGCCGCGTCGGGGTCCTCGTGGACGTCGGTCACGAAGTTCTCCAAGGCGAGCTGGACCGGGATCGCCGCGCACATCCCGTCGCCGTCGGCGTGGTGGCGGACGCGGATCGGGCGGCCGGCGAGCACGGTCCGGCGGAGCAGCCGGGCGAGTTCGCGGAGGTCCTCGTGGATCGGCTCGAACGCCTCCCACTCGACGAGGGGGTCGACGTCGGCGGGCGCGGCGCGCTCGTCGAGCGCGGCCTCGAACCGCTCGCGGGCCTCGGCGGCGCGCTCGTCGGGGAGCCGCCGCAGCGAGTCGACCTCCAGCTGGAGGGCGTTCTCGCGGGTCTCGACCGTTCCGCTGACGTGGACCATGTCGCCGACCGCGACCTCGGGGTACGCGCGGACGCCGGCCTCCTCGAAGGCCGCGCAGGAGACGACGCCGGAGGCGTCGGCGACGGCGAAGATCGTCGGGCCGCCGGTCTGTTTCGCCTGGACGACCTCGCCCTCAACGGTGACCTCGTCGCCCGGGGAGAGCCCGCGGACGCGGGAGACCGTCGGCTCGTGGGCGACCGTCTCGGTGCGGTAGTCGTCGGGGGCCTCGTCGTCGAACGCGACGTCGCCGTTCTCCTTCACTTCGGTCAGCCGGACGATCAGTCGGTCGCCGACCGCGTAGTCGCCGTCGATGTTCGACTCGTGGACGAGCCCCGAGAGGGCGTCGGAGACGTCGACGAAGACGCCGTAGTCGACGACGCCGTTGACCTCGGCGTGATACAGCGCGTCTATCTCGGCGTCCTCGAGGGTGCAGTCGGGTGCCAAGTCGTAGACGATCGGCCGGTCGTCGGCCGCCCCCTTCGCCGCGTCGGCGTCGGGTTCGGGGCTCGAATCGCCCCGCGTGCCGGAATCCCCGGCGGTGTTCTCGCTCATGGAAGGCCTTCGGGAACGGGCGGTGTTAAGCCTGTTCTCTCGCGTCTCTGCCCGTCTGGACGCGTTCGACCCGTGGACCCGCCGTCGTCCGGTCCGGAACCCCTATGGGGCGACGGCGCCTTCCGTCGCGTATGCGACTGTTCCGCTCGGACGAGCTCCTCGGGATCGCCCGAGAGACGATGGAGTTCGTCCTCGAGGCGAGCGAGGAGACCCACCCCAACGAGTACATGGGGTTCCTCCGCGCGGACGACGCCCGGAAGCTCGACGTCGACCGAGACGGGCAGGTGATCACCGACGTGCTCGTCATCCCGGGCACTGAGTCGAACCCGACGAGCGCCAGCGTGCGCACGCACATGAAGCCGAACGACATGCGCGCCGTCGGATCGGTCCACTCGCACCCGAACGGGGCGCTCCGGCCGAGCGCGGCCGACCTCGCGACGTTCGGCCAGGGGCGGGTGCACATCATCGTCGGCGCCCCCTACGGGTGGGGCGACTGGAAGGCGTTCGACAACGAGGGGAACCAGACGACCCTCGACGTGCTCGACGTCGAGGTGCCCGACGAGCACTTCTTCGATTTCACGCAGGAGGACATCGACAGCGAGCTCGACGCGGAGCGCCGCGACGGCGGCAGCTTCCTCTCGTGGTTCCGATGACCCGGGTCGTCGCGCAGGGGACGTTCGACCTGCTCCACCCCGGTCACGTCCACTACTTGGAGGACGCGGCGACGTACGGCGACGAGCTCCACGCCATCGTCGCCCGCCGCGACAACGTCACCCACAAGCCGGAGCCGATCCTCTGCGCGCGCCAGCGGCGCGACATGGTCGCCGCCCTCGAGGCGGTCGACGAGGCCCACCTCGGCGACCCGGAGGACGTGTTCGTCCCCATCGAGCGGCTCGACCCGGACGTGATCGTGTTGGGCTACGACCAGCACCACGACGAGGCGGGAATCGCCGAGTCGCTCGCGGCCCGGGACATCGACTGCCGCGTCGAGCGGGCGTCGGGACGGGAAGCCCGGTACGAGGACGAGCTGCTCTCCAGCGGCGACATCGTCGACCGGGTCCTCCGTCGACGCGGGGCGTCCGGCGAGGTCGACGACGGCTCGCGCGGGGCCGACGAGGACTCGAGCGGAGTTGACGACGCCGCGCCCGGCGATACCGGCGAGCGGCGATAGCGCCGTCGCGTCGGCCGCGTTCGGCGCGGATCCGCCGAAGCGCGGGACATATATGGATCCGTTCCCAAGCGAGCGTCAGTGACGATACCCGACCGGTTCCCCGCGGTCCTCGCGGCGACGGCGATGGGCGTGTACCTCCTGCTCGTCGTCGGTGCCACGACCTCGCTCACCGAGGCGGCCGCCGCCTGCTCGGGCTGGCCGCTCTGCGGCGGGGGCGCCGCGCTCCCCGTCGAGACCGCCGGCTGGATAGCGCTCGGCCACCGAGCGATCGCCGCCGTCGTCGGCGTCCTCGTGGTCCTCTCGGTCGCCCTCGCGTGGCGCGACGGGGCGAGCCGTCGGGTCCGGGGCGCCCTCACGGCTGCCCTCCTGCTGTTCCCGGCCCAGGCGGGCGTCGGCGCGCTCGTCGCGGTCGGCGGGCTTCCCGCCTCGCTCGGTCCGGTCCACCTCCTGCTGGGCGTGACGATCTTCGGCGCCGTGCTCGCCGCGCTCGCGTGGTGGCTGGAGGCCGAGACCGGCGTCGCCGACGACGCTCCCGTGGACTTCCAGGCGGGGACGGACGACCTCCCGCCGGTCGACGAGGCGCCCGAGCCCCAGATCCCGACGGCGGCGGTGCCCCGGCTGAAGGCGACCGCGGCCGCCTACTTCCGACTGATGAAGCCCCGTCTGATGTGGCTCCTCTGCCTCGTCGCCGCCGCGGCGATGGCGCTCGCCGGCGGGCGGGGATTCACCCCGTACGTCGTGGCCGCGACGCTCGCGGGCGGCGCGCTCTCGATCGGCGCGTCGGGGACGTTCAACCACGTCTTCGAGCGCGACATCGACAAGCGGATGCAGCGGACCAACGACCGCCCGCTGGCGACCGACCTCGTCCCGGTGCGCAACGCGCTCGCGTTCGGACTGCTGTTGGCGGCCGCCTCGCTCGGCCTCTTCTGGACGGTGAACCCGCTGACCGCGGGCCTCGGGCTGGTCGCGATCCTGTTCTACAGCGTCGTCTACACGCTCGTGTTGAAGCCGAACACGGTTCAGAACACCGTCATCGGCGGCGCGGCTGGCGCGCTGCCCGCGCTCATCGGCTGGGCGGCGGTGACCGGCGAGGTCGGCGGCGGCGGGCTGCTGCTCGCGCTGGTCATCTTCCTGTGGACGCCGGCGCACTTCTACAACCTCGCGCTGGCGTACAAGGACGACTACGAGCGCGGCGGCTTCCCGATGATGCCCGTCGTCCGCGGCGAGACGGCGACGCGCCGCCACATCGTCTGGTACCTCGGGGCGACGCTCGTCGCCGCGGTCGCGCTCGCGGTGGTCGCCGAGCCGCTCGGCGCGCTCTACGCCGCGGTCGGCGTCGCCCTCGGCGCGGTGTTCCTGTGGGCGGTCGTCCGGCTCCACTACGAGCAGACGGAGGCCGCGGCGTTCCGCGCGTTCCACGCGTCGAACGCCTACCTCGGTCTCCTGCTGTTCGCCGTCGTGTTCGACGCGCTCGTGGTCTGACGGGTGCGGCCCGGAGCCGGGCGGCGCGGAGTTAAAAGCGTTCGACTCGAAGTAACGCCACATGACCCGAGTGGAGGTCGAGTACTGCGTGCCGTGCGGCATGTTGAACCGCGCTCAGGACGTCTCGGAAGCCCTGCTCAAGCAGTTCGGCGAGGGGCTCGACGAGGTCGCGCTGGTGACGGGCGACGACGGCGTGTTCGTCGTCCGCGCGGACGGCGACGTCGTCTTCGACAAGACCGAAGACGAGTACGACGTCGACGCCATCGTGCGGGCCGTCAGGCCGTACGTCGGCGCCGCGGCGTGACCGTGACTCACTCGCCCTTATAAACGGCCCGCGCCGAGTTCGACACCACGAGGACGCTGCTCGTCGCCATCGCGAGCGCGGCGAGGAGCGGGTTGAGAACGCCCGAGATCGCCATCGGGATCGCCACCGCGTTGTAGACGAACGCCCAGCCGAGATTCTGCTTGAGCCGGCGGTTCGTCCCGCGGGTGACCGCGAACAGCTCCGGGATCGCGGAGAGGCGGTCCTCCAAGAGGACGGCGTCCGCGGCGTCGGCCGCCAGGTCGGTCCCGCTCGCGATCGAGACGCCGAGGTCGGCCGCGGCGAGCGCGGGCGCGTCGTTGCTGCCGTCGCCGACCATGGCGACGCGTTCGGTCGCCGCGAGCCGCCGCACCGTCTCGGCCTTCGCCTCCGGCGGCACCGCCGCGAAGACCTCGTCGATCGCCGGGTGGTCCTCGAACCGCCGGGCCGCCTCGGGCGAGTCGCCGGTGAGCACCACGACGCGTCGCCCCCCCTCAGTGAGGTCGGTGACGACCGCCTCCCACCCGTCGCGGACCTCGTCGCCGACGACGAGGACGCCGACGACCGACCCCTCCCAGCCGACGAAGACGGGAACCCGTCCGTCGTCCCGGGCCTCTCCGCCGGCCGCCTCCAGCGACGCCGGCACGGTCCACTCCGCGCCGTCGAACAGCGACCGATGGCCGACGACGACCGCGTCGCCGTCGACGCGGCCCGTGACGCCCCGGTCCGAGACGGTCACGTCCGTCGCCGCGGCGTCGCCGCCGGCCGCGACCGCCCGGGACCCGTCCGGGTCGGTTCCGGTCGTCACGCCCCCGTCGGTCGCCGCCCCGGGGGCGTCGTCGCCCGCCTCGCCGCGAGCGCCGGCGGCGGAGTGACCTCCTCCGTCGCCCGCGACGGCGTCGACGATCGCCTCGGCGACGGGGTGGACCGAGGCGCGCTCGACCGCCGCCGCCCGCCGCCGCACTTCGTCCGGCGAGGCGCCGTCGGCGACGGTGTCGACCAGCCGCATCTCGCCGTCGGTCAGCGTCCCCGTCTTGTCGAACACGACGGTGTCGATGTCGGCGGCCTCCTCGAAGACGGCGTCCGAGACGATCACGATGCCGCGGCGGGCCGCGTCGCGGATCCCGGCGGCGATGGCGAGCGGCGTCGCGAGCCCGAGCGCGCACGGGCACGAGACGATGAGCACCGTGAGCCCGACCAGCGCGGCGTCCACGGGCGCCGCCCCGAACGCGAACGTGGCGCCGGCGCCGAGGACGGCGACCGCGACGACGAGCGGCACGAACACCGTCGCGAGCCTGTCGACGAGCCGCTGGACGCCCGACCGCGAGCTCTGGATCTCCCACAGCAGTCGGACGAGAGTGTCGAGGGTGCTCGTCGCGTCCTCGCCGACCTCGACGACGATCGGCGCGTCGGTGACGACGGTGCCGCCGCGGACCGCGTCGCCCTCCCGCTTCGTCGCTGGGAGCGACTCGCCCGTGACGAGCGCCTCGTCGACGGCGGCGGTCCCCTCGGCGACGGTCCCGTCGAAGGGGACGCGCTCGCCGGGGCGCACGAGGAGCCGGTCGCCCGGATCGACGGCGTCGGCCGCGACGGTCTCCCCGCCCTCGGTGCGGACCGTCCGGTCGCCGGCCGTCGTGAGCTCGGAGAGCATCCCGGTCGCGCGCCGCTTGATGATCGACTCGTAGTGGTTGCCCGCGGTGACGACCAAGATCACGGCGATCGTCACGTCGAAGTAGAGGTCGGTCCGACCGAGGAGGAGCGCGAGCGTGCTGTACGTGTACGAGCTGGCCGCCGCGAGCGACACCAACAGGTCCATGTTCGGCTGTCGCGCCCGGAGGCTCACGTACGCGCCCCGCAGGATCGGGTAGCCGGTGTAAAAGAGGACGATCGAGGCGAACACCCACACCTGCGCGAACAGGTAGGTGCCCGAGACGCCGCCGAGATCGAGGATCGGCTCGTACCCGAAGTAGGTCGGGTATAAGAAGAGGACGTACCACAGCATCGCCATCATCCCGAAGAAGCCGCCGCCGATCAGGAAGCGGACCACGGCGACGTCGTCGCCGTCCGGCTCCGGGTCGGCCCGGTCGCTCGCGGAGTACCCGGCGACCGAGAGCCGCTCGGGGAGCTCGTCGGCGCTCACCGCGTCGGGGTCGTAGTCGACGCGGATCGTGTCGGTCGCGTAGCTCGCCTCGGCGGCCGCCACGCCCTCCTGCTCGCCGGCGGTCAGCTCGAGGAACGACTCGCACGTCGCGCAGTGCATCCCGTCGACGTGGAGGAACGTCGTCTCCCCGTCGAACTCCCGGTCCGGCTCCGTCTCGGGGCGCCGCTCGTCGAGGTCGTCGAGGTCGTCGACGTCGTCCAGCGACCGGGCGACCGCGAGGCAGCCGCGGCAGCAGAACTCGCCGTCGACGTCCGGGGCGGTGTGGGGGTCGTCCCCCGTCGGCAGGTCACAGAGGGTGCAGTTCGACATGGCGTTCGGTCCCGGCGGCCGGTCGGCGACGCTACGCCTCCTCCGGGTCCGCCGCGTCGGCCGAGCCCGAGTCGGGGCGGAGGCTCCCGCCGGTCGCGACGTGGAGGCTCGCCCAGATGATGAGCACGTTCACGAGCGTCACGGCGACGAAGATCTCCGCCCGGTCGGCGATGAACACCGTTGCCGGAATGAGACCGCCCAACACGAGGAGCACGGCCCGCTGGAGCGAGAACTTCATACCACGGTGTAGGGTCTGCCGAACATATATAACGCCCGTGTTTTCATGTCCCGGGAACGGATAGATATTATATAGTCGCTAATCTATAACCCGGCCTATGGGGCAAAACCAAGCCGCACACGCATCGAGTGATGATGTGAGCGGTGAAGAGGAGTTCGATCCGATCGGAACGCTCACGCTCATCGGGATATATTTCGTCATCCTGCTGTTAGCGTGGGTGTACATCTATTACATCGAGTTCCTCGGCCGCGATCTGGTCGTCGTGGGGTGATCACGCATGCACATTCACGCCTACGAGAAACTCTGGCTCGCGGCATCGATCCTGCTGATACTGCTGCTCATCGGCTCGGTCACCTACGGCGCGGTCGGTCCCGGCGTCGCGATGGTCTCCGACAGCGAACAGCCCATCGACGCCCAGGGGCTCGACGAGGACGAGCGCTTCTCCGAGCCCCGCGTCGAACAGGTCGGGGACAACGAGTACGCCGCCTACGTCGTCGCTTACCAGTTCGGCTTCAACCCCGACCCGATCGTCGTGCCCGAAAACAGCACGGTCACGTTCTACGTCACCTCTCGCGACGTGATCCACGGCTTCGAGGTCGTCGGAACCAACGCGAACACGATGGTCGTCCCCGGCGAGGTCTCCGAGATCACGGTGGAAGTCGACGGATCGAAGGAGTACGGGCTCATCTGTAACGAGTACTGCGGCGCCGGCCACCACGTGATGGAGGGGAACGTGAACGTCGTCAGTCAAGAAGAGTTCGAAAACCGCAACAGCGGGGGTGACGACGCATGAGCGAGGCCATCGAAGCCGAGCAGTCGTTCGTCGACAAGTTCCCCGACGAGGCGCGGATCGTCCGCGCCGCGCTGCTCAGCTCCTTCCTCGCGCTGGCGCTCGGCGCGATCTTCGGGATCATCCAGACGCTCCACCGGACCGGGGTGTTCCGGGGGATCATCTCCTCGACCGACTACTACACGTCCCTCACCGCACACGGCGTGTTCCTGGCGATCAGCTTCACCACGTTCTTCCTCGTGGGACTGTTCACCTGGGCGGTGACGCGGAGCCTCGACCGACCGCTCATCGACATCCGGATCACGTGGACGTGGTACGCGATCATGGCGGTCGGCATGACGATGACCGGCGTCTCCATCCTCGCCGGCTTCGTCCCTGCCCTCGACATGAGCGCGGACGTCCTGTTCACCTTCTACGCCCCGCTGCAGGCGCACCCCCTGTTTTACGCGGGGCTCGCCGTCTTCATCGTCGGCTCCTGGATCGCCGGCGCCGACTGGTTCCGCACCTTCCTCGCCTGGAAGCGCGACCACCCCGACGAGCGCATCCCGCTCCAGACGTTCATGGTGCTGACCACCATGGCCATGTGGTACATCGCCTCCTCGGCCGTGGCCGCCTCCGTCCTCATCTTCCTCCTCCCGTGGTCGCTCGGCTTCATCGACCAGGTGAATCCCACGCTCACCCGGACGCTGTTCTGGTTCTTCGGCCACCCCGTCGTCTACTTCTGGCTCATGCCCGCCTACCTGCTGTGGTACACCGTCCTCCCGAAAATCGCCGGCGGACGCCTGTTCAGCGACCCGCTCGCGCGCGTCGTCTTCGTCCTGTTCCTCTTACTGTCGACCCCGGTCGGCATCCACCACCAGTACCTCGACCCCGGCATCGCCGAAGGGTTCAAATTCATCTCGATGACCAACACAATGTTCCTGCTGTTGCCGAGCCTGCTCACCGCGTTTACCGTCGTCGCGAGCGTCGAGTACGGCGCCCGCCAGCGCGGCGGCACCGGCCTCCTCGGCTGGCTCACCGACCTCCCGTGGCGCAAACCCGAGTTCACCGGCATGATGCTCGCGGGGCTGATGTTCGCCGCCGGCGGCTTCTCCGGCATGGTCAACGCCGGGATGAACATCAACTACATGATCCACAACACCATCTGGGTGCCGGGCCACTTCCACCTCACCGTCGGCACCGCCGTCGCGCTCACGTTCATGGCCGCCACCTACTGGATCTGGCCGCAGATCTCCAACAAGCCGATCTTCAGCCGATCGATCGGGCTGTTCCAGGTCGTCCTCTGGTTCATCGGCATGGCGCTGATGTCCAACGCGATGCACGCACAGGGAATCATGGGCGTGCCGCGCCGGACCGCCGAACCCGAGTACTCCGGCTTCGATTACCCGACGATGTTCGGCGGGTTCGAAGAGCTCAACATCCAGATCGCCATCGGCGGAACGCTGCTGTTCGTCTCGACGGTGCTGTTCATGGCCAACCTCGTGCTCACGATGGGGAACCCGAAGGTGTCGGGGCTCGCCGAGTCGCTGCCGCCGGCGCTGTCCGGCCCCGACGACGCCCCGCGCGTGCTCGACAGCCTCCGGCTGTGGGTGGGGATCGCGCTGACGCTCGTCGTGCTGGCGTACGCGCTCCCGCTGGCGGCGATCATTCAGCGCGGCGGCCTGCTCGGCCCGGGCGTGGGCACGTACCCGGTGTGGCTCGCACCGGCGCTCGACGCGCTCGCGGGCGCGGTGACCCCGGTGGTCGGCGCCGTCGGTGAGGCGACCGCCTCGCTCGTCGAGGTGGGCCGATGAGCCTCGATCGGACCCGCGGCGGGCTCCTCGTGGCGTTCGCGATCTTCGGCGTGATCGTCTACGAGTTCCGGACGGTCCTGGACTTCGTCGGCGTCGAGCTCCCGCTGATCCCCTATATGGCCGCCGTCTTCGCGCTCGCCGGCGTCCTGCTGTGGATCGTCACGCTGACCGGCGGCTGGCGGACCGAACCCGAGGGCGACGAGCCGGCGTAGCGGCGCGGAGCGCTCCGCCCGGACGGTCCGTTCGAGGCCCTCGCACCGCGAGTGTTTTGTGCTATCCGACCAATATCCGGTATGGAACGGACGCGTGTCACGGTCCGGTGTGCCGACTGTCCCTTCGAGGCGGGGTACGACCGGCTCCCGCCGGCGCGGGCCGCGCTCGGCGAACACGAGTCGGCGACCGGTCACGAGGTGGCGTGGGAGATCGAGTCGCTCGCCGAAGGCGTCTCGCGGGCCGGCGCCGACGCGGGCGTCTGCGGCCGCCCCGAGTGCGCCAACGAGGACTCGCCGCTCGTGAACCCCGAGCCGGCCGACCGGTAGCGCGGCGCGGACGATCGCCGGCCGCCTCGGGCCGGAGTCGCCGGCTCTTTTATATTCGGACCCTCGATGGTCGCGTATGTCAACCCGGACCGATCGGCTCACCTTCGGCGTGCTCGGCACCGCGGGAATCGCTCGCGACGCGGTGGTCCCGGCGATCGCGGCGAGCGAGCACGCGGTCGGCGCGGTCGCCTCGCGAGACGGCGACCGGGCGGCGGCGTTCGCCGAAGCGGCGTCGATCCCGCGGAGCTACGGCTCTTACGAGGCGCTTTTGACGGACGACGAGCTCGACGCCGTCTACGTCCCGCTGCCGAACGGGCTCCACGCCGAGTGGACGACGCGCGCGGCCGACGCGGGGCTCCACGTACTCTGCGAGAAGCCGCTCGCGGTCGACGCCGCGGAGGCGCGCGAGGTGACCGATCACTGTGCGGACCGCGGCGTCACGCTGATGGAGGGGTTCATGTACCGGTACCACCCCCGCACCGAGCGAGTCCTCGAGCTGGTCGAGCGGGAACTGGACGACGTGCGTACGGTGACCTCGACGTTCCGGTTCCCGCTGTACGACCGACCGGACGACGTGCGCCTCGACCCGGCGCTCGCCGGCGGGTCGCTGATGGACGTCGGCTGTTACCCCGTCTCGCTCGTCAGGGCGGTCCTCGGCGAGCCCGATCGAGCGTACGCGCACGCGAACGACACCCGGGACGCCGGCGTCGACACGGAGCTCGCGGGCGTCTTGGAGTACGACGACGGCCGGTCCGCCCGAGTCGCCTCGGGATTCGACACGCAGCTCGTCCAGCGGTACCGGATCGACGCGACGAACGGCTGGATCGCGGTCGAGCAAGCGTTCGACGCGCCGACCGACGAGCCGGTGGAGCTGACCTACCAGATCGACGGCCGGCGCGGCGTCGAGACGTTCGAGCCCGTGGACCAGTACCGGCTGCAGGTGGAGCACTTCGCCGATCGCGTCGCCGACGACGCCGACCCCCTGACCGACGGGGAAGCGGCCGTCGCGAACATGCGGGTCATCGACGCGCTCGCCGAGAGCGGCGACGGCGGCGACGGCGCGGTGGACGTCTCCTGAACGGGGCCTCCCCGCGGCGAACCGAGCGGTGGGCGCCGTCGATCCGAGCGAGCGTTTATATGCGTTCGGCCCTAATAGTGTGCATGATGAGCAATACTACGGCCGGCGGCGCTGAGTCGGATGGAAACGAGGGGGTCCGCCGTCCGACGTCTCTCGCCGACGCTGACGCCCTCGACGCGTTCGTCGCCGACGCCGACGCCGCGCTCGTCGAGTTCTACACCGACGGGTGCGGGATCTGTGCGAGCATGGAGCCCGTCCTCGGGAACGTCGCTCGCGCGCTCGACGTCGACGTCGCCCTGATAAACCCCCGCGACGATCCGCCGCTCGTCGAGCGGTTCGACGTCCGAAGCGTGCCGCTGTTCGTGCTGTTCGTGGACGGCGAACCGGTCGCGCGACGTGCGGAGGGGTTCATCCCCGGCGACGACCTCACCGCGTGGGTCGACGAACGCGTCGAGTGATCGGTCGCGGCGGCGCGAGACGCGCGCATCGCTACCGGGACGCGACGAACTGAACAGAAAGACGTTCGATTTCCGGCCGAAGCCCGACGGCGTCGGCGCTACAGTCGGCCGACGTTCTCGACGGCGACGGACTCGACGCCGTCGACGTCGGCGAACGCCTCTTCGACCGCCTCGGTCCCGCCCGCGCCGTCGGGGACGATGACGGTCGGCAGAAGGGCGACGAGGCCGAACGCGACGTCGTCGCGCTGGAAGCCGCGGATCTTCGCGCCCTGCGGGAGCGACTCCTCGAGTCGGTCCTGCAGGTCGTCGAGGTCGACCTCGGGGCTGTTCGGCATGACCTTGATTTTGGCGGCGACGTCTCCCATAACTAGGGTCCTCGGAAGCCGCAGTCGGGACACTCGTAGAGGTTGCTCTGCTTCCGGCACTTCGCGCACCGGTGGATGGTCGTCCCGCAGTCCGGGCAGGAGAACCGCGCGGCGTTCATGCCGGCCACCTGGATACCACAGGAGACACACTGCCGGGTGCCCTGCGTTTCACTCTCGCTCATACACTGAGACACCACCGCGCGACTTTTAACCGTTGTTCTTTGCGGTCGGCGCCGAACGCGGCGTGGGGCGCGGTACCGCGCCGCTCGGGTGTCGAACGCGCGGAGCGCGGCCAGCGGTAGGCGAGAGCCGAGGACCGCGGAGCGCGGTTCGAGGGAGTCGGCGACGGAGTCCCCCCGGCGCTCACCCGACGATCAGCGGACCGATCAGCACGCCCATCAGGTGGACCCGCCGGGCGCCGACCCGGGGCGGGACGAGTCCCAGCGCGCCGGCGACGGCGAAGACCCCGACGCCGAACGGTCCCGCGAACAGGAACGAGACGCCGGCGAGCAGCGCCAACACGCCGATCGAGAGGCGGGTGTAATCCGCGTTCCCGACGACGAGGAGGTAGGCGTCGCCGACGAGGAGGACGAGCGCGAACCCGCAGGCCGCCGCGGCCCCCGCGGCGACGAGGAGGATCGGGAGCGCGAAGGGGACGCCGGCGCGGTCGATAGCGACAGTGACCCCCGTCCGGGGCGTGCCGAGCGCGACGAGGGCGAACAGCGCGAATATCGTGTTCGCCGTGTTGGCGCCGCTCGTGGCGACGACGAATCCGCGGTCGCCCTCCTCGCGCGGGACCGCGGGCAGCGCGGCGACGGCGGCGATGGCGGCGGAGACGCCCGGGACGTAGCCGACCACCGCGCCCGCGAGCGACCCGGCGCCGGCGCTCACGCCGAGGTCGCGGGGCGCCATCGTGATCCGCGCGTCGGCCTGCGGCGGGACGCCCTCGCCCCCGAGCGCGTCGACGAGGACGGGCGCGCCGAACAGTCCGGCGAACAGCGGCGCGAGGACGCCGCCGGCGTCGAGCGGCGCCGCGGGATCGACGTCGAGGGTTGCGAACCCGAGCGCGGCGCTCGCGAGAAACGCGAGAAACCCGCCGACTGCGGCCTCCTTCGACGACTCGGTGAACACGAGGAACGCGACGACGCCGGTCAAGAGCAGCGGGAGGTGCGCCCGCACCGTCGGATACCCGCGCATCATGATCCACGTGATCGGCACGGCGAGCGGGACCGCGAGCGCGACGGCCAGCCCGGAGCCGACCGCCGAGAGCCGGATCGCCTCGCGGCCGCGGCCCGCGATCACGAGCCGGTGGCCCGGCAGCGCCGCGACCGCCGTCGCCGCGTCGGGCACGCCGAGCGCGAGCGCGGGGACGATGTCGAGGAACGAGTGGACCACGCCCGCGCCGAGCATCGCGACGCCGACGAGGAGCGGATCGGCGGCGACCGAGGGGGCGAGCCCCGCGAGCAGCAGCGCGAAGTTGTTCGCGTGGAGGCCCGGAACGAGCCCGCTCAGCGTGCCGAGCGCGGCGCCGCCGCACAGGAACGCGAGCGCGGCGGCCGCGAACGTCGGGTCGACGACAGGGCGGACGAGGGCGTCCATCGCGACGAGGTGGCCGCGGCTTCGGTGATAAGGCGCGGGGTGTGCGGCGAGACCGAGCGCCGCGGCTCGGGAATCGCGGAACGTGCGGTCGAAAACTCGGGACCGGTTAGGCCTTCTGGGCCGCCTGCGCCTTCTTCTGGGTGACGTAGCCGGCGATCCGGTTGCGGACGCCCTTCGACTCGACGGTGGTCAGGGCCGTGACGCTCTCCTTGTTCGTCTCGAAGTCCGTGTTGAACGAGTCGGGGTACCGCTCAAGCAGGACGTTCCCGAGCTGCTTGATGTACTTGGGTTTGATGGCCATACCGAGCGATACCGCCGGGCCGAACTAAAAGGGTTCGTTCCGCCGCGAGCGGCCGCAAGGCGGTATTACGCCGGGCGAGCCACGCGGTCCGGTCAGGGCTCGTCGTCGCCGTCGCCCCCGCGCTCGGTCCCCTCCGCCGCCGCGAGCGCCCGCCACCCGGTCGCCTCGTCGATCCGGGCGAACGCCTCGCGCTCGGCGGGACCGCCGCAGCGGTCGACCACGTCCGCGAAGTACGCCAGCCGGCCGAGCAGGTCCGCCGTGTCGAACGCGGGCACGTCGAGCCGCGAGGCGGCCACCGTGGCGTCGACGACCGCGCCGAACCCGCGGTTGATCGTCGGCACGCGCTCACGGCGAACCGCGCTCTCGACGGGATCGAGCGCCCACGTCCGGATCGTCGTGTCGCCCTCAGTCTCGCTCCCGATCTCCTCGGCGGTCACCTCGACCCACGCGTCGGCCGTCTCGAGGACGGGGTCGTCGACCTCCCGGACCGTCAGCGCGGCGTCGACGAACGTGCGCGGGTCGGTCGTGAACTGGACGACCCCGCCGCCGCGCTCGGTGAAGTTCCGCCACGTCCGAGTGCGCCCGTACGTCCGCGCGGTCACGGGGTCACCGGGGTCGGCCGGCGCGTGGATCCCGAGCGCCGCGACGTTCCAGCGGTCGTTCGGGCCGAGCGTCGTCACGACCGACTCGGTGACGCCGCGGAGCGCGACCGGCCAGCCGTCGGGCGCAACGCCGTCGGCGTCGGCGCCGTCGGCCGCCCCGCCGCGGCCCACGTCGGGCGCGTCGTCGGTCACCGCGCCACCTCCGCGCCGCGCCGGAGCGCGACGTACAGCGCCGCGCAGGTGAGGTCCGCGGTCGTCCCGGGGTTGATCCCCTCGTCGACGAACGCCGTCGCCAGCGCCTCGGCGGCGTCGAGATCGGCCCCGTGGACGGCGTCGGCGTCGACGTCGCTCGGGTCGAGGGGACCCGTGGAACCGCCGTCGTCCGCTCCGCCGAGCAGGGCGGCGGCCCGTGCGCTCGCCTCGCGGGCCGTCTCCGGGTCGTGGCTCGCGGCGACCAGCGTGTCGGGCTCGGCCGCGAGCAGGCCGAGGAAGGCGCGCGCGGCTCGATCGGTCAGCGGCCCCTCGTCGGCGCGGATCCACTCGGCGGCGCGGAACGTCCGCGGGAACCCCTCGACCCACTCCTGTGCGTTGCGGTCGGGAACGCGGTCCGGATCGTCGGGGGCGGCCGAGACCGCCATCACGTCTCGGAGCGTCAGCTCCCGGTCGCGGAGCGCCGGCGCCGCGTCGCTCCCGTGACGCACGTCCAGTTCGGCGGCGTCCGCCGGCGGATCCGCGACCGCGACATCGACGCGCTCGAAGGCGCGGTAGAACGCGACCGCGTCGCCGACGGTGGTCTCGCGGGTCACGCGGTCGACGGCGTCCGGGTCGAGATCCCCCGAGGGCGACACGTCGCCCGCGGGCGAACCCACGACGGTCGCGCGGAGCAGCGGGACGAGCAGCAGCAGACAACCGAACTGGGTGTTCGTTCCCGCGCGGTCGGCCATCCCCGCCACGCCGCGCTCGAAGGCGTCGCCGACGGACCCCTCGTCGCTCGCGGCCAGTTCGAGCCCGTCGCGGGCGCCGACCGCTCCGCCGAGAAAGGACTCGAACCGGAGGTCGTCCAGGTCCCGCCGCCGGTCGACGTTGCCCGGTTTCGGGGTGCCGGCGACTTCGAGCAGGAGCGCGAGAGTCGCGTCGTCGACCGGATCGCGGGCGCGGGAGTCGACGGCCGTCACGGCGACGCCTCCCGTCGGCGCTCAGGCGGCTCGCCGATCGAGAGCTCCCCGTCGCGCCACGCGCGAACCGCCTCGGCGACGCGAGCGAGCTCCGCCGGGTGCTCGGTCGGCCGCCCGACGCTGACGGCGTCGGCGCCGTGCGCGGCGTACTCGGCGACCGTCCGCCGGCCCCGGACGCCGTTGTTGGCGATCACGGTGAGGTCGGCGCGGGCTCCCTCATCCGCGATCAGTTCGCCGACGACGGCCTCCGAGTCCATCGCGTCGACGTGGAGCCACTCCGCCCCCGCGTCGGCGACCGCGTCGGCGACGGCGACGAGGTCGACGTCGGGGACCTCGGCGCGGACCTTCACGCTCGTCGTCGCACCGGTCCCGGCCGCGGCGGCGACGTAGTCGGCCAGCCGGTCGCGGTCGGAGAGCAGGGACTCGCCGCAGCCGACCGCGCGGAGTTCCGGCTGTCGGCAGTGAGCGTTGACCTCGCAGACGGCGCCGTGCTCGGCGCAGACCGCCGCCGCCTCGCGCACCGGGTCGACGGTCGCGCTCCGGACGTTGACTCCGGGACGGACCGGCGCGCCGGCGAGTGCGGCGAGCTGTCGGTCGATCCACGCGAGCGGGTCGTCAGGGAGGAACTCCGAGCGCCCGCGCGCGACGAGATCGCGGGCCGCGGCCCGGCTCGCAGGGTCGAGCGCGATCCCGCCCAGCACCGCCGCGTCGACGTGCGAGGCGGCGGCGCGCGCCCAGTCGGCGTCGGCCGCGCCGCTGAGGCTGGCGGCGACGAGGGAGGGGGACTCGCCATCGTCGGTTGCCGTCACTCCGCCACCTCCGCGTCGGTCGCCGCCGCGTCCGACACCGCTGTCAGCGCGCGCTCGCAGGCTCGGGCGACGCGCTCGGCGTCGTCGGCGTCGTCGATCCGGGTGTCGGTGCGCTCGACGTGGCGCTCGGAGAGCTCGGTCGGATCGTCCGTATCGAGGACGAACGCGTCCGCAAACGGGTACGCGGCGGCGACGCCCGCGGTCGAGGGGTCGCGGCCGACGCCGGCCATCAGGTCGGCCGCCGGGCCGGAGAAGGCCTCGTCGCCGACGAACGGCGAGACCGCGACGACCGGCGTCGCCGACAGCGCCGCCTCGAACTCGGGGAGCGCGAGCATCGGGCCGAGGCTCGTCACGGGATTTGAGGGGCCGATAACGACCGGGTCGGCGAGGGCGTCCAGCACGGCGTCGGTCGGCTCGGCGTCGTCCGCACCGCGGAACTCCACGTCGTCGACCGGCGGCTCGCCGCGGCGCGCGACCCAGTACTCCTGGAAGTGGATCGTCTCGCCGGCCGCGGTGTGTATCAGCGTCGCGACCGGGTCGTCGGACATCGGGAGGAGGTCGACGTCGAGGCCGAAGGCGTCGGCGAGCGCTCGGATCGCCTCGGTGAGCGTGCGGCCCTCGTCGAGCAGGCTCGTGCGCGTGACGTGGACCGCGCGGTCGCGGTCGCCGATCTCCATGAACTCGCCGACGCCGGAGAAGCGCCGCCAGCGGGCGATCTCGCGGCCCGCCGTCTGCGCCTCGGCGTCGAGGTACCGCGGCTGCGTCCCGATCCCGACCTCGTCCGCGAGCCGGCGCAGCTCCGCGTGGGTCTCGGTGGTGTCGTCGGCGATCCCCCACCACGTCTCGCGGTCGAGGACGCCGCCGCCGGCGAACAGCACGGTGTCGACGTCGGGGCAGACGAGGTGGCCGCCGAGCTCGACGTCGTCGCCCGTGTTGGCGACGACCGCGACCTCGGCGGGGTCCCAGACGCGGGTCGCCCCGTCGAGGAGCTTCGGCGTCCCCGTGCCGCCGGCGAGGAACGTGACCATACGCGGGCAAGGCGGCCGGCGGATTTGTATCCTCGCCTCCGCGGGCGACGAGGTGAATTGGGACCGATCCGCGGATTTTATTTATAAATGATCGACGACGCTCAACCGAGTTTCACGGTCGGCGCGCGCCTCCGAGGGGCCGCCGAAGGCGGCCGCGAGGAGCGCGTGCGAGGGAGTCGGACCGGCGCGGCCGCGCCGGTCCGACGAGGCTGGGGAGGCGTGAGGCTGTGCGGTTGCGGTGCGGGGTGGGACTCAAAGGGGCAGCAGCGCTCGGCGAACCCCAGCGACGTAAGCACCGCAGGGAGCGAGTGAAACGAGCGACTGAGGAGCGCAGCGAGCTGTGGGAGCCGAGCGCTGCTGGGGCTTTGGAGATGTTCACCGCGAAGTAGTTTATTTATAAAATATCGCCCGCCCCATCAGCGACTATTTATAAGCGATACTCGTCTGCATCCCGTCCGTGTTGAACGCGCTCCCGGCCCCCTCCTCCCCGAGGACGATCACGCCGGCTCCGGAGCCCGTAATCTCCTCGAACTCCTCGATCGCCCGGTCGGCCGCCGCCTGCGCGCCGATCCCGTCGTCGAGATGCTCCACGGCCCGCCGCGAGAGCGTGACGCGCGCGATGTCCTCGCCGGCCCCCGTCGCGCTCGCGCCGCCGGCCTCGGTGCAGAAGAATCCCGAGCCGACCTGCGGCACGTCGCCGACCCGGCCCGCGAGGGCGAACGACCGGCCACCCGTGGAGGTCGCCGCCGCGAACCGCTCGCCGTCCGAGGCCACGGCACCGACCGTGTCGTGGTCGGGCGCGCGACCCGAATCGCTCTCCCCCTGAGAGCCGTTCTCTAACCCACTGCCGGCCTGATCCGAGCCCGATCCGAACCGCGTCGCGAGCCAGTCGAGGTGCTCGCGCGGGCCGCCCCGCGGCGGGTCCTCGTCCTCGTATCGGGCGCGCGTCTCGTCGGTGAGCAGGTCGACGCCCGTCTCGACATCGAAGTCGGCGGCGAGGTCGACCGCATGCTCGCCCGAAACGAAGACGTGGGGCGTCTCCGAGTGGACGACGCGGGCGACGCTCGCCGCGTGCTTCACGCCCGGCATCGAGCAGGCCGCGCCGATCTCCCGGTCCGAGGTCATCACGCCGGCGTCGGTGCGGACGACGCCGTCGGACTGGACCGCGCCGCCGACGCCGGCGTTGAACCGGGGACTCGACTCGAGGGGCGCGAGCGCCGCCTCGACGGCGTCGAGGGGAGTTCCGGCGTCCGCGCCGCGCTCGGCCGCCGCGTCGAGCGTCTCCTGTCTCGGCGCCGGGTCGTCCGGCGCGCCGCCGGCGCCGCCGTGGACGACGACGCGCATCGAGGGTCGCTGTGACATACGCGAGGGTGCCGCGGCGTCCGCATAAGCGCCCGGGAAGCGGCGGGCGATACCGCCGAGCGGGTGGGGGGCTCTCGCGGTCGGCCGCAGCCGGTCCGCCGCCGCAAGAACTATTCCCGCCGCTCGGGGAGTCGCCACTGTCGTGGACGACCACCGAGGACGCACAGCCGACGCCCCCGCCGAGGACCCCGAACCGCGCACCGACGAGGAGCCCGCGGGGCGGCCCTCGCTCCGCCGCCGCCTCCGAAACGCGGTCGGGGCGCGCGTCGGGATCGACCGCCGCGCCCTGGCGGCGTTCCGGGTCGCGCTCGGGGTCGTGCTCCTCGTCGACCTCGGGCTGCGCGCCCGGAACCTGACGGCCTTTTATACCGACGCTGGGGTGTTCCCGCGCTCGGCGCTCGCCGAGACGTACCCCCTCGCCGCTCGCCTCTCGCTGCACGCGCTCTCGGGGGCGGCGTGGCCCGTCGCGCTGCTGTTCCTCGTCGCCGCGGTCGCCGCCGTCGCGCTCGCGGTCGGCCACCGGACCCGGCTCGCGACCGCGGTCTCGCTGGTCCTGCTCGCGTCGCTGCAGGCGCGAAACCCGTTCGTGCTCAACGCGGGCGACAAGCTGCTCTGGCAGCTGCTCGGGGCCGGGCTGTTCTGTCCGCTCGGCGCGCGGTGGTCGGTCGACGCCGTCCGGCGCCGGGCTTCGCTAGTCGGGACGACCGGCCGCCAAGAGCAGGGAAGCGACCGCTTCGTCGGGCCCGCCTCGGCGCTCCCGTTGGCCGTCGTGGTCGCGGTCTACGTCGCGAACGGGATCGAGAAGCTCCGGGGGACGGCCTGGCCGCGCGGCGAAGCGGTCGAACAGGTGTTCCGGCTCACGTACCTCCACGGGCCGGTCGGCGGACTCCTCCCCGAGGCGCCGGCGCTGTACGCGGCCGCCACCTACGGCTGGCTCGCGCTGCTCGTCGCGTCGCCGCTGCTCGTCGTATCCGCCGGGCGCGTCCGGGCGGCGCTCGCGGGGAGCCTCGTCGCCGCGCACCTCTCGATGACGCTCACGCTCCAGCTCGGCGTCTTCCCGCTGATATCGGCGACCGCCCTCCTCCCCTTTTTCCCGTCGTTCGTCTGGGACCGCGTCGAGGAGGGCGTCGGCTCGGCGAGCGGGCGGCTCCGGCGGGCGGCGGCGTCGGTCCCCGGCGGGCCGCACCTCGCGGACCGGGCAGACCGGACAGACCGGACGGATCGGGCGGACCGGGCGACCCGCGAGCGCGCCGTCGCCCTCGTCGCCGTCGTCCTGCTCGCGTCGGTGCTGGCGTGGAACGGGATGGCCGCCGGGCTCGTCGACGCGCCCGAGCCCGTCGCGGCGACGGCGGACCCGGCCGAGCACGGCTGGGACATGTTCGCGCCCGACCCGAGCTCGACGGACGCGCTCCTGCTCGCGACGGCGACGACCGCCGACGGCGACGCGTTCGACGCGCTGCACGGCGACCCCGTCGCGGCCGACCGGCCGCCGTCGGACGCGCGGGCGTACCCCACCGCCCGCTGGCGGAAGTACCTCACTCTGTTGGCGGACGACGGGGCGCCGAGCCGCGTCGACCCGCTTCTCGCGCACCTCTGCGACCGCTCTGCGGGGGGCGGCGGCGACCCGGTCGCGTCGGTGACCGTCTCGATGGTCGAGGTCGACGTGACCGACGGCGGAGAGGCCCGAGTCAACGAACTCGGAACGCGGGAGTGTCGGCCGGGGTGAGGCTCGGGACGGGGGAGTGTCGACCGAGGTGAGTCGCGGGCGACTGACCACTTATCAGTCCGCCTCCCGAACCGATCGACGTGACGGAGAGCGAGCGATCCCGCCCGCCGACGTCGGTGCTCCTCCCGACGGTGCGCTGGACCGAGGCGTGTTCGGAGGTGGCCGCCCAGCTCGGCGAGGACGACGAGTTGTTGGTGATCTGCGACACCGGCGACGACCCGGTGGCCGAGCGCCGGGACGGTGAGAGCGGCGCCGAGGGGGAGGGCGACGGGGTCCGCGTCGTCCTCGCGGGCGAGCCCGATGGCTGTTCCGGGAAGGCGAACGCGATCGCCGCGGGCATGGCGGCGGCGGAACGCGACCGGATCGTCTGGACCGACGACGACTTCAGGCATCCGCCGGAGTGGCTCGCGACCCTCAACGCCGACTACGAGCGACAGGGGCCGACCACGGAGGTCCCCGTGTTCGTCGGGGCGGACCCGCTCGGGCGGTTCTTCGAGCCGGCGTACGTCATCGGCGGGACGCTCGCGGTCTCCCGGGGCGGGATCGCGTGGGGCGGCGCGGTCGTCTTCGAGCGCGACGACCTCGACGAGGACGCCTTCCTCGCCGACCTCCGCCGCACCGTCAGCGACGACGGGACCCTGGCCGAGCACCTCGACGTGAGCGCCGCCGACCGCACCCGGACCGTCGCCGCGGGCGGGTCGGCGCGGGAGTCGCTGGAGCGGTTCGTCCGGTTCCTGCAGATCACTCGCCGCCACGCGCCGCTGGCGACCGCGTTCAACGTCGCGCTCTCGATCGCCCTCGCGTCGCTGTGCCTGCTCGCGCCGGTCGCGGGAGCGGCGTTCGTCACGGCGCTCTCGGGGGCGACGTACGCGCTGTTCGGGGTCCGGCGGGCGACGTTCCTCCTCGCCGCCCCGTCGGTGATCGTCTCGCCGGTCTTCCTCGCGTACGCACTCGCACGACGGACGTTCGTCTGGGGCGGCCGGCGCTACCGGTGGCGGTCGATGTTCGACGTCGACGTCGAACCGGTCTGAGAGCCGGAACCGGCAAAGCCTGCGAGAGCGGCGCTCACGCCGAAAGCGGCAGGCACTTTAAGCCACCACCAGAATCCACGAACGTTCATGAGCTACGATAAGGTCGACGTCCCCGACGACGGCGAGGCGATCACACTCGCCGACGAGGAGACCGGCGAGCTGAACGTCCCGTCGAACCCCATCATCCCGATCATTCACGGCGACGGGATCGGCACCGACGTCGGACCGGCGGCACAGCAGGTACTCGACGCGGCCGCGGAGGCGACCGGGCGGTCCATCGCGTGGATGCGCGTCTACGCGGGCTCCAGTGCTCGGGAGATGTACGACGAGAACCTCCCCGAGGACACCGTCTCGGCCATCCGCGACCACCGCGTCGCGATCAAGGGGCCGCTGACGACTCCCGTCGGCGCCGGCTTCCGCTCGCTGAACGTCGCGCTCCGGAAGACGCTCGACCTGTACGCGAACGTCCGCCCGACCTACTACATCGACGGCGTCCCGTCGCCCGTCAAGAACCCGGAGGAGATGGACATGGTCACCTTCCGGGAGAACACCGAGGACGTCTACGCCGGCATCGAGTGGGAGGCCGGCACCGACGAGTCCGAGCAGGTACGCGACTTCCTCGAACAGGACATGGACGTCGCCGACGTCATCCACGACGGCCCCGTCGGTATCGGCGTCAAGCCCATCTCCGAGTTCGGCTCGAAGCGCCTCATCCGCGAGGCGGTCGACTACGCGCTCGCGAACGACCGCGACTCGGTCACGCTCGTCCACAAGGGGAACATCATGAAGTTCACCGAGGGCGCGTTCCGCGACTGGGGCTACGAGGTCGCCGAGGAGGAGTACGGCGAGGACGTCATCACCGAGGACCAGCTCTGGGAGGAGCACGACGGCGAGCGCCCCGAGGGCGCCCTCGTCGTCAAGGACCGCATCGCGGACAACATGCTCCAGCAGCTGCTGACCCGCACCGACGAGTACTCCGTCATCGCGACGATGAACCTCAACGGCGACTACATGTCCGACGCCGCCGGCGCGCAGATCGGCGGCCTCGGCATCGCGCCCGGCATCAACCGCGGCCACGGTCGCTGTCTCGCCGAGCCCGTCCACGGCTCCGCGCCGAAGTACGCCGGCGAGGACAAGGTGAACCCCACCGCGATGATCCTCTCCGGCCGCGAGATGCTCGACTACCTCGGCTGGTCCGACGCCGCCGACCTCGTGCGCGAGGCCGTCGAGGAGACCATCTCCTCCGGCAAGGTCACCTACGACCTGCACCGCCAGATCGAGGGCGGCGAGAAGCTTGCGACGAGCGAGTTCGCCGACGCCGTCGTCGAGAACATCGAAAAGCTCGCCTAGGCGAGCTTTTCGAGCGCCCGAAAATCTTCGATTTCCGGGAACATCGAGAAGCTGTCGTAGACAGCTTCTCTGGCCTCCGGCTGACGCCGGAGACATCGAAAAGCTCGCGTAAGCGTCGTTCTCGGCTTCGACTCCTCTTTTATTGCGCTCTCCTCCGACACCGAGCGACAGCGCCGGGAAGAGTAGCGCCGAGCGAGCTACCGCCCGGACTCGTAGAACTCCTCGCGGTAGACGCGCCCGAACGCGTTCCGGCGGAGGGTACTCGCGGCCGCGTCGGGCTCGTCCTGGAACGTCGCCGCGACCACGGTGTCGGCGAAGGGGATCGGGTGCCAGACGAGGTTGTCGACGTTGTCGGAGCCGATCCGGACGACGTCGTCCGCGTCGAACTCGCTGTCGGCGAGCCACGCGTCGAACTCGCTCTCGTCGCCGACGTGAACTGCGAGCAGCTCGGCGAAGGTGGCGTCGCGGGCGGTCCGGATCACCTCCGGGGTGACCCGGTCGTCGTACTCGTCGGCGCCGAACTCCATCGCCTTCGTCGCCTCGCGGACGACGACCTGCGCGACCGGGCCGACCTCCTCGTAGCGTTCGAGCGCGTCGGCGCGGGTCTCGGGAGCGAACGTCCCTCTGGTGTGCATACGTCGCGTTCGGCGCCGACTGAAAAGGGCGTTCCGTTACGCGGACGGGTCGGCGGCGTCGTCGGCGTCGTCGGCAGCGTTGCCGGCGGCGTCCCCCGCATCGTCGCTCTCGCTGTCCTCGTCCTCCTCGAACATCTTCCGCGTCAGCTCTCGGGCCTCGCGCAGCGCGGCCTCGGTCTCCGGGTCGGTCGCGCCCGACTCGTCGACGCCGCCTCGCGCCCCGGGAACGTCGGGAGCGCCGTGACTGTGTCCCGCGTGGTCGTGGTCGCCGAGGTCGACGTCGGGGCGCCCGCGGTCGACGGTGTCCTCGAACACCTCGTGGTACTCGGCGTCGTCGGCGTGCGGGGTCACCTCGGCCGCGAGGCCGTCGGGGTCGCGGTCGCTCCAGTCGGGGACGCGCTCGTCGAGCCACGCCTCGTGGTCGTCGCCGTGGAGCATCGCCGTGAACGCGAGGTGGTGCGCGAGGTGTTCGCCGTCGCGCTGCGGGGTCTCGCAGACGGGGCACGCGTATCCCATTATGTGCCCGGATTCGCGCGTGAGGCGTAAATCGGCGTCGGACGAATACGGAGCTGACGACGTTTGTTTATAAACGGATGACTGCGGGCCGGTGGTGAACACCTCCAAAGCCCCGGCCGCGAGGACTCGGTGCGGTCGCTGCGGTCCTCAGTCGCTCGCGGTGCTCGCTCCCTGCGGTCCGTGCTTCCCGCGCCTTCGTCCTCGCGGCCGCCCCTTTGAGTCCCATCCCCACAGCGACCGCACCTCACACCTCCCCAGCCTCGTCGGCCACTCTTCGCTTCGCTCCGAGTGGCCGACTCCCTCGCGCGTGCTGTCGCCGGCGCGTAGCGCCGGCTTCCAGAGGGACCTGCGGTCCCTCGCGGCTCGGCCGCGAGGCGGCCTCGCAGGCACGCGCCACCGCACCGCACGCTGATTTATAAGTGGTCGTCGCCGTCGCGCTCGGGTGTCCGTCTCGGGTCGTCGCGCTCGGACGTTCCGCGAGAACTCCCTGCCGCCACTATAACAGCAACTTTATCACTCGCACGGAGCGAATTTCCGGTAAGACTGCTCCGTTAGGAGGTCCAACAGTGACTGAAGCCAACACACAACCGGAGGTGAACATCGGTCTCGTCGGTCACGTCGACCACGGGAAGACGACGCTCGTGCAGGCGTTGTCCGGCTCGTGGACCGACCAGCACAGCGAGGAAATGAAACGCGGCATCTCGATCCGGCTGGGGTACGCGGACGCGACGTTCCGGCGCTGTCCGGGCGTCGACGCGCCCGAGTGTTACACCGTCGACGAGGAGTGCGAGGACGGCTCCGAGAGCGAGCCGCTCCGGACGGTCTCGTTCGTCGACGCCCCGGGCCACGAGACGCTGATGGCGACGATGCTCTCGGGCGCCTCGATCATGGACGGCGCCGTGCTGGTCGTGAGCGCGACCGAGGACGTCCCGCAGGCGCAGACGGAGGAGCACCTGATGGCGCTCGACCTGATCGGGATCGAGAACGTCGTCATCGCGCAGAACAAGGTCGACCTCGTCGACCGGGACCGCGCGGTCGACAACTATCAACAGATCCAGGAGTTCGTCGAGGGCACCGTGGCGGAGGACGCGCCGATCGTCCCCGTGTCGGCCCAGCAGGAGGTCAACCTCGACCTGCTCATCGACGCGATCGAGACGGAGATCCCGACTCCCGACCGCGACCCCGGCGAGAACGCACGGATGTACGCGGCGCGCTCGTTCGACATCAACCGGCCGGGCGCGACCGCCGCGGACCTCAAGGGCGGCGTCGTCGGCGGCTCGCTCGTCAGCGGCGAGCTCTCCGTCGGCGACGGGCTGGAGATCCGCCCCGGCCGCGAGGTCGACGAGGAGGGCCAGACGGAGTGGCGGCCCCTCGAGACGACCGTCCGCTCGCTGCAGGCCGGCAACAACGACGTCGAGAGCGCCCGACCGGGGGGCCTCCTCGGCGTCGGGACGGGGCTCGACCCGAGCCTGACGAAGGGCGACGCGCTCGCCGGCCAGGTCGCCGGCGAGCCGGGCACGCTCCCGCCGACCCGCAACGAGTTCGAGATGCAGGTCGACCTCCTCGACCGCGTCGTCGGCAAGGAGGACGACGAGAGCGGCGAGAGCGACATCGAGGAGATCAGCACGGGCGAGCCGCTGATGCTCACGGTCGGCACCGCGACGACGGTCGGCGCGGTGACGAGCGCGCGCGACGGCGAGTGCGAGGTGAGCCTCAAGCGGCCCGTCTGCGCCGAGGAGGGCGCGCAGATCGCGATCAACCGGCGCGTCGGCGCGCGCTGGCGGCTCATCGGCGTCGGGACGCTCTCGTAACGTGACCGACTCGACCCGCGCGGGCGACGCCCCGACCGAGGCCCTCGCGGGCGACACTCCCGACGGCGCCCCGGTCGTCGCGCTCGACGCGAGCGCGCTGATGGCGCCGGTCGAGGCGAACCTGCGGCTGTTCGAGGAGCTCGACCGACTTCTCGGCGCGTACGAGGCGGTCGTTCCCACCGCGGTCACGTCGGAGTTAGACCGGCTGCAGGGCGGGAACGGCGAGGAGGCGACCGCGGCGAGCGTGGGCGCGGACCTCGCGGCGCGGGCGGAGGCGGTGGAAACGACGGAATCGTACGCCGACGACGCGCTGGTCGAGCTGGTCACCGAGGGCCGGGTCGACGGCGTCGTCACGAACGATCGACCGCTGGCGAACCGGGTGCTGGAGGCGGGCGCACCAGTAATCGGTTTAAGGGGTCGGAACACACTGGCGATAACGGAACCCTAGCGGACGCGGACAACCAAGAACATGTACAAACGAGTTCGACTCAAGGATACGGTCGAGGTGCCGCCGAAACACCTGGCGGACGTCACCGACGAGCGGGTGAAAGCCCTGCTTCAGGACAAACTGGAAGGACGAATGGACGAGGACGTCGGCAGCGTCGTGAGCGTCATCGAGGTCCACGACATCGGCGACGGCGCGGTGTTACACAACCGCCCCGGCGTCTACTACGAGGCCGAGTTCGACGCGCTGACGTACGACCCCGACATGCAGGAGGTCGCCGACGGGACGGTCGTCGAGACCGTCGAGTTCGGCGCCTTCGTCGGGATCGGCCCGGTGGACGGACTCCTCCACGTCTCCCAGATCACGGACGAGTACCTCACGTTCGACGGGGCGAACCAGCAGCTCGCCTCCTCGGACTCCGACAAGACCCTCGGCGTGGACGACGCCGTCCGGGTCCGCGTCGTGACGAAGAGCATCGACGAGCGCAACCCCCGCGACTCGAAGATCGGGCTCACGGCGAAGCAGCCGGGGCTCGGCAAACACGAGTGGCTGGAGGGGAAGCGGCTCCACCGCGAGCAGACCAGTGAGGAGGCCGACTGATGGCAGAGGACCGCCTCGCCTGCCGTGAGTGCCACCACGTCAACGACCCCGACTCGCAGACCTGCGAGCACTGCGGGTCGTCGTCGCTGACGGAGGACTGGGCGGGCTACGTCATCATCACGAAGCCCGAGGAGAGCCAGATCGCCGAGGAGATGAACGTCACGAAGGCCGGGTCGTACGCGCTGAAGGTCCGATAGCGACGTCGACGCCGCTCACAGTCCGACACCCCATTCATGCTCACGCTTCCGAACTCCATGCGCGACGCGTTCAAGGAGCCGCTCGGCCCGGTGACGACGGACGCCGACGAGCTGCTCGCGGCCGCGGCGGAGACCCGCGGCGAGCGGGCCGCGCCCGAGGCCCCGATCATCGCGGTGGGCGACGTGGTCACGTACCACCTGCGGGAGGCGGGCCGCGTCCCCGACGTCGCGCTGATCGACGGCAAGACCGAGCGCGAGGCGGTCGACGCGCGGATCGAGTCCGGACTCGCGGCCGCGGACGACCGCCGAATCCCCGTGGAGAACCCCGCGGCGTCGCTGTCAGCGGAACTCCTCGAGGCGCTCGCCGAGGCGCTCGACGACGCTGACCCGGTCATCATCGAGGTGACGGGCGAGGAGGACCTAGCCGCACTGCCGGCGATCCTCGCCGCGCCCGACGGCGCGAGCGTCGTCTACGGCCAGCCCGGAGAGGGGATGGTCCGTGTCGCGGTCACGCCGGAGTCCCGCGCGGAGGCGCGGGAGTTGTTCGAGGCGCTCGACGGCGATGTCGAGGCGGCCTACGAGGCGCTCGGTCGACTCCCCGAGGACCGCCGGTGACCGGCGACCGGGCGCGCCGAGCCCGGCCGAGCCGCTTCTGAGCCGACTCACGGCGAGCCGACGTACAGGCTCGACGCGAGGGCACCGAGGCCGACGACGAGCCCGGCGAGAGACGCGAGCCGCGGCGTGGCCGGGAAGACCTCGTAGGGGAGGTACGGCTGGACCCCGAACTCGTTCAGTCGCCGGACCGCATCGATCCCCCAGTGGCCGCTCACGAGGAGCGCGGCGCCCGAGACGACGCCAAGCGACCCGGTGATAAACCCGAACGCCGAGGCCGCGTCCTCGGCGGCGATCAGGGTCCAGACGCTCGACTCCGGCGGATCCGGACGGCGGTCGAGGGACACCCCGACGGCGGTGAGCCCGGCGACCGCGGCCGCCAGAGCGACGGTACCGACGAGGACGGCCGCGGCGGCTCCGAGTCGAGTCGTCATCGGGTCTCCCGCGAAGTACGTCTCTCGGACGGCTGCCGGGAGCGTCGCCACGATCGGTCCAACAAGCGCTGCCAGCAGCGCGAGGAGACCGCACAGGTGCAGCTTCCGCCGGAGGGACAGCGGGACGATGACGTGTTTCGATCGCATCAGGTCGTATCGGGTCCGCTCCGCGGGCTCGACGAACGGGTCCGTGTCACCGGGCATCCGATCGGCGGTTGGTCCCGCCCGGACTAAATCGTGTCTCCGATGAGGTGCCGGGAGCGACGGAACTGAGATCGCGGCCGTGAGGGGGGCAATTCCGGCCGCACCCCCGCTTCGAAATCCTTTTACAGCTTTCGAGGGGATATACGCGTAACTGAACCATGGACGTCGATATCATCTCCGAGGAGGAGAACCCGATGTTGCACCGCACGGACATTCGATTCGAGACGACGCACGAGGAGGCGACGCCCTCCCGCCTGTCGGTCCGCGACTCGCTCGCGGCCAAGCTCGACAAGGCCTCCGAGGAGGTCGTCGTCCACGAGCTGGACACGAAGTTCGGCATGCGCAAGACGGTCGGCTACGCGAAGGTGTACGACACCGCCGAGGACGCGCTCGACGTCGAACAGGAGTACATGCTCGAACGCAACAAGATCGGCGACGAAGCCGACGCGGACGCCGAAGAGGCCTGACGCCGCGCCGGATGCGCGTTCTCGGCATCGAGGGGACCGCGTGGTGCGCGAGCGCCGCGCTGTACGACGCCGAGGCCGACTCCGTTTTCATCGAATCTGACCCGTACGAGCCGGACAGCGGCGGCATTCACCCGCGCGAGGCCGCCGAACACATGTCCGAGGCGATCCCCGAGGTCGTCGACGCGGTCCTGACCGCCGCCGAGGCCGAACACGGCCCGGACGCGATCGACGCCGTCGCCTTCTCGAAGGGACCGGGGCTCGGCCCCTGTCTCCGGACCGTCGGCACGGCCGCGCGGGCGCTCGCGGGGACGCTCGACGTCCCCCTCGTCGGCGTCAATCACATGGTGGCGCACCTGGAGATCGGTCGCCACCGGTCAGGGTTCGAGAATCCGGTGTGTCTGAACGCCTCCGGCGCGAACGCGCACCTGCTCGGCTACCACGACGGTCGCTACCGCGTGCTCGGCGAGACGATGGACGCGGGCGTCGGCAACGCGATCGACAAGTTCACGCGCCACATCGGGTGGGACCACCCCGGCGGGCCCAAAGTGGAGGCCGCGGCCGCGGAGGCGGCCGCCGAGCGCGACCCCGACGCCGATCTGGTCGACCTGCCGTACGTCGTCAAGGGGATGGACTTCTCCTTCTCCGGCATTAGCTCCGCCGCCAACGACGCGTACGACGACGGGGTCCCGGTCGAGGAGATCTGCTTCGCGCTCCAAGAGCACGTGTTCGCGATGCTGACGGAGGTGTCGGAGCGGGCGCTCTCGCTGACCGGCGCGGACGAGCTCGTCCTCGGCGGCGGCGTCGCGCAGAACGACCGGCTCCGCGAGATGCTGGAGACGATGTGCGCGGCCCGCGGCGCCGACTTCCACGCGCCCGAGCCGCGGTTCCTCCGCGACAACGCGGGAATGATCGCCGTGCTGGGCGCGAAGATGGCCGCGGCGGGCGACACGCTGTCGGTCGCCGAGTCGGCGATCGACCCGGACTTCCGGCCGGACCAGGTGCCCGTGACGTGGCGCGACGGCGACGCGTCGGTCGCCCGCGGGCGGGGAGACGACGGGTGGGAGAGAGGGGAGCGGGACGGCGACGGGACCGGCGATCGGCGCGGCGCGGAGGCGACCGTGGAAATCGCGACCGCCGACGCCGGAGGCGCCGTCGGGGACGCCCGCCGCGTGATCAAGCGCCGGGTGCCCAAGCGGTACCGTCACCCCGAGCTGGACCGGGCGCTCCGTCGGGATCGGACCGTCGCCGAGGCGCGGCTGACGAGCGAGGCGCGGCGAGCGGGCGTCCCGACGCCGATGGTGTACGACGTCGACGTGCCGGCGGCGACGCTGACGCTCCAGCACGTCGGCGACCGCGACCTCGCCGCCGCCCTCGGCGAGCGGTGGACCGCCGCCGTCGGCCGCCACCTCGCGCGGCTCCACGGCGCGGGGATCGTCCACGGGGACCCGACGACGCGGAACGTCCGGATAGCGGCGTCGGCCGCGGACGGCTCGACCGCGGGCAGATCGGCCGAGGAAAACGTGGGTGACGACGACGCCCTGACGACGCTCATCGACTTCGGGCTCGCGTATCACACCGGTCACGTCGAGGACCACGCGATGGACCTCCACGTGTTCGAGGGGTCCGTCCGCGCGACGGCGACCGACCCGACCCCGTTGATCGAGGCGTTCGAGGCAGGCTACGCCGAGGTCGGCGATGACGACGTCCTCGACCGGCTGCGGGACGTCGAAGGGCGCGGGCGGTATCGGTAGCCCGGACGGCGCTCTCCGGCCCCGGTCGCCCTGACCGGCGGCTGACGCGGGCGCAGACGCTCGGTCCCGCCACGATTTATATCCCCGGCGGGCGATATGCCTGTATGGCAGACAAACCGTCCTCGGGAGAGATACTCGGGATCCCGTACAACTTCGAGCGGCCGAGCCTCGGCCGCCTGCTGTCGTCGTACTGGCAGCCCGGCAAGGGGATGCTCGTCGAGAAGCCGTTCGGCATCGGCTACACGCTGAACCTCGCCAACTGGCGGTCGTGGGTCGTCCTCGCGGTCGCCGGCGGGCTCTACTACCAGCAGAAACAGTCCGGCGCGGCCGGCGACGCCGGCGACGCCGACGCGGAGGCGGACGACGGCCCCGTCGAAGTGATCGTCGACGACGACTGACCGCGCCGCGACCGCGGCAGCGACGACGCCCGGTTCTCACGATCGATTTCGAGACGCGGCGTTTTAAATACCAAACCCCCGTAATCGGAATAATGAAAGTCCAGTTCGAATGCTCCTGTTCGGAGGAGATCTCCGAGTTCACGCGCGGACAGACGAGCCGCGGCGTTCACGTCGAGTGCGGAAACTGCGGGGCCGTGTACGCGGTGACGATCACCGAGCTCGACTAGTCGGGTCCCCCGCGGCGCCGCTTCGGCGTCCCTCGGCGCTCTCCCTGTCCTCCTCGGTGCTCCTCCCGGTTTGTTCGGTGTCACTGCGGCGCGTTCCGGCGTCGTCTCGACGCTCCGCGGCGTCGGCCGCCCGGTCCCCGGAGTCACCCCGCCGCCTTGCCGACTCCGCCGGAGGCGTCTCAGCTGCCGCGGATTCGAACCGCAGCCGGACCGTCGTTCCGTCGTCGGTCGTCTCGAAGCCGACCGTCCCGCCCTGCGTCTCGCACATCCACTTGACGAGCCAGAGGCCGATACTGCTCGCGTGCGAGAGCGGCGTCTCCCGTTCGGCCCGCAACACCGCTCGCTCGTCTTCGGGGATCCCCGGCCCGTTGTCCCTGACCTCCAAGCGGGTGGTGGTCCCGTTCTCCACGATCCGCGCGTCGACCCGCCGAGTCGCTCCGTCGTTGTGGGTGACCGCGTTCTCGAACACCTCTCGGATCGGGTACTCGACGGAGCGGTCCGCGCGGATCCACGCCTCCGCGGGCGTCTCCATCGTGACCGTCACGTCCGACCCGTCGACCTCCGCGGCCGCCTCTCGGGCCGCCTCGACCAGGTCGATCCGCTCCTCGGGCCGTTCGAGCGACGCCTCCTCGATGACGCGCAGCTTCTCGCTGATCTCGACTACGTCGTCGGTCGTCTCCCGGATCGTCTCTAGGCACTCGCGGCTCCGGTCGTCGTCGACCCGCTCGGCGAGCAGGTCCGCGTACCCGCGGATGACGTTGAGGTCGTTGCGGACGTTGTGCCGGAACACCCGGCTCAGCACCTGCAGCTGCTGGTTCGACGTTTCGAGCTCTCGGCGCGCCGTCTCCGCGCGCCGGCGGTGGTAAGTCAACGCGCCGTGGAAGAACACCGACGAGACGCCGACGACCGCCCAGCCGCTCGCGAGGTGAGTCGGGGCCCACGCGGTCGCGTCGCCGGCGGCGGCGACCGCCACGTCGACCGCCACGACCAACAGCGCCCCCACACAGAGGAAGCCGACCACGAGCGCGCGGGGCGAGCGGCCGTAGAGTCGGTCGATAGAAAATTTCATGTTAACGATCTAAAACCTCAGGGAGTTTTACTCGTAAGTAACGACCGCGCGGGGGGTATTAAATCTAATCGCGGTCACCACTCCTTGCAGGCGGCGCAAACGAGGTCGCCGCCGGCGAACCACCGCCGCGCGGCCCGCTCGCCGCACCGGTCGCAGGCGGCGCCGCCGGTCGTCCATGTGGCGGTCGGGACCGCCGAGTCGGCGTTGACCGGTTCGTCGACACCGTCGACCGCGTCGTCCCCGCCGTCGACCGTCTCGTCGGCGTTGTCCCGCCCCCCGCCGTCGACCGTCTCGTCGGCGTCGTCCCGCCCCCCGCCGGCCTCCGAGCCGACGGCGAACTCGTCCAGCGAGCGGTCCTCGGACATCTACGCCTCCCGTCGGAGCCGCGCCACGACGTAGTCGCGCTCCAGTTCGCCGAGGAACTCGCCGAGGCGCGGCCCCTGCGTGTCGTCGAAGAAGAGCCGGTAGCCGGCCGCGAAGAAGTCGCCGACGTCGACGTCGTGTGCGCGCGCCGTCTCGTACATCTCCGCCTGGATCGCGTCACCGTCGTTGCCCGCGGCGACGAAGTCGGCGAGGTCGTCGAGCGCGGCGGCCACGTCGTCGTCGAACTCGGCGTCCGGCAGGTCGGTCTGGAGCCGGTAGTCGTACTCGTTGCCGGTGCGCTCGGCCCAGTTCCGCGCCTTCTCGACGCGGGCGAGCGCGGCCTCGACGACCTCCGAGGAGGCGTCTTCGGGGATGTGGCCCTCGTCGCGGGCGAGCCGCTCGCGGAAGTCGGGGTCGTCGACCATGCCGAGGACGGCCGCGAACGTGTACGGGAGCCGGACCGGCTTCTCCGTCGGCGGGTCGTCGGCGCGACCAACGACGAACGGGTAGGCGCGCTCGGCGAAGGCGGTCAGGTCCTCGTCGTCGACCTCGCCGAAGTACGCGCGCTCGAAGCGGTCGAACCGGTCGACGAGCTGGTCGAGCCGCTCGATGTCGAGGTCGCGAGCCTTTTTCGGGTGGAGCGCGAAGAAGTACCGGAGCACCTCGGGTTCGAGCAGTTCGAGCAGTTCCGGCACGGTGACGACGTTGCCCGCGGACGAGGAGAGCGGCTCCCCGTTGAGCGTGAACCACTCGTACACCATCGGAACGGGCGGTTCGATGCCGAAGACGTTGCGCGCGACGTCGACGCCGGACGGCCAGGACCCCTCCGCGTGGTCCTTGCCGAACGGCTCGAAGTCGACGCCGAGCACGTCCCACTGGCCGGGCCACTCCAAGCGCCACGGGAGCTTCCCCTCGCGGAACGTCGCGGTCCCTTCGTGGCCGCAGCCCTCGATCACCTCGTCGCCGACCTCCATGTCGGTGCAGGCGTAGTCGACGGTCTCCGCCTCGAGGTCGACCGCCGTGACCGTCTCCGTGACCTTGCCGCACTCCGCGCAGACCGGGTTAAAGGGGACGTACTCGTCGTCGACCTTGTCTTGGTACTCGGAGAGCACCTCGCGGACGCCATCGAGGTCGGAGAGGACCGTTCGGGTCGCGTCGTCGAAGTCGCCGTCCGCGTACAGCTCGGTGTTCGAGATCATCTCGACCGGGACCCCCAGTCGCTCGGCGTCCGCCTGCAGGAGGGCGGCGAAGTGGGCCGCGTACGACTCGCGCTCGCCGAACGGGTCCGGGATCGCGGTGTACGGCTTCCCGAGGTTGCGGCCGAGCGCGCCCGCGTCGACCTCGCCGAGACCGACGATCTCGCCGTCGGCGTTCGCCAGCTTCCGCGGGAGCTTCCGGAGGGGGTCCTTGTCGTCGGAGGTGAACACCTGCCGGACCTCGCGGCCGCGCTCGCGCAGCACCGCGGCGACGAAGTACCCACGCATGATCTCGTTGAAGTTGCCGAGGTGCGCGACCCCCGACGGGGAGACGCCGCCCTTGATCACGATCGGCTCGTCGGGGTCTCGGGCCTCGATCTCGTCGGCGATCACATCGGCCCAGAAGGCGCGGAAGCCGGCGTCGCCGGCCCCTCGGTCGTCGCCGTCGGCGGCGTCCTCGTCCGCTCCCGCGGCGCCCGCGGCGTCCCGCGCCTGCTCGGAGAGGATGTGCGGGGAGTCGTCTGGCGGACCGGCGGCATCGTCCTCGCCGGCGTCAGCGTCGCGGTCGGCGCTCACGCGTCGCTCGCCCCCGTCCAGTAGGTCGGCTCGTCGGTTCCCGTCGGGACCACGTCGGTCCCGGTGTGCTCGCCGCGGAGGACGGCGTCGACGACGGCGTTCGGCTCCGTGCCGTCGAGGACGATGGAGCGGATCCCCGCCCGGTCGATCAGCTTGGCCGCGAGCAGGTCCACCGGGGCCGAGGCGCCGGCATTCCGACTCATCGGGAGCACGATGTCGACGAGCTCGGCCGGTGACATCGAGCCAAACTGCGTCGCGTCCGGGTCGACGTTGGGGTCGGCGTCGTACACGCCGTTCGCGCTCGTCGCGTACACGAGCAGGTCGGCGTCGACGGACTCGGCGAAGGCGGCGGCGACCGCGTCGGTCGTCTGTCCGGGGGTAACGCCGCCCATCACCGACACCTCGCCCCGCCGGAGGGCTGCGGCCGCCTCGTCGTACCCCGTCGCCGGCGAGAGGTTCGCGCGGCCGTCGAGCGCGGCGATCAGCAGGCGGGCGTTGAGCCGGGTGGTGCCGATGCCGAGCTGGTCGAGCTCGACCTCGTTGGCGCCGAGGTCGCGCGCCGTCTCGATGTAGTCGCGCGCGACGCCCCCGCCGCCGACGACGACCCCGACCTCGCAGCCGTCGGCGGCGATCCGCTCGATCGCTTCGGCGTACGCGGCCACCCGGTCGGGGTCGAGATCGGGCGCGAGCACGCTCCCGCCGATAGAAACGACGACTCTCATTACCGTCGCATACCCCTGTCGCGCTCTTAAGGATTATCAAGCCCGGACGGCCCGAGGCCCGAGCCGTCCCGGTCGAGGACGCCCCGAGTCCCCGGCCGCCGCGATCGCGGACGAACCGGGCCACCGACGGCGTCGGCGGGAAACGCCTAAGCCGCTCGCACCCCGCCCTCGGGTATGCAACCGATATCGATCGTGGGCCCCGGCGCGCCGGACCTGGCGGCGGCGCTCGCCGACCGGCTCGACGGGCGAATCGCCGTCGTGAACCGCGCGAGCGACGATCTCGGCGAGGCGCACGCGAGCGACGAGGCCACCGACGGCGGCGTCGCAGTCGAGGCGCCGGCTGACCGCACCGACGCCGACACCGCGGTGAGCCTCGGAGCGGACGGCGAGTGGACCGGCCGCGGGAGCGTCGACGGCCTCGACGCGTTCCTCGACGGGCTCGCGCCCGACCACGACTACCTCGTCGCCGTCGGCGACTCCCGGCTGCGCGTGCCGACGGTCCTGCTCGGGACGGACGCGGACCGGGAGGACGTGCCCGGAACGGTGATCGCGGCGGCGGACGCGCCTGCGGACGTCGACCTCGACCGGCTCGTCGCCGACCTCGATGCCGCCGAGCCCTGGATCACGCGCGAGGCTCTCGTGCGACGCGTCGAGGCGTCGGCGAACGCGGACCGCGCGGGCGCGATCGCGACGTTCACCGGGCGGGTCCGGGCGCGCGACGCGCCGGACGACGACCGCACCACCCACCTGGCCTTCGAGAAGTACGAGGGCGTCGCCGCGGAGCGCATGGACGCCGTCGCGGCCGAGCTGACCGAGCGCGACGGCGTGTTCGACGTCCGGATGCACCACCGGACGGGCGTGATCGAGGCGGGCGAGGACATCGTCTTCGTCGTCGTCCTAGCGGGGCACCGACGGGAGGCGTTCCGGACCGTCGAGGACGGGATCGACCGGCTGAAAGACGAGGTGCCGATCTTCAAGAAGGAGGCCACCGAGGCGGAGGAGTTCTGGGTCCACCGGCGCGAGTAAACTACCCCACCCGACTCGCTCGCTCTGCTCGCTCCTTGAGGTCGGAGGCTCCACGTTGTATTATGCTGACTCCGCCCCGTGTCCCTTCGCGGACGCGGGTCGCACCGCCCCGGAAACGGGATCGACACGCGGTACGACGCGGGCGATCGGGAAGCAAATCGGCACCGCCTCGCGCGCGCACCGACCGATGAACGGCGGCCGATCGGTCGTTTACCGGCAACAAATTCTTGATCATTCGCCGCCGACGCGTTCGCCGAACCGGAATACGGGGCGGAGATCTCCTCGCACCGTAAACGTTTCAAAACGGATTATAAAACTTCTGCGGCGATCTAAAACGTTTGTAAACAGTCCGTCAGACACGTTTTAGCACCCGAGGTCGGCCTGAAACGCCATGAAAGCCACTGAACACCGTCCAACGGTCTCACCTTTATAACATCCTCCGGGGACAAGCAGGGAGTGTACCATGAGCGCGACTGCGAATCCCTCCGCGAACGCGAACCCCACCGACGACCTCAGCAAGGAAGAGCGGCTGAAGCGGTACCTGCTCGACCGCGCCGAGGACGGCGAGATGTATTTCAAGGGGAAGTTCATCGCCGACGACGTCGACCTCTCGCCGAAGGAGATCGGCGCCCTGATGGTGAAGCTCCGCGACTCCGCGACGGAGCTCACCGTCGAGAAGTGGTCGTACACGGGCGCGACGACCTGGCGCATCGAGCCCGCCTGACGAGCGTCGATCCGATCTGATACCGACCGTCCATCCCGTCTGACGACGAGAAACCACGCGCTCTCGCGCGTCCCCGCTTTCTCTCCGTGAACGCGTCCCCCGCCGGGGGTCGGCGTTCTCCGAACCGCTCCGCCGACGAGCAGCGCCGGCCGGCGGCGTTCGCGGAATCGACAGCGCGTCCGGCCGCGGCGACCCTCGGGTGCCGCGTTCCCCGGCGACGCGGGGTTTATACTCGCCGACCAGTTACGACCGACGATGTCAGAACACGAGGACGGGGAGCCGTCGGCGGGGTCCGACGCCCCGCGTCCGGAGCCGCTGCGGACGTTCTTCCGAGTGGACGAGATCCGTCGGGAGGACGGGCGCATCCGGTACGTCGGCGAGTCGTACGTCCCGGAGCGCACCCTGCTTCGGAAGCTGGTCCCGCCGTTCCGGGACGCCGGCTACGACGTCGACCTCGAGGCCGACGGCGACGGTCACGTCGTCGTCGCGACCCCCTTCAGTCAGGGACGCGAGGGGGTCCCGTGGCTCAACGTCGCCCTGTTCGCGGCGACGGTGTGTACCACCCTGTTCGTCGGCGCGTACGGGTGGTACTACGTCGGCTGGGAGGAGATCGCCGCGAACCCGTTGACGATGCTGCGGGCGTGGCCGTTCACCGCGGCCGTGCTCGGCGTCCTGATGACCCACGAGCTCGGGCACTACGCCGCCGGCCGGTACCACGGGGTCAGCGTCTCGCTCCCGTACGTCATCCCGTTCGTCTTCCCGTTCGGCACGCTCGGGGCGGTGATCCGGATGCGCGGGCGGATGCCCTCCCGGAAGGTGCTGTTCGATATCGGCGCCGCCGGGCCGATCGCGGGGCTCGTCGCGACCGTGGTCGTCACCGTCATCGGCCTCTCGCTCGACCCGATCCGCGTCCCGGCGGAGCTCGCGAACGCCTCGGGGACGATGATCCGCTTCAACAACCCGCCGCTGCTGGACATCATCGCCGGCCTCATCGGCCAGCCGACCGGGTACGAGGACCCGCGCCTCACGGCGCACCCGGTGGTGATCGGCGGCTGGGTCGGGATGTTCTTCACCCTTCTGAACCTCCTGCCCGTCGGCCAGCTCGACGGCGGCCACATCGTCCGCGCGATGGTCGGCCCGCGACAGGAGACGATCGCGGCGCTCGTCCCCGGCGCGCTCTTCTCGATCGCCGCGTACCTCTACTTCTGGCGCGGCCTCGGGATCGACGAGTCGGTCGGGCTGTGGGGGTTCTGGGGCGTGTTCGCGCTCGTGATCGCCTTCAACGGCCCGGCGAACCCGGCGGACGAGGAGTGGATCGGCTGGCCGCGGCTCGCCGTCGGCCTCGCGACGTTCGCGCTCGGGGCGCTCTGCTTCCTCCTCGTCCCGATTCAGGTCATCTCCGGCTGATCGCCGGGCGACCCGGGGCTAGTCCTCGCGCCGCTGTTTCATCCCCTGTCTGGTGAACTGAGGCGTGGTCCGGAGGCCGCGCTTCTTCCGGAACGAACGGTAGAGCGCGATCGCGAGCGGGACCGCCAAGAGGAGGACGATCCCCGCGAGCCGCCACGCGTCGGCGAACGAGTAGAGGATCGTCGCGGAGAGGACGCCCACCGCGAGCAGCACCGAGTAGGCGATCCGCATCGCGAGCTTGTCGAGGACGTTCGAGTCGTCCTCGATCGTGACATCGACGTGGAGGTCGCCGCGGTTCGCCCGTTCGAGGAAGTCGTCGGCCTTCGGCGGGACCGTGAACAGCGCCTCCGTGGTGCGCTGGACCTGGCGGCCGGCGTCCTCGGCGAGGTCGCGGGCGGTCTGCTCGTAGTACCCCTCGTCTCTCAGGTACTCCGTCGCCGTCGAGATGAAGTCGAACTCGGGGTCGAGGGTGACGCAGACCCCCTCGACGACGGTCGCGACGCGCAACACGAGCGCGAGGTTCGGCGGGAGCCGAAGAGGGAACTCGTAGATGGTCGACTCCACCTGCTCGATGATCTGGTTCACCTGGTACTGCTCGATATCCTCGCCGCTGGCGTCGGCGATAGCGAGTTCCATCACGTTGCCCATCACCTCGCGGTCGGCCTCCGGCGAGAGCGTCCCCATGTCGATCAGCGTGTCGAGGATGCTGTCGATGTCCTGTCGGGCCACGGCGACGTAGAACTCGACGATCTTCTCCTGAATGAACGGGTCCACGCGCCCGGACATCCCGAAATCGTAGAAGATCACGGCGCCGTCGTCGTCGACGGCGAGGTTTCCGGGGTGCGGGTCGGCGTGGAACACGCCGTCGTCGATGATCATCTGGAGGTACACCTCTTGGAGCGTCTCGGCGATAGCGTTGCGGTCGAACCCAGCCTCGTCGAGCTCGTCGATCCGGTTGATCTTCACTCCCGGGATGTACTGCATCGTGAGCACGCGGGGACCGGACACCTCCTCGTAGGCGGTCGGGATCCGGATCCGGTCGTTGCCCTCGAAGTTGCCGCGGATCTCCTCGAGCATCTCGCGCTCGCGCTTGTAGTCCATCTCCTCGCGGATCGTCTTCGCGAACTCGTCGGCGAGATTCTCCAGCGAGAACGCCCGGCCGCTGCCGATGAACCGCCTGACGATGGGGATCGACCAGCGGATCGTCCGGAGGTCGGCCTCGACGAGCGACTCGATCCCCGGTCGGCGGACCTTCACGGCGACGTCGTTCCCCTCGTAGCGGGCGGTGTACACCTGCCCGAGGCTCGCGCCGCTTATCGGGTCGCGGTCGAAGTCGTCGAACGTCTCGTCGACGGGGCCGAACTCGTCTTCGAGGACGACCTTCGACTCCTCCCACGGGGCCGGCGGCACGTCGTCTTGGAGCCCCTCTAACACGTCGATGTACGCCGGGGGGAGGATGTCCGGCCGGGTCGAGAGGATCTGCCCGAGCTTGATGAACGTCGGACCGAGGGTGAGCAGGATATCGAGGAGGACCGCGGCGCGCTCGCGCTGGGTCTCCGCGTCGACGTCGCGGCCGCCGCCGAAGAGGAGGAAGCGCTTCCGGTCCCGCCAGTAGGCGACGATCAGCGGCGAGAACCGCCGGATAACCACGAAGAACCGCCAGTAGGCGCGAAGGTTGACCAGCGTGATCACCCGTCAGGCGTCGGTTTCGTCGGCGGAGCCGTCGGCGGCGCCCCCGTTGTCGGCATCGCCCTCGTCGGCGTCGTCGACCGGGATGGTCCGGGAGACGTCGCCGGTCCGCTTCGGGATCGTGACCTCGAGCACCCCGCGGTCGATCTCGGCGTCCGCCCCGCTCCCGTCGGCGTCGCCCGGGAGCGGGAGCTCCGCGTCGAGGAACAGGGGTCGGTCCTCGCTGACGTAGCGGAACCCCTCGGGAACGCTCTTGTCGCGGCGCCCCTCGATGACGATCCGACCGTCCTCGGCGAGGACCTCAGTCGTCTCCGCGGTCGCGCCGGGGAGGTCGACGACGAGGACGTACCCGTCGTCCGACTCGAGCAGATCCGCGAACACCGCGTCCGGGAGGTCCCGGAGCGCGTCACGTAACGCTGACATGTACACGAGTACGGTCGCCGCGGCGAAAAAGGTGTGGAAAGGGGGAGTCGACGACGGTCGGCGAGTCAGTCCCTGCGGTCGAAGTCCAAGTCGAGGTCGTTGATGTCCGCCCCCTGCGACTCGCCCGGGAGGATGTCGCCGAGGCTCGCACCGAACGCGCCCCCGGCCCAGACCACCGCCACGCGCGAGACGCGCTCGAGCGACGACGGGTCCCCCTCGTGGAGGCGTCCCCAGAGGAGCAGCATGAACACGGACGTGCAAAGCGAGACGAGAAGTATCCCCGCGTACCGGCGCGGGATGACCCCGAGGATCGGGTGACTGATCTCGATCTGCCGGAAGTCCGCGAAGTACAGCAGTCCGGCGGTCATGACCAGCACGAACCCCACGTGAGCGAGGAGGAAGACGGGAACGCCGCCCGGCCGCACCGCGGCGAACCACGCCGCGATCTCGAAGACGCCGCCCTCGACGAGCAGCGGGAGCGCGAAGAGCACCGCACCGACGAACGCCTCGGCCATGTCCCGGGAGGTGTACTTCGTGATCCGAGTCCTGAACGCCGAACTGCCGGGCATCCGCTCAACGAGCGAGATGGTCTGGCGCACCTTCTCGCGCTCGTGTCCCTCGTCGACGGTGTCGCTCAGGGCGTCGAGCTTCGCGAGCAGGTCGTTGATGTCGGGGTTCTCGGGACCGTGGGGGCCGTTCGCGGGAGTTCCTTCCCCGCCGTCGTCGACCCGGCTCGCCGCCCGGTCCGCGTCGGAAGGCGGACCCGATCCGACGGACCGTCGTCCCGAGTCGTCGCCGTCCATGGGCGATCGGTCGGCGTGGGCGTCGCAAAAGCGTATCGGCGGCGACATGACCGCGTTTCGATGGGCGGCGCGGTCGGGGTTCGGCGGGCAGCGCCACGACGGGACCGCCGAGGTCCCGTCGAAGCGGCGAATCGTTTATATATCGTTGGGTGGTAACACGTACCACGAGGTGAGTACCGACGACATCGAGGACCAGATATCCAGTCATCGACCGTCGAGCGGTACCGCGCGACTATAACTGTCCGATCCACTCGTTCCGGTGCGGGGCGTCCCCCCTCGACCCGAACTCCACGCCCCGCCACCGTCGACTCCGGGCGCGCCGATCGCGGATTCGACCCCCTGGTCAGCGGGCCCGGCCCTGCCGGTCGCTACCCTGATCCCTCCGAGCGGCACGCGAGGAACGTCGAGAGCACCGCGTTGAACGCCGCGGGGCGTTCGAGCATCGCGAGGTGCGCGGCGCCCTCGACCGTCGCGCGCTCGCAGTCGTCGATTTCGTCCGCGAGGTAGTCGTGGTACTCCGGCGGGGTGAGCGCGTCGTGCTCGCCGACGACCGCGAGCGACGGCGCCGCGACCTCGTCCAAGCGGTCGCGGACGTCGAACGCGTGGCAGGTCCGGAAGTCGCGCTCGGTGACGGCGCGGCCGCACTCCCGCATGCCGGCGCGCGAGAGCTCGACGTACTCCGCGGGCGGGTCGTGGAAGAGGCGGTCGGGCTGGTGGAGCAGGTCGATCGACCGGTCGAAGTCGGTCGCGAGCGCGTCCAACAGCGGCTCGGCGACCGCGAGCTTCGCGCCCGTGCCCGCGAGGACGAGTCCGTCGAGGTCCCGGTCGCGGTCCAAGGCGACCCGCAGTGCCACGGCGCCGCCGAGCGAGTTGCCACAGAGGACCGTCGCGCCGGTCTCCGCGGCCACCGCGACGACGTCGTCCGCGTAGGCGTCGAGCGTCGCGGGCCCGGCCGGCGTCTCCACGTCGTCGCTGTCGCCGTGTCCGGACAGGTCAAGCGCGACGGTCGGGAACCGATCGCTCAGGCGCGCCTGCGCCTTCCAGACGTCCTTGCTCCCGCCGCTCCCGTGGACGAAACACACCGTCGGGCCGTCGCCGCCGCGGTCGGAGACCCGGTACGCGGTGTCGCGGCCGTCGTGGGTGACCCGCTTCATACTCCTCCTCCCGGGCGGGAGTTTATAAACGTCCGGCGGCCTCGCCGGCCGCCGCGCCGGGAGGAGCAGCGACCGGATCCGGCCCTCGACGACCCCGAACCGCAACACCACCGATGCGCCCCGTGAAATCTCACGTCATGCGATTTTTAGCGATTAGTTTAAATACTCTCGCGCCTAACTTGTAGTTAGCATGAATCACCAACAGACCCGATCGACCGGCGACGGTCCGCTGCTCCGCCGGTTCGAGTACGAGGACGGGTGGATCGTCGCCGCCGATCTGGGCGCCGACGCCGCAAACGTGAGCGTCGACGCGGTCGGCGAGACGGCGATCGTCGTCGTCGAGGGCGACGGCGAGCCGGTCGAGTCGGAGTTCGAACTGCCGGGGCCGGCCGCGTCGACCGCGGTCGCGAACGGCGTGATCACGGTCGAAGGCGGCACGATTGAGGACGACACGGCCGAGGACGACGTGACTGAGGACGACACGACGGAGGGCGAGCGATGAAGCTCACCGTCAGACCCCTCAAGCAGAAGGACGCCGGGCGCCGCCTCGCGGCGATCGACCGCGTCGCGGCCGAGGAGCTCGGGCTCTCCGGCGGCGACATCGTCCGCGTCGAGGGCTCGGACGGGGCCGCGATCGCCCGCGTCTGGCCCGGCTACCCCGAGGACGACGGAAGCGGCGTCGTGCGCATCGACGGGCGGCTCCGCCAGGAGGCGGGCGTCGGGATCGACGACCGCGTGACCGTCGAATCGGTCGACGTCTCCCGCGCGGAGTCCGTCACGATCGCCTTCCCGAGCCAGCTCCGCGTGCGCGGGCAGATCGCCCCGTTCATCCGCGACAAGCTCTCCGGCCAGCCGGTGACCGAGGGCCAGACGATCCGCACGTCGATGGGCTTCGGCCTGATGGGCGGCCAGTCGCAGGCGGTGCCGATGAAGGTCGCCTCGACCACCCCGTCGGGGACGGTCGTCATCACCGACGACACCGAGATCGAGATCTCCGAGGTCCCCGCCGAGGAGCTCGCCGAGCGGAGCGGAAGCGGCGAGGGAGCCAGCGAGGGCCCGGACGTCGCCTACGAGGACATCGGCGGGCTCGACAGCGAGCTCGAGCAGGTCCGCGAGATGATCGAGCTGCCGATGCGGCACCCGGAGCTGTTCAAGCGGCTCGGCATCGACCCGCCGAAGGGCGTCCTGCTCCACGGTCCGCCGGGCACGGGGAAGACGCTGATCGCGAAGGCCGTCGCCAACGAGATCGACGCCAGCTTCCACAACATCTCCGGCCCGGAGATCATGTCGAAGTACTACGGCGAGAGCGAGGAGCAGCTCCGCGAGATCTTCGAGGAGGCCTCGGAGGAGGCGCCCTCGATCATCTTCATGGACGAGCTCGACTCGATCGCGCCTAAACGGGAGGAGGCCGGCGGCGACGTCGAACGGCGCGTCGTGGCCCAGCTGCTCTCGCTGATGGACGGGTTAGAGGAGCGCGGCGAGGTCGTCGTCATCGGGGCGACGAACCGCGTCGACGCCATCGACCCCGCGCTCCGGCGCGGCGGGCGCTTCGACCGCGAGATCGAGGTCGGCGTCCCCGACCGCGACGGCCGCAAGGAGATCCTGCAGGTCCACACGCGGAACATGCCGCTCGTTGACGGGATCGACTTAGACGAGTACGCGGAGAACACCCACGGCTTCGTCGGGGCCGACCTCGAGTCGCTCGCGAAGGAGTCCGCGATGCACGCGCTGCGCCGGATCCGGCCCGAGCTCGACTTGGAGAGCGACGAGATCGACGCCGACGTCCTGAACTCCATCCAGGTCACCGAGAGCGACTTCAAGGAGGCGATGAAGGGCATCGAACCTTCCGCGCTCCGCGAGGTGTTCGTCGAGGTCCCGGACGTCTCCTGGGACCAGGTCGGCGGTCTGGAGGGGACCAAAGAGCGGCTCCGCGAGACGATCCAGTGGCCGCTGGAGTACCCCGAGGTGTTCGAGGAGCTCGACATGCAGGCCGCCAAGGGCGTCCTGATGTACGGCCCGCCGGGCACGGGGAAGACCCTGCTCGCGAAGGCCGTCGCCAACGAGGCGGAGTCGAACTTCATCTCGATCAAGGGTCCGGAGCTGCTGAACAAGTACGTGGGCGAGTCCGAGAAGGGCGTCCGCGAGGTGTTCAGCAAGGCCCGCGAGAACGCGCCGACGATCGTGTTCTTCGACGAGATCGACTCGATCGCGACCGAGCGCGGCAAGAACTCCGGCGACTCCGGCGTCGGCGAACGCGTCGTCTCCCAGCTGCTGACGGAGCTCGACGGGCTCGAGTCGCTGGAGGACGTGGTCGTCATCGCGACGACGAACCGCCCGGACCTCATCGACTCGGCGCTGCTCCGGCCCGGCCGCCTGGACCGCCACGTGCACGTGCCCGTGCCGGACGAGGAGGCCCGGCGGAAGATCCTGGAGGTCCACACCCGGGACAAGCCGCTGGCCGACGACGTCGACCTCGACGCGCTCGCCCGGAAGACGGACGGGTACGTCGGGGCCGACCTCGAGGCGGTGGCCCGCGAGGCGTCGATGAACGCCTCCCGGGAGTTCATCGGCAGCGTCTCGCGCGAGGAGGTCGGCGAGTCCGTCGGCAACGTCCGCGTGACGATGCAGCACTTCGAGAACGCGCTCGACGAGGTGAACCCGAGCGTCACCCCCGAGACGCGGGAGCGCTACGAGGAGATCGAAAAGCAGTTCAAGCGGTCGGAGGTCGACCGCACCGACGCCGAGCCCGGCGCGGCGTTCCAGTAAGGCCCGGATCGGCGCGGCGTTCCGGTAAGGCCCGGACCGGGCGTCGGCGAACCGCCGGCGTCGTTTTTTATATAATCCCGATCGTCGACAGGAGGAAGAACGCGGCGACGAGGACGATTCCGATCGTGACCAGTCGCCACGCGAGCTTCAGCACGAACTTGCCGACGACGATAACGATCGCGACGGCGACCAAGGCGACGAGGAGCTGTCCCGCCTGACTGGCTAAGAGCCCCGCCTGAAGCGGGAGCGACGATACCCAGGCGGCGAGTGAAGCGGTCATGTCCGGGCCCACGAGCACGTCCGGCATAAGCTTGTGGGGAGGAGACGCAATCTGTCGGTTATTGAAATCTGATAGGTGTGTCGGCAAATACTGCGACGAAGGGACAGGAGCGTCACGGACCCGACCGCTGAGACCGCGGTAACACGGAGCACAACGCTAAAAATCGGGGGTGAGGAACCCCCCTTTTGTTCCGGTGGGAGGACCGATCTATCTGACGATTTGGCGCCGAAGAGATCAGTTTCACTCTGGTCTGGCTACGCTTATGTGTCCGGAACACGTGCAGTTTGAACGTAATCGAATCCGGCGTCAGACACGCGGACCGGGAATTACATACCGAATCGAACAGGTAGCCACCTATCCGGGCCGGGAGCGGAACACAAAAGGGCCTGCTGCGACAGTACGTAGACACCATATATGAGCCAGAACGCACGTCAACCGAGCGGGGTGGCCGTCGAATGAGCAGCGACGGCGTCGCCGCCGACGAACTCGAACTGCCGATCAAACGAACCACAGGCGACACGATGGAGGAGCGCCTCACCGCCAACGCCTACCACAACATCCTGCCTGCGCGGTACCTCCGGAAGAACGCGGACGGCGAGACGATCGAGAACCCCGAGGAGCTGTTCGACCGCGTCGCGCGCAACGTCGCGCTCGCGGAGGCGGTCTTCGAGGCCGAGAAGCAGGACGTCGAGGTCACGGTCACGCCCGACCAGCTGAAGCCCGACCACCCGCGGCGCGACGAGCTCGCCGAGGAGGTCTTCGGCGCGGGCACGACCGCCAAGGACGACGCGGAGGCGACGCTCACGGCGCACAACGTCAACAAGTTCGCGTACGACACCGTCGTCCCCGAGCTCCCCGAGAGCGTGCGCGAGCACGTCGAGGCGACCGCAGACCGGTTCCGCGACGGGATGGAGCGGCTCTCCTTCATGCCGAACTCGCCGACGCTGATGAACGCGGGCGACGAGCTCCAGCAGCTCTCCGCCTGCTTCGTCGACTCCCCGGACGACGACATCACCGACATCCACCAGACCGCCAAGGAGGCGGCCGAGGTGTTCCAGTCCGGCGGCGGCATGGGGTACGCGTTCTGGAAGCTCCGCCCCTACGGCGACTCGGTCGGCTCGACGGGCGGGATCGCCTCCGGGCCGATCACGTTCATGCGGACGTTCGACCAGATGTGCGAGACGATCGCGCAGGGCGGCGCGCGCCGCGGCGCCCAGATGGGCGTCATGCGCGTCTCGCACCCGGACGTCATCCAGTTCATCCACTCGAAGAACAAGGACGTCTCGCTGGCGCACTCGCTGCGCCTGAACGACCCCGACGACTTCACGCACAACTCCTTCGCGGACGCCTTAGAGGAGGCCCGCGACCTCATCGACGAGGACGGGCGGGTGCCCGAACACCTCCGCAACGCCGTGGAGGGCCACCTGTCGAACTTCAACATCAGCGTCGGCGTCACCGACGACTTCATGGAGGCGCTGTACAACGACGAGGAGTTCACCTTCACCAACCCGCGCACGGAGGAGCCGCACATCGCGACCCCCGAGACGAAGGAGATCTACGACATGTTCGGCCTCGGCGAGCACGTCGAGGTCGGCGAGGAGCTCTCGATCCCGGCCCAAGAGCTGTGGGACGACATGATCGAGGGCGCCCACGAGAACGGCGAACCGGGCGTCATCTACCTCGAACGCGTGAACAAGGAGCACTCCTTCGATACGAAGGAACACCCGGACCACCGGATCCTCGCGACGAACCCCTGCGGCGAGCAGCCGTTAGAGGAGTACGAGGCGTGTAACCTCGGTCATATCAACCTCTCGACGCTCGCGGCGCAGGACGCCCCGGACTGGCGCGTCTGGTCCGACGAGCACGCCGACGAGTACGCGTCGAAGGAGGCCGCCATGTCGGCCTTCCTCGAGGAGGCGATCGACTTCGAGGAGTTCGACGAGCGGATCGACTACGGCACCCGCTTCCTCGAGAACGTCGTGACGATGTCGGACTTCCCGGTCGACAAGATCGAGCAGAAGGTCCGCGACATGCGGAAGATCGGACTGGGGGTCATGGGGCTCGCCCAGCTGTACATCCAGCTCGGCATCCAGTACGGCACCGAGGAGGGCAACGAGGTCGCCCGCCAGCTGATGACCCACATCAACCACGCGTCGAAGCAGACCTCCCACGAGCTCGCGCAGGAGCGCGGGACGTTCAACGACTGGGAGGAGTCGAAGTACGCGAACCCCACCGAGTACCGCGACTGGTTCGAGCACTACACCGGCCTCGACGCGGACGAGTGGGCGGACGGCTTCCCGATCCGCAACCACAACACGACGACGATCGCGCCCACGGGCACGACGTCGATGATCGGGAACACCACCGGCGGCTGCGAGCCAATCTACAACGTCGCCTACTACAAGAACGTCTCCGACGACGTCCAGGGCGACGAGATGCTCGTCGAGTTCGACGACTACTTCCTGCGCACCTTAGAGGAGAACGACGTCGACGTCGACGCCGTCAAGCGGGAGGCCCAAGAGCAGATGGCGGAAAACGAGTTCGACGGCGTGGACGGCCTGGAGACGGTGCCGGACGCGATCGGCGAGCTGTTCGTCGTCACCGGCGACCTCTCGGGCAAGCAGCACGCGGCGGTCCAGTGCGCCTGCCAGGAGGGCGTCGACTCCGCCATCTCGAAGACGTGTAACTTCCCGAACGACGCCACGGCCGAGGAGATGGAGGAGGTGTACCGCTACATCTACGACCACGGCGGGAAGGGCGTCACCGTCTACCGCGACGGCACCCGCTCGAAGCAGGTGCTCACGACGCGCGCGAAGAACACGGAGTTCGCCGACGAGAGCGAGGCGGCCGAGACGATCGTCGAGCAGATCGGCGAGGTGTTCGGCGGCGTCGAGGCGTTCCTCGAGAACGAGGACGTGCAGGCGGCGATCGACACGGAGATCGCGGACCTGCTCGAGGCGAGCGAGCAGCCGCGCATCGACTACAGCGAGCGCAGCCCGCGCCCCGACTCCCTGAACGGCGTCACCCAGCGCATCGAGACCGGGTACGGCAAGGTGTACGTCACCATCAACGAGGACGAGAACGGCCGGCCGTTCGAGCTGTTCGCGAACATCGGCCACTCCGGCGGCTACACCAACTCCTTCACGGAGGCGCTCGCGAAGGTCATCTCGACGGCGCTCCGCTCGGGCGTGGACCCCGAGGAGATCGTCGACGAGCTGCAGGGCACCCGGAGTCCGAAGGTCGCCTGGGACAAAGGCGAGCAGATCCAGTCGATCCCGGACGCGATCGGCACCGCGCTCCGGCGCTACCTCGACGACGAGATCGACAAGGGGATCCCGCAACAGCAGAGCCTCGACGACGTCGAGCGCGACCTGGCGAACGAGACGGCGAGCCAGACCGACGGCGGCGCGGTCGACGCGGGCGCGGCGACGGACGCCCCGAGCGGCCCCGGCCCGGCGGCCGAGGACGACGCGGCCGGCGCCGACGACGCGATGCAGGAGCTCATCGCGGCGGGCGAGTCGCCCGAGTGTCCCGACTGCGGCGGGATGAACCTCTACTACTCCGAGGGCTGCAAGACGTGCGAGTCGTGCGGCTGGTCGGAGTGTTAGACGCGGCGAGCTGTCGGTAACGAGCTATCGGCGCCGCGGTTTTTTCAACCGGTACGGAGCCGGAGGTGAGAGATAGCGGGAGTACGTGTGTCAATTCGGTCGATCGGTTGTTTATGAGTAAGCGACGGTGTCGCTGTCGGTTATTTATATACCGTTGACGACGCTTCGGTGAAGGCCTCCAAAGGCCCCGCCGCTCGGCTGCACGTCGTCGCAGTCGCTGGTGCAGCGAACATCTCCAAAGCCCCAGCCGTGAGGCGGACGCACGCTCGCTGCGCGCTTCAGTCGCTCACTTTGTTCGCTCCTTGCAGTGCTTACGTCGCCTGCGTCCGCCTCACGGCTGCCCCTTTGAATCCCACCCCACACCGAAACCACACCTCACACCTCCCCAGACTCGCGGTTCGCGCTCTCCGAGCGCTCACCGCGTCCCTCGCGGACTCCTCGCGGTCGCCGCCGGCGACCGCTCGGAGGCGCGCCACCGCCCCATCAGTTGATAAACGAGCATCGCCGTCCTCACGAGTTTTTAAATACCACACCACTGCCGCCGATCCGTGGCACTCGCCCCGGCGATCGATCGACGGACGAGCGTATCACTTCTGTACGTCGACAAACGGAACAGAATCGCGACTGCAGAGAACTACCGCCGCGTTAGTCGTCTTCGAGCGCCTGCGCGATGCGCTGGAGCTGACGGGTCGCGTCGCGGACCTCGTCGCGGAGCTGGCGCACCTCGCGCACGAGCTCCTCGTTGCCGACCTGGTCGCCGCCCTCCTCGCCGCGGCCGCCGGGACCGCCCGGACCGCCGCCCATCCCGGGCGGGCCGCCGGCGCCGCCGGGACCGCCGCCGCCCATCATGCCGGACATCATCTGCGCGAACGGGTTGCCGCCGCCACCGCCGCCCATCCCGGGCGGGCCGCCGCCACCGCCCATCATCTCCTCCGGATCGGGCCGGTCGCCCTCCTCGCGCTCCTGCTCGCGTCGCTCGCGGATCTCCTCGACGCGCTCGCGGAAGGACTTCTCCTCGTCGTCGCCGCCCTCGGCGTCCCCGCCGTCGGCTCCGGCGGCGCTGTCGCCCTGTTCCTCGGCGTCGTTGGTCTCGTCGTCTGCCATGGACATCGGTTCGGTAGCCCGGCCGAAAAGGGTTGTTGCTCCGGCTCTCGACGGTGCGTTTATATCGGGGGAACCGGCTCGGTGTCCGCTGCGCGGCCGCCTCCTCCCGGCCCTCAGGCCCGGACCGGCCGGTGACAGTTCGGACACTCGGTCGTCTCCGCGTCGCGGCCGACCGCCGGCACGCGGTTCCCGCAGTTCGGACACCGCGTCCGGGTGCGTGCGTACTCGGTGCTCGACGGGACGGGAGATTGATCGACATCGTCGCTCATAGAATCATGGCAACTACTAGCACATTAATAACTTGCCACTATATGCCTAAAACGTCATGAAGGCAATTAAAACGAGTGAGATATCTCGTACTGATGATCGTTCGTACACCGATCTCGTTACTCGTGACCGGAGACCCGAACCGGCTCGTACGGCTCCTCGAGCCACTCCAGATCCGAGGCGGACAGATCGATGTCGAGGGCCTCGACGGCGTCTTCCAAGTGCTCGACGCTGGTCGTGCCGACGATGGGCGTGTCGACCCACTCCTTGTGGAACAGCCACGCCAGCGCGATCTGGGCCATCTTCACGCCCTTCTCCGCGGCCAGTTCCGCGACGCGCGCGTTGACCACCGGACCGCCGCCCTCGCGGTAGGGGTGCTCGTAGAGGTGCTCCTCGGTCTCCCCGCGCAGCGTGGCGTCGACCTCCTCGTGCGGCCGGGTGAGGTAGCCGCGCGCGAGCGGGCTCCACGGCATCACGCCGATCCCCTCCTTCTCGCAGAGGGGGAGCATCTCGCGCTCCTCCTCGCGGTAGGCGAGGTTGTAGTGGTTCTGCATCGTGGCGAACCGCTCGTACCCCTCGCGCTCGCTCGCGTGGAGCGCCTCCGCGAACTGGTGGGCCCACATCGAGGAGCCGCCGACGTACCGCACGTCGCCGCGGCGGACGGCGTCGTCGAGCGCGGCGAGCGTCTCCTCGATCGGCGTGTCGTCGTCCCAGCGATGGATCTGATAGAGGTCGATCGTGTCCATGCCGAGCCGGTCGAGGCTGTGTTGCAGCTCCTGTTCGATCGCCTTCCGCGAGAGCCCGCCCGAGTTCGGGTTCGACTCGTCCATCTGGAAGTAGCCCTTCGTGGCGACGACGGTCTCCTCGCGGTGGCCCTCCAGCGCCTCGCCGAGGACGCGCTCCGACTCGCCGTTCGAGTACATGTTGGCGGTGTCGAAGAAGGTCACCCCGAGTTCGAGGGCGCGCTCGACGATCTCCTTCCCGTCCTCCTCGTCGAGGACCCACTCGCGCCAGTCCGGGTCGCCGAAGCTCATGCAGCCGAGACAGATCTTCGACACCGTCATTCCGGTGTCGCCGAGGGTGGTGTACTCCATACGGCGACCAGACGGACGCAGAGTAAAAAGGTATCCGCGCCGGCCGGGACCGCCGCGGGAGCGATCTACGCGTTGCGGAACGACGCCGTGTACACGAGGAACGCGCCCGTCAGGAGCACGAACGCCAGGAACGTCACGAGCGCGAGCACGTTCGCGACCGGGGCGAGCGGAGCGAGGAACGACTGCCCGGTCGAGTCGAGCACGAGCACGGCGAGGAGGGCAGCGATCAGACCGAGGAGCCAGTTCGTGAGTATTTCGTCCACGGTCTCCCCTCGTCGAGGCCGAATAAAAAGGGGGGTGTTGTGGCTCGGCCCCGACCGTCCGGCCCCCAGACCTACGTCGACCGCGCTCGTGTCGTGGTCCATGAGCGACGACGCCGTCCTCTGGCTGCTCGGCGATCAGCTCAACCCCGAGCTCGACGTCCTCGACGACGCCGACGAGGTGCTGCTGATCGAGGCGCACGGCTTCGCCGACCGGAAGCCGTACCACGCCCACAAGCTGACGCTCGTCTTCTCCGCGATGCGCCACTTCCGGGACGAGCTCCGCGAGCGCGGCCGCGACGTGACGTACCTGACGGCCGAGTCGTTCGGCGAGGGCCTCGAGGAGTTCCTGACCGACCGCTCCGACCCCGACCTCCGACTGATGCGCCCCGCGAGCCACGGCGCCGCCGAGCGCCTCCGCGAGCTCGTCGCCGAGCGAGGCGGGTCGCTGGAGCTGTTGGATAACGAGCTGTTCTGGACGACGCCGAGCGACTGGCGGGAGTGGGCGGGGAGTCCGGACGATGGGAGCGAGGGCGAGAGCGGGACGGAGTCGGTCCTCGACGAGGACGGCACCGCCGCCCGGAGCTACCGACAGGAGAGCTGGTACCGCCACGTCCGCCGCGAGACGGGCGTGCTGATGGACGGCGACGAGCCGGTCGGCGGCGAGTGGAACTACGACGACCTGAACCAAGAGACCCCGCCGGACGACTGGGAGCCGCCGGAGCGGCCGGGGTTCGAGCCCGACGAACTCACCCGAGAGACGCACGCGTGGGTCCGCGACCGGTTCGACACGTGGGGGGAGGACGCGCTGGACGGGTTCGCGTGGCCGGTCACCAGAGAGGAGGCCCGGGCCGCGCTCGACGCGTTCGTTCGGGAGCGGCTGCCGTCGTTCGGGCGGTACGAGGACGCGATGGTGACGGGGGAGCCGTTCCTCTCGCACTCCCTGCTCTCGGTCCCGATCAACCTCGGACTCCTCCACCCGCGCGAACCGGTCCGGGCGGTGGAGGCAGCCTACGAGCGGCGCGGGGTCGAGCCCGGCGGGTACGACCCCGACGACGACCCCGCGGCGGGCGGCGGTTCGGGGACGACGCTCGACGCGTTCGCGGAGGGCGGAACCGAGGGAGAGGACGGAGTCGGCGCGGGCGACAGCGGCGGCGACGACCGTCTCTCGGTTCCGCTGAACGCGGCCGAGGGGTTCATCAGGCAGGTGATCGGCTGGCGGGAGTTCACGCGACACGTCTACCGCGAGGCGATGCCGGCGCTGGCGGACGCGAATCAGCTGGATCAGTCGCGGGAGCTCCCGCCGGCGTACTGGGACGGGGACACGGAGATGCGGTGCCTCTCCGAGGCGGTCGACCACGTCCGCGAGTACGGGTACGCCCACCACATCGAGCGGCTGATGGTGCTGTCGAACTTCGCGCTGCTCTACGGCGCCGACCCCGCCGACGTGAACGAGTGGTTCCACCTCGGCTTCGTGGATGCGTACCACTGGGTGACGACGCCGAACGTCGTCGCGATGGGGTCGTTCGGGACCGACGTGCTCTCCTCGAAGCCGTACGCCGCCTCGGGGAGCTACGTGAACCGGATGAGCGACTACTGCGCGTCGTGCCCCTACGCCGTCTCCCGGACGACGGGCGAGGGCGCGTGCCCGTTCAACGCGCTCTACTGGGACTTCCTGAAGGACAAGGAGAAGACGCTCCGCGGCACCGGCCGGATGGGACTGATGTACTCGCACGTCGACGACAAAGACGACGCGGAGTGGGCCGCGATCCGCGAGCGGGCGGAGACGGTTCGGGACCTCGCGAAGCGCGGAGATTTATAAGCGATCGGCCGCGGGTCGCCGTCCCGGCGTTCGCCGTCGCGGTCCTACTCGCCGGCGGCGAGCCGCCGGAGGCGGGGGAGCGCCTGCTCGTACCCGAGCGCGACGATCCCGACGTACAGCGCGAGCAGCCCCATCCCGACCGCCCACGCGCCGAGCACGAGGTCGCCCGTGGAGGCCGCGGAGAGTCCGAACCGTTCAAGCAGGACGCCGATCACCGAGGCCGCGCCGGCCCCGACGACCACCGCGAGGAGCTCCGCCAGTTCGACCGCGACCGCGGGTGCGTCGACCATGATCGGTCCGGGGCGGCCGCCGGTTATCACTCTTTCGGGAGCGGCGCGAGAAGGGTCGGTCGGAGGAGCGAGCGGCGAGAGGGCAGAGAACGGCTACTTGAGGCCGAAGGTGCGCATCGCCGAGTCGGCGACGCCCTTCGCGATCAGTCCGAGCCCGGCCAGCAGGAGGGCGACCCCGCCGCCGACGACGGGGTCGTACGCGGTCAACAGGCCGACCGCGAGGAGGACGAGGGCGACGCCGACGAGGCCGGTGGGTCCGAGCGTGTCGCGCATACCCGCCGATCGCGCCCGTCGGTGTTTAAAAAGGACGCTTCCGCGCGGAGAGCGGCCCTTTTATTTCCGGGAACGCGTATCACCGCGTACGCATGAGCGACGGAGACGGCGACGGCCGAAACGACCTCCGGATGCCCGACGACGACGAGGTGTTCGCGGAGGTCGTCGAGATGCTCGGCGCGAACCGGGTCCGCGTCCGCTGTGCGGACGGGAAAGAGCGGACCGCGCGCATCCCCGGGCGGATGCAGAAGCGCGTCTGGATCCGCGAGGACGACATCGTCCTCGTTGAGCCGTGGGACTGGCAAGACGAGAAGGGCGACATCGCGTGGCGCTACGAGAAGAGCGAGGCGGAACAGCTCCGCGAGGAAGGCCACCTGGGGTAGCGCGAGCGCGGGTCGCGCCCGGATCGAATACCGTCGGCGTCACGGAAGCGGCGTCGGCGCCCGCGAGGTCGACGAGCGACCGTCGACCGCCGCACCGTTTTTAAGTCCGAACGGCCCCGAGCGAGCGTATGCTCCGGCTGGCGATGACGACCGACGCGGAGACGTTCGACCGGGTGCGCGAGCCGCTCGCGAGTCGCGGAATCGCCGTCGAGCACGTGCAGGCGAAGGAGCGGTCGCTCCGCGTCTCGGGCGGGGAGCGCGGCGAGGGCGGGAAGGAAAGCGACGGCGACGCCGAGTTCGACGGCTTCGACGTCGGCCTCGTCTACCCCTCGCGGCTCATGGAGGGCGCCGTCGTCGACGCGCGGCTGTCGGTCCCGTGGGTGAACGGCCGCGACGCCGTCCTCGCCTCCCGGAATAAGGCGGGCGCGCTCGCCGCGCTCGACGACGCCGGACTCCCGACGCCGCGGACGACGCTGGTGTCGAACCCCGTCGACGAGGCGGTCGTCACCGACGCCGTGTCGTCGTTCTCGTACCCCGTCGTCGTCAAGCCGAACTCCGCGACACGGGGCGTCGGCGTCGCGACCGCCGCCGACCTCGACTCCCTCCTCGGCGTCGTCGACTACCTGAACCTCGTCCACGACTACCGCGCGACCGGCGACAAGTCGTACCTGATCCAGGAGTTCCTCCCCGACGCGCGCGACTACCGCGCGATGGTCGTCGACGGCGCGTACGCCGGCGCGGTGCGCCGGGAACTCCCCGACGACGCCCGCGAGGCGGGCCGGTGGAAGCACAACGTCCACCGCGGCGCCGAGGCGACCGGCGTCGACCTCCCGGAGCGCGCTCGGGAGCTGGCCGAGCGGGCGGCCGACGTCCTCGGTATCGACTACCTCGGCGTCGACCTGCTCGCGACGGGCGACCGGCTCGTCGTCAACGAGACCAACGCGCGCCCGACAGTGGACGCGGCGACGAAGTATGAGCCCGATTTCTACGACCGGCTCGCGGAGCTCATCGAGCGGACGGCGGGGAGGAACTGACCGGAAACCGGAGCGCCTACTCGAGGTCGATCGACGCGGAGTCGTCGTCGCGGTCGAACGTGACCTCGAGGACGCCGTTGTTGAACGTCGCGTTCGCGGAGTGCTCGTCGACCGGGACGGGGAGGTCGACGGTCTCGTCGTACTCCCGCCGGTCGGAGGCCGCGGAGATGGTGAGCGCCTCGCCGTCGCACTGCAGGGAGAGCTCTTCCTTCGAGACGGCCGGGAGGTCGGCGACGAGCCGCACGCCGTCGTCGGTGGCGTACGCGTCCACGTGCGTCGCCGACCCGAAGCCGGCGTCCTCGGTGCCCGGTTCGCCGCCCGCCATCTCGTTCATCATCCGTTCGATCTCCTCGAAGAAATCGCCGAACGGATCGTCACGGTCGTCTCTATCCATACCTCACGTGAAGGCGGTGACGCCGATAAGCCTTCTGTCGGTCGCCGTATTGGCCGGCACGACGCGCCACTGTGCGGGGTCGATCCGCCGCCGTCGGTCGGGGAGCGCCGCCGACAGCCGACACCGTTCGTAACGAAATCGAACGATAGTGACTATCTCAGACCGACTCGGCCGGATTTAAGTATCTGCGGCTCGGCTTTTTCAAATATGAGTAAATCGTACCTCGATGCGGCGGACGACGTGAGCGACGACGAGGTCGTGCGGGTCGGTCTCAACGGGTTCGGTCGGATCGGACGGAACGTGTTCCGCGCGGTGCTGGAGGCGCCGCGGATCGAGCTCGTCGGCATCAACGACGTGATGGAGTTCAACGACATGGCGTACCTCGCGAAGTACGACACCGTCATGGGGCGGCTCGACGGCGTCGAGCGCGACGGCGACGCGCTGACGATCGGCGGCACCTCGGTCCCGCTGTACAACGTGCAGGACCCCGCGGACCTCCCGTGGGACGAGCTCGACGTCGACGTCGCCCTGGAGTGCACGGGCGTCTTCCGGACGCGCGAGGACGCGAGCGCGCACCTCGACGGCGGCGCGGACACCGTGATCATCTCGGCGCCGCCGAAGGGCGAGAAGCCGGTCAAGCAGCTCGTCTACGGCGTCAACCACGACGAGTACGACGGCGACGACGTGATCTCGAACGCCTCCTGTACGACGAACTCCATCACGCCGGTCGCGAAGGTGCTCGACGCGGAGTTCGGCATCGACGCCGGCACCCTCACCACCGTCCACGCCTACACCGGCTCGCAGGCGCTCATCGACGGCCCGAAGGCGAAGACGCGCCGCGGGCGCGCGGCCGCCGAGAACATCGTGCCGACCTCGACGGGCGCGGCCGGCGCGGCACAGAAGGTCCTCCCGCAGCTGGACGGGAAGATCGACGGGATGGCGATGCGCGTCCCGGTCGCGAGCGGCTCCATCACCGAGTTCGTCGTCAGCCTCGACGAGACCGTCACCGCGGAGGAGGTCAACGCCGCCTTCCGCGACGCAGCCGACTCCGGTCCGCTCGCGGGCGTGCTCGGCTACACCGACGACGAGGTCGTCTCCAGCGACATCGTCGGCCTCCCGTTCTCCAGCTACGTCGACCTGGGGTCGACGAACGTCATCGCCGGCGGGAAGCTCCTGAAGATCCTCACCTGGTACGACAACGAGTACGGCTTCTCGAACCGGATGCTCGACATGGCCGCGTACGTCCACGACGAGGCGTAAGCGGCGAGCGCGGTCGGTCCCATCCCGGAACGCCGCCGGGGTCGGTCTCCACCGGAACGCCGCCGCGGCCGAGGCTCCCGGCGGCGACGTTCTCCCGAAGAACCGCTTTTTAAATACTCAATCGACGACCACTCATCCATGGCCACCTTCGACACCATCGACGACCTCCCGGCAGACGAACGCGTCCTCGTTCGGCTCGACCTCAACTCGCCGATCGAGGACGGAGCACCGCAGGACAACCGCCGCTTCGAGCGCCACGCGGAGACGGTCCGCGAGCTCGCCGAGGCGGGCCACCGGGTCGTCCTGCTGGCCCACCAGGGCCGCCCCGGCCGCGACGACTTCACGTCGCTGTCGGGCCACGCCGACATCCTCGCCGAACACGTCGGCCGCGACGTCGCCTTCGTCGAGGACACGTACGGCGACGAGGCGCTTTCGGCCATCGACGCGCTCGATGCGGGCGAAATCCTCCTGTTGGAGAACACTCGGATGTGTGACGACGAACTCCCCGAGGCGTCGCCCGAGGAGAAGGCCGACACGGAGTTCGTCCGGACCTTGGCGCCGAAGTTCGACGCGTACGTCAACGACGCCTACTCGGCCGCCCACCGGAAGCACGCCTCGCTGGTCGGCTTCCCGCTCGTCCTCCCGTCGTACGCCGGCCGCGTGATGGAGACGGAGTACGAGGCCAACACCGCCATCGCGACCCGCGAGTTCGACGGCCCGGTGACGATGGTCGTCGGCGGAACCAAAGCGACCGACGTGATCGGCGTGATGGACGCCTTAGACGACCGGGTCGACCGGTTCCTCCTCGGCGGCGTCGCCGGCGAGCTCTTCTTGCGCGCCGCGGGCCACCCCGTCGGGCACGACATCGGGGACATGGACCTGTTCGACGAGCAGTGGGAGGAGAACCGCGAGCTGATCGAGTCCGTGCTCGACGAGCGCGGCGACGCGATCCACCTCGCCGCGGACCTCGCGTACGAGGGGGCCGACGGCGAGCGCGCGGAGGTCGCCGTCGACGAGATCGACGAGAAGACCGCGGGGTACCTCGACGTGGGATCGGAGACGGTCGCGGCCTACGAGCCGCTCGTCCGCGAGTCCGACGCGGTGTTCGTGAAGGGGGCGCTCGGCGTCTTCGAGGACGAGCGGTTCGCCGACGGCACCGTCGGCGTGCTCGAGGCCATCGCGGAGACCGACTGCTTCTCGGTCGTCGGGGGCGGCGACACCTCCCGGGCGATCGAGATGTACGGCCTGAGCGAGGACGACTTCTCGCACGTCTCCATCGCGGGCGGGGCGTACATCCGCGCGCTGACGGGCGAGCCGCTGCCGGCCGTGGAGGTCCTGGAAGCGGCGGCCGGGCGGGAGTAGCGCGGTCGGGCCGGATCGCCGCTCGTGCGGTCGGGCTACTCGTCGTTGAGGTCGAGGTCGAACTGCTCGTTCTCCGTCACCGCGTTCAAGACGACGCTCGTGTTCGACTCGCGGATGTCGGCGTCGGTGAGAATCGACTTGATCTGGTCGTTCATCCCGTCCGTGTCGGTGAACTTGCCGATCGCGATCACGTCGTAGTCGCCCGTGACCTCGTAGACGCTCACCATCTGCTTCTCCTGCCGGAGCTTCTCCGTGACGTCGGGGAGCGCGCTTCCCTCCACCTTCAGCTGGAGCACCGCCGTCACGTCGTAGCCGAGCTTGTCGTAGTCGACGATGGGCGTATACCCCCGGATCACGCCCTCGTCTTCGAGATCGCGGAGGTGATTCGAGACGGTGGTCACGGACACGTCGAGCTCGTCACCGAGGCTCCGGAGGCTCGCGCGGCCGTTGCTGAGAAGGGAGTTAACGAGTTTGGCGTCGAGGTTTTCGTACGTCATCACACCTATCCACGGCCTCAGGGGTTTAGAATTTTACGAACGTCCACCATAATTGGGAGGGTGGCGGTTCATGCGCCAAGCGATAAGGCCTTTATACTGGCAGATAAGGAATTACTGTCCAAAACATGACGGACGAACAAGCGAAACCGGACGGCGGCCTCACGGCCGAAGAACAGGCGGTACTCGACGAGATCGAAGAAGAGAACGTCGACTTCCTGCGGCTCCAGTTCACCGACATCCTCGGCGTCGTGAAGAACGTCTCCGTGCCGGCCCACCAGGCCGAGAAGGCGTTCACCGAGGGCATCTACTTCGACGGCTCCTCCATCGAGGGGTTCGTGCGCATCCAGGAGTCGGACATGCGGCTCGTCCCCGACCCCGACACGTTCGCGGTGCTCCCGTGGCGGAGCGACGGGAACGGCGACAGCGGCGCCGCGCGGCTCATCTGTGACATCGTCGACACCGACGGCGAGCCGTTCGCCGGCGGCCCGCGTCAGGTCCTCAAGAGCGTCCTCGCGGAGGCCGAGGAGATGGGCTACTCCGTCTCCATCGGCCCCGAGCCGGAGTTCTTCCTGTTCGAGAAGGACGACGACGGGAACGCGACGACGATCCCCCACGACAACGGCGGCTACTTCGACCTCGCGCCGAAGGACCTCGCGTCCGACGTCCGCAAGGAGATCATCTTCACGCTAGAGGAGATGGGCTTCGAGATCGAGGCCTCGCACCACGAGGTCGCCGAGGGGCAACACGAGATCAACTTCAAGTACGACGACGCGCTCACGACCGCGGACAACATCGCGACGTTCCGCGCCGTCGTCCGCGCGGTGGCCGAGCAGCACGACCTCCACGCGACGTTCATGCCCAAGCCGATCGCCAACATCAACGGCTCGGGGATGCACAGCCACATCTCGCTGTTCGACGAGGACGGCAACGCCTTCGCCGACAACGACGACGAGTTCAACCTGAGCGAGACGGCCTACCAGTTCATGGGCGGCATCCTGAACCACGCGAAGGCGTTCACGGCCGTCACCAACCCGACCGTGAACTCCTACAAGCGCCTGGTGCCCGGCTACGAGGCGCCCATCTACGTCGCGTGGTCCGACACGAACCGCTCGGCGCTCGTCCGCGTCCCGGACGCCGCGGGCGTCTCCGCGCGCTTCGAGGTCCGCAGCCCCGACCCGTCCTGTAACCCCTACCTCGGGATGGCGTCGCTCATCGCCGCCGGTCTCGACGGGATCAAGACCGGCGCCGACCCCGGCGACCCGGTCCGCGAGGACATCTACGAGTTCGACGAGGAGAAGCGCGAGGAGTACGGCATCGAGACGCTGCCGCCGAACCTCGGCGCCGCCGTCGAGGAGCTGGAGACCGACGAGGTGCTTCAGGAGGCGCTCGGCCCGCACACCTCCGAGAAGTTCGCCGAGGCGAAGTCCCAGGAGTTCAGCGAGTACCTCACCCAGGTCTCGCAGTGGGAGGAGGACCGCTACCTCGAGACGTTCTGAGGCGACGGCGCGGTCGCGGCTCTCTCGACCGTTCGGCTCTCTCGGCGCGTTCGATTTTTAGTGCGGTCGGTTTTCCGGTGCGGTCAGCGCCCTCAGTCTCTCCGGTTTCGCATCGTCACGCAGTTTTCGACTGCCGACGAGGCGCGTCGCGACCGGCGCGCGACGGCGATCGATAGCGGGAGTGGGTATTGCAGACCGCCGTCGGCAACGTGGTATTTAACAGAAGAATGCGAGAGCAACGATTTTTTATAAATGAATGGCGCGGTGCGGTCGGCGCGCCTCCGAGCGCCCAGAGGGCGCGAGGTTGGGGAGGTTGGAGGTGCGGGGCGGTTGCGGGTGGGGCTTTGGAGGTGTTCACCCAGAGTCGCTACTCACTTATAAACAGCCGACGGCAACACCACTCGATCATTTATAAACCACCTCACTCGCGACGTACTATGTCCACTCTCGCTATCGGTCAGAGGGATACACCGCGGTCCCTACCGAACTCGCTCAGCTCCGATCGCTCGATATCGCCTCGATCCGCTCCGGCAGCGCCGGCAGCGCGACCACGGCGACGACCGCCGCGGTGGTCGCGGCCAGCGTGACGACGAGCGAGTCGGCGAGCGCGTACGCGCCGACCCAGAGCGCGCCGGTGACGGCGAGCGCCGGGACGGCGATCCGGACCGGGACAGCGGGCTCGTCCCCGGAGACGAGCCGCCAGCCCGCCGCGCCGCCGACCCCGGTGGCGATCCCGATCCCCGCCTCGACGACCTCGCCGGTGTGCCCGGCGGCGAACGCGACGCCGGCCGCCGCGAGCGAGACGACCGCGGCCAGCAGGAACGCCGGCGTGGGGTCGAGCGCGGCGGTCGGCTCGCGGCGGTCCACCCGCGAGGCGTTCCGCCCGCGGAAGCGAGGGTCGCCCGCGAGCCACAGCGCGCCGACCACGACCACCCCGCCGAGGCAGAGCCCGGCGAGCACGTCGACGAGGTAGTGGACCTCGATCACCACCCGCGAGGCGGCGACCGCGACGGCGACGGCGCCGGCCGCGAGCAGCCGCCTCTCGCCGGTCGAGGCGCGGTCGTACAGCAGCGCCAGCGCGAGGTACGCCGCCGCGCCGCCGGTGGCGTGGCCGCTGGGGAAGCCGAAGCCGTCGGAGAGCACCTGCGCCTCGTACCACCCGGTGAGCAGAGCGGGGAGCCACGCGGGCACGTCGACGGGGCCCATCGCCCCCGGCGGTCGGGGGACGGCGAACCACGCCTTGCCGAGCGCGACGGCGGCGTACGCGCAGGTGACGGCGGCGATGGCGGTCGCGCCGGCGCGGCGCGGCGCGGCCGCGATCCGGTCGCTCCCGAACCAGTAGGCGACCGCCAGCAGCCCGAAGAGGAACCACGGGTCGGCGAGGTGGGTGACGGCCGCGAAGACGACGACGACGACCTCGGGGAGCGCGTCGACGAGGGCGGTCTCGCCGAGACCGCGCTCCGCGGCGACGAGTCCGGTCACGATTCGGTCACTCGTCAGTCGTCGCCCCGGTCGCGGGCGTAGTCGAGCGCCTTCCCGGGCGTCTCCAGCAGGTTGAGGCCGATGCCGACGATGATGAAGAGGGTGTAGAGCCCGAGCGTCGACAGCCCGAGGATGAGCATCGCGGCGATGGCGTAGAGCCCGTCGAGGAAGGAGAACGCGCCTAAGATGAGCACCGTGCCGTACAGCAGCACGAGGTACGGTCCCCAGCCGCGGGCGTGGCCGCGCCGCATCCGGGACCGGACGTAGCGCTTCAGCTCTGACTCCACCGCGGGCTTGTCGACGGTGCGCCGCTCGACGTCGTCCTCGAACTCGTCGAACTCCGCCCGCAGCCGCGCGATCTCCTCCTGTAGCGCCGCGACGTCCGGCGCCCCCTCCGGCCGCTCCTCGTCGCCGGCGTCGCCCGCGCCGTCCGACTCGCCGTTCATACCCGTGGGTCGGTCGCGGTCGTGTTGTAACTGCCGGTCCGCGGCGTGGTCGACCGCGGTCGACCCGGTCTCGAGGCCGGCGCCGCTCGCGGGGGACGCCCCGTCGCGACCCGCCAGCACGACGTTGACGACCCCGCCGACCACGACGACGACGGCGGCGAGGTAGAGCCACGTGACGAGCAGCAGCACCCCGCCGATGACGCCGTACACCTGATACTGCCCGGCGCTCGCCGCGTACAGCTGGAAGCCGGCCTGCAGCAGCGTCCAGCCGACCGCGGCGACGGCCGCGCCCGGGAGGGCCTCCCGGAGCCCGATGCGGGGCTGGGGGAGCAGGTAGTACATCGGGAGGAAGGCGACGGCGAGGAAGGCCGGCAGCGCGAGGATGCTAACCGCTTCCACGGCGGGGACCGCGTCGGCGGCCGCGACGAACGCGCCGACGACGACCATCACACCGACGCCCACGCCCACGCCGAGCACGACAGAGCCGGCGTCGGTGAGCTGTTTCACGAAGTCCGGCGGCTCCTTGACGCCGTACAGCTCGGCGAACGCGGTGTCGAGCCCGCGGAACACCTTCAGCGTCGACCACAGCAGCACGGCCACGCCGAGCACGCTGGCGCCGGTCCGACCGCCCGCCGAGCCGATCGCGCCGGCGACGGCCTCCTCGCCGGCGGGCGTGAGGAAGCCGCCGGCCGCCGCCACCAGCTCGCCGGCGATGGTCTCGCCGAAGACGGCGGTCGCGACGACGACGAGCAGCAGGAGCGCGGGGATCAGCGAGACGAACGCGTAGTAGGCGATCGCGGCGGCGAGGAACGTCACCTGCCGGTCGATCGCGACGTCGACGACGCGACGCGCCGTACCGAAGGCGATGGTCATTTGTCGGGGCACGCTCCGCCGTTCGAGCGATGGCGACAAAAACGGGACGGTGCTGTCGGGGCTCGGGCGCGGTCAGTCCGTTTCGCCCAAAACCGCCGCCCGCATCTCCGGGATCGACGCGGCGGTCTTGACCGCGGTGCCGCGGTAGTGGGCGCGGCTGGCCTCGTGGCCGGCCCCCCGCAGTCGGTCGACGAACTCGTCCATGCCGATGGCGGGCTCGCCCCACTCCTTGTACAGACGGTGCTGGTCGTAGTGCGTGGGGGTGTCGAGCTCGCGGGCGACGGTCCCGAGCAGCTTCCGGGCGCGCTTCGCCTCGCCCATGTCGTCGGTGACGTGCCGCCGCACCGCGCGGGCGAAGTCGGCCTCGGCGACGGCCCCCAGCCACAGCGGGCCGGCCGTGAGCACGCGCTCGCTCCCGCAGACCGGGCACGCCTCGACCGGGTCGGCGATCAGCCCGCGGGTCGCCTCGCGCCAGAGGCAGTCCTCGCAGTTGTCGACGTGTCCCAGCTCGTCGACGCAGGCGTCGGCCGCCTGCGCGCCGGACTCCAGTTCCAGGTAGGTCCGGGCGTAGTGGCGCGAGACGTGCGAGACGATCGGGCGGGCCGCCTTGTCGTAGCGCGCTGCGGTGCGCACCAGCGCGGAGATCAGCGTCCGGAGCCCCATCTCCGGGTGGTAGTCGGTGTTGCGCGGGACCGCGCCGTACTTCCGGATCCCGCTGTTGAGGTGCGCGCCGCAGAGCGGGGCGGTGTCGGTCGCCGTGACGCAGACGAGGTTACGCGCGTTCGCGAGCGCGGCGTCCGCGAACGGGATCGGCGTCCCGTACGGGTCCAGGTCGACGACGTCGAAGACGTTCTCGTACAGCAGCGCGTTGACGTCGCGGTGGACCGTCTCGCCGTCGAGGTCGTTGGCGGCGAGGTTCTCGGCCGCGAGCTCGACCGCGTCCGGGTCGACGTCGGCGCAGGTGACGTCGTACCCCTCCGCGGCGGCGCGGACCCCGCGGATCCCCGACGCCGCCATCGCGTCGAGGTACGACGCCGCGCGCGGCTCCCGCTCGCGGTACGCGCGCAGCACCGCGACGGTAATGTCGCGGTTCAGCTCCTGGGTCGGGTTGAAGAAGACCCCGCCGCCGGTGCCCTCGCTGGCCCCGTCGCGGGCCTCGGGGACGGAGACGGTGAGACCGCCCTCCTCGATATCCATGCCTCGGCTTCGGCCATCCGGCACAAAAGGACCGCGCTCCGCCGGTGATCCCCGACGAGCCCGGGCCCCATCGGTGTCGCCGCGAATCGGGGCTTTTAGCCCCTCACCGCCGATAGGTACACACACTAATGCACGCTACGCTCAATCGAGACCGCAACGCGACCGCGGAGGAGGGCCGGCGATGGTGAGTCCGGCCCGCGTCGACGCGCTCACCGACCTCGCGTACGGCGCGCTGATCGTCCTGTCGATCGTGCTCATCGCGACGCTGAACGCGAACAACGTCGGCGTGGCGTTCGGGATCGGGGTGTTCGCCTCCTACGTGGTCCACGTCGTCTGGAAGATGGCCCGATTCGACCCCGACTGGATGACGCGGGAGGTCGCCGACCAGGTCGGCAAGGAAGTCGAGAAGAGCGTCGGCGACACCGTCAACAAGGAAGTCCAGAAAACCGTCGGCGACACCGTCAACAAGGAAGTCCAGAAAACCGTCGGCGACACTGTCAGCAAAGAGGTCGAAAAGAGCGTCGGCGAAACCGTGAGCAAGGAAGTCGAGAAGACGGTCGGCGAGACGGTCAACAAGGAGGTCAGCGAGGTCGCCGACGACGTCAGTGACACCGTCAGCGAAGAGGTGACGGGCAAAGTCGAGGAGACGGTCGGCGAAACCGTCGAGAAGACCGTCGAAGAGGCGGTCGGCGAGAAGGTCGAAGAGACCGTCGGCGAGAAGGTCGAGGAAACCGTCGAAAAGACCGTCGAGGAGACGGTCGAGAAAACCGTCGGCGAGAAGGTCGAAGAGACCGTCGGCGAGAAGGTCGAAGAGACCGTCGGCGAGAAAGTCGAGGAAACCGTCGAAAAGACCGTCGAAGAGACGGTCGGTGAGAAGGTGGAAGAGAAGGTCGAAGAGACGCACGAAGACGGCAGCGAGGAGAAAGACGAAGACGGCGACGACATCGACTACCGACGCGGCGAATCGTAGTCACCGACCGAAGCGGCTTTTGTCTTCTGAATACGCAATTCGACGGCGGTTATGTTGGGCATCCCGAAGGTGATAAACCGGAACGGCCGTTACGGGGAGACAGACGAATGGGCCAGCACGATTTGGACCGAAATCTCGGGTTGTACCCGACGATGATGATCAGCATGGGTGCGATGATCGGGAGCGGGATCTTCGTGCTGCCGGCGTTGGGGTATAAGAAGGCCGGCCCGGGGGTGATCCTGGCGTACGTGCTGGCCGCGCTCGTCGTGTTGCCGGCCGCGCTGTCGAAGGCCGAGATGGCGACGGCGATGCCGGAGTCCGGCGGGACGTACCTCTACATCGACCGGGCGCTGGGTCCGCTGCTCGGGACGGTCGCCGGGATCGGGGCGTGGTTCTCGCTGGTGTTCAAGAGCTCGTTCGCGCTCGTCGGTCTCGGCGCGTACCTGCTGCTGTTCGCGCCGCTCTCTCAGGGCGCGGTGGTGTACGTCGCGCTGGCACTGGCGGTCCTCGTCGTCGCGCTGAACGTCTCGGGGACGAAAATGAGCGGCCAGATACAGGCTGTCATCGTCACGCTGGTCATCGCGGGGCTGCTCGCGTACGTCGTCAACGCGGGGTTCGTCGCCGACACCGCTCGATACTCGCCCTTCACGACGCACGGAAGCGGCGGCGTCGTCACGGCCGCCGCGTTCGTCTTCGTCTCGTACGCGGGCGTGACGAAGGTCGCGAGCGTCGCCGAAGAGGTGAAAGACCCCGGAACGAACCTCCCGCGCGCCATGCTCGGCTCCATGGGTATCATGACGGTCCTCTACATCGGCGTGGTCGGCGCGATCATCGGTCTCAGCGACCCGGAGACGCTGACGACGGGCGGCCCGGGCGGGACGGCGTCGCTCACGCCGATGGCCGACGGAGCGGGCGCCCTCCTCGGTGGCGCCGGGGTGCTGTTCATCTCCGTGATCGCCGTCGTCGCGCTCACAAGCATGGCCAACGCCGGCGTGCTCTCCTCCTCGCGGTTCCCGCTCGCGATGAGCCGCGACGACCTCCTGCCGCCCGCGCTCCGGACCATCGACCGGCGGTTCAAGACCCCGCGGAACTCCGTGCTGATCACCGGCGTCGTGCTGCTGCTGCTCATCGCGTTCGTCCCGGTGATCGAGCTGGCGAAACTGGCGAGCGCGTTCCAGATCCTCGTCTTCTCGTTCGAGAACATGGCGTTGGTCGCCTTCCGCGTGGCCGACGTCCCCTCCTACGATCCGGAGTTCACGGCGCCCGGCTACCCGTTCGTCCAGCTGTTCGGCTTCGTCGCGGGGATCGGCCTACTCACGCAGATGGGGACGGTGCCCATTCTCGGGGCGGTCGGGATCATCGTCGGGAGCGCCCTCGTGTACCTCGCGTACGGGCGGTCGCGGACCGATCGGACCGGCGCGGTCGGAACGATCCTCCGGGCCCGTCGCGGGGAAGACGACGATGGGATCACCGCGACCGAGCCGAAGTGATCGGATCCGGCGAGCGGAGCGGTCGGGTCGACAGCCGAGACCGAGTCAGTAGTCTCGGTTGACGAGGATCACCGGGTCGCCGGTCTCGTCCGCGATCCGGTCCGCCAGCGATCCGAACAGGCGGTCGCCGAGACGGGACTCCGGCTCGTACATCACGACCGCGTCGTACCCGGCCGCGACCCGGAGGATCTCCTCGTCGTGTTCGTCGCCCTCGACGACCAGCGTGTCGACGGACGCGGAATCGAACCCGTCCGCGACGAGGCGCTCGCGGGTCTCCGCGACGATGGACTCGCCCCGTTCCCGTGACTCCTCGCCCTCGACGACGTGGAACAGGGTGATCCGCTTGGTGGAGTCCTCGCTCAGCACCCGGATGAACCTCGGGAGCCGGTCGAACTCGGCGACGTCGGGGAGCGGCACGAGAATTCGACCGATCCCCTCTGTCGGGGCGGGATCGAGCTCTGCGGCACACCCTTCCTCTGTCGCGACCTGCCGGATCGCGGCCGCTCGATCCTTCCCGAACACCAGTCGCGTCCGGACGGCCGCGCCGGCGTCGGCGAACGCCTCGGCGACCTCGTCGAGCGTCGCCTGTGCCGCCTCACCGAACTGGTCGCGGGCCGAGCTGGCCGGCGTCTGCTCGGGGAGGTCGTAGTGGCCGAGCACCACGACCGAGAGCGAGGCCAGGTCCTCGATCAACACCGACGACAGCGGCTCCGGATCCGGGAGTTCGATCGGAACGAGGATCGTGTCTGCCATGGCTCAGGGTAGACCGCCCGGAGTGAAAAAACGGAGAGACTCACGACGTCGCCGGCGGGGTCTCGTCCTCGTCGGCGAGGAACGCTTCGAGGACCTCCTCCTCTGACGACTCCTTTGGAAGCACGGTCACCACGTCGTTCGGCCGGACCGTCGCGTCGTCGACCGGATGGATGATCGACCCGTCGCGCTCGATCGACGTCACGATGGTGTCGCTCGACAGGAGCCCGTCGTCGCGGGCCTCCGACGGAGAGCGGCCGACGATCGGCGCGTCATCGGTGACGCACACCTCGATGACGGCGGTCCCGTCCGCGAGCGTGACGGTGTCGGTGACCACGGACTGTTTGGAGCCGTCGTCGAGGAACCGAGAGTACGGGGTGTGTAGCTCCGTCTGGAGCAGTTCCTCGTCCTCGATGCGGATGTCAAGCCCGGAGAGCGCGCGCGCGATCTCCCGGAGGTCGCTCGTCTCCTCGCCGACCGCGACCACCTGCAGGTCACGGCGGCCGGCCATCAGTACGCGGACGTTGATCACCCCCGGAATGGATCGGGCCGCCAGCGCCAGTCGCTCCCGCTCGTCCGCGGGAACGGTACACATGAACACCGAGGTGAGCCGTCCGCCGGCCTGCTCGAAGTCGACGATCGCCGTGTAGCCGCGGATGACGCCCGCCTCCTCGAGACGCTCGATCCGGTTCCGGACCGTCCCCGCGGAGACGTTCATGTCCTCCGCGATCATCGGCGCGGAGGTGTTCCTCGCGTCCGACATCAGCGCGTGAATGATCTGTCGATCGATCTCGTCGAGGTGGTGACTCACGGCGGATCGCCTCCCGTGGCGGTCGATTCCCGACCGCGCCGTCGAACGATCGTCATGTCGCGTCGTAACCCCCAGAACGTAATAGGGGTTACTCACGGGGCAGTCTCTCGGAGCGGGGTGGCCCGCCCGCCCTCAGACGGGTGCCCCCGTCAGCGTTTACCGGATCGGCGTCGAAACCGCCACGATATGGAGTTCGACGTGACCCGCGGCGACATCGCCGAACAGCGCGCGGACGCGCTCGCGAACGCCGCCGGAACCAGCCTGCGGATGGGGAGCGGCGTCGCCGGCGCGCTTCGTCGAAACGCGGGCGGCCCAATAAACGAGGCCGCCGTCTCGAAGGGGCCCGTCGAGCTCGGTGGGGTCGCCGTCACCGACGCGTACGAGCTGGACGCCGACCACGTGATCCACGCCGCGGCGATGCCGCACTACGGCGACGGGCTGGCGACCGAGGAGAGCGTCCGCGAGGCGACGCGGAACGCGCTGGCGACCGCCGAGGAGCTCGGCTGCGAGTCGCTCGTGATTCCGGTGCTCGGTACCGGCGCCGCCGGGCTCGGGTTCGAGGCGGGTGCCGAGACCGTCTGCGAAGCGATCGAGGCACACGATCCGACGACGCTGACCGACGTCCGGGTTATCGCGTACTCGAGCGAGGAGTTCGAGACGCTCGACGCCGTCGCGGAGCGAGTCCGCTCGACGGAGCGGTAGCTGCGAAGGCGGTAATAAAAGACCGCGAGAAGCGGGAACGGTCGCTACTCGTTCCCGAACATCTGGCGCATCATCGGATGCATCTCCATCAGCTGCTCCTCGGCGATCTCCTCGTACAGCTTGTACGTGATAGAGACCGCGAGCAGCAGCCCGGTTCCGGAGACCTGTCCAATAGTGCCGAGCAGGTTCGCCATCACGGCGAGGAACCCGACGAGGGCGCCCCCGATGACGGTCACCTGTGGGATGTACCGCTCCATCACCTTCTCTACGACCTGCGGGTTCCGTCGGAAGCCGGGGATCTGCATCCCGGAGTTCTGGATCTGCTTCGCGGTCGCCTCCGGGCCCATCCCGGTGGTCTCGACCCAGAAGATGGCGAAGATCGCTCCGCCGACGATCATGAACGTGAGGTCGATCGCGAGCCGGACCGCGATCATCCACGGTTCGCCGGTCGCCGCGCCGCGGAACCACATCCACTGCTCCGGCTGCTGGATGGGGTTCAGGTAGTAGAACAGCCCGGACGTGGGCTGTCCCTGCTCGCCGTACACGCCGAGCCACGCCGGCATCCCCGCCCACTGCGAGGAGAGGAGCTGCCCGACGAACTGGATGTTCGCCTGCAGCGCCCGGACGAGGATCATCGGCAGGACGGACGCGTAGATGAGCTTCACCGGGAAGCGGCCGCGGGCGCCCTTCACGCGGGCGTGCGAGAGCGGGATCTCGACGCGGACCGACTCCGCGTAGACGACGATCCCGAAGATGAACACCGTCGTGAACAGCGCGAGGATGTTCCCCGGCGCGAACAGCAGCGACTCGAGTCCGGCCGACGTGAACGGCGACCCGAGCTGGGTGCCGCCCGTCGCGATCGCGTACCAGTTCGCGAAGAAGCCGCGCGCGCCGAGCGCGGAGAAGCTGAAGAAGCCGCCGACGATCTGCTGGCTCACCGCCGCGATGATGAACAGCCCGACGCCGGAGCCGACGCCCCACTTGCTCACGATCTCGTCCATGAACAGAAGGAGGACGCCGCCGACGAAGATCTGGACGAATATCAGCGACTTGACGCCGAACGTCCCGATACCGAGCGCCTGTCCGACGGCCGGATCCGCGGGCAGGAACTGGCCGGTGAACACCATCGGCGCGGCCGTCAGGGCCGTGACGATTACCACCAGCAGCTTCTGGAGGCCCTGGTAGAGCACCTGGTCGCGCGGGTCGTCGGTGTCGAGTCCCAGCAGGTTCGCACCGCCCAACAGCTGGAGGACGATGGACGCCGTGACGATCGGTCCGATACCGACCTGCAACAGCGAGCCGGACGATCCGGCGAGCACCGACCGGAACTGCCCGAAGAAGTCAGACCCCTGACCGACGGCCAGCCCGAACGGGTTGATGTTGGTCAGGAAGAAGTAGACGATGAGGATGCCGGCCGTCCACGTGAGCTTCCGTCTGAACGGGACGTGACCCGCCGGTCGCTCCACGACGGGCATCCGCGAGAGCACCGGTTCGGCGGCCTCCTTCCAGCTCATGATTACGCCTCGTCAGTCTCGTCGTCTGAAGTGTTTTCTGATTCGGCAGCGGCCTCGGCGCGCTCGGAGAGCGTCGCCTCGCCGCCCGCCTCCTCGATCAGTTCGACCGCGCCGGCGGTGAACGCGTCGGCCGTGACGCGGAGCTCGCGGCGGACCTGTCCGCCGCCGAGCACCTTCACGACATCGGCGTCGTGGCCGTCGTCGACGACGTCGCGCGCGTCGACCACGTAGGCGTCGCCGTCCTCCTCGGCGAGGCCCTCCGCGGCGTACAGCGCCGCGTCCTCGTCGAGCTTCTGGACCTTGACCTCGAGGACCTCCGTCTGCGCGTCCTCGGGGCGCTTGAATCCGTACTTGCCGAGCGGGCCGTAGTTGTGGAACTCGTGTTTCGCGCGGCCGGCCGCGCCGCGGCCGCCGCGGTGACCGGCGCCGCGCCGGTTCTTGTGCGTTCCGCCGCCGTGCGTTCTGGATCCGCGCTGTCGACGTTTCTTGCTCGTCATCGCATCGCCTCCAGGAGACTGTCGATCTCCTCGGTCGTGTGTTTGCCGAGCTCGCCGCCCTCGATCACGGGGTGTTTGATGCCCTCGTGACCGCCGCGGGGGGCGTGGAGTCGCAGCGTCGGGGAGAGCCCCTGCTCGCGCAGGCTCGTCTCCTCGGCGACGAGCGCCTCCGCCAGCGCCTCCAGGTCGGCGTAGTCGGTGTTGTCGTCGATCCACTCGTCGTCGATGTCGGCGGAGCCCTCGAGGGGATCGCCGCGTCGCGCGATAGTGGCCGCGACCGCGTCGACGCTCGGTTCCCCGAACGCGACGACGTCGTTCACCTTGGTGATCATGCCGCGGTACGAGTCCGTCTCGGGGACGAACGTCGCGTGGTTGACGCGCCCGACGTTCAGCATGTCGAGCGTGTCCTCGACGCCGTACTCGAGGTTGACGTCGCCGCGGAGCTGCACGATCGCCTGCATCACTCGCTCACCTCGTCGTAGTGCACTTCGCGCGCGTGCTGCGGAGTGCGGGACTGCGCCGCGTTCTCCAAGGCGTTGAACGTCGCCTTCGCGAGGTTGACGGTGGTGCGGGTGTTGCCGTCGGAGTTCGTCCAGGCGTCTTCGACGCCGGCGAGCTCCAAGATGTTCCGGACCGTCTCCGCGGCCGCGAGGCCCAGCCCCTGCGGGGCGGGCTTGATCTCGACGGTGACGGAGCCGGCCTTCCCCTTCGCCGTCCGGGTCAGGGAGTTCGTGCCGCCGGGCTGGTCCTCCCAGGACCCGGAGCCGCGGTCCACCTTGATGATGTTCAGCTTCGCGACGTCGATCGCCTTCTGGATGGCGCCGCCGACCTGGTCGTCCCGGGCCTGCGCGTAGCCGAGGTAGCCGTCGCGGTTGCCCACGGCGACCACGCAGCGGAACTTCACGCGGCGGCCGGAGTCGGTCATGCGCTGGACCATGTTGATGTCCAGCACCTCGTCTTCCAGCCCCGGGAGGAGCTGGTCGACGATCTCCGCCTCCTTCATCGGGAGACCGGAGTCGAGCGCCTGTTCCATCGACGAGATGTCGCCGTTCTGTACCTTGCGGCCGAGTCGCGTCCGCGGTTCCCAGCCGTCGTTGTGTCTACTCATGGTCCTCCTGGATTGTCGCGAGCACGTCGTCGAAGTGCTCGGGTACGTCGGCCGCGTCGAACTCGCCGCTGTACAGCGGCTCGTCGAGCTGCTCGTCGTACGCGGCGATGTGCTCGCCTCGCGTACGCGACCAGTCGGCCAGCACGCCGTCGTTGTGCGGGATTTCGAGACCGGCGTCGATCGCTCCTTCCTGTACTGCGAACGTCTTGTTGCCGGGCGTCGCCGTGTTGAGCCCGATGTCGAGGACGGCCTCGTCGAGGCCGGCGTCGACTGCGCGGGCGCCCGCGAGGTAGCCGGTGAGGTACGCGCTGGGGAGGTTGCCCGTGGGGGCGTCCCAGCCGTACTCGCCGAGCTCCTCGCTGGAGGCGGCCGCGTGGGTCTCGTCGCCGTCGGATCCGGGAGTCACCAGCTGCGCCCTGACGTGAGCGTTGCTCACCCGGGCGACCAGGCGAGGCTTGCCCGATTTCAGCAGGCGCAACCTCTGATGGTAATCCGTCCGGACCTCGCGGCGGCGCCGCATCGGCACCTTGTATCGTGGTCCTGTCGCCATTACTCTGTCACCTCGTAACCGTACTGCGTCTGGATGTACGCCTCCAGCCGCGCGACGTCCTCGAACTCGCCGCCGCTCGCCTTGTTGTAGAGCGTGCGGTATTCCGTGGCGTCGAGCACGTCCTCGTCGTCGCGGAGCTCCTTCAGGCGGGCCCGCATCGCGCGGATCCGCGCCTTCCAGTCGTCCTTCGTGTTCTGTCGCGCGCCGGACTTCCCCTTCCGGGTACCGGCGCCCGACTTGTGTCCGTACGAGCGCTTCGCGGCGCGCTCGCGGGCCTGACCGCGGGAGTTCGTCTTCGCGTCCTTCGCGCGGATCGTGCCCTGCTCGATGAGCTCGCGGACGTCCTCGCGGGTGATGGCGTCCTCGATCTCCTCCTGTGCCTCGGGGTCGAGCCAGACGCGGCCCTTGCCGACGTCTAACTCGTCCGCTGCGAGCCGCTTCTGTGCTTTCAGGTCACTCATCGTCGTCGACCTCCACTTCGACGTAGGTCGGGTTCAGCACGCGGATCTCGCGCTCCTCCGCCTCGTCTTCGATCAGTTCGCGCTTGCGACCGCCGACCTTCGAGGCGATCCGCACGGCCTGCGTGTCGCCGTCGACGCCCTCGAGGTCGTCCGTGTTATGCACGCGGACCTCCTCGAAGCCGCTCGGGTGCAGGTCGCGCGACGCCTTCGGCGAGCGGAAGCCCGCCTCGACGACGGGGCCCTTCGCCTTCATGCGGCGGCGCTGCTTGGAGAGCCCGCCGCGCGGCTTGCGCCACGACGTCGGGATCCGCTTTTTCTTGTGGTAGTCCTGCCGGTTGAACTGCGGTTTCCCCTCGCGGTGCTTCTGTGCGAGCGCGCGAGCGGTCTCGTCGTCCAGTTCCGGCGTCTTATCGGCGTGACCGCGGGGGCGAAGCTCCGTCTCGACGTCCTCGTCGGCGGCGGCCTCGTCGGCCTCCTCCTCCTCTTCCGTCTCGTCTTCGATCTCCGCGTCCGCCTCCTCGTCGACCTCCAGTCCGCCGACGTCGGCCTTGATACGCGCTGCGAGCGCGTTGCCGACGCCGTCGACCTCGGAGAGCTCCGACTGGGAGGCGGCCTTCACGTCCTCGACCGTCTCGTAGCCGGCCTCGCGAAGGGCGTCCGCCTTCGAGGGACCGACACCGCTGATGTCTTCCAGTTCTTCGGCCATTGGTTAGGCACCTCCGGTGGGCTTCTCGACGATGTACACGCCGTCCTGGAAGACGCGCGTGTCCTTGTCGGTCACCTTCGTCAGCTGTTCGATGTCGGCGGCGGTCTGCCCCACGGCCTCCTTGTCGGAGCCCGAGAGCGTGACCGTCTCGCCGTCGACCTGTACGTCCGTGTCCCCGCGGATCGGGGTGCGTCGCTGTGCTCGCTCGCCGAGGAAGTTCTCGATGACGACCTCGTCGCCCTCCACGGTCACCTGCATCGGGAAGTGGGCGTAGTACACTTCCATCGTGTACTCCCATCCGTCGGTGACGCCGTGGATCATGTTAGCGACGTGGCTCTCGAAGGTGCCGACCGTGGCGTTCGTCTTCGCGTCCTCGTTCTCGGAAGCGATCGCGACGACACCGTCCTCGACCGTGACCTCGACGTCGGGGTACCAGAGGCGTCGCGTGACGCTCCCGTTGGGACCCTCGACGGTGAGTTCGAGGTGGTCGGTCTCGGCGGAGACGTCGTCCGGAATCTCGATTTCGACTCTGTTCATTATTAGTAGACGTATGCGATCACTTGGCCGCCGATGCCCTCTTCGCGGGCCTCGTAGTGGCTCATGACGCCGTGGCTCGTCGTGACGATGAGCGTCCCGTAGTCACGGGCGGGGAGGTACCGCTTCTCCCACTTCTCGAACTCGTCCGCGCCCGCGGAGTAGCGGGGCTTGACGGCGCCACACTCGTTGATCGCGCCTTTCAGTTCGACCTCGAACTTCCCGGCCTTCCCGTCGTCGACGTACTCGAAGCCGTCGACGTACCCGCGGTCGTAGAGGACCTCGAGGACGGAGCCGATGATGTTGGAGGCGGGCTCAACCGTGTACGACAGGTGGCCAACGCTCTCGGCGTTGTCCATGCCGGCGAGCGCGTTGGTGAATGGATCGTTTCCTGTCATGATCAGCTGTACTTCTCGAATCCCATGTCTCGGGCGACCTCGCGGAAACACTGCCTGCAGAGGTTGATGTCGTACTTGCCGACAAGCCCCTGCTCGCGGTCGCACCGCCGGCAGGTGTGCCGGGTGCTGGTGCGCTTCGCCGCGTGCTCGCCCGTGTCGTTGTTCGCTTCGCTCATTCCGTTACCTCTACGTCGAAGTTCGTTTCGAGGAACGCGGCCGCGTCCTCGGCTGTCATCCGGTGTTTCTCCGGGATCGATGCGGTCGCCTTGTCCCGCTTCGACACGCGGTAGCCGGGCCGGACGATCGTCGTCGTCACGTCGAGCCCGTAGATACCGATGTTGGGGTTGTACTCCTGGCTCGGGAAGTCGGTGTGGTCCTCGACCCCGAAGCTCAGGTTGCCCGTGTCGTCGAACTGGCTCTGAGAGACGTCGACGGTGTCGAGCGCGGTCGCGAGGAACTCGTGTGCGTCCTCGCCCCGCAGCGTCACCTTGACGCCGATCGGGTCGCCCTTGCGGATCCCGAACTCGGCGATGGTGCGCTTTGAGGTGGTCCGGACCGACTGCTGGTCCGTGATCTCCTCGATGATCTCCTCGGCGTCGGCGAGCGGCTCACCGCCCTCCCCGACGCCCATATGGACGACGACCTTCTCGAGGTACGGCTCGCGCATCTCGTGTGAGGCGCTTTCGGCTTCACTCATCCGAATCACCCGTCTCCTCGGCGTCGTCGCCGGTGAAGTTCTCGTCGATGACGACGAGGTACTCCTCGACCGTCTCGTAGCCGTCGCCGTCGTCGGCGACGTAGACGGTGTTCGAGCCCGAGCCGAGCGTCACGTCGATGTCGTCGACCTCGCCGATCCGACCGGCGTGCTGGCCGGCGACGGCGGTGACGAGCGCGCCCTCCTCGTACTCGAAGTGGGCGACGATCTCCTTGGACTCGTTGTCGATGACGATCGAGTCCTTGGTGTCGTACGGCGCGTCGGCGTCGACGCGCACGTTCGTCCCGTCGTGGAGCGTCAGCTGGACGGCGCCGCCGGGGACGACCGACTTGTTCGTGATCTTCCCGAGCCGGCTGCCCGCGGCCTCCTCGTCGACGGAGGTCAGCGCGAGCCGACCGCCCTCGTCGGGGAAGACGCGGAAGAACTCCCCGCGCTCGGAGAACGCCAGGATGTCGAACATCCCGATCGGACGCTGCTCGTCCGACACCGCGTCCCCGTTGACGAGGACCGAGTCGTTGTTCAGCGCGTAGCGCGCCTCCTTCGTCGAGTCGACGTAACCGAGCACGTCCCGCAGCAGGACGACGAGCGGAACGCCCGCCTCACCGTGCGGGCCGGCGCCGGCCTTGACGGTGAACGTGTTGGTCTTGCGCTCGACCGGCCAGGAGTTCGGTACTGCCAGTCGCTTCTGATGTCGCGTCATTCGTTATCCTCCTGGAGCCGCGCCTCCCGGCGTTCGTCCTCCAGGTCCAGTTCGATCACCCGGACGTTGCTCGCCGGGATGGGACGGGGAACCTCCTCCCCGTCCGCCTTCTCGACGGTGACGTCCTCGACGGTGATCCGTTCCGCGGACAGGTCGACGGCGACGACTTCCGCCTCCGTCCCGGCCGCGTCGCCCCGGAGCACCTCGACGGTGTCGCCGGCGTTGACGCGGACGTTGCGCTGTCCGTACTCCTCGCGGAGGTCGTCCGTGAGGGTGGCCCGGACCTGGTTCTGCCGCTCGTGGAGCGGCGCGGTCTCCGACCGTTTTCGCTGTTTGCGTGGCTGTTTCGTCATGATTAGACGATCATCGTCGCGGTCGAGGCGATGCTCCCGAATCGTTCGGCGACCTCGCGGGCGACGGGGCCCTTGATCTCGGTGCCCCGCGGCTCCTCGAGGTCGTCGATGATGACGGCCGCGTTGTCCTCGAACTTCACGCGGGTCCCGCTCGGACGGCGGATCGGCTTGCGCTGGCGGACGACGACCGCCTCCAGCACCTGCCGCCGCATCTCCGGGGTCCCCTTGGTGACCGAGACGGTCACCTTGTCGCCGATACCTGCCTTCGGGTGGCGGTTCTTCGTGCCGGAGTAGCCGGCGACGGAGATCACCTTCAGCTCACGGGCGCCGGTGTTGTCGGCGCACGTGATGAGCGAGCCCTTCGAGAGGCCCTGCGTGACGTCGGCCTTGAGCGCCTCCATCACTGATCACCCGACAGGTTCTCGACGACGACGTGGGACTTCGTCTTCGAGAGCGGTCGCGTCTCCGCGATCGTCACTTCGTCACCGACTTCGAGCGAGTCGAGCACGCCCGGCACGTGAGCCGGGATGCGCGAGCGACGCTTCATGTACCGGTCGTATTTCGGTACGAACACGTCGTATTCTCGCTCGACGATGACGGTCTTTTCCATATCCGTCGACACGACCGTTCCCTCACGGGTCTGGCCGCGGACGGAGAGCTGCCCGTAGAACGGGCACTTCTCGTAGTCGTAATCCTCCGGGTTGTCTGGCTCCGGAGGCGTGGGTACGTCGATTCCTATCGCCATTGTGTGACACCTCGTTCGGTGCGTTCGGCGGGTCGATGCCGCAACCGATCGCCATCCACCGTTACGTAGACCGCGTCTTTGCACTCGCCGCGGTGGCTCGCCGGACCCGCGCCGTCACCGGTGACGACGCTTGTGGACCCGGACGGGCCAGACTGACGGGGGCGGACCCCCGTAGTATCCGACCCGAGTTGGGACGCGGACCCCGACGACTGCGCGTCGCCGGCGGCTTCATCTGTGCGGACGGTCGGGACATCGACGACCGCGAACTCCAACGTCGCGCCCGACTTGGGCACGCGTTTGTCCCCCGACGGCGTTCGGACCACGAGGGTACCGAACGTCTCGGACAGCACGCGGCCGGCGATGCCCACGTGGGCGTCGCTGGCGGCGTCGGCCACCCGAACCGGGAGGCCGACGAGTTCGTGCCGAACGAGTGTATCGGGGGATATCATCGTTATTCGTCGTCGAAGTCGCCTTCTTCCTGCTGGATCGTCTTGATCCGCGCGATCGTCTTCTTCAGCTCCTTCACGCGGCCCGGGCTCTCCGGCATGCCGCCGGCGGCGCGCTGCGCCTTGGAGTTGAGCAGCTCGGTCTCGAGCTCCTCGAGCTCCACCTGCCGCTCGGCCGCCGTCATGTCGCGGATCTCGTCGGTGTACAGGATCGCCATTATTCGTCCTCCTCCTCGTCGTCTGCGGCTTCCATCTCCGCGACGAGATCGGCCGCCTCGGACTCGATGTCCTCGTCGAGCTCGTCGATGTCGTCCGCGTCGGCGTCGCCGACCGGTTCCTCGGCGGCGACGTCAGTCGCCTCCGTGGCCGTCTCCTGCGTCTCCTCGACGACCTCCTCGACGACCTCCTCGTCGATGACGTCGGTGGGGTCCTCGTCGGGCACCTCGACGTCCTCGTCGTCGCCGACGTCCGGCACCTCCTCGGGCTCCTCCTCGAGGAGCGCCTCGACGCCCTCGTCGTCGCCCGCGGCGGCCTGCTCGACCTCCGGGACCTCGGCGTCCTCGCGGATGTCGAAGTCGTCCGGGAGCTCCGCGCCCGGCGGGATGATCTTCACGTTGACGCCGATCGTCCCGAGCTTCATCACCGCGACGCCCTGGCCGTGGTCGACGACCTCCTCGGCGGGCTCGCCGTTGTGCTTGATGTAGCCGCGGTTGAACTTCTCGACGCGCGAACGCGCGCCGGTGACCTTTCCGGAGAGGACGATCTCGGCGCCTAACGCGCCGGCGTCCATGATCCGGTCGATCGTCGTGTGACCGGCCTTCCGGAAGTACCAGCCGCGTTCGAGGGCGTTCGCGAGACGGTCCGCGACGATCTGGGCGTTCAGGTCGGGCTCGTCGACCTCCTGAACGTCGATCTGCGGGTCGTCCATGTCGAAGCGGTCCTCGAGCTCGGTGGTGATCTTGCGGATGTTCTTCCCGCCCTTCCCGATCACCATGCCGGGCTTCTCGGCCTTCAGGACGATCTGCGTGCCCATCGGCGTCTTGGCGACGTCCATGCCGCCGTAGCCGGCTCGGCCGAGCTCGTCCGCGAAGAACTCGTTGATCTGTGAACGGCGCAGGCCGTCCTCGATGAATTGGTGTTCGTCAGCCATTATTCGTCGGCCTCCGGGTCTTCGATGATGAGTTCGACGTCGGCGAGGGTGGTGTTCCACTGGGTGGCGCCCGCGGCTCGCGGGTTCCGCCCGGGTCGCTCACCGACCTTGTGGGGGGCGACGTGTTTGATAACCATCTCGTCGCCGTCGAACCCCTGTTCGGTCGCGTTGTTCTTGACGTTCTCTAAGAGCTTGAGGAAGTCCTTGGCGGCCTTCTCGGGGTAGCGTCCCGCGTCCCAGCCGTCGATGTCGGAGCGGTGGCCCGCGCCGGCGTTGTGCTGGCGCATCGGGACCGACGTCTCCTCGTCGATGACTTCCTGGAGGAACTCCTCGGCGTCGGCGACGGTCTCGCCTTTGATCTCCCGGGAGATCTCCTTGCTGTCCTTCACGCTGATGGGCCGGTCGCGGAGCATCCCCTTGGCGGTGGTCTCCGGGTCGGCCTCGACGCTGTAGTTGATTCCCATGGGTTACTTGAGGGGCACGAACTTCGAGGACCGGGTCGCGCCGATGCCGGCCTGACCGTGTTCGACGGTGCTTCGCGTGAGGTGGAACTCGCCCAGGTAGTGTCCGATCATCTGGGGTTCGACCTGCACGCGCTCGAAGCTGTGTCCGTTGTACACGGAGAAGGTGACGCCGACGAACTCCGGAAGGATCGGCATGTCGCGCAGATGCGTCCGGATCGGATCGTCCGCCGTCGTCTCCTTGTCGCGGCTCCGCACCGTCTCCAGCAGCTTCTGCTGTTCGGTGCCGAGGCCGCGAACGATACTTCGCCGCTGGCGTGCGGGGAGCAGTTCCGCGACGTCTTCGACGTCCATCTCCTGCAGCTCGTCGAGCGAGTGACCGCGGTAGGCGAACTCCTTGCCCTCGCGGCCGGTTCGGTAGTTGGAACTCATTTGTTGCCACCTCGTCCGGTGCGCTTGGATGCGATGTCACCCACCTTCCGTCCCGGCGGGGCGTCCCGCGAGACGGACTTCGGCTGACCGGGGTGTTGGCGACCGCCCCCGCCGAAGGGGTGGTCGACGGCGTTCATCGCGACGCCGCGGACGCGCGGGTATTTGGTCCCGCGCGCCTTCATCTTGTGGTGCTTGTTACCGGCCTTGACGAAGGGCTTCTCCGTCCGGCCGCCGCCCGCGACCACGCCGATCGTGGCGCGGCACTGCGGGTCGAGCCGCTTCACTTCCCCGCTGGGGAGCTGAACGACCGCGACGTCGCGGTCGTGGGTGAGAAGCGTCGCCGACACGCCGGAGGCGCGCGCGAACTTCCCGCCGTCCCCGTGGTTGCTCTCGACGTTACAGACCGGCACGCCCTCGGGGATCTCGGCCAGCGGGAGCGTGTTCCCGGGCTTGATCTCCGCGCTCACGCCGACCTGGATCGTCTCGCCCACGCGCACGCCTTCCGGCGCGAGCACGAGCCGACGGTCGTCGTCCTCGAACTCGATCTCCGCGAGCGGAGCCGAGCGGGCGGGGTCGTGTTCGATCCCGACGATCTCGCCGGTGATCGTGTCCACGTCCTCGAGCTTCTTGTGCGACAGTTCCGCCTTGTAGCGGTGGGAGGGGGCCCGGAACGTCGGGCCGCCGCGTCCACGCCGCTGTCCTTGAATTCGTCGTCCCATATCAGAACACCCCGATGCGCGAGGCGATTTCGGTCGCGTCGTCGTCCTCGGAGAGCGTGACCGTCGCCTTCTTTTTGCCCTTCGAGGTCACCTGCGTGTTCACGTCGGTGACGGTGACGTCGTAGCGGTCCTGGACCTCCTCGCGGACCTCGGGCTTCGTCGCGTCGATGTCGACGAGGAACAGCAGCTTGTTCTTGAAGTCCATCTCGTTCATCGCCTGCTCGGTGACGAGCGGGTGCTCGATGATGGAGTTCATCGGTCTGCCACCTCCTCGATCGCGCTCTCGGTCCACAGCGTGAGTCGCCCCGGGTGTCCGCCGGGAGCGAGGTCCTCAGCGTTGACCTCGCCCGCGGTCGCGACGTCGACGCCCGAGAGGTTCCGGGCGGCGCGGGACGGCTCCTCGCTGGTGACGACGAGGACGGACTTGGGCTGGCTGTACTTGCGACCGCGGGTCTTCCCGCGGCCGGACCGCACGGAGCGGCCCTCCTCGGCGCGCTCGATGTCGGCGTCGGCGCCGACGGCCTCCAGCACGCCCAGGGCCTCCTGGGTCTTCTGGAGGTCCTCGAACTCGTCCGAGACGACGAGCGGGAGCGCCAGGTCCTCGTCGAACGCGTGACCGCGCTCGGCGACGAGCTCGGCGTCCGTGGTGGCCGCGACGGCCGACCGGATCGCGAGCTGTCGCTCCTTGTCGTTCAGTTTCTTCGTCTGGTCCTTCTCGGCCTTCGGCGGGTGCGCGGCGCGGCCCGAGACGGCGCTCGGGACGCGGCGGGCGACGTTCTCGGAGCGCGGGATGTGCGCGAGCCCGCGCCCGGAGCCGAACGACTCCGCGGGGGTTCGCAGCCCGGCGAACTCGTCGGCACCGTAGGCCTGCTTCCGGTTAGCCTGTGCGGCGGAGACCGCCCGACCGATGAGGTCCGGTCGGAACGCGGTCTCGAAGATCGCCGGCAGCTCGACGCTGCCCGCGTCCCCGCCGTCCAGGTCGTGTACTGTTGCGTTCATGTATTATCCCTGGTTGGATGCGGTGGATACGTACCGGACCTCGGGGTCGAGGCGCGGCTGGTCGTTCGGCCGGATGGCCGGGCGGAATCGCAGCAGGCGCTGGTCCGGTCCGGGCAGCGAGCCCTTGATGAGCGCGTACTCGCCGTCGACCTCGCCGTAGTTGACGAAGCCGCCGTCGACGCTGGCGTCGTCGCCCTCGCCGAAGTCGATGAGGCGCTTGTTGAGCTCGGTGCGCTGGTGGTAGCCGGTCTGCCCCTGCTGGGGCACGGTGGAGCGCACGCGGGAGGGGTTCCACGGACCGAGGTTGCCGATCCGGCGCCGCCATCCCTGGCGGGCGTGTTTGCCCTTCCGCTTCTGGACGCCCCAGCGCTTGACGGGGCCCTGGGTCCCCTTCCCCTTCGTGATGCCCGAGACGTCGGTGTACTGACCGGCGCGGAAGACGTCGCCGAACTCGTGGGCGCCGCCCTCCCCGACCAGGTCGAGCCCGAACTCGACGCGCTCCTCGAGGGAGCCGCCGCCGACTCGGGTCTCCATGACGTCGGGCTTCTTCTTGGGGATGTTCGCGAGCTCCGAGGGGACGGTGTGAGTGATGACGCGGACATCGTCGACGACGTCGTCGTCGAGCAACGCGCGCAGCTCTTCTGCGTCTTCCTCGAAGGTGTCTTCCGCCGGGAGGTCGAGGGCGCGGTCGAGCTCCTCGTGGAACTCGGTCGCCCAGACCTCTTCGACCGGCTTCTTTCCGTACGCCGTCTGTTCGTAGGCGCGCAGGGCCACCGCGTACATCGGCGGCGTCTCGACGACGGTGACGGGAACGGACGTTTCCATCCCCTCACGCGGCGAGTTGGCCTCGTCGTTGACCATAACGACGTGCGTCATTCCGGCCTTGTAGCCGGCGAATCCCTGCAGCGCGGGGGCTCCGTCGTCGTCGGGCCACGAGCGAATGCGCGGGACCTCGCGGTCTGCGCGGGTACGCGGGCCGTAGCCCAGCGAGCCTTTTCGTGGTCGGCTTGGTTGTGGCATGTGTTTACTCCGTGAGTGTGAGCGAGCCGAGAGTCACGAACAGAGCCTCCTCCGTCCGGACGACCTCGCTCGCCTGTGCCGGGATCGTGTTCAGCCAGAGGTCGAACCCCGGATCGGGTTCGACCGAGCGGCCGTCGGCAACGGCCGCCCGAATGCCGTCGGGCGAAAGCCCGAGCATCTCCGGAAGCCCTCGCTCGGGCGCGCCGAAGGCGACGGTGTAGCCGCCGGCCTCCCGCGCGTCCGAGACGATGCCGCCGAGCCGCGAGACGGAGAGTTCCTCCCCGTGTCGCGACGTCGCGACGGCCAGTCCGTCGCCGGCGAGCGCTTCCGACAGGTCCGCTTCCACGACCTGGAAACCGTCCTCCGGCTTCCCGGTGATGCGGGCGCGGACCGGTTCTCTCGAAGAGACCCTGATGGTGACGCGCTCCCCCTGCTCGACCTCCATTCCGGAGGGCACGAGCAGGGAGATCGGGTGTTCCCGCAGCGGGGAATTGACCCGGACGCGGCCTTCAGGTCCGACCTCGGTCACGAGTCCCTGTGTTTTCGACTCTTCCCCGTCTGGGGTCGAGCCGGTCCGCCACGGCACGCGGAGCGGCGGGAGCACGCCGGCGTACCGGAGCTCGTCGCGCTCCCCCCAGAGGTCCTTGCGGAGCCCCGGAGGGGTCGCGGCGTACCCCAGCACGGTCCGAACGTACTCGCCGCCCCGTCGCCGCTCGCCTTCCCCGTCTGGGAAGACGACCAGTCGATCCGCCCGGAACACCGCCGCCGCACGGGCGACGTAGCCGAGTTTGCGAGTCGCCTCGCGATCGTCCTCGGCCTCCCGGACGACCGAAGACGGAACACAGATCGTGAGTCCGTCTTCGGTACGCATCGTGGCGAGACTGTACCCCTCGATTTCGGACGGCACCGTAAAAGGATAGCGGTCCCGTTTCCGGGCTGTGGGGCGTTCACACGGGGTCTGGCGGGGGATTCGGCCCGCGAATCGAGAGAGTCGGTCACACGGAGCGGGCCGCGGCGGCCGCCGGGAACGCGACCGCCGGCAGCGACGACGGCGACGATCTACGACGACACGTCGACGATCTCGCCGCTCTCGTCGACGCGAAGCGCGAGTTCGTCGCCGTCGAGGGAGAACGTGAGCGTCACGCGGAGGGGGTCCATCGATCCGATCGCCTCGTCGTATTCGCTGAAAAAGCGGTCGAACAGGCGGACCGACCGCGGCGCGAGCGGATCGATGTCGTGGTCGAGCATGAATCCCAACAGCGCGGGCGACGACAGGAGCCCGAGGGCCGCGGCGCTCCCGACGTGGTAGGGGCAGTTCGTGCACGAGGCCCGGAACACAACCGCGAAGCTGGACCGGCAGTTCGAGCAGGTCCCGTCGTCCTCGTGGTCGGGACAGGCGTCCAGTTCGGTCTCGACGGTCGCCGCGCACCGCGGGCAGATGCCGGTTCCGACCGCGAGGAGCTCGACGACCGTCCAGGCGTGGGCCGCGCGGAACGCCTCCTCCGCCTCGCGGTTCCGGAGTCCGGCCGGCGGGAACGGAAGCCGCCCGAGGTACCCCGATTCCGGCTCTTCGGCGGCGTCGACGCGACCCGACGACCGCTCCCACCGGTTCTCACAGCCCGGGCAGAACACCTCGATGCTCCCGTCGCACCACCGGATCTCCAGCCGCCCGTCGCAGGCGGGGCAGCGGTCGTCGATCGACGTGCGTTCGAAGTCGGGGTCGTCGGTGACTGCCCCGGAGCGGATCGCCTCGACGACCCGTCGACCGGGGTGATCGAGCGCGTAGCCGGCCTCGTCTTTCCGGACGAAGTGGCCGCGGAGCTCGCCGAGGTGGTAGTTGAACCGCGACGTGTCCTCGACCGGCAGCCGGTCGTACAGCTCGGAGAAGGCGAGCGGCTCCGCGGCGTCGCCGAGGGAGCGTAGGATCCCCACCCGGACCTCGTCGCCGAGCGCGGCGAACGCCTCGTCCGGCGACAGCCGCCCGTCCGCGTCGTTCGCCGTCATGACGGTCCCGCGTTCGACCGGCCGGCGTATAGGTCCTTGCGTGCGGGTACCCGGACGCTCGGTCGCGGACGGCCGCGGGCGAACGCGGCGGCCCGTCGGCGGGTCACGCTTCGAGACAGACGTCGGTCCCGGGCATGCAAACCGGACGCACGTCCCGCTCGCGCGCCGCGCGCCGCAGACGGCCGGCGAGCGGTCTCGCGCCGTAGCGGACCCCGAGGACCGTCGCGCCGACGGCGGCGCTCGCGGTCGGGTACGAGACGGCGACGAGGAGGCCGATCAGGGCCGCGAGCAACAGCGCCGTCGCCGACACGGGCGAGATCGCGCTCGCGCCGGGGACGGGGTTCGGTTCGCCGCGGGCCAGTCGTTCCGCGTCTGGTCGCATACGAGACCCGTGGGTCGGACGACACTTAATGATAATCTGGATGATATTTTTGTAACGCTCCCTACGTAAATTCAGTTAAGCGGGCCGCGGGGGCGCGGCGTCAGTCCGGAACGATCCGCGCGACCGGCGCGTCGGCGTCGTCGACGGCGACGTAGAGGTGGCCCGTCGACGGCTCGACCGCGAGCGCCCGGACGCGCCAGCCGCGGTCGGCGAGCAGGGGATCCCGCTCGGTCACGGTAGCGGCGGCGGCGCCCGCGCCCTCGACCGTGAACCGGCCGAGGTACCGCGCCGCGAGCGTGCCGGCGAACAGGTCGCCTCGCCACGCGGGGAACGCGCCGCCGTCGTAGAAGACCGCCCCGCTCGGCGGGAAGCCGCCGGAGCCGCACGGCCAGTAGTGGACCGGGGCGATCACGTCGCCGCGCTCCCGGTGGCTCGGGGCGACGCGCTCGTCGGTGCCGTACCGACACGCCTCGCTCGTGATCGGCCACCCGTAGTTGCCGCCGCGCTCGATCACGTTGATCTCGTCGCCGTCGCGCTCGCCGTGCTCGCACTGCCAGACCGCCCCCGTCTCGGAGCGGACGGCCATCGCCTGCGGGTTCCGGTGGCCGTAGCTGTAGATCGCGTCCGCCGCGTCCGGCTCGTCGACGAACGGGTTGTCCGGGTGCGCGTCGCCGTCGGGCGTCAGCCGGAGCGTCGATCCGAGCTCGTTCGAGAGGTCCTGCGAGACGTGCTCGGCGTCGAAGTCAGTGTCGCGCCGGTCGCCGACGGTGACAAACAGCGCCCCGTCGGGCCCGAACGTCGCCCGCGACCCGAAGTGCAGGTCCGTGTCGCGGAACGGCTCGGCGACGCGGATCGCCTCGAACCCCGAGAGCGCCGGGGCGTCCGTGTCGAGGCGGCCGGCGCCGACGTGGGTCGTCGCGCCGCTCCCGTCGGCAGGAGAGTCCTCCGCGGCCGCCGAGTACGTGAGGTACACGCGGCGGTCGTCCGGGTAGTCGGGGTGGACAGTGACGTCGAGCAGCCCGCCTTGGCCCTCCGCGAACACGTCGGGCGCGCCCGCGATCGACTCGATGGCTCCCGATCCGGGGTCGACGAGCGAGAGCCGGCCGGGCCGCTCGGTGACGAGGAGGCGCCCGTCGCCGGGGAGGAAGGCGAGCCCCCACGGGTTCTCGAACCCCTCCGCGACGCGCTCGACCGCGTACTCGACGTCGTCGCCGTCGTCCGGCGGGGCGTCGTCGCCGTCGCTTCCGGTGCCGCCGTCGCCGTTCGCGCCGTCGGCACCGCCGCCGCCGAGACAGCCGGCGGTCGAGAGGACGGCGAGCCCGCCGGTCGCTCGGAGGACGCTGCGTCTGTCGGCGATGTGGGCGGATCGGCGCGTCATGTGGGTCGTCTCTGTGTGCGTCTTGGTCGGGAGCCCGATGACGCTTCCGGCGGTCGGCGAGCGTCGAGATCCAGTCCCGCCGCCTATCGTTCGGAACCCTTATATCTCCGACTCGGGCTATATGGAAATGCGAAGCACGCACCGGTAGTGTAGTGGTATCACGCAACCTTGCCATGGTTGCAACCCGAGTTCAAATCTCGGCCGGTGCACTCCCTTCGGTCGTGCACCGCCCTGACTCCCCGCTCGCATTGCTCGCGGGGAGTCTCGGCCGGTGCATTTTCTAACTGACTCCGTCAGTTAGCGTTCGCTTCACTCCGCTCAGCGAACTCGCGAACGAAGTGAGAGAGGTCACCGAGCGATTTGAACTCAGAAAGACGCAGTCGCTCGCTTATAAACGGTTGGCTGCGGGTCGCCGGAGAACACCTCCAAAGCCCCGGCCGCGAGGACTCGCGCGGCTTGTTGCGCTCCTCGCTCAGTCGCTCGCGCTCCCTCGCTGCGGTGCTTACTGCGCCGTGCTTCGCCCTTCCGAGAGACTTCGTCTCTCGTCTTCCGCTCGCTCCGCTCGCGAGAATCGCGACTGCCCCTTTGAGTCCCACCCCCACAACCGCACCGCAGCCTCACACCTCCCCAGCCTCGCCGCGGCCGCCGGTGGCGGGCCGCGGGCTCCCTCGCGCGTGCGACTCGCGCCCACTGGGCGCTCGTCGGCACGCGCCACCGCCTCGTATTTATAAGCGATCGTCGCCGTCGCTCATGGATTTCAAATATCGTATCCTCGTCGACGGCCGCGACACCCACTCTCGCTATCGCTCGCCGCTGTGTCCGTCTTGGCGGCAGCCGTGTCGCGAGGTCTCTTTCCGAGGATTTCAACGGAGCCGTTCCCGGACCGGTAGTTTCAATCGGCGATCCGCCGAACCCGTGGCGTGTGACCGTACCAACGAAGACGCTCCCGAGCGGCGCCGAGCTACCGGGGCTCGGACTGGGCACGTACGACCTCGACGACGACCAGACGGCCGAGAGCGTCCGCGCGGCGCTCGACGCGGGCTACGCGCACATCGACACCGCCGAGGGGTACCACAACGAAGCGGTCATCGGCGACGTCCTCGCCGAGTACGACCGCGACGACGCCTTCCTCACCTCGAAGGTGCTCGCGAAGAACCTCAACTACGAGTCGGTGATCGAGTCGTGCGAGGCGTCGCTCGACCGGCTCGGCACCGACTACCTCGATTTATACCTCGTCCACTGGCCCAACCCGGCCATCTCGCTGCGCGAGACGCTCCGGGCGATGGCGGAGCTCCGCGACCGGGGCCTCGTCCGCGACGTCGGCGTCTCGAACTTCAGCGCCTATCAGCTCAGCTGCGCGCACCACGTCTCGGACGTGCCGATCGCGGTCAACCAGATCGAGTTCCACCCGTACTTCCAGCGGCCCGACCTCGTCGACTACTGCCGCGAGTCCGACACCGTGATCGAGGCGGCGGCGCCGCTCGCGCGGACGGACGTGTTCGGCGACGAGGTCGTCGCCGAGCTCGCCGAGGAGTACGACAGGAGTCCCGCACAGGTCGTGCTACGGTGGGCGGTCGACCGCGGCGTGGTGCCGCTGCCGCGGTCGTCGACGCCGGCCCACGTCCGGGCGAACGCCGACCTCGACTGGGAGCTCGACGACGCCGACCGGCGGCGGCTCGACGAGCGCGACCGCGACGAGCCGGTGTACGACACCCCGGCCCGCGACTGGACGAGCGACGTGTACGGGATCGAGCAGTAGCGGGCCGCGGTCACCGACCGACGCGCCCCGACCTCACGCCGCGTCCCCGTCGAGCGTCACCGGCCGGCCGGTCTCGGCCGACTCGTAAATCCCGTCGAGGGCGCGGGCGTCCGCGAGGGCGTGTTCGCCGTCCGGGTGGAACGGCTCGTCCGCCAGCAGCTGGTGGCCGAAGTACGCGAACTCCTCTTCGATCTGGTGGACCTGGTCGAAGTCGACGTCGACGCGGGTCCCGTCTCGAACGACGGCGAACCCGCGGTCCTCTCGCTCGTAGAAGGCCGGGTCTAAGATTAGTCTGGCCTCCGTGCCGGTGACCTCCAGCCGGCTCGCGTGCTGGGCGTTCTGACTCACCGAACACAGCGCGTCGACGCCGCCCGGGAACTCCAGCCGGAACGTGGCGTCCTCGTCGACGTCGGCGAACGCCTCGTGGCGCGTGTGGGTCCGCCCGGAGACGCGGACCGGGTCTTCACCGAGCACGAACCGAGTCGTGTTGAGCGGGTAGACGCCGAGGTCCATGAGCGCGCAGCCGCCGGACAGCTCCGAGTCGAGCCGCCACTGGTCCGCGTCGCCGTCGAGCTCGCCGAGCATCGTCTGCGACATCGCCGCGTGGACGCCGACCACGTCGCCGGCGACGCCCGCGTCGAGGAGCTCGCGGAGCCGCCGGACGGCGGGGTCGGTCTGCATCCGGTAGCCGACCATCAGGGGGACGTCGGCGTCGCGACAGGCGGCCACGAGCCGGCGGGCGCGGTCCAGCGTCGCCTCCAGCGGCTTCTCGCAGAGGACCGCCTTGCCCTGCTCCGCGGCGGCCCGGACGTACTCCAGGTGGGTCGCGTTCGGCGTCGCGACGTACACCGCGTCGTACGCGTCGGCGACCGCGCCCGAGCGGAGCGCCTCCGGGGTGACACCGGTCACGTCGCGCTCGGCGGCGACCGCCTCGACCGCCTCGGCGTCGACGTCGGTGACGACGGTCGCCTCGGTGTACGCCGACCGCGCGATCCCGGGCAGCGCCCAGTCCCGGGCGAACCAGCCGAGGCCCACGACCGCGATCCGGACCGGGTCCGTGACGGCCTCCGGGTCGAGCGTCTCCCAGTCTCGGCGCGTGAACTCGTCGAGGTACTCCGCGAAGTCGCCTTCCATACCGGGGAGTCGGCGCGGGGGCGTGAAATAACCCCGGCGACGGCGATCGGTCGGCGCCGGTGGCCGGCGACGCGGGCGCGGTCGGCATCGGTGGCCTGCGACGCGGGCGCGGAAGTCACCACGGGCCGTCGTAGTTCACCCGCGGCCGGTCGACGTCGACCCCGAGGTCGCGGAGCTCCGCGGTGGCGTTCTGGACGGGCGAGGGGGCCGGGCGGTCGAGCGCGTCCGTCGTCGCCTCGGCGAACCGAACGGTCCAGTCCCCGGCGATCACGACCGTCGCGCGGCGCGGAATCCGAGAGTGCCCCTCCCACGACTCCGCGACCAGGTCGTACGAGTCGGCGACCCCGCCGTGGAAGTCGGAGACGACGGGGAAGGGGAGGTCGAACCGATCGGCGTACGCGAACCCCGAGTACAGCGAGTCGCCGGTGAGCGCGGCGACGGCGAGGTCGTCGCGCTCGTGCCAGCCCGCGTCCCGCACCGCGGCGAACTCGGCCGTGCAGGTCGGGACGAAGTTCGCGGGAGCGAAACAGAGCGCGACCGCCGCGTGGCCGTCGACGAGCCGGAACAGCTCCAGCTCCGCGGCCGTCCCGCCGGTGACCGCGGGGGCGATGAAGTCCGGCGCCTTGCGGCCGACGTCTATCACGGGTGACACGTACGAACGCGACTGATAAATACCCACCCCTGAGCTCTCGGGGGCATCGGGGAGTGAGGAGGTGTCAGATGAGGCGATTAAACACCGGTGTGACCGCTGAGAGCATCGCTCACGGTGTAAGAGCTTTACGTGTGCCCGACCGACGTGAGGCGTGTTCAGCGCCCACGCCGCGACCGCGCTCGCCCTCGTCGAGGGCTACGGGGCCGTCGCGGTCTTCGCCGTGTTCGCGCTCGAGGGCGCCCTCGTCGGGAAAGTGCTGCCGGCGCGGACGCTGTTCGTCGCCGCGGTGGTCGCAGTCGGCGTCGAGGCGGTCGCGGTCCTGCCGGTGTTCGCCGCGGCGGTGATCGGCGCGACCGTCGGCCAGTCGGTCGTCTTCGCGGCCGTCCGGCGGTTCGACGTGGACCCCACGTCGCTCCCCCTCGTCCCGGTCGGCGAGAGGCAGCTCGACGGCGCGGGCCGCTGGTTCGACCGATGGGGGCTCCCCGCGGTGGCGGCCTCGAACGCGGTCCCCGGGACGCGCGGGTGGCTCGCCGTCCCGACCGCGAACGCCTCGTCCGTCTCCGCCCCGCGGTTCGCCGCCGCGTCGCTGGTCGGATCCGCCGCGTACGTCGGCGCGCTGCTGGCGGTCGGGATCGGAGTGGCGCTCGGCGTCGGGAGCGCGACCGAGCTCCTCGGCGCCGAGTGGGTCGCGGCTTTATAAGGGCAGACCGCCGGCGCGTCGGCGCTTCGTGCGCTCCGCTCAGAGAACCGTTCCGTGTTTCTTGTCCGGCAGGTCCTTCTCCACGTCCTCGTAGAACGCGAACCGCGCCGCGAGCTCCTCGCGGAGGGTCGAGGGAGCCACGATCTCGTCGATGACGACCTCGCTCGCCATCCGGTGGATGTCGATGTCCTCGCGGTACTCCTCGCGGAGCCGCGCCTCGGTCTCGGCACGCTCCTCGGGATCGTCGATCTCGGCGAGCTTCCGGGCGTAGACGGCGTTGATCGCGGCCTCGGGACCCATGATACCGATCTCGCCCGAGGGGAGGCCGATGACGCTCTCCGGGTCGTAGGCGGGCCCGCCCATCGCGTAGATCCCCGCGCCGTACGCCTTCCGAGTGACGACGGTCTGTTTGGGGACCGTCGCGGAGGAGGTGGCGTAGATCATCTTCTTCCCCTTCTCTAAGATCGCGTCCTGCTCGACCTGCGACCCGGCCATGAACCCCGGCGTGTCACAGAGGTACAGCAGGGGGACCTCGTAGGCGTCGCAGGTCCAGATGAACTCCGCGGCCTTCTCCGCGGCGTCCGGGAAGATGGCGCCCGACCGCTCCGTCGGCTGGTTGGCGACGACGCCGACGGGGCGCCCGTCGATCCGGCAGAACGCCGTGACGATCTCCGGGCCGTACCCCTCCTTCAGCTCGAAGACGGACTCCGCGTCGGCGACCCGGTCGAGCAGGTCGCGGACGTCGTACGGGCGGTTCGGCGACTCGGGGATCAGCTCGTCGATCCCCTCGGGCGAGTATTTGGGGGGTTTCGTCTCCCGTTGCGGGGGTTTCTCTCCGGCCCGATCGGGGAGGTAGCCGATGAGGTCGGCGACGAGCTCGCGGGCGTGCTCCTCGTCGCGGGCGACGAGGTCCGCCGAGCCGGACTCCTCGGCGTGGACGCGCGGGCCGCCGAGATCCGCCATCTCGATCTCCTCGCCGGTGACCATCTTCACCATCCGCGGCGAGGCGATCGCCATCGCGGACATCCCCTCGACCATCACCGTGAAGTCGGCGAAGACGGGCGTGTACGCCGCGCCGGCGATACAGGGGCCGTACAGCACGCAGATCTGCGGCACCGCGCCCGACAGCATCGAGTGGTTGTAGTAGTACTTCCCGATCCCCTCGCGGTTGGCGAAGAAGCCGCTCTGCTGGTCGATCCGCCCGCCCGAAGAGTCCATCAGGTAGAGCACGGGCTTGCCCGTCTTCAGGGCGCGCTGCTGCATCCGAAGGAACTTCTCGACGCCCTTCGCGGCCATCGACCCCGCCTTCACCGTGAAGTCGTTGGCCATGAAGTGGACGTCGCGCCCCTCGAACTCCGCGGCGCCGGTGAGCAGGCCGTCGCCGGGGAGGCGGTCGCCGGAGTCGGACCCGTCCCCCTCGTCGTCGGCGTCGCGGTTCGGCGCGTTCGGGTGCCAGTCGTCGAACGCGGCGAACTTCCCGTCCTCGAAGCGGAGGCCCGCCGGGTCGCCGTCGGTCGCGCTCGCGTCGCCCGCGCCGCGCGTCCCGCCCTCGCCGCCGAACCAGAGGTCGAGCCGGTCGCGGACGAACAGCTTCCCCTGCTCGGGGAGCCGCTCGCGGTACTTCTCGGGGCCGCCCTCCAGGATGTCGTCGATCTCGGCCCGGAGGTCGCGCTCGCGGTCGGTGGGGCCGAGGTCGTCGTCGAGGGGGTACGCCGTCTCGGGCGGCTCGGCGCTCGCGGCGGGCTCCGCGGCCTCGCCGACGTGGACGTCGACGTCGACGCCGAGGTGTTCGGCGAGCGACTTCGCGATCGCCTCGGCCTCCTCCGGCGTCGCCGCCGCGCCGACGTGGACTTTCATGGACGCAAGATTTGCGGTAGATCCTAAACAGTTTTCCATGCGGGTTTGCCGGCGTCCCGCGGGTCGGTGTTTAAACAGTAGTTAAAAGGGCGAACCGCGCCGCTCAGTCCAGCGCCGCCTGCAGCCGCTCGACCAGCTCCTCGTTGCCGACGTACAGCGGGACGCGGTCGTGGACGCCCTCGGGCTCGACGTCGAGGATGTCGATCTCCCCGTCGGTGGCGGCCCCGCCGGCCGCTTCGATGATGTACGCGATCGGGTTCGCCTCGAAGGAGAGCCGGAGCTTCCCCTCGGGCGCGTCGACGAGGGCGGGGTACGCGAAGATCCCGCCGTAGGTGAGCACCTGGTTCACGTCGCCGACCATGGCGCCGCCGTACCGGAGCTTCAGCTCGTCCTCGATCTCGCGGGCGTAGTCGGTGAAGTCGTCCGGCCAGTCGGGGACGCGCCCGCCGAAGCCGTAGACGAGGGGGTCGTCGGGGAGCCGCAGGTCGTCCTCGACGGTCGACCGGTCGACCCCGCCGTCGTCGCTCGTGACGACCTCCTCGCGGACGCCCGACTCGTCGGCGACGACCATCGTCGTGATCGGGCCGTACAGCACGTACCCGGCCGCGACGAGGTCGCGGCCGGTGGCGGGCAGCGGGGCGTCGTAGACGCCGACCACGGTGCCCATCGCGTTGTTCGACCGGAGGTTCGAGGAGCCGTCGAGGGGGTCGATTGCGACCGCGTAGGCCCCCTCGCCGACCGCGCCGCCGGCGTCGACGGCGGCCTCGCGCTCCTCGCTGACGAACGAGCCGACGCCGTCGATCGCGGTGATCGCCTCGCCGAGCAGCTCGTCCGCGTACAGGTCGCCGGCCAGGACGCTCTCCCCGGAGGGGTTGTCCGTCCCGCTCTCGACGCGGCGCCCGGGGAGCGCGGCGCGGATCTCGGGGGCCGTCGCGGCGACCGCGTCGAACACCGCCTCGACGACCGAGTCCGCGTCGGCGGGGTCGCCGACGTCGGCGTCGGGATCGGTCATCAGTCGTCGCTCTCGGCGATGGTCAGCGCCTCGGCCGGATCGACCTCCTGGAAGATCACGGCCTCGAGCGCGTCGAGGATGCGCTCGGGGTTATCGCGCTGGAAGACGTTTCGGCCGACGGCGATGCCGGTGGCGCCCGCGTCGATGGCGTTCGAGACGTTCCGGAGGAACTCCTTGTCGTCGCGCATCGTCCCGCCGGACATCACGACGTCGGCGGGGCCGGCCATCTCGACGGCGTGGCCCATCGCCTCGGCGGAGCCGGGGTACTTCACCTTCACCACGTCGGCGCCGAGCTCCAAGCCGAGCCGCGCGCCGTACGAGATGACATCCGGGCTCCCGTCGTTGCGGAGCCCCTGTCCGCGGGGGTACGACCACATGACGACGCCCATGTCGTGCTCGCGGGCGCCCTCCTGTGCCTCCCGGAACTCCTCGGCCATCTCGATCTCGTGGTTCGAGCCGCCGTAGACGGTGAACCCGATCGCGTCGGCGCCGAGTCCGGCGGCGTATTCCGCCGTGCAGTTGACCGCGCTGTCCGGTTCGCCCATCCAGAGGTTCGAGGTCCCGTTGAGCTTCAACAGGAGGTTCACCTCGTCCTCGTAGTCGGGGTAGTACGCCTCGGCGAGCCCCTTCTGGACGGCCAGCGCGGTGACCGCCTCGTGGGTGCCGAGCTCGAAGATCCGCTCGGGGTCCGCCGTGTCGGGGTTCGGTTCGAAGTCGACGGGACCGTGCTCGATCCCGTGGTCGTACGCTAAGATCAGCGATTTGCCGTCGCGCTCGATGTCGTCGGCGGCGTGAGGAAGCATCAGTTCGTACTCCCGTTACATCGATAAAAAACACTATGGTCGATCCGGCGGACGTAAAGAAACGGAATCAGCGGTGTCCGCGCGGTTCGCCGCCATTCGTGACGGATCCGGGATGCCATAATATTACTACTCAAGTAGTTAATTATCAATCAGTCGTAACGAACGCCCGCCCGGCCTGTCGCCCTCAACCGCGAAGCCGCAATACTTACCATCCGCGGCGCGGCAGCGACCCCCATGCGGGAGCTATCCGACATCGACGTCGTCGGCGTGGTCGGGGCCGGCACGATGGGCAACGGGATCGCGCAGGTCGCCGCGACCGCCGGCTACGAGGTCGTGATGCGCGACATCGAGGACGAGTACGTCGAACGAGGGCTCGACAGCGTCGCGGACAGCCTCGACCGGCTGGCGTCGAAGGACGCGCTCGACGAAGAGCCGGCGGCGATCCGCGACCGGATCGCGGCCACCACCGACCTCGACGATCTCGCCGACGCCGACGTCGTCGTCGAGGCGGCGGTCGAGGAGATGGCCGTGAAACGCGATATCTTCGCCGACCTCGACGACGTGACCGACGACGATGTCGTCCTCGCGACGAACACCTCGACGCTGTCGGTCACGACCATCGCGAGCGCCACGGACCGCGCGAGCGACGTGATCGGCCTCCACTTCATGAACCCGGTGCCGATCATGGACGGCGTCGAGGTCGTCGTCGGGGAGCGAACGGCGGACGCGGTCGTCGAGTTCGCGCACGCCTTCGCCGAGGGGCTCGGCAAGGAGACGTGGGAGGCCGACGACAAGCCCGGCTTCGTCACGAACCGGATCCTGATGCCGTGGATCAACGAGGGCGTCCGCGCCTTCGACGAGGGCGTCGCCGACAAGGCCGACATCGACCGCGGGATGACGCTCGGGACGAACGTCCCGATGGGCCCGTTAGAGCTTGCCGACCACATCGGGCTCGACGTCGTGTTAGACGCCAGCGAGACGCTTCACGCCGAGCTCGGCGACCGTTACAAGCCGGCGTACCTCGTCAAGCGCAAGGTGGAGGCCGGCGACCTCGGGAAGAAGACGGGGCGCGGCTTCTACGAGTACGACGAGTAGGGGGAGACGAGGGAGGCGGAGCGACCGGCGAGCGCCGGGAGCCCGACTCAGGCGCCCTTCGCGTCCCGGTCGTCGTCGGCGGTCCACCGCCGCGCGCCGGGGAGGAAGCCGACCAGCTTCGTCACGTAGCCGAACCGGAACAGCCCCAGCTGCGAGAGCGCACCGAGGACGAAGACGGCGAGGAACGCCGGGTCGGCGACGTCGAACAGCAGCGGCTCGACCGACGTCTGCGCGGTGGCCGCGTCCAGCGTCGCGGGGGTGATCGACCGCGACGCGAACGCCGCGCCGATGAACGCGGTCGAGACGACGAGCGTCGTCCGGCTCAACACGAACCCGAACAGCGCGCCGACGGCGACGCCCGCGAGCGTCGCGCCGACCAGCAGCAGCGTCCCCTCCATCCCGGCGGCGTCGGCCGCGTACAGCGGGCCGACGGCGAACCGGCCGGCGAAGCCGCCGACCAGGCCGCCGATGGCGACGACGGCGAAGGAGAGTCCGGCGTACGCAAGGAAGCCGCCGATCGCGGCCCCGACGGCCACGCCTGCGGCGGTCAGGACCAGCCCGTCGACCGCGATCAGTCCGGCGAGGCTCGGCGCGGCGAGGTAGCCCGCGCCGCCCCCGACGAGCAGCCCGGTCAGCGTGACGGCGTAGACGGAGACCGCGGCGCCGACGAACGCGAGGAGCAGCCCCGCGACGACGAGTCCGGCGTTGACAGGGGTGAGCATACGTCCGCTTTGTCGCCGGCGACGGTTAAAAGGCGACGGACCGATCGGCGGCGGTGGGGACGGCGGAGTTGCGTCTCTCTCGCGGTCACCGCGCCTGCCGCCCGGCCTGCCGGTCGACATGGCGGGTGTAGCCGCCGACCGCGAGGCCGAAGCCGACGACGAGCAGCAGGAAGCCGAGCAGGCGGCTCGTCCCGACCGTCAGCATCGCGAGGAGCAGCCCGAAGGCGAACGCGAAGACGCCGGCGACGACCACCGCGACGTCCACGAGCGGCGACGGCTGGACCGCCTCGCAGTGGGGGCAGACCCGGGCGTCGCTCGGGATCGGCTCCCGGCAATCGACGCAGTGGACCCGGTCGTTCGGCACGTGGACGAGGTTTGCGAGTCATAAACTTATAAGCGAGTGACTGCTACGCCGGTGATGCTCACCGTGCTCTCTGCTGATCATTTATAAGCAAGCCTCGTTCGATCGGCTCTGAACGCCTCCAACGCCCCAGCCGCTCGTTTATAAGTGGTTGCTGAGAGACCGGCGGTGAACGTTTTCAAAGCCCCAGCCACGAGGGCCGCGCACGCTCGCTGCGCGCTTCAGCATAAATCGAGGTGGAGCCTCCGACCTCAAGGAGCGAGAGCAGCGAGCGAGTAGGTCGGAGAGGAAACCGACAACGGACGACGCAACCGCACGACGGTAGCTACCTGACTCCCCAACAGGTAAGTACCGTTAGATAGTAATCTGAAACATGGAGGTGCGTCGAACTGCGCCGGTCAAACTTGTTGTTCCCGATGAGCGGTACGACGACCTCCACGAATCCGCGCGACAGTTCCTTCACTGTGCGAATCGTGCCGCTGAATTCTGTTGGGACGACAACTCCTACGCCAACTGCGTTACGGCGAACTCGACCGCACGGGACGCGCTCTACGAACAACTGCGAGAGGAAACTGATCTTACTGCGAACCTCGTTCAAGAGGCCATCCGACGTGCCGTCCAAGCGACGAACGGGTGCGTCGAACGGTGGAAACAGGGCAAGCGGGTGAGCCAGCCGGAGTTCACGTCGTGGAGCATGGTCTACGACAAGCGAAGCGCGACGTTCTACCGCGACCGTGTGTCTCTCTCGACCGTCAACGGGCGCGTCGAGTGCGACTTTGAACTTCCGGCGGATAGCCCGACTCCCTACGAACAGTACGTTCTCTCGGAGGACTACGAGTTCCGTGCGAGCACACTGCAATACGACAAGGCGACTGACGAGTTCTATCTCCACATCACGACGCGGAAGTACGATACCGACGAATCCGAGGTTTCGGAAGATACCGAGCACCAAACAGTTCTTGGTATCGACCTCGGCGTCAACAGCCTCGCAGTAGCTTCGACCGGCACGTTCTGGCAGGGCGACGAATACGATCACTGGTGCCGTGAATTCGAGAAGCGACGTGGTGAGATGCAACAGCGCGGGACGCAAGCCGCGCACAACGCCCTGCTTCGCCTCGGAAAGCGCGAAGAAGCGTGGCGGAAGCAGTACATCCACACGGTTGCCAATAAGATCGTTTCGGAAGCCGTCGAACACGACTGCGACGTAATCGCGTTCGAGGAGTTAACCGACATCCGTGAGCGGCTCCCGCAGGCGAAATGGCACCACATTTGGGCGTTCCGACGCCTGTACGAGTACGTCTCCTACAAGGCACCAGAGCAGGGCGTGTCCGTGGAGCAAGTCGAGCCGAACCATACGTCCCAGCGCTGTTCTCGGACGGATTGTGGGTTCACGCACGAAGTGAACCGCCACGGAGAACACTTCGAGTGCCAGAAATGCGGCTATGAGGTCAACGCGGATTACAACGCGGCGAAGAATATCGGGGTACGGTATGCCCGAAAGCGGACACACAGACTCCGTTCCTCGCCCAAGTCGGGGAGCGGAGACGCACCAGTAGACGTGCGTGTAAATGGTGGGACGTTGAACGGCAAGAGTCACCAGCCTATTGCTGGCGACTGATTGCTGGGAGTCCACATCAAAGCCCTACCCTCAACGAGCGAACCCCGTATGGGGTGAGCGAAGTAGGGTAGGGTAGTTTACCCGCAGTCGAAGTATGAGCCTTATAAATAGCGGCGTTCGGTGGCCCTCAGTCCGCCGCGACCGCCCCGGCGTCGTCGCTCGCGCCGAGCGTCTCCTCGACCTGCGTCACGACGCCGACGAGCGCGACGACCGCCAGCGCCGCGCCGACGACGAACGGGACGAGGAAGCCGAAGCCGACGAGCCAGCCGGACGCGAGGGGGCCGAGCGCGACGCCGAAGCCGAACCCCATCGTGAGGACGGAGAGGGTCGTCCCGGACTCGCCCTCCCGCGCGAGGTCGCCGGCGAGCGCGAGCGACGGCGCGAAGACGAACGCGACGGCGACGCCCTGCGCCAGCCGGACGAGCGTCATGGCGACCGAGCCGGTGACGATCCCCTGTAGCAGCGTGGTCGGGACGAGGAGGACGAACCCGGCGAGCAGGAACGGGCGGCGCCCGATCCGGTCGCTGGCCTGCCCGACGGGCACCTGCAGGAGCACGTTCGCGATCGTGACGGCGGCGAACTGGAGTCCGAACCACACCGGGGGCTGGTCGAGCCGGACGTTCACCTGGTTCTGGAGCGTCGCGAACAGCGCGATACAGAGGCCCATCGCGACCGTCGCCAGCCCGAGCGCGAAGATGGGGTCGAGCAGGTGGTCGCCCTGGCCCCGGACCCGGATCGAGAGGTCCTCGCTCGCCTCGCTGGACTCGGCGGCGTCGCGGACGAGGAGGAAGACGAGGGCGAAGCTGAGGTACGCCCCGGCGCAGGCGGCGACGAACGCGGCGTCGAACCCGTCGACGACGGGGAGCCCGACCGGCGAGAGGTCGTAGGGGCCCGCCTCGACGACGGCGCCGGCCAGCACCGGCCCGAAGCCGAAGCCGATCAGCCGGAACGTGTTGTACACGCCGAAGTTGCCCCCGCGGTCGGCGTCGGCCGACGCGTACTCGTTGACCAGCGCGACCGTCGCGGGGATGATCAGCGACGCGCCGACCCCCTGTATCGCCCGCAGGACGACGAGCTGCCAGTAGACGCTCGCGACCGTGTAGAGCGCGCTGGCGGTGCCCAAAAGGAGGATCCCGGTCAGCACGAAGGGGCGCCGGACGCCCATCCGGTCCGAGAGCCGCCCGGTCACCGGCTGCGAGAGGCTGTTGAGGAAGCCGAAAAGCGAGAGCACGAGCCCGATGAGCAGCGGCTCGGTCACCGTGACCGACGCGGCGCCCACCCCGACCTCGGTCCCGAGGAGCGAGCTGAGGTCGATCGCGTCGCTCGCGACGTACAGCGGCAGCACGACGATGAGGAAGGAGTTGCCGGCCGCCCCGACCATCCGGGCGAGCGCGAGCACGATGACCCGCCGGTCGGTGTCGGCGATGCCGGAGAGCGCCCCCATTTCCCCACGCTTCGGCCGGGATTACAAAGGCGTTTGCGGACGGCGGGAGTCGATCCGGTTCCGGGCGCGGAGCGCGGACCCGACGCGGAGCGCCGGCGCCCTTACGGCTTGGTCATCGACGGGTCCGGGCGCTCGACCCCGCGGATCTCGAAGCGGGCGCCGCCCTCGTCCGACGCGGTCGCCGAGACCGTCCAGCCGTGCGCGTTGGCGATCTCCTGAACGATCGCCAGTCCGAAGCCGGTGTTGCCCTCGGTGCCGGTCTGTCCGGGCTCGAAGAGCTCGTCCGCGACCTCCTCCGGGATCCCCGGGCCGTCGTCGGCGACGTAGAAGCCGTCGGGGAGGTCGCCGACGCGGATCGTCACGTCCGAGCCGCCGTGTTCGACCGCGTTGCGGACGAGGTTCTCGAAGAGGTTCCGGAGCCGGTCGGGGTCGGCCGACACGTCCCGGTCCGTCTCGACCGCGAGCTCGCCGGCCCCGGTGTCGACCGTCGCCCAGCTGTCCGCGGCGACGGCCGCGATGGACACCGGTTCGGGGTCGCCGACGGTCTCCCCCTCGCGGGCGAGCGTGAGCGTGTGCTCGACGATGGACTCGATGCGGTCGAGCGCGTCGGCGGCGGCGTCGAGGTGCTCGTCGTCGTCCGCCGCCTGCCGCGCCAGATCGACGCGGCCCTGCGCGACGTTGAGCGGGTTCCGGAGGTCGTGCGAGACGATGCTCGCGAAGGCGTCGAGGCGCTCGTTCTGGCGTTCGAGCGCCGCCTCGCGCTCCTTGAACGCCGTGATGTCCTCCTGGAAGCCGACCCACTCGGAGACCCGCCCGTCCGCGTCGCGGATCGGCGCGACGCTGACGCGGTTCCAGAACTCGGTCCCGTCCTTCCGGTAGTTCAGCAGCTCGACGCTCGTCGCCTCCTCCGCGTCGATGGCCTCTCGCATCCGCGAAACGGGCTCCTCGTCGGTGTCGGGGCCCTGCAGGAACCGGCAGTTGACGCCGATCGACTCCTCGCGGTCGTAGCCGGTCATCTCGACGAACCGGTCGTTGACGAACACCATCGGGTTGTCCGGTCGGTCGGGATCGGTGATGGTGATGCCGACGGGCGCCTCGTCGAGCGCGCGCGTCTTCGTCTCCAGCTCCTCGCGCCGCTCCACCTCGTCCGAGACGTCGCGCAGGATGCCGACGCTCCCCTCGAAGCGCTCCCCCTCGTACGGGAGCACCGCCATGTGGTCACGGCAGGGGATCGGATCGCCCTCCTTGGGGACGATGTCGACGCGGAACCGCTGGACGTCCGGCCCGGAGCCGGAGAGGACCGTTCCGAGCCGGTCCTCCGCCTCCGCGACCGCCGCGTCGTCCTTGATGAGGCCCGGCTCGCTCCCGACGATCTCCTCGCGGTCGTAGCCGGTCAGCTCCGCGAACGGCTCGTTGACGAACTCGAACGTTCCGGTCTCGTCGACGACGTAGACGGGGTAGCCGAGCGCGTCGATGACCGTCGAGTAGCGGTTCGCGATCTCCCGGGTCCGGTGCTCCTCGACCGCCTGACGGACGCGGTTCGCGAGCCGCCGGAGCTGCTCGGGACCGCCCTTCTGGAAGTAGCCGGTGACGCCCGCGTTGAGCGCCCGGCTCGCGATCTCCTCGCTCCCCTTCCCGGTGTACAGCACGAAGGGGATCGAGCGGTCGGTCTCCCGGAGCCGCTCGAAGAACGCCAGCCCGTCCATCTCGGGCATGTCGTAGTCGCTGACGATGCAGTCGAACCGCCCGCCGTCGACCTCGTCGAGCGCGTCCGACGCCGCCGTGACGCTCGTCACCGCGACGTCCGCCAGTTCGCGTTCGAGGTACGCCTCCGTCAGGTCCAGCACGGAGGGGTCGTCGTCGACGTGCAACACGTCGATCCGTTCGGGCATGGGGCGCGCTACGCGCCCGCCTCATAAACGAATACCGCCTCTGGTATCAGGTGTGAGAAACGTATCGTTGGCACGCGGGCACCGGCGCGATCGCGCTCCCCGATCGGCTTCACTCTCCGCGGTCGGCTCCGCTCTCCGCGGTCGGCTTCACTACCGCCACGCGTGGCGGATTCTTAAGGCGACGCGGCGCGGAGCCCCGGGCGATGGCCGGCGGCACGCTCCCCGGGACGGCGACCGACGAGGCGGACGGGAGCGACCGCGTCGTCTTCCACGTCGACATGGACTGCTTTTACGCCTCCTGCGAGCGGCTCCGCCGCCCCGAGCTCGCGGGCGAGCCCGTGGTCGTCGGCATGGGGTACGAGGAGGGAAAGGCGATCGGCGCCGTCGCGACCGCGAGCTACGAGGCCCGCGCGTTCGGCGTCGAGAGCGCGATGCCCATCTCCGAGGCGCTCGACCTGCTCCCCCGCCGGGCCGACGCCGACCCCGACGACCCGGACGCACCGGACCCCGAGGAGAGCGGCCGGTACCTCCCCGTCGACCTCGACTTTTATAAGGAAGTCGCGGGCGACGTGAAGACCGTCCTCCGGGACTGCGCCGACACGCTCCGCGAGGTGAGCGTCGACGAGGCGTACCTCGACGTCACCGACCGGACCGCGTGGGATGTCGCCGGGGGGAGCGCTGCGGCGGGGGAGAGCGAGGGCGGCGGCCCCCCGCCGAGCGCCGCGGCCGGCCCCGCCGAGGCGCGGACCCTCGCGGAGGGGTACGCGCGGCACGTCAAGGAGCGCATCGAGCGCGAGGCCGGGGTGCCCGCGAGCGTCGGCGTGGCGCCGAACATGTCGACCGCGAAGGTCGCCAGCGACGCCGACAAGCCGGACGGGCTCGTGGTCGTCCCGCCCGGCTCGGTCGAGTCGTTCCTCGCCCCGCTGCCGACCGCCGAGATCCACGGCGTCGGTCCCGTGACGGAGCGGTCGCTCGCCGAGATGGGGATCGAGACCGCCGCCGACCTCGCCGCGGCCGACCCCGACCGGCTCGCCGACGAGCTGGGCGAGCGCGGCCCCGAGCTCCACCGGCGCGCCCGCGGCGACGACGACCGGGAGGTCACCCCGACCGGGCTCCCGAAGAGCCTCTCGCGGGAGTCGTCGCTGTCGCCGACGGCCGACGAGGAGACGAAGCGCGAGACGGTGGCGGCGCTGGCGGCCGACGTGGCGCGGCGGGCCCGCGAGCGGGGGTGCCTCTACCGGACCATCGGGATCAAGGCGGTCGAGCCCCCCTACGACGTCAACACCCGAGCGCGGAGCCTCCCCGGACCGGTCGACGACCCCGACCTCGTGGAGTCGGTCGCGTTCGACCTCCTCGCGGAGTTCGCCGGGGACCGGGTCCGCAAGCTCGGCGTGCGCGTCTCCAACCTCGACTTCGCCGAGAGCGACCAGGCGACCCTCGGGGGGTTCGAGCCGGGGGACGGAGGGGGGACCGGTGGCGGGAGGAGCGACGGCGTAAGCCAGCGCGACGGCGCGTCCGACGCCCGGTCGGCCGCCACCGACGGCGACGGCGGGAAGCTCACCGACTGGGTGGGCGGGGAGCCGGCCGCGGCGGAGTCGGCCGAGGCCGACGCGGAGGAGGGCGAGGCCCGGCGAGCGACGGAACGCGACGACGGGCAGGCGTCGCTCGGCGACTGGGAGTGAGCGTCAGGGCGGCGCGTGGATTTATCACGCGATCGCGGCGATCCGGACACATGTCCCTCGCTCGCCGCGTCCTCCTCGGCTCGAACCCGAACGGCTCGCCCCGACGACACCGGCTCCTCGTCCCGCCGCTGCTCTTTCTGGGCGTCTTCGCCGCCTACGCGCTGGGGATCTTCAAGATCGCCGGCGGCGTCGTGTTCCTCGCGGGCGAGGCCGCGATCGTCGGCGTCCTCGCGGCCGCGGTCCTCGCCTACCGACGGGCCGGACTGGCCCTCGCGTGGGCGACCGTCTACGGCGCGCTGCTCGGGTACAACGCCGACCACTACCTGCTGGGCCTGTCCGGTCGGCCCCTCGGCGAGCGCGTCGCCGCGTTCCTCGGACCCGACGGACTCGCTTTCGTCGGCGTCGAGGCCCTCTCGCTGGGGACGCTCGCCTGGGTCGCCGGCGCGATCGCGGTCCGAGCGGTCGAGGTGATTCGGGCCCGGCGTCGGGACCCTCCCACCGAGTGACGCCCCCGTGGAGTGGGGGGATTTAGGTGCCCGAGCGCCGACGCCGAGGCATGGACGATCTGTCGTGGGAGACGCTCGACACCGACATCGACTACCGCTGCCCCGGCTTCGACGTGCGCCGGGACGAGGTGCGCTTCCCGGACGGCGACACCGACGGGTTCCACTACGTCGACGAGCCGCCGGCGGTCGTGGTGCTCCCGCTGACGCCCGACGGCGACGTCGTCGTCATCGACGAGTGGCGGCAGGCGGTCGGGCGGGTCAACCGCGGGCTCCCCGCCGGAACGGTCGAGCCGGGGGACGCCGACGACCTCGAGCGGGCCGCCGCCCGCGAGCTCGCCGAGGAGACGGGGTACGAGGCCGACTCCTTCGAGCGCCTGACGACGGTGGAGCCGACGAACGGGGTGGCGGACTCGGTCCACCACCACTTCCTCGCGACGGGCTGTACGCCCACGGCCGAGCGCGACCTCGACCACAACGAGTCGATCGCGGTCGAGACGGTCCCGTACGACGACCTGCTCGAAGCGGTCGTCGACGAGGGGCTCCGCGACGGCCGGGCCGTGACCGCCGTGCTGTGGTACGAGCTGCTGCACCGCTGAGGGCGCGAGCGGCGAGACTGGGCCCCCGGACGCCCGGACGCCGGAACCGAGAGACACGAACAGCCCTATTATGCGTCGGTCCGTACACCGCATAATGGCTGACCCCTCCAGCGACGACGGGAATCGACGGGAGCCGGGCGCCCCGGACGGCGGCCCGCCCGCAGACGGCGCGACCGCGACCGGCGGCGGGCCGGAGATCGGAGACGGACCGGCGACCGCCGACGGACCGGAGACCGGCGACGACACCGCCTCCTCGGCGGCCGACCGCGCCGGGGGTCGGAGGGTCGCCGTCGCCGTCGCCACGGCCCTGATCCTCGGGGTGCTCGGTCCGGCGATCGCCCTGCTCAGCGGAGGGGTGGTGCTCGGCCTCAACGCCGTGACGGGCGGGCTCCCGCTCGCCGCGAACCTCGTGATCACGCTGATTCTGGGCCAGTACGTCGCGTTCGGCGGGCTGGCGATCGTCTACCTCACGTGGCGCGGGCTCGACCGCGCCGGAATCATCGCGTACCTCGGCGTGCGGCGCCCGAGCCTGAAGGAAGTCGGCCTGATCGTCGGGAGCTGGGCGCTCATCCTGGTCACGATCATGGCCGTCTCCCTCGTCATCCAGCAGCTCGGGACCGAGACCGCCTCGAACCAGAGCGCCGAGCTGGCGATGCAGAACCCCGCGATCATCCCCCTGCTCATCGCGGCGTCGTTCCTCGTGATCGGTCCCTCCGAGGAGATCCTCTACCGCGGCGTCGTGCAGGGGCGGCTCCGGGAGACGCTGTCGCCGGCGCCCGCGATCCTGATCGCCTCGGCCATCTTCGCGGCCGTCCACGTGATGGCACTGACGGGCGGCATCTCCGGGCGACTCACCACCATCGCCATCCTCTTCCTCCCGAGCATCGTCTTCGGCGCGGTGTACGAGTACACCGAGAACCTCGTCGTTCCGGCGCTGCTCCACGGCCTCCACAACGCCGTCATCTTCACCATCCTGTATATCACGATCGCCTACAGCGACCAGATCCAAGAGGCGGCCGGCGGCAGCGCGGCGCTGCTCCCCTTTTAAATAGTAGAGCGTCGCGAATCGGTCGTACTGCCGGCGGCCACGCGGTTATTTATAAACAAACGATGCGGTGGCGCGTGCCGGTGAGCGGCCCTTCGGGCCGCGAATCGCACGCGCGAGGGAGCCCGCGACGGCGCTTATATGCGCCGTCGCGGCGAGGCTGGGGAGGCGTGAGGCTGCGGTCCCGCGAACGAAGTGAGCGGGAGCATGGAAGTCGCAGCCCGCGCAGCGAAGCGAGCAGGAACGTCTTCCAGCGGTTGCTGTGCGGGGTTGGACTCAAAGGGGCAGCCGCGAGGGCGGCGTAGGCGACGAAAGCACCGCAAAGAGGGAGCGAACGAAGTGAGCGACCGAGTGAGGAGCGCAGCGAGCGTACGCCGCCCTCGCGGCTGGGGCTTTGGAGGTGTTCACCGTTGATCCGGCGTCGAGTACGTATAAACGAGCGGCTGGGGCTTTGGAGGTGGTCGTCGCGTTACCAGTAGGAGCGACTGCGATAACCGAGCGACTGGAGCTTTGGAGGCCGTCACCGCGCTGCGGCTGCCGATACAACTTATAAAAGCGCAAACGCAGACACCCACGACTACCGAGTAGAAGCGGACTGAGGGGAGTAAGCCCCCTTCGGTTCGTCCCGACATTCGGCTGAGCGTCCGCGCCGTGGCCGGACTACCTTGTGGCGCGGACTTGCACCGGCGAGGATTCGCCGTTCCATCCGTTCCCGCCCGTCGAACCTCGTCGGGTTAACTCCCTTCCCTCGCGGGTCGGTTCGCTCGACTCACGGGTCGGGGCGGGGGGTGTCGTTGCTGTTCCAGAGCCAGCCGTCTCCGACTCCGGGCGTGTGCCCGGTCGCCTGTCCGGCCGGTGGGGGGACTTTCCTCATGCCAGAGGCACGGGAGTCGGGCTCCCTCTGTCCGGGCCGACGTTCGCCGCGACCGCGAATAAGCGATTCGGTCGGGATCGTCACGGATCCGGTCGGGGTTCTCAGGAGTCCGCCCGGGACGATCGGAGACGGGAGCGAGACCTCTCGAGGGGGCGGCGTGCGACCGACTCGTAAGGGAAGCGTTCAAGTCGTCAGCAACGTAAGGGTCTATCATGTCCGAGGCTCAGACCGTTCAGCTGTCGTACGACGACGGTGCACGAGCGGTCGAACTCGCGCGGGAGGCGGTCGAGTCGTTCGTCCGACACGGACAACGTGAACAACCCGGCAGCATGCGCGAGGCGTTCTACGCCCGCACCGGGGCGTTCGTTCGACTGGAATCCACCAGGGGCCGCGGCCGGCTGCGCGGCTGCGCCGGCGCGTGGGAGACCTCCGACCAGCTCGGCCACGCGATCGTCGAGGCCGCGATCAAGGCCGCCTCCGGCGACTCCTGCGGCTCGGAGGTCGAGCCGAAGGAGCTCGACAACATCACGGTCTCCGTGTTCGTCGTCTCGAACACGGTGCTCACCAACGACCCCCTCGCCGACCTGGAGGTCGGCACCCACGGCGTCGCCGTCGACGGCGGCAACTCCCACGGCTGGCTCTACCCGACGGTCCCCGTCGAGAACGGCTGGTCCGGCGCCGAGTTCCTCTCGCGCGCCTGCCGGAAGGCGAAGCTCGCCCCGAACGCCTGGGAGGACGACGAGACGATGGTGACGCTCATCGAGGGCCAGGTGTTCCGAGAGCGCGCCGACGGCGGCGCCGTCGAGGAACTGTAACGGCCGACCGCGACCCGCTTTTGACGTCTCCTCCTCCTCTGCCGCGTAGCCGACCGCGATTCGGTCCCGCAGCCGACCGCTATTCGACCCGGCAACTGACCGCTACTCGGTCCCGTAGCCGACCGCCTCCGCGTCCGCGAGCGCCCGCTCGGTCGCGGTCGCGAGGTCGACCACGTCGTCGGCGACGACCTCGCCGTCGCGGATCACCGGCTCCATGAGCGACTCGGCGTCCTCGGGGCCCGAGCGGTCCGCGAGCCCGACCGCGTGCGCGCCGTCGGCGGTGCGGTAGACGGCCTTCGCCCCCGAAAGCTTGCCGCGCTTCGCGGCCGGCTCGCCCTCGACGGTGACGATGTCGAGCGCGAAGTCCACGGGGTCGGCGTTGGAGACGTACCCGCCCACGCCGAAGCCGTCGACGACGTCGCGCAGCTCGCGGAGGTCGGCGGGACCGAGCCCGCCGGAGACGTACACGTCGACGTCCCCGTGGCCCCGGGCGTCGAGCTCCCACCCGACCTCGCGGGCGATGTGCCGGAAGTCGCCGCGCCGCGATCCGGTGGTGTCGAGCCGGACGCCGTCGATCCGGTCGCCGAGCGCCGCGACCGCCCGGAGCGTCTCGTCCACCTCGTCGGAGTAGGTGTCACAGAGGGCGATCCGCGGCACCGACTCGTCGGCGGCCTCGTCGAAGGCGCGCCACGCGGCCTCCTGCTCGCCGCGGCCGAAGCAGATGGAGAGGGCGTGCGGCATCGTCCCCGACGCCTCCCGGCCGAGCAGGTCGCCGGCGGCGACGTGCGAGAAGCCGTCGAAGCCGCCCACCAGCGCGGAGCGCTCGACCGCCGCCGTCATGGCGGGGTGGACGTGGCGCGCGCCGAAGGAGAGCACCGACGACTCCGGGGCGGCGACGCGGCAGTCGAGCGCGGCGGTCGCCATCCCGGAGGCGTGCGAGAGGAAGCCCAAAAGCGACGTCTCCAGCCGCGCGAAGGCCAGGTACGGCCCCTCGATCCGCATCACCGGCCCGCCGTCGAACAGGCGCCCCTCGGGGATCGCGTCGACGTCGACGTCGCGGCCCTCCAAGAGCGCGACCGCGTCCTTGACTCCGGCGAGCAGCTCGAAGTCGCCGTCCGGGAACTGGTCGGCGGTCACCTCGGCGACGACCCGCGGGTTCCGGTCGGCGCCCTCCAGCGCGGCCACGGTCTGATCGAAGTACGCGTCCGTCGCCCGCCCGTCGCGGATCGCGGCCGCGTCGACGATGTCGAACGCTGTCATACGCGGAACACGCTCGCGCGGGAGCAAAAGCGGTCCGGGTCTCCGAGCGGGATCGGTTACGCCGGCCGACGCGCGGAGTCAGCCTCGGCCGACCGACACCAGGAGTCCCCCTCGTCCCATCGACGCGCCCGGCCTCAGTCCCGTCCGCGCCGCGCGAGCAGCGACACCGCCGCCAACAGCCCGAGGAGAGCGGCCGCCACGCCGAACCCGGGCGCTCGGTCGTCCGTCGAGGCGTTCGGACCGGACGAGCCGTCGCCGGCGTCGTCCGCCGAGCCGGTGTCGGTCGCGTCGCCGTCGTCGCCGTCTGGTCCGGTGTCGCTCCCGTCGTCGCCGTCAGCGTCGTCGGTCGCGGGGAGTTCGAGGTCGGCGTTCGGGCGGAGTTCGAGCACGCCGGCGGGCTCCGGGGCGTGGACGATCGTCACGGTGGTGTCGTCACGCACGACGCCGTAGGCGCCGGGGAAGTCGCCGCCGTCGATTTCGTACACCCGCCCCGTCTCGTACTCGTCGTCGCCGTGGGCGGTCAGCATCGTGAGGTACGTTTCGCGGAAGTCCGCGGCGTCGCCGACGGTCTGCCACTCCGTCACCCAGACGTAGCCCTCGCGGGCGTCGTCGCCGTCGCCGGCGCGGTACGGGTAGAGCTCGTCGCCGGCCCAGCCGTCGGTCGACTCGTGGGCGTAGTTGTAGTTCGCGCGGGTCCGGAGCTCCTCGTCCGGCCGCGTGTGGATCCGGACGTTCGCCCCCGCGCTCGTCTCGGGCTCGAGCACCGGGTAGCGGTACTCGAAGCTCTGGTACCAGAACATCACGAACATCGACGCCTCGCCCGTCGTCTCGGCGCCGTCGACGCCCTGATCCGGGTACGTCTCCCAGCCGCCGGTCGCCGCGTCCTCGAACGCCACCTCGCGGGTCTCGTAGTCGGGGTTCCGGTGGATCACCTCGGCGGTGCTTCCGGGCGGGTTTTCCATCGTCTCGTTGACGGCCTCCCACCCGCCCTCCTCGATCAGCTCCTCGACGTAGAGCGCCCCGTCGGAGTACGGCTGGAGCACGGTCTGGAGGATGCCGAAGTTGTAGTCGGCCGCCGGTCCGCCGCCCCCGCCGGCGGAGTCGGGCGCGTCGAGGCAGGTCCAGTTGGCCGCACAGCGGGCGGCGTAGCGCTCCTCGATGTGGACCGCCTCCCCCTCGATGATGCCGTCGACCGCGAGGTCGCCGTCCTGCGTGGCGCTGGCGTAGCGCGGCCGCGTGAGGCCGTGGTACTGGTCTTGCATCCCGTGGACGAGCTCGTGCGCCAGCGTCGAGGGGTCGACCTGCGGCTCCTCGCCCTCGGCGGTGACGAGGACGATCCGGTTCTGGCTCGGCGAGTAGAAGCCGGAAACGGCGCCGCCGAACACCGTGTCGATCTCCTCGTTCGCGTCCGCGTCCTCGCCGACGACGAACAGCGCCTCCCACACCTGGTCGTTCCACCGGCGGAACGCCTCGCTGCTGTTGTTCCCGCCGGTCGAGCCGTTCGCGAACTCCTCCCGGGAGACCGTCTCGACCGGCACGTCCTCTCGGAACGGCCGCTCGCGGATGTGCTCGACGCGCGCCATCGTCAGGTGCGTCAGAGCCTCCAGCTCGGACTCGTTGAGCCCGTCGCTCTGGTTGAAGGAGAGCTCGTCCTCGTAGTGCGTCCCGTTCCAGCAGCCGACGAGGTCGGTGCCGTCGCCCGCGTCGCACTCGGCGGTGGTCGTGCTTCCCGGGGAATCGCCGGCGGCGACGTTCTCGGCCACCGGACCGGCGGCGACCCCGCCGACGCCGAGCGAGAGGAGGGCTATCGCGGCGAGGACGACCGGGAGGGTGGGAACCCGTCGCATAGGGGCGATTACGACCGACCGGATAAGTAGTTTGTCGGTGCAGAAGGCCCGATCGGGTACCGGCGTACCCCGCGACGGAGCGGACAGATCCTCCCTCTGGAGCTACACGGCGTCGACGGTGAACAGCGAGTCGCCGCTGAGGACGACCTGCACGCGGCGGTGCCAGGCGTCGGCGAAGGCCGCCCGCTGCTCGTCGCTCGCCGACCCGTCGAGTATCTCCTGAAGGTTCCCGATCGCGGGTCCGCCGTCGGGGACCTCGGCGACGTGGTACGTCACGTCGACGGTCTCGTCAGTGTCGGTTCGCCGGAAGCGGAACGTCGGGTCCGGGGTGTCCGGATCGAACGCACCGAAGCGCAGGAGATCGCGGCGGCCGCCGTAGCCGCCGGCGAGCCCGCCGAAGCCGTCGTCCTCGGTCGCGCCGGTCACGTACGAGATGATGCGGCTCATCACGCCGTACGCGGCGTCGTCCCGCGGGCCGGCCGCTCGAACCTCGATCTCGCTCCGGACCGGATAGCCGTCGGGATACAGGGCGTCGAGCCCGAGCTGGGCGATCCGGTAGGCGCCCGAGGCGGTCGGACAGGAGTGTCCCGCCGCTTTCACCGCGTCTCGATAGGTGATGACGAACGGGTCGCCCGGTCCGAGGACGCCGAGGGCCTCCGCGACGGGGTCGCGGATTTCGATCGGGTCGGCGTCGTAGTCGACCTGCCAGTCGGTTCCGCTCTGGATCGCGTCGGTCGCAGTCGAATTCGTTGTCATGGTGGTAGTGGTGGTCGTCGTGTCCGCTGGTCAGTGCCGGAGCAGCCGCATCCCGTTGAGGATGACGAGGAGGACGCTGGCCTCGTGGACCAGCATCCCGGCGGCGAGCGTGACGTAGCTCGTGAGCACGCCCGCGAGGAGGACGGTCACGGTCAGCACCGCGAGCCCGACGTTCTCGAGGACGTTCCGACGCGTCGCCTTGCTCAGTGTGACCGCGTACGGGATGCGTTCGAGGTCGTCGGCCATCAACGCCATGTCCGCCGTCTCGATGGCGGTGTCCGTCCCGGCGGCGCCCATCGCGATGCCGACATCGGCGGTCGCCAGCGACGGTGCGTCGTTGATGCCGTCGCCGACCATCGCGACGACGTGGCCCTCGCCCTGAAGCGTCTCGATGACGGACTGCTTGTCCTCGGGGAGCAGTTCGGCGCGGTAGTCGTCGATGCCGACTTCCTCGGCGACCGCGGCGGCCGTCCGCTCGTTGTCGCCGGTGAGCATCACCGTCTCGATGCCGGCGTCCCGGAGCGTCGCGACGACGCCGGGGGCGGACTCCCGGAGCTTGTCGCGCATGGCGATCGCGCCGACGACGTCCCCGTCCCGCACGACGTGGACGACCGTCTCGCCGCGCCCCTCGCGCTCGCGGACGTACTCGGCGACCTGATCGGGGACGTCGACGTCGCGGTCGTCCAGGAGCGCGCGGTTGCCGACGACAACTTCCCGGCCCCCGGCACGGGCGACGACCCCCTTGCCGGCGACCACGTCGAAGTCGTCCGGATCGGGGACCGACCGGAGGCTGGCGTCCGTATCGTCCGCCTGGACGACCGTCGCTCCGCCGTCCGTCGCAGCCGTCGGTCGCTCGCGGGCCGCGTCGACGATGGCGTCGGCGAGGTGGTGCTCGCTCTTCTTCTCGGCGGTCGCCGCGAGCGCGAGCACCTCGTCGTCGGCGACGCCGAACCCCTCGACATCGGTGACAGCGAGGGCGGCTTTGCCGCCCTCGTCATGCCGTGGCGGCGAAGTCGCCACGCGGGTCTCGCCCTCCGTGAGGGTGCCGGTCTTGTCGAAGGCGACGAGGTCGATCTTGCCGGCGCGTTCGAGGTGTTCGCCGCCCTTCATCAGCACGCCCGACCGGGCGGCGTTCCCGATGGCCGAGACGATGCTGACCGGCGGCCCGATGACGAGCGCGCCCGGACAGCCGATGACCAGCAGCGTCAGCGACAGGATCGCGTTCTGCGTGACCGCGTACGCGCCGATTGCTAACACGATGACAGCCGGGGTGTAGTACTTCGCGAACCGGTCGATGAGGCTCTCCGTCGGCGACTGGGCCTCCTGCGCCTCCTCGACGCGGCGGATGATGCGTTCGAGCGTCGTGTCCGAGCCCGCGCCCGTCGTCCGGATTTCTAGCGCACCCTCTTGGTTGACCGTCCCGGCGTACACCTCGTCGCCGTCGGCCTTGTGGACGGGCGCGCTCTCCCCGGTGACCGGCGCCTGATTGACGGCGCTCTCGCCGTCGACGACGGTTCCGTCGACCGGGACCTTCCCGCCCGGCTTCACGACGACGACCTCGCCCTCCTCGACCTCGCGGGCGGGGACCTCTCGGAGCTCTCCATCCCGGCGTACGGTCGCCGTGTCGGGCGTCATCTCCAGCAGCTCCTGGAGTGCCGTCCGGGTCTTCCGCATCGTCCGGCCCTCGAGGTAGCTGCCGAGGCTGAACAGGAAGACCACGGCCGCGGCCTCCCAGTACTCCCCGATAACGACGGCGCCGACGGCGGCCAGCGTCACCAGCGTCTTGATGCCGAGCGTCCGGTTGGTGACCTCGTGGTAGGCGGTCTTGGCGATGTCGTAGCCGCCCACGACCGTCGCGAGGACGAGGACGGCGGCGCTCGCGGCGTCGAAGCTCGTGAGGTAGCCCAGACTCCAGCCGCCGCCGTAGAGCAGGCCGCTCGTCGCCGTCACGGTGGCCTTCCGGTGGTTCCGGTAGTACCGCGTGATCGTTTGTCCGTTCATGCGTTCAGGCGGGCTGGGGCGTGTAACCCTGGTTTTCGATGGTCTGTGCGAAGGCGTCGGGGTCAGCGACGCCGTCGTCGTACTCGACCTCGACGCGACCGGTCGAGTAATGCACCTCGACGGCTTCGACGCCGTCGACGTTCGAGAGGGCGCGTTCGACGGTGCTCGCACAGCTCGGACAGTCGAAGTCCAGGACGCGGAACTGCGTTGTGTCGCTCATCACGGTTTGAGGTAGTGCCCATACTCCAATAAGTATTTTTTAGATGATATGTTTGAATTCATATATAGGCTGTTGGAACGGTCAAACGGGTCGTCTAGGGCTTTCGCCCTCGCGGGTCATTCGGGTCCCGATTCGTCGAGAGGCGTCGGCGTCGCTCGCATCCCGCCGTTTTTTCCCGCGTGCTCGCGCTCGGTTCCAGTATGAGCAACTCCGGTACCGATCACCGCCTCGACGACATCGCGGTGCGGGACACGCGGGTCTCGGACGCGATCGACGAACCGATGCGGGCGATGGTCCTCGACATTCTGTCCGAGGAGGCCCTGACCGCGAGCGAGGTGCACGGGAGCCTCGCCGATCGCGGCATCGACCGGACCGAGAACACGGTCCGACACCACATCAACGAGTTACGGGACGCCGGCCTCGTCGACGTTGTCCGCTTCGAGGAGGGCCGCGGGGGGACGACGAAGTACTACCACGCGAACACGATCGTCCTCTCGTACTCGCTCCCGGAGTCGGCCGACGACGCGGTCGAGGAGATGGTGGACGCCGTTCAGCCCCAGATCACGGACGCGCTCGCAACGCTCACCGACGGGTACGACGACGCCATCGACGAGATCGTCGCCGACATGCAGCCCTGTGAGCACTGTCAGACGCAGAAGTACGAGACGTACGTGCTCCTGACCGTGCTGCGACGTGCGTTCGTTCGTGCGCACCGGAAGTGAGTCGGGGTCTCAGTCGGTCGACGCGGTCGCGTCCGGCGGTCGAGGGTGACGCTGCGGTCGCGTCCGGCGGTCGAGGCGGCGCCGTCCCGCTCGTTCCGGCTTCGCCTTTTTGGATCCGCGTCACCAACCTCCGCCCATGCCGTACGATCCGACCGAGACCGCGGTGATCGTCGTCGACATGCAGAACGGGTTCTGTCACCCGGACGGGAGCCTCTACGCCGAGCCGAGCGAGGCGGCGATCGGGCCGGTGACGTCGCTGGTCGAGCGGGCCCGCGAGGCCGGCGCGAGCGTCGTCTACACCCGCGATGTCCACCCGCCGGAGCAGTTCGACGGGACGCACTACTACGACGAGTTCGACCGGTGGGGCGAGCACGTCGTCGAGGGGTCGTGGGACGCCGAGCTCGTCGGGGGGCTCGACGTGCGCGAGGCGGACCACATCGTCGAGAAGCACACGTACGACGCGTTCTATCAGACGGAGCTGGAGGGGCACCTCGACGCCCACGGAATCTCCGACCTGCTGATCTGCGGGACGCTCGCGAACGTCTGTGTCCTCCACACGGCCGGCAGCGCGGGGCTCCGCGACTACCGGCCCGTCGTCGTCGAGGACGCGCTGGGCTACATCACCGAGGACCACCGCGAGTACGCCGTCGACCACGCGGACTGGCTGTTCGGCGAGACGACGACCCGCGAGGACGTCGAGTTCGCGGAGCCGTGAGCCGGCGGACAGAACGCCGATCGCCGTTATCAGCGGTGTGAATCGGCGTGTAACCCTTTTGAACCCCGACGGGAACGGTCGCGTATGGAACTCTCTCGACGCGGGATGCTCACCGGTGTGGGAGCCGCGTGCGCGGTCGGCGCCGTCGGATTCGCCGGTGCGACCGCGGTGACGGACGAAGACGCGGCGAACGGCGACGGACCAAACGGAGACGGCGGTTCGACCGACGGCGGTTCGACCGACGGAGGAGCGAGCGGCGACGAGAGCGACGGCCCGGCCGGCGCGGTCGACGCCGACCCGGACGCCCCGTTCGAGGCGCGGCTCCGCCGCGACGGCGACGACGACCGGCGGCTGTTCGGCGCGAGCGACCTCGACGAGGTGGAGGGCGTCTTCGACGACGACGGCGAGTACCTCGTGTACGTCGCGCTCGGCGACGACGGGGTCGACGCCTTCCAGGAGCGGCTGGCCGCGGCGGGCGCGGTCGACGAGCCGGAGCGGTTCGTCGTGTCGATGACGCTCGACGGGACCGAGGTCAGGCGGGTCGAACTGGACGAGCCGACGGTGGACGCGCTCACCGACGAGGAGTGGGGCGGCGTGTTGACCCTCCCGTTCGGCGAGGAGCGCGTCGCGCAGTCGGTGTACGAGTCGCTGGCGTCGGCCTGACTGGTAAGGGACGGCGGTGATACGGCGAGCCGTCTCCGCGGCGCGGAGGGAATCGGTTATGTACGCTGCGACCGTGTCCGAACGCATGAGCGAGGGCGACGGGGATCGGGAACCGGCGGGCGAGACGGCCGCCGATTCGGGCGGTCGGCCGTGTCCCCTCTGCGAGACGCCGATGTACCACAGACACTGCAAGTACGTCTGTCCGGCCCACGGCGTCGTCTACGACTGCAGCGACACGTTCTACTAGTTCGAGGCGCCGCAGTCACCGGATTTTCGACCGGCGACGCCCGCTTCACGCGCGTCGAGTCGCGACGGAATCAACGGGGATAGAAACGAATATAACAATGGATGTGCGAACTGTTATGTTCTTGGAGGCCGACTTTTCTCCCATGACCGGCGACCCGCTCTCGACCCTCCTCGCCGACCGTCAGGGGTCAGCATGGTAGAGCACACCCAGGTTGCCCGGAGCAAGCGGATTCAGCGCCGAACGGGCAAGACCTTCCACGTCGCCACCCGGCTACTGCCGAAGCGGATCCGCCACGCCACGTACGTGCTGTACGGTTTCTTCCGGATCGCCGACGAGGTCGTCGACGCCGAGGACACGGCCCCGCCGGCCGAACAGCGCGCGGAGCTCGACCGACTCCGGCGGGCCGCCCTCGGTGAGGAGTCGACCGAAGACCCCGTGTTGGAGGCGTTCGCCGAGATCAAGGAGGACCACGAGATCGCCGACGAGGACGTCCACTCGTTCGTCGACGCGATGGAGAGCGACATCGACACCGACCGCTACGAGACCTACGAGGAGCTGGAGACGTACATGGACGGCTCCGCGGCCGCGGTCGGCCGGATGATGACGGCGATCATGGAGCTCGACGAGGAGACCGAGGCGACGGCGCTCCCGCACGCGACCAAGCTCGGCGAGGCGTTCCAGATGACGAACTTCATCCGCGACGTCCGGGAGGACGTCGTCGAGCGCGACCGCATCTACCTCCCCTTGGAGACCCTCCGGCGGCACGGCGTGAGCGAGGAGCAGATCCTCGATCTGGAGTTCGACGCCGACGTGGCGGCCGCGATCCGCGAGGAGCTCTCCCGGACGGAGCGGCTCTACGAGGAGGGCGTGGCGGGGATCAAGTACCTCCCCGAGGACTGCCAGCTGGCGGTGTTGCTCGCGGCGGTGCTGTACGCGGACCACCACCGACTCATCCGGAACCTGGGGTACGACACGGTGTCGACGACGCCGGAGCTCTCCTTCGCCCGCAAGATCTCGCTGCTCGTCCGGACGCGCTGGAAGTGGCAGTGGAACAAGGACCCCGAGGCGGTGTTTTACGAGATGTGTCGCGGCTTCGACGGCACCCGCGACCACCGCGAACACGGCCCGCACGGCTCGGGCGTCGCGCAGTCCGACTGAACGTGCGGGGTCCGGGGCGACGGGGTCAGAGGCGTCGGGGACGGTGGCGCCGGGGTCAGGGGCGTCAGGACATGGGGCGTCGGAGGCCGGGATGAACCGCTCTCGCTTCGTCGGCCTCGCGCTGCTCGCGTTCGGGCTCGTCTTCCTCTCGTTCGTCGTCAGGGGAACGACCCGCCTCCTCGCGCCCTACGAGCTGGCCGTGGCGCTGTCGGCGCCGATCCTCTTCGCCGCCGCGGGGCTGTTGGTTGTCCTCGTCGTCCTCGCGACGCTCGACGTGACGGGGATCCGCAAGTTGGAGTGATCCGCGCCGTCGGAACGTGTGGGATCCGGTGGTGGTGACCTGATCACAGTTATCGGGAACAGCAGCGAGTGGTTACCCGAGTGCGTGGCTCGGTATGCAGGGTCAATTGGTTATAAATGAACGACAGGTCTGCAGCGTACACTCCCGAAGCCCCAGCCGCTCGCTTATAAATAGTTGATCTTGGATCGGGGGTGAAGACCTCCAAAGCCCCAGTCGATCGCTTATAAATGATTGATCTTGGATCGGCGGTGAAAACCTCCAAAGCCCCAGCCGCGACGACTCGCGCGGCCCGGTGCGCTCCTCGCTCGGTCGCTTCGCTCCCTCGCTGCGGTGCTACCGTCGCCGTGCGTCGTCCTCGCGACTGCCCCTTTGAGTCCCACCCCGCACAGCACCACCGGAAGACGTTCCTGCTCGCTTCGCTGCGCGGGCTGCGACTTCCGTGCTCCCGCTCGCTCCGCTCGCGGGACCGCAACCGCAGCCTCACACCTCCCCAGCCTCGTCGGACCGGCGCGACCGCGCCGGTCCGACTCCCTCGCGCACTCTGCTCGCGCCCGACGGGCGCTCGCAGGTGCGCGCCGCCGCGGATTTATAAGTGATCGTCGTCGTCGCTCGTGGTTATTTAAATACCGCACAGCCGGAGTCCGGTCGGCGGAGCGCGGAGCCGCCGTCGAGGTGGGCGAAGTCGGAACGCCCTTTTGACCGCGGCTCGGAAGGATCGTATGGACGTACGAACCGTCGCCGACCTCTCGCCGGCCGAGCGGCGCGCCTTCTTCGAGCGCGACGCCGGCGTCGACGCGGTCCGCGACGACGTGAGCGAGATCGTGGGGAGGGTGCGCGAGGAGGGCGACGTCGCGCTGCGGGAGTTCGCCGAGGAGTTCGACGGCGTGAGCGTCGGCAACATCGACGTCACCGACGACGCCGAGCGCGCGCACGCCGAGCTCGACGACGCGGACGACCCGGTGCTCGACGCGGTCCGCGAGGCCGCGGCGAACATCCGCGAGTTCCACGAGCGACAGCGCCCCGAGGACTGGCGGGACGAGTTCGACGGCCGGGAGCTCGGCCGCCGCTTCCGCCCGATCGACCGCGCGGGGGTGTACGTGCCCGGCGGCGCGGCCGCCTATCCCTCCAGCGCGCTGATGGGCGTGATCCCGGCGACCGTCGCGGGCGTCGACCACGTCTCCGTCGCGACCCCGCCGGCCGACGACCTGAATCCGGTGACGCTCGCGGCGATCCACGAGGCCGGCGCCGACGCGGTGTACCAGGTCGGCGGCGCGCAGGCGATCGCCGCGCTCGCGTACGGGACGGAGACGGTGACGAACGCGCAGAAGGTGGTCGGCCCCGGCAACAAGTGGGTGACCGCCGCGAAGGCGGTCGTCCAGGGCGACGTGGAGATCGACTTCCTCGCGGGACCGAGCGAGGTGCTCGTGCTCGCGGACGAGACGGCCGACCCGGCGCTCGTCGCGGCCGATCTCGTCGCGCAGGCCGAACACGACCCGAACGCCTCCGTGGTCGCGGTCACCGCCGACGCCGACCTCGCCGACGCGGTCGCCGACGCGGTCGACGAGCAGGCGGCGGGGCGCGAGCGCGAGGAGACGATCCGCGCCGCCCTCGACAACGACGCCTCGGGCGTCCTCCGCGCCCGGTCGATGCCCGAGGCGGTGCTGTTCGCCGAGGAGTACGCGGCCGAGCACCTCTCGATCGTCGCCGACGACGACGAGGCCCTCTTAGACCGGATCACGAACGCCGGCTCCGTCTTCCTCGGGCCGTACTCGCCGGTCGCCGCCGGCGACTACGCGGCCGGGACGAACCACGTGCTGCCGACGAACGGGGGCGCGAAGCGCTACGGCGGGCTCTCCGTCGACACCTTCCTCCGGTCGTCGACGGTCCAGCGGCTCGACCGCGACGCGCTCTCCGACCTCTCGGAGACGATCACGACGCTCGCGGAGGCCGAGGGGCTGGAGGCGCACGCCGAAAGCGTCCGGAAGCGGTTCGAGTAGGAGACCGACCCCGCAGAAACGGTTATCTCGCGCACTCGCCTCCGGACGGTATGATTCCGTCGCCGCTGACGTTGTTCGAGGGGCTCACGGCGGTCGAGGCGACGGTCGCGGTCCTCGTGGTCTCGATCGTCGCCGCCGTGGGAATGGAGTTCGCCGTCCTGCGGGTCGCCCGCCGGTACGTCGCGGCCACCGACTCCGGGTACGACGACATCGTCATCTCCTCGCTGCGCGCGCCGCTCGTCGTCACCGCCGCGCTCGCCGGGGTGTACCTCCTCACGCAGGTGCCGTCGGTCCGGACTTCGGTGCTCGTGAGCCCCCGGCTGCTCGATAGCGTCTTCGGTCGGCCGTCGCTGTCGGTGATCGTCCTCGTGTGGGCGCACGCGGCGAACGCCGTCGTGAACCGGCTCGTCGCCGCGGTCAACGAGGAGGGCGGTCGGTTCGACTTCGCGCCCGTGTTCTCGAACGTCTGGACGCTCGCGGTGCTCGTCGGGAGCGCCGGTACGCTGCTGTGGCTGTGGGGCATCGAGATCACGCCCCTGCTCGGCGCCGCGGGGGTCGCCGGCATCGCGGTCGGCTTCGCCGCGAAGGACACGGTCGCGAACTTCTTCGGTGGGATCGCGCTCTACTTCGACGACACCTACAAGATCGGCGACTACATCGTCCTCGACGACGGCACCGCCGGAACCGTGATCAAAGTCGGCGTGCGCTCGACGACGCTGCTCACCCGCGACGAGGTTCTCGTGACGGTGCCGAACGCGGCGCTCAACGCCGCGAAGGTGACGAACGAGTCCGCGCCGCAGCGCCGGCGCCGCGTCCGGGTCCCGATCGGCGTCGCCTACGGGACCGACGTCGACGCGTTCGAGTCGCTCGCGCTCGAGGTCGTGGGGGCGGAGCCGCTGGTCCTCGACTCGCCGAAGCCGCGGGCGCGGCTGCGCTCGTTCGGCGACTCGGCGCTGCAGTACGAGATCCTCTGTTGGGTCAACGGGCCGACGCGGCGCCGACGCGCACAGCACGAGCTCAACCGCGCGCTGTACAAGGCGCTGGGCGACGCCGACATCGAGATCCCGTACCCCAAGCGCGACGTGACGGTCACGCCGACCAACGGTCCGGGCCCCGAGAGCGCGGGCGCCGAGCGGTCGGGTCCCCCGTCCGCCGCCGCGACGGAATCCGCCGAGCACCGAGCGGGCGACGGCGACTGAAGCCGGCGGCGGTTGAGGGCGACGGCGACTACGTGCAGCGAGGGAACCCGACGGCGGGACGGGCGGCCGTCAGGTCGACGCCCCGGCGTCGCCGTCCGGGGAGGCCTCGAGATACCACGCCGGCGGGACCGCGGCGGTGTCGCCGAGGCGGTCGTACCGGAACGCGACCCGGACGCGCTCGCCGGTCGGCTCGTGGACGTACGCGGCCCGCAGCTCGAGGACGAGCCCGTCGGCCGTGACGAACGCGACCGTCCGGAACGCCCGGACGTCGTCGCCGAGCGCGCCCGGTTCGCCGCTCACCTCGATCCGGTACAGCGGGAGCTCCGTGGCGGCCGGGCCGACCGTCGACTCGCTCCCGTTCAGGAACCGCCGGATCGGCTCCGCGGCGACCGCGCCGACGAGCGCCGTCGCGTTCGGCGCCGCGGCGGGCCGGACCCGACGGGTCTCGACGCCGGCCGGTCCTGCGGTCCGCTCGTAGACGGGCCCGCCGTCGGCGAACACCTCGGCGGTCCCGTCGTGGGTCGCGTTCACGATCGACGCGTTCGCGGAGCCGGCGAGCCGGTACCGGCGCTCCGACGCGACCGCCAGTTCGACGCCCCCGTCGCCGGCGATCCCCACGCGCCCGCCGGTCGAGGCGTCGAGGTCGGTCGCGTTCGACGGTCCCGACGCGACCAGGAGCACGGACGCGGACGAGAGGTTCGTCGCGGTGGCGACGTGGGCGTCGGCGAGCGCGTCCGCGTCGTACACCCCGGTCAGGAAGACGCCGGGCGGCGTCCGCGCCGTGGACCCCACGGTCCCCGTGAGGGCGTCCTCGTAGAGTCCCAGGTACGCCGCGTCGTCGAGCGTGGCCGCGCCGCGCTCCGCCGACTCCGCGGTGCCGATGGCGTCCGCGGCGGCCGCGTACTCCCCGTCGGCCGGCGGCGACGGGGGAACCGGGTCAGCGGCCTCGGCGTCGGAGCCGAGTCCGGCGACATCGGCGAGCGCCGAGGGACCGCCTGCGGCGAAGACCGCCGCGGCCGCCACCAGCAGGGCCGCGACGGCGACGACGCCGAGCGCGGACCGCCCGTCGGCGACCGCCGACCGTCGGACTCGGCGGAACCGACGCCGGAGGGACCGCGCGTCCGCGGCGTCGGCCGCCCCGGCGGCCGCGAGGTCGACGCCGAAGTGGTCGTGGTACAGCCGGTCCGCCGCGTCTCGGTCGAGCCCGTACAGCAGTCGCTCGCGGAGGTCGGCCGGCGAGACGTGCGGGGCCCCGACCGCCTCGGCCCGCGAGCGGGGGGACGCCGAGAGGATGCGAGGCGTCCCGTCGCCGACCACCGCGTCGGCGTCGTCCGGGACGGGCGTCCCGACCGCGACGCGCCGCGTTCGCCCGTCGCGGCGGGCGACCACGACGTTCGGCGCGTCCGCCTCGCGGGCGGTCTCCCAGCCGCGAGCGGCCCACAGCGCGGCGACGAACCCGCGGCGCTCGGCTGGCGAGAGCGCCCGGTACCGCCGGGCGAACGCCGCCTCGGACGGGAGGCTCATGGGGGGCACGGGAGTCGCAGCGTCTAAAGCGTACCGCGGACCGGAGCGAGATTCACACGGCCGCGTCGGCGACGGGTGAGGGACCGCACCGACGACGGAGTGAACGGCTGCGCCGGCGACGGGGCGGACGGCGCCCCCGGACGACCGGTTACGCTTCGTCCGCACCGACCTCGGCCTGACAGTTCCCGCAGCGCGTCGCGCCGACGATGACCGTGGTCCCGCACGCCGGACAGCGCCGCCCGTCGACCCCCGCCGTCGCGGACGCGAGCACGTCGGCCGCCGCCGGACGGGGCTTCTCGACCGCCCCGCGGGCCGCGAGGCGGTCGATGAGCGCGTCGTCGCGGAGCCACTCGAGAAAGCGCCAGAGCCCGAGGTAGAGGACCGTCGGGCCGGCGAGCGCGAGCGCGGCGACCGCGAGCCGGAAGAGTAGCTCCCCCGTGCCAACGGCACTCATACCCGGTGATCGGACCGGAACGGATTGTGTCTGTCGACGGTGAGCGGGCCCTCGGGGACCTCAGGAGCGGTCGGCGAAAACGATCGCGTCGCAGTCGGCGCAGGCGCGGACCGGTCGCTCCGGGTTCCCGCTGATCCCGCCAGGGCCGCCGCAGCAGTTCCGCAGCGTCGTCTCGCGGACGGGGCCGTCGCAGACCGGACACGCGTCGAGGAACGCGCGGAGCGGGCGCGCCGCCGCGCGGGAGACCGCGTCGTCGACGCCGCGCTCGCGGAGCGCCTCGCCGGCGGCCGTCTCCGCGATCGCGACCGGGCGGCTCAGCCACGCGTCTCGGCTCCCCGCGAGCAGGATCCGGCCGTCGTGGACCTGCCCGTCGACGTCGGGGCCCGCGATCGCCGCCGCGCGCTCGGCGAGCGCCTCGTCCGAGCCCTCGCGGAGCGCCCCCATCCGGTCGTACAGCGCGTCGCGGAACGCCTCGTCGAGGACGAGGGTCTCCCCGTCGTCGACGAGGGCGTCGGCGTCGACGAGGGCGGTCATCACGGTCTCGGGGTCGACCGCGTCGCCGTCGCCGATGCCGTCTGAGTCGACGTCGGCGGGGTCGTCGGGAGGCGCCGTGTCGGCGTCTCCGCGAGCGTCGGCGTCTTCGGCGTCTCCGTGAGCGTCGGCGTCTTCGGCGTTGGCAGCGTCTTCCGTGTCGGTGTCTCCGAGAGCGTCGGCGACATCTCCGTGAGCGTCGGTCACGTCCGCTCGCTCGTCGGCGAGCGAGTTAGGTCCGTCGGCGGCGAGCGAGCCCGACCCGAGGTCGTCCGGATGGTCGGGGCCGATGTCGATCGGGAGCGGCTCGACGAGCCGCGGGGCGAAGCGGGGCGTCCCGGGAACGACGTAGCCGCGGAGCCAGACCGCCGCCGCGCCGGCGGCGGCGACGAGGAGCCCGAGCGACCGGCTACGGCGGGAGAGGAGCGCGGCGGCGACCGCGACGCCGACCGCGTTGACGAGGGTGCACGGGAGACAGCGGTTCTCGCCCGTGTGCTCCGGGTCGGCGACCGAGCCGAGCGCGGCCCGGACGGCGGCGCGGAGCGACCCGTCGCCCGGTTCGGCGTCGCCGCTCATAGCTCGGCGGCCGCGTGCTGGAGCGGTTCGCCGTGGACGGCGCGGTAGACGCTCGGGAACGCCGCGAGGCCGAGGGGCTGGACGACGCCCCCGAGCAGCGCGAGCCACAGCGAGCCGGCCGCCACCGCGCCCGCCCCGACGCCAGCGCTCGCGAGCGCGAAGAGGGCGCTGAAGTAGCCGACGCGGAGCGGGACGGTGGCGAGCTCGCCGCGACGCGGCCACGCCCCGACGTCGATCGTCTCGGCCCGGAACAGCGCGATGGCGACGCTGCCGGTCGCGATCGCGAGCAGCCCGGCGATCGGGATCGCGTCCGGGTAGCGCGTCTGGAGGACGAGCACCACGACGAACGCGGGCGTCGACAGCACCGAGAGCTCGGCCCCGCCGAAGAACACGCGTTCGAGCCACTGGACCGCCCCGTCACGTACCCGCCTCGCGACCGCGCCGGTGGTACCCATGCGTGGACGCCTCTCGTCGCTCGGGGCCCATAGCCGTTCCGCCGGAGCCGACGGCTCGCGGCGGCCGAACGTGAGTTCAGTTAGCAGCAACGGGCGGAATGGTACCTGACCGGCGACCGTCGCGGCGGCCCGCGGGCGGTGAACACGACTATTGGCATCAATAATTATATACGGGCGTATTTTGTAACAACAGCTGTAATGGTCGACAGAGAGTCCGATCACGACGGCGGTCGCGTGGGGGTATCACGACGGCGGTTCCTGGAAACAACCGGTGCCGCGGGGGCGGCAATCGGTCTCGCCGGCTGTTCCGGCGGCGGTGGCGGCGACGGACCGATCCAGATCACGATGGACAGCGAGTGGCAGGGCATCTCCGACACCGTCAGTCAGAGCCTGTACGACGCCGGGCTCGACGAGTCGATCGAGGTCGAGATCCTGCCGGGCGACTTCGAGTCGGGCGCGCGCCGGTCCGAGTTCACGTCGGCGCTGGACGCCGGGCGAGCGAGCCCGGACATCTTCATGATGGACTCCGGCTGGACGATCCCGTTCATCGCCCGGGGACAGCTCGTGAACCTGAGCGAGGAGCTCTCCTCGGAGACGGTCGATTACGTCCAGAGCGACTACCTAGAGAGCGCCGTGAGCACGGCGAGCGACCCGGGTAGCGGCGACCTGTACGGGCTGCCGCTGTTCCCGGACTACCCGGTGATGCACTACCGAAAGGACCTCGTCGAGGAGGCCGGCTACGACCCGGAGGGCGAGAACTGGGCGACCGAGCCGATGAGCTGGCAGGAGTTCGCCGAGATCGCCGCCGACGTCTGGGAGCAGAACGGCGGTCAGGGCGGCGACTTCGACTACGCGTTCACCACGCAGGCCGACAACTACGTCGGGCTGTCCTGCTGTACGTTCAACGAGACGATGACCGCCTTCGGCGGCGCGTACTTCGGCGACCACGAGAACCTCTTCGGGCCGATCGGCGACCGGCCGATCACCGTCAACGAGGAGCCCGTCCACGACACGATCCGCATGATGCGGTCGTTCATGGAGGGGCCGGACGCGGAGTACGCCCACCCCGACTTCCCGCAGATCTCGACGACGGACCTGCTGTCGTTCACCGAGGAGCCGGCCCGGGAGCCGTTCACGTCCGGCAACGCGATCTTCCACCGGAACTGGCCGTACGCGATCCCGATCAACCTCGACTCGGACTCGTTCGAGCAGGCCGACTACGACGTGATGCCGCTCCCGTACGGCGTCGAGGCCGGCGAGGGCGACTACGAGGGGACCGGCGGTCCCGCCGGGGCGCTCGGCGGGTGGCACCTCACGATCAACCCGAACACCCAGCGGCTCGACGAGTGCGTCCAGGTGCTGGAGGCGTTCGCCAACGAGGATGTCATGCAGAGCAACTTCGCCGAGGGCGGGTACCTCCCGCCGGACCCGTCGGTCACCGAGTCGGTCGACCCCGAGGAGGTCGGCGCGCTCGGTAACTTCCTCGACACGCTCGCGGTGGCCGGGCAGAACACGGTGCCGCGTCCCGTCACGGTGGCCTGGCCCGACCAGAGTCCGCAGGTCGCCTCCGAGGTCTCGGCGGCCTATCAGGGCGAGAAGTCGCCCGAGGAGGCCATGTCCGACCTGGAGAGCTCGCTCGGTGATATCGAGTCCGACCTCGCCCAATAAGAGGAACCGAGAATGTCAACCGACACGCGAGCGGACGAGGGGGGATCGCTGCTCGCCCGCCCGCTCAACTGGCTGGAGACGCAGAGCGAGGAGGTGTACGCCTACGTCCTGCTGATCCCTGCGTTCGCGCTGCTCGCGCTCGTCGCCTTCTACCCGCTGATCGAGACGTTCCGCTTCTCGCTGCTCGCCGACGCCGTCGCGTCCGCCGACCCGTTCGGCGAGTTCATCGGCCTCGACAACTACGTCGACCTGCTGACCGGCGACACGAACTTCACCCAGCAGTTCATCTCGATATCCACCACGGACTCGTTCCCGTTCGTCACGTTCGGGGCGCCGTTCCTGCAGCAGGCGCTGTTCGTCACGCTGGCGTTCGCGATCGTCAGCGTCCTGTTCGAGACGACGATCGGGTTCGGGCAGGCCCTGGTGCTCGACCAGGACTTCTACGGTCGCCGCTGGGTCCGCGTGTCGATCATCATCCCGTGGGCCATCCCCATCGTCATCCAGGGGATGATCTTCTTCCTGCTTTTCAACCCGACCATCGGGTTCGGGACCGAGTTCATGCAGTGGCTCGGGGTGTTCGGCGACAATCCGCTGTCGAGCAGCACGGACTCCTTTTTAATCGTGCTCGTCGCCGACATCTGGAAGACGACGGCGTTCATGGCGCTGCTCATCTTGGCGGGGCTTCAGAGCATCGACCGCGGGCTCTACGACGTCGCGGAGGTGTCGGGTGCCTCGCCCTGGCAGCGGTTCCGGTACATCACCCTGCCGCTCGTGGCGCCGGCGCTGCTCGTCGCGATGCTGTTCCGGACGATGGACGCGATGCGGATCTACGGGCTCATCGACGCCACGGCGGGCTGTGAGACCGTGCCGTCGCTGACCTGTCTCGTGATCATCGCGCTCCAGAACAGCCGGCGCTGGGCGACGGCCTCCGCCGTCGCGTTCCTGACCGCCGTCGTCATCAGCGGATTCGTCGTGTTGTACCTGCTCGCGCTGCGCGACAGCGAGGGGGGTGTCGCATGACCGACCGCCCGAGCGAGACGGGGGACGAGTCGGAGCCCGTCGCGGACGAGACTGCCGTCGACGCCGTCCCCGACGGCGGGGTCGCCGACGCCGAGACGGTCGATCAGCCGGTCGCCGACCCGACCGCCGACGAACCGGAGCTCGACCGGGGCTTGATCGAGGCGTGGGCCGCGAAGATGATCACCAATCCGGACCGCGCGTACCGGGCGTCGTTCTACGTCGCGACGATCTTCTTCCTCGTCACGACGCTGTTCCCGTTCTACTGGCTGTTCGTCGTCGCGGTGACGCCGCGGAACAACCTCTCCGAGGTGGGCGTGTTCCTCCCGGCCGGCTTCAACCCGGCGGCGTTCATCGAGGTGTTCACCACGCTGCCGTTCCACCGGTACGTGTTCAACAGCTTCCTGATCGCGACGATCGCGACCGTGGCGGTGCTGCTCGTGGGGAGCCTCGCCGGCTACGTGTTCGGCCGCCTCCGGTTCCGCGGGCGCAACGTGATGCTACTCCTGGTGCTCGTCACGTCCTTCTTCCCGCCGGCGGCGTTCTTCATCCCGCTGAACCGGCTGTTCAACACCAACGTCGACGTGTTGCGGCCGCTGATATCCGCCGGGTCGCTGTACAACACCCCGTACGCGATCTTCATCCCGCTGTCGGCGATCTTCCTGCCGCTGTCGATATTCATCCTGATGACGTTCTACTCGCAGATCCCCGACGGGCTGGAGGACGCGGCCCGGGTCGAGGGGACGACGCGGATCGGCGCGCTGTTCCGCGTTATCGTCCCGCTGTCGGCGCCGGGCGTCGCGACCGCGGGGGTGTTGACGTTCATCTCGGTGTACAACGAGTACTTCTTCAGCTCGCTGATGACCGACGGGCGGCCGGGCAACTGGGCGCCGATGCTCGAAGGGATACTGCGGTTCCAGGGCGAGTTCGAGGTGCTGTACAACCTCATGGCGGCCGCCAGCATCATCGCGGTGCTGCCGGTCGCCATCCTCGTCGTCGTCGCACAGGAGAAGATCGTGAGCGGACTCACCACGGGGGCGGTCAAGGAGTAACCATGGCATCAGTCAAACTAGAGGGAATCACGAAACGGTACGAGGACGTAACGGCGGTCGACAACATGAGCCTGGAGATCGAGGACGGCGAGTTCGTCACCTTCGTCGGCCCCTCCGGCTGCGGGAAGTCGACCACGATGGAGACGATCGCCGGGCTCACGCTCCCCACCGAGGGAACGATAGAGATCGGCGGGCGCGACGTGACGGATCTCCCGCCGAAGGACCGGGGGATCTCCATGGTGTTCCAGAACATCGCGCTGTTCCCGCACATGGACGTGTACGACAACATCTCCTTCGGGCTCCGGCTCCGGAAGTACGACCAAGAGGAGATCGACCGGCGCGTTCAGGAGGCGGCCGACATCGTCCAACTGGAGGGGATGATGGACCGGATGCCCAAGGAGATGTCGGGGGGACAGCGACAGCGCGTCGCCATCGCCCGCGCCATCGTCCGGAACCCCGGCGCGTTCCTGATGGACGAGCCGCTGGCGAACCTCGACGCGGAGCTCCGGGTCCACATGCGCACCCAGCTCCAGCGGCTCCACCGCGAGCTGGACACGACGATCATCTACGTCACGCACGACCAGGCGCAGGCGATGACGATGTCCGACCGCATCGCCGTCATCGACGGCGGCGTGCTCCAGCAGGTGGCGCCGCCGCTGGAGTGTTACAACGAGCCGGCGAACCTGTTCGTCGCCGGCTTCATCGGATCGCCAGCGATGAACTTCCTCGAAGGGGAGGTCATCGACGGCGGCTTCGAGTCCGAGTACACGCAGATCGACTTCGACCCCGAGACCCACGGGGTCACGCCGGGACAGGATCTCACGGTCGGGATTCGCCCCGAGGACGTGTTCTTAGCGGAGGACTCCCGGAAGGCGGCCTCGCCGACGAAGGCGTTCGACGCCGTGGTCGACGTCATCGAGCCGATGGGGAAGGAGGTGAACGCCTACCTGCTGTTCGACCGCGACGTCGAGGCGAGCGCCGAGGGTCGCGGCGAGGGGCAGCTCCTCATCAACCTCGCGCCCGACACGACCATCGAGGAGGGCGATGACGTCCGGATCGTGATGGACCGCGAGAACGTCCACCTGTTCGACCGGGCGAGCGGCGACGCGATCACCCACTCGCTGGAGTAGGCGACCCCGGTCGCCCGCGCGCTCGCGAGAGCGGGCGTCGCGGCCGAACCTCGTTGCGGATCCCTTCTTCAACCCGACGAAAACGAGCGCCGTCTACCCGGTCAGTCGACGCTGACGACCGTGATCCGGTGGGCCTCGACGGCCTCGACCATCGCGCCCCAGCCGCCGACCTCGACGGGGCCGTCGTCGGTCTCGACGATGAGCCCGACCCGGCCGCCGTAGCTGGCGACGGTGTCGGCGCCGACCGCGTCGTCGTCGCCGGTGACCACGACGTCCGAGAGGACGCCCTCGACGACGCGGTCGGCGCCGCTCTCGGTGTCGGTCCCCTCGATTCGGATCCGGACGGTCGCCCCGTCGCGGAGGAGCGGCGCGACGTCCCGGACGCAGTACCGGATGTCGATGTAGTCGATCGGCGGCTCGTCGTCGCGAACCGTGTAGATCGGCTTCCACGAGTCCCACTGGGTCGTCAGGAAGTACCAGTGGAACACGTACGTGTGCGTGCGGTCGTCGACGAGCACGCCGTACTCGTTGGTCGAGCCCGCGTGGGGCGCGAAGCAGGTCTTCGTCCGGTCGACGATCACCACGAACGGGGAGGGGAGCCGGCGGTGACGGGCCTCGGAGCAGACCTCGGCGAGGTCGTCGGCGTCCGGGAGCGCCTCGGTGTCGCCGTCCGGGGTGTGGATCGAGAGGTTGACGCGGACGCCGCGCTCGGTGGCCGCCTGAAGCGCCGGGCGCAGCCGCTCGAAGTGCTCGACGCCGAGCGAGACGTTCACCTGCGTCTCGGCCTCGCGGATGAACTCGTCGGCGTTCTTGATCACCGTCTCGAACCGGGTGACGATGCTGACGGTCGACTGCTCGACGGAGGGCTCGTTCCAGCGGCGCTCGATCTCCTCGGTCGCCGCGGTGAACCGACTCGCGCGCGTCCGGAGGTCCTCGGTGATCTCGTCGAGGCTGTTCGCGCGGGCGTACAGCGACTCCTGCTCGTACGTCTCGATGTAGCCGGCGCTCTCCAAGTCGCGCAACACGTCGTAGATCCGCGGGTCGGGCACCCCGCTGGCGTCGGCGACCCGCGTGACCGGGGCGGCGCCGAGCTCCAGCACGGTGACGTAGGCGTCGGCCTGATACGGCGAGAGGCCGGCGTCCTCCAGCGTCTCTGTGAGTTCTGCGCGGTCCACTCTCATCCCTCACCGTCGGTCGGTCGTCGCCCCGTGACGGTCCCCTCCGCGCGGTCGACCGCGACGTGAATCGGAGGCGATCGCCAGACCGGGGCACGGTTCGGTTGGTTTCGATCGGTCCGTCCTCTTGCCATGACTAGGACTACCACGGCTGTAATAAAACGTTTTATTTCCGCGATAGAGCGGGAGCGCGACGCGGGCGATACCGGAAGCGACACCACGCCGATACCGGAAGCGACACCACGGCGCCGTCCCGACTGAAAAGGTTTTATTCGGTTCGTCGCGGAGAGAGCGTATGCACGAGACGTCGGGGAGCGACGGTCGCTCCCCTCGCCCGCGATGGACGAGAGCGCAGGCCGCGTCCATCGAGCGCCGGCACGGGAACGTCGCGCCGGCGGCCGGCCCGCCGGAAGTCGATCCGTTTCCGGAGCTCCACGTCTGGGACACGTGGCTGCTCCGGGACCGACATGGCGAGATCGCCGACGTCGACGGGTACCGACTCGCCTTCTCGCTGACGGCGCCGGCCGACCTCCTGCCCGGGAAGCGACACGACGTGGCCGAGATCCGGTGTTTCTACTCCGCCGACGGCGAGACCTGGCGCGACGCGGGCCCCGTCTTCGACGGGGGCGCGCTCGGCCAGCGCCAGTGGGCCGGCTCCGCGCTGTACGACGACGGCGACGTCTACCTCTACTACACCGCCGCCGGCGACGAGACCGCCGACGAGATGACGTACACCCAGCGGATCGCGGTCGCGCACGGCGGAACCGTGACCGCGTCGGCCGAGGGAATCGAGCTCTCGGGGCCGTGGACCCACGAGACCCTGTTGACGCCCGACGGCGACTGGTACGAGACCGAGGCCGACTCGCGGGGGATGATCTACACCTTCCGCGACCCGTGGTTCTTCGAGGACCCGGCGACGGGCGAGACGCACCTGCTGTTCGAGGCGAACGCGCCGGCGCCCGAGCGACCGGGCGACGACCCGGAGACGAGCGAGCGACGGGAGTTCAACGGCTGCGTCGGCGTCGCGGTCTCGCCCGACGGCGACCCCCTCTCGTGGGAGCTCCGGCCGCCGCTGTTGGACGCGGTCGAGGTGAACCAGGAACTCGAGCGCCCCCACGTCGTCGTCGCCGACGGGCGCTACTACCTGTTCGTCTGCAGCCACGTCCACACGTTCGCGCCGGGCGTGACCGGGCCCGACGGCCTGTACGGCTTCGTCGCCGACGAGTTCGGGGGCGAGTACCGCCCGCTGAACGACTCGGGGCTCGTCGCCACGAACCCGCCGGAGGCGCCGTTCCAGGCGTACTCGTGGATGGCGTTCGCGCACGAGGAGGAGGTGCTCGTCCAGAGCTTCCTCAACTACCACGACTTCTCCGGTGACTCGCTGGACGCGATCGCGGACCTCCCGGAGGCCGACCAGCGCGACCGGTTCGGCGGGACGCTCGCGCCGACGCTCCGGCTGGCGGTCGACGGCGACCGGACCCGACTGCTCGGCGCCCTCGCCGCGTGGCGGATCCCGACCCCGGACGAGCCGCTCCCGCCCGCCGACGGGTCCGACCTCCCGGCCGGCGACGCGCTCCCCGGCGAGATCCGCGAGGGCGGCGCGGCCGGCGGGTACGCGGCGTTCGTCGACGGCGCGAGCGGGAGCGCTCTCGACGGCGGCGGGGACGGGAGGAGCGCTGGCGACGGCGACGACGCGAACTGACCCGTCAGTCGGAACCGCCGGTCGGCATCGCCTCGCCCATCGCCCACGCCGACAGCGACGAAATCGACGCCCGGCCGCCCTCCGCGACGGCCGAGACTCCGACCGCGTCGTCGCGGGTCGGGTACACCCGGCTCGTCAGGCAGTGCCGGCCGTTCGCGTATATCTCGACCACGGACCGGTCGAGGAAGACCCGGAGCGAGAGCGGCTCGTCGTGCGGCGGGACCGGCATCGACTGGGGGTCGGCGAACGCGCGGCGGTCGTCGCTCGACGGCGCCCGGTCGACGGAGAGCGTGCCGTCGCGCTCGTAGCGGATCGGCGTGCGCTCGGCCCGGTCGGGCGTCTCGAACACCGACAGCTCGACGGCGTCAGCGTCGTCGAGCGCGATCTCCGCCTCGATCTCGATCGCCGCGCTGGAGACGTCGAGCCGTCGGCGGTCGCCGGGCGAGAGGTCCAGGGTCGCCCCGGCGGCGAGGCGCTCGGTCCGGAGCTCGGTCACCTCGTCGGCCGGACGCTGTCGGATCGTACCGTCGGGACCGGCCTCGATGACGCGCGGGAGCGAGAGCGCCCCGGACCAGCCGGCCTCCCACTGCGCCTCGACGTCGCGGGCCTCGGGGAGCCACCCCCACGTGAGCGTCCGGTCGGTCGCCTCGTCGCCCTCCGCGTCGCCGCCCGCGGGGTCGTCACCGCCCGCGGCGCCGTCGCCCGCAGGGTCGTCGTTGCCCTCGGCGCCGTCTCCCCCCGCGGCGCCGTCGCCCTTCGCGTCCCTCAGCGACTGCGGCGCGTAGAAGTCGCCGTGGTCGAGTAACCCCTCGGACTCGACCTCGAACCCGCCGTCGACGACGTCGCCGAGGAAGTAGACGACGTTCTCGTAGTCGGAGACGTGGAGGATCCGGCGGTCGCCCAGGTCCAGCAGCTCGGGGCACTCCCACACCGCGCCGGCGTCGGGACCGCCGGTGAGCAGGGGACCTTCGTACCGCCACTCGGTGAGCGTCTCGCCGGTGTACAGCAGGGCCGCGCCGCCGCCGTCGGCGAGCCCGGTACCGATGAGGTGATGCCAGCGCCCGTCCTCGCGCCAGACGTTGTGGTCGCGGAACTCGGCGCGCCAGTGCTCGGTCTCGAGCACGTCGAGGTCGGTCGGCGGCGACTCGATGACCGGGTTCCCGTCGTACTTGTTCCACGTCCGGAGCCCGGGGTCGTCGGTCGTCGCGAGACAGGGGAGCTGGTCGCGGCCGTTCCCCCCCGTGTACAGCAGCGTCGGGATGCCGTCGTCGTCGACTGCGCAGCCCGACCAGCAGCCGTCGCGGTCGGGGCCGTCGGGCGACGGCGAGAGCGCGACCGGCTCGTCGGACCACGTCACGAGGTCGTCGCTGACGGCGTGGCCCCAGTGGATGGTGTTGTGGTACGGACCGCCGGGGTTGTACTGGTAGAAGACGTGGTACCGACCGTCCCATCGGATCAGCCCGTTCGGGTCGTTCAGCCAGTTCGCCGGCGGGGTGAGGTGGTACTTCGGTCGCCCGCCGGGACCGTCTTCGCCGGCGTCGGCGACGCGCTCGCGGAGGCGGCGCATGTCGGCCGCGTCGGTCGGGCGGGCGGGCGTCCCGTCATCGACGGCGAGGCTCCGGAGGCAGCCGGCGACGAGCCGGTCGCGCGTCTCGGCGAGCCGGTCGGCCGCCGGGTCGTCCGCCGCCGCGGGCGGGTCGGCGAACAGGACGGGCGCGCCGAGGCCGAGGACCGCGCCGCCGTCGTCGGCGGCCCACGAGACCGCGGTCACCTCGTCGGGGACGGCCCCGCCGCCGCGGACGGTCGAGGCGAGCGCCTCGCCGCGCTCGGGGAGCACCCGCTCGTACCGCACCGCCGGGACAGTGCCGCGGTCGCGGAGCGGGTGTCGGAGCCCCTCTAGCGACGCCAGCGCCGGGTGGTCGGCGTAGAGCGACCGCCACAGGACGCCGGTCGGTTCGGCGAGGGACTCGGTACCGACCCGGTCCGGGGGGACCGACTCCACGGAGAGCCGGTCGACCGAGGCCATCGCTCGGAGCGTCAGGAGGAGCCCGCCGCCGTCGGCGAGGAAGTCGTCGATCGCGGCCGCCGCGTCCCCGAGGGGATCCGCGTCGTGGAGCGGCGCCGCGCGGTGCCACCAGAGGACGTCGAACCGGCGGAACGGGCCGTCGCGGTCGCCGCCGGACGGACCGGCGACGAGCGGGACGACCTCGGCGGCAACCCCTTCGCGAGCGTCGAGCCACTCGAACGCGGCGCGCTGTTCGTCGGAGAGGTCCCCCGCGGCGAGCACGCCGACGCGGGACGGCGACTCCGTCATACGCGTACTCACTCGGTACCGAATCAAAACCGTGTCGTCACGCCGACGCGCTCGGTGCACTGGCGCGACGGAACCGTCGGTGGGGGCGATCGGGCGGATCGCGCGGCGGACGTAACCGTTTGCGCCAACGACCGATGGGGATCCGCCGGCAGGGTTTTTACCGTGCGAACGGAAGACGTTCGCATGAGCACCGAAACGGTCGACACTGGGAGCGACCCGGCGATCGAGGTGACCCCTGACGCCGCGGAGGAGGCGCTCTCCCTGCTGGAGGGAGAGGACCTCGACACGGAAGAGGCCGGCCTGCGGTTGTTCGTCCAACAGGGCGGCTGCGCGGGCCTGTCGTACGGGATGCGGTTCGACACGGAGCCGGAGGAGGACGACCTCGTGGTCGAGCACCACGGGCTCCGCGTGTTCGTCGACCCCGCGAGCCGGAACTACATCGGCGGGAGCAAACTCGACTACGAGCACGGCCTGCAGGCGGCCGGCTTCGAGGTCGAGAACCCGAACGTCGTCTCCGAGTGCGGCTGCGGCGAGTCGTTCCGGACGTAACGCGACGCTCCGGGGCGATCGGACTGTCGCTGTCGCTCCGAGCGCGGTCCCGCCGACCGCCGACTCACGCTTTTAAACGGCTCCGACGGCTACGGACGGGTATGAGTCTCGACGCGTCGACGACTGCCGACGGCGAACGGGTGTACACCGACCGGACGATGGTCGAGCGAGGCGCCGAGGGACCCTTCTACGTCGTGTTCGCCGACGCCGACGGGTCGGCCCGGTGGGGGTTCCGCTGCGGGAACTGCGGGTCGTTCGACACCGCGATGGACACGATGGGTCGGATCCAGTGCACGGAGTGCGGCAACATCCGGAAGCCCGACGAGTGGGACGCCGCCCACGAGTGACCGGGCGCGCGGTCCCCGAGCGAGTGATCGTTCGCAACGGAACGGCGCGTGAACGGCCGCGTTGCTGGGCGAGTGACCGGGTCCGCGGAATCGTGAGAAAGTTTATCACGGATGGCGGCGAACGACGAGGTAGATGGCCACTGCGAGCATCCCACCGACGACGGAGGCCAGAGACGTCTTTCGTGAACTCGGGTACACCGTCTCCGAGGGCGGACAAGAGTTCGTCGCGGAGCGGAAGTGGCGACGTGTGCTCGTGACGGTGCTGTGTATGGACGACGACGATCTGGACCCGTATCTGACAGACGGCGGCGAGACGCCGCGGCTCCGGTGTTTCGTGACGTGGCGCAGCCGGGCGGGCGACCTCCGCGACCGACTCGTCTCGAAGAAGCCCCCGTACGACTGGGCGGTCATCGGTATCGACGACGACGGCGAGGACTTCGCGGTGATGGAAGGCGCGCCCGGCAGCCCCTGACGGCGTCCCCGGATTCCACCTGTTTTTATATGACCGTGCGCGTAACTAGCGTACGACATGGTGTTTAAAAAGATCACACTGATCGGGACGAGCGAGGAGAGCTTCGACGACGCCGCCGACGAGGCGATCGACCGCGCCGAGGACACCCTCGAGAACGTCTACTGGGCCGAGGTACAGGAGTTCGGCGTGGAGATCAAGAACGCGCCGACGCGGGAGTACCAGGCCGAGGTCGAGGTCGCGTTCGAGCTCGAGGGCTGAGAGCGGCGCGCATCGGTCGGTTTCGAGGATTCTTTCGATGTCTCGGTCGACCGCGGATCGACGGTAGAGACTGTTAAGTCCCCAGCCGCTCGTTTATAAATGGTTGCTGAGAGACCGGCGGTGAACACTTCCAAAGCCCCAGCCGGGAGGCGGGCGCACGCTCGCTGCGCTCCTCGGTCGCTCGTTTCACTCGCTCCCTGCGGTGTCGCCGGCGGCTTCGCCGCCGGCTGCCCGTGGCGCTACGCGCCACGCTGCTTGCGTCGCCTGCGCCCACCTCCCGGCTGCCCCTTTGAGTCCCACCCCACACCGCACAGCGACCGCACCTCACGCCTCCCCAGCCTCGTCGCTGGCGCCAGCGGCGCCAGCGACTCCCTCGCACGCGCACCTCGCGGCCGCCGGGGCGGCCGCTCGGAGGCGCGCGCCACCGCAGTCGTTTATAAACGAACGCCGAGGCGAACACCTATTTATCCGACGGCGACCACGGGCCGTCCATGACCGCGTCACGCGCGCCGGCGGAGCCCGAGGTCAGGGAGTTCGAGGCGACGGTGGAGTCGGTCGACGGCCGCGAGGTCGTCCTGAGCGAGACGTACTTCTACGCCGAGTCCGGCGGCCAGCCGGCCGACAGAGGGACGATCGACGGCGTCCTCCTCGACGACGTGGTCGAGCGCGACGGCCGAGTCGTCCACGTGCTCGACGAGGAGCCGCCGGGGTCGCTCGCGGTCGGCGAGACGGTCTCGGCGATCGTGGACGACGCGTTCCGGACGTACTGCGCCCGCGCGCACACCGCCTCGCACGTGCTCTACGGCGCCGCGCGCCGGACCTGCGAGGACCTCGGCTACGCCGGGTTCGACATCTCCGCGGAGAAGGTCCGGGTGGACCTGACGACAGCGGAGCCCCTCGACGACGAGGACCTCGTCGAACTGGAGCGGCTCGCCAACCGCGCCGTCTGGGACTCGCTGCCCGTCTCGTGGGAGACGCTCCCGGCGGACGAGGCCCGCGCGGTCGACGGGATCGCGTTCAACGCGAAGACCGAGGAGGGCGCGATGAGCGGCGGCGATGCGGTCCGCGTCGTCACCGTCGGCGGGAGCGGTGCGGGCGACGGGAGCGAGGCGGGGGGAGGTGACGACGACGCCGCGCCGGCGTGGGACGTCGCGGCCTGTGGCGGCACCCACGTCCGGAACACGAGCGAGATCGGACCGATCTCGGTGCTGGACCGGTCGAACCCCGGCGAGGGCGTGACGCGCGTCGAGTTCGCGGTGGGGCCGACCGCGATCGACCACGACGCCGCGGTCCACGCCGCCGCGCTCGACGCCGCGACGAGCCTCGACGCGCGGGTCGGCGACCTCCCCGACGCGGTCGAGCGCCTCCGCGGCGAGGTCGACCGGTTGGAGGGCGAGCTCCGGGAGGCCCGCGCCGACCTGCTGACCGCCCGGCTCGCCGAGTTCCCGACCGCGGAGGTCAACGGGGCGACGTGGGCGGTGGGAACCGTCGACTGCGCCGACCCGAACGACCTGCGAGAGCCGGCGGAGGCCCTCCTCGCGGGCGACGGTGAGGAGAGCGACGCGACCGACGGCGCCCCCGACGCGGTCGCGGCGGTCGGCGAGGGCGACGCGCCGTTCGTGGTCGTGGCGGTCGCGGACGGGGCGACCGGCGGTGACGACGCGAGCGGCGAGGGGCTCGACGCCGGCGCGGTCGTGCGCGCGGTCACCGACGAGTTCGGCGGCGGCGGGGGCGGCGGCCCGACGTTCGCGCAGGGCGGCGGGCTCGACGCCGACCCCGACGACGTCGCCGCGTGGCTGCGCGACCGATGACCGGGAAGCTCGGGCCCGAGGCGCTCGCGGCGGTCCTCGAAGCGACCGGGGCGGACGACGCGGCGGTCGATGTTGGCCCCGCCTACGGCGAGGACGCGGCCGCGATCGACCTGACCGGCGCGGAGTCGACCCTCGTCGTCGCCGCCGACCCGCTCTCGCTGGCGGCGGACTCAGTGGGCGAGCTCGCGGTCCACGTCGCCTGCAACGACGTGGCCGCGAGCGGCGCGGACCCGCGGTGGCTCACCCACACGCTCTTCCTCCCCGACGACGACCCGGATCGCCGCCAGACGGTCGCGGAGCAGGTGGACGCGACCGCGCGCGACCTCGGGGTCGCGATCGTCGGCGGCCACACCGAGGTGTTGCCGTCGCTGGAGCGCCCGCTCTGCTCGATGACCGCGCTCGGGACGACGGACCGCTTCGTGTCGAGCGGCGGGGCCGACCCCGGGGACCGGCTCCTCCTCACGAAGGGCGCCGGGATCGAGGCGACCGCGATCCTCGCGACGGACTTCCGGGATGAGTGCGCCGAGGCGGGCGTGTCGGCCGCGACGCTCGACGCGGCCGCCGGGTTCCTCGACGAGGTGAGCGTCGTCCCCGACGCGGCCGCCGCCCGCGACGCGGCGACCGCCATGCACGACCCGACCGAGGGCGGCCTGCTGACCGCGCTCGTCGAGACCGCGAGCGCGAGCGAGGCGGTCCTCGCGGTCGAGCGCGACCGGGTGCCGGTTCGACCCGAAACGGAGGCCTGCTGTGCGGCGTTGGGCGTCGATCCGCTGGCGACGTTCGGCTCCGGCGCGCTGCTGGCGGCGGTCCCGCCCGAGCGCGTCGCCGAGGCGACCGACGCGCTGGCGGCCGCCGGGATCGCGGTCGGCGAGATCGGCGAGGTGCGGGCGGCGGGGGACGGCGACGGCTCCGACGCCGCCGAGGGAGCCGACACTCCGGACGCCGCCGACGCGAAGGCCGGCACCGTCCTCCTCGACGGTGACCGGATCGAGGAGCCGCCGCGCGACGAACTCTACCCGTTCTGGGAGTGACGCGAGCGGCGGGCCGCGAGGGCGCGAGCGGCCGCGCCGGCCACCTCACCCGATCGCTCACCTTTTTCCGTGTGAGATCGAACTCGAAGCCATGACTGGCGCACGCGTCGGCTCGTCGCTCACCGACGAACAGGAGGCGATCCGGGAGCTCGTCCGGGAGTTCGCGGTCGAGGAGCTCCGACCCGGGGCCGGCGAGGCGGACGAGACGGAGTCGTTCCCGGAGGACGCTTGGGACGGGCTCGCGGAGCTGGGGCTGACCGGGCTGACGGCGCCCGAGGCGTACGGCGGCTTCGGCGCCGACGAGACGACCTACGCGGTCGTCAACGAGGAGCTGGCGTACGGCCACCTCGCGGTCGCGACCGCGCTGTCCGTCCACTGCCTCGCCACCTCCTGTATCGCGGAGTTCGGCAGCGAGACCCAACGGGAGCGCTGGCTCCCGGAGATGGCGGCCGAGGGGCGCCCGGTCGGGATGTTCTGTCTCTCCGAACCGCACGCGGGGTCGAATCCGGCGGAGATGTCGACGACCGCCGAGTACGACCCCGAGACCGACGAGTACGTCCTGAACGGCGAGAAGCAGTGGATCACGAACGGGACGCGGGGCGGCGTCGCCATCGTCTTCGCGAAGGCGGTCGACCCCGAGAGCGAGGGGGACGACCCCGAGAGCGACGACACCGAACGAGACGACGACGGCCGCGGGTCGATCACCCAGTTCCTCGTCCCCGCCGACGTCGAGGGGTTCGAAGTCGGGAAGAAGGAGGAGAAGCTCGGGCTCCGCGCCTCCGACACGACCGGAATCAGCTTCGACGACTGTCGGGTCCCGGCCGAGAACCGGCTCACCGAGGAGGGGAAGGGGCTCTCGGCCGCGTTCCGGACGCTGACCGGCGGCCGGATCGGGATCGCGGCACAGGCGGTCGGCGTCGCGCAGGCCGCGCTCGACGAGGCGACGGCGTACGCCGCCGAGCGCGAGCAGTTCGGCGAGCCGATCGCCGAGATCCAGACGATCCGCCACAAGTTCGCGGAGATGGCGACGGACGTCTCCGCGGCCCGCCTGCTCGTCCGCGAGGCGTGCCGGCAGGCCGAGGCGGGCGAGGACAACCGCGTCGCGGCCTCCAAGGCGAAGTACCGCGCCAGCGAGGCGGCGATGTCGGTGACCAACGAGGCCGTCCAGATCCACGGCGGCTACGGCTACACGACCGACTTCGACGTCGAGCGGCTCTACCGCGACGCGAAGATCACGGAGATCTACGAGGGGACCACGGAGATCCAGAAGACGATCATCGCGCGGGGGGTGTTGGGGAAATGACGGGCGATCCCGGATCCGACGGCGCCGCCTCGAGCGCCGACGGCGCCGTTCCCGGCCTCGCGGGCTACGACGCCGTCGTCTACGACCTCGACGGGACTCTCGTCGAGCTCGCGGTCGACTGGGGGACGGTGGCGTCGTCCGTGCTCGACGTGTACGCCAAGCACGCGATCAAGCCGCCGACCGAGGAGCTCTGGGGCCTGCTGGAGGCGGCCGACGAGTACGGGATCGGCGATCCGGTCGAAGAGGCGATCGCGCTCCACGAGCGGGCCGGCGCGCGCGACTCGACGCTGCTCCCGCTCGGAGCGCGGCTGGTCGAGGGGGCCGACGATCGGGGGCGCACGCCGCCGGCCGGCGTCTGCTCGCTCAACTGCGAGGAGGCGTGCCGGATCGCCGTCGAGGCTCACGGCCTCGGCGACGCGCTCGACACGGACGCGATCGTCGGGCGCGACACCGTCGGGTCACACAAGCCGGAGCCGGAGTCGCTGCTCGCGGCGGTCGATCGGCTCGGCGCGGCGCCCGAGGACGCGCTCTTCGTCGGCGACTCGCCGCGCGACGAGGCGGCGGCGGAGCGCGCTGGCGTCGCGTTCGCGTGGGTGGCGGACCTGATCTGACCGGCGGACCGAGCCGCACGGTCGTTTAAAAGGAAGATCGCGGGAGAGCGATTCAGAGCCGCGGCGACGGACCCGAAGCCACGGCGACGGACCCGGCCCGCGGCAGGGGGTCAGTCCTTTGACGGCCCGGTCGACCGTGACGCGCGATCGCCCTCCCGTCCGGTCGTCGCCTCGGGAGCCTCGCTCCCGGTGTCGTCGTTCTCCTCGCCCTCGATGTCGTCGTTCTCCTCGCCCTCGATGTCGTCGTTCTCCTCGCCCTCGATGTCGTCGTGGTCGTCCTCTCTCGTCCCCTCGTTCTCGGTGTCGTCGGGGCCGTCTCCTCCGGCCTCCTCGGCCCCGGCGCTCTCGACGCCCCCGTCCCCGGCGTCGGTCCGGCGCGCGTAGAGCGCGACGGCGACGGCGGTGGTAAACCAGATCGGCGCGCCGACGCGGACCGCGAAGGCGGCGCGGGCGCCCCACGAGTCGAGGGTGACGAACGCGGAGAGGACCGCGACGACCGGGGCGCCGACGAGGATCGTGAGCACGAACGTCGTCTGCATCACCCAGCCGTAGTCGACCCCCTCGAACTCGGCCCGCTCGACAGGTTGCACGATCTCGTCTCGGGCGCCGAGGGGCAAATCGGTGGCGGTCGCGGGGCGGCGCGGCGCGCTCTCGGGCAGCGGCGCCGCCGGAGGCCTGACCGCGCGCTTCCGGATCCCGGCGATTTTAACCGGTCGCGCGGGTGAGGTCGGGTATGACCACGACGCGGGGACTCCGGGACCGCGAGGCGCCGATCACGATGCTGACCGCGTACGACGCCCCCACCGCGGCGGTCGTGGACGAGGCCGGGATCGACGTGATCCTCGTCGGCGACAGCATGGGGAACACCGCCTTGGGGTACGACTCCACGCTCCCCGTGACGCTCGACGAGGTCGCGAGCCGGACCGCGGCGGTCGCCCGCGCGACCGAGGACGCGCTCGTCGTCGCCGATATGCCGTTCCTCACCTTCGGCGTCGAGGAGAGCGAATCCGTGCGCAACGCCGGCCGGCTGGTGAAGGAGGCGAACGCCGACGCGGTGAAGATCGAGAGCGGCCCGCACACCGTCTCGATGACCCGGCACATGACCGACGTCGGGATCCCGGTGATGGCCCACCTCGGCCTGACTCCCCAGCACGTCAATCGACTGGGCGGGTACACGCGACAGGGGACCGATCAGGACGCCGCCGAGGAGATCGTCGAACTCGCGGGAGCGCACGCCGAGGCCGGCGCGTTCGCGCTCGTCTTGGAGCACGTCCCGGCGAACCTCGCGGGGGCGGTGACCGAGGCGCTCGACATTCCCACCATCGGCATCGGCGCGGGCCCCGACTGCGACGGGCAAGTGCTCGTGATCAACGACGCGATCGGGCTCGGCGAGTGGTCGCCCCCGTTCTCCCGGCAGTTCGGCGACGTGCGCGGCGAGATGGCCGACGCCGTCGCGGCGTACCGCGAGGCCGTCGAGAGCGGCGCGTTCCCGGCCGACGAGCACACCCACGTCGAGGAGGACCTCGAGGACTTGTACTGAGTCGGATAGTTATCAGCGAACGGCGGCGCTGCGGAGAAGACATCCGAAGCCTCGGCCGTTCGGGTTTACGTGACTGGTTGCTTTGCGGTGAACACCGCCAAAGCCCCAGCCGCGAGGACTCGCGCGACTCGCTGCGCGCTTCGGTCGCTCGCGGTGCTCGCTCCCCGCAGTGCTTGCGTCGTCGTGCTTCGCCCTCGCGGCTGCCCCTTTGAGTCCCACCCCGACCGCACCGCAACCACACCTCACGCCTCCCCAGCCTCGTCGGTGGTCCGTCGCTTCGCTCCGGACCACCGACTCCCTCGCGCGGTGCCGTCGCCGGCGGCAAAGCCGCCGGCTGCCAGAGGGACCGAAGGTCCCTCGCTGTTCGCGGCCTGCCGGCCGCTCACGGGCACGCGCCACCGCATCCGATTTTATAAGCTATCTTCGCCGCAGCTCGTCGCCCTTTAAATACCGCATCGACCTCCGTTTCGAGCGACCTCACGTTCGAAGAGTCGGGTCCCCACGGAGCTACTGAACCGGATCCCACGACGAAACCGCCACACTCGGCGTGGGGTATATACGCGCGAACGGCCTACGTGAATCCGTGACAACCCGGACCATCCGCGCCCGCGACCGGCCGGTGTTCGGCGTCGACGTGCACAGCGGCGACGTTCGCGGCGACGACCCCTCCTACGCCCTCGTCATCTTAGACCCCGTCGACGATGACGACCCGGACGCGCCCGACGCCGACGGCCCGATGGCGCGGGTGACCCGCGACGTGGTGTCGTTCCGGAAGCTCTGCCGGCTGATCGACGACCGCGAGCCCCTCTACGTCGCCACCGACAACGCCTACGAGCTGGCGGCGGACAAGGGCGAGCTCGTGGGGTTCCTCCGGTCGCTGCCCGACGGCACCCGGCTCGTGCAGGTGACCGGCGCGGAGCGGCCGGAGCCGCTCTCGCGGGTCGCCTCCCGCCACGGAATCCCATACGGGAAGGAACCGATGAAGGAGGCCGAGGCGTCGGCCCGGCTGGCCGCGGCGAACGTCGGCCACGAGGTGACCGCGTTCACCGACGAGACGACGGTGAAGGTGTCTCGGGGACGCTCGACCGGGAAGGGCGGGTGGAGTCAGGACCGCTACACCCGCCGGATCCACGGCAACGTCCGGAAGCGGACCCGACAGGTGCAGTCGAAGCTCGAGGAGGCGAACCTGGACTTCGAGCGCGACGTGACCGAGAAGTACGGCGGCTACGCGAACGCGACGTTCGCGGTCGAGGCGCGCCCCGAGGACATCCCCGTGTCGAACTCGCGGGCCGGCGACGTGCGCGTCGAGGTCGAGCGAGAGCGCCGCGACGGGATCGAGTACGAGCCGCTGGTGCAGCGGCGCGATAGGGTGATCGTCGGCATCGACCCGGGGACGACGACCGCTGCGGCCGTCGTGGGACTCGACGGCACCGTGCACGCGCTGTACTCCTCGCGGACCGCCGACACGGCCGACGTGACCGAGTGGATCATCGAGCAGGGCCGCCCGATCATCGTCGCCGCCGACGTGGAGCCGATGCCGGAGACCGTCGAGAAGTTCCGGCGCTCGTTCGACGCCGCCGGGTGGCGGCCGACCACGGACCTCCCCGTCGACGAGAAGCTCCACCGGACCCGCGAGGCGAGCTACGACAACGACCACGAGCGCGACGCGCTGGCGGCGGCCCTGTACGCCTACGACGACCACGAGGATCAGTTCGACCGGATCGCGGCGAAGACGCCGCCGCGGCTCGACCGCGAGGCGGTGATCGCGGGGGTCGTCGCCGGCGACGCTTCCGTGGAGTCCGTCATCGCCGACCTCAGCGAGGACGACGGCGGCGACGGTGGCGGGAGCGGCGACACCGACGCCGACGAGACGGACCCCACGGAGCCCGAGCGCACCGAGGAGGAGGAGACGATCCGCCGGCTCCGCGAGCGCGTCGAGCGGCTGGAGTCGCACGCCGAGTCGCTGGAGGCCGACCTCGCCGAGCGCGACGAGCGGATCGCGGAGCTGGAGGGGGAGCTGGAAGAGGCGAAACGCGAGGAGCGCATCGAGGCGCGCACCCGGCGGGCCGTCTCGCGGCTCGAACGCGAGACCGACCGGCTAGAGCGCGAGCGCGACGAGGCGCGGGAGACCGTCGAGGAGTTAGAGGGGAAAGTGGAGACGCTGAAGGAGCTGTGGCGGCTCGACCACTCCAACTTCGACGACGTGGCCGCGGACCAGGGGCTCGTCAGCGTGAAGGTCGTCGAGCAGTTCACGCTCGACGCGCTGGAGGCCGCCGACGAAGCGTACGGGCTCGTCGCCGGCGACGTCGTCTACCTCCGGGACGCCTCGGGAGCGGGCCGTCGGACCGCCGAGCGGCTCGCCGAGACGGATCCGCGGGCGGTGATCCGTGACGGGAACCTCGCGGACGTCGCCGACCAGGTCCTGTTCGACCACGACGTGCCGGTCGTCCCGGTCGACGCGGTGCCCGTGCGCGAGGTCGACGAGCTGGCGGTCGCAAGCGAGGAGCAGTTGGAGGCCGCCCTCGACGACTGGGAGCGGCGGGCCGAGCGCCGGCAGAAGGCGGAGAAACAGGAGCACCTCGACCGGATCATCTCCGAGCACCGGGCGGGGCGGACGCTCCCCGAGACCGAGGAGTAGGGCCGGCAGGGAAACGAGGCCGACGGTGCCGACGGCGCTCCGCGGAGACGCCCCTCGCCAGGCGTCCGCACGCTTCCAGAAGTCATATGTCCGACAACCGCAACTCCTGCGTATGGACGCCTACGAGCGGATCACCCGGAACGCGGCCGAGGTGGTCACCGAGGAGGAGATCGAGGCGCTGGCCGACGACCCCGACGGGAAGCGGGCGTACGTCGGCTACGAGCCCTCGGGAGTCCTCCACATCGGGCACATGCTCACCGCGAACAAGCTCATCGACCTCCAGGAGGCCGGGTTCGAGGTGACGGTGCTGCTCGCCGACGTACACGCCTACCTCAACGACAAGGGGTCGTTCGAGGACATCCGCCACACCGCCGAGCGCATGCGCGACCAGTTCATCGCCTACGGGCTCGACGAGTCGAACACGCAGTTCGTGCTCGGCTCCGACTTCCAGCTCGACGACGACTACACCCTCGATCTGCACGCGCTGGAGCTGGAGACGACGCTCGCGCGGGCCGAGCGCGCCATGGCGGAGATCACCTCCGGGGACTCCGTGAAGGTGTCGCAGGCGGTGTACCCGCTGATGCAGGCGCTCGACATCCCGTACCTCGGCGTCGACCTGGCGGTCGGCGGGATGGAGCAGCGCAAGGTCCACATGCTCGCGCGGGACGTGCTTCCGAGCATCGACCGCGAGCCGCCGACGAGCCTCCACACGCCGCTCATCGCCGACCTGGGCACCGGCCGCGGGAAGATGTCCTCTAGCGAGGGCGTCACCATCTCGATGGAGGACTCCCGCGCGGATATCGAGTCGAAGGTGAACGACGCGTACTGCCCGCCGACCGCCGACCCCGAGCCGACCGACGACGGCGAGGCGCGGGAGAACCCCGTCCTGCAGGTGTTCGAGTACCACGTGTTTCCGCGGTTCGAGACGGTCCGCGTCGAGCGCCCCGAGGAGTACGGCGGCGACTTAGCGTACGACGACTACGACGCGTTGGAGGCCGACCTGGAGTCCGGCGAGCTCCACCCGGCCGACGCGAAGGGCGCGCTCGCCGAGTACCTCGACCGCCTCATCGCGCCGGGACGCGAGCAGCTCGCGGAGTAGGCGGCTTCGGTCGGTTCGGTTCGCTTCGGCCGGTTCGGTTCGCCCGGTTCGCTATTTCTCCTCACCCGCCGCGCGCGCCCCGCGCTCGCAGCTCCCGTCGATACAGTCGCGGCCGGTCGCCGTCTCGAAGACGGGGAGCCCGCAGGCGCACTCGTCGACGACGACGCCGGCGGGGATCGAAAACGTCGTCTCGCAGTCGGGGTAGTTCTCGCAGCCGAGGTAGACGCGGCCGGGCGCGGAGTTGACCGTCAGTTCGCCGTCGCAGTCGGGACAGTCCCAGACCCGATCAAATCGGTCGCTGACGGCCGCCTCCATCGGGTCGCACGCGGGGTCGAGACAGAGGTGGAACGGCTCGCCGCGTTCGACGCGGAGCTTCGGCAGCCCGCAGTCGTCGCAGGTCGCGTCCGTGACGCTCGCGCCCGCCGGGAGCCCCCACCGCTCCTCGCAGTCGAGACAGACCACGTCGCCGCGCGAGCGCACGAGCGGCCCGCCGTCCTCGGGGCAGGTGCCGACCGGGATTCCGGCCTCCGTGATCGGCAGGGCGCGGCCCGCGGTCGCCTCCTCGGCGACGACCCGGAGCCGTCGGGTGCCGTCGCGGGCGGTGACGGAGAACCCGCCGCCGTCGCCCTCGACGACGACCGAGTCGGGGCGGGTGAGCCACGCGACCGGCTGGTAGCCGTCGGCGTCGTGGACGAGCGTGGTGTCGTCCGGCTTTATCAGGACGACGACGCGCCCCCGGTGGGTCCGGGAGCGGTCGCCGCGCTCGGTCACTCGGCAGTCGCCTGCGAACACGCGGAGTCGTTCGGGCATGCGGCGGGGTTGCCCCGTTTTCGGATTTAAGCAGTGGGCGGTGCGACCGGACCGGACTCCGGGGACGGGAGAATCGTGTGTTTCATTTAACAGTATCGTTTCCGTAGGTCGACACATGAGCGAGGCCTCGGGTTCGGATCCGCCGAAAACAGCGGACACGGCTGCAGGCGTTCGGGTTGGGGTGTTGAGCTTCCACAACAGCAAAGAGACCAAGGCGATCCTCAACGCCGTTCGCGCGCTCGGTCACGAGCCGGTCTGGCTCCGCGAGGAGAACGTCCGGTCTTGGATCGAGGACGAGAGCCTCCGTTTCGACCCCGACGTGGAGGTCGTCGCGAACCGGCTGTTGACGACGAAGGCGGTCCAGCCGCTCGACGATCTCGGCGTCGCGACGAGCTACGCCGCGTCGCGTCCCGTGTTGAACCCGCCGGACGTCGTCGTCCGGGCCATTCACAAGTACGGCGCCGCGGCGACGCTCACCGCGGCCGGGATCCCGGTTCCGGAGGCTTACCTGGCGCTCTCACACCGGACGATCAACGAAGGCAACCGCCTCGCGGGCGAGAGGGCCGTCCACAAGTCCGCCATCGGGACGAACGGAGACCGGATGGCGGTCGTCGGCGCGGACGACGCCGTCTCCCCGTACATCGCCCGGCGGCGGGCGTTCCTGCAGGAGTTTATCGACACCGGCACGGAGCGGCCGTTCGACGTCCGCGCGTACGTCGTCGGCGGGCGCGTCGTCGCCGCGATGAAGCGGTACGCGCCGTCGGACGAGTGGCGCACGAACGTCGCCGTCGGCGGCGAAGTCGAGGACTTCACCGCCGATCTTCCCGAGGAGGCGGCGCGGCTGTCGCGGGAGGCGGCGGACGCGCTCGACCTCGATTACGCCGGCGTGGACCTGCTGTGCCGCGACGGCGCGTGGTACGTTCTGGAGGTCAACGTGACGGCGGGATTTAAAGGGCTCTTCGAGGCAACCGGGATCAGTCCCGCCCCGCACATCGCCGCCCTCGCGATCGATCGGGGCGGCGGCCGCGTGGACCCCGACCGCGTCGCTGAACTCGCGGAGACGCTGGACGATTCGGTCCCGGAGTGTAAACCCCCGACCGACCCGGAGCCGGAGAGATCGACGACGATCGGCTACACCGAGCGCGTGACGGTGAGCGCGGGTCAGCAGGCGGTCGACGTGATCGCCAAATCGGACACCGGCGCCCAGCGGACGAGCATCGACTTCGACGTCGCCGCGGAGATCGGCGCCGGTCCGATCATCGACACGGTCTACGTGAAGTCCGGATCGCGAACCGGGCGACAGAAGCGCCCGGTCGTGGAGATCGATGTCAAAATCGGGAATCGCTGGCAGACCGTGACCGCGAGCATCGAGGACCGAAATCATATGACGTACCCCGTACTCCTCGGTCGGGACCTCCTCGACGGCTACCGCGTGGATATCACGAAACGGGAACGCGAAGAGTGACCTACTCCACCCGGACCGTCCGCGTGGCCCGCACGGGCATCAGCGGCAGGTCGGGGAAGACGACCTCGACGACGAACTCCAGTTCGTCGGCGTCTGGGGGACCGAAGACGCCGACCGGGACCGGCGTCTCGCCGTCGAGGTACGTCGTCCGCGCGGTCATCTCCACGTCGTTGACGGTGACCCGGATCCCCGTGCGGGCGCTCCCGGAGCGGGTCGCGACCGCGACCTCGCACATCTCGTTCTCGCCGACGGCGACCGCGTCGGGGAAGTCGCCCCAGTCGACGTCGATCCGGGGGCAGTCGCGGGCGGCGTCGACGATCCGCTCGGCGACGGAGCCGCTCATCCCGGCGTTCTCCAGAGCGTCGGCGCCGGCGTCGACGACGGCCGCAGGGGAGGTAAGGCCGGCGTCCGCGAGCCGCTCCGCGCGGCCGGAGCCGACCCCGTCGATCGCTGTGAGCGCGACCGCTTCCCGCGAAACGCCGTGCTCGACGCGCGCCTCGACGCGGCACGCGAGGTTGGCGGCGCGCGGACCGGCGAACCGGTCGAGGAACTCCGCGAGCGCGGCCAGCAGGCGGAGCGCGTTCTGCCGGATCACCCACGCGTCCGACCGCAGGTCCGAGGGGATCGCGTCGGCCATCCCGGCGAGCAGGATGGCGAACACCTTGCGGTGCCCGTCCTCCAAGTCGGTGTCGTGGCCGTCGAGGATCCGGTCGACCGCGTCCGACTCGGCCGACCGCGCCGACACCGAGTCGAACTCGCCGGCCGACGCGACCGCCTCCAAGATCCGGTCGACCGTCAGCGTCTCTCGGTCGGCGAGCCGCCGGAAGCGACGGGCGGTGTCGAGACGGAGGTAGTACTTCGAGGCGAGCCGGCCGAGCCCCGTCGGCTCGATCGCGAGGTCGTCGTCGGCCGCGACGAACCCGTCGTCGACGAGCGAGTCGAGGGTGTCGCGCACGCGGTCGCGGAGGGTGCCGAAGTCGTACGCGTCGGGCTTCGACTCGGCGCGGACGTAGTAGAAGGTCGTCTCCAGCCACTCCATCACGTCCTCCAATCCCCGAATGGTCCCCATCGCGATCTCCGCGTTGAGGTGCGACTCGAGCTCGGCGGCGAGTCGGGACTCGATCTCCTTGCCCTCCCGGAGCAGTTTCCGGTACTTGTCGGCGTCCCCGCGGTCGCAGACCACCCAGCCGTACCCCACGTCGTCGTAGCCGGGCCGGCCCGCGCGCCCGAGCATCTGGAGCACGTCGAGCGGCGAGATGTCCGTCTCGCCCTCCAGCGGGTCGTGGTACTTCGTGTCGCGGATGACGACGCAGCGCGCCGGGAGGTTCACCCCCCACGCGAGCGTCGACGTCGAGAAGAGCAGCTTGATCTTCCCCTGCTTGAACCACTCCTCGACGCGGTCGCGATCCTCCTTCCCGAGCCCGGCGTGGTGGAAGCCGACGCCGTCGGTAACGGACTGGCGGAGCGTGTCGTTGGTGAGCTCCTTCGCCTCGTTGTGGAAGTCGTAATCGTCCCGCGAGTCGATCGGGATGTCGCGGTCGGTGATCTCGTCGCGGGCCTTCTTGGCCGCCTGCACCGTGTCCTGCCGCGAGGAGACGAACACCAAGGCCTGCCCGTCCTCGCGCACGTGCGGCTCGGCCAGATCGAGCGCGCGGTAGAGCCGCCGGTACTTGTCGGCGAAGGCGTTCGAGCCGTGCGAGTACGTCTTCACCCCGGTCTCGAGGTCGACCGGGCGGTACTCGTCGCCGAACTCGTAGGTCGTCTCCGCGGGCGCGTCGAGCCACTCTGCGACGTCCGCGATGTTCGGCATCGTCGCCGAGAGCGCGACGACGCGGGGGTCCTGCAGCCGACGGAGCCGCGAGACCGTCACCTCGAGCACCGCACCGCGCTTCTCGCTGTCGAGCAGGTGGACCTCGTCGATGACGACGCAGTCGACGTCGGTGACGAACGAGTAGCGCGCGGAGTCGTGCTTTCGGGTGGCGCTGTCGGCCTTCTCGGGGGTCGTCACGAGCACGTCCGCGCGCTCGGCGCGGCGCGGGTTGAGGTCGCGCTCGCCGGAGACGACGTAGACGGAGTAGCCGAGCTCCTCGAAGCGCTCCCACTCGCTCTCCTTCTCGTTGGTGAGCGCGCGGAGGGGAGCGATAAAGAGCGCTGTGCCGCCCTCCGAGAGGGTCTTGCAGATAGCGAGCTCGGCGAGCGCGGTCTTCCCCGAGGCCGTCGGCGCGGAGGCGACGACGTTGTGGTCGGTCTCGAGGATGCCCGGCAGCGACTCGCGTTGCATCCGGTTGAACTCCTCGAAGCCGAACGCGTCGGCGAACTCCGGCACCGCGTCCGCGACCTTCACGCCGCACCACGCTCGCGGGCGAGTCGACGGCGACCGAGCGTTGTTCGCATCACGTCGAGTCGGGGGGCTCCAGCGCAAAGGCGTTTCTCATGTGGCCGGCGGAGCGCGGTCCGTTCGGACGGGCGCGTTCGCCGTCGTCGACCCCGAGCGTTTACGTGACCGCGGACCGACCGGCCGGTATGATACCGTCGGACCCGCTCGTCATGGGGGCCGTGGCCGTGATCGCCCTGCTCGTCCTGTTGGCCGTCGTCAGTCGCCTCCGCGGGCCGTCAGAGGAAGCGCGGGAGTCGAAGCGCGCCCACGACGCCGCACAAGAGCGCGAGCCGCCCGTCGAGATCGGCGAGACGTACGAGTTCGGCGTCACCGAACTCACCGACCACCACTCCGGCGAGGAGGTCGCCGTCGGCAAGGTCGAGGGGTTCGTCGTCTTCACCGAGGACATCCCGCGCGACCTCTCGACGGGCGACGTGATCCGCGCCAAGGTGCTCTCGTTCAACGAGGGCCGCACCTCGGCCGACGCGACGTTCGTGACGAAGGCGTAGCGAGGCCGCCTCGGGCCGAGGGGGATCGAGTTCGGGAGCCGAACGGGGCCCGCCAAGTCCACCTCCGCTCCGAACATGAGGTTCATACGTGATGGCGACGAAGGGATTTCGTAATGGCTCAGGCCGGGAATCAGGACCTCACGGAGCGGTTCATTCAGTTCTACCGCAACTACTACCGCGAGGAGATCGGCACCCTCGCGCAGCGATACCCCAACGAACAGCGCTCCCTGTACGTCGACTACGACGATCTGTTCCAGTTCGACCGCGACCTCGCGGAGGACTTCCGCACGAAGCCGGATCAGATGCGCGAGTACGCCGAGGAGGCGCTGCGGCTCTACGACCTCCCCGCCGACGTCAGCCTCGGCCGCGCGCACGTCCGCATCGAGAACCTCCCCGAGAGCATCGACATCCGCGGGATCCGCGTCCACGACGACCACATCGGGAAGCTCGTCTCGGTCAAGGGGATCGTCCGCAAGGCGACCGACGTCCGCCCAAAGGTGACCGAGGCCGCCTTCGAGTGCCAGCGCTGCGGCACAATGACGTACATCCCCCAGAGCGACGGCGGCTTCCAGGAGCCCCACGAGTGTCAGGGCTGCGAGCGGCAGGGCCCCTTCCGCGTTAACTTCGACCAGTCGGAGTTCATCGACTCCCAGAAGCTCCGCATTCAGGAGTCGCCCGAGGGGCTCCGCGGCGGGGAGACCCCCCAGTCGCTGGACGTCGACATCGTCGACGACATCACCGGGAAGGTGAGCCCCGGCGACCACGTCACCTGCGTCGGCGTCCTCCACATCGAGCAGGTCGAGCAGGGCAACGAGAAGTCCGCCATCTTCGATCTGTACATGGACGGCGTCTCCATCTCTATCGAGGACGAGGAGTTCGAGGACATGGACATCACCGAGGCGGACAAACGCGAGATCATCGAGCTCTCCAACCGCGACGACATCTACGAGGCGATGGTCGGCTCCATTGCCCCGGCCATCTACGGCTACGAGGAGGAGAAGCTCGCGATGATTCTCCAGCTGTTCTCCGGCGTCACCAAACACCTCCCCGACGGCTCGCGGATCCGCGGGGACCTGCATATGCTCCTGATCGGGGATCCGGGTACGGGAAAGTCTCAAATGATCAGTTATGTCGAGAATATTGCTCCAAGGTCAGTTTATACGTCTGGTAAAGGATCATCTGCTGCGGGGCTTTGCGTAGTTGGTGACACGAAGATTCACACGAGCGACGGGTTCGTCCCGATTCGGGAGATCGCCACAGACCGGCATCCCGATCCGGTCGAGATCGAAACGGCCGCAGAATCGACGCGCGATCTGTACACGTTCGACCGTGCCAACGGCTCGATCGAGCTCGCGGAGAGTTCTCACGTGTGGCGAATGCCCGAGAAGTCCTGTCGGCGGATCGAGACGGCACACGGAAAGGATCTCGAAGCGTCGGTCAATACGCCGGTTCTCGTCTGTGACGAGCACGGCATCGAGTGGCGCGAGATTTCGGAGGTCGGTGTTGGCGACCACGTCGCAGTTCCCCGATACACCGGGATCGACCGGTCATCGCCGTCAGTTCGTGAGTACGTCGAGTTCACGGGTGAAAAGCTGAAACCGACGGACGAGTCGATCGAACGCCTCCGCACTCGTCTCTGCGAGGAGTTCGGGACGCTTCGTAACGCGGCCGCCGAACTCGATCTCTCGGAGGACTTTATTTACGACACGCTCTCGAACCGTCACATTCCACGCGAAAAGCTCGATACGGTCCTCGATGCACTCGACGTCCATCTCGACGACATCGGCCTCGAACGGGCGATGCTTCGGCACGGAAGCGGTGTGACGATCCCCGAGAAGTTCGACGCGGATCTGATGTATTTGATCGGACTCGTCTTCGGTGACGGCGACGTGATGGTGTCGCGTCGAGGGGGCAACCGCGGTCACGTCCGGATCTCGAACTCGGACACGGACCTGCTGAAACAGGCCGCCGATATCATCGAGGCCAAATTCGGGAGGTCCGTCCAGGTCGAGTACCAGGACGAGCGTGTCCCCTGCATTCGTCTTCACAGCGCGACCGTCGCCCGCTTTTTCGCCAACGTTGGCGTCGAATCGCCGAAAGACGACATCCGTCTCGATCCCGGACTCACGACAGCGGAGCACGCTGACGCATTCCTCCGGGGCCTGTTCGATGCGGACGGGTCAGTTTGCGGACGTGACGACGGCGGATCGAGCGTCCAGTTCTCGACCGTCTGTGGCGAACTCGCGGAGCAAGTCCAACTGATGTTGGAGACGTACGGCGTCCGTTCGCGAACCCGTGAGCGTGACCGCCGCGGGACCTACACACGGGCGGACGGAAACGAAATCGAATCGACTTCGATCCAAACGCACCTCGCCATTTATGGGAAGGAACTCGACGCGTTCGCCGATCAGATCGGATTCCGGTCGACTGCAAAATCACGGGCGCTAGGCAGCATCGTCCGCGACGTGCCTCGGCGTGGTGAACGGCTTCCGGTGGGGAGCGCACTCGCACGGGCAGACGGCGGGTCTACAGCATACCGCCAGAATATCGTAAAAGGGCAGAACCCAAGTCGTTCCCGGGCGAAAGCCATCGTGGATAGTCTCGATCTCGGCGCGATCGCCGGGGATGTCGAGGAGGTTGCCGACGCCGACCTCGTCTGGGACGAAGTCGTTGACGCCGAACACACCGGAAAAAAAGAGGTGTTCGACCTCACGGTCCCGGACACCCACAACTTCCTCGGAAACGGGATCGTGACGCACAATACGGCCGCGGCTGTGAGAGACGACTTCGGCGACGGCCAGCAGTGGTCGCTCGAAGCCGGTGCTCTTGTCCTCGCAGACAAGGGGATCGCCGCGGTCGACGAGCTGGACAAGATGGACTGCGTGACCGGCGACACGCTGGTCTCGCTCGCCGACGGGCGCGTGGAGCGAATCGACGATCTGGCACGGGAGGCCGCGGAAGACGGCGAAATCGAGGAGCTCTCGAACGGCCGACGAATCCGCGACGTCGATCTGGACGTCTGGACGATGGACGAGGAGGGAGATCTGGTCGAGCGTCCCGTGTTCTCGGTCCACGAGTACGACGCGCCCTCGGAGCTGACCCGCGTGACGACAGAGACCGGCGAGTCGCTGACGGCGACGGCGGACCACCCGTTCTTCGTCCTCGACGACGGCGAGCGCGTCGAGCGCGAGGCGGCGGCGCTCGACGACGGCGACTGGGTGTACGTCTCCCGCGAGATGCCGACGAAAGCGACGGACGGCGCGGGAGCGGTGGCGGCTGCAGGCGGTAGTATCGACGCCGGGTCCGTCGGTGACAGCGGAGGAGTCGACGCCGCGATGGCGAGCGTTCTCGGATACCTCTCCGGCGACGGGAACGTCTACTACGATCGGGAGGAGGGCGTCTACGGCGTCCGGTTCACCAACACCGACGAGGAACTGCTGGCCGACTTCGAGCGGGCGGCGCAGGAGGCGTTCGGTACAGAACCGACCCGTCCGCCGAGCGAGAAGCGTGACGACGGCACCGAGACGGTTCGAGTCACCGGGAAGGAACACGCCGACGCCGTCCTCGACGCGGGGATGAACCTCGGTCGATACGACGAGAAGTGCTTCCCGGCCCCAGTTTCGACCGGAAGTCGAGCGGCGAAGGCGGCGTTCGTCCGCGCGCTGGCCGACAGCGAGGGGCACGTCGACGAGTCCGCGGGTAACGTTCGGATAGCGTCGGCGAGCCGAGACCTGCTTCGAGGGGCGCGGACCCTCCTCTTACAGTTCGGCGTGTCGAGCCAGCTCCAGCGCCGCGAACGAAACGGGGGCCGAGACGTGTACTACCTCACGGTGACGGACGCGGACTCGCTCGCGGCGTTCCGCCGCGCTATCGGATTCACCGCCACCCGAAAGGCGGAGGCGCTCGACTGCGTCGTCGAGGCCGCCGACGGCGACCGCACGATTCTCGACGTGATTCCGGAGATAGACGGCCTACTCGCGGAGTGTCGCGAGTCGCTCCGGCTTCACCAGAGCGAGTGCGGGCTCGACGCGGTCACGTATCACGACTTCGAGAGCGGCGCCGCGAACGTGTCGCTCCATCGAGCGCAGCGGGTGCTGACCGCGTTCGAGGAGAGACTGGAGACGGCCGCCGAAGACAGAGACCGGCTCGGCGAGGATCCGACGTGGGAAACCATCTCCGAGCTTCGAGGCCGGTATCACGTCTCGCAGTCCGAACTGGCTGAGGGAACGGCGCTGTCACAACAGCGGATTTCCCGCGAGTGGGGCGAGAGCGACTCTGCTCGGCGAACGGTGGCCGACCGACTTCGGGGGATCCTCATCGAGATTACGAAGACCGACCTCGGCGACCTTCGCGAGTTCGTCCGCGGCGACGTGAAGTGGCGCCGCGTCGAGTCGGTTGAAACGGTGCCGCCGGAGTCGACCGAACACCGTCGCGAGGTGCTCCGACAGCGGCTTGCAGAGGTTCTCGGCGGTCCGGTCGAGGGCATCGAACGACGCGCGCGGAGTCTGCTTGAACGCGATTCAGTCGGGGAAACGAGAGAGGAGCTATCGGCGGCGCTCGAGGCGTACGGCGTCAGTCAGTCCGACGTGGCCTCGTCGCTCGACGTGGATCAAGCGACCGTGTCGCGGTGGCTGTCCGGGGCCGTCGAGACCGACAGGCTCGGCGATCTCCACGAAGCGATCGGAGCCGAAGTCGGCGCCGTCAAGGACGAACTGCGCTCGCTCCTGGCTCGGATCGAGGACGGGCGGAGCCCGAAGGTGTACGACCTGACCGTCGACGAGACGCACAACTTCGTCGCGAACGGCGTGGTCGTCCACAACTCCTCCGACCGCTCCGCGATGCACGAGGGGCTCGAACAGCAGAAGATCTCCGTCTCGAAGGCCGGAATCAACGCGACGCTGAAGGCGCGGTGTTCGCTCCTCGGCGCGGCGAACCCGAAGTACGGCCGGTTCGACCAGTACGAGCCGATCGGCGAGCAGATCGACCTCGAACCCGCGCTCATCTCGCGGTTCGACCTGATCTTCACGGTGACTGACAGCCCGGACCCCGAACACGACTCCCGGCTGGCGAAACACATCATCAAGACGAACTACGCCGGCGAGCTCAACACCCAGCGCGAGGAGCTGGCGAGCTCGGAGTTCACGTCGGAGCAGGTGGCGGAGGTGACCCAGGAGGTCGCCCCGGAGATCGACGCCGAGCTGCTTCGGAAGTACATCGCTCACGCGAAGCGCTCCTGTTACCCGACGATGACGGAGGAGGCGAAGGAGCTCATCGAGGAGTTCTACGTCGACCTGCGCTCGAAGGGCGCCGACGAGGACGCACCGGTGCCCGTCACCGCCCGGAAGCTGGAGGCGATGGTGCGGCTCGCGGAGGCGAGCGCGCGGCTCCGGCTCTCGGACACCGTCGAGCGCGAGGACGCCGACCGCGCGACCGACATCGTCGAGTCCTGTCTCAAGGATATCGGCGTCGACCCCGAGACGGGGCAGTTCGACGCCGACGTGGTGGAGACGGGCACCTCCAAGAGCCAGCGCGACCGCATCAAGAACATCAAGGGACTGATCGCGGACATCGAGGAGGAGTACCAAGAGGGCGCGCCCATCGAGGAGGTGCTCGACCGCGCCGGCGAGATCGGGATGGACCCCGGGAAAGCCGAACAGGAGATCGAGAAGCTCCGGACGAAGGGCGAGGTGTACGAACCGAAGCAGGGGCACCTCCGGACGACGTAGATGGACCGCATCTCAGCGATACGGAACGTCGAGGACGCCCTGCGCGCGTTCGAGAACGGCGAGGCCGACCTCGCCGACACGGAGCGGCGGGTGGCGGCGGTGCTCCGGACCTACGCCACGGAGTTCGACGGCGACGACGACGTGTTCCGCGCGGTCGGCGAGGATCCGATCGACGGGCGGGTCGTCGTGGCGCCGTCGGCGCCGGCGGCGCGCGAGCGCGTGCTCGCGCTCTCCGGGATCGACGCGGACGACGCGAGCGGCGCGGGAGAAACCGAACGTCAGAGAGATCTGACAGACCTCGAAAACGACGCAGTCCCCGAGTTCGAGGTCGAACTGGTAGGCGATTCGAAGTAGTTCGGAACCGATAAGTTCGGCCCTCGATCAGCCGCGTCCGTGCTGCTGATCGTGACGTATTCGGAGGCGGCCCGCACCGGCCTCCGGAACCTGTGTCGGCGCCACGAGGAGCCGGTCGTCCGCCGGTTCGGGCGGGCGGCGCTGCTCGAGGCGACGGAGTACGCCGCGTTCCTCGCCGTCCGACTTCGTGAGTCGCACGGCGGCGACGTCCAGATCGAGCGGACGGAGCCGTTCAACGAGTTCGTCGCGCTCGACGAGTCGATCCGCGAGGCCGCGAGCGCGTACTCGGACAGGGACGCGCCCGCGACGCCGTACGCCGCGTTCGCGGCCGGGACGGAGCACCCGGACCCGGAGCGGCTGAAGGGCGAGGAGCTGTGACCGGGGCGCCGGAGCCGGCGCGGCCGGGGGAGCCGGCAGAGCCGAGTGATACCCCGGTCCCCGACCCCGCGGCGGTCCTCGGTCGACTGCCGACCGGGACCAGCCTCCGGCGGGAGCTCGCGGCGGCGGCCCGGTCGCGGGGACGCGACTCTTCGGTGAGCGACGAGCTCGGTCGGCTCCGCGACGAGGTCGCGGCGATCGAGGTCGAGCCGGTCGACCTCGCCGCGGCCAAGCGGCGGGTCGCGGACGCGAGCGGCGAGGAGGAGCGCTTGAAGGAGCGCGTCGCGGCGCTCCGCGGCGACGTCCGGGCGCGCCGAGCCGTCGAGGCGGAGACGGGGGAGACGCTCGACGACCTCGAGTCCGCCGCGGCGGAGCTCTCGAACGCGCAGACGGAACGGATCGCGGCGGAGCAGGCACTCGAACGGGCGCGCGAGCGGGCCGCCGCCGCCCGCGACGAGCGCGAGCGACGGCTCGAACTCGAAGACCGACTGCGGAACCGGCGGCGGGAGGCGCGCCGCGAGCTCGCGGCCGACGTGTACCCGGCGTTCCGCGACGCGCTCGGTGCCGTCCCCGACGGCGACTCGTCAAGTGCCGGGTCGGGGCCGTCGGAGTACGACGGGCCGCGGCTCGCCGCGTCGCTTGCGGCGGTTCGGATCGCCGACCTCGACGCGCCGGTCACGCTCGGCCGCGAGGCTGCGCGCTGGCTCGCCGAGCGAGGGTCGAGACCGCCGGAGGCGGTGCTCGACGTACCGATCGCTCGTCCGGACGCCGCACCGGACCCGTGATCGGCGTCGGTGTCGGGTCGATAATTAAATACGATTCCGCGACAGCCGACGTATGGACCTCTCGTGGACCGTCGACCGAGCGGGCGACGTGTCGTTGGTGCGCTGTCGGCTACGCAACGGCGACGCCGGCCCGCGCCGCGTGCGGATCGAGAGCCGGTTCGACGCGCCCGTGTTGCCGCCACGGCGGGCCGGCGTGCCGGTGGACGGCTGGGACGCCGACGGCGTGACGCTGCGGATCGGTCCGGAGGAGCGACACGGGTTCGGCTTCGCCGTGCCGGCCCGGCCCGTCGAGCCGCCGGTGGAGATCGCCGAGATCGACCCCGTCGACCCGGACGAACCCGCCGGCGGAGTCGTCGGTTCGAGCGACGACGAACCCGGCGAGTCGGCGGTGGCGACCGCACTCCGCGACCTCGGTGACCATCGGCCGCCGCGCGCGGCGGTCGACGGGGAACGGGTGACCGGCGAGGACAACGGGGCCTGCGATGCCGACGAGCCGGAGAGCGCGGGCCCCGATGCGGTCGACGACTGGTTCGCCGCGGTCGAGGCGCGGGTCGATCGGGCGGAGCAGCTGACCGACGCAGACGTGGCGACGGCGACGGACGCGGTCGCAGACGCCGGCGGCGTCGACGCGCTCGCCGACCTCGACGAGCGCGTGGCGGCGGACGCGGAGCGGCTCCGGGCGGTGAGCGAGCGCGCCGCGGCGCTGGCGGAGCGCGCCGCGGCGACGGACGCGCCGATCGAGGCGCTGGAGCGGCTCGCGTGATCCTCGCCGTCGCCGGTGGCAAGGGCGGCGTCGGGAAGACCACGCTCGCGTACAACGTCGCCGCCGCGCTCGACGCGGTCGCGGTCGACGCGGACCTCGGCATGGCCGACCTCCCCGGTGGACGCGGTCCGGACCTCCACGACGTGCTCGCGGGGCGCGCCGATCCGACCGAGATCGTTCGGGCCGGCCCGGTGGACGTCGCCCCCTGCGGTCGGACGCTCGCCGGCGCCCGCGCCTGCGACCTCTCGGCCCTCGGAGACGCGATCGCAGCGATCGAGCGGGAGTGCGGGGTCGTCGTCCTCGACTGTCCGGCCGGCCGACGGGCGGACGCCGGCGTCCCGCTCGCGGTCGCGGACGCGTGCCTGCTGGTCGTCTCCCCGCGGGCGTTCGCGCTGGCCGACGCGATCCGGACGCGGGAACTGGCCCGCGAGCTCGACGCCGGTCTCGTCGGCTGCGCCGTCAACCGGGTGACCGAAGAGCCGCCGACCGAGGCCGTCGCCGACGCGCTGGGCGCGCCCGCGGCGGTGATCCCCGCGGACCCGCGGGTCGGTCGCTCCGTCGCCGCGGAGCGCCCGGTCGTCGACGCCGCGCCGGACAGCGACGCGGCGGGGGCGATTCAGAACCTGGCCGAGCGGGTCCCCCGCTGACGGGCACTGGGCGCGGGACATCGGGTCGTTTTATTCGGTCCGGAACGGAGGGAGAGCCATGCTCACGGTCGCGTTCCTCGTCGGCGTCGCCGTCGTCGGCTTCCTCGCGGTCGAGGTCGGACCGCTGTACGCCGCCGACCGCTTCCGCGACCTGCGGGAACCGACGGACGCGGAGCGGAGGCGGCTCACGTCGCTCCGCGAGACCGCCGGCCTCGGCGTGGAGCGGGTCGCGATCGAGACCGACGGGGCGACGAGCGACGAGGGGACGAGAGACGGGGGGGCGAGCGAGGAAACGACTGCCGACGAGGACGGGTCGGACATCGGACGGGTCGAGGTCGCCGTGCGCGGCCCGCCGGGCAGGCGGGTCCTGTTCGTCACAGAGAGCGTGCTCGACGGCCTCGACGAGGACGTCGCGACCGGGCTCCTCGCGGCCGAGGCGGGGCGCGTCGAGACGTACTACGGCGAGTTCCGCGCGGTCGCGATCGCGGCGGTGCTCGCGATCCTGGCGGCGATCGTGACGGTAGCGGTGCCGTTTCAGGCCGGCTTCGCATCGCTCGTCGCCGTCGGAGTCGCCGCGTTCTGGGTCGGACGACGTGTGCAGTACGCGGCCGACGCCCGCGCCGCGGACGCGGTCGGCGCGGAGCGCGTCGCCGACGCCTTCGAGCGCGTCGCCGCCGTTCGGGGCGTCGAGCCAGAGACGGGCGACTGGTCGACGTGGTTCGAGGTGCAGCCGCCGCTCGGCGATCGGATCGCGGCGCTCCGGGAGCGGGCGGAAGACGAGAACTGACGGGAGCGAGAGGCTCGGGGGCGCTACTCGTTGACGGGAGAGAGAGAGGCTCGGGGGCGCTACTCGTCGACGCGAGCGACGACCGCGTCGCGGTCGACCCGCACGTCGTACTCGTCGACGGAAAAGGAGAGGGCGATCTCGCCGTCGGGACGGTGCTCGACGAGCGCGTCGAGCGCGTCGGGGTCGACGTGATCGTACAGGACGATGCCGGTCTCGGCGGCGAGCGCATCGGTGGCGACGCCGGCGAGGTCCGCGAGCGCCTCGACGACCGCGCGGCTCGGGGATCGGTCGGTACGGCCGTGGGCGACGCGGACCGGTCCGGAAATCGAGCCGGCGTTGGAAGCGCTTGTCGGGACACTGCTCATACCGGTCCGAACTCCGCTCCGGTATATAAGCTCTCGGCGCCGGTAATCAAACCAGATAATGCGGATCAGTCGGTGGGGGCGGATCGGCCCCGACCGGAGCGAAACGGTTAACGGGACTCACGCGTCACGGGATCGCATGGCACTCGAACGCGCCACGGCGGGTATCGCTCGGAGAGCCGACGGCGACGCGTTCGAGCGCTTTTTTAAGTAACCGGCGCGCGGCGGACCCGCCCCGCGGTCGGGCGGCGAAACCGCGCGGTTCGGCGGCGACGGGATGGTGCGGGAGGAGGTCGACCGCCCCGCGCCGTCCCGCGAGAGCGACGTGCCGGAACCGTTACCAACCAGCCACACGCGTATGGATACAACTCGAATGCGACTCCCGGAACGACAGCTCGCGGTCCTCGAGGCCGCGAGCGCGACGGACGAACGGACGATAGACGAGATCGCGACGGAGACGGGCTTAAAGCCCGAGACGGTCGTCGGCGCCGCCTTCGACCTCCGCGATGAGGGCCTCTGCTCCGTCGCCGAGCGCACCGCGGAGACGGCCGATCTCACCGACGAGGGACGGCGCTACGTCGACGACGGGCTCCCCGAGACGCGGCTCTACCGGGCCGGGCTCGCGCTCGGCGCCGACGAGTCCGCGGTCTCGATGGGACGGGTCATCGGCGAGGCCGACCTTGACGGCCCCGAGGTCGACATCGCCCTCTCGAACTTCGCGCGGAAGGGGTTCGGCGCGATCGATTCGGGCGAGCTGACGGTCGACGCTGACGCCGACCCCGACGCCGACTCCGAGGCGGCCGCGCTCGCGGCGCTCGCCGGGGGAGACGACCCCGCGGTCGAGGACGCGGTCCTCGACCAGCTGGACTCCCGCGGGCTCGTCGACCGCGGCGAGTCGGTCACGCGGTCGGTGACGCTGACCGACGACGGCGTCGACGCCCTGATGACGGGCGTGGAGGCGACCGAGACCGTCTCGGAGCTCACCCCGGAGCTGCTCGCCAGCGGCGAGTGGCGCGACGTGGAGTTCGCCGAGTACAACGTCGAGGCCGACGCGCCCGGCGTCTCCGGCGGCCGGAAGCACGTGCTCCGGCGGACCGCCGACCGCGTGAAGGACGTCCTGGTCGGCATGGGGTTCCAGGAGATGGAGGGGCCCCACGCCGACAGCGACTTCTGGATCAACGACTGCCTGTTCATGCCGCAGGACCACCCGGCGCGGACCCACTGGGACCGGTTCGCGCTGGACGTCGACCCGATGGAGTCGATTCCGGAGGAGCTGATCCGGCGGGTCGAGTCGGCCCACCGGGACGGGTGGGGGGAGGACGGCGACGGCTACCACTCGCCGTGGTCCGAGGAGTTCGCCCGCGAGGTCGCCCTGCGGGGCCACACCACGTCGCTGTCGATGCGGTACCTCTCGGGGATCGCCGGCGCAGAGCTGGAGCCGCCCCAGCGCTACTTCTCCGTCGAGAAGGTGTACCGCAACGACACGCTCGACCCGACGCACCTCCTCGAGTTCTTCCAGATCGAGGGGTGGGTGATGGCCGAGGACCTCTCGGTGCGCGACCTGATGGGCACCTTCGAGGAGTTCTACCGGCAGTTCGGGATCACCGACATCCGGTTCAAGCCCCACTACAACCCGTACACGGAGCCCTCCTTCGAGCTGTTCGGGGAACACCCGGAGACGGGCGAGGAGATCGAGATCGGCAACTCCGGCGTCTTCCGCGAGGAGGTCACCGGGCCGCTCGGCGTCGACTGCGACGTGATGGCGTGGGGGCTCGCCCTCGAACGGCTCGCGATGCTCACCACCGGCGCGGAGGACATCCGCGACCTCCACGGGACCTTGGCTGACATCGAGTTCCTGCGCGACGCGGAGGTGAGCTACTGATGCCCGTCGTCGACATCGACACCGACGAGCTGCGCGGGCTCACCGGCCGCACCGACACCACCGACGAGGAGTTCAAGCAGGACCTGTTCGGGCTCGGCTTAGAGTTCGAGGGCGAGACCGACGACGGGCTCCTCCAGTTCGAGTTCGCGCCCGACCGGCTCGACCGGCTCTCGGTCGAGGGCGTCGCGCGCTCGCTGCGCTACCACTACGGCGACGACCGCGGCGTCTACGTCCCCGAGACGAACGACGCCGAGTGGACCATCGAGGTCGACGAGTCCGTCCCGGACGAGCGCCCGTACGTCACGGGCGCCGTGATCCGCGGCGTCGACCTCGACGAGGGCGCGCTCGAGTCGCTGATCCAGCTGCAGGAGAAGCTGCACGCGACGATGGGTCGCGGCCGCGCGAAGGGCGCGATCGGGATCCACGACCTCGCGATGCTCAAGGGCGCCCCGCTGCAGGAGGGGTCGGAGCCGTCGATCACCTACCGCGGCGTCGAGCCCGACGGCGACACGTTCGTCCCGCTGGACGCGAACGACGAGCTGACGCCGAGCGAGGTGCTCGACGAGCACGACACGGGCCGGACGTACGCCGACCTCGTCGAGGACTTCGACCGCTACCCCGCCATCTACGACGAGCTCGGGCTCTTCTCGTTCCCGCCCGTCATCAACGGGAAGCGGACCGAGGTGACGACGGGCTCCCGCGAGCTGTTCGTCGAGCTCACCGGCACCGACCAGTGGACGATCGACCGGATGTGCACCATCGTCTGCTACGCGCTCTCCGCCCGCGGCGCGACGATCGAGGAGGTCGAGGTGAACTACGCCGACGGCGCGACCGCCCCGGACGAGTACGGCGCCGAGCTCGTCAGGCCGAATCTCGACGTCGACGAGAAGTCGGTGGGCCACGACCGCATCGAGACGCTGCTCGGCGTCGACTTCGAGCCCGAGGCGGTCGTCGACTGCTTCGAGCGCGCCGGGCTCGACGCCTCCTACACCCTCGACGAGGACGTGACCTACGAGGTGGAAATCCCGCCGTACCGCGTCGACGTGCTCCACCCGCTCGACCTCGTCGACGACGTGGGGCGCGCGTACGGCTTCGACGAGTTGGAGCCGCGCTACCCCGACGTGGGGACCGTCGGCGGGCGCCACGAGCGCTCCCGGCTGGAGGACGCGGTCCGGACGAGCCTCGTCGGACTCGGCTTCGAGGACCTGCTCAACTTCCACATGACGAGCGGGACCGAGAACTACGACCGGATGAATCTAGAGGCGGGAAGCGACGCCTTCGGCGGCGGCGAGCCCGTCGAGATCACGGAGCCGTACAGCGAGGAGTACACCCAGCTCCGCACGTGGGCGCTCCCCTCGCTCGTCATGCTGTTGGAGCGGAACACCCACAACGCCTACCCGCAGGACGTCGCGGAGGTCGGCTTCGTCGCCGAGCGCGACGACGCGGCGAACACGAACGTCGCCGAGCGCCGTCACGTCGCCGGCGCGGTCGCCCGGCGCGACGCCTCCTACGAGGCCGCGAAAGGGCGCCTGCAGGCGGTGTGCGACGACTTCGGCGCCGAGCTCGCGACGCCCCGCACCGAGCACCCGTCGTTCATCGACGGACGGACCGCCGCGGTCGAGATCGACGGCGAGACCGTCGGCGTGATCGGCGAGGTCCATCCCGCGGTCCTCGTCGAGCACGACCTCGAAGTGCCGGTCGCGGCCTTCGAGTTCGACCTCGACGCGCTGCGCTAGCCGGAGCGACCGCCGGCGAAACCGCCGGATCGGACGGTTTCACGAGCATTTAGGATCGTGAGATCGAGAGCAGAAAGTATTTGTGTCGGTTGTCGAAGGAACTTCGTATGAACTGTGAGAAGTGCGGCGCCGACGCGCCGGTCCGCCACTGCGACGTCGACGGGTTCGCCTACTACCTCTGCGTGACGTGTTCCGAGGAGTGGGACGCGGTCACGGAGCGGCCGGACACGCAGGCGCCCGCGGACGCCGCGGGACGGTCCGTGGTACAGTAGCCTGACGGCTCGGAACCGCGGCTACCCCTCGAACCCCTCTTCCCACCGGAACGTCCCAGTTGCAGCTTTTCCCGGGCTCGCTCCGCTCGCCCGGCAAAAATCTGCACCAAAAACCGCGGCTACCCCTCGAACCCCTCTTCCCACCGGAACGTCCCGTTCCGCCGGACGACCTCGCCGTCGACTTCCATCCGGGAGCGCTCGCTCACGTCGCTTATCATGTCGACGTGGACCGCGCTGTCGTTGCCCGACTCGCCCGCGGGGAGGCAGGCGTCGTAGGCGCGGCCGACCGCCAGGTGGACCGTGTCGCCCATCTTCTCGTCGAAGAGGATCGAGTCGGTGAACCGGTCGATCCCGCGGTTCATCCCGATCCCGAGCTCGCCGAGCCGCCGGGCGCCCGGATCGGTGTCGAGCACGCTCGCGAGCGCGTCCTCGCCGGCTTCGGCCGCGAAGTCGACGACCTCGCCGCCCTCGAAGACGAGGCGCACGTCCCGGACCCGGGTCGCGTCGATCGTCATCGGCACGTCGAAGAACGCCTCGCCCTCGGTGTCGTACGGCGCGGTGAACACCTCGCCGGACGGGAGGTTGTGGGAGTCGTACGCCACGGAGGCGGCGGAGTTGACCGCGGTGCGACCCGCGATCGACATCGTCACGTCGGTATCGGGCGCGTCGTCGCGCTCGGTGACGAGCCGGACCTCCTCGCCCGCGTCGAGGATCGCTTTCATCTGTGCCATCTCGTCGGCGAGCGCCTCCCAGTCGCGGAGGACCGCGTCGTAGACGAACTCCCGGTACTCCTCGTAGGCCATCCCGGCCTGCTGCGCGAGGCTGCGGGTCGGGTGGACCGTCGACACCCAGTCGGTGTCCATCCGAGCCTCGCGGACGCCCTTCCGCGCTTTCGCGTACGCCTGTCGGGTTTCGGGGGAGACGTCCGCGGTCGCGGTAGTGTTGCGCCCGCCGCCGATCCGGAGGTAGGCGTCGGCGGCCTCGAAGATCGCGCGGTCGACGGCGGGATCGTCGTCGAAGTCGGGGGCGTCGCCACTGTCGTCGTCGCTGCCGCTTCCGTCGACTCCCGCCTCGGCGCCTTTTAAATAGGCTCGGGAGAGTTCGTCGGAGCCGTACAGCGTCGTGACGGTCGCCCCGCGCTCGCCGAGCGCCTCGGCGACGGCGACGCCGAGGTCGTGGGCGTCCTCGGCGACGCTGACGACGACGTCGTCTCCCGCCTCGACCCGCGCGCTCCAGTCGACGAGCACCTCGGCGTGCTCGCGTACGCGTTCGTCCATGGTCGCCGCGTCGTGTGGGAGCGGTAAATCGGTGCCGGGACGGTGATCGCCGTTCGGACGTGATCGGTCTCTGTTGATACGTGAGTGCGGGCCGTCACGGAACGGTTCGCGTGCTCATCGACGCGTCCGGTGAGAGGGGGTCCGAGGCCACCGAATGCGGCAGCGCTCTCAGAGCTCCTCGAAGCGCTCCACCCCCGCCCGTGCGACCGTCATGTCTTCGTCGACGCTGCCACCGGAGACGCCCACGCCGCCGACGACTGTTCCGTCGTCGACCTCTAGCGGGAACCCGCCACCGAAGGTGACGATTCGCCCGTCGTTCGTGTTCCCGATCCCGTACAGCGACTCGCCCGGCTGTGACGCCTCGTGGATCGCCTCGGTGTCCAACTTCAGCGACACCGAGGAGTACGCCTTGTTCTGGGCGATGTCGACGCTCCCGAGCAGCGCGCCGTCCATCCGGTGGAATCCCACAAGGTTCGCGCCGTCGTCCATCACCGCGATACACATCGGTACGTCGATCGCCGCGGCCTCCTCCTCCGCGGCCGCGATGACCTTCTTGGCGACGTCTAGTGTTACGTGAGTCATACTGCGTGTGCTCCGTCTACCCGGTCCCGCGGTAGTATAATAAATTAACATGATAGATACTGGCACCCGCGAGCAGACGAGGAGGGGGAGCGGCGAGCGGGCGAACGGCAGGGAGAAAAGGTCGATGCGCCCGGCGTGAGCGGTTTATAAAACGCGCAGCACGAGAGCCCTTCGAACCGACTACTCCAGGTCGAGCAGCGCCGCGATCTCGTGGAGGTAGTCGTCGTAGATCCCGACGGCGGCCTCGATCGGGTCCGGCGAGGCCATGTCGATGCCCGCGAGCTCGACGACGGAAAGCGGGTAGTCGGAGCCGCCCGCTTTCAGCATCTCGCGGTAGTCGGCGGCGGCGGGCTCGCCCTCGTTGAGGACGCGCTCGACGATCGCGGCGGCCGCGGAGATGCCGGTCGCGTACTGGTAAACGTAGAAGTTGTAGTAGAAGTGCGGGATCCGCTCCCACTCGCGCTCGATGCCGCCGGTCAGCTCGGCGGGCGCGTAGTAGTCGCCCTTCAGGTCGCCGTAGATCTCGTCGAAGGCGTCGGGCGTGAGCGCGTCGCCGGCCTCCACGCGCTCGTGGATCCGCTGTTCGAACGTCGCGAACATCGTCTGCCGGAAGAGGGTCGAGCGGAAGCGCTCGAGGTACTCGTCGAGGACGTGCGTCCGCAGCTCGTCGTCCTCGACGGTGTCGAGCAGGTGGTGCGTGAGGAGGGTCTCGTTGACCGTGGAGGCGATCTCGGCGACGAAGATCTCGTAGCTCGCGTCGTGCCACGGCTGTGCGTCGCCCGCGAGCTCGGAGTGCATCGAGTGGCCGAGCTCGTGCGCCAGCGTGAACATCGAGGCGATGTCGTCCTGGTAGTTCATCATGATGTACGGCTGCGTGTCGTACGTGCCCGAGGAGAACGCGCCGGAGCGCTTCCCGCGGTTCTCGTACACGTCGACCCACCGGGAGTCGAGCCCCTCGGCCATCCGTTCCTGGTACGCCTCGCCGAGCGGCGCGACCGCCTCGATCACCCACTCGCGGGCCTGGTCGTACTCGACGTCCGGCCCCTGATCGCCCGTCAGCGACATGTAGAGGTCGTGACTCTCCAGCTGGTCGACGCCGAGCGCTTGCTCCTTCAGCTCGGCGTGCCGGTGGAGCACGTCGAGGTTGTCGTCGACCGTGTCGACGAGCGTGTCGTACACCTCGACCGGGACGTTCGAGCCGTCGAGCGCGGCCGCGCGGGCGCTGTCGTAGCCGCGGATGTCGGCGCTCGTCGCGTGCTCGCGGACGGCCTTCTCGAGGGAGGTGCCGACCGTGTTGCGCACGTCCGCCCACTGCTCGTAGAACGTCTCGTGGACGCGGCGGCGGAAGTCGCGGTCCGGGTTCGTCTGGAGCTTCGTGAAGTTCGACTGCGTGATCTCCACCTCCTCGCCGTCGGGGTCCTCGACGACGCCGTAGGTCATGTCGGCGTTCGTCAGCATCGAGTAGATCTCGCTCGGCGCGTCGGTGACCTCGGAGAGGTCGGCGAGCACCTCCTCGACCTCCGCCGAGCGCGTGTGTTCTTTCATCCGCAACACGTCGTCGAGGTAGTGCTCGTACGCCTCCAGCGCGGGCTCGCTCTCGAGGAACTCCTCGACTGCCGCCTCGGTGAGCGACTGCAGCTCGGGCTCGAGATACGAGAGCGCGCTCGACGCCTCGGAGCCCAACGAGGACGCCTTCGCCGACATCGCCTGGTACTCCTGGTTCCGTGTGTCCTCGGCGCTCCGCAGGCGGGCGTACGTCGTCACCTGCTGGAGCTCTCGGAAGATCTCCTCGCGGAGCTCGAGCAGCTTCAGCAGGGTCGCGGCGTCCTCGGTGACGCGTCCCTCGTAGTCGCGTAGCTCGTCGATCCGGTCGGAGACCGTCTCGTAGGCCGACTCCCACCCCTCGTCGTCCTCGTAGATGCTCTGGAGGTCCCACTTGTACGCCTCGTCGATCTCCGCTCGCTCGGGAACCGAACTCATATCGTTCGGTTCGCGCTCAGGGCACTAAGGCTTGTTAAAAGCGGAAGTTCGCGTGTCGATCGGGACCGACGAGGCGAGCGACCGTCTGATCCCCGCCGCTCGCACCGCCGGCAATTACGCCCCCGCCGCCCACTCCGCGAGGTCGACGACGAGCACGATGGCGTCCTCCCCGTCTCGGTAGTAGTTCGAGACGCGGCGGACGGGCTCGAACCCCTCGTCCGCGTACAGCGACCTCGCGACCGCGTTGCTCTCGCGGACCTCCAAGCGCACGACCGCGACGCCGAGACCGCGGAGCCGCGCGAGCGCCGAGCGGAGCAGTCCCCGCCCGAGCCCTTCACCGCGCGCCTCCGGGTGGACCGCGAGGTCCTTGACGTGGCCGATGTCGCGGCCGTGGTTCGGCGTGGCGTCCGCGACGACGTAGCCGACGACCTCGCCGTCGCGCTCGGCGACGAGGAACGCGGGCTCGTCGAGCAGCCGCTCGAAGGCGTCGTACGGCCACGGGTCCGAGAAGCACGCCCGCTCGATCCGCACCACCGCGAGCAGGTCCGCGCGCTCGACCCGGCGGATCGTGGCGTCGACGGGGGTCACGAATCGAATTGGCGGGCGGGATGAATAAACGCGACGGGACGCGAGCGCGGCCCCGTCCGCGTTCTTCCCCGCTGGATCAGTCGGTCTCAGCCGTCGATCCACGGCTCCGCCGCCGTAACCGCGTCGGGGCCCGGCGCCTCGACGACGAAGCACGCGCCGTCCGGCTGCGGGACCGCAGGCGGGAGGGCGGGCACGTCCGCGTCCGGCCGGAGCCGGACCGTCCACCCGTGAGATTCGACGACCTCGCGGACGATGTCGAGGCCGTACCCGGTCCCGTCGGCGCTGGTGGTGAAGCCGGGGTCGAACGCTTCGTCGCGGTGCTCGGGGTCGATCCCCGGACCGTCGTCGGCGACGAGGAATCCCTCCGCGGTCGCGCTCACGACGACGGTGAGGTCGTCACCGCCGTCAGAGGTGTGGTCGACGCGGTCGTCGGAGTTCGTCCGGCCGCCAGTCGAGCCGTGCTCGACGCAGTTCCGGAACAGGTTCTCCAGCGCCTGTCGCAGGCGCCCGCGGTCGCCGCGGACCCGGGCGTGGGCGCCGACGACGAGCGTCGCGTCGTCGCTTCCGGCGGTCGCCCAGGCCTCGCGGACGGCCCCTTCGAGGTCGAACTCGGTCGGCTCGTCGATCCCCGACCCCTGCCGGGCGAGCGTCAGCAGCTCGGAGACGAGCTGATCGATTCTGTCGACCGCGCGCTCGCCGCGCTCCAGCGGCTCGGTGTCCCCCTGCAGCCGCGCCATCTCCATCGACCCGCGGATCACGGACAGCGGGTTCCGGAGGTCGTGCGAGACGATGCCAGCGAACCGGTCGAGCCGCTCGTTGCGGTCGGTGAGCCGTCGCTCGCGCGCCTTCCGCTCGCTCACGTCCCGAGAGTTGATGAGGAGCTGTCCGACCGCGGCGTCCGGCAGGGAGCGCGTCCGCGACTCCAACCAGACCCAGTCGCCGTCGGCGGTGCGGTATCGGTACTCCATCGTCGGCGCCGCCTCGGGGTCGTCGAGGGCGCGGTAGAACCGCTCTGTCACGCGCTCGCGGTCGTCGGGGTGGACGTACCCGAGCGGCGACCGACCGACGGTCGATCCCTGCTCGTAGCCGAGCACCTCCTCGATTGAGGGGCTCTCGTACCTGACCAGCCCGTCGTCGTCGACGACGGTGACTAGGTCGGTCCCGTACTCGAGGAACTGGCGGAACCGCTCCGGGAAGGCGCGGTCGACGTCGACGCGGCGCGCGGTGACGACGCGCCCGCCGAACTCCGGGGCGAGCTCCTCGTCGACGACGGACTCGACCCAGACGTAGCCGCCGCTCGCGTGTCGGAGCCGGTGGGTGACGGTGCGGTCGGCCGCGACCGCGGAGAGCGCGTCGGAGACGGGGTCGCGGTCGTTCGGGTGGACGTGCTCGAGCAGGTTGTCGCCCAGCAGCGCATCCCGTTCGACGCCCAGCACCGCGGGCACCGACGGCCCCGCGAACAGCACCTCGCCGTCGACGGCGACGGCCGCGACGAACCGGTCCGAGCCGCGGTCGGCCGCGGTCGCCGGGGCCGCCGCGTCGAGATCGGGTCCGGCCGTCGGATCGGAGCTCGATCCCCCGTCGGCCGTCGAATGTCGGTGCTCATCAGAGGGCCGCCCGTCGTCGTCGTGAAGTGAATCGTCCCGCGGGGCGGACGACCGATCGCTTGGACGGAGGGTCACGTTCGTTCTGTCCACGCTACGAACGCGTGTGTATAAACCCGCACCCCGAAGGTATCAGAGCAAATAATTTGTGGGACTGCGGACCGATGGCAAGGCGTGGGACGACGGTCAGCGGGTTCGGACGGTAGACGGGGCTCAGTGACGTCGCCTCTGTTGGGACGGAATCAGAGGAGTGACGGAGCGCGGTCAGGCGATCGTGACGCCCCGAGTCAGAAGCGTTAAACGCTCGCCGCGGATATTCGAGCGTGAGGGCGCGTAGCTCAGCGGACAGAGCACTTGGTTCCGGACCAAGATGCCGCGGGTTCAAATCCCGTCGCGCCCGTCACAATTTCTGACGGGATAAATTGACAGGACGGCGGCCGGGTGTATATAAGGCGAACCCCCAGTGACGATTTTGAGTTCGTCACGCAGCGTGATGGGGGTCGTCGCCTTCGTGCGGTTCGTGAAATACACGTGACGGAGTCGGGGTAAAGTCCTTTGGGTGGTTGGCAGCTTCTTCGTGCCAGGTCGGCTTAGGTCGAGAGAGCTTCACGAAAAGACGGCCGTCGTCGTGAGCAGTTCGTAGACCATTTCGAGAATCCCACGATAACCGAACCGCAGATCAGCGTCGATGGCAACTGTGGATTCCGGGGCAAAAGCGATCATGAGAGTGGAGGAATGAGCGACCGGGGATCCTGGTTAAAGGAAATCCGGCAATTGGGGGGAGTTGGCAATCCCGGGATTGCTGTTCAGGACGATTCGGATCCCCTCGAGGCAGGCGATCCTCGATTATATACCCGATTCCGTTCTATCGGCCAGTAATGGAACGAGACGCCGAGCTCCGCCGTAACGGCCATCTGTACGAGATCGCGTCGGTAAACGACGAGGTTCTCGGCTCCCGTCAGGGGTTCCCGGCATCGGAGGCCGGCTATCGGAAGACGCTCGATAGTGTGCTCGACATTGCGGGGCCGGATCTGATGGACGAAGTGGCGGCCTCGATCAAGGACCACATCCGGACACACGAAGAACGTCCCGCCAACCAAGCTGTCCGGAAGGACGCACGCAAGCTTGTCTCGAAGGCCGGGTATCCCCCCGATGACTACCTCAACGCGGCGTAGGCCTGGAAGGAATCACGCACCGAATCAGAGGTAGTCGTCGGAGGCCCGGATCTCACACTCCTTCGCCCCTCTCTTTCTTTGATTTGATATCTTATATTGAAAATACATCTATCCGGTGTCTGATACTCAAGTAATGTATCGGTTTACCCCGGACGAAATCGATCACGAGCGAGCCCACCACCAAGCGGTCATTCAGGGAGCCGACGACCTGGACGTCAAGCGGATCGGCAACCTCGGCGAGCTCGCGTTCGAACAGTTCTGTCGCGAGTACCTCCCCGTCGAAATGTGGGAGTGGGAAAACGAGGAAGCGATCCGGCGGTGTAACCCCGAGAGCTTCTCCGGACACGACTTCGAGGTGTTCGGCTACACGGTCGACGTGAAGTCCTCACGGGACGTCTCTGCCTTTCTTCCCGAGTCGCTAGTCGAACGGGACCCCGACGACGACATCGTGGTGATGGTCTGGCACCGGGACAACGAGGACAGTCTGATGCTGCTCGGGTGGGAGCGCCTCGAGACTCTGAAGTCGAAGGTTGAAACGGAGGCGGCCTTCTCTGGCGACTCCCCAGAGAAACTCGACCACCTCGCGGCTCGCCCGATGAACGAACTGCTCGACCTCGGCCCCAACACCGCCCACATGAACCAGAAGCCGGAGAATCCGTTTTCACCGGGGGATCGTGTGGTGAAGGCCGGTGACTCGGAGCCGTCGGTGGGGATTGTCGTCGAGGTGTTGCCGCCGGAGCAGAACACCGGGGCGTTCGGACACGAAATGGACGGGGAAGCGGTGCGGGTCGCATTCCCGAGTTCGCTCGACGAGGGACCGGGTGCGTGGCGCGACTACCACCCCGCGATCCTCGCGTCGTACTGTGACGACCAGGACGTCAAGCTCTGGACGTACAAACACGAGAATCTCGCGTTCGCGGAGAACCCGTATGTGCCGGGGGACCTGGTAATCAAGACCAGCCACAACGATCCGAACACGGCCGTCGTGGTGGAAGGATCTGAGGAGCGTGGCGATGACAACGTGACAGTCGCATTCTTGGGTGACTTCGAGGCGGAGGACGTATCGCCAGGAGAGCTTGCGACGCACTGTGAGGAGAACGGGATTAAGTGCTACACGTACGAGTATTCGGAACTGAATTTCTCAACGCAAGACTGATCCAGCTGCTGTAATGTACTGTTTCCCTAGCAAAAGATTCTATCTTAAACTTCAGTATTCTAATAGTAGACCGACTATTGAACGAAGATACAGTGAAGACGACTAGCAGGCAATCAGCTCGCTAATAATTTCTGGAGGGTACCAACTCCTTTATCATCAGTCCTAACTGAACCTTTGATGAGTAAATGAGCGACGAACCAGACTCTCAATATCGCATATATCAACATGACTCACGAGAGTTGAAAACGAGACTGGAGAAAGAATTCAGTAACGTTGACGGGCTCGTCGATACCATCATTACTTCTCCCCCGTATGCTGACCTCGTCGATTATGGCGATCAAGATGAGCAGGTAGGAAAACAGAGCTATGAGGATTTTCTCAGCGATATTCGGGAGATATACAAGCAATGTTACGAGATTGCAGCAGATGACTGTACCCTATGGATCGTAACAGATACGTACAAAACCGGTGGTCGTGTCGTTCGACTCCCGTTTGATATTGCTGACGAGCTCGAGAATTTACCGAATTATGAGACGTGTCTCGAAGAGAATTGTAATGGGTGTCTTCAACGCAACCGGGGAGATGGCTCGTTAATCTGCCGAGAGTGTGGGTCAGTGTACGATCCACTACAGGATTCGTGGCGGATGGAAGACAATATTATCTGGGATAAGCTCCGGACACGGCCTTGGCACCAGAAAGGACGCCTGCGTAACGTCTATGAGCACATTACGATGTTCTCAAAGACGGATGATTTCAAATACGACAAGGATGCCATCCGGATTACGGATACAGACGAATTTGAGCGGTGGTGGGTGAATTACCCAGAACGGTACAATCCAAAGGGGATGGTTCCGAGTAATGTCTGGGATTTCCCAATCCCGAAACAGGGACAGTGGGGACCAAAGGTAAGTTACCATCCGAGCCCGTTTCCGGAAGGTCTCGTAGAAAGAATCGTACATCTAGCATCTGAGCCTGGAGATGTCGTATTCGATCCGTTTGCGGGAATTGGAACCACTCTTGCGATTGCCGAAGCACTAGACAGAAAACCACTCGGATTCGAACTTAATGAAGAATATATTGATTATTACGAGAAGCACGTGCGACCAACTGCTCTTCGTGAGGTAGGAACTGTCCAGTCGACACTACGAGACGAGCAGGCGGAACTCGCACAGAAGATCTACACTCTTCGGATCCACAAATACGCATACGAACTATACAAAGAGCTCGCAAACTCCGACGACCATGATATTCGGGGAGATCAAATCGAGTTCATTCATGCGTTCAGTGATCCCTCAACATTCAGTGATTCCGATGATCCGAGTGCGGAGTTACTCTTCGTTTCTAGTTCGAAAGAGGCCTTCACAGGCATAGAAATGGAAGATGCGAAGGAAGGAATGCTTTCTGAGAACAAAGGTTCTGGAGACTACTACGGTGTCGAATTTGATGCTAGGTTTACTACCGTTGATCAATATCTCAACAAGTATTCGGCAGAATATAATCAGGACTCGGAGAGACGGTTCCACCTTTATGTCAACGGAATCCACAGTTGGGCCGAACACAGCTTCTCGCCCGAAGATTGGAAAGCACTTGTTGAAGAAGGCGAATGGAAGCGATATCAGTCGAATAAGAACCCGCCACTCGTGTCAAACCTGAAAATACAGGTAGAAAATCCGATGGACAAACGGAAGCGAGATACCGATGGCCGCCAAGCGAACTTCACCAATTTTAGCTAATTGGTTATGTCTCTCCAGTCTGAGCTGCTTCCCATCCCCTGTGGAAATGAGCTATATTCACTACTGAATCGAACTGAGCGCCGGTAGGCACGTGATATAAAATTGGTTCGTCATGTTCCATCTCGATGGTCCCTCTTTCAATCAGTTGCTCAACCAGCATTTTGGCCTTTTCTTCGTAGATATCTTGCGTTGGGTGAGTATCCTGGCTAGTCGTCATTGTATGAAATGACATTACCGACGGTCTTAATCATTTCCGGCCTATCGAAGTCTCTATTAGTGGCACGCTCCGCTGTGGTCAGTACAATCTCATAGCAAATCATTCTTTGATCCACGGCGATCGCCCTCGTTGAACGTTTCATTCCGCCTTTTAGTCTTCTCATCGTCCACTTCCTGTGGAGTTCCTTCCCATTCTCCGTCTACTGATTCCTCTCGTTCTGGCGGATTAAATAGCGACTCAGAGTCCTCATTTGCACGGATCTCTTCTTCAGAAAGGAATTCCACCGTGATGTGACCACTGGAAATATCAACAATTTTTGCTGGGTGTTTTTCTTTCACCTCTCTTATACGAAACGGGGTTTCATCTCCATCTATCGCATTTTGAATATCTGTAGATAAGATCCCGTCCAGATTCTTGTTTTTTATCAGTACCTGGTCTGCTCCAAATGATAGTGGGCTTTTGCCTTTTAATCTCGATGATCTTGACACCGACTCCGGCTTGACTTCGATTATCTCCCCAATACTGGGATAGTGGCGTCGGGATGTCATGTCATATTGGTTGATCTGATAGCATATTAATCTATTTGGCTCTGTCGAAATCCTCATCGGGTGGTTGTTACACAGTTGGACTAGTTGTGATCGATATTTTGAATTTATGTGCCGATCAGTCTGGTAATTCGTCTTACATATCAGAAATTAAGTACTGATTCTATTGGCATAGGGATCCCAGTATTTGCGGTCGGCAATCTCAATAAGAGATCAATACATCTCAAAAGTGAGGAGCCTTAGGTTTATGACGTAACGATAGATAGCTTGAGTAGATGGCTGAGCCGATTCTTAAGTGGGTAGGTGGGAAGCGACAGTTGCTTCAGGAGCTAAGAGCACACTTCCCGATTTCGTATGAGGAGTACCACGAGCCGTTTATTGGAGGAGGAGCGGTGTTCTTTGAAATGGAACCCACTGAAGGATCAATAAACGATCTCAACCGACGATTGATTACATTCTATGAAGTTATTCGAGATTATCCAGAGGACCTAATAGAGGAGAATCAGCGGCACAGATACGAAGAAGGCTATTATTACGACGCCCGAGATCGTTTTAATGAATTACATCAGCTCGAAGAGCGGTCGATAGAACAGGAGATAGAGGAAGCGAGCTTGATGTTGTATCTAAATCGAACAGGGTATAACGGACTTTATCGTGTTAACCAATCTAACGAATTTAATGTGCCATTCGGGACTCACCGGAATCCGGACTTTGTCAGAGAACGCCAAATTCGGAAGGCAAGTGCCGTTCTTGAACATATTGAGATATACAATAGAGACTTTTCATATTTGAAGGACCGCGCAGCCGAAGGTGATCTCGTGTATTTCGATCCCCCCTACGAACCCGTATCACAGACCGCGGATTTTACCGAATATCAGTCCGAAGGGTTCAATAAAGACGATCAACGGCGTCTCCGAGATTTAGCCGAGCAACTCAGTAATACGGGAGTCAACGTCGTAATCTCGAATTCACCACCGGTGTGGGAATTGTACCAAGATATCGACGAATTCGATGTGAGCACTGTCGGTGCGTCGAGGATGATAAACAGCGATCCGGATAACCGGGACGATGTCGCTGAAGTGATCATCACAAATGTCGCGAAAGAAGACCAGCAGCAGCAGGATCTGGGAAATTACGTCTAAGCACGTATCGTTGTAGATCAGATTTACCAGACAAGCATAGAGCTAACCGTTAGGCGAGGGTCCAAGTTCACGGGAGAAGAAAACAGAGAACGACAGTTACGGGCTTATACAGTTAGTTTGAGTCGATGATTGACTGCTGTTTGTCACCAGAAGGCAAGTTCAATATGAACTCGTGATTACCAGACAGTTCCCGAGAGATTGTTTCCATCGAGTGTTTTGGGTGATTTACCTCAATACCGATATTGCTCACAATTGGTGGGGTGTCATCATCTGAATATTTCTTGGTCCATAATTCGGACCCATCATTCATTTTTCTCCACTCTTCGTACGATACACCTTCCGAGTAAACGTAGTGACGACCGTTCTCATACACATAGAGGTCCTCAGGAAGGTGATCGTAGGTCCCCTCAGAGATTTCCGAAATGAATTCCTCAGTGGTCAAAACGAGCGGACGAGCGTGAATTCCAAATCCAGAGCAGGGCTGTATAGTAGTCGCTTCCTCTGCTTTTTCGACGTAATCTAATGCGTCTCGTGCAGTTGTTTCATTATCTACGAGTAGAACGACATCTACCTGACCGTGGATGTCTTCTCCTACCGATTGATGGCCGAGTTCTCGGCTCACGAGGAATACGGTATGGATTTCTAATTGAGACGGACTAGACAATCCAACCTCACCAGCTACTGTTCGTAGTAGCTCACGTGCATATTTGATTTGACGCAATCCGCATATAATTCGATCAAGATCTTCCTGAGATGCGACCTGTTCCTGCCCTTCATCGTGGTCCTGTAGATATTGTTTTAGATCAGGATACGCGTCACAATACTTGTTGTTGAGCTCGGCGCCGATCGCTTTTCTATTCATCAATTCTGCTTGGCCCACAACTACACCCGAACCGGCGAATGGATCAAGCACGACGTCGTTATCATCAGTTGAGAGTGTGAGAATTCTTTCTACTAGGTCTGGCGGGAAGGCCGCTGGATGATCAAATACATCCGCCTCACCAGTAAACGAACCGCGTGTTGGTGGCTCAAATTCCCAAATGTTCTCTGGAAGCTTTCCAAGTGGATGGTACCGTTCTGGGAAGTCGGCCCACCACTGTTGAAACCCATTAGGATCGGATTCACGAATCCGATCCATTTTGAGCTCAAACTCAGGGGTTTTGCTGAAACAAAGTATGTACTCAAATACGTTTCTCAATCTGCCTTCTTTGGTGTAAGGAAGGGCTCGATTCTTATTCCAGACGACGATGTCTTGTAGGATCCACGAGTCGTCGTTTGTGGTCGTGTGACCACAATTCGGACACGTCGTCTTACGAGAATCGAGTTCGTCAACTCCTCTTAGAATTGTATTTCCACAGTTAGAGCACTCAAGTCCCTGATCAAGGTTTTGGCATACCCGAGCGAGGTCAAACGGAAGTTGCACGATTTCTCTGTTTCGTCTGAAGGTGTTGACAACTATCCAGAGCGATCCATCGTCGTCAGTAAGTTCATAAACTTCTGAGAAGAGGTCTCGTAGCTCTTCAAGATATTCAACGTATGTGCCGTGCTGACCGATCTCGTCCTGGTCTCGGGACCCGTATTCTTTGAGATCGTAGTACGGAGGTGATGTAACTGTGGCATCGATAATGCCTCCTTCTTCATCAGCGGAGTCAGCAGTGTGATCTTTGATCGCCGGGACAATCGATCTAGCGTCACCGTGGTGAAGACCGAAAATGCCGGAGTCTGGATCAAATGTCGGTGGGGACTCAGACGTCTTGGATTGACTCTCGGCTTGGTCCGCCTTTGTCTCGATAGAGGCTCCGCCTGTAGAGACCCGCTTACCGTACTCTCTTCCATCGGGAAGTAGCTCTTCTTGCGATAGAGTCCCCTGAATTTCGCGCCATAGCTCACTGTTCGTGTCCAACCTTGTTTTCTTGTTATCAGTTGGAACTTCGGTCGTTTCGCCCTTCGGGAAAATCCGCAACGTTCCCCCAAAGTAGTTGTACTGGTTATTTCGAGTTAGGTCGAATAGGTCCTCAAAGACCGATGTCATCAAGACACGGCCATTTGCATAGATGTCGACCCCCTGTCTGTTCTGACTGGGTCGATAGCGGTATCGAAATTTACCGCTCTGAGTGAGTAGACCCGGATACTCATCCTTTGCCTTATCGGCCATAGCATCAATATCTAACGTCCCGGCTTCATACTGTACCTCATAGTGGTCTCCTAATGCCGTCGAAACCTCAAATTGATGCGCTTTCATTTGGTCCTCATCAGAATAGATCGGCCGGACAGGGACCACCTCAAACGTTCCTCTATCATTATTTGGTAGATCATGATAGCTAATAACAATCTGATTGGCTTCTTGTACAGATAATAGCCGACGAAACAGAACACCTAGACGTTCGCGTACATACTGTATTTTGGTCTCGAGAGAATCCGCAGATGGCCAAACGTCGTTGTCAAACTGTGAGCGAGCACAGGTTGCATGGATATGCGTACCGTGGTCTGAATCTTTGAATGTTGGAACTGTATCAGGGAGGCCAATCTCCCATTCACTTTCATCTGCACTCGATATTGGTAGATCACCCGTGATAGGCCCGTCTACACGAATACACTCACTTTGGCTCGTCTGAGTAACTAATGAAAACCAATTGGTATCATTACCAGCATCTCGCTGTTTGAGTGATTCCTCAAACCACGCGAGGCTAGCCTTTAATCCCCATCCAACGTTGTTAAGTATCCCTTCAGATATCTCTTTATTTCCTGTTCTAAAGACGTGATTTTGTAATTCTTGTCTAGAGATTCCTGGTCCCGTATCGGAAATATATGTGGTTACTGTGTCTTCTCCACGAACAAAGTGTATTGAAATTTCCACCTGCTCATCTGGGTTGTCAAAGTACGATTCACTATTTATCGAGGCGGCGACGGAGTTGTCAATCAGCTCTTGTAGTGCGTCTAGGAAGTTCTCATGTTGCTTCGCCATCCCAGAGGCCAGCAGTTCTAGTTCTACGGCAGACTCGCAGGTATCACTACTCATGAAACGAATGTTCCTCCGTGACTTTTGTATTAACCATCATACTGGGGCTTGTACTACATGATTCCCTTATCCCGGTTTAATCTATGGATCTGGTTGAGACAACCCATAGAACTAGCTCTCAGGAAAAGTGTCGTCTCTCGATTAAACACTATGGTGGCTTACAGACAAGAATTTTCTAATTGGAAATACAGGTAAGAGACAGTGAAAAAGGAAACAGAGGGGTCCTCCGATATGAATCAGCCGGCGGAGTCACCATCTCGTGATGAACTAATCAGCGAGCTATGTCAAATTGATTCGTCTCTGGACCGCTTACCGTACCCATCTGACATCTCAGAGAAAAGTAATTATACTGTTGAGGCGTACCGAACCAAGTTTGGGTCCTGGGATGATGCACTAGAAGCGGCAGGAATAAACAAAGAAAAAGAACTCCTTAGAGAGCTTCAACAAGTGACGGTAGAGTTGGGTCGGAAGCCGACGGCAACTGAAATGAACTCCATGGGCCGTTATAGTAGCAGTATGTATGCACGGTACTTTGGACAGTGGAGTACTGCGAAAGAGCATTTGGACGAAAAAAGCCGGGAAATAGAGTCTCAAGCAACAGAGAATGAAGAGCTGGACCAAAACGAAGCAGACGATTCACAGAAACATGCGGCCGTTGACTCTAATGAAGAAGAATTTGAGTGGAGTCCGTCTTTGGAGAAAGCTTCCTCTAGCTCAGAAGTACAGGATGACTCGAAAGAGACAGCGAGTGATGCTGAGTCGAAATATACTCGAGAAGAGTTAGAGGACTATCTCAGCAGACTATTTGAAATATTTGGAGAACCTCCAACTGAAGAATTTGTAACTCACTATGGCTCGTATCCGATCAGCGCGTATGAAAGTCGATTTGGTTCGTGGGAAAAGGCATTAGAGTCTGCCGATCTCTCTCAAGTAGATACAGAAAAGGTGAAAACAAGGAACCAATCAAGAGTGGATATTTTGGATGAGCTTTGTGAATACGCCGCAGAAGTTGGTGAGGTACCGGAACCAATTGATGTCTGGAAAAATACAGATCTTTATGCGATTTCAGTTAGTGACAATTTCGGCAATTTATCCACTGCTTTTGAATTAGCAGGAATCACTGAAGAAGCATTTGAGCAAGAGACGGATAGCCAACAGGACAAGCCAGAAACACCAAACCCTGATAGGGAAGGGGTAGTTCAGGAATTGAAGCGTATCGGAACAGTCCCAGCAGATCCTCCCACACCGTACGAGTTTGAGCGACAGTCTACTCTATCAGTAGTAACTGTAAGAGACGTGTTCGATACGTGGATTAGTGCACTCAAAAATGCGGGTTATGATGGTGATGCTGCGGTTGCTGATAATGAATCTCCTCAGGGATACATGAGACAAGAATTGCTGGAGGAGATCCGCCGTGTTACGATTCGTGTTGGCGCTGTACCAACGACTAGTGATTTCGATAGGTATGCGGACATGACCTCGCAGACAGTAAAGAATCATTTTGTCAACTGGGAAGCTGCATTAAAAAAGGCGGGCGTCAGTGGACTCAGTTCAAAAGAAATCGACAAGCTCTGGAACGAGTATATGCTTCCTTCTGAGCAATCACTCCTTGATGAGGTAGAGTGGGTTAATAATGCTGTTGCAGGTCAAACAACGAGTGCAGATATTCGATCGTTCGCACGGTATCCACCCACCTATTTTGAGGAAGTATTCGGATCCGTTGATCGAGCGATAGAGAAATTCAACAATAGTTGAGTCTGATGAATATATAATATCAGATCGGTTCTTGTCGTGGAGTATTGCTACTACTCTTCGAAATCATAAAATACTTTACCTATTTGGACGAGATCTGTAGTAAGTTCACTGAATGAATCACCCGGTCGAATGTATAGATTATGTAGCTCTTCGATACCTCCTCGTGCATATTCTTGAGCTATTTGATACACTTGCTTCTCGTCTCGAAGTACCTGAGGGTCTCGCTCTTCGTATGTCGCGATTGATTTAATAATCCATTCTTGTTGTTCGGACAAAGAGGGGCGATTAAACAGGGCATTACGACCGGAACCTTGCGTCACCTGCCCAGCTCGTTTTTTACCGTATCCGAGTGCGAACATGAACAGATCAATTCGTTGTACGCCATAGAACGGCGAGTCTTCCTCTTCAACTAATGTGTCGTAGTACTCGCGCGCTTGGTCGTCAACAATAACGTCGCGCCCTGCTTCTGTATCTTCGTACTCAATATCAGGATCAGTGTCAGTCATACTTCTCTCACCTCGGTAACTTCATTCGAATAGTCAAGCTGATATTCGTTAGCAACGCTGTTTTGCAGACGGGCACGGACATCATCGGTATATTCCTCGTCAGTCATGAGGAACGTTATTTGAGTATCTTTCAAGTACGTTGGGAGATTTTGTGCGATACGTTTCTTTGGTTTGCTCGAGATCCTTCCAAGAGGAGTGTCGATTACTATTGGCGCGTTAAATCCACTAATCTTGGTTAAGGCAGACATGAACGATAATGCGAGAACTTGTTTCTCACCGGCTGACAGGGATCCGATTTTGTTGTCGCCGTGTTTTCCATACACGCTTACAGTATAGTTCTCTCCTAGCTCAACAGTATACTCCTCATCCTTCCAAATGAGATCATTAAAGTACTGATTCATGTTCTCTTCTGTATTTTTCCGGATTTGTGTGAGGATAGTCTGCTTAATCTCGGAAATCTCCTCACTGGCCTCCTCAACGAAGTCCAGTTTCCTCATCAGCCTCCGGTGTTTGTCCTCTTTTGCCGCTTCATCACGCCACTCTTCATCAAGCTCGTCGATCTTTTCGGTCAGAGTCTCAATCTGTTGGTCCACTCGACCGATCTCTTGGCTCATTTCGGTAATTCGATCCTCAATTTCGCTACGTTGAGATTCAAGACTACTCACATCGACATCCTCAGGTAAATCGTAGTTCTTGAGCTCGTTAGAAATGTCGCGTAGTTCGACATCCACATTATCAACTTCAGTCTGGCGTTCAGAGATCTTTTTACGATTCTCAATAATTTGACGAAGAGAGTCCTGACCGTCTTCGATAATACGCGGAATTTCAGCTTTTCCTTCAAGATTCTCTTGCATCACGAGAGACATCTCTTGTTCAAGTTCTGCGAGGTGGCGTCGCTTTTCTTCATCGGAATCAAGATTGGCACCGCAGATACACTCTCCCTTCTCAAGGAGTTCCTGTACGAACCAGTCTTGGATCTTCGGTGGAAGTTGACCAGTCTGAGCCAATTCCGCGAATTGCTCATGCGTATATTCCAACGCTTTGAGATTGTAGATGATGGGTGCTGCTTGCACCATCTCCTCAGTCGTTTCTTCCTTCAGATCGTCAATTTCGTCTTCGAGTTGGTCTAGGCGGTCATTCAAATACTTTCGGCGTTCTTGCTTTTCGCGAACCGCGGCATCACTACTGTCTCTTAGCTTATTATCTATTCCAGTGATTGTGGACTCTGCTTCAGCGATGTTTGCTTCTAACTCTTGTTTTCTTTCCTTCTTTTGCTCACGTTCCTGCTTCTTTTCGTCAAGCTGATTTTTCAACCGTTTTGCTTCTCCTTCGAAGTTGGATGCCTTTCGTCCGATTTCTGTGTCCATCTTCTCGAGATGGTCCAGAGATCGGTTTAATAGCTCGATGTGAGAGACATCGAGTATTGCTGTCTGAACCCTCTCTGGGTAACCTTCCTCGAAGAATTCGTGAAGACGTTCTCCGTCGAATAGGAAGTATTCATGTACACGAGTAGGTAATATCTCATTCAGGTAGGTATGGGGATTATCGACTGGTTTCCAGTCTCGGTTTACTCGACGTTGAAGACGTAAATCCCCAATAGTGCTATTGAACCCAGAAGGCGTTTTGACGGTGGTAAATTCTCGTTTAAAAACGTATTCGGGCTCGTTTTCTCCAAGTTCTATTTCGACATATCCCTTTGCCGTCTCATCTTCATCAAGATCTTCGAGACGGTCTCGGTTAACGAGAGGAAACGTCTCCAATCCACCCTCCTTCTCGTCTTTTAGATGTTCCTCAGTACCATAAAAACAGAGAGTGATCGAATTCAGGATGTTGGACTTTCCAGCACCGTTTTGACCCTCTATGACATTTATATGACGATCATTACGGATTTGAAGATCTATCTTCTGTTCACCCTTGTACTGACGGTAGTCATTCAGCGTGATCGATAAAAACTGTAAATTCGTCATTCCGGATCACTCATATATTTCTCGATGAGCTCATCGTATTCATCTTTAAAATGGGGTTGCTCCCTATCCATCTTAGACCGCTCGAAAGTGAGGATTTCGTTGATAAACTGACGCTTATTATCGGTCTCAATCTTGTCGACGTGCTCCAAGATGAGACTGTTTACGTCGGATTTATTCATTGAGGTCTAACAGTACAGAGTACAGTAGTTTACTTAAATGTCTGGCTCGCTAATATTATAACTATGGTTAATTGGGATCGCGTTCTTCTTTATCGTCTCCAGCAATACTATATTCCATTCGAATTTCCTCAATCTCGTTTCGAGCAGCGTGTTCGTTTCGAGCGTTTTCGGCAAATTCTTCGAACCGACGCAATTCCTTTCGGAGAATATTCTTCTCAGAGTCCGCAATCTGCTGGGTTGGATTCATAGTTGGGACTACAATAAAATCGTAGATTAGCGCCTTCTCTTTCCCCGGATATTTTCGAAGCACTCGTCCACGACGCTGAATAAACTGCATTGGATTTCCCGTGTTCGACATTAGGATCGCCTGTTTGGTAGAAGGGACGTCTACCCCCTCATCGAGGCACTTCATTGCAACGAGTGCATCAACATCACCTTCATCGAACGAATTCAAGAGACGCTGTCGTTCTGTATCGTCTTCGCGATAAGTGAATTTATGCTGGCGGATTCCGAGTTCGTTCAATATGTCCTGAACATGATCGATCTGCTGCGAGTTAGTATAAACGAGGAGGTGGTCAGGCTCTCCGATTGATTTCAGGACGGAACGGAGACTCACGTATTTATTCTCGGCACTTTTTATGATGTTTGCACGTTTCATCGCCAACCGATTTACCAACTCCTCGTCAGCATCGTCGCTTGCATATGCCTTTGCGAGTCGTTTCGAGAGGGAACTGTAGTCTTCCATCTCTTCTTCCGTCAACTCAACAATAATCGGATAGTAGTCGTATGGCGTCAGAAATTCCGGAATGGCTTCCCCCAAAGAATACTCAAACACGATGTCTCCAAAGTAGTCGAGAAGATATTCCGAACCTTCTTCATCATAATGGCGCTCCGGGGTTGCAGACAGACCAATACGGTATTCATATTCATCCAAGAGCGCTTCACGACGGTGACTGGATCCTAGGCCATGGACCTCATCAGCGATCAAGAGTGTCTCACAACCTGAGCGTTGTATTTGATCCCGAAAATATTCGCTTGCAAGCGTAGTGTGTGTTGTAATTACGAGCTGATCAGAGCCGAGCCCGAGTGCCAAGTCTGAGAGGAGACGCGATAGATCCGCTTTCCACTCAGTATTTGCCGATCCGTAGAGGAATTTCGGATTGCTGTAACCAAATTTCTCTAACTCTTCCTTCCACTGATTAGCAAGGTGGGTATACGGAACTGCAATAACCACGAGCATCGGCTTTACTGTTTGTTCAATAAATTCGTCCATCGCTCCCAGGGCAGTGAAAGTCTTCCCAGTACCCGTAGCCATCCGGAACAGACCTCGGTTTTGATTAGCAAACCAGCTGTCAACTGCTTCTCGTTGGTAGGGACGGAGGGTGATGTTATCTCCTCCCTCTTCTGGATTCTCGTACGGTCTATGGTCGCGATCGCGAAGGTCTGCGATATCTTGTTCTATGCCCTCAGGTAGAGGAATTACGTTAAGATTCGCTTTTTGTCCCTCCCAAATCTCATCAAAGCGCTTCTCTTGCAGAGAAACACCTTCTGCGTCACGCTCACTCAGCCAGTCACAATCTATACTATATGCCTCATAGTTCTCAAAAGCATGAGCACTGTCATTTTTTGATCCGTGAAATGCCACTTTGTTTCCATCTGGATCGCGAAATATACCGAATTTGTCATGGAAATCTCCGTGGAGTTTTTGCTCTGGGATCGCAAATCGGATTTCCAGAAGTCCATCTGCGATCATCCATGCAATTGCGTTCCGAGTTTGATATTCGAGATCATATTGGAGGTCCCGAATCTCATCCTTCAATTCGCTTCGGAGGATTTCATCCTTCTTCGCAGCTTCGCCCCGCTTAATCGCGTCCCAGTCGTCTTTTTCCAGCATGGGACTCATAATCCATTTCGCTGTTCCACCATTATCTGCGAGTTCAGCGATCCCGCGTGATGCGGAACGAAGCCAGTTGGTGGTGAAATATCCAACACCGCGTTTATATTCAACAGAGCGAGAAAGGAGTGGATTATAGAAGGCTTCAACAAAATCTACGTCAGAAGTATCGATAACCCGAGGGATATCCAAGGTGGTAAACAGGTCGTCCTCGCTCATTTGATTGTTGGATTGTGGTAAAGCATCGAAATAAGTCTATGGTAGCTCTCTGTTATTTCTAAGCGAACAACAGGTTACCATAGGAAGACGGCATTCGGGGTTAGTTGCCCGCAACACCACCCTGTTCTCGAAGAACCGTTGCGACATCCCCCAGACGCTCCGATTCCTTCGGGAGATTCTCGAGCGCCGTATCGAGATCGACCGCCAGCGAATACTGGTTTTCGTCTCCACGACCCCGGCCCTGCCGCTTATTGAGCACGTTCGTATCGGCGAGATCGTTGAGTCGGTCACGGAATCGCCGGTTCGAGAGGGCGTTCACCTCTGCGTACTCGCAGAAGGTCTTGTACTGGGTGTAGATCGGTGTTGTCGTCACGGGGGTATCGCCGTGAATCCCGTGATACGTGACCGCCATGAGCGCGAGCATTCGTTGATTCGGGAGTGTCTGAATCCCCGACTCGATAGCCTTCGTCTCGAGGAAGTCACGTGCCTCGCGCACGTGCTCTTCTGTGACGATCGTCTCACCTCTATCGTCGGCGAATCTGGTCGCACGGAACAGCAGCCGGATCGCTTCGCGAGCGTCTCCCGTGTCCTGTGCGCCTAACGCCGCAGCAAGCGGGATCGTGTCGTCGCTTAGAATCTCGCTTCGGAGATGCTGGTAGTCCTCGATATCGTCCTCGAAATACGTGTCACGGAGGGCACCGACGGCACGCCGTGCGAGGATGTTGCGGAGCTGATCGGCGTCATAGGGTTCGAAGCGAACCTCATCCTCGCCAAGGCTCGACCGGACGTCGGCGTCGAGGTTCTCACGGAACTGGAGGTCGTTCGTGATTCCGATGAGCGAGAGACGGACCCCGTCCGGATTCGACCGCGGGAGTTCGTAGAGGATGTAGTCGTCGTCGCCGATGGCATCGATCTCGTCGAGGACGACGATGACCGTCCCGCCGATCTCCTCCAAGTTCTCGATCACCATGTTGAGGAGGGTCTTCCGCTGGTGACCGCTCGGGAGCTCCTCACCGGGGCCGAATCGCTTCTCACGGAGTCGCTTGACGAGATGCGTCAGGACGTGATAGGACCCGTCCATGCCCTTACAACGGATGTGAACCACGGTGAGGTCCATCTCGGAGTCATCGGCGTACTCCTGAAGCTGGTCGGTCTTGAGGCGGATTCCGACGGTCTTCCCCTGCCCGGATTGACCGTATACGATCAGGTTGAGCGGCGTCGAGCCCATCGTCGCTGGACGGAGTGCGGAGTGGATCTGATCGAGTTCGACCTCGCGCTCCGGCAGCGACTCGGGCTGATACGTCTGCTCGTTAGGGTTGAGGACGTCCATATCCTCGAAGATCGTGTCCTCGTCGCCGAACGCCTTCATACGCTCCCGTTTTCAGGTATTACGTATAAAACCCCCGTGTCCTACATGTCTTCCTGACTAGCAGACGGGATAGCGTCTAGAATATCGGTGTTGGTTCCCTTGCTATTCCACTGTTCCTCAGGTAGAGGACAGGGACAGAGGGGGGTGCGTCCAGCAAATCATCGAGATACTAGACGGTGAGTTGAGGCCCGTAACAACGAGACACAGACGATCCTATGACTGTTTCTGCAGCTGGAACAACGATCATATTCATCGGCTCTGAATTAGTCTTCCTGGGGGAGGGGGATGCGTCCGACAACAAGTCTCAAACCGCTCGTCAACATCGTGCCGGATCGACATGAGACAGTTCAGCTAGATTCGTAGAATCGAGTGGAGGTCGGCGTGAATCTTAACGGATGCTCATCGATCCGTTTTGGGTTTTATTTGCTATAACCTTGTAATGTGAGATATGGTGACTCGAGAGCAGGCAGTCGCCAGCGGATCCGGTGAATTCGCAGTTCTACTAGGGTTGGGAGCTGCAGGGATCGATCCTTTTACTGCAATTCTGGCAGGGGTCTTTGCGTTCGCTGGTAGTTTTGATCCAGTTCTGGGCGAGGCTCTTTCCATAGCCGGTAACTCGATTTGTCTGCCGAAATGGCGTCAGACGGGCTCAGCATTCAGCCGGTTCTGGAGATACTTCCGACAGGAGTTCTCAACATAATATCAGGGCTCATCCTTGGAGTAGCAGCCGTATTTCTTTGGATCGAAGTTACAGAAGACAGATCTCTGCGTAGCAATTAAAGTTGGTATATAAACAATATCATCAGTGTAATAGACGCACTACGTGAGTATCCTACATGCGATCGTTTTGTCGGACGCACCCCCCTCTCCCAGTCATCACTTTGAACGATCGGCTCTGCTAAAATTCCTGATTAAAAATTGCTCCAATACATCCGAGACATGACAATCCCAGTTTATATCGACTGTACACCTTCGTACCATCATGGAAACCGACCCGATCCATCTTGACTCCCTGTTGACAGACGGGTTGTTCGATATTTCGAGTTACCAGCGTAGCTATTCGTGGACAGAGCCCCAGCTCACAGATTTGTTCGAGGACCTCCTGTATCTCCCTGAAGAGAAGTCCCACTTCTTCGGGAACATCATCTTTCGTAAGCAGGATATACGGTTCGAGACGGACCGTCGATGTCGATATCTCGAGCACGGGCGAGACTCTTATCACATATGAAGTTAGCCTGTCAGGTGGATTTCTACTAAAGCAGTCCGATTCGAATGATATGGTATAGCGGAGGGGACCCCTGCAAATGCGTTCAAATCGCTCGATGACGCCAAATGGTCTCCGAAATACTATTATGGTGTTGGGTAGTGGGTGACCACTAACCGCAGATTTGTATACATGGTAACGCAAGACCTTGAGGAGATTGAGCAAACCTCCAATTTCGCGCAACTCTCCAGTTTTCTCGCAAAACAGCACGATGAGTACTTGGAGATGCTCCAAGAGCCGATCGATAACTCGGTCTCAGCAACTGTAAAATCCGAGCAGTACTTCAGAGATCCAGAACCCGTCAAGATCCAGATCGATTTAGAACGCCGGCCGAATACCGTCCGCGCGATTGTGGGTGATGAAGGCCCGGGAATGGGTCGGGATACGATTCGGGATATCATTTTCCAGACTGCGAATGAGGATGCATCAGACGGCATTCTCAACAATATGGGTGCGGGGCTCAAAGCCAGTATTGCCTGGTGTGAAAACTCGCTCCGGATGGCCCCGGGAGCGAATTTCTCGACAAACGCGTTCCATCTGCTCTCCCGAACCGATGCTGACGCACCGATTCAGCGGGTTGATGGGCCGATTAGCAATGAGATGTCGGTCTATAACTCGGAGGATGAAGAGCTCTGGGCGGAAGGCACTTCGGAACTCTCAGCAGATTCTTCCGGGACTCGCGTGCATTTGACCGCCGCACGGTCGGATTTCGATGACGATGTTGCCCGAATGTCATCGAATATGTCGATGAAAGCCAGCTACGTTGCGCTGGTGCTCGGAATCCGTTTCCGGCGGCTGTTGGGTGCACATGCGGACAACTCCATTACGATCACCTACCGAGATATCGACGGGGACGAAGAGGTTACCTCCGAGGATACGATCGAAGTGCCGCCCGTCGACATTTCGTTCATAGACGCAGCCGAGTCTGCCCCCTCGGATATGGCCGACTACGATACGTTCGAGGAATTCGAAGACGCAGTTGCTGACTTAGAAATCCCCGAAGACACGAAATACGGCTACGATACGACGACGATTACGGACGATCTCGGAGTCACGTACAACGTCTCCTATGAGTATGGGAATATTGATCTCAAGGCAATGGGTGAGGCGGTCGATGCCGATGACCGCAACTTCACAGTGACGACGGACGGAAGCGATAACTTCCGTTATCGCTATCGGATTTCGACAAACGATGCGGGGGTTGACGTGTATGCAAACGGCCGGGTGTTAGACACGAATGAATGGCCGTTTGACATCAGCCGACACCAGACACTAAACCGATTCAACGGGGCCATCCGCATCGAACCTGCCTTGGAAGAGCATGAGGTGCCGACGAATAACGAGAAGACAGGGATCGATAAGACATCGTCTCTGTGGCAGAAATTGAGGGACTGGCTCAATAACGACTCTCGAAAGCCACAGCGAACGCAATACGAGAGTGATCGGGACGACGATGACGACGATCCAAGCAGTGGCGATGGTGGTGACACTAACGACACGAACGGTGGCGATGATGACACTGGCACAGGTGATGGTGGCGACGACACGGGCAGTAATGGCAATACCACGGTTGGGGACGATGACGAGACAGACGATGACGACGGCGGCACTGTTAGTGGTGGCGACGGTGATACGGATGACGATGATGATGACAATACGGGTGACGACAACGGCGACGACACAACCGATGGCGATGATGAATCCGGCGGTGACGACGGTGACGGCACGGATGACGACGACGAGACTGACGACGATGATGACGAATCTGACCAGACAGGGATTGAAGCACTCGTTGAAAATCTAGAAGCATCCACAAAGACAGGAGATAGCCTCCGTTCGGAAACCGAGCTTGATGGTGGCGAGATCGATATCATCCACGATCAAGCGGATGGTCCGACTAACCTCTATAAGATCGTGTATGGCCAGGCTCGGCCCGAAGACATCTACGAGATGATGATGTATCAAGACCACTTCAAGCGATCCGGGGAGGGGGAATATGGGAAGACGATCCTGATCTGTACTGGTCTTACGGATGACGCACAGTCCGATTACGATAGTATCACACATCGGACTGACGACCACGATGACCCGTATGAATTTGTGTTCGTCACGCCGGAAACGGCGTCCGAGAATCTGTCGTGGGTAACTGAGTGACGCTCCAGTAATGTCTCCACGAAAAAGCGTCGAACGAATTCCGGGTGGCGTCGATAGCCAAACTGAGTCGATTGAAAAGATTCTCAGGTATGTCGACTCGGAATCGCCACTCGTCAAGGAACTTGCCGACTGGATCGAGGATGAATTCTCCCTCGAAGGTGACACTCGAGCCGATCGCGTCATTCGTTTCCTCGTCGGGATCAATATGTTGGCCAAAACCGGGGAGCGGCTTAGTCCCGGACTCGAGGGGGGCAAATGGCTTGCTGAAGGGGCAGATGCGGAGACACATTTCGGAACTTTCGACAGTGAGATTGTTGGCTTTCGCGAGATCCTCGAAGAGCTATTCCGACATGAGGCGAACGCTAAGGAACTAAATGAACACCTCTCGGAAAGTATCGGTGTTGGCTGGGAAACATCGGAGCAGGTGACGCGCCGGCTGAATTATCTCCGCTCTATTGGATACGTAGAACTTGAAGAGGGTACGTATTCGCTCAGTGAGGACGGCCGCGATTTCATCGAAGGAAGATCTGAACGAGCCCAGTTCCAAGCTCCACCGGACCAGACCGATATTGTCGACGTTTTCGACCAAGACAATCCTCCCGAAGTATATCTCGTAGCCCAAGATATCGGAAATTTCCACGAGAGTCATATCCTCATTCCGGAAGACAACCGACACGACATTTCGCTACGGAAGCTATCCTCAAATGCGCTATTTATCCACCTCGTCGACGACGAGTTCCGTGGGTATTCACGCCAATCAGAAGCAGCGACCGAAACCACGCAGAACGGCACACGATATCGGCGCGTTCCCGTCAACGTCGTTCGGTTTGACGACCCCGTCGGTATTCAGGGAGTCATCGGCGAACTTTTGCGCTCCGATTCAATAACCCGTCCCGACAGCTACCCATTCTCAGCGACCGGCCTTACAGAAGTCACGATTGGCGAACTCGGAGGAGACGCCGCACAGACGATACTCAGCTCTGTTGACGCCGATTACACATACGCTGAGGCAGTCCCGGAGTACGAATTCGAGAATCCCCCGACACCAGACGAGATTGAGGATCTCTATTACCCAGGAGGTGTCCTTACAGAGATCATCGGCCAAATGGTCCAAGCGCTGACTGGCGGTCAACATATTGTATTGGTTGGGCCGCCTGGAACGGGGAAGAGTGAGCTGGCAAAGCAGGTGGCTGCCAAGCTCACCGATTCATCTGTGACCATGGTGACGGCAACCGCTGACTGGTCGTCGTTCGACACGATTGGTGGGTATCAACCTGAAGGTCAGTCCGGGCTGAATTTCTCGCCGGGTGTCTTCCTCGATCGGTTCCAAGACGATAACGGGAATCCGACCAACGAGTGGCTGATCGTCGATGAACTGAACCGGGCCAACGTCGACAAAGCCTTCGGCTCACTATTCTCGGCGCTGGCTGACGATAGCGTCACTACGTCGTTCAAAGACGACGACGGCAACGAGATTGAGTTAGTAACCAAGGCGGATGTATCGGGTGAGTCAGTTGCTGCCCACCGGTATTGCGTCCCCGATACGTGGCGACTTATTGCGACGATGAACACCCATGACAAGATGTCGCTTTTCGATCTAAGTTACGCATTTATTCGTCGGTTTGCCTTCATCCACGTTGGTGCACCAAGCGAGACAGACATCACCACCGACGCTATCGAGGAATATCTGACTCGGTGGAAAATCGCGATCGACGCGGACACTGACGGCGAGGACACCGGTGCCGAAGACACAGCTGGAGAGACGAGTCCGGACAGTACGGAATCAGAGACCGAGCCAGCGTCCCATCATGATATATCCTCGGACGACCTAGCTGGTACTCTATCAGACGAGGGGGTTGAGCAACTCAAACAATACTGGTCACAACTGCAACCCCATCGAGCGTTGGGGCCGGCCGTCATCGAGAAAGTCGCTCGCACGTTTTGTGGTGAGGGTGTAGATTTGACCCGTCCCACGAAGATGTACGTCATACCTCAGCTCGAGGATCTGCCGCGCCAGACCCAAGAAAATGCGATTGACGCATTGCTTGACCCAGAAGCGGATCTTCAGCTCAAGGACGAAGAGATCATCACTTTTTCAGAAGACTACTTGGGGATCAATCGTGGCGATCTCCACAACACGCAGGCGTAAGCATGCCGTCGAATACTGAGGCAACGTTTCGCAACGAACTCGTGGCTGATGTCGCCGAGAGCTTCCATACGTACCTCGGAAAAGGGATCAGCATACCCGGCCCAAGTTCGCTGACTGATGGGAGACCCACCCCTCAGCCGTCGCTCAACGTCGATGATTTGGACGAAGTACTCCGGGTTCACTTTCTGTTGAGCGGACTCAACCAGTCCAGCTTCGACGAAGACAATCCACGCGTAATCCCGTTTATGAGGACGTTAGCGGATCGGGTCCGCCGGCTTGATACGGATATTCATACTGAACGGCAGGTTTCCCATGGCGGTATCGATGGCCCTGTCGACTGGCAAGCGACGACGGAACTGTATCGGAAGCAGGGGTACCTCAATCGGACCGCGTATGTGACCCGTCGTGACGAGGATGAGCTACTGATTACTGGGAACCGTGTCCTTCGTGAACTGTTGATCACTCTGCAGTCGATCTTTGAAAACGAACTCGCGGCCGCAGTCGATGACCCAGACGGCTTCCAGTGGCTGAACCCGTGGTTACAAGCCGACGATGGTGAGCCACTGAAGCCCATCCTCGACCGGACACTGATACAGAACCCGGTCATGCGCGCACTCGACCGACGAGAGCAACAACAACCCGGTATCATGGGGTCGATATCGCTGCGGGAGATCCGGTCCGTCAAACGAACGCGAAAGCCCATCTATCGGGAAGCAGCCCACCTCCTAGAACGCTATCATCGCGTTATCGACAGTCAAGATTTCTCCGAATCGGAAGCCCGAGAAGTACTTAGGGATACCTATATTCGGCCCGACTCGGAGACTGGTAGTGATCTCTTTGAACTCTACTGGATGTTCTCGCTTATTGAGGCGTTCGGGGATGCACGGCTCAAGCCAGTCACCGACAGCAACGATTTGATTGCGGAATGGCAAAACACCGAATCGACGTACGAGCTCTATCGGACGAATCGAACGGAGGGACCGCTTGACTTTGCAGTCCCCCTGTCTACAGTCGAGACTGAAGTTGAGACCGCTCTTGGTGATCCGGAAGGATATCTCCCCCGAATGTTCGCAGCCGAAGCGCATGCTGCGTCCTATGCAGACACAGCATTCGATATTTCCCCGGATTCCAATATCTGGGCGGGGATTCCAGACATTATCCTCTATAAACTCGACCGAGACACCGGATCGCTAAAGAAAGTTCTCCTTGGGGAGGTGAAATACTCCGACAACAAGAGCTATCTTAAATCGGGTATTCGTGAGCTGCTCGAATACGTCTACTTGTGCTCAAACAGCGCCAATAAGTACCTACTCAAGAAGCCGTATCGGGATGGCGGTATCGACGATCGCATCGAAGCAGTGCTCTTCACAAAGCAAGTCTCAGGGGAGGTTACTGACGACTCCTTACCGATTTCGATCGTTGAGCATGGGTCATCCTACGTACCCTTCGAAGATGCGGACGACGAATAACGGCTCATCTCGCAGAGCCTGGTGAATAAACAGCGCCCTGGTTTTACCCTCCTCTCGTTGGCTGGCTTCCAATTCCCGAAATGCACTCTGACGCACTCCATTGCCCACTCACAACTAACCAAGACCCAACAGAGCCCGCATCCTGTATTCAGCAAGGGATCGACAAACTATCACCGGGTAAGTATTTCGACAGAACCGTATACCTCTAAGCTTGTGGTAGTCCAGAACGAACTGATCGAATTTACCTATTAATGTCGCGCGAGGATTTTTCGCCACGAACTCCCGGATATTGACACTTTTCTCACGAGTAACCGAATCTCTCTCACTGGGATTTGAAATGCCAACATCACCGTTCAGTATGGCGATTTGACAAAATGGATCACTCGTAAACGGAAGTTGGTAGATAACCTAGGATCTCGTCTCTGTAGTTGGTATCAAGACACAAATACAGAACTGTAATTGGCGATATAATATCTGATTCGATCAGATATGTGCCAGAATAGACTGTACTCCTGACAGGAGTTGGTGAATATAGGCAGTCCAACCACCAATTCTGACTAACCTATATCAGCAAGTTCGGTCTGCCCCCTGATGTGACAAGCTCCACTGAATCGGTTGCCGCTCGTATCGAATCGGACTCGAAGACCAAGCTCACTCGCGCTGCCGAGGAGTGTAACCTAACCATCTCCGGGCTCTGGTGAATCGCTGTAAGACGACAGGATAGGTCGTCAAATCAAAGGAAGTGAAGCGGGAAATCGGCGATGCCTATGTCGAAGATCTCCCGCTTCACAAGCAAGGCGGTCACGTTAGCTAAAAATGCTGTTGGTGGCCGAGGCGAAGCCGCCGCCCCCGAAGGGGGTGGGGGCTTCGCCGACTACGCCGTTGTTTCGCTCCACTGTCTCCGGATTTACCTAGAGAAATCCTACCGCGAGGCGCTTGATCTCCTGAGCGAGATGCCACAAATTTTGGCCGAGATCGGCCTCGAAGAGGGCGATCTCCCTGATCACTCGACGCTAGTAAAGGCGTTTGATAGGTTCGAGATGAAAGTCTGGCGAGTGCTGCTGCGCCTCTCGGCGCAGCTGCACGACACCGCCGATCACGCCGCGATGGACGCGACATTCTTCGACCGTGAAACCGCTAGCAAGCACTACTGTCGTCGGACGAACTATCGCGTTCAAACGCTGAAAACGACCGCGCTCGTCGATACAAAAACGCAAGCTGTACTCGACGTTCGCTGTACGACCGAGAAACGTCACGACACACAGATCGGCTGGCAACTCGCCCTCCGCAACGCGGGCGAGATTGCCAGCCTCGCCGCCGACAAAGGCTACGATTGGCAGCGATTACGCGAGAAATTGCGCGAAGAGGGTGTGAGACCGTTGATCAAGCATCGTGAGTTCCGACCCGTCGATTGCGCGCATAACGCGCGAATCGACGGGTCTCTACACAACCAGAGAGCGTTGTCTGAGACCGTCTTCTCAACGATCAAGCGCACGCTCGGCCACGCGGTGCGTGCCCGAGCGTGGTACCGCGAATTTCGTGAGATCGTTCTGATGTGTGCGGTCTACAGCATCAAGCGAGCTGTGAAACCGTGAAATCAAACGCCTTCCGGCGATTCACCAAAGCCCAAGATTGAGAACATTAACGAATGCTTTGCTGACCTCCGTAATACAACTTAGAACAAGCAACACACCGGATTCATCAAGGTATGGTATCGCGAGTTCAGTTTGAGTGGTTGGTCACACACACGTCAAGTCCTTGGACTTCGACTGGGCGAACATCTGGCGCGTCCACAACTGCTTGACCCTTGTCGAAAGTGACAATCCGATCGTCGTAGTCAGAAGGAATGCGGATACGTTCGACGATCTCAGGTTGGAGACCGAGATAGATACGTGTGTTCGTCTGCTTGAGAATTTCATCGTCGATATCTTGCGGATTCTGCGTGACCATGTAGAGACCGAATTTATCTTTCCGGCCACGCTTGGCCGCTTGGCGGAAATTCTGGACGAGATATTGCTCCCGGGGACGATCTGTGCTCGAGAGGTATTCGTGAGCCTCGTCGACGCAGAGGAGCATTGGGGTGCCTTTGATTTGTGGATGTTCGACACCGGTGTCGATTTTGTTCTCAACGATGTGGGTCATCAAGGCCAGGAGAACCAACTTCTCGGTTTCACCGCGAAGGTGGCCGGTCGGGACAACGGTTACTTGGCCGCGATTGAACATGTCGTTCGTGTATTCGTCGAGGCTGGTGCTCCCGTGGTCGAAGACACGGTCGTAGATAGGGCCAGTGACGCGGCGTTCGACTGCGGCGAGAATGTTGTCGTTATTGACGATCTGGTCGCCATTCAGTTCGAGCCAGGTCTCAAAGTCGTTGTACGTCGGTTCATCGTTACTGTCGTCGTCGAATCGGCCAAAGTACGCGTTGAGGACGTTCCGAATCGCGTTGAACGTCGGGTCTTTCGGTCGTGACGATAGCAGGAGTTGGGGCCGGTTTTCGACGACAGAGAACGGGATACCGAAGGTGCGGATGTCATCGAGTGTCGGCTGGCTATTCGCTGTGACTGGTGCGAAGACTTGGAGATCGTCGTCCAGACCGCCGACGGCAACGCCTTTGTCCTCAAGTTCTCGGGCCTTTTCTGGAGAAAGTCCCGGGTTGTCATCACGCATTTCGACGTATTCGTCTTCGGGGTCGATGACGAACAGATTTAGATAGCGGTGACGGATGTCATCGTCAATGCCGAACGCTTCCTGCTCCTCGGGCGGAACTTCGATTGGGTATTGTTTCGAGACGGCGCACTGCCGGAGGATATTCTTCGAGAAATGTGTCTTCCCCTTTCCGGTGCTGCCCGCGACGAGTAAGTGGCGGAAGATCGCGGGTTCGCCTTCGTCAGCGGTTCCGTCTGTTGAGTTCGGGTTTGATAGAAGGTATGTGAGCGGGTTCTCGTCGTTGGGGATGAAGTCGCCGCTGACGGCCATATCGCCGATGTAGATGCCGTCACTCGGGATGTTGAGGCCGACCCGGAGGATTTCCTCGTCTTCGATGAGATGAACGTCCTCACCGGGCTTTGGAGGGCGATCTACCGTCTGTCTGGTCAGGGTGTCTTTGAGGCGGTCGTGTTTGACGATAGCGATCGGGTCGAGATGAGAGACGTAGGCTAGGTTTTGCTCGCCGAAATCGCTGTAACCACCCCCATCGACCCAGTCGTTGACCTCGGTTATCGGTCGGTATTCGAGGCGGTCAATCGCGGCGAGAAGGACTTCGTCTTCGTTCGGCTCGGTTGTCGCGTCAGGGTAGGGGATACAGACGTAGTTGCCGACGCGGAGACCATCGCGTTCGTGCTGGTCGATGTAGGCGATAATCTGCATTTCGCTCCGCCCGACGAACAACTGTGAGTCTTTGAGGGCAACGTGGCCGAGGCTGTCATCGCCGAGAACAGGATCTGCCATCTCTTCCTCTTCGGCTTCCCCCGCAGTACTGTCTTGGTTACCGTACTTTGCTGCGATGTCGTCTGTTGAATCAGTCATCGTGGGTCACTCCTGGTTGTTCAGGTCGTTATAACCGCGGAGCTGGTTGTAAGTGCGAACCGATGTCGCATGTTGAAGTTCACGCCGTAACCGTTGTCGGTTCTCCCGGCTAATTGTGGCGGCTTCATCTGCGGCCTCGATCGCAAAGGGAATGCTTCGAGTCGCAGCGATTTCAGCGAGAACTTTCTGTCGGAGTCGCTCGCGGTCTGTTTCGTCTCGAACCATCATAAGCGGAGCTTCGACGCGGATGACGGTGTTCTGGAGTGGGATGCGAGCGTAAAAGAACGCTGTCTGGTATTCGGCGGCATCGCCGCGACGGAATTCGATGCCATCGAGACCTTCTAGGGGAACGAACGCGCTATCCGCTTGCGCGGGTGTCATCTGGCGTTGGACGAGCCACGTCGTGTAGCTGATGACGGCGCCGTCGTCGCCGTACCAGTCGTCGGGATTGTACAGGGCTTCGCTGAAGAACAGGTTATCGTTCCCCCAGCGTAGCGGCGTGTCTACCTCGTCTGGTGATTTTGCCTCGATTGCCGAGACAACCTGGGTGCTGGTCGGAGATTTGACGATCCCGGCGACGGGAAGGTCTGCTTGGTCTTGGCCTTCAACGACGCGGAGGTAGTTGGTGACGATGTCGTCGATCATGTCCGGCCAGAAGTCAAGTGGCGTTTCTCGGGAATCCGGGGTTTGTGCGAACATCGTCCAGAGCAACACCCGACTCGGGTACAACGGACCGTCAATAAACAGTGGCCCATTAATGTCGTCCAGGTGACGGCGGGCGTGCCACCCCTCCGCGTACGTTCGCGCGATCCCGGTCACCCAGTCGGCGAGGTCACGCTGACGAGACGAAATCGTTGGAAACCGGAACACGTCGGCGTCAACGTTGTCGTATTCCGGACGAAGGTCATCAACATCAAATTCCTCGTTGTCGAAGTAGACGACGGTCGTCAGGGTGCTTTCCTTGGCGAGGTCAGCGTGATCAGTCTGGCCACCGATCCCGAGTTTGGCGTTGGCAGCCCCGAGAAGGAGGCCGTTGCTGAATTGGAGCGGCTGAGTGGTGCTCGCGTCAACGCCGTAGGTCACCGGCCACGGATCATCCCACTCTTGGACGTCGTCAACGAGTTCGTGTTTGATGGCTGGCTGCTCAAGCGCTTCAATATCGCCTCCGGGGCGGGCAACGTATTCGAACAGGTCAGCAGCGGGTCGTTCCTCTTCGTCAGCAGCGTCATCGACGCGACCATCGATAGAACTGAAGACATCCCGGAGCGCACCGAGTGTATTCGGGTCAGTCATCGTCCCCGGCGACGCCTCCTGTTCCGGACACCCCGTGACTCGGCGTGACTGTACTCGCATCCTCGGTGGGATCCTTTTCGACGTGGAGCGCAGCGTCTGCGTTCTGGATGAGCCGGTCGTTGTGGCTCACGACAAGGATCTGCGGGACGTTCCATTCGGAGATTGCTTGGATGACGGAGTGGAGCTCGTCGACGTGGTCGTCATCGAGGAAGCTCGTCGGTTCATCGAGGATGAACGGTGGGAGACGATCACCTCCGGAGCTGTCGCGCTTGGCCACGAGACGGTAGACGCCGGCGCGCAACGCGAGATTGACGACCGTGCTCTCGCCCCCGCTCGTGACTTCGGGCTTCATGTGGGTGCCATCGCTGGTCACGAGACTGATTGTGTAATCCTGATCGATGTGAACGCCGGCGTAGCTCTGGTTCTGGTACAGGTCGTTGAAGACCTCGTTCGTGTAGGCGTTCAGCAGTTCGACGTTCTCCTTTCGTAGCTGGGTTTTGACGTCCTCATAGCCCGTGATGATGTCGTTGATATCCTCCACGACGGTGTCGCCCCATTCTTTCTGCTTGGTGAGGGTCTCGACGCGCTCTTCCTGCTGTTCAACCGTGTTGAGCGCCGCCTTCTTGTCCGCGCGGTCCTGTACGAGCCGTTCGTGTTCCTCTTCAGCGGTTTCCTTCTCTTCGACCGCGGTTTCCCGGTAGCCTTCGTACTCGTCAATCTTCGACTCCAAATCTTCGACATCGATGTCCGCGAGTTCGTCGTCTATCTCTTCGATCTCATCTTCGAGGTCGTCGATGTCCTCGAGAAGCGTACGCCGCATTTCGCGGGCGTGTTCGATATTCTGCTCGTACTGGTCGATGTCTCCCGCGAGGTCATCGATTTCCTCGTATTTCTCGCAGGCTTCCTCGACGGGCTCTTTGATGTCGTCAAGTTCGTCGATTCGATTCTCGACAGCCTCTAGATCGTCCTCGAGCTCTTCGACGCGGTCATGAGCGTCTGCTAGTTCTTCTTGGGCCGCTTCGAGTTTCTCTTCGGCCTCCTCGATCGTTGCCTCTTGGTCTTCGAGCTCGCCTTCCAAGCGCTCGATTTTCTCTTGAACATCCTCTAAGTCAGCCTCCAGATCCTGAACGGTTTCCTGTTTCGCCAGCGCGTCGTTGACATCCTCTCGGAGGTCCGAGAGTGTGTCCCGCTGCTCACTCAGCCGCTCCCGTTCCTCGTGTAAGTCCTCGATGTCTGCCTGTGTGTCAGCGAGTGCCTGATCGACGCTTCGGCCGTCAGCTGTGTGGCCCCCCTCATGTTCAGCGCCACAAACGGGGCAAACACCATCGTCGCCGAGGTCGCTCAGTTGTTCTTCTTTCGTCTGGAGGCGTCCAATCTTGTTCTCGAATTCTTCGCGTTCGTCGGCCAACGCGTCACGGGCGTCTGGGATTTCGTCGTCACGAAGCGTTTCCAACGCGGCATCCTCTGGGATAGGGAGGTCAGCAGCTCGCGCTCGAACCTCGTCAACGGCGGCTTCAGCTTCGGAGTCGGCCTCTGTAAGCTCCGCCTCCAACTGTTCTTCTTCCTCGCGCTCTGCGTCCAGATCCTCTTCGAGTTGTTCGTATTCGCGCTCGGCCTCTTCCAAGTCCTCCTCGCGCTCGTCTTTCTTACCCTCCAGTCGTTCGACTTCCTGCTTCGCGTTCCGGAGGTCGGCATTGATTCCTGCTTTTTCTTCCTGCTCGTCGCTCAGCTCTGCTTCGATATCGCCGAGCGCCGCTTCGGCGGCCTCACCCGAGGACAAGTCGTACGCATCAACAGCGTCATCAAGTTCTGAGATCCGCTTGTTCGCCTCTGACTGCTTCCGTTCGGCCGCCTCTTTGTTCTCCTTCGCTTCTTCCAAGTCCTCTCCTTGGGACTCGTATTCCCCGCGTTTCTCTTCCAACTCGGCTGCCAGGTCCTCGCGGTCGCTCTTCAGGTCGTCAACCGTTTCGAGTTGCTCGCGCCAGCTCTCTAACTGCTCATCGATATCCTCAATGTCGTCTTCGTACTCTTCGATCTCGGCCGCCTTCTCGTCGATTTGCTCGCTCAGATCAGCAATCTCCGCTTGGAGGGTGTCTTCCTCCGGGAGGTCGTTGAGTTGGTCACGTGCCTCGGCAAGGCGGTTTTTCGCCTCGTCCCGTTTGTTTTTCGCCTCCCTGCGCGCCTTTACTGCGCGGTCGATCAAATCATCGACGCGACTCAGGCCAAGGAGGCCATCAAGAATCTCTTTCCGGGTGTCTTCGTCAGCGTGAACGAGACGCGCAATATCCCCCTGCTGAACGTAGACACTACTAACGAACGATGACGCGTCCATTCCGAGCAGATCCTGGCTAACTGTGTTCTCGACCTTCCGAACACCGGACACCGGTTCGGTTAGTGCATCCGACCGGAGTTCACAGGAGTCCGTGCTACCGTCAGCATCGATGACCCACTTGACGGTGTAGTCCCGTCCACCGGCTTCGAACGTGAGCTCGATGCGGCCTTGCTCTTCGTCGCGGCGGACGAAGTCAGCGAGACTGAAGTCCGCTCCAATCTCGTGCTTACCGCTCTGGGGGAAGAGCACGCCGAATACACTCCGGAAAATCGTCGATTTCCCGGCGCCGTTCTTCCCGTAGATGAGCGTCTCGCCGTCCCCGAAGTCGATCGTTTCGTGCGTGTAGCTCTGGATGTTCTCGATGGTGAGTTCGCGCAGAAGCATCACGCATCACCCGCCATTTGCTGGTCATCCTCGATGTTATCGAACTGTGCTTCGCGCTCCTCTTCGAGGATCTCCTCGACATCGTTCCGGATATGCGAATCCTTGGTTGCGTCCGTCGCCCGAACGACCTCCTCGATGCGTGAACTCGTTGGTTGGATATCTAACTCGCTGATCGTCTCGTCGATGAGTGACTGGATATCCGCAACGTCTGTTTCCCCACCTTCGAAGTCGAGATCGACGCTCGCGCGGCGTTTGTCTTGAACATGGACGACGCCTGCACCCCGGGAGGAAACCAGTTCGTAGACGTCGCGCTGGGAAACTGTCGTATCGTCCCCATGAAGTTCGATGACGACAAGCTGCTCATCGAGCGTCTCTTGGGGGCCGAGCGCTTCGTCAAGGTGTTGCTCGACGAGTCCGATGCCGTCCTGTTCGCCAAATTGTACCGGGACTTGGAGGAAGTCACGTGGCGCTTCGCCCGTCGGAGTATCGAGCGTGCGTCGACGGATCTCGAGGTCACCGTCTTCGACCTCAAGCATCAGAACTCCTCGAGGCGCTGATTCCTTGGTGGAGCAGCGCTCGGTAGACCCGGGATAGAACGCCTGAACGCCGTCCACCGTTTCCTCTGTGTAGCCGTGATAGTCGCCAAGCGCGATCGCTGTCGGTGTGATCTTCAGCCGGTCGATGACCTCTTGGAGTTCGTAGTTCGCCTGTTGCGGAGGGACGAGTTCCTCGAAGAGGTGGTGCATACAGACGATAGTTACGTCGGCCGAGGTCGGTGGCTCCTCCAGCTCGAATTCGTAGGTGTTCCAGGATGGCGCTCGGATGGCGTCGATACCGTAGAGGGCGACGTCGTTGTTCACAAGGACTGGTGTTTCGTCGAGATGGTGGACGAGGTCGAAACGGTCGATGAGGTCGAGCCACTGTTCGTCTAATTTGCGTTCGTGGTTGCCGACGATTCCGTAAAAGGGGATGCCGGCGTCGTTCAGTTTGGCGAGCGTGTCGAGACACCGGTTCACATCTGGAACGCCTGGCTGTGGGTCGTCAAATAAGTCGCCGGTGTGGATGACGGCGTCTACTTGTTCATCGATAGCGAGGTCGATTGCTGCGTCGAAGGCGTCAGCGAAGTCCTCACGACGGGTGTCATCGCCGTATTGGCGTTTCCCGAGATGAGTGTCACTAACGTGGAGGATACGAGTCATGAATCTTGATTGGAATATGTGGTGGCGGTGTCATAATGCTGGTCCTACCGGGGTGAAAGTGATTAGCGCAATCATTCAGCCTCAGACACGGCTGGTGAAATGAGCCCAGAGCTCGGAAGAGGACCCCTCCGGAGTGATACCGAGCCACTTCTGGAACCGATCAAGGTTTCCGATGACGATAACCTCGTTTCCATAGTTCGCACAGTACGGTATATATTGGTATACGGAGTCTCGCAAAATGACAGTAATCTCTTTGGGGATGGCCTGTGGTGTCAAACAATATGTCAGACGATCTTCTTAACGTCCATGAGGAGGTCAAGGAAACCTTTCGGGACCGGATCGAAGATAATGACGATCTCTCGGACTCACTCACGAGTTCCATTATTGAATTGAGTGACGAGGAGATGACGGACTCCGAGATAATTCAGAGTGTAGTTCAGGAGGCGTTGGATAATGCGGATTCATAAACTACACATTCGGAATTTTCGGGGGATCCGTGACTACCAGACAGAACTCCGGAGGAGTGGAGCCCTATTTTACGGGCCGAATGGTGCAGGCAAGAGTAGTGTCCTCCAATCAATCGAATTTCTCCTAACGGGAGGTGTCCGCGATTTAGAGGGGACCGGTACAGGCAGACAGGATGCGGAGAAGCATATTCGTCATAGAGGAGTTGAACCGGATGAAAGCTGGGTGGAGGCCACGTTTCTGGAGGGTGATGAGGAGATAACAATCAAGCGGACAGTCGAAGATTCTGACCAGCTCGAATACGTTTCTGATCACCATGAACTACCTCCAAAGTTGCAAACCCAGCGGACTGCGATGCAACTGTCTCAAAACCGGTTATCCCGCGATGAGGTTCTTGAGTTTGTGACGACCTCCCCAGGCTCACGTGGGGAGGCCCTCAATGAGATTCTCCGAGTCCAGAACACGGAGGACAAACGGAAGGCCTTCGCAAAGGCTGTTAGAGATCAGGAGGATAAGGTAGAGTCGCTAAGAGAGGATCTGAAGAAGCAGCGTGATGACTTCTACGATGCTCTCGGGGATTCAGTACCTGAAGCAACTGACGAGCACGTGACAGTTGATGCTGATTCTGATGCTTTAGACGTTATCAATACTCTGCGCGATGAATATGAGATCGATCAGATTTCCGAGCTGGATGAAAAGGAGTTCACAGCGGACATTACGGAACCTGCGACTTACGCGAAATCTCACCCCTTAGACCGTCCTGATCTTAGACAAGAGCTTGAATCGATTGAGGAGTGGTTCGATTGGGAAGGTGTGGAGGCGCTTGAAAGCCATCGAAAGTTACGAGACCGTATTGAGGAATTCGAAGAGGACGAAGACCTGCGTCAAGATGTCCGTGCACAGAATCTCCTTACACAAGGGGAGGAGCTTCTACCAGAATTTGAACCGGATTGCCCACTATGTCTACATACGTGGGACGAAGCCACAGATCTCAGATCGAGAATCCAGGAACGCCGTGACCGAGCCAGTCGCGCAGAAGAGCTTCGAGAAGAAATAGAGGATCTAAAAGATCAACAGCTTAGTCTAATCAAAGACGTATTGAGTGCAGTTGAGACGCTGATTAGGGTATTCGACGATGAGGACCTTGAGGCGTACGATCAGCCGACTGAACGCTGGAAGACGGAATTAGACTCTTTTGAGAGCGAACTTAGTAAGTATCGCAAGCAGTTGGAAGGAGGCGATGTTTTGGAAGTACCGTATTCTTCGCTCTCGGATGGCGAGTTAGCTGATAAGCTGTTACCTGATAGCTTCGAAGAAACTGCTGATGGTATGAGAGAGCAATGGGAGAAGGAACAGGAAGAGAGCGAGGGGATGAGTTCGTACCGTGTTCTTGCAGTCGCTCAAGACCGATTCTCTCGCTATTCGGAGATTAAGTCTGATGTTGAAACGGCTCAGGATGTCCTATCTACGTTAGAAACGATCGATAGCGAGTTTCGAACTGCAAGGCAGCGACATTATGACCGGAATTTAGAGGAGATTCAGGAACGGTTCGAAGAGATATACTCTGCGCTACATTCTGATGAGGAAGTGGAGGATTTCTCAGCAAATTTACAGTCAACGAAGCAAGGTGTGAAGTTCAGAACCTCGTTCCGCGATGAGGATACGCATCGTCCTAATCTCGTCTATAGTGAAGGGCATCAGGATAGTATGGGGTTGGCTCTGTTCTTGGCGATGTGCGAGGTTGTAGGGGGTGACGCGATTGAGTTTCTGTTACTTGACGACGTGGTCACGTCGATTGACGCAGCACATCGCTCGGCTATCGCTAATCTGCTCGGGAACGAAATTGGCGAAGATTTCCAACTGGTCATGACGACCCATGATAAGGTCTGGGCTCGTCGGTTACGAACAACGAAATACATCCAGAATACGGTTCATTTCGCTGATTGTACGTTCAATACTGGAGTTCATCATAGTGAGGACATCGCCAACCCCTGGGGAATGATTGACCACTACTTAGAGGGGAATGATATTACGGCTGCTGCTGCCTGGGGGCGAAAGACTGCTGAGTGGTTTTGTAGTAAGGGGTGTGAACGGTTCGACGCAGAACTTCCCTATGGTGATCGAGAAAGTTTGGGGTTACAGGACTATTTCGACGGGGTTGTCGATGAGTTAGAAGACTTGCTGGATCGTGGAAACGTAGATGGTGAGACTAAATTTGGAGAACCGGAATTCCAGAACAAGAGAGAGATAGTCGACGATCTACGACGACTTAAGGACGAACACATTTGGGGCCTTAACGAGAATATTCACTATAATGAGGAGTTCGACGCAAGCTACTCTCCGGACGACCTTAGAGAGGATATAGAGGTCTTCAAAGAACTCTATCGCCTTCTTCATTGTCCAGACTGTAATACATGGCGTAAAGACGGACGAGAAGGAATATACTGCCGATGTGGAACGGTTTGGAAGACATAGTTGGTGCAACGCGGGTGATTTGGTCTGTCACAGCGCTGAGTCAACAGGCACTAAATAAATATTCTGAATAATCATATTCTAGAATATCATATCTGGAGCTATCATCGACGGAGGGTTCCACTACACAGAATTAGAATAGATCTGAGACCTCCGATACACGGTGCCAATCTAGTTGGAAATACTACTTTTTGTCTCAAATCACGAAAGTATTTTATAAATCGTTTGCGTTATTTGAGACAACATGATGTCAAAGAGCCACTTTCGGGTAATATCTCAACTCATAGAGGGAGGTGATCCGGAACTGAGTGTTAGTGCGCTCGCTGATCAACTTGAATGGAGCACTAGCCATGCCTCACGCATCATCTCCGAATTAGAAGCCTACGGCTGCGTCCAAACTAACCAAAGCGGTCGAGAAAAGCTGGTTTCTCTTACGGAAATCGAACCGATAGAGCAACTCGAGGGACTCCTCACGGAATATCGTCATATGGATCTCCCGGCCCTCATCGCCGGCTCTGGGTTACAGATCCTCTATTATCTCGATCAAGGACGGACTGCAACCGAATTAGCCGAGCGAAGTGGCGTGAGTCAGGCAACTGTCTACCGTCGGTTAGACGATCTCCAGCTTGTTGGTATCATTGGGAAATCGAAGTCCCGGTACCGTCTCAACGAGCCATTTACTGTATTGGTCTCAATTGCACGAGGACTGTTCCATCAGAAACATCGCCGTGAAGCAGGAGAACACGCCGCTGGACTCAATTTTCTCTGGGAAACACACGACGAGTATCTCTTCGCGTGTGACAGCGACACCAGCGCTGAAGGGTTTCATCTGACCGGACCGGCGCTGTTCGGTGAGTTTGGCGTTCCACTGCTCACCCGTGATCGTCGACACTACCTCCGAACCGATCGAGTCACCGAAGTCGACCCTGTAGAGTTAGTCTGTCATACCCTCCTGATCGATGATGGCTCTCGGTACCAAACGTACTGTCTGTTACTGATACAGAAACATGATATTGATCGAACGGGATTACGAGAGTGCGCTGAACACTATCATCCTGAGGCGCCGATCGATCTACATGGTATCGTCGACGGTCTCACTGAATACTTGGAGACAAGCGGAGAAACGACGGCTGAGCCCCTCCCCAAATGGGAAGAGTTCAAACAAACAGCTAGGGAGTATGAGGTCACTCTATGAGTTCTCGTGAACGATTCGGCCGTGACTATATCGAGGCCGAACTTCGGAAGATCGCGGAGCAGTTCCAAATAGAGGTTGAGGCGTATCTTATCGGTGGTGGAGCGATGGCACTTCACCAGCTGTCGCTCAAGGACACGGTAAAATAGAGAGAGTTACTCTATTAGGATACTGCTGTGGATAACACTCGTATGAGCGACCTGAAAGAGATGCTATTCGCAATCGAGATCACATTAGTGGGTATCACTGCTGGTGTGCTCTCGATTCCGTACAACTCTTTTTTGTTAACTGTGATTGCTGGGGGAATGGTCCTTATCGGATTGCTTGAAGCAGCCAGAACACGATAGGAGCGTCAGTGGACACCGACGGCGTTCAGTTCGCACTTTTCAGTGACCAGCCATTTCAAACAAGAATATGTCTGAAGAAGGGGACTTCAACAGAGCCAATATTTTAGATAATCATATTCGGCTCTGTTGAAATACTCAGTTAGTGATAAGTTTCGTGCGTCGTGCGAGGTACAGGTGAAGCACAGGCCGGTACACGCTTCTCACAGTATTCTGCCAACTACTGTACCAGCCGCAGTACAGACTGCTATGAGCAATGCCATCTTCACAGATATTTGATCGGTAAAATGGCTAAGAGAAAGGCCAACGATAGCAGATGTCAAAAAGCCGTAGGCGATGGTTGCTGACAGAGAGAAGGCCATAGTGCTCACTAAACTGACGAAATTATGAATATCCAGTGGCCAATTCGCATCTCACATTAACCGGCTGTTTCAGATGAAAACTTATCTGAAGAAGAGGATTTCAACAGAGCCAAATTAATCTAACGTCTTCTGTCGTAACGCTAAGACAGAACAAGCCGGAAAGTTGAATATATCTGAAACACATATGAATCTATGTCAACACCAGGTTCTGGGACTGGTCACCATATCCAACGGCCCAAAATTGAAGATCAGATTCATGAATTTATTGAAGGCGAAAAAGATCATTTACACTTATTTGGAGAGCCTGGGGTTGGAAAGACCCAATTACTAGAGAATATATCTAATAAGTACCGTGGTGAGATTGACGTAGAAATAATAAGGATTAGAGAACATAACGGCATCGGTCAAGTATTTAAAAATTTGGCATGGAAGATATATGAAAATCTACCAGAGAGAGCAACTAAAAACGATCGAAAATTGACGGGTATAAGTTTAGGAGCAGGCGCTTCTGCGGGGGTGTCTTGGGAAAACACAGGCCCAGAAGCGTCAAAACCTACTCAAACAATCTCAAATATCATACAAGACTGTGTTGGATATTATCCGGACGACAAACGTCTTTTAATCTGTATTGATGACGTTCACAAAATATCAGACAACGATTATAAAGTATATGATGTTTTGGAAGAAATATCTGATCTACTTCCTGAACAAATAGTTCTTATTTCATCTGGACAGATTACATACTCAAATGGTGATACTGCTATCCGTGTAGGCAAATTTTCCAAACAGCAGACATCAACCATGCTAACTAATCATTTTATTAACCTATCTCGGGAGAGAATAGCTGAAATACACAAAAAACTAGACGGTCATCCGCTTTATATTAATCTTCTAATTAACTCAAATGATTCTAATGAGTCGCCAGAAATTCCAAAGTATGATATCCAAGAGGAGATTCAGCGGCGGTATCTCCAATCAATTCCAAGAGAACACAGACGTTTCCTAAGAATTACTTCACCTCTCCCTTTCCTATCGTTGGAGACATGTTCTTGGGTGCTTCCAGACGACATACCATTTGACAGAACTATGATTAAGGATATCCTCTATGACTTAAGCGGTAGAAGTATTATTCGCAAAGAAAAGATACAGTATCTTTACGTAGACCCAGAGATGGGCGTTCCTGAACCAGACCTCTTCTGGACTGGCTACTTTGTACACGATACCCTTCGAGAGTTTCTACAACAAAACATGGAACCGGATATGAAGAAGATCATAAAGGAAAGAAATAGAATGAGATCTCTTTGTGAGCGACGTGTTCACTGGTTTTGGGATGCTGCGTTTATGTATGAAGATAGAGACGAAATGATTGAAGACTTATACGATGATCACAAAAAGAAAACTACTCTACCAGCTGAGGATCAGATCTCACTAGCTGAGATAGATAGTTTATTTAAAAAAATATCCAAGATGTACATGCCGCTCTACTTTCCGGACAGGTCAAACGAGAGCGACGAAAATAATTGAGGGGCTCTGTTTTCAGTCCAGCATACTATCGTCACTTGGGAAGAGTTGAGTTATCCAAGGCCTGTGCCACAGCATTGTAGCTATCTACTCACTGTCAGCTACTGATGAATCGAGATACTGTAGAAGAATTCACGTGTAACAATCCGGTTATCTACGCATAGCACATTTATTGATCAACTGTTGGAAGTAAATCGCAACAACGTTTGTAATAATCGGTATCGAATTTATACTAGATGTTGTTGAGATACCTCCGTCGCTGTTCCATCCTTTCGCGTTGGCTCCGCCGGTCATAGTGTTCGTTGAGTACACCCGGTGTCACGTTCGCACGATCGCTGACAATATCTTTCGGAACATCGCTGTTCAAATGGTGGGTGATTCCACCACGCCTGAGACCGTGCGGGCTCACGCTTGACGGACAGTCGAACGCAGCAGTATACTCCATTGCATCGCAATTATCTGGATCACGATTGTGGGGGCACTCTCCAGTAGAAACGCAGGGCCTTGTGTATCTGTAACAATCTCCTCGAAGCGTCGATCGATGTGCGCGTCCGTTCGACGTTGACACGAGTGGTCGCCTGCCGAACTCGTCGTCAACATCGGTCCGCCGATTCGCTATCCAGTCGTCGATAAGCCCGCACACCTCATTCGATAACGCGATCAACCGTTCTCCATCGGCCCCATTCTTGATCGTCGTGCCGGTTTCAGGACGGTGGACGACGGCGATGTACCGGCCTTCCGGATCGTAGTCGTCGACGTCAAGCGAGTGGACCGCACCGGTCCGCATCATCGTGTGCCACATCAGCGTGATCACGACGTGGGGGCGTGAGGCGTACTCGTACTTCGAGAGGTATTCGAGAATCTCTTCGGCACGATCGGACTCAAGCATCACGTCACGGACGTTCTGACCGTCTCGTAACACGGGCGACCGCACCTTCGTGTGGAGGTCGTCGACGACGGCGTCGATGCTCTCGAGCCACTTCACGAAGACACGGATTGTGTCCATCTGGGTTTTCTCCGTAGCGGGTGCGAGATCTCCCTCGCGACGACGCCACAGACGGTACTCGTGGAGCGTCCGTCCGCTCAGCTCGTTCAGATTGTCTATGTCCTCCTCGTCACACCAGCGAAGGAAGTGACCGAGACGGGAGCTGTGCGAGTACAGCGTTGCCTTGGCCACCTCGGCTTTGCGATCGGCGAGGTACAGTTCTACGGCTGTTTCCGGGTCGATTGGTTCGAGACTCATCGCTCTTTGTGGCGCGAGTCGCAGTTACGACCCCGATCTGAAGTCCCCAATTTTGGGCAGTACAGGCCCGAAAGGACGATTCGTTCCTAGCGTGAACGCGCGCCCGTCGCGCCCGCTTACTCTCTGCCGTTCAACCTGCTCTGAACTCGTTACCAACCACGTGGCGGGAGTTCTTCTTCCGTGTCGATATGTGGATCTCCATCGCCGGACCTGAGAGCATATGGGGTACTCGGAGCCCGCTATTGAAGCACAATCCCAACGTGTAGTTCGGGCGCTCCTTGGATCGCATCGGCCACCACCGATTCATAGACGCCTGACCATTCAATGACGATAGCGGTTGCCCCATCACTGCTCATTCTCCTCCGAGGCCAAAGTAGTCGTGATACCCATAGGTGACGGCACTGAGATTGGTGGCGAGATGGAGGCCAACTGCGATCTCCCAGTGGCCGACACTCCATAAGGCCACGTAGAGCCAGCCGGTGGTCACCAGTATCGTAATTCCGCGGCCAATGCCGTGGAGGGCCGCCCACACCACGGTGCCCGCGACAACCGGCCACAGCGGATCAATCCCGATGACACCTGCGCCGAGATACGCCAGCCCGCGGAACACACCCTCTTCGGTGGCCACCCCAACTATTGCGGCCGTCTGTACCGAGAAATACCCCCACAGGTTCTGTGGCGGCTCTATCTCGGCGTATGGCGCAGTGACCGCAACGCCGGACACATACCGGAGCAACATCTGTGACGGTGCGTACGCGCGCAGGAGCCGGCCGACACGGTAGCCAACCGGCATCCCATGTACCCACTCACGATGGGTGAGCCGCCGCAACACCCGCTGAAGCTGTAGATCACCAACAGTTAACATGGCATACAGCACGACCAGCGGCGCAATCTCGCCCGTCGTAATCCAGTGGGCGATCTGCTGAATCGGGGCGGTCACACGGAGTCCATTCATGCGGACGTCGGGTTTGGCGCGTGGCTGGCTGGTTGTGGGCGATTGCTCACGCGGTGTCGCGGCTGTGTGTGTGCGCTGCTCACGGGAGAACAATATTTTTTGCGGGCGTAGCCGGTGGTTCTTGACGCTTCTGTTGTGGAGTGTCAGGCGGATTCGGCGGGTGTTTTGACCACAGGGCAGCCGTCGTGTTTTATGACACTACGAGTTGCCCATGTCCCACCGGTGACCACCCTTGAATTCGGGCTATCGCACCGTACTCGGTCGTGTTTCAGCGACTGCGCCGTCCGCAAGATCCACAGTCGAAACGAGTGAAAACTCCGACAGCATACTCCGTAATAACCTTCGTTTCAGGTGGACTGCCCTCCGTCCTGATCGATGAAATCGGCGTGACACGGGCCGTAACGCGGCCGTCTTTCCGGGGGTGTTCGATCCCCGCCGCGATCGGCGCCGTGTGCGACAGCGGCGCTATATATTTCAGATTTATGTGAGAACGTATTCGAACTGTCGCACCACCCCCGACAACACGGGGGTGGTACGGCAGATCTTTGATATCGTATTGCTGAGATATTTAGCATACCGACGTGTCGTGGCGCGGCGACCGTTGTCACGAGTTGTATCTGATCCCGCTGCGGGCAGGCGGTTTGTTGCTGTCTGGATCGCCGGGCACCACTTCACCACACGAGCCACGCGGCTGTGGCGTCACTCGCGGTGGTGAGAGTAGCTTTCACCCGTACGTGACGGGGTTCTTGCGGACGGCACAGTGGCTGAAACACCTCGATTTGTGGGCCGCTACGCTCGCTTTTCCCCTCAGCGGCCACCTGCGGGGTGGTTAAGCTTGGACCACCATGTGCTGCCAGCGTCTGTGGGGGCCCGGCCGTGCCCCAGGTGGTTCCACCACGCCACGGCGCGTTCGCTGCCCCCGATCACGCCCGGTCGAGATACGCATCCCGGGCGGCCTGAAACGTAACAACGTCCGTGAGCCCTGGCTGGTCGATGGTGAACATGTCGGGTCGGGTCTGTTCGCCGTACGTTTTTGCGACGCGCGCCGAGCCCGTCGCGGGGTCGTTGAGCGCCGTAATCACCTCGTGGGCGGCCGCCCGGTTTTTGACGATCCAGACGGCCGCCGCCGGCTCTTGGGCGGCGAGCTTGTCGTAATCGGCGGGGATCGCTTCTACGGCGTCGTTGTTGATCCGCTCGGCTTCGAGCGCGGCGACGACGTCGCCGGCCTCATCGACGGCCGCGGCATCAAGCCGCCCGTCGGCCACCTCATAGTACTCTTCAACCCGGGTGGCCGGCGACTCAGGGTCGGCGACGTACTCGTGTTCGAGCAGCTGTGTGCCCACCTCGACCATCGCCACATGAAGGCTGGATTCGCTGAGGTCGCCGGCGCCGGCGCCGTACGCGACGCCCTCCCGGTGGCGCACGCCGATTGCGTCCCGCCCCTCCGGCGTGACGGTATACAGCGTATGCGGGTACCGACAGTCCCGGCTGACCAGCCCCGCCTCCCGGAGCTCATCAACTTCGGCGGCGTCGATGCCAACGTACTCCTGAAGCCGGCGCATACTGTCGCGGGTGATGTCGTACTCCAACTCGGGGTCGTACTGGCCCTGATGCGCCGAGTACACCGCTTGGAGGAACCGCAGGCCGGCGTCGCTGATCGCGCTCTCCTGGCGTTCAGTGTACGTGAGCTTGAGCGGCAGCTCACAGATCGGGTACGCGGCGCGATCAACGGCGCCCGGATCATGACAGCAGACGACCGCCGCGCGGAGGCCGTCGGGTGACGGGTCATACCGGGTGTCACAGCCCGTACAGATGACCGCGTGGCGCTCGCCGTCGTACGCGACGGGCTCGGGGAGCCGGTCGGTGTACGGCAGCGCCGAATCAACGCGGGTCGGCGCGTCGTCAGCGGCCGCATCCGTTGGCTCGGCCGCCTCGGTCGTCGACCCAGTTGTCGCCTGCGTGGCCGTCACGTCGAGCCCGTACTGCTCGCGGGTGCGCTCGCGCAACTGCTCGGAGCGGGTGGTAAAGGTGGCCTCCCGTGCCGGCCGGAACCCGTCGCCGTCGGGATGGCCCGGCGGCAGCGGCGCGCTCGCGAGCAGGAACGGCCGGGGTGGCTGGGTGTTGAAGGGGGCGGGCAGCCGGGCCAGCCAGTGGCCCCGCTGGAGCGACCGCAGCCGGTTGCCGACGGCGCTCGGCTCCAGATCGGCGGTGGCGAGCCGCGTGGCGAGTGCGTCATCGACGGGGACGCTCCCCGTGATGATCGTCGAGACGTTGTTGAGCAGCTCCACGTACGCGGCCTCGTCGCGGACCCGCAGCTGGCCGGGGAACTGCGTGGCAAGCGTCACGCCACAGCCGAACGACCGGACCTGCGCGAGGAAGTCATCGATAACACCGGAGCTGACGAGCTGGGCCGCCTCCTCGAGATACAGGTTGACCACCGGCCGATCGGCCGGCTCCGTCGTCTGGGCGCGCCGCTGGAGCGCCGTCCACAGCTTCGAGAGGACGGTCCGGGCCACCGCCTGCTGGCTGGCCGCCCGGAGGTCGCCGGTGTCGATAATGACGACCGCGTCCTCATCAATCACCTCCCGCAGGTCGAAGTGGGGATCGTCATCGTCCGGGACGTGATTAAACAGCTGGCCGAGCCGCTGGTCGAGCGGGATCTTCTCGATGCGGTTGTGAACCCCCTGAAGGAGTTCGTCAAACGTCTGTTGGCTGTTGGCGGCGACGTTGTACAACATCGACTGAAGCTCATCGTCGACCACCGGCGGTGGCTCGCCCGTCTCATGAAAGCGGGCGGCCGCCTGCTGGAGCGCCCGATGGGTGAACGCGTCGTCGCCGTGGACCGGATCGAAGAGCGCTTTCACCAGCTGGCGGATGATGTCGGGCGAGCGGACTGCTTGGTGGAACTGCTCGGGGCCCATGATGGCTTCGAGAATCTCGATGTAGTGGTCGGTGAGATCCTCGACGGCGGTCGCCCGATCGATCCCGGCGGCCAGCTGCGGCCGGATATCGAAAAACGACAGCGCCGGCAGCGTCTCGCTACAATCGAAATAGTAGACGTCCTCGAGGCTCCCGGTCTCGGCGTAATGCGCGCGGAGATACGCCTCGGCGGTCGCGTCGCCTTTCGGCGTGATGAGGATGTCGGCGCCGTCCGTGGCGGCCTGATTGGCGAGTATGCCGGTGAGGAGACTCGTTGATTTGCCGGCGCCGGTCTTCCCGAACCACGCGACGTGGAGCCGCTGGAGCGACGGCGGCACCGCCACGGTGTCGCTGGTGGGCTCGCCGTCCTGATCAAGCGGCTGGCCCAGCGTGAGCCCGGGCTGTTGATACCGGGCCAGCTGGTCGTCGGGTGGCGGCGGCAGCGCCGTCCGGTCGGCGCCGGGCGGGTCGACGGCGCGGTCGCCGCCCGTGGTGAGCGCCGTCCCATCGAGTAAACAGAGTGCGGGCACCGTCCCCGCGTCCATGATGAGCGCGCGGCTTCGGTTGCGGGTCCACGGCAGCTTCGTCTTTGCTGTTTCGTAGCTGGGCTCGTGGACCGCGCGCTCCTGAATTGCTGTACAGACCGGCTCGACCGCGTCTCCCGTGTGGACGGAGCCATCGATCGTGTAGTAGTCGCCGCTGAGCGCCTCCAGGGCAGTGGTGAGCCGGCGGGCCAACCCCTTCGCGTCGGGGCCAGCAATAACACACCGGGCCGACACGCAAAACGCGTGTTGCGGATCGGCGGCGGCGATCGCGTCCTGCCGGCCGATGACGGCCGGATTGTCCCACTCGCGGGCGGTGGTGGACGCCTGGTCGGAGTTGGTTCTCTCCGGCCCGCCGAGCAGGAAGTCAATAAACCGCGCGCCCATGGTGTCGCGCCCTTCCTCAAGCTGGAACTGGCGGTCGTGCGCCTCGCTACGCCAGTCGTCGTAGCGCTGGCAGACGATCTGGACGGTGACGGCCGCGGTCGTGTCGGCCAGCGTCTCCGCGAGCACCGCCAGCGGTAGCTGGGCGTCGTCGTCTTCCTGAAACGTAGCGAACGGGGTGAGCCGGGTTTGCCAGTCGTCGCGCCGCTCGGCCTCGCCAATCCACTTGACGGCCGCACGGGTGGGATCGTCGGTGGGTGGTGCGTCCGGGTCGTCCGTGGGTGGCGTGTCAGCGTCGGCGGCTGGGGCTCGTGGGTCGGGCGGCTCGTCGCCCGTGGCTGTGGGGTCGGCGGCATCGCCCGGCGGCGCCGGGGTGGCGCCGTCCGTGGCTGACGTATGTTCAGTGTCGTCGGTCGTGGCTGGTGTATCTCCGTCGTCGTCGTCCGTAGCTGGCGTATCTTCGACGTCGTCGGCAAGCGGGGCGACGGGGTCAGGTGTCGCCGGCGTGAGCTCGTAGGCGTTCGGGCAGGCAGTGCGGAGCGCTTCTTTCAGCGCCGCCTGCGGTGCGTCCTCGATGCCGGCATAGAGGCTGAGCTCGGCGTCGGCACCTGCCGGTCGCTGGAGCCGGAACTCGATGGTGGGCGGTTCGGTGCTGAACAGCCGGTCGCGCCAGCCCTCGGTGGGGGTCTCAATCGTATGGAGGCGACAGAACCCCTGCTCGACGGCAGCCGGCGGCAGCTCGGTGTCGGTCGGGCGAATGCGGAGGTGGCTGTGCTCCGGGGACTCATCGGATGGGGGATCGGCAGCGCGCCCCATACTGTGTATCATGGTACCACGACCCACATTAACGTTCCGCCGATCTGGCTGTGAATCAAACGCTGCTGGGTGGGGTGTGGGACGCGGCCCACCGTTGGGCTGTGGCGGGTGTGGGCTCGTGCGCTGTGATGAGGGGCCCCGCGCAGCCGCCGGGGGTGTGGCGCTTGTGGTCGCTCGCGGCTGGTGCGTGTGTGTGCCGGCGCGCCGCGCTCGCCGCTGCCGCCCGGCGCGTCGCTCGCGACCGACCATTCCGGGCTGGCGCGGCCTCGCTCCGCTCGGCCGCGTTCCGGGCTGAAGTGAATATGGTCTCGGCGCCAGCGGGAAAGCGCGGGGGGTTGCGCGGCGTGGCTGCTCACCCCCCACGCTTTCTCCGCTGGCCGCTCGCGCCGGGCGGTCTCGCCGCGCGCGGCTGGCTGTGGGGCCGCCGTGCGGGCGCGCTCTCGCTCGCGCCCGGAGGGCGCTCGCGAAGGCGCGAGCGAGAGCGCGCAGCCGACGCTGGCGGGCGGTGCCGTCGACGAAATCCCCGTGTCAGAGCACGGGGAGTCGGGCGCTGTCGCGAGCGCCTTCGGAGAACCGCGATGTCACGTACGAACGCGAGCGAAAAGACGGTTTCGGACGCACAGCTCCCATCACCAGCTGAACGCGGGCACACTCCCACGGTCGAACACGCGCCCTCGACGCGGGCGGTGTGTCCCGAGTGTGAGAGTCAGGTGATCACCAACGACGAGACATCGTTCTGTACGGCCTGCGGGCTGGTTGTCGCCGACGAGTGGGTCGATCGGAGCCCGACGCTGAACGACCTGGGCCTAGTCGGAGACGCCGACCAGAGCATCGAGACGGTGGACCCGCTGCGGACGGACAAGGGCCTCCACACGAAGATCGGACGGAACACTGATGGACACGGCAATCCCCTGAGCAACGAGCAGTGGGAGACGGTCCAGCGGTTGCGGAAGTGGCACAAGCGCATGCAGTTCGGCGCAAAGCGCAAGCGAACGAAGCGGCTCAACGAAGGGCTGCGTGACGTCGAGATGATCGGCGGCAACCTGGGGCTCCCGGACCACGTGACCAAACAGGCGGCCCGGTACCTCCGACGGGGCTCGGAGGCGCGGCTGCCGGGCGGGCGGATGGCCTGGGAGTCGCTCGCCGGTGGCGCCGTCCTCTTGGCCGTGCGCGACGCGGCCCTCGACCGTGAGGCGATCGATGAGGCGGTCGCCACCTACGCCAAAGCACCCCGCGAACGGGTGTGTGCGGCGGCCCGGAAGCTCCGGTGTGAATGCGCGCTCGACGTGCCCGTCACTCGGCCCGACGCCGTGGTGACGGTGCTCGAGGGGCTTGAGGGCGGTGCGCTTCCCGGTGCCCGTGCGGTTCGGACGTGGCAGCTGGCCCAGCACCTGCTGGCACTCGCCGACCGGGTGCCGGTTGGGCCGGGGACGCCCCGGGCGACGGTCGCAGGCGCGGCGCTGTACGCGGCCGACCGGCTCCTCGACGGCTCGCAGCTCACCCAGCCGCAGGTGGTTGCGGCGGTCGAGCCGATTGTGCCGACCTCGCGGCACCGGATCGGGCGGTACAGTCGGGAGCTCGTCGACGCCTACAAGGCCGCACACGGCACCGATGACCCGGCTGTCGGACTCGAGGCGGGTCGCGACAGCCGGCGGTGAGCGGGGCGGCTCTCATTTTTTCGGCGGCCGCCACCCGTGGACGCCCCACCGCCCCACCCTCCGCTCCGTGCTCGCTCCCTGCGGTCGCTGCGCGCGCAGCCACGACCTCGACATATACTCTGTGATTTATGCCGGAAACCGGAAAATGGGTACATGACTTGCCGTGTTTGTTCTACCTCTCGAGAAGTGTGGGCGTGCCCGCACTCAGAGCTGCGCATAAACATCCAGTGTTCCTATCCAGAGCTATCGCTCCAGTAGGAAATGAAGCTGCGTCTAGTCTGCGCCTGCTGGTTCACTCTCAGCCTTGAACGAGGCGAGGGCTTGGAGCGCATTCGACTCCGCAAGCAGCTGCGCCTTCCCGTCCCGCTTGAGTGTAGTAATTGTTAGGCGATCGGGCGTCATCGGCTTCGGTAGATTCTTGCTGTCGAACGAGACGACCTCACCCTCCTCATCCCGCTGGAACGACACTTCTCGCCCGAAGACGTGGTTTGAGTCAATATCGCGATGCGGTGCGTCCTTTTCGAGCATGTGCGGTGGGCTCGTAATAATTGTGATGACTGTTCCTTCGGACGTATTGAGGAGCAGGATATCACCGATATTGACCTCGAACAAGAATCGTCGGATACAGTGAGCCGCGTTCCCGGCTTTCACCTTTGTTTCCTTGTTCATCCGTTTGTGAGTCTGGTCACGAACAGCGTCCCAATCTACATCGCCGGTAATCTCGTCCCGGTACATTTCAGCGAACTTGTCCTCGGTGATCGTGGTCCCAGCCTCCGACCAATCTAGCGTTGTCAAGGCCACATCGTTCCGCAGGGCTCCCCAGTCCGAGATTGTAGCAACACCCGTATCGAAGAGGTGCTGAGTCATCTTCTCGAGAGAGTCTTCGTTCTTCTTGTTAACTAGGTTCATCTTGTAGACACCTTTCTGCCTGAACGTCTCTCGAAGCAGCGCGGTTGTGGGCTCCATATCCCACCCTTTGAGACCTATACCTCTTGAAGTTTATGGTCTTCAAAACGTAACTACGTGATTAGAACTAATTTAGTTGTTTTTCTATTATTGCTATACAACTAATTTCTCTACTCTAGGGTGCCTAAATCGCAAATGTAGGAATGATTACAGGGAGAGAATAGATATCACTCATACAAGTGTGATTAATATCTCCCAGTAATTCGCAGAGCTATTGGCTTGATACCGGGAATTTATTGATAGTCACTACAGCGGTTTAGCTTCGTTCACGAGCCACTCTTTCGCATCCTTCGCTGACCCGCTCTTCCCGCGTTGATGAACCCCTTCTCGTCGCGATTGAGCACATACACGTCCTCAAACGTCGCCGGCAGGTTCCCGTATGAGCAGATCCAGTTGCCCTCCAGCCTCGCGAGCCCGTTTGCGTCAACCCAGAAAGTAGCCCCGTCGTGTAGGAGGAAATGATCAAGCACCAATAATTGAAGAATCGGAACACCTCGACCGTTGTCGACGTCGAGCGCTCGCACCGAACCCATCCGAAGCATCGTGTGCCACAGGAGCGTCGCGGTCACGTGGTGGATCGAGGCGTACTCGTATCGCTCGAGGTACGCAAGCATCGTCTCGGCGTCCTCGGTCTCGAGCATCACGTCGCGACTGTTCTCTCGGGGTGTGATATCGGGCGAGCGGACCTTCTTGTGGAGGTCCTGCTCGACGGCGTCGACTGACTCCAGCCACTTCACGAAGACGCGTAGCGTGTCCATCTGCGTCTTCTCGCTCACCTTCGTGAGGTCGCCGACGTTGCGCCGCCAGAGCTGGAACTCCTGAAGCCGCCGGCCGGTCAGCTCGTTCAGGTTCTCGATGTCGCGTTCCGCACACCACCGGAGTAGGAAGCTCAGGCGTGACTTGTGAGAGGCGACGGTCGCGTCCGCGACCGAGGTTTCTTTCTCCGCGATGTACAGCTCGAATGCCGTTTCGGGGTCGATTGGTTCGAGTTCCATGGTTTGATCGATCTCGAACCACACGAAGGCGCGGCCTTCGACACCCGTTCAGCGAATCACCAACGTTTCCGCGTTGGGGTCGCTATCCCGTCGCGTCCGTATCGTTCTCATCGCATGACTGCGGCAGGGTAACTACCGGAATACTGCGAGGCGTGTGCTCTCGTTCGACGGATGGTTATTCACTGGTGCAGCGGTGAGGTTCGCGTACATCCAAACTGGGCTCCGTAGAGAAAATCGATCGTTGATTGACTTATTGGATGGAGCAACGGATACCTCAGGAGACTCAGCGTACCCTCGCGGACAGCTGCTACTCGCCGACGTTGTTGAGCGCGCTGTTTAGCTCGAAGAGTTCTCGGACGACGTTACTGTCCGCGACCCGGTATCGGCGTGGTGACGTGTTCGGAACCTCCTCGATGAGTTCGACCTCGATCAGGAGGTCGGTGTAGTTGCCGACGGTCTGGCGCGTGACGCCAGCGTGTTCCGCGAGTTCGGTCTTGTTGAACTCGCGGTTCGGCGGGAGATCGAGCAGCGCGTCTACGAGAATCGGGATCGCATCGTGCTGCGTGAGGTAGAGCCACCCGCTCGGGTGCTCCTTCCGGAGCTTCTTCTTTGCTCCGCGGTCGTCCGCCTGTTCCATACTACTCATACACAGAGACACCATCTGTGTGTGTATAAGTGTTCCCACTGGCGTTAACTGTCATTAACAGTCTTTATTTGAGAGTGGATTCACTTCCCCCTATGGAGAAGCCGTCGGTGAAGTGTGCCCTCCTGGCGACGATGATAGCGAAACACAAGTGGGGCACACCGATCGCGGAGGAGGCGCTCCTCAATCTCTCAGCGATCGACGGCGACTACCCGACTGCGCGAGAGGTCTATGCCGACCTTCGCAGCGAATCGTACATCACTTACCGCGGAAACCGCGGTATCGAACTCAACAAGAGCCGCTTCGACAAACTCGCCGACGTCCTCTACCACGAATGCGGTTGGGAAGACTGGGAGATCGATAGTCGTCTGAAGCACTATGAGGGTATCGAGGAGCACGATTGGAAGTAAGTCCTCCATACAGACCGACCAAATCCGCACTGAGCTGGGGAGGCCCGACGCGAGATGTCCGTCTTGTATCTCGCACGGATGGCACATACTATTAAATCAGTTGTCAGAAATGTCGGATTTGAAACAGCCGAATTCAGCCGCCTCACGACTGAAAGGTTCGGTCGTTCGACAGACGAACCAGCACCCGTCGCGCCCATATCGTTCTTATCGCATGACAGCGTCGGGATAGACACCGTAATACTGCGAGGCGCATGCTTTCGTTCGACAGGTGACCGTCCACGGATGCATCAGTGGGGTTCGCGTACATCTCAGGAGGCAGTAGAGAAAATCAATCGCTGATTGACCCATCCACCTCGCTTGATCGGAGAGACGGCCTCGAATTCGACGGGATCCAACTACTGTCTGAAGAAGATCCAGTCAGTACAAGGCACTTATTCGTCTTCGAGAGCGTCGTAGACTTCGCGGTTCGCATCTCGGTCGTCCGCCGCGACCCGCCGAACCAGTTCCCGCCGGATGTCCTCCATCACGTCGTCAAGCGGAGAGGTCGTTTCTGCGCCTTCTTCGGTGGCCATACCTGAATGGACGCTTCGAAGGCCGTTAATCGTTCGGGTCCGAGGAATCGCCGGTCAATCGGTCTAGCCCGTACCGGACGAGTTCGTCTCGCCATGCTTCGATCTCACCGGCCAGATCGAGTGCTTCGGTGTGGGATCGGAGATAGTCGGTGGTTTCATCCTCATCGACGGCCGCTTCGTCGGTGCCGAACGCTTTCAGAATCGTTCGCACTTCGTCGTCGTACTCGAACCGATACCCGTTGAGGAAGTAGAAGACGACCGTCAAGTTGAGCGCAGTGCGTTTGTTCGCATCGACGAAGGGATGATTGGCAACGAGGAGACGGAGGAGGTGATACGCTTTCTGGTGGATGGTTTCCGGCGCTGAGCCGAAGCTCCCCTCTTCGACGTAGTTCAGTGCGAACTCGATGTCACCGCGGTTCCGAACACCGGCGGGAGTATCGGGGTACTCCGCGACGACGTCGTCGTGGATGGTGACGACGTCTTCGACGGACGGGTACCACAACGAGTCGGCCATTCGCTCCAATCTCGATACTACACCAGTGTAGATGTTGCTATGATGAGACGGGAGAGTGATGTCAGAAATCGCTTTTTTCAGGACGCCGATTGCGACCGTCTCACGCCTGAAAGGTCGATCCGTTCGACAGTCGAACCAGCGCCCGTCGCGCTCTCACGAACCGGTTCCCGACTACTCGAGACGGAGCCGACGCCCTCCGCGTTCACGCAGCGGCAGGCGTCTGATCCCCGTCGTCACAGCGGCGTTGAGAGAGCGCGCGGACCGCGACTTCAGTAGTGGCGGTCCACGGGCAGGTCGGCGCTCGACCGCGCGCCGTGATACCGCTCCCACAACAGCACGGCCGGGGGGAGCGCCACGACCGTGAACACGAACGAGTACAGGACGCTCAGCGCGGTCAGTAACCCGAAATCACCAAGCACGGGGGTGATCGCGAGCGCGAGCGCCCCGGTTCCGAGCGACGTGGTCAGCATACTCCCGAGGAGGGCGCCGCCCGTCCCGGAGAAGGTGATGACCATCGACTCGTAGGCGTCTGCGTTCTCGTTGAACTCGTCGACGAACCGGTGTGTGGCGTGGACGGAGTACGCGATGCCCAGCCCGATCGAGATCGAGAGGATCGTCGCCGTCAGCGCGTTCAGCGAGAGCCCGAGGAACCGCATGGTCCCGAGCAGGAACGCGATGGCGATGAGGATGGGGAAGAGGTTCACGATCCCGAGCAGCGGTTTCCCCTCTAAGACCCCGTACGAGATGACGAGGAAGACCCCCGTCAACACCATCGCGAGGATCAGTCCTTGAATCGCCGAGTTGAAGATGATGTCTGTCACGGCGTCGAACACGACGAGCTGCCCGGTCGCCGTCGCCGCGAACCGGAACTGCGTGGCGAACTCCCGCGCGTCGGCGGACGCTTCGCCCTGGGAGGAGCCGGCCTCGATCGCGTACTCGACCTGCGCGGTTCGCCGGTCCGGCGTGAGATACTGCGCGGCGCGGTCACCGGCCGGCGAGGCGAACAGCTCGTCGTAGATCCGTTCGAGGTTGCGGTCGGGGATCCCGTTCCCGTCCACGTCGCTGCGAGCGACCAGCCGGGCGAACTCGGGGTCGCGATCCGCCTGCGTTTGGATCACGGTGACGATGCTGGTCGGGCGTGCGCTGCCGCCCTCACCGACCGCGAGCGCGCCCGGCGGATCGTCGTTCGGCGCTGCGAGCGCCTCCAAGGCGTGGTCCTCTTGGAAGTTCCCTTCGAGGTATATCGTCACCGATTGGTCTTGGTTCGTCGAGAAGCGGTCCTCCAAGAGCGTGATCGTCTCCGTGACGGTGTACTCGCTGGGCGCGAACGGCTCCGGCAATCCGGTCACGTACTCGGGCAGCTCTTCGGGCGGGAGGAAGTCCTCCGTCTCGAAGGAGGTGTCGACGCCGCTCCCGTACGCCGCCGCCATGCCGCCGGTGACGACCAACACGAGCACGAAGGCGATCGGGGCGTACCGGCTGATCTGTGCGGGGAACGTCAGCAGTCGGCCGAGGGCGGAGTCGCTCGAGGATATCGGCGCCGAGTTGAACTCGGGGACCCCGTACGCCTCGCGGAGCTTGTCGACCTCCAGTTTCGCCGCCGGGAGGAACAGCCCGAAGATCAGGAAGGTGAACATGATGCCGGTCGCCGAGGCGATACCCAAGTCGCGGATCGGGCCGAGGTCCGAGATCACGTTCGCGCCGAATCCGAACACCGTCGTCACCGTCACGATGACGAAGGCGATCATGAGCTGGTTGTTCGCCTCGCGCATCGCCTCGAGGGGTTCGTACCCGGTGACCGCCTCCTCGCGATAGCGGTTGATGATGTGGATCCCGAAGTCGACGCCGACGGCGAGCAACAGCACGGGCACCGAGATCATCGGCTGGCTGAACGGGATCCCGGAGAAGCCCAGGAAGCCGAACGTCCAGACGACGGTCATCAGCAGCGCCAACAGTCCCAAGGCGAGATCGATCGGATCGCGGTAGGCGACGACCAGGAACAACAGCAGCAGGAGCACGACGACCGGCATCACGATCGTGAGCGAGTCGACGATGACGTTGGCCGTCTCGGCGTTCGTGACGCCGGCGCCGAACGCTCGGATATCGCCGGGCGAATCGGCCGTGATCGCTTGGATCGTCGTCTGCAGCTCCTGGAGGTCCGCGTCGGTGAAGCCGGCGGGGACGTCGTGAGACACGACCGTGATCGAGGCCGAGGCGCTGGCGCTCGTCGGGTTGAAATCGGTCGAGACCGCCCGGCTGAAGCGCGGGTCCTCTTGGAGCGCGCGGACCGTACGACGGATCTGCGTGGGACTGGCGTCCTCCAGCGCGCGTCGCTGCTCCGGGATCGTCGTCGCCGACGGATCGATCGCCCTCGCGACGACCGTCGCGGGCCCGTTCGCTGACGCGACCCGGAGATCGTCGCGGCGCGTGAGCTCCTCGAGCAGTCTGAGTTCGCGGACGAGCGCCTCCTGCGTCAGGACGTTTCCGCCGGTGTGGATGAGTTGGGTGGACTCGCGCTCCGGCTCGAAGGGGTCGTCGAACTCTTGGTTCACCGCGTCGAGCGCCTCCTGCTCGTCGAGTCCTTCGGTGAACGCGTCGGTGGCGCCGGTGTCGGTATTGACGAGTCCGATCCCGCCGGAGAACACCACCGTGAGCAGGAGGAACGCGACGACGACCCGTCGCGGTCGATCGACGACGACGTCGTTGAGCCGGCGTGCTCCCGCCTCGATTCGCTCACCGACCGACATCGGCTACTGCCGCCTCCGATAGACGACGAGGGCGCCGGTCGCGACCACGAGCAGCGCGACGACGATGACGGGGACGGGGAGCCCGCCGCCCTCGCTCGCGGTCACGTCGATCGGCACGCGATAGGTGTCAGACAGGTGGCTGTCGCCGTCCGCGTCGTCGTACCGGAAGTCGAGCGAGACGGGGAAGGTGCTCCCGGCCGTCGCGGAGCCGGTCGTGGTCAGCTCGAAGGTCAGCGTCGTCGTCTCGCCCGGCCCGAGCGACCGGACGTATCCCGTGTCGGTGGCGCCCGTATCGAGCGGGTCGTCGGCGAACAGCCGCGCTTCGACGTCGGTCACGGGCTCCTCGAGGTTGTTCGTGACCGCGACCTCGACGGTCCGCGTACCGCCCGCTTCGATGCTGCGGTTCTCGACGGCGACGCCGAATCGGTCACGCTCCGGCGCGACGGCGGCGTCGACGGCCAACTCGTCGTAGCCGCGAACCTCACCGTCGTCGTTCCGGTACTGAACCGCGAGGTCGATCGAGCGGAGGCCGGTCTCGGACTCGCCCCCGATCGAGATGGGAAGCGCGAACTCCGTCGACTCGCCCGAGTCGAGCGACCCGACCGCGGCCGACCGCTCGATCGGAATGACGTTCGCGGAGTCGCCCGCGTACTGAACGACGACGTTGTCCGCCGCGACCGGGCCGTCGTTCGTCACAGTGCCCCTGAGTTCGCCGTCCTCGCCGACGCGTAACGTGGACGCGACGTCGCTCACGGAGAACGTCTGCTCACCGAGGGGCGCCACGCCGGCGGAGAGTCCCTCGTCGGCGTGGGGGATGCCGTCCGGCGTCTCGAAGGTGACGCGACCGGAGAGGGCGTACTGTCGGCTGGGCGCCGTCGGTGAGAACGAGGCGTCGTAGGGGACCGTGACGCTCTCGCCCGGGGCGATCGAGTCGACCAGCGCCGCGTCCGACGTCCCCTGTCCGAGCGCCAGCCCGGCGCTCGACGACTCCAACGCGACCGTCGCGTCGTACGCGGCCGTCGCACCGACGTTTCTGACCGTCGCCTCGATGGTGCCCTGATCGCCGATCTGGGCGTCGGTCGTCACGTCGACGATCCGGAAGCGCGCGTCTTCGGTGACCTCGACGTCGACATCGGCGGTGACCGTCTCCTGCCGGTCGTAGGTGACGCCGCCGGACTGCTGGCGGGTGTACGAGTACTCCAGTTCGACCTCGAGTTCGTAGTTGCCCGGATCGGTGCCGTTCGGTACGCTCACCGCGATCGGCACCTCGCGCGGGGCGGTCTCGGTCACGGCGCCGAGCGCCAGCGTTCCGGTCTCGACCGTGAGCGGGGAATCGTCCGCCTCGGCCGTCAGGCGGACGTTGCGTGCCGTGGTGACGATGTCACGCGTCTGCGGCGTCCCGAGATCGACGTCACCGTCGTTGACGAGCTGCAGCGTCACCTCGTTCGTCCGTCCGGGCGTCACTTCCGGCCGGGGGATGACGACTGACAGGTCGGGCGACCCGCGCACGACGCCGGCCACCTGTGACCGCGCAGGCGAGTCCACGGCGGTCGGCCCGGCGAGGTCCGCAGCCGCTCCGGCCCCGCCTGACTCGGTACCCGTCGAGCTCACGGGCGCCATACCGGCGGCCACGCCGACGGTCCCGCTTGTCAGCATCAACGCGGCGGCGAACACGGCGAGAAGCGTCGTCCGTCTCACACCGACCCCCTCCCGGGACGACGGTCGTCCGTATCGACGGGGGCCCGCCTCATCGCTCCACCGCCTGCGTCCGTGTCGCGTCTCGATACTGGCGATTAGAACGCACCGTGTCGTCTCCCGCCGCGGTCTGCTCCATACCCGATCACACGGCCACGAATCAATAAACACTTTGTTTTTGGGTTCACAACGTGCGATCGATGGAGCATTCCCGATCGATAGACAACGGCCGAATATCTCACCAATGAGCCGATTCACCGATCGGGATCGCGAGCGAATCCGGTCTCAACTGGTCGACGCCGGCCGAGAGTTGTTCACGCAGTTCGGGTTCGAACGCACGCGGATCAGCGATCTCACGGCAGAAGTCGGGATCGGCACGAGCACGTTCTACCAGTTTTTCGACTCCAAGGAGGCGCTGTACGTCGAAGTGCTCCTCGCGGAGCGCGAGTCGTTGGAGGGGAAGATCGCCGACGCCGTCGCCGAAGTCGACAGCCCGCGCGAGGAGGTACGCGTGCTGCTGAAAACGACGCTGCGCGAGGTGCGATCGAACCCGCTCATTTCCTCGCTGATCGTCGACGGCGAGCTGCGCGCGCTACAGGACCGCATCGCCGACGCCGAGTCCGAGGGGGAGTCGATCGCGACCGAGATCCGCGATTCGGCGCTCCCGTTCGCCGAGCGCTGGGCGAAACTCGACGCGTTCCGGTACGACGATCCCGAGCTGATCGACCAGATGTTCATCTCGCTCGTCTTTACCGCGCGGTCGCGGAACGCCCCGATCGGTGCCGACACCGACGCCGCCTACGAGGAGGTCGAAGACGCGCTCATCGAAACGATCGTCAGGGGCGTGTTCGAAGACGAGTGAGCGCGCAGACGGCGACGTCGGCGACCGCAGTAGCGCGGCTGTACCGCCCGTTTTTCTGTCACCGGGACGGCGCAGACGGTATCGGCTCCGCGTGAGACGGGTGACGGCGCGGTGCAGAGAACCCCGGTCGAACGCGGTGTGGTCGACGCCGAAACCTCGGCCGACATGTCGCGTCTGTCGCGGTGGCCGTCTCGAATCCCGCGGCGCTCCCGCCTGAGACCGACCAACGAGTTTCGGAGAGCCACGAGCGGAATCGACGGGGCTCGCTCGGTGTCGTGACGTTCGCTCCTCTCCGTTACAACTCCTATTAAAATATCCAGTCTACAAGCCGATCCCCCCACATTAGCACAAAACGCTCTTCCGTACCTGTGAATGTCACACAGTTGCGATGCCGAACGACGACCGCACGACGACCGAGGAATCGCCGATCGGAACGCGCACCCGGGTCCCGCCGACGGAGTCGACCGGGGGATCAGACGCGGAGCCGATCCGAATCGGAACGCGGGCGCCGTGACGGCGACCCGTCCACGCGCCGCGAGCGCCGCCGCAATTTTTCCGCCGACGAGACCCTCACCGCGGAGCGGTCGCCAACCCCCTCTCATTCGTCGACGGCGACGCCGGTGACCTCGAAGCGGGCGCCGCCGTCGGCGCTTTCGGTGACGCGGACCTCCCAGCCGTGGGCGGCGGCGACCTCGCGGACGATGTTGAGCCCGAAGCCGGTGCCGTCTCGGTCGGTCGTGTACCCCACCTCGAAGACGCGGTCGCGTTCCGCCTCGGGGATCCCCGGGCCGTCGTCGGCCACGTAAAATCCGGTCGGGAGGCTGGTGTCGGCGCGCGTCGCGGTGTACATCGGAGTCACGGCGCCGACGGTGACGGTGACGTCGTCGCCGGGGTCCGCCCGGCTGCCCGTGGAACCGTGTTCCACGCTGTTGCCGATAAGGTTCTCGAGGAGCTGTTTCAGCCGGCTCGGGTCGGCCAGCACCCGCCGGTCGCTCTCGACGACCAGCGTCGCGTCGCCGGTGGCGACGGTCGCCCAGCACTCCTCGACTGTTTCGCGGAGCCCGACCGACTCCAGCTCGCGCGGTTTCTCCCCCTGCTTGGCGAGGGTGAGCAGGTCGGCGATCAGCTCGAAGGTGCGGTCGACCGCGGCCGCCGCCACGTCGAGGTGCTCGCCCTCGGGGTCGTCCCGGGCCATCCGCAGCCGGCCCTGCGCGACGTTGAGCGGGCTCCGGAGGTCGTGTGAGACGCCGCTCACGAAGCGGTCGAGCCGCTCGCGCTGGCGGTCCACCTCGACCGCGGCGCGGCGCGACTCGACCGCGTTGGCGACCCGGTTGGCGAGCAGCCGAGAGGCCGGGTCGCCCTCGGCGACCCGAACGACGTCGGTGACGTCCGCCGCGAGCGCCTCGGCGACGACCGCCGAGGGGTCCGCGACCCGATCCTCGTCGATCACGAGGAGGCGCGGGACCGGTTCCGGCGCCTCGGCGGCGTCGACGAGGAAACCGAGCCCGTCGCCGTCCGCGAAGTCGACCGCGGCGACGACGCAGTCGAACCGGTCGGTCGAACGCAGCGTCGCCGCGGCGTCGGGGTCCCGGACGGTCTCGACGACGAACCGGTCGTCGCGGCGTTCGATCGACGCCGCCGCGGGCGTCGACGAGTCCGCCCCGTCGGCGTCGGCGACCGCGAGGAGGACGTGGATCGGGTCGTCGGATGGGTCCATGGGGGACGCGTTGCCGGACCGAGAGTCCCACCGATGATAAAGATTCGTGAGGTGGGGGTGCGAGCGAGGACGCGCTCCCGTCGCGGAGAATAAGGACGCGCTCCCGCCGAGGGCGACCACGGGGAGTCATGACGGGGGCGGCCGAAGGACGACGCGAATGTCGTTCGACCCCGAGCGCGTCCGAACGGTGACGTTCGACTCGTACAGCACCCTCGTCGACGTCGAGGCGGCCGAGGCCGCGCTGGCCGACCGCGTCGCGGACCCCGAGCCGGTGTCGCGGCTCTGGCGCTCGCGGTCGCTGGCGTACACGTTCGTCGCGAACGCCGTCGACGCCTACCAGCCGTTCTACGAGATGAACCGGGACGCGCTGACGTACGCCCTGCGGGCGCACGGCGTCGACCTCTCGGCGGCGGAGCGCGACGAGATCCTCGCGGTGTATCACGAGCTGGAGGTGTTCGACGACGTCCGGTCTGGGATCGAGCGCCTCCGAGAGGGCGGCTACGAGCCGTACGTGCTCTCGAACGGGAACCCCGAGATGCTCGAGTCGATGGTGGCCCACGCCGACATCGGCGACCTCGTCGAGGACGCGATCAGCGCCGACGAGGTGGAGACGTTCAAGCCGGCCGCCGAGCTGTACCGCCACGGCGCCGCCCGGACGGGGACGCCGATCGACGAGATCGTCCACGTCACCGCCGGCTGGTTCGACGTGATGGGCGCCGCGCACGCCGGGATGCAGGCGGTCCGACTCGACCGGAAGGGGACCCCGTGGGAGCCGTTCGGCGGCGAGCCGGACGACACGATCGAGTCGATCCACGAACTCGCTGACGCGCTGGGGGTCTGAGTCGCGATGCCCGAACGCGACGCAGCCACGGGAGAGGCGACCCGTTCCCCGGCAGACGCGGTGCCGGACCTCTCGGGGCGGGTCGCCGTCGTCACGGGCGGCAGTCGCGGGATCGGGCGGGCGATCGCGCTCGGGCTGGCGGCCGCCGGCGCGACGGTCGTCCCGGCGGCGCGGACGGCGGCGGAGGTCGAGGCGGTCGCCGCCGAGGCCCGCGATCTGGGCGTCGAGGCGCGGGGGATCGCCGCGGACGTGACGGACGACGGCGACGTGGACGCGCTCGTCGACGAGACCGTCTCGGCGTTCGGCTCGCTCGACGTGCTCGTCAACAACGCGGGGTTCAACCCCGACTGCGCGCTCGGCGACCCCGCCGAAATCGAGGCCGAGGCGGTCGACGACGTGCTCGACGTGAACCTCCGGGGCGCGTTCCGGACGCTCCGCGCGGCCGGCCCGTATTTAAAAGACGCCGGCGGGAGCGTCGTCAACGTCGCCAGCGTCGCCGGCGAGGTCGGCCTGCCGAGGCAACACCCGTACGTCGCCTCGAAGCACGGGCTCGTCGGGCTCACGAAGAGCGCGGCGATCGACTGGGCCCCGGAGGTGCGGGTGAACGCGGTCGCGCCGGGGTACGTCGCGACCGACCTCACCGAAACGCTCCGGAAGGACGAGCGGCTCCGACGGTCGATCCTCGACCGGACCCCGCTGGACCGCTTCGCCGACCCGACTGAGATCGCCGGACCGGTCGCGTTCCTCGCCAGCGACGCCGCGAGCTTCGTCACGGGCGAGACGCTAGCGGCCGACGGCGGCTGGACGGCGCGGTGAGGGGGAGCGAGCGAAGCCTCACGCCGACGCCGGCCGAGCGAAGCCTCACGCCGACGACGATCGGTCGTCGAGCGCGATGTCGAGCGGGTCTTCGATCTCGCCGACGACCGCCTCCAGCGCGTCCGTCGCCGTGACCAGTCCGACGACGCGCCCGTCGTCGACGACGAGCGCGAGCTCCTGGTTGGCGTCCTGAAACCGGTCGACTGCGTCGCTGATGTGCGCCTCGGGTCCGAGGGTCATCGGCGGGGCGGCCAGGTCCTCGAACGCGGCCGCGCCCTCGTGGAGCGCGTCGACCCGCTCGACGACGGACGGGACGTAGACGATCCCGAGGAAGTCCTCCGGGTCGGCGAGCTCGCCGTCGACCAGCGGGAACCGCGTGTGCGGGCTGCCGCCGATCCGGTCGAGGTTCTCCGCCGCGTCCGCCGTCGTCGAGAGGAAGACGACCTCCTCGCGGGGCGTCATGACCGTGTCGACCGTGATCTCGCCGATCGTGAGGGCGTTGAGGACCTCCTCGCGGCGCTCCGCGGTGAGGTCGCTGCGGGAGAGGAGCGAGCCGAGCCGGTTGCGCAGGTCCGCGCGCGACTCGACCCGGTCGGTCTCCGTCTCGAGCCACGCCCCCGTCATCTCGATATCGAAGCGGCGGAGCGTCCATTTGGCGACCCCGTCGCCGATGACGATGACCGGGTACAGCAGCTTCGCGAACCAGTAGAGCGGCATCGCGCCGTACCGGGCGACAAACTTCGTGCGCTCGACGCCGAGGTAGGTGGGGGTCTGCTCGCCGTGCGTCAGGTGGAGCAGGTTGATGATCACGAAGGCGACGACCGCGCCGGCGCCGACCGACGCGAGGACCGTGTTCGCGAACAGCGGCTCGAGGAGCTCGCGGAGCGCCGGTTCCGCGACGATCCCGACCGCGATGCTGGTCGCCGAGATCCCCACCTGACAGCTCGTGAGGTAGATCTCCAAGTCCTGCGTCATCTCCCACGCGCGCCGGAGCCCGGGTGCGTCGAACTCCGACTCCGAGAACTGGCGGACGCGGGTCAGGGCGAACTCGATCGCGACGAAGAACCCGTTCGCCAGGATGAGCAGGACCCCGGCCGTCAGGCGGAGGGCGACTTCGATGCCGTTCATACGGAAGGGTGGTCGCGTCGGGCTCAAATAGATGGCCACGATGCCCGCGCGGTCGGAGCGGAGACCCCCGCAGTGGAGATCGGTCGTCCGTCGCGTGCGAGGGGAGAAGCGATACCCACGGGTATATCACCGGGGCGACCGATCTGCCGCCGTGAACCGCCCTCCAACGGAGATCACTCGACGACGAGCGCTGCGGGCGATCGGCGGCGTCGGCACCGCCGCCGCCGCCCTCTCGGGGTGTCTCTCGCCGATCTCGCGGTCGGACCGCTGTCCGGGCTCGGACGAGGGGACCCTCGATCTGGACGACGCGACCGCGACCGGCGTCTCGAACGAGTTCAGCACGCCGCTCGACGGACTGCCGCACGCGACGCGAGTCACCGTCGCGGACGCGCTGGAGACGGAGCCCGGCGACGCGACTGCCCGCGGCTACTACCGGCCCGACCCGCGGACGGAGTACGTCGTCGCGGGTCCCGGAGCGGGCTACTACCGCCTCCGGGTGACGGAGCGCGACCGAGTGCGGACGACCGGTTACGAGTACGCGGTCGAAATCGATATCGACGACTCCGCGCTCCCCGACCGCGGAGCGGTCCGCTCAGTCGCGGAGATACCCGCTCACGACCGCGACTCACTTCGCGGCGCGATCGGGAATCCGGGGCTCCTTCACGCGCCGCACTACACGTCGTTCTCGGTCGTGTTCGCGTACGAAGATGCCGACGCGCGGGACCGGTCGGTGTTTATCCCGGGCAGAGACACGCGCTATCTGGAGTGGGACGGGGTACCGCTCAGGTTGACCTTCGAGGAGCGACGGACGGTGACGATCGCGAGCGCGACCGTCAACACCGAACGCGTCGCGACGTCACCGGACGGGTTCAGGGAACACGTCGGCGAGCGGCGCGGCGTCGTTCTCGACTCGCTTCCGCCCGAGCAACGGGACGTCGTGAACCGAGCGATCGACGGAACGTACGCCGAGTGTGAACCCTACTCGGAGCCGTTCGGCGACCTCCGGGACCGACTCTCGACGCGGGACGGCGGGGCCGCCCCGCTCGTTCGGTACGACGGCGACTGGTACTTCTGTCAGCTGTCCTGACCGCGAGTCGGAACGGCGTCGCTGTCGTTCGAAGGCTCGCGACAGCAACAGTGGGCTCGGGCGGGTTCGAACCGGAATCAGACGTGCTCGCTCACTGCGTTCGCTGCGCGCGACTGATAGGATTCGACCCCCCCTCGAACAACCACAGCGGCGCGGCTCACGGAGTGTTCGCGGCGCCGGTAGTGGGCTCGGGCGGGTTCGAACCGCCGATCTCAGCCTTGTAAAGGCCGCGTCATAACCAGCTAGACCACGAGCCCTCACCCGTTTAAACAGGGTCGGAGCGGAAAACGGTTTCTTTCTCCGGCGCAACGATCACCCGTGAATCGCCGTCTCGTCGGGGTCGCCGCCGGCCTCGCGCTGCTCGCCCTCGGCGCGATCGTCGCCGCCGCGGCGAACCCGGCCCTCCTGATCACGGGGTACGAGACGACGACCGTCGAGGCCGTCGACGGGGAGACCGGCGAGTCGCTCGCGACCGTCGAGGCGCGCGTCGCCGACGGGCTTATAAAACGGTACGTCGGGCTCTCGGCGACCGAGGAACTGGCAGAGGGCGAGGGGATGCTGTTCGTCCACGGCGAGAGCGACGACCACGCCTACGTGATGCGAGAGATGGCGTTCGCGCTGGACATCGTCTTCGTCGCGCCGAACGGGACGGTCACGGAGATCCACGAGGCGGAGCCGGAGTCGGCCCCGTACACGCGGTACCGCGGCACCGGCCGGTACGTCCTCGAAGTGCCGCGGGGGTGGAGCGAGCGCCACGGCGTCGAGCCGGGCGACCGGATCCGAATCGACCGAGAGTGAGACGGGGGCAGGAGGCCGCCGCCGCCCCGGCGACGAAACCGATTTCCCCCTCGCAGGCGTCGTCCCGACCATGACCGGCCTCCCCGCACGGATCGCGTGGAACCTCCGCCACCGCTGGCGGCGGGTGTTCGCGCTCCTCGTCGTGGGCGGCGGCGTCGCCGCCCCGTTCGTCACCGGGCTCTGGTGGACCCTCCCGCTGGTCTGGTTCTTCGGGCTGTTCGTCGCCCTCCCCGTGCTCCACACGCTGACGCGACCCCTCCCCGATCGGGACGACGGCGGCGACCAGCGGGAGGCCGACCCGGCGCTGGAGGCGCTCCGCGAGCGCTACGCGCGCGGCGACATCGACGAGCGGGAGTTCGAGCGACGGCTCGACCGCCTGCTGGAGACCGAGGACGCCGAGACCGTCGACCGGGGCGACGACGTCGCCGACCGGGTCCGCGAGGGGGTCCGGCGCGAGGTCGAACGGATCCGCGAGTGACCGACCGACCGCGGCGCGAGCGACGACCCAGAGGGGCCCGTTCGCGGGCGCGACCGACACCGTTTTGCGAGCCGACGCCGAGCGGGTCGGACGTGTCCCGATCGACCGACCGCCGGCCGACGCGCGCCGCCACAGAGCGGCCGCGGGGTGAGTGAGTTGTTCCTCGACGCTCTCCGGTACCCGTTCGCGGACCGGACGCGGCTGAACGGCACCGCGACGTGTCTCGCCGCGCTCCTGTTCGGCGGCGCGCTGCTCCGACTCGCCGCGACGCTCTGGCCCGACTGGGCGCTGCTGGCGCCGCTCCTGCTCGCCGTCGTTCCGCTCGGGGCATTCCTCGGGCTCGTCGGCGGCGTGCTCGCGGGAGCGGGGTTCCCTCCCGTCGCGACGGAGACCACGGCGCGGCTCGCCGGGCGGCTGTTCGGCGTCGCCGCCGTCTACCTCTCGCCGGCGGTCGTCACCGTCGTCGGCGTCGGCTACGTCGTCGCGAGCGGCACGGTCCCCGGCGCGTTGAGCGGCGTGGGGCTCGCCGCGCTCTCGACCGCCGCGCTGCTCGTCACGGTCGCCTGCGCGTACCTCTTCCCGTCGGCGGCCGCCGCGAGCGTCAGCGAGGGGCTTCGCGCCGGCCTTCGACGAGACGCCCTCCGCGGGACGGCCTCGAGCTCGTACTTCCTCGCGTGGGTCGGCGCGACCGTCCTCGTCGTCGTCGCGTGGACCGCGCTCGCGGCGACGGCCACGCGGAGCGTCGCCGCGCTCCTCGCGCTCGCGTGGAGCGCGTACGCCCACGTCGCCGCCGCGGCGCTGCTGGCGGAGGGGGTCGACCGGACCAAGTACTGGTGACCGGCGGGACGAGCGAGCTTTAAAAGGGACGGCGACGCCGTCCGGCCGCGATCAGCCGAGGTTGATCTGGTCGGCCGCGTCCTCCATCGAGCGGTTGTGGAGCGCCTCGCCCGTGGCGCGATCGAAGAGGTGTATCGCGTCCTCCGGGATCCGCGCGATCACCGAGTCGCCCTCGCTGACCCGGTTGAACCCGTCTATCGTCGCGACGAGCGTCGCCGCGCTCTCGGGGTCCGCGTCGGGGTCGAAGTGGAGGTACACCGTGTTCTCGTCGCCCATCGGCTCGACGACGTCCACGGTCGTTTCGAACTCGTGGTCGCCGTCGGCGTCGACGAGCTCGACCGCTTCGGGGCGGATCCCGAGGATGAGGTCGGTCGCGTCGCCGAGGTCCGATTGGATCCCCTCGTCGATCGGGTACTCGAAGACATCGCCGACGAGGCGGTCGCCCTCACGCGTCACGTCGAAGAAGTTCATCGACGGCTCGCCGAGGAAGCTCGCGACGAACCGGTTGGCCGGCTCGTGGTAACACTCCAGCGGCGTCGCGACCTGCTGGAGCTCGCCGCCGTCGAGGATGGCGATCCGGTCGCCCATCGTCATCGCCTCCGTCTGGTCGTGGGTGACGTACACCGTCGTCACGCCGAGGTCGTTCTGGAGCCGCTGGAGCTCGGTGCGCATCTCCGCGCGGAGCTTCGCGTCGAGGTTGCTGAGCGGCTCGTCCATCAGGAACACCTCGGGGTCGCGGACGATGGCGCGGCCGAGGGCGACGCGCTGCTGTTGGCCCCCGGAGAGGTCGCTCGGCTTCCGGTCGAGCAGGTTCGAGATGCCGAGCATCTCGCCCGTCTCAGACACCATGCGATTGATCTCGTCGTCCGGGAGATCCGTCGACTCCTCGAGGCCGAACGACATGTTCTGCCGGACGCTCATATGCGGGTAGAGCGCGTACGACTGGAACACCATCGCGATGTCCCGGTTCTGCGACTTCACGTCGTTGACGACGCGGTCGTCGATGCTGAGCGTACCGGCGGTGATCGTCTCTAAGCCGGCGATCATCCGGAGCGTCGTGGACTTCCCGCAGCCTGACGGACCGACGACGACGAGGAACTCGCCGTCGTCGATCGACAGCGACACGTCGTCGACCGCGACGATCTCCTCGTCTCCGTCCTGGAACGTCTTCGTTATCGAGTCGAGTTCAAGCGTTGCCATATCTGTGAGTTGTGGTCGGTGTCGTGTGGTCGGTCGTGCGCCGCGCCGCGTCGCGTTCCGGACGCGCTCGTCCCGAACGCGCTCGTTCGGGACCGCGCTCGTCGCCGGACGGGATCGGCGTGCGGGTCACGCCGCCACCCCCTCAGCGAACTCCTCGCCGAACAGGATGTACACCGCCAGCGTCGGCAGCGCCGCGAAGAACGCCCCGGCCATCCGGAGCGCGAAGTCCTGTCCCTCCATCGAGGTCCCGAGACCCGCGAGGATCAACACGACTGGCGCCGCAGGGCTCGATTCCGTCGAGACGAGCACCAGCGTGAACAGGAGGTCGTTCCAGATCTGCGTGAACTGGTAGATGAGGACGACGGCGAACATCGGCCCCGAGAGCGGGAGGACGATCCGCCGGTACACCCGGCGGAGCGTCGCCCCGTCGAGGCGGGCCGACTCGATCATCTCGTCGCTCATCGTCTTGTAGTACGTCCGGAACAGGAGCGTACAGATGGGGATCCCGTAGGCGACGTGGGTGATCACCAGCTCGACGATGCCGGCGTAGTCGTTGTTGATCCCGAGCGCCCAGACGAACGACAGCAGCTGGTCGAGCTGCACCCACTGCGACCAGAACTGGGTCAGGGGAACCAGCACGGCCTGGTACGGGATGAAGATCCCGGCGATGATGAGCATGAGCACCAGCGCCTTGTACGACTTCTTCCAGGTCGGAATCGTCAGGCCGTACGCCGTGATGCTGCCGACGGACGCCGAGATCACCGTCGCGGGCACGGCGTACAGCAGGCTGTTCCCCATCCCGCGCAACAGGGCGTCGATCGCGGTCTGCCACTTCTCGAACGTGAACCCGGACGGTCCCGGCGGAGCGAACGGCGCCGTCTCGATGATCGCCGTGCCGGTCTTGAACGAGGTGACCAGCCCGGACTCGATCGGGACGAGGTAGAACGCCGCCGCGAACAGCAGGACGACGTACAGGCCGGCGTCCCCGGCCGTCATCTGATCGAGGGTCCGGCGCAGCCGCGCTGTCGTCGTCGTCGTCGCGCCACCGTCGGTTCGAGGTTCTGCGTCGCTCATAGGTTGTCCCTCCGGTATTCGTACACGAGGTAGGGGCCGATGACGCTGAGCGCCATCGCGAACAGGACGATGGCGATCGCCGACCCGTACGCCCAGTTGAGGTTCGCGTACGCCTCACGCACCATCTTCGTCGCCAGGATGTCGGCCCCGTTCGGCGGCCGGTACCCACCGACCAGCGAGTAGAGGAAGTCGAAGGCCTTCATGCCGAACACCATCAGCACCACGGCGGCGCTGATGGTCGCGCCCTTCAGCTGGGGAATGATCACGCGCCAGTACATCTTCAGCGTCGACGCGCCGTCGACTTTGGCCGCCTCGTAGTGCTCGGTCGGAATCGCGCGGAGCCCGGCGAGGTAGACGACCATCGCGTACCCCGAGAACTGCCACATCAGCGCGAAGATGATCGCGTAGAGGACGATGTCCTGGTTGCCGAGCCAGCTCACCGGCCCGAAGCCGAACGTCCCGATGACGTTGTTGGCGATCCCGTTGTTGTAGTTGTAGATCCACAGCCAGAACTGGGCCGTCACGACGAACGAGAGGCTCATCGGAAGGAGGTAGATCGTCCGGAACGTGTTCTCGAACCGGATCCCCCTGTCGATCAGGATCGCCAAGATGAGTCCGATCGCGAGCGTCCCCGCCGTGAACAGGATCAGCAGGATGAGCGTGTTGACCGCGGCGTCGATGAAGCCGGAGTCCGCGAGCGCCCGGGTGTACATCTCGAAGTCGAGGTTCGAGTAGTCCGGCGCGTTCTCGAAGCGCTCGTAGTCAGTCAGCGATATGAGGAGGTTCCAGATGACCGCACCGTAGACGAACAGTCCCATCAGCAGGAACGGCGGGAGCCAGAAGACGGACGACTCGATGAAGTCGACGCCGAAGCGGCGGTCCAGCCTCTCCTTGAGACGGGTCGTCACGTCCCGGTCCGGTTCGGCCGGGTCGGCGGCGGGGCCGTCACTCACGACGCCGCCGTCGGCGCGGACCTCGTCGTCGTCCTCCGAGGCGGGCCTGATCGTCCGGTACAAATGACGGTAAAAATCGAGCATCGCGTGGATCTCAGTTCGACACCGCGTCCAGGAAGCCCGTCGTCGCGGCGTCGACGTTGTACGGGCCGGTGAACTCCGAGGAGATGACCTCGTTGAGTTGGGTCATCGTCTCGGAGGGGACGCCGAGCCCGTGCTGGAGGTTCGGCGGCCGGTACTCCGCGTTCGCGAAGTCCTCGGCCGTCTCCTGGAGGTACGGACCGAACTCCTCCATGCTGACGTCGGTCCGGGTCGGGATCGAGCCCTTGTACTGGTTGAACGCGATCTGGGCCTCCGGACTGCCGACGAACGCCTCCCAGGTCTTCGAGGCCTCGGGCGTCGGGTTGTTCGACGGGTAGAGGAACGAGTCGAAGTGGAGCGTGTACATCCCCTCAGTCCCGGGGAACGTCTTGAAGCCCCAGTCGTCGCCGTACTCGAAGTCCTCGGCGTTCCGGAACGCGCCCGCCGCCCAGTTGCCCTGGTGGATGAAGGCGGCGTTGCCGTTGATGATGTTCTGGTTCGATTCGGTCAGGCCGATCGAGGACGCGTCGTCGCTGATGTGGTTCTCCAGCATCTCCGCGGTCCGCTCGAACGCGGCGCGGACGGCGCTCTCGTCGCCCTCACCGTTGAGGAAGTCCATGTACGGCTGGTAGCCGTTCTCGCCGAGCATCACGGCGCCCCACAGCTGCGTCGTCGTCCACGTGCCGGACATCCCGTGGGTCATCGGGATGGCGTCGGTCTCGCTGGCGACCGTCTCGAAGGCGTCGATGAGCGCCGAGGGGCTGTTCAGCGAGTCGACGTCGATGCCGGCGTCCTCGACGACCGAGACGTTGTAGAAGAGGCAGTTCAGTCGGTGAGAGCCGAGCGGCACGGCCCGGTAGCTGCCGTCCTGCTGGTGGAGGTCGATCGCCTCGTCGACCATCGCGTCCTCGAACCCGTTCTCCTCCCACACGTCGTCGACGCTACCGAGGACTCCCTGGTAGCGGAGGAGGTTCGGGCCGGGCCAGCCGGCGAACGCCCCCGGCGGATCGTCGCTCTGGAGCCGGTTCGCGACGACCGCGTCGAGGTTCTGGTTGCCGCCGCCGCCGATGGGGTTCATGTCGAGGCCGACGTCGGGGTGGGCCTCGTTGAACGCCTCTTCCAGCGCCTCGGCCGCCGCGGCGCCGTCGCCGCCGGTCCAGCCGTGGAGCACTTCGACCGGGTCGCCGGAGCCGCCGTCGCTCCCGTCGCTCCCGTCGCTTCCGTCGCTCCCGTCGCTGCCATCACTGCCGTCGCTCCCGTCGCCGCCGCCGGAACAGCCGGCGATCCCCACGGTCGCGAGGGTACCTGCGCCGGCCACGTAGTGGCGGCGGGTGAGTCGGTCCTCCGAATCAGCGCGGTTGTCACGTGACATGTATCCCCGGATTTGGGTGCCCCATACTTAACGATTGATGTTCATTTACTCAAAATATTATTAAAAAACAGGAACGGTAGCAGAGCAACCCAAACTGCCTCTAACGTTCTTAAAATCTGTTATCTCGATCACTCGGTCAGCAACTGCGACCGACTTCTGAACGTCTAGAGTGGGGGTCGATCGTAATGAATTGTCGCTGAGCGTCTCGAATGCGTCCCCGACCGCCGGGGCGACCCGACCCGGTTCGGCGCATCGACCGACCGATTCTTGAGCGCGCGTCCCGGACGGACACGGCATGGACGGACCGCTGTGGATCGACGCGCACGCTCCCGCGCTCGACGAGATCAGACAGGACGAGGCCCGCGAGCGGCTGGAGCGCGCGGTCGACGAGCCGATGAACCTCGTCGTGCAGGGACCGCCGGGGGTCGGGAAGACGGCGGCGACGCGGGCGCTGACCCGCGCCGCCCACGAGAACCCCGACAGCGACCTGATCGAGATCAACGTCGCCGACTTCTTCGGCCGGACGAAAAAGGAGATCCGGACCGACCCCCGCTTCGAGGGGTTCCTGCAGGGGCGGAGCCGGATGGCGAAACGCGACATGATAAACCGGGTGCTGAAGGAGTCGGCGTCGTACGCGCCGATGTCGGGCGAGTACAAGACGGTCCTCCTCGACAACGCCGAGTCGATCCGCGAGGACTTCCAGCAGGCGCTCCGGCGCGTGATGGAGCAGCACCACCGCACCACGCAGTTCGTGATCGCCACCCGACAGCCGTCGAAGCTCATCGCGCCGATTCGGTCGCGCTGCTTCCCGGTGCGGGTGCGCGCGCCGACGACCGACGAGACGATCGACGTCCTCGAAACGATCTGCGAGCGCGAGGGCGTCGACTACGACGGGGACGGCCTGGAGTTCGTCGCCAGCGCGGCCGGCGGCGACCTCCGCGAGGCGATCCTCTCCGCGCAGGCGACCGCGGTCGAGGGCGGCGAGATCACCATGTCGACCGCCTACGAGACGCTCGGCGAGGTCGGCGACGACGACGCGATCCGCGAGGCGCTCGCCGACGCCCGTGCCGGCGACCTAGCGGACGCGCGGTCGGCCCTCGACGACCTGCTCGACGAGGGGGGGTACGACGGCGGAGAGCTCCTCCGGGAGGTCCTGCGGGTCGCCCGCGCCGGCTCCGAGTACGGCGGCGACGACCTCGCGCGGCTCCACGTGCTCGCCGGCGAGGCCGACCTCGACCTCACCGACGGCCTCGACGACCGGATCCACCTCACCCACCTGCTCGCCGCGTGGGCGGCCGGTCGCACCGATCTCCGACCCGACCTCCGGGAGCCGGTGGAGGCCTGACGATGGCCCGGAATCCGCCGCTCGCGCGCGTCCTCCCGTTCCCCGTCGTCGACGAGGCGTGGCGGCTCGCGCTCGCGCCCGCCCTCCTCGGGGCCGCGACGCTCCCCCTCCTCCCGCCGGTCGGCGCCGGGCTGCTCGCGCTCGCGTTCGGGGTCCTCTGGTTCCACCGCGACCCCGACCGGGACACCCCGGACGCCGAGGGGGTCGTCGTCGCGCCCGCAGACGGCACCGTCTCGGTCGTGCGCGAGGAGGGGAGCCGCCTGCGAGTGGGCGTGTTCATGAACGTCACCGACGTCCACGTGAACCGCGCGCCGATCGCGGGCGAGGTCCGGGAGGTCCGGCACCGCCCCGGCGCGAACCGGCCCGCGTTCAGCAAGGAGTCCGACCGCAACGAGCAGGTCGCGATCGACTTCGGCGAGTACGAGCTGCTGGTCATCGCCGGCTGGTTCGCCCGTCGGATCCACCCCAGCGTGGAGCCCGGGGACGCCGTCGAGCGCGGCGAGCGCGTCGGCCACGTCTCGTTCGGCTCCCGCGCCGACGTAATCTGCCCCGCCGACATCGACGAGGACGACCTCCTCGTGCGCGAGGGCGACGCCGTCCGCGCGGGCGAGACGATCATCGCCGAGCGGGACTGACCGTCATCGCCGGACTCGACCGGGGCCCGCCGCCGGAGGGAGCCGACCCTCGCGCGGCCATAGGGTTTTGTGTGCCGCCTCCGAGACGAGACGTGTATGCCCGAAGAAACGATCCACGAGTCGAAGCAGTCGCGAAGCCGACAGGCGCTGGCGACCTACTTCCGGCGCATCGCGCGAGCGCTCGGCCGCGGCGAGCCGGTTCCGATCGACGACGCCGGGACGGTTACGGTCGATCCCGCCGCCGAGTCCAATATCGAGGTCGAACTCGAACGCGCGGACGGCACCGTCCACTTCGAGGTGGAGATGGAGTTCGACGACGAGGAGGGCGCGGTCGACGTCGACGCCGCCGCGAGCAGGGGGACCTTCGAGCTGTACGCCGACAGCGCCGAGCAGTGGCGCTGGCGGCTCGTCCACGACAACGGGAACATCATCGCCGACGGCAGCGAGGGGTACGCCGACAAGCGCGACGCGAAGTCGGGGATCGAGAGCGTCCAGCGAAACGCGCCGGGCGCGCACGTGATCGACGTCGACCGCGACGAGGAAGCGCCGGAGGAGGGCGGGAGCGACGCCGTCTTCGAGCTGTTCAGGGACAAGGGCGACAAGTACCGCTGGCGGCTCCGCCACGGCAACGGCAACATCATCGCCGACGGCGGGCAGGGGTACGCCTCCAAACAGAAGGCGAAACAGGGACTCAACAGCGTGAAGTCGAACGCGTCGGGCGCCGCGGTCGAAGAGCTCGACGGCGACGAACCGGCCGAGGGCGGCGAGGAGTAACCCGGCGATGGTCCCCGACGACTCCTCCCCCACCGGCGACGCGCGGAGCGACGACGACGCCCAGAGCGACGACGACACCCGGAGCGACGCCAACGACGCGCGGACCCGACGCGATACAGACGACGGCATCGCCACGGATCGAGACGGCCCGAACGCCGGCTCGGACGGGCTCCTCTCCCCCGGTGACGACGCGCCCGCGGAGGCCGCCGACCTCCTCCTCTACGGCGTGCTGGGCGGGGTCGTCGGCTCGGTGCTGTCGTTCGTCCCCTTCGCCACCGTCCTCGGCGGCGCGGCCGCCGGCTACCTCTGCGGCGGCACGTCCGCGGACGGGCTCAAGACGGGCGCGGTCGCGGGCCTCGTGATGACGCTGCCGTTCGTCGCGATGGTCGCCTTCATGCTCTTTCTGTTCGGGTTCGCCGGAGCGCCGGCCGAGTTCGGGATATTCGCCGTCCTCGTGGTCGGAATCGGCGCCGCCTACACCCTCGGCTCGGGCGTGATCGGCGGCTACCTCGGACACTACCTCCGCGGCCGGCTGTAGCGCGGCCGCGGACCGCACCGCTTATTCGACGCCCGTCGCTACCTCGGGTCGGACATGGACGCGCTCGACGCCAAGTACCCGTTCTTCGCGGCCGCCCGCGAGGCCGTCGCCGACGCCGCGGTGTCGCTGCCGGAGCTCGTCGCGGCCGACGCGCCCGCCGTCGAGCGGGGCCGCGAGCGCGTCGAGCGCGCCCTGATGGACGGGACGGTCGAGTCCGAGAGCGGGGCGTTCCCCGGGGAGTCCGCGTACGACGTGCAGGCGGAGCTACTGTCGTATCCCATCGCGCGGATCCTCGTCTCGCTGCTCGACTCCGAGCCCGCCATCGAGAAGTACGCCGCCGCGGAGGCCGCGACCGCGGTCGACCGGATCCGCGACGACCTCGCGACCGACGGCGAGCTGCGGTCGGTGTCGACGCCGACGGTCGCCCTCGACGGCGTGCTCGCCGAGTTCGACCTCGCCGACGCGGTGCGCCCGGAGCCGGCGGGGAGCAGGTTGGAGGCGGGCGGAGCGGCCGGAACGGGAACGCCCGGCGCCGGGTCCCCCGGCCGCGACCCCGCCCACTACTGGATCGACGCGGGACCGTACCTCCGGCTCACGTCGCCCTCGTGGGGGCCCTCGTGGCGGCTCGTCAACCGCGCGCTCGCCGACGGCGCGGTGCGCGTCTCCCGCGAGGAGCTGCTGGACGCGCTGGAGGCCGCGGTGGAAGAGCGGGTGCGCGAGGGGCTCCCGTTCGAGCTGGCCGCCGGCGAGGGGATCGCCGCGGAGCTGGAGGACGGGGTCGCCGACCTCAAGCGCCTCCTCTCCGAGCGGAGCTACACCGGGCCGGTCGACGTCGTCGCCCCCGAGCTGTTCCCGCCGTGCATGACGAACCTGATCGAGAAGGCCGAGCGCGACGCCGACCTCTCGCCGCCGGAGTCGTTCGCGCTGATGGCGTTCCTCGTCGGGATCGGGATGACGCCGGACGAGGTGGTGACGTTCTGCGCCGACACGAGCCTCGACGCGGAGGGGATCCGCTACCAGACGGAGTATTTAAAAGACGACCGCGGCACGCAGTACCCGCCGCCCACCTGCGAGACGCTGGCGAACTACGGGATCTGTCACAACGAGGAGGACCACATGCAGGTGGCCGCCGACCCCCTCGCGTACTACGAGAAGCGGGTCGCGGCCGCCGACGAGATCATCGACTGGCGGGACCGCGAAGGCGGAGGAGAAGAGGTGAAAGGGGCGGAAGCGGGCGAGACCGCGGAATCGGGCGAAACGAAATAAAAGCGCCGCCGGCCTACTCGTCGTCCTTCGCGCGGATGAGATACGCTCCGACGAGCGCCATCAGCAGAACGAATCCGGTCAGCAGTCCGATGAGCGCGATCGCGCCGGACTCGGGGAGCCCGGACGACCCGCCGAACGTGACCCCGATCCCGACCAGCCCGGCGACGAAGACGGCGGCCGCCAGCAGCGAGACCGTGATCTGCCGACGGAGCTCCGCGTCGATTTCCATGCCCGCGAGTTCCCGTCGCCGCTTAAAAAGGACTTCGATGAGGGCGGCCGGAGGTCGGTCCCGCCGGTGATCGAACCCGGTCGTCGCCGACGGCGACTTCCGAATATCTCGGGTCTGACTCCCTTCGGCGGCGAATTTAACCGTTCACGGGACCTATCTCGACGCGAAGCGAGGGCCCCCCTCGCGGTCAGCCATGACGCACCCCCGAAACCCGCCCGCGTCGGCAGCCCCCGAACCGGACGTCGCCCGAGCCGCGCCGCCGGCGGAGCGAGCCTCGGAGCGACGCGACTCGCCCGCGGTCGACGACGCCGACCGCTCTCCGGACGCCGACCGCTCTCCGGACGCCGACACCGACGATCGGTCGGCGCGCGCCACCGCGGAGGAGATGACGGTGCGCCCCCTCCGCGACCGGCGGTACGTCGTCGAGACCGACGGCGGTACCTACGTGGTCGCGCTCGACGCCGGCACCTGTACCTGTCCCGACCACGCGATCCGCGGCTCCCGGTGTAAGCACCTCCGACGCGTCGCCATCGAGGTGACCGCGGGGTCGGTCCCGGCCCCGGACGAGCGCGTGGGCGCCTGCGCGGTCTGCGGCGCGGAGACGTTCGTCCCGCTCGACGATCCGGGGGCGCACCTCTGTGCGCGCCACGACTTCGAGCCGGGCGACGTCGTCCGCGACCGCGAGACCGACGAGCGCGTCGTCGTCGTGGCGGTCACGACCGAGCGGGCCGACGCCTACCGGACCGAGGAGGACCGGACCGTCGACGAGTACGCCACGAACGCCGCGTACGGCGCCCACGAGCCCGTCGTCGAGGCCGTGTACGCCGACGCGGTCCGCCCGGGGCGCGGCGTGGCGGACTGCGAGCGGTACGCCTTCCCCGCCTCGCGGCTCGTCCGTCCGCGACGGGAGTGAGCCGAGGTCGACGACGGCGGCGGAGCGACGACGGCGAGCGCCGGAACTCGTCCGCCCGCGGCGGTGGCACCCGGTCAGCCGGCGAGATGGCTGATGTCCCGCCGCAGCGTGTACCCCCTCGGGACGCCGACGGCGCCGAGACACGCCTCGCACAGCGCCCGCTCGTAGTCGCGGTTCGTCTCCTTCTCGAGCAGCGAGACGTCTCCGATGGGAAACACCGACTCGCAGCGGTCGCACTCGACCTTGTCGCCGTCGACGATATTCATTTGACGGCCGAGGCTTCCGGCGATCGGTACATAAAGTCGCGCCCGGCGTTATCACTCGAGATAGCGAGTTCCGATAAAATGTCGGGTCGGTCGGAACGACGGTCGGGGTCGCGGTGAGCGGCCGGCGTTAGCCGAACAGCTCGCCGAGGCCCTCGCCGCCGTCGCCCTCGTCCTCGTCGTCGTCGGCCTCGTCGGCCGCTTCCTCGGCCTCGTCGGCCTCGTCGTCGCTCTCGTCCGCCTCGTCGGCCTCCGCAGCGTCCGCGGAGCCGCCGGACGCGGCGCCGGCGGCGGGCGCCGCGGCGGCCGTCTCGATGGCGTCCTCGATGTCGACGTCCTCCAGCGCGGCGACGAGCGCCTTGACGCGGGATTCCTCGACGTCGACGCCGGCGGCGTCCAGCACGCCGGTGACGTTTTCTTCGTTGATCTCTTCGCCAGTCTCGTTCAGGATGAGCGCAGCGTAAACGTATTCCATTGGTGTGTCCTCGTAGTGTTAGCCGAACATCGCGCCGAGACCCTCGCCGCCGTCGTCGCCGTCGTCCTCGTCGGCGTCGTCGTCGGTCGTCTCGACGTCGTCCGTCTCGTCGTCTTCCTCCGCCTGTTCCTCCTCGTCGGCGTCGTCCGTCTCCGGAGCCGGGGCAGGGGCCGCCTCGACCCCCTGCAGCTCCTCGGGGAGCGCCTCCTCGTCGTCGATCTGGGCCGCGAGCGCGCGGAGCTGGGCGTCGGCCTTCCCGATGAGGTCGGGCACGACGTCCGGGCTCTCGATCTCCGCGAACAGCCCGACGGACTTCGCCTCGCCGGACGCCTTCGCGAGAAGGCTGCCGACCGTGGCGGCCGTCGGGTACTCGGCGTTGATCGAGAGGTTGCGCGCGGCGGCGGCGGCGGACCGGATGTCCGCCGCGTACTCGTCGACGTCGATGGCGAGCTCGTCCGGCTCGAACAGGACGCCCTCCGAGTAGACGCCCTTGAGGTCGAGCCCGACTTCCTTCGGCTCGATGCCGAGCTCGACCAGGACGTTCGCGAGGTCCTCGTCGACGACCTCGCCCTCCTCGAGGACCGTGGAGTCCTCGGTGACCATGATCGAGCCGTCCTGGATGCGCGCGGCCGCGCCGATGGTCTGGAGCTCGCCCACGAACGGTCCCGGGTCGACGCCGGTGTCACCCTCGGGGATGACGATGTCGTTGGGGGCGACCTCGCCCGCGTTGATCGGGGCGGGGGTCTTCGAGGCTTCCAGCTGCTTGAAGAGGCCGAACGGGTTGTCGTTCGTGCCGATGAGCGCGACCTGACCCGAAACGTACTGGGTCAGCTCCTCGACGCCGTCGTCGACCTCTTCGAGGGCGCGAGTGGTGAGCGTGTTGCGGCTCACGCGGACGTCGGCCGAGCCGTGCAGCTCGCGGCGCATGGCCTGGAGCTGTCGGCTCGGGATGCCGCCGACGCCGACGACCCCGACGGAGTTGAACGAGTCGATGAAGTCGACGAGCTCGTCGACTTCCTCGCGCTTCCACTGCGGGATCGTCTCGGTCTTGCGGACCGAGCTCATACGGGCACCTCCTTGGCGGGACCCATCGTGGTCTTCACGTAGATCCCGTCGATGTTGAGCGGCCCCTTCTCGAGGCTCGCTTCGAGCCGCCGGATGATGACGTCGATGTTGTCCGAGATCGCGTCGGGGCCCATGTCTTCGGCGCCGACGCGGGTGTGGAACGTGCGCCGGTCGCGGGACCGGAGCTGCACGGTGTTTTTCATCCGGTTGACGGTCTCGACGACGTCGTCGTCCGGCTGTAGTGGGGTAGGCATCTTCCCGCGCGGACCGAGGACGGTACCGAGGTACCGACCGATGTCCTGCATCAGGCTGGCCTCTGCGACGAAGAAGTCGGTTTCGCCGGCCAGATCCTTTGCGCGGTCGTCGTCGTCTCCGAGGTCCTCGAGGTCGTCGCTGTCAAGCACTTCGTCAGCGACTTCCTGAGCGCGGACGGCGGTTTCGCCCTCCGCGAAGACGACGATCTGTGTCTCCTGCCCCGTTCCAGCCGGCAGCACGACGGACTCGTCGATGCGGTTCGACGGATCGTTGAGGTCGAGGTCTCGCAGGTTGATCGCGATGTCCACGGTCTCGCGGAAGTTCCGCTCGGGCGCATCGTCGAGTGCGAGAGTTACGGCCTCTTGTATTGTGTCTGCCATTTTCACCTCCGTAGTACGCAGGTCGCTCCTACGGGTCAGTGAAACAGGCGAAGCCTGTCTCACCGGAGAGTGGTCCATCGGAGGTTTAAAAGCGTCGAACCGCCCGTCCCCGTGTGAACCGGCGACAGGGCTCGTGCGGGCGGTCGAGAGGAGACGGCGGGGGGTCGCCGACGGGAGTCAAGAGAGACAGCGGCGGGTCGCGGGGGGCCGCCCGAGGAGACGGCGGGAGGTCGCCCGCGGAAGCCGAGTGGCCCCACGCGGTCCCCGATTTCGACGCGCGTCGAACGCCGAAACGTCGGATAGGGGAACCCTTTTGATGCCGCTCGCCGACCCACGAGGTAATGACTCAGGGTGGTCCGGCGTGACGATGGACGACCGTATCGAGGACCTCCGGGAGCGCCGCGATCGGGCGGCGCTGGGAGGCGGTGAGGACCGGATCGAGTCCCAACACGAGAAGGGGAAGATGACCGCGCGCGAGCGGATCGACTACTTCCTCGACGACGGGACGTTCCACGAGTTCGATCGGTTCCGCACCCACCGGACCCACAAGTTCGGGATGGAGGAAAAGCAGATCCCGGGCGACGGCGTCGTCACGGGCTACGGCGAGGTGAACGGCCGGAAGACGTTCGTCTTCGCGCACGACTTCACCGTCTTCGGCGGCTCGCTCGGCGAGGTGTTCGCCGAGAAGGTGTGCAAGGTGATGGACAAGGCGATGGACGTCGGCGCGCCCGTCGTCGGCCTCAACGACTCCGCCGGCGCCCGGATTCAGGAAGGGGTCGCCTCGCTCGGCGGCTTCGCGGAGATCTTCCGGCGCAACACGGAGGCGTCCGGCGTGATCCCCCAGATCTCGGCGATCATGGGCCCGTGCGCCGGCGGCGCGGTGTACTCGCCCGCCATCACGGACTTCACGTTCATGGTGAAAGACACCTCGCACATGTTCATCACCGGCCCGGACGTCATCGAGACGGTGACGGGCGAGGAGGTGAGCTTCGAGGAGCTCGGCGGCGCCGTCACCCACACGTCGACCTCGGGCGTCGCCCACTTCGCCGAGGAGAGCGAGGAGGACGCCTTAGACGACATCGCGCGGCTGCTCTCGTATCTCCCCGCCAACAACGTCGAAGACCCGCCCCGCGTCGAGCCGTGGGACGATCCCGAGCGCGCCGACGAGGAGCTGGCCGACATCGTCCCTGACGCGCCCCGGAAGCCGTACGACATGAAGGAGGTGATCGGCAGCGTCGTCGACGAGGGCTCCTTCTTCGAGGTCCAAGAGAACTTCGCGAAGAACGTCGTCGTCGGCTTCGCGCGGCTCGACGGCCACTCAATCGGGATCGTCGCCAACAACCCCCGCGTGAACGCCGGCACCCTCGACATCGAGTCGAGCCAGAAGGGCGCGCGCTTCGTCCGCTTCTGCGACGCGTTCAACATCCCCATCCTCACCTTCGAGGACGTGCCCGGGTTCATGCCCGGCACCGACCAAGAGCACAACGGGATCATCCGCCACGGCGCGAAGCTGCTGTACGCCTTCTCGGAGGCGACGGTCCCGCTGCTCACCGTGATCACCCGGAAGGCGTACGGCGGCGCCTACTGCGTGATGTCGTCGAAGCACATCGGCGGCGACGTCAACTACGCGTGGCCGACCGCGGAGATCGCGGTGATGGGGCCGAAGGGCGCCGTCAACGTCCTCTACCGCGAGGAGCTGGCGGCGGCCGACGACCCCGACGCACGCAGGCAGGAGCTCATCGACGAGTACCGCGAGGAGTTCGCGAACCCGTACAGCGCCGCCGACCGGGGCTTCGTCGACGACGTGATCGAGCCCGCCGAGACGCGCGCGCGGCTGATCGACGACCTCCAGATGCTGAAGGGGAAGCGCTCGGACCAGCCCGAGAAGAAACACGGCAACATCCCGATCTGATGGCGGCCGACACCCCCGACCCGGACGGCGACACCTCCGACCCGGACGCCGGATCGACCGACCCGGAGAGCGATCCGCGCGGCCCGACGGTCGCCGCCGTCCTCGACGGGCTGGCGATTCCCGACGACGCCGACGACGCGGAGGCCGCCGCCATCGCCGCCGCGGTCGCGGCGCACCTCCGCGACGGGGAGCTGGCCGCGGCGGCCGCCGCGGCCGAGGACGCGGACGAGGGCTGGGACGGCGAGCGGTGGTCGTTCGCCGGGCGGGTCGACCGGCTCACCAATCGGTCGGTCCGCGTTCCGGAGAACGCGCCGACCGACCCGTGGACCGCGGCCGGCCGCGCCGACCGCTTCTGAGGGACGGCTTCCGAAGGGTGTCATACCCGCGACGGCGCCGCCGCTCGCCGGTTTTTAGAATCGTCCGCCCCCGGACGGAGACCGCCCGAGCGCGTGCATTCCCCCGGCGAGCGCCCGAGCGGGCCTCGCCACGCGAACCCTTCACAGGGTGCGTTCGGAGATACGTTCGGCAGCTTATATATCTGTGGTCACGCCTCGGGCGGCTCCTCGACGCCCTCCTCTGTCGCGGCCTCCGCGGTCGAGCCGCCGAGGAGGCGGTTGATGACGATGGGAACGACGCCGGCGAGGAGGACGAGGAGCCCGATCCGGATCAGGATCGAGGCGTCCGTCAGCAGCGTCGCGGCGAGGTACGCGGCCGCGGCGACCAGCGTCGACGGCAGCACGTAGGGGTTTCCGGGCGAGAGCATGGGCGGAACTGGCGTCCGGGATCCCCTTAATCGTCTCGGGCGCGAGGACGGACGGCGGGATCGCGGATCGCTCGGTCGTCGTCGCGGACCGATAGAATGAGGTGGGTTATGGTGGAATGAAGGTGCAGGAATGTTCGACAAGGTTCTCGTCGCGAACCGCGGGGAGATCGCGGTTCGGGTGATGCGCGCCTGTGCGGAGCTGGGTGTCGACACCGTCGCCGTGTACAGCGACGCGGACAAACACGGCGGCCACGTTCGGTACGCGGACGAGGCGTACAACGTCGGTCCGGCCCGCGCCGCCGACTCGTACCTCGACGGCGAGGCGGTCGTCGAGGCCGCGCGCGCGGCCGACGCCGACGCGATCCATCCGGGCTACGGCTTCCTCGCCGAGAATGCCGACTTCGCGGCCCGCGTCGAGGCCGCCGACGGGATCACCTGGGTCGGCCCCGCCAGCGACGCGATGGAGCGGCTCGGCGAGAAGACCCACGCCCGCCGGGTGATGGACGACGCCGACGTCCCCATCGTCCCGGGGACGACCGAGCCCGTCACCGAGGTCGACGCAGTCACCGAGTTCGGCGACGAGCACGGCTACCCCGTCGCGATCAAGGCCGAGGGCGGCGGCGGCGGCCGCGGGATGAAGGTCGTCGAGAGCGCCGCTGAGGCCGAAGAGGCGCTCGAGTCGGCCAAGCGCGAGGGCGAGGCGTACTTCTCGAACGACTCCGTCTACCTCGAGCGCTACCTCGAGAACCCGCGCCACGTCGAGGTGCAGATCGTCGCGGACGCGGGCGAGGAGGGCGAGGGACCCGATGACGAGTCGGACGTCGTCCACCTCGGCGAGCGCGACTGCTCGCTCCAGCGCCGCCACCAGAAGGTGATCGAGGAGGGCCCCTCCCCCGCGCTCTCCGACGAACTGCGCGAGAAGATCGGTGAGGCCGCCCGCCGCGGCGTCGCCGCCGCCGACTACACCAACGCCGGCACCGTCGAGTTCCTCGTCGAGGAGGACCTCGACCGCGACCCGTCGGAGCCGCTCGGCCCCGACACGCCGTTCTACTTCCTCGAGGTCAACACGCGCATCCAGGTCGAACACACCGTCACCGAGGAGCTGACGGGGATCGATATCGTCAAAGAGCAGCTCCGGGTCGCCAGCGGCGAGGGGCTCTCGGTCTCGCAGGGCGACGTGGAGCTGGAGGGGCACGCCATCGAGTTCCGGATCAACGCCGAGAACGCGGCGAAGGAGTTCCAGCCCGCCAACGAGGGGCGGCTCGACACGTACGACCCGCCGGGCGGGATCGGCGTGCGCGTCGACGACGCGCTCCGGCAGGGCGACGAGCTGGTCACCGACTACGACTCGATGATCGCGAAGCTGATCGTGTGGGGCGGGGACCGCGAGGAGTGTCTCGCCCGGTCGAAGCGCGCGCTCGCGGAGTACGACCTGGAGGGCGTCGTCACCGTCGTCCCGTTCCACCGGCTCATGCTCGACGACGAGCGGTTCGTCGCGGGCACCCACACCACGAAGTACCTCGACGAGGAGCTCGACCGGGACCTGGTCGTCGAGGCCCAGGAGAAGTGGGGGACCGAGTCGGCGTCGAGCGACGACGGCGACGAGGAGGTGACCGAGCGCGAGTTCACCGTCGAGGTGAACGGGAAGCGCTTCGACGTGGAGTTAGAGGAGCGCGGCGCGCCCGCGATCCCGACGCCCGTGAGCGGCGGGTCGAGCGGTCGCCAGGAGCGACCGCCGCAGGCGAAAGACGACGACGGCGGGGACGACGGCGTCGACGTCGCCGAGGGCGGCGAGGCGATCGCGGCGGAGATGCAGGGGACGATCCTCTCGGTCGACGTCGATGAGGGCGACGAGGTGGCCGCGGGCGACGTGGTCTGCGTCCTCGAGGCGATGAAGATGGAGAACGACGTGGTCGCCGAGCGCGGCGGCACCGTCGCGAGCGTCCACGTCGGCGAGGGCGACAGCGTCGACATGGGCGACGTGCTGGTCGTGCTGGAGTAGGAGGGCGGCCTCCCCGAGCCGCGGTAATTTTTAAATCGAATCGAGTTCGCTGGCGCCGCCTGTAAGCAGATCAGCGGCTGAGTTCGAGAGGAAAGACTCACCCTCGGTAGGTTTCGACCTGTAGTTCTCCGACGGCATCGAAGTGGTCGTCGCCGACGACGAGCGGAACGCCGAGAGAGCGCGCAGTACCTGCGATGTAGATGTCACTCTTGTTGATCATCGCTCCGTCGGCCCGGAGTTCGACGTAGATTGCAGCGGCTTCCGCGGCCGTTTCGTTCGTGAACGGTACCGGCTCCACCCACTCGTATTTCGACGTCGCTTCCTCCCGCGTCATCTCCCGGGTGATCATCAATCCGCGGTAGAGCTCGGAGAGGACGATAGTCGACGCCCCGATCTCTTCGTCATCGTGCGCGGCCAAGTAGGAAATCGCGGCCTCGTCACCTCTGGCGTAGTCGACGAGAAACGAGGAATCAACGAGCCTCACGAGTTCCCCGAGAGCCCTTCGTCGACCTCGCCACCGAGTTCGTCGAGTGATTCGTCGGCGTCCTCGAGGCCGTTCTCGACCTCCGCTTCGAGGTCCGCGGCTTCATCGTCGGTGAGGAAGCCGGCGTTCGTCCGCCAGTCGGAGTCGAGTTCGCCGAGAACGCGATCGAGCGTCTCGCTGAAACTCTCGTCACCGCGTTTGTGAGCTTTCAGTCGCTCGTAGACGTCCTCTTTGATACCGATGTTCTTCGTTGCCATCGTGTGTTTGTGTATGGGTTTGTGTACACATTAATGTTGGCCGTCGTCCGCATTAGTTAAATAGCGTGTCACCGCCGAGATCTGCGGCGCGGACTCCCGTTATCGCCCACGCAGTCCCAGTAGCTCCCGCGTCTCCGCGGGCGTCGCCACTGGTCGCCCCAACTCCTCCGAGAGACGGGCCGCCCGCGCCACGAGCTGCTCGTTCGTCGCCAGCTCGCCCTTCTCGTAGTACCGGTTGTCCTCCAAGCCGACCCGGACGTGTCCGCCGAGCAGCAGCGACTGGGTCGTCATCGGGAGCTGATGCGGGCCGAACCCGATCACGTTGAACTCGACGCCCTCCGGGAGCGCCTCGACCCGGTTCAGCAGGTTCCGGGGGTGCGGCGGCGACGTGGTCCCGCCGCCGAACAGGAAGTTGAGATACGGCGGGTCCTCGAGGTCGTCGAGGATCGACAGCGACTCGTTGAGGTGCCCGTCGTTGAACACCTCGAGCTCGGGCTTGATCTCCCGCTCTTTCATCTCCGCGTGCAGCGACGCGACCAGCTCGCGGGTGTTCTCCGAGGTGAGCCGGTCGTAGCGGTTGAGCGGGCCCATGTCGAGCGACGCCATCTCCGGGGCGGGGTCGGTTCGCAGGGGTTCGTGTCGGAGCGCGTCCGGGGCGGCGGTCCCCCCGGTCGAGTGCTGGAGGACGGCGTCGTCGGTGGCCGCGCGGACCGCGTCGGCGACCTCCTGGAAGCGCTCGGCCGAGAAGGCGCGCTCCCCGTTCTCGCGGCGCGCGTGGAGGTGGAGCACGCTGGCGCCCGCCGCCTCGCAGGCGGCCGCGGCCGACGCGATCTCCTCGGGGGTCTCCGGGAGGTCCGGATGCGCCTCCTTCCCGTGGACGCCGCCGGTGAGCGCGGCGGTGATGACCGTCGGCTTCCCGTCGAGGTAGTCGTCGTAGGTCATCGGTCGGCGTCGGGACTCTCGCTCTCGTCGGCCGTCGAGTCCGACCCCGACTCCGGCGCCACGTAGAACTCGCAGTCCGCCGCCGGGTCGAGCTCGTATCTGGCGTTACAGACGTCGGCGCGCATGGGTTGGACGAACGACTCCGTCACGGTGCAGAACGCGCGCGCCGTCTCGAACGACCGCTCGTCGCCCTCCTCGCGGTACGCCAAGTGCGGACACGTCTCAGCCATGGCGGACGGAGGCGGGGGAGCGGCTTGAAACCACGCGTCGGGGACGACCCCCGCGTCCACCGACGCTGTTTAACCGACCGCCCCAGAATGGGAGCCCATGGAGCCGGTCGACGACTGGCGCGCGGCGATCGCGGAGGCCGGAGAGCTCACCGGCCCGATCGCCGCCGGGATCGTCGGCGAGCACGGCGACCGCGGGCAGCGCGCGATCGAGGCGGTCGGCGAGGGGCGCGTGAAGCGCTACCGAGATTTCACCGTCGTCGTCGGCCACGACGACGAGTACGTCGTCGAGGAGGGGGAGTGCACCTGCGCGGACGCGACGTACAACCTCGACGCCGAGGACCCGAGCGAGCGCTGCTGGCACGCGATCGCGGTCGACGTCGCCGACGCGCTCGGCGCCGTCGACCACCACGACATGTGGTACTCGGAGGTCCGCGAGTTCCTGTGAGCCGGGTTCGGTCGTGAGCCGAGGCGGGGCGCCGGAGCAGCCACCGTTCAGCCGGGTGAGCCGCCGATACGCCTGATTTTCCGCCCGCCCAGTCGAAAACGTTTACAACGGCCCGCGGTCTCCCCTACGGTATGGCGGACTGTCCACTCGCCGACGATTGCCCCAGTTTCGACGAGCGAATCGAGGGGATGGGGTGTCAACACTACGGCAACAAGGGCGGCGCGGAGTGGTGTAACCACTACGACATGCCCATCTACGAGCTGAAACAGCAGCCGGTCCAGCCCGGCGAGGAGGTCGTCGTCGAGGTCGACGACATCCACGAGAGCGGCGCCGGCGTGGGCCGCACCGACGACGGCTTCATCGTCCTTGTCGACGGGCTCCTCCCGCCGGCGCGCGCGGAGGTCCGGATCCACCGCGTGAAGTCGAGCCACGCGACCGCGCAGGACGTCGTCGAGCGCCTTCCCGAGGACCCGGAGGAGGAGAACGGCGACGAGGGCGACGCGACGGACGCCGACGCCGAGGCCGACGAGGACGACGAGGGCGACCGCCGCCGCGATCGCCCGGACCGCGAACGGCTCGGCAGCCGCGAGAACTTCTGGGGCAAGTGAGCGCGTCCCGGGGGAGCCCCGCCCCACGGACAGTCCGGACGCCACCGATCGGCCGTCGTCGCATCCGCCCGGACGCGGTCGACGCCGCGCCCCGCGTCGAGCGGGACGCCGAAACCGCCGTTTTTTGAGCGAGCGTCCCCTCGCGACGAGTATGGTCGCAGACGACGGGCCGTCCGACGCCGCCGACACGGCCGACGACGTCGAGGGCGTCGAGGCCGACGAACTGTTGGAACGGGCCGGGTTCGACGCCGACGAGAGCGTCCTCACCGACCGGCAGGCGGAGGTGCTCGCGCTCCGCGAGCGGGGGCTCCGCCAGTCGGACATCGCCGACCGGCTCGGCACGTCGCGCGCGAACGTCTCCAGCGTCGAGGCCAGCGCCCGCGACAACGTCGAGCGGGCCCGCGAGACGGTCGCGTTCGCGGAGGCGCTCGCCGCGCCCGTCCGCGTGGAGATCGATGCCGGCACCGACCTGTACGACGCCCCGAAACACGTGTACGACGCCTGCGACGAGGCGGGCGTGAAGGTGAACCAGACCGCGCCGGACCTGATGAAGACGATCGGCGACCGCGCCGGCGACGCGGTCCACGGCCGCGAGGTGCGCAGCCGCCTGTTCGTCACCGTCGACGCGAACGGCCAGATCCGCGTACGGCAGCCCTGATCCGCGTCGGCGCGTGCGACCCGCCCCGCGCCCGTCCGTTTCTCACTCGTCCAGTCGCTCGGCGACACCGACGAGCGTCGACCCCGCGGTGACGGTCGCCTCGCGGGCGATCGAGTAGACGATCCCGTCGCGGTCGGCCGTCGCGGTCTGCAGCGGCTCGAACGTCGTCGGGTCGTGGACGACGCCGAGCCGCTCCCCCTCGACAGCCTCGTCGCCGACGGCGAGATCGCGCTCCGGGGTGAACAGGCCCGACTCCGCGGCGTTCACCCGACCGAGGTGGTTCCGCGCGACCGTCCCGTCCCACGGCTCGGGCTCGCCGGGGAGCAGCCCCTCGCGGCGGAGGACGCCGAGCATCCCTTTGAAACCGGTCTCGACCGCCTCGGGGACGACCTCGCGGCTGTGCGCGAGCTCCGGCGTGATCGTGGGGATCCCCTCGCGGGTGGCGGCGACGCGGAGCTTGCCGGCGAAGCCCCGCTCGCTCCACTCCGCGTCCGCATCGTCGCCCGCCGCCTCCGCGAGCAGGAGGTCGGTCCCGAACGCCTCCGCGAGCGAGCGGCAGGCCTCGTCCCCGCGCATGTACACCGTGTGCGTGAGCATCGCCGGCGACCCGGTGTGGAGGTCGACCACCGCGTCTGCCGCGCCCGCGAACGCCCAGAGGCGGGCCGCCGCCCGCTCGTGGAGCGTCCCTTCGTCGTCTCCGGGCCAGCAGCGGTTCATGTTCGAGTGGGTCGCGTCGAGCGACTCCGGCGTGGTGTACGAGACGCGGTCGAACGTGAGCGGGTCGGCGACCGGGACCGTCACGAGGGTGCCGGCGAGGTCGCTCGCGTCCGCTCGCGTCGGGTCCGCGTCCGTCAGCCGCTCGTGGAGCCGCCGGAGGACCGCGGTCCCGTTCACCTCCCGACCGTGCTGGGCGGCCTGCGCGTAGACCACCGGCCCGCCGTCGGCCGGCGCGTCGAGTTCGGGGCCGTCCGGGCCCTCGACGAGCCGTCCCTCGCCGTAGACGTGGACGGTCGTGCGGATCGGGACGCCCGACGGGAGCCGCGCGAGGACGAGGTCGCTGGCGTCGTGCATACCGATGGGTCGGTCCTGAAGCGCTTATAAATCGGGGGCGGAGCGGCCGGGCCGGCGGCGCGCGCGGCGGCCGCCGCTCGGCCCGATCGACCGCGGACGCTAAGTCGGTGGGTCGCCGAGACGGATCCGAGATGCGGGTCACCCTCCTCGGCACCGGCGACACGACCGGGACGCCGACCGCCGGCTGCGACTGCGACACCTGCGTCGCGGCGCGCGAGCGGGGGGTGTCGCGCTCGCGGTTCTCGGTCCACGTCGCCAACGAGCGCACCGGCGAGTCGCTGCTCGTCGACTTCAGTCCGGACTTCAGACAGCAGTTCCTCGACGCCGACGTTCCCCTCCCCGACGCCGGCATCGTGACGCACATCCACTTCGATCACCTCGACGGCCTCGGCAACGTCTACCGGCTGGTCGACGGGCTCCCGGTCCACGCGCCGAACGAGACCGACCCCGCCACCGACGAGAGCGTCGCCGAGACGATCCGCGCGAAGTACGACTACCTCGAGGACCGGATCGGCGTCCACGCCCGCGAGCCGTTCGAGCCCTTCGAGACGTGCGGGCTCGAGGTCCGCTTCGTTCCCGTCGACCACCCGCCGCTCCTTTGTTACGGGGTCGTGATCGAGGACCCGGAGACGGGCGCGACGCTCTCGCTGACGGGCGACACGAGCTACGACGTGCCCGAGCGCTCCCGCGAGGCGCTCGCCGGCGCCGACCTCCTGCTGGCCGACGCCATCGTCCCCGCCTCCCTCTGCGATCACCACCCGATCGGCGGGGGCCACGAGGGGCCCGACGGCGTCCCCCGCACGTTCGGCACGAAGCACATGACCCGAGAGGGAGCGCTCGCGCTCGCCGACGAGCTGGACGCCGACCGGACGCGGCTCGTCCACGTCGCGCACTACTACCCGCCCGACGAGGCGTTCGCGGAGCCGCTCGCGGTCGACGGCGAAGTGTACGAGCTGTGAGCGAAGCGTGCGGGCTGTAGCCTTTTGTCTCGTTAGCACGTAGCGCGGTCGAGATGGGACCGGGGTCCGGAATCGGCGGAACGCTCCGCGACGCGCTCGACCGCCTAGAGCCGCCGCCGCGCGCGGTCGACTGGTCGCTGTTCGTGTTCGTGGCCGCGGAGGTCCTGACGGGGCTCGTCTCCTTCACGGTGGGCGTCCCGGAGGGGTGGCCCGTCTTCTGGCTCCACCGCGCGCTCGGGCTCGGGATCGTCGCGCTGCTCGCGTGGAAGCTCGCGCGCGTCCGGCGCCGCCTCACCGACCCGACGCTCTGGCAGCGGTCGACCGCGCTGTCGGTCCTGACGCTCGTCGCCGCCCTCGGCGCGCTCTCGACCGGGGTCGTCTGGGTGTTCGGACTCGACGTGCGGCTCTCCTACTGGACGCTGCTCTCCGTCCACGTCGGGTTCGGACTGGTCCTGCTCCCGCTCGTGGCGGCGCACGCCGCGACCCGGTTCAGGCTCCCGCGGCGGGTCGACTTCGAGCGCCGGCGCACCGCCGTTCGATACACCGTCCTGCTGGTCGCCGGCGCCGCGACCTACCGGCTCCAACAGGGCGTCAACGACCTGCTCGACACGGCGGGCGCGGACCGGCGGTTCACCGGGTCCCAGCCCCGCGAGGGCGACGGGAACGGCGCGTTCCCGGTCACATCGTGGGTCGCCGACAACCCCGACCCGATCGACCGGGAGGGGTACCGACTGCGGGTCGAGGGGCTCGTGAGCGCTCCGGTCGAGCTGACCACCGACGAGCTCGGTGCCGGCCACGAGACGGAAGCCCTGCTCGACTGCACGAGCGGGTGGTACACGGTGCAAGAGTGGGGCGGGATCCGCGTCGGCGACCTGCTCGACGCGGCCGGGGGGCCGGAGACGGCCTCCGGCGACGAGGAGGCGACCGACCGCGAGCCGGCCTACGTCCGGTTCACGTCGGTCACGGGGTACCGCTGGAGTCTCCCGCTTGACGAGGCCGAAGACGCGCTGCTCGCGACGCGGGTCGGCGGTGTGCGCCTCTCGCACGGCCACGGCGCGCCGGCCAGGCTCGTCGCCCCCGACCGGCGGGGGTTCCAGTGGGTGAAGTGGGTGACGCGCGTGGAGGTGCGGGCGGAGTACGACCTCGGTCAGTGGTTCGTGACGCTGGTGAGCGGGTTCGACTGAGCCCAGGGTCAGGACTCCGGGTCTCGCGTGTCGATTCCGCTTTTCAGTTCTCGACGCGTCTCGCGTGCGTGTTCGGGTGCGTCGCTCCCTTCCCAGAGACCGGCCCCAGACTGCGGACCGCCGCGGTGTTCGCGGAGCAACCGCGTCAGCAGGTCGTCGAAGGACTCGTCGTCGCCCTTCAGCGACGCGAGCGCGGCGTGTGTGTCCTCCTCGACGCGGATACGCTTCACCATGCGAACTCGTTACGACTCCATTCCAATACCGTTTCGCCGGTCGATCACTCGTACTCGCTGCCAACGACCTCGCGAATGCGCTCGGCGGTCACCGGCCCCACGCCCTCGACCTCCAGCAGGTCGTCCTCGGGCGCGGTCATCACGGCCTCGACGGTGCCGAAGTGCTCCAGCAGGGTCCGGGCCGTGACCGGGCCGATGTCGGCGATGGAGGAGACGACGTACTCCTGCTGTTCCGCGCGGGTCTTCGTCGTCTTCTCGCCGTGGACGCTCACCTCGCGGTCGCGGGTCTCCTGCTCCCGCTTGGCGATGGTCGCGAGCAGCTCCGTGGTGTCCGACTCGCCCTCGGTGCGGAGCACGCTCACGTCGAAGTCGACCGCGAGCGATGCGAGCGCGCCCCGGATCGCGTTCGGGTCGATATCGCGCTGCCCGTAGAGGTTCGTCCCCTCCACGACCATCACCGGGCGGGCGTACGCCCGCGAGAGCTCGCCGACCTGTTCGAACATCGACCGGTCGGCGTCGAGCATCGAGTCGACGAAGTCGGCCGCCGACTTGCGCTCGACGGCGACGCGGTCGGAGAGCACGTAGTCGCCGACCGCGAGCGTCTCCAGCCGGGTGACGAGCCCGTCGCGCGTCGAGAGGTCCTTCGCGATGGAGGAGTCGAGCTCGCGCTGGTCGACGACGACCTCGACGCCGTCGTCGACGCCGGCGGTGGCGACGACGCCGTCTGCGTCGCCCTCGGCTCCCGCGTCGCCCTCGTCGTCCGCCTCGTCTCCACCCCGCGTCTCGGCCGCGAAGTCGGTCAGTCCGGCGTCGTCGTCGCTACCGTCACCGCCGTCGACGTCGTCGCCGGCGTTCCCGTCGGGCTCCGGCTCGGCGTCGCGCTCGGCGGATCCCCCGGCGAACGCGTCGAGGCCGGCCTGCCCGTCGTCGCCGACGGTCTCCTCGATGTCGTCGGTGGCCTCCTTCAGCTCGGCGAGCTGACTGGCCATCTTCTTCTCGCGACGGCGGGAGATCCAGAAGAACGCCTCGTCGCGGGTGTCCTCGGCCATCAGGACGACGACTTTCCCCTCGGCCTGCCGGCCGGTCCGGCCCTTGCGCTGGATCGAGCGGATCGCGGTGGGGACGGGCTCGTAGAAGCAGACCAGGTCGACCTCGGGGACGTCCAGCCCCTCCTCGGCGACCGACGTGGAGACCAGCACCTCGAACTCGCCGGCCTTGAACTCGTCGAGCGTCTCCTGCTGCTGTTTCTGACTCATCCCGTCGGAGCCCTCCTTGTCGCCCTGCCCGACGAACTTCCGGACGTCGAAGCTCGCGGAGAGGAACTCCACGAGCGCCTCGGCGGTGTCACGGGACTCGGTGAACAGGATCGCGCGCTCGCCCTCGTTGATGCCGAGGGTCTCGGCCAAGAGAATGCGGGCCTTCGAGAACTTCGGGTGGAGCCCGTCGAACGCCTCGGCCTTCCGCATCGCCTCGCGCACCTTGGGGTCGGCGACCATCCGCTGGCTCGCCTTCGAGGCGCCGGAGGAGCGGGCGGCCTCGCGCTGGCGCTCGAAGTAGCGCCGGACGGACTCGACCGACTGCGTCTCGACCAGCTCGGTCGCGCGCCGGAGCTTCATCACCTCGGCGTGGGTGCTCATCCCCTTGTACCCGTCCGACTGGTCGTTGTCCATCATCTGTTTCAGCTGCCCGCGCATCTTGTTGAGGTCCTTCTGCGAGAGGTCCGGGTTCGTCGTGTTCGTCACCCCCAACTGCTTCAGCTTCTCTAACCGGTCGGTGATCACCTCGTTGAGGGCGTCCCGGATCTCGAGGACCTCGTCGGGGAGGGTGACCTGCTCCCACTGCACGTCGGTGTCGTGGGTGTACTCGTCGACGTCGGCGTCCTCCTCCGTCATCACCTCGACGTTCGCGAGCCCGAGGTTCTCGCAGACGGTCTGGATCTCCTCGGTGTCGCCGCCCGGCGAGGCCGACATCCCGGTGACGAGCGGGTCGGCCGCGTCGGCGTGGTAGCGCTCCGCGATGTAGACGTACGCGTAGTCGCCGGTCGCGCGGTGGCACTCGTCGAAGGTGAGATGGGTCACGTCGCGCAGCGAGATCCGGTTGCCGACGAGGTCGTTCTCGACGACCTGCGGGGTCGCGATCACGATCCGGGCGTCGTCCCAGAGGGCGGCGCGGTCGTCCGGCTTCACGTCGCCGGTGAAGACGACGATCTCGTCGTCCGGAATCTGCAGCGCCTCGCGGTAGAAGTCGGCGTGCTGCTGGACGAGGGGTTTGGTGGGGGCTAAAAAGAGGGCCTTCCCGCCGGCCTCGTGGAGGCGCTCGGCGGTGACGAGCAGGCTGACGGTCGTCTTGCCGAGGCCGGTCGGGAGGCAGACGAGGGTGTGGTCGTCGGCCGCCGACGCCGCGAGCTGGAGCTGGTAGCGGCGCCGCTGGAGGAAGTCGTCGACGAGCAGGGGTCTGTCGATGCCGGCGGCCTCGGTCGCCATCGGCGGTGTTTCGCCGCCGTCGGCCTAAAGCCTTCGCGAAGCGGGGTGAAAGTTATCGCTCGACGGAGCGCTCCTCTCGAAGCTCCTCCGGGACGTCCTCGTCGACCAGCTCCGCCCACTCGGCGAGCCGGTCTCCGGATGGTGTTTGCGCGCTCATCAGAAGACGGATCTCAGTGGGGCGTCTTAACAGTTACCCCAATTCTACATGATTTAACATCGATCCGACAGCGGGTGGGGCCCGCTCCGCGCGTGGCGTCGACACCCCCTCGACCGCGACTCGCACGGCTTTTACCGTTCACGCGCGTCCGACCGGCATGAGCAAACTCGACGAGTTCCTCGCCGGCGAGCGGCTCGACGACGTCGTCTTCTACCTGAGCGACGCGTACCTCGACGACGACTCCCGGCTCCGCAACGTCGGCGCCGAGACGGACGACGGCGTGCGGCTGATCCTCGACGGCGAGACCGGTCGGTCCGCGTTCGAGGCCGGCACCGGGATGGGCGCGATGGAGTTCGCGAAGACGGCGATGGGCGCCGAGGGGACGATCGCCCGAGCGCTCGACGGCGGGGCGTGCCCGTTCGCCGAGGAGGCGCCCGACGACGACCACGACGTCCGGTTCGTCTTCGCGTTCGCGGAGGCGCAAAACGAGGAGGTCGGCGGGCTCTACGCCGAGGGCGACGTGGTCCACGCCTACGCCCACTGCACGTGCGGCGAGAGCTACTCACACAAGTGGGTCGTCGGCGACCGCGACGGCGAGTGAAGTTCGGCAACTGCGACGGCGAGTGAAATTCGGCGGACGCACCCAGTCCGGCCCTACTCCTGCTCGGGCGCGTCCTCTTCCGGCACCGAGCCGTCGACGAGCGACTGATCGGCGTACCGCTCGCGGAGGTCCTTCTTCGAGAACTTCCCGGTGGCGGTCTTCGGCACCTCGTCGATGAACTCCACCGCGTCCGGCACCCACCACTTCGGGTACTCCTCGCGGAGTCCGTCCTCGATCTCGTCGACCAAGGCCTCGCGATCGACGCCGTCAGCCGCGACAACGAACGCGACCGGGCGCTCTTGCCAGCGCTCGTGCGGGACGCCGATGACGGTCGCCTCGCTCACGCCGTCGTACGCCATGATCGCGTTCTCCAACTCGACGCTGGAGATCCACTCGCCGCCCGACTTGATCACGTCTTTCGTCCGGTCGACGAGCTGGAGGTAGCCGTCCTCGTCGACGGTGACCACGTCGCCGGTCTTCAGCCAGCCGTCGACGAACTCCGCCTCGTTCGCCTCCGGCCGCTTGAAGTACTCCTTGGTGACCCACGGACCGCGGATCCGGAGCTCGCCGAACGCCTCGCCGTCCCACGGGATCTCCTCGCCGTTCTCGTCTATCACCTCGAACTCCAGCCCGGGGACGACGAGCCCCTGTTTCGACCGCTTGTCGACCTGCGTCTCGTAGTCGGCGTCGCGGAGGTCGTCGGTGAGATGCGAAACGGTGCCGATCGGCGACAGCTCGGTCATCCCCCACGCGTGGAGCACCTCGACGCCCCGGTCGTCGTACCACTCGATCAGCGACTGCGGGGCGGCCGCGCCGCCGACGATCACGGTGTCGAGCGTCGAGAGGTCGACCTCGTTCCCCTCCGCGATGTACTCGCGGAGGCCGAGCCACACCGTCGGCACGCCCGCCGAGATCGTCACGCCCTCCTCCTCGATCAGCGCCGCGAGGTCGGCCGGGTCCGGCGACGGCCCGGGGTAGACGTGCTTCGCGCCCGCCGCGGTCGCGGTGAACGGCATCCCCCACGCGTTGACGTGGAACATGGGGACGACGGGCATGACCACGTCGGAGTCCTCCATCGGGATCCCCTGCGGCGTCTGGGAGGCCATCGTGTGGCTCCACAGCATCGACTGAGTGTACTCGACGCCCTTCGGTTTCCCCGTCGTGCCGGAGGTGTAACAGAGGCCGGCGGGCTGGTCGCTGTCGAGTTCGGGCCAGTCGTAGTCGGTCGGCTGGTCGGCGATGAACTCCTCGTAGGGGGTCCCGTCGAGCGCGTCGGTCCCCTCGGAACCCATTACGACGAAGTCGACGTCGGCGAACTCCTCGGCGCCCTCGGCCGCGCCGGCGAGCTTCCCCGCGAGCGACGGGTCGACGAACACGATCTCGTCTTCGGCGTCGTCGACGATGTACCGGATGTGCTCGTCGGGCAGCAGGGGGTTTATCGTGTGGAGCTGCGCGCCGGCGTTCGGGACGCCGAAGTACGTCTCGAAGTGGCGCGTGTTGTTCCAGCAGAACGTCGCTACCCTGTCGCCGCGCTCGATCCCGTACTCGTCGAGCGCGTTCGCCAGCTGGGCGGTTCGGTCGGCGTACTCGGCGTACGTGTGTCGCGTGCGACCCTCGTGGGTCCGGGAAACGATCTCTGTGTCGGGGTACAGTCGTTCCGCGCGCCACAGGAACGGTCGAAGCGTCTGGGAGTGTCCACCGGGCATACCTTACACACCACGGAATCGAGAACTATGAACATTTGCATGATTGATCGTGTGGTTGGCCGGTGGGGTGACAGACGCGCCTCGGGACTGGGTCGCTCTTTTATAAACAGTTGCTGACGGATCGACGGCGAACACCGCCAAAAACCCGGTCGTTCGCCTATAAACAGTTGCTGATAGATCGACGGAGAACACCGCCAAAGCCCCAGCCGCGAGGACTCGCGCACCTCGCTGCGGTCCTCAGTCGCTCACTTCGTTCGCTCCCTGCGGTCCTTACGTCGGTGTGCTTCGTCCTCGCGGCTGCCCCTTTGAGTCCCGCCCCGCACAGCGACCGCGCCTCACGCCTCCCCAGCCTCGCGGTTCGCGCTCTTCGAGCGCTCACCGCGTCCCTCGCGCGTGCACCTCGCGCCCTGCGGGCGCTCGGCGGCACGCGCCGACCGCACGATGGTATTTAAAAGAGTCCGCTACCCCTGAAACAGGCTCGCGTGCACCGGCGCGTGGTCCGACTCGGGGCGCGCAGACTCCTCGCCCTCGCCGCCGTCGTCGGAGACCGCTCGGCCCTCGACCCCGTCCGCGAGGAAGTCGCGGAGCGGCGGGCCGACGTGTTCGGGCTCGACGAGGAACGCGTCGTGGCCGTGGTCGGAGTCGATCACGTGGTGGGCGACGGGGACGTCGCGGTCGCGGAAGGCGGTCGCGAGCGACGCCGACTGCTCGACGGTGAAGTGCCAGTCGGCGGTGAAGCTCATCAGGAGCGCCTCACCCTCGAAGGCGGCGAGGGCGTCGGCGTCGGTGCCGTGGCCGGCGGCGAGGTCGTACTCGTCCATGGCGCGCGTGAGGTAGAGGTAGCTGTTGGCGTCGAAGCGCTCGCTGAACCCCTCGGCCTGGTAGTCGAGGTACGACTCCACCTCCCGGTACGGGAAGAACGCCGCCGTCGGCTCCGGCGGCAGCCCGAGGTCGCCCTCCTCGCGGGTCAGCGAGTCGCGGCCCGCGGAGCGCCGGCCGAACTTGCGCTCCATGGAGGCCTTCGAGAGGTACATGATGTGGCCGATCTGCCGGGCCAGCGCGAGCCCCTCGTCGGGCGAGGGGCGGTCCTCGCCGTAGTAGTCGCCCCCGTTCCAGTGCTGGTCCGCGCGGATCGCGCGGCGGGCGACCGCATCGAGCGCGAGACACTGGGCGTCGAGCCGCCCGGCGGTCGCGATGGGGACGATCCGGTCGACGTCGTCCGGGTAGCGCTTGGCCCACTCCAAGACGTTCATACCGCCGACGCTGCCGCCGACGACGGCGCGCAGCCGCCCCACGCCGAGGTGATCGAGCAGGCGCCGCTGGGCGCGCGCCCAGTCCTCGACCTGCACGGGCGGGAAGGCGGTGCCCCACCGGTCGTGGTCGGGCTCGTCGGGGAGGTCGAGGTCGGCGGGGCGCTCGCTCGTCGGGCCGGTCGTGCCGTAACAGGAGCCGGGGACGTTCGCGCAGACGACGAAGTACTCCGTCGTGTCGATCGCCTTCCCCGGGCCGACGATGTCGTCCCACCACGCGCGGGCCTGCCCGGCCTGCCCGGCGTCCCGGTCCGGCGACGGCGAGCGCGCGACGTTCTGGCTCCCCGTGAGCGCGTGACAGACCAACACGACGTTGTCGCCGTCGAACTCGCCGTGCGTCTCGTAGGCGACCTCGAGGTCGGGGACCGACTGGCCGCACTCGAAGACGAACTCGCCGAGCGAGGCGACGCCCTCGTCGGACGGCGTGGCGCTCATTTGTCCTCCTCCTCGGCCGCGCGGTCGCCGGCCGCCAGCCCGCGGTCGAGGTCGGCGATCACGTCCTCGGGGTCCTCGATGCCGACGGAGAGCCGGAGCATGTCGGGGAAGACGCCCGCGAGCCGCTGTTGGGTCTCGTCCATCTGCGCGTGCGTGGTGGAGGCGGGGTGGATGACGAGCGTCTTCGCGTCGCCGACGTTCGCGAGGAAACTCGTCAGCTCGACCGACTCGCACAGCGTCTTGGCGGCCTCGTAGCCGCCGTCGACGCCGAACGTCACCATGCCGCCGAAGCCGTCGAGGTACTCGGCGGCGTTGTCGTGGCTCGGGTGGTCCTCGAAGCCGGGGTACTTCACCCAGCCGACCCGGTCGTCGTCGCGGAGGAACTCGGCGACGGTCCGCGCGTTCTCGCAGTGGCGGTCCATCCGGAGCGGGAGCGTGTTGAGCCCCTGGATCGTCTGCCACGCGTCGAAGGGGGACTGCTGGCCGCCGGTGGGGCGCACGCCGCGCTGGCGGGCGACGTTCGCGAAGGCGGCGTCGCCGAACTCCTCGACGAAGTCGATCGGGAACGCCGGCGACTGCCCGTCGAGCTCGTCGTAGTCGGCGTCCGGGTGGTCCCACGGGAACTGCCCGCCGTCGACGATGACCCCGCCGACCGTCGTCCCGTTGCCCGTGATCCACTTGGTCGTCGACTCCCAGGTGATGTCGGCGCCGTGCTCGAACGGCCGACAGAGATAGGGGGTCGCGAACGTGTTGTCGACGACGAGCGGCACCGCGTGCTCGTGGGCGATCTCGGCGATCCGCTCGAAGTCGGGGGTGACGAGCGAGGGGTTCGCGATCGTCTCGACGTGGACGAACGCGGTGTCCTCGTCGATCACGTCCGCGTACGCCTCGTAATCGAGCGTGTCGACGAGCCGGGCCTCGATCCCGCGGCGGTTCGCGGTGCTGGTGAGGTACGCGGCCGTGCCGCCGTACATCTCGGAGCTGGCGACGACGTTGTCGCCCGCGCTCGCGAGCACGGTCGTTATCGCGTCGAAGGCGGCCATTCCCGCGCCGGTCGCGACCGCGTCCGTGCCGCCGGCGAGGTCGGCGATCCGGTCCTCGAGGGCCCCCACGGTCGGGTTGGAGAGCCGGGAGTAGATGTGGCCCTCCGCCCGGAGCGCGTACAGCTCCGCCGCCGTGTCCGCGTCGTCGAAGACGAACGAGGTCGTCTGGTGGATCGGGGTCGCGCGCGACCCGGTCGCCGGGTCGGCCTCGGCGCCGGCGTGGAGACTCCGGGTGTTGAACCCACGTGTCATGTGTGTAGTGCATATATCTACATACATCTATAACCGTCAGTTACGGCAAGTGATGCCTCGGTCTCCGGCGAAACGGGCGGTGCCGACCCGTTCGAGGACGACCGCCCGCCGCCGAAGCGTGAGTTTATCCCCGATCGCGAGCCAACGAGCGGTAATGGCAGTCGCCGACTCACCCGTGCCGGACCTCGCCGGACGCGCGAGCGCCTGCGCCGACCGCCTCCGCGCCGCCGATCGGGTGCTGCTCGCGTCCCACATCGACGCCGACGGGCTGACGAGCGGCGCGATCGCCTCGACGGCGCTCGCGCGCGCCGGGATCGACCACGAGGTCGTCTTCGAGAAGCAGCTGGACGCCGAGTCGATCGCGGGGATCGCCGCCCGCGAGTTCGACGTGGTGCTGTTCACCGACTTCGGCTCCGGCCAGCTCGACGTTATCGCCGACCACGAGGCCCGCGGCGCGTTCGTCCCCGTGATCGCCGATCACCACCAGCCGGCCGACCGCGACACGGAGTTCCACCTCAACCCCCTCCTCGAGGGGATCGACGGCGCGAGCGAGCTGTCGGGCGCGGGCGCAAGCTACGTGCTCGCCCGGGCGCTGGAGGGGCCGGACGGCGACAACCGCGACCTCGCCGCGCTCGCGGTGGTCGGCGCGGTCGGCGACATGCAGGACTCCGACGGCGGACTCGTCGGCGCCAACGAGGCGATCGTCGCCGACGGCGTCGACGCCGGCGTCATCGAGACGCGCACCGACCTGGACCTGTACGGCAGACAGACCCGCCCGCTGCCGAAGCTGCTGGAGTACGCCTCAGACGTGAAGATCCCGGGCGTCTCGAACGACGAGGCGGGGGCGATCTCCTTCCTGACCGACCTCGACGTCGACGTGAAACGCGACGGGGAGTGGCGCCGCTGGGTCGATCTCGACGGCGAGGAGCGGCAGACCCTCGCGTCCGCGCTGATGCGCCGCGCCGTCGCCTCCGGCGTCCCCGCGGACCGGATCGAGGCGCTCGTCGGCACCTCCTACACGCTCGTCGACGAGGAGCCCGGCACGGAGCTACGGGACGTCAGCGAGTTCTCCACCCTGCTCAACGCCACCGCCCGGTACGAGCGCGCCGACGTCGGCCTCGCGGTGTGTCTCGGCGACCGCGGCGACGCGCTCGCCGAGGCGCGCCGGCTCCTCCGGACGCACCGCCGGAACCTCTCGGAGGGGCTCCAGTGGGTGAAGACGGAGGGCGTCACCGACGAGGAACACCTCCAGTGGTTCGACGCCGGCTCGCGGATCCGCGAGACGATCGTCGGGATCGTCGCCGGGATGGCGATCGGCTCGCCGGCGGTCGACCGCTCGAAGCCCGTGATCGCGTTCGCGGAGGAGAGCGCCGAGGAGCTGAAGGTGTCCTCGCGGGGCTCGCACGCGCTCGTGCGCCGGGGGCTCGACCTCTCCGCGGTGATGCGAGAGGCGAGTCAGTCGGTCGGCGGCGACGGCGGGGGCCACGACGTCGCCGCGGGCGCGACGATCCCGATCGACGAGCGCGACGCGTTCGTCGCCGAGGCGGACCGGCTGGTCGGCGAGCAGCTCTCGTGAGGCGGCCGGGGAGGTGGCGAGACGGGGTCGGAGCCCCGGTCACTTCAGCGTCGCGTAGGTCAGCAGCGACACCGCGAGCAGTTCGAGCACGCGCATTCCGAGCACGACCCGGCCGACGAGCGGGTCCATCGCGTACAGCGTCCGCATGCTGCTGAAAAAGAAGGCGATGGAGACCAGATTCTCGACCAACAGGACGGCGCTGAACCCCAACAGCCCCAGGAGGAGCGTCGAGCCGAACTCGCGGTAGTTGCGGAGCCAGACCGCGGCCAGCACCGCCAGCAGCGCGCTGTTGATTCCCGTGATCACGATGCCGAAGACGGTCGGCGTCGCGGGGTTCATTCGGCGTCCACCTCCGACGTGATCTCCTCGAACGCGTCGCCGTGGCGCTCGAAGCGGTCGGTCAGGAAATAGAGCTTCCCGTAGTCGTGGTCGCTGGGCTCGACGACGTCGTGGTCTTCTAGCATCTCTAGGTGGTGGGTGATCGTGTTGTAGTCGACGTCCAGTGCCTCCGCGAGCTCGTTCGCGTTCCGGGGGCGAGCGCGGAGTTCCCGGACGATCCGGACCCTGTTGGCGCCACCGCGGCTCGCGACGAACAGGTACCACAGGGCCTTCTCCATTTGGCGTACTGTTGTGTCGGGTAGGGTGTGAAAGTCGTTGCGACGCGGGCGGGTGCCCGGTGAGGCGATCGACGGACGGCGACGGGCGGTCACCCGACCGTCCGACGGACCCAGCCGGACGCGCCGGACGGCGACGGGTCGGACGGCGCCTCGATCTGGCGGGTCCCCTCGCCGTCGACCGCGCGGACGACGACCTCGCTCGGCCCGTCGGGGTCGAAGACGTGGCGCCACTGCCGCCAGACGTCGGCGTCGGGGAGGGGGTCGGAGAGGGCGGCGTCCTCCCACGAGTCGCCGCCGTCGGTCGAGACCTCGACGCGTTCGATCCCGCGGGTGCCGGCGTAAGCGTGGCCGGCGAGTTCGATCCGCCCGTCGTCGAGCTCGGTGACGCCCTCGTCCCAGAGCTTGGCGACCGTCTTCACCTCGCCGGTCCCCTCCCAGCCGCGCTCCTCCCAGTACCCGTCATCCTCGACGTTCAGCAGCTCGATCTCCGAGAGCCACTTCACGTTCGTCTCCCCCCAGTGACCCGGGATCAGCACCCGGACCGGGTGGCCGTGACCCGTCGGGAGCTCCTTCCCGTTCATCCCCCACGCGAGGAACCCCTCCGCGAGCACGTCGACCGGGAACTGGACGTAGTACCCGTCCTCGCCGCGCAGCATCGCGCAGTTGCAGTCGCCCCCGGGGTCGACGGACTCGAGCAGCGGGCGGATCGGCGTCCCCGTCCAGACGGCGTTGTCCAGCTTGCGGCCGTTCAGCTCCTCGCCGACGCAGCGCAGTGTCACCGCGCGGTGCTCGACTGACCGGTCGATCAGTTCGTCGAAGGCGATCGTCCGCTCGGACCCGGTCTCGCCGGTGAACGTCAGCGACCACTCGTCCGCGGTGACCTCCGGGTCGAACTCCGCGATGTCGACGTTGTAGAACTCGCCGATCGGGCTCACCATGCCGAGGAGGCCCTCGCTCGCGACCGGCAACGAGGCCGAGTCGATCGCCTCCAGCCGCTCGGTCGCGCCCTCTGACCGCGGAGCGTCGGCGAGCGTGTCGTCGGCCGGCGCTGGCAGCCGCCGGCCCACGACCGCCGCGACGACGAACCCGAGCGTTCCGACGAGGACGCCGAGCGTTCGGCGACGCACCGCGTCGACGGTCGGCGTCGAGTTCCCTGCGACCGAGGACCCGTCCCCGGACGCCGATCCGGGAACAGACGGGTCGGGCGACGGGGGAACGCCGCCGACCGCGACGACGGCCGCCGCGGGGAGGGCCACTCCCAACGCCCGCGTCGGGTCTCCGGTCAGCCCGGCGGCGAGCAGCCACGAGACGACGCCGGTCGCCGCGGCCCCGGCCGCTGCGGCCCCGGCCGACGACCGATCGAGGCGCGCGGCGAGCCGGAGCCCGCCGAACGCAACCGCGCCGAACAGGCCGACCACGGCCGCGAACGCCATGGCGATGTGGATCAGGTGGCCCGCGTCGCCGAGGGTCTCGATCGCGAACGTCACGACCGGCCCGGGCGTCGAGTTGACGATGGCCTGGTCGACGGGCCGGACGACGAACGCGGGCGACCACCCCGTGAGGAGGTACGAGCCGGCGACCGCCACCGTCCCGGCCGCCGCCGCGAGCAGCGCGTCTCGTCGTTCGGTAACGTCTATCATACTCTACGTCGGGGTTACAGTCACTTGAACCACGTCCTCGGCGGCCGGGTACTCGTGGCCGTCGTCGACGTCGCTCAACCGGCGAACGACGCCGTCTTCGTCGGCGCCCTGGTCGGGCGCGTCCTGTGCGGGCGCTTGGTCGGGACCGGTTCCGGGGGGTTCCGCGTTCGGCTCCGTCCCCGCGTCGAACAGCGCCACGGCGTCGGTGACGTCGCCGTCGACCGGCTCGCCGTCGTCGGGCCAGAGCGCGACCCCCTCCTCGTCGGTCGAGACGAAGGCGTCGTTCGAGGGGACGACCATCGAGGCGAAGGAGAGCCGCTGGCCGGGCGCGACGTCGGCCTCAAACTCGAAGGCGCCGCCGGGCGCGATCGGCGGGGCGCCCGGGATCGCTCCCGTCGGGTCGTTCGGGTCGGCGACCGTGTCGGCGGGGGCGTACGCGCCCGAGTCGTGGACCGCCGTCGACGCGGCGAGCTCGGCGACGATCCCGTTTTCCCCCTCGAATCCCGTCGGGCGGCCGGCCTCGGCGAGCGCTTCGAGACCGACCGACGCCGAATCGCCGCGGTCGTATATCGGGTTCCCGCCCTCGTGTATCGCGTACGCGCCCGGCGAGACCCAGACGACGCCGTCGGTCGACGTGTCCGCGGGGTAGAACTCCGTGGAGGCGACGTTCTCGATCCGCACCCGGACCGTGACGGGCTCCCCCATCCCGTCCTCGTCGTCCGTGTCGTCCTCGCTGTCCATGTCGTCCTCGCCGTCCATCCCGTCATCGGCCTCCATGCCGTCCCCCTCGCCGTCCTCGCTACCCATGCCGTCGTCTCCGTCCATCCCGTCGCTCTCGTCCATCTCGCCGCCGCTGCCGCCCTCGCCGAGACAACCGGCGAGTGCCAGCGTCGCGAGTCCGCCGCTCGTCGTCAGGAAGCGCCGCCGCGTGTCTTGTTCCGTCATGGTCTCGGCGAGGGCGATGAGGGGAATATAGATTTTTCAACAACCGGACAACGTTGGTGCGGAGTCGGGGCGAGGTCCGTTCAAATTTCGTTCGGGATCCGGACGCCGTCGGTGGGATCCGCGAAGGAAGAGCGTCGAGGAGAGTGCGTAAGCGGGGAGGACGAGAGGGCGGAAGCGGGGAGGACGAGAGGGCGGAAGCGGGGAGGACGAGAGGGCGAGAGTGACGCGGTCGCCGCCGCGTCAGGCCTCGCCGAGGTCGCGGAACATCGCGCGGTAGTCGTCGGAGGAGAGCGATTCGCCGAGGTCGTCGATGTCGGCGTCGAGGGCCTCCAAGCGCTCGACGAGGTCGGCGTACGCCTCGTTCCCCTCGCGCTGGGCGGCGGGCTTCTGGGAGCTTAGCACCGCGCGCTTGCTCGCCAGTGCCGCCGCCTCCTGGACGAGATCGTCGTACTCGCTGCGGGTGAGCAGGGTGTCGATCGCCGTCAGCAGGTTCGACCGGCTGACGGGCTTGGTGAGGTACAGGTCGAACCCCATATCGATGATGTCGAAGTCGGGCTCGACGGCGGTGACCATCGCGACCCGACAGTCGTAGCCGGCCTCGCGGATGCGTTCGAGCACGTCGTCGCCGCTTCCGTCCGGGAGCCGGCGATCGAGGAGCACCACGTCGACGCTCGCGTCGACCTGATCGATCGCCTCGGCGGCGGTTTCGGCGAGATCGACCTCGTACCGCCCGTCGAGGAAGCCGGCGTACAGCGCGGCGATGTCGGGCTCGTCTTCCACGATCAGGATCGAGAGGTCGCTCACCGCTGATCACCGCCGGGGGCGACGGGAGACGCTTCACCGGGCATACAGTATCGGCCGGTGTGTCGAGAAATAAAGCTGTCGCCGTCAGTTCGGCCGGTCGCGTCGGATCGTCTTTTATATACTCCCGTCGCCAATACCGGGACGAATGTCAGAACTCGTCTCCACCGGGGTCGAGGGGCTCGACTCGATCCTCACCGGCGGCATCACGGAGCGGTCGACGGTACTCGTCTCCGGGAACCCCGGGACCGGCAAGAGCATCTTCGGTATCCAGTACCTCCATCACGGCGTCACCGAACACGACGAGCGCGGCGTGTACGTCTCCTTCGAGGAGGACGAGGCGGACATCCGCGGCGCCGCGGAGTCGATCGGTCTCGACGGGTTCGGCGACGCCGTCGACGACGGCGACATCGTGATCTTGGACAAGCGAGAGATGCTGCGCGAGACCGACTTCTCGACGGCGGTCGACCGCCTGCTCGACACGATCGAGGACGGCGGGTTCGACCGGCTCGTGCTCGACTCGCTGTCGATGTTCCAGCTCTTCTTCGACGCCGAACAGGAGAAGCGGACGTACCTCCTGAAGTTCTCCGACATCCTCAAGGCGAACGGGTTGACCTCGCTGCTCATCAACGAGCAGGGCGCCGTGTTCCCGGACACCGAGGTCGGACTGGAGAACTTCCTCACCGACGGGAACATCTACTTCATCCAGACGCCGACGGACTCGGGCGTCAACCGGTACGTCTGGGTGGCGAAGATGCGGAAACAGGACATCGACACCGACATCTTCCCGATGGAGATCGGCGAAGGGGGGATCACCGTCCACGAGCGGGCCGGCGGGTTCTCGATGATGGGAGGGTCCGAGGGACCGTCGTTTTGATCCGGACCGGACTCTAAGAGGAGAGATCGAGGGAACGGACAGAGAGAACGGACCGAGAGTCGCCGACGGAGCGGAAGGGGAGAGTTGCGGGACGCTACTGACTCGACGAGAGGTCGCGCCACACGTCGTCGAGCCGGTTTTTCACCGCGGAGCGCTCCTCGACCTCGATCGTGAGCCCGTCGCGGAAGTCGACCTCGACGCCGTCGACCTTCCGGCGGTACACCTTCACCCGGCGGTGCTCGTCCGAGAGCGGCCGGTCGTGCAGCTCGAGTAAGTCGGCCTCCTCGAGCTCGTTGATCCGGCGGTAACACGTCGCGATCGGGACGTCGAGCTCGTCGCTCAGATCCTGCGCGGACATCGCGTCGCCGGTCGCCGTCAGAATGTCCGTGTTGTACTTGTTACCGAGAACCGTGATCAGATCGTCCCCCACCATTCACGTTATCGTCGTTGATTTTTACAACGTAAAAGGATACCGGTGAGTGCAGGGATCGTCGAATCCGGGGACAGGCGGGCGACAGACGCCGTATCCGCGTTCTTCGGACCCGCGATAGCGGAACGCCGTGTTATCGCCGGTGATAGCCGCCACCGTGGGTTTATGTATCGACTCCGAGGAGGCCGGATATGGAGCTCATCGAGGGATTGTATCTCGTGACGACCACCGTGTTGGCGGGCGCGAGCGCGACGCTGGCGGCGTTCGCGGTGGCCGCCTACCGGTCGTCGGGCCGCACCGCGATGGCGTACCTGGCCGTCGGCTTCGGACTGGTCGTCGTCGCGGCCGTCGCGACGCCCGTCGCCGGCTTCCGGACGTCGTTCGCCGACGCGGCGGCGCTGCTGTTGATCAACACCGGGCTGCTGGCGGCGTCGATGGCGCTCGTCGCCGGGAGCCTCGCGGTCTACGAGCCCGGCACGCGAGAGCTCGTGATCCCCGAGTCCGAACTCACGCGGATTCAGGACCGGTAACGATCCGCGGCGCTGCGGTACGGATCGTCTCAGTTGATCGGCCCAGTTCACCTGTGTAGGTCACCCGCTGGGTTCCGACGCGGACCCCCGTTGATCGACCTCACCGCGCTACCGAGCAGTTCCGCGCCGACTGATCGGCCGATATCTGCGCGCACATCTACTGCTGTTCGAGTATCGGATGCGATAACCACGCGGTGAAATCGTTGATGATTATAGAAATTATTTTGCTGGAATTAATCCGAAAATCGCACGACTGCGGCGTTTTATCAGGTCGAATAATCGGCACGGAGTCTTTAATAGGGAAATCACACTCCCTATCGATAACGCCCGCCGGGCAGGCCGGGGGCCAACGCAACACACAATGTTCGAAACCATACTGGACGAGGAAGAGCGCGGGCAAGTGGGGATCGGGACCCTCATCGTGTTCATCGCGATGGTGCTGGTGGCGGCGATCGCCGCCGGCGTCCTGATCAACACGGCCGGCTTCCTCCAGACGCAGGCGGAGGCGACGGGCGAAGAAAGTACGAGTCAGGTGAGCGACCGGCTGCAGATTGTTAGCCAGTCCGGGAACGTCACTGATTTGAATATTAGTAACACGAGTACGGAGCGTGCGATCGACGAACTCCAGATCACCGTCGCACAATCCCCAGGTGCCGGGAATATCGACCTTACTGAAGTGAGTGTTGAGCTGATCGGTACTGGTGGACAGGTCACAGGTGAACTCTCGGAAAACGAGATCGACATGTTCACCGGCGAAACCGGTGATGAAGTCGTCCTGACAGACACGGGTGACCGCGCAGAGATCACGCTGAATCTCAACGATAGCGACGGCGAATTCGGATACAATTTGGATCCGGACGGGAGCGACGGCGGTTTGAATGCCGGCGACAGTCTCTCGGTGACGTTCACGACCGCGTCCGGGGCGACCACAAGTGCTGAGCTGCGTGTCCCGACGACACTGACTGAAGATCAAACCTCGGTGAGGCTGTAACAATGTTCGAGTTTATCAACAATAGTGAGGACCGCGGTCAAGTGGGGATCGGGACCCTCATCGTGTTCATCGCGATGGTGCTGGTGGCAGCGATCGCCGCCGGTGTTCTGATCAACACGGCCGGCTTCCTCCAATCACAGGCTGAAGCGACGGGTCAAGAGAGTACAGACCTCGTGTCCGAGCGTATCGACGTTTCGAGTGAAGTCGGTATCGTGGGTAACGCGAGCTCCGGGGAACTTGAAGAAATTCGGGTGAGTGTCTCCGGTGCGGCCGGTTCCAGTCAAATAGACTTGTCAGAGACGACTATCCAAGCCGTTGGTCCGAACGGGCAGGCGAATCTTGTGTTTACTGATGAAGCCGCAAACGGAACGACACTGGATAGCAGTTACAACGCAAGCTACCTCAACCAGAGCGAATTCGGGGTACAGAACAGCTCCGGTGCCTGGGTTGCGGGCGACGACGCGGTACTGAACGGTGAGGAAGATTACACGATCGTCCTCAACCCCGGTGCAGAACCGTTCGGTAGCCTGACGAGCGCTAATGATAGTACTGGTGTTCGTAACGGTGATACGTTCACCTTCGCACATCTGACCAGTGATGAGGCGTTCGGTCAGAGCGATACCTCGTCGCTCGAGATCGTCTCGCCGTCGTCGGCAACGACTTCCGTCGAGCTCAATTCGCCCGACCTCTACAGCGAGGACGGCGAAGCGGTCCGGCTCTAACGAGCCTCGAACAGCCCCCGAACCACTTCCCCGGCGGACCGTTCCGCCCGGAACACCTATTTTCTCGCGCTTCCACGGCTACGCCATGAGTGACCACGACGCACCGGCGGCCGACCCGGACGCCCCGCCGGCCGACCCCGAGGAGCTCGACTTCACCGACGACGAGAGCGTCGTCGAGATCGGGGAGAGCCGGTACGTCGTCGGGACGAACGGCCGGCCCAACGTCGGGCGGTCGCGGCCGGCCAGCCAGCCCGCCGACGAGTCCGGGTTCACCGCCGCGGACCCCGCGAGCCCCGCGGAGCGCCAGCCGCCGGGCACGGACCCGCAGGCGAATGCGGCCGGCCCGGAGGCCGCGGATCGGGGTGCGTCCGAGGGCGGCCGCGGCGGTCGCGGCGGTCAGGGCGACCGCGGCGGCCGGGGGGCCGGCCCCGCCAAGGTCGACCGACAGGCGGTGAGCCGGTGGCTGGCGAGCTCCTTTGACGGCGACGGCTTCACCTACGGGATCGACGCGACGCTCCACGTCGACGGCGACACCACCCGCCAGCGGATGGTGTCGAACGACGTGACGGCGACGTTCGACTCGCTCGTGACGTGGTTCGCGTCGAACGCGGGCCCGAGCTCGCCGACGCCGGAGGCGCTCGGACTCCTGCTCGTCGCGAGCGAGACGACCGTCGACGTGCCGCCGGTGGCGATAAAGCGGTTCGCCGCGAGCCAGGGGCTCACCGCGAGCGACAGCATCGGCGACCTCGTCCGCGCCGCGGAGGAGGCGAACGGGTTCCGGATCGAGTGAGCGGGAGCAGCCTCTTATAAAACGAACAGCAGCACCGCACCGAGCAGGGCGAGGATCGCGTACAGCCCGGCCATCACCTCGCGCTTCAGCGGACTCCCGAGCGGCTCCGCCGTCAGCCGGCGGACCGGCGGTAAGATGGCGATCCCGCCGAGAACCAGGAGGAACGCACCGGCCTGCGGGACCAGCGTGAGCGCGACGACGATCGTGCCGTACCCCGCGACGTAACAGCCGCGCCGCCAGAGCTGTTCGCGGTCGGTGAGCTCCTCGGTCGGTACGAAGCCGGCCACGCCTCCGTCGCCGGATCCGCCGTCGGTGCCACCGCCGCCCGCCGCCCCCGAGTCGGCGGCGACCTGCTGCGCCTGTCGCTGCACGTACTCGTCGAGCTCTTCGGCGGCCGCCTCGGTCTGGGGGGCGCCGCAGTCGACGCAGTAGCGGGCCTCGTCGTCGATCGACGACTCGCACCGGGGACAGGTCTTCATCCTCATCGGAACCGGACCGCGGGCGGGCTTAACTCTTCGGGGCTCGACCGAGAGTTCGAGACCGCCGCAGTCGGTCGATTCGAGCCGAATCGCGTCGCGGCGACCGGCTCCCGTTCTCCGAGGCGATAATCGGGAGGGTACGCTTTAGTCGCTGAGATCCCGACCGTGTAGCAACCGACGGCGAGCCGTCCGCGCGATTCGGCTCCGTGACGACGACTCGCCGGCACGACGACCCGACACCACGACAACCCGACACCACGATGACCTCCAGATCTCCACGGGACGGCGCGGATCGGTCCGACAGAGCGGCGACCGCCGATTCAGAGGGCCGCCGCGTCGGGTCCCGCGGCGCCCGCCGCGGGGAACCCGCGGAGAGCGACGGGGAGGCCGTCGCGCTGCGCTCTCGGCTCTCGACGCTGGGAACCGTGCTGGTCGCCCTCGCGGTGCTCTGCTCGGTCCTCGGCGCCGGGCCGATCGGTCCCGCCGCGGCGGCGCTCGCGGGAGGGGACGCGGCGGCGAGCGACGGAGCGGTACCGTCCGCCGGCGACGAGGTCGCTCCGGCGATCGAAACCGGCGAAACTGCGGCGCCGGGCGGCGCCGTCAGCCGAGAGATCGACGGCTCATTCAGCCGACCGACGTACACCGGAACGGCGGGTGACCCGGTGGAGATCAGACACGTCGTCGACACCTCCGGGGGCGACACCGCGTACCTGCTGGTCGGCGGCAACCGCCTCACCGATTCCGGCGGGACGGTCGGATTCGTCGACGTGCTCAAGGTGGGAGACGGGTCGACGACGATCAACACGCGGCTCCTCGGGACGAACGAGAGCGGCGTCAAGAGCTGTAGCGCCGACCGCGTGAACTGCTCGCTTGAGTTCAAAAACGAGGACGGCGACGTGGTCGCCGACAGCCTCGCGAACCTCTCCGGGGTCGGCTCGACGGGCGCGGGCGGGCTCGCGCGGCCCCTCGTTCCGGAGCGGTACCGGCTCGCGATCACCAACGGCACGTTCATCGTCCGCGATTCGGGCGCGATAGACCCGGTCGAGGTGGCCGCGGAGTCCGACCTCGTGTTGGAGGAACCGGGATTCCACGACGAGGCCGAGGTCTTCACGACCGCGGACTCGGACGTGATCGCCGACGGGGGGGACGACGGGGAAGGGACCGAGTCGCTCGCAGCCCTCAGGGAGGCCGGACTCGACCGAACGGCGGTGACGAAGGGCGACCGCGTCGTGCTCGGCTTCGAGGCGACCGGGATCTGGGGCGCGATGGCGCACTTCGCGGAGCGGCGGTCCGGCGAGTCGGACGACGGGACCGCGATCGAGGCCGGGACGACGCTCAACCACACCGTCCTCGTCGATCTCCTCGAGGCCGAGGAGGGCGTCTCGCTGACGGTCCGGCAGACGAATCCCGGGCGGAACGAACCCCGGGCGGAGCTCGATCTCGCGGACGCCGACTCCGACGACGTCAGCCTCTTTCTTGCGGAGGAATCGGAGCTCGAACGCGGGGACGCCGACAGGAACGGAGTGCCCGGCCGCTTCTACCTCGCGATCGACACGAGCGACGGCGGCGCGTTCACCCACGACGTCGAGCCGGGCGACGAGTTCGCGGTCGAGTTCGCCTTAGAGGGGACCGACGGCGAGCGGTATCGGTTCGGCGACGGCGGGGGCGAGCCGCCGGCGGCGTTCGGAGCGCAGTCGGCGACGGACGAGGACGTGGCGGAGCAGTACCCGTATCACGGAACCGGCGACGGCCGGGTGAGCGCCGAGGCGTCGTTCAGCGTTCGGGAGCGGTACCTCCGGTACGACCACGTCACGGACGACGGCACCGTCCTCGTCGAGACTGGCGACGGGACGATAACGGGCACGACCACGATTCTGCCCGTGGCGGAGCTGTCGGCGACGATCGTCAGGGACACCAACGAGACCCCGTCCCGGACCGAGTCCGAGCTGGCGATCGAGGACGGGAACTTCTCCGCGGACAGCGGGCTCGCCGACGTGGCGCCCGGGACCAGAGCGAGCTACCGGCTCTACCGGGGGCAGTCGCTACAGGACAGCCGGGAGGTCCTCGTCGTTGACAACGCCACGGACCCACGGCGACTCCGACTGGCGAACGGGACGACGACCAACCTCACGGTGACCCGCGGCGAGTCGCTGGCGGCCCTCTCCGCGACGGTGCGGAACGTCGGGCAGCTGCGCGACCGGGAACGCCTGACGCTCGACGTCGACGACGGTGAGATCGTCGAAGAGCGATACGTCACGGTCGCGCCGCAGGCCGAGACGAACGAGACGTTCGGCGGGTTCGACGCCGACCTAGAGCCGGGCGAGTACCCGTACTCGCTCGCGATCGACGGAGACCGAGTGAACGGAACGCTGATTGTGGAAGCCGACCCCGCGGTGACGCGCGTCGATGAGACCGACGGAAACAGTTCGGAGTCGACCGACGGGGGCGAGGGGAGCGGCGACGGCGATGACGGGGCGAGCGACGGCGACGACGCCGGCGACTCGACCGGGAACGGCTCGGCAGACGAGGGGCCGAACGAGTCCGGATCGGAGGGAGACGACGGCGAGACGCCGACCGAGGAGCCCGACGGGGCGCCGGCGACGCTCCTCCCGTTCGGAATCGGGACGCGCGAGACGTTCGGCGGGACCGTCCTCGTCGGCGCGACGTACCTCCTCGGGCACTGGATCTGAGAGGCCGCCCCGCCGTCACTGTCGGTTCTCATCGCTGAGAACCGCGGGGGAGTGGTTAAGTGATCGCTGCACCGCTTTCGAGACAACCATGGCAACGCGCGTGCTTATCGCGGACGACTCGGAGTTTATGCGGAACCTCCTCCGGGAGATACTGGAGGGGGAGTTCGAGATCGTCGGCGAGGCCGAAAACGGCGTGGAGGCGGTCAATATGTACGAGGAGCACGGCCCCGACCTCGTGATGATGGACATCGTGATGCCGATCCGCGACGGGATCGAGGCGACGACGGAGATCTTAGAGGAGAACCCCGAGGCGACGGTGATCATGTGCACCAGCGTCGGGCAAGAGGAGAAGATGAAGGCCGCCATCAAGGCCGGTGCCGAGGGGTACATCACGAAGCCGTTCCAGAAGCCGAACGTGCTCGACGCCATCGGATCGGCGGTATAATGCGGGTCGACGTCCGGGCGCTCGGCGCGTGCAACCGTCTCGCAGAGCAGGGCGCCGAACAGGCCGCCGGCGCCCTCTCCGATCTCACGGGGACCGACCTCGCGGTGGAGGTCACGGGCGCGAGCGTCGCCAGCGGCGAGGACCTCGCCGAGGCGTTCACCGGCCGCGAGTCGATCGGCGTGAGCGTCGGGCTCCGCGGCGGGTTAGACGGCGAGGCGGTGCTCGCGTTCGACGCCGCCAACGTCGACGCCCTGCTCTCGCTGCTGCCCGGCGGCGCCTCGATGGAGCGAAGCGCGGTGACCGAGGTCGGCAACATCGCGCTCGGCGGCTTCCTCGACGGCTGGGCGAACTACCTCGGGAAGGCGATCGACATGACGCCGCCGCGCTACTTCGAGGCCGACGGCGCCGCCGTCCTCCCGGACGGGGCGCTCGCCGGCGACGGCGTGTTCCTCTTCGAGAGCCGGCTGGACGCGACGACGACCGACCTCGACTTCTCTATTTATATGCTGCCCGACTCCGGCCCCTTCCGCGACCTCATCGTCGGGAAGACCGCGCCGGCCGCGACGGCGGGCGCCGAGGGGGCGGGGGACGGGGCCGCCGGCGAGGCCGGCACCACCGCCGTCCCGTACGAGTCGCTGTCGACGTTCGCGTCGCTGGCGAAGCGCGGGTCGGCGAACGCCGCCGACAACATCGCGATGATGACGGGCCTCGAGACGACCGTCGACGTGAGCCGGCTGCGGTTCGTCCCGCTCGCCGACGTGCCCGCCGAGGTCGGCGTCGAGCCGCACGCCGGGACGGTCTTCGAGCTGCAGGGGGAGCCGAGCGGCTACCTCGCGATCCTCTTCGAGGAGGAGTCGGCGGCGACGATCGCGGCGGCGATGCTCCCGAGCGAGCCGGACGAGCCGCTCGGCGGGATGGCGGAGAACGCGCTCTGCGAGCTCGGCAACGTGATGACGAGCGGGTTCATCGACGGCTGGGCGAACGTGCTCGGCACCTCGATCAGCCACTCGCCGCCCGAGTTCGTCCACGACATCGGTTCGTCGACGATCAGCCCGCTGGTCGCCAAGCTGAGCCGGCGGCAGGACTACGGGTTCGTGATCGACGCCGCGATCCAGACGGAGGGCGTGCAGGCGCGGTGCGACGTGTACGCGCTCCCGGACGAGCGCGAACTGGCGCGGGCCCTCGACCGTCTCTCCGAGACGTGAGCCACCCCTCGTCGTCCCGCGGCCGCGGGTCGCACCGCGACGAGAGCGGCGGCGACACGAGCCGCGACGCCGACGGAAGTCGCGACGCCGGCGCCCCCGGTAGCGACGCGCCCGAGCGTCGGATCAAGGTCGGCGTGGGCGAGCTGGCCGTCGCGACGAACGGGGAGACGCTGACGACGAGCGGGCTCGGCTCCTGCGTCGCGGTCGCGCTCGCCGACGAGCGGGCGGGCGTCCGCGGGCTTCTCCACGCGATGTTGCCGACGAGCGACGAGACGCGGACGGCCGCCGCCCGCCGAGGGAAGTACGTCGACGCCGGCATCGACGCGCTCGTGGACGACCTCGTCGCGGCCGGCGCCGCGTCCGGCCGATTGGAGGCGCGCGTCGCCGGGGGCGCGGAGATGCTCGATCTCACCGACGCCGTCGGTCCGCGGAACGTCGAGCGGGCTGAGCGCCGGCTCGCGTCGGCCGGCGTCCCGATCGTCGCCAGCGACGTCGGCGACGGCGTCGGCCGGACGGTCCGGTTCAGGCCGGACGGCGGGCTCGTCGTCCGGGCGGCCGACGGGTTCGAACGCACCCTCTAAGGGGCTCCCCGCGGCGCCGCGCGAGAGCCGCGCGTCCGCCGTCCGTGGGTGCGGTGTCTTCTCACTGCTGATATTTTGAGGGGTGAATTGAAGTGTGTTCTGCGGGTCGTACTCGGTAATGGGCCTCGAACTACCGGTGTGGGGAGCTCCAACGGCCACCTGGATAGTCGCCACGCTGGGGCTCGTCGGTGCGAGCGTCCTCGACCGCTTTCTCGACGACGGCGGCTCCGACGACGACTCCGGTGGCATGGGCGGCGACGACGACCCCTTCGGCGGCGGAGGGATGGACGGCGGCGGTGGCGGTGGCATGGGCGGCGGCATGGGTGGCGGCGGTGGCATGGGCGACGACTTCGACGACTTCGACGGGATGGACGAGTGGGACGACGGCTTCGACGACGACGGTGGCGGCGGCGGCGCCGACACCGGCGAGCTGGAGAACCGGCTCGACGACCTGGAGAACGAGGTCGCCTCGCTCTCCTCGACGGTGTCCACGGTCCGCTCGGAGAACGAGGAGATCTCGGCCGCGGTCGACGACATCGAGGAGGACGTCAGGAACCTGCTCGATATCTACGAGATGGTCACCCGCGGGATCAACCCCTTCGTCGACGAGTCCAGCGGCTTCGACAGCGTCAGCGGCGGCGGCGAGGGGTCGTTCGGGCTCTTCGACGACGACGACGAGGCGGACGAAGAGGCGGACGGGCTCGACGAGGACGTCGCGAACGCGGACGCCGACGGGTTCTTCGACGACGACATGCTCGACGACGACTTCGACGACGGCGGCGACGAGTTCGACGAGCTGGACGGGGAACCGGACGACGACCACACGGACGACGGCGACTCCGCCGACGCCTCGTCCGAGACCGCGGCGGCGGACGACGGAGACGACATGAACGACGACGGAAAGAGCTTCAGCGAACTGAAAGAGGAGTACGACGCCGGGGAGGCCGACTGGGCCGACGAGGACGGGGGCGACGCGGACGCCCCCGCGGACGAGGACCCGTTCGACGACGGGGACGCGTTCGACGACGGCCTCGGCGACGAGACGGACTCGTTCGACGACGGCCTCGGCGACGAGACGGACCCGTTCGACGACGGCGTCGACGACGGCGTCGAGTCGTTCGACGAGGGGATGGACTCGTTCGAGGAGGAGCCGGCGACCGGCGCGGGCGCCTCGGCGGACGGCCGCGAGCCCGAACCCGAGCCCGAACCCGAACCGGAGCCCGACCCAGCGGCCGACCGCACGCGCGGTCCGCAGCCCGGGGGGGACCCGGCCGAGGCGAACGGCGGCGGCTTCGAGTACGTCGGCGAGGACGACCTCTCCGGCGGCCGGGGGAAGCCGTACCTCACGGAGCTGCCCGGCGACTACGTCGGCGACCTGCTCGTGATGGAGTGGCTGGAGTTCCTCGTCTCCGAGAGCGACGTCACCGACGCGGTGCGCGCGATCAACTACTACGAGCGCATCGAGTGGGTCGGCCCGGACGCCGCGGCGCGGCTCCGCGACTTCCTCTCCGGGTTCGGCACGATCGACCGGAACCTCGTCGACCGGCCGGGGACGGACCGGCTGGTCCGCGAGCACCACACCCGGAGCCTCCGGTACGTGACGCAGCTCAACGGCACGAGCGGCCACCTCCTGCTGCTCGACCGATGGGACGACCTCGCCGGCGGCTCGCTGGTCGGCGGCGGCCCGCCGCCGGTCGGCTCCCGCGGTCGGGGACGCGACCGGCGCGAGGACCGCGGCGGCCGGCGGCGCGGCGGCCACGAGAAACGCCGGCGCGAGGATCGCGACGGACGCCGGACCGATAGCGAGGGAAGCCGGGCCGACGGACGAGCGAACGGGCATGCCGAGCGAGACGAGCGCGGCGACCGGCGGGCGGAACGGAGCAGCGAGCGACCGGAGGGCCGCGATCGGAACGGTGGTTCCCCGCGACCCATGAACGACCCGAACCCGCGTTCCGACCGCGCTGACCCGGCCGACGGAGGGTGGGGAGATGGGCGTTAGCGTCTCCGCGTCGACGGCCATCATCGTCGCGGGGCTGTTCTTCGCGTTCACCGCGTTCTACCCCGTCGCGGCCAACGGCTTCGACCGCGTCACCGACGCCCAACAGGGGATCCAAGAGCGATCGCTGGAGCGGCAGAACACCGACTTCGCCGTGACGAACGCGACGTACGACGACACGACGCTGACGGTCACCGCCACCAACGACGGCTCGGTCGGACTGGTCGCGAGCGACGCGACGCTCGTCGTCGGCAACGAGTACGTCGACGTGGGCGGACCGAACGCGAACACGACCGTCGACGGCGACGCCGACACCGAGCTCTGGCTCGGCGGCGAGACGCTGACGGTGACCGTCGAGGAGGCGGACCTCTCGACCGACGTGGTCGCGAACGAGACCCGCGTCGTCCTCGTCGTCGAGTCCGGCGTGCGGGACACGGCGAGCGTCACGGGGGTGAGCGCGTAGATGGCGAGCGTCCCGGTCTCTCACCTCATCCTGTTCATCGCGAGCCTCGTGATCGCCGCGGGCGTCGTCGGCACGATCACGACCGGCGTCGACCGCGTCAGCGCGGCCGTCGAGGACGCCGGGATCGACGCGACCGAGCAGCTCCGGACGGACGTGACGATCATCTCCGACGCGAGCGCCGGGGTGTACAACGAGAGCGGGAACGAGAACGTGACGCTGTTGATAAAGAACACCGGGACGCAGCGGCTCCACCCCGACGGCTCCGGGATCGACGTCGTCTTCGACGGGAGCTACGTCCCGCCGAGCGCGACGACGGGGGAGCTCGTCTCCGCCGGCGAGGGAGCGGCGTGGGACCGCGGCGACGTCTTACGGCTCACGATCGACGTCACCCAGTTGGAGGGGACGGACAACGGGCTCGCCCCGGGGACCGACCACCGGGTGTATCTCACGGTGAACGGCGACGAGGAGCTGTTCCAGTTCCGCACGGAGGCGACCTGACGTGCCCCGCGCCGACAACCTGCTCTCGATCGGCCTCGGCGAGCGCGACCGGCTGAACAAGGAGCTCGGCGGGGGGATCCCGCGGGGCAGTATCGTCCTCATGGAGGGCGACTACGGGGCCGGGAAAAGCGCCATCTCCCAGCGGTTCGCCTACGGGCTCGTCGAGGAGGGGGCGTCCGTCACGATGATGTCGACGGAGCTCACCGTCCGCGGGTTCATCGACCAGATGCACTCGCTGGAGTACGATATGGTGAAGCCACTCTTAAACGAGGAGCTGCTCTTCCTCCACGCCGACTTCGACTCCGGCGGCGCGTTCTCCGACGGCGACGGCGAGCGGAAGGAGCTGCTCAAGCGGCTGATGAACGCGGAGGCGATGTGGAACTCCGACGTGATCTTCCTCGACACGTTCGACGCCATCTTCCGGAACGACCCGACGTTCGAGTCGCTCGTCCGGAAGAACGAGGAGCGGCAGGCGGCCCTGGAGATCATCTCGTTCTTCCGCGAGATCATCTCGCAGGGGAAGGTCGTCGTGCTCACCGTCGACCCCTCGGCGGTCGACGACGAGGCCATCGGCCCGTTCCGGTCGATCGCCGACGTGTTCCTCGAACTCGAGATGATCGAGGTCGGCAACGACATCCGCCGGCAGATCAACGTGAAGCGCTTCGCGGGGATGGGCGAACAGGTCGGTGACACGATCGGATTCTCGGTCCGGTCGGGCACCGGGATCGTCATCGAGAGCCGCAGCGTCGCGTGATGGCGCCGACCGCTCGCGGGGGAACCGTCGTCCCGCGCGGGCGGGACGCGAACGACGACAACGGAACGACGGAGACGACGCGCGCCCCGCGGACCGCGGCGGGCGCGGCCCGAGCGCGCGGAGGCGACGAGTAGACCATGACCGAACACGGAACCGCGAAACCGTCGGAAGAGCTCCGAAAGGCCGCCATGCGGCGGCCCCACCTCCGGGAACACCTCCGGGAGTTCAAGCAGATCACGGGGGAGTTCCCGCAGTTCATCGAGGAACCGAAATCCGAGTACGAGTCGAACCGCCCGAACGTCATCTACCCCGTCGGCGGGCCGATATACAGCCACATCTACGGTGACCTCGGACAGGACACGAAGTACTACGCCATCGAGCCGGAGGTGTCCGGCCCGCAGGCCGAGATCCTCAACCAGGTCAAAAACCGGCTGCTCACCGCGAGCGGCCAGCACAGCGCCCCCGACTCGGAGGCGGAGTACGACGACCTCATCGAGGAGCTGTTAGAGGAGGTGACCCACGTCGACGACGAGACCACCGGCTGGCGCCGAGGCGTCTCGAAGATACGGAACTTCGGGAAACTCTCCGTCACCGAGGAGACGTACGAGAACATCCGCTACCGGCTCAACCGCGACATCGTCGGGCTCGGCCCGCTCGAACCGGTGATGCGCGACCCGGCCAACGAGGACATCCACGTCATCGGCCCCAAGGAGTGTCACGTCGACCACGGCACCTTCGGCATGCTGGAGACGACCGTCGACTTCGGCACCAAACAGGAGTTCGACAACTGGCTGCGCAACATGGGCGAGCGGATCGGCGACCCGCTCTCCGACTCCGATCCCATCGTCGACTCCACGCTGCCCGACGGGTCGCGTATCAACATCATCTACTCCGACGACGTCTCGCTGAAGGGCTCCTCGCTCACGATCCGGCAGGGCGACGAGGTGCCGCTGTCGATCAACCAGATCACCAACTGGGGGACGCTGTCGCCCCAGCTGGCGGCGTACCTCTGGCTCTGCTTGGAGAACGAGCAGACGGTGTTCGTGGTCGGGGAGACGGCGTCCGGGAAGACGACGACGCTGAACGCCATCCTCTCGTACATCCCCGACGACTCGAAGATATACACCGCGGAGGACACCGCCGAGGTCATCCCGCCGCACAGCACCTGGCAGCAGCTGCTGACCCGCGAGGGGGGCGGCGAGGGGAGCTCCGACGTCGACATGTTCGACCTGGTCGCCGCCGCGCTCCGGTCGCGGCCCGACTACATCATCGTGGGCGAGGTCCGCGGCGCCGAGGGACGTATGGCGTTCCAGGCGGCCCAGACGGGCCACCCGGTGATGCTGACGTTCCACGCGTCCGACATCGTCTCGATGATCCAGCGGTTCACCTCCGAGCCGATCAACGTCCCGGAGACGTTCATGGACAACGCCGACGTGGCGCTGTTCCAGAACCGGGTGAAGCAGGGGAACGACGTGTTGCGCCGGGTGACGAGCGTCCAGGAGATCGAGGGGTATTCCAAGGAGATGGAGGGGGTCGTCACCCGCGAGGTGTTCAGCTGGGACCCCGTCGAGGACGAGATCGTCTTCCAGGGGATGAACAACTCCTACGTGCTCGAAGAGCAGATCGCGACGCTGCTCGGCTACGCCGACACCCGCGACATCTACGACGACCTGGAGTTCCGCGCGGAGCTCATCGAGCGGATGATCCAAGAGGGCATCTTGGGCTACCACGAGGTGAACGACGCGATCAACTCCTTCCAGCGCGACGGCGTCGAGGGGCTTCCCTTCGACATGCACCGGAACGTCAGGTGATCGCGGTGATGAATGGAGTCGACAGGTAATGGGGGTGAAACAGGTCGGCAACGGGCTCGCGACCGCGGCCGAGGTGACCTCGGCCGTCATGGAGTCGTACGACAAGCTCGACATCTCGAAGCGGAAGTACGTCGGGTTCGTGTTGCTCCCCGCGGTGCTCGTGTTCGCCGCGAGCGTCGTCGGCCTGTTCGTCCTCCCGCTGCCGTTCGCGGCGCGGGTCCCCGTCCCGATGTTCGGCGGGCTCGTGCTGGTCGCGGCGGTGATCTACCCGAAGATCTATCTCTCCAGCTTGGAGAACCAGATCGACAACCAGCTCCACCTCGTGATGACGCACATGACCGTGCTGTCGACGACGAACATCGACCGCATGGAGGTGTTCCGGACCCTCGCGAAGGAGGAGGAGTACGGCGTCGCGGCCGAAGAGATCGGCCGTGTCGTCCACCTCGTCGACACCTGGAACCAGAGCCTCGACGACGCCTGTCGCCGGCGGGCCGAGGAGGTCCCCTCCGACGCGATGGCCGACTTCTTCGACCGGCTCGGCTACACGATGGGGGCGGGCCAGTCGCTAGAGGAGTTCCTCGTCTCCGAGCAGGACGTCATGCTCGCGAAGTACGAGACGGTGTACGAGTCCTCGCTGGCGAACCTGGAGGTGATGAAGGACCTGTACATGTCGATGATCCTCTCGATGACGTTCGCCCTCGTCTTCGCCATCGTGCTCCCGATCCTCACGGGCAACGACCCGACGGCGACGGTGGCGGCCGTCATCGTCCTGTTTGTCTTCGTCCAGCTCGGCTTCTACGCGATGATCCGGGCGACGTCGCCGTACGACCCGATCTGGTTCCACCCCGACGAGCGCGCCCCGGGCGACCTGAAGCTGTGGGCCTCGCTCGGGGTCGGCGGCGGGCTCTCCTTCCTGCTCATCGGGATCACCGCGGCCGGGATGTTCGGCTACGGCCCCGGCCTCCCCGGCCTCCTCTTTTTCCTCGACGACGTCCGGCTCCCGTTTTACCTCGCGGTCCCCATCTCACCGCTCATCATCACCGGCGTCGTCCTCAGGCAGGAGGAACAGCAGATCACGGCCCGCGACGGCGAGTTCCCCTCGTTCGTCCGGGCGCTCGGCGCCACCGAGAGCGCCAAGCAGTCGACGACGACCGACGTGTTGACCACGCTGCGCGAGAAGAACTTCGGGGACCTCTCCCCGGCGATCGAGCGCCTCTACCGCCGGCTCAACATGCGGATCAGCACCGAGGGGGCGTGGGAGCAGTTCACGTACGACACCCGCTCGTACCTGATTCAGAAGTTCTCCGAGATGTACCTCGTCGGCCGGCGGATGGGCGGGGATCCGAAGCAGCTCGGCGAGCTGATCTCGAAGAACATGAACACCGTGAACCAGCTCCGCGAGCAGCGGCGGCAGGCCGCGATGACGTTCATCGGGCTGCTGTACGGGATCACGGCGGCGGCGACGTTCGCCTTCTTCATCGGACTGGAGATCGTCGCGATCCTCGCCGACCTCACGGCCGACTTCGGGCTCGAAGAGATGGACATCGGCCAGATCGTCTACCCCGGCGCGTACGACATCCCGCTGATCGAGTACCTCCTCCTGACGGTCGTCCTGTTCAACGCCGCCCTCTCCTCGCAGATGATCCGGCGGATCGACGGCGGCAACCCCGCGAACGGGTACATCCACTTCGTCCTCCTGACGTGGCTCGGCGCGGCGACCGCGATCGCGACCCGGACGCTGGTGAACGCGATCCTGTCGATTTAAGAATCGATACGATATGTCGGTCGTTTATAAATGATTCTCGGCCGTTTCTTGAGCGGTCCTGCGGTCTCAATCGTTTGTTTATAAACAGATGAGGTTGAATTGACGGTGAACACCTCCAAAGCCCCAGCCGCTCGCGTATAAACAGTTGCTGACGGACCGTCTGTGAACACCGCCAAAGCCCCAGCCGCTCGCGTATAAACAGTTGCTGACGGACCGTCTGTGAACACCTCCAAAGCCCCAGCCGCGACGGCTCGCGCGCCTTGCTGCGCGCTTCAGTCGCTCACTTCGTTCGCTCCTTCCAGTGCTTGCTGCGGCGTGCTTCGCCCTCGCGGCTGCCCCTTTGAGTCCCACCCGGCCGCACCGCAACCGCACCTCACGCCTCCCCAGCCTCGTCGGACCGGCGCGGTTGCGCCGGTCCGACTCCCTCGTGCGGTCTGCTCGCGCCCCGATGGGCGCGAGCAGGCGCACGCCACCACAACACGATTTATAAGGAGTTTGCTCCCGATCTACCGCTCAAACAGCGTCGGCTCGGGGACATCCTCGTCGGCCGCCTCGCGCCACGACCGGCTCGGCTCCCACCCGAACAGCCGCTCGGCCTTTTGAATCGCGTAGGCGCCCCGGTCGTCGCCCTCGTCGACGGCGCAGTCGTCCGGAATCTCGCCGTACGATTCGCGCAGGAGGTCGAGCAGCGGGCGTCCGAGCGCGTTGTCGGCCGCGACGCAGTTGACGGCCTCGTGGGTCCCGGACGCCACCGCCGGGTTCGACCCCGCGGTCCCCGCGAGCGCGTCGGCGACGAGGTCGGCGACGTCGCGGGCGTCGACGTACGACCAGAAGTTGCCGGCGCCGGCGTCGAGGTCGTCGACGTACTCGTCGCCCCGACAGGCGTACGCGCCGGGGGACTGGATCCACGAGGGGCGGACCGAGACCGCCGGGACGCCCTCGCGGCGCGCGACCGCGCCGGCGGCCGCCTCCGCGGTCACCTTCGAGAGCCCGTAGGGGTCCTCCGGCCGGAGCGAGTGGGCCTCGGTGATCGGGAGCTCGTCCGGAAGCGGCGTCGGCTCCGCGAAGAAGAAGCCGTACGCGCCGTCGCTCGACGCCTGCACGATCCGGGCGTCGGCGCGGCCGGCGGCGTCGAGGACGTTCTTCGCGGCGTGGACGTTCGTCTCGAACACGCGCCCGTCGGGATGGGTGCCCGCGACGGGGATCGCCGCCCAGTGGACGACGGCGTCGGGGTCGACCGCGTGGACGACGTCGAGCGCCTCGCCGCGATCGGCGAGGTCGACGGCGCGGAACGAGACGCCCGGGGCCGAGTCGACGTCGGGGCCCGGGTGGTCGTAGTCGGCGACGACGACCTCGTAGTCGCCGGCGAGTCGGTCGACGACCCAGCGCCCGGAGGCGCCGCGGCCGCCGGTGACGAGGACGGTCTCCATGCGTGCGGGTCGGCGCGGCGGGGCAAAAGCGCACCGTCGTCGCGTCGGCGGAGGGGTTCCATCCGGCGACTGCGGGGCCGCGGCGAGGGGATCCCAACCCCGGCAGGCTTTAATCCGGCGAACGGTAAAACTCGGGTATGGAATGGAAGACCGATTGGGGACTGCGTGGACGGATGGGGTTCACGATGTTCCTGCTTTTCGCCCTCTACGTCGTGTTCATCGGCGTCCTGATCGAGGTGTTCAACGTCGGGATCATCTTCACGCTCGCGATGTTCGGGATGTTCTCGCTCGCGCAGTACTTCTTCAGCGACAAGCTCGCCCTGCGGAGCATGGGCGCCCGCGAGGTGAGCGCCGATGAGTACCCCGACCTCCACCGACGGGTCGAGCGGCTGAGCCAGCAGGCCGACCTCCCGAAGCCGACGATCGCCGTCGCCGACACGCAGGTGCCGAACGCGTTCGCAACCGGGCGGAACAAGAAGAACGCGACCGTCGCGGTGACGACCGGCCTGCTCCGGGCGCTCGACGACGACGAGCTCGACGGCGTGCTCGCCCACGAGCTCGCGCACGTGAAGAACCGCGACGTGATGGTGATGACCATCGCCTCGTTCCTCTCCACCATCGCCTTCTTCATCGTCCGATGGGGGTGGCTGTTCAGCGGCGACAACCGTCAGGGCGCACCGGTCATCGTCGCCATCGTCGCCTCGATCCTCGTCTGGATCATCTCGTTCCTGCTGATCCGGGCGCTCTCGCGGTACCGCGAGTACACGGCCGACCGCGGCGCCGCGCTGATCACGGGCAAGCCCGGCGCGCTCGCGTCGGCGCTGATGACGATCGACGGGCGGATGGACCGCGTGCCGAAGGAGGACCTGCGCGAGGAGGCGGAGATGAACGCGTTCTTCATCATCCCGGTCAAGGCGGGGTTCGTCGGGAAGCTGGCCTCGACGCACCCGTCGACCGAGAACCGCGTCGAGCGGCTCCGCGAGCTTGAGCGCGAGATGGAGACGGCCTGACGCGGACGAGTCGATCCGACGGCGGATCGACAGACATACCAGATTTATATACTATATCAAAATATTATAAATATGGGTCGATAAAGCGCGATCCGTAACAGTCGCCTCCAGTCGAAGTCACGGACCATCGGCGAGACGCCGAGCGTGTCATCGGACGGGCAAGGTCGAACAGAGAATCGATCGAAAGCCGCTGGGATCCGCGTATCTGATTATTTCCGCCAGGTTAAGAACATATAAATCGAATATCGACGATATTCGGACGGTTAGTATCGGATCCCCGTTACGAGGCGTCCCGACTCGACACCGTCGCACTTCGGCACAGCGGTTGACGAACCGGTGTCGCGTGCGACGATCTCGCCTCCGAGGAGTGCTCGTAGGACGAGTGCGCTGGAAGTTTACTCTGTTCGGTATATTCTTGACGTGTCATAGTTATAAACTAAACTCGAGGCGGAGCGCCGTCCGAATCCGTGAGGACCGACTCGGTGTCGGTCGGAGCCGGTCGCCGTCGCAGTCCGCTCAGAATAACAACAGTACTCGTGTTAGTTGAGAGCGCGGCAGCGGCGTGAGTTCGTAACCGCCGGCGAGCGAAGCGATGTATTCGAGCATATCGAACGACGTAGAGGCTCGCGGACGACCGCAGTTCGGCGCTACGAGTACGCGATGTTGAGCTCGAGCTCGTTCGCCGCGCCGAGCAGCAGGTCGGGGAGCTCGGACTCGAGCCGCTCCCCGTTCAGCCGGTGGGAGGGGCCGGTGACGCTGAGTCCGCCGATAACCTCGTCGTCCGGGCCGCAGATCGCGACGCCGACGGCGTGGGTCCCCCGGAGCGACTCCTCCCTGTTGAAGAAGTAGCCGCGCTCTCGGCCCGCCTCGATCTCGGCGCGGAGCTCGTCCGGGTCGGTGATGGTGTGGTCCGTCACGGGCTCGAACGCCATGCGTTCGAACATATCGGACAGCTCGGGCTCGGACAGCTCGGCGAGGATCGCCTTCCCGGCCGAGGCCGCGTACAGCGGGATGCGACTCCCGATGCCGGGATCGGTGCGGACCGCCTGGTCCCCGACGGCGCGGGCGAGGTACACCGCCTTGCCGTGTTCCTCGACGAAGAACTGGGCGCGCTCCCCGGTGACCTCCGCGATCTCCTCGACCTTCTGGCGCACGAGGTCGTAGCCGCAGTAGCCGCTTCGGGCGGTGACGCCGATCTCGAGGAACCGAAGTCCGACGTGGTAGCCGTCGTCGCGCCTGACGACGTAGCCGAGGTCCTCCAAGGTGTGGAGGTGCCGATGGACCGTGCTCTTCGCGTAGTCGAGCTCGGCGGCGAGCTCGGCCAGCGACGCGCCGTCGGCCTCGACGAGCCGTTGCACGACGTCGAACATCGTTTCGGCGGTGCGAACCGTGTCTGCGTCCCCCGATACGGCGTTATCCCGCGTTTCGTTCATAATCGATGATCGGACTCCAGCCATATAAGCGTTCGAAGGAGTCGAACGCATATTCGACAGCCGAACGCGCGATCGCGGCGGTGGTCGATCCGACCCGATCCCCGAGCGACTGCCACAACGCGTAGATTTAATCCGGGCGACCGTCTGCGACCGAGCGTGGTATCGCCCTCGTCGATCGCGGGAGCCGACTCGGAGATCGTCCGGGAGCGACCCTTCCAGCTGCTGCTGCTCATCAACGTGCTCCCGCCGCTCGGCACCGCGCTCCTCTCGCCGGTGCTCGGCTCGCTCGTCGAGCCGCTGGGCGCGTCGACGGCGAACATCGGGCTCATGATGTCGGCGTTCACCGCGCCGTCCATCGTCGTCATCCCGATCGCGGGCGTGATCTCCGACCGGTACGGGCGGCGGCCGGTGCTGCTCTTCGGGCTCGTCTGGTTCGGGCTCACCGGTACCGCAATCGCGTTCGTCTCCACCTTCGCCGCGGCGCTCGCGCTGCGCGCGCTCCAGGGGATCGGCTTCGCCGCGCTCACGCCGATCATCATCACCAGCCTCGGCGACCTGTACGCGGGGACGAAGGAGGCGACCGCGCAGGGGCTCCGGTTCACCGGGTCGGGGCTCTCGCAGACGGCGTTCCCGCTGGCCGCGGGCGTCCTCGTCGGGCTGGCGTGGCAGTACCCGTTCCTGCTGTACGCCGTTGCCTTCCCGATCGCGGCGGTCGTCTACGTCTACTTCGAGGAGCCGCTGGACGAGGCGGCCGACGAGGAGTCCGAGGGGGTCCGGGCGCAGATCGGGGACATGCGCGCGCTGGTCGCGCACCGGCGGGCGTGGACCATGGTCGTCGCGCGGGGGAGCGCGAACGTCGCGTGGTTCGGCTTCCTCACGTACAACTCGATCCTCGTCGTCGACGTGCTCGGCCACACGCCGGCGGAGGCGGGGATCCTCGCGGCGCTCGCGAGCCTCACGTACGCGCTCGCGGCGTCGCAGGCCGGCCGGGTCGCCGACGCCTTCGACGACCGGCTCTACCCGCTCGTCGCCACGAACGCGTCGATGGGCGCCGGCCTGGCGCTCGCCTTCCTCGCCCGGTCGTTCGCGGTCGCCGCCGTCGGCGTCGCCTTCATGGGGATCGGCTTCGGGCTCGTGCTCTCCATCTACCGGAGCGTCATCACGACGCTCCCGCCCGCGGACTTACGCGGCGGCCTCGTCAGCCTCGGCGAGGGGAGCGGGCGCGCGGCGGCCACCGCGACCCCGGTGATCATGGGCGTCGCCGTCGCGGTCGCGACCGGACCGCTCGGGTTCGAGACGGCGGTCCGCGCGGTCGGCGCGGGCGCGGGGGCCGTCGGCGCGGGCGTCGGGATCGCCTGTCTCCTCCTGATGAGTGCGTCGCCGCCGATCCGGATAGACGGCTAGCCGCCGGAGGCGACCCCGCGGCGTCGGCTTGCAACTCCACGGCGTCGACCCGCGACCCCGACCGCCGCCACCCCGAGAACTTTGGCGGCCGACCGCGACGCGTGGACCATGTCCACCATCGACGTCGCGGTGCTCGACCACGACGCGCACGGGATCCCGGCGGCCGACTACGTGGAGATCCTCGACCGTCGCCTCCCGGACCGCGAGGTGCGGCTCGCGGCGACCCCCGACGAGCACGACCGCTACGTACGGGAGGCGACGGTGATCGCCGGGAAACACATCGACGCCGAGGAGGCCGCGAGCGCCGAGAACCTGCGGCTGTTCGCGTGTAACGCCGCCGGCGTCGACCACCTCCCGCTGGACGCGCTCGCCGAGCGCGGCGTCGCGGTGACGAACGCCTCCGGGGTTCACGGCCCGAACGTCGCCGAGCACGTGCTCGGCTGGGTGCTGGCGTTCGCGCGGCGACTCGACGAGGGGCGCCGCCGTCAGCGACGCCGGGAGTGGCGCCGCTTCCAGTCGTTCACCGAGCTCGCCGGCAGCACCGTCACGGTCGTCGGCCTCGGCTCGATCGGGGAGGCCGTCGTCGAACGGTTCGCGGGGTTCGACGTCGACACGGTCGGGGTCCGTCACACCGTCGCGAAGGGCGGCCCGACCGACGAGGTGGTCGGGTACGACGACCTCCCGGACGTGCTGCCGCGGACGGACGTGCTCGTCCTCGCGTGTCCCCTGACGGAGACGACCGAAGGGCTGGTCGGCGAGGCCGAGCTCGACACGCTGCCGGCGGACGCGATCGTCGTCAACGTCGCTCGCGGCGGCGTGATCGACACGCCGGCGCTCGTGGACGCGCTCCGGGCGAACGCGCTCCACGGCGCCGCGCTCGACGTCACCGACCCGGAGCCGCTCCCGAGCGACCACGACCTGTGGGGGTTCGAGAACGTCTTCATCACGCCCCACGTCGCGGGCCACACGCCGAACTACTGGGAGCGGTGCGCCGACATCCTCGTCGAGAACCTCGAACGGGTCGACGAGACCGGCGAGTACGAGGGGCTGCGGAATCAGGTGGCCTGAAACGGCGCCGTCGAAAAACCGGAGCGGACCGAACTACTGGTACGCCTGCATCCCGGTGATGTCCTCGCCGAGGATCAGCGTGTGGATGTCGTGGGTGCCCTCGTAGGTGTACACCGTCTCCATGTTCGCCATGTGGCGCATCGGCGAGTAGTCGGCGGTGATCCCGTTCCCGCCGAGCATCTCGCGGGCGATCCGCGACTGGTCGCGCGCCATCCGGACGTTGTTGCGCTTGGCCATCGAGACGTGTTGCGGCCGCATCTCGCCCGCCTCCTTGAGGTCGGCGAGCCGGTGCGCGAGCAGCTGTGCGAGGGTGATCTGCGTCGCCATCTCCGCGAGCTTCTGCTGTTGCATCTGGAAGCCGCCGATCGGCTTCCCGAACTGCTCGCGGTCGGTGGCGTACTCGCGGGCGACCTCGAAGCAGTCCTGCGCGGCGCCGACCGCGCCCCACGCGATGCCGTAGCGGGCCTGCGTGAGACACGACAGCGGCCCCTTCATCCCCTCCACGCCGGGGAGGCGGTTCTCGGCGGGGACGCGGACGTTCTGGAGGCTGATCTCGCCCGTGATCGACGCGCGCAGGCTCAGCTTCTCGTCGATCTTGTTGGTGGTGACGCCGTCGCGGTCGGTCTCGACGAGGAAGCCGCGGACCGGGGTGCCGTCCTCGGTGTGGTCCTTCGCCCAGACGACGGCCACGTCCGAGATGGGAGAGTTCGTGATCCACGTCTTCGAGCCGTTGAGGACGTAGCCGTCGCCGTCGGCCTCGGCGCGCGTCTCCATCGCGGAGGGGTTCGAGCCGTGCTCCGGCTCGGTGAGCCCGAAGCAGCCGACCGCCTCGCCGGTGCCGAGCTTCGGCAGCCACTCCTCCTTCTGTGCGTCGCTGCCGAACGCGTGGATCGGGTACATCACCAGCGCGCCCTGGACGCTCGCCATCGAGCGGAGCCCGGAGTCGCACGCCTCCAGCTCGCGCATTAGCAGGCCGTAGGCCGTCTCGCTGACGCCCGGCAGGCCGTAGCCTTCGAGGTTCGGCGCGTAAAATCCCATCTCGCCCATCTTCGGGATAATCTCCTCGGGGAACGTGCCGTCGATCCAGTGTTGCCCCATGTCGTCGATCTCGCCCTCGATGAACGACCGGGCGGAGTCGACGAGCAGCCGCTCCTCCTCGGACAGGGTCGACTCCATGTCGAAGTAATCGAGCATACGATCGCTTGCGATCCCAAGGATAAATAAGTATACTCTCGCTCGCCGAGCGGTCGGGAGCGTGCGGCGCCGCGGGCGCCGAGGAGCGCTCGGGGCGATCCCCGAGAACGCCCGAGACCGCCTCAGAACCCGTCGGTTCCCTCGAGCAGGTGCTCCTCGACGACGTCCATATCGAGCTCGATCCCGAGGCCGGGCGCCTCCGGGACGTCGATACGGCCGTCCTCGATCAGCGGCTCGTCGCGCGCCAGCAGGTCGTCCCACCAGTCGACCTCCAGCGCGTGGTACTCAAGCAGGTCGAAGTTCGGCGTGGCGGCGCCGAGGTGGACGCAGGCCATCGTCCCCACCGGGCTACAGACGTTGTGCGGGGACAGCGGCATGTAGTTCTCCTCGGCGCGGTCGGCGATCCGCATCGTCTCCGTGAGCCCGCCGACCGTCGCCGGGTCGGGGGTGACGATATCGACGCCGTGCTCGTAGATCAGGTCCGACAGCTCGAAGACGCGGAACCGGTTCTCGCCGGTCGCGACCGGGGTCCGCGTCGCCTTCGTCACCTCCTTTTGCGCCTCCATGTTCTCCGGCGGGATCAGGTCCTCTAACCACATCAGGTCGAACTCCTCTAACTCGTGGGCGAGCCGCTTCGCGCTCTCGACGGAGTAGTCCCAGTGGCAGTCGAACGCGAGGTCGATATCGTAGCCGATCTCCTCGCGCACGGCCGCGACGATCTCCCGCTTCTCTCTGATCGCCGCGTTCGTCAGGCGCCCGTTGTACGGGTCGTTCTCGTTGTCGGCCGGCAGGTCGAGGTCGAACTTCAGCGCGGAAAAGCCCATGTCGGTGACGCGGGCGGCCTCGGCGGCGTACGCCTCGGGGGAGTACGCCTCGGCGTCGGCGTAGGCGGTCGCGCCGTCCTCGACCGCGTACGCCTCGCCGGCGTGGCAGTCGCAGTAGAGCCGCACCTCGTCGCGGTACTTCGATCCGAGCAGCTGGTAGACGGGGAGCCCGAGGATCTTCCCGGCGGCGTCCAGCAGCGCGATCTCGATGCCGGAGGCCGCGGTGACGACCTTTCCGGTCGTGCCGCCGTGGCCCGACATCTCCTGGAAGATGTACCGGACGAGCCGCTCGACGTCGAGCGGGTTCTCGCCGACGAGGAACCGGTTCGTGTACTCGACGAGCTCCGGGACGCCGCCGCCGCGGTACGCCTCGCCGATCCCGGTGACGCCGGCGTCGGTCTCCACCTTGATCAGGTTCCACTCGAAGTTGCCCTCGACGACGCAGGCGTCGAGGCCGGTGATCTGTACGTCTCGGTCCGGGTCGCGGGTGTCGATCTGGTCTGAGTAGTCTCTCATTCGTCTTTGAATCGCTGCAGCGCGTCTTTATCCAGCGGGACGCCGTGGCCAGGGCGGTCCGGCAGTTCGATGGTCCCGTCGTCGCCGGGCGTCACGGGATCGGCAACGACGTCGTCGAACGCCTTCACGTCCATGTCCCGGTAGAAGTACTCCACCCAGAGGCCGTTCTCGATGGCCCCGAGCAGGGAGGCGTGGATGTTCCAGTTGTAGTGGGGGGCGATGGGGATGTCGTACGCGGAGGCGTGGTTCGCGATCTTCAGCCACTCCGTGATCCCGCCGCAGACGGTGACGTCGGGCTGGAGGATCGTCGCCGCGCCCGTGTCGGCGAGCCGGGCGAAGTTGTGGCGGGTCCCCTCCAACTCGCCGGTGGCGACGGGGTAGTCGATCCCGTCGTTCACCTCGGCCATCGTGTCGACGCGGTCGATCATGACGGGCTCCTCGATGAAGTACGGGTCGTGCGGCGCGAACGCCCGGCAGTTGCGGAGCGCCTCCGTCGTCGACTCCCAGACCCCGTTGGCGTCGAGCAGGAGGGTGCGCTCGTCGCCGATCTCGTCGCGCACGGCGGCGACGCGCTCGGCCTCCTCCGCGGCCGACAGGCGCCCGACCTTCATCTTCACCACGTCGTGGCCCTCGTCGAGGTAGCGCCGCATCTCGCCGCGGAGCGCCTCGTGGCCCTTGTCGTCGCGGTAGTAGCCGCCGCTGGCGTACGACGGCACCGACTCGGAGTGCCCGCCGAGCAGCTTGTGGAGGGGCATCTCCGCCGCCTTCGCCTTCACGTCCCAGAGCGCGATGTCGACCGTCGAGATGGCGCGCAAGAAGAGGCCGGTCCGGCCGATCTGGACGTTCCCCTCGTACATCTCGTGCCACAGGCGCTCGGTGTCGCGGGGGTCCTCGCCGACGAGCAGCGGTTCGAGCAGCGACTCGACCGCGTCGGCGATGAGGCCGGCTCCCTCGTACCCCAGCGAGTAGCCGACCCCCTCGTGGCCGGTGTCCGTCCGCACGTACGTGATCGCGTGGTCCCGGTAGGTGAGCGTCCGGTTGGAGAAGGAGACGGGCGACTCCAGCGGCAGCTTGATCGGGAACGACTCGACTTCGGTGATCTCCATGCGTGCAGCGGCGTCACACGGCTTTAAGTAGGCGGTTGTATCGGCAAGGTTCTCACCCGCCGTTTTTGTGTCGGCGGCGCGAGGGCCCCCACATGGAGTTCCCCGACCGGTCCGACGTCGACGGCCTCATCGACCCGCAGCCGCTCCCGGAGTTCGCGCGGGTGCGGTACGAGCCGCGGACGGAGCGCCTCGACGACCCCGTCGGGGCGGCCCGGGAGGCGCTCGACGCGCTCGACCTCGACGGGCTCCCCGCGGGCGCGACCGTGGCCGTCGGGGTCGGCAGCCGCGGGATCGACCGGATCGACGAGGTCGCGGCGGCGGTCGTCGACCGGCTCGCCGAGCGCGGCCGCGACCCCGTCGTGGTGCCGGCGATGGGCAGCCACGGCGGCGCGACGCCCGAGGGACAGCGCGAGGTGCTCGAGGCGCTCGGGATCACCGAGGAGACCGTGGGAGCACCGATCGACGCGCGCATGGCGGCCGCGGAGCTGGCGACGGTCGCGGTGGGCGACGCCGACATGCCGGTGTACTTCTCCGAGGCGGCGCTGGAGGCCGACGCGGTCCTCGTGATAAACCGCGTGAAGGCGCACACCAACTTCACCGGACCGGTGGAGAGCGGGCTCGCGAAGATGACCGTCGTCGGGCTCGGCAAGCAGCGCGGCGCGAAGTCGTTCCACTCGACGGCGATCGCCGAGGGGTACGTCGAGGCGCTGACGGCCGCGCTCGACGTCATCGAGCGGGAGACGCCGCTCGTCGGCGGGATCGCCTTGGTGGAGAACTTCGAGGAGGAGATCGGACACCTGGAGGCCGTGCCCGCCGGGTCGTTCCTCGACCGCGAGCCGGAGCTGTTGGAGCGCGCGTACGAGGAGATGCCGACGCTCCCGATCGACGACGTCGACCTGCTCGTCGTCGACGAGATCGGCAAGGAGATATCGGGCGCCGGCATGGACACGAACGTCATCGGACGCTACCGCGTCCTCAACGCGCCCGACCCCGAGACGCCCGACATCGACCTCATCTACGTCCGGGGGCTCACCGAGGCGACGAAGGGGAACGGCAACGGGATCGGGCTCGCCGACCTCACTCGTCAGTCCGCGGTCGACCAACTCGACCTGAAGAAGACGTACGCGAACGCGCTCACCAGCGGGTCGCTCTCGAAGTCGAAACTCCCCGTGGTGGCGCCCGACGACGAGTTCGCGCTCCGGACCGGGCTGGCGGCGCTGGGGGGCTACGACCCCAAGACCGTCCGGATCGTCTGGATCCGGAACACGCAGGACCTCGGGGAGCTCCGCGTCTCCGACGCCGCCGTCGACGACCTCCCGGAGGCGGCGACGGTGGTCGGCCGCGAGACGGTCGCGTTCGACGACGGGACGGCGGGGTTCGAGGACGAACCGGCGGACGGTTCGGGCGCGTGAGCCCGCCGGCGACGCGTCGGGGGCGTCCGCCCGGCCCGCCCCCTTGCCTCTAGGGAAACGTTTTCACGCCGCACTCCGGTTGAGTGAGGCATGGACCTACAGATCGACGGGAACGCGGCCCTCGTCACGGCATCGTCCAGCGGACTCGGCAAGGCATCGGCGAAGGCGCTGGCCCGGGAGGGCGCAAACGTCGTCATCAACGGCCGCGACGAGGAGCGGCTCGCGGACGCCAAGGAGGAGGTCGAGGCGGTCGCGACCGGCGAGGTCGTCGCCCACTCGGCGGACCTGACCGACGCCGACGAGATCGCGGCCTTGGTGGAGGCGACCGTCGACGAGTTCGGCACGATCGACCACCTCGTGACCAGCGCGGGCGGCCCGCCCTCGGGCTCCTTCCTCGACACCGACGACGAGGACTGGCAGCACGCCTACGACCTGCTCGTGATGAGCGTCGTCCGGCTGGCGCGCGAGTCGCACCCGCACCTCACGGAGGGCGACGGCGGCACCATCGTCAACATCACCTCCCGGAGCGTGAAGGAGGCCATCGACAGCCTCGTGCTGTCGAACTCGGTCCGGATGGGCGTCATCGGGTTAGAGAAGACCCTCTCGAAGGAGTTCGCCCCGGAGGTACGCGCCAACGCCGTCCTGCCGGGCCCCCACGAGACGAGCCGCATCCGCGACCTCGTCGAGGCCGCCGTCGAGCGCGGCGACTACGACTCCTACGAGGAGGGGCTCGACGACTGGGCGCAGAACCCGCTCGAGCGCATCGGCGACCCGATGGAGCTCGGCAACACCGTCGCGTTCCTCTCGTCGCCGAAGTCCGGGTACATCAACGGCACCGCGCTCCCGATCGACGGGGGATCCACCGGGGCGAACTTATGAAGCCGGTCGCGTTCGACGAGGCGGAGACGTACGAGCCCGACGAGGGGTGGCGGCGCGTCTCGATGGCGGGCAGCGACCAGTTCTCCTTCGAGTGGTTCGAGAAGCCGCCGGGCCACAGCTCGCCGATGCACGACCACGAGAACGAGCAGGTCTGCCTCTGCCTCGAGGGCGAGCTCATGGTCGCGACCGAGGACGACTCGGTCACCCTCCAGAAGAACGACTCCGTCCTCTTGGAGTCCAACGAGGCCCATCGAGTGGAGAACACCGGCGACGAGCGCGCGGTCGGGCTCGACGTGTTCGCGCCCGGGCGCTCGTTCGACTTCTGGACGGACCGCGAGGAGTGATCGGCCGATGAAGTACCTCGCACGCACGGCGACCGGCGACCCGCTGCTCGGCGACGACGAGGGGTACGTCCCCCTCGGCGCCGTCGAGCCGGACGTAGAGAGCGTCCGCGAGGCGCTCCCGCGGGCGGCAGCGGGCGACCTCGGCGACGTCGCCGACGCGACCGCCGACCCCGTCCCAGCGGAGGACGTGTCGTTCGGCGCGCCCCTGGCGTCGTTCGGGAAGCTGTGGGGGATCGGCCTGAACTACGAGGAGCACGCCGGCGACCTCGACGAGGAGCGCCCCGAGGAGCCCGCGAGCTTCATGAAGCCGTCGTCGGTCCTGACCGGCCCAGGCGGCCCGATCCGGCTGCCGCCGGCGTCGCAGAGCGAGCGGGTGACCGCCGAGGCGGAGCTGGCCGTCGTGATGGGCCGGACGTGCCGGAACGTCGACGAGGCCGACGCGGACGAGGTGGTGGCGGGCTACCTCCCCGTGATCGACATGACGGCAGAGGACGTGCTCCAGCGGAACCCGCGGTTCCTGACGCGGGCGAAGAGCTACGACACGTTCCTCGTGCCCGGCGCCGCGCTCGCGGTGCCGGAGGAGCCGCTCGACCTCGAGGGGCTCTCGGTGCGGACCGAGGTCAACGGCGAGGTGCGGGCCGAAAACGAGATCCGGAACATGCTGTTCCCGCCGGCGGAGATCGTCTCGTTCCACTCCGACGTGATGACGCTGGAACCCGGTGACCTGTTCAGCACGGGGACGCCCGGCGCGGCGCCCATCGACCCCGGCGACGAGGTGCGGGCGGTCGTCGAGTCGATCGGGACGGTCGACGCGCCGGTAACGCGGTAGGGGTTCGGCGTCCGACGCCAGTCGGTCGCGGCCCGACCTCTCCGACGGCAGGCACTTTTATTACGCGTTGCTCGGTTAGGTGCTCGTATGTACCGCGTACTGCTCCCCGTCGGAGGGGACGCCGGGAACGTGTTGTCCGCAGCCGACGCCGTCACGTCGCTGCCGAACGCCGCCGACGAGGTTGAAGCAGTGATACTCAACGTCTACGAGGGGTTCGAGGTCAGCGGCGAGGCCGGCCGCGTCGACTCCGAGGACGTGTGGGACGAGGAGAACTACCCAGAGAGCGTCGACGCCGTCGAGGACCGGCTGGCGGAGGCCGGCGTCGAGACGACCAGGCGGCGCGAGCACGGCGACCCCGCGGAAACGATCAGCGAGGTCGCCGCGGAGCTCGACGTCGACAACATCACCATGAGCGGACGGCGACGGAGCCCGACCGGGAAGATGCTGTTCGGGAGCACGACCCAGTCGGTGTTGCTCTCGGCCGACCGCCCGGTGACGGTGATCATCGACGAGTAATCCGACGCACGCAACGTGTTCGGCAGTTTTCACGAGGCGGAATATTCCTCCGGTTTAAACTGAAACAAACAGATACATTGTTAACGGTAGCCCGAATTGTCATGGTTGAGCATGGCAGATAGCTCGATCAATCGACGCAAGTTTTTGTACGGCACGGGCGCGGTAGGCATCACCGGACTCGCCGGCTGTAGCGGTGGGGGAGACGGTGGAGATGGCTCCGACGGGTCGGACGGCTCCGACGGGTCGGACGGCTCCGACGGCTCTGACGGCTCCGACGGCGACGACGGGTCGGACGGCGGCAGCGAGGAACTCTCGCTCCGAGTCGGGACGTCCGCCGGCGGGACCCAGGACGTCGGGCTCGCCGTCGAGCGCGCCGTCAGTCAGGAGAGCGACACTCTCGACTACTCGACCATCGAGAGCCCCGGCTACATCGGGACCATCTACCGGATGGCGCAGAACCAGTTCAACGCCGGCATCACCGACAACAACTCGCTCAACAAGGCGCTCGACGACCGCGGCCGATTCTCCGAGCAGTCGGTGTCCAGAATCCCTCAGTACGGATTCGGCGCGTTCCCGTACAGCATCTACGTCGTCGCCCGCGACGGCACGGGGATCGAGACGTTCGACGACCTCGCCGGCGCGAACGTCTATCCCGCCGAGCCGGGGTACTCGACGCGCGCGACGACCCTCGACGTCTGGTCGCAGGATCCGACCGCGGACGTCTACGACCAGATGAACATCCAGAACATGGGCGTCGGTGACGCGCCCGGCGCGATGGAGGAGGGGACCATCGACGCGTCCATCGCGTACGGCGCGCCGGGCGTTCGGTACACCGGCTTCGTTCAGGAGATGGCCTCTCGCGTTGACCTCCACTACGTCGAACCGACGGACGCGCTCATCGAGTCCGCGAACTCGTACTCCGGCGCCGGTACGACCCGGACTCCCTACAGCGACTGGCAGATCGCGGGCACGGACATCGGCACCGACGAGGTGTTCACCTGGGACCTCGAGGTCAACTACACGTTCAACCCCGAAGCCAATCCGGACGCCGTCTACGAGCTCTGCCGCGTCGCCCACGAGCACAACGACGTCGTCAACAACGGCGAAGCGCAGTTCAACGACTACGACTCCGCCGAGGAGATGCTCGCCTACGCGCAGGAGCGCATCCCGGTCCACCCCGGTGCCGTCCAGTACTACAAGGACAACGACGCCTGGGACGACAGCCTCCAAGAGGGCGACACGGCGTAACCTCTCCCAGCTGGCGTAATTCCGACTGGCGAAGCGGAATCCAACTAATATTAATATTTTACTACAAACAAACCCACACCCAAACATGGATACACAATCCGAACAACAGACCGGTCCCGCGGGGTGGCTACGAGGCCTCGACGTCAGCGTCACGCTCACAGCCGTCCTGTTCTGGGTGACCGTCCTCTGGTGGGCGTCCACCCAGCAGTGGTCGACGGTCAAGTACGCCGTGCTGTTCGTCGGCGGCATCATGACGGTGTACGCCCTCGACGAAACCCGCGAATCGCTCGAAGAAGGCAGCCGGATAGACGCCTTAGTGTTGCTACCGTCGGCCGGCGTACTCATCACGGCGTCGTTTTACTTCTTCCTGAACTTCGAGATGGTGTATCTCCTGCGTCAGGGGTTCGCCAGCGAACACGAGTACATGCTCGCGCGGCTCATCATCATCTCGCTGCTGTACCTCACGTGGCGCGAGTTCGGGAACCTATTCCTCGGACTCGTCATCAGCGTGATGCTGTACGCGATGTTCGGCGACGCCGTTCCCGGGGTCCTCGGACACGCCGGGATGAACCAGCTAACCCTCCTCCAGGCGACGGTCACGGACCTGTACGGGTTCTACGGCTCGCTCACACAGCTGACGGCGTCGTGGATCGCGCCGTTCCTCCTGTACGCCGGACTGCTGTTCGCGTACGGCGCGTTCGACCTGATCCTCCGGCTGGCCATCGTCGCGGCCGGCCGCATCCGCTCGGGCGTGGCACAGACGGCCGTGCTCTCTTCTGCGGTCATCGGCTCCATCAACGGCTCGTACACGGCGAACGCCGCCATGACGGGGTCGTTCACGATTCCGACGATGAAAGAGAGCGGGATGTCCGGCCACCGCGCGGCCGGCATCGAAGCCGTCGCCTCGACCGCAGGACAGGTGCTCCCGCCGGTCATGGGCGCCTCCGCGTTCGTGATGGCGTCGTACCTCGGCGTGGCGTACCTCAACATCGTCGTCGCGGGGCTGGTCCCCGCGGCGATCCTGGTCACGTCGATCGCCATCGCGGTCCACTACACCGCGATTAGCGACTCCAGCGATCAGGACATGGAGTTCTCGGAGTTCTTCGACGAGACGCTCTCGCGCAACGAGAAGATCGCCGAGGCGCTGCGGTTCGGCATCCCGTTCGGCGTCCTGATCTACTACCTCGGCTTCGCCCAGTACACGGTGATGACGTCGGCGATGTACACCGTGTTCGCGATGATACTCACAGGCGTCCTGATGCCGCCGCTCCAGCGGCTCGTCGACGGTTCGGACGTCTCGCCGGCCTCGGAGTTCGTCACGCAGGTCAAGAACACGATTCACGGCTTCCGGCGAGGCGCCATCATCCTCGCGCCCATCGCCATCATCCTCGTGGTCATCAGCGGCGTCGTGAACCTGTTCTCGACGACCGGCGTTCCCGCGAAGATCGCGCTGTTGATGATCAACCTCTCCGGCGGCATCCTGCTGTTCGCGGTGTTGCTCGGGATGGCCGTCGCCATCGTAATGGGCGTCGGGATGCCGACGGTGGCCGCCTACGTCATCGTGGCTATCCTCATCGTCCCGACGTTCGTCTCCGAGTTCGGCGTCGCGGAGATCACCGCTCACTACACGATGTTCTACGCGGCCATCCTGGCGGGCATCACACCGCCGGTGGCGACGGCGGCCGTCGTCGCGGCGGGTATCGCGGAGGCGAACTTCTGGCGGACCTGCGGAGCGGCGCTGAAAATCGCCGCGCCGCTGTTCGTCCTCCCCGTCGCGTTCGTCTATAACCCCGCTCTGATTTCGATGTCTCCGGGACTCAACACGCTCTTCGTCGGCCTCCTAGTCGTGATGGGCGCCATCTCCATCATCTACGGGCTGAACTACCCGTTCGAGATGTCCGTCGGGCGCAAAATGCTCGCCCGGAGCGCGCTCACGGTGCTCGGCGTGCTCGTCATGACGTACCCGATGGTGCTCGCGAAGGTCGCGGGCATCGTCGTCTTCGCCGCCGTCTTCGTCGCTGAGAAGGTGATGGTCCGCGGGCTCGAGAACCCTCTCGGGAAGGAGGTGAAACAATGAGCTCCCAACAGGAAGCCCCCGAAGACCAGGTCGACACGTCAAACGTCGGCGGCCTCGAAGAAGTCGTTCCGGATCCGCTGATGCCGGTCTGGCGCCGCATCGAGCTGATTCAGGACTTCCGCAGAACCCACGGCGACACCTACGTGACGGTCCTAGAGATACTGACGGCGATCGCACTGGCCGTCGGCTACGGCTGGTGGGTGTTACTCTACTTCACTGGCGGCGGCGTCAGCCTGTAGCCGACCGTCCCCGTTTCTCACACCCGTTCGTTTCGCCGCCGACTCCGACTGTGAAACAGCGTGTGGAACCGCAGAATAGCGGGCCCGCTCGTTACTCGTGCCACTCGGCCGCGCGCTGGACGTCGTGCGGGATGTGGTTGTCCTGCTCGCGGACGTCGTCGAGGTACGAGCGCAGTTCGGGCGCGAACTCGGGGTGCGCGCAGTTCTCGATGATGCGCTCGGCGCGCTCGACGGGCGACAGCCCGCGGACGTCAGCGACGCCCTGCTCGGTGACGAACACGTCGACGTCGTGTTCGGTGTGGTCGACGTGGAACGTCATCGGGACGACGCGGGAGACTTCGCCGCCCTTCAGGGCCGACGGAAGTGCACAGACCGTCACCAAGGAGTTCCGGTTGAAGTCCGCGGAGCCGCCGACGCCGTTGATCATCTGCTTGCCGCCGACGTGCGTGGAGTTGACGTTCCCGTAGATGTCGAACTCGATGGCGCTGTTGACGCCGACGACGCCGAACTGATCGATGACGCCCGGGTGGTTCGAGACGTCCGCCGGCCGCAGCACGACGTCCTCGGCGTACCGCTCGACGTTCTCGAAGAGTCGCTGCTGGCCCTCGTCGGTGAGCGCCATCGACGTCGCGCTCGCGCACTCCAAGCGGCCGTCGTCGAGCATGTCGAGCAGGCCGTCCTGGATGAGCTCGCCGAAGTAGACGACGTCGCGGCCGCCGAAGTCGAGCTCCTTGAGTTCGCCCATCAGCGCGTTCCCGAGCGACCCGACGCCGAACTGGAGGTGGACGGCGTCTTCGAACACCGGCGAGCGCTCCATCTCGGCGTCGAGGAACGCTCCGAGGTTCTCCGCGATGGCGAGGTCGTCGTCGGTCGGGTCGCGGAACGTGTACGTGGAGTCCGCGATGTCCGTCTCCACGACGCCCGCCAGCTTCTCGGGGTCGAAGCTGACGTGCGTGGTGCCGATGCGCTCGCCCGGGTCGGAGATGGGGACGGGGTCGCGGTTCGGCGGCGCGTCCGGGCGGTAGATATCGTGGAGCGCCTGCAGTTCGAGCGGCTGGCGGCGGTTCAGCTCCACGTACAGCCTGTCGGCCGCCTCCACGAACGCAGGCACTTGGCCGAGCGACGTCGACGGCACGAACCAGTCCTCGCCGACGGCGACCGCTTCGACGATCGCGACGTCGGGGTCGACCATCCCGCCGTGCTGGACCTCGTCGCCGATCGAGGAGGCGTTCCGGTCGCTGAACGACACCTCGCGACGGTTCGTCAGGTCGCGGGCGACCCGGGAGGACTGGTAGGAGAACCGGCGCTCGACGGCGCCGGACTCCACGAGGTCGACGTCGATCTCGTCGCCGACGTTCCCGCTGGCGACCAGCGTGAGCGACAGGCCGCGGGGCGACGACGCCAGCGCGAGCGGGATCGCCTTCGGGTAGCCGACGCTGCCGAAGCCGCTCGTGAGCACCGTCGCGTCGGGGTCGAGCGCGGCGGCCGCCGCCTCCGCGTCGACGGTCGGCACGTCGTCGTGGAGCCGGTGCTCGACCGGCCGCCGGTCGGGACCGCGGCTCATCGACTCCTCCGGTCCGAGGTGGCGGAGCGCTCGCGAGGGGCGGGGCGCTCGCGAGGGGCAGTGCGACCGTCGGTGGCGACCCGAACGGGGACGCCGCGAATCGGGGGGAGCGGGTGGAGTGTCATGGTTCTGAGAGCGGGACGCGCCGCGCGGGAGCGGCGGCTCTCTCGGCGTCGTCCCGTGAGTGGTGGTCTCAACGTCGGACGGACGGAACTTAAACGGTCACCTTCGCCGCGAGCCGCTCCGCGATGTGCTCGCCGAACGGCAGCGAGGAGGTGAGTCCGGGGGAGACGGCGTTGAGGACGTGGACGGCGTCCTCGCGCTCGACGAACAGCGGCTCTTTCACCAGGTCGCCGTCCTCGCTCACGAGCTGGGCGCGGATCCCGGCGTAGCTCTTCTGTAAGTCCTCGGCCCGCACGTCGGGGACCAGCTTCTGCGACGCCGACGCGAACTTCTCTTTCCGGTACGACTTGTTCAGCTCCGCCCACGCCACCGAGAGCATCAGCGGCGAGGCGAGCAGCCGCCGGAACCCGCCGTAGGTGAGCGTCTCCAGCAGCTCGCGGGGGTTCACGTCCGTGTTGTCGTACGCCTCGCGGCCGAACGCGAGCACCGCGTTCGGGCCGACGATCACCTTCCCGTCGGTCCGGCGGGTGTAGTGGACGCCGAGGAAGGGGAGCTCGGGGTTCGGCGTCGGGTAGATCATCGTCTCGCAGAGCTCGGCGCGCTCGGGGCGCACCTCGTAGTACTCGCCGCGGAACGGGACCACCTGGTACTCCTCGCCGACGCCGACCTGGTGGGCCAGCGTGTCGGCGTGGAGCCCGGCCGCGTTGACCAGGTACGAGACCTCGAACCGACCGTTGCTCGTCGCGAGCCGGTATCCTTCGGCCGCCTCCTCGATCCGGGAGACCTCGTAGCCCGTGTACATCGTGACCCCCAGCTCCCGGGCCTCGCGGGCGAGCGCGTAGACGTACTGCTCGGAGTCGACGGAGGCGGCCTCCGGGGCGTGGAACGCGGCCTGGCCCTCCGCGTGCGGCTCGTGTTCGCGGATCGCCTCGCGGGAGTCGAGCAGCTCGTAGGCGACGCCGTTGGCCTCGGCCTGCTCCGCGAGGTCGTCGAGCCGCGCCTCCTCCTCGCCGTCCGTCGCGACGACGAGGACGCCCAGCTCCTCGCACGGGACGCCGTGCTCCTCGCAGTACGCCTTCATCCGGGCGGTGCCCTCGGTGGCGAACCGCGCCTTCTTCGAGCCCGGCGGGTAGTTGAATCCCGGGTGGAGCACGCCGGAGTTCCGGCCGCTCTGGTGGGAGGCGAGGTGATGTTCCTTCTCTATGACGGCGACGTCGAGGTCGGTCCGCTCGGCGAGGTGTTTGGCGACCGACAGCCCGACGCAGCCGCCGCCGACGATGGCGACGTCGTGGCGCATCATTTCGTGTCCGACGGATCCGGGAGCGGTGGCATATAGGTGCCGCTCGGGGCGAGACGGGACGGGGACCGTCGGCGCGGCCCGCCGGCGCGACGGTAACGCCTATGTCGCTGCCCGACGGTGGTTGTGACGAATGACCGACACGGACGGCGGCCGCCGGACCAAGGTGGCGCGGCTCGTCGACGAGTACGACCTAGAGGGCGTCGGCGACGAGCTGGAGGCGCGGTGGACGGCGACCGGCGACGACCACACGAGCCTGCGCGACCTCGCCGCCGAGTTCAACCGCCGGCTCGTCGAGGCCGAGGTCGACGAGGCCGGGGTGCGGCTGTCGGCGCGGGAGCTCGACGCGGTGGTGCGGTCGCTGACGGGCGACGACGTGACCGCCGCCGACCGCACGCAGCTCCGTCGGCGGCTCGAGCGCGAGGGCGTCGACGTCGACGCCCTCGACTGCGACGTGGTCACCTATCAGGCCGTCCGGAGCTACCTCCGGGAGCACCGCGGCGCGGAGTACGAGCGCGACGGCGGGGACCGCGCGACGAACGCGTCCCGGGCGATCGGGAAGCTCCGCGGCCGGCTGGTCTCGGTCGCGGAGTCGAAGCTCCGGGCGCTCCGGAAGACGCCCGCCCTCACGCTCGGGGAGTTCCGGGTGCTGGTCGACGTGGGCGTGCTCTGTACGGACTGCGGCTCGCGGTACGGCGTGGCCGAGCTGCTCTCGTCGGGCGGCTGCAACTGTGAGGAAGCGACGGAGCAAGAAGCGGCGACGGAGCCGGAAGAGTAGGGCGCCCCGACGACGCTACAGGTCGTACTGGTCCCGGACCAGCCCGTCGAGGCCGCGCTCTTCGAGGACATCGAGGGGCGCCAGCATGTCGAGCTGGACGACGCCCGGGAGCCGGCCGATCTGGACGCCGCCGGTGAAGGTGCAGCGCCCGCGAACTTCGCCCTCGCTCATCGCTAAGAGCTTCGTCGCGCGGTCGAAGGCGTTCTGCGTGGCGTCGTTGACCGTGGCGCCGGAGCCGACCACCTGAATCGGCGCCATCTCCGTCTCCGTCTCGACGCCGTGCTCGGCGCCGAGCTCGCGGCCCGCCTCGCGCTCCGCGTCGGTGTACGGCGCGCTGATGAAGGGGAGGTCCTCCTCGTTCGGGAGCAGCACGGGGCCGTCGAGCTCGAGCCCCTCGATCACCTCGACGTCCATGGTGACGGTGCCGCTCACGTCGGTGGTGTGGAGGGAGAGCTCGCCGTCCCCCTGGTTCGCGTGGAGGTCGCCGACGTAGACGCCCCCGCCGTCGACGTCGACGGGGCAGATGAGGGTGGCGCCCGGCCGGACCTCGGGGATGTCCATGTGGCCGTCGGTGCGCTTCTCGAGGTCTTCCTCGGTCTCGACGCCGTAGTCGTGGTCGGCGCCGATGAGGCTCTGCCCGAAGTCGCCCGCGTTGTGCGAGTCGGGCATCGTCACGGACGGCGTCGTCCCGATGTTGCCGATAAAGGGCCGGAGGCGACCGAGCGTGCCGGGCATCCCGTCGGGCTCGTACAGCAGGATCGGGTGCTGCCGGGAGTTCTCGGGGATGTCCATCACCTCGTCGGCGTCGGTCGCGAGCTCGTGGGCGCCCTCCTCGTCGAGCGTGACGCCGACCGCGTTCTCGTGGTCGAACGCGACGGTGTAGCCGTACTCGAAGCCGAACGAGGAGGCGTTGGCGCCGCACTCCGCACAGCGGATCGCGTCCTCGCCGGTCCCCTCGACGTAGGAGTCGGGCCACGTCGTCCCGCACTCCGGACAGCGGTGGTCGACGAACGGGTCGTCCCGGAACGCCTCCTCGCGCTCGTCCATCGACCCCGTGCTCGTCGCCATGCTTGTCACCTCCACGTCGCGGATGTGGATCGCGACGGCGTCGCCGACCTCGGCGCCCTCGACGCGGATCGGGCGCGTCACCTCGTGGCCGCCTCGGAACGAGGGGGTGACCATCGGCCCCCAGCAGCCGGGCGGCGTGTACGTCGTCACCGTCCCGCCGTCGGCGACGGTGCCGGCCCACTCCTGGTCGGGACCCACCAGTCCGAGCGTGTACTGGTCGACGTACAGCTCCTCTTTCACTTCTTGCTGTGACATGACACGGCACACTACGTGGTACACCGGAATAACGCTACTGCTCGCGGAACCGGGCAGGGGAGTGAAGTCCGATTCCAAACATAACAGTATAAATATATAAACTGAGTCGTGACCGATATAGAGAACGTTCCGATGGGAGCCGGCACGGCGACTCTCCCTATTAAAAAAAAAAGATTTAAATCGGATACAGTACGTTCTCGACGGATTTCAACACGTGATCCGGGTCTCGGTTATCCCGTCCCGATCGCATGTGATTCGCGGGCGCGATAGCGCCACAAGAAATGGCATTTCGAACCCCAGAGATGCTTTCTACGTTGGGTTGAGAGTGTTGTTCACGGATCGCTACTGTTAGTATTTATAAAATATGCGTAATACCGTTTGGTTCGATATGTGATCGGCTCCGGGCGACGCGCCGACGCCGAGGCGCCTACGCCGCGCGGTCGGCGGCGCCGTCGACCAGCTCCTCGGCGACGGTCGCGGCGTCCATCAGGGCCGGGTCGATCGCGAGGTCGGCGACGCCGGCGACGAACTCCGGCAGCGACCGCTCGGCGTACGTCACGGCGTAGGCGTTCGGGTTCAGCTCCTTGGCGATCGGGATGCCGGTCGCCTCCTCGACGTCGGTGAGGACGAAGTAGGCGGCCTCGGCGATCCCGGCCTCGGAGAGCGCGTCGGCGGTGACGAGCCCCTCGATCCGGCGGACCTCGACGCCGAGCGCGGCGAGCTCCTCGCCGAGTCCGTGCTCGTCGGGGCCGGCGACGACGGCGAGCGAGCCCTCGGCGCGGCCGCCGTCGGGGCGGGCGGGGGTCCCCGCCATCACTCGTACTCGATCGTCGCGGGCGGCTTGTGGGTCACGTCGTAGACGACGCGGGCGACGTTCTCGTTCTCGCCGGTGATCCGGCTCTGGATCCGCTGGAGCGTGCTCCAGTCGATCTCCTGGGCGCGCGCGGTCATCCCGTCGCGGCTCTCGACCGAGCGCACGGCGACGACCCAGCCGTGCACGCGGTTGTCGCCCTTCACGCCGGTCGCCTTCCCGAGGACCGCGGCGAACGCCTGCCACGGGTCGTACTCTTCAAGCTCCTCCTCGACGACGTGCGTCGCCTCGCGGGCGACCTGGGCCTTCTCCGGGGTCACCTCGCCGACGATGCGGACGGCGAGCCCGGGGCCGGGGAACGGCATGCGCTCGGAGATGATCTCCTCTAACCCGAGCTCGCGGGCGACCTCGCGGACCTCGTCCTTGTAGAGGTCGCGGACGGGTTCGACGATCCCCTCGAAGTCGACGACCTCGGGGAGCCCGCCGACGTTGTGGTGCGACTTGATGTTCCCCTCGGACTCGATGCGGTCGGGGTAGATCGTCCCCTGCACGAGGTAGTCGGCGTCGACGTCGCGGGCGACGGTCTCGAACTCGTCGATGAACCCCTCGCCGATGACGTGGCGCTTCTCCTCGGGGTCGGTGACGCCCGCCAGCCGGTCGAAGAAGCGGTCCTGCGCCTCGATCACCCGCAGCGACTCCATGAACGAGAACGTGTCGCGGATCTCGTCGGTCTCGCCTTTCCGCATCAGCCCGGTGTCGACGTAGACGGGGGTGAGCTGGTCGCCGACCGCCTCGTACGCGAGCGTCGCCGCGACCGAGGAGTCGACCCCGCCGGAGAGGGCGATCACGGCGTTCGCGTCGCCGATCGCCTCCCGGATCTCCGCTATCGCCTCGTCGATGAATGCCTCCGTCTCGACCATCTATAGCCTCACGTCCGCGTTCCGCTCGGTTGTGTCCGTCGATTCCAGCGCCGCCTCGACGAGGGCGACGAACGGCGGGCTCGCGCGGTCCGGCCGCGACCGGAACTCGGGGTGCGCCTGCGTCCCGAAGAAGAACGGGTGGTCCGGGCGCTCTAAGATCTCCATCCGGTTGTCGGCGCGCCCGGAGAACGTCAGCCCGTCGGCCTCCAGATCGTCGATGTACTCGGGGTTCACCTCGTAGCGGTGGCGGTGGCGCTCGGTGCAGGCGTCGGCGTCGTACACCCGCTCCGCGAGCGTCCCGGGCTCGATGTCGGTCTCGTGGGCGCCGAGCCGCATCGTCCCGCCCATGTCCTCCGTCTCGTACTGGTCGGGGAGGAGGTCGATGACGGGGTGGGGGGTGTCCGGGTCGATCTCGGCGGAGTGCGCGCCCTCCAGCCCGAGCACGTTGCGCGCGTGCTCGACGACCGCCATCTGGAAGCCCAAGCAGAGCCCGAGGAAGGGCACGTCGTTCTCGCGGGCGTACCGGACCGCCTCGATCTTCCCGTCCGTGCCGCGGGAGCCGAACCCGCCGGGGACGACGACCGCGTCGGCCGACGCGAGGCGCTCCTCGTGTTCCGCGCTGGTCTCGTCGGCGTCGACCCAGAGCACGTTCACCTCGGTCGCGGTCTGGATCCCGGCGTGTTTCAGCGCCTCGTGGATCGACATGTACGCGTCTTCCAAGGCGTACTTCCCGACGAGGGCGACGTCGATCTCGCGGTCGCGGTCGCGGGTGACCAGCTCGCGCCACTCCGTCGAGCGCTCGGCCTTCGGAAGCGCCTCGTCGCCCAGCCCGAGCCGCTCCATCACGTGCTCGTCTAACCCCTCGTCTTCCACCATCAGCGGGACGTGGTAGATGTCCTCGACGTCGGGGTTCGAGAAGACGGCGTCCGTCGGCACGTCGCAGAACAAGGCGATCTTCTCTTTCGTCTCCGGGTCCAGCCGGTCCTCGGAGCGGCCGACGAGGATGTCCGGCTGGAGCCCGATCGACCGCAGTTCCTTCACCGAGTGCTGGGTGGGCTTCGTCTTCTGCTCGCCGTTCTTCGAGTAGGGGACGAGCGTGACGTGGGTGAAGAGGATGTCCTCGTCGTCCTCCTCGTGGGCGAACTGGCGGAGCGCCTCCAAGAACGGCATCGACTCGATGTCGCCGACCGTGCCGCCGATCTCGATGAGACAGACGTCGGAGCCCTCGGCGGCCTCGCGGATGCGCCGCTTGATGTCGTCGGTGACGTGCGGGATGATCTGGACGGTCTTGCCGAGGTAGTCGCCGGCGCGCTCGCGCTCGATGACGTGCTGGTACGTCTTCCCCGTCGTGACGTTGTGGTCGAACGTCATGTCGGTGCCGAGGAAGCGCTCGTAGTTGCCCAAGTCGAGGTCGACCTCGCCGCCGTCTTTTAAGACGTACACCTCGCCGTGCTCGTACGGGTTCATCGTCCCGGCGTCGACGTTGAGATAGGGGTCCACCTTCACCGCGGTGACGTCGAAGCCCGCGTTCGCGAGGAGCCGCCCGGTGCTGGCGGCGGTGATCCCCTTCCCCAGCCCGGACATGACGCCGCCGGTGACGAACACGAACTTCCGACCCAGCGACGGGTCGTACCCTGTGTCGGGATCCGTTGGCATATCGACCGTCCGTCAGGGGCCGGCAAAACCGTTTCGGACCCTCCGTTTCGAGTGGACGTTCGTGACGTTTCCGCGCGGCGCACCGGAGGGCTCGTCTCCGGCTGCCGCCGCCTCACTCCGGCGCGGCGAGCTTGTAGCACATCCCCGCCTCGCCGGAGCCCTCCGGGGCGCGCTCGGCGTAGTATATCGCGTCGTCGGTGACGAGCGGCGCGCTGGTCACCTCCCCCCGCCCCTCGACCGTCCACGCGACCGAGCCGTCCGCGCGGTCGAGCGCGTAGAGGTTCGCGTCGTACGAGCCGACGAGGGCGTGTTCGTTCGTCGCCGTGACGCTGCCCGTGATCAGGCCGCCGGTGGGGGTCGACCACAGCTCCTCGCCGGTCGCGAGGTCGATCGCGTACGCGTTGGTGTCGTGGCTGCCAACGTACACCGTCCCGTCGTGGACCGCGGGCGCGCACATGAGCCCGCCCGTCCGCATCGGGTCGGGGTCGGCCGTCGGCGACACGTCCTCGTCGGTCTCGAACTCCCAGAGCCCGGTGCCGTCCGCGACGTCGACGGCGGTGACGGTGCCGGCCCACGAGGGGACGACCGCGATCCCCCGGCTGACCGCGATCGGCGTCTTGACGTCGCCGCCGGTGTCGTACGCCCACGCGCGCTCGCGATCAGAGAGGGACCACGCGTAGACGTGGCCGTCGTTGGAGCCGAAGAGGAAGCGGTCCCGCTCCAGGTCGACGGCGACCGTCGAGTGCGGGTGGTCGGTCGGCCGGTCGTCGCGCCACTCCACGTCGCCGGTGTCGGCGTCCATGACGACGACGGTCCCGCTCGGCGTCGCGTACTCGACGGCGACGTACAGCCGGCCCTCGTGGTAGGTGGGGCTGGCGGCGGCCGCGTCGCCGACGTCGGTCTGCCACAGGATCTCGCCGCTCGCGACGTCGACGGCGGAGACGACGCCGTCGTAGGTCCCCACGTACGCCGTGCCGTCGGCGATCGCGGGGGTGCCGTGGCTCCCGCGGTCGTCGTCGGAGACGGAGGTCGACCAGTTCACCGTCCCGTCGGTCGCGATCGACTGGACGCGGCCCGTGTCGTCGGCGAGGAGGATATCGCCCGACGGCGCGAGCATGGGGCTCCCCTTCGAGGCGGTGTGGTCACCGCGGTTCGCCGGGACCGCCCACCGCACCTCGACGGTCTCGGGGATCGTCGCGTCGATGTGGCCGTGGTTCCGGAGCCCCTGTCGGAACTGGGAGGCGAGCCCGTCGGGCGACTGCGGTCGGTCGGCGAGGTTCAGCGGGAGGTCGGCGGCCCCGTCGAAGTCGGAGCCGGCGTCGTCGCCGTCGGTCGGAGAGACGCCGCGGAGCGAGCCGCACCCCGCGAGTCCCGCGACGCCGACGCCGCCGGCGACCCGGAGCCAGTCGCGACGCGTCCGTTCGGTCATGAGAGAGCCTCCAGCGGAGGGGATAAAAATCCACCCTGGTCGACGAGACGGAGCCGACCGACGGCCGGAGCGATCGACGGTGAGGTGGACCAGCAAGCGAGCGTCGGCCGACCGTCGAGCGAAAGCTACTCCTTCCCCGCGGAAGCAGTCGTGGCCGTCCCATGAACCTGTCAGCAGTCCCTCCACTCGCCGCGGCGGGCGTCGCGCTCGCGTTGAGCGTCCTCCGTCGGCTCCCCCCGCTCCTCGTGTCGTCGGCGATAGAGACGCCGCCGGTTCGCAGGCTCGGGCTGTACGTCGCCGCCGGGCAGTTCGTCGCGTTTCTGCTCGTCTACGGGCTCCTGTTCGGCGTCTCGTTCGCCGTCGGGCGGCGACGCGACAATCCGCGGCGCGACGGTCGGATCGCGCTGGCGGCCGGCCTCGCCGCCGCGGTCACGACCCTCGTCGGCACCGGCGTCGTGCTCCTGATCGCCGAGCCGCAACAGGGCGCCGTGGTGATCCTCCAAACGCTCGGGTCCACGTTCGGCGTCGGCGCCCAGCTCGGGATCGTCGTCTTCGCCGGGCTTGCGCTCGCCCGGTACCGGAGCGAGCGCCCGACGGCGGCGTAGCCGTCGCTGGCAGTCGCTCGTCGGTTCAAGGAATTTTGCGAGGGAAGAGCGCTCCGAGAGCGTCTTCCGCATCACGGGGGTGGACCCCGGCGATGCGAGGGGAGGGATTTGAACCACGGTCGCGCCAGAGGCGCTCCCTGATTCAAATCCTCCCCCCTGTGCATTCGCGTGTTGTGGACGCGCTCATGCGAGGGGAAGGAATTTGAACCCACGGACCGCCGCAAGACGGTCCGGCTCGCTTCGCTCGCCGGCTGCGACTCGCGTGCTCTCGTTCGCTCGCGGTGCTCGCTCACGAGAACTCTACAGGAGCGGATCTCGAGTCCGCCGCCGGTTCCGGGCTTGGCTGTGCCGGCGGCTGGAACTGATTCGGGTATGAGATTTTGCGAGGGAAGAGCGCTCCGAGAGCGTCTTCCGCATCACGGGGGTGGACCCCGGCGATGCGAGGGGAGGGATTTGAACCCACGGACCTCTACAGGAGCGGATCTTGAGTCCGCCGCCGTTTCCGGGCTTGGCTACCCTCGCACGCAGTCGGCACCAAGCCCTCCGGGTGGTTTAACTCACCGGTTTCCGCGGCCGCGGCCCTTTCCGGAGGAACCGGGCTGTACGGCGATGTCGGCCCACACGAGACGGTGGTCCGAGGCGGTCGCCACGTCGTCCGCGAGCCCGCGCTTGTTCGCGTTCGGATTCGGCCACACTACCGACGAGGCGCGCTTCGAGAGGTCGGGCGAGGGCAGCACCCAGTCGACCTTGGATCCATCGCCGCCGAAGTTCGCGGTCGCGTACTGGTTGCCCAGTTGCGCTCCGCCCGGACTCGTCGGGAGGCTGCGGCTGTTGAAGTCGTCGTTATCGACGAAGTACTTCGTCGCCGGATCGAGCGGCTCGTCGCCGGGTCCGGCGTTCATGTCGCCGAGGAGAACGTAGGAGGCGTCGTCGCTAAGCCCGCCTTCTGTTCCGGAGTCGTCGCAGATGTAGTCTGCGCCGGCGACATAGTCGGCCCAGAATCGGTTCTCATCGTGATTCCAGCGGCCGTTGAAGTTGTTGACTCCGTCGAACACCGGCGGCGTCGGGTGCGAGAACAGCCCGTGGACGGTGTCGCCGTCGACATCGAACGGCACGTCGATATGGGTCTTCGAGGAGAGGCGGAAGACGTCCAGCTCCTCCTCGGTCAGATAGATCGCGGTTTCGTTCTCTCCCGGCTCGGTCACGACCCCTTCATCGCCTGCGAACGGGATCAGATTGTCCGGCATGTCTGCCCAATTAAATTCCTGGAACGAGCGGATCGCGCCCTCGTCGAAGGGATACTTGCTCGCGATGCCGAAGGCGTACTGACCGGGATAATTCCCGAAGCCGAACGCGTCTCCCGGCCGCGTGCCCGCGACGCCGTCCTTGTTGAAGTCGTAGTCCTCCTCGGGAAGAACCCCAGTGTTGCTCTTCGGCTGAAGTGTGTACTCGTAGTCGATTCCCTCCAGATACGTCTCCTGCGGCTCGCTGAGGTAGTTGTCGACGAACGCCTCGATGTTCGTCTGGTCCGCGGGGACGCTGTCGTCGACCGTCGCCTCCTGGCGGTTGTTCGCGAGCTCGTTGACGACGAGCACGTCTGGGTCAACCTCCTGTATCACGCGGGCGGCGGCCGCCGCCTGTTCGTCGCCCTTCTCCTGTACCTGTCCGGTTCCCAAATCGACCACGTTGAACGCGGCGAACCGCGGCGTGGGCGCGTTCCCGCGCCCCGCGGCGGTGCCGACGATACCGGGAACGGTCGCCGTCGCACCGATCGCCTTCAGCACGCTCCGCCGTGTGGTATGTTGTGGCATGCAGACGCTTGTTTTATTTATCCGATATTAAATTTTTAAATACACCCCAGATATCTGATGAGAATATGTCCGAAGTCGGACGGGCGGACTCGCCGTGCCCTCACAGCGCGATCATCGCGACGCCGACGACGGCGAGGGCGGCGGCGACGAGGCGGACGCGGAAGTAGCGCTCGCCGAGGACGACCCCGCCGAGCACGACGGCGATAATCGCCTGCGTGTTGATCACCGGCGACGCGACGCTCGCGGGGAGCGACGCGAACGCGACGGTGGTCAGGTGCTCCCCGAGCGCGACGATCGCGCCGGCCGCGAGGAACTTCGGCGCGTCGCGTCGGGTCACGGCGGGCGGGTTCCGGAGCGCGCTCGGAAGCAGCACGAGGCCGGCGCCCGCGAGGAGCAGGGGCACCCACAGCGTCCCGGGGATCGCGAGCTCCTGGAGGGCCACGCGCTTGCCGAGGTCGGCGACGGCGTAACACGCCGCGCTCACGAGGGCGAGCTGGGCGGGCCGCGAGTGGACGGCGCCGACCAGCGGCGCGAGCAGGCTCCCCGGCTCGTAGTTCGCGACGTAGACGGCCGCGGTGGCGACGACGACCCCGGCCACCTGTATCGGCGCGAGCACCTCGCCGAGCAGCAGCACCTCCAGCGGGAGCACGAACATCGGGACCACCTTGTTGATCGGGGTCACGTAGGAGACGTCGCCGTCCTCGATCGCCCGGAGGAAGAGGACGAACGCGGCCGCGGTCGCCGTCGCGGTGCCGGCGACGACGGCGACGGCCGCGGGGTCGATCGCCGCCAGCGACCGAGCGATTCGCCCCGGCGCGGCGAGCGGGTCGGCCGCGAGCGCCGCCCCGCCGAGGTCGTTCGTCGCGACGGTCACGGGGAGGAACCACGCGATCGCGGCCGCGTTGATCAGCACCGTGAGCCCGGCGGGCGGGTAGCCCGAAAAGGAGCGCTTCAAGACGAAAATGTAGCTCCCCCAGACGAACGCGGCCCCGACCGCGAAGGGGAGCCCGAGGTCCATCGACGGGTCCGACGCCGGCCGCGGAAAAGAAGCGTTCGATCCCGCCGACGGGGCGCGGTCGCTTACGCGGTCGCCCCGGGGGCGTCGCCGTCCGTGGCGGCCTCGTCGTCCGCTGCGGGCTCCTCGCTCGTGGGGGCGCGGTCGCTCGCGACCTCCATGGCGTACCCGGCGATGCCGGCCGCGGCGACGCCGATTCCGAGCGCGCGCGTCTGCCTGAGGTACGCCGGCCTCGCTTCGAGTTCGCCGGCGTTCTCGAAGTTCATCCCGAGCAGTTTCCGCGTGAGTGCCACGCTGAGCCCCGGCGCGGCAGCGGTGATGAGGCCCTGTCCGATCGCGAGCAGCGACCCGAACTTGCGTTTCGATGCGTCGTCGATCGGGCCGCACGCCGTCTCGTCGCTGTCAAGCATACGCTCGGGTAGGCCGCCGAGACGCATGAATATTGTGCGGATTCTACATTCGTGCAGTCGGAACGCGGCACCGCGGCCGCGGGAGAGACCGGAACGCCGCCGCCACCGGCACGAAAACGTTAGCACCCCGGCCGCCCGTTACTCGGGCATGGACGATCACACCCGGGACCCCGGCGTCGCCCCGCCGCTCGGGAACCCGACCGGGTGGCACGCGGCCGGCGAGGGGTCGGACCGGCCGGGCGACAGCGGGGGCGACGGAGACGCCGACGCCCGGCTCGCCGGGGGACACTGGGAGCACGCCACGCTCCGCCGGGCGACCGAGCACGGCGTCCGGCTGTTCAACGCCGGCGAGTACCACGAGTCGCACGACTGCTTCGAGGACGAGTGGTACAACTACGGGAGCGGGACCACTGAGAGCGCGTACCTCCACGGGATGGTGCAGGTCGCGGCGGGCGCGTACAAGCACGTGGACTTCGAGAACGACGACGGGATGCGGTCGCTGTTCGAGACCGCGCTCCAGTACCTCCGGGGCGTCCCGGACGACTTCTACGGCGTCGCCGTCGACGAGATTCGGGAGACGCTCCGGGCCGCGCTTGACGACCCCGCCGCCCTCGACGGCTGGCGGATCCGCCTCGACGGCGCGCGTCCCGAGGCGTACCCCGCGGACTACGAGTACGCCGAGCGGATCGACGAGGGGCACTGAGGAGGGCGGCCGGGAGCCCGTCCGCGATCCGAACGCGACTTACCGTCCGAGCGCGTCGCACGGGTATGGACGTGTACGAACTGGGCGAGGGCGAGCCCGAAGTCGCGGTCGTCGGCGCGATCCACGGCGACGAGCCCTGCGGCGCCCGCGCAGTCCGACGGCTCCTCGACAGCGACCCCGACGTCGAGCGCCCGGTGCGGCTGATCGTCGCCAACGAGGCGGCGCTCGACGCCGGGGTGCGCTACCTCGATACCGACCTCAACCGAGCATTCCCCGGCGACGCCGACTCGGATGCCCACGAGGAGCGGCTCGCCGCCGACCTCCTCGACGAGACGAACGACTGCACGACCCTCGCGATCCACTCGACGCAGTCCTCCGCCGAACCGTTCGCGGTGATCGACTCGATGGACGAGGTCGCTCGCGGGGTCGCCCCGCACCTCCCGGTGGACGTCGTCATCCAGACCGACGCGTTCACCGAGGGGCGGCTCATCGAGCACCCGCACACGCTGGAGGTGGAGGCCGGCCTGCAGGGGTCGGACGCGGCCGCGGACAACGCCTACTGGCTGACGCGGGCGTTCCTGGCCGCGACCGGCGCGCTCCCGGCGCCGGGCGCCGACGACGCGGTCGACGCGGGCGGCCGCGACGGCGTCGAGGTGTTCCGGCTCCGCGACCGGATCCCGAAGCCGAACGCCGAGACGTACGAGGTGTTCGCGCGCAACTTCGAGCGGGTCGAGGTCGGCGAGGCCTTCGCGGCCGCCGGCGACGAGCAGCTCCGCGCCGACGAGCCCTTCTACCCCGTGTTGCTCTCGCCGTACGGCTACCGCGACCAGTTCGGCTACGTCGCCGACCGAGTCGGGACCATCGAGTGAGCGGCGGGGCCGAGGCGGGTCAGTCGACCCGTCCGGTCACTCGACCAGTTTGATCTCGTCGTCGCCGTTCGGCACCGCGCAGATGAACGCCCCCGGCTCCTCGCCCTCGTTCCGGTACCAGTGCTCGACGCCCGCCGGGATCAGGAGGCTGTCGCCGGGAGCGACGACGTGCTCCTCGTCGCCGATCCCGACCGCGTACTCGCCGGCGAGAACGTACTGCTCGTGTTCGACCGCGTTCGTGTGCCGGGGGACCGAGGCCCCGGGCGCGAGCTCGAACCGCCGCATCGCGAAGTGCGGGGCGCCGTCCGACTCGTCGATGAGGACCCCCTTCCGGAGCCCGTCGGCGGCGTCGACCGCCTCGTAGCCGATCTCGTCGCCGCGTTTCAGGACCCCGCCCGGCGCGTCCGTCGCCTCGTCGTCGGTTGCGTCGTCCATACCGACCGATCGACGGCGAGGCGTTTATAAACGGCGACGAGGGTCGGCGTCGCGCGTTCCCGACGCCGGCGGTGTGCACCCGCCCGCGCCCCTCGGCGTCGTCGGGCGACTGCGCCGCGAGCGCCCGGCCCCGCCGGCCCCCGGACGTTTAACCGCCCACCCGACTTACTCGGGGACATGCGAGGACTCAAGATCGGGACGGCGCTGGGGATCCCGGTCAGGCTCAACTGGACGTTCCTGATCGTGTTGCCGCTGTTCGCCTACCTCATCGGCTCGCAGGTCGAGATGATCGCCGAGGTGATGAACGAGACGCTCGGCGCCGGGATCGATCCGGCCGCGCTGGCCGGGGGACTCACGCCGTGGGGGCTCGGGCTGGCGGCCGCGCTGGGCCTGTTCGGCGGCGTCCTCCTCCACGAGTTCGGCCACTCGGTCGTCGCCATGCGGTACGGCTACGAGATCGAGTCGATCACGCTGTGGCTGCTCGGCGGACTCGCCAGCTTCACGGAGTTCCCCGAGGACTGGAAACACGAGTTCTGGATCGCGATCGCCGGCCCGGTGGTCAGCGTCGCGGTCGGCATCGGCTGTTACGCCGTGTACTCCCTGGCGCCGGTCGGGTCCGACGCTGTCCTCTTCGTGTTCGGGTACCTCGCGCTGTTGAACGTGGTGCTCGCCGTCTTCAACATGCTCCCCGCCTTCCCGATGGACGGAGGACGCGTCCTCCGGGCGCTGTTGGCCCGGAACCAGCCGCACGCGCAGGCGACCCAGCGCGCCGCCGCGGTCGGGAAGGCGTTCGCGTTCATCATGGGGATCATCGGGCTGCTGAACTTGCAGCTGCTTTTGATCGTGCTCGCCTTCTTCATCTACATCGCCGCCTCCGGGGAGGCCCAGCAGACGACCCTGAAGGCCGCCTTCGAGGACGTCACCGTCGGCGACGTGATGACCGGCCGCGAGGAGCTCCACACGGTCAGCGAGGACACCTCCGTCGCCGACCTGATGAGCCGGATGTTCGAGGAGCGGCACACCGGTTACCCCGTCCTCCGCGGCGACGATCTCGTCGGGATGGTGACCCTGGAAGACGCGCGGTCGGTCCGCGAGGTGGAGCGCGACGCGTACACCGTCGGCGACGTGATGGCGACGAACGTCGTCGCGGTCGGCCCGGAGACCGACGCGATGACCGCCCTCCAGACGATGCAGGAGCACGGCGTCGGCCGGCTGCCGGTCGTCGACCGGCAGGAGCGACTCGTCGGGATCATCTCTCGCTCGGACCTGATGACCGCGTTCAACATCATCCAGACGGGCGGCACCCCGAGCATCATCAGCGGGCGGCGACAGGTCGGGGACGACCCCGACGTGTTCTGAGCCGCCGGTCGCGACTCCCCGAGCCACCCGACCGAAAGCGACACTCCCGCCGACCGTACCGAAAGCGACTCCTCGCCGCCGACCGTACCGACGCCCATGAGCGAGTCGGACGCGACGGTCCCGGTGACGGTGTACACCCGCGAGGACTGCACGCTCTGTGACGCCGCCCGGGAGACGATAGAGGAGACCGCCGCGGGGCTCGACGTGACGATCGACCTCGACATGGTCGACGTCGACGAAGACCCCGAACTCGCCGAGGAGTACGGCGAGCGCGTCCCGTACGTGCTCGTCGACGGCCACCCAGCATTTAAATACGAAGTCGACGAGCGCGAGCTGCGGCTGAAGCTGCTCGCGGCCTCGTGAACGGCCGTCGACCGCCGGCGGCGACCGCGACGGCTACGCGACCGTCTCCTCGCCGGCGCCCGGGGCGTTCGCCTTCACGCCCGTGACCGCCTCGACCGCGTTCGACCGGGAGGCGTACCCCTCCCCGGAGTCGGCCACGATGTTCCCGTTGCGGTGGCGGAGCCGCCAGCGCCACTCCCCGCCCGCGTCCTCGTATATCTCGAAGGCGGCGTCGCTGACGTCCAGCACGTCGGCGTCCGGGGCGTAGTCGCGGACGCGCTCGATCGCGTCTCGCGCGTTCGACTTGGAGGCGTACCCCTCCCCGGAGTCGGCCACGATGTTCCCGTTGCGGTGGCGGAGCCGCCACCGGTAGTCGCCGCCCTTGTCCTCGTACAGCTCGAACGTCGCGTTCGGGGTCTCGTCGGCGTCCCCGTCGCCCCCGTCCTCCGCGTCGAGGTCGTCGAGGGCCGCCTCGGCGGCGTTCGACCGCACGCTGTCGAGCCCCTGGCGGGCCTTCGAGCGCGAGGAGTACCCCTGGCCCGAGTCGGCGAGCACGTTCCCGTTCTCGTGGATGAGCCGCCAGCGCCACTCCCCGCCCGCGTCGCGGAACATCTCGAAGGCCGTGGGGTCGACCCGGAGGTAGTCCGCCGCGGCGACGTGCTCGCGGACCCGCGCGAGCGCGCGCTCCGCGTTCGACTTCGAGGCGTACCCCTGGCCCGAGTCGCCGATGACGTTGCCGTTGTCGTGGCGGAGCCGCCAGCGCCACTTCCCCCCCGCGTCCTCGAACAGCTCGAAGGTCGCCACGCTCTCGATCCCCTCGTCGTCGCTCGGGATCGCCACGTCGGGCGCCGTCGCGTCCTCGGGCTCCGGGCCGTCGTCCGCGGCGACGGTCTCCCCCTCCTCGGGCGCCGTCTCGATCCGGAGGAGCCCGGCGCCGAGCGCGTTCCGCCGGACGCTGTGGAGCCCCTTCTGGGCCTTCCCGCGGCTGCTGTACCCCTGTCCCGACGTCGCGATGACGTTGCCGTTGCGGTGGCGGAGCCGCCAGCGCGGCTTCCCGCCCGCGTCCTCGAACAGCTCGAATCGGGCCTTGCTCTCGCGGAGCGACGCGGCCTCGGCGTGCGCGGTCGCCGCCTCGTCGTCGAGGTCCGCCGCACGCCCCTCCGCGGCGGCCAGCTCCTCCCGCGTCGACGCCAGCTCCTCGCGGACCGACGCCAGGTCCTCTTCCGTCGACGCCAGCTCCTCGCGGGTCGCCTCCAGCTCCGCGCTCGTCTCGTCGCGCTCGGCCGTCGCGGCGGCCGCCTCGCCCCGCATCCGCTCGTAGTCCTCGTACACCGGGTCGGAGAGCAGCGGCACGACCGTCCCCGCGAGGCCGATGAGGAGCAGCCCGACGCCGTACAGCGCGATCACGGTCGGATCGCCGGACGCGGTGAACCACCCGCCCGGGAAGATGTTCACGAACCAGACCACGCCGAGGACGCTCACCGCCGTTCCGAGGTACCCGAGGTACGTCCCCGCTCGACGGAGCGGGAACCGGATCACGGCCCCGAGCATGACGAACGGGGGCGCCAGCGCCGTCAGCGCGTACGCGATGCCGCGGGTGGCCGTCGCCGCCTCGGTGAGGAAGAACAGCGCGACGCCCGCCAGCCCGAGCAGCACGCCGAACCCGAACAGCCAGTAGCCGTTCACCTCGTCGTTCGTCGTCGGCGTTCCGATCCGGCGTTCGTACAGCCCGCCGCGGTCAGGTTTGTCAGTCGTTCCCATGGTCGGCGGATCGCCGGCCACCCGGTTATATATATGGGTGGGTGACACGAGTTCGCGGACGTCCGATCGGGACTACCGGGACCCGAGCGTTTACCCGTCGAACGGTCTCTCATACGGGTATGCACGTGATCAGAGGCGGACGCGTTGCGGACGTAGACGGGAGTCGCGAGGCCGACGTGGCGGTCGCGGACGGCGAGATCGTCGCGGTCGGCGACGCGGCGGCGGTCGACGAGGCGGTCGACGAGGCGGTCGCGGAGCGCGGCGACGGGAGTGGCGACGCCGGAGTCACCGAAGTCGACGCCGGCGGGAAGGTCGTCGCGCCGGGGCTGATCGACGCGCACGTCCACGTGATGATGGACGGGCGACCGGACGTCTCGACCGCGGTCTCCGACAGCGACTACACCGCGAGCTACCGGGCCGCCAGCAACCTGCGGGCGGCGGTCGAGGCCGGCGTCACGACCGTCCGCGACCTCGGGAGCCGGGGGACGCTCGCGCTCGACGCCGGCGAGGCGGTCGCCGTCGGCGACATCGACGGCGCGCGGGTCGTCGCGTGCGGCCGCAACGTGATCATGACCGGCGGCCACGGCAACTGGTTCGGCCGCGAGGCCGACGGACCGGCCGAGGTCCGGAAGGCGGCCCGCGAGCAGCTGAAGGCGGGCGCAGACGTGCTCAAGTGCATGGCCACCGGCGGCGTCCTCACCGAGGGCGCGGTGACGGGGGCCCCCGAACTCACCCCCGAGGAGCTCGCCGCGTTCACCGGCGCGGCCGCGCCGACCGATACCCCGACCGCGGCCCACGCCCACGGCGAGGAAGGGATCAAGAACGCGGTCGAGGCCGGGATCACGAGCGTCGAGCACGGGACGTTCATGGACCGGGAGGCCGCCGAGATGATGGCCGACCGCGGCACCTACTGGGTGCCGACCGCGAGCGCGCTCCGCGGCATCGTCGACAACGGCGTCGAGGCCGGGATCCCGGAGGACGCCGTCGCGAAGGCCGAGGACGCCGCCGACCGCTTCGACGACGCGTGGGACCACGCGCTCGACGCCGGCGTCCCGATCGCGATGGGGACCGACGCGGGCACGCCGTTCAACTTCTTCGAGGAGATCCCGCAGGAGCTCGCGTACATGGTCGACTACGGCCTCTCGCCCGAGGCCGCGCTGGAGGCCGCCACCGTCAACGCCGCGGACCTGCTCGGGCTCGACGACATCGGCCGGGTCGCTGAGGGGTACCAAGCCGACCTCGTCCTCCTCGACGCCGACCCGACCGAGGACGTCGAGGCGTGGCAGGACCCGGAGGCGGTGTTCGCTCGCGGCGATCGGGTCGCGTAGGCACGCGCGACCGCCGCCCGCGACGCCGGTCGAGCGACGTTCCCGCCGCGCGGTCGACCGCCCGCAAACGGTCGTTTTTAACCCGAGCCGCCGCAAGTGTCGGCCGATGACGAGCGCGCAATCCGGGCCGTCGACCCGGCACGCGGACCCCGCCGAGAACCCCTACGTCGAGGCGCCCTCGACCGACTTCGAGCCGGTTGAGGAGCTCTCGGTCGAGGCCGCCGCCGAGCAGGCGTCGCTCCTCCGGGCCGCGATCCGGGAGCACGATCACCGGTACTACGTCGAGGCCGATCCCCTCATTTCCGACGAGGCGTACGACCGGCTGTTCGCGCGCCTGCGAGAGCTGGAGGACGCGTTCGACCTCCCGACCGAGGACTCGCCCACGCGCCGCGTCGGCGGCGAGCCGCTCGACGGGCTGGAGACCGTCGAGCACGTCGCGCCGATGCGCTCCATCGACAACGCGACGGAGGCAGACGCAGTGCGGGAGTTCGACGAGCGCGTCCGGCGGGGACTCGACGCCGAGGGGGTCGACCCCGACGAGGTGGCCTACGTCTGCGAGCCGAAGTTCGACGGGCTCTCGATCGAGGTGATCTACGAGGACGGCGTCTACGCTCGCGCCGCCACCCGCGGCGACGGGACCGAGGGCGACGACGTCACCGAGCAGGTGCGGACGATCCGATCGGTCCCGGGGAAGCTCCGCGGCGACCCGCCCGACCGGCTGGCGGTCCGGGGCGAAGCCTACATGCCCCGCGACGCGTTCGAGGCGTACAACGAGGACCTGATGGAGCGCGGCGAGGAGCCGTTCGCCAACCCGCGCAACGCCGCGGCCGGCACCCTCCGCCAGCTCGACCCCGCGGTCGTCGCCGAGCGCCCCTTAGACGTCTTCTTCTTCGACGTGCTGGCGTGGGAGACCGGTGATCAAGAATCTGACCCCCCGGAGCGCCCCGACACCCACTGGGCGGAGTTCGACGCGTTCGACGCGTTCGGGCTCCGCCGCGCCGACCGGGTCGAGCGCGTCGACGACATCGAGGGCGCGATCGAGTACCGCGACCGCCTCATGGCCGAGCGCGACGACCTGAACTACGAGATCGACGGCGTCGTGATCGCGGCCGACGACCGGGCCCACCGCGAGGCGCTCGGGTCGACGTCGCGGGCGCCGCGCTGGGCGTTCGCCTACAAGTTCCCGCCCCGCACCGCGACGACGACCGTCGAGGGGATCACCGTGCAGGTGGGCCGGACGGGGCGGCTCACGCCCGTGGCCGAGCTCGACCCCGTCGACGTCGGCGGCGTCACCGTCTCGCGGGCGACCCTCCACAACCCCGCCGAGATCGAGGCGCTCGGCGTGAACGTCGGCGACCGCGTGCGGATCTACCGCGCCGGCGACGTGATCCCGTACGTCCCGGAGGTCGTCGAGAAGCGCTCCGAGGGGAGCTACGAATTCCCCGAGACGTGTCCCGTCTGCGGCGCCCCGGTCGAACGCGACGGCCCGCTCGCCTTCTGCACCGGCGGGCTCGGCTGCTCGGCGCAGCTGGAGCGGGCGGTCGAACACTGGGCGCGACGGGACGCGCTCGACGTCGAGGGGCTGGGGCCCGAGCGCGTCGAGCAGCTCCGCGAGGCCGGCCTGGTGGAGTCGCTACCTGACCTGTATGACCTGACCGCCGAGCAGCTCGCCGCGCTGGAGGGGTGGGGCGAGACGAGCGCCGAGAACCTCGTCGCCGAGCTGGAGGCGACGAAGGAGCCCCCACTCGACGCGTTCCTCGCCGGGCTCGGGATCCCCGACGTGGGCGCGACGACCGCCCGCGCGCTCGCGGCGGAGTTCGGCGACCTCGACACCCTCCTCGACGCCGACGAGGCGGCGCTGCGGGAGGTGGACGACGTCGGTCCCGAGGTGGCCGAATCGATCCGGACGTTCCTCGACAACGAGGAGAACCGGGCGGCCATCGAGGGGCTCCGCGAGCGCGGCGCCGAGCCCGAATCGGTCGACGTCGAAACGGGCGACGCGCTCGACGGGCTCACGTTCGTCTTCACCGGGTCGCTGTCGACGACGCGGGGCGAGGCGCAGGCGCACGTGGAGGCGCACGGGGCGAACGCCACGTCGAGCGTCTCCGGGAACACCGACTACCTCGTCGCCGGCGAGAACCCCGGGCGGTCGAAGCGGGACGACGCCGACGGCGAGGGCGTGCCGGTGCTCGACGAGGACGCGTTCGCCGACCTGCTCGCTGACCGCGGAGTGCCGTGGCCGCCCGAGGGCGACGAGTAGCGGCGGAGCGGTCGGTGAGGACGGCGGTCGTAAAAAAAACCGCTCGGAAAACGGGTCGGCCGAGCCGTCAGGCGAGCGGGAGGATCGTGGAGACGATCAGCACCGTGATGAGCCCCGTCACGGAGATGATCGTCGTGAGGGCGGTCCACGTCTGCAGCGTCTCCCGCTTGGTGAGCCCCCCGATCTCGCTGACGAGCCAGAAGCCGGAGTCGTTGAACCACGAGAAGATGTTTCCGCCGGCGCCGATCGCCATCACGAGGTAGGCCGGGTGGACGGTCAGCTGCCCGGTGAGCGGGGCCATGATCCCCGCGGCGGTCAGCATCGCGGCCGTGGCCGACCCCTGCGCGATGCGCACGATCGCGGCGATGAGCCAGGCCGTGATGAGCAGGCCGATCCCCACTTCCTGGAGCGCGCCGGCCAGGTAGTCACCGATCCCGGAGGCGGCGAGCAGCGCGCCGAACGCCCCACCAGCCGCCGTGATCGCGGCGATGTTCCCGCCGCTTTTCAGGGCCTCCGTGAGCTCCTCGCTCCACTCGCTCTGGTCCATCTCGTCGAAGCGGTAGAACGTGTACGCGGCCGCGAGCGCGGCGATCGTCAGCGCGACGTTCTTGTTCCCGAGGAAGTCGGTGATGGGCTGCAGCGAGGCCAGGGCCGGAGCGACGTCTTGGAACGTGTTGACGAACGTCGAGGACGCGATCAGCAGGACGGCCAGCAGGATCGGCGCCAGCGACTCGAGCACGCTCGGGAGTTCGCTGGTCGGTCGGTCGGCGACCTCCTGCAGCTCCTCCGTCGAGGTCGCCATCGTGTCCCGCAGCGGGATGTCGAGCCGGTTGTTGATCCAGCGACCGTAGACGAGTCCGGCCATGATCGCCGCCGGGATGGCGGTTACCAGTCCGACGATGATCGTCGTCCCCAGGTTGCTCCCGATCTGGTCGGCGACCGCGAGCGGGCCGGGCGTGGGCGGAACGAACACGTGCGTCGTCGCGGCCCCCGCGCCGACGACGACGATGAACAGCGTGTAGTCGCGGCCGACGCGAGCCCGCATCGAGCGCGCGAGCGGCGCCATTAGGTAGAACACGCTGTCGAAGAACACCGGGATCGCCAGCACCGAACTGCTTCCGAGCAGCGCCACGTCGGAGTTGCTCTCGCCGAGCACGTTCTGGAAGCCGCGGACGATCCGTTGGGCCGCGCCGCTCTCCAGCATTCCCTTCCCGATGACCGCGGCCATGAGGATCGGGATCCCGATCCCCGCCATCCCGTTCCCGAACGCCGTCGCGACCTGACTGCCGGCGTCGGCGGCGGTGAAGTCCGCGACGAACACCGTGTTCACCACGCCGACCAAGAACGCAGAGATGATCAGCCCGATGAACGCCGGAAGGTCCAACCACACGAGCAGCGCGATGACAATTATCAATCCTATTATAAATGTTAGTAGGGGACTGTGCGCGAACTGAACAGTCGCTTGGAGTGCTGTCGGATCCATCCCATCTGACATGGTAAGGATAAACAATTAAATTTTGTGCTTAGTGTGGACAGCGTCGCAGTCTAGCGATTTTTGAGATTCAGAAGTCCCGCGATCTCTCACGGAGGCTCCGATGGTGTAATCCGAGAAATAGTCAGAGATCTGTCTAACATTTTTTATTGCGGCTGAATGAGTAGTTTTGACTCGCGACATCGACGCGTCGCTGTCACCCGATTCGATTTGGTTACCGTCTTTCGGGCGCTCACCGCGCACGGCTCCTCGCACCGACCCGCAACCCTTTATCCGGAGACGCGGGAACGAGGGGTATGACCGCCATCGAACTGCGCGGGGTTCGGAAGGAGTTCGGCGATGTCACGGCCGTCAGTGACCTCGACCTCACCGTGCAGGAGGGCGAGGTGTACGGATTCCTCGGCCCGAACGGCGCCGGCAAGTCGACGACCATCGACATGCTGCTGGACCTCGTTCGCCCGACCGCGGGGACGGTGCGCGTGCTCGGGCGTGACGCCACGGGCGACGGGGTCGCGATCCGGCAGCGGACCGGCGTGCTCCCGGACGGCTTCTCGGTGTATAACCGCCTCTCCGGGCGGAAACACGTCGAATTCGCGGTCCGCTCGAAGGAGGTCGACGACGACCCCGACGCCCTGTTGGAGCGCGTGGGGCTGCTCGACGACGCCGACCGCAAGGCCGGCGGCTACTCGAAGGGGATGCGCCAGCGGCTGGCGCTCGCGATGGCCCTCGTCGGCGAGCCCGACCTGCTCGTCCTCGACGAACCCTCCTCCGGGCTCGACCCCGCGGGCGCGAAGGAGATGCGGGAGATCGTTCAGACCGAGGCCGACCGCGGCGCGACCGTCTTCTTCTCCTCGCACATCCTCGAACAGGTCGACGCCGTCTGCGACCGGGTTGGCATCCTCCGTAACGGCGAGCTCGTCGCCGAGGACTCCGTCGAGGGGCTCCGCGAGGCCGTCGGCGGCGAAGAGACCCTGGAGATCGCCGTCGGCGGGGCGGACGGCGGGATCGGCGCGGCCGTCGAGGCGGTCCGCGCCGTCGAGGGCGTCAGCCGCGTTGACCGCGACGGCGACGCGCTCGTCGTGAGCTGCGCCGACGGCGCGAAGACCCGCGTCATCGCCGCGCTGGAGGACGCCGGCGTCGCCGTCGACGACTTCCACACCCGGGAGGCGTCGCTGGAGGACCTCTTCTTAGCGTACACGGAGGGGGACGCGGCAGAGGGCGACACGGCGAAGGGCAACGCGACGAAGGCCGACGCGGCGGAGTCCGACGGGACGACGCCCGACGCGGCCGACGCGGACGAGGAGGTGGCCGAATGACGCTCGGCGCCATCGCGGAGAAGGACTTCCAGGACGCGGTTCGCTCGCGGGGGATGATCGCCCTCGTGGCGCTGTTCTCGGTGCTCGTCTCCGTGTTCGCGTACGTCTTCTCGCCGCCGGGAGAGCAGTTCGCGACGGAGTTCCTGTTGAGCGTCGCCGTCGGCCCCTTCCTCGTGACGACGCTCGTCCCGCTGGTCGGGGTCGTCGTCGGCTACAACGCCGTCAGTGGCGAGCGCGAGTCGGGCTCGCTGAAGCTGCTTCTGTCGCTGCCGCACTCGCGGGCCGACGTGGTCTTCGGGAAGGTGGTCGGCCGGGGCGGCGCGCTGGCGCTCGCGGTGTTCGCCGGCTTCCTCCTGCCGGCGGCCGTGCTGCTCGCGCTCTCTCAGCTCGGGTACATCCAGGCGTTCAACGTCGGCTCGTACCTCGGGTACACGGTCTTCGCCGCGGTCCTCGGCGTCGTCTTCGTCGCGATTGCGGTCGGCTTCTCGGCGGCCGCCGAGACGCAGCGACAGGCACTCATCGGCGGGGTCGCGATCTACGTCCTGTTCGTGCTGCTGTGGGGCGCGGTCACCGGGCAGTTCCTCGGTGCCGCGAGCGGACTGATCGACCCCTTACCGGTCTCCCAGCGGCAGATCAGCGTGTTCCTGCAGGTCGCGAACCCGACGACCGGGGTCGAGCTGCTGTCCAACGCGTTCCTCGGTAATCAGTTGCTCTCGGGCGAGGGCGTCAACCAGCAGATATCGGCGATCTCGATGCTCGTGTTCTGGACGATTGCGCCGCCGCTGGTCGGGCTCTGGAAGTTCGACACCGACGATCTCTGAGTCCGACGGCGACGACACGAGTGAAGCCGCGGTCCCGACCTACGCCGTCGCGCGCTCGATCGCCGCCTCCAAGTCGGCGACGATGTCCGCCGGGTCCTCGATACCGACGGAGAGCCGCACCATGTCGCCGGTGACGCCAGCGGCCTCCTGCTCTTCCTCGGTGAGCTGCTGGTGGGTCGTCGAGGCCGGGTGGATGACGAGCGTCTTCGCGTCGCCCACGTTCGCGAGCAGCGAGGCGAGGTCGGCGTTCTCGACGGTGCCCTTCGCGGCCTCGTAGCCGCCCTCCAGCCCGAAGGTGATCATGCCGCCGTAGCCGCCCGATAGGTACTCGCTGGCCTCCTCGTGGGTCTCGTGGCTCTCCAGTCCGGGGTAGTTCACCCACGCCACGTCCTCGTGTTCGTCGAGGTACTCGGCGACGATCCCGGCGTTCTCGCAGTGGCGCTCCATCCGGAGCGGGAGCGACTCCGTCTGCTGGAGGGTGTTCCACGCGTCGAACGGCGACTGCTGGTCGCCCAGGTCGCGCAGTCCGCGGGTCGTCGCCGCGAAGGTGAACGCCGCGTCGCCGAACGCCTCGACGAAGTTGATCCCGTGGTACGCGGGGTTGTCCTGCGCGATCTCCGGGAACTTCTCGGCGTGCTCGGCCCACGGGAAGGAGCCGCCGTCGACTAAGATTCCGCCGACCGTGGTGCCGTTGCCGGTGAGCCACTTCGTCGTCGACTCCCAGACGAGGTCGGCGCCGTGGTCGAGCGGGCGGCACAGATAGGGCGTCGCGAACGTGTTGTCGACGAACAGCGGGGCGCCGTGGTCGTGGGCGATGTCGGCGATCCGCTCGATGTCCGGCGTGACGAGGGCGGGGTTCCCGATGGTCTCGAGGTGGACGTAGGCGGTGTTCTCGTCGATCGCGTCGGCGTACCCCTCGTAGTCGAGCGGGTCGACGAAGCGGGTCGAGACGCCGCGCCGCTCGACGGAGTGAGTGAAGTACGTGTAGGTGCCGCCGTACAGGGCGGACGACGAGACGATATTGTCGCCCGCGGACGCGAGCATGAACGTCGCCAGGTCGAGCGCCGCCATCCCGGAGGACGTGGCGACGGCGCCGACGCCGTTCTCGAGGGAGGCGATCCGCTCCTCGAGGGCGGCGTTCGTCGGGTTCATGATCCGGGAGTAGACGTTGCCGGCCTCCTCTAACGCGAACAGGCGGGCGGCGTGGTCGGCGTCCTCGAACTCGTAGGAGGTCGTCTGGTAGATGGGCGTGGCGCGGGCGCCGGTCGCGGGGTCCGGGTCCGATCCCGCGTGGACGCTTCGGGTGCGGAACTGGCGGTCGGGGTCGTCCTCGTCGGATGGCATGAGAGAGAGTGTGTCCGCTACGTATTTAAAAACGACCGCAGTCGCCGACGTTACCGGTTTCTGGGAGACGGCGACGCGGTTCGAGGTCACTCGTCGCCTCCCTCACTCGACTCGTGCGAACCGTTAACAGCGTCGAACCGTAAGTTCGGCTATGGGAACCCAAGGTCCGCGCGGCGACACCCTCGAGCTGGAGGACGCAGTGGGCGGCATTCCGGACGCGGTCTGGCAGTACACCGCGCTCGGCGCCGCCCTGCTCGTCGGGTTCGCCCTCCTCAGCCAGAGCCTCGTCTTCGGCGTGGGCGCGCTCGCCGTGTTGCTGGCGGCCGTCACGGTCGTCAGCGCGGTCGAGATCGTCGACGCCTACGAGAAGAAGACGCTCACGGTGTTCGGCGAGTACCGGAAGCTGCTCGAGCCGGGGGTCCACGTTATTCCGCCGTTCGTCTCCCGGACGTACGCGTTCGACATGCGGACGCAGACGATCGACGTGCCGAGCCAGTCGGCGATCACGCGGGACAACTCGCCGGTGACGGCGGACGCGGTCGTCTACATCAAGGTGATGGACGCCAAGAAGGCGTTCCTCGAGGTGGACGACTACAAGAAGGCCGTCTCGAACCTCGCACAGACCACCCTCCGGGCCGTCCTCGGCGACATGGAGCTCGACGACACGCTCTCCCGGCGCGACCAGATCAACGACCGCATCAACGAGGAGTTGGACGAGCCGACGGACGAGTGGGGGATCCGCGTCGAGGCCGTCGAGGTGCGCGAGGTGAGCCCCTCGCAGGAGGTCCAGCGCGCGATGGAGCAGCAGACCGGCGCCGAGCGCCGCCGCCGCGCGATGATCCTCGAGGCGCAGGGGGAACGCCGCTCGGCGATCGAGCAGGCGGAGGGTGACAAGCAGTCGAACATCATCCGCGCGCAGGGGGAGAAACAGAGCCAGATCCTCGAGGCGCAGGGGGACGCGATCTCGACGGTGCTGCGCGCGCGCTCCGCCGAGTCGATGGGCGAGCGCGCCATCATCGAGCGCGGGATGGAGACGCTCGAAGCGATCGGCAAAGGCGAGTCCACCACGTTCGTCCTCCCGCAGGAACTCACCAGCCTCGTCGGCCGCTACGGCAAGGCCCTCTCCGGCTCCGACGTCCAGCAGATGGAGGGGTTAGAGAGCTTGGAGTTCGACGAGGAGACCGAGAAGATGCTCGGCTTGGAGGACATCGAGAGCGCCCTCGAACAGCTCGACACGGTCGCCGACAGCGACCTGCGGACCGACGAGACCCGCGACGCGGACACGGCCCGCGACGTCGACCTCGCCCGGCAGGAGGAGGAGGAGACCCGCGAGGCCGAGCGGGACATCGAGCTGGAGGCCGAGAGCGAGCGCCCGGGGACATGAGCCCGACTCGCGGGTGCCACACATCGTCGACGGAGAAGCTCGCCGCCACCACGATCGCGCCGCCGCACGGATCGCTGACGTTCCCAGAGCCGAAGACGTCCACCTCGAGGAGGACCGGAACATCGATCTGGAGTCGGAGACGGAGTGACCGAGACGGGAGGCGGGCCGCTACGAGTGGCGATCAGCTCTCACAGGCCCTACACTCGAGAATATCCCGACTGAATTTCTGTGCGGCATTCACGCTGTGCTGATAGTAGAGGCTCTTGACGCCCTTCTTCCAAGCTTTTATGTAGAGCTGATTGATCTCCTTGACGCTCACTTCACTCGGATCGATCGAGATGTTCACGCTCTGTGCTTGGTCTATGTGTTTCTGTCTCTGTGCTGCCTGATTGATGATCGCCATCTGCGGTATCTCGGCGAAGGTCTTGAACACCTCTTTCTCTTCGTCCGTCAGACACTCGAGATGTTGAACGCTCCCGTCCTTATTGGCGATACTGTCCCACACTTCGCGGGTGTCTTTGCCCCGCTCCGCCAGTAGCGCCTGAAGGAATCTGTTTTTTTGCGTCGACTTTAGCTTCGCACCGTCTCGCACGAAGTAGTTCGATTTCAGCGGCTCGATGCTCGGACTGACCTGCCCCAGAATGACGCTGCTCGATTTCGTCGGCGCCACGCTCATCGTCGTCGTATTCCGCCTGCCGTAGCCCTCGAGAACCTCTGGCTCCCCGAACTCATCGGCAAGCGCTTCACTCGCCTCGTAGCTCCGCTCTTTGATGGTCCGGAACATCTCCCCGTTCTTTTCCATCGCCTCCATGCTGTCGAAGGGGATCATGTTGCTCTGGAGGTAGCTGTGCCACCCGAGGACGCCGATCCCTATCGCTCTGTGTCTCTTCGCGAACCGCACAGCCCGCTGCATGAACTGTACCCCTTCCGTGCGCTGGATGAATTCCTCCATCACCGCGTCCAGGAACCGCGTCAGAGTCTCCACCGCATCGGTGTCTTTCCATTCGTCGTAGTGGAGAGCGTTCATACTTGAGAGACAGCAGACGAAGCTCTCGTCCGCCGTGGCTGGTAGCGCTATCTCGGTACACAGGTTGGACGCGTTTATCCGGTAGTCCTTGTCCTTGTAGACCTGCGGCTTCCCCTCGTTCATGTTCCCCCGGAAGATTATATACGGAACGCCGATGTTGATCCGGGTCTCGATGATATCCGCCCAAGTCTCTCGCTTCGCTTCATCGCCGTCAACCATCGCCTGAAACCAGTCGTCACCGATGATGACGCCGTAGTAGATGTCCTGTACTGGGTCCCCTTCGGTTTTGATGTTGAGCCATTCGTCCAAGTCATCGTGTTCGACATCGATGTAGCCGGCGAACTGCCCCCTCCGGGTTTCACCCTGGCTGATGACGTTGATGATCGTATCGAACAGCTCTGTGAAACTGTAACTCCCGTTGCTCTTGCCGTTGTTCGTTATCTGACTTCCCCGCGGCCGCAGTTCACCGAAGTACCCGCTCGTGCCTCCGCCCTGCTTGGTCATCTCACCCACCTCGGCTTGGGTGTAGAGAATACTCTCTATGTTATCCTCCATGTAGCTGCCGAAGCAACTGATAGGAAGGCCTCTATCCAGTCCGAAGTTGGACCACACCGGGCTGGCGAGACTGTAGAAGCCGCGGCTCATGTACTCGTAGAACTTGTCCGCGAAGCCCTCCTCACCCAAGATCTCTTCGGCGCGCTCCGCTATCTGTCTGACTCTCTCTTCCGCGTCGACGCCCTCAAGCAGGTATCCCTCTCTGAGAAACTCCCTACTGTCCTCGTTCAGCCAGTAGAACGGTTCGTTATGTTGTTCTGCAACGCTGTCGAGTTCTGTGTGTGCCATTATTAGAACATGTCCTCAGCGGTAACGCTCTGCGTGTGTTTGTTGTACGTGGTCGACCGCTTGCTGAAGAAGTCGTTATCCTTCGTCATCATAATGTCCTCGTCGAACCAGCGCGTCTCTTCAAGCAGGTCATCGTCAGTCTCGAATATCGGTTCCACGCCGACGTTTTCCAGGCTCTGATTGAACCGGTCTCGCAGAAACGCGTCGACGTGCGCCCTCGGAAGGAACTCCAGCTCGCCGTCATCGAATATCCAATCCAGAATCTCCAGCTCTGCCTCGTAGGCCTGCTGACAGGCTTCTTGGACGTCCTCCTCGAAATCATCGTCGAAGAGATCCGGATTCTCCTCTCTGATCGTCTCCACCAGCTCGACCCCGAACAGACCGTGAATCTGCTCCTCTTTGCTGGTTGCTTCGACGGCGTTCGCTATCCCCTTGAACTTCTTTTCGTGCTTGTCGAAGCTCGTCATTATGAGGAACTGGCTGAACAGCGAGACGTGTTCGACGAACGTACTGAACAGCAGGATGCTCATCACGTACTCCCGTTCGTCGTCGCTCTCGCTCTTCTCCAGATACTCATCGAGATACTCGATCCGCGCTTTGATCGCTGGCTCCTCAGTTACCTGCTCAAAATCGTCCGTGATTCCCAAGACGTCAAGTAGGTGACTGTAGGCGTCCATGTGTCGCACCTCGCTTTCCGCGAAGGTCATACCCACGTTCCCGACCTCGGCTTTGGGCATCTCCTCGTAGATATCCGACCAAAACGTCTTCACTTGCACCTCTATCTGTGCGATAGCCAGCATCGTCCGCTTGATAACGGTCTGCTCAGCAGGAGTCGTGTTGACCTTGAAGTCTTGGACATCTCCGTCGAAATTAAACTCCGTGTGTACCCAGTAGCTGTTCCGGATCGCCTCGACGTAGTCGAGGAATTCGCCGTACTCGTAGGGCTTCAGCTGTGTTCTCTCCGAGAAGATGTCCGTCTCTATATCTGCGCCTGTACTCGCGTTCGTGTTTGCGTTTTCGCTTTCACTCATCGTTGGTCATCTCAAACATGACCGATTGCGTTGGATTGCCTCTGCCGCTGTCTAGCATCAGTCTGGTGGGTCCGACCGCAGTCGTGTCGCTCGGGAGACGGTCTTACAGCGTAACGTGAGTGTAGCCGTGTGAACCGTATCGGACCACACAGACTCCACTGTGATAAGTATTACTAACAAAGTTGTAGTATAACAACTTCACTTTCATACTAGGGGGCCGGAGCGTTCCTCCGATCCGCGAGTGGACGGTACCGAGACGGGGACTGAGCGGTAATCTCCGGTTACGGGTGGTCGCTACAGTGCCCAAATGGCAGCGTCAAACACCCACGCTCGTCCAATCGCGATGACTCCGCCGAGCAGTTCGGCGAGAAGCACAAGCCCGGAGCCGGACGCGATCGAGAGCCCACGAGACGTGAGATTCGGACAACGCCGACCTCGCCCGACAGGAGGCGGAGACCCGCGAGGCCAAACGGGACATCGAGCTGGAGGCCGAGAGCGAGCGCCCGGGGAACTAGGGACGGGGTCGGTCGGGACCGACCCCGGCCGGTCAGGGGCGCCAGTTCACCGGATCGACCGCCCAGAGCGCGCCGACCGTGAGGACGCCGGCGACGCCCCCGGCGACGAGCGTGACCACCGAGTCGGGGACGGCGACGACCGAGGCGAGCAGCAGGACCGCGGCGACGAGCAGCGCGACCGTGTCCTCCGTGGTCGACGCGCGCACGACGGGCGCCACCGCGCCCCCGACGACGGCGCCGGCCGCGACCGCGGCGGGCGGACCGGTGCGCAGCGTCGCGAGCGCCTCCGACGCGGCGAACGCAGCGAGGGGGGCCCCGACGTCAGTGCCGATCCCCGCCCCGAGCGCCAGCGCGCCGACAGCGCCGAGCGCGGGAGCGAAGAGCGCCGCGCGCGCAGAGAGGTCGACGGCGGCGAGCGCGGCGACGCCGGAGACCAGCAGTACCGATCCGACCGCGAGGAGCGCGGGCGCGGCCAGCAGCGAGACCGGAGACGGCACGACGAGGTCGGGGCCGCCGGAGGCGGTCCCAGTTCCCGGGACGATCACGGGCGCGACGGCGGCCGCGCCAGCGAACGCGACGGCGGCGAGCGCGAGGAGAGCGAGTCCGAGGAGGCGTCGGCGGAGCGCTGTCATATCGGCGGGGAGGTCGCCGAGACACAAAACGATCGCGGGACCGAGGCGGGATCGCGAGCGTGAACCTACACGGTCACGCCGGCGCGGTCGCCGTCGATCGAGACGACGACCCGTTCCGGCGGTCCCTGCTCGTCCGTCAGCCGGATCAGGAGCGTCTTCACGACCGGGTCGTCGGTTTCGACGTCGCCCCGGACGCCGGTCCGGTCGACCGCGATCCGGAGCGAGCCGTCGCCGGTGCGGCTGATCGCGCCGAGACGGAGTTCGACCTCGGGGGCGGTGAGCCGCTGGGCGACGAGCAGCACGGCCTCCCCGCCGTCGTCGACGAACGCGGTCGCGTCGACGAACGCCCGCGTCTCCGCGGCGTCGGGACGGAGAGCGCCCATCGCCGCCGCGCTCGACCGGAAGGAGGCGGCGTGGGTGACGATCTCCGCCGGGCGGTCGAGGACGCTCTGCCCGTCGACGAGGGGGTTGCCGTCGACGTAGCGGCTCCGGACCGCGAGGTCCCGCGGCGTCGACGCCGCGAGGTCGTGGAGGCGGTCGACGCAGCCCGCGGTGGCGACGGCGAGGGCGCCGACGACGACCGCGCGGCGGTGCATGCGACGGGCTCCGACGGTCGGAGTGAAAACCCCATCGTCGCGCGTCTCGGCGAGTGAGAATCGGAGCCGGCTCGGGGGAGCGCGCGAGGGCTGAGCGGAGACGGCCGAGGGATCGGAACGGGACGGTCGAGGGATCGGAACGGGACGGTCGAGAGATCGGAACGAGACGGTCGGAGAGAGCGGGAGCGACCGCTACTCGTCGATCATGGGCGCGGGCACGCCGCCGTCGTCGGTATCCAGCTCGAAGGCGCGGCGGAGCTCGGCGATCCGGTCGCGGATGTCCGCCGCCAGCTCGAACTCCAGGTTGCTCGCGGCCTCGTCCATCCGGTCTTCGAGCGCCTCGATCTGCGCTTCGGCCTCGTCTTTGCTCTCCACGTCGCCGACGCTGACCGACGAGGTGTCCGTCTTCGATCCCGGGAGGTTCGTCTCGCCGACCGGCTTGTCGATGGTCGTCGCCTCGTAGCCGTGTTCCTCGTTGTACTCCAGCTGGATCTCGCGGCGCCGCTGGGTCTCCTCGATGGCCTCTTCCATCGAGTCGGTCACCCGGTCGGCGTAGAGGACGACCTCGCCGTTGACGTTCCGAGCGGCGCGCCCCATCGTCTGGACGAGGGTCGTCGTCGAGCGGAGGAACCCCTCCTGGTCGGCGTCGAGGATGGCGACGAGGCTCACCTCAGGGATGTCGAGCCCCTCGCGGAGCAGGTTGATCCCGACGAGCACGTCGATGTTGCCTAATCTGAGGTCGCGGATGATCTCGTGGCGCTCGAGGGTGTCCGTCTCGTCGTGCATGTACGCCACGTCGATCCCGGCCTCCTCGAAGTACTCCGTGAGGTCCTCGGCCATCCGCTTAGTGAGGGTGGTGACGAGAACCCGCTCGTCGCGCTCGATCCGCTCGTCGACCCGATCGAGGAGATCCTCGACCTGCCCCGTCGCCTCCGTCACCTCCACTTTGGGGTCGACGAGGTGGGTCGGCCGGACGATCTGCTCGACGATGCGGTCGGAAGTCTCGCGCTCGTAGTCGCCGGGCGTCGCGGAGACGTACAGCGTGCGGTCCGTCTTCTCCTCGAATTCCTCGAAGGTGAGCGGGCGGTTGTCGTAGGCGGTCGGGAGCCGGAACCCGTTCTCGACGAGCGAGTCCTTCCGCGACTTGTCCCCCTCGTACTGCCCTTTGATCTGGGGGATCGTCTGGTGGGACTCGTCGACGACGGTGAGGAAGTCGTCCGGAAAGTAGTCGAGTAGGGTGTAGGGGGCGTCGCCCGACTCGCGGTCGTCCATGTGGACCGAGTAGTTCTCGATCCCGGAGCAGTAGCCCGCCTCCCGGAGCATCTCGACGTCGAACGTGGTGCGCTCCTCGATGCGCTGGGCGGCGACCAGATCGCCCTGCCGCTCGAAGTAGCTGACCCGTTTCTCCATCAGCTCCTCGATCTCCGCGATCGCCTGCTCCAGCTTGTCGTCGGGGATCGAGTAGTGCTCGGCGGGGTGGAGCATGACGGCCGGCTCCTCGCTCACGACCTCGCCTTTCATCGGGTCGACCTTGATCATGCGGTCGATCTCGTCGCCCCACAGCTCGACACGCACCGCGTACCGCCCGTACATCGGGTATATCTCGACGGTGTCGCCCCGCACCCTGAACGTCCCCTGCGTGAAGTCCACGTCGTTGCGCTCGTAGTTCAGGTCGACGAGGCGGGCGAGCAGCTCCTCGCGCCCCACCTCCTCGCCGACCTCCAGACGGAGCGCCATGTCGCGGTAGTTCTGCGGATCGCCGAGCCCGTAGATGGCCGAGACCGAGGCGACCACGATCACGTCGTCGCGGGTGAGCAGCGAGCGCGTCGCGGAGTGGCGGAGGCGGTCGATCTCCTCGTTTATCGACATCTCCTTGTCGATGAACGTGTCCGTCTGCTCGACGTACGCCTCGGGCTGGTAGTAGTCGTAGTAGGAGACGAAGTACTCGACGGCGTTGTCCGGGAACAGCTCGCGGAACTCCTCGTACAGCTGGGCCGCGAGCGTCTTGTTGTGCGCTAACACGAGGGTCGGCTGATCGAGCTCCTCGGCGACCCACGAGACGGTGTTCGTCTTCCCGGAGCCGGTGACGCCGAGCAGCGTCTGCTTGTCGGCGCCCGACTCGAACCCCTCGACGAGCTCCTCGATCGCCGCCGGCTGGTCGCCCGCGGGCTCGAACGGGGCGTCGACGCGGAGGGGGCGGTCGACGGTCGGGCGGTCCTCCGAGAGGGGGGAGTCGGCGTCGCTCACGATACCGGTCGTTGGCGGCGGAGGCACTTGAGCGGCGCGGGGATCGACGGCGGCGCGGTCCCGTGCGAGCGGTCACATCCCTCTGCGAATCTCTTTCTTATCGATCCCTCGCGACAACAACCCGATATCCTCGTTCGGCGATCGCTCTCGGGCTCCGGCCAGATGGACGAGCGGGGCGTCTACGGTGGTTGCACTCGCATGGGCTCGATTCTCGCCGTCGTCGGGGCTTCCTCGCGTGCTATTTGCGAATGAGGCTCAGTTTCTCGTCACCCATACCCAAGATATCGACTTCCTCGCCCGAGTTTATCACTCCCGTCTCGATCCTGCCCGTTGATGCGAGTTTCTCTTCCACCGATAGCTCTCCGGCTCCGGCCAGATGGACGAGCGGGGCGTCTACGGCGGTCGCGCTCGCGTAGGTCGGCCCCTCGTCGCCGTCATCGTCTCCCTGTCTGCCGAGTACCTTGACGTTCACGGCGTTGAGTCCCTTCCGCCCCTTATCGGTCTGTGTCAGCGCGTGCGACGCCATCGCCTCGATCAGTTCCGCCTTGTTCATTTCGGTTCCCTGTACCCGAGCGCTACCGATCGCCGAGCCGTATCGGCTCCGGTCGCGGGAGAACCCCTCGACGATGCGGTCGTCGAAGTCGTCGCTCGCGATGTCGTCGGGGGTTACGCTCGCGATCTCGGTCGGTCCCTCGTCGAACAGGAGCGTCACCGAATCCTCGTACAGCGCGCCCTCATCGAGGATCCACCCGCCGGCGAAGACGATCTGATCGTCGCGGACGATCCGCCGGACGTAGAACAGCCCGGGCAGCGGACACGGGCAGTCTGCCGGCGTCACGGCCACGGGACAGACCAGCGTCTGCGAGCCTGATCCGCCGTTATCGTGTTCGACGTTGTCGTCCGGCATCACCATATCCCTGTCCTCGCCCAAGATGATCTCGCCCCACGAGTCGAGCGTCTCGGGCTCGCGGAGGGTGCCGTCGGCCGCGACGAAGACGCACTTCCCGTCGGCGTCGGCCGACGCCGGCGCGCCGCTCACGACGGCGCCGCCCTCGGTGCTGTAGCCGACGATACCCCGATTCTCGGTGCGGTACGTGTCGAGTTCGGCCGAGAGAATCGTCTGACAGGCGAGGTCGCGGTGGAGCGACACGGGGCCGTCGATCTGGATACAGCCGTCGTCGTCGTACTCGACCGCAAACTGCGGACGGTATTTATTGTGGAACGGCGTGTGTCGTCCGTCCTCCTCGTGCGACGCGGCGAAGTAGCTGAGCACGCGTCCCGGCGTGAGTTCCTCGGCGAGCGAGCCGAGATCGCCCGGCAGACTGGCGTCGGGCAGGCAGACGGCGAAGCGCTCGCCGATCGTCGGCTCGTTTCGCATGTACTCGATGATGTCGATGAACCGCGGTCGCCCGGGGCGGCGTTCGACGAGTACGTCGTCGAGCCGCTCGATGTCGCCGAGGACGATCTCCTCGACGCCCGCGAGCTCTCGCACCGCCACGATCCAGTCCACGTTGTCGACGGCCCGGCGTGCGTTCCGAATTCCCTGCTCTCGGATCTCGGAGTTCTCACGGACGGTCTCACAGACGCCGGTCCCGCACTTGTCGAGTTTCGGTCTGAGGGCGGTCTCGGTGTCGTCGATGAACCCGTCGAGGGCGCGTTTCGCTTCGTCCGGGGCGCGTCGCTCCACGGCGTCCCGTGCGGTCACGACGTGACCCAGCAGCCCGAGTTCGACCTCCAGAATACCGTCCGCGTCATCGTCGTCGTCGACGATGTCGTCGTCCGGGCCGCCCCACCACTCGCTGGTTGGTTTATTCGACCGCGTGGCGTTGTAGTCCTGGGCTTTCGTCGCCCCGCTGACCGAAAATCCTTCGAGCTCGATTTCCCGGGAGTCGGCCCGAGCCGTCGCCGGCACGTACGTGACCCCGACCGAGCCGGTGCGGAGGACCTGCGTCTGGCCGCTGCTTCCGTCGTCGCCGCCGTCGCCCGCCGAGTCGTCCGACAGCGGCCGCCCGGCGTAAAACGCCGCCGGCGTGGAGACCGTCGTCCCGAGCACCTGCTCGCCGGCGCGGTCCACCAGTCCGTCGAGGCCGGAACACCCCGCGAGCCCGCCGAGCGCGACTACCCCGCCGGCGGCGAGAACCGCCCGTCTCGTCGGTCCGAGCCCGTCGGTACGGCCTCCGGTTCGGCGTCTCGCGTCGGTGGGTTTTGTACTCATGCCATATTCATAATGTTTTATAAGTATATAAGATAGCGTATATTATCGCGCTGACTCGCACGCGGTTCGTCCGGTACCCGGATCCACCGTCGGTACCGGGTTCGCAGCGACCGAGCCATCGGACGAAAACGTTTCCCCCTCCCCCCGCGACGCTTGCCGTATGCGCATCGCCGTCCCCAACAAGGGCCGCCTGCACGACCCGACGCTCTCGCTTTTGGAACGCGCGGGGCTCCACGTCGAGGAGACCGCCGACCGCCAGCTGTACGCCGACACCGTCGACCCCGACGTGACCGTGCTGTTCGCGCGCGCGGCCGACATCCCCGAGTACGTCCGCGACGGGGCGGCCGACCTCGGGATCACGGGGCTCGACCAGGCCGCGGAGTCCGGCGGCGTGGCGGACGACGCCGCGTCCGCGGCCGACGACGACCTCGTCGACCTGTTCGACCTGGGGTACGGCTCCTGCAAGCTCGTCCTCGCGGCGCCGGAGGACGGCGACGTCTCGACCGTCGCGGATCTGGTCGGCGGAACGATCGCTACCGAGTTCCCGGCGGTCACCCGCGACTACCTCGACCGAGTCGGCGTCGACGCCGACGTGGTCACCGTGACGGGCGCGACGGAGCTCACCCCCCACGTCGACATGGCCGACGCCATCGTGGACATCACCTCGACGGGGACCACCCTGAAGGTGAATCGCTTGGCCGTGATCGACGACGTGCTCGCCTCCTCGGTGCGGCTGTTCGCGCGCCCGGACGTGGTCGCCGACCCGAAGGTCGAGCAGGTGCTGACCGCCTTCGAGTCCGTGCTCGCGGCCGACGGCCGGCGCTACCTGATGATGAACGCGCCGAAAGACCGGCTCGACGCGGTGAAAGACGTGATCCCCGGACTCGGCGGCCCGACGGTGATGGACGTCGAGGCCGACGAGAACGGCAACGGCATGGTGGCGGTCCACGCCGTCGTCGAGGAGCGCGACGTGTTCGCGACCATCTCGGAGCTGAAGGAGGTCGGCGCGAGCGGCATCCTCGTCACCGAGATCGAGCGGTTGGTCGAGTAGCGGGGACGGCGGCCTCGCCGACTCAGTCGCCGTCGCCCTCGATCAGCGCCTCCTTCTCCGCGCGGGTGAGCGACTTGATCGCGTGCTCGCGCGACATCGCCGCCGACCGCGAGTCGAACGACTCGACGTGCCGGAGCGTCACCGGCGTCCGCCCGCGGGTGTACTTCGCGCCCTCGCCGGCGTCGTGCTCGGCGACGCGCCGCTCGACGTCGGTGGTGTAGCCGGTGTACAGCGTCCCGTCCGCGCACTCGATCACGTACACGTGGTGACCAGAGTCCTCGCTGGGCGTCGACACGTGACCGGATCGGTGGGGTCGCGACGAATAGGTGCCGGTCCCGGCCCGGCCTCGCGGCGGGATCGCCCCGGTCAGTCTCCGGTTCGAGCGCGCTCCCGGGAGACCTCGGCGATCCCGGCGTTCGCGGAACAGTCCGGACAGGCGTTCAGGTCGCCGTACTCGTCCGTGAAGACGCGTGCGAAACGGTCCGAGACGTGCGACCCGCAGTGGTCACAACGTGGCATTCGATACCGGTGTTCACCGGCGGACGATCGTAGGGGTTCGACGAACAAATACCCTTTCTCACCCCACCCAGCTTCCGGAAAACCGCGTATAAACCCCCGTCATAGGGAGGGTGTCTGACCACGTCGAACCCGCCGGACAGTCGCGCCGCGCCGGTCAGTCGCGCCGCGCCGCGTCGATCGCGCGGGCGATAAGGCCCGCCTGCGCGCCGGCGACGAAGCCGGCGTCGACGTTCACGGTCGTGAGCGCCGAGCAGGACTGGAGCGCGCCGTGGAGCGCGGCGACACCCTCGCCGCCGGCGCCGTACCCCGTCGACACCGGGAGCGCGATCACCGGCGCCGGGACGAGCCCCGCGACGACCGTCGGGAGCGCCCCCTCGCGGCCCGCCGCGACCACGACGACGTCGGCCTCGCGGATCCGGTCGCGCTGGTCCAAGATCCGGTCGAGGTTCGCGACGCCGACGTCGTCGACGCGGTCGATCGCCGCCCCGATCTCGCCGGCGACGACCGCCGCCTCGCCCGCGACCGCCGCGTCCGCGGTGCCGGCCGCGACGACCGCGACCGTCGCGTCGAGCTCGGGGGGGTCGAAGTCGGCGGCGTGGACGACGACCGTTCCGGCCCGCTCGTCGCGGTCGACGGTCGGGTCGAGCGACGCCGCGGTGTCGAGGTCGAGGTCCGCCATCGCCGTCCGGATCGCGGCCGCGTCCTCGGCGTCGGCCCGGGTGACGAGCGCGCGGCCGGTCGTCTCGACCGCGGTCGTCGCCAGCGCCGCGACCTCGGCGGGCGTCTTCCCCTCCGCGAGGACCGCCTCTGGGATCCCCCGCCGGCCTTCGCGGGCGGCGTCGAACCGGCCGGCCGCCGTCGTCGCGTAGCCCGCGAGTCGCGATTCCGCCTCCGCGACGCCGATCTCCCCGGCGTCGAGCGCCTCGAGCGTGTCGCGCATGCGTCCCCGTCGGAGTCGGAAGGGGTCGAACCTATCGGTCCGCGGTGGCCGAGCGGGCCCGCCGCGGGCGGTCGAGCCCGGCGGAGGGGAGAAAGCGGAGCGCTTCCGGGGCGACTCCGGGTCGATCCCGGGGAGATTCCGGGGCGATCCCGTCGAGATCGTTCCAACTCGCCGACCGTTCTCACAAAGTTTATAAGGGAGCGTTTCGGCAACCCCGCGCGAACGGGCCGCAGGGAGCCCCTCGCGGGCGAATTCAGGAACTCTTATTAACTGTCGACGGATACCACCGATCGCATGGCAGACCTTATTGTCAAAGCGGCCGTCAAGGAAGCCCTGGACGACAAGAACGTCGCTTCGGACTTCTACGACGCGCTGGACGACGAAGTGGACGAGCTGCTCGAAGACGCCGCGCGCCGCGCCGAGGCTAACGACCGGAAGACGGTCCAGCCGCGCGACCTCTAAGGCGGACGCGACCTTCGATCCGATTTTTTGACGACCGCCGTCCGTCGAGCGGCGCGTCGACCGTACCGTCGACCGTATCCGTCGTGAGAGACCGTCTAGCCCCGACTCAGCGCGTAAGCACCCGGACCCCCGACTCCGTGCCGACGTGGACCTCGTCGGCGAGGTCGACGAAGAGGCCGTGCTCGACGACGCCCGGCGTCGCCGAGAGGGTCGCGGCGAGCCCCGACGGGTCCGCGATCGCGCCGAACGCGCAGTCGAGCACGAGGTTCCCGTTGTCGGTGACGACCGGCCCGTCCTTCCGCTCCGCGCGGCGGAGCGTCGGCTCGCCGCCGGCCCCGCGCACCGCCTCGGCGACGACCGACCGACCGGCCGGCAAGGCCTCGACGGGGACGGACCGGTCGAGGACGGGGGCCTCCTTCGAGGGGTCGGCGACGACGAGGAAGCGGTCGGCCGCGGCGTCGACCAGTTTCTCGCGGGCGTGCGCTGCGCCGCCGCCCTTTATAAGAGCGCCCGCGGTCGGCTCGACGCCGTCGGCGACCGCGACCTGGTCCGCGCCGTCGATCGCGACGTCGATCCCCGGCGCGTCGGGCCCCACCGCCTCGTCGAGGTCGAGCAGGGGGATCCCGCGGTCGGCGGCGAGCTCGCGGCTCGCGAACGAGGTCGGGACGCCGCGTATCTCCAGCCCGGCGTCGACCCGCTCGCCCAGCCGCCGGATCGCGTGCGCCGCGGTCGAGCCCGTCCCGAGCCCGACGACGTCGCCGTCGTCGACCGCCGCCGCCGCCGACTCGCCGGCGCGTCGCTTCGCCGCGTCGCTGCCGCCGCTCGTCTTCATACCCCCGACTCGGCGGGGGAGACTGAAAAGGCGTCGGCGGCGGGCCGGCCGACCGCGGCGATCGGCCGACCGCGGGCGCTCACTCAAGCCGGTCCAGCACCGCCTCCGCGTCGTAGGCCAAGGAGAGCTCGCGGGAGCGGCCGCGCCCCTCCACCTCGGCGTACTCGGCCTCGATCACGCCGAGCTGGTCGAGCTTGTTGATGATCTCGGAGTAGCGGGTGTAGCCGAGGTCGGTCTCGTCGTGGAACGCCTCGTACACCGTCCCGGCGCGCTCGCCGTCGTTCTCGGCGAGCACGCGGACGAGGGCGCGCTCGGAGTCGGAGAGCCCGCGGAGCGACCGCGAGAGGTGGACGTGCTTGGACTTCTCGTACGCCGACTCCACGTCCTCCTCCGCGATCGTCTTGGAGGCGCGCATCTCGGCGTTGAGCCCGGCACGGCGGAGCAGGTCGATCCCGACCCGGAGGTCACCGCTCTCGGCGGTGAGGTCGGCGACGCGCTCCAACTCGGTATCGCCGATAACGCCGTCGTGGAACCCGCGCTTCGCGCGCTCGAAGAGGATGTCGTAGATCTCGGTGGCGTCGTAGACGGGGAAGTACACCTCCTCCGGGCGGAACACCGACTGCACGCGGGTGTCGAGGTCGTCGATCACGTCGAGCCCCAAGTCGGAGGAGACGACGATGACGCCGATCTTCGCCCCCGAGTGCGCCTCGTGGGCGCGCAACAGCGAGTAGAGGGTGTCGGACGCCTCGTTCTCGTAGAAGAGGTAGTTCACGTCGTCTAAGGCGACGACGAGCACGTCGTCCTCCTCGACGAGCCGGTCGGTGATCTGGCCGAACAGCTTCTTGAAGGAGATCCCGGAGGAGGGCGGCTCGTAGTCGAAGATACCCTCGAACAGCCGCGAGAAGACGGCGTACCGCGTCGAGTCCACCTGGCAGTTGACCCGGACCGTCCGGACGTCGGTGCGGGCGCCGAGTTCGGCGAACAGCTTCTGGACCGCGGTGGTCTTCCCGGTCCCGGGCGGGCCGCGCACCATCGTGTTGAGCGGGCGTGAACCCCGCACCGCGGGCCGGAGCGCGTACTTCAAGCTCTCCAGTTGGCTCTCGCGGTGGCGGAACGTCTCGGGGACGTGGTCGATCTCGAACACCGACTCGTCGCGGAACACCGACTCGTCCCACGAGAGCATGTCGTCGCCGGCGTCCCCGGTCATGCACACATCACGACAGGCCGTCCACTTAACCGTTGCCCGCAAGGGCGGTGAAACTGAAACTTGTCGGTTGCGACGCTCAGATGCCGAGTATCACCGACCGGTCGTTCACTCTCGGGACGGTGCGAACGCGGCGTTATCGCGGCGGTCACAGGTCGGGGTCGGACGCGCTCACTCGCGGTCGAGCACCAGCACGTGTCGGGTGAGCGACCGGTGGACCCGGCGCTCGAAGGCGGCGTCGACCGCCCAGCCCGCCTCGCGCGCCGGCCCGCGCCAGTCGCGGTCGGCGACGACGACGGTGCGTGGCGCGACCCGGGCGGCCTCGGCGAGCGCGCCCGAGACGAGGTCGGCGAGCTCGTGGGTGGCGATCTTCGACTGGCGGCCGTACGGGGCGTCGAAGGCGACGCCGTCGACCGCGTCGTCGCGCAGCGGGAGCGCCGTGGCGTCGCCGCGGGCGACGTGCCAGTCGGGGGCGCTCCCGTCGTTCTCGGGGGCCTCGGGCCCGTCGGAAGCGCGGCCAAGGTACTCACCGAGGTTCTCCCGCGTCCCGCGGACCATCTTCCGCTGGGCGTCGCAGGCGACGACGTCAGCGCCGACGAGCCCGGCCTCGAGGGGGAGCCCGCCGGTGCCGCACATCGGGTCGAGCAGGGTGCGTCCCGGGGCGGCGCCCGCGAGGTTGGCGTACGCGCGGGCGTCGGCGGGAGCCATGCTCCCCGGCTGGAAGAATGGCCGGTCGGTCGGCTTCGGGGCGAAGTCGCGGGCGGCCTCGGCGGCGACCCAACCGAGCGCGCAGACCGACGCGTCCTCGCCGTCGGCGCCGGGGACGGCGTCGTGGGCGGCGCGCTCGCCCGCGGCGAACAGCGCGCGCAGCACGTGGTCGGGGTCGTCGAGGTCGACGTCGAAGCCGCGGTCGACGAGGACGCCCCCGAGGGCGCGCTCGGCGTCGGTCGTCGAGACGGCCGCGGTGTTCCGGACGTTGCGGGCCCGCACCGCGACCGTGCCCGAGCGGTCGAGCGGGGCGGCGTCGAGCGCGGCGACGGCGGCGTCAACGTCGGCGTCCGTGCGGGCGAGCGCCTCGTGGGCGGCGCGCGTGTAGGCGAGTCGGCGGACCGCGGCGCGGTCGGGTCCCGACTCTCCGTCACGACCGAGTCCGACGCTGCCGGCGCTCGCGATTCCGGGCGCGAGCAGCTCCACGCCGGTCGCCGCAGTCGCGGCCTCGCGGGCGGCGAACGCGTCCGTCTCCCCGGCGAGTTCGAGCCAGTACACGCCCCGGAGTCGGGCGGCCGCTCGCAAGAGGATAGCGGTTCCGACCACGCACCTTTTTAAATGATTCAACCGATCGTGTTAGTAGTAATGGCCGATCCGAAGGAGACGATCACAATAGAGAACGTCGTTGCCTCCACGGGGATCGGGCAAGAGCTCGATCTCCAGAGCGTCGCGATGGATCTGGAGGGCGCCGACTACGACCCCGAGCAGTTCCCCGGGCTCGTCTACCGCACCACGGACCCGAAATCGGCCGCGCTGATCTTCCGGTCCGGAAAGATCGTGTGCACGGGCGCGAACTCGATCGACGCCGTCCACGAGAGCCTCGCCATCGTGTTCGACGAGCTCCGCGCGCTCGACATCCCGATCGACGAGCCCGAGGTAACGGTCCAGAACATCGTCACGTCCGCCGACCTCGGCGAGAGCCTCAACCTCAACGCGATCGCGATCGGGCTCGGGCTCGAACACATCGAGTACGAGCCGGAGCAGTTCCCCGGGCTCGTCTACCGGCTCGACGAGCCGGACGTGGTGGCGCTTTTGTTCGGCAGCGGGAAGCTCGTCGTCACGGGCGGGACGAGCCCGGACGACGCGGCGGCCGCCGTCGACGTGATCGTCGAGGAACTGGACGGCCTCGGGCTGCTCGCGTAGGCGGGCGACGCCTCCCGGGCCGACGTATCTCGGTTTCGGACCGCTCGCGCGGACCGATCCCGCGATCACTTTTACCCGCCGTCCCGTAGCCCGGGTATGCTCCTACAGACGGTGACGCCGATCACGGTGCTGGGGACGACGGTCCTGTTCGCGCTGTTCCTCTCCGTGACCGCACACCTCGCCGCCCGGAACGTCCTCGGCGACGTCGACCCGCGCCGCGCCCTCTACGTCGGGCCGCTCCCCGCGGTGATCGGCGTCGTCGGCGGTGCGTTCGCCGTCTCCGAGGCACTGCTCGTCCCGGCCGCGCTCCTCGTCGACGGCGCGATGTTCGCGTGGAGCTACGACCAGCCCCGGCGGCTCGTGGTCGGGATGACCGTGATCCACGCCGTGATCACGATGCTGCTCGGGATCGTGCTAGTTGGGGTCACGGTGCTGCTCTCGACGATGCCGGGGTAGGGCCGGCGAGTCGACGACGCCGGCGACGCCGCCGACGCTAGCGACGCCGGCCGACGGCCGGCAATCGCCCCGCTTCACGGCTCCGGCGGCGCTCCGTCGTACGCGTCGTGGTCGCCGTAGAAGTTCAGCATCGCGAACTTCAGCTTCTCGGGGTCGACGTCGAGCAGCTCCTCGCGCTCCTCCGGCGGGAACGCGCCGCGGACCGAGTACTTCCCCATGTCGGCCGTCGTGTACCGGCGGTCCGCGAGGATCCGGACGCCGAAATCGTCCGGGCCGCGGACCACGCGCCCGAGCGCCTGCCGCGTTTTGCGGATCGTCGGGATCTCGACGGCGTACGCCCACCCGGGGTCGCGGGCGCGGTCGCGGTCGGCGAACGCCCGGTCGTACGCGTCCTGGACCGCTTCCATCCGGTCGGAGAGGTGCGGGTAGGGGACGCCGACGACCACCACCGTCCGGGCGTCGTCGGCGTCGAAGCTCACGCCCTCCGCGAGCGTGCCCCACAGCGAGGTGAACAGCGTGGCGTCATCGCTCTCGACGAACGTCCGGCGCAGGTCCTCCTCGTCCTGGCCGGGGCCGTCGAGGTAGAGGGAGCCGAGGTCGGCGGCCGCGAGCCCGCCGCCCGCGCCGGTGTGGCCGCTCGCGCCGGCGCCGCCGCCCGCCGCTCCGCCGAGCCGCTCGTGGTAGCGCTCGGCCTCGGCGTACGAGGGGAAGAAGGCGAGCGTGTTGCCCGGGGTGAAGCGGATCGCGTCGCGCAGCAGCGACGCCACCGTCTCCTGGGTCTCCGGGTCGTTGCGCTCGGAGGCGAACAGCGGCGGCGTGTCGACCGCGAACGTCCGGCGGTTCTCCTCGGGGTAGGCCATCTCGTACGCGAGCGCCGCCACGTCCTCCAGCCCGAGCACGTCCTTCGTGACGTCGAAGGGGCGGAGCGTGGCGCTCATCAGCACCGAGGCGGCGACCTCGCCGAACAGCTCCTCGGTCACCCGACGGGGGATGCAGGTGTACAGCTCCGCGCGGCCGTACACCTCGTCGGTCGCGCCGTCGCGGCGCACGGAGACCACCGGGTACTGGCCGAGCTCGGTGCCCTCGTCCATCCACGTCGAGACGAACCGGGCGACCTGCAGGGTCTGACACTCGGTCCGGGTGGTCGTCTCGCCGTCGCGGTAGCGGCGCTCGTACTCCTCGTCCAACGCCTGTCCGAGCTGGACCGCCAACTCCGTCTCCGTGTCGATCCCCTTTCCCTCGTAGTTGCGGAGGAACGCGAGCGTGAGGTCGTCCCGCCGGTCGTCGTTGGCGATCGAGACGTCCTCCCAGTTCTCGCCGATCGACTCGCGCTCGCCGAACCCGAGCGCGTCGTCGTACGTCTCGACCAGGGCGTCGCGGAACGCGCGGACGACGTTCCCGGCCGCCTCGGCGCGGGAGTCGTCGCTGTCCGCGAGCTCCTCGACGGCGGCGTCGAGCGTGGTCTCCGTGAGGGTGCGGGTGGCGTGGTCGCGGGCGGCGTCCTCGACGTTGTGCGCCTCGTCGAAGACGGTGATTATCTCGGCGGGGTCGCGGTCGATCCACCGGAAGAACTGCTCGCGGATGTTCGGATCGAGGAGGTGGTGGTAGTTGCAGACGACCAGGTCGACCCCTTCCATCCCCTCCTTGAGCAGCTCGTAGCCGCAGAGCTCGCGCTCGTCCGCGTACGCGTACACGTCCTCGGGGGTGCGGACGTCCTCGAACAGCCACCCGAAGAACTCGTCGGTGTCCTCAACGAGGTTGTTCCGGTAGTGGGCGCAGACGTTCGCGGCCTCGTACTCGTCGATCTCCGCCTCCAGCTCGTCGAGCTCGTCCATGATCGCCTCGCGGGCCTCGGCTGCCCCGGCGTCGCCCTCGCGGCTCTCGGCGAGCAGCTCGCGCTGGCGGGCCTCCAGCTCGCGGACCTCGCTCTCCGTCTCGACCAGCTCGCGGGTGGTGTCCCGGAGGGTCTGACACTCCTGGTAGTCGACGTCGATGTGGCACATCGACGATTTGCCTTTGAAGACGACCGCGCGGATGGGCTCTTCGCGGGTGATCGCGCGGGCGTCCTCGACGAACTGCCGCATCTGCTGGTGGACGTTGGTCGTGATCACGACCGTGCGGTCGTGCTCGCGGGCGTGCTCCAGGGCGGGCACGAGCGCGGAGAGGGTCTTCCCGGTCCCGGGCGCGCCCTCGAACAGCACGTCCTGCCCGCGGTCCAGCGCGTTGGCGATCCTGTCCATCGCCTCGCGCTGGTTCGGATACGGCTCCTCGTACGGGAAGAACCGCAGATGCGGCGACTCTGACACGGGCCGTGGTTCGTCGCCATCGGCTAAAAGGGGTGGGGTGCCGCGGCGGAAGTGGTTCGGTGAGGCGGCGAGCCGACGGTTCGGGCCGTCTAACTCGTTTCAATACGCATATATAAGCACGGGGTTCGTGCGTCGCCGGTGCATTATACCAGCATATATTACCTGTTTTTGCGCGATGAACGAAGCGTCATGGCGACCGAAACCGCGACCGCGGCGAACGAGGTATCGACCGAGACGGGCGACTGGAAGGCGGGCGTGGCCGGCGGGCTCGCCGGCGGCGTCGTCTTCGGACTCGTGATGACGTACGTGATCCCCGCCCCGCTTTTGGGGGTCGTGATCCCGTCGATGTACGGGCTCGCGCCGCCGGCGGCGCCGTTCGTCGGCTGGGTGATCCACATGGCCCACGGGGCGGTCCTCGGCGTCGGCTTCGCCGCGCTCGTCGGACTGAAGCCCTCGATCGGCGAGAACACGGGCGCGGCCCTCGGCGCCGGCGCGGCCTACGGGCTGGCCGTCTGGGTCGGGCTCGCCGTGATCGTGATGCCGATCTGGCTCTCCGCGGTCGGTTCCCCCGCGAACCCGCCGCTTCCCAACGTCAGCGCGCTGAGCGCCATCGGCCACCTCGCGTACGGAGCCGTGCTCGGCGGGGCGTACGTCGGGCTGGCGGACTGAGGCCGCTCGGCCGCGCGCGAGTTCGCCTCGTCCCCCGGCGCGACGCACCGTCATTTATACCGACAGGCCGTCACCGCCAGTAGTAACGAATGTTCGACGAGATCCTCGAGAAGTTCGAGGGGTCACCGAGCCAGCAGGCCGTCATCCGGCTGTTCTTAGAGCGCGGCTTCTCCGTCAACGAGGAGGGCCGCGTCGTCTCCGGCGGGATCGAGATCCCCTACACCGGAATCGCGCGCGAGCTCGACGTCGACCGGCGGGTGGTCGACTCGACGACGGACGCCATCCTGGAGGACCCCGAGCTGAAGCGCATCTTCACCAACATCTCGTCGGTGCCGAGCCTCATGGACCTGGCGCCGGTCCTCGATCTCACGGTCCTCACTATCGAGGTCGCCGCCGCCGACGAGGCCGGGATCGTCGCCGAGGTGACCGGGATCTTGGCCGATCACGGGGTCTCGATCCGGCAGGTGCTGAGCGAGGACCCCGAGTTCACCGACGACCCGAAGCTGTACGTGATCACCGACGCGGAGCTGGCGGGGGAGCTGCTCGTCGAGATCCGCGACCTGGAGTACGTCCGTCGCGTGGGGTTCTGACGGACCAGTTTCGCCGGCGGAACGGCGGGGCGTTTCGACGCGGACGCTTATATACGGAGCCGACGCACTGCTGAGCGCGTCGCGGGCCCCGTTTCACTTTCACTCGGGTGTAAACCAGTCTTTATACCGGATGGCGAACAAGGGTCGTGTACATGCCTGAAGACGAACTCGAGGACCTCCCCGGAGTCGGCCCAGCGACCGCGGACAAGCTCGTCGAGAACGGGTTCGAGAGCTACCAGTCGATCGCCGTCGCCAGTCCCGGCGAGATGTCGAACACCGCGGACATCGGCGAGTCGTCCGCCAGCGACATCATCAACGCCGCCCGCGAGGCCGCCGACGTCGGCGGCTTCGAGACGGGCGCGACCGTGCTCGAGCGCCGCGAGGAGATCGGGAAGCTCTCCTGGCAGATCGACGAGGTCGACGACCTGCTCGGCGGCGGCATCGAGACGCAGTCGATCACCGAGGTGTACGGCGAGTTCGGGTCCGGGAAGTCGCAGGTGACCCACCAGATGGCCGTCAACGTCCAGCTCTCGGAGGAGAACGGCGGGCTGGAGGGCGGCTGCATCTTCGTCGACTCCGAGGACACGTTCCGCCCGGAGCGGATCGACGACATGGTCCGCGGGCTGGACGACGAGATCCTCGCCGACGAGATGGAGCGGCGCGAGATCGAGGGCACTCCGAGCGACGAGGAGGCGATGGAGGAGCTCGTTGCGGCGTTCTTAGACCAGATCCACGTCGCGAAGGCGTTTAACTCCAACCACCAGATCCTGCTCGCGGAGAAGGCGAAGGAGCTGGCGGGCGAACACGAGGAGAGCGAGTGGCCCATCCGGATCGTCTGCGTGGACTCGCTGACCGCCCACTTCCGCGCCGAGTACGTCGGCCGGGGCGAACTCGCTGACCGGCAACAGAAGCTCAACAAGCACCTCCACGACCTGATGCGGATCGGCGACCTGTTCAACACCGCCATCCTCGTCACCAACCAGGTCGCGTCGAACCCCGACTCCTACTTCGGCGACCCGACCCAGGCGATCGGCGGCAACATCCTCGGTCACGCCTCCACCTTCCGGATGTACCTCCGGAAGTCGAAGGGCGACAAGCGGATCGTCCGGCTCGTCGACGCACCGAACCTCGCCGACGGCGAGGCCGTGATGCGCGTGCAGGGCGAGGGACTGAAGCCGGAGTAGCCGGGTCGGGCCCCCGTAATCGACGCCGTCGACTTCCGATCCGAACGCGAACGAGCGGCTCGACGCCCGGATCGCGTCCGGGACCGCAGATCCGGTTGACGAACGTAAATTTTCTCCCGGAAAGCCGAGAACGGCCGATCTCGGCCGTATACCGCCGCAACGCGGGATCCGGCCGCTAACAGGCGTGGCAAAATTCGCCAGCAGCCACCGCGCCCGGCGCCGCGCGACCCGAGATCGGTCGATCCGGGAGATACTGACAGCTTACTTACAAAACGTCCGTCCGGTTTGATCGCAAGGATTGCGGAATCTTCCTCAGAAATATGTCCTTATACACCATGTATCCGTCCTTATATCGGACATCCGCGGTATTATCAAATCTACTTTTTGTGAAACTCAACTCTAACGTTTATATATTCTTGTTCCCCGCTGTCGAAACGTGATTCAGCACATGAACACGAACGAAATGCGCGATTCGAAGGACGTATGTTTAGTTGAGGTGGTCGGAGCGTGACGACCGGCCTCGTCGCGACGGTCGATCCGAGCACGTTCGCGTCCGCGATGAACGGGACGTGGATCCTCATGGTGACGTTCCTGATTTTCTTCATGCACGCGGGCTTCGCCATGCTCGAAGCCGGGCAGGTGCGCTCGAAGAACGTCGCCAACCAGCTGACGAAGAACCTCCTGACGTGGAGCGTCGGAGTGACGGTGTTCTTCCTGATCGGGACGGCGTTCACCAGCGTGATGAGCGGCTCCGGCGGCCCCGTCTCCGCGGCCGGGACGCTGTTCTCCGGCGGCGAGCTCGCCGTCGAGTCCGGCGCGGTCGGCCCGTACGTCAACTGGCTCTACGGCGCAGTGTTCGCCATGACGGCCGCGACCATCGTGTCCGGCGCTGTCGCCGGCCGCGCGAAGCTCCGCGCGTACGTCACCTACACGTTCCTGCTGGCCGCCGTGATCTACCCGATGGTCATCGCGTTCACCTGGTCGGCCTCGGGCGACGGGCTCGTCGCGCAGCTGACCGGCACCGCGTTCCACGACTTCGCCGGCGGGATGATCGTCCACGGCATGGGCGGCATCGCGGGGCTCACCGCGGCCGCCGTCCTCGGTCCGCGGATGGACCGCTACGCGGAGGACGGCTCGACGAACGTCATCCCCGGCCACTCGCTGACCTTCGCCGTCCTCGGGACGCTCATCCTGGCGTTCGGCTGGTACGGCTTCAACGTCGGGACGGCCTCCGTGGTCAGCGGCGGGATGTTCAACACGCTGACCGTCAACCTCGTCGCGATGGGGACGACGATCGCGATGGCGGCCGGCGGGATCGGCGCCGCCCTCGTCGTGTGGCTGAAGACCGGCAAGGTCGACACGCTCTACGTCGCCAACGGCCTGCTCGCCGGACTGGTCGGCATCACCGCGATTCCGGACACCACGGCGTGGTGGGGCGCCTTAGTCGTCGGCGGCCTCGCCGGCGCGCAGCTCCCGATCGTCTTCGAGTTCGTCTCGGACACGCTCAAGATCGACGACGTCTGCGCGGTGTTCCCGGTCCACGGCAGTGCCGGCGTGCTGGGGACGCTGCTGTTCCCGTTCGTCGCCGCCCCGGGCGCTCTGAGTAGCAGTATCGGTGCCCACTTCATCGCCCAGCTGACCGGCGTCGTCATCATCGGCGGCTGGACGCTCACCGCGACCGCGGCCGTCTGGTACGTCCTCAAGGTGAGCGGCGAGGCGCGCGTCACCGCGGAGCACGAACAGGAGGGCCTCGACATCTCCGAGCACGGCGTCGAGACCTACCCCGAGTTCGGCGGCGACCGCGTCGCGACCGACGGCGGTCCGTCCGTCGTCGACACCACCGAGGGCTCCCCGCGCGCCGACGGCGGCGAGGAGGCGGGCTCGCAGATCAAGATGGTCACCGCGGTCGTCCGCCCCGACAAGCTCGGGGCCATCAAGCAGTCGCTCGCGGAGATCAACGCGCCCTCGCTCACCGTGACGAACGTCTCCGGCCGCGGGAGCCAGCCCGCGAAGAAGGGCCAGTGGCGCGGCGAGGAGTTCACGGTCGACCTCCACCAGAAGGTGAAAGTCGAGGTCGTCGTCGCCGACATCCCGGCCGACGAGGTCGCGGACGCGATCGCCGACGCCGCGAAGACCGGCGAGCCCGGCGACGGCAAGGTGTTCATCATGCCGGTCGAGGACGCGCTGCAGGTCCGCACCGGCACGACCGGCCCGGAGGCCGTGTAAGTCGGCGCGGGCACCGACGACCGAGCTCTCGGAGCACCGGACGACCGATCTCGACGCGAGATTTTTCCGTGACGCCGCGGCGCCGAGCCGCAGTGCTCGTCGGCACAGGACCCGGAGCGAACCCCGGCGATCAGACGACGGTCTCGCCGCCGGTCGGCAACTACTTTCACCCCTCCGGCCCAACCGCTGGGCATGAACCACGAGCGCTCCCGCGGGCTGTACGACCGCGCGCTGTCGGTGATGCCCGGCGGGGTCAACTCCTCCGTCCGGGCGACGATGCCGCACCCCTTCTTCGTCGAGCGCGGGGACGGCGGCCACGTCATCGACGCCGACGGCAACCGGTACGTCGACTGGGTGATGGGGTACGGCCCGCTGCTGTACGGCCACGACCTGCCCGACCCGGTCGAGGCGGCGGTCCAGTCGCACGTCGCGGAGGGGCCGATGTACGGCGCGCCGACCGAGATCGAGGTCGAGTACGCCGAGTTCGTGGCGCGCCACGTCCCGAGCGTCGAGTCGATCCGGTTCGTCAACTCGGGGACGGAGGCGACTGTGTCCGCGGTGCGGCTGGCGCGCGGTCACACCGACCGCGACAAGATCGTCGTCATGCAGGGGGGTTACCACGGCGCGCAGGAGTCGACGCTCGTCGAGGGGTCGCCGGGGGACGCGCACCCGTCGACGGCCGGGATCCCCGAGGAGTTCGCCGAGCACACCCTCCCGATCCCGTTCAACGACCCGGAGGCCGCAAAAGCGGTGTTCGAGGAGCACGGCGACGAGATCGCCGCCGTCCTCGTCGAGCCGATCCTCGCCAACATGGGGATCGTGATGCCCGTGGACGGCTACCACGAGACGCTCCGGGAGCTGTGTGACGACCACGGCGCCCTCCTGGTCTTCGACGAGGTGATCACCGGGTTCCGCGTCGGCGGCCTCGGCTGCGCGCAGTCGAAGTTCGGCGTCACGCCCGACGTCACCACCTTCGGGAAGATCATCGGCGGCGGGTTCCCGGTCGGCGCGATCGGCGGGCGGGCGGATATCATCGAGGAGTTCACGCCCGCCGGCGACGTGTTCCAGTCCGGCACCTTCTCGGGACACCCGGTGACGATGGCGGCCGGGAAGGCCGGACTGGAGTACGCCGCCGAGAACGACGTGTACGAGCACGTCAACCGTCTCGGGCGGAAGCTCCGCGAGGGGATGGCCGAGATCTGCGCGGAGCGCGCGCCGGAGTACACCGTCGTCGGCACCGACTCGATGTTCAAGACGGTCTTCACGCGTGACGCGCCCGACGACTCGGACGCCTGCTGCGCCGGCGGCTGTCGGCAGGACCCCGACTGCGCCCGGTACGACAGCTGTCCGAAGACGGGCGCCGACGTCGCCGACGCCGCCACCGACCGCTGGGAGCGGGTGTTCTGGCAGGAGATGAAAGAGCGGGGCGTGTTCCTCACCGCGAACCAGTTCGAGTGCCAGTTCACCTCGTACGCGCACACGGAGGAGGACGTTGAGCGGACGCTGGAGGCGTATCGGGAAGCGATCTGAGCGACGCCGACGATCGCTTATAACCGATCATCCGGTAAAACGCGGAATCGAGAGGGGGTCACAGCGCCGTTGCGGAATGTTTTTATACCGAAACTCGGGTAGGTACAGGTGATGAACGCGGAGGCTCGTCTCGACGCCGCCCTTTTCCGAGGCCGACGAGCCCCGCGACCGCGACGAGGCGTCCGACCGCCGCGACCGGCTTCCGGCGCGGCGCGACGACGGGCCCCCTCGGGCCAGTAATCTTCATTCCCTCGTCGCGTTCGCGCCGTTTCGTCTCGTAGAGTGACAGCTACGTCCTCCGCGAGCGTCGCCGCCGCCGTTTTTATGCAATATCTAAAGCGGTGAATTTAAGGGGTAGAGTCCATTTTACACCGGTAATGGCAACCGTTGCACTCGCGTTCAGTGGGGGACTCGACACCACAGTCTGCGTGCCGCTGTTGAAAGAGGAGTACGGCTACGACGAGGTCATCGGCGTCAACGTCGACGTCGGGCAGCCGACCGAGGAGTTCGACGAGGCGGAGGAGACCGCCGACGCCCTCGGGCTCGACCTCCACGTCGTCGACGCGAAAGCGGAGTTCGCGGAGCTGTGTTTCGACGCGGTGAAGACGAACGCGACGTACCAGGGCTACCCGCTCGGGACCGCGCTCGCGCGCCCCGTCATCGCCGAGGCGATCCTCGGCGTCGCCGAGGAGCAGGGCTGTGACGCCATCGCGCACGGCTGCACGGGGAAGGGGAACGACCAGCTCCGGTTCGAGGCCGTCTGGCGCGGCTCCGACCTCGAAGTCATCGCGCCCGTCCGCGAGCTCGGGCTCACCCGCGAGTGGGAGATCGACTACGCCGCCGAGAAGGACCTGCCCGTCGAGGCCGGCGACGGCGGCGTCTGGTCCATCGACGAGAACATCTGGTCGCGCGCGGTCGAGGGCGGCAAGCTGGAGGACCCGAACTACGAGCCGCCGGAGGACATCTACGAGTGGACCGCCGAGCCCGAGGGCGAGACCACCATCGAGGTGACCTTCGAGGAGGGCGTCCCGGTCGCCGTCGACGGCGAGGCGATGGACCCCGTCCCGCTCATCCAGCACCTCAACGAGTACGCCGGCGGCTACGGCATCGGTCGCACGGACGTGATGGAGGACCGCATGCTCGGGCTGAAGGTCCGCGAGAACTACGAGCACCCGGCCGCGACCGTCCTGCTGACGGCCCACCAGGCGCTCGAGGACCTCGTCTTGACCAAGAACGAGCGCTCGTTCAAGAAGGGGATCGAGCAGGAGTGGTCCGAGAAGGCGTACCAGGGGCTCGTGTTCGCCCCCGTCGTCGACGCGCTGAACGCGTTCGTCGACGAGACGCAGGACGTGGTGACCGGCACGGCGACCGTGAAGGTCTCCGGCGGGAACTGCCGCGTCGTCGCCCGCGACTCCGAGTACGCCGTCTACTCCGAGGAGATGGCCTCGTTCAACACCGAGGACGTCGCCGGCATCGCGCAGGAGGACGCCACGGGCGTCGCGAAGTACCACGGGCTCCAGGAGCGCCTCGCCAACGACGTGAAGGCGGCGGTGTCGAAGCCCGAACTGGCCACGGACGGGAGCGGAACCGACGACGAGACCGACGAGGAGTAGATGACCGACGACGACCCCGGTACGGGGGCGGACGCCGATGCGAGCGCGGGCGACGAGCCCGCTGAGAGCGGCACCGCCGTGCGCCGCGATCGCTTCAGCGGGGGCCCCGCCCGCGAGTTCCTGTCGAGCCTCGCGGCCGACGCGGCCATCTTCGAGGCCGACCTCGCGGTCGACCGCGCGCACACGGTGATGCTCGCCGAACGGGGGATCGTCGACGGCGCGGTCGCGGGCGAGATCCTCGCGGCGCTCGACGACGTGGAGGCCGCCGGCCACGGCGACCTGTCCGACGGCGAGGACGTCCACGAGGCGATCGAGACGGCCGTCATCGACCGGATCGGTCCGGACGGCGGGCGGATGCACACCGCCCGCTCGCGCAACGACGAGGTGGCGACCTGCATCCGGTACCGGCTGCGCGAGGACCTGCTCGCGGCCGCCGAGGCCACGGTTGCACTCCGCGAGGCGCTCGTGGAGGTCGCAAGCGAGCACACGGAGACCGTGATGCCCGGCTACACGCACCTCCAGCCGGCTCAGCCGACGACGGTCGCGCACTACCTGCTGTCGTACGAGGGCGGAGTCGCCCGCGACACGGAGCGCCTGCTCGACGCGTACGACCGGGTCAACCGGTCGCCGCTCGGCGCGGCCGCGTTCGCGGGGACGCCGTTCGACATCGACCGCGACCGCACCGCGGCGCTGCTCGGGTTCGACGGGACGGTCCGGAACTCGACGGACGCGGCGTCGGCGCGCGACTTCCTCGCGGAGGGCGCGACCGCGTGCGCCACGCTCGCGACGACGCTGTCGGGGCTCGCGGAGGACCTCATCCTCTTCTCGAACAAGGGGTTCGTGGAGCTGTCGGACGCGTACGCCTCCACCTCCTCGATCATGCCCCAGAAGAAGAACCCGGACACGCTGGAGCTGACCCGCGGCGTCGCCGGCGACGCGATCGGCGAGGCGACGGGCACGCTGAGTCTGCTCAAGGGGCTCCCCCGCGCGTACAACCGCGACCTCCAGCGCGCCCACGCGGGCGTGTTCGAGATCGCGGGCGACGTGCGGGAGGCGACCGAGGTCGCCGCCGGCGCGGTCGCGACCGCCGACTGGGACGAGGCGACGCTTGCGGCCGCCGCGGGCGACGGGTTCTCGACGGCGACGGGCGTCGCCGACCTGCTCGCGATGGGCGGGATGCCCTTCCGGACGGCCCACGAGATCGTCGCGACGGCCGCGGAGGCGGTCGAGGACGACGATTCGCCGGCCGCGGCGGCCGCAAAAGTTGACGAGGCCGCTCGGAACGTGACGGGCGAGCCCCTCTCCGCGTACGTGAGCCGCGGAGACGTAGAGTCGGCGCTCGATCCGGCCGCCAGCGTGGCGAGCCGCGACTCCGCCGGGGGACCGGCCCCCGAGGCGGTCGCCGGCGAGCTCGACGCCGTCGAGGCCCGGATCGGCGAGGACGACGAGGCGCTGACGGCGGCGCGCGACGCGCTCGCCGCCGCGAGCGAGGCGCTGGACGCGGAGGTCGAGAGCTATGTCTGAGCCGCGACCGCGCGGCGGTCGCCCGCTCGATCGGCACCGGTCGAACCGACGTCGGTCCGGTCGATGTCGACCCGATCGACGTCGGCCCGACCGACGTCGACGACCGTCCCCGTAAGGGGGACACAATTACTACCGGGATCTGACATCCGATCTCGATACGGCGCGATTTCGTCGAACTGCTTCCGTTAGCGGCCGATCCGTTTTATGTAAACTACCCAACAAGTTCGAAGCCTTTATGACCGTTCGTGGCCGAGTGCTTGGTACGATGACGAGCGACACCGACACGCTGCTGGCAGAGGACCCGATCACGGGCGAGGAGATCGAGCTTCCGGCCGACGTCGAGGTCGGCGAGATCATCGACAGCCCGGTCACCGGGACCGAGCTGGAGGTCATCTCGCTGGACCCCGTCACGCTGGAGGAGGCGCCCGAGCTCGAGGAGGACTGGGGCGAGTAGATGGCGACCACCGCCACGACCGCGACTCGCGAGTGGTCGACATGCACGTAGGGATCCTCTACTCCCGGATCCGGAAAGACGAGAAGCTCCTGCTCAACGAGCTCCGCGACCGCGGCCACGAGGTCGAGAAGATCGACGTCCGCAAGGAGCGGTTCGGCCTGGAGTCGACGACGGCGGACGTCGAGGACCTCGATCTCGTCGTCGACCGCTGCCTGTCGACGAGCCGGTCGCTGTACGCGACGCGGTTCCTCGACAGCTACGGCGTTCCGGTGGTGAACGCCCCGGAGACGGGCGACGTCTGCGCCGACAAGGCGAAGAACTCGCTCGCGCTCGCGAACGCCGACATTCCGACCCCGGCGACCGAGGTCTCGTTCACCAAGGAGGCCGCGCTGGAGGCGATCGAGTCGTTCGGCTACCCCTGCGTGCTCAAGCCGGTCGTCGGCTCGTGGGGTCGGCTGATGGCGAAGATCGACACCCGGGACGCAGCCGAGGCGATCTTAGAGCACAAGGAGACGCTCGGCCACTACGAGCACAAGGTGTTCTACGTGCAGGAGTTCGTCGACAAGCCCGGCCGCGACATCCGCGCGCTGGCGGTCGACGGCGAGCCGATCGCCGCGATGACGCGCTCGTCCGACCACTGGCTCACGAACGCCGCGAAGGGCGGCGAGACGGAGTCGTTCGAGCTCGACGACCGGGCGAGAGAGCTGGTCGAGCGCGCCTCCGACGCGGTCGGCGGCGGCATGCTCGGCGTCGACCTGATGGAGGTGGGCGGCACCGACTCCGGCGAGTACACCGTCCACGAGGTGAACCACACGGTCGAGTTCAAGGCGCTCGACTCGGCCACCGATGTCGACGTTCCGGCGAGGGTCGTCGACTGGCTGGAGGCGAAGGTGGAGAACGCTGACGACGCCGCGGAGGCGCACACATGAGCGCCGACGACACGGGCGACGACGCGACGCCCGCGGAGACGTACACCGCCAGCGTCGTCGGCGGCACCGGCTTCACCGGCGGCGAACTGTTGCGGATCCTCGCCGGTCACCCCGCGTTCGACGTGGTGCAGGCCACGTCGCGGTCGGCCGACAACATGACGGTCGGCCGGTCGCACCCGAACCTGCGCGGGCTCGACCTGCGCTTCTCCGACCCCGACGACCTGGAGTCTGTCGACGTCCTCTTCTCGGCGACGCCGCACGGCGTCTCGATGGGGCGGGTCGACGAGTACTTCGAGGTCGCCGACACGGTCGTCGACCTCTCGGCGGACTTCCGGCTGCCCGAGGCCGACGCCTACGACGAGTGGTACGACGGCCACGAGTCGCCGGAGTACTTGGAGCGCGCGGAGTACGCGCTCCCCGAGATCAACCGCGAGAACCTCCCCGGCGCCGACCTGATCGCCGGCGGCGGCTGCAACGCGACGGCGACGATCCTCGGGCTGAAACCCCTGGTCGACGCCGGCGCGCTCGGCCCCGACGCGGGCGAGGTCGTCGTCGACGTGAAGGTCGGCTCCTCGGAGGGCGGCGCCGGCGGCGGCGCGGCCTCCTCGCACCCGGAGCGCTCCGGCGTCGTGCGCCCGTACGCCCCGACCGGGCACCGCCACGAGGCGGAGATCGAGGCGTACCTCGGGCTCGACGTCTCCTTCACGGTGCACGCGGTCGACATGGTGCGCGGCGCGAGCGCGACCTGCCACGTCTTCCCCGACGAGCCCGTCTCGAAGGGGGACCTGTGGAAAGCGTACCGCGGCGCGTACGCCGACGAGCCGTTCATGCGGATCGTCTCCGGCGGGGGCGGCGTCTACCGCTACCCCGAGCCGAAGTCGGTCGCCGGCACGAACCACGGCGAGGTCGGCTTCGAGCTCGACCCCGGCAACCGCCGGGTGGTCGTCTTCTCGGCCATCGACAACATGACCAAGGGATCGGCCGGACAGGCGGTCCACGCGGCGAACGTCGCGCTCGGGCTGCCCGAGACCGCCGGGCTCGAATTCCAGGGACTCCACCCGGTGGGATCGCCATGAGCGGAGACGAGCCCGCCGACGAGCCCCCGGTCGTCGTCAAGATCGGCGGCGCGAAGGCGGTCGACCCGGCCGGCGCGGTCGGCGACGTCGCTCGCCTCGTCGCCGATGGGCGCGAGGTCGTCGTCGTCCACGGCGGCTCGACTGTCGTCGACGAGACGATCGAGCGGCTCGGCATGGAGCCGGAGTACGTCGAGTCCGCCTCCGGCGTCACGGGGCGGTTCACCGACGCCGAGGCGATGGAGGCGTTCACGATGGCGATGGCCGGCAAGCTCAACACCGAGCTGACGGCGCTGTTCCGCGAGGCCGGCGTCGACGCGGTCGGCCTCTCGGGCGTCGACGGCGGGCTCCTCTCGGGGCCCCGCAAGTCGGCGGTCCGCGTGGTCGAGGACGGGAAGAAGAAGATCCGCCGCGGCGAGCACTCCGGGCGGATCGAATCGGTGAACGCCGACCTCCTCTCCGGGCTGCTCGACGACGGCTACACGCCCGTCGTCTCGCCCCCCATGGAGGGGAAGGAGAGCGACGGCGGCGTCACGCCGGTCAACGCGGACGCCGACCGGGCGGCCGCCGCGGTCGCCGGCGCGCTCGGCGCCGACCTCGTCCTCCTCACGGACGTGGCGGGCGTCTACGCCGACCCGGACGACCCCGACACGCGCATCGAGTCGGCGGCGACGCCCGACGGGCTCGCGGCGGTCGAGGACGCCGCCGAGGGGTTCATGGGCAAGAAGGTGATGGCCGCGAAAGAGGCGCTCTCGGGCGGCTCCGGGCGCGTCGTCGTCGCCGACGCCAACGTCGGCGACCCCATCGTCGCCGCGCTCGGCGGCGAGGGGACGACCATGATGCGCTCTGCAGTTGCAGAACAGGCCGAGACCGGAGGTGAGACGGCGTGAGCGGCTTCGTCTTCTCCGAGAAGCCGATCGAGATCGCCTCCGGTGACGGCGTCCACGTCACGGACACCAACGGGACCGGATACCTCGACTTCGGCGCGAGCTACGCCTGCACGCCCGTCGGCCACTGTCACCCCGAGGTCGTCGACGCCGCGACGAGCCAGCTGGAGGAGCTCATGTACGTGCAGGCGTCGTACCCGCACGCGGCGCGGACGGCGCTGTACGAGCGGCTCTCCGAGGCCGGCCCGGTCGACGTCGACAACGTCTGGCTCTGTAACTCCGGCACGGAGGCCAACGAGGCCGCGCTGAAGTTCGCCCGGCACGCGACGGGCCGCGAGAAGATCGTCGCGACGACGCAGGGGTTCCACGGCCGGACGATGGGCGCGCTCGCGACCACTTGGAAGCAGAAGTACAAGGAGGGGTTCGAGCCGCTCGCGGGCGGCGTGGAGTTCGTCGAGTACGGCGACGCCGACGCGATGCGCGAGGCCGTCGACGACGAGACCGCGGCGGTGATCCTCGAACCCTTGCAGGGCGAGGGCGGGATCAACCCCGTCGACACCGAGTACCTGCAGGCGGTTCGCGTCGCGACGGCGACGTCGGGCGCGGCGATGATACTGGACGAGATCCAGACCGGGCTCGGCCGCACGGGGTCGCTGTGGGCGGCCGACAAGCACGACGTGGTCCCGGACGTCCTCACGACCGCGAAGGGGCTCGGCAGCGGGCTCCCGATCGGCGCGACGCTGTGTCGCGACTGGATCGCCGAGGACGCCGGCAATCACGGCTCGACGTTCTCGGGGGGTCCCGTGGTGTCGGCTGCCGCGGGCGCCACGCTCGACGTCATCGAGCGCGAGGGGCTCCCGAGCCACGCCGCCGAGGTCGGCGCGTACCTCCGCGGGCAGATCGAGGAGCGCCTCGGCGACGACGTCCGCGACGTGCGCGGCGACGGCCTGATGATCGGGGTCGAGGTGAAGCGCGGCTCGAACCGCCTGCTGCGCGACCTCGCGATCGACCACCAGATCCTCGCGCTGCCGGCGGGTCGGACCGTGCTGCGCCTGCTCCCGCCGCTGACGATAGAGCGCGAGCACGCCGATAGGGTCGTCGACGCCCTCGCGGAGGTGATCGGGTGATGGCGACCGGGAAGGGACGCGAGAGCGACGCGGAGCCGGAGGCCGAGGACGCGGCGGCCGAGCAGTCCGCTGGCGATGTCGTCGCCGGCGGCGGCTACCCCGCGGCCTGCGACACGCCCGCCCGGAAGCTGCTGTACGACATGGTGTCGATCCCCTCGCCGTCGGGCGAGGAGGAGCGGGCGGCCGAGCGGCTCGTCGACTTCTTCGAGGCGAACGGCCGGGAGGCGTGGGTCGACGAGGTCGGGAACGTCCGCGCGCCGGCCGACGACGCCGTCCTCCTGACCTCGCACGTCGACACGGTCCCGGGCGACATCCCGGTCGAGGTGCGGTCGGCGCCCCCCGAGGGAGAGCTGCCCGAACCGTCCGACGTCCGCGTCGGCGAGCCCGGCGAGCCCGTGCTGTGGGGTCGCGGGGCGGTCGACGCGACGGGACCGCTGGTCTCGATGGCGGTCGCGGCGGTGAAGACGGGCGTCTCCTTCGCGGGCGTCGTCCGCGAGGAGGTCGACTCCGGCGGCGCGCGCCACCTCATCGGCGACCGCGACGCGCCGGACGCGGTGATCAACGGCGAGCCCTCCGGCTGGACCGGGATCACCCTCGGCTACCGCGGCCTGCTGGAGGGGACGTACGTGAACACGAGCGAGTCGGGCCACTCCTCGCGGCCGGAGCCGAACGCGATCCAGCACGCGATCGACTGGTGGCACGGCGTCGAGGAGGCGTTCACCCCCGAGGACCCGGAGACCGCGGTGTTCGACCAGGTGACGACGAAGCCCATCTCGATCGACGGCGGGCTGAGCGACGACGGGCTCGCCGTGGAGACGACGATGGACGTCCAGCTGCGGGTCCCGCCGTCTCGCCCGGTCGACGAGATCCACGAGCTCGCGGAGGCGGAGCTCTCGACCGGGTCGGTGCACTGGGGCGACCCGATGCCCCCCGTGATGGAGAGCCCCCGGACCGGCCTGGCGCGGGCGTTCCGCGTCGCGATCCGCGGCGCCGGCGGCGACGTGCGCCTGCTCCGGAAGACCGGAACGAGCGACATGAACCTCTTCGCGGCCGCGTGGGACTGCCCGATGGTCACCTACGGCCCCGGGAACTCCGATCTGGACCACGCGCCCGACGAGCGGCTCCCGCTCTCCGAGCTGGACCGCGCCGTGAGCGTCCTGACCGACGTCTGTCGCGAGCGACTGTAGCGTCCCGTCCCGTCACCGACCCGCAACGCATCTGTTTTCGAACGACACCACGAACCACACCAACACACCACACACGATGCCACTCGCCACCGACGACTTCCTCGACATCGACGACGTGACGCCCGCCGAACTGGACGCGCTGCTCGACCGCGCCGCCGCGATGAAGGCGGGCGAGACCGACCCCCGACTGAGCGACGCGACGCTCGGGATGATCTTCGAGAAGCCCTCGACGCGCACCCGGGTCTCCTTCGAGACGGGGATGACGCGGCTCGGCGGCCACGCGATGTTCCTCGGGCCGGACGACATCCAGCTCGGGCACGGCGAGCCGCTGAAGGACACCGCGCGCGTGCTCGGCCGATACGTCGACGGGGTGATGGCTCGCCTGTTCGACCACGCCGACGTCGAGACGCTCGCCGAGTACGCCGACTGCCCCGTCATCAACGGGCTCACCGACGAGGCGCACCCCTGTCAGACGCTCGCCGACCTGCTCACCATCCGCGAGACGGTCGGCGAGGACGCCACGGTCGCGTGGGTCGGCGACGGCAACAACGTCGGGCAGTCGTTCGTCGTCGGCGCGGCGATGGCCGGCGTCGACGTGCAGGTCGCCACCCCCGCCGACTACGGGATGGACCCCGCCGTCTTCGACCGCGCCGCCGAGTTCGGCGCGGACGTGGCGCCGACCACGGACCCGGAGACCGCGATCGAGGGCGCCGACGTCGTCTACACCGACGTGTGGATCTCGATGGGGCAGGAAGACCAGCGCGAGGAGAAGCTCGCCGCCTTCGACGGGTTTCAGGTGAACGCGGACCTGCTCGCCGGCACCGACGCGAAGGTGATGCACTGCCTGCCCGCGCACCGCGGCGAGGAGGTCACCGACGACGTACTCGAATCCGACCGCGCCCTCGTCTGGGACCAGGCCGAAAACCGGATGCACGCGCAGAACGCGCTGCTCGTCGAACTGCTCGGCGGGGCGTGAGGGCGCCGCGGGCGGGACCGATCCGGAACCGCCGCGACCTCACCGACGGTTCGGCGGCTCGCGGTCGTCCATAAGAAAGACGCTGTCCTGATTCGGGTCGAAATACACCTCCAGCGCGCGGAGGGCACCCACGTACGCCGCGATCGCGGCGAACACGAACGAGATCGCGGCCGGAACGACGAGACCGAGGACCATCCCGAGCCGATCGCTCCCTCCGGACTAATGCGTATCGGCGGCGCGGCGGCGCGTGCCTGCGAGCGGCCGGAGCGAAGCGGAGGCCGCGAGTCGCACGCGCGAGGGAGTCGGCCGACCGAAGGGAGGCCGACGAGGCTGGGGAGGTGTGAGGTGCGGTTGCGGTGCGGTCCGGGTGGGACTCAAAGGGGCAGTCGCGAGGGCGACGTAGGCGACGCAAGCACCGCAGGGAGCGAACGCAGTGAGCGACCGAGGAGCACAGCGAGCGTACGTCGCCCTCGCGACTGGGGCTTTGGAGGGGTTCGTCGCCGATCCGCGGTCAACTATTTATAAACGAGCGGCTGGGGATTTGGCGGAGTCCGTCGCGGATCCACCGGCAACGGTTTATAAACGAGCGGCTGGGGCTTCGGAAGCGTTCACCGGCACTCCGCGGTCGACCACTTATAAACAACCGACGGAGACCGGATCTAGTTCCCGGTCCAGCGCAGGATCGCCAGCGTCCCCTCGTACAGGACGATCATCGTGAGCGTCACGATGATGGGCGCCATCCCGGTCGGGTCGGGGCTGAAGAGGAACGCGATCCCGAGGAACGCCCCCCAGAACAGCAGGCGCTTCGCCTCCAGCCACTGGCGGGTGACGAGGTTCATCATGATCGCGAGCATGATGAACAGCGGGATCTGGAAGACGATCGCCATGAACGCGAGCATGATGACGATCAGGTTGAACGTCTCCGCGAGCCCGAAGGCGATCGTCGCGGCGTCGGAGGTGTAGGTGGTGAAGTACGAGAAGATCGCGGGCAACACGAGGAAGTGGGCGAACGCGATGCCGATGCCGCCGAGCACGAGGCTCGTCGGGACCGCCGCGAGGTAGTAGCGCCGCTCGTTCTCGTAGAGCCCGGGCTTCATGAACCGGTAGGTCTGGTAGACGAACGCCGGGAGTCCCACGACGACGCCCGCGAGCCCGGCGACCTTCAGCCGGGTGAGCGGGAGCTCGAGGGGCCCGTACAGCCGCGGGCGATTCATCGTCGGCTCGGGGATGTGGTAGCTCCAGAAGTAGTTGATCAGCTCCGTCGACTCCGTCACCACGACGAGCGTCGCGAGCCCGCCGAAGAGGAAGACGACCGCGAGCCGCCGCATCATCTCCTCGATGTGGGCCGCGAGCGGCATCTCCTCGTCCGACTCGGGCGCCTCTAACCCCTCGAAGGAGTCGTCGGTCGTGCCGTCGTCCGCGATCGTCGCGTCCTCGACGGTTCCGGCGGCCGCGTCCTCGGCCGTCGCCGGCGTCCCGCCGTCGCCGAGGCTCTCGGTCGACTCGCCCTCGGCCGGTGCGCTCGGGTCGCTGTCGTCCGGTACCCTCGGATCGTCGTCCGCGTCGCCGTCCCCGCCGTCGTCCGCGGAAGAAGCCTCGGCGGCCTCGTCGTCGGCGACGTCGCCGACTTCGGGCGTGACCTCCGGCGACACCTCGGAGTCGACGGAGTCGGTGCCGACGGAGTCCGGCTCGTCCCCATCCGCGTCGGTGCCGCCGCCGTCGCTGGCGGCGTCGTCGGCGACCGAGTCGTCCTCGGGGGCCGATGGCTCGTCGCGGGACCGGTCCGAGTCGTCCATTCACTTCACGTTCGCAACCGGGCGACTATAGGCCTTTTCGGATAGAGCCGAGAGGAACCGGGTGCCACACCGCACGCGACGGGTAGAAAAGGTTGATAACGGGGACGGACTTCCACTCCCCTATGGCGAGTGCCCTCGACGAGGATACCCAGCAGTCGCTCGCGGAGGGACGCGAGTCGGCGAAGGCGTTCCTCCGGTCGATCCAGAAAGACCTCCAAAAGGTGTTCGTCGTCTTCCTGCTGGGATTCCTCGCGACGTTCTGGGCGCTCCGTATGTACGTCTGGGAGTTCCTCTACACCGTCACGAAGTCGAACATGTCTCCCGCGGTCGCCGCCGAGGCCGACGTCATCGCGACCACCCCGTTCGAGGTGATCCTCCTGCAGGCGAAGATCGGGCTGATCGTCGGCGCGATCGTCGCGATTCCGCCCCTGATCTACGTCTCGCGCGACGAGCTCCGCGCCCGCGGCGCGTGGCCGCAGTCGCCGATCCCGCGCTGGAAGCTCGCGGGGGTCGGACTCCTCGGCGGCGGCCTGTTCACCGTCGGCGTCGGCTACGGGATCTACGCGTTCTTCCCGATCATGTTCTCCTTCCTGGCCGGCTTCGGGCTGGAGGCCGGGATCCAGCCCACCTACTCCATCGTCATGTGGACGGAGTTCATCGTCTTCCTCTCGCTTTCCTTCGGGCTCGCCGGGCAGATGCCCCTCCTCATCACCGGGCTCTCGTACTCGGGAATCGTTCAGTACGAGACGTTCCGCGACAAGTGGCGCTACGCGGTCGTCGCCATCTTCGTCTTCGGCGCGGTGTTCTCGCCGCCGGACCCGTTCACACAGCTGATGTGGGCGTTCCCGCTGATCGCCTTGTACGGCTTCAGCCTCTACCTCGCGAAGCTCGTCGTGACGGCCCAGCGGAGCTCCGACCGCATCGACGTGCTCGGCGCGGTCCGGAACCACTGGAACGTCGTCGGCGGCGCGGCCGTCCTCGGCGGCGGGCTCGTGTACGCCTTCTACGAGTACGGCGGCCGGACCGCGTTCAACGACCTCCTCCGGCTGGCCAACAGCGACTGGCGGTTCCTCGAGCCGGGCGCCGGCCTGGGCGTCGACCCCGCGACCGCCGCCGGGATATACGCCGCCGTGTGGGCGCTGGCGTTCGTCGCCGTCGCGACGCTGTGGGCCGTTTACGCCGACCTCGACACGACGAGCGCGGGGTACCAGTACGGCGACCCGGCGGCCATCGACGTGAGCGAGCTCGACGCCGCCGGCGTGCGGGCCGCCCCCGACGACGCCTTCGCGGAGATGGGCGAGGAGGAGTCGCTCGCGCTCGCGCAGGCCGCGATCGACGACGACGATCCGGAACGGGCGCAGGCGATCCTCGACCGCTTCGACGAGGTGAACGAGGGCGGCGGCGGAGCGGACGGAAGCGAGGACGGCGACGGAACCGGTGACGCGGGCGCGAGCGGGTCCGGCGGCGCGGGCGACCAGGGCGGACTGATGGGCACGATGCAGGACCGGACCTCCCGCGCGAGCTCGACGTTCCTCTCCGAGCTCACCGACGGCGAGGAGGAGGCGGCCGAGGACGACATCGGCGGCTACTACACGGACGTCAAGTTCATCTTCGACTCGCTGCGGTCGCGGTCGTTCCGGCTCGTCGCCGTCTTCGGCGCCGTGATGGCGGCCGCGTTCACGTGGCTGTACCTCGGGGGGCTGGCGACGGTGCGAAACGACCTCGAACGGCGCGTCCCGGCGGAGATCGAGGGCGGGATTAACATCATCACGCTCCACCCCGTCGAGGCGCTGATCTTCATGGTGAAGTTCTCGATCCTGCTCGGGATCGTCGCGGTGTTCCCGGTCGTGCTCTACTACGCGTGGCCGGCCCTGCGCGAGCGCGGCTTCGTCGCCGGGCGGGTCACCCAGGTGTACCTCTGGACGGGCGCGCTGTTCGGCGGGCTGATCGGCGGCTTCGCGCTCGGCTACGCCTACGTCGCGCCGGGGCTCATCGGCTGGCTCGTGACCGACGCGCGGCTCGCGGACATGATCATCACCTACCAGGTGAGCGACTTCCTCTGGCTCGTCATCTACACGACGATCGGGCTCGGGTTCCTCGCGGACATCCCGATCGCCATGGTCCTCCTGAACAACGCCGGCGTCCCGTACGACGTGTTCCGGACCCGCTGGCGCGAAGTCACCGTCGGGATCATGCTGTTCGCCGCCGTGTTCACCCCCGCGGACGTGATCACGATGCTCCTCGCGACGCTCCCGCTGATGGCGGCGTACGGGGTCGGCGTCGGCCTCCTGTTCCTCGTCACGTTCGGCGGGCGTCGGAACCTCTCACCGCCCTCGAAGGTCATCGGGCGCTGAAGGGATCGGGCGCTGAGGGAACGGCGCTGAGGGGATCGGACGACCGGCGGCGGTGATTCCCCCGGGGGACCGACGAGTATTCCCGCGCGCGCACGCTATGAGCGGACGAAATGAGCAAGGACTACATCGAGGTCCGCGGCGCCGAGGAACACAACCTCAAGGACCTCGACGTCCGGATCCCGCGCGAGGAGTTCACCGTCGTCACCGGGCTCTCCGGGTCGGGGAAGTCGTCGCTCGCGTTCGACACGGTGTACGCCGAGGGGCAGCGCCGGTACATCGAGTCGCTGTCGGCGTACGCCCGTAACTTCCTCGGGCAGATGGACAAGCCGCAGGTGGAGGCCGTCGAGGGGCTCTCGCCCGCGATCTCCATCGACCAGAAGAACGCCGCGAACAACCCCCGCTCGACCGTGGGAACCGTCACCGAGCTACACGACTACCTCCGGCTGCTGTACGCCCGGATCGGTACCCAGTACGACCCCGTCACCGGCGAGGAGGTGGGCGAGCAGTCCGCCCAGGACATGGTGAAACAGATCCTCGAACTGCCCGAGGGGACCCGCGCGAAGATCGCCGCGCCGGTCGTGCGCGACCAGAAGGGCGCCTTCGAGGAGCTGTTCGAGGAGCTGGTCTCGGACGGGTACGCCCGCGTCGAGGTCGACGGCGAGCCCGTCGACCTGACGCTCGACGACCCCGAGCTCGACCAGAACTACGACCACACGATCGACGTGATCGTCGACCGCGTGACCGTCTCGCCCGACGCCCGCTCGCGGATCACCGACTCCGTCGAGACCGCCTTGGAGGAGGCCGGCGGCGCGCTCAAGCTGATCGTCCCGGACCCGCCCGAAGACGTCCCGTTCGCCTCCAACACCCGATCGACCGGGTCGCTCGCTGAGGACGCCGACGGCGACGACCGACTGATAGTGGAGTTCTCCGAGGAGCTCGGCAACCCCAACTCCGACTTCCAGTTCTCCGAGATCGAGACGCGCTCGTTCTCCTTCAACAGCCCGTACGGCGCCTGTTCCGAGTGCGAGGGGATCGGCTCCACCAAGGAGGTCGACGAGGACCTCGTAATCTCTGACCCCTCCAAACCGCTCAAGCACGTGTTCGAGCCGTGGAGCTACGACCGCACCTACTACTCCCGCCAGCTCGACAACGTCGCCGACCACTTCGGCGTCTCGCTGGAGACGCCCTTCGAGGAGCTCGACGAGGCGATTCGGCGGCAGTTCCTCTACGGCACCGACGACCTCGTCCACTTCGAGTGGACCACCAAGAACGGCACCCGCGAGAAGACGGAGCGGTTCGAGGGCGTCATCCCGAACCTGGAGCGCCGTCACGTCGAGACCGACTCCGAGCGCGCCCGCGACCACATCGAGGAGTTCATGGCCGTCACCACGTGCCCGGAGTGCGAGGGCACCCGCCTCAAAGAGCAGTCGCGGCACGTCCTCGTCGACGGCACGCCGATCACCGAGGTGAACCGGATGTCGATCGCCGACGCCCGCGCGCACTTCGAGGGGATGGAGGCGCGGCTCGGTGAGCGCGACACGACGATCGCCGAGGAGATTTTAAAAGAGATCCGCGCGCGGCTCGGCTTCATGGAGGAGGTCGGCTTAGAGTACCTCACGCTCGACCGCGAGGCGTCGACGCTCTCGGGCGGCGAGAGCCAGCGCATCCGGCTCGCGACCCAGGTCGGCTCCGGGCTCGTCGGCGTGCTGTACGTGCTCGACGAGCCGTCGATCGGGCTCCACCAGCGCGACAACGACCGTCTGCTCGACACGCTCACCGGACTTCGGGACCTCGGCAACACCCTCGTCGTCGTCGAGCACGACGAGGAGACGATGCGCCGGGCCGACGAGATCATCGACATGGGACCCGGCCCCGGCAAGCGCGGCGGCGAGGTGGTCGCGCAGGGCGACTTCGACGACATCGTCGCGGCCGACGAGTCGGTAACCGCCGACTACCTCGCGGGCCGCAGGGAGATCCCGGTCCCCGAGGAGCGCCGCGAGCCGGACGGCGAGCTGACGGTGCGGGGCGCCCGCCAGCACAACCTCACGGACCTCGACGTGTCGATCCCCCTCGGCACGCTGACGACCGTCACGGGCGTCTCCGGCTCCGGGAAGTCGACGCTGGTCCACGACGTTCTTTATAAGGGCCTCGCCCGGAAGATGAACGACAACACCTCGGTCGACCCCGGCGAGCACGACGCGATCGAGGGGACCGAGGGGATCGAGACGGTGCGACTCATCGACCAGTCGCCGATCGGCCGGACGCCCCGGTCGAACCCCGCGACGTACACGGACGTGTTCGACTACGTCCGCGAGCTGTTCGCGGAGACCAAGCTCGCGAAGCGCCGCGGCTACGAGAAGGGCCGCTTCTCGTTCAACGTGAAGGGCGGGCGCTGCGAGGAGTGCGGCGGGCAGGGGACCGTGAAGATCGAGATGAACTTCCTCTCGGACGTGTACGTCCCCTGCGAGCAGTGCGGCGGGGCCCGGTACAACGACGAGACGCTCGACGTCACTTATAAGGGCGCGACCATCTCGGACGTGCTCGACATGAGCGTCGACGAGGCGTACGACTTCTTCGAGAGCCACCAGGGGCTCCAGCGCCGCCTGAAGCTCTTAAAGGATGTGGGGCTCGGCTACATGGAGCTCGGCCAGCCTTCCACCACGCTCTCCGGCGGCGAGGCCCAGCGCGTGAAGCTCGCCGAGGAGCTCGGGAAGAAGGCGACGGGCGACACCCTCTACCTGCTCGACGAGCCGACGACGGGGCTCCACAAGGAGGACGAGCGCAAGCTGATCGACGTGCTCCACCGCCTCGTCGACGGCGGCAACACCGTGGTCGTCATCGAGCACGAGCTCGACTTGGTGAAGAACGCCGACCGCATCGTCGACCTCGGCCCCGAGGGCGGCGAGGGCGGCGGCGAGCTCGTCGCCAGCGGGACGCCGGAGGAAGTCGCCCGCGAGGAGGATTCGCACACCGGGCGGTACCTGCGCGACCTGCTCCCCGACGTCGACATCACGGGGCCGCGCGACGACCGCCGGAAGCCCGCGGCCGCGGACGACGACTGAGGGGCGTCGGCCGCGCGGGGCGTCCTGCTCGTGGTACGTGTCGAGGCGACCCGCGCCCGTGAGCGACCCGCACCTTGATACCCCGGCACGCCGTCGCTCCGAGCGATGCGAGAGATAACGACAGACGACGTGCCGGAGGCCCTCGGACCGTACTCGCAGGGGATCGTCTCGGGTGACACGGTCCACGTCTCGGGGAAGACGGGCGTAGACCCCGACACCGGCGAGGCGCCCGACTCCGTGGCCGCACAGACGACGCAGACGCTCGAAAACGTCGCCGCGATACTGGAGGCGGCCGGGACGAGCCCGGACGCGATCGTGTCGGCGACCGTCTACCTCACCGACATGGACGACTACGACGCGGTCAACGAGGCGTACCGGGCGTTCCTCTCGGAGCCGTACCCGGCGCGGACCTGCGTGGAGGTGTCGCGGCTCCCCGCGCCGCTCGACGTCGAGATCACGGTCACGGCCGAGCGCGACGCCGACTGAGGGCGGCGGCTGGGACCGGGAGAGCCGCCGACGGGGCGCCCCCGTCTCAGAACTTCTCCAGTAAGTCCCCGTAGAACTCCGTGTCGCGGTCGCCGGCGAGCTTCTCGACGATGAGCTCCGGCGTCGACCGCGCGAGGTGACCCTTCCGCGGCGACCGGTTCACCCGCAGCTCGCCGTCGACGAGCCCCTCGGCCTCGATGCCGTCGACGGCGACGTCGAAGTCGGCCGCGTCGCGGATCTCGCGGGCGAGGTGGGAGACGAAGACTGCCGTCGCGTCCTGCCCGTCGAGCGCCTCGAGGATGCCCGCGATGATCTTCGCGGAGGCGCCGGGCTCGGTGATAGACTCCAGCTCGTCGACCAACACGAGCCGACCGTCCGCGCCCTCGACGAGGTCGCCGAAGTCGCGGAGGGTCGCCTCGAACGCGCCCGCGTCGAGGGTGCCCTGCGATTTGGCGTAGTAGTGGACCTCCTCGAAGCGTTCGACCGTCGCCGACGCGGCGGGGACGGGCATCCCCATCTGCGCGAGCACGACGACCAAGGCGACCAGATCGAGCGTCGAGGTCTTCCCGCCGGAGTTGACGCCGGAGAGCAGCGTCGCGCCGGAGACGGCGTAGTCGACCGGCTCGGCGTCGGCGAAGTCGACGTCGAGGAGGGGAGAGCGCCCGCCCTCGATGCGGAAGCCCGAGTCGGGCGATCCGGGGTCGACCACCTCGGGCATGACGCAGTCGAAGTCGTCGGCGAACCGCGCGATCGCGAGCTCCACGTCGAGTTCGAGGGCGTCCCGGACGAGCGTCTCCACCGGCTCGCGGAGGTCGCCGAGGTCGCTCGCGAGCTCGGCCTTCAGCCGGGCGGCCCGCCGGTCGCGCGCGGCCGAGATCTCGGTCTTGAGCCGCGAGACGGCGCCCTCGTCGTGGTCGACCGGGAACGAGGGGTCGCCGCCGAAGACGCGGTCGGCGAGCTCCGCCTCCTCGGGCTCCAAGCGAAGTGCGTCGGCGAGGTGCTCGCGGGCGCGGGCCATCGCCTCGTCGTACTCGTCGGCGAGCTCGCGGTCTAAGAGGGAGTCGACGCGGGCGCCCTGCTCGACTAAGGAGAGGAAGTCGGTCCCCTCGATGGTCACGTCGCGCTCGCGGATCGCCTCCCGGAGGCGGTCGTCGGCGACCGACTCCGCGGTCGACACCGCGGCGTCGAGGTCGTCGACGGCGGCGGTCAGGCGGGTCAGCTCCTCGTCGCCGACGATCGTCCCGTCGTCGTCGAGCCGCGCGAGCGCGTCGCGGAGGCGGTCGGGGTCCGCGGCGGGGTCGCCGTCGGCGACGGGGTCGCCCGCCGCCGCGGCCGCCTCGTGGACCGCCGCGGCCGCCTCCAGCCGCTCGCGGTTCGCGGCGAAGAACGCGAGCAGGCGCTCCGGGACGGTCTCGGCGGGCTCGTCGAGGGCGTCCGGTCGGACGTGGACGTCGCCCTCGACGTCGAGCCCGGCGAACTCCTCGTCTAAGACGATCACGGTCGCGTACGAGCGGGCGAGCTCGGAGACGTCGCGGGCGTCCTCGACCGTCTCGACCGAGAGCTCCGGGACGGCGGCCTCGGCCCGCGCGAGCGTCTCGGCGTCGGCGGTCGCGAGACAGCGGTCGCGCACGCGGACCGTCGGCGGATCGGTGAGGGGTTCGACGCCCGCGAGCGCCTCGCGGACCGCGGGGTCGGGGTCGCGCTCGATCGCCGACTCGACGAACGACTGTGCCTCCGCGATCCGAGAGGCGGAGGCGCTCGGATAGAAGGTCTCCAGCCGCTTGGCGGCGTAGTCGGTGACCGTGCGCTCGCGCAGCAGGTCGATCGCCTCCCGGTACACCTCGCGGGCGCGGTCGGTCGCCAGCACGCGGCCGTCGTCGCCATGTCGGCGGCGGATCGCGCCGCGGGCGATGCGGGCCGCGCGGGCCTCGTTGACACCGGGCGCGCGGGCGATCGCGGCGACGTCGCCGGACTCGACGGTCGCGGCCGGGTCGTCGAGCTCGCGCAACGCGGCGGCCGTCTTCGCTCCGACGCCGGGGATCGCCTCCAGCTCCATCTACTCGGCGCTATCGCGGCAACGCGCAAAAGGATGGGGGGTCGCGGTCGAAATGAGGTGCGACGCCGGATTCCTCGCGCTCGCCGCGGCCGACGCGCTTTTTCCCGCCGCCCGCGAACGCGGGGGCATGAGTCACCACACCCTCGCCGCCGACCGGGACGCCCTCGACCCGGAGACGGCGGCGAAGGCGGCGGCCGCCCGCGACGCCCTCGGCGAGCGCGACGGCGTCCTCGTCGCCTTCTCCGGCGGCGTCGACTCCGCGGTCGTCGCCGCGATCGCGCGCGACGCCCTCGGCGACGACGCGGTCGCGTGCACGGCGCGGAGCGAGACGCTACCGGCCGCGGAGCTCGACGACGCGAAGCGGGTCGCCGGCGAGATCGGGATCCGCCACGAGACCGTGACGTTCTCCGAGCTCGACGACCCGAACTTCGTCGCCAACGACGGCGACCGGTGTTACCACTGCCGGACCATGCGGCTCGGCCGGATGTACGAGACCGCCCAAGAGCTCGGCATCGGCACCGTCTGCGACGGGACGAACGCCGACGACCCCGGCGAGGGGCACCGCCCCGGCCTGCGCGCGGTCGAGGAGCTGGACGTGTCCTCGCCGCTGCTGGACGCCGGGATCTCGAAGGGCGAGGTCCGCGAGATCGCCGAGGCGTACGACCTCTCGGTCGCCGACAAGCCGTCGATGGCGTGTCTCTCCTCGCGGATCCCGACCGGCCTAGAGGTGACGGAGGAGCGGCTGACACGCGTGGAGAAAGCCGAGCGGGTGCTCCGCGAGTGGGGGTTCGAGGGGTTCCGCGTCCGCGACCACGACGGGCTCGCGCGCGTCGAGATCGCCCCTGACGAGCTGGAGCGCGCGCTCGACCCGGCGTTCGCCGACGCCGTCCACGAACACCTCACCGACCTCGGCTTCGACTACGTCACCCTCGACATGGCCGGCTACCGGACCGGGAGCGTGAGTCCGGGCGAGGAGACGGCGGAGGACACCGGAGACGAGAGCGCGGAGAGCGACGACGCAACCGAAGCGGAGGACGGCGGCCACGGCGTCGACCTCGGCCGACGCTATCCGCGCTGACGGCGGTCGAGAGGTGCGCCGCCGACGGTTGAGAGGCGCGTCGACGACCGCTCGTCCCGTTATCACCCGTGAGAGCCCGACGCGAACGCTTATTATCCGTGTTGGGAAACCGACACCTATGAGCGAGGCACAGACGCTCGCGGTCATCGCCGGCGGCGTCGGCGGCTCCGTCGGCGCGTTCGTCGGCGTCGCGGTCGGCGGTGACGCACTCTCGGTGACGCTGACGACGCTCGTCGTCGCGCTGCTGGTCGGCGGCGGCGTGGTCGCGAGCGCGGTCATCGCCGGCGACGTGGAGTTCTTCGCGAACGCCGACGGCGAATAAGCGGAGTGAGAACTCCGAGTCGGTTGTTTATAGGCGGACAGCTGCGGATCGCCGGTAAACACCTCCAAAGCCCCGGCCGCTCGGGTATACGCAGCCGCTGACGGAGCGAGGACGAACACCTCCAAAGCCCCGGCCGCGACGTCTCGCGCGCCTTGCTGCGCTCCTCGCTCGCTATCGCTCGCTGCGGTGCTTGCTGCGGCGTGCTTCGCCCTCGCGACCGCCCCTTTGAGTCCCGCCCCCACCGCGACCGCAGCCTCACACCTCCCCAGCCTCGCGGTTCGCGCTCTTCGAGCGCTCACCGCGTCCCTCGCGCGTGCACCTCGCGCCCGGTGGGCGCTCGGTGGCACGCGCCACCGCACAGCTTTACTTATAAATAAGCGTTCGGCGCTGTCGCAAGCTCCGGCCAGCATCACGCAAAAAACGGAGTATCGAGATCGCGTCGGCCTCGGCAACCGAGGGGGTCGACTCGGCTGTTACGCGATCTTCTCGTACTGCTCGGAGAGCTTCTCGGCGGCCTCGTCGAGCAGCTCGGCCTCGTACTCGTCGAGGTCCCACTCGACGACCTCCTCGACGCCGTTCGAACCGAGCTTCGCGGGCACGCCGAGCGCGGTGTCGTCGTAGCCGAACTCGCCGTCGAGCACGACCGAACAGGGGAGCACCTCGCCGGTGTCGTTCAGGATCGCCTCGACCGTGTGCGCGACGCCGGTGGCCGGGCCCCACTGCGTGGCGCCCTTGCGGCTGATCACGTCCATCGCGGACTCCTGGAGGTCCGCCAGGATCTGCTCTTTCTCGTCGGCGTCGAACTCGGGGTCGCGGCCGTCCACGCGCACCTTCGAGAAGACGGGCGCCTGCGCGTCGCCGTGCTCGCCGAGGATCGTCGCCTCGACGTTCTGCACGGGCGCGTCGAAGCGCTCGGAGAGGACGTAGCGGAAGCGCGCGGAGTCGAGCCGCCCGCCGAAGCCGACCACCTGACCGCGGTCGCGGTCGCCCGCCTCGTACAGGTGGCGGTTCAGCAGGTCGACCGGGTTCGAGGTGGTGACGGTGACGAAGTCGTCGTTGTGCTCGGCCAGCGACGAGCCGATGTCCTCCATGATGGGCGCGTTGTCGCCCGCCAGATCGATCCGGGTCTGGCCCTCCTTCCGCGGGATCCCGGCCGTGATCACGACGACGTCCGAGCCGGCGGTGTCCGCGTACTCGCCCTGCCGGACGGTCGTGTTCGAGTCGTAGGCGATGCCGTGGTTGGTGTCGGCCGCCTGCCCGATCGTCGTCTCGCGCTGGTCCGGGATGTCGACGAAGACGAGCTCGTCGACCACGTCGCGCAACGCGAGGTTGTAGCCGGCCGCGGCCCCGACGGTCCCCGCCGCACCGATGACGCTGACTTTTGTCATACCGTCTGAAATCGCGTCCGGCCGGCGAGTAAACGTTTCGGAAGCGGGTGATCGATCGTGGCTATTCCGAGCGGCTCCGGGGTCGCCCGGCGCTCCGCCCCCGCCGGGCGTCGCGAAAACCCTAACTCCCGCGGCCGCACACTCCCACCCAGTGCCGACGTTCCGCTACCCGTGTCCCGGCTGTCGGACGACCAACAGCCTCCACGACGCCGACTGCGACTTCGAGGGCGTGAGCTGGCCGACCATCGAGAAGGCGTACACGGACCTCCTGACGGTCCTCACCGCCGAGCCCGACGGGATGGCCGAGTCCACGCTCCGCGAGGCGGTCCACGGCGAGTGGGGCGGGCTCCGTAAGGCCGCGCTCGACGCCTTGGAGCGCGAGCAGCGCGTCGTCGAGGAGAACGGTCGGCTCCGGCTGCTCACCGCCGCGGAGTTCAAGGAGCTCGTCTCGGAGCCGACCCGCGACCCCATGCGGACCGTCTACGAGCACGGCTCCGTCCCCGGCTGCCACGACAACGCCGTCTTCGCGATGGTCGCGTGGTACGAGATGGTCGGGCTCTCGTGGCCCGAGACCCGCGAGAACGTCGTCGAGTGGCTGCGCGAGTCCGGCGCGTGGGACCGCGGCGGCTTCGAGGAGTCGACGCCCGAGGAGCTCGTCGACGCGAAGCGCCACGTGTACGACGAGGGGTACGGCTGGAAGGAGAAGGGGCAGGCCGCGAAGCGCGTCATCGAGCGGCATTTATAAGTCAGAGTCGCCGCCGGCCGCGGCGACGTACCGCGGCCGCCTTCTTAAGTTCGCGCGCGGCCTCTCTCGACCGTGACACACCCGGAGGCCGGCGCGGCGGCGAGCGGGGACGAGGTGGAGACGCTCGTCGCCGACCGCGGCGACGACGAGGGGCAGCGACCACCCGCCGTCGCCAACCCGCGGCGCGCGCTCGCGGTCGTGATCGGCGTCGTGTTCATCGACCTGGTCGGCTTCGGGATCGTGATCCCCATCCTCCCCTTCTACGTGCGGTCGTTCGGCGTCAGCGACGCCTTCATCGGCCTGCTCGCGGCGTCGTACTCGCTCGCGCAGTTCCTCGCGGCGCCCACGCTCGGCCGGCTCTCGGACCGGATCGGGCGCCGGCCCGTCCTGCTCGCGTCGCTCGCGACCGCCGGCGTCGCGTGGGTGACGTTCGGCTACGCCGGGGAGTCGGGGGCGCGCTTCGGCACCGTCGCCGCGCTGGCGACGCTGTTCGGCTCCCGGACGCTCGCCGGGGCGATGGGCGGCAACATCGCCGCGGCGCAGGCGTACGTCGCCGACATCACGCCCCGAGACCGACGCGCGGGCGCGCTCGGGCTCGTCGGCGCCTCCTTCGCGCTGGGCTTCGTCTTCGGCCCGGCGATCGGTGGCCTGCTCGCGGCCGATCCCGTCGTGGCCCGCGCAGGCGCTCTCTTCCCGGCGTTCATCCCGGCGACGGCGTACTCGCTGCCGAGCTTCGCGGCGGCGGGGATGAGCTTCCTCGCGGTGGGCGTCGGGTTCGTCTTCCTCGAGGAACCGAACCGGACGCGGCCGGCGGCGGGCGCGGCAGGCGCGGAGGGCCGCCGCCGCACCACCGCGATCGGCCAGTTCCGCGACGCGCTCTCCTCGGTCGCGCTCCGACCGCTGACGGTCGCGTACTTCGTCGTCGCCGTCGCGTTCGCGGGCGTGCAGGTGATGTTCATCCCGTACGTCGCCGACGCGTTCGGCTACGACGCGACGGCCGCCGCGTTCCTGCTCACCTACGTCGGCGTCCTCGGGGCGGTGAACCAGGGGGTGCTCGTCGGACGGCTCTCGCGGATCGTCCCCTCGCGAACGCTCGTCGCCGTCGGATCGGTCGTTCTCGCGGCCGCGCTCGTCGCGATCCCCGCCACCGGACTCGTCGACCGGGCGGCCGGCGACGTCGCGCTCGGCGGGCCGGCGTGGCTCACGCTCCCGCTGGTCGCGCTGCTCGTCGCGCTCGCGGCGCTCTCGCTGGGGAACGCCCTCGTCAACGTCTCGCTGGCGACGCTCGTCTCGACGTCGGCCGACGACGCGGAACAGGGGGCCGCCTTCGGCGTCACGCAGGGCGCGTCGAGCCTCGGTCGAACGGTGGGGCCGCCGCTGATGGCCGTCCTCTACACGGTCGCCGTCGCGTCGCCGTTCCTCGTCGGCGCGCTGCTCCTCGTCCCCGTCGCGGCGGCGTTCGGGCGCCGGACCGGATGACCGCGCCGAGGCGGGGGCGACTCGGACCGCGGCCGCACGACAGTTTTACGCCGGCCGTCGCCGTCGTCCCCCACGCATGGTCCTCGACCTCGTCCCCGCGTGGCCCGCCGGCGGCTCGCTCGCCGGCGGGGCGGGGGCGATCGGTCTCGCGCTGGCGATCCGCGAACACCGGGGACGCCCCGGCGTCGACTGGTTTCTCGGCGTGTTCGCCGCGCAGGCGACGTGGTGTCTCTCCTACGGGGTCGGGCTGCTCGTCTCGGACCCGACGCTCCGGGCCGCGCTGGAGACGACGGCGTGGCTCGGGATCGTCTGGACCGGCGTCGCCTTCCTCGGCTTCGCGCTGGAGTACACGGGCCGGAGCGACGTGGTCCGCGGCCGGCTGTTCGCCTCCGTCGTCGGCTTCGGGCTGCTCTCGACGGCCCTCTTGGCGACGAACCCGTTCCACGGGGCGTTCTGGACCGGGTTCGGGATCGACCCCGCGTTCGGCGTCGCGACGGCCTCGTACGCGTTCGGCCTCTGGGCGTACCTCGTCGTCGCCGTCGAGACCGTGCTCGTCGCCAGCGCGGTCTTCCTGCTGGTCGACACCCTGCTCAGCTACGGCCCGCTGTACCGCCGGGAGAGCGCCGCGGTCGCGCTGAGCTCGCTGCCGCCGGGGTTCGCCCTGGTCGCGTGGACGCTGCAGATCGGGCCGGTGCCGCGGCTCCAGCTCGCGCCGATCATGTTCGTCCCCCACGTGCTGCTCGACGCGTACGCGTTCAACCGCGCGGAGATGTTCGACCGCAACCCGACGACGAGCCGCGCCGCCGAGCGAACCGCGATCGACGACCTCGCCGACCCGATCGTCGCGCTCGCACCGGACCGACGCGTGGTCCGGCTCAACCCCGCCGCCGAGACGCTGCTGGGCGCGGACGCCGAGACCGCCCGCGACCGCCCCCTCGACGCGTTCCTCGACGTCCCGGTCGGAGCGGACGGGAAGGACAACGAGAGCGGCGACGACGAGGGGGGCACCACCCGCGAGACGGTCGAGGTCGACACCGGACTCGGCGCGGGGCGCCGCACGTACGCGGTGTCGACCTCGCCGCTGACCGACCCCAGCGGGACCCGCGTGGGCTACACGGTCGTCTTCTCGGACGTGACGGAGCGGGAGCGCCGGCGGCAGCAGCTGGAGGTGTTGAACCGCGTGCTCCGGCACAACCTGCGGAACGACGCCGGCGTCGTCCACGGCTACGGCGAGCTGCTCGCCGACCGATTGGAGGACCCCGAGCTGGCGCGGATGGCCGACGCGATCGAGCGCCGGGCGGGCGCGCTGGCCGCGCTCGGCGAGAAGGCGGGCACCGTCGAGCGGCTCCTCTCCGACGGGGAGGCGAACGCGGTCGCCGTCGACGAGCTCGTCGAGAGCGCCGTCGCCGACGGGCGGGAGCGCGACGGCGACGCGACCGTCGAACTGGACGTGGGGCGGGGCACAGAGAGGGACACCGAAGAGTGGACCACCCGCGTCAGGGCCGACGCGCTCCGCGCGGTCGTCGAGAACACCGTCGAGAACGCCGTGGTCCACCACGACGGGGAGGGCGTCGAGCGCGACGACGGCGGGCCGTGGGTCCGGGTGTCGCTCGAACGGGAGCGCGGCGAGGGCGACGAGGAGGAGCCCGACCGGTTCGTCCTCACCGTCGCCGACGACGGTCCGGGGATCCCCGACCACGAGATCGAGACCGTCGAGGCCGGGCGGGAGACGGCGCTCGAACACGGCTCCGGGCTCGGGCTGTGGGTCGTCGCGTGGGGCGCCGCGGCGGTCGGCGCCGACGTCGACTACGCCGAGCGCGAGCCGCGGGGGACGACGGTGACGGTGTCGATCCCGATCGTGAACGGAGAGTGAGGAATAGAGCCGTCAGACAGCTACACTGGAAAGGTCGTTTTCGGGCGCTTCAGTCGCTCTGAATGCGGGGGGCTAGCATGAATGTCACATTTCCGAGCCCTTCTGCGAACCCGTAGTGGAGCTTGACCGGGAACTCCTCGCCGAGCTCGATGGTGACCTCGGCGTCGCCGGGGATCGCCTTGTTCATGTCCTTCAGGTAGTCGAGGCTGAACAACGAGTCGGCGGGGCCGGCGGTGAGCGCGATGAGGTCCTCGCGCGTGAGTTCGAGGTCGACGTCGTCGGTGTCGCCCTCGGCCTCGATGAAGAACGCCTCGTCGGTCTCGTCGACGCGCAGGCGGATGTGGTCCGAGACCATGTCGGCGGCCTTGATCCCGCGGTCGATCTGGGCGCCCTCGACGACGATCTCGGCGGCCAAGTCGAGGTCCGGGATGTCCGGCTCCTGGCGGATAGAGTCGGGGTCGATGAGCGCGAGGGTGTACGAGAGGCCGTCGATCTCGATGTGGAGCTTGCGGGTCTCCTCGTCGAGTTCGAGGTGGATCAGGTCGCCGGAGTTGGCCATGCCGGCGATGTCCTCCAAGCGCGCGAGGTTGACGCCGATGACGCCGCCGTCGGCCTCGTACGACTCGAACGCCGCGGCTTCGAGGGTGAGGTCGACCATGCCAACGTTGGCGGGGTCGACGGCGCGGATCGAGAGCTCCTCCTCGTTCAGGCGGATCTTACACTCGTCGACCAGCACGCTCACCGAATCGAGCGCGTCCTGAAACGTCGACGCGCCCACGATGGCCTTGAACATATACGTTCGGCTAGGGCGGTATCACCTAAAAAGGCACCCAATCGGGCCGGCACGGAAACGCTCAAAGCGACCGGATGAGGCGGGCGACGACGACCGCGAGCGTCGCCAGCGTCCGCCACAGCCGGAGCCGTTCGAGCCGGTACGCGAGGGGTGCCTCGTCGCCGTCGCGGTCGGGGTTGTCGCCGTCGCGGTCGGGGTTGTCGCCGTCGCGGTCGGGATCGTCGTCCGACGCGATCGGCGCCTCCCCGTCGGGCGGGTCCACTCCGTCTCGGGGGCGAGGCGAGGGAGGTTCGGTCGCGGGCGCCTCCCCGCCGCGTTCCGGTCGGTCGTCGCGCTCGCGGCGGTCGTCGGTCGGTTCGGCCGTCGAGTCGGCGATCGGTACCTCCGTCGTCCGTGGCGCGGGCGGCTCGTCGTGCATGGGACTTGCGGCCGGAGGGCGGCCGCACGCGACGATACGAAGTTAATTTATAAATATTCGAGCCGAATGCAAGGCGGAACTGAAAGTCGTTCGCCGGGCGCCGCGGGGATTCGACGCGCCGGGTCGGGCGTCCTCGGCGGTGCGCTCAGATCAGCGGCTCGACGATCTCCCGGCCCGCGGCGAGCAGCTCGTCGACCGCGTCGTCGCTGTCGGCCTCGGCGTACACTCGGAGCTTCGGCTCCGTGCCGGACGGGCGCACGAGCAGCCACGAGCCGTTCTCCAAGAGGAGCTTGAACCCGTCGAGCGTGACGACCTTCGCGACGGGGGAGCCGCGGACCGACTCGGGGATGTGGTCCTCCAGCTCGTCGAGGACGCCCGCCTTGCGGTCGTCCGGGCAGTCGAGCGACACCTTCCCGGCCGCGATCTGCCCGTGCTCGTCGAGCAGGCGGTCCACCCGCTCGTCGAACGGCTCCGCGGCGTGGGTGCCCGCGGCGAGCAGCGACATCAACACGCCGTCCTTCTCGCGGACGTGCCCGCGGAGGGTGAACCCGCCCGACTCCTCGCCGCCGAACAGCGCGTCGTGCTCGCCCATCGCCTCGGCGACCCACTTGAAGCCGACCGGGGTCTCGTACACCTCCTCGCCGTGCGCCTCGGCGATTCGGTCGACGAGGAACGTCGTCGAGACGGTGCGGACCGCGGGGCCGGAGTCCTCCTCCAGCAGCCGGTCGTAGCAGGCGGCGTAGAAGAGGTTCGCGTCGAGCACGCCGCGCTCGGGCGTGACGACCGCGATCCGGTCGGCGTCGCCGTCGTTGGCGATCCCCAGGTCGACGTCGCTGTCGGGGTCGGTGACGCGGGCGGCCAGTTCCTCGAGGTGCTCGGCCGACGGCTCGGGGGAGTCGCCGCCGAACGTCACGTCGCGCTCGCAGCGCAGGCGGCGGACCTCCGCGCCGGCGGACTCCAGCAGCGCGTCGGTGACGCCGCGCCCGCTCCCGTGCATCGCGTCGTACGCGACCGTGAGCCCCTCCAGATCCGCGCCCACGAGGTCGTGGGCCGCGTCGGCGTGCGCGCTCACGAGGTCGACGCGGGAGATCTCGCCGCGCTCGTCTTCGGGGAGGAGGTCGGGCTCGGCGAGTCGGTCGACCACGTCCTCCGTGACGTCCGGGAGCGCGGGCGCGCCGTCGCTCGGAATGAACTTCACGCCGTTGTACTCGGGCGGGTTGTGCGAGGCCGTGACCATGCAGGCGCCGGCGAGCCCGCGGTCGACGATGGCGTACGCGATCACGGGCGTCGGCGCGTCGCGCTCGGGGAGAACCACGTCGAAGCCGTTGCCGGCGAACACCTCGGCGAGGCTCTCGGCGAACCCCTCCGAGGTCTCTCGGGCGTCGTAGCCGACCGCGACCGGTTCGTCGTGGCCCGCCGCGTCGAGGTGGTCGGCGATGGCCTGCCCCACGATCCGCACGCGCTCGTCGGTGAAGACGTCGAGCGTCGCCCGCCACCCGTCCGTGCCGAAGGCAATCTTGTCCATGTCCACCCCGTCGGCGGCCGGGACAATAATGCCCGGTGCCGCGCGCGAGCCTTGCGGGGGCGAGCCGAGAGTGATGATTTATAAATGGACTGTGGTGGCGCGCGCCGCCGAGCGCCCGCAGGGCGCGAGGTGCACGCGCGAGGGAGTCGGTGGTCCGGAGCGAAGCGAAGGACCACCGACGAGGCTGGGGAGGTGTGAGGTGCGGTTGCGGTCCCGCGAGTGGAACGAGCGGGAGCATGGAAGTCGCAGCCCGCGCAGCGAACCCAGTGAGCGAGCAGGACCGTCTTCCAGTGGTGCTGTTGGGCGGGACTCAAAGGGGCAGCCGCGAAGCGGGCGCAGGCGACGTAAGTGTTCGCTGTCGATCCGTCATCAACGACGTATCGCCGAGCGGCTGGGGCTTTGGCGGTGGTCACCAACGGTCTCTAGTCAATTATTTATAAACGACGACAAGACAGCGCGGTCGGTCACCGACGATGGCCCTCGTTTTTTGCCGTTCGGCGCCGAGCCTGACGTATGACCCGAATCGTCGCCGTCTCCGGCAGCCGGCGGACGAACAGCACCACGCGGACCGCGCTGGAGGTCGCGCTCGGCGCCGCGGCGGACGCCGGCGCCGAGACCGGAATGATCGATCTGGGCGCGGTCGACCTCCCGCTGTACCACCCGGACGAGGACGCGCAGGGCGACAGCGAGGCGCTGCTGCGGCGGGTGCGCGAGGCCGACGGCGTGCTGGCCGGCACCCCCGTCTACCGCGGCTCCTTCTCCTCGACGTTCAAGAACTTCCACGACTTCTGCGGCTCGACGGAGTACGAGGACACCGCGGTCGGACTGCTGGCGACCGCCGGCGGCGGCTCCTACGGCGGAACCTTAGAACACCTCCGGTCGACGTTCCGGAACGTCCACGCGTGGACCGCCCCCCACGAGGTCGGGATCCGCGGGGCCTCGGGCATCGTCGGCGAGACGGGGATCACCGACGACGACGTCCGGGAGCGCACGGAGCGGCTCGGCCGAGTCGTCGCGGAGCACGCGGAGCGGCTTCGGGAGTGAGTACGCGGAAGCGACTGGGAGAGTAAGCGCGACGGGAGGTGCCTCGACGCGGCGACGACGCCCGCGAGCGGCAGTGATTTCTCCCGCGAACCCGATCGTCCGCCGATGGGTCGCATCCTCCCCGCCGAGTTGGACGAGCGCCTGGGAACCGACGACGAGCCGCTCCTGCTCGACATCCGGCCCGCGTCCGACTACGAGCGCGGCGCAATCGACGCGAGCCGAAACGTGCCCGTGTACGACGACCTGCGAGGCGGCGACGAGTCGACGCTCCGACGCCGACTCGACGAGCTCCCCGACGACCGGGAGGTCGTGACCGTCTGCAAGATGGGTATCGTCGCCAAGCGCGCGACGAGCGTGCTCGATGCGGCCGGCTACGAGGCGTCGACGCTCGCGGGGGGCATGAGCGGGTGGAACGGGTACGAGCGGAACTCGCTGGGGTATCGGGTCCGATCGCTGTGGTGGCGGCTGCGCGGGTGACGCGGGACGGGCGGAGTCAGAGAGCGGGCCGCGCCGACCCGCCGCCCTTTTGACCGCCTCGCGCCTACGGCGCGCATGACCGAACCGGGTGACGACGACCGTGTCCGCTAACCGGAAGGGCGACCGCCGCGAGCGCGAGTTGGTGAACGCGCTGGACGAGGCCGGCTTCGCCGTGATGCGCGCGCCGGCCAGCGGCGCCGCGACGGAGCGAGAGCTCCCCGACGTGCTCGCCGGCGACGGCGACACGTTCTACGCCATCGAGGCGAAGTCGAGCGCGGGCGACCCGATCTACCTCACCGGCGAGGAGGTGGAGGCGCTGACGTTCTTCGCGCGGAACTTCGGCGCGAAGGCGCGGATCGCGGTGCGGTTCGACCGCGAGGACTGGTACTTCTTCCACCCGGGCGATCTGTACACGACGGACGCCGGGTCGTATCGGGTGAAGAAGGAGAAGGCGCTCGCCGACGGCACCGACTTCCCCGAGTTCGTCGGCGAGACGGAGAAGGTGACGCTCGACGAGATCGGCGGCGGCGAGGACGCGGTCGACCCCGAGGCGGAGGAGCGCCGCGAGGTGCTGGAGGCGGTCCGGGACGGCCACATGCCGGTGGAGGACGCACTCGACGTGCTGTGACCCCCTCGCTTATCCCTCGCGGCGACGAACGCCGAGGCGAATGAGCGAGGAGTTCGTCCTGCTAGAGCCCGACGACCAGCCCGGCGACGAGTGGGAACAGTTGGACGTCTCCGACACGGAGGCCGACCGGATCGCCCGGCGGCAGGACCGCGAGTTCGACGAGTTCCGCAAGCGGATCAAGGACACCGAGCAGTTCAAGCTCCAGGAGTCGGTGTTCGACGACGCGACGCTGGCGGCGGTGTACAAGCTCGTGCAGGACGGCTACGTCGACGCCTTCGGCGGCCCGGTGTCGACGGGGAAGGAGGCGAGCGTCTTCGAGGCGCTCGGCGGGCAGGCGGGCGAGCGCCCGGAGCCCGGCTCCGAGGCCGCGAGGGGCGGCCCCGAGGGCGCCCACTCTGAGCGCGAGGTCGCCGTTAAGGTGTACCGGATCAACTCCTCGAACTTCCGGCAGATGCGTGACTACCTCGAGGGCGACCCGCGCTTCGAGGGGATCGCGAGCGACAAGAAGGCGGTCGTGCTGGCGTGGACCCGCAAGGAGTTCGCGAACCTCGAACGCGCGCGCAAGGCCGGCGTGCGCGTCCCCGAGCCGATCGCGGTCCAGCGGAACGTCCTCGTGATGGAGCTCGTCGGGCACGCCGAGGACCGCGCCCGGCGGCTGAACGAGGTCGACGTGGAGAACCCGGAGACCGCCTACGAGGTCGTCCGCGAGTACATGCGCCGGCTCTACCGCGCCGGCCTGATCCACGGCGACCTCTCGGAGTACAACATGATCATCCACGACGGCGAGCTGGTGATCATCGATCTGGGGCAGGCGGTGACGGTCCACCACCCGAACGCCGGCGAGTTCCTCCAGCGGGACTGCGAGAACGTGGCGACATTCTTCACCCGGCAGGGGATCGACGTCGACCCGGACAACCTCCGGTCGTACGTGACGGAACCGGAGGCCGACCCGAGCGGGGAGCCGGACGAGTGAATCGCGACGATATCGGTCTCAAGCGGCCGAAGACCCCGTCACGCGACCGCACACCCGGGGCCGGCGGACACGCTTAAAAGGCTTCGCCGGGTATTCCGACGCATGCAACACGTGACGGTTCCGCAGGACCGTATCGGCGTCGTCATCGGCGCCGGCGGCGAGACGATGCGGGAGATCGAGGAGCGGGCGAACGTGCGGCTGGACGTGGACTCGGAGTCGGGCAGCGTCGCCATCGAGGAGCGCGACGACCCCGTCGCCGCGATGGTCGCGCCGGACGTGATCAAGGCGATCGGGCGGGGGTTCACGCCGGAGACGGCCATGTCGATCCTCGACCACGACCTCCGGACGCTCGACCTGATCGATCTGTCCGAGCACACCCGCAACGACAACGACCTCCAGCGCAAGAAGGGCCGGATCATCGGCGAGAACGGTCGGACTCGGGAGCTGTTAGAGGAGCTGTCGGGCGCGAACGTCGTCGTCTACGGCTCGACGGTGGGCGCCGTCGGCCAGCCCGAGGAGCTCGAAGTGGTCCGTCGAGCGGTCGGGATGCTGCTGGACGGCGCGCCCCACGGCGCGGTGTACTCGTACTTAGAACGGATGTCGAACGAGCTCGACGACGACGTGAGCTTCAACGCACCGAAGTAATCAGACTAGGGCGTCCCGGTTGTCGACGTCGTCACTCAGTTATAGTTCAGCGTGGTGGCGGTGGACCGCTCCAAACCCCCAACCGCTCGTTTATAAACGGCTCATACTGGATCGACGGTGAACACCGCCAAAGCCCAGCCTCGTCGCGCGTGCTCCTCGCGGGCCGACGGCCCGCTCGTAGGCACGCGCCGACCGCAGATCCATTTATAAACGATCCACGCCTCATCGCCCAATCTGTCGTTCTATATAAACACCCGTGTGAACATAACCCATACCGGCCGGTACTCCCCCACCGTGTTGCGGTTTCGCACGACCCGAACGAAGGGTTTATATAGAATCACAAACAATCAAAGGTTGTAATGTCACAGCGCCAGCGGATGGGCAATCAGCCCATGATCGTACTTTCTGAGGAGTCGCAGCGAACCTCCGGAAAGGACGCTCAGAACATGAATATCACGGCCGGCAAGGCGGTCGCGGAGTCCGTCCGCACCACGCTCGGCCCGAAAGGGATGGACAAGATGCTCGTCGACTCCGGCGGGTCCGTCGTCGTCACGAACGACGGCGTCACCATCCTGAAGGAGATGGACATCGACCACCCGGCGGCCAACATGATCGTCGAGGTCTCCGAGACGCAGGAGGAGGAGGTCGGCGACGGCACCACCTCCGCGGTCGTGGTCGCCGGTGAGCTCCTCGATCAGGCCGAGGAGCTCCTCGATCAGGACATCCACGCGACGACCCTCGCGCAGGGGTACCGTCAGGCCTCCGAGAAGGCCAAGGAGATCCTCGAAGAGGAGGCCATCGAGGTCTCCGAGGACGACTACGACACGCTCGTCGAGATCGCCGAGACGGCGATGACGGGCAAGGGCGCCGAGAACTCCAAGGACCTCCTCGCCGAGCTCGTCGTCGACTCCGTGCTCGCAGTCGCTGACGACGACGACATCGATACGGAGAACGTCTCCGTCGAGAAGGTCGTCGGCAGCTCGATCGACCAGTCCGAGCTCGTCGAGGGCGTCATCGTCGACAAGGAGCGCGTCGACGAGAACATGCCCTTCGCCGTCGAGGACGCGGACGTGGCGCTGTTCGACGGCGCCATCGAGGTCAAGGAGACGGAGATCGACGCCGAGGTCAACGTCACCGACCCCGACCAGCTCCAGCAGTTCCTCGACCAGGAGGAGGAGCAGCTCCGCGAGATGGTCGACCACCTCGTCAACATCGGCGCCGACGTCGTCTTCGTCGGCGACGGCATCGACGACATGGCCCAGCACTACCTCGCGCAGGAGGGCATCCTCGCCGTCCGCCGCGCGAAGTCCGGTGACCTGAATCGTCTCGCCCGCGCGACCGGCGGCCGCGTCGTCTCCAACCTCGAGGACATCGAGTCGGACGACCTCGGCTTCGCCGGCTCCGTGGCCCAGAAGGACATCGGCGGCGACGAGCGCATCTTCGTCGAGGACGTCGAGCAGGCGAAGTCCGTCACCCTCATCCTCCGCGGCGGCACCGAACACGTCGTCGACGAGGTCGAGCGCGCCATCGAGGACTCGCTCGGCGTCGTCCGCACGACGCTGCTCGACGGGCAGGTCCTGCCCGGCGGCGGCGCCCCCGAGGCCGAGCTCGCGCTGCAGCTCCGCGACTTCGCCGACTCCGTCGGCGGCCGCGAGCAGCTCGCCGTCGAGGCGTTCGCCGACGCGCTGGAAGTCGTCCCGCGCACCCTCGCCGAGAACGCGGGCCTCGACCCCATCGACTCGCTGGTCGACCTCCGCTCCCGCCACGACGGCGGCGAGTTCGGCGCCGGTCTCGACGCCTACACGGGCGACGTGATCGACATGGAGGCCGAGGGCGTCGTGGAGCCGCTCCGCGTCAAGACCCAGGCCATCGAGTCCGCCACCGAGGCGGCCGTCATGATCCTCCGCATCGACGACGTCATCGCGGCCGGCGACCTCAAGGGCGGCGGCACCGACGACGGCGGCGACGAGGGCGGCCCCGGCGGCGCGCCCGGCGGCATGGGCGGCGGCATGGGCGGCATGGGCGGTATGGGCGGCGCGATGTGAGCTTCGCGTAGGCCACACCACACACTCCACGCCGACCGCAGTCGCTTCGCCGAACCGACCCGCCGACCGACCGTCGCGCGCCCTCACGGGCCTCGACGACACGCGATTTTTATCGAGACGACCGCTCGCGTAGCCGGCGGCTCGTCGATCGCGGTATCGACCAGCTCGTCTTACCCGTCACGAACCGAGCGGTCGCCCCGCCGACACGACGATAACACCGGTGTCACCACCCGACACGAGTGTTCGCGAGTCGTTAAGTGTCGTCCGCTCCTCGGTTCGTACACGAGACGGACCCGGCGTCTCTCGGCGTGGACTCATCCACGGAGCGGCGCACCGCGGTCCCGATTCGCGGTCACTTCACCATGCCACAACAGAAAGCGGACTACGCGGACGACACCGAGATCGACGACGCGCTCGACCAGCTCCCCGACGACGAGACCGTCGAATCGGCGGTCGAGGGCCTCGAAGCCAACGGGTTCGAGGTCGTCGTCGTCGACTCCGCCGACGAGGCGCTGGCGGCGGTCGAAGCGCAGATCCCCGCGGGCGCGTCCGTGATGAACGGTCACTCGACGACGCTCGAGGAGATCGGGTTCGACGAGCTCCTGAGCGAGGGCGACCACGAGTGGGAGAGCCTCCCGGACGAGATCTGGAGCATCGACGACGACGCCGAGCGACAGGCGGCGCGCCGGAAGGCCCAGACCGCGGACTACTTCCTCGGCGGGATCAACGCGATCGCGGAGACGGGCGAGCTCGTCGCCGCCGACCTCTCCGGCAGCCGGATCGGGGCGTACCCGTTCGCCGCCGGCAACGTGGTCATCGTCAGCGGCGCGAACAAGATCGTCCCGACCCTCGACGACGCCCTCGACCGACTGGAGTCGGTCGCGTACCCGCTGGAGAACGAGCGCGCCCAGGAGGCGTACGGCGTCGAGTCGTCGATCGCCAAGCAGCTCATCTACCGACAGGAGACGGAGGAGGGCCGGACGACGGTCGTCCTCGTGCGCGAGCAGCTCGGGTACTGAGTTCGGTTTCGGCGACACGTCACGCGCTTTTTCCCTCGATTTCGACGGCTTGGAGCGGCCGCGTCGCTCTCGGTGTTGCTCGCGGCGGTACAGCGGGCCGGGAGGGATTCGAACCCCACTCGCACGGTTGCCTCGCTTCTCTCGGCGCTGCGTGCTCCCTGGTTCGAATCCCGCTGGCGTTTTCACTGCTCCCGTTGGTCGCAGGAAAACGGGCCGGGAGGGATTCGAACCCCCGACCGTCCGGTTAAAAGCCGGACGCTCTCCCTAACTGAGCTACCGGCCCAGACACGAATCGGTAGGGCGAGACCACGGATAAACGTTTAGAAACCGCGTGCGGCGAGGGGATTCTCCGCCGATCCGAAACGATTTCGGGACCGCCCGCGTCGCCGCGAGCATGGACTTCGACATGCGCGCGTTCGCCGCCGACCTCTGTCGGTTCCCCTCCACCGCCGGGAGGGAGGCGGCCGCGGCCGACTTCGTCGAGGACCGCCTCGACGACCTCGGCTTCGAGACGTACGCGTGGGACGCCGACCCCGACCTGCTCGCCGACCACCCCTCCTTCCCGGACGATCTCGACGAAGCGGACGTGGCGGGTCGCCGGAGCGTCGGCGGCGTGCTCGAACTCGGCGGGGCGAGCGAGGACGACGTCGTCAGCGACGCCACGCCCGCGGTCGTCCTCAACGGCCACATCGACGTGGTGCCGGCCGAGCCCGCGGAGTGGTCGAGCGACCCCTTCGAACCGGCGTGGGGAACCGAGGACGGCGACGCCGAGGGCGACGACGGCGACGCCGAAAGCGACACCCTCACCGCCCGCGGCGCGGCGGACATGAAGTCGGGGGTGGCGGCCTGCGCGGGCGCGGCACTCGACGTCCGGGAGTCGGTCGCGGCCGGCGAACTCGACCTCCCGGCCGGCGGGCTCCGCGTCGTCGTCGAGGCGGTCGCGGGCGAGGAGGACGGCGGGTACGGCGCGGCGACCGCGGCGCTCGCGAACCCGTATCCGTTCGAGCGCGACGCGGCGATCGTGGCGGAGCCGACCGAGCTGCGCCCCGTGGTCGCCACCGAGGGGTCGCTGATGGCGCGGCTGGAGCTGACCGGGCGGAGCGCGCACGCCGCCACGCCGTGGCGCGGCGAGGACGTCCTCCCGCGGTTCGAGGCGATCCGGGAGGCGTTCATGGACCTAGAAACCGAGCGCGGCGAGTCGGTGACGCACCCCCTGTACACCGAGTTCCCGGTGCCGTGGCCGGTGGTCTGCGGGACGGTCGACGCCGGGTCGTGGGCGTCGACCGTGCCGGCATCGCTGACGGCGGAGTTCCGGATCGGCGTCGCACCGGGCGAGACGGTCGACGAGGTGGCGGCGGCGTTCCGCGAGCGGCTCGACGCGGTCGTCGCCGAGGACCCGTGGCTGCGCGAGCACCCGCCGACGTTCGAGCGGTTCTCCGTGCAGTTCGAGGCGAGCGAGGTCGCCGTCGACGAGCCGATCGTCGAGGCGGCGCGGGCGGGGCTGGTCGAGGCCGGACTCCCGAACCCGGAGCCGACCGGCGCGACGTACGGCGCCGACTCCAGGCACTACGTCGCGGCGGGGATCCCGACCGTGCTGCTGGGGCCGGGGACCGTCACGGAGGCGCACTACCCGGACGAGACGATCGCGTGGAACGAGGTCGAGAAGGGGCGGGCGGCGATCGCGGCCGCGGTCGGTCGGTTCGCCGAGCGCTACTCGGAGCCGTCGGCGGCGAAGTAGTCGTCGAGCGCCTCGGTGACGAGGGCGCCGGGCTCGACGTTCCGGTTCGAGGCGCGTCGCCGGAGCTCCACGTACGTGTCGAGGGGGAGCCGGACGCCGAGGAACCCGAGTTCGACGCCCGCCTCGCGGACCGCGCTCTCGACGTCGGCCCCGTCGTTGACCGCGGAGGCGATGGAGCGCACCTCGCGGACGGTGAGGTCGCCGTCGATGGTCGCCCACGCGAGCAGGTAGCGGTCGGTGCCGCCGAGGCGCGCGACGTGTTTCGCCGCGCTCGGCGCGATCCGGCCGCTCGCGACCTGCCGGCGGATCGCTTGCGGGAGGTCGTGGACGCGGGCCCACTTGCGGATGAACGCCACGGAGACGTCGTCGCCCGCTCGCTCGGCGGCCGCCTTGTACGAGCCGACGCCGCGGACCAAGGCCGCGCAGGCGGCCGCCCCGCGCAACATTAGGACGTTGTCCTCGTCGCCGACGTCGCCGGCCGCGAAGCGGGCCACCGTCTCGGCCGCCTCGGCCACGCTCTCGGGGTCGTCGGGGTCGAAGCCGACCGCCTCCGCGGCCCGCTCGCCCGTCACCTCGGGGTCGGCCCGGACGACGGGCTCGCCGACGGGGGAGCGCCGGTCCGCGCGAGAGTCCTCGTTCATACCTTCACCTTCCGTTGTACACATATAAGCGACCGGCACCGGGGCAGGATTCGCTCACGACCGTGACGGGCCACAGGAACCGCCGACAGCGACTCGGAACGGACGGCAAAGCCCCGACGACGGCGACGTGGTTTATAAAGAGGTCGCGGAAGGGCGTCACAGCCATTTATAAACGAGCGGTGGCGCGCGCCTCCGAGTGGCCGGTAGGCCACGAGGAGCGCCGCGCGAGGGAGTCGCTGGCGGCGCCAGCCGCCAGCGACGAGGCTGGGGAGGCGTGAGGCTGCGGTGCTGTGCGGGGCGGGACTCAAAGGGGCAGCCGGGAGGACGACGGCGGCCGAAGTAAGGACCGCAGGGAGCGAGCAGCGCGAGCGACCGAGGACCGCAACGAGGCCCCCGAGTCCTCCCGGCTGGGGCTTTGGAGGTGTTCACCGTCGATCCACAGTCGGCCGTTTATAAACAAGCGGTCGGAGACCCGAAGCTACTCGAAGTCCATCTGCCGTCGACAACGTATTCGCCGACACGCATTACCGCCCCGAACCCCTACCTCGCGTATGGCCTCGGAGTCGTGCCACGTCTGCGAGCGGTCCGTCAGGATCGCCGGCGGGATCGGCGACCTGTGGAACTTCGCGTTCGAGTCGACGCAGGGGATGACCCTGGAGCTCGCCGACGGCTCCGAGTTCTTCCTCTGTTTCGACTGCATGGAGCGGCTCCCGGACGACCGCGAGCCCACCGAAGCGGACGTCGTCGACCTCCGGGAGCGCACCGACCCCGTCGAGGACGACGGCAACGACTTCTGGCACTGGCGCTAGGGCGCGGCCTCCACGCCCGAACGCCGCTCTCCCTTTCGCGGATATCACAAGGAACATACTGTCTCGCGACCCGATACGATCCATCAGGTGGATCCCGTGACAGAGAAACGCGAATACCGCGACGACTACGACGACAAGACGCTGTACATCCCCGGGCCGACCGAGGTCCGCGACGACGTCATCGAGGCGATGACGGAGTCGACGTTCGGGCACCGGATGGACCGGATGACCGACCTGTACACGACCATCGTCGAGGACACGAAGGAGTTCCTCGGCACCGACAACGACGTGATCATCCTCACGGCCTCCGGCACGGAGTTCTGGGAGGCGTCGACGCTCAACCTCGTCGACGACCGCGTCCTGGTGCCGACCTGCGGGAGCTTCAGCGAGCGGTTCGCCAACGTCGCCGAGCGGCTCGGCAAGGACGTCACCCGGCTGGAGTACGAGTGGGGCGAGGCGGTCAAACCCGAGGACGTCCGCGAGGCGCTCGAAGCCAGCGACGAGGGGTACGACATGGTCGCGGGCGTGATGAACGAGTCGTCGACCGGCGTCCGGAACCCGATCGAGGAGATGGGCGACGTGATCGCAGAGTTCCCGGACACCTACTTCGCCGTCGACGCCGTCTCGTCGCTCGGCGGCGACTACGTCGATATCGAGGAACACGACATCGACGTCATCTTCGCGTCCACGCAGAAGGCGTTCGCGATGCCCCCGGGGCTCGCGGTCTGCGTCGTCAGCGACGACGCCTACGACCGCGAGGTCGAGAAGGGCGACTCCTCGTGGTACGGCGGCTTCCGGCGTGCGATCGACTACTACGACCGGAAGGGCCAGACCCACTCGACGCCCGCCATCCCGATCATGCTGGCGTACCGCAAGCAGATGAAACACATGCTCGACGAGGGGCACCGCGCCCGCGACGAGCGCCACCGGGAGATGATGGAGTACGTCCACGACTGGGCGGACGAGCACTTCGCGATGTTCCCCGAGGAGGGGTACGAGTCGCAGACGGTCGCCTGTATCGAGAACACGCAGGGGATCGACGTCGCCGCGACGATCGAGGAAGTGAGCGAGGAGTACGACATGGCCTTCTCGAACGGGTACGGCGACATCGCCGAGGAGACGTTCCGCATCGGTCACATGGGCGAGCACACGGTCGAGAGCGTGAAGGAGCTCACCGACGCGATCGAGGACGTCGCGGACCTGTAGCGCGGTCCCTACTTTTAAACGATCACTCGTCCGACCGCGGCTCCACCAGATCGAGCCGGTACCGGCGCCCCCCCGCCTTCGTCTCCTCGACCGCGACGACGACGAACGAGTGGTCGCCGACGTCGACGATGTCGCCCGTCGAGAGCGGGCCGTCCGGGCCGCGCTCGCCGCGTCGGCGTCGGTTCCGGCGGGCGCGCTCCGGGTTCTCGGCGTCCAGTTCCTCCCCCACGACCTCCGGCGCGACGCCGATGACGGCGCGTTTGGCGTCGATCGCGCGGCTCCAGAACGCGTCCGACGGCGGGTGCGGTCCCAACAGCTCCGCGAGCTCCGCCCTCCCGAGTCGCTTCATACCCCCGTCCTCACAGCCAGAGCAGTTGTGCGTGTCGGGTCTCCTCGACCTCCAGCACCGTCTCCTCGTCGACGAGCCCGGCCTCGACCGCGACGCCGACGGCCTCGCGCCCGACGATGTTCGCGACCTGCGCGCGGCGGAGTCCGGCGACGACCTCCTCGGCGCTCGCCTCGACGGCGTCGTCGCCGCCGTAGAACTCCTCAGTGACGGCTAGCCTCACGGGGCCGTCCTCGTACGTCTCGCCGAGACAGTCCGCGTCGCAGACGGAGACGAGCGTCCCCTCCGCGGTCTCGCGCTCGCGCAGGAGCATCACGGGAGCCGGCGAGCCCATCTAGAAGCCCTCGGGCCCCTCGCCCTGCAGCTCGCGCTCCGGGGACTCGGCCGGCTCGCCGCGCTCGCCGGCGCCCGGCTGACCGCCGCGACCGCCGCGGTTTCCGGCGCCGCCCCGCCCGCCGCGACCGCCCGGTCCGGGCGCCTGTCCGGTCTGTTCCTCGACCATCTGCCCTTCCGCCTCGCGGCGGATCTCTTCGGCCCGGTCGGCGACCTCCTCGGCCTGCTCGTGTTCGCCCGCCTCCTCGAGGGCGCGCGCCTTCTCCTCGAGGACGCCCGCGCTCCGGTAGCCGAGGCGGATCGCGTTGTCGAAGCAGGTGACGGCGTCCTCGGCGAGCCCGCGCTCGACCAGCATGAACCCGCGGTTGTACCACGCCTCGGCGAAGCGCGGGTCGGTCTCGACGGCGCGCTCGGCGTGTTCGAGCGCCTGCTCGGTGCGGCCGAACTCCCAGAGCGCGTACGCGAGGTTGGTCTCGGCGGTCGCGGCGTGCTCCGAGGAGTCGTCGATCCGCAGCGCCTCCTCGTAGGCGCCGATCGCCTGGTCGTACTCTTCGAGTTCGGCGTGCGCCGCGCCCTTGTTCACCCACGCCTCCTGGGCCTCCAGCGAGTCCTCCTCGGCGAACTGGGCGGCGCGCTCGAACGTCTCCGTCGCCTCCTCGAAGCGGTTGATCCCCATATACGAGAGCCCGACGTCGATCAGGCGCTCCACGTCGATGGCGTCGCTCTCGACGTTCCGCTTGTCGAGGATATCGGTGAGCACGCGGGAGTCGACGGGGTCGACCGTGTTCGGGTCGGCGTCGATCTCCTCGGGGTCGAGGGTGAACTCCTCGTAGTCGGCGTCGACGCCCTGCCCCGCGGAGAACTCGTGGCGGTCGCCGTCGCGTTCGTCGGTCATATACCCGGTTTTGACGGTCACGACGCGTAAGGGTTGCGTCGCCGACCGAACGACTGCGTCATGGTTGTTGACGGCACGGTGAACTCCTCTACAGTCCTGGGCGTTTGTTTATAACTGAGTGAGACCGGATCGACAGTGACCACCGCCAAAGCCCCAGCCGCTCGGCTGTACGTCGTTGCTGACGCGGTGACAGAAAACACCTCCAAAGTCCCAGCCGCTCGGCTGTACGTCGTTGCAGCCGCGGTGACGGAAAACACCTCCAAAGCCCCAGCCGCTCGGCTGTACGTCGTTGCAGCCGCGGTGACGGAAAACACCTCCAAAGCCCCAGCCGGGAGGCGGGCGCACGCTCGCTGCGCGCTTCGGTCGCTCACTTCGTTCGCTCCCTCCAGTGCTTGCGTCGCCTGCGCCCGCCTCCCGGCTGCCCCTTTGAGTCCCACCCGCCCGCAACCGCACCGCAGCCTCACGCCTCCCCAAGCCTCGTCGCTGGCGGCAGGCGCCGCCAGCGACTCCCTCGCGCGGCGCTCCTCGTGGCCTACCGGCCACTCGGAGGCGCGCGCCAACTGCATGTGCTATTTATAAACCGTTGTCAATCACGCCGCGTCGACGTCGATCACGTGCGCGTCTTCGGGGTCGAAGCCGACGACGACCTCCCCGGAGAGCGGGTCGCGCGTCCGGACGACGAGGTCGCGACCGCCCCAGTCGAGGGTCACGCGCGTCGTCTCGCCGAGGAACTCCGCGCTCGCGACGGTCGCCGCGAGCCGGCTCTCCCCCTCGTCGATCCGCAGGTACTCGGGCCGGACCGAGAAGGTGAGGCGGTCGCCGACGGCGACGTCGGTGGCCCCGCCGACCCTGACGCGGAGCGTCTCGCCGCCGGCGTCGACGGCGGCGGTGGATCCCCCGGAGGTGCCCTCGATCGCCGTGACCCGGCCCGCGAACACGTTGTTGTCGCCGACGAACTCAGCGACGAACCGGGTCGCCGGCTCGCGGTAGACGGTCCGCGGGGGCGCGATCTGCTCCGGTGTTCCGTCGCGCATCACCGCCACGCGGTCGGAGATCGCCAGCGCCTCCTCCTGGTCGTGGGTGACGTAGACGGTCGTAATCGAGAGCTCCGACTGGATCTCCCTGACCTGCACCCGGAGGCGCTCGCGGAGCTGCGCGTCGAGCGCGCTCATCGGCTCGTCTAAGAGGAGGAGGTCGGGACCGGGCGCGAGCGCGCGAGCCATCGCGACGCGCTGCTGCTGCCCGCCGGAGAGGCTCTCGGGCTCGCGGTCGGCGGCGTCGGGGAGGTCGACCAGCTCCAGCAGCTCCGCGACGCGCTCGTCGCGACTCATTCCCTCGGGCGGGTCCGCGAAGTTGAGCCCGTACCCGACGTTCTCGCCGACGGTCATGTGCGGGAACAGCGCGTAGTTCTGGAAGACGACGCCCACGTCGCGGTCCTCGGGCGGCACGCCCGCGACCGACTCGCCGGAGAAGCGGACGGTCCCCGCGGTCGGCTCCTCGAACCCCGCGATCAGCCGGAGCGTCGTCGTCTTGCCGCAGCCCGAGGGACCGACCAGCGTGAAGAACTCGCCCTCGCGCACTCGGAGGCTCACGTCGTCGACGGCGGCGGTGTCGCCGTACCGCTTCGTCACGCCGTCGAGCTCGACCGCCGGGGGGCGGTCCGGGTCGGGGGCGGGCGCCTCGCCGCCGGCGGGACGGCGCTCCGGATCAGAGCCCACTGGTCTCACCTCCGAGGCGCTCGATGACGACGAAGCTGAGCCCGGTAACGACGAGGAGGACGACGCCCATGGCGGTCGCCGGTCCGAGCCGACGCCCGATGAACCGTTCGATGGCGACCGGCATCGTGTACGCGTCGGCGCCGGTGGCGAGCACCACCGTCGCCGTGAACTCGCCGATCGAGATGGCGAACGCGAACGCCGCGCCGGCGACGACCCCGGGCCACACGAGGGGGAGCTCCACGTCGCGGATCACCCGCGCCCGCGACGCGCCGAGCGCCCGAGCCGACTCGACCAGCGAGCGGTCGAGCCCCTCCAGCCCGGGCGCGACAGTCCGGACGACGAACGGGTAGCCCGCGACCGCGTGCGCGACCACGATGGCGACCGCGCCGGTCGCCGCGATCCGCCAGCCCGCCACCTCGACGCCGAAGACGAGCCCGCGCAGCAGGCCGAGCCCGACGATGATCCCCGAGACCGCCAGCGGCGCCATCGCGGCCGCGTCGACCAGCTTCCGGCCGCGGTACCGCCGGGTCGTCAGCACCGCGACGACGACCCCCATCGGCAGGGCGAGCAGCGTCGACGCCGACGCGAACGCCAGCGAGTTGCGGATCGCGGGCCACGGACGCACCTGAAACGCCGCCCCCGTGCGCTGGCGGTCGAGGAGGAACCGATAGTGCTCCAGCGTGAGCGCGCCGTCGCCCCCCGTGACGCTCGCGAGGATCATCGAGGCGATCGGCGCGAGGAAGAGGACCGCCACGGCGACGCTGTAGGCGGCGAGCCCGACGCGCGGCAGGAGGTCACGAGCGGTCGGCGCCGAGGGGAGCAGGCGCCTGCGCGGGAGGGGGCGAGCGCCCCGCGCGCTGACGGTGTTGCGCGCCTCGTAGCGCAGGTACGCCAGCAGCACTCCGAGGGAGATGACGAGCTCGACGATGGCCAGCGCGGCCGCCTCGGCGTAGCTCAGGTCGCGGACGAGCCGGTAGACGAACACCTCGACCGTCGCGAGCTCGAACCCGCCGAGCGCGAGGACGATGGGGAAGGTGCCGAAGGTGAAGACGAACGTCAGCGCCGCCCCCGTCAGCACGGCGGGGTACACCTGCGGCGCGACCACGTCGAAGAACGCCCGGACCGGCCCCGCACCGAGGCTCCGGGCGGTCTCGACCGCGCGCGCGTCGACCGATTCCCACGCCGCGGTCGTCACCCGGGCGACGAGCGGCGCGTTGTAGAAGGCGTGCGCGATCACGACCGCTTGGAGGGTGAACATCAGGTCGACGCGTGGGAGCCCGAGCGCCGACAGGACGGCGTTCAGGGTCCCGTTGGTGCCGAACGTGGCGACGAAGCCGACCGCGACCATGATCGACGGGAGCACGAACGGGACGATCGTCAGCGACCGCAGCGACCGTCGCCCGGGGAACTCGAAGCGCGCGAGCAGGTACGCGGCGGGCAGTCCGATCGCCACGCTGGCGACGGTCGAGAGCGCGGCCTGATACGCGGTGAAGCCGACGATCCCGAGCCGGCGGTCGGGGCCGAGATACGCGTTCGCGACCGCGAGCGGCGACTCGCCCGCGAACAGCCGGGCCAGCTCCCCGAAGTAGAACGGGTCGCGCAGCAGCGCGGCGAACACGGAGAGCGTGGCGGCGCCGTCGACGACGACCGCCTCGACCAAGACTGTGCCGACCGGATAATAAAAGACGACGACGAGGACGACGCTCGTGAGGACCGCGAGCGCGGTCAGCAGGCGCCCTTCGAGCCGGTCGCGGAGCGAGCGGGCGCGGCCGCGACTCGCGTCGCCGTCGCTGCGACGGTCCGTCACGCGGTCGCCCTCAGTTCCCGGCGTACTGCCGCTCCCAGGCGTCGATCCACTCACTGACCGAGCCTTGGAGCTCGTCGTACGTGAACGTCACCGGTTCTGCCGGCTCCTTCGCGAGCTCGGCGTAGTCGTCGGGGAGCGTCGCGGTGTCGGTCGCGGGGAAGGCGACGTTGCGCTGGGCGATCTCGCCCTGCACGTCCGGCTCCAGCATGAACGACATGAACTCGCGGGCGAGCTCCGGCTCGTCGGCGTCGGCGAAGACCGCCATCCCCTCCGGGTTCGCGTACGCCTGATCGTTCAGGAAGCGGATCTGGTGCTGTCCGAGGTCCTCGCCCGCGTCGGCCGCAAACACCTGGTCGGTCGAGTAGGAGACGACGATCGGCGCCTCCCCGTTGCTCCAGGCGGTGTAGGCGTCGTCCCACGAGCCGAGCACCCGCACGTCGTTGGCCTGGAGGTCCGCCCAGTAGTCGAGGTAGTCGTAGTCGGGGTCGCCGTCGCCGCCCTCGACCGCCTCGCCGTCCCCGTCGCTCGCGACGCCGCCGTCGCCGAAGCGGTGGATCGTGTGCAGCAGGAACGAGCGCCCCGTCGAGGAGCCGCCGGGGTTCTGCGCGATGAGCGCGCCGCTGTGCTCGTCGGCGAGCAGCCCGTCGAACGTCGCCGGCGCCTCGATCGCCGTGCCGTCGTAGACGAGGCTCACGTAGCCGGTGTCGAAGGGGACCGCCCGGTCGAACGGGTCGAACAGGAGCCCGTCACGGACGTTGTCGAACCCGCCCACCTCGCCCCGCTCGGCGAACAGGTCGTCGTCGAGCTGGTCGTCGACGCGCACGAGGTCCTCGGTGGTGAGGCCGACGTAGAGGTCGGCGTCGATGGAGACGCCCGAGGCGGCCCGCTCGACGTAGTAGTTCAGCTCGTTGTCGGGCGTCGCCCACTCCAGCTCGGCGTCGACGCGCGACTCGAACTCCTCTTTGAGCCACTCGCCCGGGCTCACCGACGGCGCGTCGATGAAGCTGGTGTACGTCGCGACCGTCAGCGTGGGCGTCTCCGCGTCGTCGCCGTCTTCCCCGTCTTCGCCGGCGGAGCCGTCATCGTCGCCGTCGGACCCGTCCGACCCGTCCTCGGAGCCGCCGTCGCTCCCGTCGTCGCCGGTCTGCTCCGCGCTACACCCCGCGAGCGCGAGGGCGCCCGCGGCGCCGCCGAGCGCTAGGAACCGGCGGCGGGTCGACGGGCGGGGTCGCCGCCGGGCCCCGGGCACGTCCGATTCGTCGTCGACGGTCGCAGTCGCGTCCGCGTCAGTAGTCGCGTCCGTGTCGTCTGCCATTACTCGGTTGTCACACTGGGTGGTTATAAGCGATCCGTGTCGGTGGCGGTCTCCGGTCCGTCGGTCTTCCGCCGTCCGACACCGGCGATATCGGTCCCGATAGCCGCGGCGACACCGATTTACCGCGGGGCGCGCTCCGTGTGGTATGAACGGACTGTCGACGGAGGACGCGGCCGGAACGACGCGCCGACGGCTGCTCGCCGCGGGCGCGAGCGCCGCGGCCGTCGGCCTCGCGGGCTGTCTCGGTACCCGCGACGGGCCGGTGCCGGAGCCGACCGTGACGAGCGAGCGGATCGACGACGGCTGGCGGCTCCTCGACGAGTCGGAGAGCACGGTCTTCGAGCAGGCGTACGGCCCGGTGACAGTGCGTGCGCTCGAACGCTCGCTGATTTACGAGTACGTCTCCGTCGCCGAGGCGCTCGACGAGACGTTCGGCGCGAGCGGGTCGCCGGTGGCCTTCTTCGCGACCCGGATCGATCTCCGCCCCGCCCTCGACGGGCTCCCGGCCGGGATCGGTCGAGATCGGCTGATGACGGAGGTGGAGACGGCCGCGGTCGACGCGTTCCGCGCGCAGCTCCGGAACGCCGGGATAGAGAACCTCGAGGAGGTCGACGAGGGGATCACGACCGTGACCGGCGGCCACACCGCGACGGCGTGGCGCTTCGAGGGCGAGTTCGCGCTCGACGGGGAGGTCCCGCTCCCGGACGGCTCGACGACCGCGGTCGACGAGACCGTGGGCGTCACCGCGCGGCTCGCCGTCTGGCACGACGGCACTGACGTGCTCATGGCCGGCGGGGCGTTCCCGTCGGAGGCGGTCACCGAGGTCATCGGCGACGCCCTCTCGGTCGCGGTCGACGGCGAGACGGTCGTCGAGTCGATCGCCGACGCGGAGACCGCCGAGGCGCTCGCCACCGACCCGGCCGCGTTCGACGAGGAGATATCCGCGCTGATCGTCTCGGTGGAGTGAGGCGTCCGGCGAGTCGACGCGGCGACTCGCGCGGCGCGGTCGCCGCCCCCGCGAATCGACCCGTTTAATCCCCGCCCGCGACTCTCGACGGGTATGAGCGGCGTTTCCGACTTCGAGGTGGTCCCGGCGGTCGACGTACAGGACGGCGAGGTCGTCCAGCTGGTCGGCGGCGAGCGGGGCACGGGCAAGCGGTACGGCGACCCCGTCGAGGCCGCCGAGCGCTGGATCGACGCGGGCGCGCGGACGCTCCACCTCGTCGACCTCGACGGCGCGTTCGAGGGCGAGCGCGTCAACGCCGACGCGATCGAGGCGGTGGTCGAGAGCGTTCCCGACGAAATCGGCCTCCAACTGGGGGGCGGCATCCGCACGGCCGAGGGTGCGCGCGACCTCCTCGATCTGGGGCTCGACCGCGTCATTCTGGGCACCGCGGCGGTCGAGACGCCCGAGATCGTCGCCGCAATCGACGAGACGCACCCCGGCAGCGTCGTCGTCAGCCTCGACGCGAAGGACGGCGAGGTCGTCGTGTCGGGCTGGACCGAGGGAACTGGGCTGGACCCCGCTGAGGCGGCGGTTCGGTACGAGGAACTGGGCGCGGGCGCGATCCTCTTCACCAACGTCGACGTCGAGGGGCAGCTGGAGGGGATCGATCGGGAGGCGGTCCAAGGCGTCGTCGAGGCCGTGGATATTCCGGTTATCGCGTCCGGCGGCGTGGCGAGCGTCGACGACGTAGTCGCGCTGAAGGAGGCCGGCGCGGCCGCCGTCGTCGTCGGCACCGCGCTGTACGAGGGCGAGTTCACGCTGCGAGAGGCGCAGGACGCAGCGGACGAGATTTAAATATCGTGACGTGGTGTCGGCGTCGTTCGTTTATAATCGGTCGTGATCGGGTCGGTGGTGAACACTGCCAAATCACCGACCGTTTGCCCGTAAACGGCTGACTGCGGATCGATGGCGAACACGTCCAAAGCCCCAGCCGCTCGGATATACGTGGTTGACGGCGGATCGTCAGTGGATACCTCAAAAGCACCAGCCGCTCACTTATAAGCAAGTGACACCAAATCGGCGGAGAACAACTCCAAAGCACCAGCCGCTCACTTATAAGCAAGTGACACCAAATCGGCGGAGAACAACTCCAAAGCCCCAGCCGCGACGACTCGCGCGGCTTGCTGTGCTCCTCGCTCGCGTTGCTCGCTGCGGTGCTTGCTGCGCCGGGCTTCGCCCTCGCGGCTGCCCCTTTGAGCCCCGCCCGACCGCACCGTCACCGCAGCCTCACGCCTCCCCAGCCTCGTCGCGGCTGCCTTTGGCAGCCGCGGGCTCCCTCGCACGCGCTCCTCGCGCCCTGCGGGCGCTCGGAGGCGCGCGCCACCGCAACATCCCTTTATACTGAACTCTCCTTTATACTGAACTCTCTCTCCCACACCCGCAACCGACTTACGAATCCGCCGCGACGGGCCGGTATGAGCGATCACGACCGGACGGCCGCGGTCACCCGCGAGACGAGCGAGACGACGATCGAGCTCACCCTCGCGATCGACGGCGACGGCGACAGCGAGGTCGACACGGGGATCGGCTTCTACGACCACATGCTGGCGTCGTTCGCCAAGCACGGCCTCTTCGACCTCACCGTCAGGTGCGACGGCGACACCGAGATCGACGACCACCACACGGTCGAGGACGTCGCGATCTGCCTCGGCGAGGCGTTCGACGAGGCGCTCGGCGACAAGCGCGGTATCCGGCGGTACGCCGACCGACGGGTCCCCCTCGACGAGGCGGTCGCGAGCGTCGTCGTCGACGTGGCCGGGCGCCCGTACTACGACTTCTCGGGCGAGTTCTCCCAGGAGTCGGTCGGGGAGTTCACCAGCGTCATGGCCGACCACTTCGCGCTGTCGTTAGCGCACAACGCCGGCCTGACGCTCCACGCCGCGGTCGAGACGGGCGACAACGCGCACCACGAGGTGGAGGCCCTTTTTAAGGCGCTCGCGCGGGCGCTCGACGACGCGACGCGGCTCGACGAGCGCCGCAGCGACACGCCGAGCACGAAGGGCGAGCTATAGCGGAAGCGGCGGGTCGGCCGCGATGGGACGAGCCCGCTCCCCGCCACCGCCCCGTTCCGACGGTTTAAATCGGGTCGGGGCCCACCCTCCGGTAATGCAACCGAGTTCGCTCTCCGGGCTCCCCGCGGGCGTCGGCGAGGCGCTCGAAGCGGAGGGCGTCGCCGAGCTGTACCCGCCCCAAGCGGCCGCCGTCGAGGCCGGCGTCGTCGACGGCGACAGCCTCGTCGCCGCGGTCCCGACCGCCTCCGGGAAGACCCTGATCGCCGAGCTCGCCATGCTGTCGGCGATCGAGCGCGGCGGCAAGGCGCTGTACATCGTCCCGCTGCGCGCGCTCGCCAGCGAGAAGAAGACCGAGTTCGAGCGCTGGGAGGACCACGGCGTCACGGTCGGCGTCTCCACCGGCAACTACGAGTCCGACGGCGAGTGGCTGGCGACCCGAGACATCATCGTCGCCACCTCGGAGAAGGTCGACTCGCTGATCCGCAACGGCGCGCCGTGGATCGACGACCTCACCTGCGTCGTGAGCGACGAGGTCCACCTGGTCGACGACCCGAACCGCGGCCCGACCCTCGAGGTCACCCTCGCGAAGCTCCGGAAGGTGAACCCCGGGCTCCAGACGGTCGCGCTCTCGGCGACCGTCGGCAACGCCGACGTCATCGCCGACTGGCTCGACGCCGGGCTGGTCGAGTCCGACTGGCGGCCGATCGACCTCCGGATGGGCGTCCACTTCGGCAACGCGATCGACTTCGCCGACGGGAGCAAGCGGGAGGTGCCCGTCGAGCGCGGCGAGGACCAGACCGCCCGGCTCGTCGCCGACGCGCTCGACACCGAGGAGGACGGGCAGGGCGGCTCCTCGCTCGTCTTCGTCAACTCCCGCCGCAACGCCGAGTCGTCGGCCCGGAAGCTCACGGACGTCACCGGCCCGCGGCTCACCGACGACGAGCGCGACCGCCTCCGCGAGCTCGCCGAGGAGATCCGCGGCGTCTCCGACACGGACACCTCGGAGGACCTCGCCGACGCGGTCGCGCAGGGGTCGGCGTTCCACCACGCGGGGCTCGCGAGCGAGCACCGGTCGCTCGTCGAGGACGCGTTCCGCGACCGCCTCATCAAGTGCATCTCGGCGACACCAACCCTCGCCGCCGGCGTCAACACCCCCGCGCGTCGGGTGATCGTCCGCGACTGGCGCCGCTACGACGGGGAGTTCGGCGGCATGAAACCCCTCGACGTGCTGGAGGTCCACCAGATGTGCGGGCGCGCCGGGCGGCCCGGGCTCGACCCCTACGGCGAGGCGGTCCTGCTCGCGAACGACGCGGACACGAAGGAGGAGCTGTTCGAGCGGTACCTCTGGGCCGACCCCGAGCCGGTCCGCTCGAAGCTCGCCGCCGAGCCCGCGCTCCGGACCCACGTGCTCGCCACCGTCGCCTCCGGCTTCGCCTCCACCCGCGACGGCCTCCTCTCCTTCCTCGACAACACCCTCTACGCGACCCAGACGGACGACGAGGGGCGGCTCGCAGCCGTCACCGACACGGTCCTCGACTACCTCGCCGTCAACGACTTCGTCGACCGCGACCGCGACGGCGGGAGCGAGAGCCTGACCGCGACCGGTATCGGCCACACCGTCTCGCGGCTCTACCTCGACCCGATGAGCGCCGCGGAGATGATCGACGGGCTCCGGTCGGTCGGGGGCGGCGCCGTCGGGGACGCCGACGCGGCGACGGGCGGGGCCGACACCGGCGAATTCGTCATGACCGCCGACGACGACGGCGACGAGCCAGGGTTCGGGACGTACACGCGGGCCGGCGAGGACGGCGAGGAGAGCGAGGGTCCAAACTCCGAGGGCGACGCCGACGCCGCGAGCGATTCCGACGGCGGCGGAGACGCCGCCGCTCCCGAGGTCACCCCGCTCGGCCTCTACCACCTCGTCAGCCGCACCCCCGACATGTACGAGCTCTACCTGAAGTCCGGGGACCGCGAGGAGTACACCGAGCTCTGCTACGAGCGCGAGGGCGAGTTCCTCGGCGACGTGCCCTCCGAGTACGAGGACGTGCGCTTCGAGGACTGGCTCGCGTCGCTGAAGACGGCGCGCCTCCTGGAGGACTGGGCGAACGAGGTCGACGAGGACCGCATCACGGAGCGGTACGGCGTCGGCCCCGGCGACATCCGCGGGAAAGTCGACACGGCGGAGTGGCTGCTGCGCGCGGCCGAGACCCTCGCACGCGACGTGGAGGGCGTCGACGGCGACGTCGTCGTCGCGGTCCGCGAGGCCCGCAAGCGGATCGAGTACGGCGTCCGCGAGGAGCTGCTCGACCTGGCCGGCGTCCGCAACGTCGGTCGGAAGCGCGCCCGCCGGCTGTACGAGGCCGGCGTCGAGACCCGCGCGGACCTCCGCGAGGCCGACAAGGCAGTCGTGCTCGGCGCGCTCCGCGGCCGGGAGCGCACCGCCGAGCGCATCCTCGAGCACGCCGGCCGCGAGGACCCGTCGATGGACGACGTGCGGCCGGACAAGTCGGCGTCGGCCGCGGCGACCGCCGGCTCCGCGAGCGACGAGAGCGGCGACGGGCAGGCGAGCCTGGGTGATTTCGAGTGAGCGGCGAGGACGCTCTCGGCACCGGCGGAAGCGACGACGCCCTCCCAGACCCCCCGACCCCGCCCCACCGACTCGTGCGCGGAACGGTCGCGATCGACGACCTCGACGGCTTCCTCTCCCGGCTCGACGAGATCGGCGCCGAGACCGGCGCGGTCGTGCAGGCGTTCGACGCCGACCTCGTCGTCTCCGACGCGCACCTCCGCGAGGCGACCCGCCTCGCCGCGCGGGCGGTCGCCCGCGGCGAGGCCGTCGCGCGCGACCCGGGCGTCGAGATCATGCTGTACGCGGCCGGCCGACGGCAGATCGACCGCGCGCTGGCGCTGGGCGTCTCCGAGGGCGAACAGCGCGCGGCCGTGCTCGTCGCCGACTTCGGCGGCGTCCCCGGCGCGGACCGCCCCGCCGCGGACCTCGACGCGGCCGCCGCGGCGGTCGAAGAGCTGACGACCGAGGCGGACGGCGCGGGCGACGGCGACTTCGACGCCGAGCGCGTCAGGGAGTTCTACGGCGTCTCCGACCGCGAGCTCGCGGCGACGGCCGGCGACCTGACCGACGTCGTCCGCGAGCGGGTCGCGCTGCTCGACGTCGAGAAGTGAGCGGGATGGCGGGCGAACGGTTCCCATACCCCTTGGTTTCTACTGGAAACCGCAGTACGTGAGCGGTTTTTGATTCCAAGTGAAAGAAGACGTCGAGGCGAACGAGGCGATCCACGCGAAACGAACCCCCGCAGATGAACCGAAGCGGGGCGCCAGTTCGGGGTCGGAGACAGGCGAACCGCGAGAATAGTCCATCCTGGATTCGAACCAGGGTCGTTGCCCCCAGAAGGCAACAGGATTGGCCACTACCCCAATGGACTGTGCGCAACCATCGATAGCCAGTGCGTGTTTGTAAGCGTTGCGCGTCGCCGGCCCTCTGTCACGCGTTCACAGAGAGCGGCGGATCGGGACGGCGAGGCGGAGTCGCGGGCCCCGCCGCCGCTGCGAACACAGGGCTCGACCGGCACCGAGTCTGATCGACGAACGTGCGTATATCGATGCGTTTTACTCGCCCGAATAACCACGAAGCTGTATGTACGTCGGACGATTCGTCGTCGTCGCCCCTGGAATCGGCGCCTACCGCGTCTCCTCCCGCTCGTTCCCGAACCGACGCGTGCTCGACCGCGACGGGACCCTCACGGTCGGACCGACGCCGGACGCGCCCGAGACGGACAACCCGTACGTCTCGTACAACTGCGCGCGGCGGGTCCGGACGCCGGCGGACGAGCCGCTGGCGGTCGTCGGCAACGGCTCGCACGTCGACCCGATCGCGGAGAAGCTCGAGCTGGGGTACCCGGCGCGCGACGCGCTGGCGACGCCGCTGCTCGCGCTCGACTTCGAGAAGGACGACTACGACACGCCGCGGATCGCCGGCGTCGTCGGGAGCGAGACGGCGACGGTCGGCGTCGTCCGCCGCGACGCGCTGCTCGTCGAGGCCGTCGACGAGCCGACGATCGTCGCCACCTACGAGACCGACAGCCCGGAGCCGTACGCCCTCGCGGCGGCGGACGGCGAGCGTCAGGACGCGAGTGCGGCCGCGAGCGAGGTCCTCGGCGCCGACTTCGAGCACCCGGTGTGCGCCGCGGGCGCGACCGTCGACGACGACGGCGTGACGCTCGCGTTCGAGAACGGCGACGCGTAGCGGGCGCCCGAGGCGGGGGCGTCCGCGACGTCCCGACCGACCCCTTTTCCGGCTCCCGACGCCTTTTGCCCGCGGCGGTCGACCCGACTCCATGGAGCGCGTCACCGCGGCCGACTACCAAGACATCGCGACGCCCGCCGACCCGCGGATCTCGCCCGACGGGGACCGGGTCGCCTTCCTGCGACGCCAGCCGACCGACGACGAGGAGTACGAGGCGACGGTGTACCTCGCCGACGTCGCGGGCGGCGACCCCCGCCGGCTCACTCTGGCCGAGGGCTCCGACGCGGAGCCGCGCTGGAGCCCGTCCGGCGACCGGATCGCGTTCACGTCGACGCGGGGTGCCGACGACGACCGCCAGCAGCTGTGGGTGCTCCCGGTCGACGGCGGCGAGGCCCGGCGGGTCACCGACGTCGTCGGCGGCGTCTCGGAGATCGCGTGGTCGCCCGACGGGGAGCGGATCGCCTTCGTCCAGTCGGTGACCGCCGAGGACCGCGAGGAAGACCGCGATCTGTCGGTGCCGGCGGAGTACGAGCCCGACGAGCACCCCGACCCGCGCGTGATCGACCGCACCGTCTACCGCTCCGACCAGCAGTTCTTCGACGGCCGGCGGTCGGGCGTGTACGTCGTCGACGCGGACGCGGCGGTCGGCGGCGCGACCGCGACGGACCCCGCCGAGGGCGTCGAACGGGTGACCGACCGCGACGCCGACTTCGCCGCGCCGGACTGGGGGGACGCCGACACGCTCTATTTCGCCGAGGAGGTCGGCGACGACCCCGACGACTCCGCGGAGATCGCGATCCGCGCGCACGACGTCGAGTCGGGCGAGACCGAGCACGTCCACACGACGACCGGCTGGGGCGCCGCGATCGCGGCGACCGCCGACGGGCGGGTCGCGTTCACCCACGCCGAGCCGGAGCAGGTGTCGATGCAGCCGGTCGACCTCCGCGTCGTCGACCGCGAGACGGGCGCGGTGACCGACCTCACGGGCGAGATCGACCGCGGGCTCGGCTACGAGGCCGCGCCGCAGTGGGGCCCGGACGACGCGACGCTGTACTTCGCGACCCCCGACGAGGGGAAGACGGCGCTGTGGCGCGTTCCGGCCGACGGGGGCGCGGCGCCCGAGCGCTTCCTCCGGCCGGGGACCGTCTCCGGCGCGACCGTCGGCGGCGACGACGGCGCCGGGCCGGGCGAGGTGACCGTCGCGTTCGCCGCCAGCGAGCCGGACCACCCGGGCGACGTCTTCGCGCACGACGCGTGGAGCGGCGAGACGACCCGTCTCACGGAGCTGAACGCCGACTACCTCGCCGAGCGCGAGATTCCGAAGCCCGAGGAGATCCGGTTCGAGTCGGACGGGACGGAGATCCAGGGGTGGGTGCTGACGCCGCCGGAGTTCGACCCGGACGGCGAGGGGGGCGAGGAGGACGAGGAAGGCGAGGAGTTCCCCCTCGCAGTCGAGATCCACGGCGGCCCCCACGCGATGTGGTCGACCGCGGGGACGATGTGGCACGAGTTCCAGACGCTCGCGGCCCGCGGCTACGTCGTCTTCTGGTCGAACCCACGCGGCTCGACCGGCTACGGCGAGGCGTTCATGCAGGCGATCGAGCGCGACTGGGGCGACGTGACCCTCTCGGACGTGATGGCCGGCGTGGAGGCGGTCGCGGAGCGCCCGTACGTCGACGAGACGAACGCCTTCGTCACCGGCGGCTCCTTCGGCGGGTTCATGACCGCGTGGGCGGTGGGCCAGACCGACTACTTCCGCGCGGCCGTCTCCCAGCGCGGCGTCTACGACCTGACCGGCTTCTACGGGTCGACCGACGGGGCGTACAAGCTGCTGGAGGGCGACTTCGACACCGTCCCCTCCGAGGAGCCCGGGTGGCTCTGGGAGCAGTCCCCGACCGGCCACGCCGACGAGGTCGAGACGCCGACGCTGCTGGTCCACAGCGAGGACGACACCCGGACGCCGATCTGCACGGCGGAGCTGTACCACCGGATCCTCCGGAAGAACGGCGTCGACACGCGGTTCGTGCGCTACCCGCGCGAGGGCCACGAGCTCTCCCGCTCGGGCGAGCCCGGGCACGTCGTCGACCGCATCGAGCGGATCGTCCGCTGGTTCGACGGCTACTCCGAGCACCACGACGCGCCGCGGGCGCTCGACCGCCCCGACGAGGAGGGACTGAGCGCCGCGGAAGACGGAGACGAGGAGGGCGAGGCGGACGAGAGCTAACCGCTCTCTTGGTCGTCCGGGTCGAAGCCCTCGATCGCCGCGTGGACGCCCTCGACCCACTCGTCGAGCGCGTCGTGGAGGCGCTCTTTCGCCTCCGGGACCGGGATCGCGGTGTACTGGTAGACGTAGCCGCCCGAGTCGAGCAGGCGGCGGCGGCGCTCGACGAGTCCCTTGTCCCGCAGCGTCGACAGCGAGCGGTTCACGTTCGACCGGTCTCGGTCGAGGGTCTCGGCGAGCTCGGCGACGGTGCTCCCCGGGTGATCGAGTAGCGTCAGGTACGTGCGGCTCTCGTGGTCCCGAATCCCGAACACGCAGGAAAGCACGTGTTCGAACGAGGGGGAGACGTCGCCGACGAGGTCCTCGATCTCGGGGTCGCTCATGGGGGTCGTTCGACTGCGGCCGGGTTAAAAGCCGTCATCGCCGACGGGGGTCGGCGTCCGCGGACGAGCGGCTACTGCTCGGAGGCGGCGTACCCCATGCGGTCGATACAGCCGCGCATCTCCGCTTCGTCCGCGTGGCGGTGGAGGTTCGTCGGCGTGTCACAGTGGTACGTTTCCCCGTCGTAGCGGAGCACGACCTCGTGGCGCCCGCCGGCGACCTCGACGTCGACGAGGACCCGGCTCCCGTCGTTGAGCGCGTCGATGATCTCGTCGGACGACAGCTCGCCGGCCTCGATCCGGAGTACCTCGGTCATAGGTCCCCTTCGCGGGTCGTCGGATTAAAACCGTGCGTGTGTCGACGGGGCTACGTCATCGTCGAGTCCGGGCCGCCCTCCTCCTCGGGCGGTTCGACGCCCTCGGCGGCGGCGACGTCGTCGGTGCGCTTCTCGGTCTCGACGTGCCAGCGGTCGATCTCGGACTCGTACTCGGCGAGGATGTCGCTCACCTCCGCTTTCAGCTCGTCGTCGTTGACGTTCACCTCGAACTCGAACGTCTCGCCGTCCTCGCCGCGCCCGACCTCCTGGATGTTGGCGCTGACGAGCTCGTTGTCGAAGTAGTACGGCGCCATCTGGGTCATCACATTTTGGTAGACGGTGTCTTCCACCTTCCGGAGCGCCTTGCGGCTCGCCGAGTCGGCCGCGCGGGCGACGTGGCCGATCGACTCGCCCCACCGCTCCATGGCGCTCTCGGTGTCGTTCTCCTCCACCTTCTCGTAGGACTCGGTGAGCTTCTCGCCGGCCGTCTGGAGGTCGTCGCCCGGCGTCTTGCCGGCCTGTTCGCCCTCGCCCTCGCCGACGGACGCCTGCTCGGCGGTCTTCGCCGACACGTCCTCGTCGATGCGCTCGTGGGACTTCGGGCGCCAGTCGTCGAACTCGTAGAAGGCGTCGCCGTCGGCACCCGTCTCGCGGAGCGCTAAGGCGATCCGCTCGCCGTGCTCGACGACGTCGCCCCAGTCCCCGCGCACCTTGAAGCCGGAGATGCTCTCTTCCATCGCGTGGGCCCCCGTAGGAAACGAACGCGTATAAGTCTCTCCGACGCGGCGCGAGCGTGCGCCGGTACCCCGGTCGATGAGCGCGACCGCCTACTTCCCGTACGAGAGCCGACGCCCGAGTTCGTCGACCCGGTCCTTGAGGTCGCTGAGGAACCCGGCGGGCGACACGCGCCGGATCGAGGACTCGTCGACCTCGATGCGCTCGCCGGCGAACGGGTCGTGCTCGGTGCGTTCGTCCGGGTCTTTGTCCCCGTTCACCGCGCCCACGACGGTCGACATGGAGCACCGTCCGCACGCCTCCGCTTGGATCTCGTCGTCGGACATGTGTATCTCTACCGAACGATCGTGTTCGACGGCCTTAAATCCCCTCGTCGGCCCCGCTACGGGACGTTCTCTGTCGTCACCGTCGACCTCGGAACCGACCGACGCCGGCCCGATGCCGGTCCGCTGTCGACCCGACGCCGGCCCGACGACCTTTTCAATCGCTCCGTGGAATGAGTTCACATGGGATACCGCGTCGTCGACACGGACTCGGTGGAGCCGAAGCCCGACCGCCCCTGTGAGTGCCGGAAGCTCGCCGGGCCGGGGGGGTTCGACTCCGCGGCGATCAACCGGTTCCGCGCCGATCCGGGCGAGCAGCTCCCGCTTGCGTACCACTACCACGAGACCCAACAGGAGGCGTTCTACGTCCTCGACGGGACGCTCTCGGTGGAGACGCCGGAGGGGATCTACGAGGTGCCCGCGGACGACCTGTTCGTCGTCGACCCCGAGAGCCCGCAGCGCGCGTACAACCCGGCCGACGCCGACGGCCCCGTGACCGTGCTGGCGATCGGCGCGCCGCCCGCCGCGGACGACGCGGTCGCCTACGATCCGGACGATGAGTGACGCGGCCGGCGGGGACGGCGACCGGCGCGCGCCCGAGGAGCTGCCGGCCGAGATCCGGGAGGCGGTCCCCGACTACGACGACGAGTACCTCGATCGCGTCTCCGACCGGCTGATGTACAGCTACGACCTCGACGCCGACGTCGTCGTCGACGGCGAGCGCTTCGAGCTGACCGCCGAGATGCGGATGCGCAACCAGAAGCAGTTCCTCCACCCCGCCCTGAGCTACGCGGACCACGACGTGATGGAGCACCTGTTCGCCCGGCGCGTCGCCGCCCCGACGGTCGGGGAACTGGAGCGGCTCGTCGAGTTCGCCCACGGCGTCGCCGACGAGCGCGTCGACGGGAACGAGCAGCACTACGGGACCGATATCACGGTCGTGCTCGTCGCAGACCGGATCCCTGAGGACGTCGCCGAGTTCGTCGACGGGTTCCGGGACCGGACGCTGCTGAAGCTGGGCTACTACGGCCACTACGAGGTGAACCTCGTCGTCGTCGCGCCCGACGAGGAGCGGCTCGTCGCCAGCGAGGCCGCGAGCAGCGCCGAGGCGCTCCGGCTGTGGGAGCCGGTCGAGAAGCCGGACGACGGGATCTTCTCGCGGTTCGCCAAGCGGTTCTGGCGATAGCTGGGGCGCGAAAGTGCACTTTTAAAAAGAAACAGCACCGCGGAGCGGCGTCGCCGTCAGTCGTCGCTCGGCTCGGCCGCGGGCGCGTCGCTGCCGCGCACGGACCGGAGATTACCGACCCCGATCCGGACGAGGGACAGCGCGATGTAGATCAACACGATCCCGAGGATCATCTGCGCCGCGGACGACAGCTGCGCGCCGAGCGTCCCGGCGCCGCCCTGAATGAGGTTGACGTAGAGGTTGTTGTACAGCGCGACCCACGTCAGCCCGAGGACGGTGATCGTCACCATCACCGCCATCGGGACGCCGGTGGAGACGAGCTGCTTGGACTCATCCCAGTTGGCGAGCCACACGGTCGCCGTCAGCAGCGCGAGCGCCGCCAGCAGCTGGTTCGCGCCGCCGAACAGTCCCCAGAGCGTCTGCCACTGGCCCGAGATGACGAGCACGTACGCGATGCCGATCTGGATGACCGGATTCGTGTATCGACCGCGAGCGGCCGCTCCGATACCGCCGGAGAGCCCGGAGACGGTCATGCCGTCGTCCATGCCGACGATCTCCTCCATCATGTACCGACCCAGGCGCACGGCGGTGTCGGTGGAGGTGAGCAGGAAGCTCACCAGGACGAGCGCCATGAACACGCTCCCGATCGCCTGCGGGATCCCGAAGCTGGTGAGGATGATCCCGCCGCCGGTCGCGAAGTTCGGCAGCGCGCCGCCGATGCCGCCGGCGGCCGCGTCACCGGCGAAGCCGGCGACCGCGAGCGTCGACAGCGCGAGGGCGCCGAGCAGCCCCTCGCCGAGCATCCCGCCGTAGCCGATCAGGCGGGCGTCGCTCTCCTTGTTGAGCTGCTTCGAGGTTGTCCCCGAGGAGACGAGCGAGTGGAACCCGCTGATCGTCCCGCAGGCGATGGTGATGAAAAGCAACGGGAACAGCGGGAACAGGCCGGCCGCCTCGATCCCCCAGAAGCCCTCGAAGACGCCGATCGAGGAGTCGATCGTGAGCGCCTGGCTCGACGTGCCGAAGATCGTGCCGACGATGATCGCCAGCACGCCCCCGCCGACCCCCGCGTACAGCAGGAACGACGAGAGGTAGTCACGCGGCTGCAGGAGCACCCAGACGGGGAGGGCGCTCGCGATGCCGGCGTACACCATCACGACCGGGATCCAGGCGGCGGTGTTGCCGCCGAGCGCCGCCGCGCCCGGGACCCAGCTGCCCGTGCTCCCGCTGAACAGGACGAACGTCCCCGCGGGGTGGCTCCCCTCGGCGAGCGCGAACAGCGCGAACGGGTACTGGATGCCGACCCAGACGCCGGCGAAGACGCCGGCGACGAACAGGATCGTCCCCGGGACGAACGGTCCGTTGAGCTGGTAGAGGTAGACGCCGAACGCGAGCGCGAGCGCCACGTACACGAAGCTCGCGGTCGTTACCTGCGGGAACGCGTTGAACACAATCCCCACGACCAGCGCGAACACGGCGACGACGAGGATGATAGTGAGGAACGCGAACCACAGCAGCAGGTTCTTCCCCCGTTCCCCGACGTACTGGCCCACGATGTACCCGATCGAGCGCCCCTCGTGACGGATCGAACTCGACAGCGAGATGAAGTCGTGGACCGCGCCCATCAGCGGGTTGCCGATCGCGATCCACAGCATCGCGGGGACCCATCCCCAGATGGCCCCCGCCGTGATCGGGCCGACGATCGGCGCGCCGCCCGCGATGCTCGAGAAGTGATGCCCCAGTAGTACCGGCTTCTTCGACGGTACGTACTCTTGGCCGTCCTCGTACTTGTGTGCCGGCGTCTCCCGCTCGTCGTCGAGTTCGACGAACCGCGAGAGGTACCGCGAATACCCCATGTATCCGACAGTGAACGTTCCGAGGACCGCGACCATTATCCATATTACGTTTGTCATGAGTTCCCCTGCCTCACGAAATCGGTTCGGAAAGAGCGTATTAAATATTGGCTTCGACCGTGATAGTTACGCGGGAGACCCGAGCGGATCCCCCGACTCGAAGCCGTACGGCGATTCGTTTCTCCGAAATGAACTTTGATTTCGCGACTCGAACGTCGGTTCTTACTCGCGCGCGCTCAGAGAACTACTCGCGCGCGCCCACGGGGTGTCCTGTTTCGACGTCGAGCGCGGCCGCGACCTCCGCGAGCACGTCCCCGCGGACCTCGCTGGTCCGCGACTCGATCTCGGCGACCAGCGGCGGGTCGAACTCCTCGCGGACCTGATCGAGCCGCTCGCGCTCGGTCGCGACCTTGTCCCGGAGGTAACTGGCCCCGCGCCCCTCCTCGTCGTCGTCCGGCGACGGGGTGAGCTTGTTCGCCACGAGCCCGCGGACCCGGAGGTCGCGCTCGGTGAACCCCTCGATCGCCCGACCCGTCTCGTTGACCGACAGCTGGTCGGGGTTCAACACGAGGAAGAAGGCGGCGTCGTTCCGCATCGTGTCGCCCGCGAACTCGAAGAACTCCTTGCGGCGCTGGAGCCGCTCTAAGACGGGGTCGCCGTCCATCAGCCGCCGCGGCTCCATGTCGCCGATCGCGGCCTTCTCGAACAGGTCGATCGACTGCTTGCGCTTGTACAGCAGGCGGTCGATCCAGTCGCCGAGGAACTCCGGGAGGCCGAGCAGCCGCAGCGTCGACCCGGTCGGCGCGGTGTCGAAGACGACGCGGTCGTACGGTTCGCTCTCCTCGCGCATCACGTCCACGAACGCGTCGAAGAGGGCGGACTCGTACGCGCCCGGCGTCCCGTGCGACATCTCCAGCTGGCGGTTGATCTCCGAGACCATCGCCGCCGACACCTGCTCGGAGAGCGCCTCGCGGATCTCCTGGAGGTGTCGCTGCATCTCGTCTTCGGGGTCGATCTCCATCGCGTCGAGCCCGTCGACCCCGTCGACCGGCTCGGGGTCGTCGCCGAACCCCTGATCGAACACGTCGGACACCGAGTGCGCCGGGTCGGTCGAGACGACGAGCGTCCGCAGCCCCGCGTCCGCGCAGCGGTGCGCGTAGGCGCACGAGACGGTCGTCTTACCGACGCCACCTTTTCCGCCGAAGAAGACGAACTGCTCCATCAGAAGTGGTACTGCTGGCCCTTCCGTTCCATGAGGCTCTCGCGGTCCCACAGCCGCCGCTCCCACGCCTCGAACTCGTCTTCGAGGTAGGGGAGCAGCTCGGCGGTGTAGTACGAGACCGGCGAGGGGATGCCGAAAGCGTCGGGGAAGCACGCGAGCATGAACTCGTCTTCCACGTCCTCGGCCTCCTTCTCGATCTTCTCGTAGGCCGGGTGGGTGAACATCCCGTGGTACAGGCCGCGGAGCCACTCCTCGAGCGCGGCTCGGAACGCCTCGATCCGGTCTTCAACTGTCATTATCGGTCGTGACGGTCGGGGCGTGTTAAAAGCTGTCGCGGTCGGGCGTCCGGCGCTCGTCGGCGGTTCGCGTCGGTCGCTCGGAGGAACCGAGCCGCTCAGGCGGAGTTGCCGTCGGCGGTCAGCTCGGCCTGCGGCGCGTCCGAGTCGCCCGACTCCTCGCCCTCGTCGAGCTCCGGCTGGTCGCTCTGGTCGGGAGACGGCGTGTGTGCGTCCCCGTCGAGCGCGCCCCAGACGAGGTACAGCATCGAGGCGACCATCAGGATGGTCATCGCGATCGCCACGATCCCTACCGCCGATACGTACTGGAACATGGTCTGCGGTGCGCGGGCGCGACGTATCAACGTATCGGCTTCCGGTGAAAGCAACGTATCGGCTTCCGGTGAAAGCAACGTATCGGCGTCCGGCGGAAGCAACGTATCGGCGTCCGGCGGAAGCAACGTATCGGCGTCCGGCGGAAGCAACGTATCGGCGTCCGGCGGAAGCAACGTACCGGCGTCCGGCGAGAGGGTACGGGGGACCGGCGGCGAGTCCCCTCCGTTCCGCCGTCGCGACGTTGAAGGGGCCCGCACACCGACCGATCGTCATGGACGACGATCGGATTCCGGTGACCGTGCTCTCGGGGAGCCTCGGGGCGGGCAAGACGACGCTGCTGAACCACCTCCTGCGAAACGCCGGCGAGCGCGACATCGCGGTGCTGGTCAACGACATGGGCGACGTCAACGTGGACGCCGAGCTGATCGCCGAGGAGTCCGAGGTCGACGTCGAGGGCGTCACGGAGCTGTCGAACGGCTGTATCTGCTGCGAGCTCCAGGACGACTTGGAGACCGCCGTGGTGCGGCTCGCGAACGAGCGCTCCTTCGACAACCTGGTCGTCGAATCGTCCGGCATCTCCGAGCCGGCGCCGGTCGCGCGGCTGTTCACGACCGAGTCGCGCGCGGCGGCCCGCTACCGGGTCGACGCGCTGGTGACCGTGATCGACACGCGGCGGTTCCTCGACGCCTTCGGCGGCGAGGAGACCCCCGAGCGCCGCGTCGCCGCGGACGACGAGGAGGAGGCCCGCCCGCTCTCCGACCTCCTCGTCGAGCAGGTCGAGGTGTCGAACCTCGTCGTGTGTAACAAGGCTGACCTCTGCACCGACGCGGAGATGGACGAGGCGATCGACCTCGTGGGCGCCCTCCAGCCCGACGCGGAGACGATCGTCGCGGAGTTCTCCGCGGTCGACCCCGACCGGATCCTCGACGTCGGGCTGTTCGACGCGGGCGAACTCGGCGACCTGCCGGGATGGAAGCGGGCGCTGGCGGAGGCCGCCGAAGACCACGCCGATCACGACGGTGAGGGCCACGCCCACGGCGACCACGCGCATCGCCACCCGGACGAGGTGTACGGGATCACCTCCTTCACCTACCGCCGCCGGCGGCCGTTCCATCCGGACCGGATCGCCGCCGTCCTCCGCGATCTGCCTCCCGAGGTCGTCCGCTCGAAGGGGACGCTGTGGGTCGCGGGCACGGACCAGCGCCAGCAGGTCGGGCAGGCCGGCGCGTCGGTCCGGGTCACGGCCCTGGGGCCCTGGATCGCGAGCCTCCCGTCGGTCGAGCGCGACATGCTGCGCTCGAACCGGCCGGAGCTCGACTGGGACGACGAACACGGCGACCGGCTGACGGAGTACGTCGTCATCGGCACGGCTGTCGACGAGTCGGCGATCCGGGAGCGCCTGGACGACGCCCTCGTCACCGACGAGGAGTGGGCGGCGGTCGGAGAGGACGAAAGCGAGATCGACGGGGAGCTCCCCTTCCCGACCGAGCAGGGCGAGGAGCTGGCGCTCCGCGAGCCTTAAAAAGGAGCGTCGACCCGGCGAACTGCGGGCGGCGACCTCAGCAGGCGCAGCCGGTCCCGCTCGCGCGCTCGAACCGCATCGACTCGCCGCAGTCCGGGCATTCGGGCGTCCCGTCGGCGTCGCGGTCGAGCCCCTCCGCGTCGACGTCGACGTCCCGGACCCGCACCCCGCAGTCGTCGCACCAGTACGAGCCCTCAGAGCCGTCGTCGCCGGCGTTGCCGGGCGCGCGCTGTGTCGACCCCTCCATCACGTCCGTTACCGTGTCAAAAATCCCCATGAACGATCATGCGAGTTCCGTCATCTTAGTCTCCCGGTGCTGTGCGAACCGTACGCACAGTCGAAGTGGCGGTAAGTGTCGGAGAGAGCCGGGTCACAGCAGCGGAACGGTCAGCGCGACGATCAGGACGCCGAGCGCCATCCCGGCGTACAGCAGGCGTTCGACCCGCGGCCCCGGCGGGAGCGGGCCGGCGTCGAGCGGCGGGGCGCAGCGGACGAGCTGCTGATAGGCGATCGCGGCCGCGACCGCGAACGCCAGCGTCGAGACCGCCAGCGACGTGGAGAGCGCGAGCCCGTACGAGAGGCCGTAGATCGGTCCGAACGAGAGCGCGAACGTGAACGCGATCCCGACGGTGACGAGGAAGGGAACCGGGTCCACCCGATCACCGTGGCGGTTGTGAACGGGGACCTCGATGCGCATGCCGGCCGTACGAGCCGCACGGACAAGAGCTAAGTGCCGGTCTCCCGCGGGGTTTCGTATGAGCGAGGAGCCGAAGGGGATCCGCGAGGGGGTCGAGGAGTCGAAGGGCGACCCGCGGCTGATCCTCCTGTTGAACGCGGTCCTGTCCGCGTGGTTCGGATGGACCGTCGTCTGGGGGCTCGACCGGCTCGGCGTGACGGCGCTGAACGCGGTGAACGTCGGGGCGCTCGCGCTGATCATCTTCGGGGTGACGTACGTCGCGGTGCTGCGGTGAGTCCGGGGAGCGACGACCCGGGGGCGAGCCGTCGGGGTTCGCCACAATTTAGGCCGGGCGCGGCCACTCTCTCGATAATGACGATCGAAGACCGCGACGACGCGCACCTCATCACGCACGCGCTGGCGAAGGACACCCTCTCGCGGCTCCGGGACGTCGAGACCGAGCAGGTCGCCTTCCGGAAGGGGCTGGTGAAGCTCGGCCGCATCTGCGGCTACGAGATCATCGACGGGGCGATGGAGACGGAGTACGTCCCGGTCGAGACCCCGTTACAGGAGACCACCGGCGAGCGCGTGAAGGGGCTCGACGACGTGGTGATCATCAACGTCCTCCGGGCCGCGACGCCGTTCGTCGAGGGGCTCCTGAAGGCGTTCCCGCGCGCGAAGCAGGGCGTCATCTCCGCCGGCCGCGACGAGGAGGCCGGGATGACCGACGGGGAGTTCCCGATCACCATCGACTACGTGAAGCTCCCCGAGATCGGCCCCGACGACACCGTCATCGTCGCCGACCCGATGCTCGCGACCGGCTCGACGATGTGCGCGGTGCTCGACCACGTCCTCGACGAGGCCGGCGACTTCGAGGACCTGTTCGTCCTCTCGGCGGTCTCCGCGCCCGACGGGCTCGTCCGCGTGAGCGAGCAGGTGCCCGAGGCGGACCTGCTGACGGTCGCCATCGACGACCGGCTCGACGACGACGGGTTCATCGTCCCCGGGCTCGGCGACGCCGGCGACCGCGCGTTCCGGACGGTCTGAGGCCGTTAGCGCGTCGCCGCCGCCGGTCCGGACCCGCCCGTCTCGTCGAGCGCGCCAGTCCGCCGACGTACTTTTAAGAGCCGTCCCCGCGACCGATCGGTATGAGCGACGCGCCGACGACCGATCCCTGCGACGCCTGCGGCGAGCCGACGACGGACGCGCTCGCACGGACCGTCCGGCTGAGCGTCGATCGGGCGAACATCGACACCCAGCGGCTCTGTCCCGACTGCTTCGCCGACTGGATCGAGCGCTATCAGAACCGGCTCGGCTCCGGCCCCGACGAGTCCGACGGGAGCTCCGAGATCATCGTCGACTAAGAGCGCCCGAGTCGGTCGGTCCTATCACACTTCATCCCGACGCCGTCCCCGCCCCGAACCGGTTCGCCCCGGAGCGGGCAAACGGCAACGTCCGTCCGGACCGCCCGTCTTAAGCCGCGGCGGAACGGACGACGACGTAATGGATCTCGCCATCGACGCCCCGGCCCCGGCGGCGCCCGACTGCGCCGACGACGGGACGTGGCTCGCCTGCATCGAGTGCGACGAGACGTTCGCCCCCTTCGAGGACGTCCGGTACACCTGCGACGAGTGCGACGGCCTACTGGAGGTGCGCTACGCCGACCCGCCGACGTTCGACGAGTTCGGCTCGGGCGCGTCCTCCGACGGCCCCGACCGCGGCGTCTGGCGCTACCGCGAGGCGCTCCCCTTCGATCTGGGCGTCACGCTCCCCGAGGGCGACACTCCGCTCCACCGCGTCCCGCGGATCGAGGAGGCGGTCGGCGTCGACACGCTCCGAGTCAAACACGAGGGGATGAACCCCACCGGCTCGTTCAAGGACCGCGGGATGACCGTCGGCGTCCGGGTCGCCAAGGAGCTTGGCGTCGGCGCGCTCGCGTGCGCCTCCACCGGGAACACCTCGGCCGCGCTCGCCGCCTACGGCGGGCGCGGCGACATGCAGACGCTCGTGCTCCTCCCCGCGGGGAAGGTCGCGGCGGGGAAGGTCGCGCAGGCGAGCCTCCACGGCGCCCGCATCCTGGAGGTCGACGGCAACTTCGACGCCTGTCTCGACATCGTCCAGGAGCTGGCCGCCCGCGGCGAGGCGTACCTGCTCAACTCGCTGAACCCGTTCCGCCTGGAGGGCCAGAAGACGATCGGCTTCGAGATCTTAGAGGAGTTCTACGCCGACTACGGGGTCTTCCCGGACCGGATCGTCCTCCCCGTCGGCAACGCCGGCAACACCTCCGCGCTTTATAAGGCGTTCCGCGAGCTCGTCCAGGCGGGCGCGCTCGACGTCGACGAGGTCCCCAAGCTGACCGGCGTGCAGGCCGATGGCGCCGCGCCGATGGTCGAGGCGATCGAGGCGGGGAACGACGAGATCCGGCGGTGGGAGGAGGTCGAGACGCGCGCGACCGCGATCCGCATCGGCAACCCGGTCAACGCGCCGAAGGCGATCCCCGGGATCCGCAACACCGGCGGCACTGCCGTCGCCGTCAGCGACGACGAGATCACCGCCGCGCAGCGCCACCTCGCCGCCGAGGGCGTCGGCGTCGAGCCCGCCTCCGCGGCGAGCCTCGCGGGGCTCAAGAAGCTCCGGCGCTCCGGCGTCGTCGACGACGACGAGCGCGTGGTCTGTCTGACGACGGGGCACCTCCTGAAGGACCCCGAGGCCGCTTACGAGGCCGGCGGCGACCCCGAGCCCGTGCCGAACGACGTGGACGCGGTGCTCGACCACCTGCACGGGTAGAACGCCGCGAAACCGATTTTTGGGTTTGAAAAGAAGTCGAACCGAGCCGCTACTCCGCCTGTCGCTCGTCGGCCTCGTCGAGCGTGATCTCGGTGACCTCGACGATCCGGTCGTCGTCGAGCAGCGCCTCGATCGCGGCGTCGGGGACGTCGTGGTCGAGGTTGTAGACGGTGAGCGCCTCGCCGCCCTGCGTCTCGCGGGCGTTGTACATCCCGGCGATGTTGACGTCGTGGTCGCCGAGCACGGTGCCGATGAGCCCGATGACGCCGGGTTCGTCCGTGTTGCGCGCGACCAGCATGTTGCCGTACGGGACCGCGTCGACGCGGAAGCCGTCGATCCGGACGATGCGCGGGTCCTCGCCGGCGAACAGGGTCCCCTCGACGGCGATGGAGTCCTCGCCGTTATGGACGGTGACGCGCACGAGGCTCTGGAAGTCCTCCGTCTGGCGGGTCTTCGACTCGGTCACGTCGATGCCGCGCTCCTCGGCGAGCCGCGGCGCGTTCACCGCGTTCACCTGCCACTCGAGCGGCTCGAAGACGCCCTTCAGCGCGCTCGCGGTGACGAGCTCGACGTCCTCGTCGGCGATGTCGCCCTCGTAGGCCGTCTCCACGCTCGTGATCCGCCCGTCGAGCAGCTGCGCGGCGACCTTCCCGGCGGTCTCCGCGACGGCGATGTACGGCTTGATCCGCGGGAACGCGGTCTCGTCGACCGAGGGCGCGTTGAGCGCCGTCAGAACGGGCTCGTCGTCGAACGCCGAGAGCACGGCCTCCGCGGTGTCGACCGCGACGTTCTCCTGTGCCGCCTCGGTCGAGGCGCCGAGGTGCGGCGTTAAGACGATCTCCTCGACGTCGAGCAGCGGCGAGTCCTCGGGGAGCGGCTCCTCGGCGAAGGAGTCGAGCGCGGCGCCCGCGAGGACGCCGTCGTCGACCGCCTCGGCGAGCGCGGCCTCGTCGACGATGCCGCCGCGGGCGCAGTTGATGAGGTAGCCTCCCTCCAGCTGGGCCAGCTCGTCCTCGCCGATCATCCCCTCGGTCTCGGGGAGGAGCGGGGTGTGGACCGTCGCGAAGTCGCCGCGCGCGAGCGCCTCGTGGAGGTCCTCCACGAGTTCGGCGCCGAGCCGGTCGGCGCGCTCCTCGGAGATGTACGGGTCGTAGACGACCAGGTCCATCCCGAGCGAGTCGAGCCGCTTGGCGACCTCCTGCCCGACGCGGCCGAGCCCGACGATGGTGAGCGTCTTGTTGTTCACCTCGGTGCCGAGGAACTCGCCTTTGGCCCACTCGCCGCCGATGAGGCGGCCGTGCGCCTGCGGGATCGAGCGGGCGACGGCGAACGTCATCGCGACCGTGTGCTCGGCGGCGGCCCGGACGTTCCCCTCGGGCGCGTTGGCGACGATGACCCCGTTGTCAGTCGCGGCCTCGATGTCGATGTTGTCGACGCCGATACCGGCGCGACCGACGATGACGAGCTCGGGGGCGGCCTCGAAGACGGCCTCGGTGACCTCCGTCCCGGAGCGGACGATGAGCGCGTTGGCGTCGCTCACGGCGTCGAGGAGGGCCTCCCCCTCGACGTCGTAGTCCGTTTCGACCTCGTGGCCGGCGTCTCGGAGTCGGTCCAACCCCGCGTCCGCGATGGGGTCGGTCACGAGTACCTTCATACCCGTATCCTCCGGCGGGGCGAGGTTAACGCTTTCCGAATCGCGCCGTTTTGCCGGGCGATATGATCCTTGATCGTGCGTATGCACCCCCTTCGTTTCCGGTGGAAACACCTCGTTCGTGTCTACCCGGATCGCGGTCGCGGAGCGCCCCCCTCCGCTCGCCTCGGGGCGCCGGCCGCTGGTCGTCCGGGCGCCGAGAGTGCTCGTCCAGCGGCCCCGAGCGCGCTCGGCCCGCGGCGGTACTGCCTTTTATATCGGGGCGCACGTGCCCACATGGACATCACGATCGCGTTCGTCGGCGTGGCCGCCATCCTCGTGTTGACGGGGATCAGCGCCTTCTTTTCCAGCTCGGAGCTGGCGGTCTTCTCGGTCCCGACGCACCGGATCGACTCGCTGCTCGCGGCCGACGTCCCCGGCGCGCGGGCGCTCTCGGCGCTTCGAGAGGACTCGCACCGCTTCCTCGTCACGGCGCTCGTGAGCAACAACGTCGCCAACATCGCGGCCGCCTCGGTCGCGACCGCGGTGTTCGTCCGGTTCGGCTTCTCCGGGGGCCAGGCCGCGACCGGGTCGACGATCGTCACCTCGGTCTTCGTCATCGTCTTCGGCGAGATCGCGCCGAAGTCGTACGCGGTTGCGAACGCCGAGAGGCACGCGCTCCGCGTCTCGCGGCCGGTCGTCGGGATCCAGCGCGTCATCCGCCCGGTGCTGTACGTCTTCGAGGCGCTCTCCGGCGTCGTCAACCGCTTCACGGGCGGCGAGTCCGCCATCGAGTCGTACCTCACCCGCGAGGAGATCGCGACGCTCGTGCTCTCGGGAGAGGCCGCGGGCGCGATCGACGCCGACGAGGGGGCGATGATCCGCGGCGTGCTCGACTTCGGGTCGACCCGCGTCTCCGCGGTGATGGTTCCCCGGACCGACATGGTGGCGGTCCCAGACACCGCGACCCCGGCCGACGTCCTCTCGACCGCCGGGCGCGAGGGCGTCACGCGGATGCCCGTCTACGGCGAGAACCGCGACGATATCATCGGGACCGTCGACGTGCGCGACGCCATCGGCGCCCACGAGCGGGGCGAGCCCCTGGCGAGCGCCCTCCACGAGCCGACGTTCGTGCCGGAGACCCAGCCCGTCGACGAGCTGTTCGACGAGCTGCGGTCGAGCGGGCAACGACTGTCGGTCGTCGTCGACGAGTTCGGCGCGGTCGTCGGGATCGTCACGCTGGAGGACGTCGTCGAGGAGGTCGTCGGCGAGCTGGTGGGGCGGTGGGAGACCGACCACGTCGACGTGGTGGCGCCCGACGCCGCGGTCGTCCGCGGGTGGACCACCGTCGCGCACCTCAACGAGACGCTCGGGCTGGAGCTCCCGATCGACGGGGGCGTCGAGACGGTGGCGGGGCTGATCACCCGGCGCGTCGGGCGGATCGCGGCCGAGGGCGACCGAGTCGAGATCGGCGAGGTGACGCTCACCGTCACGGGCGCGACCCCGACGCGGGTGACGCGGGTCCGGGTCGAGCATCCCGGTCCCGACGACGGGTCGACTGACAGCGACGGTCGCCTGTAACACAACATACATATCCCCCGATAGGCAGGTGATACACACGCTTCCGATAATGATGACTCGATGGGGGTGCGGTCGGTGCGGGTTCGTCGCGTGGACCGCGGACCGCTCCGAGATGCGCGACGTCGTCGGTTCGCACCTCCTCGCGCACGCGCCGGACGCCGTCTCCCGGTCGGACTTCCGGACGAGCTGGGACTGTCCGTACTGCTCGACCGAGAAGACGGGCTACGACGGTGACAGCGTCGTGGAGGGGTTCAAGACCCACCTCTACGAGCACGCCGCGGACGGGGTCGTCGACGGCGTCCACGTCGCGGACCGCTTCTCGTGGGACGGCACCGTCCACGTCGCCGCGCCGGTCGACGGTCCGGGCGCCGACGCGCTCCGAGTGCATTTCCACGACCACGCGGACTTGGTGATCGCGGTCACCGCCGACCCGGACCGATTCGTTCGCCTGCTCGACGCGGAACTCGGCGCTTGGCCCGGTCGGACCGTCGTCGTCAGCAGCGAACCGTACTCGTTCGAGACCGACGCGCCCGACGGTCCCGACGACGGGTCCGTCGAGATCGTCGAGATCGATCCTCGACTCGGCGCGGAGGAGCTCGGTGAGACGGTGTCGCGCATCATCGACGCCAACCACGCCGCCGGCGACACGCTCTCGGTCGAGGTGAGCGTGTTCCGTGAGATCGTTCGGTCGTTCGACGTGCAGACGGCCTGCTCGTTCATCAGGATGCTCTCCGCCCGATTGGACGACACCGGCGGCGCCCTCCAGCTGTACTCCGACGCCGACGCGGACGCGAACGTCTCGACCGTGCTGAACTTCCTCGACGACGAGATGGACCTGCGTCTGGCGGCCGAAGACGAGCGGTTCGTCCGGACGACGTAGCCCGGCGTCTCGTTCGTCCGGGAGTCCGCGTCCCGTCGTACCGAGTCACTCCCGGTGTTTCTCCGTGTAGTCCGCCGGCCACCTGACGTAGACGTACTCCAGAGCCCGGTCGGTCACGCGGTCGGCCGTCCGGCGCTTACGACGGCGGAGCACCCGCCGCGCTCGCTCGCTCGCGTCCTCGCCCGTTCCCGGGTCCTCCGCCAGCGCCCTCAGCTGCCGTTCGAGATCCGGGGACTCGACGCGCCGGAGATACGCGGCGGCGAGGTCGGCGACGAGGTCGTCGGCGTGACCGAGCGCGTCCAGCAGCCACTCGATGACGGCCGGGTCGCCGGTCGCCGTCCCGAGCTCGCCGAGCAGCCACGCCGCGTGACACCGCGCCTCGTCGGTGGCGTGGCCCCCGCGGTCGCCGGAGACGACTCTGTGGAGCAGTCGACCGATCGGTCGGTCCTCGGGGTCGTCCGCGCCGCCGGTCCCGTCGTGCGGGCCGCGCGTCCCGTCGGCTCCGGTCGTCTCCTCCCTTTCGTCCCCTGACGGCCGGTCGGAGACGACCCGCTCGCGGACGTCGCGTCCCCGGACCGACTCCCCCTCCGCGAGGAGCCTGACCAGCGACACGGTCGCCGCGTACCGGACTTCGGGAGACGCGTCGGCCGTCGCCCGGAGGAGCACCGCTGCCGACTCGGGGCGGTCCAGCCCGTACAGCCGCGTGACGACGGTCCGGCGGAGCCGTTCGCTCCCCGCGTCCGCGGCGGTCGAGAGGAGCGTCACCGCCTCCGACGTGCCGATCGTCACCAGCGCGTCGACCGCGGCGCGACACACGAGCGCGTTCCGCGTTCCCAGCAGCGATCTGATCGGAGCGACCGCGTCACCGCCGAGCTCGGCGTACGCACGTACCGACCGGGCCCGCACCCGGGCGTCGCCGTCGCCGAACGCTTCGCGGAGCCGATCCGTCGCGTCCGGCGAGCCCGTCGCGCCCAGCCCGGTCGCCCCGACCATCCGATAGGCGGCGTGGTCGCTCGTCAGCCATCGGGCGAACACGGTCTCTGGACCGGCGGCGGCGTCGCGCCGTCGGACCGCGGCCGCGACCCGAGAGACGAGCTCGTCGACGTATCGGTCGCCGTGGAAGTACAGCGCGTCGATGGCTTCCGCACGAACGGCGGCGTCCTCGTCGGTGAGTACGACCCGCAACAGCCGGTCGGCGATCTGACGCTCGTCAGCGACCATCGAACTCGACGGGGTCCCGAGCGCCTCGACGCCCTCCAGGCGGGTCGCCGCGTCGTTGCCCTCGTCGAGTAGCGCGAACGCCCGGGGACGCGTATCGTCGGCCCGGTTCGAACGCGAGTCGTGCTCCATCTGTCCCCGACTTGTCGGCGCCGCGATTAAACGTACTCCCGTAAGTATCAGCGACGAGAATATCGGCGAGACAGCGTTCCGGTCCCTCGACTCGTCGATATCGGCACCGGAGCTCGTCTCGCCCTCCACCGCGATCGAGCGTCTCCTACGCCCACCGGTTTCTCAGAGCTCGATCGACGCGACGGTCTCGTACACCGGGCCGTCGTCCGTCAGCGTCGACGAGACGAGGCGGACCTCCTCGGCCTCGAACCGGCCGATCTCGGGATCGCGGTTTTGGACGACGTCCCGCACCAATCCCTTCCCGCGGGCGTCGTTCATCCGGGCGAGCGTGACGTGCGGGGTGAACGCGTGCTCCTCCGGGTCGACGCCGAGCGCGGTCGTCTCGGTCTCGATGGCTTCGTGGAGCGCGGTGAGTCCGGCGCTCCCCTCGTCGATTCCGGCCCAGACGACCGAGACGTAGTCGAGGCTCGGAAAGACGCCGAACCCCGCGATCGCGCACTCGAAGGGGTCGACGTCGGCGTCCGCGACCGCGAGCTCGCCGGCCGCGATCACGTCGTCGAGGGAGGGCGCGGAGTCGTCGGTGTCCGATTCGTCGACCTCGCCGAGGAACTTCAGCGTCACGTGCGCCTGCTCGGGATCGACGAAGCGGAGGCCCTCGGCGCCCTCGAACGCGGCCTGAGCGTCCGCGATCGGGTTCGCGAGATCGTCCGGGAGGTCGACGGCGAAGAACGCTCGCATGACGAAGGGGAATTTGGTGGAGAGCGCTTATAAATCGTTGATGATGTGAAGGGTATCCGCGAAGTGCCAGTCGCTCGTTTATGAAGGGTTGACGCAGGATCGATAGAGACCTCCAAAGCCCCAGCCGCTCGCTTATAAATGGTTGCTGCTGGATCGACAGTGGTAACCTCCAAAGCCCCAGCCGCGAGGACTCGCGCGCTTTGCTGTCGTTCGAGACGCCTTCGGCGTCTCGTGATGACGAGAGAGCGAAGCTCTCTCGAACCACGCTCCTCGGTCGCTCACTTCGTTCGCTCCCTGTGGTGCTTGCTGCAGCGTGCTTCGCCCTCGCGGCAGCGAGGCGCGAAGCGCCTCTGGCAGCGCGCCACCGCACCAGTTGTATATAACTAATCACTTGGCTATCCAGGCTATTTATAAACGCTCGCGGAGCGTCTCGGCGGTCGCGTCGCCGACGCCGTCGACGTCAGTGAGATCCTCGCGGGAGGCGTCCCGGACGTTCTCGACCGACCCGAAGCGGCGCAGGAGGCGGCGCCGGGTCTCGGGGCCGACCCCGGGCACGTCGTCGAGGACCGTCGCGACCTCGTCGCGGACGGTCTGGTGGTAGGAGACGGCGAAGCGGTGCGCCTCGTCGCGCACGCGCTGGAGCAGGTGGAGCTCGGGGGCGTCGTCGTCCCACCGGCGAGTTCCGGTCGGGGTGACGACCAGCTCCTCGGCCTTCGCCAGGGCGACGACGGGCACGTCCCACCCGGTCTCGGCGAGCGCGTCGCGGGCGGCACCGAGCTGGCCCTCGCCCCCGTCGATGAGCAGGAGGTCGGGGTCGGGGCGGTCGTCCCGGCCCGCGACCGCGCGCTCGGCGCGCCACCGGATCAGCTCCCGCATGTTGGCGTAGTCGTCGTTGCGGTCGGTGAGCTTCTTCCGGCGGTAGTCGGCCGTCTCCGCGCTCCCGTCGACGAAGCAGACGTCGGAGCCGACCACCGCGGTCCCCTGCGCGTGGCTCACGTCGAACCCCTCGATGCGGGCGGGACGGTCGATCCCGAGCCGCTCGCCGAGCGCGCCGACGGGGTCGTCGCGGCCGCCGCGCTTGCGGGCGTTCTTCAGCGCGAGCTCGACGAGCTTCGCCTCGCGGCCCGCGCCGGGCACCCGCACCGCGACGCCTTCGGCCTCCAGCCAGTCGACTACGTCTGGGTCGGCGGGGCGCTCGGCCAGGAGGACCGCGTCCGGGAACTCGCGCTCGGCGTAGTACTGCGTGAGGAACGCCGACAGCACCGCGGCGGGGGTGTTGGCGTCGGGGTCGGTACCCTCGTCGCCGTCAGACGATTCATCGCCTACCGCCGCCGCGTCCAGCCGGTGACGGCTCCGATCGACAAGCTGGCCGCGCTCGCTGTGGAGCCGGGCGACGCGGGCGACGTCGCCCTCGACGGCGGCCGCGAGCACGTCGACGGTGCGGTCGTCCGAGCGGTCGCTGACGGCCTCGCCGCCCTCGCCGTGGAACGCCTCGACCGCTTCGAGCCGGTCCCGGAGGTTGGCGGCGCGCTCGAACTCCGCGGCCTCGGCGGCGGCCTCCATTCGGCGGCGCAGCGGGTCGGCGAGGACGCCCGTCTCGCCCTCCAGGAACCGGTGGACAGAGGCCACGTCCTCGGCGTAACTCTCCGGGTCGATCTCGCCGGTGCAAGGGGCCGAGCAGATCCCCATCTCGTAGTCGAGGCAGGGCCGGTCGCGGTTCGCGTACTTGTGGTCCGAGCAGCCGCGGAGCCGGTACTCGTCGCGGATCGCCTTCACCACCGTCTCGACGCGGCCCTTGTCGGTGAACGGGCCGTACGCCACCGCGCCCTCCTCCGGGTCGCGGGTCACCTCGATCCGCGGGATCGGGTGGTCGGTCAAGGCGATCAGCGGGTACGACTTGTCGTCCTTCAGCCGCACGTTGAATCTGGGCTGGAGCCGCTTGATCAGGTTCGCCTCCAAGAGCAAAGCCTGCGTCTCGGTGTCGGTGACCGCGAACTCGATCCGGTCGGCGCGCGCGACCATCCCCCGGATACGCCCCGAGCGCGGGTCGGCGTACGACCGGACCCGGTCCCGGAGGTCGACCGCCTTGCCGACGTACAGCGTGGTCTCCCCCGCCCGGAACTGGTAGACGCCGGGCTCGGTCGGGAGGTCCGCGGCCCGCTCGCGCACGGCGTCGGCGTCCATCGGATCGAGGTAGCCGCCGAACGCGTTTGAACGCTGCGGGCCGGGGATCGCGGAGCCGGTCCTGTCAGTCGTCGAACCCGTTGATTATCATAGTTGAATAACAGAGGGAACAGTTTATTCGGGTGCTTTGGAGAGAGCGACGTAGACATGACGGGACTTCGAGGGCTGCTCCGGGGCGTGCTCGGACGGGATCGGAACTCGCGGTCGGTCCCTGACGGGGGCGTCGTCGTCGACGAATCAGACGCCGGTTCGGGCGCGGCCGGCGCGCCGGGGCCGGCGGTCGGAGCGGAGGGCGAAGCGCACAAGGTGACCGACGAGGACGGCGTCGCCCGCGCCGAGACGCTGGCCGCGGCGGGGTTCCGACAGGCGTTCGACGCGACGAGCGTTCCGACGTTCATCCTCGACGCGGACGGTAACGTCGCCGAGTGGAACGAGTCGATCGTCGCGCTCACCGGGAGCGAGCGCGAGGACGCGATCGGCCACGACCACGTCTCGGAGCTGTTCTACCCCGACGGCCGCCGGGCGGACACCCTCGCCGACAAGGTGCTCGACGCGCCCGAGGACGCCGACGAGGTGTACGGCGTCGAGCGCTGCGGCTCGGCCCGGAACCGCTACCGCGACACCAGCACGATGGTCGACCGGCACGGCGACGAGAAGCACATCGAGTTCACGGCGACGCCGCTGTACGACGGCGACGAGGTCATCGGCGTCACCGAGGTCGTCGTCGACCGCACGGAGAACGTCAACGAGCGCGACGCGACGCGGGAGCTGGTCGCGGAGATCCGCGGCACGGCCGAGGAGATCGGCGAGGGGAACCTCGACGCCCGCGCCGTCCGCCACGAGGAGTGCGAGATCTTAGACGAGGAGCTGCTGGCCGCCATCGACGTCGTCAACGGAATGGCCGAGAACCTCCAGGACCTCTCGGAGAGCGTCCACGAGCAGGCGCGGCAGATCGACGAGACGGTCCAGGAGGCGAGCGGGGCCGCCGCCGACATCGCCGAGAACGTCGACGAGCAAAACGAGCTGTTAGAGGAGAGCGTCTCCGAGATGCAGTCCTTCTCGGCCGGCATGGAGGAGGTCGCCGCCACGGCCGATCAGGTCGACTCCGCGGCGGTCGCGGCCAGCGAGGCGGCCGATCAGGGGCTCGACGCCAGCGAGGACGCCCGCGAGGCGACCGAGGACGTCGTCGAGATCGGCGACGAGCTCGTCGAGAGCGTCGGCGCGCTCTCGGAGCGCATGGACGACATCGAGGAGGTGATCGAGGTGATCTCCGACGTCGCCGAGCAGACGAACCTGCTCGCGCTGAACGCCAACATCGAGGCCGCCCGCGCCGGCGAGGGCGGAGACGGGTTCGCCGTCGTCGCCGAGGAGGTGAAGAAGCTCGCCGACGAGACCCGCGGCTACACCGAGGAGATCACGCAGAGCCTGGCCGAGCTCCAGGCGCAGTCGGACGAGACGAGCACCGCCGTCGAGCGCTCGCACGACCGCATCGAGGACGCCGGGGCCGAGATCGAGACGGTGCTGGACTCCTTAGCGGAGATCGCCGACGCGGTCGACGAGGCGGCGGCGGGGGTCGCCGAGGTCGCCCGGACGACGGACGACCAGGCCGCGACCGTCGAGGAGCTCACGTCGTCGCTGGAAGCGGTCCGGGAGCGCTCCGACCGCACCGAGGAGGCGACCGACCGCATCGTCGAGGCGACCGACGACCAGGAGGTCGCCGTCGACGAGCTGATCGCGCGCGTCAAGCGGCTGGACGCGAGACAGTAGGTGGCCGCGACGCAGTAGGTGGCCGCAAGGCGCCAACCGAGGCGCGCGTTCTCCCCGCTGCCGAACGTTTAACCTCGCCGAGACCCTGTTTCTCGTATGTCCGTCACGCCGCCCGGACCCATCGGCGACCCCGTCTTCGGCAACGGTCGCCAGTACGCCGACGACCCGTTCTCGTTCATGCGCGCCTGCGCCGACAGCTACGGCGACGTCGTTCGCTTCGACCTCGGCCCGCGCGAGACCTACCTCCTGACGAACCCCGCCGACATCGAGCGCGTCCTCGTCTCCGACGCCGACCGCTACCGGAAGCCGCAGTTCGGCGACGACGCCATGGACACCCTGCTGGGGAACGGCCTCCTCATGAGCGAGGGGGAGACGTGGCAGCGCCAGCGCAGGCTGGCGAACCCCTCGTTCCACAACCGGCGGATCGGGGCGCTTGCGGGGACGATGGTCGACCACACCGAGTCGCAGCTCGCCGACTGGAGCGACGGCGACGTCGTCGACATCCAGCTGGAGGTCGCGCGTCTCACCGTCAAGATCATCGTCTCGGCGATGTTCGGCGCCGACATCACCGACGAGGAGGTGAAGACGGTCCAGGAGAAGCTGGAGCCGCTCGGCGCCCGGTTCGAGCCCGACCCCCGCCGCTTCCTGATCCCGAACTGGGTGCCGACCCGCGAGAACCGCGAGTTCGACGCCGCCGTCGACACCCTCGAATCGGTGATCGACGGGATCGTCGAGCGCCGGCGGGGGACCGAGCGCGACCCGAGCGTCGACCCGGCCGGCCCCGAGGGCGTCGCCGTGCGCGGCCCCGCCGGGGACGGCGACGGCGATCTGCCGATGGACCTGCTCTCCGTCCTGCTCCGCGCCCGCGACCGCGGCGAGCAGACCGACGAGAACCTCCGCGACGAGCTGGTGACGATGCTGCTCGCGGGCCACGACACGACCGCGCTCGCGCTGACGTACACCTTCTACCTGCTCTCGAACCACCCCGAGGCGCGGGGGCGCGTTGAGGCGGAGGCGGAAGCCGCGACCGGTGGTGGTCGCGCAGCGGCCGACGCGACCGCCGCCGACGGCGCCCCGACCGCGGCCGACGTGCGCGACATGGACTTCACCGAGCGCGTGCTCAACGAGTCGATGCGCCTCTATCCCCCCGTCTACACCCTGTTTCGCGAGCCGAAGCTCGACGTGAAACTGGGGGGGTACCGGATCCCGGAGGGCTCCGCCCTCATGCTCTCGCAGTGGGTAGTCCACCGATCCCCGCGCTGGTACGACGACCCGGAGACGTTCGACCCGAGCCGGTGGAAACCGGAGCGCCGGAGCCAACGCCCCCGGTTCGCGTACTTCCCGTTCGGGGGCGGCCCGCGCCACTGCATCGGGAAGGCGTTCTCGCTGCTCGAAGCCAAGCTGATCCTCGCGAAGGTCTGCTCGCAGTACGAGCTCGACTACGAGGGGCCCGAGCTCTCGCTGCGCGGGTCGCTGACGATGCACCCGAACCACCCGGTGCCGATGCGGATCCGCGAGCGGTGAGGGATGGCGACCGACGAGCGGTCGTACTGTCGCCGCTGCGGCGAACCCCTCTCGCGGGGCGTCATCGCCAGCCAACAGCGCGCCTGCTGTCTCAACGCGACCCCCATCGCCGGCGTCTGTCCGACGCACGGCCCCGTCGGGCCGCACCACGCGGTCGACGAACCGAGCGAGAGCAACGAGACTGGCGGTAGCGATGGCGGCAGCGAGCGGGAGTGACCGCCGACGGCGACGTGCTATTTATAAGTAGATCAGCGGTGGCGCACGCCTCCGAGCGGCCGCCCTCGGCGGCCGCGAGGAGCCCGTGCGAGGGAGTCGCTGGCGCCCGAAGCGAAGCGGAGGGTGCCAGCGACGAGGCTGGGGAGGCGTGAGGTGCGGTTGCTGTGCGGGGCGGGACTCAAAGGGGCAGCCGGCGAGGCGGGCGCAGACGACGCAAGCACTGGAGGGAGTGAGCGAAGCGAACGACCGAAGCGCGCAGCGAGTGTGCGCCCGCCTCGCCGGCTGGGGCTTTGGATGTGTTCACCGTTTAATCGGAGACATTCGCGTATCGCCTCCCGGCTGGGGCTTTGAAGCTGTTCGCCGACGATCCGCAATCAATTATTTATAAGCGAGCAGCTGAGGCTTTGGAAGCGTTCACCGCCGATCCGCCGACAGACAGTTATAGATCGATAGTCGCGGCGACCTCGCGGAACTCGGGGTCGTAGAGGTCGAGCGCGTGGACGCGCCACCGTATCGGGTCGATCTCCGCACCCACGAGGTCGGCGACGACGCCCGGCGACGGATTGCCGCCGCGAGCCAGGGTGACGTGCGGAACGAACTCCTCGCCCTCGATCCCCTCGATCGCGCCGTAGGCCGCACACAAGCGCTGATGGAGCCGCACGAGAACGTCGCTCTCGACGGCGAGGTACACCACCGGCCGCGAGCCGGAGGCGGGCGAGTCGAAGACGTCGATCCCGGTCACGGCGACGTCGAACGGGTCGGTCCCCGAAAGGAGGGGGCGGAGGTCCTCGCGCAGCGCCGCGAGCGCCTCGGGCTTGGGCGGCGTCGGTTCACCGCCGGGATCGGGGTCCGCGCGGCCGGAGCGAGCGCCGCCAGCGACGCGGTCCGGGACGTCCTCGACCCCGAGGCGCTTACAGACGAGGGTGTGTCGGTCGCGCACGCGGTCGAACCCCGAGAGTTTCGGGTGGAGATCGGCCGCAAGATCGCCGACCGCGGGCGGGAGCGGGACGTTCAGGCTGAACACGTCTCAGATCCGGTCGGTGAGCCGTAAGGCGATCAGGACGACGATCACGATGACGATCAGCGGGGAAATCGCGTCTACGATCGCGAACGTGAGGTCCAGCACCGCGCCGAGGATCTCCACGAGAAGCCACACGACAGCGAGTCCCAAGATCAGCTTCAGGAGGTCGTCGACGTCGACGTCGGCGCGGTCCGCGTCGGGTCTGTCCATGCGGAGACGACGACCGCGACGGGCAAAAAGACCACCGGGGGCGCGTCATCGTTGCGCGATCGGGTGTTTAAAAACGGCTCCGGGCCGAACGGAGTCCATGAGCCTCATCGCGTTCGACTTCGACGGCACGCTCTCCGACTCCGAGATGACGGTCCTGCTCGCCGAGCGGGCGGGCGTCGCCGACGAGGTGGCTGCGATCACGGAGCGGGCGATGAACGACGAGCTCAGCTACGCCGAGAGCCTCTACCGGCGGGCGGAGCTGCTCGGCGGGCTCGGCGAGGACGACGTCGCGGCCGCGTTCGACGAGGTGGCGCTCCGGCCGGGCGCCGGCGAACTGATCGAGCGCCTGCAGGCCGACGGCCACCACGTCGCGGTGCTCACGGGCGGGTTCGAGCGCGGCGTCGAGCGCGCGCTCGCGAAGCAAGGCGTCGAGGCCGACACGATCGTCGCCAACCGCCTCCCGATGGCGGGGGGGAAGCTCACCGGCGACGCCGAGGGGCCGCTCATCGAGGGGACCAAAGACGACGCGCTGGCCGATCTGGCCGACGACCTCGGCTACCCGATGGCCGAGACGGTCGCGGTCGGCGACGGCGCGAACGACCTCCCGATGCTGGAGGTCGCCGGGCTCGCGGTCGGATTCGTGCCGAAGGACGCGGTCCGCCCGGTCTGCGACGCCGTCGTCGCCTCCATGTTCCGGCTCGGGAAGGTGCTGGAGGGTCACGGCGTGCTGTCGCGCGAGGAGTAGACTCGTCGGCCGCCGATCCCCGGATGCGATCCCGCCGACCCTCGGGGACGACCACACTGTTTGGACTGGCCCTTAATAAGCGAGAGAGCGAACATGAACCCATGAACGCCGCCGGTGGGGTGATCGGATGCTACCGACGCTGACGTATCTCCAGTTCCACCTCGTCTTCAGCCTCCCCGTGGTCGCGGCGCTGTGGTACCTCGCGCCGCGGTACGGCGCCGTCCGCCGGCGACGCGCGACGGTCGGGATCGCGATCCTCGTCGCCATCGCGTACGTGTACACGACGCCGTGGATCAGCTACATGATCCGGCGGGGGGCGTGGTCGTACGCCGACGGCGCGGTGCTCGTCCGGGCGCTGTCGATCCCGCTCGGCGAGTACCTCTTCTTCGCCATTCAGACCGTCGTCACCGGGTTCGCGCTCCACCTGATCGGGTTCGACCCGACGTTCCGCGAGGGCGACTTCGACCGAGCGCCCCGGGTCGCCGGCGTCGTCGCCGGCGTCGCGATGGTTGTCGGCGGGCTCTGGCTCGTGACGCTCGACCCCTCGTACCTCTACCTCGGCGGGCTGATCGCGTGGGTCGGCCCCGTCTTCGCGCTCCAGTGGGCGGTCGGGGGCGGCTACCTGATCCGGACGCCGCGGATGTGGCTCGCCGCGACGCTGATCCCGGCCGCGTACTTCTGGGTGGCCGACCGGATCGCGATCGCGATGGGGACGTGGCGGCTTTCCCCCGAGCTCACGAGCGGGATCGCCGTCCTCGGGCTCCCGATCGAGGAGATGCTCTTCTTCGCCTCGGCCGGCGTGATGACCGTGAACGGGCTCGTCCTGTTCGAGTGGGTGCTCGACTGGAACGACCGCCGCGGGCGGCCGACCGAGTCGTCGACCGGGGCGTTCGGACGGGAGCCGGAGCCCGACTCGCCCGAACCGGAGCCGGAGTCGCTGGACCCCGTCGATGACTGAGGCCGCGACGCGCTCGGCGGCGAGACGCGAGACCGGAGCGATCGACCGCGGCGACCGCGCCCGGTCGGGGGTCGACCGGTGGTTCGCGCTGTACCCCGCACTGGCGCTCGCGGCGCTGCTGCCGGTCGGCGCCGTGACCCCCCTGTTTCCGGTCGAGGTCGGCGTCGCGACGTTCGCGCTCGGGACCCTCGTCGTCGGCATGGCCCACGGCGCGGTCGACCACCTCGTCCCCCTCCGAGCGGCGACCGACGTGTCGCTCCGGCGGTCGATCGCGGTCGTCTCCGTCGCCTACGCGGTCCTCGGCGGGGCGGTCGTCGCGGCGTTCTTCCTCGCGCCCGTGGCCGCGTTCGTCGGGTTCATCGCGCTCACGTGGCTCCACTGGGGCCAGGGCGACGTGGCGGCGCTCGTCGTGGCCGGCGTCGACCACCTCCCGACCTCGGCCGAGCGCTGGCTGAGCCTCGTCGTCCGCGGGGGGCTCCCGATGGGGGTCCCGCTGCTCGCGCACCCGGACGAGTACCGGCTGGTCGCCGAGTGGATCGTCGGCCTGTTCGTCGTCGACTCGGCCGCCGCGGTCGACCCCGTGTTCGTCCCGGAAACCCGGCTGGCCGTCGGCGCGTTCATGGTCGCCGCGACGGCGCTGTCGGTCGGGCTGGGGTACTGGCGGGTCCGATCCGGGGCCTCGCAACGCGGGTGGCTCCGCGACGTCGGCGAGGTCGCGGCGCTGTGGGCGTGGTTCCTGCTCGCCGCGCCCGTGTTCGCGGTGGGCGTGTACTTCGCGCTCTGGCACGCGCTCCGGCACGTCGGCCGGCTCGTGCTCGTCGACGAGCGGGCGGCGACCGCGATCCGCGACGGCGACGTGCCCGGCGCCCTCCGGCAGTTCGCGCGCGACGCCGCGCCGCTCACCCTCGGGGGGTTCCTCATCGTCGGCGCGGTCGGGCTCTCGGTCCCCGCCGGCGTCGCCGCCCCCGGCGACCTGCTCGGCGTGTCGCTCGTCGCCATCGCGGCCATGACGCTTCCCCACGTGGTCGTTGTCGCGTGGCTCGACCGGAAACAGGGCGTCTGGCGGCCGGGAGCGGCCGGATAGGCCGCGGCGGTTGGCCTCGGAGACGCCGACCCACCGCGCCGCTCTTGTCGGCCGAGAGCGTACCTTCGGAGGATGGACGAGATCGCGATCCGAGACCCGCGGCCGGGCGACGCCGACGAACTGGAGGCGCTCATCACCGAGCACTTCAGCGAAGGGAGCTCCTACGGCGTCGACCTCGGGATCGGCGACCCGACGTACCACGTGCTGGTTGCGGTGGAGGGCGAGGGCGGGGCGGAACCGGACGTGGGCGGCGCAGGGCCGGACGCGGGCGGCGCAGGACCGGACGCGGGCGGCGCAGGACCGGACGCGGGCGGAGATGTCGACGACTCGATCCTCGGGGTGATGGCGCTCCGCGAGTTCGCGGACTCGGGCGCCGTCGCCGACGAGATGTACTTCTTCGACGACTCCGACCTGATCCCCGCCGCCGACCGGTACGGTCACCTCGAGATGGGGTACGTCCGGGACGGAGCCACGGGGCGCGGGATCGGGAGCCGGCTCCTCGGACGCCTGCACGGGATCGGCGCCGAACGCGGGGTCGACGTGCTCGTCGCGGACTCGTGGTATCACCGCGGCGCCGACTCCCCGGAGAAGCTGTTCGACCGCCACGGCTACGAGACGGTCCACCGCGAGCCGATCGACCGACCCGCCGCGGAGTGCCCGAAGTGCGAGGTCGAGTGCACCTGCGAGGCGGCGCTCGCGGTGCGCCGCGTCGAGGAGGGAGCGCAGTGAACCACGACCGCGTCCACGCCCGGGAGCCGTCGCACCACGTCGACCGGTGGTCGGTCGGAGTGATCGAGTCGATCGACGAACGCGACGGGCACGCCGTCGTGACGGTCCGCCCGGTCGCGTCGGAGGGCGAGGAGGGGGGTGGAGCCGGAGACGACGGCGACGCCCCCGTCGAACTCGTGATCACGCTCGCCGTCAGAGACCTGTTCGTGGGGCGGCTCCCCGTCGAGGACGGCGAGTCGCCGGTCGGCGAGCGCGCGTGGTATCGCAAGCGAGGCGGGTGAGCGCGGGCGAGAGGGAGCGCGACCGCCGGGACGGCACCGGATCCGTTCGCCCGGTCAGTCCCACCCCGGCGTCCCGGGGGCGCCGGCGTCGTCCTCCAGATCGCTGACTAGTCGATCGACGGCGGCCGCGTCGCGGTCGACGGCCTCCCCGTCGCCGCCCGCGCGGTCGGTCCACTCGCGAACGGCGCGCCCCGCCCACGAGTCGGCCTCGCGGGCGCGGGCCCGGGCCTCGGCCATGCGGTCGCGATCGACCGACAGCGACCCCGGCCGCGAGCCGACCGCGGCGCCCGCGAACCGGGCGCGGTCGTCGGCGGTGAGCGAGTCGTTCACGATCCGGTCGAGGACGCCGTCGAGGTCGTCCGGATCGGGGTAGGCGAAGATCGTCGTCCCGAGCGCCTGCGGGCCGAACGCGGGCGCGGGGAGGTCGTCAGGCGGCTCGTCGTCGAGGAGGCGGTCGCCCCCGCCCGCGGCCTCGACGCGCTCGCACTCGGTCTCGGCGTCGAGTTCGAGGTTGTGTCCCGGGTACGTCGCGCAGGTCCGGGGGTACCGCTCCGCCCCGTGGATCCGGCACTGGAGCGTCGTCGGGTCGAGGAAGACGCAGGCGTCGAGCCAGCGAGGCCCCTCGGTGCCGATCGGCGCGACCGGCTTGGGCGGTTTCCGGAGGCCGATCATGAACACGGGGCGGTCGCCGGCGGCGGCGACGTCGACGCCGTCGACGGAGACGCACGCGTCGGACTCGGCGGGCTCGAACAGCCGCGGGACGAGCGCGTCGCCGAGCCCGTCGTCGAGGAAGCCGGCGACCTCGTCGCGGGTGAGCGGGGCGAGGTCGTAGGTGTCGTCGAGCGGCGGGCGGTCGCCGGCGCGGTCGGAGCCGGCGGCGTCCGGGTCGAGCGGCCGCCAGTCGACGCAGCAGCCGGCGCAGCCCTCGCAGCGGAGTTCCATATGGTATCAACTGTGCGAACGGTTCGCATGATTAAAAGGTATCGGCGGATCACGAGTCTTTACTTATAAATAGACGGTGGTGCGGTGGCGCGCGCCTCCGAGCGCCCACCGGGCGCGAGGAGCGCGTGCGAGGTCGCCGGCGCTACGCGCCGGCTGCCAGAGGGACCGAAGGTCCCTCGCTGGAGTCGCTGGCTCCCGAAGCGAAGCGGAGGGTGCCAGCGACGAGGCTGGGGAGGCGTGAGGTGCGGTGCTGTGCGGTCGGGTGGGACTCAAAGGGGCAGTCGAGAGGCGGGCGCAGGCGTTCACGAGAGCAAAGCTCTCGTGAGCCAATCAGAACGCGGAGCGTTCTGATGACGACGTAAGGACCACAGGGAACGAGCGAAGCGAGTGACCGAGGACCGCAGCGAGCGTGCGCCCGCCTCCCGGCTGGGGCTTTGGCGGTGTTCATCGCAGAGTTGTCGACGGCAGTGATTTATAACCGATCTGCGAGATCAAGGTGCGACGCCGACCGTCAACAGCGTCCCCCACGTCCGGTAGCGGTCGACCATCGCCTCGCGGGAGTCCCAGTCGTCGGTGGGGAACGCGTCCGCGTCCGGGATCTCGATCTCGCGGTCGGGGACGTTGTCCTGACCGGCGACGTACAGCCCGGCGTCCCGGAACGCTTCGCGGTACTCCTCGCGGCTCCAGAGAGTCATCTCCACGGCGATGTTCTCCTGCCACGCGTGGGTCGATTCGCTCTCCGCGAAGTAGTTGACGGCGCAGTAGAAGGTGCCGCCGGGCTTCAGCACGCGCCGGATCTCCCGGAGCGTGTTCCGCGGGTCGGCCGCGTAGTAGAACGCCTCCATCGAGAAGACGTGGTCGAGCGAGTCGTCGGCGAAGGGGAGCGCGTCGAAGTCGCCGACGAGGAAGCCGACGGCGTCGTCGTCCGTGTAGCTCCGGGCGTTGCGGGCCATCTCCGGCGCGCCGTCGAGCCCGTACCCGCGGCCGATGCCCCGCTCGCGAAGCGCGCGGAGCGCGTAGCCGGACCCGGTGCCTAAATCGAGGACGGCGTCGCCCGCCTCGACCGGCATCCGGGCGAGCACGTGTTTCGCGGTGTGCCAGTGCCGGTCCTCCATCCCGCGGTCCTTCCCCGACGTCGCCCACTGGTCGAACTCCTCGCGAACGCTCATGGCGGGACGACGGGCGGACGGGTGAAAACCGGTTCGGAGGGGAACGGCTCCCGGTCGCCGCGACGCGCGGCGGCAAAGCGTCGCCGTTTTATCGGCCGCCGTCCCTTTGGAGTGTATGAAACGCCCGCAGAGCCTCCGTCGGCCGAAGTTCCGGATCGCGGACTCCGCGCAGCAGGCGGTCGGCGGCTTCCTCCTCGCGGGCCCGTTCGTCGTCACCGGAGAGGTGTGGGACCTGGCCGCGGGGATGAACGCGATCCAAGGGGCGTTGACCGCCGGGCTCGTCGCGCTGATCGGGTACGCCGCGCTCTACCGGGCCGACACCGGCCGCGACCCCGAGGTAGAAAAGGAGATCGCCGGGATCCCAGCCCGGTTCGTCTCGCTGATGATCGTCGCGTTCGGCTCCGTGACCGTCCTCGCGGTGCTGTTCGACGCGCCGGACACCTTCCTCATCCAGCAGGGCGTGACGGGGACCGAATTGTTGGTGACCACGGCCAAGGCCGTCTCCGTCAGCGCGGTGTTCAGCGTCGTCGGCGCCGCGACCGCCGACAGCGTGTTCTGAACTCCCACGATGACAGCGCCTTCCGAGCTCACACGACCACGGAGACGACCGCGAAGAGGATCAGGACGCCGGCGATGTCGCAGACGTTGGTGACGACGGGGATTGTGGTGTCGTCGGGGTTGAACCCCATCCGGTAGGAGATCTCCACGGCGGCGACGCTGGTGACGACGACGAGGACGGCGAGGAGCATCCCGGAGACCAGCGAGACGAGGAGCACCCGCCCGAGTCCGAGCGTGCCGCCGAGCGCGACGCCGATGGCCCACGCGGCGACGCCGACGACGCCGAAGACGGTCCCCGCCAGCGCGAACACGGCGCCGGCGTTCGCCCTGAGGTCGGGGTTCGACGGGTCCAGCTCGTAGGTCCCGAGGTAGAGCTGGGTGGTGAGCCGGGAACAGGTGATCGAGGCGAGGTTCCCGGCCGTGCCGATCTGGACCGGCACCAACACGAGCAGCGCCGGGTTGCTGACGAGCACCGCCTCGTACGTCTCGAGGACGGTCCCCGAGACGAGCTGGAGCACCGACAGCGCGGCGAGGAGCGGGATCATCGTCCGGACGATCCGGCGGATCGACCACTCGTCGGTCATCGTCGTCTCCGAGGCGGACGCCGAGCGGCCCCCGAGGTCGGAAGCGCTCCCGTCGCCTCCCGCGCTGGCGGAACCGCTCACAGCACGACCCCCACGATGTAGATCCCAACGAGGAGGAAGAGGACTCCGAACACGTCGCCGAGCGTCGTCACGACCGGCCCGATCACGTTGTCGGGGTCGAGCCCCCGGCGGTAGCCGACGAAGATGACGGCGATCAGCACCGAGATCATGAGCACCGCCGAGAGGAATCCCGCGACGACCATGATCCCGACCAGCTGGAGGAGGTTCCCCTCCGTCCCCAACAGCGTCAGCCAGAGGTAGGTGACCACGGCGATGAACACGGAGACGGTCATTCCGTTGATGAACGAGGCGAGGATCGCATTCCTGAGGCGGCGGTCGAGGCGGAATCGGGGCTCGATGAGCCCCTGGTGGAGCCCGGTCGAGAGGCGGGCCCCGAGCGAGCCGTACACGCCGCCGCGGGTCGCGAGGAACGCGGGGAGCAGGAGGAGGAGGCCGGGGACCTCCGAGATGCCGGCGCGCATCGTCTCGGAGCCGAGGATGGTCCCGGCGAAGAGCCCGGCGACGAGGCTGACGAGGATCACCGGCAGCGCCTGTCGGTAGACGTCGCGCGCGGTGTCGTGGCCGGGCATCGTGTGTGCGAACGCGAGGGGGAGTCAAAAAACCGGCCGGCGCCGTCGGCGGCGACCGACCGACGCGGCCCGCACCGTTAAGTCGGTCGGGGGGTTTCCGATCCCATGGACTACTCGCTCGCCATCGAGAACGGGCCGGAAACGATCCCGGGCGGCACCGGGCTGCTGCTCGTCCACCCGAGCATCGGCGAGACGGACCGGATCGACACCGACTTCCTGAAGACCGACACCGACGCGTTCCTCGTCGTCTCCACGCGCACGACCGCGCGAGAGGTCGAACAGAAGCTGGAGTACTACGACGTCGACGAGACGAAGGCGACCATCCTCGACACGCTCTCCGTCGAGCGCGGCTACTCGCGGCGCTCCAGCGACGACGTGTTCTACGTCTCCGCCCCCGACGACCTCGACGGCGTCGTGGACCGGGTCGAGCGCTTCCTCACCGAGAACGAGGGGAAGCGGCGGGTCTCGGTCGACTCGCTCACCGAGATGGCGTACTACGCCGACGACGACGCGGTGTACGAGGCGGCCGCTGAGATCCTCGACCTCCTCGACGAGCACGACGCGGTCGGGATCTTCCACCTCTCCGAGGAGGTCCACGAGGTCGCGACGCTCGACCGGTTCCGCGACCTGTTCGAGGGCGTCATCGAGCTCGACGGCGAGGGCAACGTCAGCTTCGATATTTAAAAACGAGAGCCGGTCAGCCGTCGGCGTCGACCATCGATTCGAACGTCTTCTCCGCCCACTTCACCGCGTAGGGAGCGCCGCGGTCGCGGTAGGCGGCGGTGTCGAGCGCGGCGAACGGCGCGGGGAGGTCGAGCCCGTGGCGGACGGCCGAGCAGGCGTACTCCGTCGCGCTCGCGAAGTCGGTCTCGCCGCGAGCGACCTCGCCCGAGAGGTCGCCGAGCCGTCCCTCCAAGCGGTCGCCGGCGTCGACCCACGCGTCGAACAGCCGCGGGTGGCGGCCCTCCCACGACGCGAAGGCGTCGCGGGTGTACAGCCCGACCCACGCGTCGAACAGCGCGGCCGCGACCTGGAAGACGTCCGTCGGGCCGTATCCCGTGGTCGAGGCGCCGGTGTCGGGGTCCGGGCGGCGGATCGCGGCGTCGAGGTCGCGATAGCGCTCGCCGAAGAACGGGAGGAAGCTCTCGGGGAGCCAGTCAGGGGGAGCGTCGTCCGGAAGCGATCCGGGAGCCGGTGAGACGCCGATCTGGACCAACCGGTCGGCGACCAGGAACGCGAGGAAGTCGTCCGGCGTCCCCTCCGCCCGCTTCTTGACGAGCACCGCTTGGGGGTCGGTCTGGGTCGACCGGACGACGGTGCCGTCGCCGGGGAGCCCGACCGTGAATGCGGGACCGGCGTACTTCCGGAGGAGCTCCGGCACCTCGTCGGGGAGCCACTCCCCGGGGAACGACGCGGGCGAGAGCCCGTCGACGAACAGGCCGAGGTCCTCGGCCGCGGCCGGCGGGAGCGTCTCGAAGTCCGCGTCGACGTCGATGACGGGTGACCCGGGCGCGTGCTCCTCGCGGACTGCATCGAGGTCGGCGTCGAGCGGCCGGGACGAGAACATCAGCCGAGCACGTACGAGAGGATGATGAGTACCGACAGGGCCGCCGACACGCCGATCGTTCCGAGCACGATCGTGGTGGATTTGCTCATGTCGAACCCTGAGGCCGCCGGTCGTTTAAAACTATATTACTTCGGGCGGAAGGCGGGACGCTTCGAGCGGAAAGTGGGCGACTCCCGACGAAGCGCGGGACCCGAATGCCAGCGGGTTTATACGGATTCGTCCGGTAACCGTGGTATGCGGATTCGTGACGCACTCGAATCGGACGCCGAGGCGCTGGCATCGGTGACCAGTCGGCCGGAAGACGTCGTGAGAAACATGATCCACGACCGGTCGGTTCGAGTCGCGGTGGAAGCGGCCGGCGACAGCGACACGGCCGGCGACAGCGACGATACAGAGGAGGTGGTGTGCGGCTTCGTCGCCTTCGATGTCCGCGGCGACACCGTTCACGTGACCGACTTCGACGGGAACGGGTCGACGATCGAACGGCTGTTCGAAGAGCCGCGACGGTTCGCGCGCCGGGAGGAGATGGGTGTCGAGGTCGTCGTCCCGAACGACGAGGCGACCGGCGAGGTGATCGAGGCCTCGGGGTTCGAATCCGCGGGGAGGGGCCCGCGGTTCGAGGGGCGACGGACCACTCGGTACCGGATCGAGTTCGGGGAGTTGGACGGTCGAAAGAACGAGTGAGACGAGTTGGACAGGTGAGTCGAGCGAGATGCGTGAGACGAGTGAGTCGTCAGTCGAACCGCTGTTGAACGATCTCGAGCGCGTCCTCACGGTCGTCCCAGTCGACGAACACCGCGACCGACGTCGCGCTCGTGATGAGGTCGATGATGTTGATCCCGTCCTCGGCCAGCGGGGCGATGATGTCCTGGATGACGCCCGGCTGGTTGGGGAGCTCGCCGCCGGTCACCCGGATGACCGCGATCGGGTCGGCGACGGTCACCGACGAGAGCGTCTCGTCGTCCACGACGGCCTCGTGGAGCAGCGCCTCGGCGGTTTCCGCGACGTCGACGTCGACGTAGAACGTGACCGAGTCCATGCCGGAGGCGACCGCGTCGATGTTGATCTCCTCCTCGCGGAGGGCGCTCGCGAGCTGCGAGAGGATCCCGGGTCGGTTCCGGATCGCGCGCCCGGCGATGGTGAGACACGCGAGCGGCTCCTCGCGCATGTCGATCAGGTTCTCGAACTGCCCCTCGATGCGAGTCCCCCCTCTGAGCAGGTCGCCGTGTTGGTAGTGGACGACCCGGACCGAGAGGTCCTCGTCCTTGTACGAGAGCGCCGACGGCGCGACGACCTCGGCGCCGCGGAAGGAGAGGTTCCGCAGCTCGTCGACGGTGATCCGACCGACGTTCCGCGCCCCCTCGACGACGCGTGGGTCGCCGGTCATGACGCCCTCGACGTCGGTGACGATCACGACCTCGTCGGCGTCCATGTAGTTGCCGAGCATCACCGCGGTCGTGTCGGAGCCGCCCCGGCCGAGCGTCGTCACGTTGCCGTCGTGGTCCTCCGCCAGGAAGCCGGTGATGATCGGGACGACGCCGTCGAGCCGCTCCGCGATGGCGTGCGCGCGCTTCTTCGTCTCCTCGACGTCGACCTCGCCGAGCTCGTTCGTGATCACCGGCCAGTCGGGGTGTCCGGGTTCGAGGAAGACGGCATCGATATCGCGGACCGAGAGGGCCGCCTTGAGCATCCTGACGCTAGTGCGCTCGCCCATCGAGACGATCTCGGCGCGGTCGGCGTCGTCCGTCTCGAAGGTGATGTCGTCGAGGAGGTCGTCCGTGGTCGATCCCATCGCGCTCGCGACGACGGCGATCTCGTGGCCGGCCTCGACCGCGTTCGCGACGGAGTCGGCCGCCCGCTCGATGCGGTCGCCGCTCCCGAGGCTCGTCCCGCCGAACTTGGCGACTACGCGCATACGTCCACCTCGTCGCGAGCGTTCGGGTCGGGTTCGTCGCGTCGGATCGAACGAGAGACGGCTCGAGATCGCGAAGTGAAAGCGTGATCAGCGGACATAGGCGGCCGTAGCGGAGGAAGCCGCATAACTGTGTTCACTTCGACAATGGTCGCCCGAATGTACAGTTCGGCGAGAACCACGGCTCGGGAGTTCCGGCCGGCGGGGGCGTTCGTCGAAACTGCCGGCGGGGGCGTTCGTCGAAACTGCCGTTGGCGTCACTCGTCTTGAATGCCCCACGCGTCGGGCATTTCGATGACGTAGCGCCCGTCTTCCTGCAGCGAGATGATGTACTCCTGACGGTCGTACAGCTCCATCAGGTTGAGTTCGTACTTCCCCGGACTCACGATCCGAATGCTCTCGAACTGCTCGTTGAGCTCGTCGCGGAGTTCGCCGATATCGGGACGGGGGCCGTCCGGATCGGCGGAGCCCCGAGCGTCCGCGTCGGAGTCGGAGTCGACGGGGCGGCTCGCCCGGTCGAGTTCGTCCGGCGAGACGACGTCGGATCGAGCGCTCGCCTGCGCGACGTCCTCCTCGTCGCGTTCGCGGACGTGTTCGGTCCCAGTCGTCGAGTCGGTCGGTTCGGACGGTTCCGCGTCGGAAGGCGTCGGGTCTGCAGCGGCGGAAGACGGCTCGGTATCGGAGGTCGAAGTCGGATCGGTGGCGGTCGGCTCGCTCGCGTTGGCGGCCTCGGTTGAATCGGCCGACGCTGGGGACGACCGCTCCGTCGCATTCGAGTTCGAGTGGTCGGATGGGGTTGACTGCTCGGACGGGGTTGACTGCTCGGATGGGGTTGACTGCTCGGATGGGGTTGACTGCTCGGACGGGGTTGACTGCTCGGACGGGGCTGACTGCTCGGACGGTGTCGACGGTTCGTCCGTTGTCGCGCCCGCGGGTTTAAATTGGAACTTGTTCCCACCGCAGTCCGGACAGCCCGAGAGCATCTCCTTCGACCCGTCGGGGAACGTCCGGCCGCAGGTGGTACACTGGTGGGGCATTTATTTGCGGGAGACGAGGGTGCTGATGAGGTTCTCGTCTTTGTGCAGCGTCTCGATCCGGTTGGCCGGCCCGATGACGGTGAGCTTCTGGGCGGACTTTCGACCCATCAGCTTATCGAGGAAGCTCTGGTCGCCCGTCTCCGCTTTCGGGTACGTCTCGATCTCGATCCCCGTGAAGTCGTCCGGGCTGATCTCGGTCATCGTCACCTCGATCAGCTTCGACTCCTCGTCGGGAGAGAGCCCCTCCTCTAAGATGACGATGTTGCCGTCGCGGACGCCGTCGAGGATGAGCCGGATCTTCTCCATACCGGTGAGCCCTTCCATCCGGGCGCCGCTGATCATGTCGATCCGGACGCCGTCGCCGGGGTCGTCGGAAGACGCGTCGCCGTCGACGTCGGGAGTCGGTCCGGGCATCAGCCGAAGTACTCCGCGATTTTCGTGTACACTTCGTCCATGTTCTCACCTTCGAGCGCCGAGAGCGGGATCGTCTCGTGTTGCGGAAAGGCGTTGGCGATCTGTTGGACGTCCGATCCGGGAAGGTCCGTCTTGTTCGCGAGGATAAGCGCCGGGAGGTCCTGCGACTCGATGATCCCGATGAGCATCGTGTTCACCTGCGTGAACGGGTCGTTGGTCGAGTCGAGCACGTAGATGACGCCGTCGACGTCCTCACGGAGCCAGTGCATCGCCTCCGCGACCCCTTCGGTCGCCTCGCGGGAGCGACGCACCGCGTCGTCCTTCTCCATGTCGTGGTCGAGGAACTCCTTGTAGTCGACCTTCGTCGTCACCCCCGGCGTGTCGACGATGTCGATCGTGACCTTCCGTCCGTTCCGCTCGATCTCGACGTTCTCCTTGCGCCGAGCGCGTCGAGTCTCGTGCGGGATGTGGCTCTCAGGCCCGACGGCGTCACCCGTCCAGTCGCGTGCGATCCGGTTTGCGAGGGTCGTCTTTCCGGCGTTCGGCGGTCCGTAGATCCCGATCCGCTTGGGCTCGTCGGCCGCGAACAGCCCGTCTGTGACCCGTGATATGCTGTCTTTGAGATTCGTGAGCAGTCCCATCCTGACCTCCAATCCTGGTTTCTCCCGAACGAGCCGTGTCGCGTGCTACCGCCCGATCCGGCCGCACCCGGCGTTCGTTCGGGGAATTACGATAGAATCCACGCCCCTCTCACTTAAGAACTGCGTCAGACGTTCAGATCGGCCGATATTGAGCGCGTACAGTTTTGAGCCGCTCGAAATGGCATTCATTTCGAATCCCGGAAACGTATTGTCGGAGCCGAAGGGGGCGACGCGAGACGAAGCGGTCGAGGTATGCCGGAAGGGTGGTCCACATATGAGGTGTTGACACATTACAGACACAGGTCTTGGGAGGCCGTCTGTGACGGCGGTATAAGGGTAAAGCCTCGTATTTCGATGTATCACCACCGACGGGAGCCGGGTTCGGCGAGACAACCTCGTCCGACAACAGTCCATCTCTCTAAGGGGAGCTGTGGGTGACCGGTATCGCAGACGGCCCCCGCCTGAGCTCGCTCGGTTTGCTTCCTCCCCCACCCCTTCGTTTCAACTGGAGACGGGTGATGATGTGGGTGGGGTGGTGGTGATGGTTCGGGGATCAGGCCGATCTATATTTTATTAGTGCCTGGAGACACTAAAATAACCACAAAACAACAACAATAATCTGGGATGGATTGTCGAGGGTACTGTTGTACAGTCTACAATATAAATTCTTCTGTTTCATATTCATCCCCTGGACCACCCCTACCCACCAAATTCGCGTTCCACACGAAACAAAGGGGTGGGGGGGTTCGGGGATCCAACTTCCGTGGGGGTGGGGGGGTTCGGGGATCCAACTTCCGTGGACCGGACCAAACGCCGAACCGTCCCAGTCTGAGATACCGATAATCAACAGGCTCATCGACGTCTAACGAGCGACTGAACTGCCAAAATCACGCTCTATAGTCCGAGTCGTTCCTCAGCATTCCCGCATCCAACCTTCGGTTCCGGTGCATCGAACCGATTCGACGTGTCCGTCGTTTTGCACCGTCTGATATCCGTACCGCGCTCGATTCACCGTGAGAATTTCGTTTTGACGAATCGGATCAGCTGCTTCGACTCATCTGTCGGCTGCACGTCTGCCAGCTGCACGTCTGCCGGCTGCAGTATCAACTGACTGCGCCATCTGCCGACGAGCCAGTTCGACCGTGCCGACGCGGCCGGAGGGCCGTCGACGATCCCGTCAACTGACGGTGCGTTTCGAGTCCGGAGAGCAACACTTTTGTACCGCCTCTTCATCTGGTTCGACTGCATCAACTGGACATCACTGGACACGAATAGTGCCGGATGTCAACGTTTCAGGACGGAACGCGGCGCACCTCGCCCTCTCGTGGCGAATTTCCACCTGAAACAGGGGGGTTCATATGGACGAAGGAGAGCACACATCGCAGGCGGGCGAATCGGGGGATAGCGGCGGGGAAACCGATGACCCGTTCACGACCGATGAGGAGCTCGACGATCCGCCTTCGAGTTCGACGGCCCACGAAACAGGCCTAGACCGCGAGAACATCGACAGCACCGGGTCGGACAGTACCGTCGGCACTGACGCCGGTACCGGACCGGATCCCGACACCGACGCCGGGACTGAAGGAGATGTCGACACTGAGGTAACTACCGACACCGACGTCGACGTCGGCAGCGGCGGACGCGACCGTTCTACCCCGGACGTCGACTTTGACGGCGTCGTTCTCGACGACGAGGACGACAATCAGGGCCTGTTCGACGACCTCCTCTCCGGCGAACCGATCTTCGAGAACAAGGAGGTGCTCCGGCCGTCTTACACTCCGCACGAACTCCCGCACCGAAACGACCAGATCAACCGAATGGCGACGATCCTCGTCTCGGCGCTCCGCGGTGAGACGCCCTCCAACATCCTCATCTACGGCAAGACGGGCACCGGGAAGACGGCGTCGGCGAAGTTCGTTTCACAGGAGCTCGAATCGACTTCACAGAAGTACGACGTTCCCTGTGAGGTCGAGTACATCAACTGCGAGGTGACCGACACGCAGTACCGCGTCCTCGCGCAGCTCGCCAACACCTTCATCGAGAAGAACCAGCAGGTCATCGCCGACCGCCTCGACCGCTGCCGAGAGCTCAGGTCCGAGGCGACCGACGACCCCGGAGCGCTCGCGACCACCGAGTTCGCGACGCTCGACGATCTCGACGCGCGGATCGACGAGCTCGAGACCGACGCGGAGGAGATGGAGGAGGTCCCGATGACCGGGTGGCCGACCGACCGGGTCTATTCGACGTTCTTCGAGGCGGTCGACTACCACGAGCGCGTGGTCGTGATCATGCTCGACGAGATCGACAAGCTCGTCGAGAAGAGCGGCGACGACACCCTGTACAACCTCTCGCGGATGAACTCCGAGCTCGACCGGTCCCGGATCTCAATCATGGGGATCTCCAACGACCTGAAATTCACCGACTTCCTCGATCCCCGCGTCAAATCCAGCCTCGGCGAGGAGGAGATCGTCTTCCCGCCGTACGACGCGAACCAGCTCCGGGACATCCTCCAGCACCGCGCTGACATCGCGTTCAAAGAGGAGGCGCTCACCGACGACGTGATCCCGCTCTGCGCGGCGTTCGCAGCCCAGGAGCACGGGGACGCTCGGCGCGCGCTCGACCTCCTCCGGACGGCCGGCGAGCTCGCCGAGCGCTCTCAGGCCGAGATCGTCGCGGAGAAACACGTCCGACAAGCGCAGGACAAGATCGAGCTCGACCGCGTCGTGGAAGTCGTCAGAACGCTCCCGACCCAGAGCAAGATCGTCCTCTTCGCTGTCATCCTCCTCGAGAAGAACGGCGTCCACAACATCAACACCGGCGAGGTGTTCAACATCTACAAGCGGCTGTGCGAGGAGATCGACGCGGACGTACTTACGCAGCGCCGCGTCACCGACCTCATCAGCGAGCTCGACATGCTCGGAATCGTCAACGCGGTCGTCGTCTCGAAGGGCCGGTACGGCCGCACGAAGGAGATGGGCCTCTCGGTCCCGGTCGAGGAGACCGAAGCGGTGCTGCTGTCCGATTCCCGTCTCGGCGACATCGAGAACGCCCAGCCGTTCGTTCAGGCCCGATTTGACAACTGACGCGTTTTCCCCACCGGCGACGTCGCTCGATCAGTCTCTTTGAGTATCGGCTCCTTTGGCCGGCTGTTCTCGTCAAACGACTCTCGTCAAACTGACTGTTCTCGTCGAACGGCTGATTTCACGCGGACGCGCTCGCGATCGAACCTCCACCCGAAACTGTGGGCTTCGAGAACTCATCGCTCGCGGCCGCGGAGTCCTCGGTTTCACCCACCCTATCGACCGCCTCCGCCGCGACGGTCGTCGCGAGCACGTCGCTCAGCTCCGCCTGCCCACTCGCGATCAGCCGCACGTATCCGAGATACGGGACGCGAACCCGGGCGACGCCGGTCACCCACTCGGCCTTGACCGGAGGCGCGAGCCCGTTGGCTTGGTCGTACGCGCCGTTGTTGTCGCCGAGCGTGATGAACCCGTCGTGGGGGGCCGGACAGTGCCTTAGGTCGGCGCACCCCGCCGCGCCGTGGTACTCGTCGTCGGCCCGGTCGTACCAGTTTTCACCTTCCTCGACGTGGAACATGGCCCGGTGAATGATCGGTGAGGCCGTCCGTCCCGGCGGCCGGTATATCACCACTGACCCGTATGATCCGAACGTCCGGTAATCGGCGGCCCGCCCGTCCTCGTACGTTACCACGCCGACGTCGTTGTTCGCCGCGTCGGGCGCGAGCCGCCCGGGCTCCGTCACGAAGACGAGGTCGCCGACCTCCATGTTCGGCTCCATGCTCCCGGACTCGACCGCGACCATCGGCGGCCACACCCCGCTAATTCCGAACAGGATCAGCCCGATCACCAGCACGATTGCGACGCTGGAGAGCATTTCCCGGATCCACATCAACGCGCCTTCCTTGTCGTGACGGAACCGATAGGCGAGCCCCTTCGTTTCGGTTGGAGCCGGCCCCTCGCGAGTTCGCTCCGCGAATCCACTCCCGCGGTCGTCGTCTCCCGAAACTCCTCCTCCCTCGGACGGTTCGACCGTCTCGGGGGTATCAATCGGGTCGGGCTCGTCTATCTGTCCGGATCTATTCGACTGTTCGGTCCCATCAGTCCTCTCGGGATCGTCGACTGGTTCGGGATCGTCGGTCGATTTGGACGCGTCGGCCGATTCGGACGCGGCGACTGAGTCCGTCTCGTCGCGGTCGTCTCCGCTCGCGCCCGACGCCCCGCTTCGCTCGGCCGGATCACCGTCTGTCTCCGGCCGATCCCCTTCGTCCATTACGTTCGGGTTGACGGGTTTCGGTGATAAGCTTCCGGGTCACAGCTCCCGTCCGCCCGGCGGACGGCGGACCTGTCCTCCGGAACCGTTTTGAGCCGCACACTCCTCTCGACTGTCGTGCCGCTGGAGTCGAACGCCCGAATCGTCAAGGAGCTCGCCAGGCGGGGATACAACGCAGAGCGAGAGGCGGTCACCCTGCTGGCGAGCGCCCCTGACTCCGCGACGGCCCTCGAACGCGCCGTCGACCGCGCGCCGGACGACGCCCTCCGCATCACCGCCGAACAGGTCCGCGCGGCGGTCGGTTCGGACGGCGTCGCCGACTCCGAGACGCCGGCCCGTTCCGGCGTCGACTCCGGACCCTCGACGGACTCAACCCCCGACGCAGACCCTCCAACCGGAGGATCTCCAGTCGAAACGGAGGGGTCCGGGGGAACCGACCGCGTCGCATCGACCGACGAGCGTTCCGATCGCGGCTCCGCGGAGCCCGGCGGCGAGCGCGACCGGAGCCGCGAGGACGGACCCTCCCGGAGCCCCGACCGCGACCCGGAGCTCCGAGAGCTCGAGGTCGGCAACGACATGACCGGACGGAGCACCGGGACCGGCGAGTACGCCGACTTCGTCCGGACGTTCCGCGACCGCTACGAGCGCCTCTCGAAGATCCTTCGGGGCCGCGTCAACCACCGTCCGGCGGAGGCGATCGCGGACATGCCCGGCGGCAGCGACGCCGCGATGATCGGGCTCGTCAACGACGTTCGCTCGACCAAGTCCGGCCACTGGCTCGTCGAGCTCGAGGACACCACCGGCACCTTCCCGGCGCTGGTGATGAAAGACAAGGGGCTCGCCGACGTCGTCGACGAGATCCTGATGGACGAGTGCGTCGCCGTCGAGGGAACCCTCGCCGACGACTCCGGAATCCTGTTCGCCGACTCGCTGCACTTCCCGGATGTCCCGCGAACCCACCGGACCGGCGCGGCCGACCGCCACGTCCAGGCCGCGCTGATCTCCGACGTCCACGTCGGCAGCGACGAGTTCATGGCCGAGGCGTGGCACCGCTTCACTGACTGGCTCCACACGCCCGAGGCCGAGGCGGTCGAGTACATCCTGCTCGCTGGCGACATGGTCGAGGGCGTCGGCGTCTACCCAGATCAGGACGAGGAGCTGGAGATCGTCGACATCTACGACCAGTACGAGGCGTTCTCGGAACACCTCAAGGAGGTCCCGGCGGACACCGAGATCGTGATGATCCCCGGCAACCACGACGCGGTCCGGCTCGCGGAGCCGCAGCCCGGGTTCAACGACGAGATCCGCGACATCCTCGACGTCCACGACGCGCAGGTGGTCTCGAACCCCGCCACCGTCAGCGTCGAGGGCGTCGACGTGCTGATGTACCACGGCGTCTCTCTCGACGAGGTTATCGCGGAGCTCCCCGAGGAGAAAGCGAGCTACGACGAGCCTCATAAAGCGATGTACCAGCTCTTAAAAAAGCGGCATGTCGCCCCGCAGTTCGGCGGGCACACCCGCGTCGCTCCGGAGGAGCGCGACTACCTCGTCATCCAGGACGTCCCGGACGTGTTCCACACCGGCCACGTTCACAAGCTCGGGTGGGGGAAGTACCACAACGTGCTCGCGGTCAACTCCGGCTGCTGGCAGGCCCAGACCGACTTCCAAAAATCCGTCAACATCGACCCCGACGCGGGGTACGCGCCCATCCTCGACCTCGACACGCTGGAGATGACCGTCCGGAAGTTCGCGTAACGGTCGCGGCCTGCTTATCCGGTCCGATCGGCCCGACGTTCAAATCGGATACCGCCTCCAACTCCGCCCGTGACGTGAGCGCTGCCCGCGGCGCACTGGGCGGGAGCGCGACGCACCGCCGTGGGACCCCTCCGTTTCGACTCCGTCGCCTGTTCGCCGTCCGAGTCCTACTCGCCGTCCATTTCCCGGTCTACCGATCGATCTCGACCCGTCCGCTCGTCGCGCTGTTGAGCCGTTCGACCAGGTCGTCGACCTCGGCTGTCGGGACGCGCAGGTCGAACCGCACGCGCTCGTCGTAGTCGGCGTCGAACTCGACGCCGGCCGACTCGATCACGCCCCGAACGGTCCCGGAGTCGTCGTAGGCGGTCTCGACGACCAGCCGCCGGTGCGGCCGCTCCTCGACGACGCCGGCCTCGTCGACTCCCTCTTTCACCGCCCGCGAGTAGGCGCGGGCGAGCCCCCCCACCCCGAGGTTCGTCCCGCCGTAGTAGCGAGTCACCACCGCGACGACGTTGCGGATCTCGCGCTGCTGGAGGACGTTGAGCGCCGGCTTCCCGGCCGACCCGGAGGGTTCGCCGTCGTCGGAGGAGTACTCGCGGAGCATGGGACCGCTCCCGGGCGTCCGCTCCGACGCCGCCCCGGCCGGCACCCGGTACGCCGGCACGTTGTGGGTCGCGTCGTCGTACTCGTCGCCGACGCGCTCGATGAACGCCTCTGCCTCGTCGACCGTGTCGACCGGGGCGACGTGCCCGAGGAACTCCGATCCTCGGACCTCGAACGTCGCGGTCGCGGGCTCCGCGACCGTCAGATAGGCGTCGTCGGTCATGAGTCGGACCGTCCGTTGGCGGGTTCGTCACTCGCTGTAGGTTCGTTACTCGCCGCAGGTTCGTCATCCCCGGGGGGATTGTCGCCCTCGGTGGTCGATTCTTGCCGCCGTTCGAGCACGACGCCCGTCGGCGGGGCGAGTCGGTAGAGGACGAGGAACGCGCCGACGCCGACGAGCTCCGCGCCCTTCGCGACGATCGCCAGCGGATCGCTCGCGAGCGCCGCCGGAGTCGCGGCGCCGTACCACCCGACGTAGCCGAGGAGGAACGCCGCGAGGGTGCCGGCACCGAGCGCGTACAGGCGCCGGTACTCCGGCGCGCGCAGCGTCGCGACCGCGACGGCGACGGTGAACGCGCCCCCCAGCAGGAACACGTACGGTCGCGGATCGGCCGGGTCGCCGAGCCGCGGCCACGCCCACAGCAGGTGGACGGCAGCGCTGAGCGCCGCGGTCTGTACGGCGACACCCCGGAACACTCGCTTTCTCAGGGCGTCGCGGTCGCGGTACTCCCTGCTCGAGGAGTCGGTACCGGCGCCGTCGTTCGGTTCCCCCGCTGTCGACCCGCTCATCGGATCATTCCCACGGCCGCTTCCCGGACGCGTCCGGCCACAGCGGGTACCAGTACGACTCGTCGTCTTCGAGGCCGAGCTCCCCGTCGAGGACGGACTGGAGCTTGAACTCGACCTGCTGGTTCCGGTCGCTCGTCCCCTTCGGGGAGAAGGGGTAGTACGCGCCGCGCCGGAAGGAGTAGATCCAGTAGGCGTCCGTCTCTCCGCGTTCGAAGCCGAAAACCGCCGCGAGCAGCCGCGATCCGAACCCCTCCTCGATGAACTGGTCGGCCGCGAAGTGGACGCTGGTCACGAGGTCCTCGGGGTCGTCGTCCTCGAGGACGAACCACTGGTAGCCGTGGTCGTCCTCGTGGCGGTGGAACCCCGTTCCGGTCTCGATCTCGCCGGCTTCGAGGATGGCCTCGACCGTCTCGACGGCGTCGTCGAAGCGGGTGCTGTCGACCCCGGAGAAGCAGAGCGCGGCCTCCCCGCAGTGGTCGTAGCCGAGGTCGGCCTCCATCGTCATGTACGCGGTCGACATCCCGAAGAGGTCCTCGGGGTCGGCCTCGCGGGTCGCGTCCGTCTCGGCGCTCGTCCCGAGCACGGCGCGGATCGTGTCGAAGATGCCCATTTATAACTCGACGGTAGGTGACGCGGGCTTTAGGAGGTTTCCGTCGGCGGCGACGGGCGACGAGCGTCAGTCGCCGTCCTCGTCCGCGACGTAATCGAGGTACGCGAGGACGCCCCGGACGTTCAGGCTCGCGTTGGCGCGGGCGCGCTCGGGGTTCCAGAACTCCACGTCCCGGCTCGCCGCCTCGAAGTGCTCGACGACCGCATCGTCGTCGCCGAGCTCCGCGCGCTTCTCCCGGATCGCCTCCACCCACTCCACGTACGCGCGCTTGATTTCGCCGGCCAGCTCCGGTTCGTACTCGCGAGGGCCGAAATGGCCGAAACAGAGGTAGTCGGGGTCGATCTCCTCGATCGTCCTGACGTCGGCGAGACACTGGTCGAGGTCGAACTGCGGCGGCGGCGTCGTCGGCTCGATCCCGTCGACCGCCGGGACGTAGATCCCCGCCGCGTCGGCCGAGAAGACGACGTCGGCGTCGGGGTCGTGGTAGATCGCGTGGTGGGGCGCGTGCCCCGGCGCCTCGTGGACGATCAGCTCGCGATCGCCGAGGTCGATCCGGTCGCCCTCCGCGAGTCCCGAGATCCGGTCTTCGGGGATCGGCTCGGGCTCGTCGTAGTACTCCCACTGGTCTTCCACCGCGGACTTCGTCCCGGCGACGAGCGCCCCCGGGTCGACGAGGTGTCGCACCCCCTTTTCAGGGACGACGACCTCCGCGTTCGGGTAGCGCCGTGCGAGGTGGCCCGCCCCGCCCGCGTGGTCGAGGTGGGCGTGGGTCGGCAGGATCCACGCGAGCTCCTCCCGGCCGATCCCGATCTCGTCGATCGTCTCGAACAGCGCCTCCCTGTTCACGCCGGTCCCCGTGTCTATCACGACCGGGCGCTCGGCGTCGTAGACGTACACGGCCCCGTACTCGTCGGTGTCGAACATCCCGGTGTCGTGGACGTACAGGTCCGACACCCCGCGGACCGGCTCGTACTCGCCTGCGTGCATGTCCCAACGAGCACCGCGCGGCCTCTTTTAGGGATCGGTCCCGGCGACGGGAGGGTCCGCAGTCTCCGACCGCGCCCGCGAGTCGTGGCGTGTGCTTATGGTCGTTCCACACGAGGGATCGGTATGCGCGTGCTCGTCACCGGCGCGACGGGGTTCGTCGGGAGCCGGCTCGTTTCGACGCTCCTCGACCGCGGTCACGAGGTCGTCGCCCTGGTCCGCGACGCCGACGGCTACGCCCCGCCCGCCGGGGTCCACGTCGTCGAGGGCGATCTCTTGGAGCCCGACACGCTCCCGCCGGCGTTCGAGATCGACGGCGACCCGGTCGACGCCGCTTACTACCTCGTTCACTCCATGGACGGCGGTCCCGGCTACGAGGAGCGCGACCGCAACTGCGCGACCAACTTCGTCGACGCCGCGTCTGACGCCGGCGTCGACCGCGTGATCTACCTCGGCGGTCTCGGGGAGGACCGCGAAGAGCTCTCCGAACACCTCCGCTCCCGCCGCGAAGTCGAGCGGATCCTGTCGACGGGTAGCCCGGCGTTGACCACGCTCCGGGCGGCGATCATCATCGGCGCCGGGAGCGCGAGCTTCGAGGTCATCCACGGACTCGCGAGCCGACTCCCGGTGATGACGACGCCGAAGTGGGTCGACACGCTCTGTCAGCCGATCGCGATCGACGACGTCGTCGGGTACCTCACCGGCGTCCTCGGGGTCCCCGAGACGCGCGACGACACCTTCGAGATCGGCGGCCCGGACGTGTTGACGTACGCGGAGATCCTCCGCCGGACCCGCCGACAGCTCGGGCACAAGCTGTGGATCATCCGGGTGCCGGTGTTGAGCCCGGAGCTGTCGGCCAAGTGGCTCCGGCTGGTGACCGACGTGAACCCGTACCTCGCCCGCTCGCTCGTCGAGGGGCTCCGGAACACCGTGATCGTCGAGGACGACCGCATCCGCGACCTGGTTCCGATCGAACAGACGCCCTTCGAGGTCGCCGTCGCGCGGGCGATCGACCGGCCTCGTCGGGACGACTCGACTGACGGGGTTCCGGCGACCGATTTAGAGGCCGATCTGTGAGCCGGAACTACGGCGAGACGTGGGTGTACGAAAGTCTCGTGGGGGGAATCCCGGGTCTCGGTATCTCCCGCGCGCTCGCGGTCGCGATCCAGTTCCTGCTGTTCCAGGTCGGCGTGGTCGCGCTCGGCTGGTACTACGGCCTGTGGGACGCGGTCGTCGCCGGGACGGTCGCCGTCCTCGTCGCGGCGATCGGCAGCGTCGAGATGCATCGGCTCGGCGCCGCGAACCGTCGACTCTCGACGCCGCCCGAGCATAAGCGGCTGCTGTTCGGGTCGAGCATCGAGATCGTGCTCGGCGTGCTCGCGTTCATCGCGCTGCTCACGTACATGATCGCGTGGGACGGGACCCTGCTCGACCGCCTGTTCGGCGCCGACCCGCCGATCCCGGTGGTGTACCTCACGCTGCTGATCCTCTGGGACCTCACCTACCGGATCGGCACGTCGTGGTGGAGCGCGGTCGTCGCGTTGTGGCGGGCGGTCAACGTCGACCTCGGTCCGAGCGAGACGGCTCAGGTGAGGCGGCTCGACGCGGAGAACATCGGTTTCTCGGCGCTCCAGCTGGTGCTCGTCCCGTTTCTCCTCGAGGAACCGATCCTACTGGGGGCCGTCGTCGGCCACGTCCTCGCGGTCGCGGTCGTCTGTTCGATCGCCATCGCGTTGACCTGACCGGACTCGCCGGCCGCCCGTTCGGAACGGAATCGATCCGCAGAAAAGCGGTGACTCGCCGTCTCACTCGTCCTGTAGCTCTTGGAACTTGTCGAGGAGTGCCTCCGCGGAGTCGCCGGAGTCGTACGTGAGCGACCCGGAGTACTCCGGCCGCTCGGCGTCGAAGTCGGCGTCGACTTCGCTGGTCTTCCGCTCGCGACGCTCGTGTTCGGCCTCGTCATAGGCACCTATTGACATGGCACAGCTTGACTTAGAAGTAATCAGACATATATGTATCGGTGAAATGTCAGTTTGTCGAAACGACTTCGACGCGCGGTGGGGGCGCGTCGCGTCCGTGTCACCGGAACCGATTAGACCCGGCGCCCGGTAGCACCGCCGTGGCACAACCGCTCCGATTCAGGCGCGCTCCCGGCCGGTGGAGCGCCGACCGGGTCCGCTCGCAGCTCGAACGGCCGCTCGACGACAACCTCGGGGCGACCGCGAGCGACCCGTGGTTCAGCGCTCCGCCGGGATACGACGCGCGGCGGTTCGACATGGACGACGGCTCGTTCGCCCTGTTCTGCTGGACCGATGACGACGACGATCCCCCGCCGGGCGCCGACGGCGGCCCGGCCGGGTACTGGATCGGCAACACGGAGACGCCGAGCGAGCTGTGGCGCACGGACAAGTACGGCTTCGACGAGGTGGCGTACCCGGTCTCCCGCTGGGTTCAGCGGGAATTGCTCGCGGGCCTCCACGAGGACGAGCCGTGGCTCGCGGCGTATCCGCACGTCTCCTGGTACTTCCTGCCCGTGTTCTGCTCGAAGGACGGCGCGGAGACGACCCGGGCGTTCTTCCGCGACCACGCCGCCGGATTCCCGGACGCGACCCGCGAGGAGGGGACGGCGTTCGTCGAGGAGACGCTCCGACCGGGGACGCTCGACGACTACCGGGCGACGATGGCGGGCAAGCTCGGCACGTCGTCGTCGCTCGACCTCGTGCGGATGAGCGCGACGATCGCGGAGTTCACCGCGGCCCGGATCCTCACCGACTCCGGCTACGACGTGACTCCCGAGATCGAGGTGACGACGGGCCACTCGCTCGACTTCCGAGCGACCGACCCGGACACCGGGAACGCGTCACTCGTCGAGGTGACGCGCCCGCAGCCCGCCTCGAATCGATCCGCCAGCGGCCCCGTCGCAGCGGTCCGGGACACCGCCGAGACCAAGACGAGCGGTCAGCTGGAGGCGCACGGCGGCGGCGTCACGCTGCTTGTCGACTGCACTTCTTTCCCCGCGGACGACTGGGCCGCGGTCCGCGACGCTAAACCGGATGTCCGGCACCGACCGGCGGTCGTCCTCCGCGCTCGCCCGGACGGGCACGTGGAGGGGTATCGAAAGGGGTCGGTGCCGATCGACCTCTCGCCGGCGATCGACTGGGTGTAGCGTCCGGACGTCGTCGCCACCCTCTCTCCCACGCGGCCGACACGGCTCACGGCGCTCCCGCGGCTCGCGACGCTGGCACGGTCGGTGCCCCTGCCGCTCGCGACGCTGGCGCGGCTGGCGACGCGAGGGGACGCTCAAAAAACGCGGTCGAATCGCGATTCAGCTCAGAACGAGACCGGCGAGGGCCCGTCCTCGGCGTTGGTCGTCGGGTCGCGGTCCGAGTAGAACCGCCGACCGACTCCGCGGTGACAGACGCCGGCGCGGAGGGTGGTGAACACGTCCTCCGCGTCGTCGAACGTCTGGTCTCCGAACCGCTCCAGCACGTCGCCGAGACGCTCGGATCCCTCCGCGAGCTCTACGGTCGCGTTCCCGTGGGCCGCGATCAGTTCTTCCGAGGTCGTCGGATATTGGTGCCGTTCGAGTCGGTCGTCGACGCCGTTCAAGCGCATCACCAGATGCAAACCACCGATGGTTCTTAATGATTGTCCATGCACAACCTTAGTCCGGACCATCTGATTATAACTCCTTATATTGGCGTGCGTTCACATGCACCGATCGTCGGCAATTAGTACGCGGTCGCCGAACCGGACCCATGGACACGGACCGGATCGTCGCCGACCTCCACGCGCACACGACCGTCTCCGATGGTACCATGACGGCCGCGGAGCTCGCCGCGACCGCCGCCGACGCGGGGCTCGACTGGGTCGCTGTCACCGACCACGACCGGATCCACCCGGACCTCGACGCCCCGGTCGTGGAGCGCGAGGGCGTCCGGGTCGTCCGCGGGATCGAACTCCGGGTCGACGCCGGGTTCGAGCGCCTCGACCTGCTCGGCTACGCGGTCGAGCACACCGCCCCGCTCGACGGCGAGATCGAGCGGCTCCAGGCCGACCGGCAGCGGCGCGGCACCGCGATCCTCGACGCGGTGGAAGAGCGGCTCGGCGTCGACCTCGGCGTCGAGCCCCGCCCGGGCCTCGGGCGCCCGCACATCGCCCGCGCGATCGAGGAATCGGCGGCGCCGTACGACTACGCCGGCGCCTTCGACGAGCTGATCGGGAACGATTGTCCCTGCTACGTCTCGCGCGACGTGACCGGGCTGGAGCGCGGGGTCGAGCTTCTCCGAGACGCGTGCGCCTTCGTCGGGCTCGCGCACCCGTTTCGGTACGACGACGTCGACGCCGCGCTCGACGTCGCCCGCGAGCTGGACGCCGTCGAGCGGTTCTATCCCTACGGCCGCCCGGTCGACGACGCCCGCGTCGAGCGGGTCGCCGCCGAGAACGACCTCCTCCTGACGGGCGGGAGCGACGCCCACGAGCGGATCCTCGCCGAAGCGGGGCTGACCTCCGAGGCGTTCGCGCCTGTCCGCGACCGGCTTCCCGACCCGACCACGCGGGAGACCGGATCCTCCCTGATCGACGAACAAGATTAAGCCCGACGCCGATAGAGTTGCACTCATGCGGTGTCACTACTGCGAGCGGGAGGCCACGTACGAGGCCGAGCAGAGCGGGGTGATCGTCGGCCTCTGCGAGGAGCACTTCAAAGAACGGGTCGAAGAGCTCGCGGAGTCGGACGAGCTCGCGTCGCTCCGCGACCGGATCGACGTCGAGTCGTCCGAATAATCCCCGGCCGGCTCTCTGCGTCTTCGCTGTCTTCGCCGCGCTCTCGTCGTCCCCGTCGCCGACTCGCCGCGGACGGATCATAAAAGACGACCCGGAGCCAACGCTCCGGTATGCACCCAACTGACCGGCCGCGGCGGCTCCGGACTGACGGCGTCCGCCCGCTCGTCAGCGAGACCTCCCTGTCGGCATCGGACCTCGTCGCGCCCGTCTTCGTCGACGCGACGACCGACGAGCGCGTCCCGATCGAGACGATGCCGGGCCACGAGCGCGTCCCGGTGAGCGAGGCCGTCGACCGCGTCGAGGAGGTCCGGGAGACCGGCGTCGAGGCCGTGATCCTCTTCGGGATCCCCGAGTCGAAGGACCCCGAGGGGAACCGGGCGTACGCCGAGGACGGCGTCGTCCAGCGCGCGACGCGCCGGATCGCCGCCGAGACCGACGCGTACGTGATCGGCGATGTCTGCCTCTGTGAGTACACCGACCACGGTCACTGCGGCGTGATCGAGGAGTCGGCGGAGACGGACCCGACGCTCACGGTGAAGAACGACGAGACGCTCGACCTGCTCGCGGAGACGGCGGTCTCGCAGGCCGACGCGGGCGCGGACATGGTCGCCCCCTCCGCGATGACGGACGGGCAGGTGCGGGCGATCCGCGAGGCGCTCGACGCGGCCGGCCACGAGGACGTGGCGATCATGAGCTACGCCGTCAAGTACGAGTCGGCGTTCTACGGTCCCTTCCGCGACGCGGCCGACGGCGCGCCGGCGTTCGGCGACCGCCGGCACTACCAGATGGACCCCGCGAACCGCCGCGAGGCGCTGCGAGAGGCCCGGATCGACGCCGAGGAGGGCGCGGACGTGCTGATGGTGAAGCCCGGGCTGCCCTACCTCGACGTCGTCGCCGACGTCCGAAGGGAGTTCGACCACCCGGTCGCCGCGTACAACGTCTCCGGCGAGTACGCGATGCTGCACGCGGCCGCCGAGAAGGGGTGGCTCGACCTGGAAGAGACGGCTCACGAGTCGCTGCTGTCGCTCAAGCGCGCGGGCGCTGACCTGATCGTCACGTACTTCGCCGAGGACCTGGGCGAGCGCTTATAAATAGTACCTCAGACGACCTGCTCGCCGTCGTCGTCGTACACCTCGATGGCGTCGACCGGGCAGACCCGCGCCGCGAACTTCGCGTCGAACTCCTCCCCGTCGGGCACCTCGACCACGAACACGTCCGCTTCTTCCTCTTCGCTCCCCCGCAGGTCGGCCTTCCCGTCGTTCAGGTTCTTCTCGAAGGCGTCCCATTCGGCGACGCACTGGTACATCCCGACGCAGGTGTCGCGGTCGAACTTCACACGCATGCCTCCCGGTTCGGCGAGGCGGTACAAAGCGCTGGCGACGCCATACACGGGATCGGTTACATCGGGTGACGAACCGGTCGAGGATCGAAACAGACGCCGATACGGAATTGTTCTGGAGACAGTCATGGTCAACGCCCCAGCCACTCGCTTATAATTCGTCGACAACGGACCGACAGGGCACACCTCCAAAGCCCCAGCAGCGAGGACTCGATGGGCTCGCTGCGGTCCTCGTCGCCGGCGGCGACAGCCGCCGGCTGCCAGAGGGACCGAAGGTCCCTCGCTGTTCGCGGCCTACCGGCCGCTCACGGGCGCGCGCCGACTGCATCGGCATCCGAGAATGAGCTCCGTGGTTAACCGCTCGCCCCGCAGCCCGACCGTCCTTTTTAAGCGTCGCAGGCACCCATCGCCGCGTATGACCACGGTCTGGCTCGTCGACCGGCAGTTCGACTCGAAGGGGCTCGTGCGGCTCACCTACGCCACCGAGGACGGCGAGCGGATGCACACGAAGGAACTCGCCGAGCAGCGACTCGTCACGGGCGACGGGATCACCGCCGGCCGCGACGTCGACGAGAGTGCGCTCGGCGAGACGCCGGCCGACGAGGTGGAGCGGTTCGCCGCGGAGGCGTCGAAGATGGCCGCCGAGCACGACCTCGACGACGTGGTGTGAGTCCCGAGGCGGGCGACGCGGCGTAGCCCGCGCCCCCACAACCGAGGCCGTTAAGGGGGAACCGCCGGAAGGTGAGCGTGAAATGCCCAGTGGTGAGTACGACCCCGACACCGTCGAGCCGCGGTGGCAGCGGCGATGGGTCGACGAGGAGACGTACGCCTATCCCGACGACGACCCGGTCGACCCGAACACCGTCTTCTCCATCGACACGCCCCCGCCGACGGTATCTGGGAGCCTCCACATGGGCCACCTGTACGGGTTCACCCTCCAGGACTTCGTCGCCCGCTTCGAGCGGATGAACGGCGGCGAGACGTTCTTCCCGTTCGGCTACGACGACAACGGGATCGCCTCCGAGCGGCTCACCGAGGACGAGCTCGACATCCGCCACCAGGAGTTCGAGCGCCGTGAGTTCCAGGCGAAGTGCCGCGAGGTCTGCGCGCAGTACGAGGAGCAGTTCACCGAGAACGTCCAGTCGCTCGGCGTCTCCGTCGACTGGGACCACACCTACCAGACGATCGAGCCGCGCGTCCAGCGTATCTCGCAGCTGTCGTTCCTTGACCTGTACGAGCAGGGCCGGGAGTACCGCGAGAAGGCCCCCGCGATCTGGTGTCCCGAGTGCGAGACCGCCATCTCGCAGGTCGAGACCGAGGACGACGAGCAGGACAGCCACTTCAACGATATTGCTTTCCCCGTCGCTTCCAGCGACGACGATGAGGAGTTCGTCATCTCCACGACGCGTCCGGAACTCCTCCCGGCCTGCGTCGCCGTCTTCGTCCACCCCGACGACGACGAGAACCAGGACCTCGTCGGTGAATCGGCGGAGGTCCCGCTGTTCGGCCACGAGGTGCCGATCATCGCCGACGAGCGCGTCGACATGGAGACCGGCTCCGGAATCGTGATGTGCTGTACGTTCGGCGACCAGAACGACATCGAGTGGTACCAGGTCCACGACCTGGACCTCCGCGTCGCCATCGACGAGTCCGGCCACATGACCGGCGTCGCCGAGGCGTACGAGGGGCTCCACGCCGACGAGGCCGGCGAGGCCATCGTCGAGGACCTCGACGAGGCGGGTGCGCTGCTCGACCGCCGCGACATCACCCACACGGTCAACGTCCACGAGCGCTGCGGGACGAGCGTCGAGTTCCTCGTCACCGAGCAGTGGTACATCGAGATGCTCGACAAGACCGACGAGTACCTCGCGGTCGGCCGGGAGATGGAGTGGTCCCCCGAGAAGATGTTCACCCGGTACGAGCACTGGGTCGAGGGGCTCCAGTGGGACTGGCTCATCTCCCGCCAGCGCTCCTCCGGCATCCCGTTCCCGGTCTGGTACTGTGAGGACTGCGGCGAGGTCGTCGTCGCCGAGAAGGCCGACCTGCCCGTCGACCCCCTCTCGGACGACCCGCCCGTCGACGCCTGCCCGGCGTGCGGGCACGACGCGTTCGAGCCCGAGGACGACGTGCTCGACACGTGGGCGACGTCCAGCCTGACGCCGCTCATCAACGCCGGCTGGGACTGGGACGAGGAGGCCGAGGCGTTCACGATGGAGCACCCGGAGCTGTACCGATTCGACCTCCGGCCGCAGGGCCACGACATCATCAGCTTCTGGCTGTTCCACACGCTCGTGAAGTGCTACGAGCACACCGGCGAGGTCCCGTTCGAGGAGACGATGATCAACGGGCACGTCCTCGACGAGAACCGAGAGAAGATGTCCAAGTCCGTCGGCAACGTCGTCGAGCCCGAGGCGGTGCTCGAGGAGTTCCCGGTCGACGCCACGCGCTATTGGGCCGCCGGCACCGCCGTCGGCGACGACTTCCCGTTCAAGGAGAAGGACCTCCGCGCGGGCGAGAAGCTGATCCGCAAGCTGTGGAACGCCTCCAAGCTCGTCGAGTCGCTGGCGCCGGAGCCGTATCCGGACGCGCCGGGCGACGGGGAGCTCCGCGAGCTCGACCGCTGGCTGCTCGCCGAGCTCGACGACCGAGTCGAGCGGCTCACCGAGCTGTTCGAGGACCGCGCGTTCTCGAAGGCCCGCGACGAGCTCCGGAGCTTCTTCTGGAACACGTTCTGCGACGACTACCTCGAGATCGCCAAGCAGCGCGATGACGACGCCGCGGCGTACACGCTCCGGACGGCGCACCGCCGGTTCCTCAAGCTGTTCGCGCCGCTGCTCGCGCACGTGACCGAGGAGCTCTGGCACGACATGTACGCGGACGGGGCGAGCGACCCCGACGCGGTCGACGCCGCCGTCGCCGACGGCGCGCGCGACTCGATCCACCTCGCCGACTGGCCCGAGCCGCTCGGGCTGGAGGCGGACCACGAGGCCGGCGCCGCCGCCACCGCCGTCGTCGGCGTCCTCCGGAAGTACAAGAGCGAGAACCAGCTCCCGCTGAACGCCGAACTCGACGCCGTCGAGGTGTACGCCGACGTCCGCGGCTTCGAGGACGATATCACGGGCGTGATGCACGTCGACGACCTCACCGTCCACCCCGACGCCGACGCGCCGGTCGAGACGGTGATCACCGGGATCGACCTCGACTACGCGACGATCGGCCCGAAGTACGGGGATCAGGTCGGCGATATCGAGGCCGCCATCGCTCAGAAGGCGTACGAGATCGACGGCGAGAAACTCCACGTCGCCGGGGTCACGCTCGTCGACGACGAGTTCGCGATCGAGGAGGAGCGGCAGTATCGGGGCGACGGAGAGCTGTTAGAGGCCGACGACGTCGTCGTCATCGTCAGCGAGACGTAGGCCGACGGTCCTCGGTCCGCCACCTTCTCCGACTACAGATCTGCGCCGACCGCGTCGGTGACGGAGTCGAACCCGTCCCGTTCGAGCAGTTCGAGAAGTCCTTCGTTGATGTCGCGCGCGAGGCTCGGGCCCTCGTACACGAGCCCAGTGTACAGCTGGACGAGCGAGGCCCCCGAGCGTATCTTCTCGTAGGCGCCCGCCGCGTCCGAGATCCCGCCGACGCCGATCACGGGAACGTCGGTGCGTTCCGCGACGAATCTGACACGGCTCGTGGCGAGATCCTCGATGGGCGTCCCCGAGAGGCCGCCGCGCTCGGCGCGGTTCGGGCTCTCCAGCGACTCCGGGCGAGAGGTCGTCGTGTTGGTCGCGATGACCCCGTCGAGGCCGAGGTCGTCGACGACGCCGAGCGCGTCCTCGACCGCCGGCTCGGGAAGGTCCGGCGAGAGCTTCACGAGGAGGGGGCTCGCACCTGCGTCGGCGAGGCCGCCGAGTATCTTCTCTAACGCCTCGCGGTTCTGTAGCTCGCGGAGTCCGGGCGTGTTCGGACTCGAGACGTTGACGACGAAGTAGTCGCCCGCGTCCGCGACGCGCTCGTAGGTGTACAGGTAGTCGTCCGGCGCGTCGGCGAGCGGCGTCGACTTCGACTTCCCGATGTTGATTCCGACGGGCACGTCGGGCATCGGTTCGCGGTCGAGCCGGGCGCCCACGGCGTCCGCGCCCTCGTTGTTGAATCCCATCCGGTTGATCAGGGCCTCGTCCTCGCGGAGCCGGAACAGCCGCGGTCGCGGGTTCCCCGGCTGTCGCTCGGCCGTCACGCCGCCGACCTCGACGTGCCCGAACCCGAGCGACGCGAGCGCACGTGGCACCTCCGCGTTCTTGTCGAAGCCGGCGGCCACGCCGACCGGCGTCGGGAACGCGTTCCCGAACGCCTCGACCCGCAGTCGCGGGTCGTCGACGACGTACCGATCGCGTAGCGCGCTCGTGACCGCGGTCCCCTGTACGGCTCGTAACACGCGGTGTGTCATCCCGTGTGCCGTCTCCGCCGGCAGCCCGAACAGCGCCGGCTTCAACAGATCGTACGCACCCATCGTTTCGGACTCGTCACGAGCGGGCATCAATCCGCCGACCGACCGGTGAGCCGGCGGAAGGTGGAAAAGGAGATCCGCTTCAGAAGTCGTGCTCGAGCTGCTCGGGGTTGGAATCCGCCTTCTGGATGATTATCTTCCCGTCTCGGACCCGCACGAACACCTCGTCGCCGATCTCCATGCCGGCGACGGCGAGTTCGTCCTCGTGGAGGTTCACGTGGACGTTGTGGTACTCCCCCTCGTCGTCCTTGGCGCCACTGGGGCTGAGCTTCTTTTTACGGACCATCGCGGTTGTACTGGTCGCATTTCGCCATAGCAGACACATAAGTGTTGTTTACCCGCATCCGCGCCTCTCGGTTCCACCGGGCGGTTCGGGGGCTCGACCCGCCGCGGTCAACCCGCTTTCTCTCTCTCTTTACCCCGTGCACGCACGACGCGTCACCCGGCCACTCCGCACCTCGACGCTTCACGTTCCTCCCAGCCCCTCCGTACTGAGGAGACAAAACCGCTAGCCGGGACGGAGTCAATATATAAATGTTTTGCCGAGCAGCTTTCATTTCCCCGATATATTTATTACACACTGTGTGCTGGGTTCGCATGGAGCATAAACCATGGTACGTGAAGACGGTAAGCGAAACTTCGCCCTTCGAGAGGAAGACGGATCGGAACCGAGCGAGTTCTCCGGAAACATGCCCCGACAGGCCGCGCTCAAGGCGGCCCGAACCCTCGACCCGGCTCCATCGGAGGAAGAGGCGGATCGAACGACGCTCCGGCTCCGCGAGAAAGGGACGAAAAAGGTCCACGAGTACGAGGGCTGGGCCTGGAAGGACAGCGCCCCCGAAGTCGACGAGGCGGACGAGGACTTCTGGCTCAACGACCTCGACGACATCACGAAGGCCAACGTCTCGAAGCAGGGAATTGAGTACATCGACGAGGAGTAGCCTCGGGGATCGTTCGATCTTTTTTCGCACCCTCCACCGCGTAGCTGTGGGTTCGTTCACAGTTTCCCCCCGGCATGAAACCGCATGACGTGGCGCCGGTAGTTCGACGGGGTTAAATACAACCCGGGCATCGTGACTAATGCGAAGAACGCATCCGCGAACTCGGGCCGTTCAACTCGGCCCGGTTTCGCTGGACTTGGAACGCTTCGATGGGTTTATGACCCCTCGAAGGGTACAATCAAGTCCGCGAAGATGAGGATTTCGCCCCCTGCGCTCCGGCGTAAGAGGAAATCTGATGTGAGCCATGGTAGTTCGGTGTCATCCAGGTCGCTGGGTGACTCGGACACCATATAGACCATGCAATGGTGTTTTGACTCACCGCGAGTCAAAACCCGCCAACACCCCCTCTGAGCCGGGAACCAGGTTCAGAGGTTATACATTCCGGTTGATCCTGCCGGAGGCCATTGCTATTGGGATTCGATTTAGCCATGCTAGTCGCACGAGTTCAGACTCGTGGCGAATAGCTCAGTAACACGTGGCCAAACTACCCTTCGGACTACAATACCCTCGGGAAACTGAGGCTAATAGTAGATACCACAGTCCACCTGGAATGAGGACTGTGCCAAACGCTCCGGCGCCGAAGGATGTGGCTGCGGCCGATTAGGTAGACGGTGGGGTAACGGCCCACCGTGCCAATAATCGGTACGGGTCATGAGAGTGAGAACCCGGAGACGGAATCTGAGACAAGATTCCGGGCCCTACGGGGCGCAGCAGGCGCGAAACCTTTACACTGCACGACAGTGCGATAAGGGAATCCCAAGTGCGTAGGCATAGAGCCTACGCTTTTGTCCACCGTAGGGAGGTGGACGAATAAGGGCTGGGCAAGACCGGTGCCAGCCGCCGCGGTAATACCGGCAGCCCGAGTGATGGCCGATCTTATTGGGCCTAAAGCGTCCGTAGCTGGCCGCACAAGTCTATCGGAAAATCCACCCGCTCAACGGGTGGGCGTCCGGTAGAAACTGTGTGGCTTGGGACCGGAAGGCGCGACGGGTACGTCCGGGGTAGGAGTGAAATCCCGTAATCCTGGACGGACCGCCGATGGCGAAAGCACGTCGCGAAGACGGATCCGACAGTGAGGGACGAAAGCTAGGGTCTCGAACCGGATTAGATACCCGGGTAGTCCTAGCCGTAAACAATGCCTGCTAGGTGTGGCTCCCACTACGAGTGGGTGCTGTGCCGTAGGGAAGCCGCTAAGCAGGCCGCCTGGGAAGTACGTCCGCAAGGATGAAACTTAAAGGAATTGGCGGGGGAGCACTACAACCGGAGGAGCCTGCGGTTTAATTGGACTCAACGCCGGACATCTCACCAGCATCGACTGTAATAATGACGATCAGGTTGATGACCTTATCCGAGTTTCAGAGAGGAGGTGCATGGCCGCCGTCAGCTCGTACCGTGAGGCGTCCTGTTAAGTCAGGCAACGAGCGAGACCCGCATCCTTACTTGCCAGCAGCACTGCGAAGTGGCTGGGGACAGTAGGGAGACCGCCGTGGCCAACACGGAGGAAGGAACGGGCAACGGTAGGTCAGTATGCCCCGAATGTGCTGGGCAACACGCGGGCTACAATGGTCGAGACAAAGGGTTCCTACTCCGAAAGGAGACGGTAATCTCAGAAACTCGATCGTAGTTCGGATTGTGGGCTGCAACTCGCCCACATGAAGCTGGATTCGGTAGTAATCGCGTGTCATAAGCGCGCGGTGAATACGTCCCTGCTCCTTGCACACACCGCCCGTCAAAGCACCCGAGTGAGGTCCGGATGAGGCTCGTTACACGAGTCGAATCTGGGCTTCGCAAGGGGGCTTAAGTCGTAACAAGGTAGCCGTAGGGGAATCTGCGGCTGGATCACCTCCACAGACCCGAGACTCCCGCCCCGCGGGAGCTCACCTTTCGACCGTCTCTCGAGACGGTCACTACTCATGCATGGTCGCGTGTCCGACCACCCACCGCCCTGGACACCGACGAACTACCACGGCTCACACTACACACACACACGCGCAGACCACCCCTTCCCTCACGGGAAGGTGGGCTCATAGCTCAGCGGTAGAGTGCCTCCCTTGCAAGGAGGATGCCCTGGGTTCGAATCCCAGTGAGTCCATGTCCCCCAGCGCGAATCCGTCCCCTTAAGTGGGCGACGCGATTCCGTTGGGTTACGACGACCGATGCACCATCCCGGGAAACCGCGGATGGGAAGGGTTCGACGAACGCCCCGCCAGGGCGATTCGATGACGACCGTGTATACGTGCGATCCAGACGTCCACTGAACTCATACGAGTTCGTGGAACGTCAGTGAACCATATACAGTCGGGTGACACTACGTCACTTGACACCGTTGGAGGTTCCTTACGGAACCGTCCAACACACTACTGGCTACTGTGCCAGCTGGTGAATGGCTCGGCTCGAGAGCCGACGAAGGACGTGCCAAGCTGCGAAAAGCTCATGGGACCCGCATGGAGGGAAAGAACATGAGATCTCCGAATCGGAATCCGTTTACAATTGCCACGCGCAATAGGGAACTCCCTGAATTGAAACATCTCAGTAAGGGAAGGAAAAGAACGCAATAGCGATGTCGTTAGTAACCGCGAGTGACCGCGACACAGCCCAAACCGAAGGTCTTCGGACCAATGTGGTGTTCGGGTTGACAACCAAAACGCGACCCACTCTCAGAAGTCTCCTGGAACGGAGCGTGACACAGGGTGACAACCCCGTACGAGAGTGCAGTACCGTTGGCGTCAATACCAGAGTAGCAGGGGTCGGATATCCTCTGTGAACAACTCAGGCATCCCCTGAGAAGGCTAAACACTCCTCGAGACCGATAGCGAACAAGTAGCGTGAGCGAACGCTGAAAAGCACCCCGAGAAGGGCGGTGCAATAGGGCCTGAAATCAGCTGGCGATCGAGCGACAGGGCGTACAAGGCGTCTCTCAAAACGACCGAGAAGCGATTCTCTAGTAGGAAGAGAGACGAGCCGGCGTCGTGTCGTGCGTTTTGAAAAACGACCCAGGGAGTGCACTTGATTGGCAAGTCTAACTCGTGAACCGAGGAAGGCGCAGGGAAACCGATACGGCCGCAGCACATACGTGCGAGGGCCACCGTGTTCAAGCGCGGGGAGTCAATTGGGTGCGACCCGAAACCAGGCGATCTATACGCAGGCAGGGTGAAGCGTGGCGAAAGCCACGTGGAGGCCCGTTAGAGGTGGTATTCTACAATATCCTCTCGTGATCTGCGCATAGGGGTGAAAGGCCCATCGAGCCTGGCAACAGCTGGTTCCAACCGAAACATGTCGAAGCATGACCTCTTCCGAGGTAGCCCGCGGGGTAGAGCTACCGATTGGATGACCCGCCTCCGAGAGGAGTCGGCCATCCTGTCAAACTCCAAACCCGCAGGCGCTGTAGACGAAGGGAGTCCGGTGTGCGGGGTAAGCCTGTGCACCATGAGGGGAACAACCCAGAGCCGGGTTAAGGTCCCAAAGTGTAGATTAAGTGCGATTCGAAGGTGGTCTCAAGCCCTAAACAGCCGGGAGGTGAGCTTAGAAGCAGCTACCCTCTAAGAAAAGCGTAACAGCTTACCGGCCGAGGTTTGAGGCGCCCAAAATGATCGGGGCTCAAATCTACCACCGAGACCTGGCCGCGCCCGTGACAGGGCGACCGCGTAGGTTGGCGTTCTGTTCGGATGGAAGCTCGGGCGAGAGCTCGCGTGGACCGTTCAGAAACGACAATCCTGGTCACAGTAGCAGCGATAGTCGGGTGAGAACCTCGACGGCCTGATGAGCAAGGGTTCCTCGGCACTGCCACTCAGCCGAGGGTCAGCCGGTCCTAAGATGCACCGCAACTCGACTGCATCAACGGGAAACTGGTTAAGATTCCAGTGCCATCGTGCAGTAAACGTCGACGCCGTGTGGAACGCTGAGCCGGGCTTTCGCCCGGTCGAATCGTGGAAACTCGTGGAAGCCGTCACGGCACGAAGCGAGCGAAGCGCGAGATAGCGCAAGTCAGCCGTACATAGGGCCCGTGAAAAGACAAGCACGATGTCCGTACCGAGATCCGACACAGGTGCTCTGGCAGCGAAAGCCACGGCCTGTCGGGAGAACCGACGTTAGGGAATTCGGCAAGTTAGTCCCGTACCTTCGGAAGAAGGGATGCCTGCTCTCTACGGAGCAGGTCGCAGTGACTCGGGCGCTCCGACTGTCTAATAACAACACAGGTGACCGCAAATCCGCAAGGACTCGTACGGTCACTGAATCCTGCCCAGTGCGGGTATCTGAACACCTCGTACAAGAGGACGAAGGACCCGTCAACGGCGGGGGTAACTATGACCCTCTTAAGGTAGCGTAGTACCTTGCCGCTTCAGTAGCGGCTTGCATGAATGGATAAACGAGAGCGCCACTGTCCCAACGTTGGACCCGGTGAACTGTACGTTCCAGTGCGGAGTCTGGAGACCCCCAAGGGGAAGCGAAGACCCTATAGAGCTTTACTGCAGGCTGTCGCTGAGACGTGGTCGCCGATGTGCAGCATAGGTAGGAGACATTACACAGGTACGTGCGCCAGCACGCCACCGAGTCAGCATTGAAATACTACCCGTCGGTGACTGCGACTCTCACTCCGGGAGGAGTACACCGGTAGCCGGGCAGTTTGACTGGGGCGGTACGCGCTCGAAAAGATATCGAGCGCGCCCGAAGATCATCTCAGCCGGGTCGGGAATCCGGCGAAGAGCGCAAGAGCACAAGATGGTCTGACAGTGTCATTCCCAACGAGTGACGCTGACGCGAAAGCGTGGTCTAGCGAACCTACGAGGCTCCGGAATGGGGCCCGTAGATGACAGAAAAGCTACCTTAGGGATAACAGAGTCGTCACCCGCAAGAGCACATATCGACCGGGTGGCTTGCTACCTCGATGTCGGTTCCCTCCATCCTGCCCGTGCAGAAGCGGGCAAGGGTGAGGTTGTTCGCCTATTAAAGGAGGTCGTGAGCTGGGTTTAGACCGTCGTGAGACAGGTCGGCTGCTATCTATTGGGGGTGTCAAGGTACTTGACGTGAACGAACGTATAGTACGAGAGGAACTACGTTTGGTCGCCACTGGTGTACCGGTTGTTCGAGAGAGCACTGCCGGGTAGCCACGCGACACGGGGTAAGAGCTGAACGCATCTAAGCTCGAAACCCACATGGAAAAGAAGTACCGTTGAGGTCACTCGTAGAAGACGAGTTCGATAGACTCGGGATGTACGCACCGAGGCAACGAGGTGTTGAGTCCACGAGCACTAACAGACCGAAGCCACAATCATACGGCACTGACACCACACTCGCATGAGTTCAGGCGGTAACTGGATCGCACGTATACACGGTCGGCCGATCGGGAGATCGGGACCACTGACACAGGCGTCTCGCTACACAGACGTGTAGGGAGGTTCGGTTCGAGTCCGAGCGTCAGCGTAAAGGCGGCCAGAGCGGTGGGGGAACACCCGTACCCATTCCGAACACGGAAGTTAAGCCCACCAGCGTACCGGGAAGTACTGGAGTGAGCGATCCTCTGGGAACCGCGGTTCGCCGCCTGCCCACTCATAGGGGCGATTGCCCCACACATCACGCCCGCAACCCATCCGGTTTGCGGCCGTCTTCAATATCTTCCCGAGCGGCGGCCACGGCCTCGCTCGTGACCGCTAGGCTTAAACGCTCGACTGCGGTACTTTCGATCAGCGCCAAGGTGGCAGAGTCTGGTCAGACGCAGCGGCCTGCAGAGCCGCCCAACGCCGGTTCAAATCCGGCCCTTGGCTTTCATTTTCATCACGAACGACGAGTCGGACAGCGACGGGTATCGGCACCGTCGCGTTCACCCGTAACACTCCGGCCTCAACATCGCGGCTTCGGTGACCGCCGCTGGTTCGCGGTGGACGGTCGAGCGACGATCGTCGCCGGTGACACTCGCTGGGCTACCGCAACCCGAACGTATAGAGCGCTCGGTGTCGTTTCCGGCTCACGTGGACGACTCGACTCTCGCCGGGCGCATCGACTTCTCGGAGGGGCACCGCGGACGGCCCGTCGGCCACGGTATCGACCGGAGAGCCGCGGCGCCCGTCGTCGGGGTGTGACGTGAGCGACGACGCCTCGTACGACCTCGACGCGGGACCGGACCCGGCGGACTACGCGGCGGCGACGCCCGAACCCGCGTGCGCGGACGACGATGGACGCGTGGTGCACGCCGTCGGTGTCGGTCCGGGGAATCCGGAGCACCTCGTTCCGCGGGCGGAGCGAGCGATCCGGGCGGCCGACGTCGTCGTCGGCTTCGAGACGGTCGTCGACCTCGTCCGTGATCGCACGGACGCCGACTGCGTGGCCTGCGGCTACCGCGACGAGGCGACCGCGCTGGCGACGTTCGCCGAACGGGTCGCGGACGGGGAGCGGGGGACAGCGGTGTTGATGGGCGATCCGAACCACTCGGGCTATCAGTTCGTCGGCAAGGTCGAACGCGCGCTCGACGAGGCGACCGGCGGTTCGGTCGCCTTCCGCGTCGTCCCGGGGATCTCTTCGCTTCAGGTCGCGGCGAGCCGGGGCCGGACGCCCATGGAGGACGCGACCTTCGTCACGCTCCACAAGAGCGGCGACCTCGGCGACGACCTCGCTCGGCTTCGGCGTGACGCGGGCCAGCGGCACCTGCTCGTCCTCCCGCGTCCGTTCGACTGGATGCCCGGCGATATCGCTCGCGACCTGCTCGATCACGGCTGCGAGCGGTCGGACGTCGCGCTCGTCTGCGAGCGGCTCACCCGCGACGACGAGGCGATCACGCGGACGACCGTCGGTGAGCTCGCGCGCCACGCCGGCGGCACCGCGCGGTCGGACACGCCGTTCTCGGACCTGTCCGTACTGGTCGTCCGCCGGTAGGGCCGAGGCAGAGCGGTGGCGAGGTTCGGCCGTCCCGACGGAGCGGCTTAGTAACCGTTATACACGGGGTGACCCATGCTGAAACCATGCAACGACGCGCTGTGGCCGTGTACGTCGCGCTCTTCGTGCTGATCGCGGGCGGAGCGGGTGTTCTCACCGCGACGGCCGATAGCCCGGAGATCGGCTTCGAAAACCCCGACTTCGAAGTCTCGACGGGTGACCCGGTCGAAGTCGGCGGAGAGGAGTACGTCGTCGCCGAGATCACCGAGGTCGAGGAGGGAGGCGGCGGTGGTCACGGTGGCGGTGGCGGCGGGACCTCTATCGTCGGGACGCTCGAGCGCAACGTCACGGTGGAACAGTCGGAGGCCTGGGCGAACGAGTCGACGGTTCAGGTCGGCGACCGGGAGTGGCGCGTGGAGACCGAGGGGAACGACTCGAATAGCTTCACGCTCGTCGAGGTGCTCGACCGACAGGCGATCCTCGAGGATGACCCCCAAGCGGACAACGAGACGGTCGAGCGCGACGACGGCGAGTACGTCGTCGTCACCGAGGACGGCGAGTCGACGCTCGTCCCGGCCGAGGAGTACTTCCCGGCACCCGAGGAGCGCTCGTACGCCGCGGGTGACTCCCTCGAGTACGGCGGCAACACCGTGACCGTCGACGAGGTCACGGCGGACCAGGCGGTGCTCGTCTGGGAGACGACGGAGACCGAGAGCATCGAAGTCACCCAGCACGCGACTGTCACTATCGGTGAGACCGACTTCGTCGCGCACTTCCCCGACGCCTCGACGATGCAGCTGTCGAGCGACATGGAGGAGTACGAGTCGCAGGTCGCACAGATCGACCAGTTCCAGCAGTACAACAGCGGGCTGACGCGGGTGCTGGTTCTCGCGTTCCTCTCCTCCCTGCTCCTGCTCGGAGCGGCGTTCATCCCCTCGCGGTACTGATCTGAGTTCGCCTGCCGTTCCAATTCCGGTTCTTCTCGCCGATCCTGCTTCTCGCTCCTCCGGCACGATTCTCCGCTTGGCGCTCGCGGACCGCGACGCCACCCGATACGCTCGTATGGCCTGCGCCCGTCGTCCGAGGCATGAGTTCGACCGCAGAGAAGGTCCGACAGCTCCTCCCGCACTGGGCCGCGATGTTCCTCCTCATGATCGCCGTGCTGACGCTCGTCGAACGGGTCGCCGGTGCGCCCGGGCTTCTCCTCTCGGCGGGACTGGTCGTTGCCGTCGCGATCGGCTACCCCTACGTCGTCCGCGCGCTCGGCGTCGCCCCGCCGGTCTGGCAGCGCCCGTGACCGCCCCTCCGTTCGGGCTCCCGCGTTACTCGTCGACCGCGTCGCGGAGCGTGGCCATCACTCCCGCCCGGTAGACGCTCACGCCGACGCCTAGGGCGAAGGCGACGACCGCGCTGACGGCGATCCAGAGCGTGTTCGGATGTTCGAGGCCGGAGTGCAGTAGTAGCTCCATGGGTACCGATCCGCCGTTGGCGGGGTAAATCGACCGCTTCGTCGGCGGGAGTCGCGATCGTCACTCGCGATTCGACGGCGATAACACCGATGTCAGGCGATCACCCGGGGGTCCCTTTCGTTTTTATACGCACCCGTCACGTACCACCGGTATGAGCGACGAAAGCGCGGCTCCGGTCACGACGGAGCTTCCGGACGCACCGTTCCACACCAGCGGCACCGATCACATCACGGTCTGGGGAAGCAACGAGGCCGACACGATCGCCTTCTACCGCGACCTGCTCGGGATGCCGCTCGTCCTCCGCCAGCCGAACCTCGACGACCCGTCGCAGACGCACCTGTTCTTCGACACGGGCGACGGGCGCATCCTGACGTTCTTCGTGAGCGACGACCGGCCCTCGGCCCGCGGCCAGCGCGCCGGCACCGGCGCCGTCCACCACCTCTGCTTCAGCGTCGATCCGGACGAGTACGAGGACATCATGGCGGCGTTAGAGGAGGCCGGCAAGGGATACAACGTGTTCGACCGCGGGATCTTCCACTCGATCTACACGCAGGACAACAACGGCCTCGTCATCGAGCTCTCCGCCGACAAGTACGAGATCCCGGACGACCGGAAGGGCGAAGTGCTCGCGACCGCCCAGCGCCTCCGCGAGGAGGACGGCGCCGACTTCGCGAAGGACCGACACATGAAGGCGGCCTTAGAGGAGATCGGCCTCCCGGTGATAAAGCACGACCTGCCCGACGCGGACGCGGGCGTCGGCGTATGAGCGGCCGGACGCCTCACGCGGGAGACGACCCCCACGCCGACGAGGAGCTGGTGACGGCCGGGACCCCCGTCGCGGACGCCGAGGCCGCCGTCGTCCTCGTGCACGGCCGCGGCGCGACCGCGCGGAGCATCGTCGGCTTCGGCAAGGAGGTCGCGGGCGCCGGCGACGTTGCGCTCTCGTCGGCGGCTTCGCCGCCGGCTGTCAGAGAGACCTCCGGTCTCTCACTACTCGCCCCGCAGGCGGCCGCGAACACCTGGTACCCGAACTCCTTCCTCGCGCCCGTCGCGGACAACGAGCCCGGCCGGAGCTCCGGGCTCCGCGCCGTTGCCCGCGCGGTCGAGACGGCGACGGACGCCGGGATCCCGACCGAGCGCGTCCTCGTCGCCGGATTCTCGCAGGGCGCCTGCCTCGCGAGCGAGTTCGTCGCGCGGAACCCGGCTCGATACGGCGGGCTCGCGGTCCTGAGCGGCGGCCTGATCGGCGAGTCGATCGACGTCGACGACTACCGCTCGCACGCGGCGGCCGAGATCGAGGGCGACGTCGCCGCGGCGCTCGGGGGAACCCCGGCGTTCCTCGGCTGCAGTGACGTCGACCCGCACATCCCGGAGGAGCGCGTCCACGAGACGACCGCGGTGTTAGAGGCGCTCGGCGCCGACGTCGACGAGCGGATCTACGAGGGGATGGGCCACGGGATCAACGAGGACGAGACGGAGGCCGTCGCCGCGCTTGTCGCGTCGCTGTCGTGAGATCGAGAGCGCTGTCCGGCCGCGTCGCCGGGGAAAGCCCGGGTCGCGGCCCGGTCTCGCCGCCGGCTCACGCCAGCCAGTCGTCCGGCTTGGTGTCGTAGTCGACCTCGTCGGCCGCGATCCGCTCGCGGATCTCCGGGTCGAGGTCGTGTTCGGTCACCTCGCCGCCGTCGTACTGGAACCGCACGCCGACCTCCTCGCCCTCCGGCTCGGTCCCCCGGCGCTTCGCCCGCCGGATCGCCTCGTCGGAGTACTCGACGCGGATCGTCGCGAGGTTCACGGGGCGCCCCCACAGCTCGAAGACCCGTTTTAGCGTCTCCTTCGCGGATTCCTCGTCGATCGCGACCCCGTTGAACCGGTGACCCAAGAGGAGCTCGCCCCGGTTCCGGAAGTTGCCGTCGAGCACGACGACCGTCGGCTTCCCGAAGTTCGTGAACTGGAGGAGGAGCTTCCGGCGGACGTCGTCGGCGTCGACGCTCGCGACGCGGTGCTCTTCGGCCGCCCGGCTGTACTCGTAGGTGAAGTAGTTCCCCTCGCGGACGAACTCGTCAGTGAGGAACGCGTCGATGAACGTCACGTCGTTGTGGCTCTCGCGCACCTCCAACATCCGGTCCCAACCGGCGGTCCGGTCGACGTCGGCGAGCGCCTCGTCGACCGTCGCGTACCGGTCGACGTCGAACATGTACCGGGCACGCTCCGTCAGCGTCTCCCGCGAGATGTCGCGCAGCGCGCCGCGGTGTTCCGGTCGCGAGAGGACGTAGTGGCGCTCCGCCAGCCCCTCGCGGGTGAGGAGCTTCCACGGGTAGTGCTCGATGTCCGGGCCGGCGTCGGGGTCGAACCCCCCGTCGTCGGTCCGGGCCGAGAGCGCCCGGTCGACCGCTTCGGCGTCGACCCGCGGGTCGCCGTCGGCGGCGAGTTCGGCGAGCTCGTCGAGCGTCGCGGGTCCCGCGCCGGCGATCGCGGGATGGGGTTCGAGCGCCTCGGCGACCTCGTCGAGGTCGATCCGGGCGTGGAAGTTCTCGGCCGTCACCCCCTCGACGCGGAGCAGGCGGTCGATCACGTCGCGGCGGGCGGCCCGCAGCTCTACGTGCGTCCACAACTCGAAGCCGAGCTTGTAGGGGTTGATCCCGGGCGAGCCGAGCACCCGCGCCATGTGGTCGGCGTAGGTGAGGAACTCGTCGGGGCCGGCGAACCCCTCGCCGCCCATCATGACGGACTCCCAGTAGGTCGCCCACCCCTCGTTCATCACTTTCGTCGTCTTCTGGCCCGCGAAGTAGTACGCCTCCTCGCGGATCGCGTCGATGACGGTCGTCTCCCACGGCTCGCGGTCGACCGCCTTCCCGCTCTCGGGGTCGTACCGCTTCCCGTGGTCGCGCAAGAACGCGAGCACGTCCGGGCGCGGCTCCTCCGGCTCGACGCCCTCGCCGTGCGCGTCGAGCCACTCGTCGTCGAACACGTCCCGGCGCACCTCCTCGGAGAGGTCGAGCTCGGCGATCCGCTCTTCGACCGCCGCGAGCGGGTCCTCGTCGGGGTCGTTCACGTCCTCGGCGACGCCCGGATCCTCGACCGACCGGGCGGCATCGACAGGGCTGTGCTGGTCGATCGTGTCCTCGAGCGCGCTCACGGCGTCGACGAGGCGCTCGACCTCGTCGCGGTCGACGTCGGGCCGGTCGGCGATCGCGGCGATCCGGTCCGCGTTGCGCTCCAGCCGCGCCGCGGCGTTCGGCCCGCCCTCGCCGCGGTCGGCGTACAGTCCGAACCAGCCGTTGTTCGCGAAGAAGTCGGCGTGGGCCTCGACGTGCGTGATGACGGCCTTCTGGTCGGCGATCGAGTTCGACTCCTGGAGGAACGCGTGGCTCGGGTCGTCGTTGTTGACGATCTCGAACGCCTTCCCGAGCCCGTGGCGGTCCTTCTTGCGCTGTCGCTCGTAGTTCATCCCCCAGCGCCAGTGCGGGTAGCGCCGCTGGAAGCCGCCGTAGGCGATCAGTTCGTTCATCTCGTCGTGGCCGACCACCCAGTACCGGACCGGGTACGGATCCAGCCCGAGCCGCTTGGCGAGTTCGCGGGCTTCCTCGGCGGGCTCGTCGAGGGAGTCCGCCTCGCGTTTCGCCTCCACGCGCTCGTCTCTCATTAGCGATCACCCCCTCGACCGGCCGCCGCCCCGGGCTCTGCCGTCTCACCCGACGACTCGGTGCTGAGGATTTCGTAGATGGCGTCGGTGACGTCGGCCGGTTCCGACACGCGCGCGACCGCGACGTTGTCGGCGTCGCCGAGGGCGTTCTCCACCTCGTCGGCGTGGCGCGCGTTCGGCGCGGCGCCGCCGGGCTGGGTCTCCACGTACGCGTGGAGGTTGGCGTCGATCGACTCCATCAGCGGGATCACCGAGTCGGTCGTGTCGCTGCCGGAGTTCTCCGAGTCGCCGGCCGCGAACACGTAGCGGTTCCACTCGCTGTACGGGTACTCCTCCAATATCTCCGCGACCAGCTCGTAGGCGCTGGAGATCCGGGTGCCGCCGCCGGACTGGATCCCGAAGAACTCCTCGCGGTCGACCTCCCACGCCTCCGCGTCGTGGACCACGTACCGGAACTCCGCGGCGTCGTACTTCCCCGTCAGGTACCAGTCCATCGGGGTGAACACGCGCTCGACCAGCTCGCGTTTCGTCTCGCGCATCGAGCCCGAGGCGTCCCGCACGTTGACGACGACGACGTTGCGCTCGCGCTTCTCGATCACCTCCGGATGGCGGAACCGCTCGTCCTCCCGCCGGAAGGGGATGCTGTCGAGCCCCTCTCGTCGGATCCGGTGGCTCACCGGCTCGCGGTCGACCTCCTCGTCGAGCGCGTCGAAGCTCTCCCACCGGTCGAGCGCCGCCACGGGCGTCCCGTGCTCCTCGGCGAGGGTCGCGGCGGCGTCGGCGATCCACGCCCGCGAGACGGGGACCCCTCGGTCGCGCGCCCACGCGAAGGCGTCGTCGACGTCGGCGCCGGCGACGAACAGCCCTTCGCGGACGTACTCCTCGTCGAAGTCGGTCGCGAGGTGGCGCTTCAGCCCGCGCTTGAAGAACTCGTCGACGTCGAGGGTGCCGCGCGGCCCGGCGCGCGCGGTGTCGGTGAAGTCACCCTCAACCTCCTCGACGACGCGTTTCCCCTTCGGCTCGAGGTCGAGCCCGAGCTCCTCGTCGAGCTCGCGCGCGAACTCCTCGGGATCCATCTCGTAGTACTCGTGCTCGCCGCCCTCCTCGCCGGGGTCGCCCTCCTCGTCGCCGTCGTCCGGGTCGGGGTCGACCGGCTGGCCGGGCTGCGGCTGGCCGTCTCCGCCCTGCCCGACGCCGCCGGCCTCCCGCTTGTCGTACTCGAACTCGGGGAGGTCGACGATCTTCACCGGGATCTTGACCCGGTCGGGTCCGGACCGCCCGAGATTGCCGTGGCTGATGAACTCCGCGAGGTCCTCGCGGCGCTGCTCGCCGATCTCGCGGAAGCGCTCGCGGTCGTCGCTCAGTCCCACGAGACGTCACCCCCGTTCCCGTCGCCGCGCCCGCCGCGCGGCGGATCGGCGCGGTCCCCCTCGTCGTCGAGGTCCGCCCACTCGTCGCGGGCGTCGCGCATCACGGCGCGGCTGGTCAGCTCGGCCGACGCGGGGCTGTACCCGCGGTCGACGAGCCGGTCGATCGTCGCCGCCTTCACGCGCGCCGTCTCGGTGTCGGCCGGCGGGTCGGCCCACTCTGCCGGGTCGAGCTCCGGGAACCGACGCTTCACGTCGGCGAGGTCGTTCGCGTCGAGCACCTCGCGCAGCTCCGGGATCTCCCCGAGGTCGACGTCGTCGACGCTGAACTCGTCGCCGCGGTTCCGCCACGCGTACCGGGTGAGCGCCCGGATCACGCGCTCGCGGCGGAACTCGGCCACCTGCCGCGTCGGGTCGGTCCCGTAGTAGTCGTCCTCGTCGAACCGACCGAGCGTCTCCGTCTCGAACACCTTCATCGCGAGCGCGTCGGGCTCCTCCGGACCGCGCTCCGACTCCACCGGCTCGTCGGCGTCCCACGCGTACACGTGCTCGACGTACTCGGCCACCGTCTCCTCTGCGACGGTCGCCTCCGCGAGCGCGGCGTCGATCACGTCGGCGCGCTGGCGCTCGCGGACGCGCTCGGCGACCGGGGCCTTCCGGCTCTCGAACTCCGCGACCTCCGACCGGGAGAACAGCGGCGCCTCGGAGAGCCGCTCGGCCATCGCGTCGAGCACGTCTGTCGGTGTGATCACCCGCTCGACCGGGAGCTCCGGGTGACTCCGGTCGGCGTCGGCCCCCAGCAGGTCGGCGACGACGTCGCGGGTGTACGTCACCGGGATCCCGTTGCGGCCGTCGCCGTCGCCGAAGTCGACGTCGTCGATCGCGATCCGATCGTCGTCTCCCGCGCCGGTCTCGCGCCTGATCTCGCCGGTCTCGTACAGCTCCGCCTTCTCGATGAGTCCGAAATCGGCCGGGAGGTCCTCCGTGTCGAGCCGCGTGACGACCGCGTACAGCGCCGCCGCGCCCACGGCGTGGGGCGCGAGCTCGCGCTCGGTGACCGTCCCGTCGTCGTCGCGGACGTCGATCGTCAGGGCCGCGGCGCCGGGCTCGTCGTCCGGATCGCGCTCGGGGTCGCCGGGGCCGTTCCGCTCGCTCTCGTCGTCCGTCCCGTCGTCGACCCCGTCGACGGTCGGCACGCCGCGGGCGCCGGCGACCTCGCGGCGCAGCAGCTCCGCCTCCAGCCGGCGGTTCGTCAGGTAGCGGAACTCGTGGCGGGTGAGCCGCCGCTTCAGCGCCTTCAGGGGGTCGGCCCCCTCGCGCTCGGCGTGGCGGTCGAGCTCGGCGTCGAGGTCCGGGTTCGAGATGACGATCAGCTGGGTGTCCAGATCCATCCCGATCCCCTTGTCGAGCTTCACGCGGCGCTCGTCGGGGACGTTGAGCAGCCGGCGGAGCAGGTCGGCGTGCTGGCTGGCGTCCTCGACGACGGTGGCGACGCCGTTCCCCTGCGAGAGCACGCCGTCGTAGCTGAACGCCTGCGGGTTCTTGCGCCCGCGCGAGTCGAGCTCGCGGAGCATGCCGCCCATCCACGAGCCGACGAGCCGCTCTTTCGGCGTGCCGTCGTCCTCGGCGTGGAGCACGCCGATCCCCTCGCCGACGTCGACGACGTAGCTCGTCACGCGGAGGTGGTCGCGGTCGGTGATCGCCGAGAACAGGTCCCGGCGCCCCTCGTCGCGGTACGCCGACTCCAGGTGGTCGTACGCCTCGCGGCTGAACGGGTCGAGGTCGACGTCGGCGGCGATCGGGTAGGCGTCGTCGTCGACGGCGTCGGCGATCGACTCCCGAACGTCCTCGGGGAACACCGAGAGGGGATGCGCCTGCACCGGGCTGCGGTACCACGCGGAGGCGTCGCCGCCGTCGCCGTACGAGAGCGACGCGGCGCCCGCCCCGCCCCCACCGATCCCGCTCCCGGCGCCGGTGACGTTCCACTCGACGGTGTAGCGGCGCCCGGCCTCGGTCTTCGAGAACTCGCGGAGCCCGTTCACCAGACAGCGCTTGAACTCCGACTTCCCGGTCGCGGTGGGGCCGTCGATCCAGACGATGCTCTCGTCGTTCCCGCGGCCGGCCGCGGCGGCCCGGAGGTCGTCGACGAACGCGTTGAGCGCGGCGGTGTTGCCGAGGACGGCGTGTTCGCCGTCGTTGAACGGGTCGTCGAAGAAGCGGTACCGCTCCCGACGCTCCCCGCGCTCGCGGACCTCGCGGGTGCCCTCGGACTCGATCGCCGCGAGCACGTAGCGCGCGCCGGAGGCGGCGGCGACCGGGTTCTCCAACACGCGGTCGACGTACTCGTCGAGGCTCATCGGCGGGTCGTACGCGCCCCGCAGGGTCTCGTCGGCCGCCCGGACGAACCCCTCGCCGTCGGACCGGTCGGACTCGCTCATCTCAGCCCCCGCCGTCCTCGATCTCCGAGCGGGCGACGGCGGCGCCCGCGTACTCTAACACCTCCGCCGCGCCGTCCTCGGAGTAGCCCCGGTCGACTAAGGCGTCGACCCAGGCGCTGCGCTCCTCGTCGTCGAGGTCGGTCGCGGAGACCAGCGCGGAGAAGTTGATGTTGTGCTTCTTGTCCTCCCACAGCTTGCGCTCTAACGCGCGCCGGAGGCGGTCGTTCTCCTGCGGGTCGAAGCCGCGGCCCTCGCGGGCGCGCCGCGACACCCAGTTCGACACCTCCTGGCGGAAGTCGTCCTTCCGGTCCGAGGGGACGTCGAGCTGCTCTTCGACCGCGCGCATGAACGTCTCGTCGGGCTCCGTCTCGCGGCCGGTGAGCTCGTCGTCGACGGTGTCGTCGTCGATGTACGCCATCACGTGGTCCATGTACTTCTCGCCCTGGCGACGGAGCTCGTCGACGTCGTACGCCAGCGCGTGTCGGACGTCCTCGATGGCGCGCTCGCGGTACTCCTCGCGGACGGTTTCGAGGAGGCGCTCGTACCGATCGAGGTCGTCGGCCGCGATGGAGCCGTGGCCGCCGAGGTTCGCCTCGAAGTGGTCGAAGACGGACAGCGGCGACAGGTATCCGCGCTCGCGGTGGGTGGCGTCCATGATCGCCTCGGCGATCTCGTCGCCGATGAACCGGGCGGAGACGCCGTCCATCCCCTCGCTCACGTCGGCCTCCTCGGCGGCGTCCTCCCGGAGCTTCCGGCGGTCGATCTCCTCGTCCTCTAACTCGCCGTTGTACACCTTCGCCTTGTCGAGGAGGCTCACCGTCTCGTCGGTGGGCTCCTCTAACCGCGTGAGCACGCCGAAGAGGCCGGCCATCTCCAGCGCGTGCGGCTCGACGTGGACGTTCGGCACGTCGGCGTTGGCGAGCATCTTCTCGTAGATCTTCGCCTCGCTGTCGTACTCCAGCACGTACGGGTAGTCGATCCGCTTGGTGCGGTCGTTGAACGCCTCCATCTTCTCGTCGCCGGTCTTCTCGCGGTACTCCGGCATGTTCGTCCGGCCGACGATCACCTGGTCGATGTCGATCCGGGGGTTGTTCTTCGGCTTGATCGTCGACTCCTGGGAGGCGTGGAGGAAGTCGTAGAGGAACTCGCGCTGCAGTTTGAGCAGCTCCTCGCCGGAGAAGAGCCCGCGGTTCGCGTTACAGAACGCGCCGGCGTAGTCGAACGCGCGCGGGTCGGACTCGCCGTAGACGGCGAGCTTCGCGTAGTTGACGTCGCCGGTGAGCTCCGTCTCGTCTTGGTTCTTCTTGTCTTTCGGCTCGAACGTCTCGATGCACTCCCGGCGGTTCTCGTCGGCCACGAGCCGGACGACCTCGACGTGCTCGTCGAGCACGCGCTGTAAGTCGTCGTCGTAGTGCGCGAGCAGCTCGTTTAAATAGAACTCGGAGGCCGGGTCCGGGTGCTGGTCGTTTCGGAGGGTGTAGGGGGCGTCAAGTCGCTCGTTGATCTCGTCGATCACCGCCTCGCGCTGCGGGCGCGGGAGGAGCACGAGCGGGTCCTGATTCATCGGCGAGCGCACCGCGTCGTCGCCCGGGTCCTGGTCGTCGATCACCGAGCAGAGGTTGATCCACCGGAAGGTGTACATCCGGCCGGCCTCCTCGCGGGTGTACGCCTCGAAGTACCGGCGCGTGAGCCAGTCGAAGTGCGACTTGCCGGAGCCGACGGGGCCCAAGAGGAGCTTGATACGCTTCTCGGGGCCGAGCCCGCGGGCGCCGGACTTCACCTTGTTGACGAACTCGTGGATCGCCTCGTGGACCTCGCGGCCGTAGAAGACGTTCTCGCCGTCGTGGAGGGGGTCGTCCGCGGCGAGCGCGTACTCGACGACCCCGCGCTCCTCGTCGTACCGCGTGCCGTAGTGGTCGAACATGTCGGCGACGCGCTGGTGGGCGTTCCGCGCGATGCGCGGCTCCTCGTACACCGCGTCGAGGTACCAGTCGAACGAGCGGGGCTCCCGGAGGTCGTCCGGGACGTTCGTCCGGTACTCCTCGCTGAGCCGTTCGAGCGTGTGTCGTTCTGTCATCGTATCACGTCTCTCGGACGGGCGAGGGTCCTCGACGGCCGGACCGCGTTCGACGGCGGCGCGGCTCTCCGTGCCGGTACGACGGCTCATCGAGCCGCGAACGCCGCTGTCGTCGAGGGGGACCCGCCGCGGGTCGCCGTTTCGCCCGTAACCGAGGCTATATGTATGGGAGGGATTCTCACTGATAAGTGTGTCGGCAGTTCACACGTGACACGTGACCGCGGATCTCCCTGCTCTCTGCGGGTTTCGTCGGTTCGAACGGCCGGTATCGGAGTGTAGCGGGAATAAAACGAGGGTGTGAGCGATCGGCCGTCGAATCGGAGCCGTTGACGGCGGGGACCGGAAACGTCGACCTTAGGGTGAGAGCTTCTGCCGCGCGCCCCCTTGCTCCTAGCGTGACGTTCGGTATCTGCGTTCGCGAGCGGTGCACCGACGGCGACGGCTAATCATCCGATATTCGACAAAAATCTTTAGACCAACCACCCTGTATCGTCTCCTGCGCTGCCTAGTCGCGTGACCCCTCAGGTCACGTACCTTCGATCGCTTAGCACCCGCTTTCACAGGTGCGTGACGAGAATCAGTACGAGGAGGATCACTCCTCTACCGACCTCGAACTTGATTTCGAGGCTAATAGTTGCCTCAGGCTCCGTTCACGCTGCCTAGCCGCGCACGGAACCTAAACGAATGACAGCCGATTCTCATTCATAAGTGTGTCGCCAGTTCACACGGGTCATTTTGCGACCGACCCGTCGACGGCGGGAACCGGAAACGTCGCCCCCGGCACGGGGGCTTTTGCCGGTCGCCCTCCCACGACCGGTGTGACGTTCAGCATCTGCGTTCGCGAGCGGTACACCGACGACGACGGCGACGACCAAGTCCGCTACGGCGTGGCGGTGACCACCCGGCTGCCGGGGGTGGGCACGCTGTGTCCGTTCGCGTCGGCGGACGGCGCGGTGGCGACCCAGTCGCTCGTCAACGTCGAACTCGGGCGGAAGGGGATCGAGTACCTCGGGGACGGGCTCGCGGTCGACGACGCGCTGGAGGCGCTTTTAAATGCCGACGAGGGGAAGCCGCAGCGCCAGCTCCACGGCGTTGACGCCGACGAGACCTTCGCGTTCTCGGGCGACGAGTGCAACGACTGGTACGGCCACGTCGTCGGCGAGAACTACACCGTCGCCGGCAACCTCCTGACGGGCGAGGACGTGATAGACGACACCGCAGCCGCCTACGAGTCCGCCGCCCACGGTGACGCCCCGCTCGCGGAGCGGCTGATCGACGCGCTCGCGGCCGGCCACGCCGCCGGCGGCGACAAGCGCGAGGATCTGGAGGTCCAGTCCGCGGCGCTTCTCGTCCGGAACACGGAGGAAGAGGTCGACGACCCGTACTACAACGACCTCCGCGTCGACGCGAGCGAGACGCCGGTGGCCGACCTCCGCGAGACGTACGAGACGGCGAAGCGCGGCTACGAGACGGTGTTAGAGAAGTACGCCGACGAGATGGACGAGGGCGCCGACGCTGAGGCCGACGACGAGTAGATCTCGACGTTACAGCGACAGCCGCGTCAGGATCGGCAGGTGATCGGACGGGTACCGGCCGCGGTCGTCGCGGTCGGTCAGCGTGGCGAACGCCTCGACGTCGAACTCGGACGAGACGAGCGCGTGGTCGATCCGCCGGCCGTCGATCAGCCGCGAGAAGTCGGTGAGGCTGGTGCGCGGGCCGTGTCTGAGGTCGGCGGCCGCGGCCGCGTCGCGGAGCCGGAGCGGGTCGTCGTCCGCGTTCCTCGGGCTCCCGGAGTCCCCCTCCGGATCGTCGCCGAGGAGGATCCGATGCGGGTCCGAGCCCGGCGTGCAGTTCAGATCGCCGACGAGCGCGACCGGGGCCGACCCGGCGGAGTCGCTCGCGCCCGCGCTCGCCAGTTCGGGGAGTCGCTCGCGGAGCAACCGCGCGGCTCCCCGCCGGGCGTCCGCGCTGACGTGGTCGAAGTGCGTGTTGACGACGAGCAGTTCCGCGGGCGCGTCCGCGTCGCCGTCGACGGCCCGGACTCGCGCCCACGTCGCGATCCGCGGGTGGGCGGCGTCCCAGCCGACCGACTGTCGGTCGGGCGTCTCTGAGAGCCAGAACGTGTCGTCGTCGACGACCTCCCAGCGGTCGGCGCGGATCGCGATCGGGCACCCCTCCCCTTTGCCGTCCCTCCCTCGCCCCCGCCCGACGAATTCGTACGCCGGGAGCCGCTCGCGGAGGTCCCGGCGCTGCTCGGGGAGCGGCTCCTGGAACGCGGCGACGTCCGGGCGGTGGAAGCGGACGAGCCTCCCCACCGCGTCCCGGCGGTCGTGCCAGGCGTCGTGGTGGTCGCCCCGGTTGGCGTAGCGGACGTTGTAGCTCAGCACCCGAAGCGCGGTCATTACGGTGTGCGTCGCGGGCGAGCCGATTAAATGACGCGGAGCGATCGCGAGTTCGACTAGTACGATATCAGCGGGTATCGTGGCGGCGTTCCAGTCGGTCGTTTATAAGTAATTGCCTATGGCTCCGCGGTGAACACTTCCAAAGCCCCAGCCGGGAGGACCGCGCACGCTCGCTTCGCTCACTCCCTGCGGTGTCGCCGGCGGCTCCGCCGCCGGCTGCCCGTGGCGCTACGCGCCACGCTGCTTACGTCGTCATCAGAACGCAAAGCGTTCTGATTGGCTCACGAGAGCTTTGCTCTCGTGAACGCCTGCGCGGTCCTCCCGGCTGCCCCTTTGAGTCCCATCCCGACCACAACCGCACCGCACCTCTCACCTCCCCAGCCTCGTCGGTGGTCCTCCGCGTTGCTTCGGACCACCGACTCCCTCGCACGCGCTCCTCACGGCCGTTTAAAAACGGCCGCTCGGAGGCGCGCGCCACTGCACCGTTTGTTTATAAACAAACTCCCGCTCGCGCCCGCTTACGCCGAGAACTCGTACAGCTCGTCGCCGACGTGGTGGATGGAGTTGACGACCTTCCCGCTGTCCCCGACCATCTCGTCGCCGTCGACCAGCGCGCGGCCGACCGCGAGGACCTTCTCGTGGGTCTCCTCGGCGACCACGACGAGGTCGCCCTCGCGGATCTCCGGGTCGGCCTCGACGATGCCGGGCCGCATCACGTCGGCGCCGTCGGAGACGAACGAGATCGCGCCCGCGTCGACCGTGACGATCCCGGTCTCCGGCTCGTAGTCGTTCGCGCCGCGGACGGTGAGGAACGGCTCGTCGTCGTCGACGTAGAAGACGGCCGGCTCGCCGTCGACCAGGACGAGCTCGTAGTTCGCGTCCACGAACTCGACGAACTCGAACGTGTCGCCGTCGATGTCGACGCCGAGGTGGTCGGCGACCGCCTCGCGGATCGCCGCGATGTCGTCGCTCCGGAGGTGGTGTCGCGATTTCACTTCCATGGGCGTCACTCGACCGCTCGGCCGATAAATGGTCCGTTCCGCGGCGTGGCGCGCCCTCCACTCCCCCGACACGGGGGCTCTCACGCGGTTGGACCGATCAAAACGGCCTTAAGCCACCTCTTCATATCGGTTCGTATGCTCAACCCGCTCATTGCGAACGTCGCGAACATGCCCGCGATCGTTCTCGGGGTGATCGTGACGCTGCTCGTCGTCTTCGTCAGTAGCCTGAAGGGGACGGGGTGGGAGCCCACGACCGATATCTCGGACGAAGTGCTCGAACGCCGCGCGTCGGCGGTGCCCGAGACCGACTTCCCCGAACCCGGGAATCGCGCCATCGGCGGCGGCGGTGGCGGCGGCGCGATCCCCGCCGGCGGCGGCGAGGGAGGGGAAGGCGAGCTCGAGGACGGCAGCGCGGCCAGCTCGGGTCCGGGCGACATCCCCGAGGACGAGGTCGAGTACTTCGAGGTCGAGTTCGTCAAGCAGGGCGAGACGGTCGAGCTCTCGAACGACCAGCCCATCCTCGAACAGGGCGAGGACGAGGGGTGGGACCTCCCGTACGCCTGCCGCCAGGGCCAGTGCGTCTCCTGTGCCGGCCGCATCGCGGACGGCCCCTCGGAGGATTTCGTCGAGCACGACAACCAGCAGATGCTCGAGGAGGCCGAGATCGACGACGGCTACACCCTGACCTGCGTCGCGTACCCCCGCGACTCGTTCAGCATCGAGACGGGCGAGGCGCCGTAGTCCGGCCGGCCGACCCGCGATCGCCGTTCCGACCTTTTCCTTATCTCTCCTCGCCCGCTCCGCCTCTCCCTCTCACACCCCCCTCACTCTCGCTTCGCTCCTCTCCTCCCCCTCGCTTCGCTCCGCCGCTCCCGCCCGCTCGCGACACCCTTTTTCGCGTCTCGGCCGAACGAACGGTATGTCTTTCACCACGGTCCTCGGCGGCGGCGCCGTCGCGCTCCTCGCCGCCCTCGCGGCGGCGTTCGTCTACCGGGACGCCGCGCGCGTCGGGGTCGACCTCGGCTCCCCGCCGCTGTGGGCTGCCCTCGTCGTCGCCACGTCCGGCGCCGGTCTGATCACCGCCCTGCTCGTTCCCGACGCGCCGCTCCCGGGCGTGCTCGTGTTGGTCGCGCTCGGGCCGCTCCTCTACCTCCTCGAACGCGACGACTCCATGCACGGCGACGACCCCGCCGACCCGACTCGCCTCCCGAGCGAGTCGGAGCGGGCGGACGACTCCGAGGAGTAACCGTCGGGCAACCGAACGTCGTTTCGTCACCTCGGTCCCGCGGGATCGACGGTGACACAGTTCGTTTCGTTTCTTCAGGCTGCTCGGAAACCGCAAGCTTCCATAGGCTCGGGTGCCAACGGTTGGTAATGAGCGACGAGAGCCTCGCGGACCGAGTCGAGGAGTGGATGGTCGGACAGATGCCGATCATCCAGATGCACGGCGGCACGAGCGTCGTGCGCGAGGCGGACCCCGAGACCGGCGAGGTCGTCGTCGAGCTCGGCGGCACCTGTTCCGGCTGCGGCATCTCGAACATCACGGCCGACAACATCCGCCGCGACCTGATCATGGACTTCGAGGAGGTGGACAACGTTACCGTCCGGACCGCCTCCTCCGGCGACCAGGGCGCCTCCACCGTCGAGGGCGGCCGCGGCGGCGAGCTGAAACACGAGACCGAGTCCGCGAACCACTTCTGAAGCCGTCGGTTCGATCAGGGCGTCGTTCCCGTCCGACTCCCCCGTTTCTGCTCTCGTTCCGACGCGCCGTCTCGTTTATAACGCGTTCTCCAGCGCGGCGGCGACGCTCCGCGCCTTCTCCGCCAGCGGCTCCGGCACCGCGCCGGTCGCCTCCGCCTCCCGCAACTCGTCGTCGTCGAGGCGCTCGACCTGACCGTCCGGGCGCTTCACGACGTCGACGTGTAGGTCCACGTAGCGGGCGGCGTCCGGGAACACCTCGACCGGGGTGCAGACGTTGACGTAGGTGCCGCGCACCGTCCCGTCGCGGCCGCGGTAGGTGGTCGGGTACCACCACCGGCCCTCCTTCAGGCTCGTCTCGGCGACGTCGCCCGCCTCCCGCGGCGTGCCGAGCCCGTCGTAGGTGCCGCCGCCGGTCATCTCGCGCTCGACGGTGACCGAGCCGTCGGCGTCGACCGCCGTGACCGTCCCCTCGCCGAGCGTGATCAGCCGGCCGTCGGGCTTCCCGTGTTCGAGCCGGAGCGCGTCGCCCTCGCTCGGCCCGAACGCGTCCGTCACGACCCCGAACGGGAACGCGGCGTCCGGGTCGGGGTCGCAGAGCGCCTCCGCGAGGTCGACGCCGGCGGAGGCGTCCGCCGACTCCGCTTTCACCCGGTGGTGGCCCGGCATCGTCGCCGTCGCCTCGCGGCGCCGGTCGTCGAGCGCGAACCGGCTCTCGCGGCCGAACCAGACCCAGACGCCGTCGTTCGGCGACGCGACGGGCTCGTCGCGGACGAGCGTCGGGTCGTCGAGGACGCCGATTCCGCCGGCCGCGTCGACCGCGTCGTCGAGCCCCTCGGCCGCCGCCACGGCGCGCTCCAGTCCGGCCTCCAGCGCCTCGGTCCCGGCGTCGACCGCGGGCGGTTTCCACACCGCCCGCCACCCGTCCGGCGGCTCTAACCCCAGCAGGTCGAGCATTCCCGAGAGCTCCCGGGCCGCCTCGTCGTTCCGGACGTCGACCCGCGTCCCCGATCCCGGCTCGAGCGCGACGAGCCCGCCACCGGCGCGCAGCGACCCGTCCAGCTCCGGGCGGCGGTCCGTCCACGGCGCCGCGGACTCGTCGACCCGCACCCGGACGGCGTCCCCCGTCTCCACGCGATCGTCGACGCTCCCGTACGGGAGGTACCCCTCGGCGGTGTCGCCGCTCGCCGCCTCGGCGTCGCTCCCCGCGTCGCCGACGCGGAGCCGCACCACCGCCCCGCCGCCGAGCGTCTCGGTCACCTCGCCGTCGAGGACGGTCCCGGGCGGCGTCGGGTCGCTCCACGCCAGCGCGTCGAGGCCGACGCCGCGGAGGCGATCGCGGAGCGACGCCACCGCCTCGGGGTCGCCGTGGACCCCGATGCCCTGCCGGTCGGCCGTCGTCTCGACCCGCGCGTCCGGGGGTGTGTTCCCGAACTCCGCGTCGAAGCGCCGCCGGATCGGCGGCGACGCGTCGACGACCTCGTGGCCCGCGTCGAGCAGGAGCCGCGTCAGCGCCGTGGTGTAAATCCCCCGGACGCGGACGGCCGCGGTCACAGTTCTTCCGGGTCGCGCGCGAAGCGCACCCGGTCGTGGACCGTCTCGCCGAGCGAGAGCTCGACGAGGACGGGCCGCTCGGTCCCGTCGTCGCGTTCGGTCGACCGCAACACCCGCCCGCCCTCGACCGGGACGCCCCACCCGTCGAGCGAGAGGTACCCGCGGAGGTCGCTCCCGTGAGTGAACACGTCGACGTCGGCGGTCGGATGCTCCTCGATCTCGGCCGCGCTGTGGGCCAGTTCCATGTCGGAGTAGTACGGGCCGTCGGCGGCGAAGAACTCTCGCAGGCGGTCAGCGTCCTCGGCGACCAGCTCGGCGACGCGATCGGAGGCGGCCGCGACCGCGTCGTCGTCGAGCCCCGCCTCCCGGAGCGCTCGCTGGATCCGTCGGTCGAAGTGCATACCGCTTCCTTCGGGCGCCGTGGTTTCAACTCCATCGGCTCGACGCGGCGGGCGCGTCCCGTTCGCGGGCGTCCGCCGACCGCGTCTCGTCCGGCAACGGCTTAAGTCGCGCCGGTCCGAACCGAGCCGTATGCCATCACGGTCGGACCCGGTCAAGTCGCGCGCCGACGACGACCGCGACCTCTACGACGTCGCCACGTGGGAGGAGCGCACCTCCCTCGACGGGCTCTCCGTCGCGCTGTACTGGCTCATCACCCGATCGGCGAAGGCGCTGGTCGTGCTCGTCGCCTTCCTCGGGCTCCTCGCCATCCTCGGGTCGTTCGGCCTCGGCCTCGTCTTCGATCCCGCAGTCGCGATGCTCGTCGGTCTCTCGGCGATCCCGGCGTTCGGGCTCGCCGCGTACGTGTACGTCTCCGACGTCACGACCGCGGAGCCGCTCTCCCTGCTCGTGGCGACGTTCCTGCTGTCGATCCTCACGGCGACGTTCGCCGCGCTGCTCAACAGCTACGCGCAGCCCCTCTTTTCTCCGCTCGGGTTCCCCGGGCTCGTCCTCTTTTTCTTCGTGTTCGTCGGCCCGATCGAGGAGTCGGTGAAGCTGCTCGCGGTCCGGCTGTACGCGTACACGGACGACCGGTTCGACGCCGTCGTCGACGGCGCGGTGTACGGGGCGATCGCCGGCCTCGGCTTCGCCGTCATCGAGAACCTCGTGTACATCGCCCAGAACGTCGAGATGTCGGAGCTGACGCTCGGGATCGCCGTCCTCGGCGCGGGCGACGGGATCACGGCGCTGCGCGCGCTCGCGGGCCCGGGCCACGTCGTCTACTCGGCGTTCGCGGGCTACTACCTGGGCCTCGCGAAGTTCAACCCCGAGAACCGCGGCCCGATCGTCGTGAAGGGGCTCGTCATGGCCGCCGCGATCCACGGGCTGTACAACACCCTCGTCGGCCCGGTCACCTCGGTGGTCCCGGCGCTCACGCCCCTGCCGCGGCTCCCGACGCTGTTCCTCTTCGTCCTCCTGTTCCAGGGCGCGTTCGGCTACGTCCTCCTCCGGAAGATCTGGCGTTACCGGGACGCGTACGTGGAAACGCGTGACGCGGTCGACTCCGACGTCGAGCCGGAGCTCACGGAGTTCGAGGATTGACCCCGTGCGAGTTTAAAAATCGGTCACTCCGGCGGCGACTCCGCCCGCGACCGGTCGCCCGTGCCGCCGGTGAGCGCGCTCGCGAGCGCCCCCTTCACGACGACCTCGTCGCCCAAGTCGGTGAGCCTGACCTCCGGGACGTTGATGAACACCATGTCTGAGAGCTTCTCGCGGACGGGATCGATCACCCGCTCGGGGTTGTTGAGCGCGACCGCGCCGCCGACGCTCACCACGAGCGGGGCGTACGCGTGGATCACGTTGGCGACGCCCATGGCGTTCCAGTGGGCGACCTGGTCGATCACGTGGTCGGCGAAGACGTCCTCACCGGCCGCCTCGAACACGTCGACCGCGGAGAAGTCGGGGTCCTCGATCGGAAGCGCCGTCTCGACCGGGTCCTCCGCGTGGAGCTCCCGGGCGTACTTCGGGATGTTGTTGCCGGAGCAGTACCCCTCCCAGTGGCCGTCGTGGCCGCACCCGCAGGTCATGAAGCCGTGCGGGTCGACGGTCATGTGGCCGACCTCGCCGGCGTTGCCGTCCCACCCCGAGAGCACGTTGCCGTCGACGGCGACCCCCGCGCCGATCCCCGAGGAGATCGTGAGGTACACCATGTCGTCCGGGTTGCGCTCGGAGTGGAACCGCTCGCCGATGACGCCCGCGATGGTGTCGTTGTGGAGGTGGACCTCGTCGGTGTCGAGCAGCTGGGAGACGGGCCCGACGAGCGGGATCCGCTCGACGGTGTCCGGGAGGTTCGCCGGCCCCTGGACGACTCCGGCGGCGAGGTCGAGCGGACCGATCGAGCCGATCCCGGCCGCGACGACCTCCGTCGGGTCGATCTCGGCGTCGGCGCACGCGCCGCGGACGACGCCGAGCACGGCCTCGGTCACGGCGATTCCGTTCGGACCGCGGGGAGTCCCCCGCGTGTCGGAGCCGAGTATGGTCGCCGCGCCGTCGCCGACGACCGCCCGGACGTTCGTCGCCCCGAGGTCGACGCCCACGTAGTACATCGGGTAAAACCGCGAACCGGTATCACTTAAGCGGGACGCTTCCCGAGTCGATTCGCCGCGACCGGCGACGGGAGGGCGCGCCGATCGCTCAGGCGGCGGCGTCCCGCACGAAGGTCACCGGGCACGGCGACGAGAGGATGACCTCCTGCGCGACGCTGCCGAAGACGGCCTTGCCGGTCGGCGACCGGCGCCGGCCTCCGACCACCACGCGGTCGGCTTCGACGGCCGAGGCGACCCCGACGACCTCGTCGGCGTGGTCGCCAACCGCGCCGCGGATCGAGTAGTCGACGCCGGCCTCGTCGAGGGCCTTCGCGAGCGCCCGCGTCGTCGTGTGTCGCTCGGCGACCGCGTCCGGGGTCGATCCCTCGCTCGAATCGTCGACGCCGAGCTTCGAGCGGATGCCGTCGAACTCCTCGTCGGTGAACACGTGGGTCAACACGACCTCCGCGCCCGTGGGCCCGGCGACCGCGATCGCCTCCCGCGCGATCTGTTCGGTTTGCGTCTCGTCTTCGGTTCCGACCGCCAGTAACACCGTTTCTATGCTCATACCTCTACTTCGCGCCCTGTCGGCTTAAGAGTGTCGAAGTTTTAACTCAGTTCTGAATTAACTTTTGTGCGATCGATCCTGAGGGTTCTCGCTCGCGTTCGGGTCGGTCTCGGTCGGGTCGTTCGCGTTCGGGTCGGTCTCGGACGGCTCCCCCGGCGGATCGACGAACAGCGGGTCGCCGGCCGGTCGGCCGTAGTCGACGATCCAGTACCGACCGCGGTAGGCGCCGACGTTCTCCGGCTTGAGCTCGTCGAAGTGGAACCGGTCGCGGTGCGGCGCCAGGGCGGCCCGCACGCGCTCGAGCGCCTCCTCCCGCACGGGCTCGTCCGGGGGCACGTCCGCCCGGGGCATGGCGATCCAGTCCCCGCCGGACCCGTCGTCGAGAACCGGGAGGAACGGGTGCGACTCGACCGCCGACCAGATCCGTCGCTCCCGGCGGTTCTGCGGGCGACCGTCGCCCATCTCGGCCGAGGGACCGTACCGCGCCAGCTTCGCGACGAGAGGGTCGGCATCGGCCGATTCGGACTCGCCCTCGCGAGCTGACCCCGGGATCGCGACGGCGACGCGGCCCGTCCCGATCCCGACGATCTCGGCTCCCGAGTCCGCCCGGGGACCGTCCGCGCTCTCCGCCTCGCCGAGGCCGTCCAGATCCGCGATCAGCCCGTCGAGGACCTCGCGTTCGCCCGGCGCGAGCTCGCGGAAGTAAGTCATCGCCTCGCCGGCCGGCCACGACCACGTCCGGTCCGCGTACTCCCACTCCGTCTCCGCGACGGCGACGCGGTCGAGCGCGGTCCGGCGGGCGTCCCGGAGGCGACGGGCCGCGGCCGACAGCCGGTCGGCGACCGCGGTCGGGATCGGGTCCTGGCGCATTCGGTTCCCCTACCCGGCGGTCCGTCAATAGCCTATCGTCGGTGGGCGGTCGCACCGACTGCCGATCGTTTATGTATCGCGTCCGACTCTTTCGCCCATGTCACGGTGCGTGTACACCGCCGCCGCCGCCGCCATTCCCGGCGATCTCGACGACGACTGGCGTTGCCCGCGAAAGACCGTCGACGGCGGCAACCGCTGCGAGTTTCACGACCCCGAGGCGCTCTCCGAGGGTGAGGCCGCCGCCGAGGTCCTCGACTCCCTCTCCGCGACGCCGGAAGACGACCCGTTCGCGGTCGACCTCGACGAGCGGCGCTTCGCCCGCGAGCGCAAGCGGTTCGTCGGGGCCCGACTCCCGACACTCGACCTCTCGGACGAGCTGATCGAGCGCCGCGACACGCTCCCGCTCGACCTCCGCGGCGCTCGGATCAGAGCGTTCAGCTGTCGCGACGCGCGGATCGAGGCGGATCTCGACCTCGGCGGGTCGCGGATCGAGACCGTCGACGCGACGGAGTGCGTCGTCGACGGTGACTGCCTGCTCCGAGACACAGTTCTCGGCGCGCTGACGCTCGACGACGCGCGCGTCGGCGGACGGCTCGTGCTCACTGACGCGGTCGTGAAGGGCGACGTCGAAGCGACGGAGTGCGTCGTCGACGGACGGTTCGAATTTAAATACGGCGCGGTCGAGGGGCGACTCTACTGTCCGGGTCTCACGCTCCGGGGCGAGCGCCACCACGCGAACACCTCGGAGCTCACGCTCCGGCTCACCGAAGTGCGCTCGCACGTGGTCCTCGAACACCTTCGGAGCCGCGGCGCGCTCCTGTTGAACGACCTCTACGTCGGCGGCGACCTCCGACTCGACGCCGTCGACCTCGACGACTCGCTCTGGCTCGGCGGCGTCGACGACGAGTCGACGACGCTCGGTCCGGTGAACGTGGAGGGGAACCTCTCGGTCCGAAACGGGCGGATCGGCGGCGACGCGGACCTCGCGGAGCCGCGGGACGGTACCCTTCCCGGTCCGGTCGTCGGCGGCTGTCTCGACCTCTCTGGGACCGCGGTCGCGGGCGGACTGAACTGCACGCCGCGGCTCCGCGACAGGACGTCTCCCGTCGACGAGGAGTTCCCGGTCGTGCGACTGCGCGACGTGACCGTCGACGCCGGCTCGCTCTCGCAGCCGACCGCGAGCGATCCCGTCGTGTACGACCTCCGGAACGCCACCCTCGGCGACGTCCGACTCGGGACGAACGGCGGCTCCGTCGACCGCCTCCACCTCGTCGAGACGACGTTCGACGGGTTCGTCTTCGGCCGAAACCGCGACGCCTTCGAGGCGGCCGACTGGCGGATCCACGAGGTCTCGGAGGCGATCAACGGTTCCGGCTACCGCGCCCTCGCGACGGCCTCCTCGGCCGCGGACGCGATGGCGCTCGCGGACGATCTCCTCGCGGCGGTAGCGACGTTCGAGGGCTTCGAAGACGAGCTCGACGCCGACGATCCCGCCGCCGCGGTCACGTCCCTCATCGGGGCTCACACCGACTTCGCCGCGGTCGACCGAGGGTCCGAGTCACTCCGTGAATCCGCTCTGCCGGACCCGTTCGACTCGCGGGAGAGCGGTCGGGTGGGCCTCGTTCGCGGTCTCGCGGCGGCGAACTCGGACTCCGGGTCGACGACGGACTCCACCCCCGACGCCGTCGTCGCTCTCAGCGACCCCGCGGTCCGCGACGTCCTCCGGAGGGCCGCTCCCGACGCGTACCCCGCTGACGACCCCGGAAGCGCGGTCGTCCGAGGGGACCTACAGAGCGCGATCGCCGGCGCCATCGCCGACGTCGACGCGGAGCTCCCGGACGCCGAGACGCTGGTTACCACGTACGTGCTCGCGCGTAACGGTGCGAACCGCGTCGGGGACACCAACGCCGCCTCGCGGTTCTTCCGGAACGAGATGCTCCAGCGCCGCCGCGTCTATCGGGCGGCGGCCCGCGCCGGGAGCCCGCCTCGGGAGCGTCTCGGCGCCGGGTTCGACTACGTCTCAAACCTGCTGTTCGCCCTCAGCTCGGGCTACGGCGAGCGCCCCGGGAGGGTGCTCACGTTCTCCGGCGGCGTCGTGCTCGTCTTCGCGGGGGTGTTCGCCGTGTTGCTCCCTGACCCTCCGTACGGCGGCCTCGTCGGGTACGGACTCCTGAGCCTCGAGTCGTTCGTCGCGCTGATCCTCGGCGGCGGCACGGAGCAGTCCGACCTGGCGGTCCGGCTCGCCGCCACCCTCGAGGGGTTCGTCGGGGCGTTCCTCATCGCGCTGTTCGTCTTCGCGCTGACGCGGTCGCTCGAACGCTGACGGACCCCCTAATGACGAAAGGTCCTTGCCGCGCGCTCCCGACTCTCGGCCGTGAACACGCTGTTCGTCAGACACGGGACGACCGAGTGGAACGAGCTCGGCCGGATACAGGGGTGGGCGCCCGTCGGCCTCTCCGAGAGCGGGCGCGCGGAGGCCGACCGGGTCGCCGACGCGCTCGCGGAGCGCCACGCTATCGACGCGGTCGTCGCCTCCGACCTCGCGCGGACCGTCGAGACCGCCGAGCCGATCGCCGCGGCGGCCGGGGTCGAGCTCGAGACCGACCCGCGGCTCCGCGAGCGCGACTTCGGCGTCTTTCAGGGGCTCGCCTCGGGCGACTTCTTCGAGCGCTTCCCCGCGTTCGACCTGCTGGAGAACGGGCGGGACGCGGCCGAACGCGCGCCCGAGAGCGGCGAGAGCTGGCTCGCCGTCCGCGAGCGCGTCCTCGACGCAGCCGCCGACTTCCGCGCCCGCGACGAGACGGTCGTCGCCGTCACGCACGTGAACCCGATCCGGCTCGTCGCCGGCGAGCGCCGAGACCTCTCGGTCGTGCGGTCGCTCACGGAGCTGTCGGCCGACAACTGCTCGGTCACCGCGGTCGACGACCGGGGCGCGCTCGTCCGCGAGAACGACCCGTCGTATAAATAGCGGCGGGGGACGGGATCCGGGTTGCGGGGAGACGGGACTCGGTTCGTGAGAGAGCGGATCCGCCTCAGTAGTCGGGCGCCTCGTCCTCGACCTCGCGCTTCAGCGAGTCGCGCCGGGACTTCGCGTCGCGGCCCGTCGCCTCCAGCAGGAATTCGTTTTTCGCGTCGACCGCGTCGGCGGCGGCGTCGGCGTTCCCCTCGGCGATGACGTCCTCGGCCGGTCGCTCCTCGAAGTGGACCGCGAGCTTGTCCTTCTTGCTGCCGTACTCCGCGGCGCCCGCCACGATCCGCTCGAAGACCGGGTTGTCGGGGTCCTCGACGACGTACAGCTCGTGGCCCTGCCACTCCTCCGTGCCGGAGACCTCGCCGAAGTACTCCTCGATGGAGCCCTTCAGGTCGGGCATGCGGTCGTCCAGATGCTCGCCGCGGCGCATCTTGTACTCCTTCATGCCGCGACCGTTCGACAGGGGGGCGTAAACCAGTTTCGTCACGGGGTCTTCAGGCCGTTCCGAGACCCCTCCGGCACCGATCAGATCGGGCGTTCGGTGACGTAGCCGCGCTTGCACTCGGGACAGATGTCGCCCGCCCGCATGGAGTTGCCGTCGGCCTCGCGGGTCATCCCGCACTCGGGACAGTGGTACTCCGTCGCCGCCTCCGAGGTCGACGTCTGGAGGTCGGGGCTCTCGGCGCGGGTGATCCCCGTCCCCGTGTCGGCCGGTTCCGCCTCCGTGTCCCGCGGCTCGACCGTTCCGTCGACCTCGTCGGCGTCCCGCTCCGGCGCCTCGACGTACTCGGCGTCCCCGTCTTCCGCGGCCCCGTCTTCCGCGGCCGGACCGGCCGATTCGGGAGTGAGGCCGCCGCCGAACTCGACGTCGCCCGCGCCGCCCTCGCCGACCTCCGCGCTGAACCCCTCGTCGTCCCCGCGCTGGTCGGGCCACGGCGTCGTCTCCGCCCCGGCGTCGTCCGCCTCGTCGACCTCCGGCCACGCCCCGCGCTCGCGGTCGGCCGCCGGCTCGTCCTCCTCGTCGAGGATCACGCCGTCGTCCGTCTCGGCGTCCCGCTCGTCGTCCGCCGGCGACTCCGCGGACTCGGCCTCGGGGTACTCCGCGTACTCCTCGCCGCCCCCGAGCGAGCCCGCCTCGTCGTCCGGTCCCGATTCGAGGAGCTCCGCGCCGTCGTCGTCGCCGTCGGCGGTCTCGTCGGCCGTCGCGTCCGCCGCGGCGCCGTCGCCCTCGGCGTCGACCGCGGGTCCGTCGCCCGCGCTCGCGGCCTCGACCCCGTCTTCGGACCGGCCGTCGCCCGGCGCGGTCGGGTCGTCGTCGATGATCACGGCGTCGTCGACGTCGCCGTCGGTGGTCGCGTCTACTGTCGAGTCGGTACGGGCCGGCTCGGCGTCCGCCGACGCGTCGACCGGCGAGCCGACGCCCGGTTCGCCCTCGCCTGCCGCGGCGCGGTCGCCGCCGACGTTCGGCCCAGTCGCGGTCGGGTCGGGGCCCGACGCCTCGGCGCCTTCGGCGCCCGCGGCGGCCTCGTCGGCCAGTTGCTCCATCGTCGTGACCTCGGTGTTCTCGCTCACGACCTGCGTCTCGCCACAGCGAGCGCAGGTCTTCACCTCGGTGACGGTCGTGACGACCTCGTCCCCGTCCTCCTCGCGCTCGCGTCGCAGTTCGGGCTCGCCGAAGTCGTGCCCGAGCAGACACCTGAGTCCCATTATGTCCGTCCTGCGGTGCCGAAGGTAAAAAACGCCCCGTCCGCCGTCAGACGCCCGGCGCACGTCCGTCTCCGCGCGCGTCCGTCTCAACGCGGGATCGACCCCGGGTCCGACTCCCGGGCGCCGCGGACACAGACTCTTTGTGGATCGCCGCTGTATCGTTCACCGACATGCCTACCGTATCCTATCAGGGCGAGGAGATCGAGTGCGAGAAGGGCGACGTGTTGCGCGACGTGTTGGCCGAGGCCGGCCTCTCCGTGTACAACGGCAAGATGAAACAGCTCAACTGCCGGGGCGCGGGGTCGTGCGGCTCCTGTGCGGTCCAGGTCGAGGGCGAGGTGAGCGAGCCGGGAAAAAAGGAGAAGGCCCGCCTCTGGTTCCCGCCGCACCACCCGAGCCACGACGTCCGCCTCGCGTGTCAGACGAAGGTCGAGGGCGACGTCGAGGTGACGAAGGGCCGGGGGCTCTTCGGCCAACACATCTGACTCGGCCGTCGCCGGCCGCTCTCGGCTCATAAATCGAGGACGCCCAGCGTCACTGTTCGTCGCTCCACGTCGTCACTGCGTTCGCAATCGCTCTTCATCATCGACCGCCGCCGCTCGTCGTCACCGGCCGGACCGACCGGCGGCGGCGACGCTCGGTGTCGTAATACAAACCCGCGCCGGACGAACGTCCGGAGCGGGCAGAAGTCTCGTTGTCGCGTGTCAGAGTCGCGTTCGGCGTCAGCCGGACCGACCCACCTTATCGGATCGGCTTACTGCCGAACGACGTTGGACGCGCGCGGCCCCTTGGGCGAGGACTCGATATCGAACTCGAGCTCCTGGCCCTCTTCGAGGTCCGGCCCTTCGACGTCTTCCATGTGGAAGAACACGTCGTCGTCAGCGTCGTCAGTCTCAATAAATCCGTAGCCGCCAGTGTCGTTGAAGAAATCAACCTTTCCGGTCGCCATTGCATCCTAACGGACGCCCCGTCAGGTGATAAGGATTGCGAGTGTACAGTTACCACGGGTGTAGGCGAACGTTCGTATTTCTTTCTAGGCGGTTCCTGCGACGATCGCTGACCGTACACGCGGATTCGACGCGTCCCACCGACCGATCCGTCGGTTCCTCGGTCGGTCTCCGTCAGCGGAGCGACATTTATAAGCGCCCGCCGCGATCGCCTCGACGTGTTCCGGTCGCTCAGGGAGAACGGCCCGGCGCTGCTCGTCCCCGCCGCCTGGACCGTCGCCGCCGCGACGGTGATCGGCGTCGTCTCGACGCGCGCCCTGTTCGTCGCACACGTCGTCATGAGCGCCCTGCTCGTCGCGTTCGTCGTCGCCTCGTGGCGCGACATGGCGGACGGCGTGCTCCGGGCGTGGAAGCTCGTGATCGTAACGGGCACGCCCGTGACGCTCGCGGGCGTCGCCGGCTTCCTCCTTCGCGGCGGCGACGCCGGCCTCCCGGCCGACGCCCTCCTGGCGCTCTCGCTGTTCGGCTGGGCGCTCCTCCCAGCCGCCGGGTTCGCGTACACCGCGCGCCGGGTCGAGGCGGGCGCCCGGATCTACGCCGTCGGCGTCGCGTGCTGCGTCGCCGGCGCGGTCGCCGTCGCGGTCGCGCCGTCGGCGACGTGGACCGTGCTCGGGCTCGCGGTCGTCGGCGTCGGTCAGACCGCCGGCATCCTCGACGCCACGCTGCGGTACTGACTCGCGGTCGTCGGCGTCGACCTTGTCCCGTGCGATCACCCCACAATTCCTAAGGTTCCGGCCCGTAGGTCTCGCGTGATCGACCTCGGGACGGTCTACCTCGCCGTTACGGGGGCGCTGCTGCTCGTCGCGTTAGGGGCCGGACTCCACGTGCTTCGCGGGATCGTCCGGGAGGGGCTCGACCTCCGTCGACGCCGCCGGACCGGAGAGGTGGAGAAGTACACCGAGGAGTACGGGCCGGGACCGCCAGACGACTCGGACGACCCGACCGCGACGTGTCCCCGGTGCGGGGCGGCCAACGAGCCGGGTTTCGACTACTGTCGGCGCTGCGCGGCGCCGCTCGGTCCCGGAAGTTAGCTCGCCGCTTCCGTCTCTGCACCGCCCGTCTCGACGTCGCCGTCGCCCCCGGGCTCGGGGAGCGCGTGCCACCACGCCCACAGCACCAGCACGGCCTGCAACGGGAGCCGCGCCCACGCCGCCGCGCGGGCGACCCCCGCGAGTCGGTCGGGGACGAACTCGGCCGCCGCGTCGTCTGTCGCCATGTAGACGTTCGCCGGGAAGACGGCGACCAGCAGTGCCACGATGCCCCACGCCGACGCGCGTCGCGTCCGATCGAACTGCACACCGACCCCGAGGGCGATCTCCGCGACGCCGGACAGATAGACGAGCGTCCGCGGCCGCGGGAACTCGGGCGGGACTGCCTCGGCGAACGAATCCGGCGCGAGAAAGTGCGCCACGCCCGCGAGGACGTAGTTCGCACCCATCACGCGGCGGAGGAGCCGCTTTCGCCTGGCGAGCGGGCCGGCGTCATCGGCGTCGTCGGCGGCGATCGCCGTGTCGTCGCTCATCTGCGTCGGTAGCGTCGGCCGGGTAATGAGCGTTCTCCCGGATCCGAACGGCGGCGTGGAGGTGAGACTCGCCTCCGCTTGCCGTGGCCACGGGACCCGGGGCGGAACATTCATGTGGTGTGGTACCACATTTAAGCCGGTGAACGGAACGTGGCCTCCGAACAGCCGAGCCGCGTCTGGGACCGGCGGACGGTTCTCCGGCGTTCGCTCGCGATCGTCTCGACGGCGGTGATTTCCGGATGCCTCGACGGACCGGACACCGACGAGACGGCGCCGAACGGCGATCGAGACACTAACGAGAACGATTCGACCGACGGCCAGACCACCGACGGGACCACCTCGGACGGCGACCGGGATACCGACGACCCGGCGGCCTACGAGCGGGCGATCCACGACCGCGTGAACGCGATCCGCAGCGAGAACGACCGTGAGCCGTACGAGTACCACGAGGAAATCGCCGCCGTCGCTCGCGCGCACAGCGTCGACATGGTCGAACAGGGGTATTTCGGCCACGAATCACCGGGCGGCGAGGACTCCTCGGACCGGTTGGAGGAGTTCTTCCCGGGCCACTGTATGGGAGTCGCGGAGAACATCGTCCACGTCGCCGGCGGCCCCGACACGGACCCGGACGTGGTCGCCGAACGCGCGCTCTCGCTGTGGCTGGACTCGGCGGGGCACCGACAGAACATCCTCTCCGAGGCGTTCGACGAGGAAGGCGTCGGCGTCGCGTTCGCCGACAAGCGCGTCGTGATCACGCAGAACTTCTGTGCGACCGCCGACTGACCTCGGCCCGACCCGGTCCGGGCCCCCTGCGGCCCCGCTCGTGGCTCTCGGCGTCGCTTTCTCGACGGTTCGCTCCGCTCGCGGACGCAGAATACGCCGCCTCTCCGATTTGTCCTCGCCGCACGTCGCCGAAGACCGTTATGGACTTCCTACCGGAGCCGGGCATAGCGGTTTCACGATCCACCGAAGCACGGCCGAACGAATCCGGCTGTCGGATCATACCTATGTTATCACGAGACGTATAAGTAGATGACTACTGTCCCTTGACGCTCTCGGAGCGATCCAATTCGACGGTGACACGCGTCTTCGAGTGATCTCCGCGCCGAGTTTGCAGCCGAGTTACACAGTAGATCGGCATCTAATGACAACAAATAGAAACAACGAATCGGGCCGGACCGTTCCCATCTCGCGGCGCAGCATCCTCCGCACGACGGGCGCAGCCGGCGCGCTGGCGCTCGGAGGAACCAGCCTCCCGTTCGTCACCGGCGTCGCCGCCGCCGACGAGCACCTCATCGAGACCTGCGGCGGCGAGGTCGACGTCGTCGTCGCGCTCGACTATTCGGGCTCGATACGGAACGCCGGCACTTGGGGAGACATCCAGAGCGGCGTGGACAGCTTCCTCGGCGTCGTCCCGGCCGACGTCCAGCTCGGGCTCGTCACGTTCGGTGACGCGCCCGCCGCGTTCGAGTACGGTCCGGGAAACCTCCTGGATTTCGCGACCGCGAGCAACGTCTCGGCGGTTCAGGCCGGCGTGCCGGCGAGCACCCCGCCCGGGGAGAACGCGACGCACATGCCCGGCGCGCTGGACTACTCCAACGCGATCCTCGAGCAGGAGGGCCGCGGCGGGAGAGAGATCGTCGTCCTGATCACGGACGGCGGGCCGAACTACGAGAACGGCGTGGTCGGCGACGGCGCCTCGCCGCCCGCCGACGATACGACGTTCCCCTACGGCACGTTCGAGTACACCGGGGGAACGACCGGCGGTGAGAACGGTATCGCCGGCGAACCCGGTGAACTGACCGAGACCACCGCCACAGCGACCGCGATCAAGAACGCCGGTCGCCGCGTCATCGCCGTCGGCGTCGGCGAGAACGTCGCCGGCTTCGACGACTATCTCCGGGACGATATCGCCAGCGCCACCGACGACTTCGTCGCGGTCCAGGACGCGTCGAACCTGGGCGCGGAGCTGGAAGCGCTCATCAGCGAGGTCTGCGAGGAGTGCGTCGACTGCTCCGTCGACGGCCAGCTCGCGAAGTACGAGTTCGCCTGCGTCGAGACCGATCCCGACACCGGCGAGTGCCTCGCGTACGACTTCGTCCCGGAGGGGGACGCCGACGACAACGTCGCGTACACCCCCGGTTCCTTCGAGAGCAAGGAGGGCGAGGCGTTCGAGCCGATGACCGCCACCTTCGACACGGAGTACTGCGACCTCTACGCGCTGGTCAAGAGCGGCCGGGAGCTGGACGTGCAGTCCATCGAGGAGACCGACGGGAGCGTCACGGTCGAAACCGCGAACGGCGGAAAGTTCGCGATCAGCTTCGTGGCGTTCTACTGCACCGAAGAGGCGGCGGTCGAGGCGATGGAGGCCTTCCCGTCCCGCGGCAGGCGCTAGCCGATAGCGTCGTCTCGTGACCGTCACCCGACGTGACGGTTCTTGGTTTTTCGGTGACGGAGTGTTACGAATGCCGATCGCGCCGAAAAGGAATGCCGCCTCCCCGATTTGAACTCGCCGAGACGCTCGGGGTCGCGACTTGTCTGCTCAAATTGACCCGGCGTCGTTTCTTCACCCGCTCGCTGTCGCTCGCGGGTTCAGAATATGCCGCCTCCCCGATTTGAACGGGGGACAGCTCGATCTTCAGTCGAGTGCTCTCCCAGTCTGAGCTAAGGCGGCTCGCACTCGGACCAACGCCGATTCGAGACAAAAGGATTTCGAAAGGCGGCAGGCGGGTCGGATCGATCGAGCTTCGAATCCGTTCCGCTCTTTGCTTCGAATCCGGCTCACAGCCGCGGTGCTCTCGGTGTCGCTCGCGCCGCGAAAGTGGGACCGCCCGGATTCGAACCGGGGTCACGGGCACCCAAGGCCCGGAGTATACCACTAACCCACGGTCCCGCGTCCATACGTACCCGCATCGGCCGGTAAAGCGTTTCGTTGCGCGGGCGGGCCGCGTTCGGTCGCAAGCTGTTCCGCGGCGACCGGCCGCCTCACTCCTCGTCGTCGCGCAGTTCCAGATCGGCGACGATCTGGTACGGGTCCGTCCCCTTCCGGACCGCGTCGAGGATGAAGAACGCCTCGTCGGGCGCGAGGAAGTGCCTCGTGACGCCGCGGCCGAGCGGCGTGGGGTCGAAGCCGTCGATGAACTCCCACTCCAGCAGCTTCCCGACTGCGTGTTTCGTCGGCACCTCGCCGATCATCCGGTCGTTGAGTCGCTTGGCCTTCTTGCCGGCGACGACGACGTTCGCCAGCGTCTCCTCGACGGCGGCCGCCTCGTCGTAGTGGGTCGCCACGTCCTCCATCTCGCCTTTTAAAAGCGTGAACGCGACCTCGTCCTCGGTGCGGTCCATGGAGTTGTGATAGACGCCGTCGGGCTCGACGAGGAGGTAGACGCGCCCGCGGTCGTGGTAGTCGGGACGCCCGGCGCGGCCGAGCATCTGGGAGAACTCCTGGACGGAGAGCCACTCGATCCCCATCGCCAGCGAGTCGAAGATCACCTGCGAGGCGGGGAAGTCGACGCCCGCCGCGAGCGCCGCGGTGGTGACGACCGCGGAGAGGTCCTGGTTGCCGAACTGGCGTTCGACCTTCTTCCGGCGCTTGTAGTCGAGCCCGGCGTGGTACGGCGCGGAGTCGTATCGGAGCTTCCGGCTGATTTCGTGGCAGCGCCGCCGGGAGTTCGTGAAGACGATCGTCTGTCCGCGGTACCCCTTCGAGGACTTCGTGTCGAACTCCCGTTTCACGAGCTTGTCGGCGATGTCGGCCTTCTCCCGGCTGTCCGCGAAGGTGACGTGGCGCTCGATGGGGACGGGTCGCTCCTCGTACTCGATGAGCGTCGCCCGGAGCTTCTCGGCGAGCCACTCCGGGTTCCCGACCGTCGCGGAGAGGTAGACGAACTGCGTGCCGCCGTACCCCGGGTGCGTCTCCATCCGCTCCTCGCTGTAGTACTTCAGCCGAGAAATGAGGCCGTCGAGCCGGTGGCCCCGCTCGCCCTCCTTCAGCGTGTGGACCTCGTCGATGACGACGGTGCCGACGTCGCCGAGGTCCTTCCCGGTCCGGAGCGCGTGGTCGATCCCCTCGTACGTGCCGACGATCACGTCGGCGTTCGGGTCGAAGCGGTTGCCGTCGTCGTTCACCCGCGAGGAACCGACGCGGATCGAGACGTTCAGCCGGTCGCCGTAGCGGTCCTTGAAGTCCTCGTGCTTCTGGTTGGCGAGCGCGACGAGCGGCACTAAAAAGAGGAGCTTTCCCTCCCCTTTCAGCGCGCGGTCGATCCCGGTCAGCTCGCCGACGAGCGTCTTCCCCGTCGCGGTCGCGCTCACGACGAGCTGGTCGTCGCCGTCTAGGAGGCCGTTCCGCACCGAGAGGCTCTGAACCGGGAGCAGTTCCTCGAAGCGGCCCTGCAGATGCGCGGACAGGTCCGGGTGAAGGTCGAGATCCTCGGTGCGCACGGGGCTCACGTCGTCGACGTTGGCGGAGACCTCGTCGTACTTGGTGAGGTCGGGGTCGAGCCCGCCCTGCAGGAGGTTGACGATCCGGTCCAAGTCGCCGGACTCGTACAGCAGCTCCTCTAACCGCTCCTCGGCGGCGCCCGTGAACTCGCCTTTATAAGAGAGCTCCCGCTCAAGCTCTCGCCGAGCGCAGTCGCGGCAGATCAGCTCGCCGTTGTGCTCGACCGCGCTCTCGCTCGTGATCGGCCCGTAGCGGCCGTCGTTCGCGCAGCGCCGGCAGGTCCGGACGGCCATCGCCTCCAGCTGGTAGCCGTCGAGCATCGCCTCCAGCTGCTTCCGGTTCTCCGGCGTGGTCTGTTCGGAGATGCGGATCCGGTCGGCCGCGCGGGCGAGGTCGACGAACTCGTCGGGCTGGCGGGGGTGGTCCTCGCCGTCGCGGATCACGCGGAACTTCCCCGGGCGCGGGCCCGCGGAGGTCTCCTTGAGCTCGAGCCGCCCGCGGAGCACCCGGTTCCCGTCCCGGTTCGCGACGACGGTGTAGTCGCTCCGCGCCTCGTGGAGGAACAGCGTCTCGACCTCGGCCAACTGCTGTGACACTGCCGATCGGTACGCGAGGAAGGTATTTCAGGAGTTCGGCTCGCCGTGCAGCGGGTTCGCGGTGTCACGGGGACGGCGTCCGGCCGCGCGGCTCGCGGCCGTGAGAACCGCGCCTCGAAAAGGGTCGGAGCGTCTACGAGACGAGGAGCTTCTCGCCGCGGTCGACCGTGATCCGGCACGGCGGCGAGAGCTTGTTGTACGCGCGGCGGAACGCCTCCTTCACGGCGGACGCCTGCTCGACGTCGCAGTACGCGGTGAAGACGATGTCGTCCTTGTTGAGCCGCGCGGCCGTCCCGACCGGCTTGCCGAACGCCTGCCGCATCCCGTCGGAGACGCGGTCTGCCCCGGCGCCGGTCGCCTGCTTGTTCTCCCGGATGACCTGGTGGGGGAACTTGCGGAGGGTCATCTTGTAGTTGCCCTCGCCGAGCTCCTTGATCAGGTGGCGGTTCGCCGAGAGGCGCGCGCTCTCCAGCGAGCCGTGGCGGATCTGGAGCTCCTCCTCGACGCGGAGGCTGATCTGGACGGGGTAGTCGTCGGGCTCCGCGGAGAGGTCGCCCATGTTGTGCTGGGCGATCTTCGAGCCGGGAATTCCGGTGATGTACTCGCGGCGGGTGTACGACGGCTTGTCGATCGTCCGATACATAGAGGCGGGTTTGTCAGACATGGCTACTTGCCCGATGTAGCCCGCGCTGCGGCGATAAACCCTTCGATACCACGGCGTCGGCGGGTCGTCTCCCGGACGTTGGTGGCTCACTTCTCGGCCGTCGCCGAGCCGCTTCTTCGGCGGCGTTGAGCCGCTTCCCGGGCGCCAGTGGGTTACCTCTCGGGCGTCGGTTCGAGCGCGACGTGGTCGAACCCCCGGTCCGACAGCCGCTCGGCGGCCCGATCCGTGACCGAGGGGGCGACGAGGACGCCCCGGACGCGGGGGCCGTCGGTGTCGTCGCCCTCGGCGTCGCCGTCGCCCTCGCGACCGTCCGCCTCCGCCCCCAACTCCTCGCGGAACGCTCGCACGTACCGCGCGAGCTGCCCGACCGCGTCCGGCCCGACGCGCCGGCGCTTCAGCTCGACGACGACCGGGGTGCCGTCGGCGTCGACGCCGAACACGTCCATCGGGCCGGCGCTCGACGGGCGCTCGGTCTCCCGCGGCTCGAATCCCGGCTCGACGAGCTCCGGGCGTTCCAGAATCCGGGTCCGGAGGTCCTCCTCGCTGCCGTGGAGCGTGAGGTCGCGCCCGCCGGTGACCGCCATCGCGGAGAGCTGGTGGACCCGGTCGAAGCGGACGGTGAGCGTCTCGTCGGGGTTGCTTCTGGTCGAGCGCACCCGGAGCCGCCCCTCCCGGACCGCGGCGCGGTGCTCCGACCCCGGCGGCTGCCAGTTGACCGGTTGGCGCCCCTCGTCGGTGTGGACGAGAGCGGCCCCGTCAGGCTTCAACACGAGCAGCCGGTCGCCGAGGCCGAGGTCCGAGGCGGCGCGACCCTCGTAGCTGACCGTGCAGCGCCCGAAGACGCTTATCAGGTCGCCGCGCTCGAAGGCGTCCTCTAACTCCCAGAGGGCCTCGCGGTGGCTCGGGTCGTGGACGCTCGTGACTGTCACTGATACGTGTAGGGGGTTGTTGCCCAAAAAGGGCGCGAGGAAGAGGTCGATGTATGTGGTCGGGTATCCATCGCTATTGTTGACGGTGGTAGGCTGTACGAAATCGGCCTCTCTGTCGATCGTTTATAAATTGTTGCTGCCAACGATTCGGTGAACTCCGCCAAAGCCCCAGTCGGCGAGGCGGGCGCACGCTCGCTGCGGTCCTCAGTCGGTCGCTATCGCTCCCTCCTTGCGGTCCTTGCGTCCCCTGCGCCCGCCTCGCCGACTGCCCCTTTGAGTCCTCCCCCGACCGCACGGCACCGCAGCCTCACGCCTCCCCAGCCTCGTCGGCCGCCCTCCGCTTCGCTCCGGGCACCCGACTCCCTCGCACGCGCTGCTCGCGGTCGCGGGGGCGACCGCTCGCAGGCGCGCGCCATCGCACCATCTGATTATAAACGCCGCCGCGTTACGTCCCGTGCTCCCAGCTCCCCATGTACTCGCGCTGCTCGTCGGTGAGGTCGTCGTGGTCGACGCCCTCGGCGGCCAGCTTGATCTCGGCGACCTCGCGGTCGAGCTCGTCGGGGACGTCGTGAACGCCCGGCCCGTAGTCGTCGCCGCGCTCCGCGAGCTCGCGGACGACGACGGCCTGGACGCCGAAGCTCTGGTCCATCACCTCGACCGGGTGTCCAAGCGAGATGGGCGCGGCGAGGTTGACGAGCCGGCCCTCGGCGAGCACGTTCAGGACGCGGCCGTCGTCCATCTCGAACCCCTCGACGCCGTCGCGGACCTCGTAGCGGTCCACGGCGAGGTCGTCTAACTCCTCCAGGTTCACCTCGACGTCGAAGTGGCCGGCGTTGGCGAGGAGGACGCCGTCCTGCATCCGCTCGAAGTGTTCGCGAGTGATCACGTCGCGGTTGCCCGTCGTCGTGATGAACACGTCGCCCTTCTCCGCGGCCTCGGCCATCGGGAGCACCTCGTACCCCTCCATGTGGGCCTCGAGGGCCTTGCGCGGGTCGACCTCGCAGACGATGACGTTCGCGTTCTGGCCCGAGGCCTTCTTGGCGACGCCCTTCCCGCACTGGCCGTAGCCGCCGACGACGACGTTCTTGCCGGCCCACGAGAGGTTCGTCGTCATCGCGATGGTCGCGAGCGACGACTCGCCCGTGCCGTGGACGTTGTCGAACAGCTGTTTCATCGGCGTGTCGTTCACGGCGAAGACGGGATAGTTGAGTTCGCCGTCGGCGTCCATCGCGCGCAGGCGGTGGACGCCCGTGGTCGTCTCCTCGGCGCCGCCGACGATGGAGTCGATCAGCTCGGGGTACTCCTCGTGGACGAGCTTCACCATGTCCATCCCGTCGTCGACGGTGATGGTGGGGTCGTGGGCGATGCAGGCGTGCATCGCGTCGTAGTACTCGTCGTCGTCGACGCCCCGGACCGCGTAGGAGGTGATCGACTCGTGGGTGTCGAGCGCGGCCGACACGTCGTCGTGGGTCGACAGCGGGTTACACCCGGTGATCGCCACCTCGGCGCCCCCCTCGGCCAACAGTTCGACGAGGTTCGCCGTCTTCGCCTCGACGTGCATCGCCATCGCGATCGTCTCGCCGGCGAGCGGCTGCTCGTCGACGAACTCCTCGCGGAGCGCGTTCAAGATTGGCATGTGCTGGAGCGCCCAGTCCATCTTCCGGCGCCCCTCCTCCCGGGCCATCTCGAGGTCCGAGAGGTGCTGTGACACCGGCGAATACGCGGTTTCGCTCATACCAGTCGGTTCGCTCACGGCGCACTAAACCCTGCCGACACCGGATTACGCTCAGAAAAAGCGGTTCAGTCGTCGACCGCCGCTCGCGTCACCGAACCGACCGGCGGACCGCGTCGTCAGTTACCGCCGGGGCCGCCCGCGTGGTCCGGCGGGCCGCGCTCGCCGTCGTCTTCGTCATCTTCGTCCTCCTCGTCATCTTCGTCCTCCTCGTCATCTTCTTCGGCGTCATCTTCTTCCGCGTCCTCATCGTCCGCGTCATCCTCTTCTGCGTCGTCCTCTTCCGCGTCGTCCTCTTCTGCGTCGTCCTCTTCCGCGTCCTCATCATCCGCGTCGTCGTCGCCGTCAGGACCGGCGTGGTCCGGCGGGCCGCGCTCGCCGTCGTCGCCGTTAGGACCGGCGTGGTCGGGCGCGTTGCCGGGGGCGTCGCTCTCGTTCTCTGCGTCAGCGTCCTCGTCGTCCGCGTCGTCCGCGTCGTCCGGGCCGCCGGGGCCGCCCGCATGGTCCGGCGCGTTACCCGGGTTGTTCTCCGTCACGAAGTCCGAGACGGCGGCGCCGATGCCGCCCTCGCGGTCCTCGAGGCTCTCGATGAACTCCCGGACCTGCAGGCCGAACGGCTGCTCCTCGTCGGCCTCCTCACCGGTCGTCAGGTCGACCGTCGTCGAGACGGTCTCGTTCTCGTACTCGGCGGTGATCTCGACGGTGACGTCTTCCTCAGCGGCGGGGAGGTCGACGGTGCCGTTCTCGTCGGTCTCGTAGTCGCCCGTGCCGGCGTACGAGGCGTTCTCGTCCGCGTCGTCGGCGAGCGCGACGACGACCGAGGCGTTCTCGACCGCGGTGTCGTTGTCGGTGACCGTGACGACGGGCTCGCCGTCGGTGTTCTCAACGTCGAGTTCGAGGCCGTCCGGCGCCTCGAGATCGACCGTCTCGGTGACGCTCTCGTTCTCGTACTCGGCGGTGACGTTCACCGTCACGTCCTCCTCGGCGGCGGGGAGGTCGACGGTGCCGTTCGCGTCGGTCTCGTAGTCGCCCGTTCCGGCGTACGAGGCGTTCTCGTCGGCGGTCGTGACGTTCACGGAGGCGTTCTCGACCGCGGTGTCGTTGTCGGTGACCGTGACGACGGGCTCGCCATCGGTGTTCTCAACGCCGAGCTCGAGGCCGTCGGGCGCCTCGAGATCGACCGTCGTGGAGGCGGTGTCGTTCCCGGAGGCGACGGTCACCTCGACCGTCACGTCCTCCTCGGGGGCGGGGAGATCGACGGTGCCGTTCGCGTCCGTCTCGTACTCGCCCGCTCCCGCGTACGATTCGTTCTCCGCGTCGACGACGCTCACGACCACGGTGGCGTTCTCGACGGCGGTGCCGTTCTCGTCGGTCACATTAACGGTCGGTTCCGCGTCGTCCGTCTCGACGCTCACGTTGAGGTGACCGTCGGCGGCCGCGACGCCGGCCATCGCGCCGAGCGCGACGACCGCGACCAGCAGAACTGCTGTCGTGCGTCCTTTCATGTCCACTCGAGTCCAGCCGCCGTTACCATATAAAAAGGGAGTTCGGTTAAGCCGGTTTAATTCGGATTTTATCCGACTTAACGGCTCTCTACCGCCTGTTTCGTCGATCGGGGCGACTGCGCGGTTGATCGCCGCGAATCGGGGTCGTCTTTGCGGCGGTTCGGGTCGGCTCGCGGCTCGCGCGCGCTTCGGACGCGCTCCGGTCGCGCTTGACCCGTCGGCGGCGAGTCGGACCGATCTCCGCGGAGCGAGCCGCGTCGGCGCCGGCGCTCGTTTATAAACCGTCGCCGCCGTCGACGCGGGCGACGAGGGCGGCGGCGGCCTCGGCGGCGCGCTCCTGAACCGCGTCGGCGTCGAGCGTCAGGACCTCGCGGTCGCGCATGAGGACCTCGCCGTCACAGACCGTGTGCCGGACGTCGCTCCCGCGCGCCGCGTACGCGAGGTGGGAGACGGGGTCGTGGACGGGCGTGAGATGCGGGGCGTCGAGGTCGACGACGGCGAGGTCGGCGGCCGCGCCCGGCTCGATCCGGCCGCCGGGGAGGCCGAGGGCGTCCGCGCCCGCCGCGGTCGCCATCTCCACGACCGCCTCGGCCGGGACCGCCGCGGCGTCGTCCGCGGCGAGCTTCCCGAGCATGGCGGCGTCGCGCATCTCGTCGAAGACGTCCAGGTCGTTGTTCGAGGCCGCCCCGTCGGTGCCGAGCGCGACCGTGACGCCCGCCTCGCGGAGCCGCTGGACGGGGGCCATCCCGCTCGCGAGCTTCATGTTCGAGGCCGGGCAGTGGACGACCGCGGTCCCGGCGTCGGCGAGCCGGTCGATCTCGTCGTCGTCGAGGTGGACGCCGTGCGCGAAGAAGTCGTCCGGGCCGAGCGCGTCGATGTCGGCCGCGTACGCGATCGGGCGCTCCCCGCGCTCGTCGACGATCGGGTCGACCTCGTCGGTCGTCTCGTTCGCGTGGAGGTGGACCGGGACGCCCGCCGCCCGCGCCTCGGCGACCCCTTCGCGCAGGAGCTCCTCGCCCACCGTGGTCAGCGAGTGCGGCATGAACGCGGTCCGGATCCGCCCGTCGGCGGCGCCGTCGAGCTCGCGGGCGACCGCGAGGCTCTCCTCGACGTCGGCGCGGGCGTCGGCCTCCTCTTTCCCGACCGTCACGACGCCGTGGCCGAGCCGCGCGCGCAGGCCGGCGCGGTCGACGACGTCGGCCACCCGGTCCATCGCGAAGTACATGTCCGCGAACGCGGTCGTCCCGGAGCGGATCATCTCCAGCGCGCCGAGCGCGGCGCCGGCCTCGATATCGTCGGGCGTCAGCTCGGCCTCCGCCGGCCAGATGTCTTCCCGCAGCCACGCGTCCAGCGGCTTGTCGTCGGCGTACCCGCGGAGCAGCGTCATCGCGACGTGCGTGTGCGCGTTGACGAGCCCGGGGATCACGAGCGAGCCCTCGGCGTCGAGGGTCTCGTCGGCGCTCGATGGGACGTTCTCGTCGGCGACGCCCCCCGTCTCGTCGCCCACCGCGAGGACCGTCCCCCCGTCGCGGTCGACCGTCACGTCCGACTCGGTCACGGCGCCGTCCGGACGGAGCACCCGGCCGCCCGTCACGCGAAGCGTGTTCATACGGACCCATCCCGGCCCCCGAACCAAACGGCTTCGGTTCGAGTGCGACGGGGGAGCGCGCCGCTCGTCGTCTCCCGCGCCCGCGACGGGCTTAGGCCGCTCCGGCCCCTCCGTGTACGCGTGACCGCCGACGTCCACGCGCACACGTCCTACTCCGACGGCTCCGGGATCCCGCTCATGGTCGACGCCGCCGAGGCGGCGGGGCTCGACGCCGTCGGCTTCGCCGACCACTGCAGCCTGAGCGAGGCGTGGCGCGACGAGCGGCTGCTGTGGAACCGCAACTTCGACCGCACGCACGAGCGGCGCCGCGAGGCGCTCGCGCTCGCCGCCGACCGCACCGACCTGACGCTCTACGACGCGGTCGAGATGGACTACGAGCCCGGGCTGGAGCCCGCGATCGAGGCGTTCCTCGACGACGCCGACTTCGACTACGCGCTGGGGAGCGTCCACTACGTCGCCGGGAAGCAGGTGTTCCCGTTCGAGTCGTTCGCCGACGCGAGCGACGCCGAGCGCCGCGCGTTCGTCGACGACTACTACGACGCGGTTGTCTCGCTCGTCGAATCGGAGCTGTTCGACGTGCTCGCGCACGTCGACCTCGTGGAGAATCACCCCGCGCTCCGCGGGCTCACGACCGACGCCCACCGCGAGCGGGTGGCGGCCGCCTGCGCCGACTCCCGGACGGTCCCGGAGATCAACGCCGGCCGGGCCGGCGATCGCGGCGAGTTCGACCTCTTCCACCCGACCGAGCCGTTCCTGGAGGCGTTCCGCGAGCGAGGCGTCCGGTTCGTCGTCGGCACCGACTCGCACGACCCCGAGGATTTCGGCGACAGGGCGCCCCGGCTGGAGCGGTACCTCGCCGAGGCGGGGATCGAACCGCTCCCCGTCGAGGCGGTCCTCGGCGACTCCGACGGCGGCTTCCCGCCCGCCGCGGAGTCGGGACCCTCCGAAGCCCCTTAGGCCAGCGCCGCCGGAGTGCCGGCATGGCAACCGACCCCCAGCAGGCGTGTTTCGAGGCCGGGATCAAGTTCGGATCCCTGTACCACCAGTTCGCGGGGACGCCCGTCAGCCCGTCGAGCACGCGAAGTCTCGAAGCCGCGATGGCGGAGTCGATAGAGAACCAGCCGTTCTGCGAGTCGGTGACCGTTGACATCCACGACGACCGCGTCGCCGACGCGATCGACCACGAGAACGGGTACACGGAGCTCACCGGCTCGCTGATGGACGTCGAGATGCGGATCGAACGCGAGGGCGTGACGGTCCGCACGCGGATGACGATGACCGACGGCTACCCGCTGATGGAGCTCGTGTCGGTCGAGGACTGAACCGCGTTCACTCCGCCGAGTCCACGTCGCGGATCGTCCCCACGCCCTTGCTCGACCCCTCCCGGAAGACGAACCGTTGGCCCGCCTCGACGAGATACGGGCGGAACTTGAACCGGACCCGCGTCCGGCCGGTGTCGCCGGGGAGGAGCCGCCCGCCCTCGGGCGCGAAGACGGCCGCCTCGGAGACGGTCTCCACGTGGACGACCGGCTCGTACCCCTCTCGGATCCGCGTCGGGTGGTTCAGCACCATCACCTCGGCCTCGAACTCGCGGACCGGATCGGGGTCGCTCTCGCGGGGCACCAGGGCCATCCCCCGCTCGATCTCCGCCTCGTCGACGCCCTTCAGCGCGATGCCGACGATCCGGCCGGCAGTCGCCTTGTCGACCCGGTGGTAGTGCATCTCGATCGACCTGACCTCCACCTCGCGGAAGGAGCCGTCGGCCATCGGGCCGAGGAGGAGCTCGTCGCCGGCCTCGACGGTGCCGGAGTTGACGGTGCCGGAGGCGACCGCACCGACGCCGGTCACCTTGTAGCTCCGGTCGACGTACATCCGGAACTCCGCGCGCTCCGGGGTCGCCCGCTTCGGGAGCGTCTCGAACAGCCGGTCGAGGGTCCCGAGCCCCTCCTTCGTCACCGCGCTGGTGCGGAGCAGCGGGACGACGCCGTCGCCGACCTCCGCGACCGCCGCGTCGATCCCGTGGCGGTCGACGAGGAGGGGCGTCTCGCCGACGTCCCGGAGCATCGACTCGACCTCGCGCTCCACGTCGGCGAGCCGCTCGTCGCTCACGGCGTCGGCCTTCGTGATCGCGACGATGGTCGGGAGCTCGGTCGCCAGCAGGATGCCGAGGTGTTCTCGGGTCGTCTTCGTCGGGCCGTCGTCGGCGGCGACGACTAAGAGCCCGTAGTCGAGCTTCTGGCCGACCAGCCCGCGGATCGTCGTCCGGAGCCACGGCTCGTGGCCGACCGTGTCGACGAACGAGACCAGCCGGTCGGCCTCCTCGACGATCCGCGCACGGTCGGACTTGCGGTGCGGGTTGTCCATCCGGACCGGCTCCTCGCCGCCGTCCTCGAACCCGTAGACGGCGTACGACAGGTCGGCGGAGAGCCCCCGCTCGACCTCGTGGGGCTGGACGTCGAGGAAGCCGCGGGTGCCCCCCTGCCCGTCGTCGGCCCGGCCGGTGACGAGGGTGCCGACGAGCGTCGACTTCCCGTGGTCGACGTGGCCGGCCGTCCCGATCACGAGGTGGTCGTCGTCCGTCTCGAACATCCCGCCGTCGCGGAGGGTGGCGAGGCCGACGAGCCCGGCGTCCGTTCCGTTCCCGTCCGCGCCGGCGCTCCACGTCTCCACGTCGGCGATGTGGGCGTCCGCCTCGTCGGCGAGAAGCGAGAGCACGTCCATCGTCTCGGAGAAGGCCTCGGGCGCGATCCCGGCCAGCCCGCCGTCGTCGGTGACGCCGATGACGTAGGTCGCTTCGCCGTCGCCGGAGAGCACCCGGTGGCGGAGCTGCGCCACGAGCGACTCCATCCGGCCCTCCGCCAAGTGAACCTCGCGCGTCAGTCGCTCCTTGAACTCGATCGCGCCGCCGTCGCGCTCGCCGCGCTCGATGGCCCGCCGCAACGCGGACCGGTCAGCGCTCATACCCGCTCGTAGGCGACAGCCGGGCTTAACGGTTTTCGTGCGATCCGTCCCCACGTACCGTGGCGTTCGGACCGCCTCCGCGCGACGCACTTTTTAACCGACGGCCGCGGAGAACGGTGGTATGGACACGACGGTTCCCCGCGTTTCCGAACGGCGCGTCCACGTCGCGCCGCTCGGCCACGAGCGCGACCGCATCGTCGAGCCCCTCCGCAGATACGGCGCCGACGTGGTCTACCTGCTGGCCGACGCGCCCGCCCGCGACGCCGCTCGAGGCACCGTCGACTTCGAGGCGGCCGCCGCGGGCCCGGACGGCAGCCGGGTCGAGGTCGACGGGCTCACCGACTACCAGCGCGACGCGTGGGCGGCGGCCGCCGAGTTCGCCTCGGTGCGAGCGCTTCCGGTCGAGCTCGCCGACGTGTACGACGTGCTCGGCGTCACGACGACGATCGCCGCGAAACACGGCGCCGGCGAGCCCGCCGGCGACAGGCTGTTCGCCAACGTCTCGACCGGACCGCGGATCGCCGCGGTCGGCGTCGCCATCGCGTGCATGATCGTCGGCGCGCGCCCGTACAGCGTCGAGCCGGAGACGCACCGCCACGACGTGCGCGAGGAGCCGCTCACGGCGGGCGTCGCGGAGACGGTCGACCTCCCGATCTATCCCATGGACGCGCCGACGACCGATCAGGTCGCGGTCCTCGGCAGGCTCCACGAACGCGACGACGACCACCTGACGACGGACAAGTGGAACCTGATCGAATGGGCACGCGAGCGCGACCTGTCGTTCCTCCGGAAGGCCGGCGAGAGCCGGACCGCGAAGTACCGCGCGCTGGAGACGCACGTCCTCGATCCGCTCTTGGACCGTGGCTACGTCGAACTGGAGGACGTCGGGCGCTCGGACACTGTCAGGCTCACCGAGACCGGTCGCCGCGTCTTCTTCGCATTCCAGCACAAGCTCGGCGGGGAGTGAGGACTCCGGAGCGTGCGGCCGACGCCGAACGGTTCGTTCGTCGTGCGCGGATTGTTCGGTTTATCCGGACGATACACAGCTAACGTAGAACGTTCCCCAACCCCTCGATCCGAACGCGTGACGCCCCGTCGGCCGGGCGCGACGCCCTCCGCCCGCCGATCACCCCCTCCTACGCCGAGGGCCGGTCCCCTGCCGCCGGCCCGCCGCTGTCGGTCCGCCCCCGCCGCGGGCTCCGACCCGCGGTATCCCCCGCTGACGCCGTTGCGGCCGTCCGGCGGGACGTCACGGACGGCGGTTTCACCGTCGTTTTCCGGGCTCCTTCGCTCCCGACTCACTCCTCGGTCAGGTCCACGTACGTCCGCCGAACAGTTACGGGCGTCACGCCGGCGACGTCGGCGGCTTCCTGCTGCGTGCAGTCGGCGCCCAGCTCGCGGGCCGCGGTGTACAGGCAGGCGGCGGCGACGCCGACCGGGTTGCGGCCGTTCGCGATCCCCTCGCTCACGGCGCGCTCCGCGAGTTCGCCCGCCCGGCGCTCCACGTCGGCCGCACAGCCGAGGTCGCTCGCGAACCGCGGGAGGTACTCCGCCGGACCGGTCGGGCCGATCGGAAGCCCGAGCTCGCGGTTCATCGCGTCGAAGGCGGCCCGGTGCTCGTCCTCCGTCGCCTTCGCCTCGCCGCAGACCTCCCCGACGGTCCGGGCGACGTCGGCGGTGCGGCAGGCGACGTAGACGCAGGCGGCAGCGAACCCCTCCAGCGACCGACCGCGCAGCAGGCTCTCGTCCTGCGCGGAGTCGAACAGCGCGCAGGCCGTGTCACGGACGCTGTCGGGGAGCTCCAACACGCCGGTCAGCCGCCGGATCTCGGTGTAGGCGTACACCTTGTTGCGGTCGCGCTTCGTCGAGATCTGCGCGCGGTTGTGCTGGGTCCGCATCCGCGCGAGCCGCCGGCGCTTGCGCCCCTTCACGCGGGTCGACCGGCCGATCTCCGTCGAGAGGCCCCTGTCGTGCCGGGAGCGCGTCAGCGGCGCGCCGGTGCGCTTCGGGTTCGCGTCGTCGTCGTCGAACGACCGCCACTCCGGGCCGTGGTCGATCCGGTCGGCCTCGACGACGAGCCCACAGTCGGCGCAGACGCGCTCGGCGGCGTCGACGCGGGTCCGACCGCCGCACTCGGGACACTCGTCGACGGCGGTCGTCTCGCCCGTGTCCGTCGTCGTCTCCTCTCCCGCTGCAGTCGCGGTCGCCTCGCTCTCGGCGGTCGACGCTCCGTCGGCGGTCGCCTCCTCGACGCGGTCGGTCGTCTCGGTGCGGTGCGAACGGACACGGGTAGAGCGTGCTCGGCTCATCACACGTCGAACTCGGGCCCGATACCTTACTTAAACCCGGGAGAATTCGAGGGTGATCGCCCGGATCGACGCGCTCGAACCGACCGGTTACCGGTCGGTGACTGCGCCGCTCACTCCGTCGCAGTACGGTGGTTTTAACTCGCAGAGGGAGCCATCGGTTCGCATGACGCTGTCGGAGATCGCGGACGGGCTGGAGGTGACCGCGAGCCAGCGCGATCGCGGAGTCGCCGTCGCCGACGACACGGAGACGCCGCTCGTCGACCGCCTCGCGGCGCACGCGGACGACCTCCCCTGTACCCCGGCCGCGACCGCGACGCTGGTCGACGCGTACACGGCCGGGCGGAGCGTCGGCGACGCCGCCCGCGAGGCCGGCGTGGCCCCGATGACGGGCGCGAAGGCGCTGCACCGCTGCGGCGTCGAGGGCGTCTGTCCGCTCGCGCCGAGCCGGCGGAGCGTCGTCCGCGACTGGCTCGACGGGAAGATTGCGCGCAGCGAGGCGGTGGCGCTCACCGGGGGCGACGAGGCGGACTTCGCGCTGGCGACGTACGTCGAGACCCACGACCCGGTCCCCGCGGTCGCCGACGCCGTCGCCGCGCACGTCGCGGGCTCCGCGCCGCTCGGCGACGGCCTCCGCGGCGACGGCGACGCCCTCGGCGGCGCGCTGGGGTCGCCCGACGGCCTGCGCTGAAAACCCGCTCGACCGCATTCACTCTTACCGCCCGGTTCGACCGGCTCAGGACCGGATCCGCTCGACCAGCCCCGGCTCCTCGAACTCGATCCCGAGCGCCGCGTCGAACGCGCGCTCGTACGTCTCCGCCAGCGCCGCGACGTATTCGCCGGTCCCCGTCGCCGCCTCGGGAGCGCTCTCGACCGCGGGGTCGACGGGCGGAAGCCGAGTGTCGGCGTTCTCCCCGATATCGCTCTCGGCGTCTGACCCTCCCGCGCGAGCCACCGCGATCGTCCCGTCGACGCTCCCGCCGACGTCGGCCACTCGGCCGCGGAGCCGCTGGAGCGCGTCGCGGCCGTGCGCCGTCGCAGGAGTCACCGCTTCGACGCGATCGGCGGCCGTGACCGCGGCGACCGCCTCGTTCGATCCGACGGGGGCGGCGTCGACGACCACGGCGTCGTAGGCGGTCGCCGCCTCGTCGATCCGTCGCTCCAGTTTCCGCGCGGCCTCTGCCGTCTTCGCGCGGGCCGCGCGCTCGAACGGCGCGCGGGCCGGGAGCAGGTCGACGCGCCCCGGGAGGTCCGGGTCGCCGTCGCTCGACTCGGCGTCGATCGGGTACGCCGCCGCCGACAGCGACGCGCCGGTCTCGTCGGTGACGAGCGCCGTGATGTCGGCGTCTATCCGCCCCGAGACGTACTCGGAGAGCCCTTGCGTCGTGAACGCGGCGTCGACCACGGCGGCGTCGCGGCCGTCGCGCGCCCCCAGCGCGGCCAGTTCGACGGCGGTCCGCGTCGTCCCCGCGCCACCGGTCGCTCCGACGAGCGCGAGCGTTCGAGTGTGCATGGCTCCGCTCGCTTGGGTCGATTGTTAAGCGCCGCGGATCGCCGCTGCCCCGACACAACGTTTATATCATATTTATTAATAAGGGTACTGACACATGGCCGCTATCGCAGACGGGAAGTGGCGCGCGCTCGTGCTCGTCGGCGTCGCGGAGCTGTTCGCGATGACGCTCTGGTTCAGCGGGACGGCCGTCGGACCGGAACTGGCCGCGGCGTGGGAGCTCTCCGCCGCCGAGACGGCTTGGCTGACCAACGCGGTCCAGCTCGGTTTCGTGGTCGGGGCCCTCGCGTCGGCGTCGCTGACGATCGCCGACGTCGTCCCGCCGCGGTACCTGTTCGCCGGCTCCGCCCTGCTCGGCGCGGCGGGGACGGCGGCCATCGCGGCGGTCGTCGCCAGCGGCCCGCCCGCGATCGCCCTGCGATTCCTGACCGGCGTCGCGCTCGCGGGGGTGTACCCCACCGGGATGAAGATGATGGCGTCGTGGTTCGACGCGGGGCGAGGGCTCGCCATCGGCGTTCTGGTCGGCGCGCTGACGGTCGGGTCGGCCTCGCCGCATCTCCTTCGTGCGGTCGGCGGGATCGGTCGCCCCGACGCGGTCCTCTACGGTACGGCCGCGCTGGCGACGCTCGGTGGAGCGCTCGTCCTCGCGTACGAGGACGGCCCGCACCAGCCGGAGACGGCGCCGTTCGACCCCGGCGCGATCCGGCGGATCGTCACCGACCGCGGCGTCGTCCTCGCGAACGCCGGCTACTTCGGTCACATGTGGGAGCTGTACGCGGTCTGGACGTGGGTCCCCGTCTACATCGCCGCGAGCTTCGAGGCCGGCGGGGTGGTCGACGCCGACAGCCGCGCCGCGCTGCTGGCGTTCGCGACCATCGCCGTCGGCGGCGTCGGCGCGTGGCTGGCCGGATCCGCGGCCGACCGGTGGGGCCGGTCCGCCGTCACCAGCCTGTCCATGGCCGTCTCGGGGAGCGCCTGTCTGCTCGCGGGCGTCGTCTTCGGCTCGTCGCCGCTCGTGGTCGTTCCCTTCGTCCTCGTCTGGGGATTCTTCATCGTGGCCGACTCGGCGCAGTTCTCCGCCGCCGTCTCCGAGCTCGCCGACGAGAGCTACGTCGGCTCCGCGCTGACCCTACAGACCGCCGTCGGCTTCCTCATCACCATCGCCTCGATCCAGCTGGTCCCCCTCGTGCGGGACGCCGCCGGTTGGCAGTGGGCCTTCGCCCCGCTCGTCGTCGGTCCGCTCGTGGGCACCGGCGCGATGCTGTGGCTCCGCACCCTCCCGGAGGCCGACCGGCTCGCCGGGGGACGGGGGTGACGGTCGGCGGGCGTTCGACCGCCGGTCGGTGTCCCGAGGCGACGGCGGACCGATCGATGTCCCTCGGGCCAGCCGCTCAGCCGTCGATCGCGGCGGTCACGTCCTCGGCGACGGCGTCCAGCTCGTCGTCGGAGAGGCCGGGTCGCTCGCCGCCGACCGCGTGGAGGGGCGCGCCGCCGTCGCCCTCGAACCGCGGGATGATGTGGACGTGAACGTGAGGGACTTCCTGGCCGGCCGCCTCGCCGTCGTTGATCCCGACGTTGGCGCCGTCGGCGTCGACCGCGGCCTGCACCCGCGGGGTGAGCTCGGTCACCGTCGCGAACAGCTCGCTCGCGAGGTCGTCGTCGAGGTCGCCGACGTGCCGCGCGTGCGATTTCGGGATCACGAGCGTGTGGCCGCGCGCGAGCGGGTTGGCGTCGAGGAACGCCAGCACGTCGTCGGTCTCGTGGACGGTCCGCGCCGGGATGTCGCCGGCGACGATCGAACAGAAGATGCAGTCGTCGGACATACTCGAGGGGTCGACGCCTCGACTCATCAAGGTTTCCCGGGTGCGGGGGTGTTCTCACCGCCGGGCTCGGCTCCGTCCTACTCGTTCGCGTCGGGGAACGGTACCTCGATCAGGTCGCCGTCGTCCGGGAGGATGACGCCGCCGTCGAACGCCGCCCGCGCCTCCCGGCGGATCGGCGAGGCGTCGGCGGCGTACCGCGAGGAGATGTGGACCAGCGCCAGCCGCTTCGCGTCCGCGCGGGCGGCGATCCCCCCGGCCTCGCGGCCGGTCGAGTGGGCCGTGTCGCGGGCGCGGTCGGCCATGTCGTCGGCGAAGGTCGCGTCGTGGACGAGCAGGTCGGCGCCCTCGGCGACCTCGACCGTTCGCTCTCGCGGGCGCGTGTCGGCGGTGTACACGAGGGTCCGGCCGGGCCGCGGCGGCCCGACGACCTGGTCCGGCTCGACGATCGTCCCGTCCTCGGCCTCGACCGGCTCGCCGTCGTGGAGCCGGCCGAACTTCGGGCCGACGGGGACGCCCAGCTCCTCCGCCTTCGGGCGGTCGAACCGACCGGGGCGGTCGTCCTCGTCGAGGACGTACCCCTGCGAGACGGTCCGGTGTTCCGTCTCGAACGCACGGACCTCGTAGCCGTCGGCGTCGAGCGCGACCTCGTCGGGCGCGACCGCCTCGATCCGGACCGGGAACGCGGGGTCGTGACCGACTGCGTGGACCAGGTCTCGGAGGTCCTCCTCGGTTCCGGGCGGGCAGTGGACCGTCAGCGGCGCCGACCGGTCGTTGAATCCGAGCGTCTGGACCAGTCCCGGGATCCCGAGGACGTGGTCGCCGTGGAGGTGCGAGACGAACACGTGGTCGACCCCGAACCCGGTGCCGTGCCGCATCATGCCGCGCTGGGTCCCCTCGCCGCAGTCGAAGAGGAGGCGGTCGCCCTCGCGGTTGACGAACAGTGCGCTCGGCGCGCGCTCGGTGGTCGGGACGGCGCCGCCCGTTCCGAGGAACGTGACGCGAAGGGACATACCCCTCCTGCGGCCGGCGGCGATAAACTCCTTTCGAGGCGGGCGGCGGGGTCCCGGTCGGTCCGGCGGTGAGTCGTCCCGGTCGGCCCGGCGGTGAGTCGTCCCCGCCGACCCCGAAACGATCCGAGGCCGACGCGATCCGAGCCGAAGCCGACATGTGCCCGCCGCCCCGAACGCGACCATGCACGACTCGATCGCCGCGCTCGTCCGACAGGAGGGGTGGCATGCGGAGGGCGCAGCCGCCCGGGTCCACTACGACGGCGGCGGCGCCCGGTTCGCGGTGGAGTTCTACGCGGACGCCGAGTGCGTCCTCTACTGGACGGTGCCCGCCGCTGCCGGGACCGACGCCGAGGACGCGGCCGACGCCTCGACGGCGGCGGACGACTCGACGGCGCCCGCCACGGCCGCCCCGGTCCCTCGCGACGACATCCCGGATCCCCTCCGACGGCGCATCCGAGAGGACCTCGCCGCCGCCGACGTCGACCCGTCGGTCGAGCGCCGCGAGGTGTGACCGGATCGCCGAGCGCTACGAGGCGAAGCCGATCCCCGAAACGCGGCCGTTGGCCTCCGATACCGGAGATTTCCGCCGATGTATTTCGATTCGAAGGAAACCTATTTGCGGCGCGATACGATATGAAACGGTAATGAGTAGCGTCGAGTGGGAGGAAGACGACCCCTTCGAGGAACAGCGGGAGAAGATCGAGAACCCGATGAAACGGCTGTTCCTCGCGTACGGTCGCGACTACCTCCCGCAGGTCTCCGTCGGTATCCTCGCCAGCGTCTTCGCGCGACTCCTCGATCTGCTCCCTCCCCTGATGCTCGGTATCGCTCTCGACGCGATCTTCCGCGGCGAGGCCCCGTTCGACGAGCAGATCCCGCTCGTGTTGCTGCCGGACGCGTGGCTCCCGACCGCGCAGACCGAGCAGTTCTGGTTCACGATCGCCGTCCTCGTCGGCGCGTTCGCCTTCGGCGCGGCGTTCCACTGGGTCCGCAACTGGGGGTTCAATGCGTTCGCCCAGAACATCCAACACGACGTCCGGACGGACACCTACGACAAGATGCAGCGGCTCAACATGGAGTTCTTCTCGGACAAGCAGACCGGGGAGATGATGTCCATCCTCTCGAACGACGTGAACCGGCTGGAGCGGTTCCTCAACGACGGGATGAACTCCGTGTTCCGCCTGGCCGTGATGGTGCTCGGGATCAGTGTCCTGCTGTTCTGGATCAACTGGCAGCTCGCCCTGGTCGCGCTGTTGCCCGTGCCGGTCATCGCCGGATTCACTTACCTGTTCATCAGGACCATCCAGCCGAAGTACGCCGAGGTGCGGTCGACGGTCGGCAAGATGAACTCCCGGCTGGAGAACAACCTCGGCGGGATCCAGGTGATCAAGTCGTCGAACACGGAGCCGTACGAGTCTGACCGCGTCGACGACGTGTCGATGGACTACTTCGACGCCAACTGGGACGCGATCCGGACCCGGATCAAGTTCTTCCCGGCGCTCCGCGTGCTCGCGGGCATCGGCTTCGTCCTCACGTTCGTCGTCGGCGGGCTCTGGGTGTTCCAGGGACCGCCCGGCCCGTTCACCGGCGAGCTCTCGGAGGGGATGTTCGTCGTGTTCATCCTCTACACCCAGCGGTTCATCTGGCCGATGGCGCAGTTCGGGCAGATCATCAACATGTACCAGCGCGCCCGTGCCTCCTCCGCGCGGATCTTCGGGCTGATGGACGAGCCCTCGCGGCTCGCCGAGGACCCGAACGCCGAGGAGCTGGTCGTCGACGACGGCGACGTCGTCTACGACGGCGTGAGCTTCGGGTACGACGAGGAGACTATCGTCTCCGACATCGACTTCGAGGTTGAGGGCGGGGAGACGCTCGCGCTGGTCGGTCCCACCGGCGCCGGCAAGTCCACGGTGCTCAAGCTCCTGCTCCGGATGTACGACGTCGACGACGGGTCGATCCGGATCGACGGGCAGAACGTGCGCGACGTGACGCTCAAGTCGCTCCGACGGTCGATTGGCTACGTCGGGCAGTCGTCGTACCTGTTCTACGGCACCGTCCGTGAGAACATCACGTACGGCACCTTCGAGGCGACCGACGAGGAGGTCCGCGAGGCCGCGCGGGCCGCGGAGGCGCACGAGTTCATCCAGAACCTCCCGGACGGCTACGACACGATGGTCGGCGAGCGCGGCGTGAAGCTCTCGGGCGGCCAGCGCCAGCGCGTCACGATCGCGCGGGCGGTGCTCAAAGACCCCGACATCCTCGTCTTAGACGAGGCGACCTCCGACGTCGACACCGAGACGGAGATGCTGATCCAGCGCTCGCTCGACCGGCTCACGGCCGAGCGGACGACGTTCGCGATCGCCCACCGTCTCTCCACGATCAAGGACGCCGACACCATCCTCGTGTTGGAGGGCGGGGAGATCGTCGAGCGCGGGACGCACGCGGAGCTGCTCGACAACGGGGGGCTGTACGCCCACCTCTGGGGCGTGCAGGCCGGCGAGATCGACGAGCTGCCCCAGGAGTTCATCGACCGCGCGCAGGAGCGCACCGCGCGCCTGATCGAGGACGCGGAGACCGACGACGACTGAGGGCGCGGGGCCGCCCCGCCCGGCGGTCTCCCTCCCCGACCGCTCACGTCGACAGTCGGCTCCAGTCGTCCGCGCCGCCGTTCTCGCCTTCCTCCGGCCCGTCCGCTCCCGCCGTCGCCCCGTCGCTCCCCGGCTCCTCGCCCAGCGCGTCGAGGATCGCGTCGCGCACCTCTCGCGGCTCGTGGAACCGGTCCCGCCCGCATCGCTCCAGCGTCGTCTCGAGCCGCTCGCCGCCGGTTCCGGTCTCCAGCTCGAAGCCGCCGTACTGCTCGACCAGCTCCGCGACCGACACCGGGTAGCTGTGCTCGCGGAGGGCCCGCTTCAGCGGTCCGAACGTCACCCCCGCCGTTCGACCGTGTTCCTCGCTCTCATTCCCCATGGGTGGCGTCTCGTCCGGCAGCGGAATAATTCCCCGGGGCGATCGCCCCGCGTCTGCGCTGTCCCGCCTCCGCGTCGCCTCCCAGCGCCGCCCCGACTCGGCGCCGCCCGAAGACCGTCGGCTATACGGCGCGTCCCGCCGAGGGGGCCGTATGCGACTCGCGGACGCCACCTGGACCGACGTGCGCGACGCCGACGTCGACGTCGCGTTCGTCCCCGTCGGCAGCACCGAACAGCACGGTCCCCACGCCCCGCTCGGGACCGACACGCTCGACGCCGTCGCCGTCGCGGAGGCGGGCGCGGCGGCGTACGAGGACGAGGCCGCCGACCGCGACGCGTCCGAGGGACGCACGGGCGAGGTCGCGGTCGCCCCGCCGATCCCCGTCGGCGTCGCCGAGGAGCACCGCGCCTTCGACGGGACGATGTGGGTCTCGCCCGACGCGTTCCGGGCCTACGTCCGCGAGGCGGCGGAATCGCTGCCGCACCACGGGATCGACCGAGTCGTGTTCGTCAACGGGCACGGCGGCAACGTGGGGGCGCTCGCGGAGGTCGCCCGTCGGTTCTCGCGCGACTCCGCCCACGACGGGTACGCCGTCGCGTTCACCTGGTTCGAGGCGGTCGGCGAGCACGCGGGCGACATGGGCCACGCCGGTCCGCTGGAGACGGCGCTGCTGCGCGCGACGAACCCCGACCTCGTCCGCGAGGACCGGACCGAGGAGGCCCGCGAGGGCGCCGCAGACCGGTGGGGCGAGTGGGTATCGGGGGTGAACCTCGCGCACGACTCGGACGAGTTCACGGGGAACGGGGTCGTCGGCGATCCGAGCGCCGGCGACGCGGCGCGCGGCGAGGAGCTCCTCGACCTCGCGAGCGACGCACTGGCGGAGCTCGCGGCGGCGGTCGTCGAGCGGGAGTCCGCTTAAAAACGCGAGACGCTACTCGTCCTCGGCCGCCTCCGCCGCGTCCTGCAACGCCCCGCGGATCGCCGGGACGGTGCCGGTGAGCGAGCTGACCTCCTCGGCGGCGCTCTCGATGTCGCCGACGAGCGACTCCAGCTCCTCGATCTCCGCTTTTAAATCGTCGGCGTCCTCGAAGGCGTCGGCGCGCTCGCCGAGCACGTACGCCTTCTTCGCCGACCGGACGGAGTCGATCGCGTCGCCGACGTCGAGGGCGGACTTGAGCCCGTTGAGCGCGCCGAGCACGTTGTCCGCGTCCGTCTCCCACACCGCGTCCGGGTCGGGGAGCTCCCCCCGGGCGGCCGCGAGGTGCTCTTCGACCTCGGCGCGGGTCTCTTCGGCCGCCTCGCCGAACAGGTCGTCGTCGTCGAACGTGGACTGGCTCATACCGGAGACGTCGTGCCGACGCCTTTTAAAAACGCGCCCGAAAGCGGAAGTGAAACCCCGGCCGACGGGGCGTCAGGGTCTCGGTTCGCTGCGGGACGGCGTTCAGTTCCGCCGCGCCCCCGTCTCACGGCCGGACGAGGAGCTCCTCTACGCTCGGCCCGGACGGGCCGCGGTCACACCCGATTCCACGGCGCCTCGTCGAAGTCGACGATTCGCTCGCCGCGGTCGAGCGCGTCGATCCGCTCGATGTCCTCGGGATCGAGGTCGATGTCGCGCGCTGCCCAGTTCGCCTCGACGTGGTCGAAGTCGGCGGCCTTCGGGATCGGCGCGACCCGCTCCTTCGAGAGCAGCCACGCGAGGCTCACCTGCGCCGGGCTCGCGTCGTGTTTCGCGGCGACCTCCCGCAGGACGTCCACGTCGGCCACCCGGTTGCGCGCGATCGGCGAGTACGCGACGAGCCAGTGGCCGTGTTCGGCCGCGAGCTCGCGCAGCTCCTCCTGTTGGAGCAGGGGATGACACTCGACCTGGTGGGCGAACACGTCGTGGTCGAGCCGGTGGATCGCCTCCGCGAGCTGGTCGGGCCGGAAGTTCGAGAGCCCGATCCGGTCGACCACGCCCTCGTCGACGAGGTCGTCGAGGGCGGGCAGCGTCTCCGCGGGGTCGTAGGTGTTGATCGGCCAGTGGACGTACAGCAGGTCGATCGAGTCGACGCCGAGCCGGTCGCGGCTCACCCGCGCGGTCGCGGTCGCGTCGTCGTACGAGAGGTTGTCCGTCGACAGCTTCGTCGCGATGAACAGTTCGTCGCGGTCGACGTCGGTGCGGTCGATCCCCGCCGACACCGACGCCTCGTTGTCGTACCCCTGCGCCGTGTCGACGTGACGGTACCCCGTCTCCAGGGCGTGGGCGACCCCGGCGACGCACTCCTCGCCGTCCGCCAGCTTGTACGTCCCGTACCCGAGCCGATCGAACGCGTCGGTCATACCGATCCGGCGGCCGCGACTCCCGTCAACGTACCGGTCGCTCTCGCGTCCGCCGGTCCCTTCGATCCCGCGCTACCGACGGATTTCCCGCCGAACTGCGTTATCACGCGTAATATTTGGGCAGCAGTTATTATGCCGATACGATCCCTGGAAATCAGTACACTATGCAAGAGGGATCGTCCTCCGGCGTGCGGTCGAGTTACGGCGCGAAGCTCGCGCTGTCTCTGATCGGGGTCATGGGGGTCTCAGTTTCATACGGGGTCATCGTCTACCTCCGCGCGGAGGGGACCGGGGCCGCGGGCGCGGAGATCCGCTCCGGGCTCGTTGGGATGACGCTGTTGACGGTGATCGGGCTCGCGCTCATCGGGGTCACCGTCGGATCGAACACGGTCATCTCCCTGCGACAGCTCACGGCCAAGGCCGAGCGGATGGCCGAGGGGGACCTCGACGTGACGCTGGAGACGGGGCGGCGAGACGAGATCGGGCGGCTGTTCCGGGCGTTCGACGCCATGCGCGGCTCGCTGCGGTCGGAGATCGCCGACGCCGAGGACGCCCGCGAGGAGGCGGAGCGGGCGCGGCGCGAGGCGACGGCGCGCGCCGAGACGGTCGAGCGCAAGGCGACCGAGTACGAGTCGGCGATGCGCGCGCTCGCCGACGGCGACCTGACCCGGCGGGTCGACCCCGACAGCGACAACGAGGCGATGGCGCGCGTCGGTGCCGCGTTCAACGAGATGGCCGACGAACTGGAGGGGACGGTCGCGTCCGTCGCGACCGTCGCCGAGGACACCGCCGACGTCGCCGGGACGGTCGACGACCGCACGGAGAGCCTGCGGGCGACCACCGGCACCGTGAGCGAGGCGGTCGACGAGATCGCCGAGGGCGCGCGCACCCAGCGCGACGACTTGCAGGCGGCGACCGACGAGGCCGAGAGCCTCGCGTCGTCCGCCGAGGAGGTCGCCTCCACTGTCACCGACGTGGCTGAGACCGCCGAGCACGCCGCCGCGGTCGGCGAGGAGGGGCGCGAGGCCGCCGAGGAGGCGCTCGCCGAGATGGACGCGGTCGAGGAGACGACCGCGGAGACGACCGCGGAGGTCGAGGCGCTCGCGGAGGAGGTCGAGGAGATCGGCGAGGTGGTCGACACCATCTCGGAGATCGCCGAGCAGACGAACCTGCTCGCGCTGAACGCTTCCATCGAGGCGGCTCGCTCCGGCGCCGAGGGCGCCGGCTTCGCGGTCGTCGCCGAGGAGGTGAAAGCGCTGGCCGAGGAGACTCAGGAGTCGGCGAGCGAGATCGAAGCCCGGATCCACTCCGTCCAGGAGCGCGCCGAGACCGGCGCCGACGCGATGGAACGCACCGAACAGCGGATCTCCGCCGGAGTCGACACCGTCGAGACGTCGATCGACGCCTTGGAACGCCTCGCGGAGGCCTCCGAGCGGACCGACACGAGCATGACCGAGATCACCCGGGCGACCGAGACGCAGGCCGACTCCGTGGACGCGGTGGTCGGGCACGTCGAGGACGTCTCTGCGATCAGCGCGCAGACCGCGAGCGCGGCCGGCGACGTCACCGGGGCGGTCGACGAACAGGAGCAGACCCTCGGCGCGGTCGAGACCGCCGCCGAGTCGCTCTCGGACCGCGCGCTCGCGTTGCGCAACGCGGTCGAAGACTTCGAGTTCGCGACCGACGACGCGCTCTCGGAGCCCGACCCGACCGCCGCGGACGCGACCGCCACGGCGATCTCCGACGGCGGAACCGCGGGTGACGACGGCGGTCAACGGCCCGGCACGCGCGGGGGCGACGGCGAGACCGCCTTCGACTTCTCGCACGGAAACGACGCGCCGGACGACGCGTCCGCCGGCGGGGAGGGGGTGAACTGAGATGCTGGTCGACACGACGATATGGGCGTGGCTCGGCGTCCTCGCGATGGGGGCCGGGACGATCCCGCCGCTGTGGAACTGGTTTACCGGGTCGTCGTCGGGCGAGTCGCACGCGCGGTACTACGCCACGCTCGCCGGCGTCACCGGGGTCGCGGCGCTCGCGTACCTCGCGATGGCGCTCGGGTTCGGCACGGTGGCGACGCCGGGCGGCGACCTCCCGGTCGCCCGCTACCTCGACTGGCTGATCACGACCCCGCTGCTGCTCCTCTACCTCGGCCTGCTCGCGCGTCCGTCGCGGCGCGTTCTCGCCGGGTTGATCGCGGTCGACGTGGTGATCATCGCCGGCGGGATCGCCGCGGTCGTCACGGCGGGAACGCTCTCGTGGGGTCTGTTCGCCGTCGCGTCGGCGGCGTACGCGGTGCTCGTTTACGGCCTGCTCGTGGCGCTTCCGCGGTCGGCGTCGGCCGAGGGGGACCGCGTTCGCGCCGTCTTCGGGACCCTCCGGAACATCACGGTCGTCCTCTGGACGCTGTACCCGGTCGTCTGGGTGCTCGCGCCCACCGGGCTCGGGCTCCTGACGGCCTCCACGGAGATGCTGGTGTTCGTCTACCTCGACATCGTCTCGAAGGTCGGCTTCGTCGTCGTCGCGGTCGCGGGCGCGGACGCGTTCGACGGCCTCGGCGCGGAGAGCGGCTCGGGCGGCCTCGGTGCGCCCGGCGGCGCGCTCGACGGCGACGAGCCCGCCGCGTCGCTCGGCGACGACTGACTCGCTTCTCTACTCGTCGCCGTCGGCGACGAGGTCCTCGTACCGCGCGCCGGTCTGTTTCAGCGTCTCGGTCGAGTAGAGCCGCTCGTGGGAAACGGGGAGGTGATCGGCCGCCAGCTCGTCGATCTTCGCGTCGACCGCCTCGGCCTCCCGCCCGTGGATCATCGTGAACAGGTTGTACTCCCACTCCTGTTCCGGCCGGCGCGGGCGGTGGTAACACAGCGTGACGTACGGGAGGCTCCCGACGGCCTCGCCGCGCTCGTCGAGCTCGTCGTCGGGCACGTCCCAGACGACCATGCAGTTGTTCGTGAAGCCGGTGACGACGTGGTTGACGACGCAGCCGATGCGCTTGATACAGCCGTCGGCGAGCAGGCGATCGACCGCCGCGAGGACGTCGTCGAGGGGGGCGCCGATCCCGCTCGCCACGTCGGCGTAGGGGGTCGCCGTCAGCGGGAACCCGTCCTGGATCGCCAGAAGGAGGTCGGCTTCGACGGGAGCGAGGTCGCCGCGGGCGTCTTCCGAGATGCGGGTGGCGGAGACCGCCGTCTCGGACGCTCGCGGGTCGCTTCGCTCCCCGCTCGCGGAGTCCGAGGCGCTCCGCGCCTCGCCCGACTCCCTCGCGAACCGGTCGGCGTTCACCACCGGGAACTCCAGGTCGATGTAGTAGTCCGTGAGCATCGGGAGCGCCAGCACCTCGCAGCCGGTCCGCTCCTCGATCTCCGCGAGGATCGCGTCGCGCTTCTCGCGCGAGCCCGCGGTGACGACGAACCACTGGTTCCACTCGTGGTCTCGGCGGTAGTTGTGGTTCACCTGCCGGTAGCCGTTGATGACCTCGGCGACCTCGTCGAACCGGTCCTCGGGCGCGCGCACGGCCGCCAGCGTCGACGAGCCGATGACCGGGGGGTTGAGCACCGCCCCGAACCGCCGGAACACGCCGCGCTCCCGGAGGTCGCGGACGCGGTCGAGCATCTCGCCGGCGTCGACGTCGATGCCCATCTCGGCCGAGACCTCGCGAGCGACCCGCTCGAACGGGCGCGGTTCGACGGGGAAGCCGCTCTGGTACTCGTCGATGAGCGCGGCGTCGACCGCGTCGATGTCGGCCCGCCAGTCGGCGTCCAGACTCATTGTGTTCGGTTGGGGTCGCGCGTACCTACGGGTTTCGGAGGGAGTCGGCCGTCCCGGGGACGGACGGGAGTTCCGGACGGGGAGGGTCAGTCGTCAGCGGGGGTCCGCCCCGACGCCGGCGCGAAGGCCCGGGCGCTCTCCTCCAGCTGCGCCGCAGAGCAGCCGCCGACGGTGGCGGCCTGTTCGAGCGTTAGGGTGCGAGCGCGATACAGCGTGAGTGCGGTGGCGACGGATTTGGACGTCATCGGGAACAGTTCTCTACTAGATGGACATGCATATAACTCTAACGCTCTTATCGGTGTGTTACAAAATCTTTGAGCGGTAGAACACACCACATTTGTTTTATTCAGGCTTAAAAAGCAAAACACGTCCACTTATGATATGTGAACCAATACCACGGAGCCGCAGCGAATCGGCCGGTTCGACGGCTTCGTCGCTCGCGCGCACCCGACGTCCGCTCTCGGCGGGTTCGCTCTGGCGGGTTCGCTCCGGGTCGCCCCGTTCCCGCGGCTCGGGAGTCGAGCGAGGGACTTTTCGTTCGAGGTCCCGAACGACGCGTATGGCTCAGGCGACTCAGGAGTTCGGCGACTGGCCCCTCAAACGGCTGATGACCGAGGTCTGCGGCTCCGGCCACAAGTCGGCCGACGACCTGACGCGCGCGCAGGCGACCGAGGCGTTCGAGCGCATCCTCGCGGACGAGCCCGACCCCACGACGCTGGGGGCGTTCTGGCTCTCGAACCGCTGGAAGCGGAACACGCCGGAGGAGCTCGGGGCGTACGTCGACGTGATGTGCGAGCGCGTCGAGTACGCCGAACCCGACGCCGACCCCGTCGACTGCGGCGCCAACTACGACGGGAAGGGGCGGTCCGCTATCCTCGGCGTCGCCGCGGGCGCCGTCGCAGCCGCCGCGGGCACGCCCGTCGTCGTCCACTCGGGCGACCGCGTTCCCACCCAGAAGCAGGACGCGTACAAGCACGTCCTCGACGAGCTCGGCGTCCACACCGAGCTGACGCCCGCCGACTCCGCCGACATGGTGGACGAGACCGGCTTCGGCTTCTACTACCAGCCCGCGTTCAACCCCGCGATCGACGACCTGTTCGACCGGCGCGACCAGATGGGGGTCCGGACGTTCGTCAACACCATCGAGACGCTGGCGAACCCCGCCGGCGCGTCGGTCCACCTCGGCTCCTTCTACCACCTCGCGTTCGCGAAGAAGGTGGTCGACACGTTCGTCGAGAGCGAGTTCCACGACCTCGACCGCGTCCTGATGTTCCAGGGGATGGAGGGGTACGACGACGTGCGGCCCGGCTACACCAAGGTCGCCGAGTGGGACGCGGCCGGCGGCAGCGAGGGCGCGGGGAAGAGCGAAGGTGACGCCGACGAGACCGGCAGCGAGGGCGCCTCCTTCGACGACTTCGAGATCGAGACCGCCGAGTACGGGATGGACCTCGAAGAGGAGGACCTCGCGGTCGACGACGTCGCCGCCGACTCCGCTGCGATCACCGAGGAGGTGCTGGCCGGGGAGCGCGACGGCCCCTTCGCCGACGCGGTCGCGGTCAACGCCGCGCTCCGGATCTACGCCCGCGAGGACGCCGACTCGATCGAGGAGGGGTTAGAGGCCGCCCGCGAGGCCATCGACGACGGCTCCGCGATGGCCGTGCTCGAGGAGCTGCGGGCGTTCTGAGGCCCGGGTCGCCGACCACCGCGTCCGGCCGTCGACGCACTTTTGGGCGGAATTTGGGCCGGAGTTCGGAAAGCCCACTTAGGCGTTCGTGACCAACTCTCACACGCACAGCACACCATGACACACGACGTTATCTCACACCGAGGGAGTCCCCGCGATGCCCACGTGTGAACACTGCGACGCGCACGTCTCGGACCGGTTCGCCCGCGTGTTCTCCGACGCTCGCGGCCGGATCCACGCGTGCCCGAACTGCTCGGCCAACGCCGGTATCGCGGAGGTCACGAAACAACGGGCGCACGACGCCTGAAAAACGGATATTTTTCCTCGCTCGACCGCGTTTCGCGTCGCCCCGTCTACCGCTCCGGAGCCGGCGGCATCGACCGCTTGTGGGCGCTGCGCTCGTGGAGCTCGACGACGCGGTCGACCGCCTCGGCGGGCACGTCGAGCTCGCGGGCCGTCGCCGCCCGTGAGAGCCCGCCGTCGACGTGGACCGCGAGGATCGCGTCGACGACGTCGTAGTCGAGGCCCAGCTCCTCGGCGTCGGTCTGCCCCTCCCACATCCCCGCGGTCGGCTCCTGCATCACGAGATCCCGCGGGACGCCGACGTGGGCGGCCAGCTGGCGGACCTGCTGTTTGTACAGGTTCCCGATCGGGTTGCAGTCGACCGCCTGGTCGCCGTACTTGGTGAAGTAGCCGGTCATCGCCTCCGCGCGGTTCCCCGTCCCCAGCACCACCCGGTTCTCGGCGTTGGCGACGAGGTAGTTCAGGACCGCGCGGGTCCGGACGTAGACGTTCCCCGCCGCCGTCCGGTCGTCCGCGGCCTCCGGGAACGCGTCGAAGAAGGACTCCGCGATCGGCTGGATCTCCACTAAGTCGTACTCGATCCCGAGCTCGTGGGCGACGCGCTCGGCGTCGCTCATCACGTCCGGGTCGTTCACCGCCGAGGGCATCGTGATCCCGTGGAGGCCGTCCTCGCCGAGCGCCTCGACGGCGAGGTGGGCGGTCAGCGTCGAGTCGATCCCGCCCGAGAGGCCGAGGACGGCCCCGTCGGCGCCCGCGTCGTCGACGACGTCCGCGATGAACGAGACGACCCGCTCGCGGGTCGCCTCCAGCTCCGACTCCGAGAGCCGGAGGTCGAGGGGCGGGTCGTCCGACAGCAACACCGACTGCTCCGAGTGCTGGCTCATGGAGGATAACAGGGGCCGAGGCGACTAATATCTCCGCTTCACCCGCCCGAACTGGACGTTCGTCCGACTCGACGCGTCCGTCTCGCCCGATTTCCGACGCTCTCGCCTCGATCGCTTGGCCGTCGCGCTCAGAGCAGCCCCTCGCGGTCGGCGAGCAGCAGCCCCTCCAGCGTCGCGTCGTTCGTCGGGGGCTCGCGGGCGATCTCCAGCGCCTCCTCGATCGGCACCGCCCGCGGCGAGAGGAACTCGTTGCTGTCGTGGTCGACGCCGACCGGTTCGAGCCCCTCGGCGAACACGTACCCGCGCTTGTGCCGGAGCACGCCCGTCGAGCACCACACCTCCTGTAACAGCGACGTCGACGAGGGCGCGAAGCCGGTCTCCTCGGCGAGTTCGCGCGCGCCGGCGGCGGTGTACGACTCGCCGCGCTCGACGATTCCGGCGGGCAGCTCCAGCTGTGTGTTCCGGACCGTCGGGCGGTACTGCTCGACGAACAGCACGTCGCCGTCGGCGACCGCGACCACGACCGTCGCGGGCGACAGCTCGGCCCAGTAGTACTTCTTCTCCGACCCGTCCGGCTGCTCGACGCGGTCGTACCCCCCGACGAACCAGCCGGGGTCGTACTCGACGGCGACCTCCCTGACCGGCCACTCCGGCTCGCCCGGCAGCGAGTGGTTGCGGCCGTCTGAAAAGGCCGGGAGGGCGCGGAGGTCGGCCGCGGGGGCGTCGCCCTCGTCGCTCGGTCGCTCATCGTCGTCGCTCACGGCTGCACCACCTCCACGCGGTAGATCCCCCCCTCGTACCGCACGCGGACTCCGTCGTCGGTGGCGGCCTCGGGCAGCTGTCGCCTGAGGGCGTCCACCTCGTCGAACGGGGTATGGGTGAACCACTCCTTGATCCCGTACGAGTCGGCCAGGTACGGGTCCGAGCGACCGTCGTCGCTCGCGAGCGCGCTCGTCAGGAACGGGTACCGGCGCTCGGTGACGTTGTTCACGTCTATCGCCGCTCCGTCGGTCTCGATCGGCTCGGCGGTCAGGTAGTAGGGATCGCCGCTGCCGAGGTAGCTCGGCAGGGCGCCCAACGCGAGCAGGGCGACGATGACCAAGGCGATGGCGACGAGGAGGTTCCGGGTGACCCGGCGCATGGTCGACGTTGACGCCGCCCGGGAATACCGGTTTCGACCGCGCCGACGCGCTTTACTCGCCGGCGCCCCTCTCCCTTCCCATGGAGTTCCGGTTCGAGCTGGCCCTGTGCGCCGCGCTCGAATCCACGGACCGAGTCGTCGCCCGCCAGCTCGGCGCCGGCGTGACGAACCCCGGCGGCCGGATCGTCGACGTCTGCGTGCTGGCGCCCGGTCCGGGGTTCGACCGGCGGGCGGCGATCGCCCCCGAGCGGATCCCGGACCCCGCGATCGAGGCGGCCGTCGGGCCGGGCGAGGCGGTCTCCGTCGCCGACGCGTTCGACCTCCCGCCGGACCGGGCGGCCGCGGTCGTCGAGCGCGCGGTCGAGGTCGGCTACCTCGAACGCGAGCGCCGCGACGGCCGGCCGGTCGTGCGCGCGACCGCCCGGTACCCCGACGACTGGGTCGGCTCGCTCACCGCTATCGAGAACAAGCCCGACCTCGGGACGCCGGGCGACTTGGCGGCCCAGCTGCGGTACGACGTCGCGCTCGGCCTGTTCGACGAGGTCGTTCTCGCCACCGCCTCCTACGTCACCCGCGCGCACCTCAACCGGATCCCCGACCCGGTCGGTGTCTGGCGGTTCGACCCCGAGACGGGCGAGCGAGAGGTGGTCCGGGCGCCCGACCCGCTCGACCCCGACGCGCCCGGCGTCGAGATCCGCGAGGAGCGGTCGCTCCGGACCGACGTGGCGCTCGCCGACCCGGACGCGTTGGCCCGCAAGCGGCGCCGGATCGCGGAGCGCGCGTACGGGAAGGGGTGGCGGCCGTCGCCCCCGGGGTGCGCGCACGCGACGGGGACCGCCGACGGCCGCCCGTACTGCGAGCGGTTCGACCGGGTGGTGGACCCGGGGCGCGACTGCGGCGCGGGCTGTGACGCGTACGACCCCGCCGACCCGCCCGCGGTCGACCGCGACGGGCTCCGCGACGGGCGAACCGCGTGGGTGGCCGACCCCGACGGCGACGGACCGCGTCGGCAGGCGGGGCTCTCGCGGTTCCTCTGACCGTCGCCTGTGGGAATCCTTATACCCCGTGCGACGGACTCTCACGTATGGACGACATCGATGACGTGTTCGTCGCGCGGCTCATGACGAGCGAACTCCACACGGTAACGCCCGACACGCTGGTCGAGGACGCGGCCGCCGTGCTGCTCGACAACGACATCAGCTCGGCGCTGGTCGTCGACGACGACGGGGCCCTGGTCGGCATCCTCACCACGACCGACTTCGTCGACATCGTCGCGAAGAGCCAACCGAAGGCGGAGACGACCGTCGAGCGGTACATGACGCGCGACCCGATCACGGCCGGCGCGCAGGACTCCGTCTCGGCGGTCGCCTCGCTCATGGTCGAGCACGGCTTCCACCACGTGCCCGTCGTCGACGGCGACACGCCCATCGGGATCATCACGACCTCCGATTTCGCCGCGTACGTCTCCTCGCCGGAGACGGTGTCGCCGTAGACGCCGGCCGCAGTTTTCCGCCGCGGTCTTTCGCCGTTTTCGCCGCGTCCGCGACGCCGACAAGTGACGCCCCTTTCTGTGGGGTATTACCCGCGCCCCGCCTACCCGACGCCATGCCCGATCACCTGCATCTCAACCTCTTCACCATGGCCTCCGTCGAGCACGTCTCGCCGGGGTCGTGGACCTATCCCGGCGACCGGTCGCCGGAGTACACGGACCGCGAGTACTGGACCGAGGTCGCCCGGACCGCCGAGCGGGGCGGCTTCGACGCGCTGTTCTTCGCGGACGTGCGCGGGGTCTACGACGTGTACGGCGACGACCGCCACACCGCCGTCGAGAAGGCGGTCCAGACGCCCGCGAGCGACCCGCAGCTCGTCGTTCCCGCGATGGCGGAGGTCACCGACGAGCTCGGCTTCGCCGTGACGCGGTCGACGACGTACACCCACCCGTACCAGCTCGCGCGGGAGTTCTCCACGCTCGATCACCTCACCGACGGGCGGATCGCGATCAACGTCGTCACCTCCTACCTCCAGTCGGCCGCCGAGAACCTCGGGCTCTCGGAGCGGATGGACAAGGAGACGCGCTACGACCGCGCCGACGAGTTCCTCGACGTCTGCTACGAGCTGTGGGAAGAGTCGTGGGACGACGACGCGGTCGAGGTCGACCGCGAGACCGGGCGGTACACGGACCCCGAGAAGGTTTCGGCCATCGATCACGAGGGCGAACACTTCTCCGTGCCCGGTCCCCATGGCTGCGAGCCCTCGCCGCAGCGGACCCCGGTCGTCTACCAGGCCGGCTCCTCCGACCGCGGGCGGGAGTTCGCGGCCGCGAACGCGGAGGCCGTCTTCGCCAGCCAGCCGACCGAGGCGGGCGTCCGCGAGTACATGGCCGACGTCAAGTCGCGCGCCGCGGACCACGGCCGCGACCCAGAGAGCCTGAAGTTCTTCATCGGCGTCGTCCCCGTCGTCGGCGAGACGCAGGCGCTCGCGGAGGCGAAGTACGAGGAGTACAAGCGCCACGTCGACGTCGAGGCGACGCTCGCGCTCCTCTCCGGGTTCCTCGACATGGACCTCTCGGAGCTCGACCCCGACCAGAAGGTCGAGCACATCGAGACGGACGCGATCCAGGGGACGATGAACGCGTTCACGAAGGCCCAGCCGGACCGCGAGTGGACCGTCCGCGAGGTCGCGGAGTTCTGCGGGCTCGGCACCACCTCCCCGAAGATCGTCGGCACGCCGGAGGTGATCGCCGACGAGCTGGCGTACTGGCACGAGGAGGTCGGCGTCCACGGGTTCAACGTGAAGGAGGTCGTCCGCCCCGACTCGCTGACGGACTTCGTCGACCTCGTCGTCCCGGAGCTGCGCGAGCGCGGGCTCGTCCCGGGCCCGGACGATGCCGACGACACCCCTCGCGGTGACGGCACCCTCCGCGAGCGGCTGCTCGGCGACGGCCAGTCCCGGCTCCGCGACGACCACCCGGCCCGGCGGTAGGGAGCGCGACTGCCTCCGACGGTGCGGCCGGGATATCCCGCCCAGGTCGGGCGATCCGAGTCGACTTTTTTATCGGTTCTGAATCCGCCATCCCTGCCGCGCCCACTACGCTTAAGTGCGTTCCACCGCTTTCTTCACGTGACGCTTCGCTTGGAGGGCCGAAGCGTCAGCGGGGACCTACTGAACGACACGCCGGTGCCACTTTTTCCGGCACGGGCGTGCCGTTCGTTCCTTTCACACCCACGAGCGACGGCTGTCTTCATGTCTTCACGTCCCGACCCCGGCGCGAGCGCCGCCGGATCCGAGACTCCGCTTAGCTTGATATAGGCGCTAAGCCCCCACCCTCAAGGAGCGAACGGCGTCAGCCGTGAGCGAGTAGGGTAGGGTAGTTCACAGGTTCTCTCCCTGATACGACCCCTCGTACGCCCCGTCGTGGTCGGCCTCGGCGAGCACCAGCTGGGCGATCCGCGCGCCCGGCTCGATCTCGATCGCGTGTCCCACGTCGAGGCGCCCCTCGCCGACGCCCTCGTAGCCCGCGTCCCAGACGGCGGTGTCGAGAGTACAGGAGTTCCGGAGCAGGGTCGACCGCGGGAGCACGAACCCGATCCGCCCCTCGGGAATTCGCACCGGCTCGCCGTACCGAACCACGTACGTCCCGGGGTCCAGCCGGTACGCCCCGTCGTCGAGCGGCACCGGGTCGCGCTCGCCGACGCGTTTCCCGTCGCGGCCGATCCGCCCGGGCGTCGACTGATCGAAAATCTCGTCCGCCGTGAGGTCGACGCCGTTCGGCTGTCGCTGCGCGTCGTCGAGGTCGGCGTCGCCGGCCTCCAGCGCCGCCGCGACCGTCGCTCCCGAGTCGAACATGCCCGACCGAATCCGCGGGCGAGACTAAACGGTGTCGCACGCGGCCCCGACGCGGATCGGTCCCCCTCGGTTCGCCGAGGGATGCGGCGAATTCGGCCGATATGAGCCTTTATCGGCCTTATATTCTCGTTACGACTATCACTCACACAGGCGCGCCGCTCCGGCGATCCATCCACAAATGTTGCTGGATCTTCGGATCCTACACGGTCGATCTTTTGGGAAACTCGCGGGTTTTATATCCACGGGAGGGCGACGTGCGGATGATATGGGACAAACGATTACGGAGAAGATCCTCGATAACCACCTCGTCGAGGGCGAGCTGACGCCCGGCGAGGAGATCGGCATCGAGATCGACCAGGTGCTGACGCAGGACACGACCGGGACGATGGTGTGGCTCCAGTTCGAGGCGCTGGACCTCGACGAGGTCCAGACGGAGCTCGCCGCGCAGTACTGCGACCACCAGACGTACCAGTTCGACTTCAAGAACACCGACGACCACCGCTTCCTCCGCTCCGCGGCCGGCACGTACGGCGCGTACTTCTCCCGGCCCGGCAACGGCATCTGCCACCAGGTCCACAAGGAGAACTTCGCCGCGCCCGGCAAGACGCTGCTCGGCTCCGACTCGCACACGCCGACCCCCGGCGGGCTCGGCCAGCTCGCGATCGGCGCCGGCGGGCTCGACATCGCCGTCGCGATGGGCGGCGGCCCATACTACGTCGAGATGCCGGAAGTCGTCAACGTCCACCTCGAGGGCGAGCTCCCCGAGTGGGCGACCGCGAAGGACATCGCGCTCCACCTGCTCGGCGAGCTGACCGTCAAGGGCGGCGTCGGCAAGATCTTCGAGTACACCGGCCCCGGCGCCGAGAACCTCTCGATCCCCGAGCGCACCACGATCACGAACCTCGGCACCGAGCTCGGCGCCACCTCCTCGATCTTCGCGACCGACGAGAAGACGAAAGACTGGCTCGCGCGCCAGGACCGCGAGGAGGAGTACGTCGACCTCCAGCCCGACGACGACGCGGAGTACGCCGAGACGATCGAGGTCGACCTCTCCGACCTCGAGCCGCTCGTGGCCGCCCCCTCGATGCCCGACAACGTCGCCCCCGTCAGCGAGTACGAGGGCACCGACGTCGAGCAGGTCATCATCGGCTCCTGTACCAACGGCGCCTACGAGGACATCCTCCCCAGCGCGAAGATGCTGGAGGGCCGCGAGGTCGCCAAGCAGACCGAGATGATCGTCGCGCCCGGCTCCAAGCAGGCCTCCGAGATGCTGGCCCGCGAGGGCTGGACCGCGGAGATGATGGCGGCCGGCGTCAACTTCTCCGAGGCGACCTGCGGCGCGTGTATCGGTATCGGTCACGTGCCCGCCTCCGACTCCGTCTCGCTGCGCACCTTCAACCGCAACTTCGAGGGCCGCTCGGGCATCGAGGACGACTCCGTCTTCCTCTGCTCGCCCGAGGTCGCCACGGCGGCGGCCATCACCGGCGAGATCGTCGATCCGCGCGACCTCGCGGACGAGCTCGGCGACCTCGAAGAGCCCGGCTTCGAGATGGGAACGAAGTACGGCCCCGGCATGGGTCAGGACGACTCCGACATCATCTCCCCCGACGAGGCGATCGACGACGGCCTCGTCAAGGGCCCGAACATCGGCGACGTGCCGCTCAAGGACGGGATCGACGTGGACGGCGGTGAGGCGCTCCTCAAGATGGAGGACAACATCACCACCGACCACATCATTCCGGCGACGGCGGACATCCTGAAGTTCCGCTCGAACATCGAGAAGCTCTCCGAGTTCACGCTCTCGCGCGTCGACGACACGTTCGCGCAGCGCGCGCTCGACGCCGACGGCGGCGTCCTCGTGGCCGGCGAGAACTACGGACAGGGCTCCTCGCGCGAGCACGCCGCCCTCTGTCCGATGTACCTCGGCATCGAGGCCGTCTTCGCGCAGAGCTTCGCCCGCATCCACAAGGCGAACCTGTTCAACTTCGGTATCGTCCCGCTGGCGATCGACGCGGAGACGTACGAGCAGATCGAGCAGGGCGACGACCTCGAGATCGTCGACGACGTGCCCGCGGGCGTCTCCTCCGGTCAGGAGGAGTTCACCGTGAGCGTCAACGACGGCGAGTGGGAGTTCACCGCCGACCTCGACGCCTCCGAGCGCGAGCGCGACATCCTCGCGGCCGGCGGCAAGCTCTCGTGGGTCAAACAGCAGCACGCCGACGACGGCTCCGGCGCGGCGCCGGCCGACGACTGAGGCGGCTCGCGGACCCGCGACTCTCTCGGTTCTTTTTCTTCTTTCGCGCGCTCACCGACGCGGAGCGCGAGCGCCGTCGCTCTCGGTGGCCGAGGGTCGGAAACTGACGGATCCGCCGCTCACGGAGACGGTTCGGTCGGAAAAACGCGACCCGTCGGTTCGCCCGTCGAACCGGCGTCAGCGGGCCGCGGCGGCGACGCGCTCGCGCTCCTCCTTCTGCGAGATGGAGTAGGAGCGGTCGGCGTCGTAGTCGGCCGCGGCGATCAGCTCGTTGGCGAGCGCCTCGGCGGCGGACGTGGTCGACTTGTACGTCGCGCTGGCGACGCCGTCGGAGATGAACAGCAGCGCCTGGTCGACGCGGCGCTGGGGCGCGACGTCGACCGCCTTGGGGACGGAGATGCCGCCGTACTTCAGGCGGACGGTCTCCTCCCGCGGCGCGGCGTTCTCGACGGCCGTCACGAGGACCTGCACCGGGTTCTCCTCGGTGCGATCGTGGACGATGTCGAAGGCGTCACGCACGATGCGCGTCGCCTGCTGTTTCTTCCCCGTGTTCTCGTCGGTCTGCATCAGCCGGTTGATCAGCCGCTCGACCAGCGAGATCTCGGACTTCTTGAACTGCTTGGACGCGTGACGGCCCATGGTGTGGGCGATGGGCGTCACGGTCATGTACCGCTTCGTCGAGGGGTCCTCGTAGGCGATCTCGGTGACGTCCCAGACGCCGAACAGCTCGGCGTTCTCGTTGGCCGCCTCGCTGGCGGCGGGCGCGTCGGGCTCGGGCTCGTCGGCGGCGACGTCCGCGTCGGACTCCGCCTCGGCTTCCTCCCCGCTCATCTGACGGGCTTCTCCGCGTTGCCGCGAACCAGTTCGATCATCGAGACGCCGTTGACCTTCTCGACCTTGTAGTTGACGCCGGAGAGGTCGCCCATCGCGCGACCCTTGGCCCCGCCGATCCCGGCGATCGTGACCTCGTCGTGCTCGTCGATGAACGAGATGGCGCCGTCACCGGGACAGAACGCGGTGACCTGCTTCCCGTTCTTGATGAGCTGGACGCGGACGCACTTTCGGATCGCGGAGTTCGGCTGCTTTGCTTCGATCCCGACCTTCTCTAAGACGATCCCGCGAGCCTGCGGGGCGCCCTCGAGGGGGTCGGACTTCTTCTTGAGCCCGCGCTCTCGCCGAGCGTACTCGGAGTCGGACCAGCGGCGCTTCTGCCGGTCCTGCTTGAGCTTACGGGCCGCGTATTTGCCGTTCGCCATCGTACGTCTACTTCCGAACGGAGCTACTTAAGCGTCGTCTTTCGGCGCGGCGAAACGCCCTCAGATCGCCCGAGCGGTACCTCTCGTCCGTTCTGAGGGTGTTTCTCGAGGCGTGTCAGATCGAAAAACAACCGCCGCTCGTCCCCGCTGAGCCGGTAAGCCGGCGCGAGCGCCCGTCGTTCGGCGACCGCGGCCGGCCGCTTACCGGTCGCTCCTCTCTCGGCGGCTTACCCGCTCGGTTGCTCCTTCCCCGGCCGCTCACTCGCTCGTCGCCTCGCGGGCGTCGGCGGCCCAGTCGGGCTCGGGGATCTCCGCTCCCGGGTCGCGGTAGTCGATGTCGACGTCGACGGTCGCCTCTCCCCCGTCGTGCTCGCCGGCCCACGACTGTTCGAGCCGCGGGACGACGCCGGACTCGTACACGTGCGCCGTCGCCGACGCGGTCTCGACGGTCTCGGGGATGTTCCGCTCGCCGTCGAACTCGTCGGCGGTGAACCGAGCGGTCGCCTCGCCGCGGACCGCCCCTTCCCCGTCGCTCGTCGGGTTCCAGCGGTTCAACCCCTCGTACTCCGTCTCGCCGCTCTCCGTCTCGCCCTCGACGCGGATCCCGGTCAGCGCCTCCTGCCGCATCGACTCCTCGAGGTCGCCTTCGGATCGGTCCACCGACTGCCGGTCGTACCGCGTCTCGCCGTCGGCCCGGCGTCGGAACAGCAGCTCCTCGCCGGCGACGTACAGCTCCGTCACGTCCGCCTCCGTCGTCTCCGTTATTTCCTGTCTCACGTACTGCCGACCGTTTTCGAGGTCGTAGCTCGACTCGTAGGTCTGCGAGGGGAGCCACGGCGTCGGCTCCGCGTCGCCGTCGTGGCTCGTCTCCGCCGTCGAAAACAGCGTGAAACCGCCCGCGTCGACGAGCGCCTGCGCGTGCGACTCGGCGAGCGCCTTCAGGGCGAGCCCGTCGCCGTCGCGCCACTCCGCGTCGGCGAACGGGCGGTCCGGGCCGTCGTCGAGCGGGCCGCCGGAGCCGTCGCCGCCGTCGTCGCCGGAACAGCCGGCGATCCCGACCGCGACTCCGGTCCCGAGACCCGCGAGGAGGCGTCTGCGGTTCATGGGTCACGAAGCGGGGCAGCGGTCAAAAGGTCGCGGGTTCGGAGAGCGCGGGTCCGCAGCCCACCGAGGAGCGGGCTCGCGAGCCGCCGGGCGCGGTTCCGCGCTAGGTCAGCTGGACGTCATCGATGTCGTGGTGGCGCTTCGCCAGCGTCCGGGCCGTCTCGATGTTGGTCCCGTCGGCGCCGATGGCGACGCCGCGGTCCGGCTCCGGCACCTCGACGTACGCCACGCGGTCGTTCTGCTCGGAGATCGTCACGGCGTTGACCGCCGCGGGCGCGAGCGCGCTCGCGACGAACGCCTCCGGCGTGTCCGCGTCCTCCACCAGCTCGACGGACTTGCCGAGCCGCCGCTCCGCCTCCTCGACGGTCTCGCCCGCCTGTCCGATCGCGGCGGCCATCTCGCCGGCCGGCACGAGGAACACGAGCCGGTCGCCCTCCACGAGGCAGTCCTTCGGCGCGACCCCGGTCAGCTCGTCGAAGCGACCGATGTAGCGCCGCGCCTCGTCGGAGAGCTCGACGTGCATCAGTCGTCGCCCACGACGCGCGACCCCATCCGGAGGTCGACGTCGCCGGTGCCGAGCGAGATCGGCTTGCCGGCGATAACGTTCTCGATGACGCCGTCGAGCTCGTCGTACTCGCCGTGGATCGCGGCGTCGAGCAGGTGGTTGACCGTCACCTCGAACGCCGCGCGCGCGAGCACGGAGTCCTTCGAGCCCGAGATGCCGTGGCGACCGATCGAGTCGATCTCGCCGTTGTTCGTCATGATGTCGGCCACTAACATTAGGTGGCGGACGTTCACGTCGTCGAGCCCCTGCTCTTCGAGCGTGTTCTTCGTCTCGTCGATGATCGTCTCGCGGGCCGCCTCGACGCCGAGGTTGCGGTAGATCTCGTGGATGTTGTTACACGTCGTGCGCGAGGCGTCGACGCCCTCGATGTCGAGGGCGTCGCCGAACGCCGATCCCTCGGTGTAGAGGACGAACTCCTCGTCGCCGTCGATCTCCTCTTTCCGGATGACGACGCGCTCGATCTCCTCGATCCCCTTGAAGACGATCTCGCGGAGCCGCTCGACCAGCTGGAGCAGCTCGCGGTAGCTGGGCTCGCTCGGGCCGAACTCGATGACGGTGCCCGACTGTCGGGCGTCGACGCCGAGCGAGTCCTCGATGGTCTCGGCGATGATCTCGGCGACCTCCGAGGGGTCGGTGTGGGTGGGCCACCGCTCCAACAGCGTGTCGTCGTTCAGGTCGATCCGTACCAGCATGTCGGCGACGTTCGTCGACACGTCGCCGAGCGCGAGGATGCGCGTCGCTTCGATGGACCAGACGACCTCGTGGGCCTTCTCGCGGTCCGTCGCGTACTCACCCTCGAGGTGGACGGTCATCATCGGCGTGTCCGGCGTCTTCCGGGCGTCCACCAGCTCGATGAGCCGGGGGAGCCCCTGAGTGACGTCGATCTCCGCGACGCCGGCGTAGTGGAACGTGTTCATCGTCATCTGCGTCCCGGGCTCGCCGATCGACTGCGCGGAGACGGTGCCGACGGGGTCGAGCGGGTCGACGCGCGTCTCGATGTACCGGTTCTCGACGCCGGTCGCGACTTCGGTGGCCTGCTCGACGGTGACCTCGCCGGTCTCCTCCGCCTTCCGTTCGAGCGCCTCGTACACCTCGCTCTTGAGGCGGCTTGGCAGCTCGGTCGCCTCCACGACCGCCTCCATGTCGTCGGTGACGTGCTCGTACTCAGTCATCCGACTCCACCCCCGAGGCCTTGTTCAGGCCCGGTCCGGCGTGTTCCGACAGGTTCGTCGGCGGCGAACGCTCGCCGAGGAACCGCTCCTTCTCGTCGTCGGACTCGAACTCGGAGTCGACGACGCGGTCGACGATGTCGTCGACGTCGATGCCGTCGCCCTCGCCCGAGGAGACCTTCACCGGCGAGGTGCCGTCCTCGCCGAACTCGAACTGGACGATCCGACCCGAGGTGTCTCGGACCGTGCCGTCGTACTGCGCCTCGAGCTCGGAGAGCGCGTTGATGAGACGGCGCTGCAGGTAGCCGGACTTGGAGGTCCGGACCGCCGTGTCGACCAGCCCCTCGCGGCCGCCCATCGCGTGGAAGAAGAACTCCTCGGGCGTGAGCCCGCCGCGGTAGGAGTTCTCCACGAAGCCGTGCGCCTCCGCGGAGAGGTCGTTCTCCTTGTAGTGAGAGAGTGTCCGGTCCTCGTAGCCGCGGTTGATCCGCTCGCCGCGGACCGCCTGCTGGCCGACGGAGCCGGCCATCTGCGTGAGGTTCAGCATCGAGCCACGCGCGCCGGAGCGGGCCATCACGACCGCCGGGTTGTCGTCGCCGAAGTGCTGGTCGGCGATCTCCCCGGCCGAGTCGCGGGCCTTCCCGAGCGTCTGCATGATCTTCATCTCGAGCGTCTCGTCGACGCCGCGGCCCGGCAGCGACTCCAACTCGCCGGCCTCGTACGTCGAGATCAGCTCCTGAACGCGGTCGTAGGCGCTCTCGATCGCGTCGTCGACCTGCTCTTCGGCCTCCGGCGGGATCGACTCGTCGTCGATCCCGATCGAGAAGCCGAAGTGCATGATCGCGCGCATCGCCAGCGACGCGATCTCGTTGATGAACACGCGCGAGCGCGTCTCGCCGTACTCCTTGGTGAGGGTGTCGACGACCTCGCCGCCGAACGCCCCGACGGCGTCCTCGTCGATCGTCCCCTCGATCAGCTGGCCGTTCTCGATGACGACGTCGTCGCCGGTCGACGACGAGAAGTGCAGCGTGAGGTCGTCGGGCAGCAGCTCGGAGAACAGCGTCCGGCCGGTCCAGTAGTCGCGGCCGTCGTCGTCGACGCCGTCGGCCTCGGGCAGCTCGTCCACCCGCGTCGCCCGGAGCAGGTCGAGCGCCTGCGTCTCGGTGAACTCGGGGTTCGAGTGCGTGAGCAGGTACGTCCCGGAGATGTGGTCCTGGATCGCGCCGATGATGTTCCCGCCGAACCGCGGCGAGAGGATCTGCTCTTGCACGCGCATGAGGACGCGCGCCTCGGCGCGGGCCTCCTCGTTCTGGAGCGCGTGCATGTTCATCTCGTCGCCGTCGAAGTCGGCGTTGTACGGCGGGCAGACGACGGTGTTGAGCCGGAACGTCTTGTACGGCATCACCACGACCTCGTGGGCCATGATGGACATCCGGTGCAGCGAGGGCTGCCGGTTGAAGATCACGATGTCGCCGTCGACGAGGTGGCGGTTGACCTCCCAGTCGGCCTCGACCTTCTCGGCGAGCTCCTCGCAGTTCTTCTCGGTCACCTTCAGACGACGTCCGTCGGGACGACGCACGTAGTTCGCGCCGGGGTGGGCCTCCGGGCCGTTCCGGACGTACTGCCGCGCCTCCTCGACGTTGCGCTCGGTGACGTTGAGTGTCTGGGTCATCTCCTTGGCGACGCGGTCCGGCACGCCGACCTCGTTCAGCGAGAGGGTCGGGTCCGGCGAGATGACGGTCCGGGCGGAGAAGTTGACGCGCTTCCCCGACAGCGAGCCGCGGAAGCGGCCTTCCTTCCCCTTCAGCCGCTGGCTGAGGGTCTTGAGGGGACGACCGGAGCGGTGCCGCGCCGGCGGCGTCCCGCTGATCTCGTTGTCGACGAACGTGGTGACGTGGTACTGGAGCAGCTCCCAGAGGTCCTCGATGATCAGCTGCGGGGCGCCCGCCTCGCGGTTCTCCATGAACCGCTGGTTGATCCGGATGATGTCGACCAGCTTGTGCGTGAGGTCGTCCTCGGAGCGCTGGCCGTTGTCGAGCGTGATGGAGGGGCGCGTGGTCACCGGCGGGACGGGGAGGACCGTCAGGATCATCCACTCCGGCCGGGAGTCCTCCGCGTCGATACCGAGGACCTCGAGGTCCTCGTCCGGGATGTCCTCGAACCAGTCGCGGATGTCCGAGGGCATCAGCTTGTTCATGTCCTCCTCCGTGAGGTCGACGTCGAGCGCCTTCTCGATAGCGCGCCGGTCCTCCTTGCGCGGGCGGAACTCGCCGGCCATGATCTCGTTGATCCGGTCGAGGGCGATGTCGGTCTTCTCGGCGAGCTCCTGCGGCGAGGTGCCCGGGTCGTCCTCCTCCTCGTCGGGCTGCATCGCGGCCGCGATGCGCTCGGAGTAGTCGCCCGAGAGCACGTCCTGGACCTCGTAGTACGTGGTCGGCTTCTCGTGTTTGATGTCCGCCTGCGGCTCGCCGCAGAACGGGCAGGTCGACGCCTTCCGGGCCTGCCGGACGGCGGCCTTCAGCACGTCGTGCTCGTCGTCGCCGAGCTCCTTCGCTCGCTCGTAGCGGTCGCGGAACTCGTCGCGCTGCGCCTCGTCTAAGGCGAGCCGGCCGCACTCGCGGCACGTCGAGCGGAGCAGCCGCCGGATGAGCTTCGTGAAGCCCACGTGGATGACGGGCGCGGCCAGCTCGATGTGGCCGAAGTGGCCGTTACAGGAGCCGGAGTGGGCGCCGCAGGTCCGACACTCCAGGCCGGGGTCGATGACGCCGAGCCGCGGGTCCATCAGCCCCATGTCGATCGGGTAGCCGTCGTCGTCGTACGTGTCGGCCGTGATCACCTTCGTCGCCGACATGTCCCGGTACGTCTCCGGGTCCATGAGGCCGAAGTCGATGCCGCCGAGCACTTTCGGTGTTTGCATTGACATTTAAATAGCGTCCTCCAGTTCGAGTCTCGGTCGGATGCCGAGCGCGATCATCTCGTCGAGGAGGAGCTTGAACGCGTAGCTCACCTCGAGCTCGTGGATGTCGTCTTCGTCGCCCGTGACCGGGTCGTACACGCGGCGCTGTTCGCGGTCCTCGACGGCGACGAGCCCCGTCTCAGCGGAGACGTGGACGGTCTCGGCGTCCGAGGACTCCAAGAGCCGCTCGTTGAGCACCATCGACGCGCCGTGGCCGATGATCGTGTCGCGCTCCATCTCCCCGACGCGCAGGCCGCCCTCGCGGGCCCGCCCCTCGGTCGGCTGGCGCGTGAGCACCTGAACCGGCCCGCGCGAGCGGGCGTGGAGCTTGTTCGACACCATGTGGTACAGCTTGTGGTAGAAGATCGTCCCGACGAAGATCTCCGCGTCGATCTTCTCGCCGGTGACGCCGGAGTACATGACCTCCTTGCCGGAGGACTTGAACCCGTGCTCCTCGAGCCCGCTCCGGAGCTCCTCCTCGTCTTCGCCCTGGAACGGCGTGCCGTCGACCCGCGAGCCGCGCAGCGAGCCGACCTTGCCGCCGAGCATCTCCAGCACGTGGCCGACCGTCATCCGCGACGGAAGCGCGTGCGGGTTCATCACGAGGTCGGGGACGACCCCCTCCTCGGTGAACGGCATGTCCTCCTGCGGGGCGAGGTGGCCGACGACGCCCTTCTGGCCGTGCCGGGACGCGAACTTGTCGCCCAGCTCGGGGACCCGCTGGTCGCGCACCTTCACCTTCGAGAGCTTGGAGCCGTCCTCGCCCTCCATCAGCGTCACCGTGTCGACGACGCCCGACTCGCCCGAGCGCATCGTCACGCTCGTCTCCCGGCGCTTCTGCGGGGAGAGCCCGCCCATGTCGTCGGGCTCTTCCAGGAAGCGCGGCGGGCTGGTCTTGCCGAGCAGCACCGAGGACTCGTCCACCTTCGTCTCCGGGTTGACGAGGCCGTCCTCGTCGAGGTGGGTGTACGCGTCCTCGCCGCGTGCGCCGCGCACGTCCTGGTCGGGGATCTCGAAGCGGTCCTCCTGGCCACCGGGATACCGGCGCTCCTCGCCCTCGTAGGTCCGGAAGAAGTGCGAGCGGGTGAGCGCGCGGTCGACGGAGCCCTGGTTCATCACCAGCGCGTCCTCGATGTTGAACCCCTCGTAGGACATCACGGCGACGACGAAGTTCTGGGCCGCCGGCCGCTTGTCGAAGCTGATCTGGTCGGACGTCTGCGTCTTCACCATCGCCAGCTGCGGGTAGTGCAGCAGGTGTTGGCGCGTGTCCGGCCGGATCCGGTAGTTGGCGGAGGGGAGGCCGAGCGACTGCTTCATCATCCCCGCGCCCATCGTAATGCGGGGACTCGCGTTGTGCTCGGGGTACGGGATCATCCCCGCGCCGATACCGAACACGAGCTGCGGGTCGATCTCGAGGTGCGTGTGGTCCTCGGTCACATCCTCCTCGTCGACGGCGACGAGGATGTCCTCCTCCTCCTCGGCGTCGATGAACTCGACGTAGCCGCGGTCGATGAGGTCCTCGAACTCGATGTCGTCGCGCTCGAGCGCCCCGATCTCCTCGTCGCCCAGCAGGGGCTCGCCGTTCTCGACGACGATCAGCGGTCGGCGGGCCCGCCCCGCGTCCGCGTTGACGATCACTTCCTGGGTCCGGTCTCTGACCGAGACGTTCACCATGTCGGAGACGTCGCCTCGGCGGCGCGCCTCGCGGATCTGTTCGGCGAGGGCCTCGGGGTCCGGATGGGTCCCGACGAGGCTCCCGTTGACGTACACCTTCGCTTCGCGTTCTGCCTGAGCCATATTAGTCGTCCGCCGTCTGTCGTTCGACGCCCTCGATGCCGGGGATCCCCTCGACACCCATCGACGCCAGTTCTCGTTTCAGCCCCTGTTCGTCCTCGACCGTCTGCGACAGCTCCATCGACTGCGCGAAGTTCTTCACGAGCCCGCAGTTCGGCCCCTCCGGGGTCTCGGAGGGACAGATGCGACCCCACTGGGTCGCGTGGAGGTCCCGCGCCTCGAAGTGCGGCTGCGACCGCGACAGCGGCGAGCGCAGGCGCCGCAGGTGCGAGAGCACGCCCATGTAGTCCGTCCGGTCGACGAGCTGGGAGACGCCCGAGCGGCCGCCGACCCAGTTGCCCGTCGCGATCGGGTGTTCGAGCCGCTCGGTCAGCACGTCGGAGCGGACGACCGTGTTGACGGTGAGCTGCCGGTTCCGCATGTTCGCGCGCTCCAGCTGGTACTTCACGTCGCGCGCCAGCTTGTTCAGGGCGGTCCGGAACAGGTCGCGCATCAGGTCGCCGGAGACCTTCAGGCGCTTGTTGGCGTAGTGGTCCTTGTCGTCGGACTCGCGGCGGTCTAAGGCGAGCTCGAAGCACGCCTCGGCCATCCGGCAGAGGTAGTACGCCTTGTTGATCCGCACGTCCTCCTCCTCGACGCCCTCCTCGTGGAGGTGCGGCAGGAGGTAGCGGTCGATGACGTAGTTCGCCCGCTTGAGCTGGTAGTTCTTGCCCTGGCCGGAGGCGACGCGCTCGCCGAGGGTCTCGATGGCCTCCTCGGTCGTCTGCACCTCCGCCTCCTCTAAGTTCTCCAGCATGAACTTCACGATCTCGGGGTCGTCCGAGACGCGGTGGACGATCTCCTCGTCCGATTCGAGGCCGAGCGCGCGGACGAGCGTCACGAAGTCGATCGAGCCCGAGACGGACGGGAACGACACTTCGAGCAGTCCCTCGCGGTTGCGCTCGCACAGCACCAGCGCGCGGTAGCCGCGGCGCTGGGAGAACGTCTTGGCAACTTGGATCTCGTCGCCGTACTTCGAGTCGTACTCCGCGAGGATCTTGTTCGGCGCCAGGTCCTCCGAGGTCATCAGCACGCGCTCGGAGCCGTTGACGATGAAGTAGCCGCCGGGGTCGACGGGGTCCTCGCCGATATCGATGAGCTCCTCGTCGGAGAAGCCGGCCATGTTACACTTGTCCGAGCCGACCATGATCGGCATCCGGCCGACCTTCGTCTCGGTCGTGTCGACGACCTGTTCGGGCTCGTCCTCGCCGCCGCGCACGATGGACATCTCCATGAAGACGGGCGCCGAGTAGGTGATGTTCCGGAGACGGGCCTCCTGGGGGTACAGCAGCTCCTCGGAGCCGTCGGCCTCGCGGACGCGCGGGGTGACCATCCGCACGTCGCCGAGCTCGACGTAGACGGGCTCTTGTCCCTCCTTGTCGCCGATGTCGGTCTCGATCGTCTCCTTCTCGTCGACGACCTCCTGCATGCCGCGGTCCAGGAAGTTGTTGAACGAGCGGAAGTGGTGTTCGGCGAGCCGTTCGTCCGAGAAGTATTCGCGTGAGACCACGCGTCGGTCTTGCCTGTTCATGAGACGACTAGTCGGTACACGACCGCTTCCTCTGTCGTGCGAGAGTTTCGAACGATCTTCACCACGTCGCCGACCTCGGCCTCGTCGGGGAGCGCGGGATCCGTGCGTTTGATCTTCGGTAGGTTCGTCCGCTTCACGTCGTACTCGGCCAGGACCTCGTCGATCTCGTCGGCGTCGAGCAAGACGTGGTCCGGGACGAGTTCGTGTTGGCTTACGTCTACCATGGGTGGTGGTTATTGAAAGAAGCTATCACGAGATACTACAGATCGCTATATGCGCCAACGGCATAAGACTTGCCAACCGCCCCCGCCGCGCGCGGCTCACGACGACGGGCGTACGATATTCACACTCATGCGGGTATTATACAAAAGGCTACCGCCGCGATCGGCGGTGACACCGATCGTCTTCCCCTGTCACCCGTCCCCACCGTCGCCGGCGATGACAAGCCTTATTTGCCAGACAGGGGTACGAATGAGTGCGACAAGCCCGGATGGTGTAGTGGCCCATCATACGACCCTGTCACGGTCGTGACGCGGGTTCAAATCCCGCTCCGGGCGTCCCCTGTTTCGGGGCGTTGTCGCTGTTTGCCCGGATGGTGTAGTGGCCCATCATACGACCCTGTCACGGTCGTGACGCGGGTTCAAATCCCGCTCCGGGCGCTTCTGTCGACTCCGATCGGCGAGCGTAGCGAGCCGTACCGGAGTCGACGAACGCTCGCTGGGGGTTTGAATCAGGGAGTGGAGCGAGTGAAGCGAGCGGAACGACCGAGGTTCAAATCCCGCTCCGGGCGTTTTCTGTCGACAACTCGACGAGTGACGAGCGTAGCGGCCGGCTCGTCGAGTGCGTCTCTCGGTCGCCCGTCACCGTTCGACCGGCTCCGGGGGATCGTCTCGCTCTCTACAGGTCGAGCAAGTCCCGGAGCTCCGCCACCAGCGACTCCGTCTCCGCGTCCGGCTCCTCGTCGTCGGTGACCGGCGTCCGTCCGTCGTACGTCTCGTGGACCATCGAGACGCCGTCGGCGAGGGTGTCGAGCCCGTACCCGCCCTCCAGCACGTAGGCGTCGGCGGCGTCGACGTCGTCCGCGATCGACCTGACCTGGTCGGTCATCATCGCGTACCCCTCCGAGGAGACACGCATCCGCGAGATCGGGTCGTGGCGGTGGGCGTCGAACCCGGCGGAGACGATCAGCAGGTCGGGGTCGAACCGGTCGATCGCCGGCGCAATCGCCTCGTCGATGGCGTACCGGTAGTCGGCGTCGCCGGCGCCGGCGGCCAGCGGGAGGTTCACCGTGGTCCCCTCTCCGTCGTCGCGGCCGATCTCCTCCAAGTCGCCGGTGTCCGGGTAGAGGCCGTCCTCGTGGAGCGACGAGTAGAGCACGTCGCCCCGGTCGTAGAACACGTCTTGGGTGCCGTTCCCGTGGTGGACGTCCCAGTCGAAGATCGCGACCCGGTCGGCGTCGCCCGAATCGAGGACGGTCTGGGCCGCGACGGCGGCGTTGTTGAAGAAGCAGAACCCCATGGCGTCGTCGGGCACCGCGTGGTGCCCCGGCGGGCGGCCGAGCGCGAAGGGGGTGTTCCGGCCCTCGGCCCCGTCGAGCGCCGACCGGGCCGCCCACTGTGCGAGGCCGGCGGCGGTGAGCGCGGCGTCCCACGTCCCCTCGCTCGCGACGGTGTCGGGGTCCCAGCTCCCGCCGCCGTCGTCGACGAACGTCTCGAGCTCGTCCACGTACTCCTCGTCGTGGACCGCGACGACCTCCTCGCGGGTCGCCGGGTCCGCCTCGGTGTACTCGACCCCGTGCCGCTTGGCGAGTCCGCGGCGGATCGCGCGCAGTCGGTCGGGGTTCTCCGGGTGCCGTTCCCCCGTGTCGTGCGCGAGACACCGCTCGCTGTAGCCGAACTGCATCTACTCGAACAGCGCGAAGTACGTCTCGATGTCCTCGGCCTGTACGGTCCGCCGGTCGGCGTGTCGCGCCAGCGTCGCGGCCGCGCTCGCGACGTTGTCGGCGTAGTCCTCCAAGATGTCGGCCAGCGCGATCCGCGCGTCGACCCCGACGCGGTATCGGTCGTCGATCCGGAGCCGCGCGATCCGGTCGATGGGCGCGACGGGGAGGGTGAGCTCCTCGCGGGCGATCACCTGTTCGACGCCGAAGTCCGACGCCATCAGGGTCTTCCGGCCGTCCTCGGTTGCTCGCTCGGCCGCGTCGATCGCCAGCTCCGCGCCGTGCGACTGGATGCGACGCGCCAACTCCTCGGCGGCGTCGGCGCTGACGCGGAGCTCCCCGGCGTTCCGCCGGATAATCCCGTCGACCGGCGCGAACGGCAACTCGACACTCATACACACAGTCGCGTCCGTGTACCGTATAACGCTTTCCGTTACCGCCGTCTCCGCGCCCGAGCGCTGGCGTCGCGGCTACTCGACGGCTCGCTGTCCGGTTCGGTCCCCGCGTCGCGAACTGCTCGCCGTCTCCAGACGCCGTGGCAGTCGGCTCCACGCCGCTCGCGGCGACTAGAACACGTCGTCCGCGTGGATCGTCCCGTCGCGCTCGGTGCCCCGGACGGTGACTTCCTCGCCCAGTCGGAGGCTCGCGTCGGTCTCGACGCTTTTCGTCTGCTGGCCGTCGTCCAACACGACGGGGTCGCCGGTCTGCACGACGGTGCCCGTGAACTCGATCTCCTCCGCGGTCGCCGTCGCGGTCGCCGCGCCGCCGGATCCGGCGCTCTCCTCTCCGCCGGTCCCGCCGGAGACGGCCTCGGTCGCCGCCTTCTGTCCGTCCTCGGCGAAGGCGCCGAGTCCGGTGTCGCTCGCGGCGCGGTCGCCGTTTCCGGAACCGTCGCCGGACCCGGACACGTCGGTCCCCGCGTTGCCCGCCGCCTCCGTCTCCTCGTCGAGCACGGTGACCGTCGAGCGCCAGTTCGCGGACGCCTCCAGGTCGTCCTGCCAGCCGTCTTGGATCTCCACGTCAGTGAAGACGACGCGGTCCGCCAAGTCGATCTCGCGGTCGGCCTTGTCGCCCCACAGCGCGACCCGGATCTCGCCCGTCTCGTCTTTGATCCGGACGTTCCGCACCTGCCCCTCGCTGCCGTCGTCGCGGTCGAACGTGCGCTTCGGATCCGTCTCGATGACGCCGCCCCCGATGTCGACGACCTCGTCGATCTCCAGGTCGGCGATGTCCGTCGTTTCGGGCACGTACTCGACGTCCTCGTCGACGCGCTCGACCGTGCCGCGGTCGCCGACGTGAAGCTCCAGGTCGCCGTCGCGCTCGCGGACGTAGCCGTCCCCCACCTCGACGACCTCGCCGGCCTCGAACTCCTCGGCGAGGTCGGCCTTGTCGTCCCACAGCGTGACGCGCACCCGACCCGTCTCGTCGCCGACGGTGAGGTTGGCCACGCGCCCCTCGCTGCCGTCGTCGCGGTCGAACGTGCGGATCGAGTCGGTGTCGAGCACCTGCCCGACGAGGTCGACGTCGGAGGCGCCGAGCGAGAGGTCCTCGACGCGGTAGGTGTCGAGCACCTGCACGTCGACCTCGGCGTCCTCGTCGGGCTCGACCTTGTCGGCGCTCACTTCAAGCCCGCTGTACCCCTCCTTCGGGCGGCCCATAACGCGGAGCACCTGGCCGACCTCCAGCTGCTCCTCGGCCGCCGCGGCCATCTCGTCCCACAGCGCGACGCGGACGGAGCCGGAGGCGTCCGCGACGTCGACGTTGCAGACGCGGCCCTCCTCGGCGTCCTCCTCGTCGCGCTCGAACGTCTTGATCTCGCCGATGGAGGTCACCTTCCCCAAGAACTTCACGTCGTTCATCCCCGGCTCGATGTCGGCGATGGTGTCGGCCTCCTCGTCGCGCAGCTCGTGGGCGATCAGCATCGCGGCCGTCTCCTCGTCGGCGAGCCCGCCCATCTGCTCGACCTTGTCCTCGACGGCCGCCTCGAACTCCTCGAACTCGACGTCGGTGTCGAGATCCTCGTAGACGTCCTCTATCACTCCCATACGCGTACCTCCTGAGTTGTCGAGTCCGCGGATAAGCGTTGTCCTTGCGGGGGTCTCGCGCCCGGATTCGTGCGCGCCGCCGGTCCGTTCCGGGGCGTCGTCGCACGTCGGGCCCGCGGCGTCGCTGTCGCGGATCGGGGTTCCGTCATACCCGTTCATCGGTCTCCTCGATACAAAAGGTGTGCAATCCCCGCGCGGTCACGCCGGCCGGGTCACGTCGCATGCGACCTTCCGCCACGGGACTCACGGACCGTAACCGTCTTAAGTTCAACCGCGGTACGTTCATTTGAGTCCTGGTAGGGTAGTGGACTATCCTCTTGGCTTGCGGAGCCAGGGACCGGAGTTCAAATCTCCGTCAGGACGCTCACTTTGCGGCTGTCTCACTTCGTTCGACAGCCGCCGCGTTCGGTCCTGACGTGCCCTGCGCTCGGTTCCCTCGCGCAGGACTCCGTCAGGACGCTCACTTTGCGGCTGTCTCACTTCGTTCGACAGCCGCCGCGTTCGGTCCTGACGTGCCCTGCGCTCGGTTCCCTCGCGCAGGACTCCGTCAGGACGCTCACTTCTCGCAGGCGCTCCGCGTCCTGACTTGCCCCACGCTCGCTTCGCTCGCGTGGGACTCCGTCAGGACGTTTTCGGATGCACCAAACGGCGAGCATCGCGAGCCGTGCGTGGGTTTCGCGCTGCACGCTCGTTCGCAATTTAAACGAGCTGTGGCGCGTGCCTCCGAACGCCCAACAGGGCGTGAGGAGCACGCGCGAGGGACGCGGCGACCGTAGGGAGCCGCGAGGCTGGGGAGGCGTGAGGCTGCGGTTGCGGCGCGGGTGGGACTCAAAGGGGCAGCCGCGAGGATAGCGCAGGCGTTCACGAGAGCTTTGCTCTCGTGAGCCGATCAGAACGCAACGCGTTCTGATGACGACACAAGCACCGCAAGGAGGGAGCGAAGCGACTGACTGAGGAGCGCAGCGAGCGTGCGCTATCCTCGCGACTGGGGTTTGGAGGTGTTCACCGTCCAGTCACCGACCATTTACTAACGGGCCAAGAGGTCGAGTAACGATCCCTCGTTGGAAAATATTTATAAACAACCGAGCGCCGGTCGGACGCTCTTTGCCCTCGCTCCGCGAACGGACGGTGCCTCTCGGTCGCTGACCGAGACAACGTCTTAATCGTGCGGGTGGAACCGGTCCATCGCCTTCCTGACGGCGTCCGTGTCGCCGATGAAGGTGACGTGGTCGCCGTACTCCAGCACGCTGTCCGCCGACGGGATGTGATTCTCGCCGTCGCGGCTGACGACGGCGACGAAGGTGCCGTCGGGGATCTGTGCGTTGAGGTCGCGGATGCTCTTGCCGGCGAGATTCTCTGAGGTCACCTCGACCTCCTGTACGTCGTGGCTGTCTCCGAGTTCGCTCATCCAGTGGGTGATCGCCGGCCGCTCGATCTCGTCGTCGATGGCCACCGCGGTCGCCGTCGGCGAGTCGATCCCCTTCACGCCGATACTGTCGAAGGCGTCGACGTTGTCGGGCTCGTTCACCCGCGAGTACACCGACTCCACGTCGAACTTCGTGATCGCCAACTGGCACGCGAGGAGATTGATGTCGTCGTCGCCGGTCACCGTGATCACTCGCTTGGCGTCCTCGACGCCCGCGCCGCGCAGGTCCGCCGTGTCGCTGCCGTCACCCTCGTACACGGTGAACCCGTCCGAGCGCGCTCGCTCGGCCTCTTCGTCGTCGTTCTCGACGATGACGACGTACTCTCCCCGTCTCTCCAGTCGTGTGGCGAGCGCCCGGCCGACCCGACCGCCGCCGATGATTATCGTGCGCATTGGTGACACTCCGAGGGCGTCGCCGATCTGCCGCGCGAGCCCGGCCTCGATCGCGACCGTCGCGAAGATGACGGCGAACACCGTCCCGACGAGCAGTTCGCCCGCCGCCACGTTCCCCGCGAGCTCGAGCTCGATGGCGAACAGCGTGGCCACGCTCGCCGGGATGATCCCGCGCGGGCCCACGCTCGCGAGGAAGAGCCGTTCCGGCCGGGTGAACCGTTCGACGCCGAACGTCGCGATCAGCGCCCCGAGCGGTCGGAGCACGAGCATGATCACGAGCACGAGCCCGACCGCGCCGACGCCGAGCGCCGCGATCGCCTCGACGTCGATCAGCGCGGCCAGCGAGATGAAGACGAACGAGAGGACGACGAGCGTTGTGTTCTCCGCGAACCGCTCGATCTCCTCTCTGTGGTCGATGTCGAGGTTCCCGAGCAGGATGCCGCTCGTCGCGGCCGCCGCGATGCCCGCCTCGGCGGCGACGGCCTCGGCGGCCGCGAACGCCCCGACCGCCGCCGCCAACACGAGGAACTGCGACGCCTGCACGTCGCGCTCGGGGACGAGGTCGCTGTCCAACAGGAGGTAGATCACCACGGCCGCGAGTATCCCCGCGAGCACCCCGACGCCGAGCCGCTTGACGAACGAGAAGAGGGTCGCCGGCACTCCGAGGTCGTCGAGCAGCAGCGTCTCGAAGATCACCACGGCGACGATCGCGGCCGTCACGTCGTTGACGATCCCCTCGGTCTCCAGCGCGGTCGCGACGTGGTCCCTGACGCGGACCACGTTGAGTATCGGCGTGATCACGGTCGGGCCGGTCGCCACGAGCAGCGCCCCGATCAGCAGCGCGATCTCCCAGTTCGCCCCCTCGAAGAACCGGACCGCGGCCGCCGTCCCGAGGAACATCACGAGGGCGCTGACCGTCACCAGCCGGAGCGACACCGTGGACGCGCCGCGGATCCGGTCGATCTGTAAGGCGAACGCCCCCTCGAAGACGATGATCGCGACGCTGATCCCGACGATGATCTCGAGCCCGTTCCCGAACGTCTCGAGGGTCACGAGCCCCAACACCTCCGGTCCGAGCACGACGCCGATGAGGAGATAGAAGATGACGCTCGGCACCTTCAAGCGGTGAGCGACGAGCTGGACGACGAGTCCCGACACGAGGATCGCCGCGATGACCGGCAACAGGCTAGACACGTCTACCGCCCATACGTCCACCGTCCTCCTTAGTGTACTGGTGGGAACGCCCGGTCCCGCTGACCGGATCCTCTCTCACGAATGATTGTGAGAAATATCTCTCCCGCGGAAAATCACGCTATTGATCAGCACACACGGGTAACTATTAACTCGGTTCCTCCTCTGCGTGGGAATAGCCCGAGCGGACTCCCCCCCGCCGGGCGCCCCACCATGACCGTCCGCGACTCCACTCCGACGTTCGCCCCCCTTTGGAGCGTCGAGAAGGGGATCCGCGGACCGGTCGTCGCTCGCCTCGACGCCGTCGCCGCGTGACCCCGACGCGGGGGCGGTCGGCCCCGCCCGCCGAGGCGAGCGCCGCCTTCTCTCCGTCCCCCGCCGCTCCAGTCGTTTCACCTAGACCCGGTAGCTCAAGCGGCAGAGCCTCGGGGTGAGGAATCGACTCCCTCCCGGGTCCGTATGGCAGCCCCACCCTGCCACCGCGCGACCGACGTCGCGCTCCGGGTGGCGGTCCCCCGCGACGCCGCGGGCGACCTCCGCGCCGGCGTCCGATCGAAGCTCGACGGTCGCGACGGCGTCGACGTGACCGACGTCGACGTCGTCGACCTCCGCCCCCGCCTCAACGACCTCGCGGTCGAGGTCGACGCCTCGGTTCGGCTCGCGCCGGACGCCGAGGTCGCCGACCTCACCGACGTCGTCGGGGTGTCGGAGGCCCGTCCGCGAAAGCGGGCGGCGACCGACGGCGACCGATGACCGATCGCGGGCGACGATCGGACCGCGACGGACGCGACACGGTCCCCGACCGACGAACAGCCACCGACCGCGGCGCGAGGCCCTCGCGCCATCCACCCCATCCGACCATGAGACGAGACCGACCCCCCTCCAGACGCACCGTCCACCCCGACCCGCACGCGGGTCCCGACCCGACCGCGCCCCTCCCGTCGCCGCGCGTGATGGCCGTCTTCGCGGCGTTCCCCGTCGCGCTCGTCGCGGTCGCCTCCTTCCCGGTGGCGGCCGCGCTCGCGCTGGCCCTGGTCGTCGGCGCCGTCGCCGGCGCGGCGATCCAGCGCCGGTACCCGGGCGCCGTCGACCGGACGCTGCCGGTCCCCGGCGGCGACTCGACCGCCGCCAGCGACCGCTGATCCGCGCCGGTCGCCGCCGCGACCGCTCCCGTCGGCGAGATCACCGCTGACGCGTTTCCTCTGCCGATGAACTCCCCGCTGACGCGTTCCCTCCGCCCCCGCGGCCGCTCCGCTCCGTTTTAAATAGCACTCTCTGTCTTCGCGCGCCGAGGCGCGGGCGGCGACGTGTCTCGGCCTTTTTATATCGCCGCCGCCGACGGCCGGGTATGACCGATCGCGACTCGGATCCCCGCGCCGACGCCGGGGGAGTCGACGCCGGGGACGCTCCGCCCGTTCCCGCGGCCGTCGCCGCCGGCGCCGCCCTGTTCAACGAGGGTCACGTGCTCGCGGCCCACGACCCGTGGGAGGCGGCGTGGCTTCCCCTCGACGAGGGCGACGACGAGCGCCTGCTCCACGGGCTGATCGCGGCGTCGGCCGCCACCCACCACGCGACCGAGGGCAACTGGTCCGGCGCGACCGGCTGCGCGAGCAACGCCGTCCGGTATCTCGGCGGTCTTGACGAGGGAGAGGACCACGATGCCGACAAGGGAGAGGACCGCGATGCCGACGAGGGAGGAGTCCGCGGCGCCGACGAGAGCGAAGACCGCGGCGCAGCCGACCCCGCCCGCGGCGTCGACGTCGCCGCCGTCCGGGAGTGGTGCCGACGGCTCGCGGGCGACCCCGAGACGATCGAGCGCGCCGAGCCGCCGGCGATCCGCGTCGAGGGCGCGACGCCGGAGTTCGCCGATCTGGACCTCGCGGCGGCGCTGCTCGCGGCCCCCGCGCTCGCCGAAGCGGTCGACCACGGCGACGAGGCGACGTTCGAGACGGCCGCGGCGCTCGCGCGCGAGGAGCGCGGCACCGGCCGGACGCGGTTCGCGGAGCTGCTCTTCGCGTTCCTCTGCGAACCGGACGCCCGCCCGCAGGTGGCCGCGCGGCTCGCGGACCACGTGGACTTGGCGGAGCGGAAGCGACGCGACGTCGACGACCTCTTTTAAATAGCGGCGCCGGACGCGGTCACGCGCCGTCGGTCGGCGTGTCGGGGTCCGACGGGAAGTTCGGTTCCGCGGGCGGATCCTCGGCGACTGTGGGGTCGCCGTCCCCGTCGCGGTCGTCCTCCGCAGCGTCCTCCTTCGGTTTGCCCTCGAAGGTGTAGTTCGCCGAGTTGTCGGCGGGGTCGTAGCCGAGCGCTTCGCGAGCGCGCTCGATGGAGTAGTAGCGCCGGTCGTTGTCCGAGATGCCGTAGACGATCTCGTAGCCGTACTCCGCCTGCAGACACCGGTCGAACAGGTGCGCGCAGTCGCGGTGCGAGAGCCACATCGCCTGCCCGCGCTCGTACTCCCGGGGCGGGTGGTCCTTCGTGAGGTTCCCGATGCGGACGCAGACGACGCTCATCCCGTGCTCGTCGTGGTAGAGGCGTCCGAGCGCCTCGCCGGTCGCCTTCGAGACGCCGTAGAGGTTCCCGGGGCGGGGGAGCTCGGTCCCGTCCAGCCGGTAGTCGTCGTCGGTGCGGTAGAGGTCCGGCGTCCGGTCGTCCGTCTCGTAGCCGCCGACGGCGTGGTTCGAGGAGGCGAACGCGAACTTGTCGACGCCCGCGTCGACGGCGGCGCGCATGACGACCTGCGTCCCGTCGATGTTGTTGCGGAGCACCGAGTCCCACGGCGCCGTCTTCCGCGGGTCGCCGGCGAGGTGGATGACGGCGCCGACGTCCGCCATCGCCTCTCGGACCGCCCGCTCGTCGGTGATGTCCGCGACGTACCGGTCGGCGTCGGTGACCCCGTCGGGCACCTTCGCTGCCGGGAGCGGCTCCCTGTCGAGGAGCCGCCAGTCGTAGTCGTCGCCGATGCCGCGGAGGATGGCCTGCCCCACCCGTCCGCCGGCGCCCGTTAGCAGGACCGGCTCGTCCATTCGGTCGTACGTGGGCGGGAGACGGGCATATAATACACGGTTCGGCCACGCTCCGGCGGTCGCCGTCCGGCCTCGTACCGACCGTCGCGGCAGCCGGGCGCGGCTCCCCCGGAGAGAGTCGCGAAAACGAGACGCGTCCGCGTTAGAGCTTCTCTCGGGCGACCGAGACGCCCGTCGGCGTGATCACGATCTGGTCGTCGCCCTTCTGGACGATGTCGCCGTCGACCTCCTGGGCGACCTGTCGCAGCTCGTCGATGATGTGTTCGACCGTGCGGTCCGACGTTGAGTGGCGGGTGATGTCGGCGATGACGAAGTCGCCGTCGTAGACGGCGTCTTTGATCGGGATGACGTCGCTCTGGTCGCCGATCTCAGCGATGTGTACCTGCATCCCCGCGTCCGCGTGCGCCTCGGCGAAGTCGTCGAGGTCGAGCTCGACGTAGTCGTCGACGGAGCGGTTGCCGCCCCCGCCGAGGATCTTGCTCATGATGCCCATACACACCACACGCCGCGGTCGGACATTAGTTCTTACGTCAGACGCACCGCCGGGCCGGTCGTCAGCCGTTCCCGTCGAGCCGGTCCTCCCCGTCGAGCCGATCCTGCCACTCCTGTACCCGCGCGAGCAGCTCGACCGGCGCGGTCGCCGCGACGTCGACGTCGGTCAGCTCCTCGACGACGGCGCGGGTCTCGGGGCCGAGCCGGTCTGCTTCCGCGGTCTCCGCGCGCTCGGTCGACTCGGCGACCCCTCCCGAACCGCCCGAGGCCGACTCCGGACCCGTCCCGTTGCGCCCTCCCTCGGGATCGGGCGCGTCCGACTCGGCGGCTCCGCCGCCGTCGCCGTCGCCCGCGAACGACTCAGATGAGAGATCGAAGACGACCTGCTTCGTCCCCTCGCCGCTCCCTGTTCCGTCCCCCGCGTCGCTCTCGCTCCCCTTGCCTCCGCCCCGCGACCCCTTCGCCTCGATCGCCTTCTCCTCTCGGAGCCGGTCGAGCACCTCGTCGGCCCGCCCAACCACCGGCTCCGGGACGCCGGCGAGGTCGGCGACGTGGACCCCGTACGACCGGTTCGTCGGCCCGTCGCGGACCGTCCGGAGGAACGTCACCTCGCCGTCGCGCTCGTCGACGGCGACGTGGACGTTGGCGACCCGGGGGAGGTGGTCGGCGAGCGCCGTCAGCTCGTGGTAGTGCGTGGCGAAGAGGGTCCGCGCGCGCACCTCGTTGTGGAGGTACTCGGTCGCGGCCCACGCGATGGAGATCCCGTCGTAGGTGGCGGTACCCCGACCCACCTCGTCGAGGATGACGAGCGAGTCCGCGGTCGCCGAGTGGAGGATGTTCGACAGCTCCTGCATCTCGACCATGAACGTCGAGCGCCCCTGCGCGAGCTCGTCGAGCGCGCCGACGCGGGTGTAGATCCCGTCGACGAGGCCGACCGTGGCCGCCCGCGCGGGGACGAACGACCCCGCCTGCGCGAGCAGCTGGATCAGCGCGGCCTGCCGCATGTACGTCGACTTCCCGCTCATGTTCGGCCCGGTGACGATGAGGAAGCCGCGCTCCGCGTCGAGCCGGAGGTCGTTCGGCACGAAGTCCGTGGTTCGCTCGACCACCGGATGCCGACCGGCCTCGATGTCGAGCCGGCGCTCGTCGGTCAGCTCGGGACGGGTCCAGTCGTTGCCGGCGGCGTGGGTCGCCAGCGACGCGAGGGCGTCGACCTCGGCGACGACCCGCCCGACGTCCTGGAGCAGTTCGGCGTCGTCGGCGACCCGCTCGCGTAACTCCTCGAACAGCTCGTACTCCAGCTCGCCGCGGGCCTCCTCCAAGCGGAGCACATCCCGTTCCCGCTCCGCCAGCTCGTCGGTGACGAACCGCTTGGAGTTCTTCAGCGTCTTGATCTCGCGGTAGTGCTCGGGCACCTGGTCGGCGACGGACTTGCCGACCTGGATGTAGTAGCCGTCCGTCTTGTTGCGGTCGACCGTGACGTGGCTGAGCCCGTACTGGCGCTTCTCCCGCTCCGCGAGCGTGTCGAGCCACTCCGTCGCCTCTTCGTGGCTCGCGATCAGCTCGTCGAGCTCGTCGTCGTACCCCTTTCGGAGCAGCCCGCCCTGCGTCTTCGCCTTCGGCGGGTCGTCCGCGAGCGCGTCGGCGAGCTCGCCGTGGAGAGCGCGGGCGCGCTCGCGGTCGAGGCCCTCCAGCACCTCGGCGACCGGCGACTCGGCGAGCTCGCTTCCCTCGACGGCGTCGACCATCGCCGGCACCAGCGCGAGGGTGTCGCGCACCGAGAGGAGTTCGCGTGCGCCCGCGCTCCCGCTCGTCGCCCGCGCGGCGAGCCGTTCGAGGTCGTACGCGTCTCCGAGCGTCTCGCGCAGGCGGTCGCGCGCGAGCGCCGCCGACGCCAGCGCCTCGACCGCGTCGAGCCGCCGGTCGAGCCGCGCCCGGTCCCGGCGCGGTCGCGTGAGCCACTCCCGGAGGAGCCGCCCGCCGGCCGCGGTGACGGTGTGGTCGACCGTCTCGAACAGCGACCCCTCGCCCTCGCCGCGCATCGTCTCGGTGAGCTCGAGGTTACGCTGGGTCGTCGCGTCGACGTCGACGTGGTCGCCGTCGCCGTACGCCGTGAGCCGGGTCATCGACGCGAGCACGCCGGCGCCCGTCTCCTCGACGTAGCCGAGCACCGCGCCGGCCGCGCGCAGCGCGAGATCGGAGTCGATACCGACGCTGTCGGCGGTCTCCCGCCCGAACTGCTCGCGCACGGTGTGCGTCGCCCGCCCCGGCGCGAACGCCTCCGCGTCGAAGAGGGAGACCGACCCGGAGAGGTCCTCGCGGACCGCGCCGAGCAGCCGGTCGTCGTTGCGGACGCGGGGGCCCGGGAGCACCTCGGCTGGGTCGAACCGGTACAGCTCCGCCCGGAGGTCGCTCTCGTCGTCGACCTCGGTGACGAGGAACCGCCCGGTGGTGACGTCCGCGAGAGCGAGGCCGTAGGGGCCACCGGCGTCGTCGTTCTCGGTCGCCGACGCGCCGCCGGTCGCCGGCGCGCCCGCCGCTCGCTCGTCGTCCTCGCGAACGACCGCCGCGAGGTACCGCGCGTCGTCGTCGGCGGTCTCCAGCAGGGTGCCGGGCGTGACGACCCGCGTAATTTCCCGGGCGTGCCCGTCGTCCGTCTCGTACTGGTCGGCGACGGCGACCCGGTAGCCGCGCTCGACGAGCGCCTTCACGTACGGGGTCAGCTCCGAGAGCGGCACGCCCGCCATCGGGTACGACGAGCCGTGCGAGGACTTCTGTGACACCGTCAGGTCGAGCTCGTCGGCGACCAGCTCCGCGTCGTCCGCGAAGAACTCGTAGAAGTCGCCGCACTGCATCGCGAGGACGTCCGCGTCCGTCTCCGCCTTGAGATCGAGGAACTCCCCGACGATCCCCGTTGCCATATACCCGTACTCCCGCCGTGGGCGGCTAAAACCCTACGGGTGTCGAGCCGAGCGACGACGCTACCCGACCCGGTTCCGACGCGTCACCGTCCGGTGTATCACACCGGAGACGGCGAAGAGCACCGCGAAGAGGATCGCGTACGTGTACCCGGAGACGCTCGCAAATGGGGCGGTTCCGATCGCCGCGGCCCCGCCGAGCAGCCCGCAGACGACCGCGAGCCCCACGTAGTACTCGCTCCACAGGATCTCGTTTTCGGAGACGACCTCGAGGTACACCTCGAGCTTGCGGCTCTCCTCGGTCAGCGAGACGATCCCCCTGTCGGGCTCGTACTCGATGAAGCCGCTGTCGGCCAGCTTCGGCAGGTGCGACTGATGGAGGGCCGTGTAGACGCGCTTCCGCTGTTTGTACGTCACTTCGTTGATCTCGCGGTCGTTCTCCCACGCGGCCAGCTGCTCGGCGATGTCCCTGACGCGAGCGTCGTCGCCGTTCTCTTTCAGGTACGTGATCACGTTTCGCCGGCGGCGGTTGCTCAGTGCGGTGAACACCTCGTCGCGCGAGGGGCCGTCTTCCCCGCTCGACGCCGTTTCCTTCTGAATGCTGAGTTGGGGTGACATTTGGTTTGGGATGACATAGCGCGGGTAGATAGACTATCCATACAGATTGGCACCGGACAACATATCACTTTCTATTATTTTCCCGGTAGTATAAAATATGAATTTTGATCGGTTAATAACCGTCTCACCGCCGTATGTTTGATAGTTATGTATTATTCTAGAGCTTAGACGAGGCTGTTCGCGGCCACGGCTGGCGGCGTCGGGTGCTCCATCCCTCACGGGTCTCCGAGCTCCTTCGCGCCGTAATCGCCGCCGCGCGAGGCGGTATGGCGTCCATACATACGACCGACCGGCGCCTCTCGGGGGGTATGACGACCTCACACGACACTCGTCTCGGTCGGCTCGACCGGCTTCGTCGCCCGGAGTACACCGGTGAGAACCGCTGTCTTCCCTGCACCGCGGTCAACGTCGCGATCGCGGTCGCTGCCGCCGCCGCGATCGCCGTCGTTGCCGCGATCGAACTGGCCGCGCTCGCCCTCGCCGTCTCCCTCGCGGCGATCTGGCTGCGCGGCTACCTCGTCCCCGGCACGCCGGAACTCACGAAGCGCTACCTCCCCGACCGCGTGCTGCGGCTGTTCGGGAAGGGCCGCGCCGCCGCGCCGCCCGCCGACGTCGACGCGGAGTCGTACCTGCTGTCGGCGGACGTCCTCGTCGAGACGCCCGACGGGGCCGACCTCTCGTTCGCGCCGTGGTTCGCGTCCGCGTGGAACGACGCCCTCGACGAGATGCGCCTCGACGCGAGCGTTGCCGACGCCGCGGACGCCTCGGTGACCGCCGGCGCCGACATCTCGGTGACCGCCGCCGACGCCCCGATGACCGCCAACGACGACGCCGGCATCGCTGCCGACGTGGCGGCGCTCGCGACGCTCACCGGCGTCGACGGCGACTCGCTCTCGCTCGACTGGCGCGGCGGGACCGCCTTCGCGTCCGCCGACGGCGAGCGCATCGGTCACTGGGAGTCCCGCGCCGCGTTCCTCGCCGACGTCGCCGCCGACCGCGCGTTATCTGACCGCGTCGACGACTGGACGGCTCTCCCGCTCGCGGCGCGGAGCGGCGTGCTCGGTGCGCTCCGACTGTTCGTCGAGGAGTGCCCCGCCTGCGAGGGTCCGGTGAGCCTCGAGGAGCGCGTCGTCGAGTCCTGCTGTACGAGCTACGACGTGGTCGCGGGCCGGTGTACCGCCTGCAACGCGCGGCTGTTCGAGCTGGACCTGCCGCCGTCGCTCGCGGCCGAATAACACGTTGTGACCGATTGTTTCGTGGTGGATTCTGCCGAAGTTCCAGCCGCTCATTTATAAACGGTTGACGGCGGATCGGCGGTGAACACCTCCAAAGCCCCAGCCGCTCATTTATAAACGGTTGACGGCGGATCGGCGGTGAACACCTCCAAAGCCCCAGCCGCTCATTTATAAACGGTTGACGGCGGATCGGCGGTGAACACCTCCAAAGCCCCAGCCGTGAGGGGCGCGCACGCTCGCTGCGCTCCTCAGTCAGTCGCTTCGCTCCCTCCTTGCGGTGCTTGGCTTCGCCTCCGCGCCCCTCACGGCTGCCCCTTTGAGCCCCACCCACACAGCACCGCACCTCTCACCTCCCCAGCCTCGTCGGTGGTCCTCCGCGTTGCTCCGGACCACCGACTCCCTCGCGCATGCGACTCGCGACCGCCGAGGGCGGCCGCTCGCCGGCGCGCGCCGACCGCAGCGTTCGTCTGTTTATAAATAGAATCGGCAAGTCGCAGAATTCGTCGTTCGTCTCAGCTTCGGGGCCGCGACAGCAGGCCGCTGCGTCCGATCCGGAACTGCCGGAGCACGGAGAAGCGGTTGACCCACAGCTGGTACGCGCCCGTGAGGGCGAACGCGCCGAGCGAGAGGCTCGTCCAGAGGACCGGGTCGATCACGGAGGCGACCGGGGCTTCGAGCAGGATCGCGAGCAGGACCGTCAGCGACGCGATGCCGAGCGCGCGGTACAGTTCCGACCACGTCACCCCGCCCGTGGCGACGATCTCGGTGTACAGGGACACGTCCCGCGCGTGCCGCGACAGCTCGATCGTCTGCGTCTCCCGGTCGTACTCGACCACGCCGACCGCTTCCAGCTTCGGCAGGTGCGTCTGGACGAGCGAGGTGTACACGCTCTCGCGACAGCGCTTCGGCGGCGGGTTCTCGCCTGTCTCGCGGCCCGCCACCAGTTCGGAGAGCTCGTGGACCGTCACCACGCCGCCGACGCTCCCGAGCTGCTCGAGGGCGCGCCGACGGCGCTCGTTCGCGAGGATGGAATACACCTGCTCCGCCGGAAGGACGTCGGTTCTGAGTTTCATGGGTGGGGGTCCGACGCTCCGCGCGGCACGGAGATCGGTCGTTGACGCTACATCTTCCTTCGAGGGGATATGTATGCGCTCGCTACCCCTGTTCGGACCGTGTTTCGTGGTACCTTATCCCGAGATTCGGCTCTTCGAAACCGATAGCACGCGTCCCCGTGGACCCCGTCGTTCGGTTCGGATCGCCCCCGATCTCATCTTCGATGCGGCACGGATCCCGTACCGCCCCCCGCGTTCGAAGTACGGGGTTCCTGCCGCCGATCTCGCCCGGAGTAGGGACGCCGGACCGCCGGTCGAAGGCGGCCTTTGACCGTCGGCACCGTCCGTTCTACCGAATCGAAGCCTCCGTTCCACGGTGACGTGGCTGCGCGTAACTAGGTGGGTATCCCTCGGAGGAGAGAGTAACCGATTCGGTCAGCCCAGCGCGGACGGGACGCGGGTCGGGGGAGAAACCATGAGCCAAGACACAAACGACACAATCGGACTCTCGCGGCGCAAAGTGCTCGCGGGCCTCGGTGCCGTCGGCGTCGCGTCCGCGGGCGCGGGACTCGGTACCACGGCGTACTTCAACGACACCGAGTCGTTCCAGGGCAACACGCTCACCGCGGGCGAGCTCGACCTGAAGCTGGACTACAAGTCGACGTACCTCGGCGGTCCCGGCCGTCTGGACGACGTCGTCGACATGGGCTACCCGGACGCCGAGGACCTCGGTGACGGGCGGTACCTGCTCGATCAGGCGCCCAGCCCTGCGGACATGCAGGCATGGGAGGACCTTGTTACGGGAGAGGAGTTCGACTTCTGTTCGCCCGAGGCGGACGAGTTCCTCGTCAACGGCGACGGGATCCCGATCTTCACGCTTGACGACGTGAAGCCCGGCGACTCCGGCGAGGTCACGATCAGCATTCACATCTGTGACAACCCCGCGTACCTCTACCTCGCGGGCGAGCTGACCGAGAACGCGGAGAACGGTCAGTCCGAGCCCGAACTGGCAGCCGAGGGCGAGGACACAGACGGCATCGGCGAGCTCGCCGACGCCATCGAGGTCTGCGTCTGGTACGACGAGGACTGCGACAACGTGTACGAGCCCACCGGTACGGGCCAGCAGCAGGAGCTGGAAGTCGCGCTCGTCAGCGACGTCTCCGGCTCGATGAGCGGTTCGATCGACGACCTCCAGGCCGCCGCGAACGGGTTCGTCGACAACCTCTCTGCCCCGGACGAGGCCGCCGCGATCTCGTTCAACAGCTCCGCGTCGCTCGACCAGGAGCTGACCACGAACTACCAGGCCGTCAAGGACGCCATCAACGCCTACAGTGACGGTGGCGGCACGAGCATCGACCTAGGTATCGACGTTGGTGCGGACGAGCTCCTCAACGGGAGCAACGCCACCCCCGGCGCCTCGAAGGTGATGATCCTGTTGAGCGACGGGAACTCCAGCGCCAGCGCCGCGAACGCCGCGGCGGACGCCGCGAAGAACGCGGGCATCCGCATCTTCACGATCGCCCTCGGGAGCGCGAACACCTCGCTGCTCCAGAGCCTCGCGAGTTCGCCAGACGATGCCTTCGTCGCGCCCGACCCGGCCGACCTCGACACCGTCTACGCCGAAATCGCGCAGATCGTCCTCGCGGGCGAACTGAAGATCCTCTCGGGCACGATGAGCGAGGTCTTCGCGGAACTGGCCGACGGCGAGGCGCTCGACGGCAACCGCCAGGAGGAGGGTCGGCAGCCCTACCCCGGCGCGACCACCCAGTGCATCGGCTTCGAGTGGACGCTCCCGGCGGAGGTCGGCAACGAGATCCAGACCGACTCCGTGAGCTTCGATCTCGCCGTCTACGCCGAGCAGTCGCGGCACAACGATAATCCGCAGGTGGCGTTCAACGGAACCGACGTGAACAGCACCAGCCCCGGTCCCGCACCCAACGGTACCGGCAACGTGAGCGGTCAGAACTAGCTCCTCGGAGCAACGCGGCCCCGGACGACGAGACACGTCCGGTTCCCGGCTCGGCGCCTTCGGGCGGCCGACGCGGCGGTTCGCGACCGCCGTCGGGAGTTCCCCCAAACGGGGATGATACATAATGAACGACGACACAATCGGACTATCGCGGCGTAAGATGCTGGTCGGACTCGGTGCGGTCGGCGTGGCCTCCGCGGGCGCGGGCCTCGGGACGACGGCATACTTCAACGACACCGAGACGTTCGTGAACAACGAGCTGACGGCGGGCTCGCTCGACTTGTTCGTCCACGTCGACTACTCTGAGGATCAGGGCAGCTACGCGCAGTACTCCACGGAGCCGGGAACGTACGTCGACGGGAACGTCGTCGGGATCGATGGCCAGGGTTCGACGGGTGAGCCGCTCAGCATCCAGGTCTCCGACCTGAAGCCTGGTGACTCCGGCGAGGGCGAGTTCTGCTTCTCGATCGTCGACAACCCCGCGTACATGTGGATGTGTGGCGAGCTGACCGAGAACGCGGAGAACGGGCAGTCTGAGCCCGAGATGGACGTGGACGACACGCCCGACGAGGGCGAGCTCGCCGACGCGATGCAGGTGACCGTCTCGTACTGCACTGACGTGGAAGGCGAGACCGTCATCGGCGAGGAGATCATCTCCGACTCGCTGGCGAACGTGATGCTCGCGCTCCAAGCCGGCATTCCGCTCTCCGGCGACGGCGACGCGGGCGCGTCGCTCGCCGACCGCCCCGCGTTCGAGGGCGTCACCGAGCCGTTCGTCGATGGAGAACCGAACATCGCCGAACAGTGCGTTTGTTTCGAGTGGGTCGTCCCGACGAGCGTCGAAAACGAGATCCAGACGGACTCGGTCGCCTTCGACTTCGAGTTCTACGCGGTCCAGGCTCGCCACAACGACGGGGCGCACAACCCCTGCGTCGACGAGACTGTCGTCACGGCGTACGACAACGACTGGAAGGGCCAGACCCTGGGTAACCCCACCGACGGGAACGTTTACACCAGCGTCTCGGTCGGCCAGAACCAGACCGTCCTGAGCTTCGCGTTCGCCGACGACGGCGACGGGGTGGACTTCCTCGACATCGCGGACTACTCCAGCACGAATCTCCCCGTGGCGGTCGACGCGGATGCGGACGGCACCCACGACTGGCAGCTCATCTGGCAGCCGAGCGCCGGGTTCCCGGACGCGCCGTTCGGATACCAGCCGAACAACGGCGGGAGCTACGGCGCGACCGAAGCGCTTCCGGCCGGCTTCTCGGCGGCGAAGGTCGGGAACACGATCGTGTTCGGGATCCCGAACAGCGACATCAACTCGACGTTCCGGCTGCTCGGGTACGGCAGCACCGGCGGCGAGGGACCCATCGCGGAGGTCAACGTCGACCCCTCGTTGGGCCCGGACTTCTACAACAGCACGAACGCGATCGAGTTCAGCCCCTGACGCGCTGACGACCCCGCCGCTTCGGGCGGCGTGATCGCTCTCCCATTCCGGACCCGCGCGGGCGGCCGGGACGACGGTTCGACTCCGTCGGTGGGACTTCCCTACGGGGAATTACACTCATGAACGACAAAGACAACATCGACACCATCGGACTCTCGCGGCGGACCGTCCTGGCCGGCCTCGGCGCGGTCGGGCTGGCGTCGGCGGGCGCGGGCTTAGGCACCACGGCGTACTTCAACGACACCGAGTCGTTCGACGGCAACACGCTCACCGCCGGCCAGCTCGACCTCTTGGTCGACTGGCAGCAGACGTACGACTTCGGCGAGGGCCGCCAGTTCGTCAGCGCGCACCCCGACCACGACGGCGACGGCGAGCAGTCCGTCGAGATCGACGGCGACGTGGTCACGTACAGCGACTTCCCGGACGAGGACGACGATGACAGCAACGGCGCGAACCTCCCGGTGCTGACCTGCGACAACATCCCGCCGCTATCGGAGGCGGACTTCGGGACGGATCCGGTCACGGGCGAGGAGATGGACACGCTCGTTCAGCTCACCGACGTGAAGCCCGGCGACTCCGGCGAGATCACCTTCTCGCTGCACCTCTGTGACAACCCCGGCTACATCTGGATGCAGGCGGGCAACGTCAGCGACGACGGCGGCGCAGGCACCGAGCCCGAGCTGCTCGTCGACCCCGATAACCTCGGCGACCTCGGCGACGCCATCCAGGCGACGCTCTGGTACGACGAGGACTGCGACAACGTGTACGACGGCGCGGAGCCGGTCGACATCATGCTGACGCTGGACTTCTCCGGCTCGATGCTGTACGAGCAGTACGGCGGCGTCGTCAACGACGACGACATCACGGTCGGCGGGACCACCCACGGCGAGACGACGAAGATCGACCTCGTCGAGCTCGGCACCCGCCAGTTCGTCAGCTACCTCCAGTCGCAGGGGTCCGACGTTCAGGTCGGCGTCGCGTACTTCGACGGCGAGGGGAGCGGCGACACCGAGCCCCGAACGGGACTCCTCCAGCCGCTGACGAGCGACCTCTCGCTCGTCGACGGCGCGCTCGACGGGCTCCGGAAGAAGCTCGCGAACGTCGTCAGCGGAACGAACAACGACCCCAACATCGACGACAGCAACGCGGACCCGTTCTCGAACGCGAGCGGCATCGCGACGGGCACCTACATCGGCGAGGGGATCAACGACGCGCAGGCCGAGCTCGACGCGAACGGCCGCGGCGGCGTCGAGTACCGGAACATCGTCCTCTCGGACGGGGAGTCGTTCAACGGGACCGGCAGCACCCAGTTCTCCGACCCCGTGGACGCGGCCGACGACGCCCGCGCGGCGTCGCCGAACCCCGCGACCAACGTGTACACGATCAACGTCGACGGCAGCGCGAGCACGCTCCAGGCGATGGCGGGTCCGGCCGGCGGGTCGGGCGGCGACCCGACGTTCTTCAACGACGTCAGCGATCCGCTCAACATCCCCTCGGTGTTCGGGAACCTTGCGGCGCAGACCGGACAGGAGAAGATCATCATGGACGGCTCGCTCGCGGACGTGCTCGACGCGCTCGAGGACGGCGACGGGATTCCGCTCGACGGGAACCGGTCGACGCCGTACGACGAGTTCGACGACGACCCCGCCGACGCAAATCGCGAGCCGTTCGCGGGCGACGGCGTGATGCACTGCGTCGCGCTCGAATGGGAACTGCCGTTCGACGTGGGCAACGAGGTCCAGGGCGACACGCTCGGCTTCGACCTCGGCTTCTACACCGAGCAGGCGCGCCACAACGACGGGGCGGGACCCCAGTCGGCCTGATCCGATCGCGGCCGGGACAAACGACCGCCGTTCGCTTCGATGCGATCTGACCGGTATGCGGCCCGTACCGCACAGGTACGGGCGTCGGTCCGCCCGGGTAGGGCGCGCATACATACCAGCGCAGTCGGCGTACGGGGGTATAGACGAGAGGAAGCGCATCGACGAAACGGCCGTTCGGAGCCGCACACACGCACAATGACACAAAAAGAATCGGGACTCACGCGGCGGGAGGCACTCGCGGGCGTCGGAGCCGTCGGCTTCGCGACCCTCGGAGCCGCCTCCGGACGGCGGACGGGAACGGACAACTGGGACGAGTACTCGGCGTACACGTACGCCCAGACGGACACGCCGTTGAATCTGCTCGTCGGGTGGCGGCGCACGGAGAACGGGACGGTCGTCGATTCGAGCCCGACCGACGCCGAAGACGACGTCGAAGCGGCCGGGATCCGGCTATTCGACGTCGAAAACGCGCTACCGCACGACTACGGAACGGCGAGCGTCGGGCTCCGGCTGGAAGACCCCGAGGACACCGCCCGCGTGTGGCTGAAGATCGATCCGCACCTCGAAACCGCCGACGCGGCGAGCGCCGCCCTCGCGGAGCGCATCAGACTCGACATCCGGCACGATACCGGGATATTCGGAATCGGCAGCTGCGGCGGCGCCGAAAGCGAGTTTGCGGCCGTCGGCGAGCAGATCGACGCCGGAACGCTCGCGGAGATCGACGGGTCAGCGCTCGCGGACGGGGTCGAACTGCGTCCGGGGATTCTCGGCGACGGCTGCCTCGGGCCCGGCGAGCAGCGCTGTCTGACCTTCGAGTGGGAGTTTCTCGGCGATGGCGGCAACGCCGGACAGGGCGGCGCGGTCGACTTCCGCGTGGAGTTCGCCGCGGTCGACTGCGACGACGAGGCGAACCCCTTTGAGGAGAACGTCCTGACGGGCGGCGACGCCGCCGGAGGGAGCGCATGACCCCCGGAAACGACGCGGGACGGCGCCCGAGCCGCCTGAGCCGGCGCCGGCTCCTCGCGAGCATCGGCGGCGTCGGCGCCGTCGGGATGGCGAGCGGCCTCGGGACCGGCGCGTACCTCTCGGACCGCGAGACGTTCCCGGACAACGTCTTCGGCGCCGGCTCCGTCGAGCTGGTCGTGAACGAAACGGTCTCCGACGGGGCCTTCGCGGTCGACGTGTCGGGAATTGGACGCGGCCCGGACAAGAGGGCCTTCGACTCGTTCAATATCGAAGTTCGGACGAACCCCGCCAGGGTCTGGCTCGCGGCGAAGTGTCCCACGGTCAACGACGACCTTTCGGACGCCCTCGAAGTCGACGTCCGCGTGGACGGGAGTTCGATCACGGGCGGGTTCCGCCCGTTCGCCACGGTCGCTGCCGGACTCGTCGACGGCGAACGGATCGACATCGGCTGTCTCGATCCCGAAAGCTCGATCGAGGTCGAGGTCTTCGCGGAGCTCCCCGTCGACGCGCCAGATTCGCTGTCTGGACAAAACAGTTCACTCTCGTTCCGGCTGTACGCCGAGCAGTGTCGCCACGTCTCCGAGGCGGACGCGGCGGGGTCGAACCCCTTCGCCGACCGGGTCTGTGAGGAGCCGGGCGACGACTGCCCCGCGTGCGTCAAGTTCGGCAAGGCGGACGACATCGAGGCGACACTTGCGCCGGGCGACGTCCTTCCGCTGACCGAACTCCCTGAGGGCGTGGCCGCACATGCGATTGAGATCACCGAGGTCGAGACGAAGGACGACGGCGAGGCGGTCGGCGCCGCGTTCGTCCTCCGCGGCCCCGACGGAAACCCCGGACCGGACGTGTGCACCGTCGAGATCAAGGGCGGGCAGGGGACCGAACGCTACGAGATCGACCCGATCTCCGCGGAGACGGGCGAGATCCTGTTCGCCCCCCTGAAGCCCGACGGAGACGATCGGTACGGGATCAGCAACATCGTCGTCTTCGTCTGTTCCGATTCGGGCGACGACCCCGACGAGCCGGACGAGACGGTCGACTGCGTCGTCTGCGACGACGAGAACGCCTCGCTCGCGACGCTCGACATGCGTTACCGCGGCGACGACGAGCCGTCGGTCACCGTCGTCTCGACGAATGGCGGCACCGGCGGGACGCTGTTCACTGGAACGGTCGCTAACGGCGACGTGTTCACCCTCGACGGGAGCGACGTCGAGCGCCAGGGGAAGGGGAAAGGCCCCGACAAGCTCGGCCCGGAGGTCGAGATAACGGTCGACGGCGGGGAGCCGATATCGCTTCACGTGAGCTGCTCGGAGCCGCTCGCGGTCGGCATGCGGTTCGGACCCGACGGCGAGTTCGAGATCGACGGCGGCACGACTACGACGGACGCGCCGATCTGCGGCTCGGAGGATATCTGATGCACAACACACTCACATCACCACGACTCAAGAAGGCGGCGAACGTACTCGGGATCGTCCTGTTGCTAGCGCTCGTCGCGCCGTTCGCGGTGTACGCCGCGCCCGAGATCGTCGGCGCCGACGAGAGCTTCGTGGTACTCACGGCGAGCATGACGCCCGCCATCGCGCCGGGCGACGTGGTGATCGTCGCCGATCGCGACCCGACGACGGTCGTCGACGGCGACGTGATCACGTTCATGCGCGGCACGAGCGAGGTGCCGGTGACCCACCGCGTGATCGACGTCGTCGGCGAGGGCGGGACCCTCGCCTTCGAGACGATGGGCGACGCGAACGAGGGGCCGGACCCGGGGCTCGTCCCCGCCGGGAACCTCGTCGGCGTGGTCGCGCTGACGATCCCGTACATCGGGTACGTGATCCAGTTCGCGGGGACCCAGGCCGGGTTCGTCACGCTGGTGTTGCTCCCGTTCGGGCTGCTCGCGGTCACAGAGGTCTGGTCGATCGTTCGCGGCCGCGAGGAGGTAGACGGGGGCTCGGAGGCGCCGGACGCACCGGCCGACGGAGTCGTCGACGCGGACGCGACCGCGGCGCCCGTCACCGCGGCGTCCGCCGGGACCGACGCGGCAGGCGTCGAGACCGCCGAAACCGACGTGGCGCCCGCAGAGACCGCCGCGACCGGTTCCCCGGGAGTCTCCGTCGACGCGGTCGGCGGGGCGGCGGCGGTGTTGCTGGCGTTCGCGCCGTACACGGCCTACGTCGCGGTCCAGCTCCGCACCGCTGCGGCCATCGCGGTCGCGGTCGCGGCGGCGACGCTGCTGCTCGGCGCGCTCGCGACGTGGGTGCCGGCAAGCGGCGTCCTCGACCGGAACCGACCGAGCGCGGAGGCGGCGGCGGACGACGACACGGCGAACGACCGCGCGGCGAGCGGCGATGCCGCGGACGACGGGGCGGATGACGACTACGTGGCGACTGACGACTACGTGGCGAATGACGACCGCGGAGCGGAGCGCGACGACGGAGCGACTGACCCGGTCGAGCCGTCGGGATCGGTGACAGTGACAGACGGGTCCGGGGAGCTTCAGTCGCCGCCGACCACCCCACCGTCACAGCCGGACCGCGCCGGGGAGGTGGACTGATGGCCGTGAACCGCGGCCTCGTCGGCCTCGTCGCCGTCGCGGTGCTGGTGTGGGCGGTCGCGTTCGGCGGCGGCCTCACGCTCGCCGTGCTCACGTCGAACGCGACCGTGACGACGACGTTCGAAACGGTCGAGGAGTTCGCCCCGATCGAAACGTCGACGGACGGCGATCTCGGGACGTCGACGCTCTCGGTTGGGAACGAGACGAACACGACAGCGCCCGTGGGCAACGCGACGGAGAGATCGGTGAACGCGAACGCGTCGGCTCCCGAGACCGTCTCGGTGCCGCCGGGCAACGCGACCGCCCCGAGCTCCGAGAACGTTTCGGCTCCGGAAAACGAAACTGCGCTGCCCGAGAACGGAACCGAACCGGCGCCAGAGAACGTCACGGCTCCGGATACCGAGCCCGCGCCGTCCGAGAACGAATCGGCACCGGACGAGGAGCCCGCGCCGTCCGAGAACGAATCGGCACCGGACGAGGAGCCCGCGCCGGACGGGGAGCCGAAGACGAACGAATCGGCACCGGACGAGGAGCCCGCGCCGGACGGGGAGCCGAAGACGAACGATGAGCCCGCGCCGGACGGGGAGCCGAAGACGAACGATGAGCCCGCGCCGGACGAGGGGCCCGCGCCGGACGAGGAGCCGAAGACGAACGATGAGCCCGCGCCGACGGGAGACGAAACGACGTTCGACGGGAACGTTCCGGATCCTGCGGAGAAGGGGTCTGAAACGACCAGTTCGGACGTCGCGGCGTCCGCCCCGACCGGGGTGTGAGCGTGAGCTCGCCGACCCGGCTGCGGGAATCCGCACCGAAACGCGGCGGTGGGGCGTGCGCTCGCCGGCCTCCGCCCGGGACGAAGCTCGGGGTGCTGCTGTTGCTCCTCGCGCTGTTCCTGATCCTGCTGCTCGCCGGCCTCGTTCGCAGTATCGGATGACCGCTCCCGGACTCCGGGTTTCGTCGGCGGGATTATGTACCGGACTGACGAAGTTTCCCGCAAACGTATGGTCGCACTCGACGCGTTCGCGTTCGTCTTCGTCGCCGGGCTGATCACGGCCCTCGCGACCGGGATCGGCGCGCTGCCGTTCTTCTTCTTCGACTCGATCAGCGACCGCGGGAACGTGGCGCTGTGGGGGTTCTCCTCGGGGATCATGCTCTCCGCGTCGCTGTTCGGGCTCGTTCGGGAGGGGCTCGCGGAGGGGACGCCGGTCGAGATCGGGGTCGGCCTGGCCGCGGGCGTCGTCCTGGTCGTCGTCGCGCACGACGTGCTGCTGGACGCCGATATCGACCCGCGGGAGTACGAGGAGGCGGACTTCAAGAAGCTCGTGTTGATCCTCGGCGTGCTGACCGTCCACAGCTTCCCAGAGGGGGTCGCCGTCGGCGTCTCGTTCGCGGACCTCGGGCTGGCGGGCGGCACCTCGCTGTTCGGGTTCACCGTCCCGCTGCTCGCGGTGTTCATGACGGTCGCGATCTCGATCCACAACGTCCCCGAGGGGACCGCGATCTCGATCCCGCTGCGGGCGATGGGCGTCTCGAAGTGGAAGATGGTCTGGTGGTCGGTGTTCTCCAGCCTCCCGCAGCCGATCGGTGCGGTCCTCGCCTTCGCGTTCGTCCGGTACGCCCGGGAGTTCCTCCCGTACGGCTTCGGGTTCGCCGCCGGCGCGATGATCTACCTCGTCGCCACCGAGTTCATCCCCGAGGCGCTCGAGACCGGCGCGGCGCTCCCCCGCGGCGGGAAGCCCGTGCTCGCGGGCGGGATCGCGCTCGGCGTCGTGCTCATGGTCCCTCTCGCGTTCCTCTGATCGAGGCCGCGGCCCGTCTCTGATCGCCTCAGCGGTCGCCGCCGAACGCCGTCGGGTTCACCGCGCCCGGCCCCTCGCCGACGTCGTAGCCGCGACGGATCGCGGACTCCATCTCGTCCACCGCGCGTGCGACGGCCTCGCGCAGGGGGTCGCCGCGCGCCAGCCGGGCCGCGATCGCGCTCGACAGCGCGCAACCGGAGCCGTGCGTCGCGTCGGTCGCTACGCGCGGATTCTCGAAGCGAACGACGGTCGGGTCGTCGCAGTCGCCGAGTTCGTCGCCGGCGTCGCCAGCGCCGCCGCTCCCCTTCGCGTCGCCGACCACGAGCGTGTCGACGACCGTCTCGCCGCCCTCGTCGAGGTGGCCGCCTTTTATAAGAGCGGCCTCGGCGCCGCGGGCGACGAGCTCCCGGCCGGCCGCCTCGGCGTCCGCCGGCGTCTCGACCGGCTCGCCGAATAGCACCGCCGCCTCGTCGGCGTTGGGAGTGACGAGCGTCGCCCCCTCGATCAGCCCCTCGTAGGCGTCCTCGGCGGCGGGCGAGAGCAGCCGGTCGCCGGTCGCGGCGACCATCACCGGGTCGACGACGACCGGGGCCGAGAGACGGGCGAGCAGGTCGGCCGCGGTCTCGACGATCGGCGCCGTGGCCAGCATCCCCGTCTTGACCGCGCCGACGTCGAAGTCCTCGACCACGGCCTCGTACTGGCTCGCCACGTGGTCGGCCGGGACGGCGTGGACGTCCTCGATGCCGCGCGTGTTCTGCGCCGTCGTGGCCGTCACGACCGCGGTCCCGAAGACGCCGTGGGCCGTCATCGCCTTCAGGTCGGCCTGGACCCCCGCACCGCCGCCGGCGTCGCTGCCGGCGATCGTCAGCGCGACCGGCGGGGAAACGGGGTCGCGAGCGTGTGTCATACTTGAGTGGTACCACTTAGTAATATTAAATCGTGGCGATCGCCGCCGCCGAACGCCCTTTGCCGCTCGCCGCCGAACGGGAGGTATGTCGAACACGCACTCCGACGACGCGGCCGACGGCGACTCGGCCGGCGACGCGACCGAGTCGATCACCGTCTACTCCGACTACGTCTGCCCGTTCTGCTACCTCGGCCGGCGGTCGCTCGCCGAGTACCAGGAGACGCGCGACGAGCCGCTCGCGGTCGACTGGCACCCGTTCGACCTCCGGGCCGGCAAGCGGAACCCGGACGGCACGATCGACCACGACGTCGACGACGGGAAGGGCGACGACTACTACGCGCAGGCCCGCGAGAACGTCCGTCGCCTGCAGGAGCAGTACGGCGTCGACATGGCCCAGGAGATCGCGACCGAGGTCGACTCGCTGCCCGCCCAGCTCGTCTCCGTACACGTGAAGGAGACCGCCCCCGAGGCGTGGCCCGCCTTCGACGACGCGGTGTTCGCGGCGCTGTGGCAGGAGGGCCGCGACATCGGCGACCGCGAGGTGCTCGCCGACATCGCGAGCGACGTCGAGGGGCTCGGCGCCGATGTCGTCGACGCCGCACTCGACGACGAGGACCTCCGCGAACGCGTGACGGAGCTGTTCGACGCGGCGCGACAGCGAGGGATCACCGGCGTGCCGACGTTCGCGTTCGACGGCCACGCCGCCCGCGGCGCGGTCCCGCCGGAGCAGCTCGAACGGCTCGTCGAGGGCGCCTGAGCTAGGCGGCGGTGCCGTCGACGTCGACGTCGCGGTCGGTCTCCCCCTCCTCGTCGACGAACCGATACGAGAGGTAGACAGACCCCAGCGCGAGCGCGATCCCGCCGATCACGTCGGTGAGCCAGTGGATCCCGAGGTACATCGTCGCGAGTACCACCGACGTCGAGAGCCACAGCGCGACCGGCGTCCACCGCGGGTACTCCCCGCGCGTCAGCACCGCGAACGTCGCGACCGTCACCGACAGCGACGTGTGGAGCGACGGGAAGACGTTCGCGGCCTCGTTCACCTCGCTCGTCAGCGCCATGAAGTCGGGGTTGTACGTGAACAGCAGCGACGTCACCATGTCGGGCATGAGGTTCCGCGGACCGTGCGCGTACACGACCGTGTAGACCACGAGTCCGATCGAGTAGTTGAGCCCGTACGCGACGATCAGCCGCTTCAGCGTCGTCGTGTCCGGCAGCGCGAGGTAGGCGACGAACGGGAACACCAGCAGGAACACGTACCCGTACACGTATATCCCGGAGAAGTACACCGTCAGCTCCGGGGTAACGAACGTCGCCTGCACCCACGCGACGAAGTTGCCCTCGATAGCGTAGATCAGCCCCGTCAGGCGCAGCCCGAACAGCTCCGAGACGGTCTGGAGCGCGCTCCGACCGACCGCGCTCGCGAGCAGTACCGCGCCCAGCGCGACGAGCGGTCGCCGGACGCTCCACAGCCGCGGCGCGAGTTCGGTCCGAAGGCGGGCGAGCCGGTGCGGACCGACGATCGCCGCCCCCGCCACGAGCAGCGCTCCCCCGACCCACAGCACGAGCGAGCCGACGACCGACAGAAGCGGGCTCATCCCCCCCGAGAGAGCAGGTGCCCCGCGTCGTTGAAGCGATACCCCGCCTCCCGGAGCAAGTCCTTCGCGCGCCCGATGTCGAGCGTTCCCCCCTCTCCGACGAACGGGTACACCGGGTCCGTCTCCCGGTCGTCCCACCGCAGGTCGTCCGGCACCCACTCGGGCGAGGCCGCCAGCGGCGACGTCGCCGGCTCGGCGTACCCGCTGAACGCCTCGCGAACGAGCGTCTGCTTGTCTATCAGCGACGCGAGGACGGCCCGGAAGCGCGGGTTCGACAGGGGCGCCCGCCGCGCGTTGTACCCGACGTGGTAGAACCCGCCCGAGCGCCCGGTCACGAGCCGCGAGTCGGCCTCCCTCCCGACCCGGGGGACCGCGTCCGGGCCGAGGGTCGAAACGGTCGCGTCCGCGATCCCGTCGCTGACCGCCTCCACCGCGGCGATGTCCGAGGGCGACACCTCGATCCGCAGCCGATCGAAGGCCGGCTTCCCGCGGAACCGCTCCGGGATCCCCGCCGCGGGGTCGCTCTCTCCGTCCGCGGTCTCCCCGTCCGTCGCGTCCGCGCGGACGAGGAAGTGGTCCGGGTTGCGCTCGAAGACGACCGACTCCTCAGCCGTCGCCTCGACGAACCGTATCGGCCCGCTGCCGACCGGGTTCTCGTTGGTCGACACCACCGCCTCGGTCGTCTCCACGTCGAACTCGAAGCCGGCGATGGTCGCGGCGTCGGTCCGCTCGGACCAGACGTGTTCCGGGAGGATCGGGACCTGCAGCGCCCGGACCGCGACCGCGTCGTTCACGTCGCCGATCTCGAGCTCGACCCGTCCCTCGTCGACGACCGTCGCCGACTCGACGACCGAGCTCCGGCCGCGGAACCGCGGCGTCGGCACCGCCGCCTCGAGCGAGCCCATCGAGGTGTCGCGGAGGAACTCGTAGGTGAACGCCACGTCGCCCGCGGTCACCGGCTCGCCGTCGTGCCACCGGGCGTCCCGGAGGTCGAGCGCGAGCGTCCCCTCGTCGACCCGTTCCCACCCCGCCGCGAGCCACGGGACGACCTCGCCGCCGTCCACCAGCGCGAGCTGGTCGTACAGCAGCGTCGTGAACGTCCCCTCGCGTCTGTACTCGGCCGCGATCGGGTTCCAGTTCTCCGTGATCTGATCGTCCGTCGTGACGAGCCGGAGGGTGGCGCCGCCGTCGGCGGTCTCCCCGTCGGCCGTGGCGTTCTCGCCGCTTCCCGCGTCGCCCTCCGTCGTTCCGTTCGCTGTTCCCGCCTCGTCGCTCGTCCCCGCGTGCTCGAGGCCCAGCAGCGCGCCGACCGACAGGGGCTGTCGGTTCGTCCACCCCTCGAACCGCTCCTCGCGGACCGCGGTGAGCGGGTCGGGGAACGCGACGACGGTGAACGGCTGGAGCTCGCACAGCGAGCGCTGGAGCTCGGCCACGACCTCCGGCCGCTCTCCTTCCGCCCGCCGCTGGCGTTCGAGCTGCTCGTCCACGCCGTTGACGTCGGTGAAGCCGAACGGATTCTGCCGGCCCGCCTCGGCGACGAACCGCGAGTGGGTGAACGCGTACATCGCGTCGGGATCGAACGGCTCCGGCTCCAGGAACTGTCCGACGTATATATCGAAGTCCTGGTTGATGAGCACCTTCCGCCAGAGGTCGGTCCGGTTCAGGGTGTTGATCCGGGCGTCGATCCCCACCGCGTTCAGATTCTCGGCGAGGTGTCGGGCGATCCGGATCGCGTTCGGGTCCCTGTCGGCCGGCGCGGCGACGATCCGCAGCGTGAGCTGCGACGACCGGTCGCGGCCCGCGATGTTGCGGGTCCGACCGAGACAGCCGGCGCTCAGGGCCCCCAGACCGATCCCCGCGAGCGCCTCGCGCCGGCTGACCTGCCCGTTCATTCGTCCCTTCCTCTTTCGGCGCCGGCGTATATCTCTTCTGTGGTGCCGTCGGCCGGGATCGATCGACCGCTCCGGGAGCCTCGGCCGCGCTCCGGCCTCAGATCACGTCCGCGAGCGGGAGCGCCAGTCCGATCGCCCACGCGAGGGCCCCCGCGGCAAGCACGGGGCGGTCGGCCGCCGCGCGCCCGATGGCGACCACGCCGAGCGCCGCGAGCAGCGCGATCCGGTGCACGATGAGGTCGGGGGGCACCGCGACGCCGAGCGCGGCGAAGTCGACCACGAACCCCGCTCCGAGCCCGACGGCGACGCCGAGGGCGGCCGCCGCCGGGTCGCACTCGCGCGCCCGCAAGACGACGAGGGCCGGGAGGCCGACGGCGAGGACGAGGTACAGCGGGCCGGCGATCGCCTTCGGCGGGAGGCTCGGGTACGCGAGCTCCAGCCCGACCCCGGCGGCACGGACGCCGACGACGACGGCGGCGAGCGCGGCCCCGAGCACCGCGGCGTCAGCGTGTCTCGCCGCCTCCCGGCGGCTCCGTCGCGCGAGGTCGACGGCGGCCGTCCGGGTCCGGCGCCGGAGCAGCACGCCGCCGACGGTCGCGAGCGACGCCAGCTCGATCACCGAGATCCAGCCGTCGCTCCATCCCCCCTCGATCCCGCGGTACTCGCGGCGGACCTCGGCGTCGACCCCGCCGCGGATGAACTCGTCCTCCAGCCGGACCGCCGGCTCGTCGATCCCGGGTACCGTGTGGCGGAGCCGGAACCAGTCGTAGTACTCCTCGTGGGCCTGTATCGCGGTGTATGCCCCGCCGGGGGACTCGTACGCCCGGAGGTGGTCGCGCACGCCGAGGTACGCCCCGTCGTGGAGCTCGAACGTCTCCGTCAGCCAGACGCCGCCGGTGGGCCCCTCCACGTAGGTGTACCGCGTCGAGCTGCGTGCGTCGTCCCAGTCGCGCTCGACGAACGCCCGCACCTGTTCCGTGTCGGCGGTCGTCGCCGACTCCGTCTCGTCGGTCTCCTCCCAGTCGGCCGCCGCGCCGCTCTCGATCGCCGCGCGCGTCGCCGCCGCGTCGGCGTGGAACACGACGTTGATCGCGAGCGTCCGCCCCTCGATCGACGTGCTCCGGCTCGTATACGGCCACAGTCGGTAGTCGCCCTCGACCGCGATGAGCGACTCCTCGGGGACCGTCGACGCCGCCGGCTCCTCCGCGGGCGGCCCGGAGAAGGCGCCGGAAAGCGCCAGTCCGACCGCGACGACGACGAGGAGCGCGACCACGACCCTCGGCCGCTTCATGACCGTCCCGAGGGAGCCAGTATCAAAACGCCTTCGGTGGTCGGCGGGGCCGCGCTCCGGTCGGCGCGTCGGCCGAGCCCCGGCTCACCAGGTCTCGACGTACCCGTCGCGCACGTCCTCCGCGCAGCCCTCGCAGTCCGGGTGGCCGGCGTCGAAACACGACGGGCGCCCCCCGGCGTCGACGGCGACCGCCCGCCGCTCCGCGTGCCGCCGGCAGACGATCCGCGCTCGGCCGTCCTCGTCGGTCGGGAGGTCGTACCGCTCCGCCCCGGTCGCGTCGCCGTCGGGGTCGTCTCTCCCCTCGGCGTACGCCCGCTTCGCCTCCTCGAACTGCTTGCCCGCCTCGCGGAGCTTCCGGCGGATGACGCGTTCGAGTCGGTCGTCCATGGGGGTCGTACCGGCGCGCGGAATATAGGTCCGTTGGCGAGACGAGGCCGCTGGGTGCCTAGTTGGTGGGCCCGGTGTGGGAGGTGTATCTATCGTTGCCGTCGCGGTGGACCTCTCGGAAGCTCCAGTCGATCGCTTATAAATGGCTGACTCCGAATCGGCGGTGAAGATATCCGAAGCCCCAGCCGTTCGGCGATATGTGATCGATGACTTCGCGGTGAAGGCATTCAAAGCCCCAGTCGCGAGGACGGCACACGCTCGCTGCGCGCTTCGGTCGTTCGCTTCGCTCACTCCCTGCAGTGCTTACGTCGCCTGCGCCGTCCTCGCGACTGCCCCTTTGAGTCCCGCCCGCACCGCAACCGCACCTCACGCCTCCCCAGCCTCGTCGCTGGCGCCGAGGGCGCCAGCGACTCCCTCGCGGGCGGTTCGGCCCGTTGGGCGCTCACCGGCGCGCCACCGCGCTCTGTTTATAAATGAACGTTGCGTCCGGCCGAGCCGTTTTAAATGGGTGCCGCCGTGGCCGTCTGCGACGTCTTCTTCGCGGAAGTTCCCATCGGCGCGTGGGGACGCTTCGCGTGGTACGGTTCCACTTGAAACGAAGCCCGCGCGTGGCGTACGAGCGTCTGACGCGGCCGGCCGTCGAACCCCGGAACCGCCGGAAGAGGCCGGTCAGCGCGTCGGAGACGACCACTTTCACCGTGGTTGCGGGATTTTTAATACCGTGAGGAACCAACCGGCGTACGCCTCCCATTGAAACACGACCGGAGGCGGAGACACCCCATGAGCGAACTGCGACAGGAAGCGGAAGCGATAGCGGAACAGTTCTCGGACCACCTCAACGTGGACGCCGACGAGGTCGAGGAGCGGCTGGAGAACCTCGTCAACGAGTACCGCGTCCCGGTCGACGAGGCGCGCCGGAGCGTCACCAACAGCTACCTCGAAGACGCCGGGATGGAGCGCGACGAGCTCGGCCGCGGCGGCAGCGAGTCCGTCTTGGTCAACGAGATCGACGAGGACGAACAGTGGGTCGACCTGCGCGTGACGCTGGTCGACCTCTGGGAGCCCCGTAGCGACTCGATCTCGCAGGTCGGACTCTTAGGCGACGAGTCGGGCACGATCAAGTTCGTCGCCTTCGAGACCTCCGATCTCCCCGAGCTGACGGAGGGACAGGCGTACGAGCTCTCGAACGTCGTCACCGACGAGTACGAGGGCAGCTACTCGGTGAAGCTCAACCGGACCACCGGTATCACCGAGATCGACGAGGAGATCGAGGTCGGCGACAACGCCGACACCGTCGAGGGCGCCCTCGTGGACATCCAGTCCGGCTCCGGGCTGATCAAGCGCTGTCCCGAGGACGACTGCACGCGCGTCCTCCAGAACGGCCGGTGCTCCGAGCACGGCCAGGTCGAGGGCGAGTTCGACCTCCGGATCAAGGGCGTCCTCGACGACGGCGAGACCGTCACCGAGGTCATCTTCGACCGCGAGGCCACCGAAGAGCTCACCGGGATGGGCTTGGAGGAGGCCAAGGACATGGCGATGGACGCGCTCGACACCACCGTCGTCGCCGAGGAGATGGCCGACGACGTACTCGGGCGGTACTACCGCGTCACCGGTCCCACGTTCGGCCGGTACGTCCTGGTCGACGAGATGGAGGACCCGGGCGCCGTCGACGTTGAAAGCGCGCTGATCGAAGCGAGGTCGATCTAACATGAGTCAATCCGCACCCACCCGAGAGGTCGCCCGGCGCGTGTTCGCGAGCGAGTTCAACGACGCCGGCTACACGTTCACCGAGTCCGACGACGAGCGCGCCCCCGTCTACGCGCTCCTCCCGACGGGCGAGTCCTCGAACCGCGTCTTCTTCGTCGGTACCCTCACCGAGAAGGAGGACGTCGGCGAGGACAGCGAGTACTGGCGCGGCCGCATCGTCGACCCGACGGGCACGTTCTTCGTGTACGCCGGCCAGTACCAGCCCGAGGCCGCCTCCAAGCTCCGCGACCTGGAGCCGCCCGCCTACGTCGCAGTCGTGGGGAAGCCCCGGACGTACGAGACCGACGACGGCACCGTCCGGGTCTCCGTCCGCCCCGAGTCGATCACCGAGGTCGACGCCGCCACCCGCGACCGCTGGGTCGCCGAGACGGCCCGCCGCACCGTCGAGCGCGTCGCCGCGTTCGACGACGAGGGCAACGAGTACGCGCGGATGGCCCGCGAGGAGTACGACCTCGACCCCGAGACGTACAAGGCCGCCGCGCTGTCGGCGCTGGAGGACCTCGACGACGGCGCCGGCGACGAGCTCGCCGGCGACGCCGCGGACGAGGGCCTCGGGGACGGAGACGTTCCCGACGACGCCGACGCGACGGGTCCGGCCGGGACGCCGGACCCCTGAGCGGCGCCGAGGCCGACCCGCTCCGTGGAGAGATCGGGCGTCTCACGCCCGAAACAGTCGGTATTCCCCGTTCCCTGCCACCGTCTGACAAACGCTTAAGTGGATCGCGAGAGGGATCTTCCGGTAATGGGCAACAAGAACAAGACGATCTCGTTCCGCGTCAACGAGGACGCGTTCGAGGCGCTCCGAGACATCGCCGAGGAGCGGGACATCTCGCTGTCGGCGGTGTTCCGAGACTACGTGGACACGCTCGTTGCCCACGACGGACAGGTCCGCGCCGTCCCGGAGGCGGAGCTCCAGAGCGAGACCGAGACCGGCGAGGTGTTCCCCCCGCGCGTCGAGGTCCCCAAGAGCTTCGTCCGCGAGCACGAGCGGCTGGAGCTGGAGGCCGACCACCTCCGCGAGCAGCTGGACGAGTACAAGCGGTACGTCAACCACCTCCGCGAACAGCTGGACGACGACGACGAGGACGTGATCCACCTGGAGGACCTCGACGGCGAGCGCGATGACCGCGACGAGCGCGACGAACCCTCCTTCCGACTCGGATAACCGAGGGGCCGGCGGCCGCACGCTTCGTGCCGCTCGCCCGCACGCTTCGTGCCGCTCGCCCGCACGCTTCGTGCCGCTCGACTCCCCTGAGTTGCGACCCCATCCGGCCGCGACTCCGACTCCCGTCGCGGTTCCGACCCGCTGCGAAACTCTCCTGTTTGTTCGTTATATTAGCGGAAACCGCCGAGGCGCCGAAAATATTGCCGGCCTCGGAGCGAGTTGTACAAAAACGTCCGATTCCCTCGCAATCTGATGGACAGTTTCTCAGGCCACACACCGATTTCTGATTATAATAAATTATTTACGAAAACAATATTACCCGGGCGGCGAACCGTTTGGACATGAACAGGTGGGTCCGACCGTGAGCGTATTCGACAGAGCGTACGACGATCCGGTCCGCGTGCTCGACGAGGACGGCGAAGTCGTCGGCGACGTCCCCGACCTCGACGACGAGGCGCTCGTCGACATGTACCGACACATGCGGCTCGCCCGGCACTTCGACGGCCGGGCGGTGAGCCTCCAACGACAGGGACGGATGGGGACGTACCCGCCGCTGTCGGGACAGGAGGGCGCGCAGATCGGCTCCGCGACGGCGCTCGCCGAGGACGACTGGATGGTCCCCTCCTACCGCGAGCACGGTGCCGCCCTGGTCCGCGGGCTCCCGCTGAAACAGACCCTCCTCTACTGGATGGGCCACGAGGCCGGCAACAAGGCGCCCGAGGGCGTCAACGTCTTCCCGGTCGCCGTCCCCATCGCCTCGCAGGTCCCCCACGCCACGGGCGCGTCGTGGGCCGCGAAGCTCCGCGACACCGACGAGGTGTTCCTCTGTTACTTCGGCGACGGCGCGACCAGCGAGGGCGACTTCCACGAGGGGGTCAACTTCGCCGGCGTCTTCGACACGCCGACCGTCTTCTTCTGTAACAACAACCAGTGGGCGATCTCCGTGCCTCGCGAGCGGCAGACCCGGAGCGCGACGCTGGCCCAGAAGGCCGAGGCGTACGGGATAGACGGGGTGCAGGTCGACGGGATGGACCCGCTCGCGGTGTACAGCGTCACGCGGGACGCCGTGGAGAAGGCGCGCGGGCCGGAGACGGACCGGCCCCGCCCGACGCTGATCGAGGCGATCCAGTACCGGTTCGGCGCGCACACGACCGCCGACGACCCCACCGTCTACCGCGACGACGAGGAGGTCGAGCGCTGGAAGGCGAAGGACCCGATCCCGCGGCTGGAGGCGTACCTCCGCTCGGAGGCGATCCTCGACGACGAGCGCGTCGCGGAGATCGAGACCGCGGTCGAGGAGCGCGTCGCCGACGCGATCGACGCGGCGGAGGCGGCGGCACGGCCGGAGCCGAGCGAGCTGTTCGAGCACGCGTACGCTGAGCTCCCGTCCGAACTGGCGCGGCAGCAGGAGGAGTTCGCGGCCTTCCGCGAGGCGCACGGCGACGAGGCGTTCCTGGAGGAGTAAATGAGCGACACACAGAACCTCACCGTCGTACAGGCGGTGCGTGACGGGTTGTACAGCGAGATGCGCGAAGACGACGACGTCCTCGTGTTGGGCCAAGACGTCGGGAAGAACGGCGGCGTCTTCCGGGCGACCGAGGGGCTCTTCGACGAGTTCGGCGGCGACCGCGTCGTTGACACCCCGCTGGCGGAGTCGGGCATCGTCGGCGCCGCGGTCGGCATGGCCGCGATGGGGCTGCGGCCGGTCCCGGAGATCCAGTTCTCCGGGTTCATGTACCCCGGCTTCGACCAGATCGTCTCCCACATGGCGCGGTTCCGCGCCCGGAGCCGGGGCCGGTTCACCCTCCCGATGACGCTGCGAGCCCCCTACGGCGGGGGGATCCGCGCGCCGGAGCACCACTCCGAGTCGAAGGAGGCCTTCTACGCACACGAGGCCGGCCTGAAGGTCGCCATCCCCTCGATGCCGTACGACGCGAAGGGGTTACTCGCGGCGTCGATCCGCGACCCCGACCCGGTGATCTTCCTCGAACCGAAGCTCATCTACCGCGCGTTCCGCGAGGAGGTGCCCGAGGAGCCGTACACCGTCCCGCTCGGCGAGGCGGCCACCCGCCGCGAGGGCGACGACGTGGCGGTGTTCACCTACGGCGCCATGACGCGCCCGACGCTGGAGGCCGCCGAGAGCCTCGCCGAGGAGGGGATCGAGTGCGAGGTCGTCGACCTCCGCACCGTCTCCCCGCTGGACCGCGAGGCGATCGTCGACGCCTTCGAGCGCACCGGCCGCGCGGTCGTCGTCCACGAGGCGCCCAAAACCGGCGGGCTCGCCGGGGAGATCACGGCGATCATCCAAGAGGAGGCGCTGTTGTACCAGGAGGCGCCCGTCAAGCGCGTCACCGGCTTCGACGTGCCCTACCCGCTGTACGCGCTGGAGGACTACTACCTCCCGACCGCGGCGCGCATCGAGGAGGGAATCTTGGAGGCGGTCGAGTTTTAAGATGGCTCCCGCGGAGATCCACCACATGACAGTCGCGGAGGTCGACGCATGACAGTCGAGGAGTTCAGGCTGCCCGACGTCGGCGAGGGCGTCGCGGAGGGCGAGCTGGTGTCGTGGCTCGTCGCCCCCGGCGACCGCGTCGAGGAGGACCAGCCGGTCGCGGAGGTCGAGACGGACAAGGCGCTCGTCGAGGTCCCGTCGAGCTACGACGGGACCGTCGAGGAGCTGTTCGTCGAGGAGGGCGAGATGGTCCCCGTCGGCGACGTGATCATCTCGTTCCGCGTCGACGATGTGGGCGCCGAGGAGCCGACCGACGAGACCGGCTCGGCCGCCCACGAGGAGGAGGCCGACGAGGCGAGCCCGGATGCGAGCGAACCGGAGCCGACCGAGGCGGACGCCGCCGTCGAGTCGGAGCCGGAGACGCCCAGCGGCCGCACCTTCGCGCCGCCGTCCGCCCGCCGGCTCGCGCGCGAACTCGGCGTCGACGTCGCCGCGGTCGACGGGAGCGGCCCCGGCGGCCGCGTCACCGAGGCCGACGTGCGGGCGCACGCGGAAGGAGGAGGCGGGAGCGCCGAGGCTGGCGGCCCCGGCGACGACGCCCCCGAACCGCGGCCCGCGCCGACGCCGACCGACGTCGGCTCGGGCGACCGCGAGTCCGCAGTGAGCAAGCGCGGCGAGGAGGGCGCCGCCGAGCCCTCGGCGACCGCCGATTCCGGCGCGGCCCCCGAGCCGGCCGGCCGCGAGACGACGCTCGCGACCCCGGCGACGCGGAAGCTCGCGCGCGACCTCGACGTCGACGTCGACGACGTGCCGACCGACGAGACCCGCGACGGCGAGGCGTTCGTCACGGGCGAGGACGTGCGGGCGTACGCCGACGCGCTGGAGTCGGCGACGGCGGCCGAGTCGGCGCCCGAACCGGAGCCGGTCGACTTGGACAGCACGGCGGCCGCGACCGCTGACGCGGGCACGCCCGCGGCGAGCGCGTCCGCCGCCGGCGACGAGGCGACCGCGCCCGACGCGGGCGACGAGACCGTCCCCTACCGCGGGGTGCGCCGCACCATCGGGAAGCAGATGGAGCGATCGAAGTTCACCGCCCCGCACGTCAGCCACCACGACACCGCCGAGGTCGACGCCCTCGTGGCGGCGCGCGAGGAGCTGAAACCGCAGGCGGAGGAGGCCGGCGTGAAGCTCACCTACATGCCGTTCGTGATGAAGGCGATCGTCGCGGGGCTGAAAGAGCACCCCTACCTCAACAGCGAGCTGCGCGAGGACGACGAGGAGATCGTCTTAAAAAAGGAGTACAACCTCGGGATCGCGGTCGCGACCGACGCCGGACTGATGGTCCCCGTCGTCGACGACGTCGACGAGAAGGGGCTCTTCGAGCTGGCCGCGGAGGTGCGCGACCTCGCGACGCGCGCCCGGGAGCGGACGCTGAAGCCCGCGGAAATGAAGGGGAGCACGTTCAGCGTCACCAACTTCGGCGCCATCGGCGGGGAGTACGCCACGCCGATCATCAACTACCCCGAGACCGCGATCTTAGGGCTCGGCGCCATCGAGGAGCGGCCGGTCGTCCGCGACGGCGAGGTCGTCGCGGCGCCGACGCTGCCGCTGTCGCTGTCGATCGACCACCGCGTCGTCGACGGCGCGGTGGCGGCCGAGTTCGCGAACACCGTAATGGAACACCTTGAACACCCGCTGCTGCTGTTGACTCAATAATGGTCGTCGGAGACATCGCAACCGGAACGGAAGTACTGGTGATCGGGGGCGGACCGGGCGGCTACGTCGCCGCCATCCGCGCCGCGCAGGAGGGGCTCGACACGACGCTCGTCGAGAAGGACGCCTACGGGGGTGCCTGCCTGAACCGCGGCTGTATCCCCTCGAAGGCGCTGATCACGGGGAGCGGCCTCGCCCACGAGGCCGGAAACGCGGAGTTCATGGGGGTCCACGCGGACCCCGCCGTCGACATGGGGAAGATGGTCGAGTGGAAGGACGGCGTGGTCGACCGGCTGACGAGCGGCGTCGAGAAGCTCTGTAAGGCCAACGGCGTCAACCTCGTGCCGGGGACCGCCTCGTTCGTCGACGAGCACACCGCGCGCGTCGCTCACGGCGGCGAGGGGCAGGGCTCCGAGTCGATCGAGTTCGAACACGCGATCGTCGCGACCGGGTCGCGCCCGGTCCAGATCCCCGGCTTCGACTTCGCCGAGGACCACGTCTGGACCTCGGCCGACGCGCTCGACGCCGACACGGTTCCGGACCGGCTCGGGATCGTCGGCGGCGGCTACATCGGCATGGAGCTGGCGACGACGTACGCGAAGCTCGGCGCCGACGTGACCGTCGTCGAGATGCTCGACGACATCCTCGACCCCTACGAGGACGACGTGAAGCGGATCGTCCGCAAGCGCGCCGAGGAGCTGGGCGTCGAGTTCTCCTTCGGCGAGGGCGCGAGCGAGTGGTCCGAGGCGGCCGACGGCGGCTACCTCTTGCACACGGAAACGGACGAGGGAGAAGAGTCGACGTACGGCGTCGATAAAATCCTCGTCGCCGTCGGCCGCCAGCCGGTCACGGACGGGCTCGACCCGGAGAACGCGGGGATCGAGACGGACGACCGCGGCTTCATCGAGACGGACGACCGGACGCGGAGCGCGGTCGAGCATATCCACGCCGTCGGCGACGTGGCGGGCGAGCCGATGCTCGCGCACGCGGCCTCGACGGAGGGGATCGTCGCCGCCGAGGTGATCGCCGGCGAGCCGGCCGCGCTCGACCAGCAGGCGATCCCCGCGGCCGTCTTCACCGACCCCGAGATCGGGACGGTCGGCATGACCGAGGCGGAGGCCGAGGCCGAGGGGTTCGACCCGGTCGTCGGCGAGATGCCGTTCAACGCCTCCGGGCGCGCGATGACGACGGGCCACACCGAGGGGTTCGTCCGGCTCGTCGCCGACGAGGAGACCGGCTTCGTGCTCGGCGGGCAGATCGTCGGGCCGGAGGCCTCCGAGCTGGTCGCCGAGGTCGCGCTCGCGATCGAGATGGGGGCGACGCTGGAGGACGTGGCGGCGACGGTCCACACGCACCCCACGCTCGCGGAGGCGGTGATGGAGGCCGCGGAGAACGCCCGCGGCCAGGCGATTCACACGCTGAATCGGTAGTCGCGAGCCGAGTCGACTGCTACGTTTTTTTTAAGCGGACGCGTCGTAGCCCGCCTCGTCCACCGCGGCCACGAGCGCGTCCGGGTCGGCGTCGCCCTCGACGGTCGCCGACGCGCTCTCGCGGTCGGCGCTCGCGCTCTCGACGCCCGCGACCCCCTCGAGCGCCTCCGCGACGCTCTGCTCGCAGTGTTCACAGGACATCCCTTCGACGGTGAGCGTTCGGCTCATTACAGTTACCCGTACGCGGGGGAGACGTTTGTCGGTTATTGCTTCGCGACAGCGGCTTCCCGTCCGTTTTGACTTTGGAATCGTAAGCGAACCGGGGCAACCGTCTTGTGTCGCGAGGTCGTCGTCTCGGGTATGCGCGACCTCGACGAGACGGACTTGGAGATCCTGTCGCTGCTGGCCGAGGACGCCCGCCGGCCGTTCAGCGAGATCGGCGAGCGCGTGGGGCTGTCGGGACCGGCGGTCTCCGACCGCGTCACGCGGCTGGAGGAGACCGGCGTCATCCAGGGGTTCACGGTCGACGTCGACCGCACGAAGCTCCGGGCGGGCGTCCCCGTGTTGGTGGACGTGGAGCTGCCGGTCGGCGGCGCGTCGTCCGACGGGGCGGCCCCCCTCGACGAGGCCCGCGAGCGCGCCCGGGACGCCGACGCCGTCGAGCACGTGTTCGTCACGGCCGAGGGCGACCTCCGGGTGTACGCCCGCGTCGACGGGCGGACCGCGCGGGAGTGGGTCGCCGGCCTGTTCGACGGGATCGCCGTCGACGACTACGCCGTCACGCTGGTCGACGAGTTCGAGTGGACGCCCTCGATCGAGGGCGTGGAGTTCGCGCTGACCTGCGCGGAGTGTTCGAACACCGTCGACAGCGAGGGCGAGACGGCCCGAATCGACGACGAGGTGTACCACTTCTGCTGTCCGTCCTGCCTGTCGCGGTTCCGAGAGCGGTACCAGCGTCTGGAGGAAGGGGCGTAATTCGGCGGAGCGGTCGGTCTCCCTCCCGCTCGGTTTCGTTCCGTTTTCGAGCCCGTGGCTGCCTCCGAAGTCGCAGTGGCTCGTTTATAAGTGTCTAGTGGCTATGCGGAGCACACCTCCAAAGTCCCACCTGCCCCCAACAGCACAGCACCTCACGCCTCCCCAACCTCGTCGGACCGGCGCCGCGGCGCCGGTCCGACTCCCTCGCGCGTGCTTCTCGCGGGCCGACGGCCCGCTCGGAGGCGCGCGCCACCGCCTTTTTAAGAGCGGTTTCGCCCCTCGTCCCGCCCTCATCTCTCACTGACGCCTTGTCCGTCCCGGTCGCTTTGGAATCGAAGGTTACGCCCCGATCGAACCCCCGATCTCGAAGCAGAAAACCGCCTAAGGGGGGAACACGTAGTAGTACACATGCCAACGAGAACAGCCCACCTGAACGTCACGGGGATGTCCTGCGCCAACTGCTCGGCGTCGATCGAGGACGCCCTCGACGACCTCGACGGGGTGGCGTCGGCGAACGCCAACTACGCCACCGACGAGGGGTCGGTCGAGTACGACCCCGAGGCGGTATCGCTCGGCGAGATATTCGACGCGATCGAGTCCGCGGGGTACGGCGCGGTCACCGAGACCGTCACCGTCGCGATCACGGACATGTCCTGCGCGAACTGCGCGGAGGCCAACGCGGACGCCCTCGAATCGACGCCCGGCGTGATCGAGGCGACCGTGAACTACGCGACCGACGAGGCGCAGGTCAGGTACAACCCGGCCGACGCCTCGCTCGGCGACCTCTACGACGCGATCGAGTCGGCGGGCTACTCGCCGGTCCGGGAGCGCGACGAGGACGGCGACGGGGCCGACGGTGAGGGGTCGAGCGGCGACTCCGGTCAGGACGCCCGCGACGCGGCCCGCGAGGAGGAGATCCGCAAACAGCTCCGGCTGACGCTCTTCGGGGCGGTCCTCTCGGTGCCGCTGCTGCTGTTCATGGCCGACCACCTGCTGCTCGACGGGGCGCTCTTCCCGGAGACCGTCTTCGGCGTCTCGGTCGGCTGGGTGCAGTTCCTGCTCGCGACGCCCGTGCAGGTCGTCTTAGGCCGCCCGTTCTACAGGAACTCCTACAAGGCGCTCGTGACGAACGGGCGCGCCAACATGGACGTGCTGATCGCGCTGGGGTCGACCACCGCGTACGTCTACTCCGTCGCGGTCCTGCTGGACGTGATCGCCGGCGGGGTCTACTTCGACACGGCGGCGCTCATCCTCGTGTTCATCACGCTCGGTAACTACCTCGAGGCCCGCTCGAAGGGACAGGCCGGCGAGGCGCTCCGCAAGCTCCTGGAGATGGAGGCCGACACCGCCACGCTCGTCGACGAGGACGGCAACGAGGAGGAGGTCCCCCTCGACGAGGTCGAGGTCGGCGATCGGATGAAGATCCGCCCGGGCGAGCAGATCCCGACGGACGGGGTCGTCGTCGACGGCCAGAGCGCGGTCGACGAGTCGATGGTGACCGGCGAGTCCGTCCCGGTCGAGAAGGAGGCGGGCGACGAGGTGGTCGGCTCCACGATCAACGAGAACGGCGCGCTCGTCGTCGAGGCGACCAAGGTCGGTGCGGACACCGCCCTCCAGCAGATCGTCCGGACGGTGAAGGAGGCGCAGTCGCGCCAGCCCGATATCCAGAACCTCGCCGACCGGATCTCGGCGTACTTCGTGCCGGCGGTCATCGCCAACGCGGTCCTCTGGGCGGCGGTCTGGTTCCTGTTCCCCGAGGCGCTCGCCGGGTTCGTCGACGGGCTCCCGCTGTGGGGGCTCGTCGCGGGCGGTCCGGCGGCCGCCGGCGGCGGCGTCTCGGTCTTCGAGTTCGCCATCGTCGTGTTCGCTTCCGCCGTCCTCATCGCCTGTCCCTGCGCGCTGGGACTGGCGACGCCGGCCGCGACGATGGTCGGCACCACGATCGGCGCCGGCAACGGCGTCCTTTTTAAAGGCGGTGACGTGCTCGAACGCGCCAAGGACGTCGACACCGTCGTCTTCGACAAGACGGGGACGCTCACCGAGGGCGAGATGGAGCTGACGGACGTGGTCGCGTTCGACCGCGACGGCAACCCGATCCCCGACGGCGGGACGGCGTCGCAGACGGACGCCGGCGAGGGCGACCTCGCGAGCCCGGACGCCGACCGCCTCGGGGAGAACGACGTGCTCCGGCTCGCCGCGATCGCCGAGCGCGGCAGCGAGCACCCCCTCGCGCGCGCCATCGTCGAGGGCGCCCGCGAGCGCGGCCTGGAGGTCCCCGACCCTGACGACTTCGAGAACGTCCCCGGTCACGGGGTCCGCGCGACGGTGGAGGTCTCCGGCTTTGCCGGAGGCTCGTCGGACTCGTCCGACGGTGGCGACGAGGTCTTGGTCGGCAACCGCAAGCTGCTGGCGGACGAGGGGATCGACGCCTCGCCCGCGGCCGAGACGATGGAACGCCTCGAACGCGAGGGGAAGACGGCGATGCTCGTCGCGTACCGGGGCGAGCTGGCCGGCGTCGTCGCCGACGCCGACACGGTCAAGCCGAGCGCGGCGGACGCCGTCGCCGCGCTCCGCGACCGGGGCATCGACGTGATGATGATCACCGGCGACAACGAGCGTACCGCCCGCGCCGTCGCCGAGCGGGTCGGGATCGACCCCGAGAACGTCCGCGCCGGGGTCCTCCCCGAGGACAAGTCCGACGCCGTCGAAGCGATCCAAGCTGACGGCCGACGGGCGATGATGGTCGGCGACGGCGTCAACGACGCGCCGGCGCTCGCGGTCGCCTACGTCGGGACCGCCATCGGCTCGGGAACCGACGTCGCCATCGAGGCCGCGGACGTGACCCTGATGCGGGACGACCCGCTGGACGTGGTGAAGGCCATCCGCATCTCCGACGCGACGCTCCAGAAGATCAAACAGAACCTCGTGTGGGCGCTCGGGTACAACACGGCGATGATCCCGCTGGCGTCGCTCGGACTGCTTCAGCCCGTGCTCGCCGCCGGCGCGATGGCGTTCTCCAGCGTGAGCGTCCTCACCAACAGCCTGCTGTTCCGCCGGTACGAGCCCGACCACGACTACCGGCTGCTCGGCCGGTTCCGGTAGTCGCCGCGTCCCTCTCTTCTCCGAACCCTACCGACCTGTAACCCGGAGTGCTACCGGAACGACCCCTGTGACGTCCTCGTCCGGCCGGTCCGCCGGTCGTGCTCGGGGTCGCCGGTCGTGCTCGGAGTCGCCATGTCGGTCTGTCGATCGACGCACTCTCGGTTCCGCCTGCCGCACTCGCCGTCCCGCCGCCGCCGGCCCTCGATCCGGCCACATCTTTTGATATAGCATTATATGATTTAATTGGTGTCTGCCGGCCGGACCGACGCTCGACGAGGCCCCTCCGTCTCCAGCGCCGACCCCGATGCTATCGGTCGGTTCCGCCGTCTCGCCGGCGATCGACCGGCTTTTTCATCGCGGGGCCCTCGGATCCGACATGGCCGACGAGTTCGACCCCGAGAAGTTCGAGGACAAATACGCCCACTACTTCAATGAGCTCCAGCGGGCGTACAAGAACGCGTTCAACCACATGAACGAGCGCCACGACTCCCAGTTGATCCACGGGATCGACCAGACGATACTCAACGAGTCCGAACCCTTCTACGAGGACGGCGAGTTCTACGTCGAGCTCCCCGAGAACCCGCGCGACCGGCTGGAGGGCGTGCTCGTCGACGACGAGACGTTCGAGGAGACGCTCGAGGAGTACGTCGAGCGGATCGAAGCGGAGCTTCACCGGACGTTTCAGGTCGATCGACCGGAGTGACGGGACCCCTCTCGCCGTCGATACCCGCCTCTTCGTCGGCGCCTGCGTGTGACCCCTGAGCGGGGTCGCATTCCGGCGAACCAAAGGCATAAGCCCGCCGCCCGCCAACTCGCTGGCATGAGCACGGACACAGCCGACGGGGAAAACGAGCTCCGCGAGCGGATCACGAACTTCCTGCGGCGCAACTTCCCGCAGATCCAGATGCACGGCGGGAGCGCCGCCATCAACCACCTCGACCGCGAGAGCGGCGAGGTCACGATCCAGCTCGGCGGCGCCTGCTCCGGCTGCGGTATCTCACCGATGACGATCCAGGCGATCAAGTCCCGGATGGTCAAGGAGATCCCGGAGATCGAGACCGTCCACGCCGATACGGGCATGGGCTCGGGCGCCGACGGCGACCTCGGCGGGACCAGCAGCGGCGGCACGTCGCCGTCGTTCCCCGGCGAGACGACCGACGACGGCGGCGACGACGAAGGCCCGCAGGCCCCGTTCTGAACCGGTCCAGTACTCTTTCGCACCCCGTTTTTCCCTCGTTTTTGACGCCGTAGCGACGGTTTCTGTGAGTTGTCCGTCCGTCGCGATTTCTCAGGTATAAATCTAATGGCGCTATATCAATTCGGTTCGAGTCGGTCACGCGCGCCGCGACTGAAGCCTTTTTGCCCCCGGCGGCCGTGGGCGGTTCCTATGCACCACCGGGAAGTCGAGACGACGGCGGAGTACGTCGCGCGGTTCGAGACCGGCGCCGACTGGCGCGAGGAGATCGAGGACCTCGCCCGCGCGGAAGACGTCGAGGCGGGCTGGTTCACGGCGCTCGGCGCCGTCCAGGACGCGGACGTCTGGTTCTACGACCAGGAGGACACCGAGTACCAGTCGGTGACGTTCGACGAGCCGCTGGAGGTCGCCGCCTGCGTCGGGAACGTCTCGCTGCTCGACGGGGAGGTGTTTGCGCACACCCACGCCGTGCTGTCGCGGCCGAGCGGGCAGGCGCTCGCCGGCCACCTCGACTCCGCGACGGTCTGGGCGGGCGAATGCCACCTCCGCGCGTTCGACGAGCCGCTGGAACGGTCGCACGACGCGACCACCGACCTCGACTTATGGCTGTGAGGCGGGTCTCGCGGCGATGAGACCCGACGACGAGCGATACTTCGCCCGGATCGAAGACCGGCTCGACGAGGCGCTGGAGCTCGCGGAGACGGCGAAGGGACAGGGGTACGACCCGGAGCCCGAGGTCGAGATCCCCGTCGCCCGCGACATGGCCGACCGCGTCGAGAACATCCTCGGCATCGACGGCGTCGCGGAACGCGTCCGCGAGTTGGAAGGCGAGATGTCTCGCGAGGAGGCGGCCCTGGAACTCGTCACCGACTTCGTCGAGGGGACGGTCGGCGACTACGACTCCCGCGCGGGGAAGGTCGAGGGCGCGGTCCGGACCGCGGTCGCGCTGCTCACCGAGGGGGTCGTCGCCGCGCCGATCGAGGGGATCGATCGGGTCGAGCTGCTGGAGAACGACGACGGCACCGAGTTCGTCAACGTCTACTACGCCGGTCCGATCCGGTCGGCGGGCGGGACCGCGCAGGCGCTCTCTGTGCTCGTCGCCGACTACGCCCGCTCGCTTTTGGGCATCGACGAGTACAAGCCGCGCGACGTGGAGGTCGAGCGCTACGCCGAGGAGATCGCCCTCTACGACAAGGAGACCGGACTCCAGTACACGCCGAAGGACAAGGAGTCGAAGTTCATCGCCGAGCACATCCCCATCATGCTCGACGGGGAGGCGACGAGCGACGAGGAGGTCTCCGGTTTCCGCGACCTCGAACGCGTCGACACCAACTCCGCGCGCGGCGGGATGTGCCTCGTCGCCGCCGAGGGGATCGCGCTGAAGGCCCCGAAGATCCAGCGGTACACCCGCGACCTCGACGAGGTCGACTGGCCGTGGCTCCAGGACCTGATCGACGGGACGATCGGGACAGACGGGTCCGGCGCGAGCGACGAGGGGGGCTCGGACGGCGAGTCGCTCGACTCGGACGGGGACGTGGGGGACGACGCGAGCGAGGGCGACGAGAGCGAGTCGGAGTCCGGCGGCGAGGCGCCCGACGGCCCGCCGCGCGCGAAGCCCTCGCAGAAGTTCCTCCGCGACCTGATCGCGGGTCGCCCCGTGTTCACCCACCCGAGCGAGGCGGGCGGGTTCCGGCTCCGGTACGGTCGCGCGCGGAACCACGGGTTCGCGACCGGCGGGGTTCACCCGGCGACGATGCACCTCGTCGACGACTTCCTCGCGGCCGGCACGCAGATCAAGACGGAGCGCCCGGGGAAGGCCCACGGGGTCGTCCCCGTCGACTCCATCGAGGGGCCGACGGTCCGGCTCGCGAACGGCGAGGTCCGCCGCATCGACGACCCCGAGGAGGCGAAGGAGGTCCGAAACGGCGTCGAGAAGGTGCTCGACTTAGGCGAGTACCTCGTCAACTACGGGGAGTTCGTCGAGAACAACCACCCGCTCGCGCCCGCCTCGTACGTGTACGAGTGGTGGGTCAAGGAGTTCGCCGACGCCGGCGCGGACGTGCAGGCCCTGCGGGACGACCCCCACGTCGACCTCGAACACCCCGACGTCGACGAGGCGCTCGCGTGGGCGCGCGAGTACGACTGCCCGCTCCACCCGGAGTACACCTCCCTCTGGCACGACGTGTCGGTCGCGGCGTTCGAGGCGCTCGCCGAGGCGGTCGCCGACGGCGACGTGGTCGAGGGCGTCCTCGCGATCGAGCGCACGGAGACGACGCAGGGGGCCTTGGAGTCGCTGCTGGTCGAGCACACCGCCACCCCGGACGCCCTCCGGGTCCCGACGTGGCGCCCGCTCGCGCGGTCGCTCGGTGTCGACGATGGTCTCCGGAAGACGTGGGAGGAGAGCGACCTCTCGGCGGCGGCCCGCGAGTGGGCCGACGGCGAGAACGCCGTGAAGGCCGTCAACGAGGTCGCGCCCTTCGAGGTGCGCGAACGCGCACCGACCCGGATCGGGAACCGGATGGGCCGCCCCGAGAAGTCGGAGAGCCGCGACCTCTCCCCGGCGGTCCACACCCTGTTCCCGATCAACGAGGCCGGCGGCCCCCAGCGCGACGTCGCCGAGGCCGCGAGCGTGATGGACGACTCGGGCCACCGGGGGCGGCTGGAGGTCGAGGTCTCCGACCGGGTCTGTCCCGACTGCGGCGAACACACCTACAAGGCCCGGTGTCCGGACTGCGAGGTCCACACCGAGCCCCACTACGAGTGCGGCGACTGCGGCACCGTCTGCGAGCCCGACGAGGCCGGTCGCGTCGAGTGCCCGCGCTGCGAGTGGGAGGTGCGCGCGGCGACGTACCAGGAGGTCGACCTCAACGACGCGTACCGCTCCGCGCTGGCGAACGTCGGCGAGCGCGAGGCGTCCTTCGAGATCCTCAAGGGGGTCCAGGGGCTCACCTCGCGGAACAAGACCCCCGAGCCGATCGAGAAAGGCATCCTGCGCGCGAAGAACGGCGTCACGTCGTTCAAGGACGGCACCGTCAGGTACGACATGACGGACCTCCCGGTCACGTCCGTCCGGCCCGAGGAGCTCGACGTCACCGCCGACCACCTCCGGGAGATCGGCTACGAGACCGACATCGACGGCGAGCCCCTGCGCCACGACGACCAGCTCGTGGAGCTCCGGGTCCAGGACATCGTCCTCTCGGACGGCGCGGCCGAGCACATGCTGCGGACCGCCGACTTCGTCGACGACCTGCTCGAACAGTTCTACGGGCTTCCGCGGTTCTACGAGGTGAACGAGCGCGACGACCTCGTCGGCGAGCTCGTCTTCGGGATGGCGCCGCACACGAGCGCGGCAACTGTCGGAAGAGTGGTAGGATTTACGTCGGCGGCCGTCGGATACGCGCATCCGTACTTTCACGCCGCCAAACGAAGGAACTGTTTCCACCCGGAGACGGAAATCGAGTATCGAGACGACGCGGGTTGGCACCGCGAGACTATCGAAGCCTTCGTTGAGGATCGGCTGGACAATCCGCGAACCGATGACTTCGGAACGCTCGTGGACGAACTCGACGGCTCGATCGAAGTCCCTTCGATCGACGAACGCGGAAACAGGTCGACACAGTCGGTGACTGCCGTCTCAAAACACCTGAGTCAGGACCACCTTGTCCGGGTCGAGACCCGGGGTGGACGCTCAATTCGCGTGACGCCCGACCATACGATGCTGCGAGCCGAGGACGGGCGTGTTCGGAAGGTCGCCGCGAACGAACTGGAGATCGGTGATTTGGTTCCAGCGACGACTCTCGATTACGAGACGTCGGCGGAAGTCGCCGCTGATGTGGCTGCAGATGGAGGGATCGAGACGGACGTAGTCGACTCGGTGGAATTCCTCGAAAGCGACGTCGAACACACCTACAATCTCACGGTCGCCGAGACGCACACCCTCGCGGCGAACGATTTACTGGTCGCTCAGTGCGACGGCGACGAGGATTGCGTGATGCTCCTGATGGACGGACTTCTCAACTTCTCGAAAGAATTTCTCCCCGACCAGCGCGGGGGGCGCATGGACGCGCCCCTCGTGATGTCCTCGCGGATCGACCCCTCCGAGATCGACGACGAGGCGCACAACATGGATATCGTGCGCGAGTACCCGCGCGAGTTCTACGAGGCGACGCTGGAGCTGACGGACCCGGAGGAGCTGGAAGACCGGATCCAGCTCGGCGAGGACACGCTCGGGACCGACGAGGAGTACCACGGGTTCGACCACACCCACGACACGACGGACATCGCGATGGGGCCGGACCTGTCTGCGTACAAAACGCTCGGGGACATGATGGAGAAGATGGACGCGCAGCTGGAGCTGGCCCGGAAGCTCCGCGCGGTCGACGAGACCGACGTGGCCGAGCGGGTCATCGAGTACCACTTCCTGCCGGACATCATCGGGAACCTCCGGGCGTTCTCGCGGCAGGAGACGCGGTGTCTCGACTGCGGCGAGAAGTACCGCCGGATGCCGCTCTCGGGCGACTGCCGCGAGTGCGGCGGGCGCGTGAACCTCACCGTCCACCAGGGATCGGTGAACAAGTACGTCGACACGGCGATCGAGGTCGCCGACCGGTTCGGCTGTCGACCCTATACGAAACAGCGGCTGAAGGTGTTAGAGGAGTCGCTCGAATCGATCTTCGAGGACGACACCAACAAGCAGTCCGGCATCGCCGACTTCATGTAGGGGTTGCGGGCGAAGACGCGCTTTTCGAAAGCTTCCGAGTGATTGTCGCCTCCGTCTGTCCTTTATAAAGAACCGATCTCGATCTGGCGGAGAGCACCTCCAAAGCTCCATCAGCTCATTTATACGCGGTTGATGATAGATCGGCGGAGAGCACCTCCAAAGCCCCAGCCGCGAGGCGGATGCACGCTCGCTGCGCTCCTCGGTCGCTCACTTTGTTCGCTCCCTGCGGTGTCGCCGGCGGCTTCGCCGCCGGCTGCCCGTGGCGCTACGCGCCACGCTGCTTACGTCGCCTGCGTCCGCCTCGCGGCTGCCCCTTTGAGTCCCACCCCGACCGCACCGCAACCGCACCTCACGCCTCCCCAGCCTCGCGGTTCGCGCTCTCCGAGCGCTCACCGCGTCCCTCGCACGCGCACCTCGTGGCCGCCGAGGGCGGCCACTCGAAGGCGCGCGCCACCGCTGCTGCCGTATTTATTTGTTTATAAGGAGACCGTCGCTATTGCGTCGCCTCAGTCGTCGTCGCGCGCCTCCTCGACCACCTGCACGAACTCGCGGGCGGTCTCGGTGATCGACTCGTAGTCGCCGCGCTCGGCCGCGTCGTAGTCGACGAGGGCGCCGCCGGCGCCGACCGCGAACGCGCCGGCGTCGATGTAGTCGGCCGCGTTGCCGGGGCCGACGCCGCCGGTCGGCATCATCGGGATCTGGCCGAGCGGTCCCTTCATCGCGCCGAGGTGGGCCGGACCGACGGTCTTCGCGGGGAACACCTTCACGAAGTCGGCGCCGGCTTCGTACCCTCGGATCGCCTCGGTCGGCGTCATCACGCCGGGCGCGGTGACGGCGCCGTAGCGGTTGCAGGTCTCGATCACGTCCTCGTGGAGGCTCGGCGAGACGACGAACTCGGCGCCGGCCATCAGGGTCGTCCGGGCGGTCTCGCTGTCGAGCACGGTGCCGGTGCCGACGACGACCTCGTCGCCGAACGAGCCCGTCACCGCTTCGAGCTTCCCGGCGACGTCTGGCGTGTCCGCGGTGATCTCGACGGCGGTGACCCCGCCCTCGCGGAGCGCCTCCGTGATCCCGATGAGCTGGTCGGCCTCGACCCCGCGCAGCACCGCGACGACGCCGGTGTCGGCGAGCCGCGAGAGCGTCTCGTTCATACGCCTCGGTTCCCCACCGAGCACTTAAATCCGCGTGGAGACGGCCGCGGTCGTCTCGCGGCCGTTCGTCTCGCCCACCCATCCCGAACCGCGTGGCTCGCGCTCACCGAACCGCGCGGCTCGCGCTCACCGAATCGTGCTGCCCACACGCATCGAATCGTGCGACCGATCGACACGAAATCTCCGGCGATCAGGGGTGATCCTCGGCGAAACGGCCGCGGAGAAACACTACCCTTTTGACCCTGCTATCGGTAACAAGCGGTATAATGGGCCGACGCAAGAAGATCGTTCAAGAGTGCGAGCGGCTGATGGACACTCCGGAGAACATCCGGAACATCGCCATCGCCGCCCACGTCGACCACGGCAAGACGACGCTCTCCGACAACCTGCTGGCCGGTGCCGGCATGATCTCCCAGGACACCGCGGGCGAGCAGCTCGCGATGGACACGAAGGAGGACGAGCAGGAGCGCGGCATCACCATCGACGCGGCGAACGTCTCGATGACCCACGAGTACGAGGACACCAACCACCTCATCAACCTCATCGACACCCCGGGCCACGTGGACTTCGGGGGCGACGTCACCCGCGCGATGCGCGCGGTCGACGGCGCCTTAGTGGTCGTCGACGCCGTCGAGGGCGCGATGCCGCAGACGGAGACGGTGCTCCGGCAGGCGCTCCGCGAGGGCGTGAAGCCGGCGCTGTTCATCAACAAGGTCGACCGCCTCATCTCCGAGCTTCAGGAGGGGCCTCAGGAGATGCAGGAGCGGCTGATGTCCGTCATCGCCGACGTCAACGAGCTCATCCGCGGGATGGCCGAGAACATGGACGACATCCCCACGGACTGGACCGTCTCCGTCGAGGACGGGACGGTCGGCTTCGGCTCCGCGCTGTACAAGTGGGGCGTCTCGATGCCGTCGATGCAGCGGACCGGCATGGACTTCGGCGACATCATGGAGCTCGAACAGAACGACAAGCGCGAAGAGCTCCACGAGCGGACGCCGCTCTCGAACGTCGTGCTCGACATGGTCTGCGAGCACTTCCCGAACCCGGTCGACGCCCAGCCTCGTCGTGTCCCGCGCATCTGGCGCGGCGACGCGGACAGCGAGCTGGCCGACACGATGCGGATGGTCAACGAGGACGGCGAGGTCGTCTTCATGGTCACCGACATCTCCATGGACCCGCACGCGGGCGAGATCGCGACGGGCCGCGTCTTCTCCGGCACACTGGAGAAGGGCCAGGAGCTGTACGTCTCCGGGACCGCCGGCAAGAACCGCATCCAGAGCGTCGGGCTCTTCATGGGGTCCGAGCGCGAGGAGGTGGACCGCGTCCCGGCCGGGAACATCGCGTCCGTCACCGGACTGCGTGACGCCATCGCCGGTTCCACGGTCTCGTCCGTCGAGATGACGCCGTTCGAGTCGATCGAGCACATCTCCGAGCCGGTCATCACGAAGTCCGTCGAGGCCCAGAACATGGACGACCTGCCGAAGCTCATCGAGACGCTCCAGCAGGTCGCAAAGGAGGATCCGACGATCCAGATCGAGATCAACGAGGACACGGGCGAGCACCTCATCAGCGGGCAGGGCGAGCTCCACCTCGAAGTGATCACCCAGCGCATCCGCGACAACCAGGGCATCCCGGTCATCACCGGCGAGCCGATCGTCGTCTTCCGCGAGCAGCCCCAAGAGGCGTCCCGCGAGGTCGAGGGGCAGTCGCCGAACCGTCACAACAAGTTCTACATCACCGTCGAGCCGATGGACCAGGACATCGTCGACGCCATCCAGCTCGGCGAGGTCTCGATGGACATGCCCGAACTGGAGCGCCGCGAGGCGCTGCAGGAGGCCGGCATGGACAAGGACACCTCGCAGAACGTCGAGGACATCCACCGGACCAACATCCTCATCGACGACACGAAGGGGATCCAGCACCTCAACGAGACGATGGAGCTCGTCTTAGAAGGGCTCCAAGAGGCGCTCGACGACGGGCCGCTCGCCGCCGAGCCGGTCCAGGGATCGCTGTTCCGTCTCCACGACGCGAAGCTCCACGAGGACACCATCCACCGCGGGCCCGCGCAGGTCATCCCCGCGGTCCGCGACGCGGTCCACCGCGCGCTGATCGACGGCGAGGTCCGCCTGCTGGAGCCGATCCAGGACGTCCGGATCGACGTGCCCTCGGAGCACATGGGCGCCGCGTCCGGCGAGATCCAGGGCCGCCGCGGCCGCGTCGACGACATGTACCAGGAGGGCGACCTGATGGTCGTCGAGGGCATCGCGCCCGTCGAGGAGATGATCGGCTTCTCCTCCGACATCCGCTCGGCCACCGAGGGCCGCGCCTCGTGGAACACCGAGAACGCGGGCTTCCGCGTCCTCGTCGACAACCTCCAGCGCGAGAAGATCATGGAGATCCGCGAGCGCAAGGGGATGAAGCTCGAACTGCCGCAGTCGATCGACTACTTCTAAGTCGGCGACGCGGTCCGCGGTCGCGGTCTGCTTCGGGTTAGCGGACTCCGCTTTTGCGGCGTTTCCTCGTGACCGAGAGATCTCTCCCGCCGAATCCGGATGGGCTCTCGCGGTCGCGGTCACCCGACGAAGGTGACCGTCTCCGTGATCTCGCACCGAAGCGTCCCGGCCTCGATCCGGCCGCCGACCCCCCGAAGCCACGTTTTCAGTATCGGAACGGTAACGGTCGACTCCATGGTCGCGTCCGCACTGGTTCCGTCGCCGTCGGCGGGCCCCGAGTAGTTCAGGATCGGATTCACGGCTCCCCGGCCGCTCCCGGCGTCGAACGCGTGGCGGATCTCGGTGCGTCCGGTCACGTCGCGGTCCGACGTGTCCCCGTACGCGTTGGCGTTCGAGAAGAAGACCGTCCCCGCGCCGTTCGTGCTGAGGCGGAGCGAGAGGCGCGGTCGTCCGAGGGTGTAGGTCCAGTCCGGGTCGTCGTCGTCCACGATCGCCTCGTAGCTGACGATGCGGATCCCCTCGTCGTCGAACCGGTCGGAGCCGTCGTTCGGCCCCTGAACCGTCAGCACGAGGGTCGCGTCGATCCCCTCGTCGTCGACCCGGTCGGTGTCCTCGTCGATGATCGCCCAGTCCCCGTGCCCGCCCTCGACGGGAGGGCCCCACGAGGGCGGTTCGTCCCGCGATTCGGTCGCTTTCACCGCCAGATCGGCTCCGACCAATCCCGTCATCGCGAGCGCGATGTACGTCAGCACCGGTCGCCTGTCGGTGGAGGGCATCAGCGCGGACGGTACCGCCGCCATCCGAAAATTCTTTTTGCCCGTTTCGAGGGCTGTACACCCACCTCGTCCGGGGGCTCGACGGAACTCCTCCCTCCCCGTCGGACCGTCCCCGCCGCTCTCCGTGCCGTAAGTTCACACGGAACGAAGCGAGGCAACGCCTGCCATCGCCGAAGGCTTATACCGGATCCCCCGACTCCTTTCTGGTATGCAGACGGGCACGACTCCCGCTCGGCGCACCGCGACGGAGCCAGCAAGCGACCGCTCCGCGCCGCCGACAGGACCGTGCCGGACGCCGACCACAGCGGCGATCGCGCCGCTGGCGACGGTCATCCCCGGTGTCGATCCGGCGGGCCCCGCGGAGGTGGCGGCGTGAGCGACGCGCCCGAGGGGGTCGACGGCCGGGCGGATGACGATCCCACCCCAGACGGCGGGCACGCCTCGGCGACGCCGTCGACGCACACGGTGCGGCTCGAGCTCGTCGACGAGCCGGGGCAGTTGCTCGCCGCCCTCCAACCGATCGCCGACAACGGGGGGAACCTCCTCTCGATCTACCACGAGCGCGGGAACAAGACCCCGCGCGGTCGGATCCCGGTCGAAGTCGACTTCGAAGCCACGCAGGAGCGCTTCGAGGGGATCGTCGAGGCCCTCCGGAGCGAGGGCGTGAACGTGATGCAGGCGGGGACAGAGCGGTACGCCGAGGAGGTGACGCTGCTGCTGTTCGGCCACCTCATCGACACTGACCTCTCCGACACGCTCTCGCGGATCGAGGCGTGCGCGTCGGCGTCGGTCGCCGACGTGTCGCTCGCGGCCCCCCAGGGGACCGAGGAGGCGTCGAGCGCGCGGCTTCGCCTAGAGGCCCGCGCCGGCGAGACGGAGGCCGCGCTCGCGGCGGTCCGGGAGCTGGCCGAGGAGAAGGAGCTACGCCTGGTCGAGCCGCTCACGGGGGTGGAGGCGTGAGACTCGCCGTCGTCGGCGCGGGCGCGGTCGGGCGCTCTGTCGTCGACCTCGCGAGCGAGTACGGCCACGAGGTCGTCGCCGTCGCGGACTCCTCGACGGCGGTCGTCGCGGACGGGACGGGCGGCCGGGACGCCGGCGTCGACCCCGACGCGGTGGTGGCCCGGAAGACGGAGCGGGGGATCGTCGGCGACGACGACCCCGCGGACGCGCTCGCGGCCGACTACGACGTCCTCGTCGAGGCGACGCCGACGACCCTCGGCGACGCCGAGCCCGGCTTCTCGCACGTGACTCGCGCGCTGGAGCGCGACCGCCACGCCGTGCTCGCGAACAAGGGCCCGGTCGCGGAGCGCTTCGGCGACCTGCGGGCCGCCGTCGACGACAGCGCGGGCGAGATCCGGTTCGAGGCGACCGTCGGCGGGGCGATCCCCGCGGTCTCGACCGTCGAGGACATCGAGCCCGGCCACGTCACCGCGGTCCGCGGCGTACTCAACGGGACGGCGAACTTCATCCTCACCCGGATGGCCGCGGAGGGGCTCGACTACGAGCACGTGCTCGCGGAGGCGCAGGACCTCGGCGTCGCCGAGGCCGACCCCTCCTTCGACGTCGACGGGACCGACGCCGCGCTCAAGTGCGTCATCCTCGCGAACGTGCTCTCGTTCGGCGCGGCTGACGACCCGGCCGACGCCCGGGAGTTCACGCTCGACGACGCCGACGTGGCGGGGATCCGCGACGTGCCCGGCTCGGCGCTCCGGCTCGCCGCCGAGGACGGCCGGACGGTCCGGCTTATCGGCGAGGCGACCGGGGAGACCGTCCGGGTCGCTCCGCGGCTCGTCCCCGAGAACGGGACGCTCGCGGTCTCCGGGACGCAGAACATCGTCCAGATCGAGACCACGCACGCCGGCCGGCTCAACATCTCGGGCCGGGGCGCCGGTGGTCCGGAGACCGCGAGCGCGGTGCTCGGAGACGTCGGCCGGTTGGAGTAGCCGCTGCCGCTCCGGTCGGGTCGATTCCGACGCGGTCAGCTCCCGCTATCGCGACCCCGCCCATGCGTCGCGCTGCCGTGCCCCGCGTTGTCGAGAATCGCCCGACTGCGGCGCGATACTCTGTGGGCCGTATCGAAACCGTTTTAGTGGAATCAACCGAAACTTACTCACAGAGCGCCTTAGCGCGTGATTACCCCATGAGTGACAAACCGCACCAGAACCTGGCCATTATCGGCCACGTCGACCACGGCAAGAGTACGCTCGTGGGTCGCCTCCTCTTCGAGACGGGGAGCGTCCCCGAGCACGTAATCGAGCAGCACCGCGAGGAAGCCGAAGAGAAGGGCAAGGGCGGCTTCGAGTTCGCCTACGTGATGGACAACCTCGCCGAGGAGCGCGAGCGCGGCGTCACGATCGACATCGCCCACCAGGAGTTCGACACGGACAACTACTACTTCACCATCGTCGACTGCCCGGGCCACCGTGACTTCGTGAAGAACATGATCACGGGCGCCTCGCAGGCCGACAACGCGGTGCTCGTCGTCGCGGCCGACGACGGCGTCGCGCCCCAGACCCGAGAGCACGTGTTCCTGGCCCGCACGCTGGGCATCAACGAGCTCATCATCGGCGTCAACAAGATGGACCTGGTCGACTACCAGGAGTCCACCTACAACGAGGTCATCGAGGAGGTCAAGAACCTGCTCAACCAGGTCCGCTTCGCGACCGACGACACGACCTTCGTGCCGATCTCCGCGTTCGAGGGCGACAACGTCTCCGAGGCGTCCGAGAACACGCCTTGGTACGACGGCCCCACTCTGCTGGAGTCGCTTAACGACCTGCCGGAGTCCGAGCCGCCGACGGACGCGCCGCTCCGACTCCCCATCCAGGACGTCTACACCATCTCCGGCATCGGGACCGTCCCCGTGGGACGCGTCGAGACCGGGATCCTCAACACCGGCGACAACGTCTCCTTCCAGCCGTCCGACGTGGGCGGCGAAGTGAAGACGGTCGAGATGCACCACGAGGAAGTGCCCAAGGCCGAGCCCGGTGACAACGTCGGGTTCAACGTCCGCGGCATCGGCAAGGACGACATCCGTCGCGGCGACGTCTGTGGTCCGGCCGACGACCCGCCGAGCGTCGCCGAGACGTTCAAGGCGCAGGTCGTCGTCATGCAGCACCCGTCGGTCATCACGGCCGGGTACACGCCCGTCTTCCACGCCCACACGGCGCAGGTCGCCTGTACGATCGAGTCGATCGATCAGAAGATCGACCCGTCGTCCGGCGAGGTCGCCGAGGAGAACCCGGACTTCATCAAGTCCGGCGACGCCGCGGTCGTCACCGTGCGCCCCCAGAAACCGCTCAGCATCGAGCCGTCCGGCGAGATCCCGGAACTCGGCAGCTTCGCCATCCGCGACATGGGTCAGACCATCGCGGCCGGCAAGGTGCTCGAAGTCAACGAGCGATAATCGATGCAGCAGGCACGCGTCCGCCTCGCCGGCACGAGCCCCGAGGACCTCGACGACATCTGCGACGACGTCCGCGAGATCGCGGACTCGACGGGGGTCGCCCTGTCGGGCCCGATCCCGCTGCCGACGAAGACGCTCGAGATCCCGTCGCGAAAGTCCCCGGACGGTGAGGGGACGGCGACGTGGGAGCACTGGGAGATGCGCGTCCACAAGCGTCTGATCGACATCGACGCCGACGAACGCGCGCTCCGCCAGCTCATGCGCGTCCAAGTGCCGAACGACGTCAGCATCGAGATCGTTCTCGAAGACTAAGCGCTAGGGCGTATTTCCGCTCTCTTCGTTTTATTTACCGTCGCCAGCGGCGGCGCCGTCGCTCCGTTTTCACCGAACGTCCAATACCCCCACGCGTCCCGCGAGGAGCCCGCAGAACGCGCCGGTCGCGTGGGCGATCAGGGCGACGCCCGGCGCCGCGGTCGTCGCGGTGAGCGCGACGGCGGCGAGCCCGAACAGCGCGAACTGCGCGCGCGGCGGGAGCCGCAGTCGGTCGAACAGCGTCGCGGTCACGACGTTGCCGGCGAGCAGGTAGCCGCCGAGCGCGAAGACGGCGCCGCTCAGCCCCAACACGGCGGTCGGCGGACCGATCACCCCGCCGAGCGTCACCTGCGCGATCCCGGCGACCGCCCCGGTCGCCACCACGAACGCGTGGAAGCGGGGCCGCGTCGTCCGCCGTTCGACGAGCGGGCCGACGAGGAGCAGCGCGAGCCCGTTCGCCAGCAGGTGACCGATCGACCCGTGCGCGTACACGCTGGTGACGACGGTCCAGGGAGCGACGGACAGCGGGGCCGCGAGCGCGAAGACGCCCGCGAGGCCGACGAGGCGCAGCGCCCCCTGCGCGACCCCGACGAGCGCGGCGGCCGCGAGGGTTTCGAGGGTGGCGCGCATCGGCGGGACGTTCGCGTCGGACCGACTTAAACGCCGCCGCGGCTCGCCGACGGCGGCGCCGCGTCCCGACGGGCACGGCGGTCGGTTCCGCCGATCAGATCACGTCGTCGGGGGCGTGGGCCGCCGCCATTCGCTCTGCCTCGGCCGCGTACCGCTCGCGGTCGGCCGGGTCGTCGACCGCGCCGACGTTCTCGGGCTCGGCGTCGACGGCGGCCGTCGTGTCGCGCACGTCGGTGAAGGAGGTGAGCGCGCGCTCCTTCCGGAAGTAGCGCTCGCCGTCCGGGGTGGCGTACGTGAGGATCACCATGTTCTGCTCGTCGTCGGAGTACGTCCGCTCGACGAGCCACATTCGGACGGTGTCGGACATGTGCAGTATTTCGATAGACACACAAAAGCACCTTTCGGCGGTCGGCATCTCGCGGGAACGCGGACGGTTGCTCTCCCGACGGCGGCCGACCCCGGTCGCCGAACCGTCAGCGTTATATGTTTTAGGGCAACCTAAATCAACGTATGACCGTCGAACGGCGCCCCGAACGCCCGCGTACCGGTGCGACGGCCGGGCGGCTCCGACCGCTTCGGTGCGGAGGTCGACACCCGTGACGGGGACCGACCTCGGGGACCGGCTCCGCGCCGGGTTCTCGCGGGAGCGGCTCACCGCTCTCGGGACGCTCGTCGTCCTCGGCCTCGGCGCGGCGGTCCTCGCCCGGGGCCTCGACGCGGACGCGGTAGTCGCGGCGGTGACGTCGGCCGACCCGGCGCTTCTGACCGTCGCGCTCGGTATCTACCTGCTCTCGTGGCCGGTCAGGGGGCGGCGGTACGGCGACGTGCTCGCGGCCATGGACCGCCGCTGCCGGACCGGCTTCCTCACCGCGACCGTCTTCGCCAGCCAGACCGCGAACCTCGTCGTCCCGGCCCGCGCCGGCGACGGGGTCCGCGCGTACCTGCTCAAGGACCGGCGGGACGTGCCGTATCCGCCCGGCGTCGCCTCGCTCGCGGTCGAGCGCGCGTTCGACCTCGTCGCCATCGGCGCGCTCGGGGGCGTCGCGCTCGCGTTCCTGCTCCTGACCGGTCGGTCGCCCGAGTCGGGCGAGTCGGTGGGCACCGTCGCGCCGTCGACCGCGCTCGCGGCCGCGGCCGGCATCGCCGCCGTCGCCGGCGTCCTCTCGGTCGCGACCGTCGCGGTCGCCCGGAGCGACCGGCGATTCGGACCCGGGCTCCGAGCTCGGGTCGCGGGCCTCGGGCCGGACCGCTCCCGACTCGCGCGAGTCGTCGACGCCGCCGTCCGGTTCGGCGCGTCCGTCAGGGTCGTCGCCGCCGATCCGCGTCGCCTCGGAGCGGTGTTCCTCTGGAGCGTTCTGATCTGGGCGCTCGACGTCCTCACCGCCGTGCTCGTGCTCGCCGCGCTCACGGGCGGGGTCGGGGGGGCCGTCCCGACTCCGACGCTGCTCGTCGTCGGGACGCTCGCGGTCAGCGTCGGCAACCTCGCGAAGGTGCTCCCGCTCTCGCAGGGCGGCATCGGGCTGTACGAGGCGGCGTTCACCGGCCTCGTCGTGAGCGCGACGGGGCTCCCGGTCGAGACGGCGCTCGCGGCGGCGATCCTCGACCACGCGCTGAAGAACGCCGTCACGCTCGCCGGCGGTGGGGTCGCCGCGCTCGCGCTCGGAGTTTCGCCGACCGCCGGTCCCGCGGGGGACGGCGAGTCGACTCCCCCGGTGCAGGCCGACGGGGGGAGCGTCGCCGGCGACGCCGGTGCGGGGGACGCGGCCGGCGATACGGCGCCGAACGCCGCCGGAGAGAGCGAGTCGTCGCACTCCGGACCGTCAGATTTTTAGGCCAACCTAAAAACGTTGGAGTATGGAAGAACGCCGCCCAGACGCCGCGAGCGAGGACATCTGCGTGATCGTCCCCACGATCCGCGAATACGAGTGCCTCCGCGAGTACGTCGCGAACGCCCGAGAACACGGGTTCGATGTCTCTCGGCTCCACTTCGTCCTCGTCACTGAGGACTTCTGTGACGTTGACGAGATGCGCGCCATGCTCGACGACCTCGACGTCTCCGGCGAGGTCTTCGACGGCACCCGCCGCGAGGAGTGGTACGAGGCCAACGAGGTCGCGGAGTACGGCCACGTCGTCCCGGCCGCGAGCCACGCCGAGACGAGCTTCGGACTCCTCTACATGTGGGCCGACGACGCCTTCGAGTACGGCGTCTTCATCGACGACGACACGCTCCCCCACGACGAGGAGGACTACTTCGGCCGTCACATGGAGAACCTCGCGTTCGGCGGCTCGATCGAGCGCGTGCGCTCCGACGAGGACTGGGTGAACGTCCTCTACGACAACGCCGACGAGCACGGGCTCTACCCGCGCGGTTACCCCTACTCGGCGATGGACGAGACGGTCGAGACCGACGCGGTCGACGTCGAGGCCGGCGAGGTCGTCGCCTCGCAGGGGCTGTGGACGAACGTCCCGGACCTCGACGCGGTCCGGATCCTGATGGACGGCGACCTCGAAGGGCAGGCGCAGACCCGGACGACCGCCGACGACTTCGGCGAGGACTTCGTCGCCGCGCGCGGAAACTACCTCACCGTCTGCTCGATGAACCTCGCCTTCCGCCGCGAGGTGATCCCCGCGTTCTACCAGCTTCCGATGGACGACAACGAGTGGGACGTCGGGCGGTTCGACGACATCTGGTCGGGCCTCTTCCTCAAGCGCGCCTGCGACGTGCTCGGCAAGCGGATCTACAACGGCGACCCGCTGTGCGAGCACAACAAGGCCGCGCGCTCGACGTTCGACGACCTCGCGAACGAGGTGGCGGGATTGGAGCTGAACGAACACGTCTGGGAAGTCGTCGACGACGAGGCTGACGACGCCGACTCGTTCGCGGCGGCGTTCGCGGAGATGGCCGACGCGCTCGCGGAGGGCGACTTCTCCGAGTGGAACAACGGCGCGTTCCTCAACCACTGCGGCGAGTACATGCGCGACTGGCTCGACTGCCTCGACGCGATCCAGAGAACGCCGGCGCCGGCGGACGACTGAATCGACACGATTAAAAGTATTTAGGTAAGCCTAAAACACATGACTGAGCACGAATCCAACGGACGCGACGTTCGGCGACGGCGGTTCCTCGCGGCGACGGCCGCGGTCGGCGCGGCGGGCGTCGCCGGTTGCATGGGCGACGACGGAGAGGACGGCGGCGACGGCGACGACGGCGGACCGGCCGTCGGCCAGATCGGGTCCGGCCGCCAGGGTCGCGGGGCCCCCGGCGGGACGTCGATGGCCGAGATGCCGGCGCTGGAGGGCGAGCTCACCGTCTACTCCGGGCGGGGAGAGTTCCTCGTCGGCGAGCTCGTCGGCTACATCGACGACCTGTACGACGACCTCGACCTCACCGTGCGGTACGGCGGCTCGACCGACCTCGTGAACCAGATCACGAACGAGGGCGAGGGGTCGCCCGCGGACGTGTTCTACTCGGTCAACTCCGGCTCGCTCGGCGCGCTCGCGGACGAGGGGCGCACGCAGGCGCTCCCGTCCGAGGTGACCGACAAGGTGCGCGAGGAGTTCCGGACCGAGCAGTGGGTCGGCACCTCCGGGCGCGCCCGGACGGTCCCGTACAACACCGACGAATTCTCGGAGAGCGAGATGCCCGACGACATCATGGCGTACCCCGAGGAGTTCGAGGGCGACCTCGGGTGGGCGCCGTCGTACGGCTCCGCGCAGGCGTTCATCACCGCGATGCGGCTCATCGAGGGCGAGGAGGCCACCCGCGACTGGCTCGAGGCGATGGTCGAGCGCGGCGCCTCGACGTACCCCGACGAGTTCGTCACCTGCCAGGCGATCGCCGACGGCGAGATCGACGCCGCGTTCACGAACCACTACTACATCCAGCGCGTGCTCGACGGGAACCCGGGGGCGCCGATCGCCACCTCGTTCACCGAGGGCGACGCGGGCGCGGTGTTCAACGTCGCCGGCGCCGCGGTCGTCGACACCGCGTCCGACGCCGACCTCGCGTCAAACTTCGTCCGCCATCTGCTGTCGGCGGAGGCGCAGGACTACTTCGCGCGCTCCACCTTCGAGTACCCGCTGATCCCCGACGTCGAGCCGATCGGCGACCTGCCGTCGATCGACGAGCTCGACGTCCCGGACATCGACCTGACGCAGCTGTCGGACCTCGAACCGACGATCGACCTCATGCGCGAGGCCGGCGTCGAGATCTGAGGATCCCCGGCGCCCGTGGCAGACTTTCCCCCGTTCGTTCGTCCCCGTCGGCTCGCGACGCGCCTCCGTGAGCGCCTCGCGCGCGCAGATCGGGTGACGGTCGCGGCCGCGCTGGTCGCCGTCGCGGCCGGCGCCCTGACGTTCGCGATCGCCGCCACCGTCTTTTCGCACCACTCCGCCAACCACGACGAGGGCGTCTACCTCACGCAGGCCGCGCTCCTCCTCGGCGGCCAGCTGGAGTTCCACGCCGGGCCGCTCGCCGACGCCTTCCACCCGTGGTTCTTCATCGAGGACGGCGGGCGGCTCTACCCGAAGTACAACCCGGTCCCGGCGGCGACGTTCGCGGCCTCGATGTGGCTGTTCGGCGAGCCGCGCGTGACGCTCGCGGCGGTCGCCGCGGGCAACGCCGCCTTAGTGTACCTGCTCGGCTCGCAGACGTTCGGTCGGCGGGCGGGGCTCGCCGCGAGCGTCCTGTTCGCCGCGTCGCCGATGGCGATCGCGACGTCGTCGGCGTTCCTCCCGTACGCGCCCACGACGTTCTTCAACCTGGTCTTCGCGGTCGCGTACCTCCGGGGGATCCGCGACCGGTCGCTCGCGGCCGCCGGCGTCGCGGGCGTCGCGATCGGGATCGCCTTCTTCTCGAGGCCGTACACCGCGGTGCTGTTCGCCGCGCCGTTCATCGCTCACGCGCTGTGGCGGGTGGGGGCGGCGGTCCGCCGCTTCGGCGCCGAGACGGGGCGCTCGACGCCGCGCGCGTTCGCGGCTCTCGGCCGCCGCGCGCTCGCGCTCGACCGGTCCGGCGAGCTCCCCGGTCCGATCCGTCGCCAGGGGTTGACGGCGCTGTTCGGCGTCCTGTTCGTCGGGGTCACGCTCGCGTACAACGCCCGGATGACGGGGTCGCCGCTCGTGTTCCCGTACCAGGAGTTCGCGCCGATGGACGGCCCGGGCTTCGGCGAGCGGCGCATCCTCGGCCACTCGGTAGAGTACACGCTCGAGCTGGCGCTGGAGTCGAACGGCTACGCGCTCGCCGAGATCGCGACGCGGTGGTTCGTCGCCGGCCCGCTCGGCACCGCGCTGGCGGTCGGGGGCGTCGCGGCCGCGCTCTGGGGGTGGCTCGCGGACGGAGACGTGGGCGGGCTCGTCGGCCGGACGTCCGGCGGCGCCGCGCGGGTCGCCGACGGCGGCGACGTCGATGAGTCGTCGGGAGCGCCCGCCCCGTCCGACTCCCCCGCATTCCGTCGGACCGCGGCCGCGCTGCTCGCCGGCGTCGCGGGCTCCGTCGTCGTCGGGAACCTGTACTTCTGGGGGACCCACAACGCGCTCGCGGACCTCTCGGACCCGACCGACGGGCTCGCGTCGCTGTTCGGCCCGTTCTACCACTTCGACCTGCTCGTTCCGCTGGCGGTGTTCGGCGGGCTGGGCGTCGCCGTCGGGTGGCGGGGGCTCACCGCGGCCCGCGAGCGGCTCGCGGCCCGCGGCGTCTCGCCCGCGGTCACCCGCGTCGCGCTCGCCGTCGTCGTCGTGAGCGCGGTCGCCGTGGCGGGCGTCGCCGCCGTGGACGCCGCCTCCGAGCCGATCGACCGGAACGCCGCGGTCGGCGAGAAGCTCGAGGCCGCGTACGCGCCGATCGACGAGACGACGTTCGAGGACGGGCTCGTGTTCCTCCCCACGCCGTACGGCGAGTGGCAGAACCACCCGTTCCAGTACCTCCGGAACGGGCCGGGGCTCGACGGCGACGTCGTGTACGCGCTCGAACGCGATCCGGTGGAGAACTTCGCCGTGTTGGACGCCTACCCCGACCGCACGCTGTACCGCTACGCCTACCACGGCGTCTGGGGCGTGAGCCCGGAGGCGCACGTCGTCCCCAAGCTGGAGGCGCTCGACCGCCGCTCCGGGTCGACGATCGACCCCGAGACGACCGTCGGCGTCCCCGACCGCGTCGCCCGCGCGCAGGTGCGCGTCGACCCGCGCCGGGGCGCACCGGGCGGCCCGGACCACGTCTCCTACACCGTGTCGGACCCCGGCGAGTCGCTCGCGGTCGACTGGGCGGTGACCCCCTCGGGCGCCCGGCTCCCCGGCTCGGAGAGCGGGGCCGGCGGGAACGCGAGCGAGCCGGTCCCGTTCGACCCCGACGGCGACGTGATCGCCGTGACCGTGACGCTCGTCGACCCCGAGGGCGCGACGTACACCTACCGGCAGGAGGTGACGGTGCGGGTGACCGACGACGGCGAACGCGTCGAGGCCGTCTGGCCGCCCGAGCGTTCGACCTGCCGGCTCGTCACGGAGTGCGGCAACGAGGGAACCTACCTCCCCGACGAGCCCGACACCCACCCCGAGTGGGTCGTCTTCGAGACGGACGCCGAAGCGAGCGACGAGTAACGCTGGCGAGACGGGCGACGTAGCCGAAACAGCTGACTCAGTCAGGTTGCGCCGCCGTGGCGCCTACCGCCGTCGCGCCTACGCCTCCGCTCCGCCTCGCCGCGTGCCGAGCGCGCGGATCCCGTACTCCGCCCCGCCGACCGCTGTCGCGGCCGCGAGCGGGACAGCCCAGAACACGAGGTACAGCGTGAGGATCGTCGGCGTCGAGGCCGCCCCGGGGTCCGGCGGGCCTAACCCACCGAAGTACCCCCACGTCTCGCGGACCGCGAGCGCGTATGTTCCGACGACGACAGCAACGGGCGCGATCACGCCGTGTGCCGCGTAGAGGTACGCGGGGACGGCGAGAAGCGCGAACGCGCCGAGCGTCATCCATGGTAGTTCCCACAACGGTGTGCCGTGGTCTTGATACGGGAAGACGGCGAACCGGAGGGCGAGCGTGACGGCGACCGACAGCCCGCCGGCCACGGTGGCGACGCGTCGGGGGGACCTCGTCGAGCGAGTCGACATCGCCGACACTTTGCGGTCGCACAGAAATAAACCCAGCCGCTAGCTTATAAATAACCGACCGTGGATCGGCGGCGAACTCCTCTAAAGCCCCAGTCGCGAGGACGCCGGACGCTCGTTGCGCTCCTCGCTCAGTCACTCCGTTCCTTCGCTGCGGTGCTTACGTCGCCTCCGGCGTCCTCGCGGCTGCCCCTTTGAGCCCCGCCCCCGCACCGCTCCGCACAGCACCTCGCGCCTCCCCAGCCTCGTCAGTCGCCTCCGCTCCGCTCCGGCGACTGACTCCCTCGCGCGTGCGACTCACGCCCTGCGGGCGTTCGTCGGCACGCGCCACCGCCGCGTCCATTTATAAATGATTGGCGCTGTCGCTCACGAGTTTAAAAACGTCGCCGGCGGCGGTCCACTGTGCCCACAGTGTATCCGGACCGCCGTCCGACGACGGCGTCGAGGGCGAAGCGCCTTCAGAACCGTCGGAGCTGCTCTTCGAGACAGACTGTGACGATCGACTTCGCGATGGCGGCGCCGCCGCCGATCGGGTCGAGCTTCGTCTCGCCGAGGCGCTCGGCGTAGCGGATCGGGCGCTCGCGGACGTCGTAGCCGCGCATCAGCGGCCGGATCAGCAGTTCGGCGGAGAGGCCGGTGTTCTCCGTCCAGCCGATCTCCTCGACCACGTCGCGGCGGTACGCGCGCATCCCGGTGGTGGTGTCGTGGACGCGCTCGCCCATCAGGAGGCTCGCGACCGCCGCGAACGCGTGGTTCCCGAGACGGTTGAACGCCGGCATCGCGTCCGCACCGTGGTAGAGCCGGTCGCCGCTCACCACGTCCGCGCCGTCGTTGATCTCGGCGAGGAACTCCGGCAGCGCCTCCATCGGGTAGGTGTCGTCGCAGTCGGTGGTGACGACCACCGGGCGGTCGGGCGTCAGGACCGCCTCGCGCACGGCGACGCCGTACCCCTGCGGCTCCTGCTCGACGACGGTTGCTCCGTGCTCGCGGGCGATCTCCGGCGTTCGGTCCGAGGAGCCGTCGACGCAGACGACCTCCGCCTTCCCGTCGGTGACCTCGTCGATGTCCTCTAGCACCGTCGCGATGGCCTCCTCCTCGTTGTACGTTCCCATCACGACGCTCAGGTCGTCGAAGGTGTACTGCTCGTCCGCGTCGCCGGCGTCGTCGGCGGTCGTGTCGTCGATGGTCTCGTCGGTCGCGTCGTCGTCGACGACGGCCGCGGAGCCGTTCGCCGCGTGTGCTGAGTCGCTCATTACTCACGTCTCCGTTCGCACGCACTTGAGTTTTTAGGTTTACCTAAAATAATATTGAGGACATGTCACGTCTCGTCGCCGAGCCACTCGGCGACGTCGTCCCCGACGCGGAGCGCGAGCGCGGCGATGGTGAGCGTGGGGTTCATCGCCCCGCTCGTGGGGAACACCGAGCTGGAGGCGATCCAGCAGTTGTCGAGGTCGTGGGTCCGACAGCGCGCGTCGACGACGCCCGTCTCGGGGTCATCGCTCATGCGAGTCGTTCCCATGTGGTGGTAGGCGGGACCGGTCGCGTCCGGTCCGGCGACCCACTCGACGTCGGCGCCGAGCTCCTCTAAGATCTCGACTTGGATCTCGTTGGCGCGCTCGATCGTGTCGAGCGCGCGGTCGCCGACGGTCCACTCGATCCGCGGGACCGGGTTGCCGCGGTCGTCGGTGCGGTCGTCGGCGAGCGTCACGCGGCTGTCGGCGTCGGGGAGCTGCTCGACGAGCCCGCCCATCGCGACGTGGTTCCCGTACCCGTCGCGGAGCCGCTCGAGGAGCGTGTCGCCCCAGTCGTCGCCGGTCAGGGCCATCTCGACCGGCGATGGGCCGGCGTAGTTGAAGAACTCCAGCTTGAACGGCGCCTGCGACTCGTCGGCCTCGTCGTAGAACTGGTCGCAGGCGCTCGTGTAGAAGCCGACGTGGTTCTGCCGCGTCGGCTCGTCGAGGGTCCCGCCCGCGCCGGCGAACAGGTGGTCCATGAAGAACTCCCCGACGTGGCCGCTCCGGTTCGCGAGCCCGTCCGGGTAGCGGTCCGAGGCGGACAAAAGGAGGAGCCGCGGCGTCTCCACGCCCCCGGCAGCGACGACGAACGCGGCCGCCTCCTGCCGGTGTCGCTCCCCGTCCGGCGTCGCGTACACCGCGGCCGTCACCGCGTCGTCGCCGTCGTGGTCGAGCCGCTCGACCGGTGCGCGGTCGATGACGGTCGCCCCCCGCTCCTCGGCGCGCTCGACGTGGACGGTCGCGTCGTACTTCGCGCCGCTCGGGCAGACGGGCTGGCAGGTGCCGTAGCCGACGCAGGGCGACCGGTCGTCGTACGGCTCCGAGTTGCGCGCGTTCGGCACGGAGTGCATGTCGATCCCGAGCGATTCGCAGGCCTCGGCGAACAGGGAGTCGCTGTAGGAGGGCTCGAACGCCGGCATCGGATGCGGCTCCTCGCGCGGCGGCGCGTACGGGTTGTCCGACGCGCCCGCGACGCCCAGCTCCTTCTCCGCCTCGGCGTAGTACGGCCGGAGGTCCGCGTAGTCGATGGGCCAGTCCGGGCCGACGCCCCGCTCCGTGCCGGAGCTGAAATCGTCCTCGTGGAGCCGCATCACCATCCCCTGCCAGTGGAGCGTCGACCCGCCCACCCCCTTCACGCGGGCGTGGTTCAGCGGGTAGAACCGGTCGCCGGCGTTCTCGTGGGCGTCGCGCGCGCCGCCGACGCCCCACACGTCCGGCCGGCCGTAGTGGGGGCGGATCGCCCGTTCCTGTCTGGCGAGGCGGTCGGCGGGGTCGAACCGCGGCCCCGCGTCGAGCACCACCACCTCGCGGTCGCCAGCGAGCCGGTCGGCGACGAGCGCGCCCGCGGGACCCGCGCCCACGATACAGACGTCCGCGTCGGGGACGGGCGTCCGGTCGACGTCGGTCCCTCCCGCTCGCTCGTCCCCGACGCTCCCCGCGCCGCTCATCGCGGTCCCTCCTGGTAGCTCTTCGCGCCGCCGCCGTACCCCTGCGGGTTCTCGATGCCGACGAGCTCGCCGCCCGTCGGCGACGAGTACAGCGCGAGCAGCAGCTCGTTGACGACGAAGAAGCGGACGCGTTCCGCAGTCGTCCCCGCGGGGTCCTCCTCGGCCGTGTCCGCGCCGAGCTCGCGCAGCAGGTCGTCGCGCTCGGCCGCCGAGAGCTCGGCGACGGGCGCGTCGTACCACGACCGGGCCGCCGACTCCACCTCGGTGACCGCGGCGCGGACCCCCTCCGCGTGCGCCGACCCGTCGAGACGCCCGTCGAGGACGCCGTCGACGAACGCGTCGATCCCGGAGACTTCCTCGGGGTAGAGCACCCGCGCCACCGCGGTCATCGCCTCGCGGACCGCCTCGTCGTCGGGGGAGCCCTCGCCGTCCCACGACGCGTCGGCATCGATCGGTCCGTCGTCGGTCGCCCGACGGACGCCGAGCGCGACCCCGCCGGTCGCGCCGATCGCGGCCAGCGCAGCCGCCGCGTCGCGTCGCGTCAGTTCCATGGAACTTTTTAGGCAGCCCTAAATTCATATATCCGTCGGAGTGCGCTCGCCGAGCGATCGGAACCCATAACGCGGGGCGCCCCCTCAATCGGACAGAGCGACTCCGTCTCCCGCATAATGACCCTGCGAACCCGGATCCGCGACCGGCTGACCGACGGCGACGACAGGCTTCCGCTCGGGCTGACGCTGCTTTGCGCGGCGATCGCCGCCACGCTCGTGTTCCCCCTGACGTGGCTCGTGATCAGAGCGGTCGCCGTCGAGCGGAAGCGGGCGATGGATCTCCTGTTCAGCGCCGGCACCGCCGAAGTGCTCGTCAACAGCCTCCTGTTGATGGCGGGGGTCACCGCCGCTTCGATCCTCATCGGCGTACCGCTCGCGTACCTCACGGCCCGGACCGATCTCCCCTTCCGGCGGTTCTGGTCCGTCGCGGCCGCGCTCCCGCTCGTCGTGCCGAGCTACGTCGGCGCTTTTTCGTTCGTCTCCGCGTTCGGCCCGCAGGGAGCGTTCCACGACATCCTCGCCCCGCTGGGCGTCGAGCGGGTGCCCAACATCTACGGCCTCTCCGGCACGATACTCGTGATCACGCTGTACACCTACCCCTACGTCTACCTGACCACCCGGGCCGCGCTGCTCTCTTTCGACACGACGATGATCGAGGCCGCCCGAACGCTCAACCACGGTCGGATCGCGGCGTTCCGTCGGGTTACGCTCCCGACGATCCGACCCGCGATCGCCGCCGGAGCGTTGCTCTCGGCGCTGTACGCCGTCTCCGACTTCGGGACACCCTCGATCATGCAGCTCCCCGTGTTCACCCGACAGATCTACGTGGAGTACAACTCGTTCGGCAGCGACTACGCCGCGCTGCTCTCCCTCCAGCTGCTCGTCGTGGTCGTCCTCGTGCTCGCCTTGGAGTGGGCCGTCCGCTCGAACCGGAACACGAGCGGCGACGACGCGGGGCAGACGGACGACCGGGTCTCGCTCGGCCGTCTGCGCTGGCCCGCGACGCTGCTGCCGGCCGCGGTGTCAGGGGCTGCGCTGCTCGTCCCCCTGTGGATCCTCGGACTGTGGCTGCTCCGGTCCGAGTCCGGGCGCCGCCCCTCGCTGGCGTTCGAGCCGATCATGGTGGTCAACTCAGTGTCAGTCTCCGCGGCGGCGGCCGTCGTCGCCGCGCTCGCCGCGATCCCGATCGCGTACTTCGCCGCGAACTACGATTCGCCGTTCGCGGTGATATTCGAGCGAGCGACGTACGTCGGCTTCGCGGTGCCAGGCATCGTACTGGCGCTCGCGCTGGTGTACTTCGGCTCCGGCTACGCGCCGTGGCTCTACCAGACGCTCCCGCTCCTGGTGTTCGCGTACGTCGTCCGCTTCCTCCCGCAGGTGGTCGGGTCGACGCGGACCTCCATCCTTCAGATCGACCGACGGCTCGTCGAAGCCGCGCGCACCCTCGGAGAGTCGTCGACCGGCGCGTTCAGGCGCGTGACGTTCCCGCTCACGCGCTCCGGCATCGTCGCCGGCGCCGCGCTCGTCTTCCTCACGACGATGAAGGAGCTCCCCGTCACGCTCGTGCTCCGCCCCACCGGGTTCGAAACGATCGTCACGCAGATCTGGCGCGCACAGAAGAGCGTGTTCTACCAGTACGCGGTCGTCCCCACGCTCATCCTGCTCCTCATCTCCGGACTCTCGATGGTCGTCCTCCTCACGCAGGAGGGCGGCGAAGAGGGGTTGTGAGGTTCACCGAGGGCTGAACCGAGCTGCAGCGGCGCGCGTGAGGTCGTCGGGCTTCGCCCGACCGCCAGGGGCACGTCGCGCCTCGCTGTCGCCGGCGCGACGCTCCGGCTGTCAGAGAATCGAAGACCGTCGCTGGAGTCGCTGGCGGCTGACGCCGCCAGCGACAAGGCCGGGGAGGTGTGAGGTACGGTGCCGTACGGGTGGGGCTTTGGAAGTAGTCGCGGTCGACCGCTCACGAGTGGGGGCGGGGTCACCGATCTCGTTCCAATTCCACACCTACTTACACGACTCCGCCTCACGGAGTCGTATGGACCTCACCGATTCGACCGCGCTGGTCACCGGCGGCGCGGGGCTCGTCGGGAGCCACCTCGCGGCCCGGCTCCTCGACCGCGGCGCGACGGTCCGCGTCGCCGACGACCTCTCGAAGGGCGACCGCGACCGCGTCCCCGACGGCGCCGACTTCATCGAGACCGACCTGACCGACTCCGACGACGTCGCCGAGGCGGTCACGGGCGACCTCGATATCGTCTTCCACTTCGCCGCGTACACCGACACGAACTACGACGACGACCGCGAGCTGTTCGAGGACAACACGGCGATGACGTACAACGTCTTGGAGCGTATGCACGAGGTCGGTGTCGACCGGCTCGCCTTCACCTCCTCCTCGACCGTCTACGGCGAGGCGCCGCGCCCGACGCCGGAGGACCACGGCCCGCTCGAACCCATCTCCATCTACGGCTCCTCGAAGCTCGCCGACGAGGCGCTGATCTCGACGCACGCCCACTCGTACGGGGTCCGGTCGTGGGTGTTCCGCTTCGCGAACATCGTCGGCCCCCACCAGCGCGGCAACGTGATCCCCGACTTCATCCAGAAGCTCGACGAGGACCCCTCCGAGTTAGAGATCCTCGGCGACGGCCGGCAGGAGAAGTCGTACATGCACGTCTCGGAGTGCGTCGACGCCATCCAGTACGTCGTCGAGCACGCCGCCGACGACCTGAACGTCTACAACCTCGGGACGCGCACGACCACCTCCGTGACGGCCATCGCCGACATCGTCGCCGACGAGCTGGGCGTCGACCCCGAGTACGCCTACACCGGCGGCGACCGCGGCTGGACCGGCGACGTGCCGAAGATGCGCCTCTCCATCGAGCGGCTCGTCGACCTCGGCTGGGAGCCCGCGATCGAGAGCGACGAGGCCGTCCGGCGGAGCGCGAGCGAGCTGATCGACGAGATCGTGCAATAGAGTGTAGTCGATTCGGCTCTGTCGAACTAGTCGGTCGCAGATGGTCTGTCTGAGGTGACGCTGCATACGGGGCGCGGAACTCGCGTCTGCCTCCGCTTTCGAACCTTCAGCCGTGATCTCAGCGGCAATTCTTCTATTTGATATGGTCTCCCATACACATATCAGTGGCCGAGCCATCGTCCCACAGGAATGGCTGGCACGATTGACACGATCAACGTCCTCCACGTTGATGACGAACCAGAGTTCGCAGATCTCACCGCGACGTTCCTCGAACGTGAAGACGACCGATTCGAGGTCGAAACGGCGACCAGTGCCAGCGAAGCCCTTGCCGACTTTGCAATCTCGACGTTCGATTGTATCGTCTCCGATCACGATATGCCAAGCATGAACGGTATCGAGTTCCTCGAAGCGGTGCGCGAGGAACATCCGGATCTCCCGTTTATTCTATACACCGGCAAGGGGTCTGAGGAAGTCGCTTCGGACGCGATCACCGCGGGGGTCACTGATTACCTTCAAAAAGGGAGCGGAACGGACCACTACACGCTCTTAGCCAATCGCATCGAGAACGTCGTCGAATCACGCCGGTCTCAACAAAAACTGGCCGAACGAGACCGCGACCTCCGACGATACAAACACATGATCAACTCGATGTATGAATCCGCTTGCCTCTACGATGAACACGGCCGCTTCGAAATCGTGAACGAGTATCTGGCCAACTGGTACAACACGACCCGTGAGGCGCTCGAAGGCGAAGAGAGCAACCTTATCCGGATAATCCAAGAGGAGGCCGAAACCGGAGACCCCTATCAGGCCCTTCTCAACGGACGGCGCGACCAACTGTCGGGGGAACTCGAAGCGGAGTTTCCCAACCACGGATACGCGGTGTTAGAGTACCGACTGACCCCGCTCACGATCGACGGGACTGTTGAGGGTGTCGTCGGGGTCACCCGAGATATAACTGCACAGAAACAACACCAACGGGAACTCGAACAGACCAACGCACTGCTTTCGACGCTCTTCGATGCACTCCCGCAGGGAGTGCTGGTTGAAGACGAATCTCGGAACGTCTTGGCGGTCAACCAGCAGCTGTTCAGGCTCTTTGAGCTGCCGGGCTCGCCCGAGGGAGTCGCCGGTGCGGACTGTGAGCGTCTGGCCGAAGATCTCAGCGATATGTTCGCTGACTCTGAGCAGTTCGTCGAGCGAATCAACGAACTGATCACTGAACGCGAACAGGTAGACGAAGAGGAACTGACACTCGCCGACGGACGAACGTTCGAACGGACCCACCGACCGATCGAGCTCCCGGACGGCGGGGGGCATCTATGGGTGTATCGGGACGTGACCGCTCGCAAGGCCCGCGAACGGGAGATCGAAACGATCCAGCGACGGTTCGAAGCCGTCCTTGAGAACACGCCGACACCGATGTTTATGAAGGACGACGAGGGCGAGTACATCTTCGTCAATCAGGCATACCGCGACCTCTTCGACCTACGAGACGAGGAAATCGTCGGGCGGACGGACCACGAGATCCACCTCTCGGAGATGGCCACCGAAGTCCAAAAGAACGACCGGGCCGTCATCGAGCGTGGCGAACCGATCGAGGCCGAGGAACCGATCGTTGTGGACGGTGACGAGCGGATCTTCCTGACCACGAAGGTTCCCATCTACGATACGGGGGAACGGTCCGACCCGGATTCGCCCGTTGCCGTCTTCGGCGTTGCGACAGACATTACCGAGCGCACGGTCCGCGAGCAGCAGCTCGAAGCGTTGAATCAGGTTACTCAAGAGCTGATGCGTGCGGACACGCGGGATGAGGTCCTCGAAATCGGTATCGAGACGACCAGGGACCTGCTGGGAATCGAGCTCAACGCGATCCACCTCTACGACGAGGACGCAGCGGGGCTCGTCCCGGCCGCAGCCACCGACGCCGTGTCCGATCTCATCGGCGATCCCCCGGTATTCACCGCCGAGGACAGCATCGCCTGGCGCGTCTACCAGCGAGGAGAGCCGCGCGCGGTCGACGATGTCCACGAAGACCCGGATCGGTACAACCCGGACACGCCGGTTCGGAGCGAACTCTACCTCCCGCTCGCGGACCACGGGATCCTGATCGCCGGGTCACCGTCACCGGAGACGTTCGACGACGAGGACAGACTCCTGAGTGAGATTCTGGCTGGCGGGTTAACGAGAGCACTCGAACAGGTCGAACGGACCGAGCAGCTCCGGGCTCGCGAGCGGGAGCTCACCGAGCAAAACGACCGGCTCGAAGAGTTCGCCAGTATCGTCTCTCACGACCTTCGGAACCCGATCAACGTGGCCGAAGGGCGCTTGGAACTGGCTGCGACGGAGTGCGATAGCGAGCACTTGGAACACGTGGGGCGCGCCCACGAGCGGATGCGGACGCTGATCGAGGACCTCCTGACGTTGGCCCGCGAGGGCGAGACGGTCACGGACTTCGAGGCGGTCGCGTTGACCGCACTTGTCGAGAGGTGCTGGGCGAACGTCGAAACGGACGAGGCCACGCTAGTCACCGACACTGAACGGACCGTACAGGCCGACAAGAGCCGTCTGAAACAGCTGTTCGAGAACCTGATTCGGAACGCTATCGACCACGGTGGCGGGGACGTGACCGTGACGGTCGGAGAGATGGACACGGGGTTCTACGTCGAAGACGACGGGCCCGGAATCCCTGCGGACGAACGCGAAGCCATCTTCGAAGCCGGCTACTCGACGAGAGCGGACGGAACCGGCTTCGGATTGAGTATTGTCAAACGGATCGTCGAGGCCCACGAGTGGGAGATCGATGTGACGGACGGTGGCGAGGGCGGCGCACGCTTCGAGATAACCGGTGTCGAGTTCGGTGCTGAATGACGGTCTCTACCGGTCGCGTGGGCACTGACAGAGCCCGCGTCGTTCCAAACGCCGCGCCGGAGCCCGTGTCGTTCCAAACGCCGCTGCCGAACAGAGGGCGCGTATCTCTCTCGGCACGAGACGGTGGAGCTCGATTGCTCGGATTGCTACGGATTAGCTTAGCTAGGCGAAGAGTTAATTCACATACTGTTGACCGCTCGGTATGGACAACCGACGTAACCTGTATGTAGCCGCGTTTGTCGGGGCGTCGTTATCGTACATTTTCAACGTCCTCGCGTTTACAGGTACGTTCGATGCCTTTCGTTGGTTCGTCTTCGCCGTGATCTTCCTCGGATTCACGTACGGATTCGAGACGTTCATCGGCTGGCAAACTGGCTCAGCTTGATTCCCGCTGTGCCGACGTGTAGGGCCTCGAAAGCCCCGGCCTCACGCCTCTCCAGTCTCGTCGCCGGACTCCCCCCGGCTGTCCGTGACGTGTAGCCCACGCTGTCACCGGCGCGTCGCGCCGGCGACCTCGCACGCGCGTCGCTTCGGAAGGGCCTTTTAGGCCGACCGACGAACGGACGGTATGTTCAGGCAGTTCCGGTCGGAGGTGGCCGACGCGCTCGGCGACGCGCTCGCCTCGCTCGACCTCCCGACCGACGACCTCGGTATCGAACGCCCGCCCGACGACATGGACGCGACGCTCGCCTCCAGCGTCGCCTTCCGGCTCGCGGGCGAGGTCGGCGACGCGCCGCCGAACGTCGCGAGCGAGGTCGCCGACGCGGTCGACGTTTCCGGCCACGACTACCTCGCCGCGGTCGACACCGCCGGCCCGTACGTCAACTTCCACGCCGGCGAGCGCTACCTCGTCGACACGCTCGACGCGGCCGCCGCCGACGCGGGCTACGGCGCGCTCCCCGACCGCGACGCCTCGGTCGTCGTCGAGCACACGAGCGCGAACCCGACCGGCCCGGTCCACGTCGGCCGCGCGCGCAACCCGATCGTCGGCGACGCGGTCGCGAACCTCATGGCGTACGCGGGCTACGACGTCGACCGCCACTACTACGTCAACGACGCGGGCCGCCAGATGGCGGTGTTCACGTGGGCGTACGAGCGGTTCGACGAGTCCGACCTCGACGCGGAGCCCGCCCGCGACCGCGCCGAGTACGACCTCGTTCGCTACTACCGGAAGGGGAACGCCTTCTTAGAGGAGGCCGACCCCGCCGAGGTCGACGCCGCCGAAGCGGAGATCTCCGCGATCCTGCAGGGGCTCGAGGCCGGCGACGAGGAGACGTACGAACGGGTCGGCGAGGTCGTCGACACCGTCCTCGGCGGGATGAAGGAGTGCCTCGCGCGGCTCCCCGCGGAGTTCGACGAGTTCGTCAAGGAGACGCGGTTCATGCGCGACGGCTCCACCGACGATATCGCCGCGCGGCTCAAGGAGACCGAGCACGCGGTGTACGAGGAGGACGCCTGGCAGCTGGAGCTCGACGAGTGGGGGATCGACAAGAACCTCGTCTTCCTGCGCTCGGACGACACGAGTCTCTACACCACCCGCGACCTGGCGCACCACGAGTGGAAGTTCGACAACTACGACCGCGCCGTCACCGTCCTCGGCGAGGACCACAAGCTGCAGGCCGACCAGCTCGATGCGACCTTAGAGCTGCTCGGCAACGACACCGACCGGCTCGGCCACGTCATCTACTCGTACGTCAACCTCCCCGACGGGAAGATGTCCACCCGGCGCGGGACCGGCGTGATGCTCGACGACCTGCTCGACGAGGCGATCGACCGCGCCCGCGAGGCCGTCGAGAGCCGGATGGACGACCGCATCCGCGACGACGACCTCACCGACGAGGACGTCGAGCGCATCGCCCACCAGGTCGGCATCGGCGCGGTCCGGTACGACATCGTCTCGAAGCAGCCCGCGAAGGCGATCACCTTCGAGTGGGAGGACGCGCTCGACTTCGAGGCGCAGTCGGCCCCCTTCGTCCAGTACGTCCACGCGCGCTGCGCCGGCATCCTCGACGAGGCCGCGGCCGCCGGCGTCGACGTGCCGGGCGTGACGGCGGCCGCCGGGTCCGACGGCGCCGTCGACGCCGACGCCCTCGACGTCGACGCCGCGGCCCTCGAGACCGACGCGGCCCGCGAGCTCCTCCGCGAGGTCGCCCGCTTCCCAGCCGTCATCGAGGCGGCGGCCGACGACCTCGAGCCGCACACGGTCGCGACGTTCACCCGCGAGTTCGCCGACGCGTACAACGCCTTTTATAGGGAGTGCCCGGTCGTCACCGCCGAGGACGACGAGCTCCGGGCCGCCCGCGTCGCGCTCGTCGCGGCCGCGAAGCACACGATGGCGAACGCGCTCGACGTGCTCGGGGTCGAGGCGCCCGAGTCGATGTAGGATCGGTACTGTCGAAGTCGTCGATCGATTTTGTTCGCCCGTGGTGTCGCCGTCGGCGGTGCGGTGAACTCTGTCAGAGTCCCAGCCGATCGCTTATAAATAGTCGATTCGGGATCGTCGGTGTACACTGCCAAAGCCCCAGTCGCGAGGACTCGCGCGGTTCGTTGCGGTCCTCGCTCGCGTCGCTCGCTGCGGTCCTTACGTCACCGTGCTTCGCCCTCGCGCCTGCCCCTTTGAAGTCCCACCCCGCACTGCACCGCGACCGCAACCTCACGCCTCCCCAGCCTCGTCGGCCGCCCTCCGCTTCGCTCCGGGCGACCGACTCCCTCGCACGCGCTCCTCACGGCCGCCTTCGGCGGCCGCTCAGAGGCGCGCGCCTCCGCTCATTATTTATAAACGGCCCCGCGATCGAACGCCCGTGTGATCCGGTACCGTCGCGCTGCCGGGAAGGTCAAAGCTTACTTACACGCACGCCGCCGTAGTTCGGGTAATGAGTAGCGACGCCCAAGAGGCGAGCGACGACCGGCGGAAGTACGAGTTCCGCAAGGTCATCGAGGAGCTCCGCGACTTCGAGGGCTCCGGCACGCAGCTCGTCACCATCTACATCCCCGAAGACCGGCAGATCTCCGACGTGGTGGCTCACGTCACCCAGGAGCACAGCGAGGCGTCCAACATCAAGTCCAAGCAGACTCGGACTGCCGTCCAAGACGCGCTCACCTCGATCAAGGACCGCCTCCGCTACTACGACACCTTCCCGCCCGAGAACGGCATGGTGATCTTCTCGGGGGCGATCGACGCCGGCGGCGGCCAGACCGACATGGTCACCCGGACGCTGGAGTCGCCGCCCCAGCCCGTCGAGTCGTTCCGCTACCACTGCGACTCCGAGTTCCTCACCGAGCCGCTCGAACACATGCTGGAGGACTCCGGGCTGTTCGGGCTCATCGTCTTGGACCGCCGCGAGGCCAACGTCGGCTGGCTGAAGGGCAAGCGCGTCGAGCCCGTCAAGTCCGCCTCCTCGCTCGTCCCCGGCAAACAGCGGAAGGGGGGACAGTCAGCCCAGCGGTTCGCCCGCCTCCGCCTCGAAGCGATCGACAACTTCTACCAGGAGGTGGCCGGGATGGCCGACGACCTGTTCGTCGACAAGCGGCACGAGCTCGACGGCATCCTCGTCGGCGGCCCCTCCCCGACGAAAGACGAGTTCCTCGACGGCGACTACCTCCACCACGAGCTCCAGGACAAGGTGCTCGGGAAGTTCGACGTGGCCTATACCGACGAGTCCGGCCTGAAAGACCTCGTCGACAACGCCAGCGAGGCGCTCGCCGACCAGGAGATCGTCGAGGACAAACGTCACATGGACGAGTTCTTCGAGAAGCTCAACACCGGCGAGGAGGCCACGTACGGCTTCGAGCAGACCCGCCGGAACCTGATCATGGGGTCGGTCGACCGGCTGCTCATCTCCGAGGACCTCCGCTCCGACGTCGTCGTCTACGAGTGCCCGAACGGCCACGAGGAGTACGAGGTGATCGACTCGCGGCACTCGACCCCGGACCACGAGTGCTCCGAGTGCGGCGAGCCGGCCGAGGCCGACGAGCGCGACGACGTGATCGAACACCTGATGAGCATCGCCGAGCAGCGCGGCACGGACACGAAGTTCATCTCCACGGACTTCGAGAAGGGCGAGCAGCTGCTCGACGCGTTCGGCGGCATCGCGGGCATTCTGCGGTACTCGACGGGCGTCTAAAGCCGCCGGACGGGTACCGACCGCCTCAGTCCGACTCGACGGGCGCCATCGCGACCTCCAGACACGCGCAGGCGTCCGTCTCGGGGTCGAAGCAGTCCGGACACTCCGGCTGGCGGTCGATGATCGTGTCGAGTCGCTCGGCGACGGTGTCGTCGATGACGGCCTCCAGCTCGTGGGCCTCCTCGCGGAACTCCTCGACGCCGAGCACGTTCGCGAGGAACCGCTCGATGATGCAGTACGTCTGGAGGGCGTCCCGCGCCCGGATGATACCGTCGTCGGTGAGCCGGACGCCCTTGTACTTCTCGTGTTCGGCGAGTCCGCGCTCCTCTAACTTGCCGATCATCTCGTTCGCGCTCGCCGGGCTCACGTCGAGGGCGTCGGCTATCGACCCCGTCGAGGCCGGGCCGTCCTCCTGTTCCTGTACGACGTATATCGTCTTGAGGTACTGGTCTGCGGTGTTCACGGCTCTCCTCCGTCGGGGCTCGTCGTCGGTTCGATACGCCGGTTCATCGTCGCTCCATGACCTCCGTGACCTCGCTGACGCCCTCGGCCTCCTCCTCCCGGATCGTTTCCAACGTCTCCAAGAGGCGCTCCCGGTCGACCGAGAACTCGGCGTCGGACGCCTTGATCGCCTCGATGAGGTCGTCGTAGAACTTGTACGCCGTCTCCTCGTTGCAGAGCTGGTCGTATAAGATCCCGTCGAAGTCCTCGGGCTTGGTCCGCCCGTAGCGGGCGTCGACGAGCGACTCGATCTCGTCGAACGGGACGCTGTCGACCCCGAGTCCGGAGATGAGCGACTCCAGCCGCTCGCGGTGGTCCGCGGACTCCTCGGCCGCGTCCGCGAGCAGGGTCTCGATCTCGTCGTCGAGTTCGGCGTCGAGGCGCTGGTAGTGGTGGTGCGCCCGCGCCTCGACCACCTCCTCCAACACGATCCCGATCTGCAGCAGCCGAGCGAGCTGGTCGTCGGAGGCGATCCGCTGGCTCACGCTCACGGCGACCACCCGTCACCGCTCGATACGCCCGTTCGCATACATGCGCCCTCGGGCGTAGTCCGACTTAAGGAGTTCCCCTTCAGCCGGGGCTCGTCGTCGCGAAAAAACGGAAAATCCGTCGTCACCGCCCCCAGTGGAGGACCGAGACCCGCGGGTTACTGGAGGCGCTGGAGGACGAGCTCCTGGACGTCGTCGCGGAACTCGTCGACCGCGATCTCCTCTAACACGGGGACGAAGAAGCCCTCGACGAGCATGTTCCGCGCCGTGCGGGAGTCGATCGTGCGGCTCTCGAGGTAGAACAGGTCCTCGGCGTCGACCTGTCCGACCGTCGCGGAGTGCGACGCCTCGGTGTCGTGGTTGTGGATGATCAGCTTCGGCGACGCGTCGGCCTCGGCGTCGTCCGACAGCATCAGCGTGTTCTCGCGCTGGTAGCTGGAGGTGTTCCACGCGTCCTCGCCGACGTCCTGGACGCCCTCGTAGACGGAGCGGGCCACGTCGTCGAGCACGCCGCGCGTGACGAGGTCGGCCGTCGTGTGCTCGGCCTGGTGCCAGACGCGGGCGTTCAGGTCGAAGTGCTGGTCGTCGGTGCCAAAGAACGTCCCGACGATCTGGCTCTCGGAGCCGTCGCCGCTCAGTTCGGTCTCGACGTCGGAGCGGGTGAGCTTCGAGCCGAAGTTGCTCTCGATCCAGTCGATCGTCGCGTACGCGTCCGTCACGCCGCGCTTCAGCGAGTAGGTGTACGAGTCGTCGTCGAGGTTCTGGAGCGAGCCGAACTGGACGTTCGCGTTCTCGCCCGCCGCGATCTCGACGAGGTTCGAGAAGTACCGGTCGCCGTCGACGCTTCCCTCACCGCTCTCGATCGACTCGAGGATCGTCACCGACGACGACTCCTCGGCGACGACGAGCGTCTGGCTGAACAGCGAGCGGGAGTTCATCTCCGCGCGGACCGTCACGTCCTCGACGTCGACGCCCTCCGGGACGTAGACGAACGTGCCGGTGGTAAAGAGCGCGACCGACAGCGCCGTGAGGTAGTTGTGCTCGGGGTCGAGCACCGAGCCGAAGTTGGCCTCGATGACGTCGCCGTACTCGTCGAACGCCTCGGTGAACGGGAGGACGACGACCTCGTCGTCGCCGGCCGTCCGCTCCGTGGCGTCGGACTGGTCAAGCGGGTCGACGAGCGCCTCGAAGTCGAGCGCCTCCAGATCGGTCCAACGGCGCCCGGGCGTCTGGATGACGTCGGGCAGCTCGGCCGTCTCCAGCGCGGACAGCGCGTTCAGACGGGTCTCGAGGAGCCACTCGGGCTCGTCGCGTTCGTCGGCGATGCGTCGTATCGTGTCCTCCGAGAGGCTCTCGATTGCTTGCGTGCTCATGTTATCCGAGCGAGCCCTCCATCTCGAGTTCGACGAGCCGGTTCAGCTCGACGGCGTACTCGATGGGCAGCTCCTCCGTGATGGGCTCGATGAAGCCCGAAACGATCATCTGTTTGGCGTCGTCGTCGTCGAGGCCGCGCGACTGCAGGTAGAAGATGTCCTCGTCGCCGATCTTCCCGACGGTCGCCTCGTGGGCGACGTCGACCTTCGACTCGTTGATCTCCATGTACGGCATGGTGTCGGAGGTCGACTCGTTGTCGAACATCAGCGCGTCGCACTCGACGGCGGTCGAGGAGTTCTCGGCGCCGTCTGCGATGTGGACGAGACCGCGGTAGTTCGTGCGGCCGCCGTCCTTCGCGATCGACTTCGACTCGACGGTCGACTTGGTGTCCGGCGCGTTGTGGTACACCTTCGCGCCGGTGTCGATGTCCTGGCCCTCGCCCGCGAAGGCGATGGTGATGTGGTTGTCGGAGGCGCCGCGGCCCTTCAGGATCGTCGAGGGGTACAGCATCGTCGCCTTCGACCCCATCGACCCCGAAATCCACTCCATGCGCCCGCCCTTCTCGGCGATGGCGCGCTTCGTGTTCAGGTTGTACGTGTTCTTCGACCAGTTCTGCACGGTCGAGTACTGGACGTGCGCGTCCTCGCCGACGAACACCTCGACGCCGCCGGAGTGGAGGTTAAAGGCCGAGTACTTCGGCGCCGAACAGCCCTCGATGTAGTGGACTTCGGAGCCCTCCTCGGCGATGATGAGCGTGTGCTCGAACTGGCCCATCCCCTCGGAGTTCATCCGGAAGTACGCCTGCACCGGCATGTCGACGGTGGTGTTCTCTGGCACGTAGACGAACGAGCCGCCCGACCAGATGGCGCCGTGGAGCGCCGCGAACTTGTTGTCGCTCGGGGGGACGCACTTCGTCATGAAGTGCTCGCGGACGATCTCCTCGTGCTCCTGGACGGCCTCGTCCATGTTACAGAAGATGACGCCCTTCTCCTCCCACCGCTCCTGCATGTTCTGGTAGACGACCTCCGACTCGTACTGGGCGCCGACGCCGGAGAGCGCGTTCTTCTCGGCCTCCGGGATGCCCAGCTTGTCGAAGGTGTCTTTGATCTCGTCCGGGAGTTCCGTCCAGTCGTCGACGCCGGCGCGGACGTCCACGTCGGGTCGGATGTACGGGATGATCTCGTCGATGTCGACCTCGCTCAGGTCCGGCTGCCCGGGCCAGTCGGTCGGCATCGGCATCTCCTGGAACTGCTCGAGCGCGCGCAGGCGCCGCTCCAGCATCCACTCCGGTTCGTCCTTGTCCTCCGAGATGACGCGGACCGTCTCCTCGGTGAGGCCCTTCTCGGTCTGGAAGGCGGACTTCTCCTCCTTCTTGAACTCGAAGCGGGCCTCGGTGTCTGTCTCTTTGAGGTCGTCTTGTTGTGAACTCATGGTAATGTGTTACGTGTTCCCCCGTTTATTCCTGTTGCGTGACCATTTGTGGTTACGCCGCCTCGAACGCGTCCTCGCGGACCCAGTCGTACCCCTTGTCCTCGAGCTTCTCGGCGAGCTCCGCGCCGCCGCTCTTGACGACCTTGCCGTCAAGCATCACGTGGACGTGGTCGGGCTCGACGTAGTCGAGGATGCGCTGGTAGTGGGTGATCTGGAGGACGCCCGTGCCCTGTTCGTCACGGAGCGCGTTGATCCCCTTCGAGACGTCCTGGAGCCGGTCGATGTCGAGCCCGGAGTCGATCTCGTCGAGCACGGCGATCGCGGGCTCTAACATCGCGGCCTGCAGGACCTCGTTCTGCTTCTTCTCGCCGCCGGAGAAGCCGGCGTTGAGGTATCGCTGCATGAACTTCTCGTCCATGTCGAGCAGCTCCATCTTCTCCGAGAGGATCTGCTGGAATTCGGCGACGCCGATCTCGCCGTCGTCGGCGGGGCCCTCCATCGGGGAGGTCTCGTACCCCTCATCCTCGTCGTCCGCGTCGGCCTCCTCGGCGTCCTCGTCCTCGAACAGCTCCTCGCGCTCGTCCGCCTTGGCGTTGAGCGCCTGCCGGAGGAAGTTCGTCATGGTGACCCCCTCGATCTCCGCCGGGTACTGGAAGCCGAGGAAGATGCCGAGCGCCGCGCGCTCGTTCGGCTCCAGCTCCAGCAGCTCCCAGTGGTAGTCCTCGTCGTCGAGGTCGGCGTCGACGTCGGCGACGTCCTCCTCGTCGAGGTGGAGCAGGACCTCGCCGCCGGTGACCTCGTACGCCGGGTGGCCGGCGATGACCTTCGCGAGCGTCGATTTCCCGGAGCCGTTCGGCCCCATCAGCGCGTGGATCTCGCCGGTCTCGACGGTCAGATCGACCCCGAGAAGGATGCGTTCGCCGCCCTCTTCCGCCACTCGTGCGTGAAGATCGTTGATTTCGAGAGTAGCCATGTGTATTCTCGTGCCTCGTACCTCGATGGTAGTGGTTGAGGAGGTTAATGGTTACGCATCTACCCGTCAAAAATCCCAAATCCGATAAGAATTTTTCCAACGATCGAAAACTGCTTTCCAAGATGCGACTCTGCTACATGAACGAGCCGAGTCCCGTCTGCTCTTGGCCGGTCTTGACCTCCTCCCACGACATCCCGAGCGCCTCGATCACGCGCTCGATGGGCCCTTTCAGCGTCTTGTCCAGCATCTTCTCCCAGTCGACCTCGAACTCGTCGGGGACCTGGTCGGCGTACTCGAAGCAGATCACGTCCGGGTCGCGCTTGAACTCCCCGTACAGGTGGTCCCGCTGCGGGTCGAGTCCCTCCTCTTCTTCCATCCGCTGCCAGAAGTCGGGGTGGACCTTCTCGATGTAGAGCCGCTTCGGCTTCGACCCGCTGCCGAAGTTGGTCCCGAGCATGAGGTTCGCGTACTTCGCCCCGCGGACCTGCGCGGTCGGGGTGTCGTAGGCGTCCAGCTTCTTGCCGATCCCCCCCGGGATCCCGATCTCGTCGAGGTCCATCTCGCCGTCGAGGACGCGCGCGATGACGTCCACGAGGTACGCCTTCACTTCCTCCATGTCCTCGTCGATGTCGTCGCCCGTGACGATCGTCTCGATGACGTTCTGCTGGACCTCCTTCGTGATCTGTGCGATGTCGGAGCGCTTGTACTCGAAGCCGGTGATGTCGATGTCGTCGACGTCTTTCCCCTCCTTCCAGATGATGTGGCCGGCGTACCGCTTCTTCTTGCCCGCCTGGAAGAACCGCCGGTAGAGCTTCTCGAACTCGATCTGAAAGCGGTGGAACTCGGCGTTCAGCTCGTCGCGCGCGAAGTCGTCGTACCGCTCGTTGATGTGGTCCTCGATCTCGAAGGAGGTCTCGATCGCCTCTTGCTTATCTACTTCTTGGCCCAGGGACAACATGACCGAATCGGTGTTATGTAGGACGATACCGCCGACACCGTCGACGAAGTTCTCGTTCTCGGCGACGCTGAGATCGTACACGTACCCGTCGTGATCCACTTCCTCGACGACCGGGTCTCGTCCGCCGCGATAGTAATCACACGTTCGAATCGTGTAGCTTCCTTTGCTCTCTCTGTACTTCAGCGAATGCTTCTCCCCACGCTGGGTAAGAAGGGTCGAGAGGCCCGCCGCGAGTTCTCGGCTCGTTGTCTCGAAGTCGAAGTTTCGCTCGCAGTATTCGGTCGAGTATCGCGGGAATTCGCGTGAGCCGTCGCCCTCCACGAGCACGTCGACGAAGAGCTGTTGGAGATCCTCGGGGAGATTGAACACGAACCCCGGAATACGCTTTCCACGCGACGTTTGTCCGGCGAATTCACGGAAGAACACCGCCGAGAGTTCGTTCATCATCTGGAGCTTGTAGGTGCAATCGTCGTACGTAACCGACTGATCTCCGTCGTCCGTTTCGTACTCGACCGTTCGCTCGTCAGACGTGTTTGACGCGATGACACTTGCAGTCGCTCCGTCGAATAGACGGAGGTAGTCGTCTCGAAGGCTTTCTAGCCACTCCGTTCTGGATTCGGCGATGCTCGCACCGAACCTGGAATCGGTCGTCTCAATCGTCGACGCGCTCCCTTCGGTGACGTACGCGGCGAGCAGCCGTACGAGCGCCCGTCCCTCTTCGGAGTCTAACTCGACGTGTCGCTGTACCTTGATACTCCGCTCTATCGTGTTGTGGTGCTTGTGGCCAAACCAGACCCAGTCATCGTTTGCGTGGACTTGCTTGACTTTCGTCTCCGCGCTCTCGCTGCCGACGCTTCGGCCGTCCTCGTACTCGCGTGTGTACCCCTCCAACACCTCGTATATGTCGACTGTTTCCACCGTTTCGACTTCGGGGAGACCAGGTACCCGAAGTGGTTCTTTGACGTCTCCCGGCTTCGTTTCGACGAGGTCGCCGTCCTCTTCGACGACGTACGAATGATCTCTGGTCGTCGTGGACTCACCGAACTTATGCTGGAGGTTGACAACCGGTTTGTCGGTCTCGTGTCGGATCACCTGCTCGATCGGCTGCCACTCCGGTTCGCCGTCTTCGGCCACCGAAAGCGCCTCCCACTCGTCCACGTCACCCCGTTCCTTCTCGATCGACACCGAAGCGACAGGCCCGCCGTCGGCAGTCACAATCAGATCCTCGCTCGCAGTCGCGTCCGAGCGCTCGAAGAGATCGGCAATCGGCACGATTCGAACGATACCCTCGGGATCGCGCACGACGACGGGTCTGTCGCCTGTGATACTGTCCCCGTACGCAACGTCGTGGCCGAGCTCGTTCGCGGCCTCCTCGGTGAAGTCGATGACCTCGCGACCGGTCGCCGTGACGGCCGCCGCGCCCTCTTTGTCGTAGAGGCGGAACCGATCCCATCCCGTCACTCCATACAGGGACTGTCCGACGAATTGGAACTTCCCGTTCCGCCCGGCGAGAAGCGTGTGGTTGTCCTTGACGGTCACGCAGTAGACACCGTCCTCGGCCTCGCTTCGAGTGCTACTCCGATGCATCCGAAGCGTGTTCTTCGCCGCTTCCGTGACGTAGATCCGCCAGCTCCCGCTGTCGTGGTTGTAGTTCGCGGTAAGCCCGAGGTGGGCACACAGGCGGAGCACGTCGTCCCGAAGCCGCTCACTCGAGGTCGTGTATCGCCACGATCCCGTCTGGCGGTCTCCGTCGCCGTCGATCAGCGTTTCCAGGAACGCGCGTTTCTGTGCCGTGTTCGCCTCAAAAACGCGATCCGGAATTCGTTTCTCGAAGCTCCCGTCGCCACAGCAGTCCCGGAGGAGATCCCCGAGTAGCTCCGAGGTGAACTGGTAGCTTCGGTCGTCGACGTAGTAATCCAATCCCATTCGATCGAGGAGTTGGCCGATCGTCTCGTGGTCGGAGTCGCCGCCGTCGGCCACGGCATCCTGCGCGATCTGTACCGTGGTTGCGGAGCCGCGGAGGTTGTCGCCGAACTGCTTCTCCTCGGACGTGTACACGTTTCCTTCCGTGACGTACCACGCGAGCAGTTCGAGGAAGTCGTCCCCGTCGTAGGTCCGCGGAATCCACTTCCGTCCGGACTCGCGGTGAACGTAGCTCGTCTCGCACACCGACTCGACGTACTCGCGATGTTCCTCGAACTCGGCCGCCGTGAATACGTAGCCGGTCTCGCCGACATCTGCCTTCGGCACGCGCCGCGGCGTCCAGCCAAGCTCAGCGGTGAACGTGTGGCCGTGGACGCTGGGTCGGATCCACACCTCGTACTTGCCGTCGACGAGTTCGGTCAGATCGACCTCGTCGATCCGTTCGCCGTCCGGTCCGTCCCAGTCGTGGGGCAGTTCGTAGTTTGTCGCCCGGTCGAGGTCGCCTGCCTCCACGAAACTGTACCCGTCCTCGGTGATCCCGTTCGTCTCGTTCTTTCGGACGAGCATCCGGTGGTTCGGCGTCACCCGGAAGTCGATCTTCGACGTTTCAATATCGACGAGTTCGTCCCGGTAGTCCGGGTACGCGTGGGTCTCTTCGACGGTCTTCACCTCCATCTCCTCCGTATCGGGATCGAGAGAGTACACGTCGTCGCCGACCTCCAACTCCGTAATCGACCGAACGCCGCTGGGAGTCACGACCTCGGTGTCCGGCGTGAAGCAGTTCATAATAACCTTGACAGCTCCCTGCTGTCGGTCGTACTGCTCGTACGGCTCGGTGCCGGGGTCGTGGTCGTTCCGGAGCGCCTTCTTCTCCTCGCGCTCGGAGAGGAGCTCGTCGACCATCTCGCGCATGATCCCGTCCGGCTCCTTCTGGAAGTGCGTCCCGTTGGGCGCGACGTACGTCTCGCCGTCGTACTCGGCGGGGTCGACCTTCGTCTCCGGACCGGCGTTGATCGTCACCATGCACATCGGGTAGAGGCTCTTTAAGTCCTGGACCGTCACCATCTCCTTGACGCCCGTGATCGGGTCGAAGACGGCGCCGCCCTCGAACTCCTCCGACTCCTGTTGGCCCTTCGTCGGGAGCGCAAACTTCCCGAACGCCTTGTGGAGGACGTACATGTCGACGGTGTCGCCCGGCGTCGGCGCGTCCTCGATCTTGCAGCCGACGAAGGTGCGCACCTCGTCCCAGAAGGCGATCACGTCCTGTTTCCGGTCGATCTCGACGCACAGCTCCACGTCGCGGATGCTGTACTCCAGCAAGCGCTCCGGGTCCTGCTCCCAGAGGTCGCCGATGTCTCCGGTGTACCGCTCCTTGCCGACGCCGAGCTCGCGCTCGCCGACTGCGTCGAGGCGGTACGACTCGAGCTCCGTGAACATCGTCCGCTTGTACGCGTACAGCAGGTCGAAGACGACCCGGCCCTTGATGTCGGGGCCGCCCCAGCCGGAGCGCCACACCTCGCCGATTCGGGAGAGTCGGTCGACAGAGAGGTCGTACTGACTCCCGTCGTCGAGCACCTCCAGCCGGTCCAAGACGTACGGCGCGTCGAAGTCTTCGAAGTTCCACCCCGTCAGGAGGTCGGGGTCGGTGTCGTCGATGTACTCGACGAACGCGTCGAGCATCGCGGCCTCCTCCTCGAAGGTGCGCACCCTGAAATCGAGCTCCTCGCCGTCGCCCACGATCCCCTCGTAGTCGGGGAGGTCCTCGGGCGGCGGGATCTCGGCCTCGGGGGCGTCGTACAGCCAGACGACGTACTCGTCGTCGTAGGAGTCGTGGCTCGTGAGACAGATGATCGGCTCCTCGCCGTCCTCGGGGAAGCCGCGCCGGTCGTCGACCTCGATGTCGAAGGTGTTCACACGGAGGTCGGCGTCGACCTCGGCGGGCTCCAGCTGCCCCTCGTGGACCTGTATCGTTCCGGAGCCGTCGTCGAGCCGGCGCTCCTCGACCCGCATCCCGCCGTTGAGCCCGTTGTCGATAAGGAAGCGGTTCGGGAAGAGGATGTCCGCCTCGAAGCTCGTCTCGAAGTCGTCCCGAATGGTCCCGACGTCGCGGGGTGTCCGCGTCACGATCCGAGTGAGCGGCTCGCCGCGGATGCTCTCGTACGGCTCTCCCTCGGCGTCCTCCTCGCGCGTGCCGATCACGACGTCGTACGCCTCGACGGGGTCGCGGTCGAGGTCGGCGGTGGGGACGTAGAAGTACGGCTCGACGCCCAGCACGCGGACGTGCTCGCGGACGTCGTGCTCGACGTCCCCGTCAACGTTCTCCGCCGGCCGCCGGCCGAAGACGTGGACGACGGGGTACTCGTCGCTCCCGTACCCCTCCACGGCGTAGTCGATCTGGGTGATCATCAGCTCGACGGTCCCGGCGGAGTCCGGGAACTTCGCCTCGTCGACGTCGACGACGTCGCTGACGCGCCCCCGTCCCCCGCCGGCGACGACGGCCGCCTCCTGCGCGGCGAGGTCCTCCCGTTCGGCGTCCGTGCCGTCGTTCCCCCCGCCGCCCGCGTCTCCGGTCGACGAGAAGTCCGACAGCCCCGACTGAGTCATATCCGTCCTTCGGCGTCACCCGGCTAAAAAACTCGGCTTTCGGGTGCGGCGAGGAGTCCCGGCACGGAAAGGCATTTAATGTGTGATGACTTACCACGGTCTATGTCTTCGGACCCACGTTCGGAATCTAAGGCGGCTCGCCCGGCCGAGCGCGACGCGGACGCCGAGGTGGAGGTGTACGAGGACGACGGGAACGTGGTGTTGTTCGACGCCGCGAACCCCCTCGCGTGGGTTGAGGCGAGCCGAACGGTCCGGCTCGCCGACGCCGTCTGATCCGACGGGTCGTCGCTCTTTCTCTCAGAGACGAGTCTCCGATCCGACCCCTCGAACCGGGGCGGAACCCCTTTCCACCGTCCCCGCGTACGACCGCACGTGTTCAGCCTCGACGAGGACGACGAGGGCGAAGTCTCCTTCGGCGAGAGCTCCGACGCCGAGCGGGAGATGACGCCGGAGATTCCGAAGGCCCCCTCGGTGAAGACGTTCGACGACGGGGGCGACTTCGAGGGCGCGAGCGACGTCGACTCCGGCACGCTCCGCGCGTTCGTCGTCGCGGTGATCTACGCCAACGCCGCGGTGCTCCTCGTCGCGCTCGGCCCGATGGTGTGGTACTTCGAGGGGTGGTCGCGGATCGGGCCGGTCCTCCTCGTCGCCGGGCTCCTCGCCGGCGTCCGGACCTACCAGACGTACCGCGCCTGGGAGCGCTCGCGAGACGGAGCGGCGGAAGGCGAGGCAGTCGAAGCCGATGCGGTCGAAGCCGAGGCCGATGCGGCCGCCGACGACTCCGCTCCCGCCGACGGCCGCGATCCGTAGGCTCCCCGGAAGCGTAATGCCTCGGGGCCCCTCTCCTCTACCCATGCAGACGGTTCGCGACGCCGACGGCGAGACGTACCTCCTCGTGAAGCGCTCCGCGGAGTCGAGTCGGGTCCGCGACCCGGCCACGGGCGCGGAGCGCTACGTCGACAACGAGGAGCTCAGCGTCGTCGACGGGGAGTCGCCGCTCGCGACCGCGGCCTCCGGGATCCCCGAGCCGGTCCGGCGGACCGTGCGGGCGGTCCACGACGACCGGTCGCTCGGCCTGCTCGCCGTGGTCGTCGACGAGGGGCCGCTCTCCGCGATCGAGCTGCTCGACACGGCCGACATGTGCGAGTCCGACCTCCACGGAACGGTCACCGAACTGCGCGCCGCCGGGTTGATCGACGAGGTCGACGTCGGGGGACGACGCGGATACGCGGCGACGGACGCCGCGAGCGAGGCGCTCGAACGGCTGCGGGGCGGATCGAGCGGGGAGAACGACCGCGCCGCGGACGAGTAGACGATCAGTCGTCCGCGAGTTCGGCGACGTCGAGCTCGGCGGCGTCCGCGCGACGCACCGTCGAGCGGTTCGAGCGCGGCTCCTTCTCGACGGTGACCAGCTCGTCGGCGGCGCCGACCAGCTCGTCGTCGTGGCTGACGATGAGGATCTGCTCCACGCCGAAGCCGCGCATCTCCTCGACGAGCCGGACGAGGCGGGAGACGTGCCCGGAGTCGAGGAAGACGGTCGGCTCGTCGAGGATGAGCGGCGGCGTCGGCGCCGCGCCCTCGATCCCCTCGGAGAGCAGCCGGTAGATCGCGCAGCGCAGCGAGAGGTTGAACAGGGCGCGCTCGCCGCCGGAGAGCTGCTCGGGGTCGAGCGCCTCGCCGTCCTTCTGGTAGACGGTGAGCGCGTACTCGCCGTCGAGCTCGATGTGCGAGTAGGCGTCGTTGCCGTACACCAGGTCGAACGTCTCGTTGAGGGTGCGCTCTAACTCGGCGACGTTGCGCTGCCGGAGCTCCGCGCGGAGGTCGCCGTACATCGCCTCCAGATCGCTCGTCTCCTCGTGGAGCCCCTCGAGCGCGTCGACGGTCGCGGCCAGCTCCTCGCGCTCCGCGCGGAGGTTCTCCAGCTCCCGTATCTCGCCGTTGACGCTCCCGATGGCGTTCTCCAGCTCCGTGCGTCGCTCCGCGAGCCGGTCCAACTCCCCGTCGACGCGTTCGAGGTACTCCTCGGCCTCTTCCTTCCGCTGTCTCGCCTCCTCGACCGCCGCCTCGTCGACCGCGGCCGCGAGCTCGTCGCGCCGCTCGCGCTTGTCGGCGAGCCGGTCGCGCCGCTCGTCGTTCAGCTCCGCGAGGGTCTCCCGCTTCTCGCGGCGGCGCTCGATCTCGGCTTCGGCCTCTGCGATCGCCGCCGTCCGCTCCTCGACAGCGTCCACCGCCTCACGGACGTCGTCGACCTCGGCGAGCGCGTCCTCGAGCTCCGCGACCCGCTCCGCGGCCGACTCGGCAGCTTCCCGCTTCTCCGCGGCGACCTCCCGCGTCTCCTCGGCTTCCTCGCGCTTCGTTTCGGCTTCCTCGCGCTTCGTTTCGGCTTCCTCGCGCTTCGTTTCGGCTTCCTCGCGCCGCTCGTCGACGCGCTCTTCGAGCATCTCGACGGTCTCGTCGATCTCGTCGAGCCGGTCCGCGGCGTCGGCGAGGCCGTCCAGCTCCTCGATCCGGTCGTCGAGGTCGTCCTCGCGTTCGCGGGTCGCCTCCAGTTCGGTCTCCAGCTCGGCGACCTGTTCGCGGTCCTCCTCGATCCCCGCCGCGTGCGGCGAGTCCTCGACGGGCTGGCCGCACTCGGGACACCTGCCGGCCGCGAGCAACGCCTCGGCCTCGTCGACGCGCTCGCGGGCGTTCTTCAGCTCCGCGGACAGCTCCGCGATCCGCTCGCGGACCTCGCCGCGTCGCTCGCGGAGCCGGTCGCGCTCGTCGGCGACGCCGTCGCGGTCGACGTCGGCGGTCGCGAACCGCTCGCGGACGGTCTCGGCCTCCTCGCGGAGCCCCTCGATCGACGACTCGCGCTCGTCGGCCTCGTCCGCGGCCGCCTCCGCCTCCTCGGCGAGCTCGTCGGCCTCGGCTTGCAGCTCCGCGGCGCGCTCGACGAGATCGTCCGCCTTCCCGGCGAGGTTCGTCGCCTGATTTCGGAACGCTTCGGCGCTCACCCGCTCGTCGTCGAGCTCCTCGCGGACCGCTTCCTCCCGATCGTCGAGCTCCTCGCGGCGGGCCGCGATCGCCTCCTCGGCGGCCGCGTCGAGGCCGGCGTCATCGAGCCCGTCGTCGATCGCGGCCTCGATCTCATCGATCCGCTCGCGGGCCTCCCGGATCGCGTCCCGGTGCTCGTCGCGCTCCCGCTCCGCCTCGCGGATCGACTCCTCGATCTCGCCGATCTCTCCTTTGACCGACTCCAGCTCCTCACGCTTCTCCGCGTGGGTCGAGAGCGTCTCCGCGGCCTCCTCGCGCGTCTCCGTCGCTCGCTCGCGCTGGTCCTCGTAGCGTTCGATCTCGTCGGCGACCTCGGCGAGGTCGCTCTCGAGCCCGTTGAGCCGCTCGTGGAGGTCGCGCTCCTCCTTCGCCTCGATCTGGTCGTCGAGCTGGTCGAGCCGCCCGCGGCGGTTCTCCAGCACGTCCTCGACGCCGAGGCGCGCGTCGCCGGCGCGCTCGCGGTACTCCTCTAGCTTCCCGAGCTGGAGCAGGTCGTCGATCGTGTCCTGCCGCTCCCGCGGGGTGGCGTCGATCAGCTCGTTCACCTCGCCCTGCCGGACGTACGCGCAGCCGACGAACGCCTCGGCGTCCATCCGGAGCAGCTCGGTGACGAACTCGCGCACCGCCCGCGCGCCGTCGCGGCTCACGTCGCTCCCGTCGGTCGACTCGAGCGTGCACTGGTGGTCGATCCGGTCGTCGTACACCCGGAGCCGCCGCTCGATGCGGTACGATCTCCCGTCGTGGGTGAACCACAGCTCCACTTCCGTCTCCTCCTCGCCCTTGGTGACGACGTCGTCGAGGGTCCCGTCGAGCGCCTTCGACCCGTACAGCGCGAAGAAACAGGCCTCCAGCAGCGACGACTTGCCGCTGCCGTTGAGCCCGTGGATGACCGTGACGCCCTCCGTCAGCCGGAGGTCGGCGTTGCCGTACGGCTTGAAGTTCGAGAGGCGGATGCGGTCGAAGTTCACAGGTAGTCCTCCATGGACACCTGGCCGTCGGTTCCGGGCGTCTCGGAGCTCCGTTCATCGGCGGGGTCGCTCTCATCGGCGGGGTCGCTCTCATCGGCGGGGTCGCCCTCATCGGTGTCGCCCTCGTCGGTGTCGCCCTCGTCGGTGTCAGCGTCGGTGTCGGCGTTGTCCTCGCTCGCGTCGTCGTCCGCCTCGTCGCTCTCGGCGTTCTCGGCGTCTCCCGTGTCGTCACCGCTCGCCTCGCTTCCCGCGAACGCGTCGAGGTCGTCGATCCGCTCCTCGATCCGTCCCTTCACCGTCGCTCTGACGTTGCTGTCGGGGAGCGTGTCTGCACGGACCGCCTCGTCGACGTCCCGGGCGGCCTCGGAGAGGGCCATCTCCTCGACCCGCTCCCGCACGGCGTCCTCGGGGTCGGCGAAGCTCACGTCCACCTCGGCGTCCGTCTCGACCTCGCGGCGGTCGGTGACACGGGCGATGAGCGCGCCCTCGTCGGTCGCGAACTCCTCGATCGCGGCCGGGGTGACGGGGTCGCCGTCGCCGGTCACGTCGACGAGCACGACGGCGTCGTCGAGGTCGTGCTGGCGGACCTTCTCGCGCACCCGGGCCGCGCCCTCGCCCTCGCGGAGGTCGACCTCCACGAAGACGAACGGGCGCGTGTCGAGCGCGCGCCGCCGGATCTCCACGCGGTCGTCGCCGCCCGCGGCGTCGGCGTCGAAGGTGACGAGGTTGTAGCCGCGTCCCTCCTCCTCGCTGGCGCTCGCGCGCTCGGTGGACCCCGGGTAGGTGACCCACGTGTCGGCGACCTCGGCGACGTCTGGCGTGTGGTTGTCGCCGAGGAGCATCGCGTCGAACTCGACGTCGCTCTCTGCGAGCACCTCCTCCGTGTCCCAGTCGGCGTAGCCGAACGGCTCGAAGAGCCCGTGTGCGACGAGGGCGGCGTAGTCGGCGTCGTGGTCGGCGAACGCGTAGTCGAGGTCGTCGCGGCGGGAGACGGGGACGTGGTCGAGGCCGTAGAAGGCCGTGTCGCCGACGACGGTCGGCTCGTCGCCGAGGCGGGTGGCGAGCCCCAGCCGCTCGAACAGATCGAGCCACTGGCCGCCCCGCGTCGACTCGTGGTTCCCGACGACCGCGAGGAAGGGGATCCCGGCGTCGTCGAGCCGCCGGAGAATCGATATCGTCCCCATCAGGTCGGCGAGCTCGGGCCGCCGGTCGTGAAAGAGGTCGCCGGCGTGGACCACCGCGTCGACGTCGCCGTCGATCGCGTCGTCGATCACGGCGTCGAAGGCGTCGAGGAAGTCTTGGCGTCGAACCGGCGAGTGGTACTGCGCGTACCCGATGTGGGTGTCGCCGGTGTGGATCACCCGTGTCATCTGCCCGGTCCTTGGCCGGTATCGGGTTTAGGGGTTCCGGGGGCGGAGTGAAAGTGGTCGAGGGATCGCTCCGCTCAGTCCTCCCCGGCCGCCGCCTCGCGGAACGCCCGATAGGCCGCGAGCGCCGCGCGGCCCCGCTCGGCCGCGGCCTCGTCGCCGTCGCGCTCGGCGGCCGCGACCGCCTCCGAGAGCCGGTCGAGCCCGACCGAATCGGCGAACGCCGCGGCGCGTCGCAGGTCGGTTCGCGCGGCCTCGGCCTCGTCGATCACGGCGAGGTACGGTCGGGTCGCGGTGTCGGTTCGCGTCGCCAGCGCGGTCAGCGCCCGTTTGACGGCGGTAGTCGAGACCACGGCGTCCCTGCGTCGGCATCGGTGATAAGGTGGGCCCCGTCGCCGCTCGCCCACTCCCCGTTCCTCGCTCCTCGCCGCCGACGGCCGACCTACACCGCGAGCGTGTACAGCCGCTTCCGGGCGTCGGTGAAGGAGAACCGCGAGTCGACGACGTCCTCCTCCTCCAGCCGCGAGAGCGCGTACCTGACGGTCCGGGGCGGGAGCAGCGTCTCCTCGGCGAGCTCGCTCTGCGTCAGCGTGTCGTTGTAGTCGAGGACCTTCGCCACGAGCTTCGCGCTCGGGGGCAGATCGCGGACGGCGTTCCAGCGGTCCGCGACGTCCTCGTCGGCGGTGACGGCGTCGGTAGTGCTCATGCGTGTCTCCACATATCTCATACCGACAAATAATATTTACTATCCTGTTTAATTACCACTAAGCATTTAAATCGCACTCGGTCTCGTCTGCCTCTCCCCCACCCGAAACCTCTTACGCGCGAGACGCTTTATTACGCGTAATGACCGACACCGTCGACGACGTCGAGCTCCCCTACGACGAGGGGGCGGCGTCGAGACAGGAGAAGATCGAGTCCCTCCAGGAGGAGCTCGACGTGCTGGAGTCGCAGAACGAGGAGATGCGGGACAAGCTCCTCGACGCGAACGCGGAGAACAACAAGTACCAGCAGAAGCTCGAACGGCTCACCCACGAGAACAAGAAGCTGAAGCAGTCCCCGCTGTTCGTGGCGACCGTTCAGGAGATCACGCCGGACGGCGCCGTGATCAAACAGCACGGAAACAACCAGGAGGCGCTCACGGAGATCACCGCGGAGATGCGCGAGAAGCTCGACCCCGACGACCGGGTCGCGGTCAACAACTCGCTGTCCGTCGTGAAGAAGCTGGAGAAGGAGACCGACGTGCGGGCTCGTGTGATGCAGGTCGAGCACTCGCCGGACGTCACCTACGCCGACATCGGCGGGCTCGAAGACCAGATGCAGGAGGTCCGCGAGACCGTCGAGATGCCGCTGGAACACCCGGACATGTTCGAGGACGTCGGCATCACGCCGCCGAGCGGCGTCCTGCTGTACGGTCCGCCGGGGACGGGGAAGACGATGCTCGCGAAGGCCGTCGCCAACGAGACGGACGCGACGTTCATCAAGATGGCCGGCTCCGAGCTCGTCCACAAGTTCATCGGTGAGGGCGCGAAGCTCGTCCGCGACCTGTTCGAGGTCGCCCGCGAGAACCAGCCCGCCGTCCTCTTCATCGACGAGATCGACGCGATCGCCTCGAAGCGGACGGACTCGAAGACCTCGGGCGACGCCGAGGTCCAGCGGACGATGATGCAGCTGCTCTCCGAGATGGACGGCTTCGACGAGCGCGGCGAGGTCCGGATCATCGCCGCGACCAACCGCTTCGACATGCTCGACCCCGCAATCCTCCGTCCCGGCCGGTTCGACCGCCTCATCGAGGTGCCCAAGCCGAACACGGAGGGCCGCGAGATCATCTTCCAGATCCACACCCGGAAGATGAACCTCGCGAGCGACATCGACTTCGACGAGCTCGCCGAGATGACGCCGGACGCGTCCGGCGCCGACATCAAGGCCATCTGCACTGAGGCCGGGATGTTCGCCATCCGCGACGACCGCACCGAGGTGACGCTCGGCGACTTCCTCGAGGCCCACGAGAAGCTCCAGCAGGACGACGACGGCGGCGCCGACGACTCGCTCGCGTTCGCCTGAGGCCTCGCGCTCGGCCGCCGTTTTTCGCAGTTACAGTCCTCGAACGATCAGGTACGGCACCACGAACAGCAGGAGGAAAATCAGTCCGGTCGCGAGCGCGTAGCCGACGCCGACGCCCGCGAGCGCGCGCCAGCCGTCGTCGATCGGGAGATCGAGGGGCATACCGTCAGCTTCGCGGCCTGGTAATTAAATACTGGCACCGGCCGCGGCCTCCCTCCCCGCGATTCGGCGCCGGTCACACGTCGCCGGCCATCGCCCGGAACAGCGCGTCGGCGAGCTCGTCCCGGTCGACCGTCTCCGGCTCCCCCTCGCCCGTCGGGTCGATCCGCGGCGCGACCGTCCCGCCGCCCATCCGCGAGTGGCCGCCCCCGTCGCCGTTCTCGACGTCCGCGAGCACCGAGTCGATCGCGTTGCCCATGTGGACCCGATCGTCCCGGGAGCGCCCGGAGAGGTGAACCGTCCCGTCCCGCTCGCCGATCACCACGACAGCGCTGACGCCTTCGAGCTGGATCAGCTCGTCGGCCGCCTGCGGGATCGCGTCCACGTTGTTCACGCCGCCGACGTCGGCGACCGCGAACGACCCCTCGATGCGGCGCCCGGCGATGGCGCGCGCCTTCACTTCCAGCACCTCGGCGTCGACCGCGGGGTTGGCGATGCGGTCGAGGCGGTCCTGGTCGACGCCGGGGTACAGGTACGCGGCGGCCGCGAAGTCCGACTCGCTCGCGCCGACCGTGAGGTGTTTCGTGTCGGAGAGGATCCCGTACAAGAGCCCGGTTGCGGTGTCCGTCGGGAGGGTGAGGTCGCTGTCGGTCTCGCTTGCGTGCTTGTCCGGCGGAACCGGAGTCGCGTCGTTCTCCTCGAAGTACTCGGCGACGACGGACGCGGTCGCTCCGTAGTCGGTGCGGACGTCCGTGAACTGCTCTCCGGCGCCGTCCCCGGGGTGGTGGTCGACGACCGCGACGGGGAGCACGCCGTCCGCCCCGGCGAACCCCCGCGGCTCGTTGTGATCGACCAACACCACGGACTCCGCGGCGAGGTCGCTCACGTGTTCGATCGGCTCCAGATCCAGATCGAGCACCGTTCGGAACGCGCGGTTCTCCTGATGGCGGATCTGTCCGGGGTACTGCACCGTCGCGTCGACGCCGACCTGCGACGCGAGCGACGCGACGCCGAGCGCCGCCGACATCGCGTCCGGGTCGGGGTTCGGGTGCATCAGCACCGCGATCTCCTCTTGATCGGCGAGGAGCCGTCGGAACCGGATCCCTGTCGTCCAGCGAACCCGGAACAGGAGGTACCCCCCTGCGAGCGCGACGAGCGCGACGACGACGGCAATCGCCGTCAGCTCCGGGTTTTCCCGAAGGAGCGTCTCCGCCTGCGAGAGCCGCTCGTCGGCCACGCTCAGGCTCCACATATGTCTTCGGGACTCCCTCCCCCCACATGAAGGTTCGTTACTGTTCCGACCGGTCGACAACGACGGGACCGGGCGCCGCGCTCACTCCTCGGGTCCGCCGAACGACCGCACCGCGTCGCGGTATCCCTCGCGGAAGGTCGGGTACGCGAACTCGTAGCCGAGCGCACGCAACCGGTCGTTCGAGCAGCGCTTGCTCGTGCGGATCCGCCGTTCGGCGGCCGCGGAGAGCTCTCCGGCCGCGATCCGTTCGGCCTTCGACCGCTTCTCCGGCCGCGGGACGCCGCACTCGTCGGCGAGCCAGTCGGCGAACGCGTGCTTGTCGATCGGCTCGCCGTCGACCACCACGACGGGCTCGCCGCGAGCGCGATCGGTCTCGAGGAGGTACCGAATCGCCCCCGCGGCGTCGTCCCGATGGACCATGTTGAGGTAGCCGGCGGTGACGGGGCCCTCGACGTACCGCTCCAGCCGGTACCGGTCCGGTCCGTACAGCCCCGCGAACCGGGCGACGGTCCCGTCGATCCCGGCGTCTCCGGCCGTCTCCAGCGCGATCCGCTCCGCCTCGGCGAGCACCCGCGTCTTCTCGGTGGTGGGGTCGATCGGCGTCTCCTCGTCGACCCACGCGCCGTCGTGGTCGCCGTACACGCCCGTCGACGACGTGTAGACGAGCCTGTCCGGCGGCGACGACCGCGCGGCGTACGCCTCGATCACGTTCCGGAGCCCGTCCACGTACACCTCGCGGGCCGCCTCTGCGCCGCGTCCCCCGGAGCTGGCCGCGAAGACGACGGCGTCCGCGTCGGGAAGCGCGTCGAGCGACGCCGGGTCGGTCGCGTCCGCTCGCACCGCATCAACCTCGCCGCCGTCGACACGCTCTCCGACCGCTTCGACGGCGTCGAGGCCGGCGTCCGATCGCCGCACGCCCGTCACCGCGTGGCCCCGCTCGGCGAGCTGCTCGGCGAGTTCGAGTCCGACGTAGCCGCAGCCGACGACGACGACTCTCATCGCTTGCGGCGCTCGATGACCGCCATGACCTCCGCGAGCTGTCCCACCGTCATCCCGGCGCGGCCCTCCAGCGCCTGTTGAACCTCCTGTCCGGTGAGATCCGCGTCGATCGCCGCCGCGAGGGTGTCGACGTCGAGCACCGCCGTCGCCATCCCCATCAGCAGGTGGTCGCGCAGCTCCGCGACGACCGCGTCGGCGTCGCGGTCGGCCGTCACGGCGACGATCGCCGCCGCGTCGGTGACGCTGATTCCCGACACGTCGCCCGCGGCGGCCGCCTCGATCGACGCCTCATCGACGTCGGTTTCGTCTCTCATGCGCTCCCGGCCGGCCTCGGCCACCGACTCGCTCAGTAGCGCCTCGAACGCCGAGCGCAGCGCCGCCGGGGTCACCTCGTCCGCGTCGGCATCGGCGACGCCGGCCCCGGAGACCCTCCCGTCTTCGACGACCTCGTGAAACATGGTCGCCCTCGGTCGGCGTCTCTCAAAACGGCTGCGGTCGACTCACGGGAGCGACGGCCGCGGCCGGTTCACGAGGCTGTACACGCGCCGTCGCCTCCGCGTGACGCCTCTGCCACGCCCGGACACGGCCACCCGTCCGAGGTCTCGTCCCGAGTGCCGTCGACGTCGCCGACGCCCGGCGGGCCGGCGGGCACCGCCACCGCGACGACGGTCTCCGTCTCGAACCGGACCGGCTCCGTCGCCCCGAGGCGAACCGCCTCCCCGTCGAGTTCGAGCCGCACGTCGCCCTCCTGTCGAACGTACTCGAACGATTCCGTCGGCGTGCCGACGTCGGCGCGGAGCGCGAATCGCGGGTACTCCCCGCGGACCTGCACCCGCCAGGCGTTCAGCGTCGCTACCCAGTAGCCGGGGACCGGCGCGACCGGCACCCCCGCGCCGACGCTCCGAGCGGGCTCCAACGACCACTCCTCGCCGAGCTCTTCGGCCGCTCTCTCGCTCAGCGCCCCGGTCGCGGCCTCTCCGGCGCGCTTGGCCTCGTTCTCGATCGCGCTTTCCATACGGTCTCTGAGCAGGGCCCGCGCCCCGTCCGTCGACCGCTTCACGAAGCGCGTCCGGACGCGCGCCTCGTCACGACCGGCCGCTCGCCGGGTCTCGACGCGGAGGTGCGCGGCCAGCGACGCCTCCGACGCGGTCGAGAGCGACCCGGCAGAAGCGACCTCGCTCGCGACCCGCTCGGCGTACTCCCCGTCCGCGACCGCGGCCGCTCGGTCGCCCGCGGAATCGTAGGACGCGGCGGCCGCGCCGATCGCGTCGCGTCGCTGCTCGCGCGACAGCGACGTTCGGTCCCCGACCACGCCTACGAGCTCGCTATCGACGGCGCGCAGCGATCCGTCCACCCGTTCCGCGAGCGCCTCGCGGTCGGCGCGGAGGTCCGGGTCGTCGCCCGCCGCCAGCGCCTCGTCAGCGAGCAGGAGCGCGCGTCCGGCGGTGCCGATCCGGACCGTCTCACCGGCTCCGAGGAGGCGGTCCACGATCCCGCTCGACAGCTCGCCGTACGGCACGGTGGCGTAGTTCACGTTGCGGACGGCGAGCGGTCGCGTCGATCCGCCGCCCCCGCCCTCCACCCGTTCGCCCTCGACCGTCGTCCGCGGGAGGTACCCCGGAGACCCGCGCGGCGAGAACGTCACCGCGCCGCCGGGCCCGTCGCCGGCGACCGTGTACGTGCCCGGATCCTTGGCGGCCTCGCGTGCGGCGATCGCCTCGCCGACTGACGGGCCGCCGAACGCGCCGTCCACCCGATCGAGAAACCCGTCCGTCGCAGTCTCGCGATCGTCTGCGGCCGTCTCCAGTTCCTCGATAACGGCATCGACGTACGCCGCGCGGGCGGCGACCCGCGCCCGGTCGGTCGCGCCGTCGTACGTCGCCGGCGCGTCGACGAGCGCCGCCCGACGGTTGCGGATCACGTCCGCGAGCTCGGCGTACGGCTCAGCCTCGCCGACCGTCGCCGCCTCCATCGACGCGTCGGTCTCGAACTCCCTGACCTCGGCGGCGAGCGCGGCGACGTCCGCGGCGATCCGGTCTCGTTCGTCGTCAGACGGCGACCCGTGGACGACCGTCGACTCGTCGATGTCGCCGCTCTGGACGGCGTCGCGTGCCAGCCGGTCGACGCCGACCGCCGTTCTGACGCCGAGCGCCGAGCGCGCGGCCGCCGGCGTTCCGCGCAGGTCTGCGACGTCGTCCGGGCTCCCGGCTCCGAACGTCGCGGCGGGCCGGTCCGGCGCGCCGTCGGTCGGCGCGTGCCGGCCCGTCACCGAGACCCGGACCCGGTAGCGGTCCGTCGCCTCGTCGCTCGTGGTCGCCCGGTGGACGGTCCGATCGACGACGCTCCCGTTCGGGCCCCGCTCTATGACCTCCCGTTCCCACGTCGCGGTCGCCTCGCGCTCGACCGTCACGTCGCGGCTCGCGTCACCGAAGGAGACCGTCTCCCCGGGATCGACGACTCCCGAGGGAACTCCCCGCGGCACGTCGCTCCCCGAGACGCCCGTCAGGCGTTCCGACCGCGACACGTCGACGCGCTCCCACTCCCCGGCCGCCGTGTCCGGAACCGGCGGTGAGACCCGTCCGCCGTCCGCGACCTGCGCCGTCGCGGTCTCCACGTCGGCCTCGACGCGGTACGCGCCCTCGATCACCGCGTCGAGATCGTCGTGGACGCGGGTCGCTCCGACGTCCGCCGCATGTCCGACCGGGACTGACGTCTCCTCGTCGGTCCGGTCTCGCTTCGGCTCGAACGCGGCGTCCTCGCTCGCGTCCCCGTTCGAGACCGTGTCGAGATCCCCTCGCGACGCGGAGGTACCGGACCCCGTCGGCGTCGGTGCCCCGAGCACGGCGTCGGTCCACGAGGCCTCCTTGAGCCCGGTCGGCGCGAGGAGGTCGGTCGCGCCGGTGCGCGCCGTCGCCCGCGCCACCCCGCCGCGGGCGTCCGGGTCGCTCGTCCCGAAGACGGCCCGCTGGGTCCGGACGATCCCCGCGTTCGTCGACAGCTCCACGTGTCGATTCGCGAGGACGTTCTCGACCGGCGCGCCGGCGTACTGCGCGTATCCTCGCGCCCACGTCATCGGATAGAGGCTCGCGGTGAGCTGTCGCCCGAGCCCGGGCCCTTCGACCGGACCCCTGTCGAGCCGCTCCTCGAACCGCTCCGTCCGCTCGTGGGCGGCGAGCGTCGGCACGGCCACCACGACGGTCCTGTTCTCGGTGCGGTCCACGACCGTTCGTCCGTCTCGGGTCGCGGTCGTTTCGACCCCCTCGAAGGTCACGCGCGTGGCCGTCCCGTTCGCCGCCGGCTCGACGCGCACGCGGTCGCGGGCCGCGGCGAGGTCCCCCCGGTCCTCGACCGCCGGGAGTGACGCCGTCGCCGTCACCGTTCCGACCTCGGCGTCGACCGCGGAGAGCGCGTCTGCGCCGGCGACCGCGAGCCGGATCCGGAACGCGTCCTCGAAAGCGGACCCGTCGCGCACCGCCGCGGTTCCGGTGCCGGCCTTCGGCGCCCGCGTCACCGGCTCGGCCGCCGCGTCGTGCGCCGCCTCGCGCGCCGCGGCCCGCAGCGCGGCGGTGGCGTCCGCGTCGACGCGCTCGACCGCCCGCTCGACGCTCCGGTCCTCGCCGATGAGCCCCTGGTCCGCGACTCCCGCGGCGTACGTCGTGCTCGACACGAGGAGCAGCACACCGATCAGCGCGAAGGGGACGCGCGCCCGCTCGTCGACTGTGAAGCGCCGTCCGTTCCGCTCGCCGTCGAACGTCTCGGTGCGTGCTGGCACGCTCACCACCTCCGCACGACGATCCGGACCGGTTCGTCCGTCTCGGCCCCGCTCGGCGCCGGGTGCGACACGACCGCCGTCGCGACGTCGGCGTTCCGCGGCGGCTCGGGACCGACGGCGACCGTCCCCACGCTCTCCGTCGTCGACCGGCGTTCATCGTTCTGCCGCGGTCCGATAGCGGTACCCATCCGATGAGGGGCTCGCGGCGCGTTCGGCGTCCCGGCCGCGGCTATCGGGCCGGTCGACCGCCGAACGACGCGGTGGTCCGCGGCGCGTCGGTCGGTGGCCGCCCGCTCCGCGTCGCCCTCGGCGCTCGCGTCCGTCGGTACCGTCGCGTCGATCCGCGTCCTTCCGTCGATTCCCGCGGCGACGACCTCCCTCGATCGCGACTCGAACGCGTTCCCAGTCGCACCGTCGTGACGCTCGACGCTATCCGATCCCCCGGCGCCCGCGACGAGCAGCGCGAGCAGCTCGGCCCGCGTCGCGTGTACCGTCCGGGTCCCGTTCGCCGCCTCAGGCGTCCGATATCGCACGGTCAGCGTTTCGGTCACCAGTCGGTCGGCCGTCTCGTCGGCGGTCGGTGCCGGCCCCCCGACATCGCCGCCGACGCCACCGAGCGCGACGACGCTCGCCGACACACACAAGAGCAGGACCGTCACGTCGAGCACGGTGCTCGTCACCGGCGGATCACCACGCGAAGCGTCCCGCGGACGTTCCGGCCCGGAGCGACCCGTACGGTGACCGCGCGCTCGGCGACTGCCGCGGCACTGCCGTCTCCGACTGCGGCGGGCTCGGGCGCCGAGGTGCCCGACTCGATCCGCCACGTTGCCCCGTCGGCGATCACGGTCACCGTCGTCGCAGAGCGAAATCCCTCGACGTCGCGAAGCCGGTCCGGCTCAACGACACCGCCGACCGTGATCTCTCTCTCGATTCGGTCGAGAGTCGGCTCGGCGGCCGGCCGCTCCCGATCGACCGTCGCGCCGTCGAGCGCGACGGTGTACAGCCCCAACGCCGCGCCGACGGCCAGCACCGCAACGAGCGCGGCGAGCGGCTCGACCGCGGCGCGGTCCGCGGCCGCGTCCCGATCGTCGGACGATTCACCCGACGAGCGTGACATGCACTCCTCCGTAGTGAACCCGTCTCACGGTGAGCCGCTCCGGCGCCGGTCGCCACTCGTGATCGGCCCTCCGCGCGCGCTCCGCCGCCGCCGCCAAGATGTTCGGATCGTCGAACGCGGCGTCCGGCGGAACGCCGTCGAGCACTCGGCGGAGCCGGTCGTCGCCGGTCCCGCCTCGTCCGCTCGGCGGAACCGGTGTTATCCGCGGGGCGTGAAGCGGAGCCCGAGCGCTCCCGCCGTCCCCGTCGAGGGAGACCGACCGCGGCGTGAGCCGGATCCGATCCGCCGCGACCCCGTGTTCCGCCGTCGCGGGATACTCTCCGTTCGCGACCGTTTCGACCGTGTGTGCGACGCCCGCCGCGTCCGGCGGCGGTGACGCCGGAAGCGTCGCGGCGACGCCGGCCGTCGCGACGCTCACCACGGCGAGACCGAGCCACGCGTACGTCGCGTCGAGGTTCGTCTCGAACACGGAGCGGCTGGCCGCGGCTTGGTATTTAAAACGTCGCCCGTGGACGCGAGTCGGCCGCTACAGCAGCGCCCCCGCCCCGGCGAACGCGACGAGGTACGTCGCCGTCGCGGTCGGCAGCGCGATCCCGACGCGGTAGGCCACCAGCGTCCGGTCGAAGCCCCGCTCGAGCCCGGTCGCCAGCGCGGTGAGCAGCGCCGCGAGGATCAGCACGTAGGTCCCGACGACCCGACCGAGCATCGGGACCGAGAGCGTTCCGGCCCCGCCCGATCCGCCGGCGGAACTCCCCGCCGTTTCGGCCGCACCGGTCCCCTCGACGCCGGCGGTGCCGCCGCCGAGTCCGAGGGCGTCCGCACCGGCGGTCGCTCCGGCGTCCAGCCCGCCGACGTCGACGGTATCGATCCCCGTTGCGAGCGCGACCGTCGCGCCGCCGACGAGCGGCGCGAACACCGCGGCGGTGTTCGTCAGCGTGCTCGTCACAGTCGCCAGCTGGCGTCGTGCGTCGGTCTCCAGCGCCCGGAGCTCCTCCAGCTGATCGGCGAGTTCGAGGAGCACGTCGCCCGCCGGGCGGCCCTCCCGCGCGGCGACGGCGAGCAGGGCGACCGCCCCGCGGACCCGCGGCGACGGGACCGGGACGGCCGGGCCGCCTCGGCCGAGGAACGCCTCCCGCACGCTCACGCGGAGGGTTTCGCTTCGACGGCCCGAGCGCTCGAACAGCTCTCCGGTCGCGCCGTCGAGTCGCTCGCCGGCGTTCGCGATCGCCGTCTCGACGGCGACCCCCTCGGCCACGTCGCCGCCGATGACCGTCATGGCGTCGGGGAGCCCGCGTTCGACGTCGCGGATCTCCGAGAGCGCAGCACGCCGGTGTCGCACGCCGACGAGGAGCGCGGCCCCCGCTCCGACGCCGACGCCGGCCACGGGCGCGGCCCACCCGGCGACCAGCCGCGCGGCGAGCACGGCCGCGACGACTCCGGTGAGCACGCCGACCACGGCGGCGTGTCGCGCCCGCTCCGGCACGTCGGGGTGGTCGCCGTCGATCGACGGCGGCGCGAACGCGACCGGTCTGCGCGAGAGCAGCCACGCCGACGCGGCGAGCAGCCCGGCGGGGAGCACGCCGAGATACAGTCCGACGACGACGGCCGACCCGACCGGAACGCCGGACGCGGCCGCCGCGGGCAGCAGAGCGATCAGGGCCAGCGGGAGGAGCACTCCGAAGGCGTACAGCGCCGAGACCGGGCCGCGGACCTCGCCGACGAACGACGCGAGCCGGTCGGTCGTCCCGGCGATGGTCGCGTCGAGCGCGCGGTCCAGACAGCGTCCTCGCCGCTCCGCCGGCGCCGACGCGGCCGTTCGGACCAGCGCTGCGGCGCGGTCGATCGCCGGGAACCACGGCCGCCACTCGCGGGCGAACGAGCGGAGCCCGCTCGTCGGTCCGTCCGCGCTCCCCCGCTCGTGGCGCGCCAGCCCGTCGGCGAGCGGTCCGTCTCCGGTGCGGGCGGCGAACCGGACGGCGCGCTCCGCAGAGGGGTCCAGCCGCATCCGCAACACGAGGCGGCCGACGAGCCCGGGCGCGGCACCGAGCGCCCGCGTCCGTCGGAGTTCGGCGAGCCACACCGGCGCCCGATGGACAGCGTGCGTCGCCGCCAATCCCCCGGCGAGCCCGCCGAGCGCTCCCGGAACGGGACCGACGCCGACGGAGAGCGCGACGACACAGAGGAGACCGACACCGACCCCGACCCGGTGTCCGCGTTCGACGACCCGTTCGGCCGAGATCTCCCAGTCGAGGAACGCGATCGACCGTCGCAGCTCGGCCGACCCGGTCGCGCTGTCGCCGTCCGCCTCCCGACGCGCCGAGCCGTCGCCCGCGTCGGCGAGCGCCCTCGTCATTCGCCTTCACCGTCCGCGCTGACGGACTCGCTGTACCGCTCCGGACCCGTTCGCCCGGCGGCGACCGCTTCGCGGATCCGCTCGCCGCGTACCTCCGCGGCCGCCCTTGCCGCGGCGTACGATTCGTCGGTCTCCGCGAGACGCTCCACGAGCCGACTCTCGCCGCGGTCGATCCGTCCGGTCGGGGTCAACCCCTCGGCCGTGCGCTCGAACAGCGGGTCGAACGAGGCGCCGTCGCCGCGGGCGGTGACCTCGGCGATCGCGTCGACGCGGTGGTCGTCGAGCAGGACGATCAGGTCGGTCGCGGCGAACGACGACGGCGACACGCCGAGGTCGGAGACGACCCGTTCCCGGACGGCGGCCGGATCCTCTCCGTGGATCGTCCCCAGCACCGTCTCGCCGGTCGCGCCGACGCGCATCGCCTCGTAGAGCGCCTGCGCCTCCTCGCCGCGGACCTCGCCGACGACGATCGCGCCGCCGCCGAGCCGGAGCGCGGTCCGGACCGCGTCGCTCGGCGACGGCTCCGCTCCGTCGCCGACGCGGAGCCGCTGCGCGTCTCGCCCGGCGGTCGCCAGGGCGCTCGCCGGAAGTTCGGGGGTGTCCTCTATCAGTATTGACCGGGTCTCCGCGGGGAGCTCCCACAGGAGCGCGCCGAGCGCGGTCGTCTTCCCCGCGCCCCGCCCGCCGGCCACGAGGCCGGTCACGCCCCGCTCGACGGCGACGGAGAGGAAACCGGCGGCCGCCGGCGTGAGCGTTCCCGCGTCGACGAGCCGCGCGAGGGTCCACGCGTCCGGGTCGCCGCGGCGGAAGGCGAACGAGAGCCCGTCGCTGGCGGGGTCCGTCGTCGCGGCGACGCGGACGCGCCCGGCGTCCGTCTCCAGCGTCGCGTCGAGCGTGGGGCTCGCCCGGGAGAAGCCGCGCCCGCTCGTCCGTCGGAGCCGGGAGGCGAGCGTGGCGGCCCCCTCGGGCGGGAGCCTGACGTTCGTCCGACACCGCTCGCCGTCGACGACGACGCGCAGCGGGTTCTCGGTCACCGGCGCCGACAGCGTCGCGTCGCTCACTCGGTCGTCCGCGAACACGTGCTCGAACGCGCCGTAGCCGCGCGTGTGTCGCCGGAGCACCTCGGCGAGCGTCGACACCGGATCGCCGTCCTCGGCCGTCGCTCGGGCCGCGCGACCGGGCGCCCTGTCTCCGCCGGTCGCCCCGTCGAGCAGCCGGCGCTTGGCGTCGTCGAGCCGCTCGACCGCCCCGTCGTCGAGCTCCCGGACCGGCGGCGTGAGGTGGTACGTCCGGAGCGGTCCAGCCCCCTCGTACAGCCGGACGATCGCGCCGGTGTCGAGCTCCCAGCGGTCGACGAGGGCGGCCTCCGGCGGCGGCGCGGTCGCGACCCGCGCGGCCGCGATCCGCGGCCCGGCGTGCGCCCGCAGCACGTCTCCGACCTCCTCGGCTCCCTCGACGACCGTCGATAACCCCGTCTCCGCGGCGATCCGGGCGGGCGGTCCCTCGCGTCCGGTCGCTTCCCGGGCGGCGCCGACCGGGTCGCGCAGCACGCGATCGGCGAGCCGCGTCTCGTGGAAGCCGACGCGCTCGCGGAACCGCCCCGCCGCGACCAGACACGCGGCGGCCCGCCCGGCGTAGGCCCGCTCTCGACCCCGATGGCGGGTCCTAATCACGTCGGCGTCACGCTCGGACAGCGCCTCGACCGCGGTCGCCAGGCAGTCCGGGCTCTCGGCGAGGTCGCCGCGTCCGGGACACTCCTCGGCGTCGACGTCGAGCACGACCCGGTCGCCGACGCCGGTCCCGACGGGCTCCCGGAACGACGGCTCGCACCGACAGTCGCGCTCGTCGTCCGTCCACGGCAGCGCTCGCAGCGAGGGGTCGCCGTCGCCGATACGCGAAAGCGAAGGGATGTCGAGGTTCACGGCGGGCGTGCTCCCGGCATTATTTATAAACGCTCACCCGACTCTGGCGATCCGGACGGTCGGGCCGCCGTCGTCGACGAACCGGAGCGAAAGCCGGCTCTCGCCGCCCGGCCGGAGCGCGACCGCGCCCCCGTCGACGGCGACGGCGGATTCCACGCCTCCGGGGACGATCGGGACGGTCCGCTCGGGCCCGCCGCCGATCCGGTAGCGGAGCGCGACCTCCGTCTCCGTGGTGTCCGCCTCGCTGCCACCGTCGGTCTCCGCGAGCGCGACCCGGTCGATCGGCGCCGCGGCGAACCCGCTCGGGACGTCGACGGTCACCGTCGTCCGCGCGGCGAGCGCGGGGTCCGCGACGCTCACGGACCCGGAGACGAGGCCGCCGACGGCTCGCTCGACGCGGTCCGCCTCGGTGTCGAGGCGTTCGACGGTCGTCTCCGTCCGGGCGTCCTCCAAGGCCGGCATCGCCGTCGCGAGGAGGGCGACGGCGACGACGACGGTGAGGACGACGCGGATCACGGGTCGGCCGCCTCGCGGCTCGTCCGCGTCCCGGTCCGCGACCCCGCCGTACGGTCCGCCCTACAGGGACTCACGGAGTCGGTCCAGCGCCTCGTCTCGCCACGATCCGTCCGCCTCGTCGTCTCCCGCCGCGGAGTCCCAGTCGGTCGACGCTCGCGCGTCGTCTCGGCGGGCGTCGTCCGCCGGGACGGCGGCGTCGAGGGCCGCCTCGCTCGGTACCGCCTCGCCGGGGACGGCTCCCGCTGGGTCCTCGTCGGTGATGGTACCCTCGTCGGTGATGGCGGCCTCGTTCGGAAATTCGGCGTCGCCGACGGCGTCTCCGCCGCGACTCGCCCTCGCCAGCGCGAGGTCGGCCCGCCGCTCGACCTCGCGGTTAACGGCCCGGACCGATCCCACGTATCCCCTGATCGCCTGCGTGGCGGCCTCCAGTTCCTCGACGCGCGATTCGAGGTCGGCCACGCGCGACGCCAGCGCGTCGCGTTCCGCCGCGGCCGCCGCGTCGTCGCCGAGGTCCGCGACGGTCGCGTCAGACCCGGTCAGGGCGCGCTCGACCGCGCGGAGGCGCTCGTCGATCCGGTCGGCGTCGCTTCCCTTGCTCGCTTCGCCGGACTCGGCCGGGGATCGGCGCTCTCCGCGCTCTCCCGTCCGACTGCCGTCGTCGGTGGCGTTCGACATGCCCGCGACTGGCCGCGATTCCGCATTTAAATCTCGGGGGAAAGCGTAATACGCCGGATTGGTTACTCTGCAGTCATGAAGACAGTCCTCCTCGGCGTCGGGCAGGCGGGCGGGAAGCTCGCGACCGCCCTCGCGCAGTTCGACGCCGACGCCGGCTACGGCGCGGTGCTGGACGCGCTCGCGGTCAACACGGCGGCGGCGGACCTCGACCCGCTCCCGCTCGACACGGTCCTCGTCGGCCAGTCGCGGGTGAACGGCCACGGCGTCGGCGGCGACAACGAACTCGGCGCCGAGGTAATGGACGAGGACGCGATCGAGGTGCTGGACGCGCTCGCGTCGAAGGTGACCGCGGAGGCCGAGGCGCTGTTCGTGGTCGCCGGGCTCGGCGGCGGCACCGGCTCGGGCGGCGCGCCGGTGCTCGTCCGGGAGCTGAGCCGGGTGTACGACGTGCCGGTGTACGCGGTCGGCATCCTCCCCGGCCGCGACGAGGGGGCGATGTACCAAGTGAACGCGGGGCGGTCGCTGAAGACGCTGGTGCGCGAGGCGGACGCGACGGTCCTGCTCGACAACGACGCGTGGCGCTCGTCGGGGGAGTCGGTGGAGGGCGGCTTCGCCGCGATCAACGAGTCGATGGCGCGACGCGTCGGCCTCCTCCTGGCCGCCGGCGAGTCGGTCGAGGGCGTCCCCGAGTCGGTCGTCGACACGAGCGAGGTGATCAACACGCTTCGGGCCGGCGGGATGGCGGCGGTCGGGTTCGCATCGGCGCCGGCTGCGGAGGACCCCGGGGAGAACGTCACGACCGTGACCAGCGCCGTCCGGAGCGCGGTGATGACGGGGATGTCGCTCCCGAACGCGACCGACGCCGACGCCGCCCTCGTCGCCGTCGCCGGCGACCCGGACCGCATCTCGCGGAAGGGCGCGGAGAAGGCGCGCAAGTGGGTACAGGAGGAGACGGGGTCGATGCAGGTACGCGGCGGCGACTTCCCGCTCGACTCCGACCGGATCGCGGCGCTCGTGCTGCTCGCCGGCGTCGAGCGCTCTCGCCGGATCGAGGCGTTCCTCGAACGCGCCCGGCAGGCCGTCCGCGACGAGCCGGCGGAGACGCCGGACCCCGCCGAGGCCTTCCGGAACGACGAGATCGACGACCTGCTCTGAGCAGCGCGTCGGCCACCTCGGCGCGTTGGCCGGAACGACGAGCGGGGCCGCTCGTCCGGGGAGCGGCGAGATAGCTTCCGCACCTTTTTGGTGCCGCCCGGTGGAGTCGTTCCCGATGAGCAACCCGTGGGACGACTGGGACCACGTGCTGAAGGTCGATCCCGACAAGGAACTGCGGGACGGCGAGACCTTCGAGGACGTCTGCCGCACCGGAACCGACGCGATCGAGATCGGCGGGACGCTCGACGTCACCGCGGAGAAGATGACGCGCGTCGTCGACGCCGCGGCCGAGTACGACGTCCCGCTGTACCAGGAACCGTCCAACCCGGGCGTCGTCATCGACTCGCCCGCGCTCGACGGCTACCTTATCCCGACGGTGTTCAACGCCGGCGGGCCGTTCTGGATCACGGGCGCGCACAAGGAGTGGGTCCGCATCGACGACCTCGACTGGGAGCGGACCCACACGGAGGCGTACATCGTCCTCAACCCCGACGCCGCGGTCGCGCAGCTGACGGACGCGAACTGCGATCTGGCGGCCGACGACGTCGGGGCCTACGCGAAGGTCGCCGAGCGGATGTTCGGCCAAGAGATCGTCTACATCGAGTACTCGGGTACCTTCGGCGACACGGAAAAGGTCGCGGCCGCCCACGACGCGCTCGACGACGCCACCCTCTTCTACGGCGGCGGAATCTCAGACTACGAGTCCGCGAACGAGATGGCCGCCCACAGCGACGTGATCGTCGTCGGCGACCTGCTCCACGACGAGGGGGTCGACGCGGTGCGAGAGACAGTGAAGGGCGCGAAGGACGCCTGAGACGGTCGGAAACCCGGGAAACGGACTACTCCCCGTAACCGTCCACCATGTTCTCGACGTACTTCGCGATCACGTCGACCTCCAGGTGGACCGGGTCGCCGACCGACTTCTCCGAGAGCGTCGTGAGCTCGTAGGTCGTCGGGATGACCGCCACGTCGAACTCTCCGTCGCGCTTCTCGGCGACCGTCAGGGAGATCCCGTCGAGCGTCACCGACCCCTTGTCGACGAGGTAGTCGGCGTGGCCCTCGGGGATCGCGAACGCGAACCGCCAGTCCTCGCCGACGCGCTCGATCCCCGTCACCTCGGCGACGGTGTCGACGTGCCCCTGTACGACGTGGCCGTCGAACCGGCCGTCGGCCGGCATCGCGCGCTCGACGTTGACCGGGTCCCCCTCGGCGACGTCGCCGAGGTACGTCTTCGCGACCGTCTCGCTCGCGAGGAACACCTCGAACCAGCCGCCGTCGGCGGCCTCCCCGTCGTCGGCCGCGTACTCCTCGACGGTCAGACAGACGCCGCTGACGCTTATCGACTGGCCGTGGTGGAGGTCGTCGAACCCCTCGACGCCGATCCGAAGCCGGAGCCCGTCCGCGGTCTCGGTCCGCTCGCGGACCGCGCCGGTACCCTCGACGATGCCGGTGAACATACCGGATCTGCGCGCGCGCGACACATATCGGTTCGGTGTTCGGGCGGGAGCCTCGGTCGAGTGTCGCCGCCGTATCCGTTGGTCGCCGCCGCGTCCCTTTTGAACGCCGGGCGCCAATCCGCTCCTAATGAATCTCGGGCTGATGGACATGATCGGGTTGGCGGCGTCGCTCGTGTTCGCGCTGCCGCTCGCGAACTACGCCGTCATCCGGCTGTTCGCCGGCGAGGTCGCGCTCGGCGCCGGGCTGCTCGTCGTCGCCGCCGCGATGGTCGTGCTCCCGCAGTACTTCCTCGATCCGGGTCGGATCCTCCGCGGGCTGGTCTCGGGGCTGCTCCCGCGACAGCTCCGGCGAGAGGACGACGCCGCCGCCGGCTCCGAAGGGGAGTCGATCGAGAAGTAGCCCGGTCCGGCCTCCTCACTCCCGCCGCCGGGCGGCGAGCGCGACGACGAGAACCGCGAGTCCGCCGGCGACGACTCCGAACCCGGGGGTCTCGACGTCGAGGCCGCCGCTTCCCTCGACGCCGATCTCCTCGTCGACGACGAGTACCTCGCGGGAGTCCGACTCGTTGACGGCTTCGTTCCCGCGGACGGTCAGTGTCGCGCGGTCCCCGTGGGCCGCCCGGCTCAGGTCGAACGTCGCGCTCGCCGTCCCGTTCTCGACGGTCGTCTCCTCCGTCATGAGGAAGGCCGGGCTCGCGTCTCCGTCCGAGCGGATCCGGAGGCTCACGGTCTCGCCGTCGTCGGCTTCCACCGGAACGCTCACCTCGGTCTCCGCCGGCTCGACGACGAGGTCGGCCTCCTCGACGTCAGCCTCGGTGACGGTGGCTGGCTCGGCCGACCCCCCGTCGCTTCCGTCTGCGTCGTCTCCGTCGCTTCCGCTCTCCCCGCCCGTTGCGTCTTCGACGACGAGGGTACCGACGTCGACGGTGTCGCCGCCGACGAGCACCTCCGCGTCGTAGCTACCGGGAGCGATCTCCCCGCTGAGGGAGGTCTCGTAGTCGGTCTCGACTTCGGCGCCGCCCTCGGCCGTCAGCGGGGCGCCGTCCCCGCCCGTCTCGGCGTGGTCGAAGACGAGGGTCGTGACGCCGTCGTCGTCCGGCGTCACGGTGGCGCGGAGCTCGTACCCGACCTCCTCTTCACCGCCGACGGCGATCTCGAACGCGTCGGCACCGTCGGTTTCGACGGGAATCTTGGCGGTTCCGTCCTCGCTCACGGTGACGACGTCCGCGTCGAGATCGGCGGTCCCGTCGGCGGCGACGGTGCCGGCTCCGGCGAGCGAGACGCCGACGACCGCGACCGCGGCCGCGAGGAGTGCCGCGGCCGCCGGAACTCCCTTCGTCACGATACGTCCGATCGGTTCGCGCTCGTCGCTGTCGTCGACTGCGGTGGAGGGCTCGGATCGCATGCGGGTCGACCTTCGACCGGTACTCAAAAAGAGACGCCGATAGCTCAAACAGCGGTCGTAGCTATCTCCCGGTCACCCGCGCTCTTCGGGAACGATCCCGAACGGGTACTCCGCCAGTAGCTCGTACCCGTCGTCGGTGACGACGACGAGGTCCTCCAGGCGGACGCCGCCGACGTCCGGGTCGTAGACGCCGGGTTCGACCGTCACGACGTGGCCCGGCCGCAGCTCGCCGGCGCCCGTCAGCGACGGCGGCTCGTGGAGGCTCACGCCCACGCCGTGGCCAGCGCCGTGCGTGAATCCCGTCTCTCCCTCGCCGGCGTTCGGATCGAACCCGTAGGCGGCCAGCTCCGCGGCCGCCTCGCCGTGGACGGTCTTGGCGGGCACGCCCGGTTCGACCTCCGCGAGCGCGGCCTCGCGGGCGGCCTCGACCGCGACGTACGCCCGGCGCGCCCACCCGCCGTCGCCGTCGACGACGAACGTCCGGGTCATGTCGCCGCGGTAGCCGTCCGGGCCGCGCGGCGAGACGTCCAGCAGTACCGTCTCGCCCGGCCGGATCGGGTCGTCGCCGACGAAGTGGAGGTCCGCGGCCGACGGGCCGACGCCGATCACGGTGTCGCCGGCGTCGCGGACGCCTCGGGCGGCGAGGGCCGCGTTCACCTCGCGGCGGAGCCGCTCGGTCGTCAGGGGTGCGCCCTCCCAGCGGACGATCGGGCGCCCCGCCCCGTCCTCGCCGACCCCGCTCGCCGCCAGCACGGTCTCCGCGCGGGCCATCCCCGCCGCCGTCGCGCGTTGCACGCGGCGGAGGCGGTCGAGCTCGGCGTCGGCCTTCCGGGCCCGCGCCGTCGTCACCGCGTCCGTCGACGCGAGCTCGTTGCCGTCGCGCTCGAGGTAGACGGCGGCGTCGTGGGGGATCGACGGCGGGACGAGGAGCACGGGGTCGGCGTGGCTGTCGGACTCACCGAGCAGCGCCGCGACCGTCGCGGCCGCGCGCTCCCCGGCGTGGTCGCCGACGTTCTCGGTCCGTACCTCGCGGGCGACGCCGTCGTGGAATTCGCGGTCGCGGTCGCTGCCGGCGTGCTTCTCACCCCCGCTTCGGACATGTGCGCCCGCGACGAACTCTCGCTCGGCCTGTTCGGCAAACAGCGCGGGGGCACAGCAGACGGCGCGGCCGGTCGCGTCGTCGCCGTCGCTGGCCGGGACCACGACCAGCGCGTACGCCCGGTCGGGGCCGGCGAAGCGCGTGAGGTACCGCAGGTCGTCGTCGAAGCGGTCGCCGACCGCGACGAACGCGTCGGCGTCGGCGGCCTCGACCGCTTCGACGACCGGGGTGAGATCGGTCCGGAGGTGGCGCAGGGAGGGGGCGCTCCCGTCGAGCCCGCCGTCGCCGCTCCCGTCGCTCACGGCTCTGGTTCGGGGACCGCCAGCTCGGCCTGGGCCTCCTCGACGAGCTCCTCGGGGGTCTCGTCGCGGAGCTCGTTGAACAGCAGGACGCTGATCGGGAGCGTCGGCGCGCCGCTTATCAGGCTCTCCATGATCACGAGCCGCTCGCGGGCGCGGGACATCCCGACGTAGAACACCCGGCGCTCGTTGTCGGTGAGGACGGGGACGGGGCTCGTCGCCTTCGTGAACTCCTCGACGCCGTCGACGTCGGTCGGGTCCTCGATGGAGGCCGCCATCTGCTCGACGACCTTCTCGGTGAGGTCGGTCGCGACGAACACGTGGTCGGCCTCGCGGCCCTTCGCGGAGTGGATGGTGCCGACGCGGACGCGGGTCGGGTCCATCCCCTCGTAGTCGCCGTCGAAGTACGCGCCCATCGACTTCCGCTGGAAGCTCGTCACTTTCCGGACCATGTCGTCGGCGCTCGCGGTGTCCGGCATAAAGGGAATGTGCTCGTCGAGCTCGTCGGCCGTCACCTCGATCAGGGAGACGTCGTCGGCGTCGGCCGCCTCCTCGCGGTCGTCGAGGAAGTCGTAGAACTCGTCGCGGTCGTGGGTCCCGAACGCCGAGTCCTGGAGCATGTCGGCGAGGCGCCGGGCCTCCAGCCCGTTCACCGGGTCGCCGGCCTCCGCCTTCTCGATGGCGCTGACGTAGTCCTGCACGCGGTCGGTCCACATCCGGCCGTCGGTCAGCATCGTGAACGGGATCCCGTGGTCGATGAACTCGTCGATGAAGTCGAACATCTGGTAGCGGGCGCGGAACAGGCACATGATGTCGCCCTCGTCGTCCTCGACGGTGTACCGGACGTTCCGGACGAGCTCGATCATCGACGGCGACTGGATCGCCTCGACGGTGCCGCCCTCCTTGCGCGGGTGGAGGTCCTTCTCCTGGCGCTTGTCGATGTGGCGGATCTCCGCGTTGACGACGTTGAGGATCTCGGAGGGGAGCCGGTAGGAGTTCGGGAGCACCACGTCCTCGTCGACGTCGGTATCGAGGAGGAGGTCGGGGTCGGCGCCCTGCCACGCGTAGACGACCTGGTCGTCGTCGCCGGCGATGAGCACCTTCTCCATGTGCGGGCGCCACTCCTCGAAGACGTTGTACTGCAGCGTCGTGATGTCCTGGAACTCGTCGATGATCAGGTAGTCGACGTTGGGGACGAGCGAGCGCTGCGCGACCCGTTCGAGCATGTCGGCGAAGCCGACGAGGTCGTTGTCGCCCTTGTAGCCGCGCCACGCGCGGATCGTCTCCGGGATGTCGATCCGGTCGTCGTCGGAGGGCCACGTCGGGGTGTACTTGTTCCCCTGCTGGGCGTTGGGGTCCTCCTCGGGGGGCAGCCGGACCTCCTCGACGTTCCACTGGAAGGGGACGTCGTACCAGTCGGCGACGTCGCGCTCGGTGCGCTGGAGCCACTGTGAGGTGGCGATGATCTTGTTGCCGATCGTCGTCGACCGGGCGGTCCGGCGGCCGGCGCCGCCGTGCTGGTCCTCGAACTCGATGCCGTACTCCTCGCAGAACGCCTCCTTGTCGTCGTCGCCCACGACGTCGCCTCGGGAGAGGTCGAGCAGCTCGTACGCCTTCGCGTGCATGGTGCTGACGTTCCCCTGGAGGCTGCGGGGGGAGACGTCGAGCCGCTCCGCGAGGCGCTCGCGGATCTCGGCGGCGGCCGCGCGCGTGTACGAGACGACGAGCACGTCGCGGACGTCGGCGTCGTCGTCTTCGAGGATCCCTTCGACGCGGTCGAGTAGCGCCGTGGTCTTCCCGCTGCCCGGACCGCCGAACAGTCGCGTCACCGTGGGCTCGGTCATTATTTATCCCTGGTCCCGGTTCTCCTTAAACGCGGTGACTCGGGGCCGCTCTGGAGGGAACGCTCCGATCGGGTCGGCGGTCCCGCTTCGATCGATGCCTCGGCCGATCAGTTGCTGCGCGTCGCGCGCGCTTCCCGGACGTCGGCGCCGTCGCGGACGAGGTCCTCGCAGGCGGGGCAGACGCGAGGACGGTCGACCTCGTTCGGGGTGAACACCCGAACGTAATCAGTCGTGACGAACGAGCCGCAGTTCTGGCAGGTCGGCATAGTCGACTGTATCGATTGATCACACATAATACTGCCGCCAAACGTAATCGAAAGAAAACAGCTAACCGCCCGTGCGCCGTCGTCGGCGTCAGGTCGGGCGCCAGTCGCAGACGTCACACCGCGCCGTTCCCTCGGGGTGGAGTGCACCACACTCTGGACACTGAAGCTTGTTATAGGACCGCTCCCAGCGTACGATCTCGGTCTCGTGGCCGCGATCGGACAGGAACTCGTCGAGCACATCGTCGTCCGAGCTGGGTGCACTACTAGACATGCATGCTAATGAATGGCACGCGAGTATAAATATCTTCCCACCGTTCCCGTCGAATAGCGATCTCACCTACGGACGATCGGTTGTTCTGTCTGAAAGGTCACGAAACTCACACTCCTGCGGCATTCGTGAGTGGGTTGTGGCCGAGTCACACGATACGGCGCAAAATAACGCGGCGAGCAGTCGAATCAGACCTCGGGCGACAGGAGGCAGGAGGCGACAGCCGAGTTGTCGTCGACACCAACCGTCGGTCGGCCGGTCACCGCGGGGCGGTCCCCGCAGCGATCGACCGTTTCTCACGGCCACCGCGGGGCGGTTCCGGCGGTGACCGAACCGGCTCCCGCGGTCACCACGGAGTAGTTCTGACGTCGATCGTATCGGTTCCCGCGCCTACCACGGCTCGTTCTTCAGTCCGAGGGCGTAGGCGCCGGCGTTCGTGACCACGTGGAGGACGGGCGTCATCGCGAGGACGACGACGAGGACCGACGGCGTGAACGTCGCCAGCGCCCAGTCGGTGTCGACGACGAAGACGGCCAACAGGGCGCCGACGACGAAGTCGAGCTGGTCGAGCCCCGGGAACGCGGCGCCGCGCTCGCGGCCGGAGCGGCGCTTGAGGAAGGAGGCGCCGATGTCGCCGCACATCGCGCCGAACGCGAGCGCGACCGCCGCGGGGAGCGCGAACGTCGGGAGCTCGACGCCGAGGGCGGCGCTCGCGGGGTCGTTGACCGCGTTGAGCGCGAGCGCGAGGACGACGCCCACGAGGGTGCCGACCGCCGTGCCGCGCCACGTCTTCCCGTCGCCGAGCAGCCGCGCTCCGCGCCACTCGCGCCCGCCGTCGATGGGGCGGCCGCCCCCGGCGAGCACCGCGGCGTTGTTGGGCACGTACGCGGGCACCATCGCCCAGAACGCCGTCGCGACGAGCGAACCGATCATACGCGGTCCACTCCCGTCGGGGGGATATAAACCACGATCCGTTTCGCTCGCTGTCCGGCTCGCCCGGCGGTCGGCCCCGCCGGCGACCCCCGAGACCGCCCGCTTCGACAACAGTGAAGTCTCTGCCACCCTCATCGCCGGTATGATCCCTCCGATCGCGCGACGGTTCGTCGCCGGCGAGAGCGTCCCGGTGGCCCTCGACCACGTCCGAGCGTCCAACGAGGACGGGATCGCCGTCGCCGTCAACCTGCTCGGCGAGCACTACGACGACCCCGCCGACGCCCGCGCCGACGTCGACGCGTACCTCGGGCTGCTGGACGACATCGCCGACAGCGGCCTCGACGCCTGCGTCTCGGTGAAACCCTCCCAGATCGGCCTCGACGTGTCGCCGGAGCTGTTCGAGGAGCACTACCGCGAGATCGTCGCCCGCGCCCACGAGCTCGACGCCTTCGTCTGGTGTGACATGGAAGACGCCGACACCACCGACGCCACCCTCGACGCGTTCGAGTCGATCGCCGCGGAGTACCCGTGGAGCGTCGGGCAGTGCGTCCAGTCGAACCTCAAGCGCACCCGCGACGACCTCGAGCGCCTCGTCGACGTCCCCGGGAAGATCCGGCTCGTGAAGGGGGCGTACGACGAGCCGGCCTCGATCGCGTATCAGGAGCGGTCGCGCGTCGACGAGGCGTACCGCGAGGACCTCCGGTTCCTCTTCGATCGCCGGGACCGGGGGGTCGCCGTCGGCAGCCACGACCCGGCGATGATCTCGCTGGCGAACCGGCTGGCGACCGACCGCGGCGCCGACTACGAGGTCCAGATGCTGATGGGCGTGCGGGAGGACGCCCAGCGCGACCTCGCCGCGCAGGGCGTCGACGTGGTCCAGTACGCGCCGTACGGCGACCGGTGGCTCTCGTACTTCTACCGGCGCGTCCGCGAGCGCAGACAGAACCTGACGTTCGCCCTCCGGGCGGTCGCGGGCCGGTGACCGGGGTCGTCGGTGGCGACGCGCGGTCCGGACCGGTGACGACCCCCCACGCGCCGGCGACGGGCCACCGAGGTCGCCCGACGCGTAGAAGCCCTCTTAACGATCGCCGCCACATACCAACTCGATAGATGTCCACGTGGAAACGCGACTTCGCCAGCGGGCTCATCGTGTTGGCGCCCCTCCTAGTCCTCCTCTTAGTCCTCCAGTGGATCTACCAGTACATCGCCTCGATCCCGCTCATCGAAGGGCTCCAGCCGGCGATCATCCCGGCCCCGCTGGAGCCGATCTCCCGCGTGATCATCGCGCTCGCGGTGTTCGCCACCGTCGTCCTCGCTGTCGGCTACTTCATGCGGACGACGTTCGGCCGGCTGGCGGAGTCCGCCGTCGACGGCGCGATCAACCGGATCCCGGCGCTGCGCGTGGTGTACAACGCCTCCAAGCTCGCGATCGAGACGGCCGTCTCCGGGACGGACGAGCTCCAGAGCCCCGTCTACATCGAGACGTGGCCGGGGATCCGCATGACGGCGTTCCGGACCGGCAAGAAGACCCGCGACGGGAAGGTCGTCCTGTTCATGCCGACGGCGCCGAACATCACCACCGGCTTCGTCATCGAGGTCGAGCCGGAGCGCATCGAGGAGACCGGCGAGACGGTCGAGGAGGGGATGACCCGCGTCCTCTCGGCCGGCTTCGCCGAGTCGGCCCACCAGGTCCCCGTGCAGGAGGAGCGCCCGCCCGAGGGGACCGCGGGAGAGCCGGGCGGCGTCGGCGGCGTCCGCACCGACGGCACGCCCGGAGAGACGGACCGTCCCTCGGCGGACGGCGGCAACGACTGACGCGGTGCGCGAGCGGGCCGCTCTCGGGGCGCCGCGAGGACCTCGCTCGGAGTGCTGCGAGAGTCTATTTAAAAAAGACGCCGGCGAGCTTCGTCGATCGGGGGCGCGGCGGGCTCGCTACAGGTACGTGAACCACTCGTCGTGGTCGTCCGTCCGGCGCTCGACCAGGTCGAAGAAGGCGCTCTGCAGCTCCTCGGTGACCGGGCCGCGGGTGCCGGCGCCGATCTCGGTGTCGTCGACGGAGCGGATCGGGGTGACCTCGGCCGCGGAGCCGGTGAAGAACAGCTCGTCGGCGGTGTACAGCTGCCCGCGCGAGATGACGGCCTCGTCGTGGACCTCGTAGCCGCGCTCCTCCGCCAGTTCGATGACGGTGTCGCGGGTGATCCCCTCGAGGATCGACTGGGCCGGCCCGGTGGTGTAGATCTCGCCGTCGTTCACCATGAAGACGTTCTCGCCCGGCCCCTCGGCGACGTTCCCTTCCTTGTTGAGGACGATGGCCTCGACGTAGCCGTTCCGGCGGGCCTCCTCGCCCGCGAGCATGGAGTTGACGTAGAGGCCGGTGGTCTTGACGTTCGTCGGCACCTGCGAGGAGGCGTGCTTCCGCCACGAGGAGACCATCACGTCGACGCCCTCTTCGAGGGCCTCCTCGCCGAGGTACGCGCCCCACGGCCACGCCGCGAGCACGAGGTCGGTCGGGCAGTCCTTCGGCGAGACGCCGAGCGAGTCGTAGCCGTAGTAGGCGATCGGGCGGATGTACGCGGAGTCGAGGTCCTGCCGGTCGAGGAGTTCGAGGGTGGCCTCGGTGATCTCCTCGCGGGAGTGCTCGATGTCCATGTCGTACATCTTCGCGGAGTCGAACAGCCGGTCGAGGTGCTCCTCCCACCGGAACACCGCCGGGCCCTGTTCCGTGTCGTAACAGCGGACGCCTTCGAACACGCCGCTCCCGTAGTGGAGCGCGTGGGTCAGAACGTGGGTCGTCGCGTCCTCCCAGTCGAGGAACTCCCCGTTCTTCCAGATCGTGTCGACGTCCATCTCGTCGAATCCCATGGTCGGAGGTTGCGGCCGTCGGTCTTAAATCTGCGACATGCGGAGAAGTCGGTCGAATACGGAGGCACCGCTGGCAACGGCACGGTCGATCAGTTATAAACGGTTGATACTGGATCGGCGGTGATCCACTCCAAATCCCCAACCGCTCGGTGATACGCAGTTACTGACGGGTCGACGGTGAACACCAAAGCCCCAGTCGCGAGGACTCGGTGCGCTCGCTGCGGTCCTCGTCACTCGTTTCACTCGTTCCTGCGGTCCTTGCGTCGCGCGCCTTCGTCCTCGCGACTGCCCCTTTGAGTCCCACCCGACCGCAACCGCACAGCACCTCACGCCTCCCCAGCCTCGTCGGTGGTCCTTCGCTTCGCTCCGGACCACCGACTCCCTCGCACGCGCTCCTCGCGGTCGCCGATGGCGACCGCTCGGAGGCACGCGCCGACGGCACTGCGTTCGCTTATTTAAGCGCCTCGACGAGCGCGGCGCCCTCGACGTACGGGATCCCGCGGCGGCGGGCGTACGCCTCGGCGTCCGCGGGCGTCAGCGCCGCGCCCGTCTCGTCGTCGAGCATCTCGCAGACCACGGCGGCGGGGGCGGCGTCGACGGCCTCGGCCATCGCCAGCCCGAGCTCCGTGTGGCCGGTCCGGCCGCCCAGCCCGTCGCGGTCGCCGCGCAGCACGTGGACGTGGCCGGGCGCGCGGAACTCCGCCGCGAAGTCCTCGGGGCCGTACCCCGCGGGGTCGGCGTCGACTGCGGCGGCCGCGCCCGCGAGCTCGACGATCGTGCGGGCGCGGTCCTCGTCGGTGATCCCGGTGAACGTCTCGCGGTGGTTCACGGGGAGCGAGAACGAGGAGCGGTCGTCGTAGTCGGGGTCGTCGTCGACCGCGGGGTGGTCGAGCGCGTCCGCGAGGAACGGGAGCCCGAACGCGTCCGCGACGGGGTCCCCGACCGCGACGCAGATCAGCCCGCCGGCGTCGTTCCGCATGTGCGCGACGGCCGACTCGTCGACGGCGCCGGCCGGGTAGACGATGTCCGTCTCGCCCTCGCGGTCGGCGAAGTCGTGGACGCAGACCGGGTCGCCGGCGCGGAAGGCGTCGAGCGCGCGCGCCACCGACTCGGCCGCGTCGGTCGTCTCTCGGTCGGATCCCGCGTCGGCGGCCGCGCCGGCCTCGGCGTCGGGGGCGACCTCCGCGTCGCCGTCCGCGTCGATGTCGGTCCGCATCAGGCCACCTCCGTCCCGGGGGCGTCGCGGTCGCTCGCGTCCCCCTCCGTGTCGTCCTCGCCGGGCCGGTCCGCCCGGCTCGTCGCGGCCACGCGGACCTCGACCTCGTCGCCGTCGTCGAGCGCGAGCTCGTCGCGGAGGCGGTCGGGCGCGATCAGCTCCAGCTGGTCGTCGTCGTGGTGGGTCCGGTCGGGGACGATCGCGTGGACCTCCTCGTAGCGCTCGTCGCCGGCGACGAGGGTGACGCCGTAACACGAGGCCGCGCCGTAGGTCCGGTCCTCGTCCTCCCACGCGTCGATGGGGACCGCGTCGATGCCGGCCATCTCACCGCGGCGCCGGACGCTCTCCTCGGTCAGGTCGACGTTGAGCGTGCCCGGGAACGGCTCGTAGCCGAGCCGCGACCGGAACTGCTCGGCGTAGCCGGGCAGGGTGATGTAGTGGCGTCCCTCGCCCATCCCGCCGGTGACGGCGCCGCGGAGGACGAGCTCGACGTCGCTCTCGAACAGGCGGCGGTAGTCGGCGTACTCGGCGCGGAGGGCCGCCTCGCCCGCGTCGGTGACGCGCACCCACTGGCCGTCGCCGACCACGTCGCGCTCGATGTAGCCCGCGGATTCGAGGGTCTGCAGCCGCCGCGAGGCGGTCTGTGTCGAGGCGTCGAGCCGGTCGCCCAGGGCCGCGCACGACACCTTCGTCTCGGTCAGGCCGCCGACGAGCCCGACGTGTTTCAGGGCCGCGATCGCGGCCGGGTCGGGGTCCGTCGTCGCCGTCGCTTCTGCCATGTCCGGATCTGAGTCGCGCGCACGCAAAAGTGTAACGAATATGGGATGCGTCTCAAAAACGTTAAACACGTTAAGACTATTAAATACGCCGCCTGCTTCGAGTGAACGTCGCAGGGGAGGCCACCTAATCCCGTCGGTACCGGCGCCCGTCGTCGCGAGCTCGGGGCCGTCGTCGCCTGCGAACCACCCGCGTGCGGGTCGTCGAAAGGTAAGGTACAAATACGAACGGCGATTGGTTTCGGGTGCGGGCTCGTAGATCAGCGGCAGATCGCTTCCTTCGCAAGGAAGAGGCCCGGGGTTCAAATCCCCGCGAGTCCATAGCAGTCTCTCGTTTCTGCGAAGGTACTCAGACGGGAAGTAGAAGAGCTATCCGTCCGATTTCAGATCGGAGAAGAGCGGAAAGAAGAAGATCCGCGATCCGAGTGAAAGAGGCGGCCGCATCATCCCCTCGCCGTCCCGCGAAGGAAATGCGAGGTGGTGAGGCGTGAGAAGAGACGGTGAGCGGACGACTGAGACGAACGTCGACCTCGACGACGAGACGATCGAGGTCGTCCAAACCGAGCGGCGCACGTTTTCGGAGCTGTTCGACGAGGACGGCGAGCTGCCGTTCTGGAAGGACAACTCCGGATGGTCCGGCTACCTCCGCGAAGACGGCGCCTACTACCGCGTCAGCGTGATGGCGGACGGCACGATCGACAGCAAACACGAGGTGCCGGAGTCGGACGTCGTCGAGTCGATCCGGGACCACGTCGAGGACCCCGGCGCCGGTTCGGTCGGCACGTTCATCCGCGGCGCTCGGTGCCCCGGTGACCGGCCGGATCCGCCGGAGCCGGTGATGGACTACTACGCCGCCGACGGGGGGCAGCGATGAGCCAGACACACAGCGCGTTCGAGGCGGCCGGTCGCGTCGACACGCAGATCGGCGAGTCGATCAACTTCGAGCGGCTCGCCGGCACGGACGATACGAGCTGGAAGAAGGCGGTCCCCTACGAGTCGGACATCAAGACCGTGTCCCGGCTCGCGTTCAAGGTGAAGAGCCCCGAGGGCGAGGAGTGGCACCACGTCGTTCTGGCCCGCGAGGGAGACCATCACGTCGGTCTCTGCGACTGCAAGGGCTGGGAGTACAACGAGGGGCCGTGTGTCCACCTCTGCGCCGTCCGTAAGGCCGCGTGGAAGGGCGTGACGCCGGAGCGCGACATCAACGGGCGAGTGGTCCGGATCTGCGACCTCGACGCCGCCGACCCCGCGGAACGTCGCTACCCGTACCTCACAGAGAAGCAGCGAGAGGCGTATCTGGCGTGCGAACTCGGCGACAAGGGCGTCCGGGAGTTCCAGCGCGAACAGGGCTACTCGTCGCCCGGCACGGTCTCGAACCGGCTCCGGGTCGCTCGCGAGAAGGTCGCCGAGCACGAGGAGCAGCTCCGCGCCGACGGTGGCACCGACGCCCGTCGCGACGGGGTCACCGACGATCGTCGCCTACTCGGTGAGGGGGTGGACCGATGACCGCCGCAGTTTGTTTGACAAACGCGGACTCTGTCAAACACGCCGATTCCGAGATAACCGGGGGTAAAGATGGGTCTACTGCCGGAATCGGGTTTTGTCAAACACACGGGGGTGCCTGTCAAAATCGGTCTCTACCCCTGCGTGTGTGCGGTGTGCGTGCGTACTTGGAGGCGGCGCGCGCGCCGCTGCGCGCGGTTGCTCGGCCGAGTGTCGTCACCGGAAGCGAGGTGAGTCGATGAGCACCGAGCCGAGCGGGACGCGAGTGGCTGCACGAGTGAGAGACGACGACCTGCTCGACGCGCTCGACGACGCGGTGGAAGAGCACGGATCGAAGTCGGAAGCGATGCGGCACGCGCTGCGAACGGCGTTCATCGGCGACGAGAGCGACTCCGACCGCGACAGCGACGAGGTGATGTCCGCGGCGCTGGCCGGGCTCCCGCCGACCGCACAGAGCGGGTACAAGACGCTGCGAGAGGCGACCGGCGACGATCAGATGGTCGAAGTCGGCGCCGCGAAAGCGATGGTCGCGAGCGAGACCAACGTACCGAGCGACTCTGTGCGGTCGATGGTGCTCTCGCCGCTGAAGAAGGCCGGACTGATCGCGGTGACGCCGCACATCCGAGCGGTGTTCGTGACCGTGCATCCGCCGACGGCCGCCCTCGACGACGAGGTGAGCCGATGAGAACCGAGATGTCCTGCCACCGGTGCCGCTGGCGGTCCGCTCGCCACTACACCAACGCTGGCGACGTTCGACAGGACCCGAGCGAGGCGGTCTACTGGACGCTCCGGGGCTACTGTATGGACTGCGCGAAGTGGATGGCAGACCGGTTCAGCGGGGGCGATTCCGCATGACCGACGGCGAGACGCGAGAGGACCGCGACCGCTCGAAATCGCCGTGGTACTGCCCGAAGTGCACGGCGTGGGTCGGCTACCAGCTCGACGAGTGCGTGACCGACGGCCACGATCGTCCCCGCCGGCCGCTCCGGTGGGACGACGTCGAGAAGCCGTCTTTCGAGGTCACCTACCGCGACCGGCTCCTCGCGAAGGTGCGACTGAGCGGCGCCGACCCCGTCGAACGGTGGATCTCCGGCTGGCGCCGATACCGAAACGACCTGATCGACTGGCTACCGAGCAGGGAGACGAGTGCGGAGATCTCTTTCGCCCTGCTGGTGATCGCGTGGCCCGCGATTCCCGCGATCCTCGCAGTTGTGTGGCTGTTCCCGGAGTTCGACCCGCTGCTCGCTGCGTGGGTCGCGATCATGGTCTGGTTCCTCGGATTCCTCCTCCCCTACAACCGGGGTGAGACCGATGCGTAACGGCGCGACCGTCGTCGGCGCGGCGCCGAACGTCGATCTCCGCGGAAAGCGGGACGTCGAGGACAGCGCGGACCGGTGGCGACACCGGATCTACGAGGTGACGTGCCTGTCGTGCGACCACGAGGAGCGGATCCACGTCGAACCGGGCGAGGATCGGTTCGTCGACCACGACCGGCAGAACGCGGCGCACGTCGTCGAGTACCACGAGGTGGGCCGATGAGTTCCGCCGGCTACGACTGTCACGGCGCCGAGAACAGCATCTCGACGCTGCTGCTCACCGATCCCGTGTTCAACGACCGGCTTCGGGAGGTGTTGGACCGGTGAGCCTCACCTGTCCCGACTGCGGCGCTCCCGAGGTGGAGCTGGTCGACGACAACGGCGCCGAGTACCCCGAGACCCGCGTGGAGTTCTACGAGTGCGAGGTCTGTCACCACGAGTTCCGGAAGGTGTTGACCGCATGACCGACCGTAACCGCGACGGCGACAATCGATCCGCCGATGAAACTGATCCCGAATGGGGAGGAGAGGGAGCTCGGGATTCAGCTCTGCCTCTGACAACCAGGGATTTTCTCCCTAATCAGGATTCCTCACGCTTCAAACAAATAGTTTCACCAACCAGAAATAGCGTCCTGATCACTGACGGCGGTGTCGATCATGATGACGGAGGAACTGATCGGCCGTGTCAGGGATGCGGTGGCGGCATGAACGACGTTGGTGACGAGGATCACGTTTGGTGGAGGTGCCCGGGATGCGGCTACGAACGAGGTGAGCATCTCGGATCATGAACCGCGATCAATCTGGAGACGAACTTCCTCGCGAGCACGAGCTGCCGAACGGCGGCCTCGTGGTCGCCAAGGAGTTCTGCCGAGAGGTCCGCCACGCGGTGACGGTCGACCCCGTCGACCGCGACCTCTACAAGCTGCTCGTCCACATCCTCGCCGAGGCCGGTGAGCGCGTCCGCGGCACCTTCGCGGCGAACGTCGCCACCGCCTTCGACACGCTGCCGGCGGCGATGCGGGGCCTTCGGGACATCGAGCGCGGCGTCGCCGAGATCGGCGATCGAAGCTACGGGATGTCGATCACGCTCAACGCTGCGGAAGCGATCGAAGCGCACCGCGACCGCGACCCGCTCCGACTCGCTGCGGTCGGTTGCTCCGGCTCGAAGTACGAAGACGACGGGCTGATGCCGGCGATGGAGCGGTACAAGGGCGCCTACTGGTCGAACAAAGGCGGCTACGGCGAACTCCGAGACGACTGGCGGGTCCTCTCCGCTGAGCACGACGTGCTACACCCGGAGAAGCCGATCGAGTACTACGAACGGACGCCCGACGACTGGCGTGGCGTTCCGGTCGACTCGGACGCGCGGCTGCCGTCTGGTGAGCCGGTCGACACGCGCCTCGATCTGTGGGCGCTCAACGTCCACGAGGGACTCGCAGCGTGGATCGCGGAGGCCACCGACGACGTGGATCCGCGCGACGTGGAGCTGGAGGTACTGCTCGGACAGCAGTACCGCGAGCCGCTAGAGAAGCGCGGCGTCTTCGACGCGCTCCGCACGCCGGGCGAGTTGACGGTCTCGTTCCCGTTCCAAGAGGTCGAGCAGGCCCAGGGCGGGATGTTCGAACAGATCGGATGGATGAGCGACGAGATCGCGGCCGCCGAGGTCGCGACCGACGGGGGTGAGCCTCGTGGCGAGTGATGAGTTAACTGAGGAAGGTTCTCAGATGTACTCGCGGACAACTAAGTACACAATCGCGAATACGAGAAAGGCGAACATTCCAGCTAAGACGGCAACACCGACGTTCATGTTCACACTATGGGATATATTCCCTATTAGATGGCAGGGGTGGTAACGCTTCAGGCCAGTTTGGGATTCTCTATACAGAAACCCAAACTCGCCCGTCCCCCGCGCTGAACCGTTTATAAACAACCCACCTCGAAACACCCCGAATAATGGAAACCCAAACTCAAGAGAAAGCGACCGTCTGGCTGAAGCCCGAACAGGTCGACCGAATGCGCTCCGCGACCGTCGAAGCGAGCGCGCCGTACCTCGCCGCTCGAAACGACGCGCTGATCGCGACGCTCTACGACTCCGGACTCCGGGTCGCCGAGTGCGTCGCGCTCAACGAGGCCGACCACGTCGACCTCGACGACGGTGTGCTCGCGCTCCCGGCCGACCTGCAAAAGGACTACCCGACCGACCGAACGCCGAGCTACACCGAGATCGAGCTGGCCGACGAGACCGTGCGGACGCTCCGCACCTACCTCGCCGGCCGGTGGAAGGACACCGCGGCGCTCTGGCCGTCGCGACAGTCGGACCGGATGACGACCGAGTCCGTCCGCAACGTCGTCACCGCGGCCGCAGTCGCCGCCGACGTGGAACCGATGACGCTGCACGGCCGAGGTGACCCGGAGCAGGTGACGCCGCACACGCTCCGGCACAGCGTCGCCTATCGGATGCTCAACGTCGAGGAGGGTCACTCCTTCTACGACGTGCGGAACCGCCTGCGGCACGCGACGATTCAGACCACCGAGCGGGTCTACGACCACATCGACCGGGTCTAACGCGGCCGGTCTCCCCTCCGATATTATCTTATTACGCTCTCATAGTCAGATAGTCTTATAGTCTCAAGTATAATTTTTAGTGCACATCCGAAAGGTGCGGGTATGGTCTCAATTGACCTACCGACGCAGGAAGAGTTCGAAAAAGCACAGGAAGCGGCCGACAACGACAATCATCAAGACGTCAAAGCCTTCTACGGGTTCAGCCGCATCGAGGAGTTCGACGACTACACCGAGTTCATGAGCTACGTTGCCGCGAAGAAGGCCGCATCAGCCAGCTCGGACGCCTTCGAAACGAAGTGCGCGCTGGACAACTACGAGCACTACGGGAAGATTCTGCTTCTCGCGATCGGCGCCGGGGCGCTGGTCGAGGCGGTGATCGGAGATGCACGCTTCTGAAGCCGGCGCCGCCCTCGCGCTCCAGCCGGAGGACGAGGGCGAGAAGACGGCGCTCTCGCGGCTCCGCGACATCTACCGCCGGGCGACGCAGTACCGACTCCCGGCGCCGTACTGGGACGAAGAGCCGGGCCGTTACTGCGACCTCAACCCGACCGGTGAGGACGCCCTGGTGCTCCGCGACGGGATGGGCGCCGACACGGCCGACGGGGAGGCCGCCGAAGGAGCGCGTATCGACGGCGAGGTTCGTGTTCACCCGTGTCTGGAGTTCGACCCGCTGGGGGTCGACGTAGTGGAGGGCCGCTCGTGACCGAGATCGTGGAGTTCGGCACGCGGGCCGATGCCAACACGGTCCGCGACGAGCACGCCGACCACCTCACGGATCGGTTCGATCGCCGGTTCGCGAAAGTCGAGCTCGTCGACGACGTCCCGGACGGCGTCGAGGCGGAGATCCGCGGGATCGCCGCCGACGGCCGCGCCGACCGCGAAGGCGGCGCCGGCCACGTCGAACTGACGGACGGCGAGAAACGCCGAGTGGGGCCGTTCACGGGCGACAACAACTACCGGAAGGCGACCGCGGTCAAGGCCGCGTTTCTCGACGCCGGGATCGACGACTGGGAGGCGCACTACGACCCGGAACTCACGGCCGACGAGAACACCGGCCGGATCGAGAAGGTGCGCCAGCAACAGACCGGCGCCGACGTGAGTGACGGTCCGACCGAGCAGGAGCAGCTCCAAAAGGAAGCCGACGCCGCGGCGCGCGTCGACGGCGAGGGGTGCGACCACGCTCGCGACCTCTGCCAGCACGGCGACCCGGACGCCTGCGAGTTCCTCGCGGAAGACTGCGGCGCCGACGAGACCGAGATCTCGTCGCTGCTGGACTTCGCCGACGCGGTCCCCTACGACCGCCTCGACGGCGAGACGAAGGGCGCCCTATCGCGCTCGTGGAGTGGCTACAAGGTGAGCGTGAAGCGGCTCGCGGGGCTCCTCGACGAGGTGCAGCGGGAGTTCCGGAACGCCGAGCGCGCCGCCGCGACGATCGACGCGATCGAGGAGGGGATCAGCGACATCGACACGGAGCGGTTCAACGCGCTGGAAGGTCATCACCGGACGCTGCTGGACCTCTACGGGAGTCACGACGACCGGCTTCACGGCCAGCCGGGCCGCGGTCGCGACCCGACGGACGCCGACCTCGCAGCCCGTGCGCCGGAGCAGGCGCCGGTCCCCGAGCAACCCGACGCAGTCACCGCGACCGACGCGGAGCCGCGCTCCGTCGGCGTCTGGGAGCACGAGGAGACGACCGCAACCGTCGCCGGAGAAGAGCGGCCGGCGCACGAGTGGACCAACGAGCGCGACCGGATGGACGGCGGCACCGAGATGGTGATCGCCGGACCGACCAATGAGGATCCGGACGTCTACCGGGTCAACGTCGGCAACCTCGCCGACCTCGAAAGCGAGCAGATCGCCCGCGGTCGCGACTGGAACCGCGTGCTCGGGGAGGCTGTCGAGTGGGTCGAGGCGCACCCGGACGGCGCCCCGGCCGGCTTCTTCGGGACCGCACTAGTCGACGATCGTCACGTCGACGACGCGGACGGCGCCGACGGTCTCAGTCGCTTCGGCGTGGTGGCCGACGAGGGGCGCGAGAGGCCATCGGAGGAGCACCGACGGGCGCAGAACCGCGGGTACGTCCGAAGCGGCTCACGCGGCTTCGACGACGACGCCAGCGCCCGAGAGGGCCTCGGCCAGTTCGCCGCGACGGGCGGCGAGGAAACGCTAGACAACTTCGAGGAGACCGATGCCTGAAATCGCCTGTAAGATCGACGGGTGCGACTACTCGGGGAGCCCGCAGGGGCTCCGGTCGCACCTCTACGGACGGAAGGACGACGAGCACGTCAACGCAGCGGCCGACCGGCGCCATCACGACTGGTACCCGGCGGCCTACGGGCTCGACGAGGAGGGTACCGACGACGAAGGGGGCGATGAGGGGGGCGATACCCCCACCGAGACCCCCTCCGAAGGCGCCGATCCGGCCCCCTCTGAGGAGGGTACCGACGGAGAGGGCGAAGATACCCCCACCGAAGAGGGGTCTGAATCGCCCGACGAGGCGGACGAGTACGAAGCTCAATGGGAGGATGCAGATACCCCCTCTGATGGGGGTGAATCGCCCCCGCCTGAAGGGGGTAGCGACGGAGAAGGTGAAGATACCCCCGCAGATACCCCCTCTGACCCCTCTGATGAGGGGGGTAGTGGGGGCCTCGGGACCGCCCTCGTGCTGGGTACCGGCGCCCTCGCAGTTGCGGTGCTGCTTCGCGGGCGGGGTTCGGACCCCACCGAATCGCCCGACGTAGCCAACCCCGACGATACCCAAAACGAGGGCGGAAATGGGGGCTCGGGATGGGGGCAGGATGGGGGGTCGGACCCCCTCGAAGGCACCGACACGGATGACATGGAGTTCACGCCGACCGAAACATGACTGACGACCCCACCAACGACGACGCCGACCCGGACGAATCGCCCGACGACGATACTCCCGACGAGGGAGACGAGACCCCCGCCGAAGGGGGAGACGAGGGGGACGAACGCCCCGCGATCGACGACGACGAGCGGGCCGAGGTGGACCTCTCGGCGGTCGCCGAGGAGATCAACGAGGAGGAGGACGAAGATACCCCCACCGAAGAGGGGTCCGAATCGCCCGACGAGACCACGGACGGCGATACCCAAAACGAAGGGGGTGAAGAGGGGAGCGAGACCCCCTCGCCGACCCCCTCCGACGGCAACTCGTGGGGCGAGATGTATGTCGAGATCCTCGCCGTACTGCTCCCGGAGATCACCGAGGAGATGAGCGGCGAGCCCGCGGAGATGACCTCCGACGACGTCGCCGAGCTGGCGACGAAGCCACCGGTCGAACTAGATGCAAAGTTCGACGCGGTCGTAGCGGACATGGGCGGGATGGAGGAGATGAGCGACAAGCAGGCGCTCCTCCTGTCGACCGCGATCGTTTGCGGGACCGTGCTAGTGAAGGAGGGTGACGTCGCCGGCGAACTCGTCGGGACGGTCCGCGAGGGGGTGAGCGCCTGATGTTCGGTGGGATGCAAGAGGCGGCCCTCAAGCAGATGATGGAGAAGGAGATCACCGCCTACGCCGCGACGCTGGCGGCGATGGAACGCGATCAGCGGGAGGCGATGCGGACGCTGGCCGAGGCGGCCGACGCCGACCCGGATACGCTCGGGCTCGACGAGCCGCCGGCAGACGAGGAGCGCGTCTCCCAGCTCGTCGACGCGATCGTAGCCCAGCAGACCGGCGACCTCTGGGGACTCTACGTCGACCACGTCGCGCCGGAAGAGCTGACGAACGCCGACCGTGCCGAGCAGTTCGCGGACGTCGAAGCCGACGAGTGGGCCGCCCAGATCGAGACGTGGGCCGAGAAGTACCGCGACCGTGCCGGTGACGCGGTGGCCGACCAGACGGATCGAGAGATCGCCGACACTCACACTCGGGAGACGTTCGGTCTCGGTCTCGACGAGTTCGAGGCGGAGGTGGTCGACCGCGACCCGGCGCGGCTGTTGCAGTCGCTCGTGGCCGGCCCGATCGAGACGCACACCGACGCGATTCGCACCCTCGCAGAACGGGAGGAGTAACCGATGCACATGCTGGTATCGGCGGTTTCGGGATGGGGCAAAGGCTGGCTAGCACACGCCCTCGCCGAGAAGAACATCAAGGGCGACACCTACGATCGGGTGGTCGTGCTGGACACGTCCGACGAGTTCCGGGGCCTAGTGAGCAAAGAGACCGGGCCGGGACTCGCGGCGCACTGGTTCGCCGGCCCTCGGGAGCGGGATCACTTCGGGCCGGACGTGTGGGGCGACATGATCGACCGGAACGAGGCGCTCGTCGTCGGCCGCCACGTCTCGAAAGACGACTGGCAGGAGGTCGCTCGGGACGTGATCCTCGCGTGCCGGCAGTCGGACCACAACGTGCTGGTGGTCATCGACGAGGCGCACGGGATCGCGCCGGAGGGACAGGGCTACCCCGACGACATACAGGATCTCGCGACCGACGGCCGGACCGAGGGCGGGTCGGCCACGTCGTCGATCTGGGTGACCCAGCGGCTCGCGCAGCTCTGCAAAAAGGTGGTCGGCAACTGCACCGCGCGGTTCCTCGGCGGGTATCAGTCCGGCAACGACCTCAACGCCGTGAAGGACGTGCTGGAGTACCCGAAGGAGGCGCACAACACGGGCGGGCAGTCGGTCCCCAATCTCCCGGCGGAGCTGCACGCTCCCGACGAGGGCGCGATCTCCGTCCGGAAGTGGGTCGAGGAGGGGCCGGACGGCGAGCCGCAGACGGTCAACTCGGAGTGGATCTACTCCGACGACTCCGGAAAGATCGAGCGCGTCGAGTCGAACCACTACGAGCCGGAGTGTGAGCACGTCGGCGCTGAGGGCAAACGGATCGAGGTGGGGCTATGACCCGACCGTCCGCGGAGGTCGCGATGTACGGAGAGACCGCCGACCGCTTCCGCGAGGTGCAGGAGGAGATCGAGGAGGTGCGGGGGCATGAAGTGGCCCAGACGAGAGTCGTCGAGGACCTGATGCTGCTGTACCGACAGCACGGCCTCCCCTACGACGACCCGCGGGAACGCTGACCTTCTCCCGTCTTCTACGAACAAAGTCGATCCACCGCCGACTACGGCGGCCTCAGCGGGGTGGCCCCTCACAAACGGACCCCGTTTCGGTCGGGTCGCAATGGCACTTGATGTAACGGCCGGCTTCGACAAGCTGGCTGATACGCAGTTCGCGATGGACGCCGGTGCGGTCGGCGGTGGCGTCCTCGCGGGAGAATCGCTCGGGTACCTCGCCGACGGCCACACGGTCGGCGGCTTCAACACCCCCGCCGAACTCGGTGGGGTCGCCGTCATCGCCGGGGCCGAGTATGCCCCGATGATCGACGGGCGGACCAAGCGACACATGCAGGTCGGCGGCGGGGTCGCGATCCTGCTCGCGCTGATGGAGCGCTTCGGTGTTCGTGACTCCCTCACGGAGGTGTTCGCCTGATGGTGGACGTCTACCTGTCGAACGGTGACTCCGCCGACGAGGTCGTGCAGCACACCAACGCGTCCGGCATCGAGCGGGCGACGCCGATCCTCGAAATCGACCCGGACCGCGGCACCTTCATCCGGCTCCTGAATCAGGTCGATCGCGGCACCGAGATCGGGATCCCGATCTACATGAAGCTCGTCGACTCGAACGGAGACCCGCTCCCGACGAACACGCGAATGAAGTTCGAGATCCGCCGGGCCGGCGACGACGACACGCACAAGGTGAGCGAGCAGATCGAACAGATCTCGTTCTGGAACCAGAACGACCTCACCACCCAGCGCGACGTGGACAACATCGACAACGCGAAGGTCGTGCTGGAGTACCCCGAAGCGGCCTCCAACGACGGCGCGGCGCCGTTCCACGACGTGCGGGACATCGACGCGTTCTACGTCTCGATCGAATCGGCCGCGGAAGTCGATTGGTCGCAGTCGGAGTTCTACTTCGACAACGCCGCGGTGAAGGAGGGTTCGCGGTAGATGACCGACGTGATGGACCGGCTGCGGGAGGCGAGTCGTCGGAACACGACGCTCTCGCCTCGGCAGTTCGAGACGTCGACCAACTCGCAGGGGTCACTTTCGGAGATTGCGGCGCTCGTGGCCGACACGGCGCTCGCGCTCCGGACCGGCCGGAGCAACCCGTTCCGGGTCGCGATTCCCGCCTACGAGTCGTTCACCACGGCCGGTGACGGGAGCGATCAGACGTTCACCGTGACGCACGACCTCGTCGAGTGTCCGGACACGCAGGACGTGGTGGTCTGGTTCGACGGCACTTATCAGGGGTCGCCGCAGTCGATCGACCACGACGCCAACGAGTTCACCGTTTCCGGGCCGGGCTCGGCCGTCACCGTTCACGCCTACTACATCAGCGGGAAGGCGGCCACGTTCCAGCTCCGGAAGAAGACGCCGAGCGCGAAGCAGTCGGCGAGCGCGAAGCTCTACGAGGCGAACCTCGGACTCGTGCATCAGGCGAACCAGTCCGAGCAGGCGGAGTATCTCACGCTCGACGAGTCGCCCCTAGAGCGGTTCGTCGCCAGCGACATGGAGCTGACCGCTCGGATCAGGGCACCGTATCAGGTCCGTTGGACCGACCCGGACGGGGACGAGACGGAGCCGACGAACGTGCTCCTTCAGGCTCCCGCTCAGAAGGCCAACGGCGAGATCAAGGGGCTCAAGTCGGCCGTGAGCGCCGACATGGGCCAGTAGCGGGGTTCGACCATGTCCGATTTTTCGACGACAGTCAACGGCGACCCGTGGCAGAGCCCGTCGATGAGCGACGGCCCCGTGACGACGATGGGGAGCGAGACGAACCAGACGACCGCGCTGGAGACCAGCACCGAGGTGGTGAACATCGAGTCGCCGATCGCGGCGTGGCTTGAGCAGTCCTCGTGGTCGCGCGAAGATCTGCGACTACTGACGGACATCATCGGCGCGATCGGGACGCTTGGGTTCCTCTACCTCGCACTCAACGGGGTGAGTGCCTGATGGGGTCGACCTGTAACACGGAGGTCGAGAACCTCGACGAGACGGAGATCGAGCGGCTCCGGAGTGAGGTACTGGGGGAGGATAGCGATGGATAGCATCCCCGCCCCGGCCGCAGACGACCGGCCGCTCAACCAGCCCGAGACCGTGACGCTCGATCCAGGTGACCGAGCGACGGTCACCTACGAAGCGAAACAGCGGACGGGCGGAGGGTTCGTGCTGCCGATCCTCGCGATCTCGAAGCATCCCGAGAGCGTCTACAAGGCGACCGTCGACGACTCGGAGCTGATCTATCCCGAGTCGGCCGTCCCGCCGACGGACGTCGACGACAAGGCGATCACGTTCGCCCCGGCCTACTCGTTCAGCAGCTCGCTCACCTGCGAGGTAACGAACCTGAGCGACGCGCGGCGCCGGTACACCGTGCAGCCAATCGGTTTCGAGAAGACGGGAGGCGGTGAATAATGGGACTAGACACGAACACGGAGGTTCAGCAGATTCGGAAGGTGCAGAACGAGCAGGGCGAACAGGTCTCCCCGGCAACGGAGAACCAGCAGCAGCGGATCGCCGAGGCGAGCGAGAACTACGGCGGCCTCTCGCAGATCGAGTACACGACGGACAGCACGACCGCCGAGCCGCTCCCGTCGATCGACGTTCCGCACGGCGTGACGGTGCTCGTTGAGTACCGCGAGGCGAACAGCGGAAACGCCTACGTCGGGGACGAGAACACGCAGAAGGCGGCGCTAACTGGCGTCGGTGACGGTCGTGGGTTCGAGGTGACGGACACCTCGCTGATCCACGTCCGAACGCCGACCGCTGGCGACGGTGTGATCGTCACCTTCGAGGTGGACCCATGACGTCCATCTCATCGGGCGGTGGCGGCGGATACGACTACGTAGAGACCTTCTACCCGTCCGACGCGGAGGAGGGGGAGAGCCTGTATCACCTCGATGAAGATGCCGCTTACGTCTACACCGGTACAGAGTGGACAGAGCAGACCGTTACGGACCACTCGCAACTTTCGGGGGTCGGTGAAGACACGCACTTCACTCACGCGGCGGTCGCCGGCAGCGGGTCGCACACGGATCTGTCGGACGTGACCGAGGGCGACCACCGGAGCGACGGCCGCGTGTCCGACCTCGCGCCGCTTCAGTCGGTGAACGGCCGGACGGGAGACGTTACCGGGCTGTTCGAGGCGACCGACTACAACCCTGAGAGCGACACGCACAGCCGGTACACCGACTCCGAGGCTGCTGCCGCCGCATTTGGCCCGAAAAAGAATTACAGCGATCAGGTCCCCGGAGGGGATTACATCGACGGATCACAGACATTCAAGACGTTTAACGTCCTCTCGGACGGGAGTCAGATAAGTGCCACCTACGACGCTCGTGGCCGGTCTGACGGTGGATACCCCGACAACCACCCCGGAGCCGGTATACGGCTGGAAAGCTACAACAGCGTATCACAGGACGGTGTGATATTCACCGCCGATGATACGTTTGAGATAAAGAGTGGTTCCGTCTCGATGAACACCGAGGCGGGGGAAGTGGTCGAGGTCATAATCCGATCGACCAACGGAAACGGAGACGGTGGTCCGGACGACACGATCGATTACGTCGATTATGACCTGAGTGCCTGATTTAGACACGATGATATACAACAGAGCAGACCGAGACGCCTATGATTCGGGTGACACCGAGACGGCGCTCGCGGTGATCTGGGAGGTTCTGACCGCCGAGGACGTAACACAGTAAGATGTACGAAAAAGACACAACCACGATCGGCGGTGAACCGGGCGGTCTGAACAGCGGCAGCGCGGGGGTGGCCTGAGATGGTGATCGACGGCGGAACCGTCAACCTCGCGGATGCGATGGACGACGATGACGACAGCGGGAGCAGTTACGACGTGAGCGACGACCCGGACGACTTCGGGAGCACGGACTGGGGGAGTGATGACGACGACGACGGCGGCGGGACGTCGAGCGGTTCGACAGTCACGGACAGCAGCGATTACGAGTATTCGGACCCACGAACCGATTCGGACAACTGGGAGAGCGACAGCGGGGACTCCGAGGACGTGACCGGCGGCGGGACCGTGGACGACGACAGCGGCGGGAGTGGGTGGGGAGACGACGACAGCAGTGACGACGACGGCGGGAGCACGTCGACGGTGACGGACTCCTCGGATTCGGACGACTATCTGAACGACCCGCGTCAGGACCCGGACAATTGGGACAGCGACAGCGGCGACTCCGAGGACGTGACCGGCGGCGGGACCGTGGACGATGACAGCGGCGGTAGCGGGTGGGGTGACGACGACAGCAGCGATAACGTGCAGGATTCGTCCGAGGCCGACGACTACCTCAACGACCCGCGACAGGACCCGACTAACTGGGAGAGCGACAGCGGCGATGCATCCGACGTCACCGGCGGCGGGCGCGTCGACCCCGAGGATGACGAATGGGCGCAGGCTCAGGAGGACCCGAACGCCGGTGTGGAGGAACAGATCAACAACGCGCTCGCCGAGCAGCGGGCGGCCTTCGAGGAGGACATGGGCGCGCTGATGGAGTCGCTACCCGTCCCCGACCAGCTCGGCGGGTCGTCCGACGGCGGTGGGCTGACGCCGGTGCTCGGGGGTGTCGCGCTGCTCGCGGCTGGCGGCGGCGCGCTCTACTACATGGAGTCGAACGGATGAGCGAGAGCGAGCCCTGGACCGATGCGGAGTGGGAAGAGATGACGGCGTGGGAGCGCCTCACCCGGCTCCCGGAGGAGTTCGAGCGCCGCAGCGGCCGCCTCGACGGCGAGGAACTCACGAGCGCCGGTGAGGGCTCCACGATCGACGTGGACACGGGGAACGTCGCCGGCACGGCGCCCGCGACCGACGCGACCGGCGCCGACGTCGACGAGGACCCGACCGCGACGCCCGACGTGGGCGGACTCACGTGGACCGAGGCCCACTCCGACAACGTCGACGACGCCGCCGACGCAGCGGCCGACGCGGGCCTCTCGGTGCTCGATCGGATCTGGGAGGTCGTGCCGCTCTGGGCGTGGGGCCTCGGCTCGGTCGTGCTCGCCGGGGTCGCCTACACCTACACGCGGCCGCTCTGGTCGGTGGTCGGCGGGGTGGTCCCGGCGTGACGGGCGGGATCCTCGTTCCGGCGGCGGCGACGGTGACGGCGACGGCCGCGATCGTCACGGCCGGGTCGGCGTTCGGGATGTACCGGGCCGTGAAGCGGCACGAGCGGGCGCTCTACGGCGCCGACAACATCGACGAGTGGAACGGTCTCGTGCCGAAGGTCTCGAAGCACGAGGAGGCGCTTGAAGAGGAGGGCCTGCTGTGATCGACGCTATCGGCGGCTCGGTCGGCGGGAACCTCCCGGCGGCCGCGGCCGTCCTGATCGCCTACATCGCCGGCACGTTCACGCCGGGCGGATACGCTGGCGAGCGGTTGCAGGGGTTCGGCCGCGTGGTCGCCTCGAAGCTGCCCTACAAGCCCCCGCCGGGGATGGAGGAGACCGAGGCGCTCGAAGCGGCGAGCGAGGGCGTCGAGGAGGGCGCGACCGATGAGTGACCTGTTCGACCCCGAGGACGAGCCGGACGGCGCCGTGTTCGCGCCGCACCACATGTACCTCGGGATGCTGATGCAGCTCGTCGCCGGCGGCGGCGCGATCTTCGCGTTCGCCTCGATCTGGCCCTACTACCCGACGATCGGCGCGGCGCTGACGCTCGTGTCGTTGGCGTTCGGCGGGCTCGGCTGGCTCGTCTCCATCGACGACGCGATCGAGCATGCGACCGTGCTCCCGACGCCGCTCGATGAACTCTGGACGCGCTTCGTCTACCCGATCGTGAAGCGGATCGAGGAGCGGGGGGAGTGATGCGGTACCCATTCGTCTGTCTCGCGAGCTGGGAGGTCGCGCCCGACCACCCGCCGGCCGTCGACGCCGACCACGCGGTGACGATGGACAAGCGGCCGGGCGGGCGAGAGGGGCAAGAGCTACGAGAGGTGCAGACGGGGGCGTGGCTGGCGTCGACGCGAGTCGCGCCGCTCACGGATGCAGTCAGACCCTCGGAGTAGACGCGCGCCGCTCACGCGGCGCTCTCGGCGTTCTGGAGAACCATAGCAGAGAGAGTAATCAGAGGCAAGATCACCTCATTCGTCTCTTTCGTCTTTTTTCGTCCTCTCGCTCTCTTTTGTGCTCTTGAACTTTCGAATCGGCGATACTAAGAGATTTCACCACTGTTTGTATCTGAGAAATCTTTGATGTTACTATAGCACCGATTACACCCACAAAAATGGCATAATAGAGTGATCCAGTATTTGCGAGCCACACTGCAATCGTGAATGAAGCAATTTCTGTCGAGTAAAGTATAAGTGAAATATGGTGTAAAAAGTACATCCAAACCGAGACGTAGACTACATCTGACAACCATTTAGGTTTGTATCTTGAGCCTTCAGTAACGCCCTCCGTATATTTGGTCAGACGTGAGTTCTTCATCACCACAAAATAATATTCCTCTTCGATGAAAGGAGAATCTGGGTAGAATGGTAATTTTCCCAGATACTTTCGGTCAAGATATATCACACAAACTGCTTCGTTTCGGGGTTGGTATGCTCGGTGATCACTTCGTCGACGCCGTCGCGCTCGCTCATCGCCTCTAGCAGCGACTCGTTCGTGTACTTCAGCGTCGAGTAGTGGTCTGCCTCCTCGACTCCCTCCATCCACGCCTCGCGCTCACCGGGGCGGAAGACGCCGCGCTCGCCGAGGAGGTCGACCAACTCGCGGAGATCCTCGCGATAGGCTTCGGTGAGGGTCACCGACCGCCCCCTCCGTTGCCGTTGCCGACTTCGCGCTTTCGCCGATCGACCTCCTTCCGCACGGCCGCCTCGACGAGTTCAAGCCGCTCCTCCCGCTGGTAAGACTCGTAGGCCTCGTCTAGGATGGGATCAACTTGTTGGCGCATTTTGATTGCGTGCCGGATCCACTCGCTCTTACTGTCCCCGTAGGATAGCTCGGACTCGATTTGAGCCTCTAACTCGTCATCAAGCCGGAGGCTTGTCTGTCCCATGTATTCAGGTGAGACTGTAACACCGTAATATTGGTGTTATGAATATGTGTTATTGAATCACTATACACCAGTTTTATTGTAATACAGTGTTACGGAGGTCTTGCATGGCACAAGCCAACCAAGGCGGCCAACAGCGGACTCGAATAAACGTACAGCTTTCAGATCGCCGGAAAATGGAGGTTAACCAGATCGCGTTTGAATTGTCGCGCCCCGGTGATCCGGTGACGCCCTCGGAGGTCGTTCGGGAAGCGCTCGATCTCTACGTCGAACAGTTCGCGAACGACCCCTCGGAGTGCGATCCGCGTAACCGCGGCGCTATCGGCGGCGAGTCGTTCGTAGAAATCGAAGTCGATGAGGGGGCCGCTTAATGTCCCATTCCACTGAGATCCCCAGCAGCCCCGGCCAGAACGAGGAGAGCGCGGGTCAAAAATCCGGCGACAGAAGAGCGGCGTCGCACTTCGACGCTCGGGACGTGCTCGCGGGCCGCGTCGACGGCGCGACTGTCAGGCAGGCGGTGGAGGGCCGGAGATGAGCCGGTCCGCGACCGTCAAACTGCGGTCCGACCGCGGGACGCACACCGAGGACGTCGAGGCCGACGTGACCGCGACGGACGCGGCGCTCGTCGACATGGCGCGCCGGCAGGCCGGGATCTCAGGCACCGAGTTCAAGACCGGCGAGGTGGTTGCATGACCCGAGTTCACGTCGTCTGTCGCGATTGCTGCTTCGAGGGGATCGCACCCTCGGAAGCGGCCGCCGATCGCGCCGTCGACGCCCACGACCGCAAGGAAGACGGTCACACCGTCGCAACGGGGGCGGTCACGCCGTGAGCGACGACGAGGAGCTGTTCGAGACGAAGGTCGTGATCACTCGCGGAACCGGCACCAACGACCGGGACAAGATCACGACGAAGGTGACGGCGCCGACGCTGGAGATCCTGACCCAGCGCGTCGCCGAGCTGCGCGCCGAGATGGAGGACTGGGCCGACGACTTTCGCGAAATCGAGCCCGAACGCGGCCGTCGACTCGCCGACGACCAGAGCCAGCTCGGAGGTGAGGCGTGAACAACGACCTGATCCCGATGGAGCCGGAGGACGGCGCCGACCGCTTCCTCGCACACCGGGCGCCGAGGTGGCGGGACGCGACCTACGACAACGCGGTTCACCGGATGGGCGTCTGGCTCGATTGGTGCGAAGAGGCCGGCATCGACGACCTCAACGACCTGACGGGCCGCGACCTGTCGGACTTCGTCGCGTGGCGCCGCGACCAGATCGCGCCGATCACCTTGCAAAAGCAGCTCTCGACGATCCGCGTGTTCCTCCGGTGGGCGGCCAACACGGACGCCGTCCGGGAGGGCCTCGCCGAGAAGCTTCAGGCACCCGAGCTACCCGACGGCGCGGAGGCCTCGGACACGGTGATCGAGCCGGACCGCGTGAAGCGGATCCTCGCGTATCTGGACCGGCACGACTACGCGAGCCGCGATCACGCGCTCGCCGCGCTCCTGTGGCGCACCGGGATGCGGCGCGGGTCGCTGCACTCCCTCGACGTGGGCGACCTCCGACCGGAGGAGGACGCGATCGACATCCGGCACCGGCCGGACGAGGGCACGAAGCTCAAGAACGGGAACGACGGCGAGCGGATGGTCTACCTCGGTCCGACGTGGTACCAGATCGTCGCGGACTACGTCACGGACCGCCGGATCGACAAGACCGACGAGCACGGCCGCGAGCCGCTGCTAACGACTCGGAACGGTCGGATTCACAAGACGACGATTACGGACAACTGCTACCGGCTCACGCGGACCTGCGAGATGACCGGGGAGTGTCCGATCGATCGCGACATCGAGGAGTGCCAGGGGACGCGACACCCCGGCTACTGCGATGTCAAACGCGGCCCTCACGCGTGGCGCCGGTCCGCGATCTCCGAACACCTGCGCCTCGGCACCGACCCCGACGCCGTCAGCGAGCGCATGAACGTCTCGCTGAAGGTGCTGTATCGCCACTACGACGTTCGAACGAACCGCGAGAAGATGTCCGTCCGGAAGGACGAGATCCCCAGTCAGTCATGAACGCTACCATCGACACTACGGCCGATAAGTTACAGAGAAGACACAGCAAACCCGTACATAACCTTCCCCGCGAGTCCACTCACTTCGTTCGTTCCCTCGCGTGGTCCCGTTCACGGGACCCCCGCGAGTCCGTATTTCGAGCCATGAGCGACGCCGGTCGCGACCCGGGGCGGCTTGAGGAAGCGGTGACGCACTACTGTGACGACGTGGGAACCGAAAATCCGGCCGGTGCGGGGCGCGTGGGGGAGAGGCCAGACGCTCCGATAGTACGGCACCTCGTGAGTGGCAACACTACGCTGATCCTCTTTTTGCGACGGTTTTCGCCGCGATCGACCCTCCCGACCGGCGGGCTCGTGACGATCTCGACCGCAACACAAGTGCGGATTCGGACTCGACGAGCACCTCGTCGACGCCGAACCGACGCCGGGGGGTCGGTTGGCGGTTAGGGGTGTGGCTAAGGCCACAGATTCTAAGATACCCCACCGCCTCCGCGGTCGATCAACGAAACCCCCGGAAAACCGCCTACTCCCTGACCGCCTCTTCGACGATCTCGATCTCCTCGTCGGTCAGCCCGTACAGCTCATACACGATCTTGTCGATCAGCGCGTCCGTCTGTTCGATCTTCGCGTCGAGCTCCTCAGCGCGCTCCTTCGTCTCCAGGTAGTTCCCCAAGTCGTCGGACTCCCAGTCGTCGAGGTCGTCGACACGCTCGTCAAGGTAGTACCCGGAGAAGAGGTTCGAGTTCCGGTATGAGCCACTGCCGAGTGTGGCTTGACTCATGTGATAAACTGTTCACACGCCAGTGGGAGTAAATAGATGACGGAGAGATGGCCAAAGAGGATGGTAGGCAAGTAATAAATTCTCTCCTATCCTCCAGTGTCTTTGCTCTGCTCAGTTTCTTGTTCTTGATCAAAGTCAATAATTGATTCATTAATAATTGAATTCACGGAACTTCTGAAATCAATAAATGTCTGTTTTACCTCTTCCCATTCCTCAGCGTCTGGGTTTTGGCTGTAACTGGGTAACTGATTATAAGATGAATGTAAAATATGTCTTCGGCACATATCGAGCATATGCTTCGCATTTTTATTTGCCTCCTGATCAAGAAACACCCGGTTTATCCGGATAGCACGCTCAAATTCAGATAGCGCTTCAACTGCTTCTTCTGTTTGTTCGACGGAGGGCTTTCTGCCCTCTGAGACTATTCTTGCACGTTCTATGGTTTTTGCGTAGACTTTCTCCGTACTACCTAGAAGGTTAACCAGACCGTCTGCTTTTTTTTGTAAGAAATAGTCTGCTACTGCTCGTCTGTTACCCGCTTCAATTTTCTTATCAGCTACCCTTGTCTGGTAAACGTACGTCCCAACCACACCGACGATTCCCGAAATCACTGCAAATAGACCTGTTACCACTCGACCACCGTGTTCGGCGAGGATCTGCTCCAGCATTAATTAGTGACAATATGCTAAAACATATATATCTAATCCAGCCGATTTTTTGTTAACCATTCGCTCTGGTAAATTGGACTGTTTTCAGAGATCTTCTTGGAAGTGTATAATATCATAGAATTCAAAAATATAATCGGTCTGCCAATATCTGCGCTCCCCGAGAATGTCTCCGATAGTGCGTCTCACCGGGATTCGTCCAGTTCGTGATCTCTAAGTCCCGAGCGCGGACTGTCCGCGACGACACAACGGTTATCTTCCTACCTTCTGCTCGATACCACACAAGCACATATCCACCGTCTTCACGATCGAGCGTCCGATGTTGATCCTCCCAGAACTTGAACGTCGGCCGGACCCCGTTGACCATCGAGCCCTTCACATCCCACGGCCGACCGCTCTCGCCGGTCGCGTCGAACTTGAGCCCGTCAACCTCGGGATAGTCGAGTTCGATCGGATAGTTGTCGGCCACCCACGTCTCGACGAGCTTCCCGTAGTAGCCAACGATCGCGGGATCGTAGCTCATCGGTCGATCTGTTTGGGTTGCGGTTGGCACTCGAGATCTCCACGCGAGTCGAACGTCGATCGATCGAATCCGACCGCGAACTCCCCGCGCGGATTCGCGCCCCCCGCCGGGATCGTCCGCGTATAAAATAAGGTATGCGCCGGTGTGGGCGAGTGAATGAACGAGTGAACTGGCTTGCAGTCCAACGATTCACGCTTCGAGCTCATTCACCGATCCTCCGTGGTCGCCGTCGCGGTACTCAGCGATCCGGTCCGAGACCCGCGCCGAGGAGTACCCCACGAGGTCGTCTGCGTCCGCGTAGGTCATGCCGTGGCGCTTGACCGCGCGGATCGCGTTGTCGATCGCTTCCCGTCGCTTCCCGTCGCTTCAGATCGTCGGCGTCGACTGCGTCGTCGCCGTCCTCGTCGTCCTCCATCACGATCGCGAACTCGCTCGCCTCGTGCTCGGGATACGTCTCGGCCGTGTCGGTGAGCCCCCTGTAGTCGCCCGCCTCCGCGAACTCGTCTTTGCCGCTCTCAGATTCGAGAAGCCGCGCAATCCACGGATCCGACCGGCTCGGCTTGTTGATTGCTGACGACGCGACCCGCCGAATCGACTTCGCCGTCTTCGTCCGGGTGTGACCGGCGATCATGAAGACGCTCGCGAGGCCGACGACGAACGATGCGTCGATCGCGTCCATTTCCATTTTCGCCATGCCCGTGAGCGCGCCACGGTGGTCATGATTAAACCCCGGATCGTGGGTACGCTGTGGATACGCCGGTAGCATTCTGTACCCCACCGTGTCTGTGAGAGTCGGTGTCGCCACTACGCAAGCTCGTGGACTGCGACGGAACGCCCCGCGTGACGCTCGACAAGGGCGAGCTCGGGATGGACGGAGTGCTCGACGACGGAGAGATACCGGCCAAACAACGAATGCACGTCCAGCGACTCGGCCGTGGGGTCTACGTCGTTCGGGCGGTCGCGGACGGAACGATCCCGGATCTTCCGGAGGGGATTCGGTGAAACCCGCTGCAAGGGGGTTCTCGATGCGACCCCGTGGGGTTCGAAGTAGATGTATTCACGATCCGCGATCTATGCACTTCATCGTTGACTGTAGCCGCAGAAGGTAGATCAAATCAGACAGATTCCCGAGGCAACCAGCACAGTTCGCTGTTGTTGATCGCGAGAGTATAAGAACAGGACTGAGTCAGTTGGTCGAGACCAACGGGGTTGCGCCCTCCGTGCATACGGAGGTATATATATGAGTGGTTGGACCAGTCTCAAGCTCACCGACGAACGCGAGCGACAGTTCGAAAAAGCGAGCGAGATTGTGGCGAGCAGTCTTGATGATGATCCGCTTATGAGTGTAGTGATTGATGCTGCACTTGCACATCTCGCGGACAGTGAAGAGAATATTCGTGACGGGCGTGCTCAGTATGATCCGGTAACTATCCAAGAACTGTGTAATACTTCGGGGATCGGGTTGGAATACCGAACCCGAATCAAAAATAATTGGAGATGAGCTAACCTAGAATTACACGGACCAGGTCAGTCCATCGAACTCGGTTCCGTCAACATCATTCGCATCGATTGTGCGGTCAAGCAGGATCGAATCGCTCGGGTTGTGAATGATAGTAATATCTACAGACACTGTCGCACCAGAGTCGTTAGTATCATAGGTGGCATTCGCAGTGTCACCCACACCAAATTCACTGTCGAACAACCCAGAGACTTCCGTGCTACCGTTTGCTGCGGTGGAAACTTGGATAGTCAGATCTTCAGCACCGATTGCGTCGCCACCGTTGTGCTCAATAATCAAGTCACCATTTTGAGCCTCTGCATTTAATTGCGCTGTCGGCTGACTGTCACCGAGCGAGTCGCCGAGCCCGAGCACGAACGTCCCGATGACGGCGGCCAGAATCACGGTAATTGCGACCATGAGAATGACCCCGATAACGGGACTCACGGCACGGTCGTCCGAATTGAACAGGTTGCTTGGTTTCATAGTTTGAACCCAGCGATCCACCGATGAACGGTCGCTCCGTTCCGATCGGTTAGCTGGTTATTACTCGCTAGGTAGGCCTGGCTTATGTAGTTAGTGCCATAAATATCAACGGAGAAAATTAGATGCACAAGGTCAAATCCGTTGCTGTGTAAACGATAGCCATGCAGCCCACGGCCCAAGCTCTCGCCCGCACCTACAGCGATCGAGAGTATCCGGACCCGTGGGAGAAGGTCCTCGACTACCGACGCGTTCAGGGGTACGCCGCGGAACACCCGAAACACGGCCGAACTCGCGTCGGCAACGCCCTCGATCTACCGCCGTCTCGCGTTCGCGGCTGGCTCAACGACGGGATCCCCGACCCGGTCCGCGGGATCCATACCGCGATCGACTACGGATGGCTCGATCCCGATCCCGACGGCGACACCGCCGCGGGGCTCGTCGAGCTCCTCGCCCACATCCTCGCCGGTGGTAGCATCACGAATCAGACGTTTGTCCCCGCGGTGGCGACCGGCCAACGCGTGGGAGTTGACGAGATTGAGGCGGCGTTCGAGCGAGTCGGTGTCGAGACGACCGTTCGACACGGGACCACCGACGGCCGCGCCACCGAGGTGATTCCCGTGGCCGACGGTTCAGTACTCGGGCGGTGCCTCGTCACGATGGGCGCACCGGCCGGCGACAAAGTGACTCTCGATAGCTTCCCGTCGACTGTTTGGGATGCCCCCGAGTCGGTTCAGCGGTCGTTCGCCCGGATCTATATTGACCACCGAGCGAGGATCTATCCGGAGAAACGGACGATGGTGATTCAGGAGAAGCGGTCGAGAGACTATCTCGAAGGACTCCGTGAGTTCCTGTCGACAGTGACCGACGAGTCGGTGACGCTCGGCGACCGCAACGTGACGATCTCGGCGGACGCGGTCCGCGAGCTGGGTATTGCGTAGCTACTCCAGATCGTCCGCGGTGAGTCCGCCGGCGAGGTACGCGCGACCGAATTCCGTGATCCGGTAGTACCGCGAGTCCACGTTTTTGCATCGCGAGCAACGTCGCGGGCGCCGTTTCAGTACTCGCGAACGTCCACGTCCGGAATTCGATTGAAATCCTTCGGATTCCCGGTGATGACCGGCTCGTCGTGACGTATCGCAGTCGCAGCGATCCTGACGTCGCCCTGCCCGATGCGACTGCCCTCGCGTCGGAGCCGCCCATCGAGGCGCCCGGCGCGTTTCGCGATGTCCTCGGTGAAGTCGATGACTGGGCGCGACTCCAGCACCGATCGGATGCTCTCGACTTCCCGAGCGGCGTTCTCAGAGTAGCCGACGCCGACGTATAGCTCGTACACGACCTGTGCCGGAACCTTCTGGGGAACGCTGCTCGCCTCGATCTCGCGTGCGGCTTCCACCGCCGCGTCGTCGCCGTTCATCAGATCGATGAGAAACGACGAATCAAGTATCATCGTCACCGTCGAACCGGTCGACCAACTCATCGATCTCCCGCGCGCCCGCCTCGTCGGATTCGTCGATAGCGCGCCGGAACTCGTCGGCCGCCTCGTCGCTTAAGATTCCGGCCAGTTCGAGCAGGGACGACCCGCCGATCAGCCGTTCCACGGCCTCGGAGAACGTCTCGTCCGGCCGCTTCTCGCTTTTGATCCGCTCGTACACGTCCTCGTCGAGCCGGACGTTGCGAGTCCCCATACGTATACGTCGTATACGAGCGCTCTTGAAGCTTCCTCCGAGGCGGAATCGGATGAACGCTCCGCCAGCGATCGACAGGCAGCGGTGTGGCTACTTGTCGATCAACGCATCGGCGATCCCGACCTTTTCGCCGACCCCCTCCAACCGCAACGCTTTCGGTATCTGTGGTTGTCACTTTCACACATGTACCGCCGCCAGGTCCTCGCGACCGGAACCGCCCTCCTCTCCGTCTCTCTCGCCGGGTGCGGCCACCCCGCCGTCGTCCTCGACTTCGAGGCGGCGACGACGGAGACGATCGCGGACTCGGTGTCGACGGCGCCGGAACCCGGCTCCGAGGCGTACGAGGTCGTCGCGTCGGCCCGCGACAACGGCTCGGCCACGCGAAGCGGCCGGTCCGCGCTGTTCGACCACGTCGACGCGGCCCGGGTCGACGGGCGCGTCTACGAGGTGAGCGAGACGCAAGTCGGGAGCGGCGAGGTGACCGTCTACACGGTCACGGTCGAGGCGGCCGGCGACGACGCGACCGACGGGCTCCGCGAGGTCGCCTACGAGGACCTCCCCGAGACCGACCGCGAGCGGCTCCGCCCGATCCTATCGGGGGACGACCCGCCGGACCCCGACACGGCCGTCGGGATCGACTACGGGACCGCCGCGGAGGTGGGAAACGACTCGGCGTTCGTCCCGGACCAGCGGTACGACGCGGTCGTTCGCGACGGGGAGCGGTACCGCGTCGAGGTCGACTCGCGCACCGCGACGGAGCGCGAGTACCGGTACGAGGTGACCGAGGTCGCGCCCGACGTCGAGGCGTTCGCCGACCGGGTGCGAGACCGGTACCTGTTCGCGCTCTCGGGGCTCTCCGACGCCGAGCGCGCCGTCGTCGAGGAGGCGATCGAGGGCGCGTACTTCGAGGACGACGAGGCGTTCCGGTCGGTGATCGACCGGATCCGGGACCGCGACGGGGTCGACGTACACGACTCCTACGGCACGTGGCTCCTCGCGTACGAGGGGACCGACTACCTCGCGTACGCCGAGTGGTAGCCGGCGCTCGCGGCCGCCATCGGCCGACGGACGGGGAGTCCGCGAGCGCGGCGGCGTCGCACTCTTGGAAGCCATTAAATACTCTCGGCGAATCGGTCGGGACATGGGCGTTTCCGAGATCCTCGAGGGACAGAACCTCTCGCATCGCCAGATGGGCGCGATCATGATCGGCTGGCTGGTGCTGGTCACCGTCGTCTCCGTCGGGCTGCTGCTGTACACGTCGTTCAACTTCGCGTAGCGGCGGGCGTCGACCCCCGCGAACGCACCCCCTTTTTCACGGCCGTCGTCGTCGGTACTCGGTATGACTCGCGACACCGAGACGCGCGACCGCCGGCTCGTCGGCGGCTGGGAGGGACGGTACTACGAGGACTTCGCGGTCGGCGACGTCTACAAACACCCCTACGGGCGGACGGTGACGGAGACGGACAACGTCTGGTTCACCAACCTCACGATGAACGTCAACCCGATGCACTTCAACGAGGCGTACGCCGCCGAGACGGAGTTCGGCGAGCGCCTCGTCGACGGCACCTTCGTCATCGCGCTCGCGGTCGGGATGAGCGTCGCCGACGTGAGCGCTAACGCCACGGCGAACCTCGGCTACGACGAGATCCGCCACCACGCCCCCGTCTTCCACGGCGACACGCTGTTCGCCGAGTCGGAGGTCCTCGACAAGCGCGAGTCCGACTCCCGCGACCACGTCGGCATCGTCACCACCGAGCTGCGCGCGTACAACCAGGACGACGAGCTCGTGCTCTCCTTAGAGCGCACCCCCATGGTGTTGAAGCGCTCGCACGCCGAGCCCACCGCGGCGCGGCCGACGGGCTGGCCCGAGGGGGTCGGGACCCAGCCCGAGGACCTGGACTGAATCGACCGACGCCGTCGCCCGCGGCTCGCGGCAACCCCGGCGGCTACCCCCGAACCTATGCCGCGACACCGCGAACGCCGGCGTAATGGATGCCGCCGAGCGACGGATCGTGGCCTTCACCGCCGGCTCGCACGGGCTCGTCCACACCTACGAGCTCTCGATCCCGATCCTGCTGACGGTGTGGATCGCGGAGTTCTCGACGACCGCGGCCACGCTCGGACTCATCTCCACGGTCGGCTACGGGCTGTTCGGGGTCGGCGCGCTCCCGGGCGGCATCCTTGTCGACCGCTTCGGCTCCAAGGCGCTCATCCTCGCCTGTCTCGGGGGGATGGCGGCGTCGTTCCTCCTCGTGAGCGTCGCCCCGACCCTCCCCGCGCTCGGGTTCGCGATCGCCGTGTGGGGCGTCACCGCGAGCGTCTACCACCCCGCGGGGCTGTCGCTGATCTCCAAGTCGGTCGACCGCCGCGGCACCGCCCTCGGCTACCACGGGATCGGCGGGAACCTCGGGATCGCGCTCGGTCCGCTGGCGACCGCGCTGCTCCTCTTGGCGTTCGACTGGCGGATCGTCGCGGTCGCGCTCACGGTCCCGGCGGTCGTCGTCGCCGCCTACGGAGCCACCGTCGACGTCGACGCGGCGCTCCCGGAGTCCGCGGTCGCCGACGGCGGCGATGGGGGCGGGGGCGGCGACAGCGACGGCGACAGCAACGGCGCCGGCGACGACAGCGATGGCGGCGTCGACGGCGACGACGGCGGCGCCCCCGACGCCGCCAAAGGCGAGGTGTCGCCGTCGACGATCGTCGACGACACCCGGGTCCTCCTCGCTGGCGGGTTCCTGATCGTGTTCGCGTTCGTCACGTTCAGCGGGCTCTACTACCGGACGTTCCTCACGTTCCTGCCGGACCTGCTCGGGGACGCGCTCGGCGGGCTGGTCGACGTCCGGCTGATCGACCCCGACAGCCCGTACGCCGAGGAGTTCGACCTCGCGCGGTACCTGTACGTCGCCGTCCTCATGGTCGGCGTGCTCGGGCAGTACCTCGGTGGACGGATCGCCGACCGGATCCCCCCGGAGCGAGGACTGATGATCCTCATGGCCGTGTTGGCGGCACTCGCGCTGCTTTTCGTTCCCGCCGGCGCGACCACCGCGTCGTTCCTCGCGGTGTCGCTCGCGCTCGGGGTGGCGCTGTTCACGGTCCAGCCGCTCTCGCAGGCGACGGTCGCGGCCTACTCGCCGAGCGAGGCGCGCGGCATCTCGTTCGGCTACACGTACCTCGGTATCTTCGGCGTCGGCTCGCTCGGCGCCGCGCTCGCGGGGTGGGTTCTCACCCGCGCCGGTCCCCGCGAACTGTTCTTCGTGCTCGCGGGAATCGCGGCCATGGGCGCGCTCTCGGCGGCCGCGATAGCCCGGTTCGCGACTCGGCGGGACTGACGACGGGGGTCGCGCGCCCCGACCCGCGTCACTCCTCGGGCTGGTGGTCGTCGCCCTCGCCGCCTTCGCCGTCCTCGTCGGCCTCTTCGCCGACCTCGATCCGCACCGGTCCCCCGTCTCTGGGACCGTCGCCGCCGTCGTCCCCCGACGCGTGGCCCGGCCCGTCGCCGGTCGCGTAGTCGTCGAGCGTGGTCTCGTGGGGGTCGCCGCGCTCCCCCTCCAGTTCGCTCAGCGCGTAGCCCACGGCGTAGCCGGTCGATCCCCCGAGGAAGGCGCCGATTCCGGCGCCGATCGGACCGCCGCGGGCGCCGAGGACCGCCCCCGTGAAGCCGCCGACCGTGGCGGCCCGCTCCGCCTCCCGTTCGGCCCGCGAGCGGTCTCGGTCGGCGATCCGATCGGCGGCGCGGCTCTCGTCGCTGTCGTGGTGAGTCATGTCTGCGGGTAGGGGCTCCGGCGGTCTATACGCTTCGCCGAGGGCGGCGAGGGAGCGCTTACACCGTGTGTTTCGCTTCCTCGGCGTCGTCGACGACCTCGATCCCGCGGTTGTTCACCGCGTGGGGGTCGAGCCCCTGCTCCTGGAGGAACTGCTTGTAGAGTCGCTCGACAGTCTCGCCGTCCTTCTGTCGGTCGCTGGCGTGGTCGCACAGCTCCACGAGATTCTCCGGCACGTCGTTCTCGTGGACGATCCAGTGGTTGATCGTGTCCGAGAGCCGCCGGATAGGCGAGGTGAAGTGGCCGTAGATGTCGAAGTTGAGCGCGTGGTGGCCGCCGAACGGGTCGTTCATGTACTTCGCGCGCGGCATCACCTTCAGCACGGCGCGCTGGATCTTGTTGAGCTGCCGCCCGGGCGATTCCTCTAAGGCGGCGTTGACCGCCTTGCGGGGGTCGTCGCCCCACGCGTCGCCGGGGATGGAGACGCCGTCGAGGTCCTGGATCTCTTTGAGCGCCTCGCTCCACTGGTCGGGCGTCGGCTGCGGGTGGACGCGGTACATCGCCTCGACGCCGCGGTCCCACATCAGGGTGTGCGTCACCGCCTTGTTCGCCTTCAGCATCGACTCCTCGATGATGGTGTGCGCGCGGTCGCGGCGCGGGTTCAACACGAGCGAGCCGTCCTCCTTGCGCTGCTCGTGCATCCGGTCGGCGAGCTCGAAGGCGAGTTCGTTCTCCTCGCCGAGCGGGAGAGAGGGGTCCTCCAGCCGCTCCTCGCACTGCTTGTAGGTGAGCCGCTCGTCGGAGTTGATGACGGACTTGTAGATGTCGATGTCCTCGAACGAGAGCGTCTCGTCGTCGATCTCCATCTCGACGGTGTGCGCGAGCCGGTCCTCGTTGGGGACGAGCGAGCAGACGGTCTCGGCGAGCACCGGCGGGAGCATGTGGATCGTGTAGTCGGGCAGGTAGACGGTGTTCGACCGCTTCACGGCCTCCTCCCACATCGCGGTGTCCGGGGTGACGTAGTGGGTGACGTCGGCGATGTGGACCCACAGCCGGTAGGCGCCCTCCTCGCGCTCGATGGAGATCGCGTCGTCGAAGTCCTGCGCGTCGACCGGGTCGGTGGTCCACGTCGTCAGCTCGCGGAGGTCCTCGCGCTCGTCGATCTCGGCTTCGATCTCCTCGTACACGTCCTCGGTCCGGGTCTCGGCCTCGCGGAGGACCTCGTTCGGGAACTCGTCGGGGATCTCGAACTCCTCGAACAGGTCCGCCCGCTTCTCGGCGAGGCGGTCCGCCAGCTCCGCCGTGATCGTCACGGGACCTTGGTCCTCGGCGGACCCGGGTTTCGGCTCGTCGTCTGACATACCGGGACCAACGCGGGTCCGTTAGAAAGGCCTGTCGGGGGGCGGACCGAGGCCGCCGAAACGACGGCGCGCTACCGGTCGCGGTCCGACGGGTCCCCGTCGCGGTCGGACCGGCCGCGGGACCCGGTCGCGTCGGCGCCGTCGCGCTCGTCGGTCCCGACCGCGTCGGCGTACCGGCCGAGGAACTCCTCGCGCGAGAGGCCGTCGGTCTCGATGGAACAGATCAGCGACTCGAGCCCGTCGCGGGGCTGGTGGCAGAGCTCGTCGTCGCAGTCGGTACAGAGGTACTCGAACTCCTTGTCGCGCCGGTTCCAGCGGTCGCCCTCCTTGTCGTACTCGCGCGCCTCCTCGCGCAGCAGCGAGTCCCCGCACGCGATGCAGGTTACCGTCCGCCGATCCCGGCTTTTCCGGGAGCGCCACATATCCGCTACCTCGGACCCACCCCACTTAGCGTTTGGTGCGCGGCGGTCGCGCCTCGGGCGGCGACCGGGTCACTGCCGGCCGCCGCCCGAGACGCGGGTCCGACGTGTAAACCTATAACGCTGGCACCGCTCCTCCCCGGTATGACGATCCGCGAATCCGACCTCCCGGGGGTCGGAAAGAAGTTCGAGATCGACCTCGACGACGGCGAGATGGTCGTCGTCATCCATAATACGGGGAAACGCGAGGTGTTCCGGCGGCCCGACCCGGACGCCGACTCGGAGAAGGTGTTCGAGTTCAGCGACGACCTCGCGCGGACGATCGGCTCGATCGTCGAGGGCGCGTACTTCCAGCCGGTCGAGCCCGACACGCAGGAGACGACCCTGCCCGGCGGTATCCTCTTGGAGTGGTACGAGCTCCAGCCGGGCTCGCCGCTGATCGGCGAGACGCTGGAGAGCGCGGACATCGGCAACCGGACCGGGCTCGTCGTCGTCGCGGTGCAGCGCGGCGACGAGGTCGTCGAGAGCCCGAGCGCCGACACCACGCTCCGCGAGGGCGACACGGTCATCGGCGTCGGGACGCCCGAGGACTGCGCGGCGTTCGAGGAGCTTCTCACCGGATGAGCGGCCGGTCAGACGCGGTCGGGGCGGCCTCTCGACTCGCCCGTTTCGGAGGTGACCGGTAGTGGCGCTGCTCGACGTCGGCGTCATGTTCGCCGCGGTCGCGGTCGCCGGCTGGCTCGCGAACCGCCTCGGCCAGTCCGTGATCCCCTTCTACATCGTCGCCGGGATGCTGCTCGGGGAGTTCGTCCTCGGGCGGCTCGCGCTGCCGACGGTCGGGACCGTCTACGTCCCCGAGACGGAGTTCATCGCGCTCGGCGCGGAGCTCGGGATCGTCTTCCTCCTGTTTTTCCTCGGGCTGGAGTTCAACCTCGACCGCCTGCTCGCCCGACGGCGCCAGATCGGGACCGCCGGGACGATCGACCTCGCGAACTTCGGCGCCGGGCTCGTCCTCGGCTGGTTCGTCTTCGGCGCGCTCCTCCCGGCGTTCCTGCTCGCCGGCATCGTCTACATCTCCTCGTCGGCGGTGATCACGAAGTCGCTCATCGACCTCGGCTGGATCGCCAACGACGAGGCGGAGCCGCTGCTCGGCACCCTCGTCTACGAGGACCTGTTCATCGCCGTCTACCTCGCGGTGGCCTCGGCGCTCGTGCTCGGCGGCGGCGACGTGGCCGCGGCCGCGACCGACGTCGGCATCGCGGTCGCGTTCATCCTCGTGCTGCTGGCCGCGGTCCAGTTCGGCACGCCCGCGTTCGACCGGCTGGTGGCGACGAGCAACCCGGAGTTCGTCGCGCTCCGGTCGATCGCGACCGTGGTGCTCGTCGCCGGCGCGGCGCTCGCGCTCGGCGTCAGCGAGGCGGTCGCCGCCTTCTTCGTCGGGATGGCGTTCGCCTCGACCGAGTACGCCCACGAGATCGAGACGCTGCTCGAACCCGTCCGCGACACGTTCGCGGCGGTGTTCTTCTTCTGGATCGGGCTCGTCACCGATCCGCTGCTGTTCGGCGGCGTGGCGGCGCTGATCGCGCTCGCGGTGGTCGTGACGACGCCGACGAAGCTCGTCACCGGCTTCTTCGCCGGGCGGGCCTTCGACCTCGACACCAAGCGATCGACCCGCGTCGCGCTCGGGATGACGACCCGCGGGGAGTTCTCGCTGATCATCGCGACGGTCGCCGTGACCGGGGCCCAGGCGGGGACGTTCGACCCCGCGCTCGCGCAGACGATCAACGCGTTCGCGGTCGGCTACGTGCTCGTGATGGCGATCCTCGGGACGACGCTGATGCAGTACTCCGCGCCGTTCGAGTCGATCGCCGTCTCGTGGCTGGATCGCGGCGTGGATAGCGGCGGGACGGACCGGCTGTGATCGATTGACTCGGGACCGTCGGCGGGGACATCTGCCGGTCCGGTCGCTCCTTTATAAATAGCCGAGAGCACACGAACGCAAACGACCTCCAAACCACCAGTCGTTCGGCTGTACGTGATCCGTTCCTCCGCGACGACGACCTCCAAAATACCAGTCGTTCGGCTGTACGTGATCCGTTCCTCCGCGACGACGACCTCCAAAGCCCCAACCGTGAGCGGGGGACACGCTCGCTGCGGTCCTCAGTCGGTCGCTACCGCTCCCTCCTTGCGGTCCTTACGTCGTCATCAGAACGCAAAGCGTTCTGATTGGCTCACGAGAGCTCCGCTCTCGTGAACGCCTGCCCCCCGCTCACGGCTGCCCCTTTGAGTCCCACCCCGCACGGCACCGCACCTCACGCCTCCCCAGCCTCGTCAGTCGCCTCCGCTTCGCTCCGGCGACTGACTCCCTCGCGGGCTCCTTCGCGGCCGCCGATGGCGGCCGCTCGGAGGCGCGCCACCGCGCCGGCTATTTATAAATAAAGTCGCGGAGACGCCTTCTCCGTCGACTACTCCGCCAGCTCCTCGAACACGGCGTCGACCATCTCGCCGGTGTCGGCGATGATCTCGTCCATCGCCTCGTCGTCGACGGGCATGCCGAGGAGGCGCGCGATCTTCATGATCGAGACGTGGTAGACGACCTGTTCGCCGGGCGACTCCTCCCAGATAATCATGTTGCAGGGGAACAGCCCCCCGATGCGCTTGTCGGTCGCGTCGAGCGCGCGGTCCGCCATCGACGGGTTGCAGGCGCCGAGGACGTAGTACGGGTCGCGGTCGGCGTCGACCTTCTCGTTGAGCATGTCGGACGGGGAGAACTCGACCGGGATACCGAAGCCGGCGTCGAGGCACACCTCGCGGACGCGCTCGACGGCCGACTCGTGGTCGGTCGACAGCGTCGTCCGCGTCTCGCCGTACTCCTCGGGGTCCAGCTCGTGCGGATCGAAGGGGATCGCCATACGTCGACTCCGCGCTGACGGGGCAAAAAGGCCGCGACGGGGGGGACGCGGCTACTCGGTGGCGACCGGGCCGCGCCCGACGAGCTCCTCGACCTCCGCGACGAACTCGCTGCGGCTCTCGAACAGCGGCACCTCGGACTCCGCGAGCACGTCGTCGAGGTCGCGGGGGCCGTCCGGGCTCCGGACCGCGGCGTCGCCCTCCTGTGCCACCACGTCGCTGCGCTTCGCGGGCCACGTGAGCCGGGACGCGACGCGGGCGATCGGCTCGCCCGCCACGTCCGGTCCCTCGCCGAGCTCGACGGCCGGTTCGCTCTCCTCGGCCTCCTCGTTGTCGCTCATGCCCCGCGATTCCGCTCCGGTGACACTAATGGTTTCGATGCGGGCCGGCCGCCGCCGCGTTCCGCGGTGACCCGCCTCGGATCCGACCGCTCGATCGATTTCCGCGCTCGCCAGCCGCGATCGGCGGCGAACCGTTCGGATCCCCCTGCCGCCGAGGCCGACCCGAGGACCGAAATAATTCGGTGTTACAACTATACGATTCGACACTAACGTTCTATTGCGGAGTAGGCACACGACTCCCGCATCTCGCGTCGGACGTCCGACGCGCCGGTTCTTCGGGGATTCCCGTCAGAGTCCCCCTCCCGTTCCCCCTTTCCGTCTCCTCTTCGGACGCTTTCGTTTCAACGCCGACCGCGTCGCGGCGCCGCGTCCGGACGAACGCGGACGCAGCCGGCCGCGGTCACAGCTAGCCGCGGTCACCGCCAGCCGCGGTCGGTGTCGTTCAGCCGCTCGCGGCCGTCCGCCGTGACGACGACGAGGTCCTCGATCCGACAGCCGAACCGCCCGTCGAGGTAGACCCCCGGCTCGACGGAGAAGACCATCCCCGGTTCGAGCTCCCGGTCGTTCCCGGCGACGACGTACGGCGCCTCGTGGACGTCGAGCCCCACCCCGTGGCCGGTCCGGTGGACGAACGCGTCGCCGTACCCCTTCGCCTCGATCACCTCCCGCGCGGCCCTGTCGACCGCCGCGGCCGTGACGCCCGGCTCCACGGCGTCGACCGCGGCGGCCTGCGCCTCCCGGACCGCCTCGTGGACTCGCTCGTACTCCGCCGGAGGGTCGCCGTCGAACACGAGCGTCCGCGTCTGGTCGGAGGGGTAGCCGTCGACGCGCGTCCCGAAGTCGAGCACGACGGGCTCGCCCGCCCGGATCTCGCGGTCCCCGTGGCCGTGGTGCGGCTTCGCGCCGTTCGGACCAGCGGCCACGATCGTCTCGAACGAGACGCCGGTCCCCCCGTGCGCGGCAAGCCGGTCGGCGATCCAGTCGGCGAGTTCGCGCTCGGTCATCCCGACCGCGTCGGCGCCCAGGTCGCGGAGGTCGCGCACGGTCGCGTCCGCGGCGGCGGCCGCCTCGCGCAGCGCCGCCAGCTCGGCGTCGTCCTTCCGGACCCGCATGTCGGCGAGGACCTCGCTCGCGAGCCCCCACGTCGCGTCCGGCGCCGCCGCCCGGAGGTCCTGCGTGAACGTCGCCCACATCGTGTCGTCGACGAGGAGGCGTCCGTCCCGAAGCCCGAGGTCGGCGAGCAGATCGCGAGCGGCCGCGACCGGGTCCTCGCCGTCGGCCCACGTCCGGACGTCGGCGACGGTCGTCTCCTCGCGCACCTGCGTCTCGTACAGCGACGGGACGAGGAGCGTCGCCGGGTCCGCTCCGCCGCCCGCCGCCGGCACCGCGAGCAGGAAGTGCCGCTCGCCGGGCTCCTCGTCGAAGCCGGTGAGGTACTGGAGGTTCCGGCTCGGGAAACAGACCAGCCCGTCGGCGCCCGCGTCCCGGAGCCGCGCGGCGGCGCGCCGCCGTCGGTCCGCGTGGATGTCGTCGGCCATAGGCGACCTCGGCCCGGCGGTCGCTTATAAGTAAGGAGTCGTTGACGGGGCGGCAAGCGCCGCGTAACCATATGGGTCGCCGCGCTACGGAGAGACATGAGCATCGATAACGGGTCCACGTTCGACTGCCCGGAGTGCGACGTGACCGCCCCCTCGGCGTCAGTCCCGTACGACACCCTCGGCTACGCGGTCTGTCCGGTCTGCTCGCACGTGACGAGACCGGTCGACGAGGAGTGACTCGTCGACGACGGGGAGTGGCCCGTCGAGTCCGTTCCGGCTTCCGCGGTCGAACCGGGCCGTTTTAGCCGCCGCGCCCGCCCCGTGAGGTATGAGCTGGTCACTTGGACGCGAGGATGGGACGATCACCGAGTGGGAGCGCTCCGACGGCTACGCGACGGTCCGGGTTCGCGAGCGCACCGACGGCCGGTTCGTCGTCCGCCTCGACGTGATGGAACAGGCCGCCGACGAGTCGGCCTACGAGCGCGAGCGCTTCGACGACCGCGAGGCCGCGCTCGACCGCGCCGCCGAGTGGCGCGAGGAGCGGACCGTCGAGGAGTGATCGCGGGAAGCGCCGCGCTCCGTCCGCCCTCAATTTAAACGGACGGCACGTCGTCGGCGAGGAACGCCTGACACTCGACGGTCCGTCCGTCGGGGTCCTCGGCGAAGCACTGATAGATGTCGTACCGCTCGTTCTCGCGCGGGTCCTCGACCGCGCTCGGGGCGCTCGCGGCGTCGCGGCGGTCGCTCGCCTCGGCGAGGCGCTCGCGGACCTCGTCGACCGCGTCGCGGTCGGGGTAGACGAACGTGAGCGTCCCGCACGTCTCGGTCTCGTCGCGGTCGCAGAAGCCGAACAGGAAGTTGTCGTAGCGGAGGATCGTGCAGTCCGGCTGTTCGAGCCACGTCTCGGCGCGCAGCTCCTCGCGGTAGAAGTCGACGACGCCGCCTCGGTTCTCCGTCCCGTAGAAGACGATCCCGGACATGCCCGACGGGTCGCGCCCCGACCACTTCACCGCTGCGGGCGGGGCTCACCGCCCCGGGCGGGACTCACCGCTCCGGGTGGACCGGCGCGTCGAACCCGCCCCTGACGAGCGGCTTCGCCACGTGGCGGCGGGCGCTCGGGGGCACCTCGTACCAGCCGGGCTCCAGCTCGCGGTCGACCTCGCGGTCGACCTTCCCGGGCGCGGCGGTCCCGCAGTCGCGGCAGCGGTACCCCTGATCGCTCCCCGCCGACGACATCGACCGCCCGCAGTCCGGACAGGTTGGCACGGCCGGCTCGGTCCTCACGAGGTCGCGCACGGCGAACTTCTCGAGCTTGAGGGTCGACGTCGGTACCTGCGTCCTCTCGCCCCCGCCGTCGGACTCCCGGACCTCGTGTTCGCCGCACAGCGTCACCCGGTCGCCGGGTCGGAGGGCGCGCACGCGGTCGCGGAACCGCCCGGTCGGCGCGAACGCGACGCAGCGGAGGCGGGCCGCGCCGTTCTCCTCGGCCTTCTCGTCACCCTCGTCACCCTTGTCACCCTCGTCACCCTCGTCGCCCGCCGCGACCTCGACGTGGACGTGGCCCCCCCGTTTCGTCTCCGGCTCGCTCGCGACCGCGCCGGCGACCCGGTACCCCGCGCCGTCGCGGAGGTCGCCGATCCGGCCGGGCGCGAGGTGGGCGTCGGTGCCCTGGTTCGTGAGGAACGTCGCGGCGCGTTCCACGGGCTCGCTCTCGATGGCCTCGGCCACGTCCCGACACGTCTCCGGGTCGTCGCCGCGGATCCCGTGGAGGATCGGGCCGGGGGCGTTGGGGACGCAGACCGCCGCGCCAGTCTCCCGGTCGACGGTGTCCCAGACTGTCGGGTACCCCGCGTCGGCCGCGGCGAAGACGCTCTCGACGTCGACCTCGCGAGGCGTCCCGCAGCGATCCAGCTCGCGGTACGAGATCCGCTCCGCCGTCCAGTCGTCGAACGCGGCCGGCGCGCCGACCGCCGCGAGCGCGCCGATCCTCCCGCGGCCGACGACGGCCGACTCCGCCGTCTCCCCGCCGGTCCCGAACGCGGCGTGCCGGTAGCCGTGCGCCTCGGCGAGCGACAGCGCCTCGTCGAGGTCGAGGCGACGGCGGAGCGCGCGGCGAGCGAAGTCGGCCACGTCGTCTGGGATCCGCGCCGCCGACGCGTCGCCGTCGCCCGAGGACGCGGGGAGCGCTCCCGGCGCGAACGGGTCCCCGGCGACGTCGACGTCGGCGACGACGAGGCCCGGAGACGTTCGCGGGTCGTCTTCGGCGGCAAACTCGCGCACGGCCTCCGCGGCGAGGTCGAACGCCGCCGCCGCGTCGACGCCGGAGACGTGGACCGCGACGGCGGCGTTCCCCCGCGTCTTGTGCTTCACGGCGGGGTTCAGTCGGACGAGGAGCCGCCGGCGGACCCGCCCGCCGGCCGATTCGAGCCGCTCGGCGAGCCGCGCGCCGACGTACGTCGTGCACATCCCCCGCTCGCGGGAGTCGGTGTCGTCGACGGCGACGATTGGCATACGCGCCCTTGCCCGTTCCCGGACAAACCGGTTTCGCCCGACTGTGGGGCCGATCGCGGCTACCGGCCCCTTCCGACTCGGACTCGGACTCGGTATTTAACCGCTCCGCCCGATTCGTCGGGAAAACCGCAAGCGGGCGGCGGTTTCGCGCGAATACAAGTGACACAACGCATATATACGGTGAACTGCTTGTTTCTGGTATGTCCCGGACTGCGCTGATCGAAAACGTCACCGCGATGCTCGAGGACGCGGGCTTCCTCGTCAGCGACCGGTGTGCGGTCCGGCCCAAGAGCTTCGACGTGGCGGCCCGGCGCGACGAGGACCTCCTCCTCTTGAAAATACTCGGCAACGTCGACGCGCTGGACGCGGAGACTGGCGCGGAGATGCGCCGGCTCGGCGAGTACCTGCACGCGACGCCGATGGTGATCGGAATCCGGACCCGCGACGAGGAGCTGAAGCCCGGCGTGGTCTACTTCCGGCACGGCGTCCCGGTGATCAACCCCGACACGGGGTACGACCTGTTCGTCGAGGGGATGCCGCCGCTCATCTACGCGGCGCCCGGCGGGCTCTACGTCAGCCTCGACGGCGACCTCCTCGCCGACGAGCGCGAGGAGCGCGGCTGGTCGCTCGGGCGGCTCGCGACCGAGCTCGGCGTCTCCCGGCGCACCGTCTCGAAGTACGAGGACGGGATGAACGCCTCCATCGAGGTCGCGGTCCAGCTCGAGGACCTGTTCGACGAGCCGTTCTCCAGCCCGGTCGACGTGCTGGGCGGCGCGGACGAGGTGCGCGACGCCGATCCGACCCCCTCGGCGCCCGAGACCGACCCCGACGACGAGCACGTCCTCCACGTGCTTACCAACGCCGGCTTCACGGTCCACCCGACCGCCCGCGCGCCGTTCAAGGCGGTCTCCGAGGACGACCAGCGCGCCGAGACCCGGGTGCTCACCGGCCACTCGGCGTTCACCCCCGCCGCGGAGAAGCGCGCGCGGATCATGTCCTCGATCGGCGAGGTCGCCCGGACGCGCTCCGTCTACTTCACGGAGGAGGACGAGAAGCGCGAGTCGGTCGACGGCACCGCCCTGGTCTCCTGCGAGGAGCTCGCCGGCATCACTGACCCCGAGGAAATCCGCGAGCTCATCCGCGATCGGGCGGCGGCGCCCTCCGAGGCCTAGGCCGGAGATCCGCGACCGCAGCCCCTCTCTCTACCGTCCGAACGCCGCTTTCAACCGCCCGAACGCCGCCTCTTAGCGTCCGAACAACCGGCTGAAGAAGCCGCCGCTCTTCTCTTCTCCCCCCTCCTCGTCGTCCGTCTCCGCCGCGTCCTCCGGTTCCTCCGCCTCCTCCGCTTCTTCCGTCTCCTCCGCGTCCTCGGCGCCCTCCGAGAGGACGGTGTTCATGCCGGTGTCGTCGTCGCGGAACGGGACGCTCCCCGCCAGCTCGTCGTCGGGGTCGGCGGTCGGTTCCTCGGCGGCCGCAGCGCCGTCGTCCGGCTCGGGTTCGTCCGCGGCCGTCTTCGGGGGGCTCTCCGCGTCGTCTATCTGCACACCCTCGCTCTCCGCGTCGTCGATCGTCTCCGCGTCGTCGGGTGCTTCCGCCTCGTCGAACGCCTCCGGATCGTCGACATCGTCCTCGATCATCGCCTCGAGGTCGTCGCCGTCGACGTGCTCTTCGCCGACCGTCTCCGTCTCCCCGGTCGTCTCCGCCTCCCCGTCGCCTTCCGCGGCGGGGTCCTCGTCGGCGACGATAATGTCCTCCTCGTCGCCCGGGTCGCTCAGTCCCCCCGCCTCGGCGTCGGCGACGATGATGTCCTCCTCGTCCGTGTCGACGCGCTCGACCGTCTCCGCCTCGCTGGTCGTCCCCGCCTCCGTGCCTTCTCCGACGGGGTTCTCGTCACTCCCGGAGGTCGCCCCGGCCGCCGCGGTCTCAGCCTCGTCCGGTTCGGCGTCGTCAGCGTCGTCGTCCGCATCTGGTTCGGTGTCGTCGGCCTCCGCGTCGTCGCCCTCGCTGGTCCCGGCCCCCTCGATATCGACGTCCGTCAGCGCTCGCGTGAGGTCCCGGTAGGCCCGGGTGGCGGGCGCGTCCGGCGCGAACGTCGGAAGCGGGCGGTTCGCGGTCGCCGCCCGCACCACGGCGTCGTCCTCCGGGATCCGGCCGAGAATTGCCGCGTCGAGGACGTCGGCGGCGAGCCCGTCGACGCCGACCTCGTCGGCGTCGGGGTCGACGCGGGTGATCGCGGCGCCGGCGACGTCGCCGCCGAGCCGCTCCGCGAGCTGCCGCGTCTTCTCGGTGTCGCCGAGGGCGCTCCGCTCGGCGGTCGAGACGAGCAGGGTCTCGTCGGCGATCGCTAGCGGGAGGCTGGAGTCGTGCGAGAGCCCCGCCCCGGCGTCGACGAGCACGTAGTCGGCGTCCTCGAAGGCCGCGACGACGTCCGCGAGCCCGGCCGGATCCGCCGACGCGTAGGCGTCGAGGTCCTCCGAGCCGGGGACGACGCGGAGCCCCTCCGGCCCCTCGTGGACCGCGTCGAGCGGGTCGGCCCGCCCCGCGAGCACGTCGTGGAGCGTCGGCTCGTCGGGCGTCACGCCCAGCGCGCCCGCGAGGTTCGCCATGCCGATGTCGGCGTCGATCGCGACGACGTCGGCGCCGGAGCCCGCCAGGACCGTCGCTATCGCCGCGGTCGTGGTGGTCTTCCCGACCCCACCTTTCGCCGACGCGACCGCATACACCGTTGCCATACGGTGACGGTCCGGCGACTGGTACTTAAATGTAGGCGGCAGGCGGTCGATCAGACCCCCGTCGCCGCCGATTCCCGCCGCTATCGGGAGCAAGGCCCGCGTACTTTCGCAAACACCTTATACGTCGCTTGTAGAGTTTCAGGCGATTAGTAGCATGGCGAGACCAGAGGTGCTCGACCGGATCAAGGAGGCTGAACGGGAGGCGGACGAGATCATCGCGACGGCGGAATCGGACGCCGACGAGCGCCTCGCCGAGGCTCGAGAGCGCGCGGACGAGATCCGCGCCGAGGCCGAGGAGGAGGCGGAGTCCGAGGCCGCGGAGCGGCTCGAGGCGGCCCGCGAGGAGATCGAGGAACGGAAGGAGGAGATCCTCGAGGCGGGCCGGTCCGACCGCGACGAGCTCGAACGCGAGGCCCGCGAGCGCGTGGACTCGGCCGTCGACTACGCAGTCGAACGGTTCGAGGAAGCGGTGAACCAACAGGCCGAGGAGGCGGTGGATGCTCAGGCCTGAGCGGATGAGCAAGGTGTCGGTGACGGGCTCGAAGCGCGTCATCGACGACGTCATCGAGGCGGCGTACGCCCACCACTCGCTGCACGTCACGGACTACGACGAGCGCTACGAGGGGTTCGCGCCCGGCGAGTCGCTCGAGGGCGCCGAGACGGTGAACGAGCAGCTCGTCACCGTCCGCGCGCTCGAGAGCGTCCTCGACGTCGAGGGCGACGAGCTCGACGCGGCCCGCGCCATCGACGACGAGGAGCTCGAACGCGAGCTCGCCGACGTCCGCGAGCGCGTCAACGCCCTCAACGACCGGCGAGACGAGCTCCAGGCCGAGATCCGCGATCGGGCGGAGGCGATCGATCGGATGGAGCCGTTCGCGGACCTCGGCATCGAACTCGACCTGCTTCGCGGCTACGACTCGCTCGAGGTCGTCGTCGGCGAGGCCAAGCCCGACGCCGTCGAGGAGACGCTCGCCGACGCCGACGGGCTCGACGCCTACGAGGTGTTCGCCGGCAGCGACGTCGTGGCGATCTTCGCGAAGCCCGCCGACGGCGCCGAGGAGGGCGTCCTGCAGGACTCGCTCGTCGGCGTCGACATCGCGCTGCTGGAGGTGCCGGAGGCCGACGCCGGCCCCGCCGAATACGTTGCGGAGCTTGAGCGCGAACGCGAGGAGCTGCGGGCCGATCTCGAGGAGATCGAGGCCGATCTCGCCGACGTGAAGGGGGAGGCGGCCGGCTTCCTGCTCCGCGCCGAGGAGCAGCTCACCATCGAAGCCGAGAAGAAGGAGGCGCCGCTCTCGTTCGCGACCACGGAGAACGCGTTCGTCGCCGAGGGGTGGATCCCCACGGACACCTACCCCGACTTCGAGGCGAGCATCGCCGACGCAGTCGGTGACCACGCCGAGGTCGAGGAGCTCGAACGCGCCTCGTTCACGCCCGACGGCGACCACCACACCGAAGCGGTCGCGGACGGCGGCTCCGCGGGCGGCGCCGACGCCGCGACCGCGGCCACGGGAGACGACGCCGACCGCGAGGCCGCCACCGACGGCGGCCACGCGACGCACGGCGACGACGACCCGCCGGTCGTCCAGGACAACGGGAGCGCGGCGGGCCCCTTCGAACTGCTCGTGCAGGGGTTCGGCCGGCCGAAGTACTCGGAGTTCGACCCGACGCTCCTCGTCTTCCTCACGTTCCCGCTCATGTTCGGCTTCATGATCGGCGACGTCGGCTACGGCGTCCTCTACGCCGGGATCGGCGCCTTCCTGTACAGCCGGTACGACGGGACGTTCCGGGAGCTCGGCGCCGTCGCGATGTGGGCCGGCGGCTTCACGATCCTGTTCGGGATCTACTTCGGGATCGACGTGTTCGGCTACCACGCCTACCAGCTGCTGCCCGGTGACATCCACTGGCCCGTCGACGGGAAGGGGCTCTCGCCGGCCGACATCGACTGGGCGCTGTCGTTCCTCGTCGCGAGCGTGCTGTTCGGGCTCGCCCACCTGAACGTGGGTCACGTCCTCTCGTTCGTGAGCAACTACCAGCAGCACGACCTCAAGCACGCGCTGTACGAGGGCGGCTCGTGGCTGCTGATCCTCAACGGCGCGTGGATCTGGATCTTCAGCCAGCACCTCCCCGGTCCGAAGCCCGACTTCCTCTTCGAGTCGTTCTCGATCCTCACCTTCGGGGCGGTGTCGTTCGGCGGCTTCCCGGTCGCGGTCGGGTACGCCGCCATCGCGGCCATCCTCGCGGGCGTCGTCCTGCTCGCCATCGGTGAGCCCCCGGAGCTCGCCGAGGTGCTCTCCCCGATCGTCAACGTCATCTCGTACGCCCGGATCATGGCGGTGCTGCTCGCGAAGGGCGGCATGGCGCTCGCCGTGAACCTGCTCGCGTTCGGCGCGTACATCGACGAGAGCGGCGAGGGGAGCTTCCACTTCATCTTCAGCGCCGACTACCTCCAGTACGTCCGGAGCCACCCCGAGGACTACGAGCTCGTCTTCGCGGGGATGACGACCGCCTTCGACCCGGCCTCGATCGGCGCGGTCGGCGTCGTCGCGCTCGTCGGCGGGATCATCGTCGCGGTCGTCGGCCACATCGTCGTCCTCGCGCTCGGGATCACCTCCGCCGGCATTCAGGCGGTGCGCCTCGAGTACGTGGAGTTCTTCGGGAACTTCTACGAGGGCGGCGGCGACAGCTACCTGCCGTTCGGCTACGACCGGCAGTACACCACCGAGGAGTAGCCGGCGCCCGCCTCGCCGGCCGCCTGCCGACTCCGTTCGCCTCGACTCGGTCGGCGCGCTCGCCGCGATCCGATTCACCGCCGTCCGCATCGGCCCGACTCCGGCCGTCGACGGCGCGTCGATTCGGGTCAACCGACGCGTTTAGCCGTGTCTCTATCCCCGACTACGGCCGCTCTATTCGGTCGTTTTGGGAAGCTTTATGACTACTGTGGCGGCAACTACCTACCGTTCGGAGACGAGCAACCGGAACTACTACCAATGCTTGAAGCTACCAACGCACTCGGGAACGCCGTACTGTCCACCGGAGGAACCCTCACCGACCCCAGCGCCGCAGCGGCGCTCGCCGTCGGGCTCGCCGCCCTCGGTGCGGGATACGCCGAGCGTGGTATCGGTTCGGCCGCCGTCGGCGCGATGGCCGAGGACGACGACCTCTTCGTCAACGGGCTCATCCTGACGGTGCTTCCCGAGACGATCGTTATCCTCGCACTCGTCGTCGTCTTCATCGTCTGAGCGGCACTTCCTTTCACACCAATGAGTTTGGACACTGTCGTTGAGGACGTTCGAGACGAAGCCCGCGCGCGTGCAGAGGAGATCCGCGAAGCGGCGGAGTCCGAGGCGGACGAGATCGTCGCCGAGGCGGAGACCGACGCCGAGCGCATCCGCGAGGAGCGCCTCGCCGAGGTCGACCGCCAGATCGATCAGGAGCGCGAGCAGGCGCTCTCGTCGGCCAAACTCGAGGCCAAACAGGAGCGGCTCGGCGCCCGTCGGGACGTCCTCGAAGACGTCCGCGACGACGTCGAGGCCGCCATCGAGGGGCTCGACGACGACCGCCGTCGCGAGCTCACCGAGACGCTGCTCGACGCGAGCCTCGCGGAGTACGACGACGACGAGGACGTCGCCGTCTACACCCGCGCCGAGGACGTCGAGCTCCTCGAGGAGCTCGTCGCCGACCGCAACGCCGAGGTCGACGGCGAGGTCGACTGTCTCGGCGGCGTGGTCGCCGAGAGCGACACCTCTCGCGTTCGCGTGAACAACACGTTCGACTCGGTCCTGGAGTCCGTCTGGGACGACGAGTTGAAGAACATCTCGGAGCGACTGTTCGACCAATGAGCGCCGTCGGGAGCTCGAACCCAGAGTACGTCGTCGCGCGGGTTCGTGCCCGCCGCGGCAGCCTCTACGGGGACGAGGAGTACCGGAAGCTGACCCGCATGAGCCCGGCGGAGATCGCCCGGTTCATGGAGGAGTCGAGCTACGGCCGGGAGATCAACGCCCTCGGGAGCCGCCACGGCGGCGTGGACCTCATCGAGTACGCGTTGAACCGGAACCTCGCCGCGCAGTTCGAGGGGATCTTGGACTGGAGCGAGGGGTCGCTGTACGACCTCATCGCCCGGTACCTCCGCAAGTTCGACGCGTGGAACGTGAAGACGGTCATCCGCGGCGTCTACACCGACGCGGACCAGTCCGCCGTCGAGGTCGACCTGATCCGCGCCGGCGAGTTCGACGACCGGCGGATCCGCCGCCTGTTGGAGGCCGACTCGATCGACGCCGTCGTCGAGGTGCTGGAGGACACGATCTACGGGCCGCCGCTCCGCGAGGCGTACGCCGAGTACGAGGAGACGGACGTGCTGGTGCCGCTGGAGAACGCCGTCGACCGCGCGTTCTACGAGCGGCTCCTGTCGGGGCTCGGCGGCGACGAGCCGACCCGGCAGTACGAGGCGTTCCTCAAGGCGGAGGTCGACTTCCGGAACGCGACCAACGCCCTCCGGCTCGCCCGGTCGGGCGCGGACATCGACCCCGCCGAGTACTTCATCGAGGGCGGCGAGCTGTTCACCCGCGAGTCGCTCGCGCGGCTCGCGCGGAACCTCGACGAGCTCGTGGAGTACATCGCGGACAGCCAGTACGGCGAGGAACTCGGCCCGGCGCTGCGCGACCTCGAGGAGGCGGACAGCCTCATCGCGTTCGAGCACGCGACCGACGCCGCGCTGCTGGCGTACGGCGACCGGCTCGGGACGGTCCACCCCGTGTCGATCACCCCGATCATCTCCTACATCCTCGCGAAGGAGCGCGAGGTGGAGAACATCCGGGCGATCGCCCGCGGGAAGGAGGCCGGGTTGCCGGTCGACCAGATCGAATCGGAGCTGGTGATAACATGAGCCAGGAGATCGCCGTCGTCGGCAGCCCCGAGTTCACCACCGGGTTCCGGCTCGCCGGCGTGCGGAAGTTCGAGAACGTACCGGACGACGAGAAGGACGAGCGGCTCGACGACGCCGTCGAACGGACCCTCGACGACGAGGACACCGGCATCATCGTGATGCACGACGACGACCTCGACCACCTCTCGCGGGGGACCCGCGAGTCGGTGGAGGGGAGCATCGAGCCCGTGCTCGTCACGCTCGGCGGCGCCGGCGCCGGCAGCGGCGGGCTGCGCGACCAGATCAAACGAGCCATCGGGATCGACCTGATGGAGGAGGACGACTAATATGAGTAAAGCAGAATCCACGGAGACCACCCCAACCGAAGACGGTGTTATCCAAAGCGTGAGCGGTCCGGTCGTGAGCGCCCGCGACCTCGACGCCCGCATGAACGACGTCGTCTACGTCGGCGACGAAGGCCTCATGGGGGAAGTGATCGAGATCGAAGGCGACATCACGACCATTCAGGTGTACGAGGAGACCTCCGGGGTCGCCCCCGGCGAACCCGTCGAGAACACGGGCGAGCCGCTGTCGGTCGACCTTGGTCCGGGCATGCTGGACGCCATCTACGACGGCGTCCAGCGCCCCCTGGACGTGCTGGAGGGCAAGATGGGCAGTCCGTACCTCGACCGCGGGGTCGACGCGCCCGGTATCGACCTCGAGCAGGAGTGGGAGTTCGAGCCGACCGTCGAGGTCGGCGACGAGGTCGGCCGCGGCGACGTCGTCGGCGTCGTCGAGGAGACGGTCACCATCGACCACAAGGTGATGGTGCCGCCGGACGCCCTCGAGGAGGGCGAGACCACCGAGGTCACCGCCGTCGAGTCGGGCTCGTTCGACGTCACCGAGACGGTGGCCGAGCTCGCCAACGGGACGGACGTCTCGATGCACCAGGAGTGGCCCGTCCGCGAGGCGCGCCCCTCCGCGAACAAGAAGACGCCCCGGACGCCGCTGGTGTCCGGCCAGCGCATCCTCGACGGCCTCTTCCCCATCGCGAAGGGCGGGACGGCCGCGATCCCGGGCCCGTTCGGCTCCGGGAAGACGGTCACCCAGCACCAGCTCGCGAAGTACGCAGACGCGGACATCATCGTCTACGTCGGCTGCGGCGAGCGCGGCAACGAGATGACCGAGGTCATCGAGGACTTCCCCGAGCTGGAGGACCCGGCCAACGGCAACCCGCTGATGGCCCGCACCTCGCTCATCGCGAACACCTCGAACATGCCCGTCGCGGCGCGTGAGTCCTGCATCTACACCGGGATCACGATCGCCGAGTACTACCGCGACATGGGGTACGACGTCGCGCTGATGGCCGACTCCACCTCGCGGTGGGCGGAGGCGATGCGCGAGATCTCCTCCCGGCTGGAGGAGATGCCCGGCGAGGAGGGGTACCCCGCGTACCTCGCCGCCCGGCTCGCGCAGTTCTACGAGCGCGCCGGCTACTTCGAGAACGTCAACGGGACGGAGGGCTCCGTCTCGGCGATCGGCGCGGTGTCGCCGCCCGGCGGCGACTTCTCCGAGCCGGTCACCCAGAACACGCTGCGCATCGTGAAGACGTTCTGGGCGCTCGACGCGGACTTAGCGGAGCGACGCCACTTCCCGTCGATCAACTGGAACGAGTCGTACTCGCTGTACAAAGACCAGCTCGACCCGTGGTTCGAAGCGGAGGTCGCCGACGACTGGGCGGAGAAGCGCCAGTGGGCGGTCGACGTGCTCGACGAGGAGACCGAGCTGCAGGAGATCGTGCAGCTCGTCGGGAAGGACGCCCTGCCCGACGACCAGCAGCTCACCCTGGAGGTCGCCCGCTACCTGCGCGAGGCGTACCTCCAGCAGAACGCGTTCCACCCGGTGGACACGTTCTGTCCGCCGGAGAAGACGTACCTCATGCTGACGACGATCGAGACGTTCAACGACGAGGCGTTCAAGGCGCTCGAAGCGGGCGTCCCCGTCGAGGAGATCGTCGACACCGAGGCCGCCCCGCAGATCAACCGGATCGGCGTCCAGGAGAACTACGAGGAGTACGTCGAGGAGCTCAAAGCGGAGATCACCGAGGAACTCCGGAGCCTCTACTAACATGAAAGAGTATCAGACAATCACCGAGATCAGCGGCCCCCTCGTGTACGCCGAGGTCGATGAGGCGATCGGCTACGACGAGATCGTCGAGATCGAGACGGCACAGGGGGAGACGCTGCGCGGACAGGTGCTCGAATCCTCGGAGGGCGTCGTCGCCATCCAGGTGTTCGAGGGCACCTCCGGTATCGACCAGAACGCGTCCGTCCGCTTCCTGGGCGAGACGATGAAGATGCCCGTCACCGAGGACCTCCTCGGGCGGGTCCTCGACGGCTCCGGCCGCCCGATCGACGACGGCCCGGAGATCGTCCCCGAGGAGCGGCAGGACATCGTCGGCGCGGCGATCAACCCCTACTCCCGGGAGTACCCCGAGGAGTTCATCGAAACGGGCGTCTCCGCGATCGACGGGATGAACACCCTCGTTCGCGGCCAGAAGCTCCCGATCTTCTCCAGCTCCGGCCAGCCGCACAGCGAGCTGGCGATGCAGATCGCGCGGCAGGCGAGCGTGCCGGAAGAGGAGGAGGGCGACGACGAGGAGAGCTCCGAGTTCGCCGTCATCTTCGGCGCGATGGGGATCACGCAGGAGGAGGCCAACGAGTTCATGCAGGACTTCGAGCGCACCGGCGCGCTGGAGCGCTCCGTCGTCTTCATGAACCTCGCGGACGACCCCGCCGTCGAGCGGACGGTCACCCCGCGCATGGTGCTCACCACGGCCGAGTACCTCGCCTTCGAGAAGGACTACCACGTCCTCGTCATCCTGACGGACATGACCAACTACTGCGAGGCGCTCCGCGAGATCGGGGCGGCCCGCGAGGAGGTTCCGGGTCGACGCGGGTACCCCGGGTACATGTACACCGACCTGGCGCAGCTGTACGAGCGCGCCGGGCGGATCCAGGGCCGTGAGGGGTCGGTGACGCAGATCCCGATCCTCACGATGCCGGGCGACGACGACACCCACCCGATCCCGGACCTGACCGGGTACATCACGGAGGGGCAGATCTACGTCGACCCCGACCTGAACAGCCAGGGCCTCCAGCCCCCGATCAACGTGCTTCCCAGCCTGTCGCGGCTGATGGACGACGGGATCGGCGAGGGGCTCACCCGCGAGGACCACGCCGACGTGAAAGACCAGATGTTCGCGGCGTACGCGGAGGGCGAGGACCTGCGCGACCTCGTGAACATCGTCGGTCGCGAGGCGCTCTCGGAGCTCGACAACAAGTACCTCGACTTCGCGGACGCCTTCGAGTCGGAGTTCGTCGACCAGGGCTTCGACCAGAACCGCGACATCGAGGAGACGCTCTCCATCGGCTGGGACCTGCTCTCGATGCTCCCGAAGGACGCCCTCAACCGGATCGACGAGGAGTTCATCGAGGAGCACTACCGCGAGGACGACTCCGAGCGCAAGGTCGTCGAAGCGGCAGACTGACGCGGCTCTCTTTCCGCTTTTTCGCCCTCGATCAGCCGCGGCGCCGGTCGGCGCCGATCGCTCGCGACACGTCACGACTGAAAAGAATTATCCGCCTCGGAGCGGAACGTTCCCCCAATAAGATGGCCAAGGACGTCAAACCGACGCGGAAGAACCTGATGGCGATCGAGGACCGCATCGAGCTCTCCGAGCGCGGTCACGACACCCTCGAACAGAAGCGTGACGGCCTCATCATGGAGTTCATGGACATCCTCGACCAGGCGCAGGACGTCCGCTCCGACGTGTCAGAGACGTACGACACGGCCCAGCGCAAGATCGACATGGCCCGGGCGATGGAGGGCGACGTCGCCGTCCGCGGCGCGGCCGCGGCGCTGAAAGAGCACCCGGAGATCACCACCCAGTCGAAGAACATCATGGGTGTGGTCGTCCCGCAGATCGAGTCCTCGAAGGTGAAGAAGAGCCTCGACGAGCGCGGCTACGGGCTGCTCGGCTCCTCCGCCCGGATCGACGAAGCGGCCGACGCCTACGAGGAGCTGTTAGAGAAGATCATCCTCGCGGCCGAGGTCGAGACGGCCATGAAGAAGATGCTCACGGAGATCGAGACCACCAAGCGCCGCGTGAACGCCCTGGAGTTCACGCTCCTCCCTGGCCTGTACGAGAATCAGGAGTACATCGAGCAGAAGCTCGAAGAGCAGGAGCGCGAGGAGATCTTCCGCATGAAGAAGATCAAGGCCAAGAAGGAAGAAGAGGAGAAAGAGGAAGAGGAGGCGGCCGCGGCCGAGGCCGCCGCGGCCGAGACCGAGGAGCCGGAGCCCGCGGACTGACTGCCCCCCGACCGACCGCCTCCGCGTCCCGCGCCGTCCCACCGATCCGCCGTCTCATCCATCTCGCTTCGCATGTCCTGTCCCCGCTGTGACGCCGACCTCGTCGCCTTCGACGTGCCGCCCGCTCTCCGCGAGCACGCGCCGGCCGCGACGGCGGCGATCTGCACCCGCTGTCTCCGGACGTTCGCCGTCGGCGAGGGCGACGACGCCGTCGCCGACATCAGCGCAGAAATGGCCACTGACCCCGACTTCTCCGCGGTCGACCCCGCGTTTCCCGACGGCGAGGCGGGCGTGGCGCTCGCGCTCGTTTGCGGGCTGTTGGAGTCGTTCGCGCTCAACCGCGCCTCGATCGAGGCGCTCGTCGAGCACGCGGAGCTGTCGGGCGCCGACGCCTTCGCCTTCTTCGAACGGCTCGACGCCGCGGAGGCCGCCTTCGACCTCGACCGGCGGCGGGCGGCGCTGCTCGACGTGCTGTGAGGCTCCCGCCGGCCGCGGACGATCCCCGAGGCTCGCGGCCGACGTTCAGTTCTCGTCGAGGTCGACGCCCGGCGGGTCGTCCCACTCGCCGCCGTCGTCCTCGTCGTCGTCGGCCTCGGTCCCTGCCGGCCCGAGCGGCTTCTCGCCGCGCCGCCGCTCGTGGACGGCGAGGCCGGCCTTGCGCGCGTCGCTCCCGCCGGCGTACGGGTCCTCTGACGGGTCGTACGACTGCTCGTCGCGCTCGAAGAGGTACGCGAAGAGGCCGAACAGCGGGACGACGAAGGCGATGAGCGCCCACTTCTCGCGGTTCATCCCGTGTTTCGGCGCGTCGACGTAGACGTACGCGGCGAAGCCGACGAGCCACGCGAGCGGGACGCCGACGAGGATGGCGATAACGAGCGGTTCCATACCTTCGCTTCGGGCTCGTCGGCTTAAGCGCACGGGTGGATTTCGGGTGGAGCGCTGTCGCGGCGGCGCCGGGACGCGGTCCCCGGCCGAAGGACACTATCCGGTCGAGCCCGTACCAGTCTCATGCAGCTGTTCTGGCACCGACGCGACCCGCGCACCCGTGACAACGCCGGGCTCGCGGCGGCCGCACGCGCGGGGGCTGTCGTCCCCGTTTTCGTCTACGACGACGACCTGTTCGGCACGGTGGGGGCGCGCCAGCGCGCCTTCTTCCTCCGCCACGTGAAGCGGTTGGAGGCCCGCTACCGGGAGCTCGGCAGCGACCTCGTCGTCCGCGCGGGCGACCCCGAGGACGTCCTGGTCGGTCTCGCCGACGAGCACGGCGCCGAGATCGTCTTTTATAATGAGTACTACCGCCCGGCCCGACGCAATCGGCAGCGGGCGGTCGAGGACGCGCTCGCGGACGCCGGGGTGGCGACAGACGCGCGGACCGACGCCGTCTTGGTCGATCCCGGACGCTTGGCGGAGCGCTACGCCAACCACAGCCGGTTCCACGACGACTGGGAAGCCGTCCCCAAGTCCGGCCCCTACCCGGAGCCCGACCCCGAGTCGCTCGCGGCCGTACGCGACGGGAAGACGGTCTCCGAGCCGGACGCCGACATCGACCTCCCGGCGGCGGGGTACGAGGCCGCCCGCGATCGGTTCGACGACTTCCTCGAGCACGGGATCGCGTCGTACAACGACACCCGCGACAACCTCCGGCGCGCCGTGGCGGCGCCCACCCACGCGGTCTCCCGGCTGTCTCCGTACCTCGCGACCGGCGCGATCGGGATCCGCAAGGTGTGGGCCGGCGCGAGCGACGCCTCCGAGGCCGTGACCGGCGGCGACCGACGCAACGTCGACAAGTACCTGTACGAGCTGTCGTGGCGCGAGCAGATGTACCACCTGCTCTACTACAACCCCGACCTGGGAGTGTCGAACTACAAGTCGTTCCCGAACGAGATCACGTGGCGCGACGACGACGCGGCGTTCGAGGCGTGGACGCGCGGCGAGACCGGCTACCCGCTCGTCGACGCCGGGATGCGCCAGCTGAACGCGGAGGGGTACGTTCACAACCGGCCGCGACAGGTCGTCGCGAGCTTCCTCACCAAACACCTCCTGATCGACTGGCGGCGGGGGGCGCGCTACTTCACCAAGCAGCTGATCGACCACGACTACGCCTCGAACCACGGCGCGTGGCAGTGGACCGCGTCCACCGGCACCGACTCGGTCGACGTGCGGATCTTCGACCCGGTGAGCCAGATGAGCAAGTACGACGACGGGGCGCACTTCGTGAAGGAGTACGTCCCCGAACTTCGCGACGTGCCCGCCGGGAAGGTCGTCGACTGGCCGACGCTCTCGCACGGCGAGCGGGAGCGACTCGCGCCCGACTACCCGCACCCGATCGTCGACCGGAACGAGGGGTACGAGCGCGCGCAGCGCGTCTTCGAGGAGGCGCTCGGGAAGCGGTAGCGACCGCCGATATCGGCGTTCCCCATCCGAGTCCTTTTGAGCCGGTCTCGCGAACACCGCCGTCATGTCCTCCGTCACGATCACGGACGTCGAGGCCGCCGCGGACCGGACCGGCGCGACCGATATCGTCCAGCGGACGCCGGTCGAGCGGAGCCGGTCGCTGAGCGAGCGGTGCGGCGCCGACGTCCGGCTGAAGATGGAACACCTCCAGCGCACCGGCTCGTTCAAGCCCCGCGGCGCGTACAACGCGATCTCGCTAGCGGTCGCCGGGGGCGCCTCGGACGAGGACGCCGGCGACGCCTCCGGGATCGACCGCGTGGTGGCCGCGAGCGCGGGCAACCACGCGCAGGGGGTCGCCCTCGCCGCGGCCGACGCGGGGATCGACGCGACGATCGTGATGCCGGAGTCGGCGCCGGCGGCGAAGATCGAGGCGACCCGCGGGTACGGCGCCGAGGTCGTGCTTCGCGGGAGCGCGTTCCCGGAGGCGATGTCGCACGCCCGGACCTTGGTCGACGAGCCGGGGGTCCGGTTCGTCCACGCGTTCGACGACCCGGACGTCGTCGCCGGCCAGGGCACGCTCGGGCTGGAGGTGCTCGACCAGGTGCCCGCGGTCGACACCGTCCTCGTCCCGGTCGGTGGCGGCGGGCTCGCGGGCGGGGTCGCCACCGCAGTCAAGGCTCGCTCGCCGGAGACGCGGGTGGTCGGCGTCCAGACCGCGGGCGCGTCGACGCTCTCGGAGAGCCTGCGGGCGGGCGAGCTCGTGACGCGCGAGGAGCCGGACACCATCGCGGACGGGATCGCGACCGGCGGGCTGAGCGAGCTCACCTTCGGGCTCTTACGGGAGCATCTCGACGACGTGGTCGTCGTCAGCGACGACGACGTGGCGAACGCCATCCTGCTCCTCTTAGAGCGCGCGAAACAGCTGATCGAGGGCGCGGGCGCGACCGCGGCGGCCGCCCTCCTCGACGACGACGTCGTCGCCGAACTCGATCTGGCCGGTGAGACGGTGGTGCCGCTGCTCTGCGGCGGCAACATCGACGTCACGACGCTGAAGGAGGTGGTGACCCACGCGCTGGTCGACCGCAATCAGCTGATCGAGCTGTCCGTCCGGATCGACGACACCCCGGGGACGATGGGGGAGATCGCCACCCTGATCGGCGCGGAGCGCGCGAACATCCGGACGGTGCGCCACGAGCGCAGCCGGCCGGACCTGCCGGTCGGCGACGCCGACCTCGTGTTCGAGGTGGAGACCAACGGCCCGGCCCACGTCGACCGCGTCCTGAAATCGGTGCGCGAGGCGGGGTACGAGGTCGAGTGGACGACGCAGGAAGGGTGAGGTTGGGTCGTTCGTTTATAAATCGAACTGCGGTGGCGCGCGCCTCCGAGCGCCCTGATAAGGGCGCGAGGAGCGCGTGCGAGTGAGTCGAGAGCGAAGCGGGCGACCGAAGGGAGCCCCGAGCGAGCGACGAGGTTGGGGAGGCGTGAGGTGCGGTGCTGTGCGGGGCGGGACTCAAAGGGGCAGTCGCGAGGACGAAGCACACCGACGGAAGCACCGCAGCGAGGGAGCGGTAGCGACCGAGCGAGGAGCGCAACGAGGTGCGCGAGTCCTCGCGGCTGGGGCTTTGGCGGTGTTCGCTGGCGGTCCGTCGTTAATGCCGATTATTTATAAACGAATACGGGACCACTCAGTGTGCTCGTCACCGTACCCTCGCGCGATCCGACGATTTAAAACTCTCACCCCGGCAATCACCCGCTAATGAGTCTCGTCGTTACCGACACCCTGGCAGACGAGCGCGTCGAGTTCACGGCCGACGGCGACGTCACGCTGTACGTCTGCGGCCTGACGGTGTCGGACGACCCTCACCTCGGGCACGCGCGGCTCTGGTTCCACGCCGACGTCCTCCACCGGTGGCTCGACCACCTCGGCTACGACGTGCGCCACGTCGAGAACGTCACCGACGTCAACGAGAAGATCACGGCCCGCGTCGGCGAGCGCGACGAGTGGACCGCCGAGCGCGACGTGGCCGAGGCGTTCACCGCGACCACGTTCGACGCGATGCGCGGACTGAACCTCCTGCGCGCGGAGGTGTATCCCCGCGTCACCGAACACGTCCCGGAGATCCGCCAGCTGGTCGAGACCCTCGTCGAGAAGGGGTACGCCTACGAGTCGAACGGCTCCGTCTACTTCGACGTCACGAGGTTCGAGGCGTACGGCAAGCTCTCGAACCAGGACGTCGACGAGCTGGAGGCGCAGGGCGAACCGGACGAGCGGTCGGAGAAGCGCAACCCGTCGGATTTCGCGCTGTGGAAGGCGGACGGCGTGAGCGAGACCGCCGCGCGCGAGCACGCGAAACACGACCACGGCGACGCCGTCCCCGAGGGCGAGACGTGGGAGTCGCCGTGGAGCGAGGGCCGCCCGGGGTGGCACGTCGAGTGCTCGGCGATGTCGACGACGCACCTCGGCGACACGCTCGATATCCACATGGGGGGCCGCGACCTCGTCTTCCCCCACCACGAGAACGAGATCGCGCAGTCGGAGGCGGCGACCGGGGAGACGTTCGCCCGCCACTGGCTCCACGTCGGCCTCCTCGAGATGGAGGGCGAGAAGATGTCCTCCTCGATCGGCAACTTCTGGACCGTCCCGGACGCCCTCGACGAGCTCGGCGTCAACGTGATCCGCACGTTCTACGCCGGGGCCGCCTACCGCTCAGAGCAGGCGCTCACCGAGGAGACGATCGCGGAGGCCGAGGAGCGCTGGGAGCGGCTCTCCCGGACCTACGACCGCGCCGTCGACGCGCTCGACTCCGTCGACGCCCGCGCGAAGGCGACCGACGACGAGCTCCGCGAGGCGGTCGAGACGGCCCGCGACGACTTCGCCGCGGCGATGAACGACGACCTGAACCTCCGGGAGGCGACCGCCGCGCTGCTGGAGCTCACCGACGCGGTGAACCGGCACGTGGACGGGGCGGGCGGGAGCGTGACCGGCGACGACGAGTCGGGAGCCGCCTACGACTACCGCGCGCTCCGCGAGGCGGTCGAGGCGTTCGAGGCGCTCGGCGGCGACGTGCTCGGGCTCCAGTTCGAGACCGAGACCGACGGCGACGTGGAGCTGGCCGGCGAACTGGTCGAGCTGGTGCTGGACGTGCGCGAGGCCGAGCGCGACGCCGGCAACTACGAACGCGCCGACGACCTCCGCGACGCGCTCAGCGAGGTCGGCGTCGAGATCGAGGACGGGCCGGACGGGGCGACGTACCGGTTCGAGTAGTCGTCCGGTCGAGTCGTCGACGGTATCGCGACTACGACGGTCCGCCGAAGTTTTATAAAGTGTATTGTCAAATGTCAACATACACCAAGGAAGGCGATCCGTATGAACCGGCTCAAACGCTACTACTGGTACGTCAAGAGTCAGCTCCGGACGATAGCGCTGTACTGCCTCGCGTACCTGTTCGGCGGCGGGCTGATCCTGTCCGTCCTGGACGCCATCGGGGGAGGCGACGTCATCAAGAGCATCGCGACGGTCGTGTTGTCCGTAGGGTTCCTGGCGCTGACGGGACGCACACTGTACTCGCGCGAGCCGCCGGGGGAACTGGAGATGCTGGTGAAACGCGAGGACTCGCCGAATGCGACGAGGATCGTCGAGCTGCTCGAGGGAAACCCGTCGGTCGATCGGGAGACAGCGGGGACGCTGGTCGACAGCCTGTTCGACGCGACCAGGAACCCGGGGAGGCGAAGCAGCTTCTGGTCGCAGCTCGACTGCGGGGACGGGGAGCTGTACGAGCGCCTGTTCGGCCTCTACTCGCAACACCGGAAGGAACGCCTGCTGCTCGTCGTCGAGCGATTGGCGCGTGACGCCCCGCTCGAAGCCAGGGCGTACGAGGAGACGCTGTTGGGGGAACTGGACCCGGACCGCGAGAGGGAGGCCGTCGCGCTCGACGACTGGCGGCCGCGACACCAGTACTTCTGGACGATCCCGGCCCTCGTCCTGGCGCACGTCAGTCGGGAGCTTCCCGGAAGCGCGGAGCGATACGCCCCGAGGGTCGTCGAGATGCTCGACCCGCAAGGGGACGAGTCAGAGCTGTGGGGAGTGCTCGCGTTGGGGGAACTCGCCGCCAACGATGGGCGCGCGAAGGAGGCGGTCCGGGACCTCCGCGACTCGAGGGTGGGGGCGCTGCGGAACGCGGCCGGCGAGATCCTGTCTCACTACGAAGAGACCGACCGGCCGTATCCGGCCGGCCGACGTCTCGACGAGTTCGACGTCGAGCACGAGGAGAAGTATCAGGAGTGGAGAAAGGAGGCGAACCGGGCCAGAGCCGACTCCGGACCGGACGAGTGGTGGGAGGACGACTGGTGAGGACGAGCGGGCCGTCGGCCGGTCGGGCACGAACCGGTTCGCCCGGACACGCGTCGGATCGAGACGGTGGACGGCGACGATCGACCGTGCGTGACTCAGTCCCAGGTCACGTAGACGAGGAAGGCGATCCCGACGAACTCGAGGATCTGGAGGTACATCATCGCCCGGACCGCCGGCGTCGACATCTGCGGCGGGTTGAGGTAGTAGAACAGCGCCAGCGCGTTCTCGGCCAGCAGGAAGAGCGCGAACACCGCCGATCCGAGCGTGTGCTTCGACCGGATCTCGAGGTAGTTCCGCCCCCAGATGCCGACGAGGACGAGCAGCAGCAGGATGTTCACCGCCGCGGCGACTCGCGCCACGTCGAGCGTGAGGGTCATTCCGCGCCCCCGTCGATTCCGCCGTCAGTCGTTGCGTTCCAGGTTCGAGTCATGCTCACTCCACTTGATCGACGATCTCCTCGACGGTCTCCCAGTGATCGCGGGTGCGGTCGGTCGGGAGGTACACCGCACCGTAGCTCTGTTCGGTGCTCTCGACGACGTCGTTCTCCTCGAGGACCTCGAGGTGGTGTCTGACGGTCTTGTACGCGAGGTCGAGGTCCTCGGCGAGCTGGTTGGCGTTCCGCGGCCGTTCGTCGAGCGCCCGGAGCAGGCGGGCCCGATTGGGTCCACCGCGGGTCCCGGCCAACACCTGCCAGAGCACCGGCTCCATCGACTGAAGGCAACGACGGTGTGGCATATAAACGCGTGGATGGCCGTACCACGCTGGCGGAGGGCGCGAACGTCGACGGGGACCATCTGGTGCGTCGACCCGCTACGGCAGCAGCACGCCGTCGATGACGTGGATGATGCCGTTCGACGCCTCGATGTTCGTGTCGACGATGTCGGCCTGGTCGCCGTTGAGGTCGGTGCCGTCGACGTCGACCTTCGCGCCGTTCAGCGTCGGGACGCTGTCGGCGTTCACGATCGAGTTCGCCTTCCGGCGGCCGGGGACGACGTGGTACGTGAGGATGTTAGCCAGGGCCTCGTCGTCGACATCGTCGAGACTGTCGGCGCCCAGCGCCTCGAGAGCGTCCCCGAACGCCTCGTTGGTCGGTGCAAACACGGTCAGCTGGCGGTTCCCGCTCAGCGTCTCGACGAGGCCCGCCTCCTGTACCGCGGCGACGAGCACCTCTAGACGCTCGTCTCCGCTCGCCACGTCGACGACCGTGTCGCCCTGACTCGGCGGCTTGGCCGCTCCCGTGCCGACTCCACCGAGCAACGCTACTGTTCCCGCGCCGACGCCCTTCAGTACCGTCCGTCTGTTAGCGTTCATGGGATGTACCCACCGAGACAGATGTTTCAATATGTATTTACTTATTTGGTGAAAGTAACCATACTTCCGCATCAAAGAGGCCCGAATTAGCCCGCATTTCGTCGCGAGTCGAACGTCGACGTGCCCCGGCAGTGCGGGGGGAGCTCAGGACCGGTTCCGGGGCGTCTGGGGGCTTCCGAGACCCGGTGGGAGATCCCCTACTCCAGCACGTGCTCGGTGTCGTACGAGCCGAGCACCTTCACCCACCCGTTGTCGGCGATCGCCTCGACGTCCCCGACGGCGGCCGCCATGTGGTCCTCGTAGAGCCCGGCGTCGACGTCGAAGTGGAAGAGGTAGTCGCCGAGGCGCTCGCCGCTCGGCCGCGACTCGATCCGCGAGAGGTTGAGGTTGCGGTCGGCGAACGCCTCCAGCAGTTCCAGCAGGAGCCCGGGGTAGTTCGCGTTCGGGTAGACGATGAGGGTCGTCTTCCCGCCGGCGTCGGAGCGCGCGGACTCGGGGGCGACGACGAGGAAGCGGGTCGCGTTGGAGGTACGGTCCTGGATGTCCTCGGCGAGGATCTCGAGATCGTCGCCGGCGTTGTCCGGGTGCCCGATCCCGGCGATTCGGGAGTCCTCGCGGGCGCGCTCGACCCCGCGGGCGGTGGAGGCGACCGCTTCGAGGCCGGCGTTCGGGTAGTTGGCCTCCAGCCAGTTGCGGCACTGCGCGAGCGCCTGCGAGTGGCTGGCGACGACCTCGAACTCCGACCCCTGCGCGAGGAGGGCGTGCCGGATCGGGGTGACGACCTCGCGGGTGACCGCGACGTCGAAGTCCGCCAGCGCGTCGAGACTCTCCGTGACGGAGCCCTCGATGCTGTTCTCGATGGGGACCACCCCCCGCTCGAACTCGCCGGCTGCGACGGCGTCGACGATGGCGGTGACCGACTCGCGGAACGACACCTCGGCGGCGACGGCCCGCGCCGCACGGTGTGAGTACGTGCCGGCGGGACCGAGGGTGACGGCGTTCATCGACTCTACCTATCAGACGATATTAAAAAAGCATGCGGGGTCTCATCCGTCCGCGCCGCCGGCTCCGTCGGTCGGCACCGCCGCCAGCGCCGCCTCGACGACCCGGACGGCGGTCGCCCCGTCGCGCCGGCCCACGACGACGACGATCGCGTCCCCGGCGACCCCCGCGGCCGCGACGGCGACGCCGACGGCGTCGAGGCGGCGGAGGACGACTGCGAGCGCCGCGGCGTCGACGTCGCCGGTCGCGAGTATCGCCGTGTCGCGCCCCTCGGAGACGACCGCCGCGCCGCCGACGCGGAGGAGTGGGTCGGCGTCGACGGAGTCGTCGTCCTCGGGACCTTCGACCACCCCGACCCCGCTCCGCATCGACACGCTCGCGGCGCGCTCGGCGGTCGCGTACGCCGGGAGCTCCTCGCGGAACCGGCGGAGCGCGGTCGCGATCGCATCGGTGTCGGCGTCGCCGTCGCCACCGAGGTCGGCCTCCTCCGCGAGCCACTCGGCGGCGGCGCTGTGGTTCAACGCGCCCGCGCGGAGCGCGTCGAGGACGAACGGGCGGGCCCGGGCCGCTTCGCGGGTGTCGGCTGCCAGCGACATGGTCCGGACTGCGGCGCGGGCCGGCATGGCGATTTCGGTCGGCGGGCGAGGCAGGCGAGACGCGGTCGGCTTCCCGCGAACCCGTACGCTCCGAAGTCCCTAAGAGCGGCGCGCCCCCAGCATGGGTATGCAGTCGCTCGTCATCGTCGCACACGGCTCGCACCTCAATCCGGAGTCGAGCGCGCCGACGTACGACCACGCGGACACCATCCGCGCGACCGGCGCGTTCGACGAGGTGAAGACCGGCTTCTGGAAAGAGGAACCGCACTTCCGGGAGGTGCTCCGCACCGTCGAAGGCGATGAGATCTACGTCGTCCCGCTGTTCGTCTCGGAGGGGTACTTCACCGAGCAGGTGATCCCCCGCGAGCTCCGGCTCGACGGCTGGGACGTCTCCGAGTGGGGCTCCGACGGCCTCTCCGCGGATCAGGCCACGCTCGTCGCCGAGGACATCGGGCGGGAGGTCCACTACTGCGGCCCCGTGGGGACCCACCGCGCGATGACCGACGTGATCGTCCGACGCGCGGAGTCGGTCACCGGCGACCCCGACGTGGGCGAGGAGTTTGGGCTCGCCGTCGTCGGCCACGGCACCGAGCGCAACGAGAACTCGGCGAAGGCGATCGAGTACCACGCCGACCGGATCGCCGAGCGCGACCGGTTCGACGAGGTGCAGGCGCTGTACATGGACGAGGACCCCGAGGTCGACGACCTCCCGGAGTTCTTCGAGAGCGACGACGTCGTCCTCGTCCCGCTGTTCATCGCCGACGGCTACCACACGCAGGAGGACATCCCGGAGGACGTCGGGCTCTGCGAGGACCACACGGAGGGGTACGACGTCCCGACCGAGGTGGACGGCACCCGGGTCTGGTACGCGGGCGCCGTCGGCACCGAGCCTCTGATGGCCGACGTCGTCTTGGAGCGCGCGGCCGACGCCGGCGCCGACCTCGGGACCGCGCTCGACGACGTGCGCGAGACCACCCGCGTCGCCACGGGGGACTGACCGTGGCCGACCCCGCCGCGGATCCGGCAGCGCTCGCCGCCGAGTCAGAAGTTCCCGACATCGACCTGCCGAGCGACGCCTTCGACGCGGTCATCGACGCGCTCGGCGACCACACCCCCGGGGATCCGCTCCGGTTCGAGGGGTTCAGCGTGGCCCCGGACCTCCGGGGCGACATCGACGAGGACCGGTACGTCCTCGCCGACGGCGACCGCCGCACCGGGCTGACGGAGGGCGAACTCCACGAGGCGCTCGCCGAGCGCGCCCCCGCGGTCACGGACTGGTACGTCTTCGCGCGCGTCGTCGGCGAGTTCGGCCCCCGTCGGGCGTTCCTGCGCTGGCTGGAGGACGCCGACGGCGCGACGGTGGCGACCCGATACGCCGCGCTCGCGGAGGGGATCGAGCGCGCGTGGGGCGAGCTGCGGATTACGGCCACTCTCACCGACCGCGGCGAGCGCCGGTACGACGTACGCCACACCGACGACGCCGGCGTCCCGGTCGACGAGCTCGACGCCCACGAGGAGCCGCTCGACGCCCGCGATCTGGTCACGTACGACGAACAGGGACGGTACCGCCCCCTCAAGACCGCGCCGTCGCTCGCGGGCGGGTGGGTCTTCCCCGACCTCGGCCCGCGGGACGCCTACGAGGCGGTCGAGACGATCTACCCCGCGACGGTCGCCAACTGGCACCGCGAGCGCGAGGGCGAGCTCGACGTGAACCACTGGAGCGAGACGATGGAGCGCCAGTCGGGCATCTACGGCGTCGTGAAGACGTGGGACCGCGGGGAGGGGCACGAGCACGTCGACTGGGTCGCGGAGGCGTGCTGTGACGACTCGCAGTGCCTGAAGCGCCGCGAGTGGGAGTACGACGACGAGACCGACCTCGACGTCGACGGCGGCGACGGCGTCTTCCCCTGCCGCGAGCCCTGCTCGGTGGTCGTCTCGGCGGCCCGCAAGTGGACGCGACTGGAGAGCGAGGAGCCCCGAACGTACGAGTTCGACCTGACGCCGAGCGAGAAGGAGCAGGTGGAGGACATCATCGAGGCGGTCGCCGACGGGCGGGTCGACGAGATCCGCGAGGCCGACACGAAGGAGGGCGCGAACCGCTACCGCGCGCGGTTCCTCCGCGCCAAGCTGTTCGACGAGGACGGGAACCTCGGCGGCGTGCCGACGGAACCGGACGAGGACGACGAGGAGTAGGGCGCGCTCGACGAGCGGTCCGTCTCCGCGACCGGCCCGGCTCGACGAGCGGTCCGTCTCCGCGACCGGCCCGGCTCGACGACCGGCCTACAGTACGCGCGCGCGATCTTAAGTTGTGTCACGAAACCTTTAGACGGGAGAGCGGCCTACCGCAGGGCAATGAGTCGCGGCCCCGAACTGATAATCACGGAGAAGGACAACGCGGCGCGCCGGATCGCCGAGATCCTGAGCGGCGAGTCCGCGACGACGGAGCGGCAGAACGACGTCAACGTGTACAAGTGGGGCGGCAAGCGCTGCATCGGCCTCTCGGGCCACGTGGTCGGCGTCGACTTCCCGGCCGAGTACAACGACTGGCGCGACGTCGAGCCGGTCGAGCTCATCGACGCGCCGGTCACGAAAGAGCCGACGCAGGAGGGGATCGTCGCGGCGCTCCGCAAGCTGGCCCGAAACGCCTCCCGGGTCGTCATCGCGACCGACTACGACCGCGAGGGCGAGCTGATCGGCAAGGAGGCGTACGAGCTGGTGCGCGAGGTGAACGAGGACGCCCCGATCGAGCGCGTCCGCTTCTCCTCGATCACCGACAACGAGGTCAACGAGGCGTTCGCGAACCCCGACGAGCTCGACTTCGATTTAGCGGCCGCGGGAGAGGCCCGCCAGGTGATCGACCTCACGTGGGGCGCGGCGCTCACCCGCTTCCTCTCTTTATCCGCCCGCCAGCTCGGCGACGACTTCATCTCGGTCGGCCGGGTGCAGGGCCCGACCCTCAAGCTGATCGTCGACCGCGAGCGCGAGATCCAGGCGTTCGACCCCGAGTCGTACTGGGAGCTGTACGGGAAGCTGACGAAGTCCGGCGGCGACCCGTTCGAGGCGCGCTACTTCTACTTAAACGACGAGGGCAACGAGGCCGAGCGCGTCTGGGACGGCGACGTCGCCGAGGTGCTCACGGAGGCGCTGGCGGCGGCCGACGAGGCCGTCGTCGACGACGTGCGCCGCCGGACCCGCACCGACGACCCGCCGACTCCGTTCAACACCACGGCGTTCATCCGCGCGGCGGGCTCGCTCGGCTACTCCGCCCAGCGCGCCATGTCGCTCGCGGAGGACCTGTACACCGCCGGCTACGTCACCTACCCGCGGACGGACAACACGGTGTACCCCGAGGACTTGGAGCCCCGCGAGCTGATCGAGGAGCTCTCGGCCGCCTCGACGTTCGGGACGGACGCGAAGAGCCTCCTCGACCGGGCGGAGATCGAGCCCACCGAGGGCGACGAGGAGACGACCGACCACCCGCCGATCCACCCGACCGGTGAGCTTCCCTCAGCCTCTGACCTCTCGGAGGACGAGTGGGAGGTGTACGAGCTCATCGTCCGCCGCTTCCTCGCGACCTGCGCCGAGCCGGCGACGTGGGAGCGGCTCCGCGTCGTCGCGCTCGCGAACGGCGAGGCGACCGACATCGCCCGCCGCGCGGACGGGACCGCCGCCCTCCGGAACCCGGAGGAGGCGAGCGGCCCGGCCGACCTCGCCGCGGACGGCGGGCTCCGGTTGAAGGCGAACGGGAAGCGCCTGCTGGAAGCGGGCTACCACGACGTCTACCCGTACCGCTCCAGCGACGAGCGGATCGTCCCCGACGTGGAGGTCGGTGAAACGCTCGCGCTCGACGGTCGCCGCACGGACGCGAAGGAGACCCAGCCGCCCCGCCGGTACGGCCAGTCCCGGCTCATCGAGGAGATGGAGAAGCGCGGCGTCGGCACGAAGGCGACCCGCCACCGCACCCTCGAGAAGCTGTACGACCGCAACTACATCGAGAGCGACCCGCCGCGGCCGACCCGGCTCGCGGAGGCGGTCGTCGAGGCGGCCGAGGAGTTCGCCGAGCACATCGTCAGCGAGGAGATGACCGCCCAGCTGGAGCGCGACATGCAGGCGATCGCGGCCGGCGAGAAGGGGTACGACGAGGTGACCGAGGAGTCCCGCGAGCTGCTCGACCGCGTGTTCGAGGACCTCACCGAGTCCCGCGAGGCCGTCGGCGATCACCTCCAGCAGTCGCTGAAGGCGGACAAGACCCTCGGCCCCTGTCCCGAGTGCGGCTCGGACCTGCTCGTCCGGAAGTCCCGGCAGGGCTCGTACTTCGTCGGTTGCGACGGCTACCCCGACTGCGAGCACACCCTCCCGCTCCCCTCCACGGGCAAGCCGCTCATCTTAGACGAGACCTGCGAGGAGCACGACCTCCGCCACGTGAAGATGCTCGCGGGCCGGAAGACGTTCGTCCACGGCTGCCCGCAGTGCAAGGCCGACGAGGCCGACGACCAGGAGGACGAGGTGATCGGCGTCTGTCCCGACTGTGGTGAGGAGCACGGGGGAGAACTCGCCATCAAACGGCTCCGCTCCGGCTCTCGGCTCGTCGGCTGCACGCGCTACCCCGACTGCGACTACTCGCTGCCGCTCCCCCGCCGCGGCGAGATCGAGGTCACCGACGAGACCTGCGAGGAGCACGGCCTCCCGCACCTCCGGGTCCACTCCGGCGACGAGCCGTGGGAGCTCGGCTGCCCGATCTGCAACTACCGCGAGTTCACCGCCCGGCAGGAGGGCTCCGAGCTCCAGACGGTCGAGGGGATCGGCGAGAAGACCGCCGCGAAGCTGCAGGACGCCGGCGTCGACGGCGTCGACGCGCTCAAGTCCGCCGACCCGGACGACCTCGCGGCCGACGTCGACGGTGTCGGCGCCGACACCGTCCGCGACTGGCAGGCGAAGGCAGACTGAGACGGCCGCGCTCGCCTCCGAGGCGCGACCCACAGGCACATAAACGCGGGACGCGTCAGGTGATTTACGTATGGGTCGCGATAGCGAGGAGAAGCGGAGCGCGGAGGGTAACCGCGCGGCCGGGGAGGGCCGCCCGACCGAGGAGGGGTCGCTGACCGCTCCCGACGGCGACGCGGTCCCGCCAGTCCTTCGCTCGTTCGTCGACGCGATCCCGACGCCGACGCTCGCGTGCGACCCGGAGAGCCGCGCGATCCGCGCGGCCAACCCCCCCGCTTCCGACCTGCTCGACCGCGACCGCGGCACGCTGACGCTGATGGGCCTCGACGACCTCGGCGAGGCGGAGACGACGGTCGCCGGCGAGCCGGTCGGCGCGGCCGCCGCCGCCGCGCACGACGCCGAGGGCGTCACCCGCTTCGAGTGGACCGTCGCGAGCGCCCCGACGCGGCGCCTCGAACTCGCCGTCCGGGAAGCGACGGTCGCCGGCCGCGAGTGGCTGATCGTCGGCCTGACCGACGTCACCGACCGAGTCACCGCCGAGGAGCGGCTCCGGTCGCAGCTCCGGACTGTCGACGCGATCGCGTCGACGGTCCCGGCCGCCCTGTTCCAGTGCACCGCGCGGGGCACCCTCTCGCGGTGGAACGACCGGTTCGCCGCGGACGCCGGATACGAGGGCGGGGAGCTCTCCGGGACCGCGCTCACGTCGCTGTTCGACGACGAGACCCGCGACGCCGTCGCCGACGCGCTCCAGTCCGTCTACGGGGACGGGGCGGGCGCCGAGTGCGAGGCGACGCTCGTCACCCGCTCGGGCGAGCGCGTCCCGTACCGGCTCTCGCTCGGTCCCGTCACCGACGGCGACGAGGTGGTCGGCGCGGTCGGGGTCGGCGAGGACGTCACCGAGGCGTCGCTGCGGGAGGAGCGGCTCGCCGTGTTGACCCGGGTGCTCCGGCACAACTTCCGGAACGACCTCAACGTCGTCACGGGGTTCACGGAGCGGGCGATCGCGGAGGTCGATGACCCGGAGCTCGCCGCCGAACTCCAGCGCGTCGTCGACACCGCGGAGCGGCTGTTGCGCGTCGGGGAGACCTCCCGCCGGGTCGAGCGGCTGCTCGCCGACCGGCCGACCCCACGGCCGACGGACCTCGCGACCGCGGTCGACGAGGCGCTGGCGGGGCTTCCGCCGGAGCTCCGCGAGCGCGCCGACATCGAGGTCGACGTCCCGGACGGGATCACGGTGTCGGCGGTCGGCTACCTCGCCGAGGCGGTCGGGGAGCTCGTCGACAACGCGGTCCGCCACAGCGACGCGGCCCGCCCTTCCGTGACCGTCGCGGCCGCCGAGCTCCCGAGCGAGTCGTGGACGTCGCTCGTCGTCGCCGACGACGGGCCGGGGATCCCGCCCGCCGAGCGCGCGGTGCTCACCGGCGAGGAGACGCCGCTGGAGCACGCGAGCGGACTGGGGCTCTGGTACGTCAACTGGATCGTCACCGCCGGCGGCGGCAGCTTCGACATCAGCTCCGCGTCGACCGGCGGCACGCGGATCGAGATCGAGCTCCGGACGCCCGACGAGGAGTAGGATTCGACCCGTTCAGGGCCGTCGATCCCCTCACTCGACGAGCCGGACCTCGTCGCCGACGCTGACGCCGTCGGCGGCGCCCGCGGGGAGCTCGACGACCGTGTCCGCCCGCCCGCGTCCCAGCCCGACGAACGGGGCGAGCCGCTTCCGCTTCCGCACCTCGCCGTCGACGAGCCACAGCGCGTCGATCGCGAACGGGACGAACAGCATGTGGAGCCACTGCGTGTCGGCCCCGTCGAACGGGAACACGAGGGCGTAGCCGTCGGGGACGGAGCGCCTGAACATCAGGCCGCGGCCCTGTTCGAGCGTCGACCGGGCGACCTCGACGTCGGCGGCGAGGACGGTCGGCTCGCGGTCGGCGTCGGCGGTCGCCTCGGTGGCGTCGTCGGCTCCCGAGCCGTCACCGACTCCCGAGCCGTCACCGATCTCCGAGCCCTCTTCGACCCCCGAGCCGTCTTCGAGCCGCTCACTGCGGTGGACGAGTCGCACGCTGGGCACGTGGCGACCGCCGGATAAATAGCCTCGCGATCGGGACCGCGGAACGCCGTCTGAGAGCCGACTGCCGCCGCCCGACGGCGGTCCGTCGCTCCCGCCTCAGCTCGCGTTTCCGTACGTCTCGTCCAGGTACTCGACGATGTCGTCGCTCTCGGACATCCCCTCGATCCCGTTGGCCTCGTCGACGAGGACGGGCACGCCGGTCTGGCCGCTGACCGCCTCGACCTCGGTGCGCTCGCCGTGCGAGCGCGGCACCATCACCGACTCGTACTCGAGGTCGAGCTCGGCGAGCTTGGTCTTCACTTTCGCGCAGTACGGGCAGCCCTCCAGTTCGTAGAGCGTCAGATCCGTCATCACCCTCCCTTAGGCGTAGACGCGTAAAGAAGTACGGCGGACGGTGCGCGCGGCGCGCACGGGCGGCGTTCGGCCTACAGAATGACGCCGCGCGTCTGCAGCACGTAGTAGAGCACCAGCAGCGCCGCGATGACGTACTGGCCGAGCGCGACCTCGTCGTACTCGCCGACCGCGACCTTGATCAGCGGGTAGGCGACGATGCCGGCCGCCAGTCCGTCGGCGATCGAGTACGCGAACGGCATCACGGTGACCGTGAGCCCCGCGGAGACCGCCCACGCCGGGTCCGACCAGTCGACCTCGACGAGCCCCTGCAGCATCATCACGCCGACGACGATCAGCGCGATGAAGGAGGCGTACTCCGGGATGGCGGCGACGACCGGGATCACCGCGAGCGACGCGACGAACAGCAGCGCGACGACGAGCGCGGTCAGGCCGGTGCGGCCGCCCTCCTCGACGCCGGTCGACGACTCGATGTACGTCGTCACCGTGGAGGTGCCGAGCATCGCGCCGGCGGTCGTCCCCACCGCGTCGGCCATCAGCGGCTTGTCCATGTCAGGGAGGTCGCCGTCCTCGTCGAGGAAGTCGCCGAACTGCGAGACGCCGATGAGCGTCCCGGCGGTGTCGAAGAAGTCGACGAAGAAGAACGTGAACACGACCAGGACGAACGTGAGCGGTTCGATCTGCCCCAGTCCCTCGACGAACGCCCCCGCGAGCGGCGAGATGTCGTACTGGGCGCTCGGGAGCGTCTCCGGCGTGACCGTGCCGCGCTCGAAGAATCCGGCGAAGGTGAGCCCCCACCCCACGACGGAGGTCGTCAGGATGCCGATCACGATCGAGCCCGTGACCCCGCGCGCCCAGAGGCCGAAGGTGAACACGAGCCCGAGGAGCCCTAAGATCGCCCACGGGTTCCCGAAGATCCCGCCGAGCGTGACGAGCGTCGCGTCGTCGGGGACGACTATCTGGAGCTCCTGGAAGCCGATGAACAGCAGGAACAGGCCGATACCCGCCCCGACAGAGCGCTTCACCGGCTCGGGGAACAGCCGGATGACGTACTCGCGGGCGCCGACCGCGGTGAGGAGCATGAACAGAACCCCTTCCACGAACACTGCGGCGAGGGCCGTCTGCCACGGGATCCCCAGCCCGAGCACGACGGTGAACGCGAAGAAGGCGTTGAGCCCGAGCCCGGGCGCGAGCCCGAACGGGCGGTTGGCGTACAGCGCCATCACCAGCGTTGCGAGGGCGGACGAGAGGATCGTCGCGATGGCGATCATCTGGACCACCTCGAAGAACTCGTAGCCGGGGATCTGGATCGCCTCGGCGAGGATGAACGGGTTCACGACGATGATGTACGACATCGCGAGGAAGGTGGTGAGCCCCGCGACCAGCTCCGTACGGACGTCGGAGTCGTGCGCCGCCACGTCGAACCGGGCAGCCAGCGTGTCTGTAAGCCCCATTGAACAGGTGTGGCTACCTCGCGATCGAGTAATAAGCCTTGCTGAACGCCCGCGAGAAATATACACGAATGTGTATGAATCCGGCGAAAAAGCAGTCAATAGTCCGAGTAAAATGCGCGAACGTGCCTACTCGTCGCGAGAACGCTCGCTCACCGGCGAGTGCGCGCCTACTCGAACGTCGTCAGCGCGCCGACCGGGGCGTCGGTGATCTCACGCGCGCGTTCCATCCCCTCGTCGCCGACGGCGATGAGGGTGAACACGCCGGTGACGTGGGCGTCGGCTTGGAGGGCGATGTCGAGGAGGAGCTCCTGCGTTTCGCCCGACCGGATCAGGTCGTCGACGACGAGGACGGTGTCGCCGGCGTCGATCGCGCTGGCGGGGAGGTAGTAGGTGAGCTCGATCCCGGAGGCGAGCCGCTGGCGCGACTCGATGAACTCCTCGACCGCGGTCTCCTTCGACTTCTTGGCGTAGGCGAGCCGGGCGTCGAAGAAGGAGGCCATCGCCGCGCCGAGGGTGATCCCGTCGGTGGCGGCGGTGAGGACGACGTCGGGCGACTCGAACTCGAACGTCTCCGCGGCGACCGGAGCGACCAGGTCGAGGAACGACTGGTCGAAGACGACGCCGGAGTTGTCGACGTACCCCTCCTCGTCGAACTCGACGCGGGCGACCAGCTCGTCGGCGAGCGCTTCGCGTCCGACCGCCTCGACGACCTCGCTCGCCCGGTCGGCGCCGGGCAGGACGTGCCCGTTCACGTACCGGTTTAAATCGCCCGACGGGAGCCCGGTCACCTCGGAGAGCTCCTCGTACGTTCGCGTCTCTTTTAGCATCCGCAACACGGCGACCGCCTGCAGCTGGAGGGCCGCCTTCTCTGCTCGGTTCATGACGATGATCGTGATCGCACAAGTATGAATACGTCGAAGTGTTCTCACTCCGAAATACACATGTGTGTGGTTGACACGCTCGTGACGAGAAGGTGGATACCGATTCCGACCCGGTCGCCGGGCCGGGCGGAACGAACTCAGGCGTCGGCCGGCTCGTCGAAGAAGACCGCCGGGTCGGTCACGTCGATCTCGACGACATCCCGGTCGTCGAGCGGGCGGAGCCGGACCGTGAGTGCGCCCGCGGCGTCGGCCGCCGCCCGGAGGACCTCGAACTCGTCGGTGCCGAGGTACGTCGGCACGCAGACGGCGACCGCAGCGTCGTCGTCCTCCGCGACGACGAGGCGGTACTCGACCCCCTCGCCCGCGGCGGCGTACACCCGGACCGCGTCGATCTCCGCGTCGCCGACGAGCGCGTTCGCCTCCTCGAACTCCGAGCCGGGGAGCAACACGTCGACCCGCGCCGCGTCGGCGACCGGGTTCACGTCGCCGGGGTGGGCGGCGACCGCCGTCCAGCCCCGGTCGCGGTACTCCGCCGCCGTCGCGTCGCTGTCGGCGACCACGTCACCCCAGCGCTCGCCCGGATCCGTCCGTCGCATGTCCCCGTGGACCCGTTCGCCTCGTAAATACTTGTCCAGTCACCGTGACAGAAATCGGGAGGCGTGACGGCCGGCGGCGGGGTTCGCGTCGTTAGGTTCATAACGATCCCTCGTATGAGATAGCCTATGAGTCCTGACAACGACACTCACGTCAACAGGCGGACGATGCTCACGTACGCCGGCACCGCGGCCGCGGTCGGCCTCGCCGGCTGTTCCGGCGACGGCGGTGACGGGTCGGACGGTTCGGACGGCTCCGACGGCTCGGACGGCTCCGACGGGATGGACGGTTCGGACGGCTCCGACGGCGGCGACGACGCCTTCGAGCTCGGCGTCACCATGGGCCAGATGGACTCCGGGCTCGACCCGCAGGACCACGCGGAGACGAACACGGAGATCATCGTCGGCCAGGTGTACGAGGGTCTGCTCGACCGCGACAAGGAGGGGGGCATCATCGCCGGGCTCGCCACCGACTGGGAGCGCACCGAGGACGGCAGCGTCCGGTTCACGCTCCGCGACACCACCTTCCACAACGGCGACCCGGTGACGGCCGAGGACGTCCGATTCAGCATCCGGCGGATCGTCTTCGAGGACGTCGGCATCGCCAGCCCGCAGTCGAACGACCTCGGGTCGGTCACCGAGGTCGTCGCCGGCGACGGCGAGGTGACGGTCTCGTTCGAGGGGTTCAACCCGATCGCCTTCCAGCTGTTCGCGACGAACGGCCCGGTCATGCAGCAGTCGTGGGTCGAGGAGAACGACGGTAACTACATCAACCGGAACACGAACGGCACCGGGCCGTTCATGGTCACCGAGTACGACTCCGGGAACCAGGTCGTCTACGAGCCGTACGAGGACTACTGGGACGGCGACGTCCCCGTCGACGAGCTCACGATGGAGGCCTCCAGCGAGTCGAGCACGCGCGTGAACCGCCTGCTCGCCGAGGAGACGGACATCGTGACCAACGTCCCGCCGCAGGAGGTGTCGCGCGTCGAGAGCTCCGACGTCGCCGGGATCAACTCTGTGCCCAGCGCGCGGATCATCTTCCTCCAGATGCGCTACGACGTCGAGCCGTTCTCCAGCCAGCAGTTCCGGCAGGCGATGAACCACGCCGTCGACGTCGAGAGCATCATCGAGAACGTCCTCAACGGCTTCGGGAACATCACCGGACAGCCGACCCTCGAGGGCCACGTCGGCTACAACCCCGACATCGAGCCGTACCCCTACGACCCCGACGAGGCGGAGCGGCTCGTCGAGGAGTCCGGCCACGCGGGCGTCGAGATCACGCTCCAGACGCCGATCGGTCGCTACCTCGGCGACGTGGAGATCGCGCAGGCGGCGGCGAGCCAGATCGACTCGCTGTCGAACGTCTCCTGCGAGCTCGAACAGCGCGAGTTCTCCTCGCTCGTCCAGGACATCACGACCGGGAACATCGAGGACAAGCCGCACTTCAACCTCCTCGGCTGGGGGAACGGCGAGTTCGACGGGAGTCAGACGATCACCCCGCTCATGACCACGGAGGGCGCGCTCACGATCCTCGAGAACGAGGAGCTCGACCAACTCATGGACGACGCGGAGGCGACTCAGGACCCCGACGAGCGCGTCGACATCCTCCAGGAGGCGAACCAGCTCGCTCACGACCTCGCGCCGTGGGTGTTCATGCACCAGCAGTTCAGCGTCTACGGCGTCTCCAGCGACATCTCGTGGGAGCCGCGGAGCGACGAGTTCATCGACCCCGACACGGCTACCCGCCAGTAACGCGCGCCGACCGTCTCACACAGTTATAAATGTCATTCGGTAGATTCGTACTCAAAAGAAGCCTCCAGGGGCTCGGCGTCGTCTGGGGCGTCGTCACCGTCGTGTTCGCGCTCCGGTTCGTCACGCCGGGCAGCGCGATCAACGCGGTCGCCCCGCTCGACGCGAGCCAGGAGACCCGTCGGGCGATCGCCGCGGAGCTCGGCTTAGACCAACCGCTGTACGTCCAGTACGGGCAGTACATCTTCGACCTGCTCCGCGGCGACATGGGCTTTTCTTACATCCGCGGACAGGACGTCGTCGGGCTCGTGTTCTCGCGGCTGCCGGCGACCGTGGAGCTCGCGCTCGCCGCGAGTATCGTCGCCATCGTGCTCTCGATCCCTCTCGGCGTGCTCAGCGCGACCCGTCGCAATCAGCCGGTCGACTACGGCGCGACGCTGTTCTCGCTCGGGGGGATCAGCACGCCGAACTTCTGGCTCGGGATCATGCTCATCCTGATCTTCGCGGTGGAGTTCGACGTGTTCAACACCAGCGGTCGCGGCGTCGACGTCGGCGACGTGGCGCTGTCCGTGATCGGGTCGGAGCCGTTCGTCGGCACGCTGCTCGCGTGGCTCGCGTACATCACGCTCCCCGCCATCGCCCTGGGGACGTACTTCATGGCGCTCATCACGCGGCTCACCCGCTCCGGAATGTTAGACGAGCTCGGCAAGGGGTACGTCCAGGCCGCCAGGGCCAAGGGGCTCCCGCAGACGCTGGTCCGCTACAAGCACGCGCTCCGGAACACGCTCATCCCGGTGATCACGGTGCTCGGCCTCCAGCTCGGCACGTTGATCGGCGGCGCCGTGATCACCGAGGCGGTGTTCTCGTGGCCCGGGCTCGGCACCCTCGTCATCGACAGCATCAACCGCCGCGACTGGCCGGTGTTACAGGGGAGCCTCATCGTCATCGGCACCAGCTTCGTGCTCGTGAACGTCCTCGTCGACGCCGTCTACGCCTACCTCGACCCCCAAGTGGTGAACGACTGATGGTTTCCGCACGTGTCATCCGTAATCTCAAGAAGGAGTTCAGGAACAGCGCGCTCGCGAAGATCGGCCTGCTGCTCGTGGTGGGAATCTTATTTACCGCCGCGTTCGCACCGTTTCTCGCGCCGCACAACCCGACCGACCAACAGCTCGATCAGAGCGAGCTCCCGCCGCTCGGCTTCAGCGAGACCACCGAGCGGACCACCTCGCAGATGGTCGACGGGGAGATCCAGACCGTGACCGAGACCGTCGAGGTCACCCCCGACGCGGCGCACCCGCTCGGCACCGACAGCCTCGGCCGCGACATGCTCTCGCGGATCATCTACGGCGCTCGGACCTCGCTGGTCGTCGGCGTGCTCGGGACGCTCCTCGCGGCGTTCGTCGGCGTCCCGGTCGGGCTGTTCGCGGGCTACCACCGCGGGAAGACCGACGACCTCCTGATGCGGATCGCGGACGTCAGCCTCGCGTTCCCGTCGCTCGTGTTGGCCGTCGCGCTCATCGGGCTCTGGGGGCGCGCGGCGATCAACGTCCCCGACCCCTTCGTCGTCGCCGGGCTCGCGCCGGAGATGCCGGAGAGCTTCGTGTTACCGATAACCGTGGTGATCGTCGTCGGGCTCGTCAACTGGGTGTGGTTCGCCCGCGTCGCCAGGGGGGAGGCGCTCTCCCTGCGCAGCCAGGAGTACGTCAAGGCCTCCCGCGCGCTCGGGGCCGACGACACCTCGATCATCTGGAACCACGTCCTCCCGAACGCCATCACGCCGATCATCGTCCTCGCGACGGTGCAGGTGGCGGCGATCATCCTCTTGGAGAGCTCCCTGTCGTTCCTCGGCTTCTCCGGGACGACGCTCTCGTGGGGCTTCGACATCGCGCAGGGGCGCGACTACATCTCGTCGGGGCAGTGGTGGATCGCGTCGCTGCCCGGCCTCGCGATCATGTTCTCCGTGATCGGGATCAACCTGCTCGGCGACTGGCTCCGCGACTCGCTCGATCCGGGCATCGAGGGTGAAGGGGGTGCCGCATGAGCCAGGGCGTGCGGGCCGACGCCGCGCTGCGGAGCGACGACGTGCTCTCGGTGTCGGACCTCTCGACCCGCTTTTTCACCGAGGAGGGACAGATCAACGCGGTCGAGTCGGTCTCGTTCGACCTCCGCGACAACGAAATCTTAGGGATCGTCGGCGAGTCGGGCTCCGGGAAGTCGGTGACGGCGCTGTCGCTCATCGACCTCGTCGAGTCGCCCGGCCGGATCACGGAGGGGGAGATCTGGTACCGGAACCCCGACCTCGCCGACGAGTTCCGCGCGACCGACGCGGTCGGCGTCGACGGCGACCACGTCGACCTCCGGACCGTCCCGCCGCGCGTCCGGCGGTCGCTCCGCGGCCCGTCGTTCAGCACCATCTTCCAGGACCCGATGAGCAGCTTCAACCCCTCGATCACGGTCGGCGAGCAGATCGCCGAGGCGGTCGAGGTCCAGCGGCGCGCCAACGCGAACCCCCGGTCGACGCGGTCGCGGACGCAGGGGTACGGGCTCGGGCAGTACCTCCTCGACGGGATCGTCCCCGGTCGCGGCTACACCAGCGAGGAGAGCACCGAGCGGGCGATCGAGCTGCTCGAACAGGTCGGGATCCCCGACCCCGCCGAGCGCGTCGACGAGTACCCCGGCGAGTTCTCCGGCGGCATGCTCCAGCGGGCGATGATCGCGCAGGCGCTGGCCGGCGAGCCCGACGTGCTCATCGCCGACGAGCCGACGACCGCGCTCGACGTCACCATCCAGGCGCAGATCCTCAACCTCCTGCGAGAGGTCCAGGAAGACCGTGGAATGAGCATCGTTCTCATCACGCACGACCTCGGCGTCATCGCGGAGATGTGCGACCGGGTCTGCGTGATGTACGCCGGCGAGGTCGTGGAGCGCGGGACCCTCGACGCGGTGTTCGACGACTCGGTCCACCCGTACACCGAGGGGCTCCTGGGCTCGATCCCCGACCTGGAGGACCCGCGGCCGCGGCTCCAGCCGATCGAGGGGAACGTCCCCGGGCTGGTCGACTCCGAGATGGACGAGCGGTGTTACTTCGCCGACCGCTGCCCGAAGGCGATGGAGTCGTGTCTGGAGAAACCCGCCGAGCGCGTCGTGGACGCCGAGGCGGAACACGGGGCGAAATGCGTCCTCGCGGACCGCCCGTACGACCCGGCCGAGGCGCTTCCGGAGGACCACTTCGGGGGTGATACGGAATGAGCGACCCTCTCCTCTCCGTCGAGGGGCTCCGGAAGTACTACGCGGACGAGCAGTCGCTCGTCGACCGGCTGCTCGGCGCCGAGGAACAGAGCGTGAAGGCCGTCGACGGCGTCTCCTTCGAGGTCGCCGAGGGCGAGACGCTCGGGCTCGTCGGCGAGTCCGGCTGCGGCAAGTCGACCACGGGCGAGACTGTCCTCCGCCTGCGCGAGGCCACCGACGGCCGGATCTCCTTCGACGGGGCGGACTTACTGGAGATGACCGACGCGGAGCTGACGGAGTTCCGGAAGCGCGCGCAGATCGTCTTTCAGGACCCGTTCTCCAGCCTCGACCCGCGCATGACCGCCGGGGACATCGTCACCGAGGGGCTCCGGATCCACGGTATCGCCGACCGGGCCGAGCGGCGCGAGACCGCCCGCGACCTCCTCGAACGCGTCGGGCTCTCCGCCGATCAGATCGACCGCTACCCGCACGAGTTCTCGGGCGGGCAGCGCCAGCGGATCGGGATCGCGCGGGCGCTCGCGGTCGACCCGGAGTTCATCGTGCTCGACGAGCCGGTCTCGGCGCTCGACGTGAGCGTCCAGGCGCAGATCCTCAACCTGCTCGACGACCTCCAGGACGACTTCGGCCTCACCTACCTCTTTATCGCGCACAACCTGAGCGTCGTGCGCCACATCTGCGACCGCGTCGCCGTCATGTACCTCGGCGAGATCGTCGAGACCGGACCGGTCGACGAGCTCTTCGCGGACCCGGCGCACCCGTACACGGAGGCGCTGCTGTCCAGCGTCCCGCGGGTGACGACCGAGGACCGAGAGGCGGAGTTCCGGACGCTCCGCGGCGACGTACCCTCGCCGCGGAACCCGCCCGCGGGCTGCCGGTTCCACACCCGGTGTCCCGAGGCGCGGGCCGCCTGCCGCGAGTCGTCGCCGCCGGCGTACGACGTCGGCGAGCGTCGCTCGGCGACGTGTTTCCGCGCCGACGCGGACCACGCGTACTGGGAGAGCGAGCCGATCGAGGAGAACGCCCGGACGGCGGCCGAGGGCGCCGACGACTGACCCGTTCGGCTTCCGCGACCCTTTCCCCCCGAAGAAACGACTTCTCAGTCTCTCTCCCCGCTTAATCCGGCTTAAAGCGCCCAAAATCGGTCACACGGCTTCCCCGACTTATGTGGGTCCCGGCCGTTCGTCCGTTCGCAAATGACAGTCTCAAAATCCCTGCTGGCGGTGTTGGCGGTCCTGCTCGTCGCCGGAAGCGGTGCCGCGGTGACGGGCGTGGCACAGACGGACGCCGGCGCGTCGTCGGCGTCCGTCTCCGACCTGGAGATGGACGCGGCGCTGGACGACGAAACCGTGACCGTGACCGTGACCGACGGCGGCGAACCGATTGAGAACGCCTCGGTCACCGTCGAGGGCGACGAGGAGGTCACCGTCGCGACCGACGCCAACGGAACCGCGACCGTCGACCGCTCGGCCCTCAGCGACGACGACGAGTCGCTCGACGAGCTCGAGATCGAGTACGAGTCCGACCACGCGGAGGGCGAACTGGAGTACGTCGTTTCGGACGGTTCGCTGACCCTCGTCGAGGAGCAATATGAGTACGAGGTCGACGAAGAGGAGGACGACGAGTCGGACGAAGATGAATCGGACGAGGACGAGTCAGATGAAGACGAGTCGGATGAGGACGAATCGGACGAAGACGAGAGCGATGTAGACGACGAGGCCGAGAGTGACGAGGAGGAAGCGGAAGACGAAGCGGACGAGGATGACGACGAGGAAGATGACGATGAGGACGACGACGAGGAAGAAGACGACGATGAGGACGACGACGAAGAAGACGACGAGACCGAAACGGAGAGCTAACCACGCCTGAGGCCTCTCGTCTCGCCGGCGGAGCGCACGGTTCCGACGAACTCCCGCTTTTCTCGCAGCGAGCGCACTCGATCTGCGTTTATAAACAGCGTGCGGCGGCCGCGACGCGTCGCGGGCGTTACCGCTCGCGCACGACGACGAACTCCGCGAGGTCGCGGAGGTACTCGATCGCCTCCGTCTCCGGCGGGTCGGCGTCGTCGAGCGCGGCGAGCGCGAGCTCGGACTGCTCGCGCGCCCGCTCGTCGATCTCCTCGGGGGACAGCGACGTGACCTGCACCACCGAGGGGCGGTCCATCTCGGCGTCCTGCCCCGTCGGCTTGCCGAGGTCGTCGGCGTCGGCGGTCGCGTCGAGCACGTCGTCGCGCATCTGGAACGCGACGCCGACGCGCTCGGCGTACTCGCCGAACGAGTCGATCGCGTGGGGATCGGCGCCGCCGGCGACCGCGCCGAGCTCGGCGGCGGCCCGGAACAGCGCGCCGGTCTTCCGGCGGGCGAGCTCCATGTACTCCGCCTCCGTCGTCGGGCGGTCCGCGAGCTCGGTCGCCTCGCCCTCGCCGAGCTCGACCATCGCCTCGGCGACGGTCCGCATCGCGCGCGGCTCCCCGGAGAACAGCCCGAACGCCTCGCCGAGCAGGCCGTCGCTGGCGACGATCGCGGGGCCGTACCCGAACTCGGCCCAGGCGGAGGGGGTGCCGCGCCGGACCTCCGAGCGGTCGATGATGTCGTCGATCACGAGCGACGCGTTGTGGACGAACTCGATCCCGGCCGCGAAGTCGACGGCGTCGTCGGGATCGCCGTCGAACGCCTCGCAGGCGAGGATCGTCACCGCCGGGCGGACCCGCTTGCCGCCGGCGAGGACGACGTGGCCGACCTCGTCGGACAGCTCGTCGGGCTCGATCTCGTCGATGACGGCCTCCAGCCGTTCCTCGACCAGCGCGACCCGGCGCTCCAGGTACTCCATCTATCGTCCGGAGGAACCGGTCGCGCAAAGGCCTAACGGAACGACGCCCGCGAGCGCTTATTTAAATCGGATGCCGAGGTCGTGGAGCCCGTCGTTGTTCGAGGCGACGTTGATAAGCAGGGGCGTCAGCCCCTCGATCTCGGGCGCGTTGGCGATCCCGCCGGCGTCGAGCGCGCGGAGCCCCTCGATCCCCTCCGCGACGTCCGAGACCGTCCGCTTTGCGTCCTCGTCGTCGCCGATCACGAGCGTGTCGATCCCGAGGTCGGCGTCGAGGTTCGCGAGCCGGGCCGCCGCGAGATTGTGGAACGCGCCGACGACGGCGACGCGCTCCGGCGCGGCGTCCGCGGCGATCCGCGTCACCGAGCCCGCGCCGGGCTTGTGGTAGTGGAACCCCTCGTCGTCGCGCTTCATGCCCGTCGCCGGCGAGACGAGGACGTCGCCGTCGTCCAACTCGTCGGCGATCGCCTCGACCGTGTCGCCGATGTGGTACGGCGGGACAGCGAGGACGACGACCTTCGCTGCGGCCGCGGCGACCGCGTTCTCGGCGCCCTCGACCGTCGCGTCGAGGCCACGGCTCTCCAGCTCCGTGGTGTACTCTTCCGCTTTGTTTTCGGCCTTCTCCGCGTCGCGCGAGCCGATCGAGACGCGGTGAGGCGTGTCGGCCGCCAGCCGGAGGGCCAGTCCCTCGCCGATGTCGCCGGTGCCGCCGAGTATCGCGATCTCCATGCGTACAGTGGGGTCGCTCGCGGCTTATGGGTTGCGTGACCGGCCGTCCTCGCCACCGTTCGGAGCGGGATTGATACGCGTCGAGCGCCTCTTGTGAGCATGGCCAACACTCCGTCGCTCGCGCTGCGCTACGTCGCCTGCGACGCCTGCGACACGGTGTTCGCGCGCCCCGACGACCCCGACGAGCCGGCCGCCTGCGGTCGGTGCGGCGCACGTCCTCTCCGCGAACTCTCCGGGGTTCGGGGGCCGGACGCGTACTTTGCGCCCTGAGTTCGGCCCGCGGCCGCGGGCCTCGGGGCGCGAGCGACGCGTCAGCGCCGCCGACTCACCGCAGGTCGTCCATCTCCAGCTTCCCGGCGGCGATCGCACGCAGTTCCTTGTCGGAGAGCCGATCGATCACGAACTCGGGGATGCCCTCCGGAAGCCCGGGCGGTATCGACCGACCGCCGTCCGTCAGGGATGCCGCGCGGGACCTACTGCCGCCGTCCCCGCCGCCGTCCGCGGACAACCGGCGCACGGTCCGTTCGACCTCCTCGACCGCCGCCGACTGGCGCTCGCTTTCCGCCGCTAGCTCCTGCATCCGCTCGCTGATCCGGGTCGACTGCTCGACCACCCCGTCGATCGTCGCGGCGATCTCCTCGGCGGCGGCGGCCTGCTCGTCGGTCACGTCCGCGACCTCGTCGATCCCGTCCGCCGTCTCCGTCACCGCCTCGGCGATGTCGGTGAGGTTCTCGGTCGCGTCGTCGACGCGCTCGCTCCCCTCGTCGACCCGCACCGTCGTCTCCGAGAGGCTCTCGACCGTCTCCTCGGTGTCGGTGCGGATCCCGTCGACCATCGACTCGATGTCGCTCGCGTGCTCCTGCGACTCCTCCGCGAGCGACTTGATCTCGTCGGCGACGACGCCGAACCCGGCGCCAGCTTCGCCGGCCCGCGCCGCCTCGATCGAGGCGTTCAGGGCGAGCAAGTTCGTCTGGTCGGCGATGCCGTTGATCGCGTCGACGAACTCGTCGATCTCCTCGACGCGCTCCTTGAGCGCCTCGACGTCGTCCGCGACCTCGTCGACGGCGTCGCCGATGTCGTCCATGGCCGCCGCGGCGTCGTCGGCCGCGTCCCGCCCGTCCTCCGCCAGCGCCTCCGCCCGACTGCTCGTCCGCTCGACCTCGTCGGCGGTCGACGCCACCTCCTCGACCGTCGCCGAGAGGTTCGCCACCTCGGAGGAGATCTCGGCGACCCGCTCCGACTGGTCCTCGGCCGCGTCGCCGACCTCGGCGGCGCTGTCGGCGACGTCGTCCGCCGACTCGCGCAGGTCGCCGATCGGCCCTTCGACCTCGTCTTCCACCTCCGCCATCAGCCGCTCGTTCTCCTCGACGACCTCCGAGAGCTTCTCGCTGTAGGAGTGGATGTACGTGTCCGTGACGACCTGCATGTCGAGGTTGACGATCCGGAGGACGGAGAGCAGGTCCTCGATCGCGTCGTCGACCTCCTCCTCTATCGCCGTCGCGGTCGCGTCGTCGACCGCCGCACCGGCGGCGTCGGGGGCCAGCCGGTCGGTGAGCGAGTCGACGAGGCGGTCGCCGATGAGCGGGAGGATGAGGTCGTAGTACACGCCGTACTGGCCGATGTAGTGTTTCATCGGCATCTCCAGCATGTCATGGATCTTGCCGATCCGCGCTCGGTCCTCGAAGTACTCCGTTCCGTACTCGCCGTTCGCGAGCGTCACGAGGTAGGCCGACTGCGTCCGCTTGAGCTGGTCGAGCCCCTTGTCCGACCGGCCCAACACTTCGACGGTCTGCTCGTGACCGGTGAGGTTCTCGTAGAAGTCCTCCGCGATCCGGTCCGCGTTCTCCGCGAACGCGTCCTCGTACCGACTCAGTCGCCGCTCGTCCTCCTCGTCGAAGCCGACGAACTCCTTCCGCCACCGGATCTCCTCGGCGTCGAGGCCGATCTCCTCGACCAGCGCCGCGACGTCTAGCCCCTCGTTCAGGCCGCCCTGACCGAAGTCGTCTCGACCGTACTCTCCAGACGCAGTCATGCGAGCCCCTCTTCGTCTGGATCATATAAGCCCGCCCTCCCGTCTCTCACGAGTGATACCGCACCGCCTGCCGGTCGGCGCGAAGCCGGTCCCCGACCGCGCGAGCGACACTCTCTCAGTCGGCGTCGGCGGCGTCGCTCTCGCCCCCCGCCTCGCCGACGGCGGCCGGTTCGACGGTGACCGCCGAGTGCTTGAACTCCGGGATTCCGGCCTCGGGATCGAGCGCGTCGCCCGTCAGGGCGTTCGCGAGCGGCTCCGCGTAGTGGAACGTACAGAACGTCACGCCCTCGCGGACCGCCGGGGTGACCGCGGCCGCGACCTCGACGGTCCCGCGGTCGTTCGAGACGGTCACCCGGTCCCCGTCCTCGATCCCCCGGTCGGCCGCGTCGTCCGGGTGGATCTGGAGCGCGTCCTCGCCGCGCATCGCCATCAGGCGGTCCGAGCGGCGACTGAGCGCCCCGCTGTTGAAGTGCTGGAGCACGCGGCCGGTCGTCAGCGTCAGCTCGCCGGCGGCGAGGTCGTCTGCGGGCGGGACGGGGTCGACGACCGCGAGCGGCGCGGTGCGCTCGCCGGTGAGGAACTCCGCCGCGTGTAACACGTCCGTCCCGGCGCCGTCGTCGGCCGAGAAGGGCCAGCGCTGGTAGCCGTCGCCGATCCCCTCGTAGCTCATCCCCTCGTAGATGGGGGCGACGCGCGTCAGCTCCTCGAAGGCCGCCGCCGGCCCGTCGTACTCGAACTCCGCGGGGCGGTCGGTCAGCCGCCGCCCGAGCGCACTCAGAATCTCGAAGTCGCGCCGGGCGTTCCCGGGGAGGTCGGCGTTGGGCCGCATCCGCATCACGCGGCGGTCGGTGTTCGTCACGGTGCCGGCCTTCTCGGCCCACGAGCTCCCCGGGAGGACCACGTCGGCGTGGGCCGCGGTCGCCGTCTCGAACAGGTCGATGACGACGCAGAAGTCAAGTTCCTCGAACGCCGAGGCGACCGCGCTCGCGTTCGGCTCGGTGACCGCCGGGTTCTCGCCGAAGACCACCGCCGCCCGCACCTCGTCACCGAACCGGTGGGTCGCCTCGACCTCGGTGAGCCCGGGGTCGCTCGGCGGTTCGACCCCCCACTCCGCGGCGACGCGCTCGCGGGCGTCCGGGTCCGTCACGGGCTCGTAGCCGGGGAGCACGCCCGGGAGGCCGCCGACGTCGCTGGCGCCCTGCACGTTGTTCTGGCCCCGCAGGGGGTTGACGCCGGTTCCGGGCCGGCCGACGTTGCCGGTCAGCAGCGCGAGGTTGAGCAGGGCGTGGACGTTGTCGGTGCCGCAGCGGTGCTGGCTCGTTCCCATCCCCGTCACGATCGCGGCGCGGTCCGCCTCGCCGTACGCCCGGGCCGCCTCGCGGATCGCCTCCGGGTCGACGCCCGCCGCCTCGGCGTTCTCCCCCACGTCGACGGCGGCGAGGTGCTCGCGGAGCTCGTCGAACCCGGTCGTCCGCTCGGCGAGGAACGCCTCGTCGACGAGGTCCTCTTCGATCAGGACCGCGGCGATCGCGTTCGCCACCTCGATGTCGGTGCCGGGGCGCAGCGGGAGGTGGACGTCGGCCGCCTCGGTCGTGTCGTTCGCGCGCGGGTCGACGTGGACGAGCGTCGCGCCGTCGCGGACCGCCGGGAGGAGGTACGACCGGAAGGCGACGGGGTGTTGCTCCGCCGGGTTCGCGCCGTTGACGAAGACGCAGTCCGCCTCCCGCAGGTCGTCGAGGGTGTTCGTCATCGCGCCGGCGCCGAGCCGGTCGCTCATCGCGGCGACGGTCGAGGCGTGACAGAGCCGCGCGCAGTTGTCGACGTTGTTCGTCCCGAGGACGCGCGCGAGCTTCTGGAGGACGTAGTTCTCCTCGTTCGTGCAGTTCGAGGAGGCGAAGAACTGCACGGCGTCCGGGCCGTGCTCGTCGACCACTCGCCCGATCCCGCTCGCGACGCGGTCGAGCGCCTCCGCCCACGGCGCCGTGACGAAGCGCCCGTCGTGCCTGACGAGCGGCTCGGTCAGGCGGTCCTCGTGGTCGACGACGTCGAACGCGGCCGCGCCCTTCGGACAGATCTCCCCGCGGGCGTTCACCGGCCCCTCGACGCCGGTCGCGCTCCCGCCGCCGGCGTACTCGATAGCGCAGCCGACGCCGCAGAACGGACAGACGGAGGGGTTCGACTCGAAGCTCCGCTCGGGCGTCTCGGTCGGATCAGTCATCACCTCAACCGAGGGGCTCCACGGCCCTCCCGATGCGGCCGGAGTAATGTGGTGTTTTAAATAGCGATCCCGTGACCCGCGTCCCGCCGCGGGTCGCGGTCGCCGCGGGTCACCCGACGACCACCTCGACGCTCACCCGGTCACGGCGTCGCTGCCGACCGGGGCGAGGACGCGCCCGAGCGACAGGACCCCCGCGGTGACGAGACAGGCGGCGAACGCGATCGTCCCGAGCTTCCCGCCGAAGCCGACGAAGTACGGCGCGGCGCCGACGAACGCGACGCCGGCGACTCCGCCGGCCAGCAGCATCGGCCCGGGGCCGGGGATCCGCTCCGGCGTGGCCATCCCGGCGAACGAGGCGCAGAAGGCGACCGCCGCGACCGCGTCCCCGGCGGCGAACAGCGGCGGGCAGACGGTCCCGGCGACGAGCCCGACGACCGCGCTCCCGACGACCGGCCCGTGGTCGAGCCGGACGCTCACGAGGAACGTGGCGAGCGCAGTGACGGCCGCCGCGACGACGAGCCCCGCCGCGACGGTCGGCTCCGGGACGGACCCCGTTCCGGGGGCGAGGCCGCCGAGCGCCGCCACCGACAGGCAGCCGACGAACGCGGTCGTCCCGAGCTTCCCGCCGAACCCGTTGAACGCGCGCTTGGCGGCCACGAAGACGCCGCCGGCGACGAGCCCCGCGGCGGCGACGGCCCCGAGATCGGCGCCGGCCGCCGGGGTCGCCATCCCGACGAACGAGCCGCAGTACGCGGGGGCGCCGTACGTCTCCGACAGGAGGTACGCGCAGAGCCCGACCAAGGCGGACGCCACGATCGGCCCGACGCCGGCCTGCACGGAGAGCGCGTAGGTGACCGGCGCCGCGAGGGCGACGGCGGCCGCGTTGCCGAGGTCGGTCCGCGTGACGCGGAACCCGTCGGTCCGCAACGCCCATCTGGCCTCCGTGACGGCGGTGTAGCCGAGGGACGTCGCGGTGACCGCGAAGACGAGGGCGCCGGCCAGCAGCTCCGCGCTCGCCGCCGCCCCGGCGCCCGAACCGACGCCGACCCCGGCCGCCACTCCGGCGGCCGCCGCGACGCTCATCCCGCCCCCGGCCCCGGCCAGGGCGATCGCTCCGACAGCGTGGATCGCTCGTTGCACGGCCACGGCTCCGGGTCACGAACCGATACCGACCGGCCCACAGTATTGCGGGTGTTCTCGGGGCTCCTCGGGAGACGCCTCGCTGGTTGGGGATCAGGCCTTTGTGTCCGTCGCCCCTTCGGAGATCCGATGGCAACCGGGGGCGAGTCGACGGGGAGTCGCGCGGGAGACGCGCCCGAGGGCGTCCGCGCGGGCGTCGCGATCCACGGCGCGGGGAACTGCCCGGTCGTCGCGGCGTCGACCGCCCACGACGGCCCGATCACCGGCGTCACGTGGACGCACGCGGGCGACACGCACACCGAGGAGTTTCGCGCCCGCGATCCGGAGGCGGTCGCCGAGATCGAGGACGTTCCGGCGACGGCGTCCGTCGTCGACCTCGGCGACGAGCGGGTGTACCGGTACGACCGCCCGCGGGACGGGGCGTGCGCCTGCCGAGTCATCGAGGAGCTCGACTGCCCGATCGCCGACGCGCGCGCCGAGGACGGCGTCCTCCTCCTGACGCTCCATCTCCCCGACCTCGAACGCCTTCGCGACATCGTCTCGGCGCTCGACGGCATCGCCGACCACGTCGAGGTCCGCTATCTCGTCCACGGCGCGACCGACGGCGACGCGGTGCCGGACCGGACCCTCGTCGACCGCGGCCGGCTCACCGACCGCCAGTGCGAGGTGTTGCGGACCGCCTACCGCATGGGCTACTTCGAGCGTCCCCGCGACGCCAACGCGAGGGCGGTCGCCGAGGCGCTCGACATCTCCCCCTCGACGTTCGCTGAGCACCTCGCGGCGGCACAGCGGAAGCTGCTGGAGGAGACGCTGGCCTGCGAGTGACCGCCGACCCGCGCTTTTAAGCGGTCTCTCTCCGGTCCAACGTCTCGTTTATCGCGAGCGGCACGACGACGCCGCCCCCGATGAACAGCGCGAGCGGGGCCCACTCCGGATACGACACGGTCAGCGACTCCACGAGGAGCGCGACGGCGACGGTGAGGGCGATACACGTTCCGATGACGGCGTTCTCGCGGGAGACCATGTGCGACCCGTCGGCGGGGATTTATTAGGGCATTTCCCCGCAGCGGCGCGACCGAGGTCGGTCACCCGACATCGCCGAGCCCGAGCGCCGAGAGGTCGACGTTGTCGGCGACGAGGTCGGCGGCGCGGTCGTAGGGGGAACGGTCGTCCGCCTCCCCCGCCGCGCCCCCGTCGCCCTCCCCCGCTCCGACCGCCGGCCGCGACTTCCCGGCGGCCGCGAACGCCCGGTCCACGAACGCCGCCCGGACGCCCTCGTTCTCGAAGAGGCCGTGGAGATACGTTCCGAGCGCCCGGTCGGTCGCCGCGCTCTCGGGGCCGAGCGGTCGGGCGACCGCCTCGGTGGGCGACGACCGGCCCATGTGAATCTCGTAGCCGGTCGCGGTCCCGGCCGCGCCGGCGAGCGGGCCGCCCCCGTCCACGGACCGCGTCACGCGCTCGACGCGCTTGTCGGTCGCAAAGCGCGTCTCGACCGGGAGCACGCCGACGCCCTCGACCGTCGACGTCGGTCCGGTCCCCTCGACGTCGGCGTTCGTCAGCCGCTCTCCGAGGATCTGGTAGCCGCCGCAGAGCCCGACGATCGGCCCGGCGAAGTCGCGGAGCGCGTCGTCGAAGCCGGCGTCGCGGAGCGCGAGCAGGTCGTCGACGGTGTTCTTCGACCCGGGGAGGACGACCGCGTCGGCGTCGTCGAGGAGCGCGTCGGTACCGCTCCGGTCCCCGTCGATCGGGACGTACGCGACCCGCACGCCGGGCTCGCGAGCCAGCGGCTCTAAGTCAGTAAAATTCGAGATCCGCGGGAGCCGCGGGACGGCGATCCGGACCGCGTCGGCGTCCGCGACCCCGTCGTCCGCGCCGAGGACGTTCCCTCCGTCCCCGCCCCGGCCGCTCCCCGTCTCGCTTCCGTCGCCCGCGTCCGGCAGCGAGAGGCTGTCCTCCGCGGGGAGGCCGGGGTCGTCGTGCGGGACGACGCCGAGGATCGGGACGCCCGTGCGCTCCTCGATCTCCGCGATGCCGGGCTCCAGCAGGGCGGGGTCGCCGCGGAACTTCGTGATCACCGCGCCGGCGACGCGCTCGCGGACGTCGTCGGGGAGGAGCTCTAACGTTCCGTAGAGGCTCGCGAAGGCCCCGCCGCGCTCGATGTCGACGGCGATCAGGATCCGGGCGTCGGCGAAGCGCGCGCACTCGACGTTCGCGAGGTCCCGGTCGTGGAGGTTGATCTCGGCGATGCTGCCCGCCCCCTCGGCGACGACCACGTCGTGATCCGCGGCGAGGCGACCGTGGGCGGCGACGGCCGCCTCGCGGGCACGCTCCCAGTGCGACTCGTAGTACTCGCCGGCCGCGTAGTGACCGACCGCCTCCCCGTCGATCACCAGCTGGCTCTCGCCGTCGCCGCGCGGCTTGAGCAGCACGGGGTTCATGTCGGTCGTCGCGGGGACTCCGGCGGCCCGCGCCTGCACGAACTGGGAGACGCCGATCTCGCCCCACTCGCCGTCCGGCGCGAGCGCGACCCGGGCGTTGTTGCTCATGTTCTGCGCCTTGAACGGCGCCACCGAGACGCCGTTCCGCGCGAGGTGCCGGCAGAGGCCGGCCGCCAGCGTGCTCTTGCCGGCGTGGCTCGCCGTGCCGGCGATCAGTATCGTGTCGGCGTCCGGGTCGGCGTCGGTCACGGGCGCCTCCGACGCGGCGCGCGTCGCCGGGAGATGGATCGCCGGCGGGACATGCGTCTCAGTACTCCGTCCCCCGCCGCGCCCGGTGGCCGGCGTCGAAGGGGTGCGCCACCTTCCGGACGTTCGTGATCAGGTCGGCGACGCCCTCCAGGTACGCCGGCTCCGCGTGGCTCCCGGTGAGGACGAGCTCGAGGCCGTCCGGCTTCGACTCCGCGAGCGCGACGACGTCGTCGGGGTCGACGAGCCCGCGATCGGCCGCGTACAGCAGCTCGTCCAAGATGAGCATGTGGACACCGTCGTCCGGGTCGCCGCCGAGCGGGAGCGGCTCGGTCAGGTCCGCCTCGCCGGCGCCCACCACGAGCGCCTCGGCGCGCTCGAAGGCGGCCCGCGCCTGCGCCTCGTGCTCGTCGTCCGCGGAGCCGTCGAGCAGCCCGTGCCAGCCGTAGTGGCCGGCGTTCTCGTAGCTGAACCCCGGCATCGCGGCGATGGCGTTGTACTCGCCCCTGACGCCCTCCACGCTGTCGGCGCCCCCCTTCATGAACTGGAGCATGTGGACGCGGTAGCCGTGCCCCGCGGCCCGGAATCCCATCCCCATCGCCGCCGTCGTCTTCCCCTTCCCGTCGCCCCACCAGGCCTGCACGAGCCCGAACTCCTCGGGCGCGGCCGGCTCGATGGGCTCCGGCTCGGGGGCCGCGCCGCCGCCGGGCGTCCGGGTCGCGGGGTCCTCGTCGGTCGGCTGTTCGTCGGTCGCGTCCTGTGCGTCGCCGTCGGTGGTGGTGTCGTCGTGTGTCATGGGTCGAAAACCTCCGCCCGCTCGTCGGCGACGACGCCGTGTTCGGCGTCGCCGGTCGGACCGGGCAGGTCGCCGTCCGGGTACCGCGACCGCAGGCTCGCGCGCACCGCGTCCCGGACGCAGACGCGGGCCGCCGCGCCGACCGGCGTGGCGCTGCCCGAGAACGCCGCCGGCTCCCCGTCCGGATCGTCGGCGACGGCGACTGCGTCGCTGGTCGTCCCGGGCACGCCGGCGGTCGCGAGCAGCGTCGCCGCCTTCGCCTCGGCCGCGACGGCGACGAGGTTCGCCGCGGCGCCGTCCGCGAGCCGTCGGGTCGTCCCGACGAGCAGGTTGACCGTGCCGGGTCGCCGGGGCGGTCCCTCGGCCGTCGCCGCCTCGCGGTCCGGGTCGGGGGCGTCGTCCGTCGCCGCCGCGTCGGCCGCGTCGGCTGCGTCGCCCTCGCCTTCCGCCGCCGGGTCCATCGGGAGCATCGCCGGGTTCGAGAGCCCGACCGTCGCGTACGCGACCACTGGCCCGCGGCGCGCGCCCCGCGCGTGCTCCATCGCGACGCCGGTGAACAGGGTCGGCGGGTCGTCGCCGCGTCCCGCGTCGCTCTCTGCGTCGCGGTCGCGCCCCACCCCGCTCTCAGTTTTAAACCCCGCCCGCGCCAGCCGCTCGTCGCGGTACGCGCCAAGATCCGTGCGCTCGAACCCCTCCGGGACGGTCACGTTGTAGGCGGCGGCCGCGCGCGAGCGCCCGCCGTTCCACCCGGTCGAGAGCCAGCGGGTCTCCGGGCGCCGCAGGCGGAGGACGCCCTCGCGCACGGTCGCCTCAAACATCGTCGTCCTCCGGGGTGGTCGTCCCGTCGGTCGTCTCGCCGTCGGCCGCCTCCCCCTCTCTCACGCCGAGCGCCGCGAGCAGTCGGTCGTTCTCGGCGGGGCGGCGCACCGCGACCCGGACGTGGGAGTCGAGCCCGCGGAAGGTCGTCGCGTCCCGGACCGCCACGCCGCGCTCGCGGGCCGCCGAGACGACCGCTTCGACCGACCGGCCGTCCCCGCTCACGTCGAGCAAGAGGAACGGCGCGTCGGAGGGGGCGACCGCGTAGCGCTCGGCGAGGGCCTCGCGCATCCGGGCGCGCTCGGAGCGCACGCGCTCGCGGGTCTCGTTTATAAACTCCTCCCGCCGCATGCAGTGCGCGCCGGTCGCGAGCGCCGGCGCGCTCAGGTTCCACGGGCGTCGGGCGTTCGCGAGTGCCGCGCCGAACGCGCCCGTCGCGACCGCGAACCCGGTCCGGATCCCGGGGAGGCCGAACAGCTTCGTGAGCGAGCGGGCGACGACGACGCCCTCGGTCCCCGCGAGCGACGGGCGGTCGGTGAACCCGAGGAACGCCTCGTCGACCAGCAGGCGCGTGTCGGCCTCGCGGCACCGCGCCGCGAACCGCTCTACCGCCTCCCGGTCGTAGGCGGTCCCGGTCGGGTTGTTCGGGTTACAGACCACGGCGAGCGCGTGCCCGCTCGGGTCGGCGTCGAGGATCTCGCTCGCCGGAACGAACGCGGGCTCGCCCCCCTGCAATCGCACCTCGCGGGCGTACTCGCCGAAGCTCGGCGCCGGGACGAGGGCGGTGTCGCCCGGGTCGACCGCGAGCGCGACCGCGGCCCGGATCGCGGCGAGCCCGCCGGGCGTCGGGACGACCGAGTCCGGGTCGCAGCCGACGTAGTCGGCCGCGGTCGCCCGGAACGCCGCCGGCGGCTCCGCGGGGTACGACCGCGCGTCGGCGAACGCCTCGCGGTAGACCGCCTCGACGCCCGCCGGAACTTCGGGGTTGGTGTTCGCGGAGAAGTCTAGCAGGGAGGGGTCGTCGCTGCTCCCGTGGGGCGCGCGGTCGAGGTCGGTGGCGTCGTCGAGGTTCATGGGTGTGGTCTCGGAGCGTCGGTCAGTCGTCGGCCTCCCCGTCGGCGAGGAGCCGCTCGGCGACCCGAACGTCCGACGGGTAGTTGACGTTGACGGCGAGCCGCGCGTCCTCGGTGACGTGGACGGCGGCGTCGCCGTCGTCGCTTTCGGTCTCCCCGTCGCTCCCGCCGTCCTCCTCGCCCGCGACGACGTTGATCCCGGCGGGAACGACCTCGCGGCCGTCGATCTCTGTCGCCGCGTCGGCGCTGACACCGAGCTCGCGCTTGCGCGCCGCGGGAACGCAGACCGTGAGCGACGCCGGCGCGTCGTCGTCGCCGGCGGCTCGAGCGGCGTCGATCACGCCGTTCACGGCCGCGGGGTCGAGGAGTGGGAGATCGGCGGCGACAGTTACGAAGGGTCGAGCGGCCGCGTCGCCCGCCCCGACCCGCTCTATTGCGTACCGCAGGTCAGCGACGTAGCCGTCGCCCGGGGCGTCGATCACGGGGAGATCCCTCCGCCCGTCGACGAGGTGTTCGCGTGTCGCCGACGCGTGCGGCGAGACGACCGCGTGCGTCGCCTCGACGCGGCTCCTGGCGAGCGCGTCGCACACGCGGTCGACCATCGGCCGCCTCCCGATCGGGGTCATCGGTTTCTCCGTGGCTCCGCCGAGGCGGGTGCCGCGGCCGCCGCACATCAGAAGCGCGTCCACGCGATCACCCCCGCGTGCAGCGCGGCGACCCGCGCGAGCTCGTTCGTCGCGCCGAGCACGTCCCCGGAGACGCCGCCGAGCCGCCGCCGGGCCCACCGCCGGAGCAGCCACGCCGTCGCCAGTGCGGCGAGGAGCGCGGCGACCCCCGGGAGGAGCCGCGGCCACGCGAGCAGCGCCGCCGGCGCCGCGAGCGCGAGGACCGGGAGCGCGGCCCCGGCGTCGACCTCCCCCGTGAGCGCGGACCCGAGCCCCTCGTGGGCCGCGTCGCCGACGCAGACGAGCGTCGCGGTCGCGGCCTTTGCGCCGACCTCGGCGGCGACGACGACCCCGACCGCGGTGCCGAGCCGGTCGCGAACGCCCGGCGTCCCGGCGGCACTCGCGGCCTCCGCCAGCCCGAGCGCGGCGGTCGCCAGCCCGAGGACGACGGCGACGAGCGCGACCGTCCCGCCGACGCCGAGCGCGGAGTCCTTCATGACCTCGCGGCGCTCGTCCGGACCGCCGTGGACGACCGCCGCGTCGCCGAGGTCGGCCACGCCGTCGAGGTGGGTGATCCCGGTGACGGCGTAGACGGCGAGGGGGAACGCCAGCGCGACCGTCGGCGCGGGGACGGGCGCGAGGAGCGGGAGCGCGACGAGCCCGCCGACGAGGTAGCCCACGACCGGGAGCGTCCACGGCGCCCCCGCGAACGCCTCCCATTCCGCCTCGTCGCGGCCGACCGGGATCCGGGTGAGGAAGCCGAGCGCGCCCCGGAGCGCGAGCGCAGTCGCGGTCATCCGACCACCCCCGCGGGGGGAAGCACCGAATCGCCAGACAACAGCCACCCGACCGCGAGCACCCACCCCGCCGTCCCCGCGACGGCGACCGCGCCGGCGACGCCGACGAGCCGGACCGCCCGCTCCGCGTCGGCGACGGTCGGCGACGCGGCGGCCGCGTTGAGCGCGTAGTGGCCCGGCTTCGCCAGCCGCACGTCGAGCGCGGCGGCCGCGGTCGCCATCGGCCACCCGGAGTTCGGGGACCCCGGCTCCCGCGCCCACGACCGGGCCCGCGAGAGCGCTCCGACCGACCCGGCCGCGACCGCGAGACAGCCAGCGGTCGCGCGGGCCGGGAGGTACATGACGGCGTCGTCGAGCCGGGCGCTCGCCCGCCCGACCGGCTTCGATCGGTAGCCAAGCATCGAGTCGAGCGTGTTCACGGCCTTCACCCACGCCGCGCCGGCGACCCCCGCGGCGAGCGGGAGGGTCGCCGCCGGGGCGACCGCCAGCCCGACCGTCGCACCTCCCGCGAACCCCGCCAGCGGGGCGACGAACCCGTCGGCGAGGTTCTCGGCCGCGCTCTCGACGGCCGCGCTCCGGAGGGCCGCCGGCGAGAGATCGGCGGCGTCGCGCCCCACGAGGGCCCGGATCGACTCGCGGGCCGCGTCCGGGTCGCTCTCGGTCAGCGCGACGACCTCCGCGGTGACCTCGCGTAACATTCGGAGACTGAGGAGCGAGAAGAGGACCGCGCCGGCGACGGGGACGGCGAGGAATCTCAGCTCCGCGCCCGCCCGCGCTCCGACCTCGGCGGCGACCGTAACGACGCCCCCAGCGAGCGCTGCGGCGGCGAGCGGGAGTCCGATCGCGGCCGCGACGCCGACGAGCCGCGGGCGTGACCACGCTCGGTCGACTCGGTCGACGACCGAGCCGAACAGCGCGACGGGGTGGACCCGCCCCGGGGGCTCCGCGACCGCGAGGTCGAGCGCGACCGCGACTGCCAGCGCGGCGGTGGCGGCGAGGGCGGCGAGTACGGGAGCGGGGAGGGGGGCGACCCCGGCGATCGCGGGAGCGGGGAGGAGCGCGACCACGGTCACAGCCCGTCGAGGAACGCGTCGAACGCCCCGCTCTCGGGGTGGACGTGACAGTACGTTCCGAGCGTTCGGTGTTCGATCAGGCCGTCGTGCTCGCCGTCGATCCCGGTCCCGCGCTCCACGTCGAAGGCGAACCGGGCGTCGCCCGCGACGTCGGCGTCGGAGTAGTGGAACTCGTGGCCGCGCAGGGTTTCGCCCGCGGCCGCCGTCGGCGCGTCCCGACGCGCCCGCAGCTCGACGTGGTCGAGCGCTTGGTACCGGTCGCGCATTCGCACGTCGGCCGGGAGGGCGCCCGCCATCGGGTGCGTCTCGCCCTCGACGGTCGTCAGCGACTCGGCGAGCGCCATCAGCCCGCCGCACTCGCCGAGCACGGGGACCCCCTCGGCGGCCGCGGTCGCGAGGTCGTCGAGCGCCGGGCTCTCCGCGAGCGCCGCGGCGTGCAGCTCCGGGTAGCCGCCGGGGAGGTAGACGCCGTCGCAGGGCGGGAGGGGGTCGCCCGCGGTCGGCGCGAACGGCTCGACGGTCGCCCGTTCGCGCAGGCGCTCGATCGTGGTTGGGTACGCGAACCGGAAGGCCTCGTCGCGGGCGACCGCGACCCGGGGGCGGTCGCCGTCGGCGGTCTCGGTCGGCCCGCTCGCCCCCGCCGGCTCCGTCGTCCCCGCCGGCTCCCGCGCGATATCGAGCAGCTGCTCGACTCGGAGCCCCTCCGCGGCCGCGTCGAGCGCGTCGTCGTCGATCGGTGACTCCTCGCCCATGTGGAGCCCGAGGTGCCGCTCCGGCACCTCCAGCTCGTCGTTCGGCGGGATCCGGCCGAGGTAGGCCAGCTCCTCCGGGAGCGCCTCGCGGATCCCGTTCGCGTGCCGCCCGCCGTGCGCGCGCTGGGCGATCACGCCGGCGACGTCGACGTCGCGCCCGGCGCGCTCGGCGTACGCCCGGAAGCCGAGCGCGGTCGCGGCGACGCTCTCCATCCCCGCGCTCGCGTCGACGACGAGGGCGACCGGGAGATCGAGCGCCTCGGCGACCGCGGCCGTGCTCGACTTGTCGCCGTCGTACAGCCCCATCACGCCCTCGACGACGCAGACGTCGCCCGCTCCGCGGGCGTAGTTCCGGCGGAGCCCCCCTTCGCCCTGCAGCCACAGGTCGAGCGTCCGCGAGGGGCGTCCCGCCACGCGCTCGTGGTGGCTCGGGTCGATGAAGTCGGGACCGGCCTTCGCCGGCTGGACCGCGTGCCCGGCGGCTTCGAGCGCGCGGATCGCCGCGAGCGTCGCGACGGTCTTACCGACGCCGGAGGCGACGCCGCCGAGGACGACCCCCTTCACGGCGCACCACCCGCGGTCGACTCCGCCTCGCGCTCGGCGAGCAGTCGGTCGGTGACGGCGGCGACGCGCTCGCGGACGGCCGCGGTCGTCGGCTCGCCCCGGTCGGCGAGCGCCAGCGCGCCACCCATCCCGACGCCCTCCTTCGCCTCGCCGCGGGCGTACGCCCGCATCGCCGGGTGGTCGCTCGCGTCGAACGCGGGGTCGGTCGCGGCCAGCGTCAGGTCGAGGTCGTCCGCGAGCGCCGCGGCGTCGGCGGTCGGGTCGTCGGCGACGAAGGCGGTCGTCGCCAGCGGGAGCCGCCGGTCGACGCCCGCGTGCCGCGCCAGCGCGGCGACGGTCGCCAGCTGCGTGCCACCCGCGAGGGTCACGTCGACCCCGCGCTCGACCGCGCCGACCACGAGGCCGGCGGCCGCCGCGAGCACGGGGTCGCCCATCAGCCGGACCGCGCCGATCGGGTCGCCCGCGGCGTCGCCGGGGGAGAGCCCGCTCGCTTCCAACCCCTCCTCGACGACCGCTCGCTTGGTCGCGAGCGGGTTCGCCGCCAGCGACGAGGAGACGACCGGGCGCTCGCCGAGCGCCGTCAGGACGCCGAGCGCGGTCGTCGTCCCCCCCGGGATCGTCTCGCCGACGAGGAGCTCACCGGGGTCGCCATCGGTTTCGACGCCGTCACCGCCGCTGCCTGCGATCGTCCCCGCCAGCTCCCGCCCCCGCTCGAAGACGGCCGCCGCGTCCGGCACCGGCTCGGCGGTCCGGACGTCCCCGCCGGGGGACGCGTCCGAGTCGTAGACGGTCGCCTCCGTCGGCGCCGTCGGCACCGCGAGGCCGGCGTCGACGCCGACGAAGTCGACGCCGACCAGCTCCCGGACCGCCCGGGTGACGACCGCGGGAGTCGGGCAGCCGGAGGGGCTGACCGGCACCGGCGAGTCGGCGGCGGGCCGGCCGTCGGCGACGATCTCGAGGTCGGCGCTCGGCGTGTGCCGGCGGAGTGTGGGATCGGCGCCCGCGGCGCTGATACCGTCGATCGCGGCCGTCTCGGTCGCGCCGGCGACGACCGCGAGCGTCGCGTCGGTCACGCGGCACCTCCCGCCCGCCGCTCCGGTCGAGCCCGCCCGTCGGTCGCCGCGTCGATGATAACCACTAGCGGTTGGTTAGCACAAGTCGACTTTAATCGATCGGGTCGTGGGCGGTCGACGCCGCTCGTCGCCGTCGCCTCGTCGGTCGGCCGGACCGATCACAGCTCGTCGGCCGTACTGACGTGCATCCCGACGAAGCGCCACTCCCCGTCCCGGCGTTCGAGCGCGCCGCTCCACCGCGTCTCGAACGCGCGCCGGTCGCCGGTCGCCGCGTCGGTCCACGCCATCGACACGTCGTCGCTGAACCACGCGTGGCGGTCGCGCTCGGCGACGCGGAGCGCCCGACTCGTCACCGTCCAGTCGGTCGTCGTCTCGGTCTGCCGGCGGAGCCCGGTCCGGATCGCGTCCGCGCCGACCAGTCGCTCGGAGATCCCGAACTTCACGGGGTCGTCGTCGCCGGGGTCGGCCGCGGCGAAGTACGGGCCGAGCGGCTCCTCGGTCCGGAGCGCGTCGTAGTAGCTCTCGATCCGCTCGCGTGCGTGCATGGCGATCGGTTGGGAGTCATCCGGAAAACCAGTTCGGGTGTCACTGCCTCCCACCCGCGTTTCGACCGGCTGGGAACTCTCGCAGTCTTCTTATGAATTCCGTGCGCGGAGCTAGCTTATGACACAGTATGACGCGCTGCTGGGGACCGATATGGACGACGCCGCGATCGACGAGCTGCTGACGGCGGCCGGCGTCGGCGTGCTGTCGATGAGCGCCGACGGCGTGCCGTACGGCGTTCCGCTGTCGTTCGGGTACGACGGGGACGGCACCCTCTACTTCGTCTTCCTCGGCGGGACCAGCGAGCTCCGGAAGGAGACGTACGCGGAGCAGTCCGACGTCGCGAGCTTCGCCGTCTTCGACGTCGACCCCGACGGACCGTGGCGGAGCGTGATCGCCGCCGGACCGATCGATCGCATCGCGATCGACGAGTGGGACGACGCGCGCGAGGCGATGGCGGACAACGCGTATCAGGCGACCCACCTCACCGAGCACGAGTTCCAGGAGGCCCCCAACGTCTGGGCGCTGCGGGCTCGCGACCGGTCGGGCCGCGCCGTCGGGTAGGAGTGACCGCGTCGCCTCGAACGCGGCGGCGACCCGGGCGGCTCGGCGTCAGCCCCTGAACAGCCGCACGACCTCGTCGCTGATGTCCGTGTTCACGGCGACGACGTACCGGAAGCCGGGTTCCAGCACCATCTCCGGCCCCGGGAGCTGGTTGCTGTCGCGCCCGGCGACGACGACCGCGCCCCGCGGGAAGGCGACCTCGCGGAGCTCTCGGTCGGCGACCGGCGCGTCGCCCGCCACGGTGAGTTCGAGCAGCGTGAGGTCGCCCGACACCTCCTCGATCGTCCGGACGCCGCCGCCGGCGACGTGGATGATCTCGTTGGTCGCCGCGTGGGCCGCCAGCTCCTCCGGGTAGACCACGCGGTCGGCGAGCCCGGCATACTCTTCTCTGTCGCCGTGGTCGATCCGCGCGACCGTCCCGATATCGGGTTCGATCTCCGTCGCCATCGTACAGATGCCGATGTTCGTCATCGCGCCGTATCCGGTCAGCGCCGCGAGGACGTCGCTCCGGTCGAGGCCCGCCTGTCGGAGGACCGACCGCCGGCCGCCGTCGCCATGAATGATCGTGGCGTCGTACTGTTCGCTCAGGAACTCCACTCGATCGCGGTCCTTCTCGACGATGACGACGTCGTGACCGCGCTCGGAGAGGTGTCGCGCAGCGTGATAGCCGACGTGTTGTCCGCCGACGATCACGACTCGTAGGTCCGCGCTCATTCGCGAAATTTTCCGAACGCAGGTAATTGTAGGTTACGGCCGTTCCACCCGCTGCGGCGAGTGTCCCACCGGTCGTCCCGACCCTGCACGGGAGCCGTCCGCTCCGTACCGACGACTGTTAGAAAATACACATTATTGCGGGTTCCGCAACGGGAGCCGCGTATTCTCTTTCGGTACTCGGGTTCCTTTTACCTGACATCGAGGGAGCAGATTGATATGGGTTCAGCCGTCGTAACTGATACAGCCGCGAAATGATCGTTCTCAGAAGGGGCACTCTGGCGGGCGACGTATGAGTAGTCACGACCAGCGGGAGCCGGAGGCGGAGTTGGGCCTGCTGGACGCGACGATGATCGGGATGGGCGCGATGATCGGCGCGGGCATCTTCGTCCTCACGGGTCTCGCCGCTGAAATATCCGGGCCGGCGGCGCTGCTCGTCTTCATGTTGAACGGGGTCGTGACCGCGTTCACCGGGCTCTCGTACGCGGAGCTGGCGTCCGCGATTCCGAAAAGCGGCGGCGGATACGCCTTCGTGCGGGAGATCTTCGACGACTTCGGCTCGTTCATCATGGGCTGGATGCTCTGGTTCGCGTACATGATCGCCGGCGCGCTGTACGCGCTCGGGTTCGCGCCGAACTTCCTCGAGCTGCTCCACGTGTACGGCGTGGTGGCGCCGCCCGACCAAGTCGGCGCGGTGGTGCTCCCGTTGCTGGGAATCGGGGTTCCGGCGAAGTTCCTCCTCGCGTTCGTGGCGGTCGCCGGGCTCGTGGCCATGAACGCGGCGTCGACCGCCGCGAGCGGGAGCGCCGAGACGGTGTTCACGATCGTCAAGGTCTCGATCCTCGTCGTCTTCGTCGCCTTCGGGTTCCTCTCTGCCGGCGGCGGCGGCGAGACGAGCTTCACGTTCCAGAACTTCGACCCGCTGTTCCCGGAGGGGTCCGGCGCGTTCAGCATCCTCCCCGCGATGGGCCTGACGTTCATCGCGTTCGAGGGGTACGACCTCATCACGACCGTCACCGAGGAGGTCGAGAACCCGCGCGAGAACATCCCCAAAGCGATCTTCGTCAGCCTCGCCGCCACCGTCGTCGTGTACCTGTTGGTCGTGACGGTGGCGATCGGCACGCTGGGCGCCTCGGAGCTGGCCGCCGCCGGTGAGGCCGGCATCGCGACGGCGGCGACCTCGTTCATGCCGACCGGCCTGCCGGTCATCCAGAACGGCGGCGCGCTCATCGTCTTCGGGGCGGTGTTCTCGACGATCACCGCGCTCAACGCGGTCGTCATCGCCTCCTCGCGGGTTGCCTTCTCGATGGGGCGCGAGGGCCAGCTGCTCCAGTCGATCGGCCAGATCCATCACCGGTTCGGGACGCCGTTCGTCGCGGTGCTTCTGAGCGCGGTCGTCATGCTCGGGTCCGTCTTCCTCCCCACGCAGAGCGCCGGCAACATGTCGAGCCTCTTTTTCCTGCTGTCCTTTATCATCGTCAACGTCGCGGTGATCCGGCTCCGTCGGGAGCGCCCGAACATGAACCGTCCGTACGAGATCCCCTACTACCCGATCCCACCGATACTGGCGATCGCGTTGAACGGGATACTCGCCGTCGTCCTGATCCGGTTCCTCGTGCGGACGGACCTGCTTGCGCTCCTCTTGAGCGCCGGGTGGCTCGTCGCGGGCGCGGTGATGTACGTCGCGCTCAACAAGTACCGAGCGCGAGGGACCACCGAAGAGAGACCGGACGCATCAGCTGACAAGCCGGCCACGGCCGGCTCGGGTGAGGACTGATATGCCACGAGACATCATCATCGCCGGCGGCGGCCGCGTCGGCTTTCAGACGGCCGAACTGCTCGCCGCCCGAGACGAGAACGTAACGATCATCGAACAGGACGAGACCCGTATCGAGGAGATCGCCGACGCGTGGATCGCGACCGTGATCCAGGGCGACGCGTCCGACCCGGACATCCTCGAACAGGCCGGCGTCGACGACGCCGACACCATCGCCGCGCTGACGGAGCTGACCGGGCTGAACCTCGCGGTCTGCCTGCTCGCCGACCGGCTCACGGACGAGATCAGAACGGTCGCCCGCGTCGACCGGGAGACGGACGAGACGTACGACCGGTTCGTGGACGCCGTCGTCTACCCCGAGGCGGCGGGCGCGCGCGTCGCGGCCAACAGGACCGCCGGCGAGGACGTCCAGAGCCTGGCGGACGTCACCGGCGACGTCGAGATCATGGAGATCAGCGTCGCCGAGGGCGCGCCCGCGGCCGGGCGAACGCTCTCTGACGTCGCCTTTCCGGCGGGAACCCTCGTCATCTCCGGCGAAGACGGCAACCGGATCGCGAAGCCGGACACGACGCTGACGCCGGGGCGGCGCTACGTCGTGGCCGTCGAGCCGGGCGTCGTCGACGAGGTGCTCCAACTGATGCGCGGGTAGCGCTCGCTTATAAAAGGCCGCCGGCGGTGAAGACGGCGTAACAGATCCCCACGAGCAGTCCGGAGTGGAGCAGCGCCTCGTAGCGCCCGCGGGAGGCGGTGCCCGCGAACCAGCCCGAGGCGAGCAGGGTGACGTGTTCAGCAAACCTCAAGCTCAAAAATATCTGCTCGGTAGCGGTCACTGATATCTTCGTAGTAGGTGTGGAGATACTCATCAATAGTCGCACGGTCGTCTATCGATTGTTCGCCCGGCGTATCTCCACGTAGATACTGGACGAGTTCTCGGTGAAGATCCTGATGAACTTCCCAGTACGTCGTGAAGAAGTGTCGTCCGTAGTGGCTCGTGACCGCTCGGTGCTGGTTTGTCTCAGCGTAGTCAGGATGGAAGGCTGTCTTCCAGATGTCGTTGACATCTTGTTTTCCAAGCTGCTCGTGGCGGGACAACGAGAGAAATACCCATGGGTGATCTGCATCCGGTCGCACGAGAAGCCACTGACAGAGCAGATACCGCGTCTCCGCATCGAGCGGGAGTAGCCGTGGCCGCCGCGATTTGTTGCCGTCTCGCTCGTGGGTGATATACACGACGTTCCTATAGTCAGTAAGCCGTGGATCCGCTCCTAGAGTCGCATAATGGTCAGCGATCGCCGGGTGATCGACATCGATCTCTGCGAGTGTGAGATTACACAGTTCCGTCGCCCGAAGCCCCAGTTTCAACTGGAGCCCAATAATCGCCAGGTTGCGAACGTGAGTCACTTGTGCGAGCTGTTCTCGGAGCGCAGCCAGCGAGATATGAGGGAAGTCCTTGCTCTCTGGCTCGCGAAACGCTGTCGTCGACAACGCAAGATCGAACGGGCGGTACTCGTCCGGGTGCGGGAAGCTGGGATCGGCTTGCCAGTACGAGTACGCGTCGCGTAGCTTCCGCAGCTTCTCTTTGACCGTCTGGGGCTGGTTCCCTTTTTCGTCGAGTTCATATCGGGCAAATCGTGAGATATGGGTGTGGTGTGGACACGCTGGGTGGCGTCCGATCCCAGCCATGAATCGCTTCCACTGTCGGAACACCCGGTCGTAGCCTGTTCGCGTTCGCTGTGAAATATCACGTAACGCGAGCACGTCTGTTTTAAACAGCTCGAATGGGTCAACCTCGATCTTCTCAAACTGCTCTTCGTATTCCACAAGTGGATCGGTCTCTTGATCGAACGCCTCCGCGAGTGTGTGTCGCTTCGCGTTGGGGGCTATCTCGGAGTCGTCTGCGTCACGCATTATCGGTGTCCCTCCCTCGGCTGATCTTTTCCTCCCAGACCGTGCCAGCTGCACCACCTGCTGCGGCGGCTATCAACGGTGGATGGTACACGTGCGGGTGATCGGTGTGCCACTGGAGCCACCAGTAAAACCGCTCCACGCGAACCCAGTACGAGTTGTACGCCGTCTTCACTTGGACGCGATCAAGCAGCGCCGCCATCCAGGTCTCGACATCTTCCGGTGTCGCGAGTGCGTGGTGGCGTCCACAGGTTTCCATGTGCGCTTTCCAGTATCTACCAGCGCGGCGCGCATCCTCTTTGAAACGATCCGAATTGTACCGCTCAAAGAGATACATTTCAAGAAATTCTGTCCAGGTGTCTTGGCCCTCATATTCTGCCGCGTACGTTTCGAGCCGATCTGACTCTGGCACATCTGCGAGCTGCTTGTACACGCCCATCCGATCGGTTGGGTCGCGCGATTTGTGTCCTCGGCTCACCGCTGCTCACCATGATTCCGGGTCGTGACCGCGGCGTTACTGTAGGGAACCTGCCACCGCATTAGTTGACACCCACTATGCCTACCTTGCCGTGCCGATGGATTGCTTGAGACCATACGGGGCAGTCTTTCTGCCCGTCGACAAACCTCCGAGGCGTTTTTGCGGTCCTCCGCTGCCGAATGCTTCCTCTCTGAGTCTCTAACCAGGGCTTTGTCCCCCACAAGCGTCCGTTTGAAACTTGCGCCGTCACCTCAGTCGGTTGGGAATAAGATAGTTCCAATCCTACGAGGGCCCGTCTGAAACCCGGAAGCGGGTCGTCGTCTTCAACGAGCTGGATGTCTTCGTCGAAGCAGTGTCGGAGATGCCTCTGGTTGCCATCGTTTTCACCGATACGGGGAACTCGCTGGAATCGCGAGTCCCACACATCTTGAGATAGGAGCAACTCCACCACCGTGCTGGCTGCACAAGAGCAATACAACGAACAATTCAGCCGAATTGTCTGGAGAAGTGACTGATAGGCCTCCTGCTGTGTGTGGCTATCTAGCTAAGCCAAATCTGACTCGAAGCAACCTGAACCAGTACATCGAGGTTGTGGCTGCGCGCGCAGTGACCGCAGGGAGCGAGCACGGAGCGGAGGGTGGGGCGGTGGGGCTCGGGCTGGTCCGGCGCTTAGCAAAAAAACCGAGTGCGTCACTCGGCTACGCTTCCCACCAGCGGCCGCGCTCGGGGAAGTGGATGGTGCTCCACCCTGTGACGGCTAGGGAGACGCGCCCCTCGTACCAGTTCCGGGCAGCCCCGTGAATGCGCACGTGCTCGCCCTCGGCGATCCACGGTGCCTCGGAGGCCTTCCAGATGGTCACCCGGGTTTGCCCAGTCTCGTCCGCGATGAGTCCGACTTGAGCAATGCTTGGATGCGAGGGACTCCAGAGGGTCTTGACACGACCCGCAATACTCACCTCTTTGCGATTCACCTCGTCGAGCTTCCCGATTGGCACCACGTGTCCCGGTGCCGTCTGCAACGCCTCGAACACCCGCACAACCGCACTCGTCGTGTCTGTACCGTCCAAGACTGCTTCGGCCAGGCGTCGACTGATCGCTGCGCGCGACCACCCATCCATTCGCGTCGCGAGTCGGTCTGCCTCGGTGTTCACCGTCGCCAGTTCATCCTGAGAGAGCTCCGTTCGGGGATCGTTTCGCTCGGGGTCCGCCCACGGATCCACGCTCGCGGCCCGCTTCTGGAACTCCTGCCGACGTTGCTTGCTCTCTTGGGCGGCGACCACCCGAGTGCGCTGCTCGCGATCATCCTGCGTGCCCAGCTCGGCCTGGGCCCTGATATGCTCCAGTTCGGCGTCCCGGGCCCGAATGCGCTCCTCCTGTTCGAGGGTGACACCGTGAATCCGCTCGTTGCTCGTGTCAGCGATCCCGTCTGGGTGGTTCGCATCCACCTTCGCCTGCGTCTCTTGCTCGACTGTCGCCTCGAACTCTGGCGTCTCGTCGACGACCGGGAAGCCGTCTTCATCGACCGCCTGCTCGTCCGCGTTCTCGAATGCCTGTTCATCGACCGAAACGATCTTTCCGCTAGCGTTGTTACTAGACATTGGAATCGACCTGATTCCGAAGGCGCTCACGCGCCGACTCCGCGATGCTCCACCATCGCGTTTTTCCGACGACAACGACCGACAAAACCAGCTGCGCGCTCTCGCTCGCGCCTTCGCGAGCGCCCTCCTGGGCGCGAGCGAGAGCGCGCCTGCATGCGGTGGCCCCAACCAGCCCCGCGCGGCGACCCGCCCGGAGCGAGCGGCCAGCGCATTCCCCGTTCGCCGCGACGCAACCACGTCCGTCGCGGTCGGCTTCGCCGAGGTCCGCAGGACCCGAACGGGTGAAGCGCTGGCGTCGAGGGCACATGCACTTTAGCCCGGCAGGACCCGCACCTACTGGAGCGGAAGCCCGCCCGGAATGGTCGGTCGCGAGCGACGCGGAGGGCGGCAGCGGCGAGCGGGGCGGGCCGTCACGGACACACCTGTTTAGCCGGCTATTGTTGTTCGGCAACCACAGCCGCTGCCATAGTGGACGCAAAATAGAGAGATGACGGCTCGAAACCCGCTGTTGCCAAGGAGGGGATATTAAAGTGGAAACGAACTGTGGACGTCAGTCATGGCGGTCGAAAACCAGTGCAGGTACACTGCTGACGGTGACACATGGGTCAACTGGGGTGGGGACCGCGACGGCTGGAAGGAACTGCTTGCTCGTCTGAATGTCGATGGCGACACCTGGAGCTGTCCTCACGACGCCTTGGCGGACGCTCAAAGATGCCAATTCCATGACCCGTCCAGGAGGCCAGACGGGACGGACATCCAGACCGCGATTGAGGCTACAGACCGTAGCGACGACGGGACAGCGAGTCGCGATCAGTTCATCGGAGCGACTCTCGGACTGGTTAATTGGAGTCACGAGCGTATCGGTCGCGATCCACACACTCCGCTCTGTTTTGCTGGAGCGACGTTCATGGACGGCGTCAGTGCCAAGAACGTCGTCTTTCGCGCGCCGGTGACGTTCCAATACGGAACATTCAGCGGAGCCGACGTCCTATTCACCGAGTCGGACTTCAACGGACACGACGATGTCTCTTTTGCGGGTGTTACGTTCGAAAATGCGGGTGCTGTCTCCTTCGCCAAAGTCGACTTTCAGAACGATGATGACGTGGATTTCAGTGGGTCGACATTCGAAAACGGCGGTGAGGTCCGGTTTAATGACACGGACTTCGCCAACCCTGGTGGGACCTACTTCACCCGGACGGGGTTCAAAAATGACGGCACGGTCTCGTTCAGGCAGGCTGAATTCATAGAGGATGCGTACTTCGGCTACGGCTTCCGTGACCCGGACACAATCGACTTCACGCAGGCCTCGTTCGCGCAGGCGCAGCTTGAGATCGACAGCTTTGCCGAGGTCTGCCTCAAGAGAACGGATTTCAGCGAGTGTACCCTCGACAACGTTGATTTCAGCGGGGCCAATATCGAGAACGCGCGGTTCACTGGAGCAACCCTTCGCACGGCTCGGTTCAATACTGCCAAGTTGGATGGTGCCATCTTCGATAATGCAGTAGTAGACGAGACGACAGCATTCATCGCGACACGGGCAGAGGCAGCCAGGCCGGCATTCGTTATATACGATCCACGCCCAGACCAGTACCGTCGCTTGTTTGGCCGGATCCGATGGCTCGTCCGATCCGTGATTACCGACCGCTCCACAGAGACGGAGTCCGACTGGCGAAAGGCGGCTCGGTCCTACAAGACACTGGAGCGAATCGGACAGTACAACTCGCTTTCCTCACTCCAACACAAGGGGTACGTGTATCGCAAAGAGATGCAGCGCCGCTGGCATGCCGATCAGATTCGAGCCACTCGTAGTGGGATTGCACACGCTGTAAAATACGTGTACGCCACTCTCGCTCGTTACGGAACGCATTATGGAGAGAGTGTCTGGCACGTCCTCGGCGTTTTTGCGACTGTGATCGGGCTTGCTGCGCTCGGATACGTCACGGGTGCGTCCCAACAGAGCGGTCGGACGCTACTGGAAAGTGGCTACTACAGCCTACTCGTAGCAACCGGGTCGGCTCCACCGACATTCCAGCCAACTGGCTGGACACAGCTCATTGTGGGGGGTGAATCCGTGCTCGGTGCGGTACTGATCGCACTTCTCGTATTCGTTTTGGGCCGGAAGACGACCCGATAACGGCTCCCCGACTCACGCCGAGTTGTAGATCATCCCAAGCGAGTTCTGTGGTTTCAGCTGTATTGGAGCGCTGAGAAGTGGGAGGTGTGTAGCCGGACAGCGAGTCAGAGCTATTCTGGTGGATGTGGCGGCGCACACACCACACCCAATAATGACGATCCCACGTCTGTTGCAGCCGAGTTGGGCGTATTCGTCAGGAGTCGACGCTGCTTGGAGTGCGCAGTCGACGTAGGTCGGGTGCGTGATCTGCTGGGCTCCCGCAAACAGTACACGAAAATCGATTGGTGTTGGCTACGCTGTAAACTGAGTAACGGCTTCACTCAACATCCCTTCAAACTGCCACGTTGCCTCCCGAAATGCGTCGTCCGTCTGATCGTCCCACCGTGGGAACCCGCACTGCTCGCTCACGGCCACCTGCCACGCTGGCGGCTCCACCTGCTCGATCTCGTATGGGGGGATCGCAATAATGTACAGATACGCTTCGTCGCCGTGAATCCCCTGGCGCGGATCTTCGATCCCGTGGCCAAGCAGAAACAGCGGCTGCGAGAGATGCTGCAGCCGGCTGGGATCACAGACATCGGCGGGCGACGACGCGTCGAGGCGCCGCTCCGGGCCACGGCTTGGGTCGAGATACAGCGGCATCGACGTCAGCTTCTCGAGGAACACGTACTGAGCCGCCGCATAGCCGGGCCCACGCACGCTCGCGGTCGCCTCCAGCAGCTGCTTGAGCTGGTGGAGACGCCCCAACACTCCGTCGGGATACCCATCAGAGTGCGTGTACACCTGTGCAACTGGATCGGTCGGATCGGTCGTCCGGCCATCGTCAAGCGCACGGACGAACCGGAGTTGACACCGTGTCGACATCGGATCACGCCGGCAAGTGGCTCGCCGGCACCCATCGCGGCGACACAAAAACTCACACTGGGCTACTCGGGAGGCGGCGGCACCACGCGGTGCCCGCAGGGCTGACAGATCGCGGTCTGGGGCCCACGCACGATGACGACTGCGACGGGCTCATCACACAGGGGACAGTGCTCGTACGTCGGCATTACGCCTCCTACAGCAACACCTGCCCACAGCGCTCACAGGAGGTGAGGTGTCCCTGAGCGGTGAGACGCTGGGTGCGGGCTGCCGGTGGATGCGAACACGACCCCCACGCGGCGTGGTCGATTCGGCGAGCGGTGCGATCACCGATGGTCGGTATCTGGTCGAACATGGCTCTCATCCATCGGGAGCCACACAAACCTCAGCTAGCCGAGCGAGACCCCACGTTCGCGGAACACCGGCTGGAACCCTCGATCGTGGACCGCCGTCACCAACTCGGCGTAGGCCGCCCGCACCTCGGGATCCTCGACGAGCTCGCGAAACCGACTTTCGAACCGCCGCCCATGGGCCGTCCGGCTCTTGTCCGACCGGTCGTGTGCCGCCTCGTGACACAGCGTGAGAAACAGATCCTGAGTCCACACCGTCCGTTTACGGCTCGTCACCGCCGAATCCGTCACCACGATCCGCGTCCGCCCGTCTGTCCACGCATCGGCGGTCGCTTCGCCCCAGTAGATATCGCGGTTGATCCCGATCGCCTCAGCGAGCGCTCGCGCGAACAGCAGATATCGCGCCTGTCGCGTCGAGAGCGCGGTGTCTGCCAGCCGGCTGTACCCCTGCCAGACACCCGCCTCCTCGGCGTGCGTCGCGACATCGAACGTGGCCGGGAGCGTGACCGTCGGGTCACCCTCCTCCGGTGCCGATGCCAGCCGCTTGGTGGCTGAATCGGTCGTATCGAGCACGATAGCACCCCGCTCGACGAGCGCGTCGCCGCCGTGGCTGGCGCCCTCTTGGAATGCGATCTGGGGCGCCGCCTGAATCCGGGCGAGACTCACCGGCGTCGCTGTCACCAGCTGGCAGAGATCGTGATCCTGCCAGCGCTCGCGTAGTGACTCACCCCCAAGCAGCTCTGCCATCGTCGCGCGTGTCTGGCCGTTGAGCGCACTGTCGCTTATCCCCGGTGTTTCGAAGGCTTCTCCCTCCGCAAGATACCCCGAACAAATCGGTGACACACTTGGGGGATGACGCTGGTGAGCCGTGGCTGTCTCACGTACTGTCGACAGTCGCTCGGAGCCGTTGGCAAAATCTCTTGGAAGGACCGCTGAACTCTCCGATCTGAGTGATCCGTGATCTGCACATGATCCATGTTATCGCGGCCGTTTCACATCAATATATCATCGTATTAGAGTTGTCTGATCGCCGTTACCACCCCCGGTGTTCCCGGGGTGATCCGCGAATACGTGATTGATAGTTCAGTTTCCAAATAAATATAGATCCATGGGGGGTTTGTGATGGTCCTCCCCACGCCCCCTACTTCGTATCCCAGTTATCCCGCGTGTGTGGGTCGCTGTCGGCAGCGTTTGTCTGTTGGTGTGTCTCTTGTGTCCCCATTTGTGGAGGTGTCGCATACGTCGCTGTTGTTCTTTCACACGTTTCTCGAGCGGGTATACTGCGGCCGGAAGACTCCCTGAAACCCACACAGAGAGAGCTTCGGATCTCAACGACAAGGTGGACTGCACGCGCTTCGACGCACGAACGACACGCCGTTTCCAGAACGGGTGTTCGCGGCTCTCAGTGCCGCTTTGCGGCGTCCCGTCTCGGTTTCGATCCTCCTTATCCCTTTTTATACGACACCCCCGCGCCGCGCGTCGGGTACGTCCACTCGACGTTCCCCTTCGGACACGCCCACCGGCAGCTCCCGCACTCCAGGCAGTTCTCGTAGGCGATGTTCGGCACGCCGTCGTCGCCCTCTCGCCAGACGTTGGCGGGGCAGACGTCGATGCAGTCGTAGGTGGTACAGCCCTCCGCGCAGATGCCGGGGATCTTCACGTCGAGGTGCGACTCCCCCGGATCGTCGTACCGGACCGTGTACAGCCGGTCTTCCAGCGTGTCGTTCTCGGCGGACGGTGCTCCGGCGTCGACGTTCGGAACGTTGGGTGTGGCGCTCATCGGAGAACTCCTCTGTAGCGGTAGGCGAGCTTGGCGGCGCCGCGGAGACCGCCGACGGTCTCGAAGAGCCGCTCTCTCGCCTCTTCGGCGTGTTTCTCTTTCGGCTCTCGGTCCATCCGGAAGTACTCCGCGCCGGCGTCCGCGAGCGCGTGCGGGAGCTCCTCGAAGATCAGGTCGCGGTCCGTCTCGACGCGCTCCATGAGCCAGCCGTACCGCTCGAGGTTCTGGACGACGAACGACTCCTCCAGCCGCTCCGGATACGACCTGAACGCGGCCTCGTCGGTGCGGCCGCGCTCGGCTGCGTCCGCGACCGCCTCGCCGGCGAGGTGGCCGCTCTCGACGGCCATGTTCGTCCCCTCGAGGTGGACGCCGTTGTTGAGCACGAGCCCCGCGGCGTCCCCCACGACGACGGCGCCGTCGTGAACGAGCTCGGGGACCGACTCGCTGCCGCCCTCCGGGATCGTCTTCGCGCCGTACTCCACCGTCCGGGCGCCCCTGAGAAGCGGTGCGACCGCCGGGTGCGACTTGAAGGCGTTCAGCGTCTGCTCGGGTTTCGGCTGGCTCCCGGCGGCGTCCGAGAGCCGGTACGCGAGCCCGACGCTCACCGTGTCCTCGTTCGTGTAGATGAACCCGCCGCCGACCGCGTCGCCGACGGCGCCCTCGCCGAAGTAGTGATACGAGACGCCGGCGTCGTTCGACAGCCGGAACCGGTCTCGGATGACCCCGTCGCGCTCGGGGAACTCCAGCACCTCCTTCACCCCGACGGCGATGTTCTCGGCGCGCTCCGGTTTCTTGAGGTCGGCCCCCTCGCTCACCAGCGAGTTGCCGCCCTCCGCGAGGACGACGTAGTCGGCCGTGATCGTCCCGTCCGGCCGGTCGGTCTCGACGCCGGCGATCCGCCCGTCGTCCTCGCGGACGAGCCCGGTCACCGTCGTCTCCGTGAGCAGGACCGCGCCGGCCTCGACCGCCTGCTCGGCGAACCAGCGGTCGAACTCGCCGCGGAGGACCGTGTACGAGTCGTTGTGCGGCGGGTCGTGCCACTCGCCGGGGCGCAGCGACACCGCCGTCTCGTCGTCGTCGGACAGCATGCTGAACCGCTTCTCGGCGACGTATCGCTCGACCGGCGCCGAGGTGACGTCCACGAGCTCGCGGAGCGTCGGCGTGTACAGCACGCCGCCGAACACGTTCTTCGCGCCGGGGTACCGACCCCGCTCTATCAGGAGCACGTCGAGCCCCTCGTCGGCCATCGTGACGGCCGCCGCGCTCCCGGCGAGCCCGGCGCCCACCACGACGGCGTCGAAGGCGTCGTCGTAGCTCGGGTTCGCGATCGGTTCGGACCGCTCGGTCGCGTCCGCGTCGTCGGTCATTGGAGTACCTCCTCGGGATCGGCCTCGCCCTCCAGCGCCGTCGTCAGCCGCGGCGCCACCTCGAAGAGGTCGCCGACGATCCCGTAGTCGGCGTGCTCGAAGATCGGTGCGTTGGGGTCGTCGTTGACCGCGACGACGACCTCGCTGTCGTTCATCCCCTCGACGTGTTGGACGGCGCCGGAGACGCCGAGCGCGACGTACAGCTCGGGGCGGACGGTCTTGCCGGTCTGCCCGACCTGGCGGGCGCCGTCGACCCACCCCTCGTCGACCGCCTTGCGGCTGGCGGCGAGCTCCGCGTCGAGCGCCTCGGCGAGCGCCCGTGCGGGGCCGAGCTCGCCCTCCGTCCCGCCGCCGACCGCGACGATGCGGTCCGCGTCGGTGATGTCGGCGGTGTCGCTCACGTCGCGCTCTCGCACCTCCGTGAGCGCGTCGGCCTCCTCCACGACGACCGTCACCTCCTCAACGTCGCCCTCGCGTTCGGGCTCGGGGTCGGCCGTCTCGAACACGCCGGCCCGGACGGTCGCCATCTGCGGGCGGTGCTCCGGGCAGACGATGGTCGCCAGCACGTCGCCGCCGAAGGCGGGGCGGCGAGCCAGCAGCTGCCCGTCCTCGTCGACGTCGAGCTCGGTCACGTCGGCGGTGAGGCCGGCGTGGGCCGGCACGGCGACGCGCCCGGCGAAGTCGCGACCGGTGTGCGTGCCGCCGATCAGGACGATCGAGGGGATCCGCTCCTCGACCAGCGCGCGGAACTGCGTGCCGTACGGGTCCGCGCGGTACGGCTCGAACACGGGGTCGTCGGCGACGAGGACGCGGTCGGCGCCGCGAGCGATCGCCTCGTCGGCCACGTCGCCGACGTCCTCGCCGATGACGAGCGCGACGAGGTCGTCGCCGAGGTCGTCCGCGAGCCGTCGTCCCTCGGTGAGCAGCTCCCACGAGACGGACATCACGTCGCCCGCGTGCTCCTCGATGAACACCCAGACGTCGCCGGCGCGGTCGACCTCGCTCGGCGCCGATTCCGCGTCGCCGGCCTCAGCGTCGGTCATCGGGCGATCACCCCCTCGTCCGCGAGGGCGTCGAGGAGTTCCGCGGGCGTCTCGACCGTCTCCTTCTCGCGGTCGACCGGCTCGACCGTCTCCATCCCGCCGACCTGCGTCGGGGAGGCGTCCATCCCCACGTCGTCGGCGTCGATCCCGAGGTCGTCGGCCGTGAGCTCCATCGGCTCGAAGTCGTTCTCGGCGTAGAGCTTCCGGTGGAGGCCGGCGGGCCTCGGCTCGAACTCCCCGTACGCGACCGCGACGACGACGGGGAGGTCGGCGGCGACCCGCTCGTGGCCCCCCTCGACGTCGCGTCGCGCGGCGAGCCGACCCTCCTCGGGGAGCGGGTCGACGCCCTCGACGTAGGTCAGCTGCGCCCAGCCGTTGTGGGCGGCGATCCCCGGCGGGACCTGCCCGGTCGAGGAGTCCGTCGTCTCCTCGCCGCAGACGACCACGTCGGCGTCGAGGTGGTCGACGGTCTCGGCGAGCGCGTAGCTCGTCGGCCACGTGTCGCTGCCGGCGAACGCGCGGTCGGTGACGAGCGCGGCGTCGTCACACCCCATCGCGACCGCCTCCTCCAACACGTCCGTCGCCGTCGGCGGCCCCATCGTGATCGCGGTGACCGTGCCGCCGACCGCGTCGCGGATCGACAGCGCGGCCTCTAACGCGTCCCTGTCGGGCGCGTTGAGCACGGCGGGGGCGTTCGCTCGGTCGAGCCGTCCCGTGTCGGGGTCGATCCCGACCTCGTCGCTGTCGGGGACCTGCTTGACGGCGGCGACGATGGTCCAGCCGTCCTCGGCGTCGCCGGCGGCCGGATCGCGGTCGGTCGCGGCCCCGCTCATGCCCGACGCACCTCCGCGTTACCGCGACGTCCGACGGTATCAGTCGATCGAGTCGGCGGCGGCTCTCGGTTGAATCCTCCCATACGTGACCATTCGGGGCTCGGTGAATAACGGTCTCTGCGAATAATACAGGCGTATAAGTACGCGAGTCGGTGACGACGTCACGCTCACCGGCGGCGTCGCTCTCGTCAGCGCGTACGCCGAGGAGCCGATGACCGACGTGCTCCGGGACACTCTCGCCCCCGCGCCGATCTTCACCGAGACGGTCGGCCTCGACGAGGTCGACGAGGGCTACCGGATGATGGACGAGCGCGAGGCGATCAAGGTACTCGTTAAACCGTAAGAACGCCCGCGTCAGCGGCCCTCTCCGCGATATCGGCGTAACGCTTATCCGTGCATGGTCCTTGACAACTGTTGTCATGTGCCATCACAACGTCGAGGCGCGCTCGATCGAGGAGCTCCGAGCGCGTCACCGGTCCGAGGAGGCGGACGAACGGCTCGACGAGTCCCCCGACGTCGAGGCCGTCGACGACCCGGCGGACGACGCCGAGCCGCCGGCTGAACCGCGCACCCCGGCCGACGACTGACGCGGCCGGGGCCGTTCCCGCCTCGAACCCCGACGATTTTTCGCGGTCGACGTCTCGGTGAGCGGTGAGTCCGTATCCCGCAGCTCAGCGTCTCAGACTTGGTTTCAGGCACTCCTTGACGATGTTTCAGCAGCCGGAAACGACGGTTCTGGCGGCGAAATACTACCCTACCGCCGGGCCTTCGTTACGATGGCTCCACGGCGGAGTGTCGCGAGTATGTACGGGCTCATCGACGGTTCACGCGAGGCGGGACAACGACCGGTGGTCAGTAGATGACACGCTCGTTGGCTCGTACGGTCTTCCTCGCCGCGGTTATCGTGACGCTGTCCGTGATCGCGTCGATCGGAGCGGCCGGGGGCGCTCCGGTCGGGGAGCCGGGGCTCGTCCCGCCGACCGCCCTGGGCGGGGTCGTCGGGGCGCTCGCCCTCGCGCTGTTGATCGTGGCCGTGGTCCGCCGCGCGGACCGCTGAGCGCACCCGACACGGCCGGGGTTTAGCGGCCGTCCTTTCTATGTTAACTCGCTTCCGACTCAGAGAAAATACCCCCGGGTGAGGTAGCTTTATTTTCATGGACGAGCGTGGTACGGCCGCTATATGACTGACGTGACTCTTCGCCGGACGCAGCTTGCAACGCCCGCGAGCGACGAGAAGATGATGCACTCGGCGGCCGACAGCGACGCCGACGAGGTGTTCCTCGATCTGGAGGACTCCGTGGCGCCGAACGCGAAGCCGGACGCGCGCGAGCCGCTCATCAAGGCCGCACGCGAGGAGGACTGGAGCGACAAGGTCCTCAGCTTCCGCATGAACGGGATCGACACCAAGTGGTGGTACGACGACCTGATCACGGTCGTCGGCGAGGCGGGCGAGTATATCGACGACATCATCGTTCCGAAGGTCAAGTCCGCCAGCGACATCCACACCGTCGAGAACCTGCTCGAACAGGTTGAGGAGAACAACGACCTGGAAGTCGGCGGCATCGGCCTCGAACCGCAGATCGAGGACGGCGAAGGGATGCACAACGTCCACGACATCGCGCACGCCTCCGACCGGCTCTCGTCGATCATCTTCGGTCCGGGCGACTACTCCGCCGCGATGGGGACGCCCGGGCTCGACATCGGTCAGTTCCCGGAGTACCCGGGCCACTACTGGCACCACGCGCTCTCCGAGTGTAACGCCGCGGCGAAGTCGGCCGGTCTGCCGTGTCTCGACGGGCCCTACGCCGACATCGAGGACGCCGAGGGCTTCCGCGAGTCCGCCGAGAACGCCAACATGATCGGCTGCGACGGCAAGTGGGCGATCCACCCGTCGCAGATCGAGATCGGCAACGAAGTGTTCGCGCCGGATCCGGAGACCGCCGAGCGCGCCAAGCGCATCGTCGACGCCTACGCCGAGGCGATGGAGGAGGGCAAAGGCGCCGTGAGCGTCGACGGCCAGATGGTCGACGAGGCGACCAACAAGATGGCGCAGGACATCGTCGAGACCGCCGAGGCCGCCGGCATCCTCTGAGGCCGCGTCCGACTTCGAGAAGTTCTTTTTATTGGACCCGTCGGCTCCGGAGCGTGCCGTTCACGCGTCTCCGACGTGCTGTCACCGTTGATTCACGACAAACGCTTATTCGACGGGTTCCGGGAGGAACGGCGCCGGATCGTCGTGGACGAACCGCACGGTGTCGTCGTTCAATCGGCGACAGAAGAGGCGCACAGTTCCCGCGTCTCTGATCGATTCGATCGTCTCCGCCGCCTGGCTCGGGTCGTAGTACGCGGGGACGAACACGGCCGTCTCGCTCTCGGGAGCGAGCTCGGCGACGAGCAGGTACACCAGCCCGTCGCCCTCCGCCCGGAACACCTCGACGTCTCGGAACTCCCGGTCGTCGACGAGCGACTCGAGGTCCTCGAACTCCGGGCCGGGGAGGACGACGTCGAGCCCCGTTCGACGGTCCGAGTCGACCAGGACCGAGTCCCCGGGGTGCAGTTCGAGCGTCGTCCACCCGCGCGCTCGGTACTCCGCCGCGGTCGCCTCCATGTCCTCCATGACCGCGGACCACCCGTCTCCGACCTGTACGTTCGTGGGCGCGTCGTCGCCTGCGGGACCGCTCATATCGTGAGACGCTCCGGTAGTCGTATAAAGGTTCCACTGTCCCCAAAGATATTTTTCCGTCAGGCGCGCTACCGCCGGTAGTGACTGACCTCCTCTCGCTTTCGTCGCTCCGGACCCAGTTCAGAACCGAACGGGGCGCGGTCAAGGCCGTCGACGGTATCGACCTCTCGATAGAGGACGGCGAGACTGTCGGCCTCGTCGGCGAATCAGGCTCCGGGAAGAGCGTTACCGCCCTCTCGGCGATGGACCTCGTCGACGACCCCGGCGAGGTCGTCGGCGGCCGGATCACCCTCGCGGATCCGGCGCTCGCTACTTCCCTCCTCGAGGAGTTCGACGGCGCGTACGTCTCGTACCCGTCCGAACTGGTCGACGCGATCGCGGCCGTGAGCAGCGACCTCCGCGCCGGACGACGCGTCCCCGACACGGCGGCGGAGCTCCGCGGAATGGTCGACGACCTCGCCGGCGAGGCGGACCCCGACGACCTCGCGAGCGACCTCGCGACCGCCGCCGATCGCCTCGCGGACGACGCCGACCCGACGGCCGTCGGCGACGACCTCGAGGCGGCGCTCGCCGACGCCGTCGACGGCTTCGTGTTCCTCGACGCCGACGCCCGCGAGCGGATCCGCGACGGCGCGAAGCCGAGCGACGTCGAGGTCACCGAGGGGATCGTCGACGTGACGGCCGCCCCCGAGGCGGCCGTCCGTCGGATCCGCGGCGGCGAGATGGGCATGATCTTCCAGGACCCGATGACCTCGCTCAACCCGGCGGTCACCGTGGGCGAACAGATCGCAGAGTCGCTGCGGCTCCACCGGTACGGCGGGCAGAAGCGCGACTCGTGGCTCAACGGGATCCGCGAGATCCTCCCGAAGGCCGGGGGCCGCGACGGCGACGAGGAGGTGATGGACGAGGTCGTCAGAATGCTTCAGGCGGTCGGCATCCCGGAGGCGAAACAGCGCCTGGACGACTACCCACACGAGTTCTCCGGCGGGATGCGCCAGCGCGTGCTCGTCGCCATCGCGCTCGCCTGCCGGCCGAACCTCCTCATCGCCGACGAGCCGACGACCGCGCTCGACGTGACGATCCAGGCGCAGATCCTCGACCTGATCGACGACCTGCAGACGGAGTTCGGGATGTCCGTCCTGATGATCACCCACGACCTCGGCGTCGTGGCCGAGACCTGCGATCGGGTGGCCGTGATGTACGCCGGCGAGATCGTCGAGGAGGGACCCGTCGAGGAGATATTCGCCAATCCGAGCCACCCCTACACCTACACCCTGCTCGAGTCGATCCCCACCGAGGAGAAGGAGCGGCTGACCCCGATCGAGGGGAACGTCCCCGACCTGATCGACATGCCCGAGGGGTGCCACTTCGCGCCACGGTGCCCGTGGGCCGAACCGCAGTGCCGCGAGGGAGAGATCCCGTTCCTCCAGCACGGGGGGGAGGACGTCGACCACCGGTCGAAATGCGTCCACGACGAGTTCGACAAGGCCGCCTACGGGACCGACGGCGTCGAGGCCAGCGCCAGGTCCGCCATCGGCGACCCGCTCGTCGAGGTCCGCGGGATGCGGAAGTACTACCAGCAGGAGGCGGGCCCGCTCGACCGGGTGTTCGGCACCGGTGATCCGAGCGTCAGGGCCGTCGACGGGATCGATCTCGACGTGCGCGAGCGGGAGACGCTGGGGCTCGTCGGCGAGTCCGGCTGCGGGAAGTCCACGGCGGGGCGCGCGATCCTCCACCTGGACCCGCCGACCGACGGCACGGTCGTGTTCGCCGGCGGGGACCTCGGATCGCTCTCGAAGTCGGACCTCCGCAAGCGCCGGAAGGACATGCAGATGGTCTTCCAAGACCCGATGTCGAGTCTGGACCCGCGGATGACCGCCGGCCAGACGATCATGGAACCGCTGAAGATCCACGACCTCGCCGAGGGACGCCGCCGCCAGCGCGTCTTCGAGCTGATGGACGCGGTCGGATTGGAGCGCGGTCAGTTCGGTCGATACCCCCACGAGCTCTCCGGCGGCCAGCGCCAGCGGGTCGGCATCGCGCGGGCGCTGGCGGTCGACCCCGACTTCATCGTCGCGGACGAGCCGGTGTCCGCGCTCGACGTCTCCGTGCAGGCGCAGATCATCAACCTCCTGGAGGACCTCCAGGAGGAGTTCGGGCTCACCTTCCTGTTCATCGCCCACGACCTGAGCGTCGTCCGCCACATCTCCGACCGGGTGGCCGTGATGTACCTCGGCGAGATCGTCGAGGTCGCCGAGACGGACGAGCTGTTCGAGACGCCGAAACACCCCTACACACAGGCGCTGCTGTCCGCGATTCCGGAGCCGGACCCCCTCGCCGACACGGCCGATCGGACGATCCTCAAGGGGGACGTCCCGTCGCCGATCGACCCGCCATCCGGCTGTCGGTTCCGCACCCGGTGTCCGTCGATCATTCCGCCGGCCGATCTGGACATCGATCAGGAGCGGTACCGGGAAGTGATGTTCTACCGACAGCGCCTGGAGTCGGGGGACATCGACCTCGACGCCATCGAGTCGGAGGTCCGCCTCGAGGACGGGTCGGCGCCGACCGCCGTCGCCGACGGCGGCGAACACCCGACGCTCTTCGAGTACTTCTTCGACGGGCCGCTCTCGGGAGAGGCGCGGGCGGTCGTCGCCGACTCCTTCGACCACCTCAAAAACGACCGGTGGGAGGAGGCGGAAGCCACGCTCCGCGAGACGTTCGAGAGCGTCTGTGAGCGAGAGAACCCCGCGCTCGACGAGAGCGGCCACCCCGCCGCGTGCCACCTCTACGACGAGCGACCAGATAGATAAATAAACGCGCGACCACTCCGTCGGAATTTATGTCGCGGATCCGTCCCATCACTCCACCAGAATTATTTAGGTAGCCAATTTACGCCCTGTGTATGTCCCCTGACACCACGGAAACGTCACGACGGAGCTTCTTGCAACGAGCGGGCGGCGCGACGGTCGCGACGGCGTCCGTCGCCTCGCTCGCCGGCTGCGGCGGAAACGGCGGCGACGGCAGCGACGGCGAGGACGGCAGTGACGGCAGCGATGGCAGCGACGGCGAGGACGGCGGCGACGACACGACCTCGCTCCGCTACGGCCGCGGCGCCCACTCAAGCACCCTCGACCCGCAGAACACGACCAGCGGCGAGGTCGCGAAGGTCACCAATCAGGCGTACGAGGGGCTGATCGCGTTCCAGCCGGGCGAGGCGTCGCTCACCGAGTCGCTCGCCACCGACTGGTCGCTCGACGGCGACTCGGTGACGCTCACGCTACGAGAGGGGGTGAGCTTCCACGACGGGTCGGAGTTCACCGCCGACGACTTCATCGCCACGTACCGGCGGTTCGTCGACGACGACTACGAGTACCACTTCGAGGACTCCTCCGTCTACGGGCCGTTCACGCTCGGCAACTGGATCGACAGCGTCGAGGCCCCGGGCGACTACGAGCTCTCGATCACGCTGACCCAGACGTACGCGCCGTTCCTCCGCAACCTCGCGATGTTCGCGGCCGTCGTCATCTCGCAGGACGCGATCGAGGGCGACACGAACCTCGGAGAGGAGATGGTCGGGACCGGCCCGTTCCAGCTCGAGACCCTCGACGACGCCAACAACCGCATCCGGCTCACCGCCTTCGACGACTACTGGGGAGAGGCCCCGAACGTCGACCGGGTGCTGTTCCTCACCCGCGGGCAGAACTCCACGCGTGCGCAGGCGCTCGTCGAAGAAGAACTCGACATCATCGACGGGCTCGACCCCGACAGCATGCAGATCATCGAGGGGTCGGACACCGCGGAGAACCGGACCGCGACGGGAATCAACATCGGGTACATGGCGTTTAACCTCTCGCGCGTCGAGGCGTTCCGCGACCGCCGGGTCCGCCGCGCGATCAGCTACGCCATCGACACCCAGGCGATCGTCGAGAACATCTACTCCGGGATCGCCACGCAGGCCGACCAGCCGATCCCGCCGGCGCTGTTCGGACACAACGACGACATCAGCCCCTACGAGTACGACCCCGAACAGGCGCAGAGCCTCCTCGATGAGGCCGGCTACGGCGACGGGTTCTCGTTCTCGCTGACGACGTTCCAGAACCCCCGCGGGTACAACCCGGCGCCGCTGCCGACCGCGGAGACGATCCGGTCGAACCTCGCCGAGGTCGGCATCGAGGTGTCGATCGACGACCGGCAGTTCTCCGACTACCTCACGTACACCAGCCAGGGGAGCCACGACGCGACGCTCGCCGGGTGGTACACCGACAACGCAGACCCCGACAACTTCTGTTACGTCCTCCTCCACCCGCAGACCGACGTGCCGGAGGGGCAGGACTGGGTCTCCTGGGACACCGAGGGGTTCAACACCTCGAACAACGCCGCGTGGGCCAACAGCGAGTACATGAGCGTCGTCGAGGAGGCCCAACGGACCACGAATCAGGAGGACCGCGCCGAGCTGTACCGAGAGGCCGCCCAGATCGCGCACGACGAGGCGCCGTGGGTGTTCCTCGACTACGCCGACGAGGTCCGCGGCGTGTCCAACAGCGTGAGCAACTACAGCGTCGCCGCGATCGGCGGGCCGTTCCTCGCCGAGGTCGAGCTCGAGTAACCAGCGCCGAACGCAGATTTTTTGACCGTCCCACGCGCCCGTTTCCCTGAATGGTCTCCAAACGCTTCGTCTTCAAACGGCTGCTCATGCTGTTCCCCGTGCTGTTCGGGGTCGCGACGGTGGTCTTTGCCATTCTCCACCTCTCGCCGGGCGATCCCGCCGTGGTCATCGCCGGCGACCGAGCGAGCCAGGAGTTCGTCAACCAGGTCCGCTCGGACTTGGGGCTCGACGACCCGCTCTGGCAACAGTACGTTCGCTTCCTCGGCGAGGTGGCGACGTTCGACTTCGGCCAGTCCTACCAGGTGAACCGGGGCGCGGCGGTGAGCCAGATCCTCGTGGATCGGCTCCCGATCACGATCGAACTCGCGCTGCTCGGACAGCTCGCCGGCCTCCTGTTCGGGCTCCCGCTGGGTATTCTCAGCGCGGTCAAACAGGACACGTGGACCGACCACCTCACACGCATCGGCGCGCTGAGCGGGATCAGCATCCCGATCTACTGGAGCGGTCCGCTCCTCATCCTGCTGTTCGCGCAGTTCCTCGGGCTCCTCCCGACCAGCGGTCGAATCGGCTCCGAGTACTTCGTCGAACCGGTCACGGGGCTCATCCTCGTCGACACGCTGTTGGCGGGGAACGTCGCGGCGTTCCAGTCCGCTGTCGTTCACCTCCTCTTGCCGGTGGTGGTGCTCGGGATCTATCAGATGGCGCTGCTCTCGCGGATGATGCGCTCGTCGATGGTCGAGGTGATCCGCCAGGACTACATGCGGACCGCGCGCGCGAAGGGACAGGGCTCGAAGATCACCGTCATGAAACACGGCCTCCGCAACGCCTTCATCCCCGTCATCACCGTGATCGGCATCCAGTTCGGATCGCTGCTCGGCGGCGCGGTGCTCACGGAGACCGTCTTCGAGATCAACGGCATCGGCACGCTGCTCGTCGACGCGATCAACCGCAGCGACTACCCCGTCGTCCAGGGGACCGTCCTCGTCTTCGCCGTATTGTACACGCTCGTTAACTTGGGCGTCGACCTCACCTACTCGGTCCTCGACCCGCGTATCGAACAATGAGCACGGAGACACAGACCGGCGCCGTCGACCGAAGCATCGTCGAGCGGCTGCGCGCGAGCCCGTTCCTCTCGCAGCTCTCCTCGAACCGACTCGCGATCACCGGGATCATCATCATCGTGAGCGTCGTCCTGATCGCGGTCTACGCGCGGCTCACCTACGACCTCAGCGAGCTCATGGCGACGCAGTTCGGGACGAACCCCTCCGAGGCTTCGCCCAGCGCGGAGTACCTCTTCGGCACGGACGGGCAGGCCCGCGACATCTTCCCGCGCGTGATGTACGGGGCCTGGTACGCGGTCCTCTACGGAACGGTCACCGTCGTCGCGTCGACGTTCCTCGGGGTGAGTCTGGGGATCGTCGCCGCGTACTACGGTGACCTGACCGACAACGTCATCATGCGGACGATGGACGTCCTGCTGTCGTTCCCGTCGCTACTCTTAGCGCTCGCGCTCGTCACCATCTTCCCGGAGGAGCTGGGCCTGTGGCGGGCCGTTGGGGCGCTGACGCTCGTCTACACCCCCCGGTTCGCCCGCGTCGTCCGCGGGGCCGCGCTGAAGGTGCTCGAAGACGAGTACACCGACGCCACGCGGGCGCTGGGCGCGACCGACCCCCGACTGCTCATCCGTCACGTCCTCCCGAACTGCCTCGCGCCGATCACGGTCCAGTCGACGCTCAACTACGGGCTCGCGATCATCGACATTGCCGCGCTGTCGTTCCTCGGCTTCGGCGCCAGTCCCGGGGAGCCGACGTGGGGGATGATGCTCTCGAACGGTGTCGAGTTCGGGCTGTTCTCCGGGGCGTGGTGGTGGTCGTTCTTCCCCGGCCTGCTGCTCGCGCTGACGGTGCTCGGCTTCAACCTCCTCGGCGACGGGATGCGCGACGCGCTCGACCCGCGGATGCGCGAGACCGTTGACTGACCGCGATCTCCTGCCGTTCGGACGGACCGTCGCGCGGTACGTCGGCGGCGGCGGCCTCCTCGGGCTCGTCGTCGCGGGCGTACTCCTCCCGATTACCGGGCCGCAGCGGGCGACCGACACCTCGTTCGCGCTCGGCGTCCTCCTGTTCGGCTTCGGCGTCGCGACGTGGGGCGGGACGGTCGGCTTCGGGGACTCCATGTCGACGGTCCAGCGCCATCTCGGCGGCGAGTCCGAGTGGAGCCGCGAGGGGGCGCGACAGGCGTTCGCCGTGTTGACCTGGGTCGGTGCGGGTTGGACGGGGGCCGCCGTCGGGGCGTCGATACTGCTCGTCGGACTGTAGAACGAGGCGTCGACGGGTCGGATCGACCAGCCCGAGGCCGTCGCGCGGTACCGACGATCGAGCGGGCGAGCGGATTACAGCGGTTCGATCAGCTCGACCGCGTGGCCGTCGGGGTCCTTCACGAACGCCGTGCGCGCGCCGGCTTCGGGCTGGTCGCCCGGCTCCTTCACGACGCCGTGGTGGTCGATCGCCTCGAACGCCGCGTCGACGTCGTCGACGCCGACGGCGACGTGGTCGTAGCGGTCGCCGTCCGAACTCGGCTCCTCGCCGTCGGTGTCGGACAGCTGGAACTCGACGCCGGCGTCGTCCGAGACGTAGACGTTGCGCGTGTCGCCGTCGGCGGTCGTGAACTCCCAGGAGCGCTCGAACCCGAGCTGCTCGACGTACCAGTCGGCGGTGCGGTCGGCGTCTGCCACGTTGAGACAGGTGTGGAGTATCTCCATAGGTCGCGGTGTCGCGGCGACACAATAAATCCCATCGAGACCGGCGCGCCCCCGGCGAGAGCGATCCGCGCCCCGGTCGTCGCAACCGAAAATTCAGAACAGGCGATCGGATGAAAAAAGCGAAACGGCGGGGCTGTCGCCCGGCGCCGGCGGGTCGCGATCATATTCATTTTTAACAAAGGATTTATTCGCCTTTCGACTCGGAGTTGTACTATGGCAACTGAGCCCACGTGGGGAGCTGACACGCCTGACCTGGACACGTCGGCGGCCGCGCTCGGTCACGATCGACCGGACGTGCCCGCCTACCGGGCGCTCGCGGAGGACCTCCGCGAGCGCGTCGCCGGCGAGGTCCAGTTCGACGAGTACGCGCAGGTGCTGTACGCGACCGACGGCAGCATCTATCAGGCGCGCCCGGCCGGCGTCGTGACGCCGCGGTCGGTCGACGACGTGCAGGCGGCGATGCGGGTCGCGGCCGACCACGAGGTCCCCGTCATCCCGCGGGGCGCCGGCTCCTCGCTGGGCGGCCAGACGGTCGGTCCGGGCTGTGTCGTCCTCGACTTCTCGAAGTACATGGACGAGATCGTCGAGGTCCGCCCCGACGACCGTCGGGCGGTGGTCCAGCCCGGCGTCGTCCAGGACCACCTCGACGACCGGCTGGCCGAGGACGGGCTGAAGTTCGCGCCCGACCCGGCCTCCTCGGCGCGCGCGACCGTCGTCGGCGGCATCGGCAACAACTCCACGGGCGCGCACTCGGTGCGGTACGGGATCACCGACGCGTACACGGAGGAGCTGAAAGTCGTGCTCGCGGACGGCTCGCTGCTCCACACCCGCGAGGTCGTCCTCGACTCGCCGGAGTACGAGGAGATCGTCTCGAAGGACGACCAAGAGGCCGCGCTGTACGAGACCACCCGCGCGCTCGTCGAGGAGAACGAGGCCGCGATCGACGAGAAGTACCCGAACCTCAAGCGCTCCGTCTCCGGGTACAACCTCCACAAGGTGATCTACGAGAACGACGCGGGCGAGACGGTGATCAACCTCTCGAAGCTGTTCGTCGGCGCCGAGGGGACGCTCGGCACGATCGTCGAGGCCGAGGTGTCGCTGGTCACCCGCCCCGAGGAGACGGCGCTCGCGCTGTACACCTTCGACTCGCTGGTCGACGCGATGAAGGCGGTGCCCGAGGCGCTGGAGTTCCCGGTGAGCGCGGTCGAGCTGATGGACGACGAGGTGTTCTCGCTCGCGGCCGGGTCACAGGAGTTCGCGCAGTACGCCGAGCCGATCCCGGACCGCGCGGCCGCGGCGCTCATGTTAGAGTGGGACTCCGAGCTCGTCGACGACTTCGAGGACGCCATCGCCGACACGAACGCGTACTTCGTCGACGAGGGCGACGCGTTCGACGTGCTGGAGGCGTACACGCCCGAAGACCAGGCCGACATCTGGAAGCTCCGAAAGGCGGCCATCCCGCTGTTGATGGGCATGCAGGGCGACCCGAAGCCGTACCCGTTCATCGAGGACGCGACGGTGCCGCCCGAGGAGCTCGCGGAGTACGTGGGGCAGTTCGAGGACGTCCTCACCGACCACGACACCTCGGCGGCGTACTTCGCGCACGCGGGGTCCGGCACCCTCCACATCCGGCCCATCCTCTCGCTGAAGGAGGAGGAGGGCGTCGAGAAGATGCACTCCATCTCCGAGGACGTCACCGACCTCGTCTTGGAGCACCACGGTGCCTTCTCGGGCGAGCACGGCGACGGGCTCGCGCGCACCGAGTTCAACCCGAAGATGTACGGCGAGGACCTCTGGAGCGCGTTCCAGGAGCTCAAGTCGACGTTCGACCCCGAGTGGCGGATGAACCCCGGGAAGGTCGTCTACGTCGACGGCGACACCGCCGCCGAGCGCGGCTACCCCGACACCGCCGCCGACACGGACATGCGGGAGAACCTCCGGTACGGCCCGGAGTACCAGTCGATCGAGCCGCAGACCGCCCTCGACTTCTCGGACGAGGGCGGGTTCTCGCACCTCGTCGAGCTGTGTAACGGCTGCGGCACCTGCCGGGAGGTCGACTCCGGCGTGATGTGTCCGACCTACCGCGCCTCCGAGGAGGAGATTCAGGCGACTCGCGGCCGGGCGAACATGCTCCGGGCCGCCATCAGCGGGGAGCTCGACGAGGACGAGATCCATTCCGACCGATTCCAAGAGGAAGTGCTCGGGCTCTGCGTCGGCTGCAAGGGCTGTAAGAGCGACTGTCCCACGGGGGTCGACCTCGCGAAGCTCAAAGCCGAGGTGAAACACGAGCACCACGAGGAGGAGGGGTCGGGACTCCGCGAGCGGATCTTCCGCGACATCGACCGCTTCTCGGCGCTCGGGAGCACGCTCGCGCCGATCTCGAACGCGGCGTCGAAGATCCCCGGCGCCCGCGCGGTGATGGACGCGGTCGCGGGGATCGCCCCGGACCGCGAGCTGCCGACGTTCCGCTCCGAGAGCTTCGAGGAGTGGTTCGCGTCGCGCGGCGGCTCGACGGTCGACCCCGCGGAGGCGGTCGACACGGTCGCGCTGTTCCCCGACACCTACACCAACTACAGCTACCCGGCCGCGGGCAAGGCCGCCGTCGCGGTGCTGGAGGCGGCCGGCGTCCGCGTTGAGGTCCCGGACGACCTCGCGCCCTCGGGCCGGGCGGCGTTCTCGACTGGGTTCCTCGACGACGCCCGCGAGCGCGCCGAGACCAACGTCGCGGCGCTCGCGCCCCGCGTCCGCGACGGGCAGTCGGTCGTCTTCGTCGAGCCCTCGGACGCGGTGATGTTCCAGGACGAATACCTCGACCTGCTCGACGGCGAGGACGTCGAGGCCGTCTCAGCGGCCGCGTACGGAGTCTTAGAGTACCTCGACGCCGGCCGCGTCGACGAGCGGTTGGCGTTCGACGCGCCCGCGGAGTCGCTCACGTACCACGGCCACTGCAACCAGAAGGCCACGAACAAGGACCACCACGCGGTCGGCGTGCTCCGCCGGGCCGGCTACGACGTCGACCCGCTCGACTCCTCCTGTTGCGGGATGGCCGGCTCGTTCGGCTACGAGTCCGAGCACTACGACATCTCGAAGGCGATCGGCCGGATCCTCTTCGATCAGGTCGACGAGAGCGACGGCGAGACGGTGACCGCGCCGGGCGCCTCCTGTCGCTCGCAGCTCGGCGACCGCGACGCCGACGCGGAGAACCCGCCGCACCCGATCGAGAAGGTCGCCGAGGCGGTGACCGGACCCGCGCCCGACGCCGTCGCCGACGCGGGCGCCGCCGACGCGACGAGCGCGTCGCCCGCCGACGACTGAGCCGGCGTCGCGGGCGACGGGCCTCGCGACACGGACTTTTGCTGCCGCCATTTTTCATGTCTCGCGTATCGACAGCACGAGACGGGTGACGAGCGACACCGGAAGCGGGTGGATCAAACCGACATCTCCGAGACGATATTTAAAAAAGCGAGCGACCGCGACGATCATTTATAAAACTGACGCGGTCGGCGCGTGCCGCCGAGCGCCCGCAGGGCGCGAGGTGCGCGCGCGAGGGAGTCGCTGGCGGCGCCAGCCGCCAGCGACGAGGCTGGGGAGGCGTGAGGCTGCGGTCCCGCGAGCAACGCGAGCGGGAGCACGGAAGTCGCAGCCTGCGAAGCGAACGTAGTGAGCGAGCAGGACCGTCTTCCGGCGGTGCCGTGCGGAGCGGGGCGGGACTCAAAGGGGCAGTCGCGAGGACGGCACAGGCGTTCACGAGAGCAACGCTCTCGTGAGCCAATCAGAACGCTTCGCGTTCTGATGACGACGTAGGCAGCGTGGCGCGTAGCGCCACGGGCAGCCGGCGGCGGAGCCGCCGGCGACACCGCAGGGAGTGAGCGAAGCGAACGACCGAAGCGCGCAGCGAGCGTGCGCCGTCCTCGCGGCTGGGGCTTTGGAGGAATTTAGCGTGGAATAGTCAGATACGTATCGCCGAGTGGCTGGGCCTTTGGCGGTGTTCACCGTCCCCCCACTGTCAGCCAATTATCAGCGAGCGGCCGTGGCTCCGGACGCGTTCGTCTCGGATCGTCGATGGATTATAAAAAAAGAGCCGCACCGCAGTACCGTTCCCGCGTTCAGAACACGCCGGGGAACAGCACGTAGCTGAACAGCAGACACAGCAGACCGACGCCCGTCGCGTAGTACAGCAGCGGGATCAGGTTCAGCCGCATCACCCGCCCCTCCTGTCCGAGGAGGCCGACCGTCGCCAGCGCGGCGACGAGGTTGTGGATCGCGACGAGGTTCCCGATGGCGCCGCCGACGGCCTGCGCGCCGACGATGATCGTGCGCGGCAGTCCGAGCTGCGTCGCCGCCTCGAACTGGAACGCGCCGAACGTGATGTTCGAGACGGTGTTCGACCCGGCCATCGCCGCGCCGAGCGCGCCGATGAGCGACGCGAACGCCGGGTACGCGACGCCGAGGATGTCGGCGGTCGTCTGCGCGAGCAGGACGATCATGCTGACGCCGCCCGGCGTGTTTCCGGGGTGGGCGCCGGACTGGAGCATCACCTGCACCATCGCGATCACGAACACCAAGGCGATGAACGGCGAGACGATCTTCCGGCCGGCCTCCTTCCACGCGTCGCCGATTTCCTGCCCGGACATGCTGAAGATCGGGATCGCGAGCACGGCGCTCACGAGCAGCCAGAAGCCCGGCACGTTCATCCACGCGACCGCTCCGGTGAGGTCGGTGCCGAGGATGTTACCCCAGCTGACGATGAAGATGTCGCGGTTGATGAAGTCCGAGATCGGTCCCACCGCGCGGGTGACGACCAGCAGGATCACGAGCAGGACGTACGGCGACCACGCCTTGAACAGCGACATGTCCTCGTCGCCGCTGAGGTCGGCCGCCTGGGCCTCGGGCGAACCGCCGTTGCTGCCGTTCGACTGTCCCGGCTCGATCGTTCCGACCCAGTGGTCGGCCCACTTCTCGCGCTCGGGGAACTCCCACTCGTCGTCGGGCAGGAGGTATCCCGCGCGCAGAACGGTCAGGATGATGGTGCCGCCGACCATCGACCCGATGAGCGACGGGAATTCGGCCGTGAGGAACCACGCCGAGATCCAGTACGGGACCGCGAAGGCGATCCCCGACGCGATACAGAGCGGCGCGACCTCCCAGGCCGGCTTCAGCGACCGGTCCTCCGGGTCACCGAAGAAGTAGACGACCATCCCGACCGCGAACAGCGGCATCACGAACCCGACCAAGGCGTGATACGTCGCCGCCCAGGCCGCCACGTTGACGGAGAACTCCTGGACGGTCATCCCGCCGTCCTGGATCGCGGTGCGAGTGAACTCGACGCTCTCCATCGGGTTTTGGATCCCGACCACGATCGGCGTCCCCACCGCCCCGTACGTGACGGCGATGATGTGGCCGATGATCCCGGCGACGACCGCCGCGAGCGCCGGGAAGCCGAGCCCCAAAAGGAGCGGCGCGACGACGGCGGCCGGCGTCCCGAAGCCGGCGGCGCCCTCGATGAACGTCGCCATGAAGAAGGCGATCAACACGATCTGTACGCGTCGGTCGTCGCTGACCGTCGCGAACCCCTGATTGATTCGGTCGAACGCGCCGGCCTCCATCAGGGTGTACAGGAGAACGAGCGCCCCGAAGACGATCCAGAGGATCTCGATCGCGGTCATGAACCCTCCCGCCGACGCCGCGAGCAACCAGTTCACCGGCATGTTCCACGCAGCGTACCCGATCCCCATGGCCGCGACCCACGCGATCGGCATCGCGCGCGTCGCCGGCCAGAGGAACCCGACCAGTAGAATCCCCGCGAGCAGGAGCGGGATCGCGGCCACGGCGACGTCGATCCCCGTCGTCATGGGTCCGTCCCCCCGTTACTCTCGTTCACTCGATTCCGTCGACGACTCATGTGACAGGTTACCATCCACATACGACGCGAAGGACATCACGTTCATTAATTATAAAATGTAACTTTTCTCTGCGCCGTTCTTTCCCAGCTTACCCCCGTCACATGTCGCAAAAACTCCCGGGACCACTTTCTTTATCATTAGTCATCTATCAATCTGAACACCTCTGGCCTCACGCAGTTTGCGACCGGCCGCCCGAGGAGTGATGTGTCTCGCACGGTACCAATAGGCATGAACCGAAGCGAGGTGCGGCGAGCGTGGGACGACGTGGCGGCGACGTACGCCGACCGACGCGACCCGGACGGCTCCGACGCGGCGCTGATCGACGACCTGCTCGCCGGGCTTCCGCCCGACCCGGACGTCCTCGACGTCGGTTGCGGCGACGGGGCGCGGACGCTCGCGAACCTCCCGGCCGGCAGCGTCGGGGTCGACGTCTCGCGGCGCGGGCTCGACCTCGCGGCCGAGACCGTTCCCGAGGCCCGGCTCGTTCACGGAGAGATGTCCGCGCTCCCGCTCGCGGCCGAGAGTGTCGACGCGATCACGGCGTACCACGCGGTGTTTCACGTCGAGCGCGACCGCCACCCCGACGTGTACGCGGAGTTCGCCCGCGCCCTCCGCCCGGGCGGACGGCTCCTCATGACCCTTCCGGGCGGCCGGTTCGAGACGGTGCGCCGCGGCTGGATGGGCGGCCGCATGTTCTTCTCGGCGCCGGGCCGCGACCGCACCCTCGCGCAGCTCCGCGAGGCCGGGTTCACCGACGTCGAGACGACGACCGCGACCGACCCGCTCGGGAGCGACACCGAGTTCGCGCTCGCGACGCTCGGCGGGGGGTGACCGACGTGCGCGTCGCCACGCTGCTTCCCTCCGCCACGGAGACGCTGTTCGCGCTCGGCGTCGAACCAGTCGGCGTCTCGCACAGCTGCGACTACCCGCCCGTGGCTCGTGACCTGCCGACGCTCACGAGCACCGCCGTCGACCACGACGACCGCTCGGCCAGCGACATCGACGCCCAGATGCGGTCGGTCGACGGTGCCGTCTACGATCTCGACGTCGACCGCCTCGCCGCGCTGGAGCCGAACCTCGTCGTCACGCAGGCGACCTGCGACGTCTGCGCGGTCGACGCGAGCGGGGTCCGCGAGGCCGTCGCGTCGATCGACTCCGCGCCCGAGGTGCTGACGCTCGACCCGCACGCGTTCGAGGACGTCCTCGACGACGTGATGCGTCTCGGCGAGGCGGTCGACCGCCCCGACGCCGCCGAGGCGCTCACCGACCGACTGAGGGCTCGCGTCGACCACGTCCGGGAGCACGCGGCCGACCCGGTCGCCGCCGAGGGTCGCCCCCGCACCGCCGTCCTCGACTGGACCGACCCGCCGATCCGGGCCGGTCACTGGGTGCGCGACATGGTCGAGATCGCCGGCGGCGACCCGTCGTTCCAGCCCGACGGCGCCTCCGAGCCGGTGGCGTGGGACGGTGTCCGCGCGTACGACCCCGAGGCGCTCGTCGTCGCGCCCTGCGGCTTCGAACGCGACCGCGCCGTCGACGCGATCGCGGACCTCGCCGACCGACCGGGGTGGCGCGACCTCGCCGCGGTCGCCGACGACCGAGCGTACGCGATCGACGGCAACGCGCTGTTCAACCGACCGAGCCACCGGCTCGTCGACTCGCTGGAGGCGCTATTGGCGTGTCTGCACCCCGAGTACGCGGCGGCGCCGCCCGGCGAGCGGGACCGCGTCGCGCACGTCAACGCGGGGACGGCGTCGATGCGCGCCGACGGCGGGTGACGCCGACCGCGGGCCCGCGACCTGGATCCGTTGACGTCCTCAGCGGCTGCCAGGTGTCGCACGCTGAATACAGAGGATGGGCCTTGTTTAGCTGGATATAGGCGCTAAGCCCCCACCCTCAACGGAGCGACTGAAGGGAGCGGAGTAGGGTGGGGATACAGCGTCCCCAGAAATCGAAGATTTCTGGTGTGCGAACGAGACGCGGAGCGTCTCGTCAACGCCGTCATCATCTGTTTATACAGCGATACGGTTGCAAGCCCACAGCCCCACGTGGTCGTAATGGTTTTGTATTGGGGTACCGTATAATTGTACGAACCTAATGGAATACGACCTCGATTCGGGAGCGCACTCGACGTATTCCCTGCACTACCACCTGATACTCACTACGAAGTATCGGCGCGGAGTGCTAACCGAGGAGCGAACCCAATTCATTCGCGGGGTCATCAGCGGGTTCACGGACAACTACGGCGTCGAACTGACGAACCTCGACGGAGAGGACGACCACGTACACATCCTGTTCCGAGCGAAACCAACCACGGACCTCGTGAAGTTCATCAACACGGTCAAGGGCGCGACTGCTCGCCGTATCCGCAACGAGTACGCGGATAAACTGAAGACCGAACTGTGGGGCGACTCGTTCTGGAACGACTCCTACTGCCTCATCTCGACGGGGCAGGTGTCGTTGGATGTGCTGAAACAGTACGTCGAGGACCAACGCGAGTAGCATGTACTACGCCTACAAATATCGTCTCAAGCCGTCCGACGCCCACCGTGAGGAGTTGGACCGCCACCGAGACATTTGTAGGCAACTGTACAACCACACGCGCTACCGCCTCAACGAGTACCAAAACGAACACGGCGAACTGCCGTCCATGACCACCCTGCGGTCGGAGCTACCTGACCTCAAGAAATGGTGGGACGGTCTCTCGGACGTGTACTCGAAGGTGCTCCAAACCGTCGTAGAGCGTCTGTTCGACAACCTCAAAGGACTCTCCAAGCTCAAGGAGAACGGCTACGGCGTCGGTCAACTCAAATGGAAGCCACCGCGGGAGTTCCGCAGTTTCACGTACAGTCAGTCTGGCTTCAAGCTCGACAAGAAGGGCGGTCAGGCTGTCCTGTCACTCTCGAAACTCGCGGATATACCGATACGGCTCCACCGCGCCATCCCCGATGACGCGAAGCTCAAGCAAGTCACGGTCAAGAAGGAACTAACGGGCGAGTGGTTCGCCACGTTCGGCGTCGAAATGGACCACGAACTGCCCGACCCGCCCGAGACTCCCGAGAAGTGCGTCGGTATCGACGTGGGAATTCTCAAGTACGCCCATGACACCGACGGTACGGCTGTCGGGTCACTCGACCTCTCAGACGAGCGCGAACGCTTGGAACGCGAGCAACGGAAACTCTCGCGCAAACAGCATGGGTCGAACAACTACGAGAAGCAACGGCGACGAGTCGCGGAGTGTCACGCCGATCTCCGACGAAAGCGCCGCGACTTCTTACACAAGCTCTCGGCGTACTACGCTCGGGAATACGACCTCGTGGCGGTCGAAAACCTAAACGTGAAGGGGATGATGAAGTCGCCGTCGAACAGCCGCAACACGGCATCTGCCGCATGGGGGACGTTCCTCTCGTTGCTCGAATACAAGTGCAAGCGTGAGGGGACGCACTTCGTCGCGGTCAACCCGAAAGGGACGACCAAGGAGTGCGCGTCGTGCGGCGTCTCAACCGATAAGCCGTTGTGGGTCCGTGAACACTCCTGTCCCGCTTGCGGATTTGAGGCGGACAGGGACGCGAACGCGGCGTGGAACATTCTTTCTCGCGGCCTCGAAGATGTAGGAGTGGGACACTCCGAATCAACGCCTGTGGAGACTGCGCTCCCTGTGGATACGCCTGTATCTGCAAAGCGCGTCGTGAAAGCAGGAAGCCCTACCCTCAAGGAGCGAACCGCGTCAGCGGTGAGCGAGTAGGGTGGGGTAGTTCACCCAACACGGACGCTAACTCACGTTACCGAGAGCGTCTAAACGAGGCTCAGAGGATGCATATACCAAGGGATTACACTAGAGGTGAGGGGTGAAATAGCTGAACCTACATGCTCGAAAAGAGTGGCCCACCCAAACCTATATTAAGAATCATTATATATTTTTACTTTATGAAATACTTTGTCACTGGTGGTACCGGGTTTATTGGGACTAATCTCGTGGAGATCCTCGTGAACGATGGGCATGAAGTAGTTGTGCTTACCCGTGACCTCACTAAGGCAGAACATCTACCAGAACCCGTTGAAATAATTGAGGGGGACATTACAGATAAACAGAGTATGCGCGACGCCATGGACGGCGTCGATGGAGTGTTTCATCTGGCTGCTTGGTTCCAAATCGGGCCTGGACCATGGAATGCTGAGAAGGCCGAACGCATCAACGTCGATGGGACCCGTAATGTTCTCGAATTGATGAACGAACTGGACGTGCCAAAGGGCCTCTACGTGAGCACCGTCGGAGTCTACGGGAATACGGGCGGCGAGTACGTCACCGAATCGTACCGGTCTCCAAACAACTTTAGTTCGGTGTATCAGCGAACGAAGTGGCAGGCACATTACGAGGTGGCGGAGCCGATGATTGAAGACGGACTGCCGCTCGTAATAGCCTCTCTCGGAGCGATTTTCGGACCGGGAGACAAGGATTACGGTGGCACTCCACGGACTGGCTTTACTGGTTACCTCAAACAAGAACTCCCGATGATACCGAACGATTTCGTCCTCCCGTTCGACTACGTCGAGGACACGGCCGCGAACATCAAACGAGCGATGGACGAGGGCGAACAGGGGGAAGAGTACATTATTGCGAGCGAACCGCGGAACTTCGTCGATGTCCTTGATCTCGCGGAACGACTCACAGGAATTCCGGCTCCGCGGGCGGTGCCCGGGAAGATATTTCAGTTAATGAGTTACGGGGTGACAGGACTGGAGTCTCTCACTCGTCCACCGGAAGGGTTTGAAAGCGAGCTGCTCGGCTTTTTCGCCACTGGTGGAGTGCTCGTCGATAACTCGAAGGCCAAACGCGAACTCGGAATCGACCATCGGCCTTTTGAAGAATCATTACGGCTATACCTCGAATGGGAGATTGAACAACAGGGCCTAGATCAAAAGATCACCGGAGAAATCGCCTGAAAACCACGGGCAGGAGTTTCTTGATTTGTTTTATACATCCTACCTCAGTATCTGATTTTGAAATGATCGGACTGCCGACCTCCGCTAGGTGAACAGGTATATTCACCCTCAATCCTCTCCAGTCGGTCGTGTAAGATACGCGCCCTCTATTCAGCACGTGCTGCCGCAATCACTCCAGTTCTGTCAGTATTGCCTGACCGATACAGAGGGTGTAGTCAGCACGGGAACTGTGTTATTTTCTTCACATGGATCCTAAATCAGCCGGTAGAATGTGCCTGCGAACGGAGCGGTTACGATAGTATTCCGCCACCGGAGTACCGTCCAGTGAAGTGTGAAGCAAAACAGATTAGTGATGCGTTTTGAACTGGCTTGTATGCCCTCCACTAGGCGACAGATGCTCGTCCCCGTTGGAGCGTCTCTTTTGGGAGTTGCCGGATGTCTAGGGTTGGGAGATCCGAATTTGGTGATCAACAACGAGTTGAACCAGAGGATAACTGCAAACATCGATATTACCAGGATGTCGGATATGCGGGTGGTGATGCGTACTGGTCGCTCGATTGGAGCCGAAGAAACGACGAAGCTCTCGTATCCGTTTGAGGAACCTGGCGAGTATCGAATTCAAATTACCGCTCAGGAGGCGACTGTTGGCGGAGAAACGACCGTCTTTGTCGATGAATCCGCTGTTATCCACGCCACTCTCGATCCCGACGGAGTGTCGTTTGAAACCCGATAACGCTTACCCCACTATCGCCCTTGGAGTCGTGTGTACTCCCGATACGGAGCGATACTTGACTTCGCTGTACTGACCGATCACTCTCTCCCGGAGATTGGTATCGGCTCGTGCCACATTCGCACCCTGTAACTACCACGCCGGACGATTGAAAACTGGGAGATTTCTCGTGGCGATTTTGCGCTCTGTATTCCGCGCGAATGGAGGTGGTGTCGCCGTTGGGGGGTTCAACAAAGCCAACCGAGTAGCAGACGATCGCCGCGAGGCCGGCGGATGCTGGTCGAGCCAGTTAGTCGCCGGTCGCTGGTGCGGCTTCGTCGATAAGCGCATCGCGAATGGCGTCGCGTTTGACGAGCGCGAAGCCGACGGCGATGACGAGGAAGCCGAGGATGGTGGTCGCTGCGAGACGTTCGTCGAGGAAGAGCCATCCGGTTATGGCGGCGAACACGGGGGCGACGTACCCGAAGAGGTTGACCTCGACGGGACCGAGGCGGTCTAAGAGCGTGTAGTAGAGGAGGTAGCCGACGACGCCAGCGGCGAGCACGAGGAACCCGAACGCGATGAGTACGTCCGTGGTGAGTGCGACGGTCTGGGGTTCGCCGCGGGCGAGGCTGGCGGCGTGGAGGACGGGACCGCCGACGAGCATCATCCAGCCCTGGCGGGCGGCGACGCCGAGCGTGGGGGTTTCGCGGCGGAGGGCGACGGCGGCGAGCGCGAACACGACCGCGCTCGCGGTCAGGAGTGCGACGCCGAGCGGGTCGGGTGGCTGTATGTCGGTGGGGCCGGGGACGACAAGGATGCTGGTGCCGACGAGACCGAGGAGGATACCGAGGACGCGCGTAGGCGTCGGGCGGGCGGTGTCAAGGGCGACGACGGCGAACGCGACGCTCCAGATGGGGACGGTAGCGAGGACGACCGCGCCGACGGCCCCAGAGACCATGGTCTGGCCGACGAAGAGGAGGCCATTGTGGACAGCGATCATGCCGACACCACCGATCAGGATAGTCGTGACGTCGGCGCTGGTGGGGTGGACCTGTTGGCTGCGGGCGAGTGCGTACCCGAGGACGACCACGCCGATAGCGTCGAACCGGAGTGCGGCCATCAGCAGCGGCTCGACGCCCGCTTTCGCGGCGCGTATGGCGGGATAGGAGGCGCCCCAGAGGGCGGCGAGCGCGAGGAACCCGAGGGCGTTCTCGTAGCGCTTCACGTGCCGACGCAGGCGACCACACAGAATAGCTTTTGCGTGGTGAGAACACCCAACACGATCCGGGTCGTCACGATACCCGGTAACAGTTCAGCTCCGGGGGTAGTCTGGCAAGTGTCTTCTGCCCGATTCGCGCCCTCTACTCAGCACGTGCTGCCGCAATCACTCCAGTTCTGTCAGTAATTGCCTGACCGATACAGAGAGTGCAGTCAGCGCAGCGGCTTCGTTTCTTTCAGATACTTTCAGCTGAATTAGCTGCTCAGTGTGGCTGCGTATTTACTACTGCAATCGCGGTGTTCAGTCTCTATCCAAATTGAGAACACCCATTTTTTAACATATCGTGGAGAACGTCAGTTGCATGCCCTCCCTGAAACGTGTCCATCTTGTAGCAGCATTCGTCTTGCTTGGTGTCACTGCGTTCCTTTACTCGGTGATTATCACCCAAGAACTCCTTCTCGGCACGGGCGTTGCGATCGCGTCCTTCGTCGTCGCAATATTCGCGTACTACGGAGGTACCAACCGAAAGACAGCCACTCGCGCAACGATCACCGTCACACTCATTTACGGCGTTTTCACTCTCCAGCTTCCTATTGCTGTCATCGCGGCCTGCGTCGTCTACCTCACCGTGTGGCTGACCGGCTCGGACAGTCCACTCGACGCACCTGACACGCAGGTCTTCCCGGTCGAATCGACGGCTACCAACGAATCCGACTAGAGCAAGTGAACCGGACGATCTATGGGTCCCTTGAGGCGATCAGTCGCCGATTCTTGGTACGTGGTTTGTTCAGTGAGTCACCCAAACTGACCGCACTGAACAGCCTCGAACCGACCGAGTCATCGTGTAAGACTCGCGCGCTGCATTCAGCGTCGCCGCTCTAACCTATCAGTCACAGCGGATCGTAACGCAACCCGCGATCTCGACCGGCCAGTCAGGTCTCGGATCGGTCGCAGAGCCCGGACAGCGTCGCCGCCTCGCGGAGGTCGTCGACCGTGCAGTACCAGGCCCCCCGCACCCCGTTCGCGTCGTTCTCGACCGGCGAGTCGAGCGGGACCAGTTCCCCGAACTCGAAGACGACGACGACCCGCTCCTCGGAGAAGGGGTCGATAAGCGCCTCCCAGTCGGTTTCGTCCATGGGGCCGGGCTCGCCGCGGGTCTGCTCTGCCCGGTCGACGACGCGGGCGTAGTGGGTGACCGCCGACACCGGCGCGGTCCGGTAGAAGGCCATGTAGTCGAAGTCGACGCGGGTGCGGTCGTACGACCGCGGCGCGGGGTAGAACCCCTCGCGGCAGCGCTCGAACGTGTCCGGTCGCGTCGCGACGACGCAGACCCGCGCGTCGTCAGGGGCGTCGTCGGTCGGCGCGTCGGCGGCGAATCGGTCGAGGTCCATCGCGTGCGGTGCGGTAGCCGCCGGACGCGGATATATCCGCGCTCGGCACGTACCGGCGGTAATGGCACGCAGCGCGGCGAGCGACCGCGACCCACCCCGCGAGCGCGACGGGTCCCGCCCCGACGATTCGGCGGATCCCTCTCCGGCGGCGCTCGCGATCGAGGGCGTTTCGAAGCGGTTCGGCGACGGCGCGGAGTCGGTGCTCGCGGTCGACGACGTGAGCCTGACCGTCGAGCGCGGCTCGATCGTCGGCCTCCTCGGCCCGAACGGGGCCGGCAAGACGACCCTGATCAAGTGCGCGCTCGGAATCGTCCTCCCCGACGCCGGCTCGGTCCGGGTGTTCGGGACGGACGTGGGCGACGGCCGCCGGGCGGCGTACGCCGACGTCGACGCGATGTTAGAGGGCGCGCGCAACGACTACTGGCGGCTCACCGTCCGCGAGAACCTGCGGTACTTCGCGACGATCGCCGGCGTCGACCCGGACTCGGTGCAGGCCCGGCACGACCGGCTGCTCGACCGGCTCGAACTGACGGAGAAGGCCGACACCCCGGTCCGGGAGCTCTCGCGGGGGATGAAACAGAAGGTGTCGCTGGCGAGCGTGCTCGCGGGCGGCGCGGAGCTCGTCTTCCTCGACGAGCCGACCCTCGGGCTCGACGTCGAGAGCTCCCGGACGCTCCGCCGGGAGCTCCGCCGGCTCGCGCGCGAGGAGGGGCTCACCATCGTTCTCAGCAGCCACGACATGGGCGTCATCGAGGACGTCTGCGACCGCGTGGTGATGATGGCGAACGGCCGGATCGTCGCCGACGACGCCGTCGGGGCGCTCCTCTCCGGGACCGACCGCGACGCCGTCCGCGTCGTCAGCGCCGATATCGACGACGCGGTCGTCGCCCGCCTCCGGGAGCGGTTCGACGTGCGGGGGGTCGAGACAGGGCTCGGCGCGGTCGGCCGCGACGGGCCGGGCTCGACGGCCGTCGAGGTCGCCGCCGCGGGCGACGCCCTCTACGACCTCATGGACGCGCTCCGCGAGGCGGGTGTCACGGTGGAGGACATCGGGACCGTTCGCCCCGAGCTGGAGGACGTGTTCGTCGATCTGACCGGTATGGAGGCGGGCGGGAGCGACGCGGGCGACGCGGGCGAGGCCGGTCCCGCGACCGCCGACTCTCGGGGGCGGTCGTCGTGAACCGCGACGGCTCGGCCGCTTCCGACGGTGGGAGCGCTCCGGCGTCGGCCGCCGTCGACTCCGCCGACGAGCCGCGGCCCGCCACCTACTACCACCTCGCGCGGGCCGTCCTCTACCGCGAGTACCTCATCTTCGTCCGGTACCCGGCGAACGCGATCGGGGGGATCGTCGTCGCGCTGTTCTTCTTCGGCGTTCTCTTCTACGGCGGGCAGCTGCTGGCCGGACAGGCGCTGACGGATTCGCTGTCGGGGATCATCGTCGGCTACTTCCTGTGGACGCTGTCGGTCGGCGCCTACTCGTCGGTGTCGAACGACATCGGCAGCGAGGTGCAGTGGGGGACCTTAGAGCGGCACATCACCACGCCGTTCGGCTTCGCGCCGGTCGCCCTCCTGAAGGGGGTCGCGAAGGTGATCCGGACGTTCCTCACGAGCGCGGTGATCCTCGCCGTCATGCTGCTGCTCACCGGGACCCGACTCAGCCTCGACCCGCTCACCGTCGTCCCCGTCGCGGGGCTCGCGATCACCTCGGTGCTCGGGCTCGGCTTCGCGGCCGGCGGCGTGACGGTGCTGTACAAGCGGATCGGCAACTGGCTGAACCTGCTGCAGTTCGGCTTCGTCGCCCTGATCTCGGCGCCCGTCCTCGACGCGCCGTGGACCCGGTTCCTCCCCCTTGCCCACGGGAGCGCGATGCTCCAGCGCGCGATGGTCGACGGCGTCCGACTGTGGGAGTTCGGCCTCGGCGACCTCGGCCTCCTCGTCGCCGTCGCGGTCGGCTACCTGCTCGGCGGCTACGTGGTCTTCCACTACGCGACGCGTCGGGCGCGGCGGCTCGGCGTGCTCGGGGACTACTGACCCGCGGGTCGCACCGAGGCTCGTCGCGCTCGACGGGCCGTCAGGACCCGGGTGACGGAGCCGGTGGGACGCCGTCGAGGAGCGGTCTACCCGAGCCTGTCACTGCTGTCCGCCGTCACCACGACGTAGATCAGCGCTACCGGGATCGCCGCGCCGAGCGCGCCGGTCGGGATCAGCGTCGTGGACGCGCCGACCGTGACCAACAGCCCGATCGCGACGCCGGCCGCCGCGGCGCCCGCGAGGAGGACTTCGACGGTTCTCCGCATATCCGATCGATGACACCGAGTTCACATGGGCGTGTCGCTCCCGGCCTCCGGAGCAAGACCGCGCTTCGCCTACCGCTCCTCCTCCGGCTCGGCCGCGAGCGCCTCGTCGCGAAGCTCGCGGCAGCGCTCGCCCGCGACCTCCAGTTCGGGGACCGGCGTCGGGCTCCCGTCGGCGTCGACGGCGACGAACACGAAGTACGACTCCGTCGTCAGCTCCCGCTCGCCCGTGCGCGGCGACTCGCGGAACGCGCGGATCCGCGTGCGAAGGCTCGTCCGGCCGACCGCGTACACGTACGACTCGACGATGCAGGTGTCGCCCTGCGGCACCGGTCGCTTGAAGTCGAGCCCGTTGATCTTGGCCGTGACGCACGTCTCGCCGGCGGCGCGCATCGCCGACATCGCGCCGATCTCGTCCATCCACTTGACGACGTTGCCCCCGTGGGCCGACTCGTAGTTGTTCGTGTGAGTCGGCTGGACCCGCTGGCGGTTCTCGATGTAGGTGTCGCTGACGCTGGGCATGGTCGTGGGTGGCGCGGTCGCGGGAAAAACACCGGTCCTCGGTCCGACCGGCTCCCCCGACGGGGGGCCCGGAATTCCATCCCGTCCGCCTCGCTCGCTTCGCCTCGTTCGTCTCGCCCGCCTCTCTCGCCTGCCCCACCTGCCTCGCCCCGCCTCGCCTACCTCGCCCGCATACCCGCCCGGCCGAATTATCAGAACGTGTAATTTGGCCTTTACTCCTAAATAGGGCAGTTTTCTCCGGCCGAACAACAGATGCTGAACTCGATCACCACGCGGTACGGCCGACGCGTCGGGGCGGCCGTGCTCTTGACCCTGGCGGCGACGCTGGGCTTCGTCGCGCTCTTCGCGGCCCACGTCGCGACGACCGGCACGGCGGCGGCCGCGACCGCGGCGCTGATCTCGGTCGGGGTCGTCGTCACGCTGAATCTCGGACTGCTCGGAATCGTCCTGATCGGTAACGTCGCCGTCGAGCTCCGGCGGCTGACGGAGACGGCCGAGGCGGTCGGCCGCGGCGACTTCGACGCCCGCGCCACCTCCGACCGGGGCGACGAGATCGGTCGGCTGTTCGCCGCCTTCGACGACACCCGGCGGTCGCTCCGGGACGCCGTCGCCGAGTCCGAGCGCGCCGAGGCGGAGGCGGAGGCGGCCCGCCGGGAGGCGGAGGCGATGTCGGACGCGCTCTTGGACCGCGCCGAGACGATCGGCGGCGCCATGGAACGGGCGGCCGACGGCGACCTCTCGCGGCGACTCCCCGAGGAGAGCGAGGTCGACGCGATCGAGCGCATCACCGCCGCCTACAACGAGATGACGGGCGGGCTCTCGGAGACGGTCGACGACATCCAGTCGTTCGCGAGCGACGTGGAGTCCACCAGCGAGGAGATGGCGACGCGCGCCGACGAGGTCGCCGGCATGAACGAGGAGGTGGCCGCCGAGATGCGGGCGCTGGCCGACGAGCTGGACGAGCAGACCGACCGGCTGCGCGAGACGGCCAGGGACACCGACGACTTCTCGGCGACCGTCGAGGAGATCGCGTCGACGACCGACGAGGTGGCGGGCGACGCGACCGCCGCCGCCGAGCTCGGGACGCGGGGCGAGGAGCGCGCGACCGAGGCGGTCGAGGCGATCGTCGCGATCGGCGACCTGCTGGCGGAGCTGGACGACCTCGTGGCCGGGCTCGACGACCGGATGGACGGGGTCGCGGAGACGACCGACGTGATATCCGACATCGCCGAGCAGACGAACATCCTCGCGCTGAACGCGTCGATCGAGGCGTCGCGGGCGGGCGAGGACGGCGACGGGTTCGCGGTCGTCGCCGACGAGGTGAAGGGCCTCGCCGAGGAGACCCGCGAGTCGACGACCGAGATCGAGGCAACCATCGGCGAGGTGACCGAAGACGTCTCCGCGGTCGCCGGCGAGATGGACCGGACGATGGGGGAGCTCGACGAGACGACCGCGGCGGTCCGCGCGGCCGGCGACGCGATCGAGGAGCTCACCGGGACCGTCGAGGACGTGGACGTGGCGATGGGCGACATCGCGCGGGCGACCGACGAGGGCGCGGAGGGGATCGAGTCCGTCGCGGCGCGCGTCGAGTCGGTCCACGCCTCGGCCACCGACGCCGCGGACCGCGCGCGGTCGCTCGCGGAGACCGCGGACGACACCGCCGAGACCGTCGGCGACCTCGCCGAGACGGCGACGGCGCTCTCGGAGCGGACCGCGTCGCTCTCCCAGCGGCTCGACCAGTTCGAGACGCGGCGGGACGAGGGCGCCGGACCGGCGGCCGAGCCGGGCGCCGCCGCCGACGCGGAGGTGACGGCCGATGATTGAGCCGTCCGCGGTTCGGTTCGCGTCCGCGGGGATCTACGCCGTCTCCGCCGTCGTCCTGCTCGCGCTCGCGCGCCGCAAGCCGCCGGCCCTGCGCCGGTACTGTTACCCGTTCGTCGCGGTCGTCGCGGCCGCGGCCGTCGGCATCGGGCTGTGGGGCGCCGGTATCGGAACGTTCTCGGTCGCGAACGGCACGCTGGAGGGCGGACAGGTGCTCACCGACTACGTGGCGTACCCGTTCCTGTTCGGGTTCGCGGCGTTCGTGGCGGGGACGAGCCGGCGGTACGTCGGCGCCGTGGTCGCCCTCATCGTCGCGATGCGGGTCGGCTACGACGTCGCCGAGGTGTTCGCGGGGCCCCTCGCGCTGGCGGGCACCGGGACCATCCTCGTCGGCTACGTCGCGCTGGTCTGGCTCTACTTCGGGCCGATCGCGGGCGCGGCGTCGCGCCAGCCGCCGGCCCGCGAGCTGTTCTACAAGAAGACCCGGAACCTCGTACTGTTCGCCTTCGGGGTCCTCATCGCGTGGGCGATGTTCCAGATCGCCGGGCTGCTCGACGCGTTCACCGGCACGGTGACGCTGGAGTACCTCGACCTGCTCCTGCGCGTCGGCTTCGCGGGCTTCGCGTTCGCGAACGTGGAGACGCTGGCGGCGGGCGAGAGCTCGGAGACGAGCGGCGGCTCGGTGCCGGACGGCGACGTCGGGGCGGCACCGACCGAATCTGGGCCGAACGCGGCGACGTCGGGCGCGGACTGACGTCCCGTCCGGCGCGGATCGGGCGGTCGGACGCCCGTCCCGTGCGGGCCGGGCGGACGGACTTATGTCGCCGCCGCCCGGATCGGATCGCATGACCGAGAACGCGGACGCGCTCGACGCCGAGCTCCGGGTGCCGTCCTGCGAGCGCTGCCCGGCGCTCGTCGAGTCGCGGAGTCAGATCGTCGACGGCGTCGGGCCGACCGACGCCGACCTCCTGTTCGTCGGTGAGGGGCCGGGCGCGAACGAGGACGAGCAGGGCGAGCCGTTCGTCGGGCGGTCGGGGGACGTGCTCGACGAGGCGCTACGGGACGCCGGCCTCGCGCGGGCGGACGTGCGCATCACCAACTGCGTGCGGTGCCGCCCCCCGGACAACCGCGACCCGACGACCGAGGAGCTGGCGAACTGCCGCGGCCACCTCGAAAGCGAGATCGACCGCCTGGACCCCGAACTGATCGTGACGCTGGGGAAAGTGCCGAGCGAGCACCTGCTCGACCGGTCGGTGGCGATCACGTCGGAGTCGGGCGCAGTCGTCGACGCCCGGATCGCGGGCGCGTCGCGGCGCGTCCTCCTCTCGGTCCACCCGGCGGCGACGCTGTACGACCGGAGCCAGCGCGACGGCTTCTTCGAGACGATCGCCCGAGCGAGCGAGCTGAGCGGGGTCGGGAGCCGAGGGGAAGACGGCGGCGACGGTCAGTCCCGGCTCGGCGAGTACTGACCCGGTCGCGGGCACGCCCTCCGTGGCCCGCTCGCGCCGTCGCCCGCCGACTGTCGCAAGGGAAACCGACTTTTCCGTCCCCCTCGGAGGGGACGTATGAGCACCTTCGAGCCGCCCGCGGAGACGCTGGCGGACGTCGTTCTGGTCGACTACGGGCTCGGGAACCTCCGGTCGGCGACCCGCGGGCTGGAGCGCGCGGGCGCGTCGGTCGAGATCACCGACGACCCCGAGGCGTTCGCGGCCGCCGACGGCGTCGTCCTCCCCGGCGTGGGCGCGTTCCGCGAGGGGATGGAGAACGCCGGCCCGCTGCGCGAGGCGCTGACGGACCACGCCGAGGCGGGCCGCCCCCTCTTCGGGATCTGCCTCGGGATGCAGATGCTGCTCACGTCCAGCGAGGAGGCCGACCACGAGGGGGAAGGCGAGGTGACCGGGCTCGATCTGGTCCCCGGCACCAACGTCCGGTTCGACGTCGACCGGAAGGTCCCGCACATGGGGTGGAACGAGCTCGAGGTCGAGCGCGACCACCCGATCGTCGAGGGGGTATCGGGGGAGTACGCCTACTTCGTCCACTCGTACTACGCCGCGCCCGACGATCCGGACGCGGTCGTCGCCACCGCCGACTACGGGGTCGACTTTCCCGCGGTCGTCGCCAACGACGCCGGCAACGTGTTCGGCACGCAGTTCCACCCCGAGAAGAGCGGGGAGACGGGGCTCAAAATCCTGCGGAACTTCGTCGAGTACTGCGCGGACCGGTAGAGTCGGAGTGGACCGACGCCGCGCTTTATAACTCGTCGTACGGCCCGGGCTTCGCGGCGGTGAGACGCTCGACCTGCTCGTCGGAGAGGTCGATCGACGCGGCCGCGAGGTTCTCCGCGAGCTGGTCGACGGTGCGCGCGCCGACGATGGGCGCCGTGACGCCGTCGCGGTGCGCGAGCCACGCGAGCGCGGTCTGGGCGGGCGAGGCGTCGACCTCGTCGGCGACGGCGTCGAGCTCGTCGTGGACGGCGAAGTTCTCCTCGGTGAGGTACGCCGCTTGGAAGCGACTCGACTCCGCGGCCCTCGACTCCTCCGGGAGGTCCTCGTCGCGGTCGTACTTCCCGGTCAAAAAGCCCTGCCCGAGCGGGCTCCACGGGGAGACGGCGAGGTTCCGCTGGCGGGCGAACTCCAGGTAGTCCCCCTCGACCTCGCGGTCGACGAGGTTGTAGCGCGGCTGCAGCACCGTGAACGGCTCCCAGCCCTCGCTCCGGGCGATGGCGTTGGCGCGGGCGACCTTCCACGCGTTCGGGCGGAGCGTCGAGGCGCCGATGTAGTGGACCTTCCCGGACTCGACGAGCCCGTTGAGGGTCTTCATCAGCTCGCGGGCCGGCGTCTCGTCGTCCCAGCGGTGGATGTAGAGGACGTCGAGGTAGTCGGTGTCGAGCCGGTCTAAGAGGGCGTCGACGCGGTGGCGGACGTTCTTGCGGTTCGTCCCGCGGCTGTTCGGGTCGCCGTCGCGGATCTGCCAGTACACCTTCGAGGCGATCGTGTAGCGCTCGCGGTCGCGGTCGGCGAGCCAGTCGCCGATCCACCGCTCGCAGTCGCCGCCCCCGTACACGTCGGCGGTGTCGACGTACCGGCCGCCGGCGGCCTCGTAGGCGTCGAGCAGCTCGCGGGCGCGCGCCTCGTCGATCTCCACGTTCCCCGCCTCGGTCACGCGGCCGAACCGCCACGTGCCGAGCTGGAGCTCGCTCGTCCGGAGCCCGGTCCGGCCGAGCGGGACGGTGCCGAGGTCGATATCGTCGAGTTCGGGCGTCATCTCCCGGATCGTTGTCCCGGGCGCCGCAAAAACGTACAGCAACCGAATGCGACGCGTGAACGCCCCGCACGTCGATGTCGCGATATTCACGTCGAACGCGTCGCTCCGCGGTCCCGGTCACTCCCCGTCGGCCGCCTCGATCACGATCGCGCGCAGGTCGTTGACGTTCGTCCCGGTCGGGCCGGTGCGGAGCAGCGCGTCCGCCTCGTCGAGTAGGGGATAGACGTCGTGTCGGTCCAGCGCGTCGCGGGCGGCGTCCGGGTCCAGCGTGGTCGCGTCCGCGATCCCGCCCGCGGCGTCGGTGGGGCCGTCGATCCCGTCGGTGTCGGCGCTCGCGACGACGATCCGGGGCGCGGTCTCCCCTTCGTCGTCCTCTCTCCCGTCGCCCCCGCCGAGCGGCCCCTCCGCCAGCGCGAGCCCGGCGCTCGCCGCGAACTCGGCGTTCGGCCCGCCAGTCCCCTCCGCGTCGCCGAGCGTCACCGTCGTCTCCCCGCCCGAGAGCAGCACGGCGGGCGGCTCGGCCGGCGACCCGCGGGCCGCGCACTCCTCGGCGATCGCGGCGTGGGTGGTCCCGGCGCCTCGGGCCTCGCCCCGGACCCCGGCGGCGAGCGCCAGCGGCTCGTACCCGCGCTCGGCGGCGGCCTCCGCGGCGGCGTCCAGCGCCGTCCGCCCGTTGCCGACGACGAACGACCGCGCGCGGTCGAACGCCGGGTCGCCCGCGGTCGGCGTCTCCGCGAGCTCGCCCGCTGCCCCCGCCTGCAGACGATCGCGCACGGAGTCCGGGGCGGCGAGGTCGTAGCGGTCCAACACCGCCAGCGCGTCCGCGTAGGTCGAGGGGTCGGGGACGGTCGGGCCGCTCGCGATAATGTCGAGCGGGTCGCCGATAACGTCGCTGACCGCGAGCGTGACGACGGTCGCAGGGGCCGCCGCCCGCGCGAGCCGGCCGCCCTTCACCGCCGAGCAGTGTTTGCGGACCGCGTTGATCTCGTCGATCGACGCGCCGCAGGCGAGCAGCGCGTCGGTCAGCTCGCGGAGGTCGTCCGGGGAGATCGGGTCGGCGGGCGCCGCGAGCAGCGCGCTCCCGCCGCCGGTGATCGCGGCGAGCACGAGGTCGTCCGGGCCGGCGCGCTCGGCCAGATCGAGGACGCGCCGCGCGCTCTCGACGCCGGTGTCGCTCGGGACCGGGTGGTCGCCGGGGAGGACCTCCACTCCCGGCGGCGACGGTCTGGTCTCGGGGTCCTCGGTCACGACGACGCCCTCGGCGATCTCGCGGTCGCTGTCGGCGAGCACCCCGGCGAGCGCGGCGGCGACCTCGGCTGACGCCTTGCCCGCTCCGAGCAGGACCACGCGGTCGTAGTCGGCGAGGTCGTACTCGCCGACGCCACCGCCGTTCCCGCCGTCCGAACCGGTCTCGGCCCCCTCGATCCGGAGGGTGCCGTCGCGCACGGAGACGGCGTTCTCGATTAGTCGGTCCGGGCGCGCGGCCGCGATTCCGGCCGCGAGACAGTCGAGGGCGACGCCATGGGCCGGCGTCCGGACGAGTCGATCGCGGTCGCGGAACGTCACGCCGGGCGCGGGGTCGTCCGAGTCGCCGCCGTCCGACGAGGAGTCGTCGCTCATGCGGAGGCGGTCGGCCGCGGGCGATATATATCCACGGGGGGCGTCTCGCGGTCCCCCCGCGCCGCCGCGGTCGCGATCGCGGGACCGCTACTCCCTCGCGGTCGCCTCGCGGTGCGCGCTCGCCGCGATCGCGGCGAGCCGGAGCGGCTCGGGCCGGCGGAACCCCTCCCGGACCAGCTCTCGGACGGCGGCCGCCGCGCGGTCGTCGCCGATGCCGACCGCGCGGACGAAGAGGGGGTCGCCCGCGCGCTCCTCGTCAGACTCCCCGTCGCGCTCGACCCGAACGCGCGGCGGGAGCGAGCGGTAGACGTCGAGACGGCGGTCGAGGGCGTCGCCGTCGAACGCCTCGCGGAGCGCGGGTCCGAGCCCGGGGCTCGGCTCGTAGCTCACGGCGTAGACGGGCCGATCGAGGGCCTCGTGAAGCCGGTGGAGGTCGAGGAGGTTGAACCACGCCGGGGCGATCCCGGCGCAGGCGACGTGGCGGACGTCCTCGCGGTCGAGCGCGTCGAAGAGGGCGATCGCGGCGTCGGTCGCGTCGGTGCCGCCGACGGCGCAGCGCTCGAAGGCGAGCCCGTCGAGGGTCCCGTCGGATCTGACCACGGCGCCGGCTAGCCGGCTGATTCGGTCGCCGTCAGAGAAAGCGATCCCGAGCGTCCGGCTCGGCGCCGTCACCCCGTCAGTTCTCCTCGGACTTGATCTCCTGGAGCCGGTCGAGGAGCTCGTCGTTGGAGGCGCCGGGCTCGTAGTCGACGGAGCCCTCGTGTACCTCCTCGGCCGCTCGGACTCCGTCCTCGTCGTCGAAATCCGCGTCCAGGTCTTGGTTCTCCTGTTCGGATTCGTCGTAGCTTCCGAAGCCCATATGTATCTGATACTAACAGAGCGTAACGGATAAATCCCCTGCCGGGATCAGGCCCGGGGGCGACGGCGGCGTCTCCGTCCCGTCTCGCCGCGGCGTACACGTTTTTACGCCGCGACCGCCCTCGTGTGGGTATGGAGCCGATCACCGTCACTGCCGACGCGGAGGAGTTCACCTGCAACGCGTACCTCGTGCCCGGCGAGGCGCCGACGCTGGTCGACGCCGGGACGATGCCGGGCGTCGACGACGTCATCGCCGACGCGCTCGACGACGCCGGCGTCGACGGGCTGGACCGGGTCGTGTTGACCCACCAGCACCACGACCACGTCGGCGAGCTCGACGCGGTGCTCGACCGGTTCGACGCGACGCTCTACGCGAACGCCGCGCACCCGCGACGCGACGTGGGGATCGTCGACGGCGACGAGATCCTTGTCGGCGACGAGCCCTGCGAGGTCGTCGAGAGCCCCGGTCACGCCGACGACCACGTTGCCCTGGTGGGCGAGGAGCGGATCTACTCCGGCGACGTGGTCGTGTACAACGACGGCGCCTTCGACGACGGGTCCTTCGGCCGCACCGACATGGCGGGCCAGTCGCGCGAGGACCTGATCGAGAGCCTCCACACCATCCTCAACGTCCTCCCGGACACCGTGGAGGCGATGTACCCCGGCCACGGCGACGTCTACCGCGCGAGCGACGGCCCCGACACGGTCCGCGAGGTCATCGAGCGCGCGACCGAGCGCGCCGAGCGCCGCGAGCCGAAGTACCCGGACGAATAGGGGGTGGGTTGCGGAATCGACGACGACTGTTTATAAACGGAATTGCGGTGGCGTGCGCCTGCGAGCGGCCGCCATCGGCGGCCGCGAGCCAGCACGCGCGAGGGAGTCGCTGGCGCCGAATGGCGCCAGCGACGAGGCTGGGGAGGTGTGAGGTGCGGTGCTGTGCGGGGCGGGACTCAAAGGGGCAGCCGCGAGGACGACGCACGGCGCAGTAAGCACCGAAGGGAGCGAGCACCGCGAGAGACTGAGGAGCGCAGCAAGCCGCGCGAGTCGTCGCGGCTGGGGCTTTGGAGGTGTTCGCCGTCGATCTGCGAACGACTACTTATAAATGGCTGACCACCTCACGGTTCCACTTATAAATATCTCCCACACCCGAATCTCGATCTAGTCCCAGAACGACTGCGTCCGCGCGTACTCACGCTCCTGTCGGAGCACGTCGCGGTAGAACTCGTCTTCGTCCTCGCGCAGCTTGTTGATGATCCGCGCGGCGTTGTGCGGCCCCACCCCGCGCGCCGCCAGCGCGATCACGGCGCGCTTCCCGTGCGTCTGGACGAGGCTCGCCGCCCGATGCGCCCGCTCCGTCCGCCGCTCCTGCTCCTCGTCCTTCTCGCCCGCCCGGACCGCCGCGACGGTCTCGTCGTCCCACGGGTTCAGCGCGGCGACGCGGGTCGAACCGCAGTCGGGGCACTCCGGCTGGTCGCGGACGCGCCGCACCTTCGTCGTGCGCCGCCAGTCGGCGCAGTGGAGACAGAAGAGGATCACCCGGTCGTTCCGAATGCGCTCGCGGATCGTCTCGATCACGTCGGCGTCGGCGTTCTCCGGGACGAGGAACTCGGTCCCCGCGGAGCGGCCGGCGGTCCCCAGCGGCGTGCGCTCGCGGGCGATCTCCACGCCCAACGACCCGTCCTGGATCTGCTCCAAGAGCGCCGCGGTCTCCGCGACCGCGAGGTCGGCGTGGAACACCTCGCGGAGCGCCTCGTCGTAGACGGGCGTCCCCTCCAGGGCCGCGAGCAGGCGGTCGCCGCCGAACCGCCCCTTCCCCTCGCGGTAGCGCTTGACGGCGCCGAACTTCGCGGCGACCTGCGCGAGCGTGAACTTGAGCGCGTCCGACTTCTTCAGGGCGAGCTCGAGGTACGCCTCCAGCCGGTCGGGGTCGGTCGTCTCCAACACCTCGCGGAAGGTCCCGGGGTCGACCCCGTGGGGGACCTCGAACTCGATCCGGTACGGGTCGACGTCCATCCCGACCGACGAGCCCGCCTGCTGGCCGACGAGCGCCGCGAGGAGGCGCGCGAGCGTCTCGTTGACCTCGTGGCCGAAGGCCGCGTTGACCGCGACGGTGCGGGCGCTCCCCTCGATCACGACCCGGCGGTCCGTCGGGACCGGATGGCCGGCGTCGACGTGGTCGACGACCGGTTGCAGGGCGCTCGCGATCGTCCGCTCGTCGGCGGGGTACCGCTCGGCGAGGTCGGCCGCGACGGCCTCGGGGGTCGATCCCGCCGCGAGCGCCTCGGCGGCCTCGCCCCGAATTCGCCCGACCTCCTCGGCGACGGGCTTCGGGACCGGGATCTCCTGGCCGATCCACGAGGGCACCTCGCCCGCGGGGTCGGCGATCGGCGTGACGTTCACGCGCTCCTCCTCCTCGTCGACCTCGGTGATGCGCCACATCTCGCCGCGCTGGATGAACGTCTCGCCCGGGCCGGCGAAGTTGACGACGAACCGCTCGTCGAGGGTGCCGATACCGCGCCGAGAGGACATGTCGTACACCTCGTAGGTGGACTCGTCGGGGATCATCGAGAGGTTCGCGTAGAAGTACTGCCACGTGCCGCCCGACTTCTCGAGGGTGTCCGACTCCTCGTCGAGCCACAGCAGGCGGTTGCCGTCGAGCTCCCGGACGATCTCCTGGAACTCCGGCTCCGAGAGGTCCCGGAACGGGTAGGCGTTCGTGACGACCTCGTACGCCTCGCGGGCGTGGACCTCCCCCTCGTCCATCACGACGCCGACGATCTGGTTCGCGACGGTGTCGAGGCTGCCGTGGTGGATCGCCGCCGGCTCGACGAGTTCGGCGTCGGCGCGCCGCGCGATCGCGAGCGCTTCGAGGGTGTCGTCGCCGCCCTGCGTCACGACCGTTCCCTCCGAGATGAGGTCGCGGCGGTGCCCCGCGCGCCCGACGCGCTGGAGCAGCCGGGCGACCTCCCGCGGGCTCCCGTACTGGACCACGTGGTCGACCCGCCCCACGTCGATGCCGAGCTCCATCGAGGAGGTGCAGACGAGCCCGTCGAGCTCCCCCGCCTTGAACCGGTCCTCGACGTCGATCCGCACGTCCTTCGAGAGCGACCCGTGGTGGACCTCGATCTCGGTGGGGTCGGTGAGTCCCTCGTCTTTCTCCTCCCGCTCCGCGAGCGTCTTGAACCGCGAGCCGAGCGCCTCCGCGGTCTGGCGCGTGTTGACGAAGATCAGGGTCGAGTCGTGATTCGCGACGATCTCCCGGATCGTCCGGACGTGGCTCGCGGTCGTCTCGTCGACCGCCAGCTCTCCGGCGAGGGTCGTATCTCGGTCCGTAATTTCGGGGTCGAGCACGCGAACGTCGGTGCGCGTCCCCGCGGCGACCTCGACGATCTCGAACTCGCGGTCGCCCTCGCGGGTCGGGTCGCGCGTCCCGCTCCCGACGAGGAACCGCCCGACCTCCTCCGGCGTCCCCACGGTCGCGGAGAGCCCGACCCGCTGGAACGGCCCCGCCACGCGCCGGAGGCGTTCGAGCCCGACCGTCAGCTGGGCGCCGCGCTTCGCGGAGGCGAGCTCGTGGACCTCGTCGATCACGACGTGCGCGACGTCCTCCAAGGCGACCCGCATCTTCGAGCCCGTCAGGATCGCCTGCAGGCTCTCCGGCGTCGTGATGAGCACGTCGGGCGGGTCGTCGGCCTGCTTCGACCGCTCGTACTGCGTGGTGTCGCCGTGGCGTACCGCGACCTCGACGCCGAGTCGATCGCCCCACCACTCCAGCCGGCCCATCATGTCGCGGTTGAGCGCGCGGAGGGGCGTGATGTAGAGCGCGGAGATCCCCTCGCGGGGCTGGTCCCCGGGTGCATCGCGGGCGCCGACGATCGCGTCGAAGACGGGGAGCATCGCAGTCTCTGTCTTCCCGGTCCCCGTCGGCGCGAGGACGAGGGCGTTCTTCCCGGCCGCGAGCGGCGGGATCGCCTCGCGCTGCGGCTCCGTCGGCGTGGAAAAGCCCTGTTCGGAGAGCGCCGACCGGACCTCGCTCCCGAGGTGCGCGAACGCGTCCATGCCCGACGGTTCCGCCATTAGCTGATCGTCGGACGTTGGGCGCTCGGGCGATTAAGCCCGTCGCTGTGCGAGGTCTGCGTGACATGCTAGCGTCGCCACCGACAGGTCAGCACTGCCCGTGACAGGTCGGCGTCCCCCCCGACAGGCCAGCACTGCCCCCGACACGTCGGCGCCGCCCGCGTCCGCGGTGAGACCCCCGTCCCCTCAGTCGGCGAGGGGCAGTTCGACGACGAACACGCTGCCCGTCGGCTCGTTGTCCTCGACCCAGACGTCGCCCCCGTACTTGTCGACGAGCGTCTTGACGAGGTAGAGCCCGACCCCCGTCCCGCCGCTCTCGAGGCCCTTCTCGCCTTCTTGGAAGATCTGTTCTTTGTGTTTATCCTCGATCCCGGGGCCGTTGTCGGCGATCGACACGCGCACCGCGTCGTCCGTGAGGCGGGTCGAAACCGCGATTTCAGCCACATCCTTGTCGTTGTGGACGACCGCGTTCGTCAGCAGGTTCCGGAACACCGCCTCCAACAGGTCGTCAGCCCACACCGTCACCTCGGGGACGTCCCCGTCGACGGAGACCGTCGCCCGGTCCCGATCCGTGCGAACCTTCTCGATCTGCCCGGAGAGTTCGTCGCGGAGGCTCACCGGGGTCCGGCCGCTGCCGACCTGTAGCAGCACGTCGGTGACGTCCTTGGCCGTTTCCGTGATCTCCGTCGCCTGCTTCGCCGCCTCGATGACCGTCCGCGCGTACGTCCGGCTCTGGTCGTCGGGCAGCGAGTCCTCGAGCAGTTCGGTGTACGACTCGACGACCATCAGCTGGTTCCGAATGTCGTGGCGAACGACCTGGTTGAGTAGGGTGAGGCTGTCCCGCTGCTGCTCGAGCGTCCGCTCGTACTCCTTGAGTTCGGTCACGTCGCGGGCGTATCCCAAGACGGCGTCTTCCCCCGTCTCCGGAACCTTATAGGGGATCTTCGTCGTCTGCAGGATGCGTGTTTCGCCGTCCGCCGTCGTCAGCGTCTCCTCCCCGATCGACCTCGGTTCGCCCGACTCGATCACCTCTAAGTCGTCCTGCCGGAACTCGGACGAGTCCTCGATGTCGGGGATGATATCGGCTTCCGAGCGCCCCTCGACCTCCTCTGGCGTCTTTCCGTACGCCTCCGCGGTCGCCTCGTTGGCCAGGAGGTACTCGCCGTCACGGTTCTTCACGAACACCAGGTCCGGCACGAGGTCGATGATCTTCCGAAGCTCTTCGCGGGTCGACTCGAGGGCGATCTCGTACTCCTTCCGCTCCGTGATGTCTTGGAACAGCCCTAACGCACCGACGACGTCTCCCGCGTCGTCGAACTGCGGGTCGCCGATCGCCCTGACCCACCGGGTCTGCCCGGACGCCGTGACGATCCGCAGTTCGAGGTCGTACGACTCTCCATCCTCGATCAGTCGGTCGACCGCGGTCTCGATGGCCGCCCGGTCGTCCGGGTGGTAGAACTCGATGGCCTCCTCCAGCTCGATCGGCTCCTCCACGGGCACCCCGTGGATGCGATACACCTCGTCGCTCCACGTGAGCGACTCGTCGACCAGGTCGACCTCCCACCAGCCGATCGACGCGCTCTCTTGGGTCCGCTCGATCAGCGCCCGCGTGCGTTCCAGGTCCTCCTCTCGCCGCTTCTGATCGTCGATGTCGAGGTGGATGCCGACCGCCCGCACCGGCTCCCCGTCCTCGTCGCGCTTGACGACCTTTCCCACGTCGCGGATCCACTTCCACTCGCCGGCCGCGGTACGCATCCGATGCTCCGTGTCGTAGTACGCCGTTTCCCCGGTGATGTGCTCCGACAGGGCGTCTTCGACCGGGCCGAGGTCGTCCGGGTGAACGCGCCGCTCCCACGCGTCGAGGTGCGGTTCGACCTCGTCGAGCGAGTGCCCCAGCATCTCCGCCCACTGCTCGTTGAACTCGACCTCGTCGGTGGTCATGTCCCAGTCCCAGATGCCGAGTTGGGCGCCTTCGACCGCGAGTTCGAGCCGGTCTTTGATCTGCTGGAGCGTCCGTTCCCGCTCTTTCTGTTCCGTGACGTCCCGAGCGACGCCGACGACCCGCGTCACCGACCCGTCCTCGATGACCGGGCTCAGTCTCGTCTGCCACTCCCTCCGTCCTCCGGGCAGCGCGAGCGACTCCCCGTACTCGATCGTCTCGCGGGTCTCGACGCAGCGACGGTAGTTCTCGGCGACCGACGCCCCCTGCTCGTCGCCCAGCAACTCCCGCGGCGTTTTGCCGCGTATCTCCTCGAGCGAGATCCCGGTGAGCCGTTGGTGTGAGGCGTTGGTCCGACTGAACCGGAAGTTGTAGGAGCCGCCCGCCTCCTCGACGTCGATCAGGAACACCGCGTCTTCCATCTCACAGAAGATCGTCTCGTAGATACCCCTGTCCGCGCCGTCGGCCACGGGGTCGGAACCGGACTCCACGGTCGGTTCCTGCCGCTCTCTCATACTCATCGATTAGACAGGTAGGGTTTAATCGGTGCCGATTCGGGGATCCCCCGTCGCCTACGTCACACCGCCCTCGCCCGTCGCGTACGCCTCGTGTGCCCCGGACTCGAGGATCGCCTCGATCTCGTCCACGACCGCTAACACGTCGGCGAAGGAGGTGTACGGCGCGGCCGGACACACCCGCACCACGTTCGGGGGCCGGAAGTCGACGACCACGCCCCGGTCGTTGAGCGCCGCGCTCAGCCGCTCCGCGTCGGGGTGTTCCAGGGCGACGTGGCCGCCGCGGGAGGCGTGCTCTCGGGGCGTCCCGACCGCGACCTCGGGGAGGCGGTCGTCGACCAGGGCGATCAGGAAGTCGGTGAGCGCGAGCGACTTGGCGCGCAGGCGGTCGATCCCCGCCTCCCGCAGAAGCTCTACCGAGCCCTCGAGGGGCGCGGCCGACAGCAAGGGCGGCGTCCCGATCTGCCACGCGCCGGCCGAGTCGGCGGGGGTGTACGTCATGTTCATCTCGAACTGCGTCGCCTTCTCGTGGCCCCACCACCCGGCCAGGGCGGGCGTGAGCCCGTGGTGGCGCGCGGCGACGAACAGCGCGCCGACGGCGCCGGGGCCGGCGTTGAGGTATTTATACGTGCACCACACCGCGAAGTCGACGCCGGCCGCGTCGAACTGGTGGGGGACCGCCCCCGCGGAGTGGGCCGCGTCGAAGCCGGCGTACGCGCCCGCCTCGTGGGCGGCCTCGGTAATCCGCTCGACGTCGAACAGCTGGCCGGAGCGGTACAGCGCGGTCGGCATGAAGACGATCCCGATATCGTCGTGCGCCGCCAGCGCGGCCTCGACGTCTCGGGGGTCGATCGTCCGCCCGTCGCGGCTCTCCACGACCCGGAGCTTCTCGTCCGGGTCGATCCCGCGCCCCCGGAGCTGCGCCCGGATCGCGTAGTGGTCGGAGGGGAAGTCGAGCTCGTTGACGAGGACCGCGGGCTCAACGCTCCGGTCCCACTCGCCGTCTGCCCGTGCCATCCCCTCCCGCTCCGGGCCGTTGCTCGCCAGCAGCTCGTCGAGGAAGGTGCCGACCAAGGTGTGGACGTTGACGGTGATCGAGTTGCCGACGGCGACCTCCGCGGAGTCGGCGCCGACGAGTGGTGCGAGCGCGTCGCCGAGGCGCTCGCCGACCGAGAACCAGGGCGGGTCGGCGTCGGTCCACCCCGCGATGAGCCGGTCGCGCCACTCGTCGACGACGCGGTCGAGGCTCGCGAGGGCGGCGTCGCTCGCGGGCCCGAGCGAGTTGCCGTCCATATATAAGACGCCGTCGGGCACGCGGTACCGGTCGGCGAAGGCGGAGAGCGGGTCGGCGTCGTCGAGGCGGGCGGCGAGGACGGCGGGGTCGGAACCGGCGTCGTCGCGCGCGTCGCCGTCGCCATCGCTGCCACCGTCGCCATCGCTGCCGTCGCCAGCGCCGCCGGCCAGCCCGTCGCCGTCGAGCGCGTCGCGGGCGGGGGCGTAAGGGTCGTCCATACGGATTCGGATACCGCCGTCGACTAATCGCTTCCGGGCCGCCCGGATCGAGACGCGCCAAACGGCCGGTGGTAGTTAAAAGGGACCGCGGACCGCTACTCGACGATGTCGATCGCGGGTCGCCCCGGCTCCGCCTTCTGGACCACCGCGTCGTCGGCGTCCGCGGCGCGCTCGACGCGGACCGGCGCGTCGAACTCGCGCTCGATCAGCCACGCGGCCGCGCGCAGCGCCTCGTACTCGTCGTCGTCCGACAGGGTCGCCTGCAGCGCCTCGCGGTTCGCCTGCAGGTCCTGGCCGTAGGAGGCGGCGTCGTCGCCCCGCTCCCGGATGTGGCTCTCCCCCATCAGCTCGGAGATGAGGTTGTCGGCGTCGCTGTCGATCGCGATCTCCAGCGCGTCGTACTTCCAGTCGGGGGCGACGACGACGTCGATCCGCTCTGGGTCCTCGATCCCGGCGACCTCGACGATGTCGCGCACGTCCTCGCGGGTGTTCGCCACCAGCCGGCGGCGCTTCTCGACCGTCTCCCGGTCGACCGTCGCGGTCGGCCAGTCGGCCTCGACGACGAACCCGTCGCGGCCGAGCGCCTCCCACAGCTCCTCGGCGAGGTGCGGGACGACCGGCGCGAGCAGGCGGACGGCGACTTCCAGCCCGCGCTCGTAGGTGTCCGGGTCCGGGTCGGCGTGCTCGCGGTAGCTCCGGAGCGTCCCCACGAGGTCCTGCGCCTCGCGGAGCGCGACGTTGAAGGTCAGGTCGTCGTACTCGTCGCCCGCGATGGCGACGGCGGCGTCGACCTCGTCGGCGACGTAGTCGTCGATCGTATCGCGGCCGGCAGTCGCCGCGCCGGGGCCGTCCGCGGCGGCCTCGTCACCCGCCACGTCCCCCGCGGCGTACGCCTCGACCAGATCGCTCAGGCGCGAGAGGAACCGGTGCGTCGACTTGACGCCCTCCTCGGACCAGTCGAAGTCGCGCTCGGGCTGGGCAGCCTGCATCATGAACAGGCGCGCCGTGTCGGCGCCGTACTCGTCGACGATGCGCTGGGGCGAGACGACGTTGCCCTTCGACTTCGACATCTTCTCGCCCTCCAGCTGGACCATCCCCTGCGCCAGCAGGTTCGTGAACGGCTCGCGGTGGTCGAGCCCCTCCTCGTCGGCCAGCACCTTGGTGAAGAAGCGGGAGTACAGCAGGTGCATCACGGCGTGCTCGATGCCCCCGACGTACTGGTCGACCGGCATCCAGTCGTTCGCGCGCTCTAAGTCGAACGGGGCGTCGTCGAGGTCCGGCGAGACGTAGCGCAGGAAGTACCACGAGGAGTCGACGAACGTGTCCATCGTGTCGGTCTCGCGGGTGGCCGGCTCGCCGCACTCCGGGCAGGTCGTCGCCTTCCACTCCTCGGCGGCGTCCAGCGGGTTCCCGGTAGTGTTGATGAACTCCGGCAGCTCCACGGGCAGGTCCTCGTCGGGGACCGTCACCGGCCCGCAGTCGTCGCAGTGGACGACCGGGATCGGGGTGCCCCAGTAGCGCTGGCGGGAGATCCCCCAGTCGCGCAGCTGGTACTGGGTGCTCTCTTCGGCGCTCTCGATGTCAGCGGTGAGCCGCTCGCGGGCCGTCTCGCTGTCGAGGCCGCTGTACTCGCCCGAGTTGACGAGGACGCCGTCGTCGGTGAACGCTTCCTCGCTCACGTCGGGCGCCTCCGGGACCGTCTCGCCGTCCCAGTCGTCCGGCTCCGGCGCGACGACGGGTTCGATGTCGACGCCCATCTTCTCGGCGAACGCGTGGTCGCGCTCGTCGTGGCCGGGCACCGCCATCAGTGCGCCCGTCCCCACGTCCGAGAGGACGAAGTCGGCGACGAAGACGGGGATCTCCTCGCCCGTGGCGGGGTTGGTCGCGGTGAGGTCGGTCTCGACGCCGTTCGGCTCGTCGCCCTCGGGATCGGCCTCGTGGTGGACGAACTCGTGGACCGCGTCGTCCTCGGCCGCCAGCTCCTCGCTGATCGGGTGGTCCGGCGCGAGCGCGAAGAACGTCGCGCCGTGGACGGTGTCGACGCGGGTGGTGAACGCCTCGACGGGGCCGTACTCCCGCGGCTCGGTCCCCTCGCCGCGTCCGTTCGAGGCGCTTCGCGCCTCGATGACCTCGAAGTCCAGCGTCGTCCCGTACTGGCGGCCGATCCAGTTCCGCTGCATCTGGCGCACCGAGTTGGGCCACCCCTCCAGGTCGTCGATGGCCTCCAGCAGCTCGTCGGCGTACTCGGTGATCTCCAGGAACCACTGGTCCAGCTCGCGGGCCTCGACGGGCGTGTCACAGCGCCAGCACAGCTCGGCGTCGCCCTCGACCTGCTCGTCGGCGAGGACGGTCTCGCAGGAGGGACACCAGTTCACCTCGGCGTCGCGCCGCTCCACGAGGTCGGCGTCGGCGAAGCGGCTGAACAGCCACTGGTTCCACTTGTAGTACTCCGGCGTGCAGGTGGTGATCTCGCGGTCCCAGTCGTAGCCGAACCCCATCGACCGCATCTGCCCTTTCATCGTGTCGATGCAGTCGAACGTCCAGTCGCGGGGGTTGGTGTCGCGCTCCTTCGCGGCGTTCTCGGCGGGGAGCCCGAACGCGTCCCACCCCATCGGGTGGAGCACGTCGTCGCCGCGCATCCGGCGATACCGGGCGTACGCGTCCGTGATGGTGTAGTTGCGGACGTGGCCCATGTGGAGCTTGCCCGACGGGTACGGGTACATCCCCAGCACGTACGTCGGGTCGTCGGCCTCGTCCGGCGTGTGATACACGGAGGCGTCGTCCCACGCCTCCTGCCACCGATTCTCGACCGCGCTGTGGTCGTAACCCTCCTGAGACATCTGCTTATATACTCGTGGTCGGGTCGGCGTCGTATAGCTTTCCATCCACTGGTGTGCCGTGGCACACGGGCTCGCGGGCGGGAGCAGGGCAGGAGAAAACGGGTCGCCCGCCTACAGCTTCCCGGCGTTCTGGGCCTGCTCGACGCGTTTCGTCGCCTGCTCGATCCGCTTCCCGGTCGCGTTCGCGAGCCCGGGCGGGAGCCCCTCGCGCGCCGCCGCGAGCCGCTCCTCGATCCGGGCGATCCGGTCGGCGACGTTCTCGAGCTGACGGTCCGTCCCCTCGCCGTCGCCCTCGCGGGCGCGCTCCTCGGCTCTCCTCGCGGCCTCGACCGCGGCGGCGAGCGCGCGTTCGAGGCCGTTTATCGCGTTCGTCGGGCCGCCGTCGGTGTCGTTCCCGCCGCCCGAGCCGCCGTTCGTCCCGCCGCCGGTTCCGCCGTCATCGTCGTCGCTGTCGCCGTCGTCGCTTTCCGCCGCCGCGGCCGCGACCGCGGCGCGGGTTTCCTCGGCCACGTCGGCGACGTAGCCGGCGAGCGGGGCCGCCCCGGTCTCCGGGCGCTCGATCCGGATCGGCGGGCGCCCCCCGCCGTCGTCTCCGTCGTCCGAGTCGTCCCCCGACCCCGGCGGGTCCGGGTTCACGCGGTACGCGCCGACCTCGTCGTCGGCGTCGCGGACCTCGGTCGTGTAGGCGCCGCCGGCGTGGACGTAGACCGCGTCGCTCCCGTCGATCGCGGAGTCGTAGATCCGGCCGGCGAAGTCGTCCTCGACCGCGGTCCGGGTCAGGTCGGCGTCGCTCTCCGCGTCCGACAGCTCCACCTTCTGCGCGTTCTCGCGGGCGACGAGCGGGATCTCGCCCTCGGCGCCGGCGGTCGTCACGGGCTCGTCGGCGGCGACGGTCAGCTGCTCGCTGTGCGGGGCTTGGCCGGCGCCGTTGACCGTGAGGCGGTGGTCGCCCTCGGGCACCCCGTTCGCGACGGCGACCCCGCCGGCGAACGTCGGGACCGCCTCGGGGTCGCTCTCGATCAGGACGAACGACTCGACGCTCGCCTCGGTCGTCGTCAGCCCCTCGCCGTCGGGGGCCTCGTCGGTCTCGGTCGCCGTCGTGACGCGGGCGACGACGGCGTCGAGCGCGCCGGCGGCCTCGGCCCCGTACGACTCGTCCTCGGCGATCGCCTCGTACCGGTCGGCGAGCTCCGCGCGGTGGTTCCCGGCGGTGACGTCGAGCGCGGGGTTCTCGTAGCGGGGCTGCTCCCACGGGACGCCCGTCGTCGTGATGTGGCTCGCGACGGCGTCCTCGACGACCTCCGGGACGGCGAACTCGAAGCTGAGCTGCGGTCCGGTGAACGCGGCGATATCCTCTAACTCGGCGCTCTCGACGAGCTCGTAGCCGACGACCTCGTCGACGGTCTCGTCCGCGATCGGGTCCTCGCGGTCGGCGTGTCGGAAGGCGACCCCCGTCTCCCGGAGCGGGAGGTCGGTCGGCGGCGACCGCAGCGCGTCGAGCGACCGGACGGTCAGCGCCCCGTCGACCAGGGAGCCCTCGGTGACCGACGGGAGGTCGGGGTGCTCGTAGATCGGCGCGCCCTCGTACTCGGGGACGACGAACGGGAGCCGCATCCCCTCGTCACGGGGGAGCCCGTACGCGATCGGGACCCCGAGGAGGTCCTCGACGGTGTCTATCGTCGTGTTCGTGATGTCCGCGAGCAGCCCCTCCTCGCCGACGCGCTGGAACTGATCGGGGTCTTCGTTGACCGAGAGTGTGCTGGAGTGCGAGCCGAGCTCGGGGAGGATCCGCGGGACCACGTCGGGGTCGGGGTCGAGGAACTCGTTGTTCGGGACGCTCCGGGAGTGCGAGCTGGCGACGTACAGCTGGGGGTCGCCCGTGTCGAGGTCGACGAACACGTGGAGGACCTCCCAGTCGTGCCAGTGGAAGTTCGCGGTGAACTGGTCGAACGCGGAGTAGAACCAGAACTGGACGACCGCGAGCGGCGAGTCCTCGTACCGGACCCCGTTGTAGAACACCGTCGGGTTCGGCGGCTCGCCCGCCTCCTCGTACCGCTCGTGGTAGCCGTCGAACGCCGCGAACCCGTCGACGACGGTCTCGCCGTCCTCCTCGGCCGCGTACGGTCGCGGATCGGTCGGGAACCACGGTTCCGCGGAATCGAAGTACAGCGTCGGCGCGAACCGGGCCGCGAGCTCGTCGAGCCGCTCCTGTTCGAAGTCGATCGTCGCGGCGTCGTCCGGCTCCGAGCCGGAGCAGCCGGCGACCGCGGCGCTCCCGGCGCCCGCGAGCGCGCCGAGGACGGTCCGCCGGCCGACGGTCCGACGGTCGCCGTCCGGGGCGGGTCGGTCGGTCACGGGCGACCCTCCCGGCCGTCCGGACCCGGACCGTTCGTCGGGGACCGCGACTCCATGTTCATTTCACTAGTTTACGACCGTAGCGGCGAATAAGTCTTCTGACGACGCGACCGTCGACGTCGTCGGGTGATCAGCGGATCCCGGCGGCCTCGGCGCGCTCGATGACGGTCTCCGCGCGCTCGATCAGCGGTGGATCGATCATCTGTCCATCGACGGTGAACGCGCCGGCGCCCGCTTCCTCGGCGCGCTCCCGTTCGGCGAGCACCGTCTCGGCCCACTCGAGCTGGTCCGCCCCGGGCGTGAACGCGCCGTTGATCTCCGGGATCTGGTCGGGGTGGACGGCGAGTTTCCCGTCGAACCCGATCTCGGCGGCGAACTCGGCCTGCTCTCGCAGCCCGTCGAGGTCCCGGATGTCGGTGTAGACGGTGTCGAACGCGTCGACGCCGGCCGCGGCCGCCGCGACGACGACCCGCTGTCGCGCGTAGAGCGACTCGGTTTTGTCGTCGGTCACCGTCGCTCCGATGTCGGCGGTGAAGTCCTGATCCCCGAAGGCGACGGCGTCGACGCCGGACGCCGCCGCGATTTCGTCGACGGCCACGACGCCCGCGGCCGTCTCGATGAGCGGAACGATGCCGACGGGCTCGTTCGTGAGCCGACCGAGACGCTCGAACAGCGCTTCGACGGGTTCGGCCCCGTTCACCTTCGGCAGCACGACGCCGTCGGGCGGCGAATCGGCCTCGCCGACGACGGCGTCCACGTCCTCCGGCCCGGACCGGCCGTACGGGTTGATACGAACGGTGACGTCGGGCGCCGGGTCGTCGAGCGAGTCGAGCATCGATCGGACGGTTCGCCGTGCCTCGGCCTTCGCGTCGGGGACGACGGCGTCTTCGAGGTCGAAGATGACCGCGTCGGCAGCCGTCTCGACAGCCTTCTCCATCATCTCTCGGTCGTCGCCCGGGCAGTACAGCAGCGATCGACGGACCATGCCGGCCCCACGCCCGCCCGCCACGAAAATCCCAGGGGCGAACCGACACATCTCGAGGGTGAACCGACACATCCCGGGAGTGAACCGACCGGAACGCCTTTCGCCGGGCGACCGGACGGACGGAACATGCGAGAGTCGAGAGACCGAAAGCGGTCCGCGGCGGCGCGCTTCGGGGACCGCGCCGCCGAGTACCTCGACAGCGACGTCCACCGCGCCGGCGACGACCTGGACCGGCTCGCCGGGTGGTGCGCGTCGGCCGAGCGCGGGCTCGACGTCGCCACCGGCGCCGGCCACACCGCGGGCGCGCTCCTCGACGCCGGCGTCGACCGGGTCGTCGCGGCCGACGCGGCGCCCGCCATGGTGACCACGGCGACGGCCGCGTTCCCCGGTCTCGAGGGCGTCGTCTGCGACGCCGAACGGCTGCCGTTCGCCGCCGCGAGCTTCGACGCGGTGACCTGCCGCATCGCCGCCCACCACTTCCCGTCGCCGACCGCGTTCGTCGACGAGGTCGCGCGCGTCCTCGAACCGGGCGGGACCTTCGCCTTCGAGGACAACGTCGCCCCCGCGGACGACGCTCTCGACGACTTCCTCAACGCCGTCGAGCGGCTCCGGGACCCGACGCACGTCCGGTCACACGCGGTCGCAGACTGGATCGAGTGGCTCGAGGACGCCGGGTTCGCCGTCGAGACGTCGAGCGTCGTGACCAAGCGCCTCGAGTTCGACGAGTGGATCGCGAACGTCGACGCGCCGGCCGAACGCCGCGAGCGGGTCGCCGCCGCCTTCGAGGAAGCGCCCCCCGGTGCCGCGGAGACCTTCGAGATAACCCGCGAGGACGGGACGATCGAGTCGTTCGCCAACCTCAAACTGCTCGTCCGGGCGACCCGGTGATCCCCACGGCGAGGCGCCGAACGCCACCAGTCGACGCCGACCGAGTGGTTAGTCGACGCCGCTCGGGTGGTCAGTCGACGTCGATCGGTTCGTCGACCCGGGCGGGCTCGTCGATCCTCGACTCCTCGCTCGGGTGAAAACACGCGGCGAAGTGGTCGTCGCCGACCCAGGCGCCGAGTGCGGGCTCCCGTTCCCGGCAGCGCTCGGTGGCCTTCGGACAGCGGGGAGCGAACCGACATCCCTCCGGTGACCCCTCCGGGTCGGCCGGTTCGCCCTCGAGGGTGACCCGGTCGCGGCTCCCTCGCGGATCCGTCTCCGGGACGGCCGCGAGCAGCGCCTCCGTGTACGGGTGTTTGGGGTCGGTCACGATCTGCTCCGTCGGCCCCGTCTCCGCGAACCGCCCGAGGTACATGATCGAGAGCCGGTCGGCGATCTGTGTGAGGCTCGCGAGGTCGTGAGAGATGTACAGCACGCCGATGTCCTCGGTGTTGGCCAGCGAGCGGAGGAGGTTGAGCACCTCCGCTTGGAGCGAGACGTCGAGCATCGACGCCGGCTCGTCGCAGATGAGGAACTCGGGGTCGATGACGAGCGCCCGGGCGATGGCGACCCGCTGGCGCTGGCCGCCGGAGAGCTCGTTCGGGTACTTGTCTAGGTAGCGCTCGGCGGGGGCCATCCCGACCCGTTCGAGCGTCTCTCGGACCGCCGCGTCGCGCTCGTCGGTCCGATACCCGTGGATCGCGAGCGGCTCCTTCACCAGAGTCTCGACCGTCATCCGGGGGTTCAGCGACTCGTAGGGGTTCTGGAAGACGATCTGGAGCTTCTGTCTGAACGACTGGAGGTTCCCGTCCCGGTAGTGTTCGTGCGACCGCCCGTCGAACGTGAACCCGCCGTCCGTCGGCTCCTCGAGCAGCGCGAGCGTCTGTCCGAGCGTGGACTTCCCGCAGCCGGACTCGCCGACGACGCCCAGTATCTCGCCGCGCGAGACCGACAGGGAGACCCCGTCGACGGCGCGGATGTGCGAGCCCCCGCCGAGCACGTCTCGGAGGATCTCGCCGCGCTGGTCGTACCACCGGCTGAGGCTGTTCGTGAACCCGGTCACCGTCGGCGAGACGCCGTCGACGGGGAGCCGGCCGAGGAGCGACTCCGAGCTCTCGTACCACTTGCGTAACCCCTCGACCTCGAGGATGGCGTCGTCGGTGTCGGGGCGGGACCCCTCCGCGGCGCCGCCCCACGTGGCGGCGTCCTCGGCCTCCCGTCGCATCGGGACCGCTCGCTCCGCGTTGTGGCACGCGACGCGCTGTTTCCGGTAGGGGAGCTCGCGGAGGTCGGGCGTCGTCGTCTCACACTCCTCGCTCGCGAACGGACAGCGCGGCTCGAAGACGCAGCCCGTCGGCTTCGCGTCCAGCTGCGGCGGTCTCCCCGGGACCGAAACCAGCCCGTCGGCGTCGTCGTCCAGCGCGGGGAACGCGTTCTTCAGCCCCATCGTGTAGGGGTTCGACGGGTTGAGGAGGAGGTTCTCGACGCGACCCTGCTCCATCACCGTCCCGCCGTACAGCACCGACATCTCGTCGCAGGTCTCCGCGATGACGCTCAGGTCGTGGGTGATCAACAGCAGCGAGCTGTCGGTCTCCGCTTGGATCTGGAGGATGTTGTCGATGATCTTGTCCTGGACGATGACGTCCAGCCCGGTCGTGGGCTCGTCCGCGACGACGAGCTTCGGCTCCAGCGCGAGCGCCATCGCGATTACGACTCGCTGGCGCATCCCGTCCGAGAACTGGTGCGGGTAGTCGCCGACTCGGTCGGGGTCGAGGCCGACCGTCTCGAACAGTTCCTGCGCGCGGCGGCGGGCGTTCCGCTCCGAGATCTCCCGGTGGGTCTGGATCGCCTGTCGGATCTGCGCGCCGACGGACATCACCGGATCGAGCGCGTCGATCGCCGTCTGGGGGATGAACGCGATCTCCTCCCAGAGGAGGTCCTGTCGCTCCGAGGGCGTCAGCGACCGCAGGTCCCGCCCCTCGAACTCGATCTCGCCCGACTCGATCACCGCGTGGTCGGGGAGCAGACCGAGGATGGCCTTCGCGGTGGTCGACTTCCCGGACGCCGACTCGCCGGACAGCGCGTAGTTGACTCCGTCGTCGATGGTGAACGACACGCCGGTCACGCTGTGGAGCGTCCCGTCCTGCGCCTCGTATCGCACCGTCAGATCGTCGACGTCGAGGAGCGTCACGGGGACGCTCCCCCGATCGGTCTGGCGGTGTCACGGCTCGGGCGACCGACCTCGCCCGTCGCGAGAGTCGATCCCCTGCGCTCGCGCGAAACCATCACGGACGATCATAGCATTCAGTACCATTATGAACGCTGGGGTCGAACCGCTCGCCACGATGCCCGTCGAGCGACCGCCCTCCGTCCGTCCGATCGAGAGGCGGAAGGGCCGTCGCCGATCCCTCGGTCCGCTGGACGCCGGGGAAGAGACCGACGCCGGTCCGCGGGAGCGGAGGTGGTGACGAGACGTGGACCGATCGGCGCTCGGTCGGCTCGGGCGGTTCGACGCGGTCGTCCTCACGTCGACGCTGTGGTTCTTAGGGAAGTTCGTCCGCTTCGCGTTCCCGCCGCTCTTCGAGCGGATCGCCGGCGTCTACGAGATCTCGGCGGCGGGGCTCGGGACCCTGTTCAGCGGGCTCCTCTTCGTCTACGCCGTCCTCCAGTTCCCGTCCGGGCTGCTCGCGGACCGGTTCGGCTCCGTGATCGTCCTCGCCTCGGGGTCGGCGCTCGCGGCCGTCGGAGCGCTCGCGCTCGCCGTGGACGCGCCGTTCGCCGTGCTCGTCGCCGGGATGCTGATTATCGGGGCCGGCACGGGCACGCTCAAGACGGTCGGCGTGCGGCTGCTCTCGCGGGCGTATCCCGACCGGACCGGACGGACGCTGGGCGTGTTCGACACGTTCGGCAGCCTCGGCGGCGTCGCGGCCCCCGCCGCGGTGGTCGCGTTCGCGGGGCTTCCCGGCGTGTTCGGTGCCGGCTGGCGGACGACGTTCCTCGCGTCCGGCGTCGCGTGGATACTCGTGACCGCCGCGTTCGTCGTCCGGGTCCCCACACGGATCTCGGAGACCGACGGCGGCGGGGCGACGAGCGGCGGCGGGGACGTCCCCGTCCGCGAGTACGCGGCACTCTTTCGGAACCCGCGGTTCTCGGCGTTCGTCGCGGTGACGGTCCTGTTCTCGTTCGCGTTCAACGCCGCGTTCGCCTTCCTCCCCCTGTACCTCACGCGCGAGGCCGGACTCGAGCCGACCACGGCGAACCTGCTGTTCAGCGCGCTGTTCGCGGTGAGTCTGGTCCAGCTGCTCACCGGCGAGCTGAGCGACCGGACGGGAGAGCTGCCCATGATCGCGTTCACGCTCGGCCTCGCGGCGACCGGCCTCGGCTCGGTCATCCTCCTGACCGACCTCGGAGACCCGGTCCTGTTGGGCGCGGCGATCGTCTGTCTCGGACTCGGGTCGCACGGCTACCGACCGGTCCGCAGCGCGTACCTGATGTCGGTCTTTCCCGCGTCGGTCGCCGGCGGCGGCCTCGGGGCGGTGCGCACGCTCCTGATGATCGCGGGCGCCTCCTCTCCGGCCCTCGTCGGCTACCTCTCGGAGACGGCCGGGTTCAAGCCGGCGTTCTGGCTCCTCACCGCGACGCTGGCCGTCGCGGCGGGCATCTCGGTCGTCCTCTGGCTGTTTGAGTAGCTCCGCCGCCTCAGTCGACCCCCGCCGCCTCAGTCGACCCGGAACTCGGCCAGCGTCTCGGGGTCGATCTCGACCCCGAGCCCCGGCCCGTCCGGTACGGGGACCTCGGTGCCCTCGTTCCGGATCGGGCCGACGGCGAGCGCCTCGCGGATCGGGTTCGGCGTGCGGTCGAACTCCAGTCGGGGCGACCCCGGCAGCGTCGCGAGCAGCTGGAGGCTCGCGGCGAGCGCGACCGCGCTCCCGAACACGTGCGGGTAGGTCGCGAGGCCGGCGGCGTCGGCGATCTCCGCCGCCCGGCGTGCCGACGTCAGCCCGCCCGCGCTGGTCACGTCCGGCTGGAGGACGTCGGCCGCGCCGGCGTTCACCGCGCGTCTGAAATCGGGCGCGAACGCCCAGCACTCCCCGCCGGCGATCGGAACCTCGGCGTCTCGGTTCAGCCGCGCGTACGCCTCGATCCGCTCCGGCGGAAGCGGCTCCTCGAAGAACCGCACGTCGAGCTCGGCGAGCCCGTTGGCCACCCGGCGGGCGGCGGGGAGGTCGTACGCGTGGTTCGCGTCCGCCATCAGCGCGACGTCGTCTCCGACGGCCTCCCGCACGGCTCGGACCAGCTCCACGTCGGCGTCCGGCCCCCAGCCGAAGTGGCGCTCCGTGCCGATCTTCAGCTTGAGCGCGTCGAACCCGGCGTCGACGTGCGACTCGGCCTCCGCGACGACCGCCGCCTCGAGCTCGTCGAACTCGTCGACCGGGGGCCAGAAGTGCCCGGTGGCGTAGGCGGGGACCGCGTCGCGGCGCGCGCCGCCGAGCAGCGTCGCGACGGACGCGCCCGCCGCCTTCCCGCGGAGGTCCCACAGCGCGAGGTCGACGCCGCTGACGGCGCCGGCCGGGACCGTCGAGTGGTACGCCGACCGGAGGTCGAAGACCAGGTCCTCGTGGATCGACTCGACGGCCGCGGCGTCGCGCCCGCGAAGCAGCGCGGCGATCCGCTCGTCGATCACCTCGCGGGTGCCGGCGATCGGTCCCCAACACTCCCCCCAGCCGACGGCCCCGTCCGCGGTCTCGACCCGCACCAGACAGTACTCGCGCGAGGAGATCCACTTCTGGGCGTTCGCGAACCGCTCGTCGAGCTCCCGGCGGAGCGGTATCGCCTCGACGGTGCGTATCTCCATGTCGTTCCCTCCGACGTGACTCCCGACTATAATAAAGGATGATGAATATTGGGGGCGTTCGGGAACAGGTTCAGGCGGATTCCCGTGGGATCGACGTGCATGTCAGGAGACGACGCCTCGGTCGTCAAGTCGAGCGCCGACGCGACGCCCGCCGTGCCGGACCTGGATCCGCTCTTCGATCCGGAGTCGGTGGCGGTCGTGGGAGCCAGCCCCGACTCGTTTTACTCGGGCAACCTCGTGAACAACCTCCTCGACTACGGGTTCGACGGCGACCTGTACCCTGTCAACCCGAACCGAGAGGAGGTGTGGGGCCGCCGGTGTTACGACCGCGTCGCCGACGTGCCCGAAACCGTCGATCTGGCCGTCGTGAGCGTCCCGCGGGAGTACGTCGTCGACGTCGTCGCCGCGGCCGGCGAGCGGGGGGTCCCGGTCGCGCTCGTGCTCTCCGCCGGGTTCTCGGAGGCCGACGACGAGGGAGCGGAACTCGAGGCGCGGCTGGCCGCGACCGCCGCCGACGCCGGGATCCGCGTCGTCGGGCCGAACTGCATCGGCGTGATGAACTCGCGCGGCGCGACGCTCACCTCGACGTGTTCGCGCGAGCCCGAACCGGGCCGGATCGGGCTCGTTAGCCAGTCCGGCGCGCTGGCGTTCACGACCTTCTTCGAGCGGGCGGCCGACCGCGACCTCCACTTCAGCCACATCGTCTCGACGGGCAACGAGGCCGACCTGACGCTGACGGACTACGTGGCGTACCTCGCGGAGCGGGAGACCGTCGACGTGGTGTGCACCTACGTCGAGGGGATCGACGAGCCGGAGCGGTTCATGCGCGTCGCCGAGCGCGCGGTCCGAAACGGGACGCCGGTGCTGACGGTGAAGGTCGGCCGGTCGGACCTCGCGGAGGCGGCCACGCTGTCGCACACGGGATCGCTCACCGGGCGCGACGACGCGTGGGACGCGGCCTTCGACCAAACGGGGGTCCAGCGGGTCCCGGACGTTCCGGATCTGCTCTCGCGAGCGAGCGCGCACGCCGCGTACGGGACGCCCGACGGCGACCGGGTGTGCGTCGCCTCGACCAGCGGGGGCCTCGCGAGCCTGCTCGCGGACATGGCCGCCGAGCGCGGCCTGTCGCTGCCGGCCATCGACGGCGAGACCGAGCGGACGCTGCTCGGGATCGAGGAGCTCCTGACGTACGGCGGGTTCAACAACCCCGCCGACATCCGGGGGTACGGCGCGGAGGTGCTCCCCGAGATCGCCGACGCGGTGCTGGCCGACGACGCCTTCGACGTCTACGTGTTCGCGATCGGGCTGCCCGGCGTCGACGAGCGCGCGGAGACGATCGCCGCGGACCTCGAGGCGATCGCCGCCGAGGCCGACGACCCGGTGTACGTCCTCTGGACCGGGCGGAAGGAGCCGGACGACCCGACGGCGACGCCGCCGTACGCCCGCCTGCGGGAGTCCGTGCCGGTGTACGAGGACCCGGGACGCTGTCTGGACGCGGTCGCCTCGACCGCCGAGTACGCCGCCGACCGCGACCGGCTGGCCGACCGGCCGTCCAGGGCCGCCCTCGCGAGCGCCCTCGAAGCGCAGGGCGGCGTCGACGCGCCCGACTCGGAGCTCCCCCGGGGACGCGTGTTGACGTGGCGGGAGACCGAGCCGCTCCTCGACGCCTACGACGTCCCCGTCGTCGAGACCCGGGTGGCGACGGACGCCGACGAGGCCGTCGCGGCCGCCCGCGATATCGGTTTTCCGGTCGTCTGTAAGGTCGACTCGCCGGCGCTCCCGCACCGGACCGACGCCGGCGCGGTCGAGCTCGGCCTCGATTCGGCCGCGGCGGTCCGGGAGGCGTACGACGACGTGACGGACGCCGCGCTGGCGCGCGTCGACGCGGCCGACGTGGCCGGCGTGCTCGTCCAGCCGATGGCCGGCGACGGCGTCGAGGCGATCCTCGGCGTCGCCTCCGGCGACGTGTTCGACTCGCTGGTCACGGTCGGGCCCGGCGGCGTCCTCGTGGAGGCGCTCGACGAGACCGCGACGCTCGTCCCACCGTTCTCGCGCGCCGACGCGCGCCGCGCTGTCGAGGCCACGGCGCTCGCGGACCTGCTGACCGACCGGCGCGGGGACGCGCCGCTCTCTGTCGACGCGGTCGTCGACCTGCTCGTGAACGTCGGGAACTTGGCGGCCTCGGTCGACGCGGTCGCCGAGCTCGACCTCAACCCGGTCGTCGTCACGCCCGACGGCCCCCTGGCCGTCGACGCGCTGGTCCGGACGAGCGAGTGAGCGGGGTTCGGGGCTCGAACGGAGAAGCGGTGAAAACCGAAACGGAAGCGAGACGATCGCCGCCGCGGCGGACTACAGCGTCAGCTCCTCCTCGACGATCTCGCCGACCTCCTCCTCTCTGGCCTCGGCGTAGCGGTCCAACAGCTCGGACTCGACGTCCTCTACCGGGTGGTAGCAGGCCGCCTCGTGCCCCTCGTCCGCGAACGTCGACCGCGTCGGCTCCTCGCCGCGACACGTCTCGTCGGCCTTCGGACACCGGGGCGCGAAGTTGCACCCGTCGGGGAGGTTCACCGGATTCGGCGGCTCCCCCGGTAACAGCACCCGCTGCCTGTCGACGTCGGGGTCGGTCTTCGGCGAGGCCGCCAGCAGCGACGCCGTGTAGGGGTGTTTCGGGTCCGTGACGACGTCTTTCGTCGCCCCGATCTCGGCGATCCGACCGAGGTACATCACGGCCAGGCGGTCGGCGATCTGCGTGAGGCTCGCGAGGTCGTGCGAGATGTAGACGATCCCGATGTCGCGCTCGTCGGCCTTCTCTCTGAGGATGTTGAGAATGTTGGCCTTCAGCGAGACGTCGAGCATCGACGCCGGCTCGTCGCAGATCAAGAGCGTCGGTTCGAGCACGAGCGCCTGCGCGATCGCGACGCGCTGGCGCTCCCCGCCCGACAGCTGGGCCGGGAGCTGGTCGAGGTACTTCTCGGCCGGCTCGAGGCCGACGTCCTCGACGGTCTGCCTGACGCGCCGGTCGATCGTCTCGCGGTCGTGGCCCTGGATCTTCAGGGGTTCCGACACCGCGGCGCGAACCCGCTGGCGGGGGTTCAGCGAGTCGAACGGGTCCTGGAAAATGAACTGCACCCGCGAGCGGAACTCCTTCGTGTTCCTCCCGAGGAGCTCGTCGACCGGCGTCCCCTCGATCAGGATCTCGCCGCCAGTCCGGTCCTGGAGCGCGGCGATCACCTCCGCCAGCGTCGACTTCCCGCAGCCGGACTCGCCGGCGACCCCGACGATCTCGCCCTCGCGGACGGTGAGGTCCACGCCGTTGACGGCCTTGACGTAGTCGGGATCGGCGCCGCGCAGGTCGTCGAAGATGCCCTGCGGCTGTTGGAACCACTTCTCGAGCCCCCGCGTCTCGAGGATGGTATCCCCGACGCCGCTCGACCTGTCGCTCTCGTCGCGGACGTCGATCCCCCACGTTGCGGGGTCGGCGGCCTCCTCCCGCATCTCGTCGGCCCGGTCGGCGTAGTGACAGGCGGACAGCTGTCCGCCGACCTCGGCCAGCGGCGGGTGGCTCCGCTCGCACTCCTCGGTGGCGAAGGGACACCGGTTGCGGAACACGCAGCCCGTCGGCTCCTGGGTGAGATCCGGGAGTGATCCGGGGATCGAGATGGCCTGCTCGTCGAACTCGTCGACCTCCGGGAAGGCGTTCTTCAGCCCGATCGTGTAGGGGTTGGTCGGCGCCCTGAAGATCCGGTCCGTGTCGCCCTGTTCCATCACTTTCCCGCCGTACAGCACCGACATCTCGTCGCAGGTCTCGGCGACGACGCCCACGTCGTGAGTGATCAGGAGCAGGGAGCTGCCGATCTCCGCTTGGATCTCCATGAGCTTGTCGATGATCTTGTCCTGGACGATGACGTCCAGCCCGGTCGTCGGCTCGTCGGCGATGAGGAGGTCGGGGTCCAGTGCGAGCGCCATCGCGATGGTGACGCGCTGGCGCATCCCGCCGGAGAACTGGTGCGGGTAGTCCCCGGTTCGGTCGGGGTCAAGACCGACCATCTCGAACACCTCGGCGACGCGTTCGTTCGCCGTTCGCTTCGAGACGTCCCGGTGTTCGCGGATGGCCTGTCGGATCTGCGCGCCGACCGTCATCACCGGGTCCAGCGAGTCCATCGCGCTCTGCGGGATGTAGGCGATGTCCTCCCAGCGGACCGACTGCCAGTCCCGCTCGGAGAGGTCGAGCAGCTCCCGCCCATCGAACCGGATGCTCCCTCGGCGGACCTCGCCGTTGTCGTCTAACAGTCCGAGGACGGACTTCGCCAGCGTGGACTTCCCGCAGCCGGACTCGCCGACGAGCCCGTAGTTGTCCCCCTCGTCGATCGAGAACGAGACGTCGTTGACGGCGTGGACGTCGTTGCCCGGCATCCGATACGTGATCTTCACGTCGTTGATTTCGAGTAGACTCATTCTTGCTCCGTCTGTAGGTCGGGGTTAACTATCTCCTCGAACGCCCGTCCGACCAGGAAGACGCCCGTCGTGACGGCGCCGATACCGATGGCCGGCGGCAGCACCCACCACCATGCGACGCGGATCGCGCCCGACCGGAACACCTGCTGGAGCATCCGCCCCCAGGAGGTCGTCGTCGGGTCGCCGAAGCCGAGGAACGCGAGCGAGGCCCCGGCGACGATCGACCAGCCGACGGCGTACGCGGTGTAGAGGAACCCGATCCCGAGGACGTTCGGCGCCACGTGGAGGAACATCGTCCGCATGTGGCCGGCGCCCCTGGCGCGGGCCGACTTGACGAACGTCCGCTCCTTGACCGTCATCACCTCCGAGCGGATGACCCGCGCCGGCATCTTCCACAGGAAGACGACGAGCACGGCGGTGATGAGCCAGACGCTCGGCGTCACGAACGAGAGGATCACCAGCGCCATCGGCAGGAACGGGAGCGCGAAGGTGAGGTCGGTCAGCCGCATCAGGAACTCGTCGACGCGGCCGCCGAAGTAGCCGCTCGTGAGCCCGACCAGGAAGCCGAGGACGCCCGTCCCGACGCCGCCGAACAGGCCGACGATCAGCGTCGGCCGCGCGCCGGCGAGGAACTGGCTCAACACGTCTTTTCCGAACGACGTCGTTCCGAACAGGGCCTTCCCGCCGGGGGGTTGGAGCCGCATCATCGACCCGCCCTGCTGGAGCGTGTCCTCGATCGGGTGGTACGGGGCGAGGTACGGGCCGAAGACGCCGAGGAACCCGAAGACCACGATGACGGCGAAGCCGGCCTTCGCCGCGTTGTCGCGCAGCACGAAGCGCAGCGTGCGTCCCGCTCGCTCGAGCTCGGAGCGGATCCGTTCCCTCGCCGTGTCGGTGTCGATGGTGTATCCTGACATTAGACGTCACCTGCCTCGACCGTCGGGTCCAGTTTCGCGTACGCCAGGTCGGCGGTGAGGTTCATCACGATGACCGCGAGCGCCATGATGAACACCGCCGCCTGGACGGTCGGGTAGTCTTGGTTGAGGATCGCCTGAACGAGCGCGCGACCGATCCCAGGCCACGCGAAGACCACCTCCAAGGTGATCACTCCCTGGAACAGCATCCCCGTCCGGAGCGCGAAGTAGGTGACGAGCGGGAGCAGCGAGTTCCGCCCCGCCCGGCCCAGCTGCGCCATCTCAGAGAGCCCCTTCGCGCGGTGGAGCATGAGGAACTCCGACCCCTTCCGCTCGACGACCGAGTTGCGCGCGAGCATCAGGAAGTCGCCGCTGTAGAACAGCACCGTCGCGGTGAACGGGAGGATGTAGTGTCGCAGGAAGTCAACCGAGACGAACGTCTCGACGTACCCGTCGGGGTTGGCCAGCGAGCTCCGCATCCCGAAGGCGGGCAGCCACCCCAACCCGTACGAGAAGATGATGAGCAGGAAGATCCCCGTCACGAAGATCGGCGTCGCCCGGAAGACCGTGGTCACGACGATGCTCGACTGCTCGAACCACGACCCGCGGTTCCAGCCGGCGTACATCCCGGCGAGGGAGCTGACTATCGCGGTCGCGACGAGCGCCGGCAGCAGGAGCACGAGCGTGTTGACCAGCGCGGGGATGATGATCTCGCCGACCGGCCGCTGCTGGGTGAGCGAGATCCCGAACTCGAACGTGAACAGGTTCTGGACGTACCTGAGGTACTGGACGTATATCGGGTCGTCGAGCCCGTACATCGCCCGTATCTGTTCGACCTCCTCCGGCGTCAACGACCCCGACGCCACGAGCGCGCTGAACGGGTCGGCGGGCAGCAGGCGCAGCGTGGCGAAGATGATACTGACGGCGATCAGGGTCAGCAACGCCGCGATGATGGTGCGCTTTATTAAAAATCGTCGAAAACTCATGGATAGTTGGAGGTCCTCTACGAGAAGTCCGGCTGGTCGAGGTCAGCGCGGGACGCGTGCCCGTTCTCGACGCGCTCGGCGAAGGCGTCCCACGCGTCGCCCTCCGGCCAGACGAGGTTGTCGTCGCCGTCGAACGTGTACCCGGCCTCTTGGAGCATCGTTCGAGCGGCGTCGACGTCGTACTCGTACGGCTCGGTCTCGCCGTGGTAGGGGGTCAAAAGCGGCGTGATCAGGTTCTGCCCCTCGATCGCCTCGCCGCGACCGCCGAGCGTGTTCTCGACGAACCCCTCCTTGTCGAAGGCGTGCGACAGCGCCACGCGGAACGTCTTGTCCCGGAACAGCGGGACGAGGTGACTGAGGTGGACGTCCGTGGGGACGTAGTTCCGCGACGTCTGCTTCTCGACGCCGCTCGGGTTCGCCGCGCGGTCGGCCTGCGCGTTCGAGACCGTCGTCCCGATGGCGTCGATGTCGCCGGACTGCATCGCGCCGATGAGCGTGGAGACGTTCCCGACGTTGGCGTGGACCATCTCGTCGATCCCGTCGCCGGGGACGAAGTACTCCCCGAGCAGCTCCTCGCGGACGTCGTCGTCCCACATCCAGTTGTTCTCGTGCTTTTCTAAGCGGAGCTCCGCCCCCTGCTCCCAGTTGACGAACGAGAACGGCCCGGTCCCGACCGGGTTCTCGGGGTTGTACTCGCTCGGGCTGTCGACGTCCGACCAGCGGTGCTCGGGGATGATGGCGCTGCGGACGACCCGCTGGGTAAGGAACGCGGCGTCCGGCTCCGTGAGGTTGAACCGGACGCGGCCGCCGCCGGTCTCCGAGAGCACCTCCACGGAGTCGATCGTCCGGATGAATGCGGCCTGCTGGGGCGCGTTGTGCTCCTTGTAGAACTCGACGCTGAACTTCACGTCGCTCGGGCCGAACGACTCGCCGTCGTGCCACTCGACGCCCTCTCTGAGGTCCATCTCGACGGTGGTGTCGTCGACGACGTCGGCGTTCGTCGCCAGGGCGGGGACGATCTCGAGCTGCGGCGAGGCGTCGAAGAGCCCGTCGTAGACGTTCAGGAGCCGTTTCTCCTCCTGACCGCCGCTGGAGAACGGGAGGTTCGTCCCCTGCATCCCCGAGGTGACCCCCTTCACCCAGGTCGTCGAGTCGCCCTGCGGCTGGAGGTTGACCTGCGTCCAGATGAACGAGTCGCGCGTGGTCCCGTTGCCGGGGGTCGGCACGTACCCCTCCCAGTCGGCGGTGTTGGCCACCGTGATGACCTCCGGGAAGTTCGCCGCGATGAGGTAGGCGTCCTCGTTGAGTTTGCGCTGGATCTCGTGGCAGATCTCGGCGCGCGCCTCCGTGTCGCCGATCGTCGACGCCTGCTCGTCTAACAGCTCCGTGACCTCGTCGTTCTTGTAGTTGTAGTAGTTCCCGCCCGTCTCCGGGTGCGCCCGCATCAGGAACGGGTTCGGGTCGAGCCCGCGCTGTGGGTCCGGCCCGTGGAGGTTCATCGTTATCGGCACCGGATGCCCGATGTCGGCCCGCCAGAACTCCCCGTACCGGGTGCTCGGCTGGACGTTGATCAGGTTGACGCCGACGCCGATGTCGTTCATCGACTGCTGGACGAGGAGCGCGAACTCCCGCATCCACGGGGTCTCGGCCTGCGCGAAGTGGGTGTCCACCTGGGGGACGGTCTCCCCCTCGACCGCGGTGTACTCGAACTGGATCGCCTCGTCGTTGACGTCGGACCCCTTCGACTCGACCGGCCACTCCTCCCAGAACTGCGTCTCGATCGACGCCGCGCCGCCGCCTCCGCCGTCGCTGCCGTCGCTGCCGTCGCTCCCGTCACTGCCGTCGCCGCCGTCGCCGCCGTCGCCGCCGTCACCGCCACAGCCGGCTATCCCCGCCATCCCGGCCGCGCCGGCGATCTGGATGAACCGCCGCCGTGATTTCGTGCCTGTCTCGATCTCGAAGCTCTTGTCTTGCGACATTCCACCCGTACGTATCCCCGTAACTCCGTTGTACCTACCCCCGATACCGCACAATATTCATCATTCTTTATTAGGGATACGAGATCCGAGGCCGATCGCGGCGGGTTCACCGTCTCCGCCGATCGAGAGCGGTCGCGCAGTTTCGATTCCGAGTCCCCGGTCGCTAGCTATCTGTCGGCGGCGTCGGTCGACGACTCGTCGGGGACGGAGAAGACGAGATCGAACAGCCGCTTCTCTGCGAGTCGCAGCCGCTCGCTGAGCGTCGACTGCGCGATGTCGAGCTCGGCGGCGATCTCGTCCGCCGACACTCGCCGCGGCGCGTCGAAGTACCCCATCCGATGGGCGGTCCGCAGCACGGTCAGCTGTTCGGGCGAGAGCTCGTTCCGCAGGGCTCGTCCGAGCTGTCCGCTTCCGAGCGGTTCGCCGGTCGTCTCGACCTGGTTCACGCTCAGGAGCTCGAACTCGCCGAACTGCTCCTGGATCCTGTCCGCGAGCGTCCGGAACGACTCCCACTCGGTGACCGTGACGACTCCGCGGAGGTGACCGTTCAGGAACTCCAACCGGTTCGGGATCGCGTTCTCACGCAGCACGACGCCGAGGAGGAACGGGTAGGGTTCGTGTGCGACGACGGTCAGCCGATAGGTCGGCTCCGTCGATCCGTCCACCACCTGCTCGCAGTGGAACAGTTCGACGCGAGAGAGGTCCGCCAACGCCGCTTCGGGGTCGAACGGCGACGCTGACGCGACGAGCAGCGACTCGATCCAGTCGCCGTCGTCCGCGTAGAAGGCGTTCTCGAAGTTGATCGACCGCACGTCGGGGACGCGTTCGGCGATCTCGCCGATGACGCCCGAGAGCGACGTCCGGAATTCAATACGAAGGATACTGAGTCACCTCTCGGTCGGGTAAGTCCGTTTCCGCGTGAGCTATATAGTGTTTTAGTCAGAACCGATCGCGGAGCTCGCCGCGGAGGTCCTCGAGGTCGAGGTCCTTCATCGCGAGCAGCACCAGGAGGTGGTAGACAAGGTCGGCGCTCTCGGCGGTGAGCTCCTCGAGGTCGTCGTCCTTCGCCGCGAGGATGGCCTCGGTCGACTCCTCGCCGATCTTCTCTAAGACGGCGTTCTCGCCCTTCTCGTGGGTGAACAGCGAGGCGGTGTACGACCCCTCGGGGAGCTCCGCCTTGCGCGACTCGATGGTGGCGAACAGCTCGTCGAGGACGGCCTCGCCGCTTCCGCCCGTCTCTTCGATTCTGCCCGCCTCGTCGCGTCCCGCTTCGGGGTCGCTCACGCGATCACCTCGCGCTGGGGGAAGAAGGCGAGGTCGTGGATCCGCGGGTCGTCGGTGAGCTCCGGGTGGAACGCGGTGGCGACGACGGGCCCGTCGCGCACCGCGACCGGGCGGCCGTCGACGGTCGCGAGCACCTCGACGTCCGCGCCGACCTCGTCGATGAGCGGCGCGCGGATGAACACGGCGTGGAACGGGTCGTCGAGCCCGGTCACCGGGATCTTCGCCTCGAAGGAGTCCTTCTGTCGGCCGAAGGCGTTGCGGTCGACGGAGGCGTCGACGAGCCCGAGCGCGTCGACCCGGTCGTCCTTCGCGTCCCGCGAGCAGACGATGAGCCCGGCGCAGGTGGCGAGCACGGGCTTCCCGCTCGCGACGTGGTCGCGGATCTCCGCGGCGATCCCCTCTCGGTGGATCAGCCGCGAGATGGTGGTCGACTCCCCGCCCGGCATGAGGAGGACGTCGCAGTCGGGCACGATCCCGGCGTCGCGGACCTCGACGACCTCCGCGGGTTCGTCGTGGGCGGCCGCGGCGTTCCGGACGGCGGCGGCGTGCTCGGCCACGTCGCCCTGCACGGCGATGACGCCTGCTTTCATGTGATCGACTCGGTCGGGGACGGGCAAAAAGGGCGCGCTACCGGTCGGTGGGCGGAGAGCGTTCGAACGGGGGTCGGACCGTTACGCGACGGTCAGCGAGAGGACCTGCACGAAGACGCCGAAGAGGACGCAGAACGCGAGGACGGTCTTGGGGCTCATCGAGATCGCGTTCCGGTCCTCGTTGTCGAAGTAGCGGACCAGTCCCGCACTGGACATCAGCCCGCCGGAGTTGGAACCACTGCTCATACCCGAGCGTGGTCCGCGCGTCGTTCTAAACGTTTCGCTCGCGGTCGACGAGCCGCGGCCGCGGTCGGCGACCCGAGACCGACAGCCCCCGCGTATCGCCGAGTGGGAAACCCTTATGCGCGGTCCGACGGTAGAATCGCCCGGATAATGACTGTTCGACTGCTGGATTTTCACGCTGACTGGTGCGGCCCGTGTAAGACGCAGGACCCGATCCTGGAGGAGATCCAGGAGGACCTCGGCGACGCCTTCGAGCTCCAGAAGGTGAACGTCGACGAGGAGCAGGACGTCGCCAACCAGTATCAGGTACGCTCGCTCCCGACGCTGATCATCGAGAACGACGACGGCGTCGTGGACCGATTCGTCGGCGTCACCCAGCGCGAGGACATCGAGGCCGCGCTGTCCGAGGCCGGCGCCTGAGGCTCGGCACGCACGCCCGAAACGGCGGCGGAGCGGGTCGCCGATCCGCCGCCGCGTCTCGCAACCTTTTACAGCGTCGCCGCGACAGTAGCCGTATGGCCAGCTTCGACGCCGCGGAACGCCGCAACCTCGACCGGCAGATCTGCATGCGCTGTAACGCTCGCAACTCTTCCGACGCGAAGCGCTGCCGCAAGTGCGGCTACAAGAACCTCCGCCCCAAGGCGAAGGAACGCCGCGCGACGTAAGCGATCGTTCCGTAATCGGTTCTCTGCGGCTCGGTTGGGTCTGTTAGCTACGTGTGCGTCGTCTCCGACGATCGCTGGGTCGATTCTTTATAAATGGCCACTGATTCTTTATAAATGGCTGACTAGTAATCTCTGACAGACGCTTCCAAAGCCCTAGCCGCTCGGCTGTACGTGCGGGATAACAGATCGACGGTGAACGCCTTCAAAGCCCCAGCCGTGAGGCGGACGCACGCTCGCTGCGCGCTTCAGTCGCTCACTTCGTTCGCTCCTTCCAGTGCTTGCGTCGCCTGCGCCCGCCTCACGGCTGCCCCTTTGAGTCCCACCCTGACCGCACAGCACCGCACCTCACGCCTCCCCAACCTCGTCGGTCGCCCTCCACGTTGCTCCGGGCGACCGACTCCCTCGCGCGGCGCTCCTCGCGCTCGCTTATAAGCGAGCGCTCGGAGGCGCGCGCCACCACAACTGTTGATTTATAAATAACCACCGCGCCCTTCGCTCGTTATCGAGCGGCTACCCGCCCCACGACCTATCCCAACACCGCGAGCGCGAGGAGCATCCCGCCGGCGGCGGCGGGCGGGATAGTGAGGTTGTCGTCGACGGCGACGCCGCGGATCATCGGCGGGAGCCCGTCGGCGACGGCGGCGGGGGCGGCGCCCGCCATCGCGACGACGACGCCCACGTCGGGGCCGAACGTCGGGATGGTGAAGGGGACGGCGAGTCCGAAGCAGACGAGGAACATCGCGACCCACGCGGCGGGCCGCTTCGGTTCCGTGGCGTCGTTGTCCCCGAGCGCGCCGCTGACGGGGTCGCCCACGGAGAGCATCCACATCGCGGGGATCGCGAGCGTCGGCTCCAAGAGGAGGACCGCGCCGGTCATGCTCACTTGGTACAGCGCGTAGCCGGCGAGCGCGTCGGTCTCGTACTCTCGGGTGAGCTTCCGGTAGAGCCAGTGGTTGAGGCCGATCACGAGCCGGAGGAACTCCAACGCGAGGACGACGGCGAGCGCGGCCACGAGGAAGTAGCGCGTCTCCGTCCACGTGAACCAGCCGAGCAGGTACGGCACCGGGTAGAGGGTCCCCCCGGAGTGGACCAGCCGCCGCTCGAACTCCACCTCGGTCCGCCACTCCGCCGCCGGAAGGGGCACGGGTTCAGCTGGTCTCGACGTCGGTCTCGACCGTCTCGTACCGGTCCAGCAGCGCGTCGAACGACTCGCCCGCGCGGAGCGCGGCCAGCTCGCCGGCCAACTCGTCGGCGGGGACCCGGACCTGCGCCGCCGAGTCGCGCTCGCGGACGGTGACGGTGTCGGGGCCGTCACCCTCGATCCCGTCGCGGTCGACCGTGACGCAGAACGGCGTGCCGACCTCGTCCTGCCGGCGGTAGCGCCGCCCGATCGAGCCGGAGTCGTCGTACGCCACCGCGAGGCCGGCCGCGCGCAGGTCGGCGGCGACCCGGTCCGCGAGTTCCACGAGCCGGTCGTCGTTGGTCACCAGCGGGAACACCGCGGCGTCCTGCGGCGCGATCTCGGGCTCTAAGGAGAGGTACGTCCGGGCCTCGTCGTCGACCTCGTCCTCGCGGTACGAGTGCGCGAGGAGCGTCTGGACGGTGCGGCCCACGCCGAAGGAGGGCTCGACGACGTGCGGCGTGATGTGCTCGCCGCTCTCGGTGGTCTCCTCGACCGCGAAGTTCGCGACGTCGACGTCGACCTCACGCGTGTCCCCGTTCACGTCGACCGAGACCGTCTCGCCGTCGAAGGCGTCGGGGTCGCGCTCGGCGAGCGTCTCAAGCGCGTCGGCGACCGCGCCGGCGTCGCCGCCGAACTCGGGGCCGAGGACCGACATGTCGGGGTCGACCGTCGCGCGCTCGACCGTCTTCGGCTCGTCGTAGCGCTTGAACACCGTAAAGGAATCGTCGCCGTACTCGCCGTGCTTCGAGAGGTCGTAGTCGGAGCGGTAGGAGAACCCGGCGATCTCGATCCAGTCGCCGTCGACCTCGCTCTCCGCGTCCCAGCAGTCGGCCGCGTAGTGGGCGCGCTCGCCCGCGAGGTGCTGGCGGAACCGGAACCGGTCGGTGTCGACGCCGACGCGCTCGTACCACTCCTTGGCGACGCCGAGGTAGTAGCCGACCCACGGGGAGCCGATGACGCCCTCGTCGACCGCCTCGCCGACCGTCGTCTCGACGTACTCGCCGTCCTCGGCCTCCTGTTCGGTCGCCGGGTACAGCCGCACGCCGACGTCGCGGACGCGGTCCAGCGGTGGTTCGTCCTCCTCCGGGTCGATGAACTGCTCCAGCTCGGCCTGCGTGAACTCGCGCAGGCGGAGGAGCCCGCCGCGCGGCGAGATCTCGTTGCGGTAGGCGGGGCCGATCTGGGTGATCCCGAACGGGAGGTTCCCGCGGGCGTACTCCTTCAGCCGCGGGAACTCGACGAAGATCCCCTGCGCGGTCTCCGGCCGGAGGTAGCCGGGCTGGCCGTCGCCCGGCCCGATGTCGGTCGCGAACATGAGGTTGAAGTCCTCGACCGGCTCGCCCGCGAGCGGGGTGCCGCAGGAGGGGCAGGCGATGTCGTTGTCAGCGATGAGGGCCTCGACCTCGTCGCCGGGGAGCGCCTCGGCGTCCTCGATGTCGGTGACCGCCTCGACGAGGTGGTCGGCGCGGTGGGACTCGCCGCACTCGCCGCACTCGACGAGCATGTCGTCGAACCCCTCCAGGTGACCTGAGGCCTCGAAGACGGGCTCGGGCATCACCGTCGGCGCCTCGATCTCGCGGTTCCCCTCGCGGATGGTGAACCGGTCGCGCCACGCGTCCTCTAAGTTCCGCTTCAGCGCCGCGCCCTGCGGACCGAACGTGTAGAAGCCGGCCGTCCCCCCGTACGCGCCGTTCGAGCCGAAGAAGAAGCCGCGCCGCTTCGCCAGCTCGACGAGGTCGCCCGCGGCCATCTAGAGGCCCTCCAGCAGGTCCACGTCGCGCACGATGCCGTCGAGGTCGGTGCCGTTGACCAGGGGGACCTGCTCGATGTCGTTGCTGATGAGCTCCTGGGCGACCTCCTTCGCCGTCCGGGTGGGGCTGACCGTGATCAGGTCCGCGGTCATGAAGTGGCGGGTCGCCCCGGCCGGGAGCTCCACGTTGCGGGTCGGGAGGTAGCGCGCGCCGGTCGCCTTGATGCCCTCCCACGACCACTCGGAGTCCTGCTCGGCGATGGAGTCGCCCGTGCTCGCCTCGCCCTCGACGACGCGGGCGACTTCGAGGATGTCGACCTCGGTGAGCATGCCCGCGATCGCGGCGTCGTCGTCCAGTACGACCGCGTAGGGGACGTTCGCGAGCCCGATCTCCCGCTCGGCGACCGGCAGCGGGGTCTCGGTGTGGGTCGCGTTGACCGCCGTGGTCGCGAGCCCGCCGACCTCGGTGTCACCGTCGATCTTGCCGCGGGCGATCGCCCGCACCACGTCGGTGACCGTGAGGATACCGACGATCCGATCGCCGTCGACGACCGGGAGCCGGCGGGAGCTCTCGGCGACCATCGTGGCCGCGGCGCCGACGATGTCGTCGTCAGCGCCGACCGTCGGGACCTCCCGCATCAGCAGCGCGAGCTGGTCTTCGTCCGGCTGCTCGATGAGGTCGTCCCGGCTGACGAGCCCGCGGTACACCTCGTCGCCGTCGACGTCCTTCACGACGGGGACCGAGGAGAAACCGTACTCTTGGATGTACTCCAGCACGTCGTTCCGGCTCCCCGGGATCTCGACGACGACGAGATCCGACCGCGGCGTCATGGCGTCTGATACGTTCATGCACCGTCTTTCAGCGTGGCACCTCTTGTATACTGCGAAGGTGGTCGGCGACGGCGCGGGGGAAGCTCGGCGCTCGCCGGCGGGGTTCGACCCTCCGAGGCGGGACGCACACGACACCGATTCAACCCGTCCGTCGGATCGACGCGCAACGCAGCTGATACCCGTCCGATCGACGGCGTAAGACCGGTTCAACCGTTGATTCCGTTGCTCGATGCGGGGATCCACCGACGGCGGACGGCTCCGGTCCGGAACCCTTATACCTACTGTGAACAATTCACAATCATGTCACGGAGTTCCACTCCTTGGGACGACCCGGACCCCGATCACCGTCGGACGGCGCTGCCCACGGATCCGACGCTCGACGCCGACGACTCCCCGGACGTGATGGCGTCGATCGACTCGTCGGCGTCGCGACCGGAGCTGGTGATCGCGGACGTCTCGCGGGAGAACGCGTGGGTCTCGGTCGACGAGACCGACGCGACCGTCCTCGAAGAGTGGTGCTGATTCGGTAGTCGCTCGACGACCGGCGGCGGCCGTCCCGCCCTCCGGCCGGCCGCGGTCACGCGGGTCCGCGGACCCCTTCTCCGACTTCCCACGCCCGGATCAGCGACGCGATCGTCCGACACGTCGGCGCCGCGGCCCCGAAGCGGTCGGCGCGGTCGGCGACGGCGCCGTAGATCGCGTCGACCTCGGTCCGCCGCCCGGCGGCGACGTCCTCGTGCATCGACGAGCGGTTGTCGGCTGTGTCGGCGGCGACGCGCTCGACAGCCGCGACCGCCTCGTCGTCGCCGAGATCGACGCCGTCGGCGCGCGCGACGCGAGCCACCTCCCGGGCCGCCTCGCGCGCCACCTCGCCGCCCGGCCCGTCGAGCGTCGCGCCGTTCGAGAGGCGGGCGAGCGCCGACGGGCCGTTGATCCCCGCGTTGACCGCGAGCTTCTCGTACCGGCGCCGGGGCATGTCGGCGGCGACCGTCGTCTCGATCCCGGCCTCGTCGAACGCGGCGCCCACGCGCTCGGCGAGGGGATCCGGGCCGCCGGCGAGCGAGCCGACGACGACCTCGCCGACCCCGGTACACGTCACCCGGCCCGGTTCGGCGAGGAGAGCGCCGTAGCTCGCGGTGCCCGCGAGTACCGTCGGGTCGAGCGCGGCGACGAGCCGCTCCTCGGTGAGCCCGTTCTGGAGCGAGCAGACCGCGTCGTACTCGCCCGTCGCGAGCGCCCGCGCCGCCGCGTCCGTGTCGTAGGCCTTCGTCGTGACCACGGCGAGGTCGGCGGCGCGGTGCGTCCCGTCCGTGAGCGCTCGCGGGTGAACGCGCGCGTCGATTTCCCCGTCGATCCGGAGCCCGTCCTCGCGGATCCGCCGCATGTGCGGGTCTCGTCCCACGAGGGTGACGTCGTGAACCCGGGACAACAGCCCGCCGATCAGGCTGCCGAGCGCGCCGGCGCCGTAGACGAGGACCTCCATGTGTGCTCCCACGGGACGCGACTGAAAAGGCGTGGCGGTGGCGCGGGCCGCCGCGCAGCGGCGGTTCCGGGCCGCGACGGCGACGACGCGCCGCCTCGGTCACCCCTTGAGCCCGCTCCCGGTCAGGGGGACGACGACGTCGTCGTCGGGCGCGAGCGTCCCGCGCTCGCGGAGCTCCCGGAGCGCGGCCGGCGCGACGGCGCAGGTCGGCTCGGTGTAGAAGCCCGCCCGGTGGAGCCGGTCGAGCTCGCGCTCCGCCGCCGACTCCGCGACCGCGAGCGCGTCCCCGTCGCTCTCGGCGATCGCGTCGAGGATCTCCGCCCGGCGAACCGGCTCCGCGATCTGGATCCCGTCTGCGGCGTCGTTGACGCGCCCGCCGGGGTCGGCCGCCTCGGGGCCGTGGAGCTCCCGGACGACCGGGGCGACGCCGGCCGCCTGCGCGCCGAACAGCCGGGGGACCGCGTCGATCCAGCCGGCGCGTTCGAGCCGTCGGAACCCCCGGTACGCGCCGAGGAAGAGGGTCCCGTGGCCGAGCGGGGTGACGACCGCGTCCGGGGCCTCCCAGCCGCGCTGGGCGGCAATCTCGTAGGCGACCGTGGCGGTGCCCTCGAAGAACGCCGGGTTCCAGGCGTGGCTGGCGTACCACGAATCGCCCTCCCCGAGCGCGGCGACGCAGGCGTCCGTCACGTCGCTCCGGCTCCCCTCGATCCGGACCGGTTCGGCCCCGGCGCGGCGGATCGCGCGGAGCTTCGACTCCTTGACGTCGGCCGGGACGTACACCGCGGCGTCGATCCCCGCCCGGGCCGCGTACGTCGCGATCGCCGCGCCGGCGTTGCCGGAGGAGTCCTCGACGACGCGGTCGACGCCGAGCTCTCTGGCGCGCGTGAGCGTCGTCGTCGCGCCCCGGTCCTTAAATGAGCCGGTGGGGAAGACGTACTCCAGCTTGAATTCTGCGTTCCACTCCGCTCCGTCGGCTCGGGCACCGCTCCGCGGACCGTCGGCGTCGACGAGCGGCGTCATTCCCTCGCCCAGCGTCACGCGGTCGGTCGGGTTATCGCCGACGGCGAGGAATTCCGCGAACGCCCAGAGCCCGTCGCGGGCGCCGAGTGACTCCTCCTCCGCCGGATCCGTCGACAACCGGTCTGGCTCCGGTCGGTCCGGGATCGGCGGGTCGGCGAAGTTCAGGGGCGCGCCGCACTCGCAGCGCCACCGGTCGGCGACGACCGTCCCGCACTCGGAGCAGACGAGTCGTCTCGGAGTCGCGTCCGCGTCCCTCGCGTCCGCTCCCGCTGGGTCCGTCCCTCCCGTCGGATCGTCGCCGTCCGACATCAGTAGCGGTCGACGTTGGTGCCGACCGAGCAGACGTACTCGCCGGCGGCGACCTGCGGGAGCCGCCGGGTGCGCCAGAAGACGCCGTCGGCGTCGGCGGTCACGCGCCCCTTCAGCTCGCCGAAGGTGTCGGTCACCTTAAAAAGGAGATCACCGGCCGAGACGCGCTCGCCGAGGTCGCGATCGAACCGGACGAGCCCGCCCGCGGGCGACCCGTACTGGTCGAATCCGCGCGCGCGGACCTGCCGTTCGGTCTCGACGTCGCCGTCGAGGAAGCCGTAGTGGCGGAGCACGTTGAACACGCCGTCGACGCCGTACCGGATCGACTCCTCGTCCCAGCCGACGGCGCCCCCGAGCTCCGGGTCGATGGTCGGGACCCCGTGCTCCGGTCCGGCCCGGGCGAGCTGGCCGTCCGGGCCCTTGATGTCGAGGACGTGCCCGCAGCCGAACACCTTCGCGAGCTCCAGGCAGTCGCCGTGGAGGTGGTGCCGGACCCCGCACCGAACCCGCGTCTCGTTTATCATGCGGCTGGTCGACCCCTGGTGCAGGTCTAAGATGAGGTCCGCGCGCTTCGCCGCCTGGAACGTCGCGTGGGCGATCCGCTCGCTGGTCGTCCCGTCCTCGTCGCCGGGGTATCCCCGGTTCATCTTCCGATCGTCGATCGGGTTCCGGTGCTCCGCGACCTGGAATCCGAAGTAGTTGACGATGCCGACGACGAGGACCGCGCCGGAGAGCTCCGTCGGGTCGATCCGCGGGACGACGCGGTTGACGACCCCAAGCCCGTTGAGCTCGTCACCGTCGCTGACCGCCTGCACGTACAGCGTCTGCCCGTCGGTCGCGCCGTTGACGACGGCGACCGGCAGCCGAACGGGGCTCCCGTCCCGCGTCTCGCCCACTTCGAGACGGCCCGTGTCCGTCTCGCCCGGCGGGGCGCGGGCCGTTCCAAGGGTGATCATTACGCGAACGTGGGCCGGCCGGCCCTTTATCCGTTCGGTCCGCGGCGATCACCCGACACAAGCTTTATCGCCGTCTCGGTCGACAAACCGGTACCGAACGCCGCGTTCGCCGAGCGCTCGGGACCGGCACGCGCTCCGTCGCGCCGGACCCGACCCCGGCGATCCGGCATCCCGGCCGGCGGTCGGGTGCGGTCCCACACACATGAGCATCGACATCGACCCGCTGTCGGACGACGCCGGCCTCACGGTCACGGACCACATCGAGAACACCCAGTTCGAGGTGTACACCGACCGTGCCGTCGAGCCGGTCGCGAGTCCCGACGGCGCCCACTACTTCCCCGTCGACACGAGTGTCACCATCGAGACCGCGTCGGTCGAGATCCCCCGAGTCACCATCGTCGAGACGCGCGCCGGCGACGGGACCCTCCTCACCCGCGGGGACTCCTACGAGATGCCCGACGGGACGTACCACGTCGGTATCGACCCCGCGCCGACCAAGCTGTACCTCGCGTTCGACTCCGGGTTCTCGGTGTCGACGACGGACCGGACCACCCGGATCGACCTCGACGCGCCCGCCGAAATCGCGCTCGGGTTCCGGTCGCTCCACCAGTTGCCCGCCGGGACGATCGAGACGCCCACCGACCCCGAGTCGCTGATGGAGGCGGTGTCGCTGCTCGGCTCCGCGCTCCAGACGACGAGCCCCGAGCGGTCGTTCCCCACCCTCCGGGGACACCCGCCGCTGATCGAGCCGGGCGACGAGCTCCGCGTGCCGGACCGGATCGAGTCGCCCGACTCCGGCGTCCGCATCGTCGTGCCGCCGACGTACGAGCACCTCTACCCGGTCGTCTCGCTGGCGTACTACTTCGCGGCCGAGGTCGTGCCCGGGGACGCCCCCCGGATCGAGGGCGACGGCTGGACGTACCCGCTGGAGCCCGACTTCGAGCGCCGGACCGCCGAGGTCCTCCGGCAGTCGTTCCACTTCGACTGCCTCGCCCGCACCGAGGGGTTCTATCCGGTCGATCTCCACGAGCGCGAGACGACCGATATCGACCTCGACTGGGGCCGCCTGTACGACTTGCCGCTCGCGGAGCGCCTCGGCGAGTACCTCGACGTGCCCTTCGACCGCGTCGAGCCCGAACTCCCGCAGTGGACGCTGACGACCGACGTGCGACCCGACCCCGGCAACGTCGAGATGCTCCCGTTCGTCGCCGGGGAGCTGTCGGTCGTCCGGTCTCCCGAGACGGTCACCCCGGTGACCGCGGATGAGGGCGGCGGAGTCGGTCTCTTCCGCACGCCGGGCGCCGACTCGGCTCCCCGCTCGGCGCCGCTCGGTCCCGACGAGTTCGTTCGCGGCGGCGCCGGGACCGAGTCCGTTCGGGACGCCGGCGTCTCCCGCGGCGCCGACGCCTCGACCGACCGCAGCGCGGTCCCCGCGGACGCCGACTTCGTGCAGCCGGAATCGGTCGACACCGTCGAGCACGCGTGGGTGGGCGAGGGCGTCCCGCTCGACGCGAACAAGGCCACGCTCGACGCGTACTACCGCCGGCTGGAGGCCGGTCAGGTCGAGCAGTCGCGGATCTCCGTGCTCGTCGTCTGCAACGACGAGCAGATGCGCGAGGAGGGCGAGGTGGCGGACCTGTACGGCCTCCGCGACATGGTCCAGTTCGACATCGAGGTGCGCCACGACCTCACCCGCGCGGAGATGCGCGACGTCCTCGAGTCCGACGTCGACTTCCTCCACTACGTCGGCCACGTCGACGAGCGGGGGATGCAGTGTACCGACGACTACCTCGACCTGACCGACGAGGAGCTCGACGTCGGAATCAGCGCTTTCCTGCTCAACGCCTGCCAGTCGTACCGGCAGGGCGAGGCGCTGGTCCACCGCGGCTCCCGCGGCGGCATCGTCACCCTCTCCGACGTGGCGAATTCGCCGGCGACCCAGCTCGGTCGGATCATCGCGCGGCTGATGAACGGCGGCTTCAATCTCCGCACCGCGCTAAACGTCGCGAAGCGTGAACTGATCACCGGGCACCAGTACATCGTCGTCGGCGACGGCGGGGCGACGATCTGTCAGAGCCAGAGCGGGGCGGCTGCGGTGATCGAGGTACGTCACGAGGGTCCGCCGTGGGACCTCTCGGTCAAGGCGTATCCGAACGGCCCCTACGGCTCAGGAACGCTGACGATGCCGACTATTGCATCGGTTTCATCCAACCATTACGTTCCGGGTGACATCGATCTGTGCGATGTCACCGAATCCCAGCTAAAGAATTTCCTCGACCTTGAGGTAGTACCGGTCTTCACCGAAACGGGACTCGTCTGGAGCGATGAATTCGACTGATTACGGCCCGGCGGTCGACGAGAGTACGCCTGCCGACGCCGGCGCCGCCTGCGTCAGCAGGAGGAGCGCGGTGAACAGGACGCCGGCCATCTTCGGGTGCTCTGCCACGTAGTCTGCAACACTTTCGTGCATATTACATCAAATATCGCGTGTAATTAAATCACACGTTGTTCTGCGGCAACTAGTTACGGATATTTGAACATTTGAAACTGAGAATTAATAGCTCACCGCGGACGGATAAATCGCCTATTAACCCGTACGCACCGGTGCGTTGAAGGGGATTTCGTCGGACGTACGGATATGGGCGAGTCGGAGGACGTCGACATCCTGGACCCGTTCCGCCAGTTCTTCTCGCTGCGGCGGGACGTGCTCGTGCTGTCGCTCGCCATGTTCGCGTTCAGCCTCGGGTTCCAGATGACGAACCGGTACGTTCCGGAGTACATGTCGGCGCTGGGGGCGAGCGCGTTCGTCATCGGGCTGTTCGGGAGCGTCGGCAACGTCATCGGCGCGGTGTACCCGTACCCGGGCGGGCGGCTCTCGGACCGGATCGGGTCGCGGGTCGCGCTCACGCTGTTCGGGCTCCTCTCGAGTTTGGGGTTCGGCGTGTGGCTCGTCGCGCCGACCCTCGGGACCGTGACGGTCGGCGGCGTCGCGTTGGAGCCGTGGATCTGGATCTTCGTCGGGCTCTTCTTAGCGCAGGCGTGGAAGTCGTTCGGCCTCGGCGCGACGTTCGCGATCGTCAAGCAGTCGGTCCCGCCGGAGCGGCTGGCGCGCGGGTTCGCCAGCACGGAGGTGTTCCGCCGGACCGCGTTCCTGATCGGCCCGCTGATCGCGGCGGGGATCATCCAGTACGCGGCCGACTTCACAGTGAGCTTCCAGTACGTGCTCGCGGTGGCGCTCCTGTTCGGCGTCGTCGCCACCGCGCTCCAACACGTCCTCTACGACGCCGAGGCGGACACGCTCGGCAAGGAGTTCGCGGGAGTGAGCGAGGTGATCGAGGACCTCCGCAGCCTCCCGCCGGAGCTCCGCCCGCTGCTCGTCGGCGACACCCTCGTGCGGTTCGCGAACGGGATGGTGTACGTCTTCTTCGTCATCGTGATCACGCAGTTCCTCGAGGTCGGCCTCGACGTCGGCCCCCTGTCGCTGTCGCCGGCGGCCTTCTTCGGCGTGCTGCTGGCGATCGAGATGCTGGTCGCGCTCGTCTCCATGCCGCCCGCGGCGCGGGCCGCCGAGCGAGTGGGGCTCAAGCCGGTCGTCGCGCTCGGCTTCCTCGTGTACGCCGTCTTCCCCGTGCTGCTCATCAACGTCCCGGCCGATACGCCGCTGACCGCGCCGCTCGTCGTCGTCCTGTTCGCGTTCTCGGGGCTGCGGTTCGCCGGGCTCCCGGCGCACAAGGCGCTGATCGTCGGGCCCGCCGAGCGCGACACGGGCGGCCGCGTCTCCGGGTCGTACTACCTCCTCCGCAACGCGGTCGTCATCCCGAGCGCGGCGCTCGGCGGACTGATCTACGGCGGGTTCTCCGTGCCGGGGACCGACGTCTCCGTCGCGGGGGACCCCGTCGTCGCGTTCGGGCTCGCGAGCGCGATCGGGCTCGTCGGCGTCGCGTACTTCGCGCTGTTCGGGACGGAGTACGACGCGTACGCCTGACCGCCGGCGACGCGCCGCGATCGCCCCGGTCGTCTCGACCGCCTCGTCTGCCCCGCCGTTTTTTCACCTCCCGCGACTGAGTTGATTCCATGACCGACATCCCCGCCACGATACGGGACGCGTTCGAGCACACCGACTACGACCTCGGCGACGTCGCGGTCAACCGGCAGCAGGTGCGCGTTCCGGTCCTCCAGGAGGGGGCCGACCCCGACGCGCTCCGCGCGGTGATCGAGGAGGCGCTCGGCGCGGACGCCGTCGTCGGCGTCACCGTGAGCACGGAGACGATCGACGGCGAGGACACCATCGGCACCGTCGTCTCCTTCCAGCACCGCCCGTGACGCGGTACGATTAAGCGTGCGGTACCCCTACTTGACGGTCGAACGATGACGTCCGACGACGGACACGACGGCGCACAGTACCTCGCCGGATCGCCGGTCCGGGTCGCGGTCCTCCGGGCGCTCCGGCGGGAGCCGCGCCGTCCGGCGGACCTGACGGACGCGGTCGACGCGACCCGGACGACGGTCCAGCGGATCCTCGGGGGGTTCCGCGAGCGCGACTGGGTCGTCAAGCGCGACGCGGCCTACCACGTGACGCCGACGGGGGAACGCGTTCACGACGCGTACGAGGCCCTGCTCGACGAGGTGGAACTGGCCGACCGGTACGGGGGGTTCGCCGCCGACCTCGAGCGCGTGGACGCCGGGTTCCCCGCGGAGGCGGTCGACGCCGGCAAGTTGACCGTCGCAAGCGACCAGAATCCGCTCGCCGCGGTCGACCGGATCACCGAGCTCCTCCGAGAGGGCTGTGGCACCGAGATCCGCGCGGTCTCGCCGATCGTCATCCAGCAGTTCAACCGCGCGGCCGCGGCCGCGCTCGACGCCGGCGCGGAGGTCGAACTCGTCATCGACCGCGACGTGGTCGAGGCGTCGATCTCCGATTTCGGTCCGGCGACCGACCGCGCGCTCGACGACGACGACGCGACGGTGTACGTCTCGCCCGACCCCGTCGAGTACGGGCTGTTCAGGCGCGACGACGTCGCCTGCGTGACGGCGTACGACCGGCGGAACAACCCCCGGTGCGTGCTGGAGTCCACCGACTCGACGGTGGTCGAGTGGGTCGACGACCGGTTCGAGTCGCTCGTGGCCGAGGCTCGGAAACTGTCCGCAGTCCTCGAGAACGCCTGATTCGGCGGCCGCTACGCTCCGCCTGTTACATTCCGCCTGTTACATTCCGCCTGTTACATTCCGCCTGTTACACTCCGCTTGTCACGCTCGACCGACTACGCGTCCGATTGGCCCTCGTTGCCGTCGGGAGTGTCACCTCGTCCGGCGTCGCGGTCGGTAGCGTCGTCCGGTTCGGCGTCGCGGTCGAAGTTGGCGGGGACGACCGTCGGGTGGTCGATGCCGACGGAGGGGGTGCTCGCGCTCATGGCTCTGTATACGCGTAGGCGACGACCCGACTAAAAATTACCCATGGGCATAACGCATCCCGTCCGCCGACGGGTATGTCTCGGAGTTATTCGCCGAACTCGTCCGCATACAGGTCCTGCGCGTGTTCGATCGCCTCTTTGGCGGTCGCCTTGTCCTCCCACCCGAGGGTCTCGACCTCCTTGCCGGGCTCGAGGTTCTTGTAGGTCGAGAAGAACTCGTCTATCTCGTCGCGGATCTGCTGGGGGATGTCCTCGAGGTCCTCGATGTGGTCGAAGCGGGGGTCCTCGGTAGGCACCGCGATCACCTTGTCGTCCTGCTCGCCGTCGTCGTCCATCTTCATGAGCGCGACGGGGCGGGCCTCGACGACGCAGCCGGGGAACGTCTGGTCCTCGACGAGCACCATCACGTCGAACGGATCGCCGTCGTCGTAGTACGACTGCGGGATGAATCCGTAGTCGTACGGGTAGTGGACGTTCGAGTGGAGCACGCGGTCGAGGACGACGCCGGGAATGTCCTTGTCGTACTCGTACTTGTTCCGCTCGCCCTTGAGGCACTCAACGACCGCGTAGATCTCGTCGGGCGCGTCCGGCCCCGTTTCGAGCTCCTCCCAGAGGTTGACCATGTGACCGACATTCGGTCCATGGGTAGCAAAGTCCTTTCGGGTTCTCGGCGCCGACGAAGCGGCGGCGCGCCGAGCGTCTCCCCCACGTTGTCGACCGCTTTCGGCGAGATCAACCGGTTGACCGGGTGTCACATCCTGTTCGAAAACCACCGCATTTCCGACGAATCGTCACGTATTTGCCGTCTCAATCGGTAATCAGTCGAATACGGCCCTTTGCCCGAATCTCCGGTCTCGTCGCCGTAGTCTCCGATATCGGCAACTGCTCGGGGGTTCCGGGAGAGTTTGATATTTAAATACTGATGAACCTTGAGAAAGGTTATAAGTTCGGCTACCCTTCAGATATCTATGTCAGAGGCACAAACAGTCACTGATGCGGAGGCACCGCGGTCGGCGGCGGAACTGACGGCGTTCCAACAGAACATCCTCACAATCCTCTCGGAGGAACCCATGTACGGGCTCGCTGTCAAGCGCGAGCTCGAATCGTACTACGGCTCCGAGGTCAACCACGGCCGGCTCTACCCGAACCTCGACGACCTGGTCGCGGACGGGTTAGTCGAGAAGAGCGAGCTCGACAAGCGGACGAACCAGTACGAGCTGACCGAGGCCGGGCACGACGCGGTCCTCGGCCAGCTGGAGTGGGTCCTCGACCGGTTCGTCACCGACGAGGCGCGCGCCGACGAGATCCGGGCGCTCCTCGACGAGTAACTTCCGAGGACACCGCGGGACGCATCGACGCGAAACCGACGCGATTTTTGGCACACACGCGCGGTGAAAACCGCGCACTTCGACCCGCTGAGCCGCCGCTCCGTCGACTACGACGGCTCGGGTCCGTCGACTACGACTGTTCCGGTCCGTCGACGTCGGCGGCGACCGACTCGATCACCGTCAGCGACTCCTCGACGACGGCGAGCTGCTCGTCGGTCGGCCAGCCGTTGCGCGGCAGGTACTCCTCGCGGAACTCCTCGCGCACTTCGAGGGTCGCGTCGTCGACCGCGCGGACGTAGTGGTTGCTCATGAACGCCGCGAAGCTGCGGGCGGTGTCGGCGTGGACCGCGTCGTGGCGCTCGGCGACCGCGTCGGCGACCGCCTCGTTGTAGGCGGCGATCTCGTCGTACCGGTCGGCGTCGCCCGGCCCCGACAGCGACACCTCGACGGCCCGGTCGGTGGTCTCGATCCGGTCGAGCTGGACCGTCCCGTCGGCCATCCACTCGTCGGGGTACAACACGAGGGTGTCGTCGTCCTCGCGGAGCCGCGGGACGTAGTCGTGGCCCGAGACGAGCTCGTCGCGTCGCTCGCGGTAGAACGCGGCGGCCGCGTCGTCCTCGGTCCGCCGGGCGAGCCGCGTGAGCCGCTCCGCCTCGTCGACGACGTCGACGGGCACGTCCGGGACGCGGTCGTCGTCGTCGCCGCTCTCGGCGCCGTCGCCGTCACCCGTCTCGTCGCCCCCGGCATCGTCGGCCGCGGCGTCGCCCTCGGCCGTTTCGGCGGCCATCATCTCCCGCGCCCGTTCCTTCGCCCACTCCGGGGGTTCGTCGTTAGTTCGCGTCATCGAGTGCCTCGTTCGCCAGATCGTCGGCGCGCGCGTTTATTTCTCGCGGAACGTGGCCGATCGACCAGCGGTCGAACCGCTCCAACAGCTCCCGGGCGCGGACCCGCTTCTCTCGCAGCTCGGGGTCGTTGGCGTCCCACTCCCCGCGTACCTGCTTGACGATCAGCTCGGAGTCACCGCGGACGTCGATCTCGTCGAAGCCGTACTCATCGGCGGCTTCGAGCGCCCGGATCAGCGCGGCGTACTCGGCCTGGTTGTTGGTGACCCGCCCGATCCGCTCGCCGCCCTCGGCGACGACGCCGTCGGACGTGACGAGACACCAGCCGACCGCGCCCGGGCCGGGGTTCCCGCGGGACGCGCCGTCGAAGTAGACGTGCGCGCGGCCGCCCCCCTCGCGGATGACGTTCGTCAGCCGCGTCGGGTCGCTTCCCTGTACCACGACCTTGTCGTCGTACGCGACGGCGACGGCCCCCTCCCGCTCGGCGCGCCACCGCTCGTGGGCGGTGTTCCCCGGCTCGATCCGAACGCCGGCGTCCTCGAGACGGGCCCGCGCGGTCGCCGGATCACAGTCGATCGTCGGCATTCGGTCGGGCTCCGCGCTCGCGGGACAAAGGGCTGTCCGTCCGGGCCGTCATCGCGTCTCTCCGACCTCGGAACGGAGGTCGTCGACTCCGTGCTACAAACCCGCATACTCACGAACTTTTAAGTCAAACCATTTGGATAGTATATAAATGCGATGACACGGCCAACCCGGCAACGGGATCACGACCGGCAGCGTGTGCGGGACGAGGACGCCGACGAGACCGAAACCGACGCCGAGGGGGTCGACGCGGACGAGTTGGACCCCGAAGACTTCGATCCGGAGGAGCTCACGAGGACGGCCGACGGGGAACTGATACACGAGGAGACGGGGATGATCATCGAGGAGGAGCAGATCGATCCCGGCCCGGAGTGGCGCGCGTTCAACCACTCGGAGCGCCAGGAGAAGTCGCGCGTCGGCGCCCCGACGACGAAGACGATGCACGACAAGGGGCTGACGACGACGATCGACTGGAAGGACAAAGACGCGTACGGCCGCTCTATCTCCTCGAAGAAGCGGTCACAGATGCACCGGCTGCGGAAGTGGCAGGAGCGGATTCGGACGAAGGACGCGGGCGAGCGCAACCTCCAGTTCGCGCTCTCGGAGATCGACCGCATGGCGAGCGCGCTCGGGGTGCCGCGCTCCGTCCGGGAGGTCGCCTCGGTCATCTACCGACGGGCCTTGAACGAGGACCTCATCCGCGGCCGCTCGATCGAGGGCGTCTCCACCGCCGCGCTCTACGCCGCCTGTCGCAAGGAGGGGATCCCCCGGTCGCTCGAGGAGATCTCCGACGTCTCCCGGGTCGACCGCAAGGAGATCGGCCGGACGTACCGCTACATCTCTCAGGAGCTCGGCTTAGAGATGCGTCCGGTCGACCCGAAGAAGTACGTCCCCCGCTTCTCCTCCGAGCTCGATCTGAGCGAGGAGGTCCAGTCGAAGGCCAACGAGATAATCGAGACGACCGCCGAGCAGGGGCTCCTCTCCGGGAAGTCCCCGACCGGGTACGCGGCCGCAGCGATCTACGCGGCCTCCCTGCTCTGTAACGAGAAGAAGACCCAGCGCGAGGTCGCCGACGTCGCGCAGGTGACCGAGGTCACCATCCGCAACCGGTACCAAGAGCAGATCGAAGCGATGGGGATCCACAGCTAGGCGCCGCCGACTCGGTCGTTCTCTCCGCTCCGGACTCTTTTTAATCCGCTCGCTCGCCAGCAACGTTCAAGCCGCCGCGCCGTCAACGTTCGGTCGAATGCGGCTCGACGAGTTCATCGAGTTCGAGGCGAACGAGCGCGCCGAGCGGCGGCGCCTCGCCGCCGAGAAGGACTACGGTATCCTCGACCACCTCGACTCCTTCGAGCGGCGCTTCGAGGAGCACGTCTCCGACGACGCCGTGGTCGGTAGCGTCTCTCCCTCCATCTTCGTCGGTCGCTCGGACTACCCGAACGTCTCGACCGGGCTGCTCTCGCCGGTCGGCCGCGAGGAGCGGGCGGACGCGTTCGAGACCTCCGCGGCGTGGTACGACGAGGGCGTTTCCATCGCGGACGTGTTCGACCGCCGGACGAGTCTGCTCAACTCGGCGCAGGGAGTCGACGTGAGGGACGCCGGCGCGACCGGCGGGGTGAAGTCGATCGGGGGCAGCAGCGGTCCCGCCGCGAGCGTCCACGACGCGTGGGACGGCTGGCTCGGCGTCCAGCGCGAGGTCGCGATCGCCGACCGCCCGGTCGACGTCGAGATCGGGCTCGACGGGCGGCCGGACCTCGACTTCGACGTCGGGACGCAGGACATCAAGACGCCGACCGGACCGCGCGCGGCCGCCCGCACGGCCGAACTCGGGGAGAACCCGCACGTCCCGCGACCCGTACAGAAGACCCTCGAAGACGACGACTGGCGCGCGGAGGGGGCGATGACGTACCTCTACCGCCGCGGCTTCGACGTGTACGAGATCAACACGATCCTCTCGGCGGGCGCGCTCGGCCGCGGCGAGAACCGGCGACTCGTCCCGACGCGCTGGTCGATCACGGCGGTCGACGACACGGTCGGCCAGTTCCTCCGCGGGTCGATCCGCGACAGTCCGACGGTCGACCGGGTCGAGGTCCACCGGAACGAGTACCTCGGCAACGCCTTCTGGGTCGTTCTGGTGCCGGGGCGGTGGGAGTACGAGCTCGTCGAGATGAAGTCGCCCGGCTCCATCTGGAACCCGGACCCCGAGGCGGGCGTCTCCCTCTCGGCCGCCAGCGAGGGCCGCGAGGGGCGGACCGGCTACGTCGAGGAGACCGCCGGCGCCTACTACGCGGCCCGGCTGGGCGTCCTCGAACACCTCGACGATCGCGGGCGACAGGCGAAGGCGCTCGTCTTGCGCCACGTCTCCGACGACTACTGGGGTCCCGTCGGCGTCTGGCAGGTGCGCGAGGCCGTCCGAAACGCCTTCGAGGGGGAGCGCGGCACCGCCGAAACGTTCGGCGAGGCTGTCCGCGGCGTCGCCGAGCACCTCCCGGTCTCGCTCGGTCGCCTCCGCAGAAAATCGACGATGGCCGCCGGGCTCCAAGCGAACCTCGGCGACTTCGTCGACGCCGGGTGAGACGGCAAACACCGCGGAACGACCCCGCCCGAGCGCTTTAGTCGCGGCGCCGAGTGGGTGGCGCATGGTTCCAACGGTCCCCGCGTTCGGCGGCGTCCCCGCCGGCCCAGAGCTCGTGATCATCATGCTAATCGCCGTCCTCCTCTTCGGCGTTCCCCTCGTCGTCATCGCTGGAGCGGTGCTGTTCCTCAAACTGCGCTCGGACGGCGAGGAGGCTGACGCCGACCGCATCGCGGAGCTGGAGGCGGAGGTCGAACGACTCCGCGAGAAGGTGGAGGACGAACCGAGGCAGAAAGACGAGCGCGACGGCGACGATCGCTTATAAATAAGGAGGCGGTGGCGCGCGCCTCCGAGCGGCCGCCCTCGGCGGCCGCGAGGAGCGCCGCGCGAGGGACGCGGTGAGCGCTCGGAGAGCGCGAACCGCGAGGCTGGGGCTTTGGAGGTGGTCCCCACCGATCTGTAGTCAGCTATTATAAGCGAGCGGCTGGGGCTTTTGGCAGTGTTCACCGCAGAGTTGTCGACAGCTTATAAACACCACCCGCTAACGGTTCACCCCCGGCATAAATCCCGCACCGCCTCTCTGAGCCGCTCGCTCCCCCCTTCGATGTTCCCGGTCAGTCCTCCGCCCAGTAGTACAGCTCCTCGCGCGGCGCGTCGCAGTTCGGGCAGTTTTCGGGGAGCTCCTTGCCGATCTCGCCCATCTCGCCGCACTCCCAGCAGCGCCACATCACGTAGGCGGTGCCGAACACGTCGCGGGCGTCGGTGAGCGTCAGCGGCTCCGACCCGGACGGCGACGAGACGTAGAAGCCGTCGTCGTCGACTCCGCGAACCGTCCCGAGCTGGTCCCCGTCCTCGTCGTAGACGGTCTGTCCGATGCTCACGTCGGCGAATACGGGTTCTTCGGAGGCCATGTGCGGGCGGTACGAGCCGCTCCCTCATAAGTGTGGTACGTGAACCCGACACACGACAGCCGTGAATCGCCCTGTGTCGACGCAACACCGACGAGAACGGCCCGACTCAGGCCACGGGCGTCCGCTCGACGACGGTGCCGTCGGCGGTCGGGTACTGCTCGACGATCTCGCCGCGGGCGAGGTCGCCGTCCTCGACCATCTCCTCGAGGAGCCACCACGCGACCTCGACGTGGTCCGACTTGACGGTGTAGAACTGCTCGGGGACGCCGAGCGCCTCGAAGCGGTCGGGGTCGGCGAACGCCTTCCCGTAGACGAGGGTGCCGTCGTCGGTCACCTCGTCGAACTCGCGCCGGATGTTCTCCGCCATCCGCTTGAGCCGGTTCCGGTGTTGGGCGGCGTCCTTGAAGACGGACGTACAGAAGTACACCTTCTCGTGGCTCGCCATCTCGGAGACGATGGCGTCGTCTTTCGACCCCTCGACGGCGGACATGTGCCCCTCCTGGAGTTCGAACCCCTCCTCCTGCATCCGGCGGTAGTTGCCGTCGGACATCTCGAACTCGTTAATGTTACAGAACTCCGCGGCGCCCTCGTCCAAAAAGTCGAGGAACTCCGGCTCCGCGCGGATGCCGGGGATCTCGAAGGCGGGCGTGAGCCCCTCCTCGCGGGCGATGTACAGGATCTCCTCCCACTCGGTCCCGTGCATGTCGCCCCACAGCTCCAGCGGCGGGTGGAAGCGGATCTCGTCGAGCCCCGCCTCCGAGAGCCGGCGCATGTTCTCGCGGCCGCCGGTGATACCCGTGTACAGGTGGGTGTGGTGGTCCTCGCCGAACTCGTCTTTCAGCAGCTCGAGGTAGCGCGTCGTCTTCGCCATCGCCTCCTGCGGTTCGCCGCCGGTGATCGAGGTGCCGAGCGCGCTCATGCGCTTGGCCTCCGCGATCACGTCCTCGTCGGACTCGACCTTCCGCTCGTTGGCGTACACGTCGGTGACGTTCTTCCGGTTCTCTCCGAGGGGGCAGTAGAAGCAGTCCCGTTGGTCGCAGTAGCCGTAGACGAACAGCACCATCTTGCCGCCTTTGGCGCACTGTTCGCAGCCCTTGGAGATCATCTACCCGTCCATACCGGCCGCGGCCTGAAAAAGCGTCCGAACCATGCGCTCCCGGGAGAGGCGTTCTCACGGTGGTGTTCTCACGATGGTGTTCTCACAGTGGCGCTCCGCGGGGGCGCCCCCGCCGTTTCCGCCCCCGAAACGAACACAAAGTATGTACCGCCGCCCGCGCGAGGACGGGCATGACCAGAGAGCCGACCGCAGACGAGAGAGCCGAGTCAGCCGACGCGGAGTCGTTCACTCGCCGTCGCGCCCTCGCCGCCGGCGGCGCGGTCGCGCTCGCCGGCCTCGCCGGCTGCACCGCGTACGACGTGGTCAGCGGCGACGAGCCCGCGGAGTTCGCCGCCGGGACCGCGACGGTCGCCGACGCGACGCTCTCGGAGAGCGGCTACGAGCTCAACGAGGTGACCGACGAGACGCTCGCCCGAGAGGTCGAGGTCGCCGGCCAGACGCGCGAGGTCCGCGTGACGAACACCGTCGCGGAGTACGACAAGGCGGTCGAGCTGTTCGGCCAGCGCTACCAGGCCGCCGTCTTTGCCGCGGTGACGACGCCGCAGATACAGGTCCTCGGACGGGCGCTCAATCCGATCGCCGAGATGGGGACCCGCGAGCGCGCCGAGATCATCCTGAGCCGCTACGAGAACGTCGGCGATCTGGAACGCGGCTCGGAGTACTCGACGACGGTCCTCGACGCCGAGGCCGACGTCGTCGTGTACACGGCCGACGCCGAGATCGAGGGCACGGGCGCGAGCACGGAACTGGAGCTCCACATCGGCGAGCCGGTCGCGGCCGGCGACGACTTCGTCCTCCCGCTCGCGGCGTACCCGACCACCTTCAGCGACGGCGAGAACGTCCGCCAGATGATGAACGGGATCGAACACGAGCCGGCGTCGGACGGCGACTGAGCGGAGCCGGTCGAGGAGACGCGGCCGGCACACGGGCCGGACACTCCCGCCCGGTGCGCCGCCGCCCCGAGCCGAAAACATATGACGGCCCCTCGCCTAGCGTCGCGTAATGCTGTTGGTCCTCTGTGTCGACCTCGACGACGACCTCGGCCGGAAGACGGGGATCCCCACCCCGGTGATCGGCGCCGACGACGTCACCGAGGCCGCCGTCGCGCTCGCGACGGCCGACCCGGAGGACTCGGACGTGAACGTCCTCTTCCAGGGAGTGAACGTCCACGACGAGCTGGCGGCCGGCGGCGAGGCGGTCGAGGTCGCCGCCGTCACCGGCGTCGACGGCTCCGACGTGAAGGCGAACCGCGCGGTCGGCAAGGAGGTCGACCGCGTCCTCGCCGAGCTGTCGACCGGCGAGGAGGTCTCCGCGGTCGTGATCACCGACGGCGCGCAAGACGAGTCCGTCCTCCCGGTGATCCGCTCGCGGATGCCGATCGACGGGATGCGTCGCGTCGTCGTCCGACAGGCGCAGGACCTCGAATCGCTCTACTACACGATCAAGCAGGTGCTCGCGGACCCCGAGACCCGCGGGACGATCCTGGTGCCGCTCGGCGTCCTCCTCCTCATCTACCCGCTGGTCGTCGTCGCGAACCTCTTCGACGTCGCCGGCGCGGCCGTCCTCGGGATCCTCTCCGGCATCGTCGGCCTCTACTCGCTGTTCCGCGGGCTCGGACTGGAGGAGACCGTCGACGGGGCGGCCTCGACGGTGCGGAACGTCCTCTACACGGGGCGGGTGACCCTCGTTACCTACGTCGTCGCGCTCGCGCTGATCGTGGTCGGCGGCGTCCAGGGAATGGAGACGATCGAGGCCGTCACCGCGGTCCGCGGCGGGTCGATCACGGCCGGCGTGACCCTCGCCGCGTTCGTCCACGGCTTCGTCCAGTGGCTCGCGGTCGCCGGCGTCACCTCCAGCCTCGGGCAGATCACCGACGAGTACCTCGGCGGGCGGTTCCGGTGGCGGTACCTCAACGCCCCCTTCTACGTGCTCTCCATCGCGGTCGTGCTGTACGCCGTCTCCGGCTTCTTCCTGCCCGAGGCGCAGGGCGTCACGTCGCTCGGGCTCTCCGACCTCGCGATGGCGCTCGCGGCCGGGACGCTCACCGCCGTGTTGAGCACGCTCGCGTTCGCCGTCGCGGAGTCGCAGCTCCCGTCGACGGCCGGCGTCGGCGAGCGGAAGAGCGGCTAGTCGGCGCGGCGATATTTAAAAGGCGTCCGGGGCGCTACCGCGGCGTCCACTCCTCGCAGGCGTCCATGTCGTCCATCAGCTCGTCGTAGTGGCCGCAGTACGGCTGCATTCCCTGATCGGTCCGGACGTAGTCGAAGTGGGCGCAGTTCCCGCAGTAGGTGTCGCCGGGGCCGTCGCGGGCGGCGGCGTCGACGCCGGGCGAGATGTCGGGGCCCTCGCCGCCGGCCTGCCCTTCCGATCCCGTCCCCGCGGGTCCGGACGGTCCGGCCGCTTTTCCCGCGTCGTTGATGGGCGAACGGATATCGGTCCCGGCCTCGCCGCCGTCGCTCACGCCGGCGGCACCGCTCCCTCGCGCGCTCCGGCCGCCGCGGTCGCCCGAGACGTTCGCGGACGAGCCCGTGCCGACGCCGGTCCCCGTTCCCGAGCCAGCCGGCGATCCGTTCCCGGGTGTCGACCCGTTGCCGGCGGAGCGGCCGCTCCCGGTCGGCGCGGCGGTCCGATCGTCGCGGTCCGGTCGGTTCGTCTGCGTCTCGACGTCTCCGTCGGGCGTGCCGCCGAGGAGGCCGACGCCGCCCATCCCCTCGACTTGGTCGCGGCCGACCTCGATGATCTTCGTCTCGCCCTTGTGGGTCACCTCCATCGTGACGGTGCCGCCGGGGTCGTTTCGCGTCTTGAAGTTGGCGACGCCGATGAACACGCTCCACAGCGTCGTCGCGGCGCCGACGAAGTACAGCCCCGCGGTCGGCAGCGTGAGGTCGGTCAGCTCCGGCCGCGGCCCGCTGACCCAGTGGTATGGGTAGGCGTACGCGAACAGCGCGACGCCGAGGCACATCACGCTCGCCCCGACGACGGCCGCGACGCGCGTGTTGCGGTCCGCGGGGAGCACGGTCATCACGCCGAGTAACACCAACGGGACGCCCACGCCGCCGAGCACGCCGCCGAGCCGCCGCGCTTCGCCGGAGCTGTAGCCGCTCGGGAGAGTGACCTCCGCGGCGACGAGGAGCCCGACGACGAGCAGGAGGGTTCCGGCGACGAACGAGCCCACGCCGAGGTACAGCCGACGCGGGTCGACCTCGGAGCGCCCCCGTCCGCCGTACGCCTCCGAGAGACTGGTCATACGCGGCCTACGTCGTCCTCCCTGAAAACAGTATGTCAGACGTTCGCCCGCGGCGGGGGACGGAGCGGGGGTGACGAGGCGGGTCGGGAGCGTCGTCGCCGCGACCGACACCGGGACCCCCGCCTAGACCAGCGCGCCGATGTCGACGTTCGCGTTGAGCAGCTCCGCCATCCGGTCGACCGTGCGCGCGTCCCGGGTCCGCCCGCTGCGGACGATCCCCTCGGCGCGGTCGATCGCGGTGACGGTGTCGGTGTTCACCGCGAGCACGGGCTTGCCCGCGTCGGCCGCCTTCCCGAGCACCGCGCCGGAGGGGCGGTGGCCGCCGGTCAGGACGAGACACGCGACGCCCGAGGCCTCGAGCGCCGCGGTCTGGACGTCGGCCCGGTCGCCGCCGGTGATGACGGCGGCGTCGCGGGCGCGCCGGAAGTACCGCAGCGCCTCGTCGCCGCCCATCGCGCCGACGAGGAAGCGCTCGACGAAGCCGTCGGTCGGCGCGTCGGTGAGCAGCTCGGCGCCGAGCTCGTCGGCGAGTTCGCCGACGGTGACGCCGGCGAGCTCCTTCTCGTGGGGGATCGCGCCGAAGACGGTGATCCCCCGCGACTCGAGGAACGGGATCCCGTCCTGGTCCAGCGAGTCGAACGCGTCGTCGGAGACCTTGTTGAAGACGACGCCGGCGAGCCGGTCGCCGAAGGCGTCGGCGGCCGCGAGCACGTCGTCGAGGTCGTTCGGCGAGCCGTACCCCGCGACGAGCACCACTCGCGCGTCGAGCAGCTCCGCGATGTCGACGTCAGTCAGGTCGACGACGCCGCCGGTGGTCCAGCTGGTGGCGCCCTCGACGAACATGTGGTCACGGTCGGCCGCGAGCTCCTCGTACTCCTCGCGGATCCGGTCGCTGAGGGCGTCGGGGTCCTCGGTGCCGCGGATCGCGCCCTCGACGAACGTCGGCGAGTAGACGACGGGCTCCATCTGGTGCATCTCGGAGTCGAGGCCGAGCACGTCGCGGGCGAGCATGGGGTCCTGGTCGAGCGTCTTGCCGACGTTCGACTGCAGCCGGGTCCCCTTCGGCTTCATGTAGCCGACGCTGCGGTCGCGGTCGGCGGCGAGCCGCGCGAGCGCGACGGTTATCGCTGTCTTTCCGGCGCCTTCTCCGGTCGCGGTGACGAGTGTCGTGGTGGTGTCTGTCATGAGTCGAGTTCCTCCGGGTCAACGGTGAGTCTCACGTCGACGGCGGCGGCGTTCGTGCCGCCGTCGGCGTCGGGCAGTGCGACGAGCGGGTTGATGTCGAGCTCCAAGATGGCCGGGAAGTCGGTGACCAGCTGGGAGAGCCGACCGATCGTCTCGACGACGGCGTCGACGTCGACCGGGTCGCGGCCGCGGGCGCCGCGCAGCAGCGGCGCCGACTGGATCTCCTCGGTCATCTCGCGGGCCTCCGGCTCCGAGACGGGCGCGACGCGGAAGGTGGTGTCCTCCATCACCTCCACGAAGATGCCGCCGAGCCCGAACATCAGCAGCGGGCCGAACTGCGGGTCGCGGTTCATGCCGACGATCGTCTCGACCCCGTCGTCGAGGTCGACCATCTCCTGCACCTGCACGCCGAGCAGGGTCGCGTCCGGCTGGTAGTTGCGCGCGCGGGTGATCAGGTCCTCGTAGGTGTCCGCCACCTCGGCGTCCTCGACGCCGACGGCGACGCCGCCGATGTCGGACTTGTGCAGGATGTCCGGCGAGACGATCTTCATCACGACGTCGCCGTCGATCCCGGCCGCGACCTCGGCGGCGCGCTCGGGCGAGTCGACGATCTCGCCGGCGGGCGTGGGAATCCCGTACGCGTCGAGCAGCTCCATCGCCTCGACGCCGAGGCGGTTGTCGTCGCGGTCGCGCACCGTCCCGAGGATCTCCGCGGCGCGCTCGCGGTCGACGTCGAACGACATCGGCGCCGCGTACTCGCGCTCCTTGATGTCGCGGTACCGCGCGAGCGTCGCGACGCTCTCGATCCCGCGGGCGGGGTCGAAGTAGCAGGGGATCCCCCGCGCCTGCAGCTGCTGTTTCGGCTCGCGCGTCCGGTCGCCGCCCATCAGGCAGGCGGCGACGGGCGCGTCCATCTCCTCGCTGACCGCCTCGATGGCGTCCGCGAGGTCCGCGAAGTCGATCGTCGCCGTCGGCGCGGCCAGCACGAGGGCGGCCCCGACGTTGTCGTCGGCGACGGTGATCTCCAAGGCCTCGCGGAAGCGCTCCACGTCGGCGTCGCCGATCACGTCGACGGGGTTGTGGATGTTCGCCTCGCCGGGCATCGACTCGGCGAGGGCGTCGGTCGTCTCGCCGGTGAACGACGCCATGTCGAGGTCGGCGTCGCCGACGGCGTCGGTCGCCATCACGCCGGGGCCGCCGGCGTTGGTGACGATGGCGACGCTGTCGGTGTCGGGGAGCGGCTGGCTGCCTAAGATTCCGGCCGAGTCGAACAGCTCGTCGACCGACTCGGCGCGGATGACCCCCGCCTGGTCGAGGCCGGCCTCGTACGCCTTATCGGAGCCGGCGAGGGTGCCGGTGTGCGAGGAGGCGGCCTGCGCGCCGGCGCTCGTTCGCCCCGACTTCACGGCGACGATCGGGGTGTCCTGCGTCGTCTCGCGGGCCGCCTCGATGAACTCGCGGCCGTCCTCGATCCCCTCGAGGTAGCCGATGATCACGTCGGTCTCCTCGTCCGATCCCCAGTGGTCGACGAAGTCGGTCTCGTCGAGGACGGCCTTGTTCCCGAGCGAGACGACGTCCTTGAAGCCGATCCCGTTGTCGTTGGCCCAGTCGAGGACCGCGGTGACGAACGCGCCCGACTGGCTCATAAAGGAGAGCCCGCCGGGAAGGGCGTTCTCCGGTCCGAACGTCGCGTTCATGCCCGAGGGGGTCGACATGATCCCCAGGCTGTTGGGGCCGACGAGGTTGAGGTCGTACTCGTCGGCTATCTCCGCGAGGCGCCGCTCCCTCGCCGCCCCGTCCTCTCCCGTCTCGCCGAACCCGGCGGTGATCACGACGACGTTCCGGACGCCCGCCTCGCCGCACGCCTCGATCGCGTCAAGCACGATCGAGGGCGGCACGACGACGACGGCCACGTCCGCGTCGGCGTCGGCCACCTCGTCGACGCAGGGCGTCCCGAGCACCTCGTCGTAGTTCGGGTTGACGGGAACGGTGTCGCCGTCGAAGTCGTCGAGCAGATTCGACGTGACGGCGCGACCGACGGCTCCCTCGCGGGCGGTCGCACCGACGACGGCGACCCGATCCGGGTCGAACAGCTCGTTGAGCGTACCCATCACTATTGTCCTACGTAAACCGGTGGCTTAAGATCCGTGGGAGCGTTTTCGGTAGCCGAGTCAATAACGAACGATCGGTCGGGAGTCGGCCGGTTCGATCGGTGGATCTCCTCTCGCCGGCTCGCGACCGCTCGGATCGACAGATCCGCGCCCTCCGTCTCCCCCTTATCAGTCCGTCTCTCCCTTATCAGTCCGTCTCTCCCTTATCAGTCCGTCTCCGTCCCGGCCCCCACTTCCGGGTCCGCTCCGCCACGTTCACCCGCGTCGATCCCGCCGTTCGCGCGTCCCACCGCCGTTCGCGGTCGGGCCGGCGGCGCCGAGAGACCCTCGGCCGCCTCCCGGCTGGCGGTCGGGACGCTGAGCGTGACGACGTTCCCGTTCGGATGGGTGTCGAAGGAGAGGTTGCCGCCCGACCGGTTCGCGACCCAGTACACGAGCCACAGACCCATTCCCCCCGTGTGGCGCAGGTCGTCCATCTCCCACCGGTCGGTGATGACGTACCGCTCCTCCGCCGGGATGGGCGGGCAGTTGTCGCGGATCGAGATCTCGACGGTTCCGTCGGTCTCGGTCGCGTCGACCCGGACGCGCGGTGTCGACTCCGCGTGCTCGATGGCGTTCTCGACGAGCTCGGCGATCGCGTAGTCCAGCTCCGGATGCGTGAACGCCTCCACGTTCCGCGGGTACGAGACGGAGACGCTCGCTGTGGGGTTGCCGTCGTCGCGCGATTCGTCGTCGCGCGATTCGTCGTCTCCCGATTTGTCGTCTCGCCACTCGTCGTCGGTCGGATCGTCGCCGGGCGCTTCGTCGGCGGTCGGGTCGGCGGCGGATCCGTCGTCGGCCGGTCCGCGGTAGCTGATGTCGATCTCCCCGCGGCCGTCGCAGTCGTCGACGACCATGTCGAGCGCCTCCTCGACGACGGGCGCGACCTCCACCGACTGCGGCGAGCCGCGCTGGCGCAGCAGGTCGATGACCTCCCGCTGCTTCTCGGCGCTCGTCAACAGATCGGAGGCGACCCGCCGGATCGTCTCGGCGTCCTCCGCGAGCTCCGCGCCGAGCTCCGCCAGCTCGGCCGGACCGTCGAGCGCTGCCTCCGCCCCGTCGATCTCCCACGCCTCCGGGTCGAACGCTTCGGCGGCGACCGCGCGGTCGGCGATCCGCTCCGCGGTCCCGTCGACGATGTTCATGTCGTTGCGGATCGTGTGCCGGAGCAGGTTGTCCATCACGGCGAGCTGCCGCTCCCGGCGGTACTCGTCGGTGACGTCCCGAGCGAACCCGGTGACTGCGACCACCTCGCCGCCCTCTACGACCGGGTCGCCGGGGACCCGAACCCACCGAGTGGCCCCGTCTTCCGTTCCGAGCCGGTAGTCGATCACCGTCGACTCGCCGGCGGAGAGCCGCTCCATCGCCCGCTCGACGTACGGCCGGTCGTCGGGGTGGACCGCGTCGAGGAAGCTCTCCGGGTTCCGTTCCAGGTACTCCTCGGAGACGCCGAACACCCGCTCGACGGCGTCGTTGACGAACAGCAGCTCCGACCAGTCCGCGGAGAACATCCAGAACACGTCCGGCGACACCGAGGCGATCGTCTCCAGCCGCCGCCGCGACTCCACCTCGTCGGTCACGTCGCGGGAGGTCAACACGTAGCCGTCGACCCCCGTCGAGGCGGGCGCGTGAACTCGCGTTCGGAGCCACGTCCACCCGCCGTCGGCGGTGCCGTAGCGGTATTCGAGCGGCTCGTCGGGCGCTGTCCCGCCGGCGACGATCGCGGCGAACGCCTCTCGGAGCCGTTCCTCGTCGTCGGGGTGGACGAGATCGAACGCGTTCCTTCCGACGAGTTCGTCCGGGTCGAACCCGATGACGTCGGCCGTGGCCGCGTTCAGGTGACGGTAGACCCCGTCCTCGTCGAGGACCACGACCTTGTCCTGAGCCAGGTCCAAGAGGGTTTCAGGGTCCGGTCCGTCGCGCATACGGAACGGGTTCGCCAGCCGGTATATAAGGCTGATCGCCCGATTATCACGAGGGAAAAACCGTTCGTCCGGTTAGTCGGCCGAGATTCCGGTCGTTTCTGCGGCCGGAGTGAGCGAGTCGACCGCCGCGTCCTCGACCGTCAGCGTGACGCCGTCGTCGCCGAGCTCGATCGCCGCGTCGGTGGCGCCGCGGCTGTACTCCGCGGCGTGGTCTCCCTCGGGATCGAAGCGGACGCCCTCGACCAGAAGCGGCGTCTCGCTCAGGCGCTCGACTTTCCGGTAGGCCGTCGACAGCGCGATGTCGCACGCGTCGGCCAGCTCTCTCGTCGTCATCGGCGTGTCGGCGGCGCCGAGGATCGCCCGGCAGTCGGAGTCAGAGAGGACGTCGAAGGTCGCGTCGAGCGTCTCGTCTCCCTCGGTCGCCGTCGTCGGTCCGGTCGCGTACGAGGCCTGTCGCTTCATGGATGTAGGTACCGGCTCCAGTCACCCCAACATCGCCCCTGCATATGAGGGGTGTTTTATAAGGGGTGCCGGATTCGCCGGTCTCGGGCCCTCATGCGTCGCTATCTCTTACCACACGTGCCGCAATATCTTGCCACACGAGACGTGAATGCTTACCGCACGCGGCGTGGGCTCTCATTACACGACGCGTGGCCTCACATTACACGAAGCGTAATCTCTTCCCGCACCACGCGGCGGGACGCCCGCCGGTGCGCCGCGGGCTCCGAGGCCGGCGGCCGGGACTCCCGACGGGCCCACGGCGTCAACGTTTTGCCCGGGGACGGCCACGAACGGATCAGATGGGATCCGGCATCAGGGCGGAGGTCTCGCTCCCGGCGGGGGCGCCGTCGCCGTTCGAGGGAGTCGCCGAGGGGTCGACGCCGATCTACAGCGTCGCGCGAAGCTCGCCGGACGAGAGCGCGGGCACGGTCGTCTTCGAGTTCATCGCCGACGCCGACCTGTCCGTCCCCGAGGGTGTCGACGTCGTCTTCGACTACGGCGCCAAGGCGGCCTACCGGTTCGAGACCGACTGCGAGGAGGACTCGCCGTTCGCGGTGCTCGACCGCTACGGGCTCCCGGTGTCGGAGACGACCATCCGCGACGGACGCCTCCTCCTCACCTTCCACGCGACCGACCTCCCGACGCTCCGGTCGGTGCTCGACGCGTTCCGAGAGTGCTCTCCGGGGATGGAGGTGCTGCGGCTCCTGCAGTCGTCGTCGACGCCGGAGGAGTCGGACCTGGTCACCGTCGACCGGAGCGACCTCACCGAGCGCCAGCGGGAGGTGCTCGCGGCCGCCTACGACGCCGGCTACTTCGATCACCCGAAGGGGGCCAACGCCGGCGAGGTCGCCGCGTCGCTCGGCATCGACCGCTCGACGTTCAGCGAGCACATCGCGGCCGCACAGCGGAAGCTGCTCTCGACGCTGCTCGACTGAGCGGGGGCGGCCCGGCGCTCCCGTTGACCGGATTTTAAAACTTCAAGAATCCGAACCATCCTTCATGAGTGTTTGTGTCGTACCTGAGGCCATGACGAGTCCTGGGACCCACACGTTCGTCTGCCCGAAGTGCCGTCGGTCGATCGAGGTGGACGACGCCATGCGGGCGACGCTGCTCGACGTCGGCTGCGTCGTCTGCGGGGAGCCCGTCTCCGAGAGCGACATCGCCGACCCGCAGACCGCGTAGGGATCCCCGTCGTCGATCGCTCCCGCGGCCCCCCGAGCGACCGATCCGTCTCGTGTCCTTTATCCCGGCGTACGCCAACTCCCTGGGTATGGCGACGAACAGCGAGGTCGAGATGACCGACGCGGAGGTCGACGCGTTCCTCTCGCGCCACGAGACCGGCGTGCTCTCGCTCGCACGCGACGAGACCCCGTACGCGATCCCCGTCTCCTACGGCTTCGACGAGGAGTCGCGCGACGCCTTCCTCCGGTTGGTGTCGACGCCCGACAGCGAGAAGCGCGAGTTCCTCGCCTCGGACCCGCAGGCGCGGATCGTGGTGTACGAAGAGGACGGCGACGAGTACGGCAGCGTCGTCGGCGTCGGGACGCTCCGCCGCGTCGACCTCGACGAGCTCACGCCCGAGACGATCGCGCAGTACGGGGAGACCCGCCGTCCCCTCTTCGAGATCTGGGCCGACGGGAAGTCCGACCTCGACATCGACCTCTACCGGTTCGTCCCCGACCGACTCACCGGGCGGACCATTATCATCGAACGCGACGACGAGTGAGCCGTCCGCGGACGAGCGGGTCCCCGCGTTCGTGCCCGCGAAATACGCTCGAACCGCGTAGCGTCTCGCCCGGAAAACAGTGGTTCAGCGGCTCGTGCTGAAAATACGGGACCGACTCCGGAACCGGCCGCGGGGCGACGGCCTCCGGTGCGCTACTCGTCCCCTGCGCCGTCCGAGAAGTCGTCCTCGTCGGCGTCGGTCGTACAGACCGGACAGCCCGCCGCGAGGATCGTCTCCCGCATCTCCTCGTTGACCTCGATGGTCTGCGCGCAGTCCGAACAGGTGAATTGAACGGTCAACACTGGCCCTCTCTCGTCTCACCGAGACGGTGCCGGACGATATAAATGACCGGCTTCGGCGACGCCGACCCTCCCGGCCGGTACCCCCTCGCCTCGACCGGCGCCCCTCTCCGGCCTCAGTCCGTCCGCGGGACCGCGTACGCGCCGACCGCGAGGAACGCGACGGCGAGGACCGAGAGGACGGCCAGGTCGCCGACCCACGCGCCGGGCTCGTGGACGATCGCCCGCGTCCCGCGCGCGAAGTACGTCAGCGGTGAGGCGGCGACGGCCGGGCGGAACCACGCCGGCAACAGGTCTGGCGAGACGAACGTCTCGGAGAGGAAGAGGAGGGGGAGCGCGACCGTGTTGCTCGCGGCGATCACGCCGTCCTGCGAGTCCGTGAGCGCGCCCAGCACCGCCCCGACCCCGCAGAACAGCGCGACGCCGACGGCGACGAAGACGGGGAGGACGGCGAGCGCGGGCGAAACGACCGGCTCGGCGTCGGTCACCGCGAGGACGAGTCCGAAGATCAGGAGGCTCGCCGCGCCGATGATCGCGACGTTGACGAGGGTGTGCGCGAGGAGCCACTCCGCCCGCGAGAGCGGCGTCGTCGCCAGCTTCTCGAACCGGCCGCCGTCGCGGTGGCGGGCGATCTCGGAGCCGACCCGCGAGAGGGGCGTGAAGAGCACGACGACCGCGAGGTAGCCGGGGATGTAGTAGCCGGCGGGCTCCGCGAACAGCCCCCCGCCGGTGGGCTGCGTGCGGACTAAGGCGCCGAAGATCACCACGAGGATCACGGGGAAGAAGAACGTGAAGAACACCGCCGTCCGCCGGCGGAGGAACGACCGCGCCGCCGCGGTCGCCTCGGTGCCGATCCGGCCGACGCGCGTCATCGGTCGCCCCCGTCCGCCGCCGCCGACTCGCGGACCTCGTTCGGCGGGCCGCCGGCGCGGGGCGAGTACTCTTCGCCGGTGAGCCGCAGGTAGACGTCCTCCAGCGAGGGCTCGGTCCACGCGAGCGACTCGAAGGCGACCCCGGCCGCGTCGAGGGCGTCGACCGCGTCGCCGATCGCTTCGGGTCGAACGCCGCGGATCCGCAGCCCGTCGCGGGTCGACTCGACGGCGGCGTCGCCAGCGAGGCCCGCCTCGACGCCGCCGACCGCCGCGTCGCTCGCGGCGTCGTCGAGGGTCACGTCCAGCCGGGGTGCCCCGCCGTGTTCCGCGATCAGCTCGCCGGGCGGGCCGACGGCGACGACCGCGCCGTCCCGGAGGAGCGCGACGCGGTCGGCGAGCCGCTCGACCTCGTCCATCGCGTGGCTCGTGAGGAAGACGGTCGTGCCGCCGTCGGCGAGCCGCTCGATCAGGCGGTGGATCGACCGTCGGCCGGCCGGGTCGATCCCCGTGGTCGGCTCGTCGAGGAAGAGGAGGTCGGGGTCGTTGACGATGGCGGTCGCGACGCACGTCCGGCGCTGTTGCCCGCCCGAGAGCGTCTCGTACCACGCGTCCGCGTCGTCGGCCATCCCAACGTCCCGGAGGACCGACTCGACGTCGCGGGCGTCGTCGTAGAGGCCGCCGTAGTATTCGACCAGCTCGCTCGCGGTGAGTCGTTCCGGCGGGTCGAACGACTGCGGGAGCAGCCCGACCCGCTGCGGGTCGACCTCGCGGGGCGGGACGCCGAACACGCTGACGTCGCCCTCGGCGTCTGTCGTCCCCGTCAGCGCGCGGACGAGCGTGGTCTTCCCGGCGCCGTTGGGACCGATGAGCCCGAACACCTCGCCGGCCTCGACGCGGAGGTCGACCCCGTCGAGCGCGACGACGTCGCCGTACGTCCGCCGGACGCCCTCGCCGGCGATCACCGGGTCGGCGGCGCCGTCGACCGCCGCCGCGTCGACCGCGGACGCCGACGCGGCCGCTGTCTCGTTCATAGGACAGAGTCGGGGTGCCGCGCGCCTAAGGGTTGCTCTTCGCGGCCGGGAGACCGACCCGGTCCGCACCGGTCCGTTACTCCTAAGCGACGCGGCGCCGACCCACGGACATGGACTACCACGAGGCGGCGGCGTTCCTCTTCGACCTCCGCCGCTTCTCGGTCAAGCCGGGGACCAAGCGCGTCGCCGCGCTGCTCGACCGGCTCGGTAACCCCGAGGACGACGTGCCGTTCGTGCAGGTGGCCGGCTCGAACGGGAAGGGGAGCACGGCGCGCATGACGGAGTCGATCCTGCGCGAGGCCGGGCTCTCGGTCGGCCTCTACACCTCGCCGCACCTCTCCGCGCTCGCCGAGCGGGCCCGCGTCGACGGGCTGCCGATGACCGAGGACGCGATCGCCGCCTTCGTCGCGGAGGCGAAGCCGTGGCTCGTCGAGCGCGCGGCCGCCGGCGAACCCCTCACCTTCTTCGAGGTCGTCACGGCGATGGCGATCCGCGACTTCGCGCGCCGCGACGTCGACGTCGCGGTGCTGGAGGTCGGCCTCGGCGGCGAGTACGACGCGACCAGCGCGGTCGATCCGGTCGCGACCGCCGTGACGAACGTCTCGCTCGAACACACCGCCGTCCTCGGCGACACGATAGCCGAGATCGCCCGCACCAAGGCCCGGATCGCCGAGCCGGGCGCCTCCCTCGTGACGGCCTGCGAGGGCGAGGCGCTCGACGTCGTCCGCGAGGTCGCAGACGAGGCTGACGCGCCGGTCGCGACGGTGGCGGGGGCGAATTCCGATCCGGAGTCCGACGGCCACGACGCCCCCGCCCTCTCCGTCGCCTACGACGGGCGCGTGAGCCCGACCGACGCCGAGGTGACGCTCGCGGGCGAGGCGGCGGGCACCTACCGGATCCCGGTCGTCGGCGACCACCAGGCGACGAACGCGGGCGTCGCGGTCGCGCTGGCCCGGCGGACCGCGGCGGCGGTGGCCGAGGGGGAGGAGGGCGAGGAGACGGATCCGCTCCCCGAGGCCGCGGTCCGCGACGGGCTCGCGCGGGCGACGTGGCCCGGCCGGTTCGAGGTGGTCGACACGGCCCCGCTCACGGTGCTCGACGGCGCGCACAACCCGGCCGCCTGCCGGACGCTCGCGGGGACGCTCGCCGAGTACGACTACGACGACCTCCACCTCGTGTACGCGGCGATGCACGACAAGGACCACGCGGGCGCCGCGAGCGCGCTCCCCGACGCGGCCTCCGCGGTCACCTGCCGTCCGGCGCTCGACCGCGCGGAGGATCCGGAGGTGCTCGCGGCCGCACTCCGGACGGCCGGTGTCGGCGAGGTGACCGTCGGCGACGACGTGGCCGCCGCCCTCGACGCCGCGGTCGACCGCGCCGACCCGGGCGACTGCGTGCTGCTCGTCGGCTCGCTGTTCGCGGTCGCCGAGGCGCGCGCGGCCCGGCTCCGGACCGTGACGCCGCGGTCGGTCGACGGGGCGGGTCGGCGCGGCGGGGCGGGCGGACGCGACGGGGCCGACCGAAGCGCCGCCGTCCGCGCGCTCGACGCGGCCGGCGTCCCGCCCGAGGCGGCCGCGGCCCGCGCCGAGGGGATCGACCACCGCGTCCTCACGCTCCGGCTGCGCGGCGACCGCGCCGAGCGCCTCGCGGCGGCGATCCGGGCGGTCGGCGGCGACGCCGCGATAGGGGGGCTCGGGGCGGGCGAGGGACGGGTCCCCGGCGGTGAGCACGTGCCGATCACGCTCGGCGCGACGGTCGCGGAGTATCGCGTACTACTCGACCGCCTGCGCGACCGTGAGAGCGGGGGGTTCGCGGGCGTCGCAGACGATATCGCCGACCGACTCGGACTCGACGAGAGGGAGTCGAATACCAACGCCGACGCGACCGCCCCCGACTACCCTTGGACCGACGGCACCGCCGTGATGGGTGTGCTCAACGTCACGCCCGACTCCTTCCACGACGGCGGGCGCCACGAGGCGCTGGCGGACGCGGTCGCGGGCGTCGAGCGCATGGTCGAGGCCGGGGTCGACGTCGTCGACGTCGGCGGCGAGTCCACCCGCCCGGGCGCGGATCCGGTCCCCGTCGACGAGGAGATCGACCGCGTCGTCCCGACGATCGAGGCGGCGCAGTCGGTACCGGCGGTCGCCGACGGCGACGTGCTGGTCTCGGTCGACACGCGGAAGGCGCCGGTCGCCGAGGCCGCGCTGGAGGCGGGCGCCGACGTCATCAACGACGTGACCGGGCTGGAGGACCCCGCGATGCGCGAGGTCGTCGCCGACGCGGACTGCCCGGTCGTCGTGATGCACAGCCTCGACGCGCCGGTCGACCCGACGAACGACCCCGAGTACGACGACGCCGTGAGCGACGTGATCGCGTCGCTCCGCGAGCGGCTGGCGCTCGCCGACACGGCCGGGATCGACCGCGACAGGGTGATCGTCGACCCCGGGCTCGGGTTCGGGAAGTCGGCGGCCGAGGCGTTCGAGCTGCTCGACCGCGTCGGGGAGTTCGCCGCGCTCGACTGCCCCGTGCTCATCGGCCACTCGCACAAGTCGATGTTCGGGGCGGTCGACCGCGATCCGGACGACCGGGAACACGCCACCGTCGCCGCGACCGCGCTCGCCGCCGACCGGGGGGCGGACCTCGTGCGCGTCCACGACGTGGCGGAGAACCGCGCCGCGGTCGACGTCGCCGCCGCGGTGAACGGTGCCCTCCGCGAGGGCGGCGACGCGGAGCGCGGAGACGGCGAACACGGAGACGACGAGGGCGGCGACCCGGGCGACGCCGCCCGGGCGGACGCCGCGGACGAATGACGGCAGCGTTTTCCTCTCCGATCCCCTCGCACCGGTATGGCCCGGCGTCTGCTGCTCGGCTGTAGCGCGGTCGGGAACACGCTCGTCGAGCGCACCCGCGAGGAGCGCGGCGAGCTCGTCGCGATCACCGACGACACCGGGTGGGCGTCGACGCTCCGCGACCGCAACGTCGCCACCGTCGAGGCCGACCCGACAGACCCGTCTTCGTACCCCGACCGCGCCGCGGTCGTACTGGTCGCGAGCGACGACCCCGCGCGCAACGTCGCCGCCGCGGAGGCCGCCCGGGGCCGCTACCCGGACGCGATGATCGTCGCCCACGTCGGGGCGAACCCGACCGCGGACCAGCAGTCGGCGCTGGAGGCGGTCGCCGACCGCGTCGTCGACCCGGTCGAGGCGCTGGTCGCGCGCGTCAGCGAGGCGACCGGCGCCGACGGCGACGAGCTGCCGGTCCGCCTGCTCGCGACGCTCCGCGAGCTCTCCGGTCCCCTCCTCGTCGTCGCCCACGACAACCCCGACCCGGACGCCATCGCGAGCGCGATCGGACTGGCGCGGGTCGCCGACGTCGTCGGCGTCCCGGCCGACCCCTGTTACGGCGGCGAGATCGCCCACCAGGAGAACCGCGCGCTGGTGAACCTGCTCGACCTCTCGCTGTCGACGTTCGGGGAGATCGACCTCGACGACTACGACGGGATCGCCCTCGTCGATCACTCGCGGGCGGGGATCAACGACAGCCTCCCCGAGGAGCACCCCGTCGATATCGTCGTCGACCACCACCCGCCCCGCGGCCCGGTCGCCGGGGAGTTCGTCGACATCCGGCCTGACGCCGGCGCGACGAGCACGCTCATCGAGGAGTACCTCTCGCGGTTCGGCGTCGAGCCGGGGCGGGAGCTCGCCACGGCGCTGCTGTACGGGATCCGGATCGACACGAAGGACTTCACCCGGTCGACGTCGATCCCCGATTTTGAGGCAGCGGCGTCGCTGTCGCCGTTCGCCGACGAGTCGACGCTCGAACGCGTCGAGAGCCCGAGCGTGAGCCAGGAGACGCTCCGGGTGCTCGCGAACGCCATCGAGGGCCGGGACGTGCGGGGGTCTACGGTCGCCTCCTGCGTCGGCGAGATCAGCGACCGCGACACCCTCGCGCAGGCGGCCGAGCGGCTCCTCGACCTCGACGGGGTCACCGTCACCTTCGTCTACGGCTACATGGACGGGGTGATATACGCCTCCGCGCGGTCGCGCGGCGCCGACCTCGACGTGGGCGAGCTGCTCCGGGACGCGCTCGATCCGGTCGGCTCCGCCGGCGGACACGCCACGATGGCCGGCGCGCAGGTCCCCCTCGGCATCTTAGAGGAGGTCTCGGAGTCGGAGTCGCTGCCGGAAGTCGTCGAGACGTTCGTCTCCGGACGCTTCTTCGAGGCGCTCGACGACGCGCCGACTCAGCCGGCCGGCTCGCTGCCGGAGTTTCCGAACGACTAAGCGGCCGGCGGAAGGCCCGTTTCACGGCGGACCGAGGAGTTGACCGCTCGCCGCGCCCGATGGCGCAACCTACATACCTCCCGACGGCGAACAGTATTGCATGAATGACGATATTGTCGATCACCGTCGACTGATCATCGCCGGCACCGGCATCGCGGGACTCTCCGCCGCGATCTACGCCGCGCGGTCGAACAACGACCCCCTGCTCATCGAGGGCGACGAGCCGGGCGGCCAGCTCACGCTCACCACCGACGTGGAGAACTACCCCGGCTTCCCCGAGGGGATCTCCGGGCCGGAGCTGATCAACGACATGAAAGCGCAGGCCGAGAAGTTCGGCGCCGAGACCCGCAACGGGATCATCGCCGACGTCTCGAAGGAGCCCGCGGGCCACTTCCGCGTCGAGCTCACGAACGGCGACGTCTACACCGCCGACGCCGTGATCGCCGCCTCCGGCGCGAGCGCCCGGACGCTCGGCGTCCCCGGCGAGGACGAGCTGATGGGGTACGGGCTCTCGACGTGCGCGACCTGCGACGGCGCGTTCTTCCGCGGCGAGGACATGCTCGTCGTCGGCGGCGGCGACGCGGCCATGGAGGAGGCGAACTTCCTGACGAAGTTCGCGGACACGGTGTACATCGCTCACCGGCGCGAGGAGTTCCGCGCGGAGGACGTCTGGATCGACCGCACGATGGACAAGGTCGACGACGGGGAGATCGAGCTCCTCCTCAACACCGAGCTCACCGAGATCCACGGCACCCCCGAGGACGGGATCGACCGCGTGACGCTCGTCGAGCACCCTGACGGCCACCCCAAGGAGAAGCTCGACGACCCGGCGACCGCCGACGAGGTCGACGAGTACGACTTCGACGTGGGCGCCGTCTTCTTCGCCATCGGCCACACCCCGAACACCGACTTCCTGGAGGGGACGGGGATCGAGACCGACGACGACGGCTACCTGATCACCGAGGGCGGCCGCGGCGGCGGGCAGACACGCACCGGCGTCGCGGGGCTGTTCGGCGCCGGCGACGTGGTGGACTTCCACTACCAGCAGGCGGCCACGGCCAGCGGGATGGGCGTGAAGGCGGCGCTCGACGCCGACGAGTACCTCTCCGAGCGCGAGCGCGCCGGCGAGCTGTACGAGGCCGAGGTCGACGCCGCGGCCGCGGACGACTGAGCGGCGGTTCGTCGTTTCGGGTGCGTCCGGGTCACCGCTCCGACGCCCCCCGTTCGCACCCGTGAGGGGATCGGTGACTCAAACCCTTCTTTGCGTTATACGTGGTACTATCCGCGCCTCTCCCGTCGTTCGAAACGGAATGAACAGACGCGGTCTGGTCGTCGTCGTCGCTGCGCTCGCGTTGTTCGTGACCGGTAGCGCCGTCGCCCTCGCCGGCCCCGTGTCGGGAGGGCCCGGCGGCCTCCTCGGCGGAGCGAGCGATCCGCCGGCGCTGCTTGGCTTCGATTCCGACGAGGTCCGCTGTCCCGACGAGTTCGCGGCCAACAGTTCGACCTCGGTGTCTGCCGGACCGGGGAACACGGAGATAACGTACGCTCGAAACGTCTCTCTGCCGAGTTCCTCGCACGCGGTCGGCGGCCCGACGTTCGAACGCCTGAACGAGTCCGCCTACGTCCTCGACGTCCCGATCGAGGAGGCGGGGAACGCGTCGCGGTCGTGTTCGGGCGTCGTCCGCTACAACGGCACGATGCGGATTCCCGCGGGTGACGACCCTTGGAAACTGATCGTCAAGCACGACGGCGAGACGGTCACGACGCTGCGCGGCGACTCGGACTCCTCGCTCCTCGGCGGGTCGACGAGCGTGAGCGGGAGCGTTTCGGCCTCCGACCGGTCGAGTAACGCCACAAACTCCTCAGGAAGCTGACGTGGAACCGGCGGCCAACACCGCCAAGGCCTCAGCCGTTCGCTTATAAATGGCTGGCAGTAGATCGACGGTGAATGCCTCCAAAACCCCAGCCGCTCGGTGATACGTGGCTGCTGCTGGGGAGGACACCGCCAAAGCCCCAGCCGGGAGGGCGGCGCACGCTCGCTGCGCTCCTCGTCACTCGCTTTGCTCGTTCCTGTGGTGCTTACGTCGCCTGCGCCGCCCTCCCGACTGCCCCTTTGAGTCCCGCCCCGCACCGCGACCGCACCTCACGCCTCCCCAGCCTCGTCAGTCGCCTCCGCTTCGCTCCGGCGACTGACTCCCTCGCGCGTGCGACTCGCACCCTTCGGGCGCTCGTCGGCACGCGCCACCGCACCGCCGCGCTCGTTTATAAATAGCGTCGCCGTCGCTGACCGATTACGACAGAATCTCCACGTCGTACCCGTCGGCCTCGAGCGCGTCGACGATGTCGGCGGCGTGCTCGGCGTCGTCGGTCTCTAATTCGAGTTCGAGCTCGGCGGCGTTGACGGCGACGTCCCGCGAGGTGCGGTCGTGGTGGACCGCGTACACGTTCGCGCCGGTGCGGGCGACGATGCTGGAGACGCGCTCCAGTTCGCCCGGGCGGTCCTTCAGGTCGACCGTGATCTTGAGGTACCGGCCCATCTGGACCAGCCCGCGCCGGATCACGGTGCCGAGCCGATTGAGGTCGATGTTGCCGCCGCAGAGCGCGGCGACGACCGTTTCGCCGTCGTCGTACTCGAACGCCTCCGAGAGGACGGCCGCGAGCGCGACCGCGCCGGCGCCCTCCACGAGCGTCTTCGAGCGTTCTAAGAGGAGCGTGAGCGCGAGAGCGATCTCGCGGTCATCGACGGTGACGACCTCGTCGACGTACTCCGCCATGACCTCGAGGGTCTCCTCGCCGACCGACCGCGTGGCGATCCCGTCGGCGATCGTGTCGACGTTGTCGATTTCTCGGACCTCGCCGGCTTCTAGGGATTTGGCCGCCGAGGCCGCGCCCTCGGCCTGCACGCCGACGACCCGCACGTCGGAGAGCTGCTCTTTGATCGCCACGGCGACGCCCGAGATGAGGCCCCCACCGCCGATCGGGACGACGACCGTATCGAGTTCCGGACAGTCGTCGACGATCTCTAAGCCGAGCGTCCCCTGTCCGGCCATCACGACCGGGTCGTTGAACGCGTGGACGTAGGTCCGACCCTCATCGCGCTCCAGCTCGTGGGCGTACGCCTGCGCCTCGTTGTAGTCGACGCCCTCCAGCCGGACGCTGGCGCCGTACCCGCGCGTCGCCTTCACCTTCGAGACGGGCGCGAACTTCGGCATCACGACGGTGGCGTCGACGCCGGCGCGCTGGGCCGCGAGGGCGACCCCCTGCGCGTGGTTCCCCGCGCTCGCGGTGACGACGCCCGCCTCGCGCTCGGCCTCGGAGAGGGTCGCGATCCGGTTCATCGCGCCGCGGATCTTGAACGCGCCGGTGCGCTGGAAGTTCTCCAGCTTGAGCCGGACGTCCGCGCCGCTCATCTCGGAGAAGGTCCGCGACCGTTCCAAGGGCGTGTGACGGGCCACGCCGTCGACGCGCTCGCGCGCCTCGTGGACGTCGGAGAGGGTTAGCATGCGTCTCCGTCGCCGGGCTGGCCGCTAATCGGTTCCGGTCCGGATCGTCCGGCACGGCCTGCCGGGTCGTCTCGCGCGGCGTGTCGGGTCATCTCGCGCGGCGTGTCGGTTCATCCCGCGCGGCGTCCCTGCGGGACGACGGACCGCACGCTCTGTGACGAGGGGAAATCTGACGGGCGAGCCACCGGCTCGCCGTCTGTGAAGGGGGGAATGCACGCGTGTGACGTGCAAGTGTGATTATACGGGGTGAATACAAAAAGGTGGGGCTAGCGGAGTGAAAGTGAAACCGCACGACTGCGGCGCCGTCATTCCTCCGTCAGACGGTGTTTTCGGGGGTCAGCCGCACCCGGACGTCGGCCCGCTCGAGGTACGCCTCGACCCCCTCGGCGAATCCCTGGTCGCGGTTCGCGGAGTCGTCCGGCCACGTCGCGTCGGCGTCGAGGCGGTCGGGGTCCCCGACGTAGACGGCGGCCCGATCCGGGTGCCCCTCGGGGGCGTCGAGGGGAACGTTCTCCCGGAGGTACAGCCCGTCCTCGACGCCCTCGTACTCGTCGAGCGCGGCCACCTCGTCGGTCCGGAGGAGCCGACCGGCCGTCTGTCCGCCCGGCGCGAGCGTCGGATACCGCCCCTCGACGAGGCGGAGACCGGTCAGAGTCGCCGGGCCGACGAAGACGAACGAGTCAAGCACCTCGGCGACCCGCTCGGGCTCGGTCAGGATCCCGTACACGAAGACGTCCATAGGTCGTGTGGGTCGTTCGCACGCTTGAAGCTTCGGACGGGGACCGGGAGCGGGGAGCCGCCGCTCTCGTCGCCCTCGGCGGCACCGACCGCCTCCGATACTTAAAAACGGATCCGATCGTTCTACGTCTTACATGGACGTCCCGCGGCTGCGAAACGTCTGGCGGCGCGTGTTCGCGCTGGCGTGGCCCGTCATGGCCGAGCAGACGTTCCGCACCGCGATGCGGACGACCGACGTGCTCGTCACCGCGCTGTTCTCGCCGGCCGCGGTCGTCGCCATCGGCCTCGCCGACCTCTACGCCCGGTTCCCGCTCCGGGTCGGGCTCGGGCTCGGCGGCGGCGCCATCGCGCTCTCCTCGCAGGACACCGGGGCGGACGCGACGGGGAACCGCGACGAGGCGGTGACGCAGGCGATCCTGATCGGCGCGCTCGCGGGAGTCCCGTTCGTGCTCGTCGGTCTCCGCTTCGGCGAGCTCGCGATCGACGTGTTCGGCCGACTGGTCGGCGAGGGGACCGCGCCGGAGGTCGTCGCCCTCGGATCGACGTACCTCGCGGTCGTGTTCGCGACCGCCCCCGCGCGCCACGTCGCGCTCGTCGCCGCCCGCGCGCTGCAGGGGACGGGGGACACCCGCACGCCGATGTACGTCAACGTCGCCGCCAACTCGGTCAACATCGCCGGCTCCGTCGTGTTCGGGCTGGGGCTGTTCGGATTCCCCCGGCTGGAGGTGCTCGGCGTCGGGCTGGCGACGGCGACCGCGAACGCGCTCACCGCCGGGCTCCTCTGTCTCGCGATCTGGGGACCGCGGACCGAAGCGAGCTTCGCGCGCCCCCGGGACCCCGCCATCGCCGGCCAGCTCCTCCGGGTGAGCGCGCCGCGCGTGGCCGAGGGGTTCGGCTCGGAGCTCGCCGAGTTCCCGTTCAACGCCCTCCTCTTGGGCTTCGGCGAGGCGGTCAACGCCGGCTTCCAGATCGGGCGGCGAGTGTACCAACAGGTGACCGGACCGCTCTCGCGCGGGTACAACGTGGCGGCCTCGGTGCTCGTCGGCCAGGCGCTCGGCGCCGGCGACCCGGACGGTGCGCGGTTCGACGGGTGGGCGGTCGCCGGGCTCGGCGTGCTCACGGTCGGGTCGATCGGCGTCGGGCTCGTCGTCGTCGCGCCGCGGCTCGTCCCGCTGTTCACCGACGACGCGCCGACGGTCCGGTACGCGGTCGACTTCGCCCGCGTCTACGGGGTCGCCGGCGCCGCGCTCGCCTGCTTCTCCGCGCTCTCCGGGGCGCTACAGGGCGCGAGCGAGACCCGGATCCCGTTCGTCGCGCGGGTGTCGGGGATGTTCGGGCTGTTCCTCGGCGCCTCGTGGCTGCTCGGCCGGACGGCCGGATTCGGGCCGACGGGCGCGTACGTCGGCGTCTCGCTTGCGTACGTCTGGATGGCGCTCGTGGTCGCCGCCGGGTTCCGGTACTCCGGCTGGGCCGATCGGGCCGCGGCGCTGATGGCGGAGCGCGGCACCGGGCTCGACGATCCGGACGTCGACGAGACAGAGGAGCCGGCGACGGACTGACTGCGGACGCGCCAACCGATTCGGCGGTGGACCGTCCGGCGACACGCGGACTCGTTAAGTGTCGGACGGCCGAACCGCTTCGCATGGATCTGTCATCCGCCGTCACCGCCGCGGTCTCCACCCTCCGGCGGCGCCCCGCTGACCTGATCCCGTTCTACCTCCTCGGAACGGCGGTCCCCGTCATCGCTCGGATCGGGCTGTTCACCGCGCTCGCCGGCGTTTACCTCCACTTCGAACTCACCGGTCGACTCGCGACCGCCCGCGAGGCGCTCGCGGGGCTCGATCTGACGCCGCCCGACACGCAGGACCCCGAGGCGCTGCAGGCGTGGAGCGAGTCGCTCGCGCCCGCGCTCGAACCGCTCGTGTCGCCGACCGCGGTCGCGCTCCTCGCGGCCGGAACCATCGCGACGGTGGCGATCGCGGTCCTGACCTACGCCGCGGTCTCGGCCGGCCAAATGTCCGCTGTCGTCGCCCGGCTCCGGAGCGACCGCGGGCTCACCGCGGGCATCGCGGGCGTCCGGGACCGCTGGCTCACGTTCCTCGGACTCTACGTCGCCGAGCTCTGCTGCTGGCTCGGCGTCCTCCTTCTCGGGGGGCTCGCGATCGGCGCCGCGTTCGTCGTCAATCCGTTCCTCGGCGCCGCGGCCGCGCTGGTCGTTCTGCTCGTCGGGCTCGTCGCCCTCCTGCTCGTTCGGATCGTCTTCGCGTTCGCCCCGGCCGCCGTCGTCGTCGACGACGCGGGCGCGGTCGGCGCCGTGGAGGGCGCCGGGGGCTTCGTCCGGTCGAACCCGGCCGACGCCGCCGCGTACCTGGTCGTCGCCGTCGGGGTCCTCGTCGGGATCTCGTCGGCCGCCTCGGCGCTGGCGTTCCTCGGCGGCGGGGCCGTCGTCGCGCTCGTCAGCGCGGTCGCCGCCGCGCCTGCCCTCGACCTGCTGAAGACCGTCCTCTACGGCGACCACCGGGGCGCCGTCGATCCGCTCGATCCGCCCGAGGCGACCCTCCGCGCGCAGCTCTCCGGGGGCGTCCGCCGCGGCTGGCGCGAGCTGACCGCGTTCGTGCGCCGGACGCCGGGACTGCACGCGGTCGTCGTCCTCGTCGGGGTCGGGTTCGGCGCGCTCGGCTGGCTCGCCGTCGACCCGTTCGTCGGCGCGATCACGACGTCGATCGAGTCGCGGCTCGTCGGCCACCTCCCGCCCGTCGCCGCCCTCAACTTCTTCGGCAACAACTGGTCGGTCGCGATCGCGACCTCGCTCGCGGGCGTCGCGCTCGTGGTCCCGGCGCTGTCGTCGATCGCGTTCAACGGCCTCGCGCTCGGCGCCACGGCCGCGTTAGAGGAGAATCTTGTCGCGCTCGCGGCGTTCGTCGTCCCCCACGGCGTCCTCGAGATCCCGGCGCTGTTCGTCTCCGGCGCGCTTGGGGTCCACCTCGGGATCGTCTCGTGGCGAACGCTCCGCGGGCGGCGCTCCCGCGCGGAGTTCGCCGACGCGCTGGAGGACGCGTTCTGGGTGCTGGTCGGCGTCGGGGTGTTGATCGCCGTCGCCGCGTTCATCGAGGGGTTCGTGAGCCCGTACTACTGGCGCCCGTTCCTCTAGGTCCCGGCGCCGGCCGCTCGGAACTCGCTCTCGTCCGTCCGTTGATTGACTGTCCGTTCCCGGCCGTACGTTCAAGTCGCTCCGCCACGAATCCTGACCTGTATGACGCGACGCGATCCCTTCGGCGAGATTGAGGAACTGCTCGAACGGATGGGCCGGGAGTTCGAGGAGCTCGGCGGCACGCTCGACACGCCCGGCGGTCCCGAACTCCCCGGCGCGCGCGACGTCGCCGTCGACGTGATCGAGGACGACGAGTCGATCACGGTCCTCGCCGACCTCCCGGGCTTCGAAGACGACGACATCGACGTCGAACTGCGCGAGGAGTCGCTGTCGATCGCGGCGACCCGCGAGGAGGAGCGCGACGTCGAGGTCGCGGGCGAGGAGGGCGAGGCGACCGATTCTGACGTCCGGTATCACCGTCGCGAGCGCCGATCTCGGTCCGTCTCGCGTCGGATCCCGCTCGCCGAGCCCGTCGAGGCCGACGGCGCGACCGCCTCGTACGAAAACGGGGTCCTCACCGTCACGCTGCCGAAGCGGTCGGGGGGTGGCGGCGGTCACAGCATCGACGTGAGCTGAGGCGCCGATAGTTTCTCCACCTTCGTCGTGCTAGTGGCCCGCATGGTGGACGCGAACGGACCGGAATCCGACGACGATCCGGGACGCGAGACCGATCCGAACCGCGGGGACGGTCCGGACCTCGCCGCCGCCCGCCGCGAGCTCGTGAATGGGCTCCGAGAGCGGCTCGACGCGAGCGAGCGTACGCTGTCGGCGATCGAGGCCGTCCCGCGGCACGAGTTCGTCCCCGGGGGTGACCGATCGCGCGCCTACGCCGACCGACCGCTTCCGATCGGCCACGACCAGACGATCAGCGCGCCGCACATGGTCGCGGTGATGACGGACCTCCTCGATCTGGACCGCGGCGACCGCGTCCTCGAAGTCGGCACGGGCTGCGGCTACCACGCCGCCGTCCTCGCCGAGGTCGTCGGGCCGGGCAACGTGTACAGCGCCGAGTACGTCCCCGAACTCGCCGCGGAGGCCCGCGAGCGGCTCGACCGGCTCGGGTACGACGTGACAGTCAGAGCCGGTGACGGCCGCGAGGTGTTCCGCGACGAGGCGCCGTTCGACGCGGCGTCCCTGACGTGCGCGCCGACCGGTGAGGTCCCGGATCCGATCGTCGACCAGGTCCGGACCGGCGGTCGCGTCGTCGCGCCGGTCGGCGGCGGAGGGATCCTCGATCGCGGCGGCCAGCGGCTCGTGCGCCTGACGGTCCGCGAGGACGGCGTCGACCGCGAGGACCACGGGGGCGTCCGCTTCGTGCCGATGCAGTGACGGCCGGCGGCCGCGCCGAGCGCGCTCTCGAGGCCGCGGCGAACGAGCGGTTTTAGGCGACCGAGCACCGAGCCCGACCATGGACGAGGCATCGCTGCGGGCCGACATGATCGAGGGGCTCGAACACGAGCTCGGCGAGCCGCTCGGCGCCGCCGTGCTGACCGCCCTCCAGCGGGTCCCGCGCGAGACGTTCGTGGACGACTCGCCGTACGCGAACTCCGCGAGCGACGAGGCCGGTACGCGGGTCCTCGCCCCGGCGACGGCGGTCCGGCTGATCACCGCGCTGGACGCCGACGAGGGCGATGACGTCCTCGTGGTCGGCGCCGGCGTCGGCTACTCGGTGGCGATGCTCGCCGAGATCGCCGGCGCGAGACACGTCCACGCGATCGACATCGACCGGGAGGCGGTCTCGCTCGCCCGCTCGAACCTCTCCGCGGCGGGCTACGACGCCGTCCTCGTGGACCGTCGCGACGGCGCCAACGGGCTGCCGGAGTACGCGCCCTACGACCGGATCCTCCTCGAAGCGGCCGTCCTCGAACTGCCGCGCGCGCTCAGGGACCAGCTCGCCGACGGGGGACGGCTCGTCTACCCGCGCGGCAACGCGGTCCAGACCGTGGCAGCCGTCGAGCCGGCGCCCGACGGAACGGCGGAGCCGGACGACGACGCGCCGGCGGGGTTCCGCACCGTCGAGACCGCCGGCCCGGCCCGGCTCCGGCCGATGCTCGTCGACGGGGAGCAGCGCGGCGTGGAGCGGAACCGCACGCGCCGCGAGGACGCCGAACGGGCGGAGCAGGGCCACTTCGCGCGAGCCGGCTGGGAGCAGGAGTGGATCGACTGGGACGACCGGCTCTGAGCGAGCGGCCACCCCCGCGGCGACCGACCCGCCGCGCCCGCCTCACTCCTCCGCCGAGCCCGCCTCACTCCTCGACGACGAGCACCGCCGTGTTCTCCCGCTCGTCGACGTAGTCGCCCTCGGCGGGCGGCTTGACCTCGACCGTGAGCGTCCCGTCCGGCTGGTTCGGTCCCAACTCGGGCGCGACGTCCACGGTCGCGACGCCCTCCTCGTTCGTCTCCGCCGTCGTGACCCCGTCGATCTGCGCCGACCCGCTGCGGACGATCACCGTGGCGTCGGCGACCCGCGACCCGTCTGGGTCGAGGACGGCGACGTCGATGGACTGCTCGCCCGGCGTCGTCACCTCCGGCTGCGGCTGGGCGTCGACCTCTGTCGCGGCGAGCCCCTCGATGTCCCCGATCATCCCCATCATCACGCTGAGGCTGGCGACGCCGACGACGAGGGCGATCACCAGCCTGACCGGCAGCCCCTCGATGGCGCGCCTGTCCGTGCGGAACGATCGGCGGTTCGCGGTGCGTCCGTCGCGTTTCGAATCGGACATACGGCCCGCTGGCCGCGGCATCACTCATAAACCGTCGGACGCGGAAGTGTGGGGCCGGCGGCTCCGTCCGTCCCGCCTCCCCGACCCTTTTGAGCGATGCCGCGACCACCGCCGGGCATGCACGTGCTCGGACGCGAGGAGGACGAGCGTCGCGCGACCGGAACCCCGCTCCCGACGGTCCGCCTCGGCTCCTTTCTCGCTCGCGACGGTAGCGCCGGGGCCGCCGTCGGCGTCGACGCGGACCGACCGCACGCCGGCGTCGTCTTCGGCAAGCGCGGCACCGGGAAGTCGTACACGCTCGGCGTCCTCGCCGAGGGGCTCGCGGACGCGCCGGGCGTCTCGCCGGTCATCGTCGATCCGATGGGTGTCTTCGACGGGCTCCGCGCCGCGGGCGGCCGCGCGGTCGAGCCGGCGATCCGCCCGGACGCGATCCCGGCGTCCGCGTGGCCGGACCTGCTCGGGCTCGACCCGACGAGCGGTCCGGGCGGGGTGGTGTGGCGCGCCGTCGCGGACGCGGCGGAGGGCGCGGAGGCGGCCTCGGTTGCCGACCTGCGCGACCGCGTCGTCGAGGCCGACGCGCCCGACACTGCACGCCGCGCCGCCGCGAACCACCTCCGGCTCGCGGCGTCTTGGGGCGTGTTCGACGCCGACGCGCCGCCGGTCTCGTCGCTCGCCGCCGACGGCTCGCCGACGGTGCTCGACCTCGCCGGCGTCCCGGAGGCCGCCGCGGCCGCCGTCGTCAGGGCGGTCGCCCGCGGGCTCTACGACGCCCGTATCGACGGCGACCTCGGCCGGCTCCCGTGGCTGCTCGTCGACGAGGCGCACGCCTTCTTCGACGGCATCGCCGACCCCGCGCTCAGGACTCTCCTGACACGCGGTCGCGCGCCGGGCGTCTCACTCGTCTGCGCGACGCAGCGCCCCGGCGCCCTGCCGAGCGTCGCCGTCTCGCAGTCCGACCTGCTGGTCTGTCACCGGCTCACCGCCGAGCGCGACGTCGCGCGGCTCGCGGAGGCGGACGCGACGTACCTCGCCGGCGACCTCGCCTCGCGGCTCCCGACCGGGACCGGCGAGGCGCTCGTCGTCGACGACGCGACCGAGACGGCCCACACCGTCCGGGTCCGCGAGCGGCGGACGCCGCACGGCGGCGCGAGCCCTCGTGCGAGCGACGTGGCCGCGGCCGAGTCCGAAGGCCCAAGGTGACCCCTGCCGACGCGTTCGCATGGAACGGACGCCGCTCGGTCTCCTCTTCGTCGCCGCCGGCGGCTTCCTCGGCGCCGTCGCCAGACACGGGGTCGATGTCGCCGTCGGTGTATCCACCGGCGCCGGCACGCTCGTCGTCAACGTTGTCGGCTCGTTCGCGCTCGGACTGCTGGTCTCCCGCGCGACGACGACCCGGACACAACTGTTCGTCGGCACCGGGGTGCTCTCGTCGTTCACCACTTACAGCACGTTCGTCGGAGACGCCGTCGCGCTCGGCGGACCGCTCGGCGCCGCGTACGTCGCCGCGAGCTACACGCTCGGGTTCGCGGCCGCGCTCGGCGGACTCCTGATCGGGGGACGGTCGTGACCGACCCGCTCCTCGCGGCCGCTCTCGTCGGGGTCGGCGGGTCGCTCGGCGCGACCGCCAGACACGTCGTCGCCCTTCGGATCGAGGGACGACGATCGGTCGTCGTCGTCAACGCGCTCGGGAGCCTCGCGCTCGGCGCCGTTCTCGCCGCGCCGGTCGGGGCCGTGGCGACCGCGCTCCTCGCGGTGGGATTCTGCGGCGCGTTCACCACGTTCTCCTCGTTCGCCGTCGAGACGGTGTCGACCGCGGCCGCCGGGGAGGGCGACGTCGCCGTCGGATTCGCCGCCGCGAACCTGCTCGCCGCGCTGGCGGCGTTCCTCACCGGGTCGGCGCTCGTCGCCGCGCTCGCGTGAGCGCGCGACCCGGCCGTCCTCCGGACGCGACGCCCGGGAGCGACAGGTACAGGCGCCTCCGGGACGTACCGTCTCGCGTGACTGACGACGCCGAGAGCCGGGTGGACGGGGGCGCCGACGCCGAGCGCGCAGCGGGCGGTCCGGGTCCCGTCGACTCCGACGCGGAGGCCGCGCCCTCGGGTGATGCCGGCGGAGCGTTCGGCGACGATGCGCCGTCGTTCGAGGACCTCTCACTCCCGCAGCGCGTGTTCGTCGCCGCCGTCCAGAACCCGACTCGCGGCGTCGTGATCGTCGGACTCCTCGCGTTCGGCTTCTCGTTTTACGTCGCCTTCTGGCTCGTCTTCCCGCGCGTCGCCGCCTTCATGTCCGCTATCGGGGCGGTGCTGGTCGCGATCGTCGCCCTCGTGTACCTGATCTCGGACCGCGTCTCGGGGTGAGGTCGCGGTCCGGGACGCCGTCCGCCTCGAGAGGCGCTCACGGGTGCGGCTCGTAGAACTCGCGGAGCGTCGTTCCGAACGTCGGCGCCAGCGTCGCGACGGCGTCGCCGACCAACACGTCGCGCTCCGCGAACGCCCGCTCCACCTGCGCGCCCAGCGCCACGTCGCCCGCGGCCTCGCTCTCGAGGTACGCCCGCACCGTCGTGAACTCCCGCTCCCGCTCGACGACGTACCGGTTCCCGTCGATGAACGGGCCGTACGTCTCCGGGTCGACGTCGTCGGCGTACGACTCGTAGAAGCTCGCGGCGTGTTTCCGTACTGCGACCGGCGGCCCCTCGTGACGCTGGACCGCCGGCCGCTCCGCGACCTCCAGTTCAGCGTACAGCGCGGCGCGGACGCCCCCGCCCGACTCCTCTTCGGCTCGATCGTCGCCGACCATCGCCTGCGAGCGCAACACGTCGAACCCGTGCGCGTTCAGCCCGCGGACGATCCCGTCGAGCGAGCGCCGGAGCTGGGGCCACAGCTGGTCGTCCACTATGTCGGGAGCGTCGAAGACGACGGCGACGGGCGTCGTCTCCCGCCGGTCGAGGTGGTCCCGAACGCCCGCGGCGTCGAGCGGCTCCGGGTCGTCCGGCTCGAACAGCGCCTCGCGTGGCGCCGCGAGCAGCTCGCGGGCGTAGTGCTGGAACCGCGCGGCGTTCGCGGCCGAGAGGACCGCCGCGACGTTCCGAGTCGGGTCCGTGGGGTCGACGACGACGAGGGGGTCGTCGAACGTCGCCTCGGCGTGGCCCTCCGGGTCGAACTCCACCGGCGGATGCCAGCTCCGGGCGGACTCGACGAGCGGGACGAACCCGCCGAGCTCCAACACGAGCAGCTCCGTCAGGTAGCCGGAGAACCCCTCCGTGCGGAGGTCGCTCCCATAGGCGCCGATCCCTTTTAAAAATGCCTTCGCAAGAACCACATCGGCGGCGAGCTCCTCGTCGAGCCGCGCGGAGAGGTACGCGTCGTGGAACGGTGTTCGGTCGACAGCGGAGACGAGCTCCGCCGCCGTCTCCACGTCGTGACAGGGGACGAGGTCGACGTCGAACCCCTCGTAGGTCCCCTTCACGTACGGGTGCTCGGCGTACTCCTCGTGGCCGTCGGGGAGGACGGCGTGGCCGACCGCGAGCCCGTACTCCTCCAGCTGGGCGCGGTCGAGGTCGGCGTCGAACCGGACGAACAGGTCGATGTCGCGATCGCCCGAGACCCACGTCCCGCGCGCCGTCGACCCCACCTGCACCACGTCGGCGTCGACGGGGAGGTCGGCGATCGCCTCGCGGGCCCGCTCCGCGAGTTCGCCGGCGACCGTCCGCAGGCGCTCGCGCTCCTCGGGCTCCGGAACGGCCCGGTCGCGGACGCGCGCGAGGACAGCTTCGAGTTCGTCGGACCCGGCACCGTCCGACTCGGGATCGCTCATACTCGTCCCTCTCGCGGTCCGGCCGAAAACGTGTCGGTCGCGGGGGCGGCGGGGCGGTCCGCGACGCCGACGGCGACCGCGTCGCCGACGCCGTGCCAACTCGTCTCCCCCGAGTCGGGCGGAAACGAAAGCCATATCAAAAGAACGCGAGTATCCGAAGATGAGCCGAAGTAGCTCAGTTGGTAGAGCGCCTCGCTGTTACGACGCTCGGCGGAACTCCCCCGAACGTCACAGTCACGAGGCGGTCCCAGGTTCGAGTCCTGGCTTCGGCGTCCCTTTCTCCCGGTTTCCCTCGCGGATCTGTCTTTATACGATAACGACTCAGACGGTCGTATGTCGCGCTTTGAGCAGTACGACAGTCTCGGAGAACCACAGAAGCGCGGACAGGCCACGGAAGCGATCGTCACGGCGGAGTTGCTCGCTCGCGACGTCTCCGTGCTCACACCGGCGTACGACAACGATCCATACGACCTCGTCGCCAGAATCGACGGTGAATTCTATCGGTTACAGGTCAAGACGGCGTACGACGGCAAAAACGACGGCGCGGTGGAGTTCCGGACTCGAAGCGTTTGGACGAAAAGCGAAGGCTACGAACGGGCGGGCTACGACGGAAAAATCGATTACTTCGCCGTCCTCAACGTCCGAACAGAGGACGTGTACCTCGTCCCCATCGAAGACGCCGGAGCGGCGGCGACCACGATCCGATACGAACCCGCCGCGAACAACAATCGAACGAATATCAATTGGCACGAAGAGTACCGGATCGATACTGTCCTCAGTCGTCTCCAATCGGGATAATGCGGTAATCTAAAGAGTACCCCTCGTATAACACGGATCGACGCGGGCCTTTAGCTTAGTCTGGCTCAAAGCCCTCCGCTCATAACGGAGTGATCGCCGGTTCAAATCCGGCAAGGCCCATTCTCTCACGCCGATCATTTTCCGCGAGCCACGCATACCCGAGAGCCCTACTCCAGCAGTCCGACCAGCTCGTTCACGTCGTCGACGACGGCGTCGGCCCCGTTCTCGGCGTACTTCCGGCGTCCCTCCTCGCCGGTGAGTCCACCCGTCAACACGCCGACCCCGTAGTAGACCCGGCTCGCGTCCTCGTCGTCGGCGTTGCGCGCGGTCCGGACGTCGTCGAGGGTGTCGCCGGCGAAGGCGACGCGCTCGGCGTCGAACCGCTCCGCGAGCTCGACGAGCGCCCGCGGGTGCGGCTTCCCCTCCTCCCAGTCGTCCATCGTGAACCGGCGGTCCTCGGGGACGTCGAGGCCGACGCGCTCCAAGGCGATCTCCGCCTCGGCCGCGGGACGCCCCGTCAGCACGCCAACGTCGAACCGCTCGGTCAGGTCGGCGATCGTCTCTCGCTCGACGAGCGTCGGCTCGTCGTGGATGTACCCCGGCGCCGACAGCGGCGGCTCTCCGCCCTCCAGTTCGCGGTACAGCTCCTCGCCGAGGTACAGCGCCTGAAACGTCTCGCGGAGGCGCTCGGTGTCCCACTGGTCGCGGACCCGCGCCTGCGCGACCCGCGGGAGGTCGCCGACGACCGCCTTCGCCGCCGAGAGCCCGCCGCCGGCCTCGGCGACTCGGTCGGTGAAGGCGTCGGGGTCCATCCCGAGCCCCTCGCGGCGGGCCAGCACGTACAGCGCGGCCGCGTCCGTCAGCTCCCAGTCGTTGTTGAACCCGCCGGCGTCTTTGAACGCCTGCACCGTGTCGCGGTCGATCGTCTTGCCGCACACCCTGTCGACGGACTCGATTATCGCCCGTCGATACGAGTCGCCCACGTCGACGAGGACGCCGTCGATGTCGAGAACGACTGCGTCGACCTGCATACCCGTACGCCGGCAGGTGAGGGAAAGAACGTTCGGGTTCGCGGCCGATTCGGCCGGAAGGTCCTCAGCGCCTGCCGGCGGCACCGGGGGAGTCGCTTCCCGCGGTGCCGTCCCGGGCGACGTACACGGTCGTCTCCGGGAGGGACCGGCGCCGAACCGGGATCGTCGGTTCTTCGAAGCCGAGCGTGGTAAACAGGCATGCGGCGTCCAACCGCTCGGCGAGCGCGACCGTCGGACGCTGGAGCTCAGCCGGGAGGTTACAGGCGTACACCGCGTCGAACTCGCCCGCTATTCCGCCCGGTCCGGAGCCGCTCTCCCCGCCCGCCAGATCCAACACGTCGGCCTCGACGGCGCGGAGCGATCCCGTGATGGTCGGTCCTTCGGTCTCGCGAGCGGCCGCCAGCGTGCGCTCGCCGACGGCGACGTCGACCGCGACGACGTCGCGGCCGCGCTCGGCGAGCGATCGCGCGACGCCGGGGCGATCGCCGACGCCGACCTCGAGCAGCCGATCGTGGCGGGCGAGCTCCTCGACGAGCGCCCGACGGGGCGGTGAGACCACGGCGCGGGCTTTATGATTGCGGCGGTCAAAAGCGGTTCCATGCTCGTGGACATCGTTCCCGTCGGGGAGGTCACCCCCCGCGTGAAACGGGAGGCCTCCGGCGCGCTCCGATCGGTGTACGACTGTGACGTCACGGTCCACGACGATCAGCCGATCCCCGAGACCGCCTACGACGAGGGTCGCGACCAGTACCGCGCCGAGGACCTGATCGAGACCGTCAGCCGCGTCGGCGGCGGCGAGAAGAACATCGGCATCACCCCGCGTGACCTCTACTACCGCCGCCGGAACTACGTGTTCGGACTAGCGTACCTCAACGGCAACGGCTCCGTGATCTCGACGCATCGGCTCCGCACCTCCTCCGACGGCGGCGTGTCCACGAAGCCCGCGGTCGACGTGTTCTCCGACCGGGTCCGCAAGGAAGTGGTCCACGAGATCGGTCACACGCTCGGGCTGGAACACTGCGACAACAGCAAGTGCGTCATGTCCTTCTCCCCCACCGTCCGCGAGGTCGACGTGAAAGAGGAGAACCTCTGCGGCTCCTGTTCTCGGCTGGTCCGGTGACCCCTCGCCGGTAAAGGTAAACCCCGTCCTGTCCAACTGACGGCCATGGCCGCAAAGCCGGAATACCGCGACCGGCCCGACGTCGAGGTCGCGCTGTTGGACGCGCTCGTCGACCGCGGCGACGAGGGGATGACGGTGTTGGAGCTCCGCGCGGCTGTCGACGCCGACATCGACGCCGTCGAGGAAGCGCTCTCGGCGCTGAAGGAGGACTCGCTCATCACCGTCGAGAGCGAGGAGCACGTTCGCGTCTACGCGCACGACCGCGTGATCCCCGACCCCGACGCGCCGGGCGAGGAGCGCCACGGCGGACTCGTCGACACCATCCGCGACCGGCTCGGGCTGTAGTCCGTCCGCCTTCGCGCCGCCGCGGTCGCGTCGCGATCGACGCGCTCGCGACCGACTACGAGCCAGCGACCTTTTGCCGCTCCCCGGCTTCGTTGGGGTATGACTCTCGTCTCCGGCACCCACGGCGCCCACGGCGCGACGTACCGCGACCGCGGCGGCCGTCGGGTGGTCGACCACTACGGGAAGCCAGAGCGCGTCGGCAAGGCGGTCCGCAACGTCGTCGGCGCGATCGAGATGGGGTACGGCGTGCTCGCGATCACCGGCGACGACCGCGTCGAGTTCGTCGACAACGCCGTCTCCAACCGGGTCCCGGCCGAGGACGGGCAGGGGGTGTACGCGCTCCTGCTCGACCCGCAGGGCGGCATCGAGACGGACATGTACGTGTACAACGCCGACGAGCGACTGCTCGTGTTCCTCCCGCCCGAGCGCGCCGAGGCCGTCGCCGAGGACTGGTCGGAGAAGGTGTTCATCCAAGACGTGACGGTCGCGGACGCCTCCGACGAGTTCGGCGTGTTCGGCGTCCACGGCCCCAAATCGACCGAGAAGATCGCCTCGGTGCTCGGCGGCCCGGGCGCTCCCGAGAAGCCCCTCTCGTTCGTCCGCGGCTCGATGGTCGACGCCGGCGTCACCGTGATCGCGACCGACGCCCCCCTCGGCGAGGAGGGGTACGAGGTCGTCTGCGCGGCCGAGCACGCCGAGGAGGTGTTCGACACGCTGATCAACCGCGGGCTCAACGCGGCCCCGTTCGGCTACCGGACGTGGGACGCGCTCTCCGCTGAGGCCGGCACGCCGCTCTTCGAGTACGAGCTGGAGGGAACCGTGCCGAACGTCCTCGGGCTCCGCAACGCCTTAGACTTCGAGAAGGGGTGTTACGTCGGCCAGGAGGTCGTCTCTCGCGTCGAGAACCAGGGTCGTCCGAGCCGGCGACTCGTCGGCCTCGCGCTCGACGGGCTCGCCGACGCGACCGCCGAGATCGACGGCGACGCCGATCCCGAGGGGTACGACGCGGTCCTGCCGACGCCCGGCGCGGCCGTCTTCGCCGGCGACGAGGCGGTCGGCGAGGTGACCCGCGCCGCGGTCGGTCCCGCCTCGGGCGATCCGATCGCGCTGGCGCTGGTCCGGTACGACGCCGACCTCGACGCGGTCACCGTCCGCGTCGACGGCGACGAGGTCGCGGCGACCCGTTCCGACCTCCCGTTCCCGTCCGCGGACGGGAGCGCGCGGTCCGCCCGGGCGCCGACGTACCCGGACGCGTAGCGGACGAGCGCGTTCTCTTATAAGGCGAACTGCACTGCCGAGTAGATCCCGTAGCCGAGCGCGAGCGCCCCAACGAGCGAGCCGATCCACGCAAGCACCGTGTACCCCATCTTCGCCCGGCTCACGCCCGCGTCGCCGGCGGCGTAGCCGGCGCCGACGATCGCGGAGACGATGATCTCGTTGAACGAGACGGGGATCCCGAACGCGACCGCGGTCTGCGCGATCGCGAACGAGGGGATGAGCGCCGAGATCGACCGCCGCGGCCCCATCGAGGCGTAGTCCTGCGAGATCGCCTTGATCATCCGCGGCGCGCCGGTCCAGGAGCCGGCCAGCAGGCCGACGCCGCCGCCGACGAGCAGCGCCCACAGCGGGATGCCCGCCTCGCCGACGAACAGGGGGACGAGCGGTCCGATCGCCAGTCCGACCTGCGACCCGCCGGCGGAGAACGCGACGAGCCCTCCCATCGCCAACAGGAACCGCCGCTGGGCGCCCGCGCGGTCGCGGCCGAGGTCGAGGTACACCGCTGCGGCGACGCCGGCCGCCACCGCGGCCGTGACGATCGGCGTGCCGATCGACCCGACCCCGAGCACGGGGCCGAGCGCCTGCGAGAGCGACGCCTGCTCGCCCGGCGGGCCGAGGAGCGCGAACCCGACGTTCGCGACGAGCGCGCCGACGATCCCCGCGAGCGCCGCGGTGAGCCCCCGCTCGGGGAACAGCTCTCCGGTCAGCGACCGCGCGACGGCGTAGGCGATCCCGCCGCCGACGAACGGGGTGAGCACCCACAGCGTGAGTATCTCCCTGTACTTCGGCCACGCGGGGTCCCCGCCCATCGCGAGGCCGACGCCGACGACCGCGCCCGTCACGGTGAATGCGGTCGCGATCGGATACCCAGCGAACACGCCGAGCGCGACCAGCCCGGCGGCGGTGACCAGCGCGATAATGGCCGCGCCGGCGGTGAGCGTGACGCCGCCGATCAGCTCGGTGCCGACCGCCTCGGTCACGTTCGCGCCCTGTAACACCGCGCCGAGCAGCCCGAGGACGCCGACGATCAGCCCGGCTCGCATCACGGAGATCGCGTTCGCCCCGACCGCCGGTGCGAACGGAGTCGATCCCGACGAACCGGCGCCGATCGACCACGCCATGAAGAGGCTCGCCGCGCCGGCGACGCCGAGGGTGAGGACGGTAGCGACGACCATTACCGCTGGCCGTCCTCGTACCCCTCGCGGAGCCCGGTCAGGGTGCGCCGGACGAGCAGAAACCCGAAGAAGAAGAGCCCGAGCAGGGCGACGAGAATAATGACGAACATCGGTTCTACCGAGAGCATACAGTCGAATCCGTCGGAACGGTGTTATGCGTTTCGGCAGCCGCGTCCGTCGCCGGGGCTCGGCGGTGACTAAAACGCGTTTTTGTCCCTAAGCTAGGTATAAGATGTCACCGCCGTAACGTGGAGACGCGACCCCCCGCTTCGGCCCTCTCCCCCCGCGATCGCCCGCGTCGGTCGGATCCGGTGCGTCGACGACCGCTTCCACTCCCCCCTGCCCCCTCCACCGGACGTCCCGGATCGCCGACGCGGGTCGGCCCGCGGGGCGTCGCGTCCCGCCCGCTCTCCCCCCGCGGGCGGCGTTTTCTCACGGCTCGATCCGGAACGTCTCGAAGACCTCGCCCTCGGGCGTGACGAGTCGCCCGTCGAGCGCGGTCGCCGCGTCCGGGTCGTGCTCTGCGCCACTCCCTTCGGCGGCCGGTTCCAGCTCGGCGTGGGCCGGGCGATTCCCCCGCGGCTGCGCGTGGCTCCCGGGATTCAAGATGGGGAGGCCGCCCGAGTCGTCGAACCGCGGCCGGTGGCTGTGGCCGCAGACCACGGCGTCCGCGTCGCGCCCGCGTCCGAGCATGACCAGCCCCGTGTCCCCGCTGCGGTGGCGGTGGGTGACCGCGAACCGGACGCCCGCGTACTCGACCGTGCGGACCTCGGGGAGCCGGTCGCGGATCGCGGCGTCGTCGTTGTTCCCGTACACGCCGCGGAGGCTCCGGGCCGCTGACTCGAAGGCGTCGAGCACCGGCTCGCGGTAGAAGTCGCCGACGTGGACGACGAGGTCGGCCTCGCGTACCGCCGCCGCGGTGCGCCCCTGCAGCTTCGACTCCTCGTGCGAGTGGGTGTCGGAGACGACGACGAGCATTCTGTACCCTTCGTCAGTGCGCGCTCGGTTTAAAAAGAGCGCCCCGGGACGGCGATGTCGATTTATAACTGAAGGCGGCTGCGGTGGCGCGCGCCTCCGAGTGGCCGACAGGCCACGAGGAGCGCCGCGCGAGGGACGCGGCGACCGTAGGGAGCCGCGAGGCTGGGGAGGCGTGAGGCTGCGGTCGGGTGGGACTCAAAGGGGCAGTCACGAGGACGGCGGAGGCGACGCACGCACTGCAGGGAGCGAACGAAGTGAGCGACCGAAGCGCACAGCGAGCGTGCGCCGTCCTCGTGACTGGGGCTTTAGAGGTGGTCACCGTCGATCCAGTATCGCTCACGTATAACTGAGCGGTTGAGGTCTCGGAGGCGGTTCGTCCGCCACTGCTAGCGCCAATCGCTTATAAATAACCGAGATCACACGCCGTAATCGAAACGACGACTCCGACAGAACCGACCTATTCCTCTAACGAGAGCGACGCGAGCAGCGACTCCAGCTGGACCTGCTCGTTGGCGCCCTCGGCGATGCGGTAGTCGGCCTCGCCGATCCGCTCCATCAGCGCGACCGCCTCGCGCTCGCTCAGGTCGAACTCCCAGACGGAGCGGTGGAGCTGGTCGATCACGTCGCCGCCGGCCATCCCGGTCTCCGTGAGGAGGGTGTCGAGGGTCGCCCGCGCCCGCGAGAAGTCCCCCTCCAGCGCGTTCGTCACCATCGACTCGATCTCCTCGGGCCGCGCGGTGGCCGTGATCGCGTACACCGCCTCCTCGTCGACGACGTCGCCGGTCGTCGCCGCCGCCTGCAGCGAGTTGATCGCGCGGCGCATGTCGCCGTCGGCCGCGTACACGAGCGCGTCGACGCCCGCGTCGGTCACCTCGATCCCCTCCGCCGCGGCGATCTCGCGGGTCTGCGCGGCGACGGCCGCGTCCGAGAGCGGCGAGAAGCGGAAGACGGCGCAGCGCGACTGGATCGGGTCGATGATCTTCGACGAGTAGTTACACGAGAGGATGAAGCGGGTGTTGTCGGAGAACTGCTCCATCGTGCGGCGAAGTGCTGACTGAGCGTCATCCGTGAGGCTGTCTGCCTCATCAAGGAACACGATCCGGAAGTCGCCGCCGAACGAGGAGCGCGCGAACCCCTTGATCCGGTCGCGCACCACGTCGATGCCGCGCTGGTCGGAGGCGTTAAGCTCGAGGAAGTTGCCGCGCCAGTTGTCCTCACCGTACACCTGGCGGGCGATGGCGGTTGCCGCGGTGGTCTTTCCTACGCCGGCAGGACCACTGAAAAGAAGGTGCGGGATGTCGTCCTGCTCGATGTAGCTCTGGAGCCGCTCGACGATCTCCTCCTGCCCGTGGATGTCGTCGAGCGACTGCGGCCGGTACTTCTCGATCCAGATCTCCCGGCCGGTCGCGGTCGCAGCCGTCTGCTCGTCGGCCTCGCTCATGCCGGATCGGAGGGCCGGCGGGGTGATAAACGAACCGAGAACGGACCGCGCTCGGGCCGATCTCTTCCCCCACGCGGCCTACATCCGTCGCCGGATCGTCTCGCGGAACGCTCCCGCCGCGTCGGCGTCGGCCTCCGCCTCCCGCAGGCGAGCGGTCGCGTCGCGCTCGGCGTCGACGTCAGCGTCGACGTCGATGTCGGCCTCGGGCGCGAGCACGACCGCCGCGGCGCCCGTCGCGACGGTCTCTGTCCGCCAGTCGACGTAGCGCTCGCCGATCCACGCCGGCAGGTCGGCGCGCAACACGGCGTTCCGCCAGGCGAACTCCCGGACCCCCTTCAGTCCGAGCAGGGCCAGGCGGTCGTCGAGGGGATCGAGCAGCCGGTCGATCCCCGCGATCCCGATCGCGGCGTACGCCTCGACGAGCGCGTCCTGCGCGGTCTGGACGAGCCGGGCGAGGACCGCGTTTATCCGGTCGTGGTCGGCGCGCTTGGCGTCGCGGTCGGGGTCGATACCCACGTCGCCGAGGGTGTAGGTGAGGTCGTAGGTGATGTGCGCGTTGATGCCCAGCAGGGCGTCCTGCGCGACGAGCGTCTCGCCCCGCGCCGCGGCGGCGAAGGCGATCACCCACGGGCGCGGCAGCGACTCGAACGCCCGGCGCTCGAACGCGACCAGCGCCCGGCGGTAGCGCTCCGCGAAGGCGACGAGGTACGACGCGGCCCACTCGGAATCGATGAACGCGCCGTCGTCGATCGCGTCCCGAACGGTCGCCGTCATCCGGCTGTACACCGTGAGGAACACCGCGCGCCGGTCGCCGCGCTCGCGGAGGTACGACTCGGTCCGCGCCAGTCGCTCGTCGACGTCGGCGACGGACGCGAACGGGGTCGAAACGAGATCGAGCAGCGCGGGATCCGGCTCGTCGTCGGCCAGCTCCGCGGCGATCGCCTCGGCGTCGACGTCGACCGTCCGCCGGATCCCGGTGAGCAGCGCTCTCGCTTCCTCGGTGGTCGGGACGGTGGCGCGGATCGGGATCATCGTGCGTCGACGGCGGGCGCCGTCTGACCGGCCGATACTCCGCCGAATTAAAAGAACGTTGCTACCGGATCAGGCGGTTGCTGCCGGACCGGAAGGGTGCTGCCGGACCGAGAGCCGACGCCGCCTACGCGAACTCGTCGGTGAGCTCGGGGACGACCTCGAACAGGTCGCCGACGATGCCGTAGTCGGCGATGTCGAAGATGGGCGCGTTCGGGTCGGTGTTGATCGCGACGATCGTGTCCGACCCTTTCATGCCGGCGACGTGCTGGACCGCGCCGGAGATGCCGACCGCGATGTACACGTCCGGCGTGACGACTTTGCCCGACTGCCCGACCTGCCGGTTCTTCGGGAGCCAGCCGTTGTCGACGATCGGTCGGGAGGCGGAGAGCGTCGCGCCGAGCGCGTCGGCGAGCCCCTCGACGAGCTCTAGATTCTCCTCCTCCTCGATGCCGCGGCCGACCGAGACGAGCACGTCGGCGTCGGCGATGTCGACGTCGCCGCCCCCGACCTCCTCGAAGCCGGTGACGCGCGCGCCGGACTCGGGCAGGTCGACCTCGACCGACTCGACCGTCGCGTCGCCGACGCCCTCGGCGGGCGCCCACTCGCCGCCGCGGACCGTGAGGACGTGGCGGTCGCCGTCGACGTCGACGGTCGTCTCCACCTTCGAGCCGTACATCTCGCGGACGACGGTGAGGCCGCCGTCGTACTCGAACCCGGTCGCGTCGGTCACCAGCGGCAGGCCGCGGTCCTCGGCCACCGCGGGAGCGTAGTCGAGGCCGTTGACCGAGTTCGGCGCCACGACCGTGGCGGCGTCCGTCCGGTCGAGCAGCGCCGCGATCGCCGCCTGGTAGACGTTGTGGTCGAACTCCTCGCCGTTCCCAACGGTGTGGATCGCGTCCACGCCCTCGCGGTTCAGGTCCTCGGCGAAGGCGTCGACGTCGCCGGCGATGACGGCGACGTGGAGCTCTCCGCCGCGCGCGTCGGCGAGTTCGCGGCCTGCCGTGATCGCCTCGTAGGAGACGTCGCGGAGCTCCCCGCGGCGGTGTTCGGCGACGACGAGCACGTCCGCCATCACGCGCTCACCCCCTTATCGCGGAGGACCTCAGCGAGGCGTCCCGCGGCCTCGCCGGCGTCGCCCTCGATGATCTCGGCGTCCGACTCGCTCTCGGGCTCGTACATCGAGGTGATCGCGAGCGCGCTCTCCACGTCCTCGGCGGTCAGCCCCAGATCGCCGAGGTCCTTCGCGTCGATCTCCTTGCGCTGGGCCTGTCGGATGCCGCGCAGGCTCGCGTAGCGCGGCTCGTTGAGCCCGGTCTGAACGGTCAACACCGCGGGGAGGTCGACGTCGGTCAGCTCCTCGACGCCGCCCTCAAGCTCGCGGTGGACGTGGGCGACGCCCGCGTCCGCGTCGACGTCGAGGTCGTTGACGACCGCGGCGTGTTCGAAGCCGATCCGTTCCGCGAGCGCGACGCCAGTCGCGCCGAACCCGGTGTCGGCGGCCTGCACGCCGCCGAGCACGAGGTCGGGATCCTCGGCCTCGACGACGGCCTCGAGGGTCGAGACCTTCGCGGCCACGTCGGCGAACCCCTCCTCGAAGGCGTCGTCCCAGACGCGGACCGCGCGGTCGGCGCCCTTCGCGAGCGCCATCCGGATCGTCTCCTCGGCGCGCTCCGGGCCGATCGTGACGGTGACGACCTCGTCGGCGATCCCGGCCTCCGCCAGCTGGACCGCGGCCTCGACCGCGTAGTCGTCCCACTCGTTGAGGTCGTACTCGAGGTCCGACGCCGCGATGTTGGTCCCCTCGATCGCGAAGTCGTCGTCCGCCTCCGCGACCTCCTTAACGGTCACCAGAACTTTCATGATCGATACTCGGTCGTTCGCCCTGTAAGGGTTTTCGGAACGCCTCACCCGCCGCGAAGAGTTGGCGTCGGTCGGGGCCGATATCGGTGTCCGGACGACGGCCTCGCTACCGGTCGCTGCGGCCGATGCGGCCGCCGTCGTCTGCATCGCTGCCGCCCGTATCGCCGGTGCTGCCGCCCGTGTCGTCGGTGCCGCCGCCCCTGTCGCCGTTTCTCCCGTCATCGTCGTTCCCGTCGGGAAGCGAGATCAGATTCTCCCGACCCAGGCGGAGCTTCTCGACGCGCCCCTCGTCGGCCATCGCCGACAGGAGCTGCGAGACCTTCGCGTCGGACCAGCCGGTCTCCGTGACGATGTCGGCCTGCCGCATCCGCCCGCCGTTCTCCGCCAGGAGCCGCTCGACGCGCTCCTCGTCCGAGAGCAGCGAGGGGTCGTCCGCGGGCTCCGTCTCCCCGTCCGCGTCGCTCCCTCCGTCAGGGCCGGAGCCGGCGGTCGCGGCCGCGCCCGGCGCCGCGTCGGCGCCGGCGTCCGTCCCCTGTGTGTCGCCGTCCGTGCTCGTCGCGCCGTTCGCGCCGTTCGCTCCCGCCGCGCCGCCGGTGTCACCGCCCCTCCGTCGATAGCCGACGATGCTCCCAGCGATGAGTAGCGCTGCGACGACGATCGCGGCGGTGAGCATCTCCCACGGGGGGCCCACCGCACCGGTCGGCGCGTACACGACGGCGACCTGCTCGTCCTCGCCGAACGTCCGCGGCCCCTCGACGATCACGGCGTTATCGCGGAGCGGGACGGTGGCTCCGGGCGTCCCGGTGACGGTGTACCCCTCCGGCGTCGCCACCTCCAGCGTCTGTCCCTCGCCGAGCGACCGGAGCCACGTCCCCTCCGGCGTGGTCAGCGCGTCGCCCAACACGAGGTTCTCGCCGTCGGTCCCGAGGAACTCCGTCCAGACGAACGTCAGCCGGAGCTCGCCCACGGCGGCGGTCTCGTCCTCCGCGATGTCGAACTCTGACGGGTCTTCGTGGACGATCACCTCGCGGTCGACGTCCCGGATCCGCATCGTCCGGTCCACGTTCCGACTGGCCTCCCGCGCGAACCCCTCGAACAGCGCCGGATCGGGGCCGACCTCGCCGTTGAGGAACCGCTCGCCGGCGGTCTCGAAGGCGCCGACCTCCGTCTCGTCGGCGAGGGCGTACCTGACGGACACCTCCCACCGCGCGTCGCGGTCCGGCGTCGGTTCGATCCGGATCCGCGTCGCCGTGTTCGGGTCGAAATCGGAGTCGATCTGTCCGACGGGGGTCGCGGTCGGTTCGGGAGGCGTCACCGCGAGCGGCGCGTCCGTCGGCTGTCCGTGTGAAAGCGCGGCGTCTGACGCGGGCGCCGGCGGCGTCGTCACCGCGGCCCCTGCGACGGGCGCCACGCCGCCGCCGACGAGGAGGAAGGCGAACAGCGAGACGAGGAGGACGCGAGACGGGGGGTTCCGCATGCACATCGGTTCTCTCGTGGACCGGGCAAAACGCTTTCCATAGCCGGTTTCGCCGTCCCCGGCGGCCACCGACGCCTCGTCGCTCCGTGCCGCGCGTCCGTTGAGGTGGATTTTTTATATCGGGAAGAGAACCCATACGTGATGAGAGCCCTCCCGGTCGTCGTCGCGGTCCTCCTGCTCGTCGTTCCGGTCGCGGGGGCGATATCCCCCGCCGCCGGGTCCGAGTCTCCGGCGGTCGTCCAGGCTTCCGGACCAGTTGCGGTCGACTCCGCCGATCCGGTCGTGGTCGACCCGGTCGCGGTCGGTTCGGCCGACCCGATCGCTCCGTCCCGGCCGCAGACCGGCCCGTCGCAGATCGACCGAGCGAACCTCACCTTCCGGACGCTCTCCGCACCGGCCGACGCCGATCCGCGGGTCAGCAGCGCCCTCCGCGGCGCGAACCTCGGCCCGGCGCTCTCCTTCTCGGTCGACGACGCCGACGCCGCCGCGGAGACCGCGGCGGTCGTCGACCGGATCGAGAACGCCGAGACGAACACGGAGCGACAGCGCCTGATCCTCGCGGCGCTCAGTCAGGTCGAGCGCGACGAGGTGAGCCTCAGCAGCCGTCAGTCGGACGTGTTCAGCGCGCACGCGTCCGGCAACCTCTCCGACCGAGAGCTCCTCAACGAGCTCGTCCGCATCTCCGCCACCGCCCGGGAGTACGACCACCGGCTCGAAGAGATCGACGCGCTCTCAGAGGAGACCGACGGCTTCAGCTCGCCGACCCGGCTCGACGAGCTCCAGGTCGCGCTCCAAGTGTACGAGGGCCCCGTCCGCGACCTCGCGCTCTCGACCGCCCGCGGCGAGCGCTCGGCCACGGAGATTCACGTCGAGTCGACCGCGAGCTCGGTCACGCTGGCGGCGATCGTCGACGGCGAGTACGTCCGCGAGACGTTCCGGTACGACCGCTGGGACCGCGGCGGCGGCCCGATCAGCAACGACCGGGCGATCGAGGTGACGACCGAGTCGTACCCCGAAACGGCGGCGCTCCGGCAGCCCGACGCGTTCGGGGCCGGCGCGGTCCAGCGGATCACCATCCCGCACGAATACGGCCTCCTCCGCACCTTCGTCAGCGGCGGGACGGAGCGGGTGTTCGTCGAACACCAGCGGATCGACCTCGACGACTTCCCCGATACCGAACGCGTCGCCGCGACCGGCGACGGGTTCAACGTCACCGTCGAGCGGAGCTACGTCGGCGGGCCGGTGACCGTGACCGTCCTCGACGAGGAGACGGGCGAGCCGGCCCCCGACGTCACCGTCACGAAGAGCGTCGGCGGCGGCGACAGCAGGGCGATCGGGAACACGAACGACGACGGCGTCGTCCGCACGCTCTCGCCCGCGGAGTCGTACCGCATCACCGTCGTCGACGAGCCGCGCGTCGTCGTCGTCGACGGCCTCCGGCCGATCCCGACGCCGCGGCTCGTCGACGACGAGTAGCGCCGTTCGGAGCCGACTCGCTCGATCTCCCCGACGTTTTTATCCGATACCGCGGCCAGCCGCCCCGTGCCGCTCGACCGCTCACCGCCGCTCCCATGTCTCTCGTCGCTTCGCGACGCCCCGAGCGCCGCCCGCCGCTCCGACCGTGCGATCGCCCCGGTCGCCGGCGTTCTCCTGCTCGCGATCACCGTCGTCCTCGCGGGCGGCGTCGTCACCGTCGCCCTCGGCTCCCCCGCCGAGCCTGTCCAGCCCGCCCCGACGGCGTCGCTGTCGCTGTCGGCGACCGACGATCGGGTCACCGTCACGCACCGCGGCGGCGACGCCCTCGACGCGAGCGAACTGGACGTGCGCGTCACCGTCGACGGCGAGCCGCTCGCCCGCCAACCGCCGGTGCCGTTCTTCTCTGCGGCGGGGTTCCGGCCGGGGCCGACCGGCGCGTTCAACGCCGCTAGCGACGGGGACTGGCGGGTCGGCGGGTCGGCGTCGTTCCGAGTCGCCGGGACGAACGATCCGGTCCTCGAGCCGGGCCGCACGGTCGCCGTCGAGATCTCGGTCGACGGGCGGCCGGTCGCGACGCTGGAGACGGTCGTCGAGCCGGGGTAGAAGAGCGCTGGCGTCTCCCGCTCCGCGCGCTACTCCTCGGGGACCTGCGCCACCGTCGTGATCGCTCGCGGGCTCCGCGGGGTCGCCCGCTGGATGTGGTGTTCGAACGCGTCGTAGCCCGCCGCCTCGAACATGCGGTCGGCCTCCTCCTCGTCGTAGAAGAGCATGATCGCGTCGGCGACCCGCTGGAGGACGCGGTTGTGCGGGTAGTCGGGACCGACGACGAGCACCTGTCCGCCCGGCTTCGCGACGCGGCGCAGCTCCCGGAGCCCCTCGACGGGGTTCGGCCAGTACTCGATCGAGCCCGACGACCAGACGACGTCGAACGTGTCGTCGCGGAAGGGGAGCCGCTCCGCGTCGCCGCGGTAGAAGTTCACCCGGTCGTGTTTGCCGAACTTCTCGAACGCCTTCTCCATCTGGTGGACGCTCTGGTCGAGCCCGTGGACGTCGTCGGCGTGTTCGAGCAGCCCCTCGGTGCCGAACCCGGTCCCGCACCCCACGTCGAGCACCTTCGGGTCATCGCCGAACTCCAGCCAGGAGAGCGCCTCCGCGCGCATCTCTTCGTTCCAGTTGAACCGGTTGACCTGGTCGTACACCTTCGAGAGGTACTTGTAGAACAGGCGGGCGTTCGACTTGTCCTCGAGGATCCCCATTTACCGTTCCGTTGGGCCGCCCGCCCCATAACGACACGGATCCGCCACCGCGTCGGGGTCGGCACGAGACCGACGAGGACTGGGTTGACGCGAGACCGACGAGGACTGGGTTGACGCGAGGCCGGCGAGGACTGGATTGACGCGAGATCGACGAGGGTGGGGTCGGCGCGGGCACCGGCGCGGTCGTGACCCGGTCCGACCCGCTTATCCGCCCGCCGACCGATCCCCGCGTATGGACCCGACGACGAGCGGCCGGTTCCGCGTGCACGACCGGCGGCCGCGCCCGGACATCGAAGACGACCCCGACGCCGATGTCGCTGATCTCGATACCGACACCGCCGACGCCTCGGAGGAGTTCGTCCTCGTCGAGCTCCCGGAGGGACCGGTCGACCCGACGGCGCCCGACGCCGAGGAGCAGTTCGACCCCCTCTACGCGACCGCTGAGGGGTACGAGGACGAGCTCGCCGAGCGCGTGGCGTCGCTAAAGCCCGGCTACGTCGTCGACGCGACACTGGCGTGGACGGACGGCTCGGCGCGGTTCGACGAGGTCGAGGTCGTCCGCGAGAGCCGGTTCCGGTTCGCCGACGGCGTCGAGGGGATGTTCGAGGCGGCGGTCGAGACGTGGGAGCAGATTCGCGCCGCGGGCGAGGCCGTCGGCTCGATCACGACCCGGTCGAACGACGGCGAACCGAACGGGGCGCTGTACCTGTTCGCCGACGCGCCCGGCGGCGACGCCTTCGCAGACCTCCGGGCGGGGCGGCTCCCTGTCGAGCCCCTCATCGCACGCGTCAACGAGTCCCGCGAGGACGACGACCCGCGGGAGGTGTTCGTGCTGCGGCCCGCCGCCCACGAGTTCGTCGCCGTCTACGTCGTCTTCGACCGCGACGGCGTGCTCGCGCAGACGGTCCGGGACACGTACGACCTCGGCCCCGGGCTGGCGGCGGGGCTGGAAGCGGGCGAGTTCGAGGCGGCGAAGGCGGACGACGGCGGAACGCTCGATGGCGGCGTATCGGAGGGCGGCGACGCCTCCGACGACTCTGATGACTCCAACGACTCCGACGACTTCGACGCGCTCGATCGCTTATAAACCGTCTCGTCGCTTTCCTCGGCCGTTACAACCAGTCGGCGTCCGGGTCGACCCGCCCGTCCGGGGTCTCGCCGTTGAGGACGGCGGCGACGTCGGCCGCGCCGCTCCGGTTCAGGTCGTCTCTGGCCTCCTCGCTGTACCACGCCGCGTGGGGCGTGACGACCGTGTCGTCGCGGCCGACGAGCGGGTCGTCCTGCGGCGGCTCCGCGGCGAGCACGTCGAGGCCCGCGCCCTTGATCGCCCCGGATTCCAGCGCGTCGAGCAGGGCGTCGCCGTCGACGACGGGCCCCCGACTCACGTTGACGAGGACCGAGTTCTCGCTGAGCCGCGCGAGCGCGTCGGCGTCGACCATCTCGCGCGTCGCGTCGGTCAGGGGCGCGTAGACGCCGACGTGGTCGGCGCGGTCGAACAGCCCCTCGAAATCGACCTTCTCGACGCCGTACTCCCCCATCTCCTCGGCGTCGACGAACGGGTCGTGGGCGATCAGCTCCGCGTCGAAGCCGGAGAGCTGCTCGGCGGCGCGCTGCGCGATCGGGCCGAACGAGAGCAGCCCGATCGTCGACGCGCTCACGCGGCGGATCGGCCGCCCGGCCTCCCAGTTCCAGCTGCCGGCGGCGACGTCGTCGTCGTACGCCTTCAGCGACCGCAGGCAGGCGAACAGCAGCGAGACGGAGTGGGTCGCCACCTCGTCGGTGCAGTAGTCGGGGACGCGAGTGACGGTGACGCCCTCGTCGGCCGCGGCGCCGACGTCGATGTTGTCGACGCCGACCGCCGACCTGACGACCACCCGCAGATCGAGCGCCGCGAGCGCCTCGGCGGTGACGGGCGTGTTGATGTCTGTGACGACCGCGTCGGCGCCTGCGGCCGCCTCGGTCACCCGCTCGGCCGACCCCAGGTCGGCGACCTCGATCTCGACGGGCTCGTCGACGCGCTCGTCGAGGACCTCGCGGTACGTCTCCGGGTCGATCATCGCGAACGACGACAGGACGACTTTCGCCATGCCCCCGCTTTTCTCCCCTCTCACTTTATCTCTGTTATTGACGTAGTTAGGCCCCTGAAACGTCTATTTTCGATCGTGATGTTCCGGCGGCGGCGATCGGGCGCCGCGCCGTTCCGGAGGCTCTTTGCGCGCCGGGCGGCTACGTGCCCCCGTGACCGACGACAGTTCGACCAAGCCCCCGATGCTCGTCCTCCTCGAGTCGCTGGCGTTCTACCGGAACGTCCGGATCGGTCTCGTCGCGGGCGCGGGTCTCGCGCTCCTGTTGTACCTCGTCCGGATGCTGGAACTGCTCGGTCCCGTGATCGACACCCGGGAGTACCCGCTGTTCGGCCCGGACGTCTGGTACCTGTTCCTGGCGTTCGTCTTGGCCGCGACGTTCGCGCTGTTGGTCGCCGTCGCGCTCACGATCGCCGAGGCGGTGCGGGGAGCCGGCGAGGCGTCGACGGATCGGCCGGAGTGAGGAACAGAGCGGCGTGGCTCGGATAAGGACGGAGCGGGTCGAGCGAGGATAGAGCGGGTCGAGCGAGGATAGAGCGGGTCGAGCGAGGATAGAGCGGGTCGAGCGAGGATAGAGCGGGTCGAGCGAGGATAGAGCGGGTCGAGCGAGGATAGAGCGGGTCGAGCGAGGATAGAGCGGTCAGAATGACCCGGAGACCGACGCATCGCTCGGCGGCGCGAACGACCGGGATATCGGCGAGTCGGTCGAGTGCGGACCGGTGGGTGCGGGCTCAGTCGGCGGTACAGGAGGCGTCGCTCTCCTCGCCGGTGAACTCCTGTGCGGGCTCGGTGAGCTTGTAGAGGTTCTGTCTCGCGTCCGCGAAGTAGACGTCCTCGTCGACGACCCCGATCCCCTCGAGTCGCTCGAGGGCGTACCGAACGGTCCGTGCAGACAGCATCGACTCCTCGACGATGCCTTTCTGTGTCAGCGGGCCGTTGTACTCGAGCACCTTGAAGACGAGTTTGGCGCTCGGTGGGAGGTCGTCGAGCCCCTCCGTTTGGGTTCCTTCCATCGTTACGATTCGAAACCGCACATCGTCATAAATGTTGATGGCCCACGCCCCCGATTCGGCGATTTTGTCGCAAAAGACGGCTTATATTGCCGGTTAATTCGTTGACAACCAGCAACATAATCCGGAATACCCCGGATCGACTGACCAGTCAGTCAGCGATGTGGCTCGCGCGCGCTCTCCGTCGGCGCCCGTCCAGTCGGCTTCCGTCTCGGTTCGAGCCGACCCCTCGACTCGATCGCGCTCGGCGGGCGGAACGAACGGCTTTTCACGGGCGCTCGCGGATCCGTTGGTATGAGCGACGACTCGGGCATATCCGGCCACGCGCGCGGCGTGGTCGTCACGACGATCTGCTGTCTGGCGGGGATCGCCGCCGGCGTCGTCTCGGCCGCGTACGTGGGGACGACCGTGGCTGCCGCCCAGAGCACCACGGTCGTGCTGGTCCTCGGCGCGTTCGTGCTCGCCCAGTACCCGCTGTACAAGGTCATCGGAATCGGCGACTTCGGCGTCAAAGACAACCTCTACGTGGCGTTCCTGACGTTCACGCTGTGGTTCATCAGCTACACCGTGCTGGCCACGTCCGGCGTGCAGCTGGTGGCGTAAGATGGCGGACGACAGCATCGCCGTGGTCGACCTCGATCGGTGCCAGCCCGACCGGTGTAACTACGAGTGCGCGAACTACTGCCCGCCGAACCGGACGGGCAAGGAGTGCATCACCGAGCGCGGCGAGGACGCGGTCGAGGGCGACCCGGACCAGATCCACATCTCCGAGGAGATCTGTCTGGGCGAGACCTGCGGTATCTGCGTCGAGAAGTGCCCGTTCGACGCGATCGAGATCATCAATCTCCCCTCGGAGCTCGAGGAGGAGCCGGTCCACCGCTACGGCGAGAACGCCTTCTCGCTGTACGGGCTCCCGACCCCGGAGCCGGGCAACGTCACCGGCATCCTCGGTCCCAACGGGATCGGGAAGTCGACGGCGGTCCACGGCCTCGCCGGCGAGATGGTCCCGAACCTCGGCGACCACGAGGGCGAGGCCGACTGGGACCGGGTGCTCGACCGCTTCCGCGGCACGGGGCTCCAGAACTACCTGAAGTCGCTGAAAGAGGGCGACGTGAGCGTGGCGCGCAAGCCGCAGTACGTCGACCAGATCCCCAAGCAGTTCGACGGCAACACCCGCGAGCTGTTGGAGCGCACCGACGAGCGCGGCGCGCTCGACGAGCTGATCGAGCGGCTCAACATCGCCCCGGTGATGGACCAAGACATCGACTCCATCTCCGGCGGCGAGCTCCAGCGCGTCGCCATCGCGGCGTGTCTGGCCCGCGACGCCGACTTCTACTTCCTCGACGAGATCACGCCGTACCTCGATATCGGCCAGCGGATGATCGTCGCCCGGCTCATCCGCGAGCTGGCCGACGACGACGACACCGAGCGCTCGATGCTCGTCGTCGAGCACGACCTCGCCATCCTTGACCTCCTCGCCGACACCCTCCACGTCGCGTACGGGGAGCCGGGCGCGTACGGGGTCATCACCGACCCCAAGTCGGTTCGCAACGGGATCAACGAGTACCTGAAGGGGTACCTCGACAACGAGAACATGCGGATCCGGCCCTCCGCGATTACCTTCGAGGAGCACGCCCCCCGCGTCGCCTCGCGCAGTGAGACGCTGGTCGAGTACCCCGACCTCTCGAAGTCGTACGGCGATGGCGAGTTCGAGCTCCACGTCGAGGGCGGCGAGATCAACCACTCCGAGGTGCTCGGCGTCGTCGGCCCGAACGGGATCGGGAAGTCGACGCTCGCGAAGCTGTTCGCGGGCTCGCTGGAGCCCGACAAGGGGTCGCTCGACTTCGCGCTCGACATCGCGTACAAGCCGCAGTACGTCGAGATCGACCAGCCGATGCGCGTCGACGCGTTCCTCTCCTCTATCACCGACGAGTTCGGCAGCTCCTACTGGAACACGGAGATCGCCCAGCCGCTCCAGCTCGACCGGATCATGGAGCAGAACCTCACGGACCTCTCCGGCGGAGAGCGCCAGCGCGTCGCGATCGCGGCGTGCCTCTCCGAGGACGCCGACCTGTTCCTGCTCGACGAGCCCTCCGCGCACCTCGACGTCGAGCAGCGGGTCCGGGCGACGACGGCGATCCGCCGGTACGCCGAGAACCACGACGCGACCGTCATGGTGATCGACCACGACATCTACATGATCGACCTGCTGGCCGACCGCCTGATGGTGTTCGACGGCGAGCCGGCCGAGCGCGGGCACGCCGCGCCGCCGCAGGACATGCGCGACGGGATGAACGAGTTCCTCTCCGACCTCGACATCACCTTCCGCCGCGACGAGCGCACGGGGCGCCCCCGGATCAACAAGCCGGACTCGCAGCTCGACAGCAAGCAGAAGCGCGAGGGCGAGTACTACTACTCAGCCTGAGGCGACGCGCCGCCGCGCCCGCCGCCCCAGCGTCCCCGTCGGTCGATCCGCCGTATCGAAGCGATTAAGCACGGAACCCCCGAACGACGGGGTATGCAACACCTCATCATTCGCGGCGACCCCGACATCCGGCGGGACGCGGTGATCGAGTACGACGGCGAGGAGCTGGTCTGTTTCGGCATCAACGTGCAGGGCGGCTGGCACGGCCCGGACGAGCCCCAGCTCTGGTGTACCGTCGGTAGCGAGGACGAGCGCGAGGCGTACGACAAACGCGAGTACGTCCCCCACTGGCTCGACGTGGACGCGGTCGACGCCGAGGAGATCGAGGTGCTGAGCGAGAAGGGTCCGCTGTCGGTCTGAGGCCGCCCGCTGTTCTACGCCACGCCTCGCCCTACACCGGCGGGTCCGCCAGCCACGCCTCGCCCTACACCGGCGGGTCCGCCAGCCACGCCTCGCCCTACACCGGCGGGTCCGCCAGCCACGCCTCGATAGCGCCGGCCATCGCGCCGCGGCGGTGGATCGTCCCCGCTTCCGGGTCGACGACGGTGCTCTCCGTGCCGGGCGCCTCCCCGTCGTCGATCACCGCGCCGACGCCCTCGCGGATCCGGTCGTCGAGGTCGTCGAGGTCGGTGACGCTGCCGGTCCCGGAGACGTTCGCGCTCGTCGCGGTGAGGGGACCGGTCTCGCGGAGGAGCGCCCTGGCGACCGGTTGGTCGGGGACGCGGAGCCCGACGCGGTCGCTGCCGGCGGTGAGCGCGTCCGGGACCGCGTCGCCGCGCTCGACGACGACGGTCACGGGGCCGGGGAGGAACGCGCGGGCGAACGCGACCGCGAACTCCGTGGGGCGCGCGTAGCGGAGCGCGTCGTCGGCGCTCGCGACGCCCAGCGAGAGCGGGTTCGACCGGTCGCGGCCCTTCAGGTCGAACACGCGCTCGACGGCGTCGGGATCGAGCGCGTCCCCGCCGAGCCCGTACACCGTCTCCGTCGGGTAGACGACGAGCTCGCCGTCGGCGACCGCCGCGGCCGCGCGCCGGACGTCGTCTCGGCGGCTCGCGGCGTCGCGGCTGGGCTCCGGCTCGGATCCGGGGCGAGGCTCCCGATCGTCGGTGTCGTCCGTCACGGGCGTTCGTTCGGCCCCGGTTTAAAAAAGCATGACGTGTGTGGACGCCGCCGTCGCACGCGAGCGAGGCGGGATCGGCGGTTCCCGCGGACGGCGGTCTCAGTCGACGAGCCGGCCGATCGCGTCGCCGATCTCTTCGGCGTCGGGGAACTCGGGGTGCTCGCTCGCGACCCACGCGTACTCGACGGTGCGGTCGCCGTCGAGGAGGAACACGGCCGGGCGCGACTCCGTGATCCCGGTCATGCCGTCGATGTCGTGAGCGACGCCGTACTCCTCGATCACGCCCGCGCCGGGGTCCGAGAAGATGCGAACGCCCTCGCCGCGCTCGGCCAGCAGGCGCTTGTGGGCGTACGGCGACGAGATGGAGAGGCCGAGGACGTCGAGGTCGTCGGCCCAGCCGTGGTCGTCGATCGTGTTGTAGAGGTAGGTCGCCTGGAAGGCGCCGTCCATCGGGTGGAAGAGGAGGAGCGTCGGCCCGTCGACGGCGTCGTCGAGCGCGGTGTCCTCCCAGTACTCCTCGTTCACGAGGGGGCGGGTGAAGTCGGGTGCGATGTCGCCCTCGGCGACGTGGTCCGTCTCGGGCAGGGAGACGACGTCGAAGTCCGGCATCTTAGGCACCTCCCTCGTCGGCCGCGCGGCCCCCGTCGGTCGCCGCGTCCCCGTACGTCCCTTCGAGGTACTCCACGATGTTCGCGCTTTCGGACATCGTCACGCCGGTCTCGCGGTCGACGATCGCCGGGACGCTCCGGGCGCCGGAGACGCGTTTCACGACGTTCCGCTCCGAGTGCATCGGCTCGACGTACCGGGACTCGTACTCCAGCCCGAACCGGTTCAGGGTCCGGACGACGCGCTCGCAGAACGGGCACGCCTGCAGTCTGTACAGGGTGATCTGTGGATCCGTCATGGGCGTCGATTCGGCCGCGGGACGTGTAATCGTGTCGGCCCCGGCACGCTCCGTGCATTCCCCCGATCCCGCCGTCGGCCCGACGATCGGCGGCTGACACGGGCCGCCGAAGGTAATCCTTTAACCATCCGCCGACGGAAGACGAATGAACATGGGCTTGTCGTCGAGCACGCTGACGGCCGATCTGCTACAACTGCCGACGCCGGGGGACAACACGGTGATCGTCCTCGGCATCCTCGCGATCGTGGTGCTGGTCGGTCTGTCCGCGTTCTTCTCCTCCTCTGAGATCGCGATGTTCTCGCTCCCGCAGCACCGCGTCGACAGCCTCGTCGACGAGGGCGTCACGGGCGCGAAGACGATCCAGGACATGAAGGAGAACCCGCACCGGCTGCTGGTGACGATCCTCGTCGGCAACAACATCGTCAACGTCGCGATGACCTCCATCGCGACCGCGCTGTTCGGCTTCTTCCTCTCGCGGGGCGAGTCGGTCCTGGCGACGACGTTCGGGATCACGACGCTGGTGCTGATCTTCGGCGAGAGCGCGCCCAAGTCCTACGCCGTCGAGAACACCGAGTCGTGGGCGCTCCGGATCGCCCGCCCGCTGAAGGCGTCGGAGTACGCGCTGTACCCCCTCGTGGTGCTGTTCGACTACATCGTGAAGGGCGTCAACAGCATCATCGGCGGGTCGGCGGCGATCGAGTCGACGTACGTCACCCGCGACGAGATCCAGGACATCATCGAGACGGGCGAGCGCGAGGGCGTCATCGAGGAGGAGGAGCGCGAGATGCTCGACCGCATCTTCCGGTTCAACAACACCATCGCCAAGGAGGTGATGACGCCCCGTCTCGACGTCACCGCGGTCGCGAAGGAGTCGTCGGTCGAGGAGGCGATCGAGACGTGCATCCAGGCCGACCACGAGCGCGTCCCCGTCTACGAGGGGAACCTCGACAACATCATCGGCGTGGTGACCGTGCGGGACCTGGTCCGCGAGCTGCGCTACTCCGAGGGCGAGCCCTCGCTGGCGCGGGTCGTCAAGCCGACGCTGCACGTCCCCGAGTCGAAGAACGCCGACGAGCTGCTCGCGGAGATGCAGGAGAACCGCCTCCAGATGGTCACCGTCATCGACGAGTTCGGGACCACCGAGGGGATCATCACCTTGGAGGACATGGTCGAGGAGATCGTCGGCGAGATCTTGGAGGGCGACGAGGAGGCGCCCGTCGAGTTCTTGGAGGAGAACGTCGCCGTCGTCCAGGGCGAGGTGAACATCGACGAGGTCAACGAGATCCTCGGCATCGACCTCCCCGAGGGCGAGGAGTTCGAGACGCTCGCCGGCTTCGTCTTCAACCGCGCCGGCCGGCTCGTCGAGGAGGGTGAGGAGATCGAGTTCGACGGGGTCCGGATCCGCATCGAGCGCGTCGATAACACGCGGATCATGTCGGCGCGCGTGACGGTGCTCGACGTCGACGGCGAGGGGAGCGAGGACGGCGGGGCCGGGGAGGCCGAGACGGCGGCCGACGACGCGGTATAAATAGTTTATAAATAATTCTCAGCTGGGTCCGACCGTTTTTGATCGGTTACAATCTGCTGACGACTTGTCTTCGGTGAACACCTGCAAAGCCCCAGCCGTGAGCGGGACGCACGCTCGCTGTCGTTCGAAAGGCGCTCTGCGCCTTTCGTGATGACGAGACGCCGAAGGCGTCTCGAACCACGCTCCTCAGTCGGTCGCTATCGCTCCCTCCTTGCGGTCCTTTCGTCGTCATCAGAACGCAAAGCGTTCTGATTGGCTCACGAGAGCTTTGCTCTCGTGAACTCCTGCGTCCCGCTCACGGCTGCCCCTTTGAGTCCCGCCCCGCACAGCAGCCGCGCCTCACGCCTCCCCAGCCTCGCCGCTCGCTTGGGGCTCCCTGCGGTCGCCCACATCGCTCGCGGCGTCCCTCGCGCGCGCTGCTCGGCCGCGATGCGGCCTCGCAGGCGCGCGCCACCGCACCGTTTATTTATAAATAGCCGCCGCACTCATCCGCTCGGTAACCGAATTTTGCCAAGGGCCGCTCCCTCTCACCGTTCTCTCTCACACCGCGTACGCCCGCGCGGCGCCGACGAGCGCCTTCCGGTAGTCGCTCTCGGAGGGGTCGGGGCCGAGCGCCAGGAAGCGCTTTTTAAATGCGTTCACGTCGACCGCGTCGGTGTCGCTGCCGGCGGCGCGCGCGAGGTCGTAGATCCGGTGGTCCGGGCCGGCGATGTCGTGGCGTTCGACGAGAGCGAGCGCGAACGCGGCGTTGACGGCCGTGATCTCCGGGTCGGCGCCGGCCGTCACGGGCGGGGACCCGTCCCGCGAGACGTCCGGCCGGTCGGCGACCGCGGTCGCGAGCGTGGACTCTAAGAAGCCGAGGAGTTTGTCCGCGGGCGCGACGGAGAGCGTGATGTCGTCGGCGTAGATGTCCTTCATGTGATTCGCGATCTGGTAGCAGTGCGCGAGCTTGCGGCGCTCCACCGTCTCGCCGGAGAGCCCGAGGTACAGCGCCTCCTCGGTGGATTGGACGTGGGAGGCGTGACCCTCCTCGTACCGGGCCATGTGCGAGAGCTCGTGGACGGCCAGCTCACGCGCCATCGCGCTGGTGGCGGCGCGCTTCGAGACGTTGAGGACGTGGTAGCCGTCGTAGTGGCCGGCCCACGTCCGCTCGTCGGGGTCGTCGCGGACCTTCACATGGACCGGGTCAGCGAGCGAGCACTCGGTCTCGAAGAGGTCGGCGGCGCCGAGAAACGGGTCGGGGGGAACGTCACCCTGCACGCGGAGATCCATGCTTACTGTTCCCACGGTGGCGGCGGGTAAGTCTCTTGCGCCCGTCGAAGGCTTTTGTCGCGACGCGGCGAACTCTCCGCCATGCGCGCACGCCTCCACGCGGCCTACGACGACGGGCTCCGGCTCGTCGACCCCGAGTCGGGCGACGTCGCCGTCCGGCTCGCGGACCGCTCGGTCGAGTGCCTCTCGGTCACCGCCGGGACGGAGGGCGACGCGGATGGCGCCGCCGCGAGTGCCGCCGCCGCGGGCTCCGAAGCCGGCGCCCGCGTCCTCGCAGGCACCTTCGATGCGGGGCTGTTCCGTTCGCTCGACGGCGGTGAGACCTTCGAGCGCGTCGCGCGCGAAACCCTCGGCCCGGGCGGGTCGGGTCCCGACGCGGTCACCGCGGTCGCGACGAGCCCGCACGACCCCTCGGTCGTCTGGGTCGGGACGGAGCCCTCGCAGGCGTACCGCTCGCTCGACGGCGGCGCGACCTTCGAGCGCGTCGAGGGACTGGTCGACGTCCCCTCGGCGGAGTCGTGGTCGTTCCCGCCCCGCCCCGACACTCACCACGTCCGGTGGATCGAGCCGTGCCCGGTGGACCCGGAACGGTGGTTCGTCGCCATCGAGGCCGGCGCGCTCGTCGTCACGCCCGACGGCGGCGCGACGTGGATCGACCGCCCGGAGGGCTCCCGACGGGACAACCACGCGGTCGCGACGCACCCGGACGCGCCCGACCGCGTCTACGCGACGTCGAACGACGGGTTCGCCGTGAGCGACGACCGCGGCGCGTCGTGGCGGATCGTCGACGCGGGACTCGACCACGGGTACCTCTGGGGGCTCACGGTCGATCCCGGAGACCCGGGGACGGCGCTCGTCAGCGCGGCCGCCGGGGCGAACGCGGCCCACCGCCACGGCGAGGCGTACCTCTACCGCTATCGGCACGGAGCGGGGTTCGACCGGCTCGTCGACCGGGGGATGCCGACGGGTGAGGGGACGTACCGGGCCGTTCTCGCGAGCGGCGATCAGGCGGGAGAGCTCTGGGCGGCGTCCGACCGCGGGCTCTACCGGACGGGTGACGCGGGTGACTCCTTCGAGCGCGTGCCCGCGGACCTGCCCGCGTCGCCCCCGCGAGCGCTGGCGGTCTGCTGATCCGTCGCAACTAGTGTGGGCCGTCGACCGCGACCGGACGCGGCGCTACTCCCGGACGGCGCCGACGACGAGGTAGACGATCGGCGTGTCGAGGACGGCGATCGCGAGCTTGAGGAGGTACTGACCGAGCCCGAGCGCGAGGAGGAGCGACGGCTCGAACGGCTCGCCGGTGCCGAGCAGGACCGGGGCGGCGTAGAAGGCGACGCCGACGAAGATCGCGGTGTCGAGCAGCTGACTCGTCGCGGTCGAGGCGATGTTGCGCAGCCACAGCAGGCGCTCGCCGGTCCGCTCGCGGATCGCGTGGAAGACGAACACGTCCCAGTTCTGGCTCACGACGTACGCGAGCAGGCTGCCGGCGACGACCCCCGTCGCCGGGGCGAGCGCGGTCTCGAACGCGGCCGAGACCTCGGGGTTCACGCCCGGGGCGGCGAGCGTCGACCAGACGAGGGCGAGCACGAGGAAGTTCGCGAGGAACGCGACGTTGACGACCACCTGCGTCGCGCGGCGGCCGTACAGCTCGGCGTAGCAGTCGGACGCGAGGAACGTCAGGGCGTACGCGAGCGCGGCGCCCGGCAGGGTGATCTCGGGACCGACCACGGGGAGCGCGACCGGCAGCGGCAGGGCGATCACCTTCGCGGCGGTGAGCTGCGCGGTCGCGAGCGCGACGACGAACAGGGTGATCAGCCCGACCGCCGCCACCGCGCCGCGGTCGAAGGGGTCGACCGCGAAGGGGCCGTCGGTCCCCGCGGTCCGCGTCCGGCTACTCATCGCTCGCCTCGCGCTCCGCCTCGTCGCCGTCGGGGTCGAGTCGGTCGTGACGCGCGTCGATCTCGTCGAGGAGGTCGAGCGTCTTGCGGATCGACGCGCGGACGGCGTCGCTGCGATTCACGAACTTCCCGTCGTCGCCGACGTGCTCGTCGAGGTCGTCGAGCAGTTCGCCCGGGATCTCGACGCTTATCTTGGGCATACCGCTCCGTCGACCTCGGACCGATAAGAGCGTTCTTATTCGGAGAGTCTCTCGAGAATATCTCACGCGACGAGGTCGTCGCCGGCTGATCGGTTCGTCGTCATCGCCGGCTGACAAGTCCGTCGTCGTCGCCGTCGACCGACCGCATCGCGGACCGCCGGCGTGCGGCGTGTGCCTCTGGGGTCGGATCGCGGCGCGGTTGACGCCCCGACGGCGCGGAGCGTCGGTCCGGGGGAAATGCGGCGCGGCCGGACACGACCCCCTACCCGAGGCGGTGACGTGTCCGACCGCGCCCGTTCGGTCATAGGGCTCGACGCTGGTAAAAACGCGGCGGGTGGGTGAGCCGGACGCACAGGGAGGAGCAAGCCGGGCGCACAGGGACGCGATGTCGGCCGCGCCGCGTCGACGCGATCGGTACCGATGACGCGCCCCCGCCGTCTCCGCGTGCCACCGCTCCCCACGCGAACGCCGTAGCGAAGCGGTTAAGGGCGAACCGCGGGAAATACGGACAACTCGCTGCTGCGGACACAGCGGGCACTCGCCGCCGGGGCGCCGTCGACGTCATCAGACTGCGTCTGGTGGGCTGACGAGCGGAGCTCGTCAACGCCGTCGACGCCCCCGGGACGAGACGACATGTGGCCGCCTCGCGGCTGAATCGCAACCGTCCGCGGACAACAATATGGCACGAAGCTTCTACTCGCACATCAAGGAGGCATGGCGGTCCCCCAAGGAGGGGAAACTGGCGGAGCTGCAGTGGCAGCGCAAACAGGAGTGGCGCGACGAGGGCGCCATCGAGCGCATCGAGCGCCCCACCCGCCTCGACAAGGCCCGCGAACTCGGCTACAAGGCCAAGCAGGGCGTCATCGTCGCCCGCGTGAGCGTCCGGAAGGGCGGCTCGCGCAAGCAGCGCCACAAGGCCGGCCGCCGCTCGAAGCGGCAGGGGGTCAACCGGCTCTCGCGCCGCAAGTCGATCCAGCGCATCGCCGAGGAGCGCGCCTCGCGGAAGTACCGCAACCTCCGCGTGCTCAACTCCTACTGGGTCGGTGAGGACGGCTCGCAGAAGTGGCACGAAGTGATCCTCGTGGACCCCGCCCACCCCGCGATCGAGAACGACGACGACCTCGGCTGGATCACCTCTGACGACCACCGCGGGCGCGCCTTCCGCGGGCTCACCTCCGCCGGCACGAAGGGCCGCGGCCAGCGCACGCGCGGCAAGGGCACGGAGAAGACCCGCCCGAGCGTCACCGGCAACGACCGCCAGGGCAAGTAAGCCCGCCGCGGTCTCTCGGATTCTCTCGTTTATCAGCCGCGTAGCGGCGAGGCCGACGTACCCGCAGCGATCCTCAGTCACGCTCCGACAGCGCCGCGGCTCTCCGGATCGGATGCCAAAAAACGGAACCGGGGGAACGCGAGGTGCGTGGTCGAGGAGCGGTGCGCGGTCGAAACGGAACGCGTCAGGGGGCTGTGAGTTTCCTACTCGAAGCTCACATCGCACCGCCCATACCGCCCATGCCGCCCATGCCGCCGGCCGGGGCGCCGCCCTCGTCGTCGTCGCCGCCGGTCGACAGGTCGCCCGCGGAGATGATGTCGTCGATTTTTAGCACGAGGTTCGCGGCCTCGGCGGCCGAGGAGATGGCCTGCTCCTTCGCCTGGGCCGTCTCCACGACGCCGGCTTCGGCCGTGTCTACGACCTCGCCGGAGAAGACGTTCAGCCCGGCGTGCGCGTCGCCGGCCTCGTGGGCCGCGCGCAGGTCGACGAGCAGGTCGATCGCGTCGAGCCCGGCGTTCTCGGCGAGCACGCGGGGGATGAGCTCCAGCGAGTCGGCGAACGCCTCGACGGCGAGCTGCTCGCGGCCGGAGACGGAGTCGGCGTAGTCGCGGAGCCGGCGGGCGAGCTCGACCTCGATGGCGCCGCCGCCGGGGAGCGTGCGCCCGTCGGAGACGGTCGTCGCGACGACGTCGATCGCGTCTTCGATGCCGCGCTCGAGCTCGTCGACGACGTGGTCGGTCGTGCCGTACAGCAGGAGGGTGACGCCGTGGGCGTCCTCGCCCTCGACGTAGAACAGCCCCTCCTCCTCGTCGCGCTCGACCGAGCCGACCGCGAGGTCGTCGGCGGTGAGCGAGTCGAGGTCGGTGACGATCGGCGCGCCGAGCACGTTCTTGAGGAAGCTCAGGTCGGACTTCTTCGTCCGGCGGACCGCGAGAACGCCCTCCTTCGCGAGGTAGTGCTGGGCGAGGTCGTCGATCCCCTTCTGACAGAAGACGACGTCGGCCCCGCTCTCGACGATCGTGTCGACCTTGTCGCGGAGCTGCTTCTCCTCCTGGTCGAGGAACTTCTGGAGCTGGTCGGGCGAGTCGACGTTGACGGAGGTGTCGACGTCGGCCTCCTCGACCTCGATCGGGTCGTTGAGGAGGAGGACGTCGGCCGACTCGAAGTCGGTCGGCATGTCGTCGTGGACGGGGTCCTTGTCGATCACCGCGCCCGAGAGGAGCTCGGACTCGCCGGCCGCGCGGCCGGTGCGGGTCTCGATGTTGAGGTTCGCGAGGTCGACGACGTGGGAGCCGTCGTCGGCCTCGACGGTGACGCCCTGGATCGCGCGGACGACGAGGTCGGCGAGGGTCTCCTTGTCGAGCTCGGCGCCCTTACCCGTCATCGACGTCTCGGCGACGTTCTTCAGCGTCTCGGTGTCGTCGGGTTCGACCTCGGTGGCGATTTCGTCGACCTGCTCGCGGGCGTACTCGCTCGCGAGGTTGAAGCCCTTGATCACCGCTGTCGGGTGGATGTCCTGTTCGAGGAGGTCCTCGGCGTTCTTGAGGAGCTCGCCCGCGATCGCGACCGCGCTCGTCGTGCCGTCGCCGGCCTCGTCCTCTTGGGTCTCGGCGACCTCGACGATCATCTCGGCGGTCGGGTTGTCGATGTCCATCGTCTGCAGGATGGTGACGCCGTCGTTCGTGATGGTGACGTCGCCCATCGAGTCGACGAGCATCTTGTCCATCCCTTTCGGCCCGAGCGTCGACCGTACGGACTCGGCGACGCCGCGCGCCGCGGAGATGTTGTACTCCTGCGCATCTTTGTCCTTGACGCGCTGGGCGTCATCGCCCATGATGATCATCGGCTGCCCCTGCTGCATTCGCTGGCTCATACAGCGTTTGATTGATTGTGATTCTATATAAACCCATCGTTGAGGAGCGATCGAGCGCCACCGCGGCCGACGGCTACCGATCCGAGAAAACCGCACGACTCCGGAACGCTCACCGTCTGTTTGTGGGGATAGTTAGCATGGCTCTCCGAGAGGGTTCGGACGTCCGTACTGCCTCGTTTATATATGTCAGTGCCCGCCACGGTGCGGATGTGAGGGATCGGTGACGGACGAAGCGTCGCTCCCGGTGATCAGTCGTTCTCGGCGCACGATGGACGGATGAACAGCTCTCGGGCGGGGTTACCGACGGAAAAACGGAGACGGCGTTCGGTCGCGAGCGCTCACCGATCGAGCTCGTCCTCGTCGAGATATTCCGAGTCGATCTCGTCGAGGGACGGTTCCGGTGGTTCGTCGGGGGCGTCGAGCTCGCGTCGGTTGAGACGGCTCTCCAGCTGCCGGCGCTTGTTCTTTCCTTTCCGCTCGCGACCTGATTTCGTGTCTGGCATCGTCACCCGTGTCAACACCACCCATACACATGAGTCTTGTGTCAGTGTGTGAGACAGTCAGACAACGGTCGGGAAGCAGACGGCACCGCGGCTAACAGCGGTGAATTCGTCGACAAAGAACGCCAGGAGAGGGATTTGAGCCCCAGTCGTTCCGCTCGCCCCGCTCGCTTCACTCCCTGATTCAAATCCCTTCGTCCGGGTTCGTCGACGCCGGACTCGCTCGTCGCTCCGCTCCTCGCTCGTGGTCGGCGTCGACAAAGAACGCCAGGAGAGGGATTTGAACCCCCGATCCCGGAAGGGAACACGCTTTCCAGGCGTGCGCCTTACCACTCGGCCATCCTGGCTCGCTCCGAGATAATCCGCTGGGACTGTTAAGTCCTTCTTTTCACGCGCTTCGCCCGCAGTCGGTGTTCGGCCGCGTAGGCGATTCCGGCGGACGCGACGGCGATCGCCGCGGCGAGCCCGATCAGCCCGCCGTATCCGACCGGGAGGCCGCCCGCGACGAGCAGGAACCCCTGCGCGACCACGAGGAAGGCGAACCCGCCGACGAGCCCCCACAGCGCCGCCGACTTCGCCCTGGCGCGTTTCGTCGGCCGCGCGGGAGGCTCCGCCGCGTCCGCTCCGCTCCCGGTCTCGTCGCGCTCGGCGCCCATCTACTCGACGACGGCGACCGCCTCGATCTCGACGCCGACGCCCTTCGGGAGCGCGCCCGCTTGGACCGCCGACCGCGCCGGCGGCGACTCGTCGAAGTACCCGGCGTACGCCTCGTTCATCTCGTCGAAGTCGTCGATGTCGGCGAGGAAGACGGTCGTCTTCAGCACGTCGGTCGGCGTCGCGCCCGCCTCGTCGAGCACGGCGACGAGGTTGTCGAGCGCGCGCTCCGTCTGCTCGGCGACCGGCGCGTCGTCGAGGAGTTCGCCGTCAGGCGTCAGCGGGATCTGCCCGGCCGTGAACACGAGCTCGCCGTTCGTCGTCGCCTGGCTGTACGCCCCGACCGCCTCGGGCGCCGCGTCGGTGTGGACGATCTCCTTCATACGTCCCCCCGTTCGACGGGCCGCCCTAAGAGTGCGGGGGAACTGTGGCCGACCGCCGCCGAACCGAGGCCGACCGCCGCCGAACCGAGGCCGACCGCTGGGGCATCGAGCCGATCCCGCCCTCGATCACCGCTGGTCATATATTCCTCGCCTGCTAACACCCCACACATGACGGGAGGTGACCTCCTTCCGGTCGCCGCCGTGTTCGTCGGGGTGCTCGCGGCCAACCTCGCGCTCGCGTGGCTCCTCGCGAAGCGGGACTGGGGCCCGCCCGAGATCCTCGGGTCCGCCGGCGACTCGTCGCCCTCGGAGACCGAGTCCGCCTCGGGGGGCGACTCCGAGGCCGTCTCGACCGCCGGGCCCGAGTTCGCCGTGGCCGCCGACGCGGACTCGACGGCGACCGGGACCGACCCGGACGGCGACCCGCCCCCGCTCGACGTCGACGGCGAGACCGTCGTCTGCCGGCACTGCGGGGCCGAAAACCGTCCCGACTTCCGCTACTGTCGGTGGTGCGTCCGGTCGGGATTCGCGACCGACGGCCCGGGCGCCGGGGACGGCTCGTCGATGACCGAGCGCTCGCTGTGAGCGGCGGGCGGCCCGACGCGGGAGCCTCGCCCGAGCCGCTAGTCCGCGTTCACCCGACAGCCGCCAGAGTAGTCGATCCCGTCGATCGTCTCGATGCCGTCGTCGCCGCACACCGGGCAGTCCGGATTCCGGCGGTAGGGGACCGTCTCGAACGTCAGGTCCATCGCGTCGTAAAACAGGAGCCGGCCGTCCAGCGTCTCCCCGGCGTCGAGCAGGAGCTTGATCGCCTCGGTGGCTTGGATACAGCCCACTGTGCCGGGAAGCACGCCGAGCACGCCCGTCGCCGCGCAGTCGGGCACCGTCCCGGGCTCGGGCGCCTCCGGGAACAGACATCGGTAACAGGGGCCGTCCGGGACGAGCGTCGTCGCCTGCCCCTCGAACTTGTAAATCGCGCCGTGCACGACCGGGAGGCCCTCGATCCGGGCCGCGTCGTTGACGACGTACCGCGTCCGGAAGTTGTCCGCGCAGTCGACGACCACGTCGTAGTCGGCCAGCAGGTCGCGGACGTTCCCCTCGTCGAGCCGGGTCTCGTGGGCCTCCACGTCGGTGTCGGGATTGAGCCGGTCGACGTACCGCGCCGCGGACTCGACCTTCGGCTCGCCAACGTCGGCGTCGCCGTGGATCACCTGCCGCTGGAGGTTCGAGCGCTCGACGACGTCGTCGTCGACGATCCCGAGCGTCCCGACCCCCGCGGCCGCGAGGTACTGGATGACCGGGGCGCCGAGCCCGCCCGCCCCGACCACGAGGGCGCGGCCGTCGAGGAGGCGCTTCTGCCCCTCCGGGCCGACCTCGTCCATGATCACGTGCCTGGAGTACCGGTCGAGCTGGTCGGCGTCGAGCGAGAGACTCATGGGTCGATATGCGTCGTGAGCCGGTATAATCGTGTTCCCGAGTATACGCGTGTTCCCGACTATACGATGTTTCAGCGTCTCCAGAGCTGGGCGCTTCGGTCGGTCGCTTATAAATAAATGACACCGATCCAGCGGCGAACGCCTGCAAAGCCCCGGCCGCGCTCGGCTCCCACAGCTCGCTGCGGTCCTCGGTCGCGCCGCTCCCTGCGGTCCTTGCGTCGCTGGGGTTCGCCGAGCGCGGCCGCCCCTTTGAGTCCCCCCCGACCGCAACCGCACAGCACCTCACGCCTCCCCAGCCTCGTCACCGGCGCGTAGCGCCGGTTGCAAGCGAGAGCTTCGCTCTCGCCCTGTCGGCGGTCCTCCGCGTTGCTCCGGACCACCGACTCCCTCGCACCGTCGGTGAGCGGCCCAGTAGGCCGCTCACCGGGGCGCGCCACTGCACCGCCGTTCATTTATAAACAGTCGTTGCTGTCGCCCCCGTCCCCGCCGTCGATCCAGTAGGGTTCAAGTACCCCACCGGCAAAACTCGCGGCATGCAGACGCTGCTTTTGAACGCCGACGACGTCGACGAGAACGCCCGCATGGACCGCGTCATCGACGCGGTGCGCGGCGCGTTCACGGCCTACGAGCGCGGGAACGCGAAGATGCCGGCGAAGTCGTACATCGACCTCCCGGAGTACAACGGCGACTTCCGGTCGATGCCGGCCTACCTCGACGTCCGGACCGAGGACACCGCCGAGGAGACCGGGTGGGACGCCGCCGGGATCAAGTGGGTCAACGTCCACACCGACAACCCCGCCGACCACGACCTCCCGACCGTGATGGGGACGATGATCTACTCCGACCCGGAGACCGCGTTCCCGCTGGCGGTCCTTGACGGCACGACGCTCACGATGAAGCGCACGGGCGCGGCCGCCGCGGTCGCCACCGACCACCTCGCGGTCCCCGACGCGACCTCGCTCGGGATCGTCGGCGCCGGCGTCCAGTCGTACACCCAGCTGGAGGCGATCGCCGCGGTCCGCGACATCGAGGAGGTCGTGATCAGCGACTTGGACGAGGAGCGCGTCGCGGACTTCATCGACGCCTTCGACGACCGGTTCGACGTCCGGGCGGGTTCGATCAGCGAGGCGGGCCACTGCGACGTGCTCTCGACGGTGACGCCCGTCGAGGACCCCGTCGTCGGTCCCGACGACGTCGGCGAACACACCCACGTCAACGCGATGGGCGCCGACGCCGAGGGCAAACACGAGCTGACGGACGACCTCCTGCTGGACGCGACCGTCGTCATCGACGACCACGAGCAGTGCACCCACTCCGGCGAGATCAACGTCCCCTACGCGGCGGGGACGCTCACCGACGAGGACATCTACGGCGAGATCGGCGAGATCGTCGTCGGCACCCGCCCGGGCCGGGCCGACGTCGACGCCGGCGGCAACGCCCCCGGCACGGGCGCGGAGGGCGTCACCGGCGTCACCGTCTTCGACTCCACCGGGCTCGCGATTCAGGACGTCGCGGCCGCCCGCGTCGTCTACGAGCAGGCCGACGACAACGACAACGGCTACCCGTTCGACCTGCTCGGACTCGCTGAGTAGCCGGGGCTCACCTGTCGGCCGCGGTCTCGCCCCGCCCTCGTCGGCCGCGGTCTCCACCCATCCACCGCCGACCGCTTTTTACGGCCGCCGGCCCTACTGATCCCGTGCAACTCGTCAGCGTCGCCGCGCTCGCGGAGAACCGGGTGATCGGGAACGACGGCGGCGTGCCGTGGCCGGACCTCCCCGAAGACGTCCGCCAGTACCGCGCACGCGTCGCGGGCTCGCCCGTCGTCCTCGGTCGCCGGACGTTCGAGTCCATGCGGGGGAACCTCCCCGGCCGCCGGCAGATCGTCGTGAGCCGCAGCGTCGACGCGGTGGCCGAGCCGACCGCAGTCGTCGCCGACGGCGTCGACGCGGCGATCGAACTCGCGCGCGAGCTCGTCGGCGATCGACCCGACGCCGGCGCGGTCGACGGCGTCGCCGGCGAGACGTCGCCCGCCGGAACGGGACCGGTCGACGCTCTCCCCGACGACGCCCCCTCGGACGGCGCCGTCTACGTCCTCGGCGGCGGCACGATCTACGAGCTGTTCCAGCCGCGCGTCGACCGGATGGTCCTCAGCCACGTCGACGGCGCCTACGACGGCGACACCCGGTTCCCGGCGTGGAACGAGTCGGAGTGGCGCGTGGCCGACGAGACCGAGTACGAGGGGTTCACGCTCCGCGAGTGGACCCGCCGTTAGCGGCCGCCTGCGTCGTCTTTCGACTCCGCGTACGACCGGAGCTGTAACTTCGCGCTCTCGGTGAGCCTGTCGAGCGCCTCGCTCACCCCGTGCTCGCGCGCCTCGACCGACGCCTCGGCGACGAGCGTCCGGACCGTGTCGAACGGTCCCATCCGGGCCCCCGTCGTGGCGACGCGGTCCTCGGCGTCCGCCAGCTGGTCCATCGCCGTCCGGTAGCCGGGGTTCTCGTCGAACCAGCCCTCTCGGGAGAGCCGGTCGACCGCCCCCTCGTGGACCGGGAAGTAGCCCGTCTCGCGGTGCCAGCGCGCCTGCCGCTCGGGGGCCGCGAGCCACCCGAGGAACGCGGCGGCCGCGCGCTGCGCGTCCGTCGGCGCGCCGTCGGCGATCCACAGCGACCCGCCGCCCACGACGACGCCGTGGCGCTCGTCGGCCACCGGGAAGTACCCCGTCCCGACGGGGAACGACGCCCCTTCGTGGACGCCGACCATCGCCGAGGTCGACCCGATCAGCATGCCGGCGCGGCCCGCGTGGAACGCCTCTCTGGCCTGCCCGCGCGCCTCGATTCCGGGGTCGTGGTACAGCCCGTCGGCCGCCATCTCGGCGATCCACTCGTACACCCGTTCGCCCGCCTCGGCGTCGAAGTAGGCCTCGGTCGGGGTCCCTGCCCGGCCGTTCTCGGCGTCGACGAGGGGCTGCCCCGCCTCGGCGAACCACTGCTCGACGAACCACGAGTAGTTCGCGAACGTGATGCCGGTCTCGACCCCGCCGCGTTCGACCAGCCGCTCGGCGCAGTGGCGCACCTCGGCGAACGTCGTCGGCGGGTCGTCCGGGTTCAGCCCGGCGCGCTCGAAGGCCGCCCGGTCGTAGTACAGCACCGGCGTCGAGGCGTTGAACGGGAGCGAGTGGAGCGCCCCGTCCGTCCGGTAGTAGTTCGCGACCGGATCGAGGAGGTCGTCCGGATCGAGGGCGGTGGCCTCGTCGAGGGCGTCGACGCCGCCAAACCGGCGCCCGTCGACCTCCTCTAGCAGCCCCTCGACCGGCGCGAACGCGCCGCTGTCGAGCGCGCGCTTCGTGCCGATCTCGTAGAGGTGCGCGATCGTCGGCGGCTCGCCGCGCTCGGCGGCCGCCAGCGTCGCGTCGAACACGCCGCGGTAACTCCCCTTCGAGGACGGCCGGATCTCGATCCCCTCGGTCGCCGCCTCGAACTCGGCGACGAACTCGTCGAGCAGGCGCGCCTTCCGGCCGCCGAGGGCGTGCCAGAACTCGACGACGGTCGCGTCGTCGTCCGCGGCGGCCCCGTCGAGCGCGTACGCCCCCAGCTCCTCGTCGAGCGCGCCCGTCCGGTCCGAGAGCGTCGACGCGCCCGCGGCCACCTCGGTCAGCGAGGTCTTCTGCGTGTGGGCGATCGTCGTCACGTCGGCGGCGTCGGCGGCCGTGTCGTCGGCCAGCGCGCCCACCGACTCCACCATGTCGACGGCCTCCTCGATCGAGGCCGCTTGGTCGTCGGTCGCCTCGCTGATCTCCTCAACCCCGCTCGTCGTCTCCTCGACGTCTTCGGCGAGGTCGGCGAACGCCTCCAGCGCGGTCTCGGCCGTGTCGATCCCCTCGCCGACGCGCTCGCGCATGTCGGCGATCTCCGCGACGGTCGCGTCCGTCTCCCCGCGCACGGCGTCGATCGACGACTCGATCTCGGCGGTCGCCTCCTGCGCCTCCTCCGCGAGCGACTTCACCTCCTCGGCGACGACCTCGAAGCCGGCGCCGGCCTCGCCGGCCCGCGCGGCCTCGATCGAGGCGTTCAGCGCGAGGATGTTCGTCTCGTCGGCGATGTCGCGGATGAGGTCGGTGACGTCCTCGATCGCGGCGACCTCGCTCTCTAACGACTCGACGCGCTCGCGGGCGGTCTCGGTGCGCTCGTCGACGACCCGGAGCTCGTCGATCGCGGCCGTGGCCGCGTCGTTCCCCTCGTCGGCGCGCTCGGCGACGCTCGCCGCCGTGGTCGCGACCTCCTCGGCGGAGGCGGCGACCTCCTCGGTCGCCGCGGAGACGCTCTGGAGCTCCCGCGTCGCCTCCGCGATGTCGTCGCGCTGCGTCGTCGCGGCCGCCTCGATGTCGTCGACCGCGGCGTACACGTCCTCGCTGTGTTCCTTCGCCCGCGCCACGTTCGACCGGACGTGCTCGGACGCCCCCGCGACCTCGTCGCCGAACCCGTCGGCCGCCGAGAGGGTGTCGGCGACGTCGGCGACGAAGGCGTTGAGGTCGCTCGCGAGCGCGGCCGCCTCGGTCTCCTTCCCGTCCCCGTCGGGCTCCGGGAACCGCGCGCCGAGGTCGCCGTCGGCGAGCCGCGCCGCGACCTCGCGGAACGCCTCGGTCGGGACCTCCCCGTCTCCCGCGTCGCTCCGGTCGCCGCCGCTCCGGGTCGCGTTCGTCGCGGTCCCGTTCTCGGCCGTACCGCTCCGGGTCGCGCCGTTCGAACGCTCGCCGCCCTCTCGGGACGCCCCGCCTCCGTCCGGTCCGCCGCCGTGTCCGTTTCGACTCATCTGTCGCCGGTTTCGGACCGGAGTATATAACGGATCGATCCGGTTTCTCGGAGCTGATAACGGGCGCGACGGCCGGGGAGGGAGCGACCGGCTACTCCTCGCCGCCACCGACGCGCTCGGCGAAGCCGAACCGCGGCTTCGCGTCCTCGACTTCGACCGTCAGCGTCTCGCCGACCGCGGCGTCCGGGACGAAGAGGGAGTACCCCTCGACGTAGGCGATCCCGTCGCCCTCGTCGCCGAGCTCCTCGACGGTCACCTCCAGTCGGTCGCCCGCCGCGACGGGAGCCGTGTTCAGCCCCTTCGCGACGAGGTACACCTCTGAGGAGGAGTCTCGGGAGGCGGGCGGCGAGACGGTCCGGAGGTACTCGAACTCCGCGCGGACGTCCTCGCGGAAGGCGTCGAGGTCCTCGCCCTGGAAGGCCTTCACGACGAAGTCGCCGCCGGGCGCGAGCAGCTCCTCGGCCACGTCGAACGCCTGCCGCGCGAGGTGGATCGACCGGGCGTGGTCGAGGGAGTACTCGCCGGTCATGTTCGGCGCCATGTCGGAGAGCACCACGTCGGCGCCGCGCTCGCCGACCGCCTCGCGCAGGTAGTGGCGGGTGCGCTCCTCGGTCATGTCGCCGCGGATCGTCTCGACGTCGTGCTCCTCGAGGTCGTTAATGCGCTGGAGGTCGACGCCGACGACGGTGCCCGACTCGCCCACCTCCTCGGCGGCGACCTGCAGCCACCCGCCCGGGGCGGCGCCGAGGTCGACGACGGTGTCGCCGCGCTCGAACAGGTCCGCGTCCTCGTCGAGCTGTTTCAGCTTGTAGGAGGCCCGGCTCCGGTACCCCTGCTGTTTCGACCGGTTGTAGTACTCGTCTTTTCCGCTCATCTGTCTCTCCCCGCGGCTCGCGGCCTACTGTCGTTCGAAATCGCGGACGAATCGGCGTTCATACCCGGAACGACGGGACCGACCCGGAAATGGACATCGGATGCGAGGCTCGCCGGTGAACGGTGCGAGAACCGTCACTCGTTCGAGCGCCGCAGCCACGCCGCCACCCGTTCGAGACCGGAGGCGACCGCGTCCAACGGCCGCCACCCCGCGGTCTCGGCGGACGCGGCGGTCTCAGCGGCCGTGGCGGCCTCCGCGCTGGGCGCGCGGTCGGTCTCCGCGCTGGGCGCGCGGTCGGCCTCCGATCGGGCCGCGACGATCGCCTCGTAGCTGTCGATCACCTGCTGCCGCCGTCGCTCCTCCGACTCGACGGCCCGTTCGAGCGCGTCCACCTCCGCCTCCAGTTCCTCCACCTTGGCCGTGAGCGCGGCGACGCGGACGCGACGGTGATAGCTCGGGGGACGGTCGCTCTCCGAGCGGACGCTCACGGACGCGCCCGACTGAAGCCGCGGTCCGTCGATCGAGTCCACCGTCTCGACGTCGATACCACCGGAGTCGAGCGAGCCGGATGCAGAGGGCATCATGAGGGGAGATATGTGTACACGTACCACACGGAAAAAGCTCAGTCAGCCGCGAGTCGGACGCGCCGCGTACGTCCGGTTCACGGCGACGAGCGGTCCACCACCACGCGGCCCCACAGGCGGTCCTCGTCGTCGGCGCCGGTCGCGTCGGCGACTCCTCGCTCGCTCGGGCGTCCGGCCGGTCGGACCGCGAATCCGAGGTCCGCGTAGAACGCCCGCAGGTCGGCGTCGAACGCCGCGGTGACGACCGCGAGCGCGGGGTCGCGCTCCGCGCGCCGCACCGCCGCGGCGACCAGCGCGGAGCCGATGCGGCGCCCGCGACGGGCCCGCCGGACGGCCACGGCGTCGACGTGGAGCCGGTCCGGCTCGGGGCGCGTCGCGACCAGCGCGCCGACGACCGCGTCCGTTCTTTTAAATCGGGCGACCAGCGCGTCGCCGGCGTCGATCGCGGCGTCGACGACCCCGGGGTCCGTCTCCAGCATGGCGGCGTCGAGCACGCGGAGGGCGTCGAGCCGGTCGTCGGGCCCGGCGGGCGCTATCGCGATATCGTCGGGCGGCTCCGTCGGTGGGCTCACGCGTCGCAATCCGTCGCGCCGTCGTCCGTCGCGCCGTCGTCCGTCGCTCCGCCCTTTATAAGTCGGAGCAGTCGGACCTCGTCGGCGTCGACGACGCGGTCGCCGGGAACCGGCGAGCCGTCGACGAGGACGGACGCCTCCTGCGGGTGGTACCCCGCTTCGCGGATGAGGTCGGCGTATGTCGCGTCGTCGGCGAGGTCGTACTCGGCGGCTCCCTCGCCGACGACCTCGACGGTGACGTTCATCGGGGACCTACCCGTCCAGCCGTTCGCGGAGCAGCCCGTTCACCTGGCCGGGGTCGGCGCTGCCGCCCGTCTCCTGCATCACCTGCCCGACGAGGAAGTTGATCGCGCCCTCGTCGCCGTCGTGGTAGTCGGCGACCGCGTCGGGGTTGTCGTCGATGGCGGCCTCGACGGCGGTCTCGACCTCGCCGGAGTCGGCCACGCCGAGCCCCTCGCGGTCGATGACCGTCTCGGGGTCCTCGCCCGCGTCGAGCATCTCGCGGAGGACGACCTCCTCGGCGTTCTTCACGGTGAGCTCCCCGTCGGCGACGAGCTCGATCAGGCGCGTGAACTCGTCGAGCCGGTCCTCGACGTCCGTGATCTGCATCTCCCGATAGTTGAGCTCGCCGAGCAGGTTGTCGGCGACCCACGTCGCGGCGAGGTCGGGGTCGAACGACTCGGCGACGTCCTCGAAGAAGTCCGCGACCGCCTTCGTCGAGGTGAGCTTCGAGGCCGACTCGCGGTCGAGCCCGTACTCCTCGCGGAAGCGCTCCCGCCGGGCGTCCGGCAGCTCCGGGATCGGAATCTGCTCTTTCCAGTCCGACACCTCCAGCGCGGGGAGGTCGGCCTCCCGGAAGTAGCGGTAGTCCTTCTCGGCCTCCTTCGAGCGCATCGAGACGGTGACGCCGCGCGCCTCGTCCCAGTGACGCGTCTCCTGCTCGATCTCGCGGCCGCGCCGGAGCACGTTCTCCTGTCTGGTGACCTCGTACGCCAGCGCCTGCTCGGCGCCCTTGTGGCTGGAGATGTTCTTCACCTCCGCGCGGTTCACCTCCGCGAGGGCGTCGTCGGTGATCGCCCCGTCGTCGGCGACCTGGCCCTCCGGGACGAGCGAGACGTTGGCGTCGACGCGCAGGCTCCCGTCGCGGGTCGGGTCGAAGACGCCGAGGTACTCGAGGACCTCCTCTAACTTCGCGAGGAAGGCGCGCGTCTCCGCCGGCGACCGGAAGTCCGGCTCGGTGACGATCTCCATCAGTGGCGTTCCGGCGCGGTTGTAGTTCACGAGCGTATGCGTCGCCGACTCGATGGAGCCGCCGGCGTGCTGGAGGCTCCCGGGGTCCTCCTCGAGGTGTGCTCGGGTGATCCCGATGGTCCGCGGCTCGCTGTCGACGCGGACTTCCAGCTCCCCGGACTGACAGATCGGGGCGTCGTACTGGGTGAGCTGGAAGTTCTTCGGCAGGTCGGGGTAGTAGTAGTTCTTCCGGTGGAACGTCGTCGTCTCGGGGATGTCGGCGTCGATCGCCTTCCCCACCTTCACGGCGGCCTCGACGGCGGCCTCGTTGAGGACCGGCAGCGCGCCCGGCAGCCCGAGGCAGGTGGGACACGTGCGCGTGTTCGGCTCCTCGTCCTCCTCGGTGGGCTCCGTCGAACAGCCGCAGAAGATCTTCGTGTCGGTCTCGAGCTGGACGTGGACCTCCAGCCCGATCACGACCGTCCGCTCCTCCGTCGCGGCCTGAGTGCTCATTACCGACTCGTTGCGGGCGGGCCACCTAAATCGTGTCGGGAGCGATACGTGGTGTATTACAGTCGAGTCGGCGTGGATCTGGATGTTCGCTTTCACGGTACTCGGCGATACGTCCTCGACAGCGGATCGACGGTGAACACCGTCAAAGCCCCAGCCGCGAGGATGGCGCACACTCGCTGCGCTCCTCACTTGGTCGCTGGCGCTCTCTCGTTGCGGTGCTTGCGTCGTCTGCGCCATCCTCGCGGCTGCCCCTTTGAGTCCCACCCGCCCGCAACCGCCCCGCACCTCACGCCTCCCCAGCCTCGTCACCGGCGCGTAGCGCCGGTTGCAAGCGAGAGCTTCGCTCTCGCCCTGTCGGCGGTCCTCCGCGTTGCTCCGGACCGCCGACTCCCTCGCGCGTGCTCCTCGCGCCCTGCGGGCGCTCGGAGGCACGCGCCACCGCGGGTGTTCGTGTTGAGCTATGTCGCAGTGTTCGCCGCGGCCGATCTCCCCCCGGCGGCGTTGCTAAACCCTTATGAGCGCGCGGGTGGGAGGAACGGCCGTATGAGCGACCTCCCGGACGACTTCGACTGCACCCTCACCAACTGGGAGTACATCTACGGGCTCTGCCGCAACGTCTCGAACGAAGTGAAGCGCGCGGACTTCGAGCCGGACATGGTCGTCGCGCTGGCCCGCGGCGGCTGGTTCGCGGGCCGATGCGTCTGCGACTTCCTCGGGCTCAACGACCTGACGAGCCTCAAGATGGAGCACTACGTCGGCGCGGCGGAGAAGACCGACGAGCCCCAGATCCGCTACCCGATGCCGGAGGGCAGCGTCGAGGGGAAGAACGTCCTGATCATCGACGACATCGCGGACACCGGCGGCTCGATCCGCCGCGCCGAGGAGTACGTCGACGACCGCGACGCCGCCGAGATCCGCACCGCGACGCTCCAGCTGCTCGGCACCTCCGAGTTCCAGCCGGACTTCGTCGGCGAGCGGCTCGAACAGTGGACGTGGGTCGTCTACCCGTGGAACTTCCTCGAGGACATGATCGACCTCACCGAGGGCGCGATGGAGCGCGCCGACCAGGACGCCTTCGACCGGGAGGCCGTCCGCCACTACCTCGACGAGTACCACAGCATCGGCCGCATCGAGATGGAGGTCGCCCAGCCCGGCCGCCTCGACGAGGTGCTCGACGAGATGGTCCGCCGCGGCGTGGCCGACCGCACCGGCGACGACGCCTGGACGCTCGCCGAGTGACCGCTCGCGATGGCCGGAGACGACCCGGAATCGGACGCTGACCCCGACCCCGCGATCGACGCCCTCCTCGACGCCTACGCCCTCAAAGACGAGCGGCGCACGGGCTGGCAGCTCCGCGGCGTCGACGCCCCCGAGTCGGTGGCCGCGCACGCGTGGGGGGTCGCGTACCTCGTCTTGACGCTCGGCGACCGGTTCCGGACGGACCTGCCCGACGTCGACCTCGACCGCGCGCTCCGGCTCGCCGTGGTCCACGACGTCGCCGAGGCGGAGACCGGCGACGTCGCGACGCGCGCCGACTCGACCGCTGACCCGGTGGACCCGGCCGCGAAGGAGACCGCCGAGCGCGAGGCGATGGCCGACCTCGCCGGACCGCTCCCCGACCGCGTCCGCGACGCGTGGGAGGCGTACGAGGTCCGCGACTCGCCGGAGGCCGTGCTCGTCAAGGAGTGTGACCTGCTCGACGTCTGTCTGCAGGCGGTGATCTACGAGCGCGGCGACCGGTACGACCCCGCCGCCGGCGACCCCGACGCCTTCCGCGAGTACGACGACCTCGACGAGTTCTTCGCGACGACCGGGCCCCGACTGCGGACCGAGACGGGTCGCGCGCTGTTCGAGCGACTCCACGACCGGTACCGGGCCGCGCGGGACGGGCCGTGAGCGCCCCGGTCGGCTCCGAGGGCGCTCAGTCCGACCCGCGCCAGGCCGCGGCGGCCGCGTCGATCACCTCCAGGGCGTCTCGGCTGCCGTCCGCCTCACCCTTCTCGAAGTCCTCCTCGGTCTGCCCCATCTGGTTGGTCACGTGCGCGAAACAGACCACCGGCCGGTCCCGAGCCTCTGCGAACGCGTACAGCGCCGCCGCCTCCATCTCCACCGCGAGGACCCCCTCGGACCGGGCGCGTTCGATCGCGGTCTCGGTCTCCCGGAAGGGGGCGTCCGTCGTCCACGTCGCGCCCGCGTACACCGGCCGCGACACCGATTCGCACGCCCGCTCGACCGAGTCTCGGAGGTCGGGATCGAGGCGCGCGTACCGACCCGACGACCGGTAGTGATGGCTCGTCCCCTCGTCCCGGAGCGCGCGCTCGATGAGCACGAAGTAGGGCGGGTCCTCCCTCGGGACGATCCGCCCCGAGGAGGTGACGCTCACGAGGAGGTCGCAGCCGGCGGCGAACAGCTGCTCCGCGACGAGGACGGCGAACGAGGCCCCGACGGCGCGCCCCACGATCCCGAACTCCTCGCCGCCCCGTTCGAACCGATAGAGGTCGGTGTGGTACCCCGGCCACGTCTCGTCCTCCCGCGCCGCGCCCGTGGCCGCCAACTGGCGGACGACGTCTCCGTCCGGGTCGAGCACGCAGACGTCCGGGACCGGCCGCTCCGGGAGATCCTTCTGTCGTCGGGCGTTCTCCATGAGGGCCTCCGGCGCGAAGACGGACGGCTCGTCGAACGCCTTCGCCTCGAAGAGCGGGGACGCGTCCGAGTCGGACGGGTCGGTCATGTGCCGGCGTTCGCGGAACCGACGAAAGGGTGTTGCGGTCAGTCGACCGGCTCGCCGACGACCGCCGCGATCGCCGCGGTCTCCGGGTCGCTGCTCTCGAACACCTCTTCGCCGGAGACCCCCAGGAAGTACTCCCGCTCGCCGTCGACGCGTTCCAGTATCCGCTCCGTCAGGGCCGCCGAGTCGCGGTGGACCATCCGCTGGAAGTACGAGCCCTCTCGCCGCAGGTTCGACCGGACGTACTCGGAGCGCGTGTTCAACACGAGCGCGACGAGGGTCCCGTCCGACGCGAGGACGCGGGTCGCCTCGCTCAGCGCCGCTTCGGCGTCGGGGAGGAACTCGAGCGTCGAGACGAAGACCACGGCGTCGACCGACCCGGTCGCGACCGGCAGCGCGGTCGCGTCACCGAGGACGAACGGCGCGTCGACCCGGTCCCGCGCCGTCCGGACCATCGCCGCCGACCGGTCGAGTCCGATCATACCGCGGTCGGGGACTCGCTCCTCGAGCGACCCGATGCCGCACCCGACGTCCAGCGCCCGGTCGCCCGCGGCGACGTGTCGGCGCACGTACGCCGCCTCGCGGTCCATGACGGCGCTCCCGAACTCGCTGTCGCAGAACCGGACGAAGCTCTCGACGTCGCTCACGGCGCGGGCCCCTCGAAGACGCGCGTTCGTCGACCTTCGATGCACCGAGCGGCCGCGAGACCGCGCTCCGGTGTGGTTCTCGTAGCCATCGTGTCTTGAGGTTCCGTGTCTCGGAGGTCGCGGTGTGCTAACGGCGGACTAATCGGCGGCGCGATCGGCCCGACGGGTCTCCTCGACCTCCAGCGGGTCGCCCGTCGACGTCGCGGTGACCAGTCGCAGGTACTGTCCCGCGCTCGTGAGCAGCTTGTTCTCCGCCTTCCGGAGGTGTTCCTCGTACGTCGAGCGAGCGACGGCCGTCTGGTCGGCGAGCTCCCGCAGCGAGGTCTTCCGCGGCTGGGTGTAGTAGCCGCGCTCCAGCGCCAACTGGAGCGCCGCCAGCTGTCGGTCGGTGATACCCTCGAACAGCTGGTTGGCCGGCGCCAGCATGCTGTGCGGGACCTGCTGTTCCGAGATCGAGGTCTTCGAGAGCAGTTCGATCTCCCTGTCGGCCCGCAGGTCGTCGAGCAGATCCCGGACGTCCGCGTCGTCGAACGCGACCACCGTGTAGTGCTCCCAGCCCTGCCGGTAGATCGTCGGTGACTGATACAGGCAGTTGTGCGCCTCGAAGCGGTCGATGACGGACTCCTCGAGCGAACAGAGGCAGGACTGCGTGACGACGTGGTACCCGTCGCCGTCCTCGGACTGGTGGAGGACGGTCCCGAGTCGGTCGATGTCGTCGAGCAGCGCGTCCGTCGGGGTCGTCTCGGTCGTGATCTCGAGCACCTGGCAGTCGCTCAGCGGCCACTCTCGTATCGTGAGATCCGGGTGCCGCTCCGAGATCTCCCGGTACGGACACTCGTGTTTGACCCGGACGGAGGCCTCGTACAGACTCATCGAGCGGATTTGGGCTCGTCCGTAATTAATAGTGCCGGTCATGTCCGGCAGCGACCGTATCCCCCCGTCCGCGCTATTCAAGAGTACGATGCAGGAGCTATCGCCGGACGCGCTCAGCGAACAGCTGCGAAACGACGACGAGGGCCCGCTCGTCCTCGACATCCGCCACGAACCGGAGTTCGAGGAGTGGCACGTCCCGGGCAGCGTCAACGTCGACGTGTACGACGAGTTGACCGGCGACCCCGACCGCGCCAAGCCGACGCTCTCCGCGCTCCCCGACGACACGGAGATCGTCACCGTCTGCGCCGAGGGCGTCGTCTCGCAGACCGCGACGGACGTCCTCCGCGAACTGGGCTACGACGCGGTGACGCTCGCCGACGGGATGAGCGGGTGGAGCCGCGTCCACCGACACGCCGAGGTGCCGGTCGACCTCGACGGGACGCTCGTTCAGATCGCGCGCCCGGGAAAGGGCTGTCTCTCGCACGTCCTCGTCTCGGACGGCGATGCCGCCGTCTTCGACCCGTCGCACTACCTCGACGAGTACGACGCGGTCCTCGACGAGTACGACGCGGAGGTCGTCGGCGTCTTCGACACGCACGCCCACGCCGACCACGTCTCGGGCGCCGCGGCGCTCGCCGACCGCCACGGCGTCCCCTACTCCCTCCACCCGAAGGACGCGCTCGCGCTCGACGCGACGCCGATCGAGGACGGCCAGGTCGTGACCGTCGGCGGGCTCGCCGTCGAGGTCATCCACACGCCCGGACACAGCGAGGGAAGCGTCTCGTTCGACGTCGGCGGCGCGGCGCTGCTCACGGGGGACACCCTGTTCCACGACAGCGTCGGCCGCGTCGAGCTCGGCGTCGAGGCCGGCATCGAGGACTCCGATGTCGAGGGGAACGCCGCGACGCTGTACGAGAGCCTCCGGCGGCTGCTGGACCGACCGGACGACGCGGTCGTGCTCCCGGCGCACGACCCCGGCTCGCCGGAGCCGCCGGTAGCCGCGACGCTCGCGGAAGTCAAAGCGCGGAACGCGGACCTCGGTCGCGACCGCGAGGCGTTCGTCGCGGCGCTCGCGTCGGACGTCCCGGACCACCCGCCGAACTTCGAGCGGGTCAAGCGCACGAACGTGGGACAGGAGTCGGTTCCGGCGGACGAACTGGCCGAGCTGGAGCTGGGGCCGAACAACTGCGCGGCCGAGTGACCCATGAGCACGGCAACCGACATCAAACAGGGAATCCGCGAACACCTCGGTCAGTTCTCCCTCCACGTCCTGCTCGTCTTCGCGACCGGGCTGACCATCGGGTCCGAGCGCACCGTCGTCCCCGCGCTTGGTGAGGACGTCCTCGGCGTCGAGTCGTTCCTCGTGATCGGCTCGTTCGTCGTCTCCTTCGGGATCGTGAAGTCGATCCTCAACCTCTACGCCGGGAAGTGGGGCGAGGAGTACGGCCGCAAACCGGTGCTCATCGCCGGGTGGGTCACGGCGCTCCCCCTGCCGGTCATCCTCATCTTCGCCCCGAGCTGGGGCTGGATCACCGTCGGGAACGTCCTGCTGGGCGTCAACCAAGCGCTGACGTGGAGCATGGCGATCAACGCGAAGATCGACCTCGCGAGCCCCGACCAGCGCGGCCTCGCGGTCGGCATCGACGAGTCGTTCGGCTACACCGGCGTGGCCGTCGGTGCCTGGGTCACGGGCGTCATCGCCAGCCGGTGGAGCCTCCGACCGGAGCCGTTCTACTTCCTCGCGGTCGTCGTGGCGCTGGCGTTCCTCATCTCGGTCTTCCTGATCAAGGAGACCGTCCAGTACGCGGAGGCCGAGGGCGACGACGACGATCGCGACGCGAACCTCCCGTTCAAGGAGGTGGTAAAGCGGGCGACCTACGGTGATCGGACGCTGTTCGCGGCGGCGCAAGCGGGTCACATCGAGAACTTCGTCGACACGCTGTTCTGGATCGCCGTCCCGCTGTACCTGCTGAATCAGGGGCTCGATATCGCGGCCGTCGGGGCCGTCGTCGGCGTCCACAGCGCGATGTACTTCCTGCAGATCGGCACCGGCGGCCTCGCGGATCGGATCGGTCGCCGGCCGCCGGTGATCGCCGGGATGTTCCTCGCCGGCGCGGGCGTGCTCGGGATGGTCCTCGTCGAGGGGTTCCTCCCGTGGGCCGCTCTGGCCGCCGTCTCCGGCTTGGGAATGGCGCTGCTGTATCCGAACCTGATGACCGTCCCGAGCGACGCGGCCCACCCGACCTGGCGGTCGGCCGGGATGGGGGTCTACCGGATGTGGCGCGACTCGGGTTACGCCGTCGGCGCGGTCCTGATCGGGCTCTCGATGGAGTTCGCCGGCGCCGAGGCGGCGTTCTATCTGACCGCCGTCCTGATGTTCCTGTCCGGCGCGGTCGTGTACGTCTGGATGGAGGAGACCCACCCCGAGTTCGGGACCCACGAGCCGCCCGCCCCCGCGTCGGAACCGCCGGCCGGACCGACCGCGCAGGACTAGTTCAGCGGCGGCGATCCCCTCCCCCTCGACCGACGGAAAAATCGACGTTCGTCGAACCTCTAAAACGACGACTGTAGCCTCGCTGTCGGCCGATTAGCCGATCGAGATAGCAAGACCGTTAACGGGTGAATTCGTTTCGGGGAGTGAGAGCGTTCATCACGCATGTCCAAACACACTGATCTGGTCATCGTCGGCGGGGGTATCAGCGGGGCGTCGCTTTTATACGCGGTCGCGAAGTTCACCGACGTCGACGACGTCACGCTGATCGAGAAGGAGCGGGAGATCGCGGCGGTCAACTCCGATCGCACGAACAACTCTCAGACCCTCCACTTCGGCGATATCGAGACGAACTACACCTTAGAGAAGGCCGAGGAGGTCAAGGAGGGCGCCGAGCTGCTCGCGGGGTACCTCGAGGGGACCGACCCCGACCGCGAGATGCACAGCAAGCGGAGCAAGATGGTCCTCGGCGTCGGCGAGGCGGAGGTCGCCAAGCTGGAGGAGCGCTACCACGAGAACGGGTTCGGCGACCTCTTCCCGAAGCTCCGCGAGATCGGCCGCGAGGAGATCGCGGAGCTGGAGCCGAAGGTCGTCGAGGGGCGCGACCCCGACACCGCGCTCAAGGCGCTTCAGACGCCGGACGGCTACGTCGTCGACTACGGCGCGGTCGCGGAGTCGTTCGTGGAGGACGCCCGCGCCGAGGACGGCGTCGCCGTCCACCTCGGCACCGCGGTCGAGAACGTCGACGAGGGGCGTGACGGCTTCACCGTCGAGACCGACGACGGCGACTTCGCGGCCGACGCGGTCGTCGTCGCCGCCGGCTCCCACAGCCTCCAGTTCGCCAAGGAGATGGGGTACGGCGAGGACATGTCGCTGCTGCCGGTCGCGGGGAGCTTCTTCCTCGCCGACGACCTGCTGAACGGGAAGGTGTACACGCTGCAGATGAAGAAGCTCCCGTTCGCGGCGGTCCACGGCGACGCCGACGTCCACGACGACGGCGTCACCCGGTTCGGCCCCACGGCGAAGCTCGTCCCCGCGCTCGAACGCGGCGAGCTCTCCACCGTGAGCGACTTCGCCGACGTGTTCGGCTTCTCGCCCGCGTCGATCCTGAGCTACGTCAACATCCTCTCGGACCGCGTCCTCTTCCCCTACGTCGTGCGCAACCTCGTGTACGACATCCCCGAGGTCGGCAAGCGCGCGTTCCTGCCGGACGTCCAGAAGGTCGTGCCGAGCGTCGACGTCGACGACATCGAGCGCGCGAAGGGGTACGGCGGCGTGCGCCCCCAGATCGTCGACACGAAGAACAGGGAGCTCGACATGGGCGAGGCGAAGATCACGGGCGACGGCGTCCTGTTCAACATCACGCCCTCGCCGGGCGCCTCGACCGCGCTGAAGAACGCGATGACCGACGTGCGGACCGTCCTCGACTTCTTCGACGCCGACCACGAGTTCGACGAGGCGGCGTTCCGCGAGGCGACGATCGAGAACTTCCCGCGCGGTGACGACGCGGCGGCGAGTCCGACCGCGGAGGGCGACGACGCTGCCGAGGCCGCCGACGCTGCCGAGGCCGCCGACGACCGTGTCCCCGCCGAGGCCGACGACTGAGCCGGGTGCAGCGCGCGCCGCGCGGAACCGACCGGATCTCCGTCTGATACCGGGGCGCGGCGCCGCTATCCGAATTGAGCCGGATTCGACCGGCTTAAATCGGCGGAAATCCCGCCAAAATCGGCTGCAGGGCCTTCCTCCCTTTTGTTTACTCACCCACTACGTCGAGTCGCGATGTTCGAAACAGACCCGATCACGACGGCAACGCTCGCAACCGACGCGGCGCAGGTGGCCTTGCAGGCCGGCCCGCCGGCCGATGTCGCCGCGCAGGCCCCCGCGTTCGTCCAGGAGATCCTCGCCGAGGTCGGCTCCACCGCCGGCGACGCGGCCGGCGGAATCGGCGAGACGATCAGCGGCATGACGCCCGGCGGCAGTGACGCGGCCGAGGGCGCGGGTAAGGCCGCCGGCGGCGCCGCGGGGAATGCCCCCGGTCGATAACGGTCGTCCCCTGACCGATAACGGTCGCCTCCCGACCGACACCGTTCGGCCCCTCGCTGACACCGTTCGGCCCTTCGCTGACACCGTTCGGCCCTTCGCCGCTCGCCGGCTCCTTTCCGCGTAGACCGCGACGCTCGTTTCCGCCGTTTCGCGCGTCTGTTTAAATACCGGAGAGTCGGTCGAGCGTCCGTGCCGGATCACGCCCGCGTCTCCTCGACGACCTCCCGCTCGAACGCCGCCCGGAGCACGCGGATCGCCCGCCGCTTCGTCCCATCGGGGACGAAGACGAAGGGGATCGGCACGTCGAACGCGCGGTCGCCGTACAGCCCCCAGTCCCCGACCGACCGGGTCGTCCCGCCGTACGCGATCGGGATGTCCTCCAGCTCGTCGGGGTCGTAGGCCGGCACGTACGAGCGGTCGATCCACACTTCGTGGACCGGCACGCCGAGCGCGTCGGCGAGCAGCCGCTCCAGCCGCTCGTCGCCCTCGGTGAGCCACGCCGTGAAGTCGTCGAGGTCGAGGCCGCGGTCGTCGCGGCCCTCCTCGTCGCCGTCGCCGGTCTCGCCGCCGGCGAGGTCGCCGCCGATCCGGTCGGCGAGCGCGATCCGGTGTTTCCAGCAGGTGGCCGGGAAGCGGCGCCCGCGGAACCGGTCGTACATCGACGCCAGCGTCGAGTCGGGGTGCTCGCGGGCGGCGACCCGCAGGCGTTCGAGCACGGCGTTGTCGTCCAGCTCCCGCGAGAGGACGCCGTCGACGGTCACCGGGCTCTCGCCGGTCACGGCCTCGTACTCGCCGAGCAGCTCCTGGAGGAGTCGGTTGGCGTAGACGGCCTTGTGGTGCTGAGTCACCCACATGTACAGCGCGATCCGGCCCTCGAGGTAGTTGCCGATGGTCGAGAGCGCCTTCTCGGTGAGCGCGAGCCCCGCCTCGGGGTGGGCCGTGTAGGCGTCGACCATGCGGTCGACGTCGAAGCTCAACACGCCCGCGCCGGTCATCTGGTTGTCGCGGGTGATGTAGTCGAGCCGGTCGACGTCGATGGGCGAGTGGAGCAGCTGCGCGCCGACGCCGCACTGCCAGGGGTCGCCGCGCTCGTACGCGAGGCTGTAGCCGAGGACGTACGCGCACACCTCGAAGGGGTCCACGTCGAACGAGCGCAGCGCGTCACCGTACTCCTCGACGATGAGGACGCAGCCGAGCAGCTCGTGCGGGCTCGCCGACCGGAGCGGCGCCCCGCCGACGCCCGCTCGGTCGAAGGCGTCGACCAGCCCGGTGTCGACGACCCGCTCCCGTAAGACTCCCTCGTCGAGGAACCCCTCCGAGAGGTGCGAGAAGGGCGGATGGCCGACGTCGTGGAGCAGGCAGGCGCACTCCAGCGTGCGCTGGATCTCCTCGAGCTCGTCGGTCGTCGCGTCCCGCGTGAAGTACGACTGCCGGCGGAGGTTCTCGAAGACGGTCCGGCCGAGGTGGTAGACGCCGAGCGAGTGCTCGAACCGCGTGTGGTTCGCCCCGGGGTAGACGAGGTGCGTCGCCGAGAGCTGGCGGACGTACCGCAGCCGCTGGAACGGTCGGGTGTCGACGACGCCGTCGACGAGCGCGTCCGGCAGCTCCACGTAGCCGTGGACGGGGTCTTTGATCTGTGTGGTCGGCATCCGGGTGTCCGACAGACGACCGCCCGGAACCTGCCTCTTTCGGTCGCGCCGACGAGGCCCCCGCGGGTCGCCGGAGTGCGTCCTTATAAGTACCGAGCGCGCCGACCCGCGGGTATGGCACCGGACGCCGGCCGCGAAGCGACGGACGCCGACGACGCCGACGGGACGACGGCCGAGACGGGCGCCGACGAGACGACGGCCGAGACGGGCGCCGACGAGACGACGGCCGAGACGGGCGCCGACCGCGGCACCGGATCGCCGCTCGTCGACCGGTGGACCGCGCTCGACCGCGGCTGGCAGGCGCTCGCGCTCGGGCTGGGGATCGTCGCCGCTCACGCCGCGGGACAGGCCGCGGGCGTCCTCTGATGCGCGTCGTCGACGCCGCCAGCCCGTACCTCCCCGGCCTCGCGCTGCTGGCCGCCGGGGCGCTCCTCTCGCACCTCGTCGCCGGCGCGGTGGACGGGCTCCAGCCGCTCGTCGTCGCAGTCGGGCTCGGCGCGCTCGTCGGCAACGCGGTCGGCACGCCCGACGCCGCGAAACCGGGGGTCGGCGTCGACAAGCTCTTCTTGGAGACCGGGATCGTCCTGCTCGGCGCCGCGGTCGTCGTCGAGGAGTTCATCGCCGCGGGGCCCACTGTCCTCGGGCTGGTCGTCGTCGCGGTCGGCGGCGGGCTGCTGCTCGCCGAACTGATCGCGCGCGTGCTCTTTCGGTTAGACGGGACGACGCCCTCGCTGCTGGCCGCCGGCGCGAGCATCTGCGGCGTCTCCGCCGTCGTCGCGATCGGGCGCGTGCTCGACGCCCGCGGCGCCGCGATCACGTTCGCGGCGGCGACCGTGCTCTTGTTCGACGCCGTCACGCTCGTCGCGTTCCCGATCGCCGGGGAGTGGCTCGGGCTCACCGGCCGCCAGTTCGGCGTCTGGGCCGGCGTGAGCATGTTCTCGACCGGACCCGTCGCCGCCGCGGGGTTCGCCCACTCGCCGGAGGCGGGCCAGTGGGCGACCGTGACGAAGCTCGCGCGCAACTCCCTGCTGGGCGGCGTCGCCATCGTCTACTCGCTGGCGTACACCGCGCGGTCGGCGACCGAGCCGGGCGTGCGCCGGTTGTGGGCGGAGTTCCCGAAGTTCCTGCTCGGCTTCCTCGCTGTCGCCGTGGTCGCGAACAGCGGGCTGCTCTCGCCGGCCGCGCTGGAGTCGATCGGGCGCGTGTCGGACGCGCTGTTCACGCTGGCGTTCGTCGGCCTCGGGTTCTCGATCCGGTTCCGCGAGATGCGCGAGGTCGGCGGCGCCGCCGTCGGCGCCGTCCTCGTCCATCTGCTCGTCGTGAGCGCGCTCGCGCTGGCGGCGGTGCGGTGGCTGCTGTAGTCCCGCTTCAGTCCGTATAAGTAGCGGGCGGACGCACTCCGGGTATGAGCACCATCGGCTTCATCGGCGGCAGCGGCATCTACGAGGCGCTGCCCCTGAACGACGTGCGCGAGGTGGAGTACGACACCCCCTACGGCGAGCCCAGCGACGCGATCACGATCGGCGAGTTCGCCGACACGGGCAAAGAGGTCGCCTTCCTCCCGCGGCACGGATCAGAGCACGGCGTCTCGCCCACCGACCTCCCGTACCGCGCCAACATGTACGCCTTGAAAAAGGCGGGCGTCACACACATCTTCGCGTCGAACGCGGTGGGAAGTTTAAAAGAGGAGTTAGAGCCCGGCACGCTCGTCGTCCCCGACCAGATCTACGACCGGACCAAGCGCCGCGACCTCTCCTTTTTCGGCGACGGCGTCGTCGTCCACCAGCCGTTCGCGGACCCGTACAGTCCGGAGCTGGTCGACCACCTGACAGAGGCCGCGGAGGCTTCCACGTCCCCTGACACGAAGGTCGTAAAGGGCGGCACCTACGTCTGCATCGAGGGCCCGCAGTACTCGACGCGCGCGGAGTCGGAGTTTTATAAGAGCCAAGGCTGGGACCTGGTCGGCATGACCGCGATCCCGGAGGCGAAGCTGGCCCGCGAGGCCGAGATCGCGTACGCGACGATCGCCGGCGTCACCGACTACGACGTCTGGAAGGAGGACAGCGAGGTGACGCTCGAGGAGGTGTTAGAGAACGCCGAAAAGAACCAAGAAGCGATCAAGGCCGCGGTCGAGGAGGCGGTCCGGACGCTCCCCGACGACCTGGAGTGCGAGGCGCACACCTCGCTCGAAGGTACCGTCAACACGCCGACCGACGCGATCCCCGAGGAGACCCAAGAGCGCGTCGAGCCGCTGCTGGGCGATTACTTATAAATCGCTAACTCCGGATCGACGGAGAACACCGCCAAAGCCCCAGCCGCTCGGCGGTACGTGATCGACAACTCTGCGGTGAACTCCTCCAAAGCCCCAGTCGCGACGACTCGCGCGGCTCGCTGCGCTCCTCAGTCGCTCGTTCCACTCGCTCCTTGCGGTGTCGCCGGCGGCTCCGCCGCCGGCTGCCCGTGGCGCGTAGCGCCACGCTGCTTGCGTCGCCGTGCTTCGTCCTCGCGACTGCCCCTTTGAGTCCCACCCAACCGCACAGCGACCGCACCTCACGCCTCCCCAGCCTCGCGGCTCACGGCTCGCGGCTTCGCCGCTCGCGTTCGCCGCGTCCCTCGCGCGCGCTCCTCGCGGTCGCCGAGGGCGACCGCTCGGAGGCACGCGCCACCGCTTCAGTTTCGTATAAATGATCGCCCGAGGCTTTGACGGTATTCACCGCCGATTCGCAGCCGTTTGTTTATAAGCGATCGGACGGCGCTGGAACCGGCTACGCTCTCGAAAACGTACTAATCCGCTATCGCTTCCGACTCACCGGTCATCGCCGTGGGGTCTTTCACCCACAGATCGCCGAACAGGTCGTCCTGCTGGAGGCGCACCGAGCCGCGGTGGGCCATGAACAGCAGCGCGAGGTACGTCATGAACGGGCGCCCGCCCGCGCCCTCGATCTCCGCGAAGAGCACCTCCGTACGCCCGCGGTCGAAGTGGGTCCGGAGGGCGTTGTCGATCTCCACTATCACCTCCTCGATGTCCTCGTCGTGGGTGCGGTCGGTCGCCTCGCCGGCGGTCGGCTCGCCGTCCCGCCGGAACTCGTCGCCGGTGTGGTAGTCGAGCGTCTGCGTGCCGCGGTCGTACCCGTGCGGCGACTCCGAGGTGTCGTACTCGCGGGACTCTTTCCACCACGAGCCGCGCTCGGCCTCCCGGAGCTCGCGGACCAGCTCGTCGAGCGTCTCCGGCGAGCCCCGGGTGCTCTTCCGGTCGAGCCGACGGTCCATCTCCGCCTCCAGCTCGTCGACCGGGTCGAAGTCACCGTCGGCGGGGTCCGGCGCGCCGCCCTCCATCGCGACCTCCCACGGCTCGGGCTCGGGCTCCTCGTCGTCATCGTCGTCGGCCAACATCCCGTCGCTTTTCATCCGCAACAGGACGCTGGCGTAGAACAGCGCCCGCCCAGTCGTCCGGAGGTCCGTCTCGTCGAGCCGCTCCAAGAAGGCGTCCGTCACCTGCACGATGTCGATGTCCCACGGCTCGATCTCGCCCTCCTCGGCGAGCTGGACGAGGAGCTCGACGGGCTCGACCTCGCCGTCCTCCTCGGCCCCGTCTCCCCCGGCGCCGTCGACGTCGCCCGGGGCCTCCGCCTCCGGCTCCCCCGACGGTCCCCCGTCGCGCTCGCTCGTCAGGTCGAGGCTCGGGACGCCGTCGGCGTCGCCCGCGGCCGCCGACTCGTCGCCCGGTCCGCTCCCGTGCGCGCCCACCGACTCCGGCGGCTCAGTCATCCGCGCTCACCTCTCCGTCGCCGTCGCCACCCTCGTCGCCGAACTGCATCCCGGTGACCGCCGAGAGGTTGTCGCCCTGCATCGTGACGCCGATGGCGCGGTCGGAGCGCTCCAGCAGCGCGGAGCGGTGGCCGACCACCACGAACTGCGCGTCCGCGGCCAGCTCCTCGATCATCTCGCCGACGCGCTCGGCGTTGACCGCGTCGAGGAACGCGTCGATCTCGTCGAGCGCGTAGAACGGCGCGGGGTTGTGCCGCTGGATAGCGAAGATGAAGGAGAGAGCGGTCAGCGACTTCTCACCGCCGCTCATCGCCTCGAGCCGCTGGACCGGCTTGTCCGCGGGCTGCGCCTTCATCGTCAGCCCCTCCTCGAAGGGGTCCTCCGGGTTCTCCAAGAGGAGCTCGCCGCTGCCGGCCGAGAGGCGCGCGAAGATGTCCTCGAAGTGGTCGTTGATCGACTCGAACGTCGCCATGAACGTCTCCTTCTTCGCCGCCTCGTACCCCTCGATGCGCTCCTCGATCGCGTCCCGCTCCTCGACGAGTACGTCCCGGCGCTCTTGGAGCTGGTCGAGCGCCTCCTGCACCTCGTCGTACTCGTCGATCGCGAGCATATTGACTGGCTCTAACGCCTCCATCTCGGCCTCCAGCTCCTCGATCCGGGACTCGACCTCGTCGAGGTCCGGGATCTCCTCGGCGTCGTACTCGCCCACCTGCGACTCCAGCTCGTCGATTTCCCACTCCAGCCGGTCGCGGCGGTCCGTCAGGTCCTCCAGGTCGGACTCGGCCTCGGCGACGAGCGAGCGCTGCTCGTCGCGCTCGCGGGTCGCCGCCTTGATCTCCTCCCGGAGGTCCTCGCGGTCGGCCTTCAGCTCCGTGAGCTCCTCCTCTAAGTCGGCGATCGCCGCCTTCTTCTCCTCGAGCTCGGCCTCCTTCTCCTCGATCGCGGCCTCGTGCTCGGCGACCGCCTCCTCGGCCTCCGCCTTCCGGTTCTGCGCCGTCTCAACGGTGTCGTGGAGGTCGTCGACCGCGTCCTCGGCGTACCCCTTCTCCAGCTCCAGCTCGCTCTGCCGCCCGTCGAGCGAGTCCATCCGGTCCTCTAAGTCCGATATCTCGCCGCGGATCTCGTCGGCGCGCTCGGAGAGCTCCGGGATCTTCGAGTCGGCGAGCTCCGCCTCGATCTCCTCGATCTCGCCCTCCAGCTCCGCGATCTCCGCATCGAGATCGTCGAGCTCCGCGTCCAGCTCGCTCATCTCCTCGTCGACCGACTCGCGTTCCGCCTCCAGCTCCTCGAGCTCGGTCTCTAACTCGTCGATCCGGTCCTCGGCGTCCGCGAGGTCCTCCTCGGCGCGCTCGACGTCGGCCTCCAGCGACCGGACGCGCTCCGCGGCGTCGGCCTTGCGGTCGCGCGCGTCGTCGATGTCCGCCTCCAGCTCGTCGACCTCCGACTCCAGCGACTGCCGCTCGTCCTCCAGCTCCGAGATCTCGGTCGCGAGCCGCTCCAGCTTCCCGCCGCCGGACTTGGTGAACGCGTACCGCGAGCCGCCGCCGGACCCGCCCGTCATCGCGCCGGACTTCTCGACGAGGTCGCCGTCGAGGGTGACCATCCGGTAATCGCCCATCAGCTCGCGGGCGGTGTCCATGTCCTCGACGACGAGCGTCGAGCCGAGCACGTACGAGAACACCGAGGCGTACTCGGCGTCGTAGTCGACGAGGTTGCGCGCGAAGTCGACGACGCCGGGCAGCGAGGGCTTCCGCGGGAGGCTCCGGTCGTCCATCTCCGTGATGGGGAGGAACGTCGCCCGGCCCGCGTTCCGGCGCTTCAGGTAGTCGATACACGTCGAACCGACGCCGTCGTCGTCGACGACGACGTTCGCGAGCCGGCCGCCGGCGGCCGTCTCGCACGCCTCCGCGTACTCGGCCGCGACCGAGCCGAGCTCGCCGACGGCGCCGTGGACGCCGTCGATGCCACCGTTCTTCACCTCGGTCACCGCCCGCGGCCACGAGGTGTCGCCGCGCTGGTCGGCGGCGGCCTCCAGCTTCGCGTACTCGTTCTGCCTCTCGCGGAGCTCCTCCTCGACCGCCTCGAGCTCCTCGCTCCGCTCGGCCTTCTCCGAGAAGAGGTCCGCGACGACGTCCTCGATCTTCTCTTCGTTCTTCTCGGCCTTGTCGAGTTCGCTGCGGAGCTCGGAGATCCGCGCCTTGTGCTCCGGCAGCGACTCGCGGGCCTCCTCCAGCTCGGTCCGCGCCTCGCTCACGGCGTTCGAGCGCCGGCGCGCCTCGTCGAGCAGGCGGTCCTTCTCGCGCTGCTTCTCGTTCTTCTCCTCGCGCAGCGACTCGATCGCCTCCTTCTTCTCGGCGAGCTCGTCTTTCAGCTCGTCGAACTCGGTGTCGGCGCCCTCGATCTCGGCCTCGACGTCCGCCAGCTCGGACCGCTTCGTCGCGATCTCGGACTTGACGGAGGCCTTCTCGACTTTCGCCTCGCGGATCTCCTCGTCGAGCTCCTCGATCGTCTCCTCCTTCCGGTCGATCTGGACGAACGCGTCGCGCCGCTCCGTCTCCGCCTCCGCGGCGCGCTCCTCGGCCGCCTCGATCTTGTCCTCCAGCCGCGAGATCTCGCCTTTCACCTCCTCGATCTCCGAGCGGATCTGTATCTGCTCGTCCTCGCCTTTCGTCTCGATCTCGTGGTTGAGGTCGGCTAGGTCCTCCTCTAGGCGGGTGAGCTTCCCCTGTCTCGCGTCGAGCTCCTCGCGGAGCTCCTCCAGCTCGGCCTCCGCGTCGTCGATGTCGCCCTCGACGCCGGCGAGCGCCTCGCGCTTCTCCTCCAGCTCGGAGGCCTTGAGGAAGCCGCGGTACTCCTCGAGTTCGTCGCGGTACTCCTGATACTGGAGCGCGGTCTCGCGCTCGTCTGCCAGCTGGTCGAGCCGGTCCTGCTTCTCGCCGATCCGGAGGTCCGCCTCGCCGATCCGGTCTTCGACCGTGTCCAGCTCCTCGAAGGCGGCCTCCTTCTTCTCGTCGAACTCGGCGACGCCCGCGATCTCGTCGATGATCCCCCGCCGCTGGTAGGGGGTCATGTTGATGATCTCGGTGACGTCGCCCTGCATCACGACGTTGTACCCCTCCGGCGTCACGCCGGCGGCCGCGAGCAGGTCCTGCACGTCCGAGAGGTTCACCGAGCGCCCGTTGAGGTAGTAGTAGGAGTAGTAGTTGTCCTCGGTCTCCTTCACGCGGCGCTTGATCGTGATCTCGGAGACGTCGCCGACGTTCTCCGTGCCCGCCGCGGAGACGACCTGCGACCGGTCGAGGGTGCCGTCCTCGTTCGAGAGGACGACCGTCACCGAGGCCTCGTTCGGACCGCCGGAGCTCTCCCCGCCGTCGTGGCCGGGGTTGTAGATCAGGTCGGTGAGCTTCTTCGCCCTGATCCCGCGGGTGCGCGCCAGGCCGAGCGCGAAGAGGACCCCGTCGATGATGTTCGACTTCCCGGAGCCGTTCGGCCCCGTGACGACCGTGAAGTCGTCGTAAAAGGGGATCCTCGTCGTTCGTCCGAAGCTCTTGAACCCGTCCAAAACGACTTCAGTGATATGCATGTGACGCGGGGATGTGGAGGCGGATTACGCGACGATGATGTCGCTGTCCGACTCCTCGTCGTCGCTCTCTGCCTCCGACTCGCCGGCCTCGGCGTCCGGCGTCGTCGCCTCCTGCTCGGGAACGACCATGTCGTCGCCCTCGGTCTCGGCGCTCCCGTCGTCGGCGCCCGCGTTCCCGTCGCCCGTCCGCTCGACGACCTCGACGTGGTCGTCGGAGTGGGTCCGCGTCTCGCCCCCGGCCGACTCGGTCGCCTCGGCCGGCTCCTCGTCCGGCTCGGCGGTGTCCCGCGCCTCGTCGCCCGCGGCGTCCGCCCGTACGGACACCTCCTGGGCGTCCTCGACCTGTCGGACGCGTTCCTTCATTTCGACCAGCTCCTCCGTGAGCCCGTTGACCGCCGCCTGCAGCTCCGCGACCTGTCGTTCGAGGTCCTCGACGCGGTTACTCATATACACACGTATGCCCACGCGGGCCGTATAAATCTGCGTCAGACACATGTGTGACCATGTCGCATGATATTCGCCGAGGGCGGCGGCTCGGCGCACACGTTTCCGAGGGCTGAAACGTCGTGCCGCTATCGTCCGATATCGTGGGGAAGATACTTGTAGTGCGGCCGATATGGCGTCCGTATGAGCAAGATCACCTTCCGGGCCGACGACGATCTCGTCGAGCGGCTGGAAGCGTGTGACGCCTCCAAGAGCGAGGTGATGCGGGAGGCGCTCCGGACCTACCTCGACGACGCGGAGGCCGAGTCGGCCGCCGCCGCCGACGCGGACTCGGCCGCCGCCGAGACGGTCGACGCCGCGCTGGCCGACCGCGTCGACGACCTCATCGCCGACCGACTCGACGCCGCGTTAGACGATCGCCTCGGCGGACGGTCGGGGCCGTCCGACGCGGCGTATGCGCGCGGAAACCCGGCCGAGATCAACGTGAACGTCTCGCTCGACGCTTCTGACGCCGACGCCGACGACGCGCGTGTGACACGTGAGACGACGACGGACGCCGAGACGGAGGCGCGTAAGACGCCGCCGAACGTCACTAAGGGCGAAAACGCCTGCGGAGGATGCGGAGAAAACGTCCCCGCTGACCACGTGTACTGCCCGAATTGCGGAGAAAAGCAGTCCCACAGGGCGTTCTGCGAGTGCGGCGACGAGCTGCGGACCGACTGGGCGTTCTGCCCCGGCTGCGGCCGCCGAACTCCGGCTGCGGACGTGCTAAACGATCGTTAACAATAGATAGCGGCGTTCTGGACGGTGTATTCGCCCGGTTCGGTGGCTGTCTTACAACCGCCGGTAGTTTTATAATGATAGCCTCGGTGATTTGAATTGCGTAAGACGGTCGTCTTACAGCGGCCGTCCGCGGCGGGGATGACCCCGCCGACGGGCGACCCGTCGCTGTAAGACACACGCGTCGCGTGTTCGCCGTCTTACCGGGGGAATACCAATGGAGCGTGTGACACTACGAATCCCGAAACAGCAGATAGACGAGGTCGAACAGATGGTCGAGACGGGCGAGTTCCCGAACCGGAGCGAGGCGATCCGGTCGGCCGTCCGCGACATGTTGAACGAACAGGACGGCGAGCGCGACGAGCGCGGCCGCAACCGCAACTGGGCGAAGGTGTAAACTGATGCAAGATCTCGTTCAGGACGCCCTCGACAACGCGGAAGCGGAGAAGCGCGACATGGACTCCGTCGACATGGACGACGACGAGTTCGGGGACCCCCGAATCGTCATCGTCGGCGCCGGCGGCGCCGGGAACAACACGATCAACCGGCTGTACAACATCGGCGTCGACGGCGCCGACACCGTCGCGATCAACACGGACAAACAGCACCTCAAGATGGTCGAAGCCGACACCAAGATCCTCGTGGGCAAGTCGCTCACGCAGGGGCTCGGCGCCGGCGGCGACCCCAAGATGGGCGAGCGCGCCACCGAGATGGCCCAGGGCACGATCAAGGAGGTGCTCGGCGACGCCGACCTCGTCTTCGTCACCGCCGGGATGGGCGGCGGCACCGGGACCGGCGCGGCGCCGGTCGTCTCGAAGATCGCCAAGGAGCAGGGCGCCATCGTCGTCGGGATGGTCTCGACGCCGTTCAACGTCGAGCGCGCCCGCACCGTGAAGGCCGAGGAGGGCCTGGAGACCCTCCGCAACGAGGCCGACTCGATCATCGTCCTCGACAACAACCGGCTGCTCGACTACGTGCCGAACCTGCCGATCGGGAAGGCGTTCTCCGTGATGGACCAGATCATCGCGGAGACGGTGAAGGGGATCTCCGAGACGATCACCCAGCCGAGCCTCATCAACCTGGACTACGCCGACATGTCCACCATCATGAACCAGGGCGGCGTGGCCGTCATGCTCGTCGGCGAGACCCAGGACAAGAACAAGACCCAAGAGGTGGTCAACGACGCGATGAACCACCCGCTCCTGGACGTCGACTACCGCGGGGCCTCCGGCGGGCTCGTCCACATCACGGGCGGTCCGGACCTCACGCTGAAGGAGGCCGAGGGGATCGCGAACAACATCACCGAGCGGCTGGAGGCGAGCGCCAACGTCATCTGGGGCGCCCGCATCCAGGACGAGTACAAGGGGAAGGTCCGCGTCATGGCGATCATGACGGGCGTCCAGAGCGCGCAGGTGCTCGGCCCCTCGACGCAGAAGCAGGCCGACAAGTCTCGCGCCGCGGTCGACGCCGACGACCTCGGCGACTCCCGCTCGCGCGCCGCCGAGACGAACGGCACCGCCGGCGCGACGGCCTCCGGCGGCGCCGATCAGGGCGCCTGGGAGTCTGACGGCGGCACCGAGCCCGTCGAGAAGAACAACGGCCTCGACGTCATCCGCTAAGACGAGCTCGAAGCCGACGCGGCCGTTCGGTTCCGTTTTTTCTGCCGACCCGACGTCGCTTTGCCCGACCGCGCGAGGACTTAACATCGCAGGGTCCGTGGGACGGTACGTGTCACGCCACCAGCCGATCCGAGGTCCGCGGCGCCGCGCGGTCGTCGCCCGCGGCCGAGCCGGACGCGACGCGCGATGACCGACGCCGCGCTCTACTTCACGGGCCCCGAGACCGTCGAGGTCCGAGCGGCGACCGTCGGCGAGCCCGACGCCGACGAGCTGCTCGTCGACACCCGCGCCTCGGCGATAAGCGCCGGGACGGAGCTGCTCGTGTACCGCGATCAGACCCCGGACGACCTCCCGGCCGACGAGGCGCTCGACGCGCTCGACGGCGACCTCTCGTACCCCCTCCGGTACGGCTACGCCGCGAGCGGCGTCGTCCGCGCGGCCGGCGCCGACGTCGACCCGGACTGGGTCGGCCGGTCGGTGTTCTCGTTCGTCCCCCACCAGACGAGCTTCCGTGCGACGCCCGACTCGGTGGTCGCGCTCCCGTCGGGGACGACCCCGGCCGCCGGGTCGCTGCTCCCCTCGGTCGAGACCGCGACGAACGTCGTCCTCGACGCCGCGCCGCGGCTCGGAGAGCGGGTCGTGGTGTTCGGCGCCGGGGTGATCGGGCTCTGCGTCACTCGCCTGCTGGCCGATTTCCCGCTGGAGTCGCTGGTCGTCGTCGACCCGATCGAACGCCGTCGGGACCTCGCCGCTGCGCTCGGCGCCGACCGGACGACGACGCCGGCCGAAGTCGGCGCCGCCGACTCCGCCGACTCCGCCGGTTCGGGCCTCGCAGACGCGACCCTCCCCGCCGACGGCGCCGACCTCGCGATCGAGCTGTCCGGCCAGCCGAGCGCGCTCGACGACGCGATCGGGGCCGTCGGCTACGACGCGCGGATCGTCGTCGGCTCGTGGTACGGGACCAAGCGCGCGCCGATCGACCTCGGCGGGCGGTTCCACCGCGACCGCATCGACATCGTCTCCAGTCAGGTGTCGACGATCAGCCCGGAGCTCCGCGGGCGCTGGGACCGCGATCGGCGCATGGACGCGGCGCTCGACCGGCTCGACGGGATCCCCGCCGACGAGCTGATCACCCACCGGATCCCGTTCGAGCGCGCGCCGGAGGCGTACGAGCTGCTCGATTCGGGATCCGACGAGGCGGTGCAAGTCATTTTGGAGTACTCGTGACGGCGGGCCGGTGACGTCTGACCGGTCAGCGGTGACCCGGGAGCCGTCCGCTGACGGCGAGGTAGTCCCGCGTAAACACCGCCAGCGACGGCGCGAGGACGACGGGCGCGATAGTCCACACGAGCTCCGTCGGCGCGGGCGGGACGAGCGCGACCGTCACGAAGCCCATCTGCACGCCCGCGAGGTACTTCCCGAGGTCGCTGTCGGGGAGGTCGCCGACGGGGAGCCCGCGGGCGCGCCGCAGCCACACGGCCCCGCGGAAGACGTACCGCGCGGCGGAGATCGAGAGGTACCAGACCGGGAGCAGCCCCCACAGCACCGCCACCAGCGGCGCGGCGACGAACCCGAACGTGTCGAACGCCATGTCGAGCCGCCGGCCGACCTCCGTCTCCCGGCCGACAGTCCTGGCGACGGTCCCGTCGAGGTTGTCGAGGGCGACGCCCGTCCCGTAACACAGCGCGGGCACCCACGCGAGCGGTGTCTCCGGGGGCACGACGACGAACCCGGCGACGACCGCGTACAGCGCCCCCCGTACGAGCGTGACCGCGTTCGCGAGCCCGAACAGCCGCCGCCAGAACCCGTCGGTCAGCCCCTTAGGATCGAGCCCGTAGCCGACGTACCAGAGCTGTCCGGCCCAGCAGACGCCGGCGACGACGGCGGGCGAGACCCCCCACCGGCCCGTCACGTCCGCCGGAAACAGCCGCGACAGGAGGGCGGCGAGCGCGATCGCGGCGAGGAGCGGGAGCCCGAGACCGACCCCGACGCGGACGGAGCGCCGCCGGCGGGTCTCGGCCATCTACGCCTCACCCGCCGCCGCGTTCGCCCCGGCGGCGTTTACGTCCCCGCTGGCCGCGTTTACGCCTCGAACGGCCGCGTTTACGGGCGCTTCGGTGACCGCGGCCTCGGCGGTCGCCTTGATGACTGCGGTGCCGGCGGCCGCCCCGGCGACCGCGATGCCGGCAGTCACGTCGATGACTGCGCCCCGGTGATCGCGTCGCGGTCGGCGCTTCCGGACCGGCACGGCTATCGGCGCAACAGGGCGACCAAGACGGCTATCAGCACGACCTGCGCGACTTTGTCGACGGCGCCGAGCGTCCCGACGTCGGCCGGGAACGACTTCCCGCCTCCCGCGAAGTTGAGGACGTACCACAGGACGATTTGGACGAGCGTGAAGGGGATCCCGACGGCGTACACCGTGCGCCGACGGTAGTCGAGCAACACGAGCGCGACCGCGCCGAGGAAGCCGAGTCCGGCGAGGAGGAAGCTGACCCGCAGCGGCAACGGGAGTCCGCCGAGGCCGAGACGGAGGTGGACGGCGGCGGTGATCAACGCGGCGACGATGCCTACCCAGTGGAGGCCGTTCAGCGAGCCGATGTCTATCGCGGACCCCTGTGATTCGGTCGTTGCCATATCACACACACGGACTTCTGTCACATAGGAATACCGCCCGAACCGGCGGGGTCGGGTCAGTTAGGGTCCGGTTAGGTCGCCTTACCGCTCGAAGTCGGGGTCGCGCAGGGCGTCGATCCGGGCGATCTCGTCGGCGGTCAGTCGCACGCTCCCGGCGGCCAGGTTCGCGACGACGTGCGGCTCGCTCGTGCTGGACGGGATGGGGACGACCCCCCGGGAGGCGTTCCACGCGACGACGACCTCGGCCGGCGAGAGCCCGCGGTCGGCGGCGATCTCGCCGAGGACGGGCTCGTCGAGGAGCCCGGGCGCCGACAGCGGCGAGTGCGCGACGACTCGGATCCCGCGCTCGTGACAGAACTCGACGAGCCCGTTCCGGGGGTGGTACGGGTGTCGCTCCACCTGCACCAGGGCCGGGTCGACCTCGCCAGCCTCCAGCACCGCCTCCAGTTGCGCCCGCGAGACGTTACAGATCCCGAGCGTCCGGGCCCACCCCCTGTCGTGGACCGCCTCCAGGTTCTCCCACGCCGTCGCGAGCGACACGTCGGCGGTCGCGGGCTCGCCGTCCGCGCCCTCGGGGAAGGTGAGCGCCTCCTGCCGCTCGACCGGCTTCTCGGCGAGCCGGGTCAGCTCCCCGCGGTGTTCGAGCGCCGAGGGCCAGTGGAGCGCGTAGCAGTCGAACGCGTCGATCCCCAGCTCCTCGCGGCTGCCCGCGCAGGCGGCGAGCAGGTTCTCGCGGCGGTGGTTGGTGCGCCACGCCTTCCCGAGGAGGAACACGCGCTCGCGGTCCGGCGCGCCCGGCGCGGCGAGCAGCTCCCCGATCCGGTGCTCGTTGCCGTACAGCTCGGCGGAGTCGAGGAGGCGGTAGCCGGCGTCGAGCGCGGTCGCGATCGAGTCGGCGCGCTCGACGTACTCCCCGTCGCGGTAGCGCGAGCAGCCGAAGCCGACCGCGGGGAGGCGGATCGCGGCGGCGCCCGATCCGTCGGGTGTGGTCGCCTCCGGCCTGACGACCGGCGCCGCCGGCGGGTCGGCGGTCGCTCCGTGGTCGTCGACGGCGACGGGGCCGCCCCCCTCGGCGGCCGCCTCGATCGCGTTGCAGACGGCGACGACGTGGGCGCCTCGCCGGCCGCCGGCCCGGGACGGCGAGCCCGCCTCGACCGACGCGGCGAGGCGCTCGACCGCGTCGACGTACTCGTAGGGGCCCTCGGGCGAGGCCGGGGGCGCGCTCACGTACTCCCGGCCGACGCGCCCGAACCGGACGGCGTCGCGGTCGTCGTCCATCGCGCCGGTCCCCTTCAGGTACAGCGAGCCGTCGTCGCCGTGGAGCTCCAGTCCGTAGAACTCCCGGCTCCGGTGGGGCGCGTAGAAGCTGGCGGTCAGCCTGACGGTCGGGCCCGCCGCGAACGCCAGCGTCGCCTCGACGTGGCTCGGCGTCGACGGCCGGCGCTCCTCCCGCTCGGGCCAAACGTCGAGGGCGTCGGCGACCCGGACGCGGTCGACGGGCCCGAACCACGACACCAGCAGCGCGAGCGGGTACACCGCCCCGTCGTACAGCGGGCCGATCTCGAGGAACGAGTCCGGGCGGTCGTGCCAGTCGGTCACGCGGCCGACGTGGGCGTGCGCGTACCCCAGCCCCACCGGGCCGAGCCGGCCGTCGGCGAGGAGCCGGCCCGCGCGGCGCTGGGAGGGCGCCCGCGGCGTCCCGGGCGCACAGCCGAGCGCGAGGCCGCGGTCGCGGGCGAGCGCGACGAGGTCTCCGGCCTCGGCGGCGTCGAGCGCGAGCGGCTTCTGCGAGTAGACGTGGCGGTCGGCCTCGAGCGCGGTCCGTGTCACCGGCGCGTGGGCGGCGTGGCTCGTCAGGTTCACGACGAGCGGCGCGTCGACGCGCTCCAGCGCCGTCTCCAGGTCGGTGAACGACGGGCAGCTGTGGTCCGCGGCGAGCGACGCGGCGCGCTCCTCGTCGAGGTCGACGACGCCGGCGAGCGACAGCGAACTCCCGGACAGCCCGGCGGCGTACTCCGGCGCGATCGACCCCGCCCCGACGAACAGACAGTTCACGGTCGTACCGTGGGGGCGAGACGTATAGGTGTCCCGGCGGTGGCCGTCGAGGGGTTCGCGTTCTCTCCCGCCGGAGCGGTTTTGTCGCCTCGCGCCAACGCACGGTCGTGAGAGAGCCGGGCATGAGCCGCCTCGGGACCGCCTACCTGCGCGGGCTGCAGGCGGTCGGCCGGCGGCTCGACTACGGGACGAACGCCTTCGACCGCGAGTGGGACGTGCTCGTCGTCCTCGACGCCTGTCGGGCCGACCTGTTCCGCTCGGTCGCGCCCGACTTCGGCTTCCTCGGCGAGGTCGAGACGGTCCGGTCGGTCGGCAGCTCGTCCTCGGAGTGGCTGGAGAACACTTTCGGGGATCGCCCGGAGACGGCGCGGACGGCGATGGTCACGGGCAACACGTGGACCGACCGCTACCTCGACGCCGACGCGTTCGCCGCGCTCGACGAGGTGTGGAAGTACGCGTGGGACGACGACACCGGCACCGTGCCGGCGGCGGCGGTCACCGACCGGGCCGTGGCCCTCGCCCGCGAGCGCGACCCCGACCGGCTCGTCGTCCACTACATGCAGCCGCACCACCCGTTCGTCCCGGACCCCCTCGACGGCGACGACGGGCTGGCCCGGACCGGGAGCCACAGCAACGAGGGGAACCCGTGGGTCATGCTCCGGCGCGGCGAGGTCTCGGCCGAGCGCGTCTGGGACGCCTACGAGGCGAACCTCCGGCACGTCCTCGGCGAGGTCGCGACGCTCGTCGACAACGTCGACGGCCGGGTCGCGATCACGGCCGACCACGGCAACTGCTTCGGCGAGTGGGGGCTGTACGGGCACCCGATGCACACGCCCGTTCCCGCGCTGCTCGCGGTCCCGTGGGCGGAGGCGACGGGCGTCGACCGCGGGACGCGCGACCCGACGCTCGAACCCCCCGAACCGCTACCCGTGTCGCGGGTCCACGGCGGCGAGGGCGAGACGGACCGGGACCGGCTGCGCGCGCTCGGATATTTATAAACGGTCGTCGCCTCCGCTCGCCTCTACTTATAAAACCTCGGCGTGCCGAGCGCCCTTCCGCCGCCCTCCGGATTTAGGTGGGTCGCGCCCGTGGATCGGTTACATGTACGCGACGACGGTGCTGACGGACTTCGTGGCCCAGCACTACCTCACGGTCCCCGACCCCGGGCCGGAGGGCGTGCCGCACTCCCACCACTTCGAGGTGGAGCTGACCTTCCGCGGCCCGGAGCTGAACCAGTACGACTACCTCGTCGACATCGACGACGCCGAGGGGGCGCTCGCCGACCTCGCCGACCGCTACCGCGACGAGCTGCTCAACGACCTCCCCGAGTTCGAGGGGCGCAACCCGAGCGTCGAGCGCTTCGCCCGGGTGGTCTTCGAGCGCGTGACCGACGCGGTGACCGACGACACCGTGACCGAGCTGGCCGTGACGGTCTGGGAGGACGACGCGGCCGCCGCGACGTACGACGCGCCGGTATGAGGGTCGGCCTCGCGCTGTACGGGAGCCTCGACGAGCGGTCGGGGGGGTTCCGCTACGACCGGAAGCTCGTCGAGGGGCTCCGTCGGGCCGGCGACAGCGTCGAGGTCGTCGAGCTCCCGTGGCGGGCGTACCCGCACGGGCTCCTCGACAACGCCAGCCCGACCATCAGGGACCGCCTCCGCGTCGACGTCGACGTGATGCTCCAAGACGAGCTCGCGCACCCCTCGCTGGTCCTCGCCAACCGCGACCTGCCGTACCCGATCGTGAGCGTCGTCCACCACCTGCGCGCGAGCGAGCCGCGCCGCCTCTCGCCGCTGTACCGCGCCGTCGAGCGCCGGTACCTCGCCACCGTCGACGGCGTCGTCTGCAACAGCGCGGCGACCCGCGACGCCGTCACCGCCCTCGGCGTCGACCCCGACGCCACCGTCGTCGCCCCGCCCGCCGGCGACCGGTTCGACCCTGCCATCGACGACGCCGCAATCGGGGAACGGGCGGACGAGCGCCCCCTCCGGGTCGCGTTCGTCGGGAACATCGCCCCGCGAAAGGGGCTGGACACGCTCGTCGAGGGGGTGGCCCGCGCCGAGGCCGCCGTCGAGCTCACCGTGGTCGGCCGAGCGGTCGACGAGGGCCACGTCGCGGATGTTCGGCGACTGGTCCGAGAGCGGGGGCTCGGCGACCGCGTGCGCTTCGCCGGTCGGCTGTCGGACGCCGACCTGGGCGACACGCTCCGCGAGAGCCACGTCCTCGCGGTCCCCTCGCGGTACGAGGGGTTCGGAATCGTCTACTTGGAGGGGATGAGCTTCGGCCTGCCGGCCGTCGCCTCCCGGGCTGGCGGCGCGGCGGAGACGGTCGCGGACGGCGAGACGGGCGTCCTCGTCGACCCGGACGACCCCGACGCCGTCGCCCGCGCGCTCGAGGGGTTCGCGGCCGATCCCGACCGGCTCGCCGAGATGGGTCGCGCCGCCAGACGACGGTACGAGCGCCACCCGAGCTGGGACGAATCCACGGCCCGCGTCCGCCGGCTTCTCGCCGACGTGGCGGGCGCGTCCGACGCGGTCGAGCCGGAGGTGGCGACGTGACGGGGGACGGGGACCGGTCCCGGGTCGATGGCGACGGTGCTCCCGGCGACGGCGCCCTCGGCGACGACGCTCTCGCCGACGATACCCTCGCTTTCCGGCGCTACCTCCGGGCGAAGCGGGCCGTCGACGACCGGGCGCTCGACCGGCGGCTCCTCGGGATCTTCCGCGAGCGACTCGCCGACGGCGCCGCGGCGAGCGAGGAACCGCTCCGCGTCCTCGAGGTCGGGGCCGGGATCGGGACGATGATCGCCCGGTTGATCGACTGGGACGTGCTTCCGCCGGGCGAGACGCGGTACGTCGCCGTCGACCGCGACGCCGGGACGCTCGCCGGGCTCGAGCCGTTTCTGCGAGCGTGGGCGGCCGACCGCGAGGGGTCGATCGTCGTCTCCGACGCTGACGGGAGCGCCGACGGCGACGCGCTCGTCGTCGAGACCGACGCGCGCACGGTTCGGGTCGAGCCGGTCGCCGCCGACGCGGTCGCGTACGCGGCGGAGCGCGCGAGCGAGTGGGACGCCCTGATCGGGATGGCGCTGCTCGACGTGCTCGACCTCGACGGGCTCGGGAGCCTCCTCGACGCGCTCGCGCCCGGCGGAACGTACTACTTCCCGATCACGTTCGACGGCGGGACGCGCTTCCGCCCGTCGCACCCGGCCGACCGGGCGATCGAGCGCCGCTACCACGCGCACATGGACGCCAAGCCCGGGGGGAGCAGCCGCGCCGGCGGCGACGCCGTCGAGCGGCTCCGCGAGATCGAGAGGGCGTCGCTCCTCGGCGTCGCCGGCTCGGACTGGGTGGTCCGGCCGGTCGAGGGGCGGGACCGGCGGTCCGCTCCCGACTCCCGCTATCCCGACGACGAGGCGTTCTTCCTCCGGCACATCCTCGGCACCGTGGAGGCGGCGGTCGGCGAGGTGATCGACGGGAGCGTCGGGGAGTCGCCGGAGGACGGCGGGATGAATTCGGAGGACGACGGTGGAAATCCGGAGAACTCGGACGTCGACCCGACCGCGGCGCTCGACGACTGGCTCGATAGCCGGCGGCGACAGGTCGACGCCGGCGAGCTCGTCTACCTCACCCACCAGCTCGACCTGCTCGGCCGGGTCGATCCGGAGCGGGAGCGCGCCTCTTCGGCCTGATCAGGCCGCCTCGATCGAGTCGAGCAGCCGGCACTTCCGGCAGACGTCGCGGCTCGTCTTCGAGCCGCAGCGCTCGCACTCGCCGAGGTCGGGCGAGTCGTCGGCGGCGTCGCCCCCCTCGCGGTACGCCTCGGCGGCGAGCGCGGAGAGCTCCTCGTAGCCGGCCATGATCGAGTGGCGGGCGCCGGGGTGGTTCTCCTCTAGCTCGTGGATCGTCGACTGGATCTCGCCGCGGTACGCCTCCGAGGAGTGGGGACACTCGGCCATATGTGTCGGGAGGTCGCGGACGTGACAGTAGAGGGCGATCTCCTTCTCGGGCACGTCGCGGAGGGGCTTGGCGCGCGGGACGAACGCGTCGGTCTCCTCGCGCTCGTCGAAGGGACCGAGCGAGGCGTCGAAATGCTTCGCCACCTGGCGGACGTCGCCCTCGAGGAAGTTCATCATCGCCGTCTGGGCCTCGTCGTCGAGGTTGTGGCCGGTGAGCAGCTTGTCGGCGTCGAACTCGGCGGCGTACTCCTCGAGCAGGTCGCGGCGGAACACGCCGCAGTACGCGCAGGCGGCCATGTTCTCGGGGTCGTCCTCGACGACGTCGTCCATCCGCACGTCGAACTCCTCCTTGTAGGAGACGACCTCGTGGCGCAGCGAGAGCTCCTCGGCCAGCTCGATCGTGGCGTCGATGCTCTCGTCGCGGTACCCCTCGATCCCCTCGTGGATCGTCAAGGCGAGCATCTCGACGCGGGGGTCCTCGCCGAACACGTCGTCTAAGATCCGGGTCAGCGCGACGCTGTCCTTCCCGCCCGAGAGGCCGATCACCCAGCGGTCGGGATCCTCGGGCGTCGCCTCCGGATCGAGGAGGGAGTCCTCGCGGATCCGGCGCTTCACGCGCTTCTCGACCGACCGGCGGAGGTGGTGGCCGCAGAGATGCGCCCCGGAGTAGGCGGCGTGGTGGACGGCGTCGGCCCCGCACTTGTCGCACTCCATCGGTGTCGGGTTGCGGACGCGCGCTGATACCCGTTTCGGGCCGCCTACGTGAGAGCGGGGGCGGGATCGGATGGAAGCGAGACCGACGGAAGCGCTTCAGAAGCCCCAGTCGCTTACTTATAAATGAGTGATACTGGATCGACGGCGAACGCCTCCGAAGCCCCAGTCGCTTGCTTATAAATGAGTGATACTGGATCGACGGCGAACGCCTCCGAAGCCCCAGTCGCGAGGACTGCGCACGCTCGCTGCGCGCTTCGGTCGCTCGCGCCGCTCGCTCCCTCCAGTGCTTGCGTCGCCTGCGCAGTCCTCGCGACTGCCCCTTCGAGTCCCGCCCCGGACAGCCACCGCCGGAAGACGTTCCTGCTCGCTCACTGCGTTCGCTGCGCGGGCTGCGACTTCCGTGCTCCCGCTCGCGTTGCTCGCGGGACCGCACCTCATACCTCCCCAGCCTCGTCGGTCGTCCTCCGCGCTGCTCCGGACGACCGACTCCCTCGCGCAGGCTGCTCGCGCCCGGTGGGCGCTCGCAGGTGCGCACCACCGCGGTCGGTTTAAATAAACGTCCGACGTCGATGTCGACAACCCCGGGCGCGTTGTCGCCGGTTCCGACACGGGTTTGTCGTCGGCGCGGTGCCTCCGAGTCGTGACCGACTCGCCGACCGGCGTCGACCGCGACCCCGATCCCCGCCCCCTCCGCGAAGACCCGCCGGCGGAGAGCCTCCGGACCCGGCTGTGGCGCCACGGCTTCAACCTCCTGCCCTCCTATCGCGGGACCGGCGCCCGCGTCGACCACATCGGCGCCGACTGGCGGTTCGTGCGGATCAGGGTGCCGTTCACCTGGCGCACCCGCAACGCGGTCGGCACGATCTTCGGCGGGAGCCTCTACGCCGCGATCGACCCGGTGTACATGACGATGCTCCGGCGGGTCCTCGGCGACGGCTTCACCGTCTGGGACAAGTCGGCCGCGCTCGAGTTCATCGAGCCCGGGCGCGACACGTTGTACGCCGAGTTCGAGCTGCCGCCCGCGGAGACCGACGCGATCCGCGACGCGCTCGGTCCCGGCGAGTCGACCGATCGGCGGTACCTCGTCTCGCTCGTCGACGAGGCGGGGACCGTCCACGCGGCCTGCGAGAAGACGCTGTACGTGCGGCGGGACGCGTGAGGCGCGGTCGTCAGTCGCTCGCGGGGGTTTCGCCGGCGACCTCGTCGAACGGCGACACCGCGATGACGAGCCGGTCGTCCGCGGTGGTGCTCACCAGCTTCGACTCCGCGAACGTCGTCCCGTCCGCGCGGAGCCCCTCGCTCGTCCCCGTCCACCGTTCGCCCTCCATCACCGCGGGGATGACGTGGCTCCGGATGTGTTCGATCTCCGCGTCCGGGTGGAGGCGCTGCCAGGGCTCGCCGACGAGCTCGTCCGGGTCGTAGCCGTACAGCTCCCCGTACTCCTCGCCGACGAACTCGAAGGTGCCGTCGGGGGCGACCGTACAGACCCCGTCGAGCGCAACGTCGGTCGCGGGATCGACGCCGTCGGTTCCAGCCTGCACTTGGCCCGTCCCGAAGCTTCCGCCCTCGCCGTCGACGGCGTGCTCGACCCGACGCAGGAGCGCGGTGTATCCGTCGGCGCCCCCGCGCTTGTTGACGTAGTCGCTGACGCCGGCGCGGACCATCTCGGCCGCGATGGCGTTCGGATCGGTCGCGGAAAAGAGGAGGAAGGGGAGGTCGGGCTCGGTCTCCCGCGCGGCCGAGAGGAGCTCGACCCCGGTGCGACCGGGCATGTCGTAGTCGCTCACGACGCAGTCGAACGCCTCGCGTTCGATGCGGTCCAACGCGGTCTCGGGGTCCGTCTCGGCGACGGCCTCGCAGTCGATCCCGTCGTCGCGTTCGAGGTACGCCGCGACGAGCGCGGCGAGCCCCGGCTCGTCGTCGACGCAGAGCACTCGAAGGGATGGGTCGGTCATATCTCCGCGTCGGCGACCCCCGCCTAAACCGATTCCTCCCCGATGCTCAGGTCTGATACTGGGATCCCGACCTATTCGACGCGAGGGCGGTCCCGGCGTCCGGTGCGCGAGAGCCTCGTCTCAGGCGGTCGCGCCCGCGACGAGGCTCTCTCGGACGGTCTCGACGAACCGGTCCGGGTGTTCGACGTGCGGGAGCAGCCGCGCGCGGTCGAAGACGACGAGCCGCGCGCCGGACTCGTCGGCGAGGTCGCGGCCGTCCGCGAGGGGGCTCACCTCGGCCTCGCGCCCCCAGACGATCGTCGGCGGCACGTCGAGGTCGGCGAGCGCGGCCGCCAGGTCGAGGTCGCTGTTGAGGTAGCCGGAGACGAAGGAGGCCGGCGCGAACCGGGCGTTCTCGACGTGGGTCGTCCGCCACTCGTAGTCGGTCCACTCCTCGCTCGGGTTCGTCGGATCGTCGTAGCCGTGGTCGGCGTTGAAGTACCGGATCGACGGCTTCGACGCGATGACGTTGAACAGCGCGTCCCCGACCAGCGGGGACCGGAGCAGCTCGCGGAGCCACGACTTCGGCGGGCTCGGCCCCGCGGTGCTCGTCGGACAGACGCCGACGAAGCCGCGCAGGCCGACGCCGTCGTCCCCCGAGCCCTCCCCGGTCGCCGCCGAGGCGGCGTACGCGGCCGACAGCGACGAGGCGACGACGGCCGGCTCGTGGAGGTCGGCGAGGAAGTCCCGGACGAAGTCCTCGTACAGCGCGGCGGAGTACCGCAGCGGCGGCCGGTCGGAGCGGCCGTACCCCGGGAAGTCCGGCGCGATCACGTGGTAGTCGGCCGCCAGGTCGTCGAACACCGCGCGCCACTCGCCGGAGGAGCCGGCGGCGTTGATCCCGTGGAGCAGCGCGAGGTCCGGGTCGTCCGGGTCTCCCGCCTCGGTGAACGCCACGTCCATCCCGCGCCAGCGGAAGACGCCGTCGTCGCCGTCGAGCGGGGCCTCTAGCTCTCCCTCGTACCGGAGCCCGGTGTTGAGGGCGGCGAGCGCGCCGACGCCGAGGAGGGCGGTCCCGGCGAGGTTCCTGAGCTTCATGGAAACCTGTTGGTCCGCTGGCGACTTATACCTCGTGGCCCGACCGGGCGGTCGCGCCGCCGTCCGTCGCCGCCCGCCCGTTGCTGCCCGGCCGTCGCCGCTCGGTCGGTTACTCCCGGTCCGTTTCTACGCAGTCGACGATGGGGGCGACGACCTCGGCGGCGACGCTGTACGGGTCGGTCTCGCGCCGGCGGACCGCCTCGGCGAGCCGGTCGACCCCGCCGCGCCGTTCGATCTCGTCGGCCGCCAGCGCGCCGACGTCCGAGCGCACGAGCGTCCGGATCTCCTCGGCGTAGCGCCGGCGCTTCGTCGCCTCGATCTCGCCCGACTCCCGGAGGTGCGCGGCGTGGGCGTCGAACGCCGCGATCAGCTCGTCGACGCCCTCGCCCGTGTTCGCGACCGTCCGGAGCACCTCGGGGGTCCACTCGTCGGCGTCCGAGTCGCCGTCGCCCTCGGAGTCGCCCGAGTCGTCGAAGCGATCCGGGTCGTCCGGGTGCTCCGGCGCGTCGAACCCGTGATGGCCCGTCTCCAGCCCCTTCGTCGGTCCCTCGCGCCGGTGGACCATCTCCTCTAGCTCGGCGAGGGTGCGCTCCGCGCCGTCCATGTCGGCCTTGTTGACGACGAACACGTCGCCGATCTCTAAGATGCCGGCCTTCAGCGTCTGCACGTCGTCGCCGGAGCCGGGCTGGACGAGTACCGCGACCGTGTCGGCGGTCCGCACCACGTCGACCTCGTTCTGGCCGGCGCCGACCGTCTCGATGACGACGACGTCCTTCCCGAAGGCGTCGAGCGCCTTCACGGCGTCCGCGGTCGCCATCGAGAGCCCGCCGAGCTGGCCGCGCGCGCTCATCGACCGGAAGAAGACGTCCATGTCGCCGACGTTCGATCCCATCCGGATCCGGTCCCCGAGCACGGCGCCGCCGGTGTACGGCGAGGAGGGGTCGACCGCGACGACGCCGACGGTGTCGCCGCGCTCGCGGTAGGCGGCCGCCAGCTTGTCGACGAGCGTCGACTTCCCGGCGCCGGGCGAGCCCGTGATCCCGATCACGTCCGCGCCGCCGGTGTGCTCGTGGAGCGCGGAGACGATCGCCCGGTGGCCAGCGGCGCGGTCCTCGATCCGGGTGATGACGCGGGCGAGCGCCCGGTGGCTCCCGGCGAGCAGCTCCTCGACGAGCTCGGCGTCGCGGTCGTCCAGCTCCGGGGCTCCCGCCGCCGACCCGTCGCGTTGCGGCCCGTCCATCTACGCTCGCTCCGGCACGTTGTTCCGGATGAACTCGATCGTCTCCTCCATCGGCGTGCCCGGCCCGAACACCTCGGCGACGCCGAGCTCCTTGAGCTCGTCCTCGTCGTCGTCGGGGATGATCCCGCCGACTAGGATGAGGGTGTCCTCGAAGGCGTCGTACTCTTTTAACCCCTCTATCACCTTCGGCACGAGGGTGTTGTGCGCGCCCGAGAGGATCGAGATCCCGAGCACGTCGACGTCCTCTTGGACCGCCGCCTGCACGATGTCCTCGGGCGCGCGGTGGAGCCCGGAGTAGACGACCTCGAAGCCGGCGTCGCGGAACGCCCGCGCGATCACGTGTGCGCCCCGATCGTGGCCGTCGAGCCCGACCTTCGCGACCAGACACCGGATGGCCCGCTCCTCCTGTTCGACGCTCATGTCGGGTACTGCGTCGCCCCACCGCTTGACTCTAACGGACGATCGGGTGGGATTCGCCGACCCGATCGCGGGCGGATCCCCGGACCCCGGCTTCCGCGACCGACGCGTTGAACGCGCGGCGCCCCTCAGTAGAGGTATGACCGGTGATCCTCACGCCGACCGCCTCCCGGCCGGGACGCGGATCGGCCGCGCCGCGCTCCGCGTCGCCGACCTCGGCGAGACGACCGCCTTCTACCGCGACGTCGTCGGCCTCGCGGTCCTCGACCGCGACGGCGACGAGGCCGTCCTCGGCGTCGGCGACGAGGAGCTGCTCGTCCTGCGACGCGACCCGGACGCCCCCGAGCGCGGCCCCACCGACGCCGGACTCTTTCACACGGCGTTCCGGGTCCCCTCCCGAGCCGCGCTCGGCGAGGCGCTGGGCCGGGTGCGCGACCGCTGGCGGCTCGACGGCGCCTCCGACCACCTCGTCAGCGAGGCGCTCTACCTCGACGACCCGGAGGGGAACGGCGTGGAGATCTACCGCGACCGCTCCCGCGAGGAGTGGCCGCTCGCCGACGACGACACGGTCCGGATGGCGACCGAGCCGCTCGACGTCGAGGAGGTCGCCGCGGCGGCGGGCGGGGAGTCGGGGGAGGCGTCGGACTCGTCCGTCGACCGCGTCCCGCCCGGCACCGACGTCGGCCACGTCCACCTCGAGGTCACGTCGCTGTCGGCGTTCGAGGCTGTGTACGTCGACGGGCTCGGCTTCGAGGTCGGCATGACCGGACCCGACGTCCGGTTCGTCGCCGCCGGCGGCTACCACCACCACCTCGGCGCGAACACGTGGCGGGGCCGGACGAGGCCGGCGTCCGGGCACGGGCTCGCGTGGTTCGAGGTAGTCGTGCCGGACGACGCCGCGCTCGACGCGGTGCGGACCCGACTCGACGCGGTCGCGTCCGACGGCGCCGTCGAGTTCGCCGTCGAGGAGCGGGAGGGCGGGATCGCGGTTATCGACGGCGACGGCATCGAAGTGCGGATTCGGGCCGAACCGGAGTAAGCGTTCGTCGACCTCGGGGCACGCGTCCGCCGGCCGTCGGCGTCGCGACGGTCTCAATTTCGAACGCTCGGTATGTTGTATGTCTCATTTTGGGTTAAAAATATATGTCATTAAAATATATTTACTTATCGTCCTGTCGGATACAGGACCAAGGGTGTCCGTAATGTCCACAAACGACCCACCCGAACTGGAGAAGATCCCTGGTATCGGCCCCAAGCGAGCGAAGGCGCTCCGCGTCGCCGGCTACGAGACGCTCGACGACCTGGAGGCGGCCACGGAGGAAGACCTCCGGGACGTCGCGATGTTCGACGACATCCTCGCTCGCGACATCAAAGCGACAGTCAGTCCGGCCGCCGACGACCGCGTCGCGGTGAAACAGCCCAACGCCGTCACGCCGGACGACTGGCGAGTGACCGATCGACAACTGCACCACATCCGAACGCTGTCCGACGACGTGCCGCTGGATCTGGAGGGATCGACGGCCCTCGACGTTCGCGACCAGCTGGAGTTCGCGATCGATCCCGACCTGCTGGGCTTCCGGCGGGTCTGCGGACGCGTCGTCACCTACGATGCGGAAACCGACGAGTACCATCCCGTCCCGAACGCGACCGTCCACGTCGAGGACACCGACTGCTCGTTCCTCTCTTATTTCCCGTCGGACCTCGGCTACGGCTGGTTCTTCCCGTTCGACTGCACGCGGGAGACGGTCGCGACGACGACGACCAACGAGTGCGGGGAGTTCTGCGTCCACGTCCCGCGCTGGGACATCGACCGCGTCCTCAGCTTCCGCCGCGAACGCGTCTGTCTCCCCGAGATAGCCCGTCCCCGGCTCCGGGACGTGCTCGAACGGCCCGAGGTGTTCCCGGACCCGGTGATCCCGCCGGACCCCCGACCGCGACCCGATCCGTCTCCGCGGCCGCGACCCGACCCGTCCCCCCGGCCCGGGCGGCTGTTCGATCCGGGCGCGTTCGAGCGCACGGCCGAGCTCGTCGGCGAGGACATCGCGCTGCGGCTCGGCGCGGGCTCCGAGCGCGGTGCGTTCGGCGATCTCGAGCCCGAGACCGCGGCGCTACTCGATCGGCCGGCGTTTCCCGACCCCCCCGAGCCGCCGCTGCCGAAGGGGTTCGCCCGCCCGGATCCCGACGAACGAGTCGAACTGCTCGGGGACGAGATCCCTGTCGATTCCGAGATCCTCGCCGCGATCGACCCCGACCGGCTTGCCGGTCCATTCCTCCGGTGTCGGGACGTGTCCGTGCCGGAGTGGCGGACCATCGTCGACGTGCCCGACATCACCTTCCGCGTCACGCAGGACGTCGACGGCGACGGGACGCCGGAGACGATCTACTCGGAGGGGTACTTCGACGTCCGCTGGGACGAGGGCGGCTCCCTGGACGTCGACCTCGTCGCCGACGACAACGCGAACTCGATCCCGACCTGCGACGGGCTCACGCCCGAGAACGTCGAGTGCGAGACGCCGTCCATCGAGTCCATCGGTCTGATGCCGACCCGGAGCCCGATCTACGACGACGCCACCGGCTACGCCCGGCGGATCAACCGCCCGAAACCGCCCGGCTCGTCCACCGGCCGGCCCGACGGCACCGCCCCGTTCGCCGGAACGCTACAGCTACACGGCTGTCACCGCTTCGAGGAGGCGGCCTACTACCGGGTGCTGTACTCCTACGAGGGGGGCTCCGAGCGACCGTTCACCGGCCACGAGTGGCACGTGCCGGCGATCGGCCGCGACCCGGTTCACGTGCAGCCGACCGGGACCGACGGCTGGTACCCGATCCTCGATGTGCCGTATCTGGAGTCGTGCTACGGCGAGACGCTCAACGACAACCCGCTGTTGTTCCCGTTCTGGGTGCTGAACTGGAACACCCGCGGCTACCGGAACGGAACCTACGAGGTGCGGCTCCAGCTCGCCGACTCGGACATGGAACCTCTGTCGACTTCGCCCGCCTCGACGATCACGGTCGACAACCGGGCGCCGGACCTCGAGCTCACCGACCTCGCTTGGGGACCGATGTCGGAACGGCCCGAGGAGTGGGACAACGACATCACCGAGTCGTGTCCGCGGATCGAGCGACCGGCCGGGGAAGACATCGGTATCCGCGTGTCCTTCAGAGCGTGGGGCGAACACTTCCGGAGCGTTCGAGCGTCGGCGCACGGCTGCGGCCGGAATCCGCCGGTGACTCAGCCGTCGTCGAGCGGCGGTCCGTCAAACCGGTACTCGTACTGGCACCAGTCGGTCGGCGATCGGAGCCGCAAACAGACCGTCGTGTTCGAGGTGCCCGCCGGCTACCAGCAGGGCGCCTACCGGATCCGACTGCGGGCCGTCAGTCGCGCCTTCAATCCCGCCGGCGGCGGCAGGGGCCCGTCCACGAACTGGGAGTACGACGGCGACTACGTCGACTCCCACCTCAACCGACAGATAAGCATCACGGACGCGTAGCGTCCCCGGACGCGCGAGCCGTCTCGAGGCTCGGTCGGATCGCCGGAGTCAGACCGGCGACCGGCGATTTTTCGATCGGCGAGGCCTTCCAGAAGCGACCGGTCGCGTACCGCTCGCCGCCGTCCTCGCCGAACCGCTCGTCGAAGACGGCGACCACGCGGCGCTCGACCTCGTCGCGGATCGCGCGGACCTCCTCGATCGGGCGTTCGCCCGGGTCGTCGAGGTGCCAGTCGTCGGTGTCGACCCCGTCCAGCTCCAGCGTCGCACAGCCCATCGTGGCGACGAAGTCCGAGGCGGCGAGCGCCTCCTCGGAGACGTGTCCCGGCTCTCGTCCGTTCACGCCGAGGCCGACCCCCGCGATCGCCTCGACGACGACGTCGTTCAGTAGATCAGCTCGTCGTCGCTCTCGATCATGTACAGCGTCCGGGCGGCGATGTTGACCCCGTGGTCCCCGACGCGTTCGAGGTCGCGGATCGCCAGCAGGGCGTGGGATATCTCGTCGAGCGTGTCCGCGAGTCGGTCCGGGTCCGGCTCCTCGGTCCCGTCCGCCTCGGTGCGGGCGCGGTCGGCCTCGAGCAGGCTCCGCACGACCGCCTCGCTGGCCCGGCGGCAGCGCTCGTCGAGGTCGTCGTCCCGGGCGTCGATCTCCCGACAGGCCTCGGCGTCGGACGCCTCGTAGGCCGCGACCGCGTCCGCGACCATCTCGCCGGCCGCGTCGCCGAGCTCACGGAAGTCGACGGCCGGGTGGATCCCGCCGTCGTCGCCGCCGTACTCGGCGATGTTCGTCGCCAGGTCGCCGACGCGTTCGAGATCGGTGATGATCTTGAACGACGCCGTCACCAGCCGGAGGTCCCCGGCCACGGGCTGCTGGAGTGCGAGCAGCTCCGTGCACTCCTCCTCCAGTTCGAGGTACCGGGCGTTGATCTCGTGGTCGCCGTCGATCACCTCGGCGGCGAGGTCGTCGTCGCCCGTCTCGGCCGCGCGGAGGGCGGTCTCGTACCGGTCGAGGACCAGGTCGCCCATCGCGACCACGTCGCTCCGGAGCTGCTCGAGCCGCTCCTGGTAGTTCTCGCGGGGCATCTACCCGAACTTCCCCGTGATGTAGTCCTCGACGCGCTGTTCCTCGGGGTCCTCGAAGATCTTGGTGGTGTCGTCGTACTCGACGAGCCGCCCGCCCGTGAGGAAGACGGCGGTCCGGTCGGAGATGCGCGCCGCCTGCTGCATGTTGTGCGTGACGATGATGACGGTGTACTCCTCCGCGAGGTCGTCGATGAGGTCCTCGATCTTCGAGGCCGCCACGGGGTCGAGCGCCGAGGTCGGCTCGTCCATCAGGACCACTTCCGGGTCAGGCGCGATGGCGCGGGCGATACAGAGCCGCTGTTGTTGTCCGCCGGAGAGGTCGAGCCCCGACGAATCGAGCTGGTCGTTCACCTCGTCCCACAGCGCGGCGGCCTTCAGCGACTCCTCGACGCGCTCGTCGACGTCGCCGTCGAACCCCTGGATCTTGAGGCCGTACGCGACGTTGTCGCGGATGGACTTCGGGAACGGGTTCGGCTTCTGGAACACCATCCCGATCTTCCGGCGTAAGGCGACCGGGTCGACGTCGTCGTCGTACACGTTCTTCCCGCCGAACTCCACGTCGCCCTCGACCCGGCAGACCTCGATCATGTCGTTCATCCGGTTGATACACCGGAGGAACGTCGACTTGCCGCAGCCCGAGGGGCCGATCAGCGCGGTCACCCGCTTCTCGGGGATCTCGATCGACACGTCGTCGATCGCCTGTTCGTCGCCGTAGAAGACGTCCAGGTCGCGCGCGGCGACTGCGGTCCCCCCGGTCTCCGCCGTTCGGCCGTTCGATCCGGTCTCTACGTCCGTCGTGATGAGCGAGTCGCTCGCTTCTGTTTCGGTGTTACTCATGTTAGTTCCCCCGTTCCGCGCGGTTCCGCAGCAGTATCGCCGTTCCGTTCATGCCGATGAGGATGATCAGCAGCGTGATAACGCCGGCCGCGACGACGCCGTACCGGAACTCCGCCTGCGGGAAGTTCGCCCACGCGTAGATCTGCATCGGCATCGCACTCAGCCGACTGAAGAGGCTGTCCGGCGCGCTGAACACCGTCGTCGCCGCCCCGATCATAATGAGCGGCGCGGTCTCGCCGATCGCCCGACCGAGCGCGAGGATCGTCCCGGTCAGAATCCCGGGTAACGCCTCCGGGAGGACGACGTTCTTCGTCGTCTGCCAGCGCGTCGCGCCCATCGCGTCCGACCCCTGGCGCAGGTCGTCCGGGACCGACCGGATCGCCTCCTGCGCCGAGATGATCGTGATCGGCAATATCAGGAGCGACAGTGTCAGCGAGGCCGTCAACGCGGTCCCGAGCCCGAACCCGAGCAGGTTCGCGAACAGCCCCAGTCCGAGCAGCCCGTACACGACCGACGGGATGGCGGCGAGGTTCGCGATGTTCACCTGAAGCAGCCGCGTCAGCGACCCGACGAGGCCGCTCCCCGCCGTGTACTCCTCTAAGAAGACGGAGGTCCCCACGCCGAGCACGAACGACAGCACCGCGACCAGCGCGATGATGATCACCGAGCCGACGATCGCCGGATACAGCCCGGCTTCGGCCGCGGTCCGCGACGGCGCCTCGGTGACGAACCCGGCGTCGAGCCACGGGTTCGGCGCCGGGAAGCCGAACGCCTCGACGAGGAACGCGCCGACGAGCGCGCCACCGACGAGGAGGACCGGCAGCGCCAGCCCGACGAGTCCCTCGCCGACGTCGATCGCGCGGTGGACGTAGACGAGGGTCGGCACGCCCGTCACGACGAGCACGATCAGCGCGGTGGGTCCGGGGATCCCGACGCTCCCGGCGAGGAAGCCGCCCGCGGTCGCGACGGCGAGCGGGACGCCGCCGGCGGCGACCGCAGCGGTCCGGCTCCCCCGGCCGGCGACGACGATTCCCCCGGCGACCGCGATCGGGACCGCGAGCGTCCAGAGGTAGATGATGAGGTCGGAGGGGTACGTGGTGACAACGCCGCGGAGGACCACGGCGACGACCAGACCGACGACGCCGACGGGGATCGCGGCGGTCGCCGCCCGCGGCGCCGGCCGCCAACGGCCGTACGCGTACAGCGCCGCGGCCGGGAACACCCCGAGCGTGTACGCGAGGAACCACACCAGCGGGTCGAACACTAAGAACAGCGTCCCCACGGCGAGGCCGATCGCGATCCCGCCGACGAGCCGGCCCACCAGCCCGAAGCCGACGGCGCCGACCCGGCCGCGGCTGCCGACGTACGCGAGGTACGCCGCGACCGGCATGGCGACGACGAAGAGGTACGCGAGCTGCCAGGTGAGCCGCGGGATCGACGCGACGAACGCCTCGATCGCGGTAAAAATCGACGCGACGGCGACGAGCCCCCCGCCGAGTGCGACGAGGGACCGCCGGGTCACCGCCGGGTCGCTCACGCTGTACAGGCAGAACGCGAGGAAGGGAACGACGAGGGTGACGAAGTACGTCAGCAGCCACTCCGGACTGGCGCTCGCCAGGTCGAAGGCGTCGATCGTGACGTAGACGAGCAGCACGCCGAGCGCGACGAGGCCGACCACGCTCGCGCCCAGCGAGAGGTACTCGAAGACGGCTCCGCGGACCCGGCTCACCTCGCCGAACCCGCCAACGTTCGCGTTTTCGGTGTCCGTCGCCATCAGTACTCCTCCCGGTACCGCTGTGCGATAATATCACTGATCACGTTCATGACGAGCGTCACCACGAACAGCGTGAGTCCGAGCGCGAACATCGAGTCGTACGGGATCGACCCGCCCGTGAGGTCCCCGCCGGCGATCTGCACCATGGCGACGGTGATCGTCATCCCGGAGTCCAAGAGGACGTCGGCGGGGTTGACGATCGGGATCCCGAAGGCGGCCTCTCTGACCGTCGGCATCCGCGCCTGCGCGCCCATCGCGACGACGACGATCATCGTCTCGCCGATGGCGCGGGACACCGCGAGGATGTACGAAGAGGCGATCCCCGAGATGGAGGCCGGGACCACGATCCCGGTCGACACCTCGAACTTCGTCGCCCCGAGTCCGTAGCCGGCCTGCCGGAGGTCGTCCGGGACCGCGCTCATCGCGTCCTCGGAGATGGACGACACCATCGGGATCGTCATGATACCGACCATGATCGACGCCGAGAGCGCGTTGAAGGTGCTCATCTCCGGGAACAGCGTCGCCTTCAGCGCCGGCGTGACGTACACCAGCGCGAAGTAGCCGTACACGACCGTCGGAATACCGGCGAGGATCTCTAAGAGCGGCTTCAGTATCGACCGCGCGTTCGGCGTCGCGTACTCGCTGAGGTAGATCGCCGTCAACGTCCCCACGGGGAGCGCGATGAACGCCGCCGTGATCGTCACGACGAGCGTCCCGATCAGCAGGGGGATAATGCCGAACGACTGCCCGCCGCCGGCCGGGTTCGGGCTCCAGTTGGTGCCGGTCAGGAACTCGGTTATCGGGATCTCTTGGAAGAACACCACCGCGTCCGACAGCAGCGTCACGAAGATCGCCACCGTCGTGAGCAGGGTGATCGCCGCGCACGCGGCGAAGAGCCCGCCGTAGGTTCCCTCCTTCAGTCGTCTGAGCCCGCTCCGCCGCTGGAGATCGGGGCTCTCGGTACTATCTGTCACAACCGGTCGGGTATCGAACGCTGTCGTAAATCAATACACCGGTTCATCGCGGACGTTACTCCTGCGCCCGCTCGATGGCGTCTTCGAGGAGCTCCATCTGCTCCTCCTGGGTCTCCTCGGTCGCGGGCACGTACCCGACGTCGCCGGCGACGAGGTCCTCGTTCGTCGTCTGCTCGACGAAGTACCGGGCGAACTCGGCGACGTGCTCCTTCCCGAGCGACTCGATCGACGGGTAGGTGAACAGCGGCCGGGAGAGGGGAGTGTACTCGCCGCTGGACGCCGTCTCGAGGCTGGGCTCGACCGGACCGTCGCCGTCGTCGATCCCGAGCGCCTTGAGCTGGTCGGGGTTCTGGAAGTAGTACGCGAAGCCGAAGTAGCCGATCGCGTACTCGCTGCCCGAGACCCCCTGCGCGATCGAGTTGTCCTGCTCGGTCGCTTGGTAGTCGCTGGTGTGACCGCGGTCCTCTAAGATGGCCTCGATGAAGTAGTCGTACGTCCCGGAGGTGTCGGCGGCGCCGAACCGCTCGATCTCCTCGTTCGGGAACTCGTCGCGGACCTCGTCCCAGGTCTCGACGGCGTCCTCCTCCCAGATCGTCGCCAACTCCTCGATGGTGAGCGAGTCGATCCAATCGGCCTCGGGGTTGACGACGACCGTGAGCGCGTCCGTCGCCGCGATGAGCTCGATGTACTCGACGCCGTTCTCCTCGCAGAGCTCCTCCTCTGCGGGCTGGATCTCTCGGCTCGCGTTGTTGAAGTCGGTGTCGCCGACACAGAAGTAGTTCGAGAACCCGCCGCCCGAACCCGTCGAGCTGATGTCGATCGAGAGCTGGTCGTGCTCGGCGGCGAAGTCCTCCGCGATCGCGCTCATCAGCGGGAAAACGGTCGAGGAGCCGGCGATGTTGATCGAGCCCGAGAGGCCGTCGTCTCCGCCGTCGGAACCGTCTCCGGAGCTCTGCGTACAGCCGGCGAGACCGAGGGCCCCGACACCGGCGAGCGCCGCAAGCGATTTCCGCCGCGTGATCCCCTCAGTCTCCGCGTCGTGGCTTGATGCCATCACCTGTCCGTGGACGTTTTTGAGTTAAATAGTATGCTATGAGGAGTACACCTCGGGACGTACCACTCGGGTGCGATATATACTCTATATAGTTCTCATCGGCGGCGGTCCGCCTGCGCCGGCGTAGAACGCCCCGCCCTCGTCGAAGTCCGGACCCGCTACTTGGGCGTATTTTTAAGACCCTCCGTGCGAAGACCGGGACGATGACCCCTCCGACGAACGGGAACCGGATCCGGCTCTCGCTCTCCCGCGAGGAGGCGTGGGTCGCGCACGCCGCCCTGCTCGACGCGGGCGCGGCCGCGGTGGACGCCGGCGACGACGCCCCCGCGCAGTGCCGACCGATCCGGCGCATCGAACGGGACCGCGCGCTCGACGCCGAGGGCGCCGAGCTCCTCCGCGACGCGCTGATCGACTACCTCGGCGACGCGCCCGTTCGCGACCGGGCGCCGGGGCGTGCGCTGTTGCGGCGGGTCGACGACGCGGTCGAGCCCCGGCCGCGATCGGGCCCGCGGGACGCGGGGCGCGGCGCCTGACAGATTTCGCTTTTAATTCGATCCAGCCTCCACCGCCTCGATCAGCAGCTCCGCGACGTCGACGATCTCCACGTCGTCCTCGAAGTCGCCGGTCTTCCGACCGTCCTCGAACATCGTCGTGCACATCGGGCAGGCGACGACGAACTTCTCGATTGCCCCGCCAGCGTCGGTGTCCTCGACCGCCTCGCGGAGGCGCTCCTCGCTCGGCTTCACGTCCTCCTCGTGTTCGGTCCAGAGCCCGCCCCCGCCGCCGCCGCAGCAGAAGGAATCGTCGTGCGAGCGCGGCATCTCGTAGAGGTCGGCGCCGGTCGCCCGGATCAGCTCGCGGGGCGCCTCGTACTCGTCGTTGTACCGGCCGAGGTGACAGGGGTCGTGGTAGGTGACGGTGTAGTCGAGCTCGCCGCCCGACAGGCCGAGTCGCCCCTCGTCGACTAACTCCTCGACCACCTGCGTCCAGTGGCGCACGTCGACCTCGCCGTCGGCGTTCCACGGCTCCTCGCGGTCGAACGGCATCATCGGGTCGTCCGCGAACTCCGCGAAGTCGACCTCGGGGTACTCGTTTTTGATGGTGTTGTACGAGTGCGGGTCGGTACAGACGATCGAGTCGAACTCGCAGTCCGCGAACGTCTCGACGTGGTGGCCCGCCAGTTCGAGGTAGAGGAACTCCTCGCCGATCCGGCGGATGTCGTTGCCGTCCGTCTTCTCGTCGTCGAAGAGGATGCCGAACGACACGTCGGCCTCCTCGAACAGGCGGGCGAGCGCGCGGGCGACCTTTTTATTCCGATCGTCGAAACTCGGGTAGTCGCCGACGTACCAGAGGTACTCCACCTCCGTCTCGCGGGCGTCCGGGACCTCGACGGCGTCGTCCAGTTCGTCCGCCCAGTCGCCGCGGGCCGACTGCGACTCGCCGAAGGTGTTCCCCTTCTGCATCACGTCCTGGAACACGTCCTGGAGGTTCGAGTCGACCGCGCCCTCGTCGACGAGCTGGCGGTTCAGCTTCGTGAACGAGGTGAGGTGCTCGATGTCGACCGGGCAGGCGTCCATACAGGCCATACAGGACATACAGGACTCCATCGACTCGCTGGCGATGACGCCGCCCTCGTCGGCGACGATTGGGACGGTGCCGCCGTCTGCGCTCGCGACGCCGCCATCGGTGGCCGCGTCGTCGGCTGCGCGGCCACCATCGGTCGCCACCGCTTCCCCGCCGCCGCTCCCCGCCACCGGGTCGTCGGTGACGGACTCGCGGTACGCTTTTAAATCGAGGATGACGTCCCGCGGGTCGAGGTTTCGACCGACCGTGTCGGCCGGACAGGCGTCGGTACACCGCCCGCACTTCGTGCAGGCGTCGCCGTCCATCAGCTCCTTCCAGGTGAAGTCCTCGATGGACTCGGCGTTCGTGTGGTCGAGGTCGGCCGGGACGTTCGGCAGCCGGGCGCCGGCCTTCTCGTCGCGGGCGACGACGTTCGCGAACGAGGAGATCATGTGGAACGGCTTCGCGTACGGGATCCACGCGATGAACGCGAACGCGAGCAGCGAGTGGCTCCACCAGACAACGGCGTAGATCGACTCGGCGCCGCCGGGCGTCAGCCCGGCCCACCGGAACCCGGCCGCCATCGCCATCCCGACGAAGCTCACCGTCTCGTCGGCGCGCGCCGGCTGGCCGACGATGCCGAGCGCCTGCACGACGAAGCCGCCGACGCCGAGCAGGAAGAGGGTCCAGACGAACGCGTCGTCCTCCAGCGAGGTGTGTTTCCCCCACAGCCGCCCGTCGCGCTCGCGGTAGCGGCGGACCATGGCCATGCCGACGCCGACGACGAACAGCAGGCCGAACGCGTCGACGACGAACTGGTAGGCCAGGTAGAAGTCGCCCACCCAGAACGACTCGCCCGCGATCGGGCGGTAGACGTCGATGTCGAACCCGAGGATCGTCGTCGCGACGAGCAGGGTGAGGAAGCCCCACAGCACGAACGTGTGCATCACGCCGGTGTACGCGTCCCCGTCGAACTGGTTCTCGTTCGAGAGCACGGTCCGCGTCGCCTCAACGGTCCGCGACGGGAGGTCCGACAGCCGGTTGCGGGGGTCCGCGCTCCCGCGGGCGTACGCGGCGAACCGGGCGTACACGCCGTAGCAGAACACGAGGATCGCGACCGCGGCGAGCCAGTAGAACGCGGCCTTCCCCACCGGACCGATCGTCCAGAACGTCTCCCGGGTGGCCGCCTGCAGCGGAGTCATGATCGATCAGGCGGATACGGCCCGGTTAAAACTTGCCACAACGCGGAGCGCGTCTCCCGGTTCGATCGGCTCGCGGGACGGCACGATCTCCCTGTCCATCCCCCCTGTCCAGCCCCGTCACTCCGGCGCCACTCCGGCCTCTCGCATGTACTCGTCGAGCTTTTCGGCGACGGCCCGGGCGAACGCGTCGTCGTTGACGTCGGCGTCCACCTCGATCACCTCGACGTCGTCGTCGACGCCGCGCCGGAGCGCGTCGAACAGCGCCGCGTCCGTCTCGGGGTCGTGGAACGCCTCGCCGGCCACGTCGAGCATCGAGACGCCGCCGAGTGGAAGCGCGAGCGCGGTCGGGCCGGTCGCGGCGTTCAGCTTCTCGGCGATGATCTCGCCGAGCTCGGCGCACTCCTCGGGGGTCGTTCGCATCAGCGTCACCTGCGGGTTGTGAACGTGGAACTGACGCCCTTCGAACCGCTCGGGAACGGAGTCGCGCGGACCGAAGTTCACCATATCGAGCGCGCCGGTCGAGACGACCTGCGGGATCCCCGCCTCCCCGGCCGCGTCGAGGCGGTCCGGCCCGGCCGAGAGCACACCCCCGACGAGTTCGTCGGCCCACTCCGTCGTGGTAACGTCGAGCACGCCGTCGATGACGCCCTCCGCCACGAGGTTCTCCATGGCGCGACCGCCCGTCCCGGTCGCGTGGAAGACGATCGTCTCGTAGCCCCACTCTTCGAGGTGCTCGCGGGCGGTCTGGACGCACGGGGTGGTCACGCCGAACATCGTGATCCCGATCGTTGGGCGCTCCTCGACCTCGACGTCGGGGTCGTTCGCGACCATCCCGACCATCGCGAGCGCCGCGTTGGCGATGACCCGTCGGGAGAGCTGATTGAGCCCCTCGACGTCGGCGACGGAGTACAGCATCGCGATGTCCGTGGCGCCGACGTAGGGCTCGGTGTCGCCGGAGGCCATCGTCGAGACCATCAGCTTCGGAACCCCGACCGGGAGCGCGCGCATCGCCGCCGTCGCGACCGAGGTGTTTCCGGACCCGCCGAGCCCCAACACGCCGTCGAGTTCGCCGGCCTCGTGCATGCGCGAGACCACGGCGGCCGCGCCCTCGCCCATCGCGTCGATGGCCTCGCCGCGGTCGGCCGCCTCGCGGAGCCGGTCGAGGGACGCGTCAGCGGCCGCGGCGACAGCGTCGGCCCCCGTGTCCGGCTCGAACTCAGGCTCGCCCATCACTCCGACGTCGACCACGTGGACGTCGACGCCCTGGGCGCGGAGGACGTCCCGGGCGAACCCGATCTCCTCGCCTTTGGTGTCGAGGGTGCCGACGATGACGACGCTCATCGCGGATCGATCTCCTTGAACTCGCGGGCCTGCTCCTCTATCGCCTCCTCGGTGGGGAGCCGCTCGATGCTGGAGGCGCCGAAGAAGCCGACGACGTCGTCGGTGTGTTCGAGCACGTACCGGGCGTCGTCGGGCCAGGCGATCGGTCCGCCGTGACAGATAACCATCACGTCCTCGTCGACCGATTTGGCGGCGTCGCAGTGGGCCTGGACGCGCTCGGCGGCCGTCTCCAGGTCCAGCGCCGTCTCGGCGCCGATGTCGCCGGAGGTGGTCAGCCCCATGTGCGAGACGACGACGTCCGCGCCGGCGCGTACCATCTCGCGGGCTTGGTCCTCGGTGAAGACGTACGGACACGTTACCATTCCGCGCTCGCTGGCCTCGCGGATCATCTCGACCTCCCGATCGTACCCCATCCCGGTCTCTTCCAGATTCCGTCGGAAGTCGCTGTCTTCGTCGATGAGGCCCACGGTCGGGAAGTTCTGGACGCCCGAGAACCCCTGCCGCTTGAGTTCTTCGATGAACACGCTCATCTCACGGAACGGATCGGTCCCGTTGACTCCCGCGAGCACCGGCGTGTCCTCCACGACCGGGATCACCTCGTGACCCATTTCGACGACGATCTCGTTGGCGTCGCCGTACGGGAGCAGCCCGGCCAGCGACCCCCGCCCGTTCATCCGGTAGCGTCCGGAGTTGTAGATGATGAGCAGGTCGACGCCGCCCCGCTCGGCGAATTTCGCCGAGAGCCCCGTCCCCGCGCCGGCGCCGATCACGGGGTCGCCGTCCGCGACGACTGATTCGAGTCGGTCGAGCGTCTCCGATCGGTCGAATTTCATGTGACGCGTCCGTCATCTCCCAGAATCATAATGAACGTTCGGGATATTCTCGCCGAGGGGAAGAGCGTCTCTGGGCCGGTCAGGGAACGGCCACGAGGGCGGCCGCGAACAGGCCGACCCCGACCCCCAGCGCGACCGCGTCCGTTCGCCCGAGCGCCAGCCGCGGGAGGGTCGGGTTCCACGCGAAACAGCGCGCGTTCAGCGCGGTCCCGAGCCGGTCCGCCCGGCCGAACGCCCGGTTGATCCCGGCGACGGCGACGAGCCGCACCCGGTCCCGAACCGGGAGCGCGTCGCCGCCGCGCGCGCGGATCGCTTCACGCGCGGTCAGCAAGTCCCGCTTCAGCAGGGGGAGGAACCGGAACACGAGCGCGACGCCCACGCCGAGGAACTGCCCCGCCCTCCCGGGAACCGTCCGCTGGAGCGCCGCCCGGGAGTCGCGGACCGGCGTCGACCGGACGTACCCCGCCGCGACGATCAGGATCAGCAGGACCCGGTAGCTCGCGAGCCCCGTGGTCGCGGCGCGGTCGGGGCGGAACCACGGCGCGCCGAGCGTCGCGCCCGCCACGAGGGGCGCGAGGGCGAGTACCGGAAGCGCGAACCGGTAGGTCCACACGTCGCGGAGGTCGCCCCCAGCGAGCCGCAGGAACCCGACCGCGAGGAGGGTGAGCGCCGCGAGCCCGCCGGGGGTCGTGTACGCGTACGCCGCGGCCGCGAACCCGGCCTGCGCGAGCAGCTTCGACCGCGGGTCGAGCCGGTGGGCGAGCGAGTCGCCGGGCGCGTACGAGAGCGTCACGGGTCCGAGGCGGGGGTTTCGTCGGGGCGGTCTCCGGTCGCTCCCGCGGGGACCCGCACGTCCAGTCCCGGCAGGTCCGCGACCGCCGCCTCCGGGGCGGCGTCGACCGCGACCCGCCCGTCCGCCAGCCCGACCACGCGGTCGGCGAGCCCGAGCACGTCGCGGAGGTCGTGGGTGACGACGACCACGCTCGTCCCCGCGCGGTGGCGGTCCCGGAGGCGGTCCACGACCGAGCGCCGAGCCGGCTCGTCGAGCCCGGTGAACGGCTCGTCTAAGACGAGGTGATCCGGCTCCATCGCCAGCGCGCCGGCGATCGCGACGCGCTCGCGCTCGCCGCCCGACAGCGACGCGATCCGGTCGTCCCCGCGCCCGGCCATGTTTACGGCGTCGAGCGCCGCCGCGACCCGGCGGTCGATCTCGTCGTGCGCGAGGCCGAGGTTCTCCGGGCCGAACGCGACGTCGGCGCCGACGGTGGCCGCGACGAGCTGGTCGCGGGGGTCTTGGAACACCATGCCGACCGCGGTCCGGGCGGCGACGAGGTCGCTCTCGACGGGCGTCCCGTTGACCGAGACCGTCCCAGAGTCCGGCGTCACGAGCCCGTTGAACGTCCGGACCAGCGTCGTCTTTCCGGAGCCGTTCGCGCCCGCGACGACGAGGAACTCGCCGTCCGGGACCGAGAGGGTCGCGTCGTCGACGGCCGTGACGCTGGCTTCGTCCCCGGAACCACCGCCGTACCGACAGGTGAGGCCGTCGACGTCGATCACGGCGCCACCTCCGCGTCGATCACGGCGCCACCTCCGCGTCAGTCACGCGCGTACCTCACGCCGCCGCGATCGCGTCCGAGCGCACGATGCCGACCGCGGCGGCGACCTTCAGCGCCTCCGCGGGGAGGAACGCCGCGGCGCCGACGGTCACCGCCTCGACCGGGCCGAGCGAGAGCACGAGGGCGAGGCCGGCGACGCCGAGCGCGTAGATGATCGCGGTGCCGAGTATCATCGCGCCGACGAGCGTCGGGACGCCGACGGAATCGAGGTCGCGGAGGGTCGCGCCCCGGTGGACGACCGCGCCGACCGCGGCGGCGGCGAGCGGGTACGACCAGAGGTAGCCGGCGGACTGGCCGACGAGCGCGCCGACACCGGCCGAGCCGCCTTGGAACACTGGGGCGCCGAGCGCGCCCGCGGCGAGGTAGAGGACGAGCGACGCGGCCCCCCACACTGGCCCGAGGTAGATCCCGGCGAGGAACACGCCGAGCACCTGGAGGGTCACCGAGACGGGCGAGACGGGATTCGGGAACGTCACGTACGCGAACGCGCCGACGAGCGCGGCGAACAGCGCCGCGCGAGCGAGGTTCGTCGCGGCCTCGTCGCCGACGAGATCCACCGACTCCGTGCTGGTTGCCATGCCCTCGACACGCTCGTAAACCGACTTGAATATACTGGTTGACGACTCTCGCCGCCCGTCGGCGGCGGTCGTCATCATCGTCCCGATTCCGCGGGCATCGTCCCGACAACGCTCGAACCCTCCGAAACCGGACGCGAGGCTTTTCTATCGGGAGCGCGTACGTTCGGGCCCATGGACGAGAAGACGGCCGAGCTCCGCGACATCTTCGTCGAGACCACCGGGTCCGACACGGTCACCGAGCGGCAGGCGGAGTCCCCCGGGACCCTCACCGACCGCGACGAGGCCGCCGTCGGCGAGCGGGTCCGCGAGCTGGTCGCCGCGATGCGAGAGCGGTACGACTTCTCGACGGACCTCGACGACGCGGCCTACGCCCGGATCGCCCGCGGGCGCTTCGAGTTCGACGACGACGCGGCGATCGCGGCTGCGCTCGCCGAGGGCGACGACGTGGTCCGCGCGGGCGACGCGAGCGACCCCTCGGACGACACCCCCGAGCCCGTCGATGTCGACCCCGACACCGTCCGCGACGCCCGCTTCGACCTCCACCTCGTGCGAGAGGCCGACCGCGAGGTCGACGACGCTCCGTTCGAGTACGCGGACCTGAAGTCGCTGACCGCCGAGGGCCGGTCCATCGTCGAGTGCGCGGCGGAGCTCGGTGCCGAGCCCGACGCCGTCGCGAAACACGCGCGCGTCGCCCGCGTCGACCTCACGTCCACCCGGGCGAACGACCGCTTCCGCGACGAGCTCCGCGACCTCCTCACCGACGCCGAGATCGAGGGAAACCACGCCGAAACCGCCCGCGAGGACGGGTTGCAGGAGGCGACCGAGGACATCGAGACGGACGTTTCCTTATAAATAGTCGCTCGTTGTAACCGCCTTCACGGCCTGCCGTCTCCCCGCTCTCGCTTGACCACCACCGCACGCTCACGAGCCCCAACGATGAAGGGGCGCGCCGGGTCGCGCCCAGCGGGCGCGACCCGCCCGCGAGGGAGGCGGCGGGCCGGCGCGGGCGGAGCCGTGCCGGTCCGTCCGCCGAGGCTGGGGAGGCGTGAGGCGCGGTTGCTGTGCGGGGCGGGACTCAAAGCCCCAGCCGCGAGGACGACGCTTGGCGACGCAAGCACTGGAAGGAGCGAGCATCGCGAGCGACTGAAGCGCGCAGCGAGCCACGCGAGTCCTCGCGGCTGGGGCTTTGGAGGTCTTCATCGACGATCCGTAAGCAGCTGCCTATAAGCGAGCGGCTGGGGCTTTGGCGGTGTTCACTGTTTATCCGCAGTCAACTCTTTATAAACCAAACCGCGTCCAACCGATCCGTGACCCCCTTCAGCGACGTGGCCCGCGCGGCCTACTGCCCCCGACAGCTCTACTACGCCCGCCGCGAGGACGACCGGGCGGTCCCGCCGGACGCCCGCGCCCGGATCGACCTCGCCTACCGCTACCCCGCGCTCGCCGACGCACCGGACGCGACGCTCCGCCGGCTCCCGATCCGGCGCTCGCCCGCCGCCTACCGACGGAACCTCGACCGGCTCCGCGAGCGCGACGACTACGACCGGCTCGCCGACCCCGAGCGCGAGCGCGCGTTCGTCTCGGGGAGAGACTGCCGCGGAACGGTGCACAAGGTGCTCTCTCCGACCGCCCCTGCCGACGATCCGACCGCCCCCACCGACCCGCCCCTCCCCACCGTCGTCTCGCCGGGCGAACCCCCCGAAAACGGCGTCTGGGAGCCGCAGTCGGTCAGAGCCGTCGCCGTCGCGAAGGCGGTCGCGTGGGAGCGCGAGCGCGAGGTGCCGCGCGCGCTGGTCGAGTACCCGAGCGTCGGCGCCGTCCGCGAGGTCCGGCTCACGACTCGGCGGAAGGCCGCCTACCGCCGCGCGCTGCGGGCGGCCCGCGCGATCGACGGGCCGCCGTCGCGCGTCGACGACGACCGGTGTTCGGCCTGCGACTACCGCGAGCGGTGCGGCGTCGGTCGCCGGTCGTTCCGGTCGCTGCTGGGGTGAGGTCTCGGCCCACTCCCTACGGCGAGAACGACGTGCCGCACTCGCTGCACGTGAACCGGAATCGCCCCTCGTCGGTCAGCTCCGTCGCGTGCGGGAGCTCCTCCCCGCAGCTCCGACACTCGATCAGCGACTCGATCTGCTCCCAGTCGTGACGCGCGCCGGGGGCGCCGAACGCCCACGCGACGACCTCCTCGTCGGCGTCCTCGCGGACGAACCCGGACTGGAACTCGCCGGGCGCGAACCGGATCAGCTCGCCGGCCTCGACGTCGACGCGCTCGCGCTCCCGCCCGACCTCGAAGGTGGCGGTCCCGGAGAGCACGTAGAACACCTCCTCCTGGTCGCCGTGGGCGTGAAGCCCGCCGGAGAAGGCGTCGCCGGGCGCGAGCTCGAAGTAGTTCATCGCCACGTGCTCCGTGCCGAGGACGCGAGAGACCGGTCTGCGCACGTCGTGGACCTCCATCGGGTTCGTGACGACGTCGACGTCGTCGACCGCGACTCGCTTCATGCGGGCCCGCTCTCGGCCCGCGTTCGTAACCCTGTCGGCGACGGAACGGCCCCGCCGGGACGGCGCTCCGGTGCGCCGCCGACGAATCATCACCGAACCACGCCCGTCGCTAACGATCCGTTGGCCATACCTGTCTCGACCCGTTCGTTTATATGTGTGAGACACGTCGGCACGGACACGAATGACACGAGACGATCGTGGTCGTTCGGAGGATAGAGGAAGTCGCCTCGCGGCGGCTGGCCGCGAAATTCTCCGGCGATAACGATTCCGGGGCACGACCGCCCCGCGGCGGCACCGGCTCCGAACCCACCGACAAGCGGACGGACTCCCTTTTGACCCGAACACCACTCACCGACCTCGACGAGGTACAGCTGTTAGACACCACCCTGCGCGACGGCGAGCAGATGCCCAGCGTCTCGCTGACGCCGGCCGAGAAGGTCGACGTCGCCCGCGAGCTCGACGCGGCGGGGATGCACCTGATCGAGGCGGGCTCGGCGTGCACCTCGGAGGGCGAGCGCGAGGCCATCCGGCGGGTCGCGGGCGAGGGGCTCTCGGCGACCGTGACGAGCTTCGCCCGCGGCGTGAAGGCCGACGTCGACCACGCGCTCGACTGCGGCGTCGACGGGATCAACCTCGTCGTCCCGGCCTCGGACAAGCACGTCGAGACGAAGGTCGGCTCGACCCGCGACGAGGTGGTCGACACGACGGTCGAGCTCGTCGAGTACGCGAAAGACCACGGCCTGTGGGTCGAGGTGCTCGGCGAGGACGGCTCCCGCGCCGACCTCGACTACCTCGACCGCCTGCTCGGCGCCGGCCTCGACGCCGGCGCCGACCGGATCTGCTACTGCGACACGGTCGGCGCGGCCGACCCGGAGCGCACCGCCGAGGTCGTCTCCCGGCTCGCCGACCGCGGCCCGACGAGCCTCCACACCCACGACGACCTCGGCCTCGGCGTGGCGAACGTCCACGCCGGGCTGAAGGCGGGCGCCGACACCGTCCACGGCACCGTGATGGGCGTCGGCGAGCGCGCCGGCAACGTCGCCTTAGAGGAGGTCGCCGTCGCGCTCGCCCGGTCGTACGACGTCGACACGGTCGAGCTAGAGCGGCTCTACCGGCTCTGTCGGACCGTCTCGGAAGCCACGGGCGTCGCGCTCCCGCCGAACAAGGCGGTCTGCGGCGCCAACGCCTTCGCCCACGAGTCCGGCATCCACACCGACGGCACGCTCAAGGACGGGACGATGTACGAGCCGTACCCGCCCGAGACGGTGGGCCGCGAGCGGCGCCTCGTCCTCGGGAAACACGCCGGCCGCGCCGGCGTCAAGGCCGCGCTCGCCGAGCACGACGTCGCGGTCGACGACGACGAGCTGAGCGCGGTCGTGAGCCGCGTGAAGGAGCTCGGCGACCGCGGGAAGCGCGTCACCGACGCCGACCTGCTCGCGATCACCGAGGACGTGCAGGGCCGCGAGCGCGACCGCCGCGTCGAGCTCGTCGACCTGTCGGCCACCTCCGGCGGGAACCTCCCCACCGCGTCGGTGCGACTCCGCGTCGGCGACGAGGAGCGCGTCGCCTCCGGTACGGGCGCCGGCCCGGTCGACGCCGGCCTCGAGGCCGTGCGGGCCGCGCTGGCGGGCGATTCGAGCGGAGAAGGCGTCTCCTTCGATCTGAACTCCTACCACGTCGACGCGATCACGGGCGGCACCGACGCGGTCGTCACCGTCGAGGTCGACCTCTCGCGGGGCGACCGGTCGGTCTCCGTCTCCTCGACGGACGCGGACATCACCCGCGCCAGCGTCGTCGCGATGGTCGACGGGCTCGACCGCCTGCTCTCGGCCGCCGCCGAGGACGGATCGGTGCCGGACGCGGCCTCGCTGGCGGACGACTGACGGGGGCGGAACCCGCCTCGGTCCGGCGCGCCGTCGCCCCGCTCGGCCGCGTTACCGCTTCTCGCCGCGCAGCCACGCGTAGTCGCAGGCGTCGAGCTTGAACGTGACGCCCCCCTCCGCGACGTAGTGCTCGCCGTCGCCGACGACGTGCTCGACGGTGTCCGGGTCGACGTCGAAGCCGACGATCTCCTCGCGGTAGTCGTCGGCGAGGTTGTGCGCGCAGAGGAGGACGGTCCCGTCCGTGTCCTCTCCGTCTCCCCTTTCATGGTCGAACCGGTGAACGCGCGTCTCCTTGTGGTCGGTCTCGAGCGCGCGGTAGTCGCCGCGGGCGATCTCGGGACACGCGTCGCGGGCCGCCACGAGCGCCTCGACCCGCGAGAGCAGCGAGTCGGGGTCGTCGCGCTGGGCGGCGACGTTCACGCGGTCGTAGGCGTAGGCGCCCTCGTCGACCACGGGGTTGTAGCAGTCCTCAGGGGCCGCGGTCGAGAAGCCGCCGTTCGGGGAGTCGTCCCACTGCATCGGCGTGCGGACGGCCTCGCGCTCGGGGAGCGAGAGGTCCGCGCCCATCCCGATCTCGTCACCGGACTGGAGCGCGACGGACCCGGGGAGCGAGAAGAGGAGGCTGTGGGCGACGGCGATCCGGTCGCGGTCGCCGTCGTACAGGTCCGCGAGCCGGAGCCGGTGGCCGCGCTCGAAGATCCACGAGTCGCCGGCGTCGTCGCCGAAGTGTTCGCGGGCGTGCTCGAACGCCTCCTCCGGGAGCTTCAGCAGGTTCCACTCGTCGTGGTTCCGCAGGAAGTTCACCCACGCGCCCACGTCGGAGACGTCGGGGAGGATCTCCTCGGCGCGCTGGAGCGGCCAGGTGTCTTTCACGCCGACCGCGTACGTGAGGTGCGCGTTCATCACGAAGTTGAACTGGAGGTGGAACGCCTCGCCGTCGCCGAAGTAGTAGTCGAGGTGTTCCGGCTCGTCGTCGGCCTCGGCGAGCAGCACCGCGTCGGACTGCTCCGCCTCGACGACCCGTCGCATCTCCTTGAACAGCTCGATTGAGTCGCCGAGGTCGGTCTCGTCGAGGGTGGTCGCGTTGTGTCCCTTCGGCATCAGCATCGGGTGGGCGGCGTCGATCCGGAAGCCGTCCGCGCCCTGGTCGAGCCAGAACCGGAGCACGTCGTACAGCTCCTCGCGGACCGCGGGGTTCGCGACGTTGAGGTCGGGCTGGTGGCCGTAGAACTGGTGGAAGTAGTGCTTCTCGGCGACGTCGTCGTACGACCAGACGCCGTCCTCGTACTCCGGGAAGATGTTGCCGCGCTGGTGGGCGTCCGCCAGGTGACTCGTCCACAGGTAGTAGTCGTGGTAGTCGGAGTCGGGGTCCTCGCGCGCCCGCTGGAACCACTCGTGCTCGTTCGAGGTGTGGTTGAAGACGAGGTCGGTGATCACGCGGATCCCCCGCTCGTGCGCCCGGTCGGCGAACTCGCGGAAGTCGTCGAGGCTCCCCAGCCGGTCGTCGACGCCGTAGTAGTCGGCGACGTCGTACCCGTTGTCGCGGAGCGGGCTCGGGTAGAACGGCCGGATCCAGAGCGCGTCGACACCGAGCTCGTCGAGGTAGTCGAGCCGCTCGATCGCCCCCCGGAAATCCCCCCAGCCGTCCCCGTCGCCGTCGTTGAACGTCTTGACGTCCAACGAGTAGATCGTCGCGTCCTCGTACCAGGCCGGATCGCTCATGCGTCCGGGTACGGAAGCGGGGGTCTGGTTTCTTGCGGTTCGCTCTCCCCGACTCGCGGCCGCCCTCCCCGACTCGCGGCCGACCGCGTCTGACGAGGTTTTTACACGACGACGCCCCAACGTCGCCCGTGAGCGTCGTCGTCGCGGTGAAGCCCTCGGCGCGCAAGCGCAACGCGAAGGTGGGGCGGCTCGTCTTCGAGGACGGCCCACGCCACGCCTTCGAGAGCCGCGCGGCCGCGGAGCGCTGGGCGTCCGACCTCTCGGCGGGCGACGGCCACGTCTGGGTCGCGAGCGCCCATCCCCGAGACGACGACGCGGTCGACTGCTACCTCGTCTCACGGGCGACGAACGCCAAGCTGGAGGCGGCCTACGACAAGCGGCGTCGCCCCGCAGGCGGCGACGCCGGCCCCGAACAGGAGTCGCTGGGCGGAGAGCGGTAGGCGTCGCTCGCGGTCACTGCGGGCCGCGTTTCGACCCCTTCCGCCAGTTTTCCGGTCACGCCTCGACGATGTCGTCGCGGTACCCCTCGACCGTCTCCATCACCGCCTCGCGGTCCGCGTCGGCGACGTCGAACTCCCGGAGCGCCCCGTCGAGGTGCCCCGCGATCGCGTCGAACTCCGCGTCCGTGATCGCGAGCCCCTCGTGGGCCGTCTCCATGTCGTCGCCCTCGTACTGCATCGGGCCGCCGGTGACCGCGCTCAGGAACTTCGTCTGGTGGGAGCGCTGGGCCGACATGTCCACGTCGTCGAAGTGGTGGGCCACCCGCTCGTCGGCCAGCACCCGGTCGTAGAACTCCCCTACAACCGCACCGACCGCCGGCTCGCCGCCCAGGCGGTCGTACAGCGTCGCGTCTGCCATACGATCCGGTCACGGCCGCGACGTATGGCTTTTTCCCCGCTCCGTCGCTCGCTGATCGCTCGTGGCGTCAGTTATAAACCAAAAAACTGCGTCGAGGAACCGCGAGCCGCGTCGCTGAACGGGGCAGGGGTCGAGAGAAGCGCCGAGGCGGAGATTTGAACTCCGGTGTCCGAATGGACAGTAGATTTCGAATCTACCGCCTTGGCCAGGCTAGGCTACCTCGGCTCACTTGCGGGTTGGCCGGTTCCGCTGTTATGCGTTTCGATCGCCGGCGGCGAACCCCCGACGGCGACGGCGACGCTCCCCGCGACGCGTCGCCGAGACGCCGACGAGAGCCGGGCCGCCGGCAACGCTTTTCGGCGCGGCCCCCGTGCGGCCGGTATGGACGTCCCCGAAGCGGCGGCGGCCTGCTCGCGCGTCGTCGACGAGGTCGGCGGGGCGGTCGTCGCCGACCGCGAGTTCCTCGACCGCGTCACTCTCGGTATCCTCGCCCGCGGCCACGTCCTCCTCGAGGACGTGCCCGGCACCGGCAAGACCCTCTCTGCGCGCTCGTTCGCGACCGCGCTCGGCTTAGAGTTCTCCCGGGTGCAGTTCACGCCGGACCTCCTCCCGAGCGACGTCACCGGGACGAACGTGTTCGACGAAGGCGACGGCTCCTTCGCCTTCTCGCCCGGCCCGATCTTCGCCAACGTCGTGCTCGCCGACGAGATCAACCGGGCGCCGCCGAAGACGCAGGCGGCGCTGCTGGAGGCGATGGAGGAGGGACAGGTGACCGTCGACGGCGACACGCACGCCCTCCCGGAGCCGTTCTACGTCATCGCGACCCAGAACCCGGTGGAGAGCGAGGGCGCGTTCCCCCTGCCCGAGGCGCAGCTCGACCGGTTCACGATCAAGACCTCGATCGGCTACCCCGACGACGACGGCGAGGTCGAGCTGCTCCGGCGGCGCGCGGGCCGCGTCGAGCAGGCGCCGACCGTCGACCGCGTGCTCGACGCCGACGCCGTCTCGGCGCTCCGCGAGGTGCCCGAGTCCGTCCGCGTCGAGGACGACCTGCTCGGGTACATGGCCGCGCTCGTCCGCGCGACCCGCGAGGACCGCCGCGTCGACGTGGGCGTCTCGCCCCGGGGCACCCAGCGGCTGTTCGAGACCGCCCGCGCCGCGGCGGTCGTCGCCGGCCGCGAGTTCGTCACCCCGGACGACGTGAAGCGCGTCGCGGAGCCGGCGCTCGCGCACCGGCTCGTCCTGACCCCGGACGCCGCCGTCAACGACGTCGACAAGCGCGACGTGATCGCCGACGCCCTCGACCGCGTCGCGGTGCCGACCGTCGAGACGGCCGAGGCCTGACGCGTGCTTAAAAAACGGCCCGGTCCGCCCGCCTACTCCTCGTCCCGCTCCGCCAGCAGCTCCGTCGCCGTCAAAAGCGACTCCAGCTCCACGTCGTGGTCGGCGAGCAGCTCCTCGGCCCCCTCCTCCCGGTCGACGACGACGAGCACGCGGTTCACCGTCGCGCCCGCCTCGCGCAGCGCCTCGACGGCGTCGACGGCCGACTGCCCGGTCGTGGCGATGTCCTCCAACACGACGACCTCCTCGCCCTCGTCGAGCCGCCCCTCGATGCGGTTGCCGGTGCCGTACTCCTTCGCCGACTTGCGCGCGATGACGTACGGGCGCCCCAGCTCGGCGGCCGTGACGGCCACGAGCGGGACCGCGCCGAGCGCGACCCCCGCGAGCTTCGCGTCCGCGTCCTCGAGCCGGGCCGCGAACGCCTCGCTGACGAGCGTCAGCGCGTCCGGGTCGGTCTCGAACAGGTACTTGTCTACGTAGTAGTCGCTGGTGCCGCCGTGCGAGAGCTCGAACTCGCCGAATCGGACGGCGTCGGCCGCCCGCAGTGCGGCGATGAGCTCGCGTCGTCGCTCGTCGTCGGTCATACCCAGAGGGGGCGCCCCGGCGATTATAAACGGGTCGGAACGCGGCGCTCCTCGCTTCGACCGGCGGGCGCTCCCACCACCGGCGTCTCGCCCCGTCACTCCGCCGCCGGGAGCCGGAGCGTGACGGTCGTCCCCTCGCCGTCGATCCCCGGCCCGAACGCGACCTCGCCGCCGTACGCCTCGACGATCCAGGCGACGATCCACAGCCCGATGCCGGTGTTGTGGTTGAGCTGCGTCACCTCGGCCTCGCCCGTGATCACCTCGCGGACCCCGTCGGGGATCCCCGGGCCGTCGTCGGCGACCCGCACGCTCACGGTCTCGCCCTCCGGGTGGCGCTCGGCGCCGATCTCCACCCGCGGCGCGTCGGCCCGCGCGTGGACCACGGCGTTCTCGACGAGGTGCCCGAGCGCGTCCCTCAGTCGATCGTCGCCGCGGACGACGGCGTCGTCGGGGACCGCGGCGTCGATCCGGGCCTCGGGGTACCGCTCGGCGCACTCCTCGCGGACCGCCCCGGCGACCTGCCCGACCGAGACGGGTTCGGGGTCGCTCACGGTCCCCTCCTCGACGACGCGCCTGATCCCGGCCGCTCCCTCCGCGAGGTCGGCGAGCCGCCTCCCGGTCGTCTCGATCCGGCGGGCGTAGTCGGCGGTCCGGTCGTCCTCGGCGTTGCTCGCGATCTCGCTCGCGAACCCGAACACGACGTTCAGCTCGTTGCGGAGGTTGTGCCGGAGGATGCGGTTGACGACCCGGAAGTACCGCTCGCGGCGCTGCCGGTCGGTGATGTCGGTGTAGATGCCGAACGCGCGGCGCCCGCCGGCCGTCTCGTACGTGAACCCGCGGAAGAGGAACTCTCGCGGTCCGTCGACGGTCCGCCGGCGGACCTCGGCGGCGACGGACCCCTCCTCGCGGACGCGCTCGTCGAGGGACCGCTCGTCCGTCCCCTCGCCTTCTCCCCCCGTCCCGGGCTCCTCGCCCGGGCCGGCGATCCGGTCGTCGAGGATGTCCAGCGCGTCGATGGTGCGCCCGCGGAGCGCGACCGGGTCGTAGCCGAACCGGTCCGCGAACGCCGAGTTGACCCCGGCGATCACCGTCTCGTTCGGCTCGAGCGCGACCTCGATCACCGGATCCGGGAGGCGCTCGAACAGCCGGTCGAAGCGGTCCTGCTCGCGGGTGAGCTCCGTCCGCGTTCGGTGGAGGTCCGTGGTGTCCGACAGCGACCCGACCACCCCGGTCGACCCGCCGGCCAGCGCGGAGAGCCGCAGCTCGCCGCGCTGGGTGCGCGAGTCGTCGTCGCGCTCGACCGACACGACGACGCTCTGGACCGGGTCGGCGTTCGGCCCGTCCGCCGCGGGTCCGCCGGAGGCGACGTGGTCGAGGAGCCCCCGGACGGCGGTCGAGACGCGCTCGGCCGACGGGTCCGGCAGCGCCTCCTCGAGGCGGCTCCCGACGAGCGCGCGGTCGTCGACGCCGAGCCACTCGGCGAACGGCTTCGTGGCGTACGTCACTGCGCCGTCGGCGTCGAGCACGCAGACCATGTCGTCGACGTTCTTGAGGGCGTTCTCGTAGGTCCGGAGGCGGCCGCGACGGTCGTGGGCGTCCATCGCCGCGACCGCGTTCGTCGACAGCAGTTCGAGCACCGACACGTCGTCCTCGTCGAACGCGTTCGGCTCGCTGGCGCCGACCACGAACGCGCCGTGCTCGCCGAGCGGCATGGTCGCGAACGACCGCATCCCGTGGTAGTCGCGGTCGTCGCCCAGCGCGGCGACGTCGTCGCACACCCACGGCTCGCCGCGCTCGTACACCGTGCCCGTGACCCCCTCACCGGGCGGCCGCGGGTCGCGACCGGCGAACCGCTCGCCGAGCCCGTCGCTCGTGGCGACCAGCCGGAGCCGGTCGGTCTCGGGGTCGTGCAGCCGCACGCCGCCGATCTCGTACCCGAGGACCTCGTCGGCGGCCTCGATCAGCCGGTTGGCGATCGCCTCCTTGTCGTCGGTCCGCTGGATCCGCTCAACGGTGCTGAGGAGCCGCTCGAGCGTCGCCTCCCGGCGCTTCCGGTCGGTGACGTCGGAGAAGAACACGGAGAGCCCGTCCGGCGAGGGATAGGCGGTCACCTCGGTCCAGAGGTCGAGCGGCTCGTAGTGCTCCTCGAACGAGACCGTCTCCTGTTCCTCCATGGCCCGCCGGTAGTTCCGCTCGTACTCCCGGCCGATCGCGGCCGGGAACTCCTCCCACACCTCGGCGCCGAGCAGCTCGTCCGGGTCGCGGTCGAGCAGCGTCGCGGCCTTCTCGTTGACGTAGGTGAACCGCCACTCGTCGTCGAGCGCGAAGAAGGCGTCGTCGATCCGTTCGAGCGTCTCCTCGTACTGCTCGACCGCCGCCTCGCGCCGCTCGAGGGCCAGCCGGCGCTCTATCTCTCGGCCGAGCCACTCGGCGAGAAGCTCGACGAACAGCTCCTCCGACGCGTCGAACGGGCGGTCGCGGGACTCGGGGTCGAGGAAACAGATCGTGCCGAACACCTCCTCGTCGACGACGACGCGCCCGCCGACGTAGCTGCCGAAGCCGAACTGCTCGTACGCCGGGTCGCCCCGCATCCCGGCGGCCTCGGGGTCGGTGAACGCGAACACGCCGGGGCGACCGTTTCGTTCCCCGTCCTCCCCGCCGCCGCGTTCGCCCCGTCCCCCGTCGGTTCCCCGGTCGCCCCCGGCGGAGCGGCTGCTCACGGTCCGCCGACAGTAGGTCAGCTCCAGCGGGACCGACCCGTCCGCGTCGCCGCCCGCGATCGGGTCGAGAACACCTGTGGAATCGCTGTACTGTCGGATCTCGAGCCGGTCGTCGGTGATCCGGGACGAGTACCCGATCGACAGCCCGAGGTAGCCGCGACCGAGTTCGAGCAGCGCGTCGATCTGCTCTTCCAAGTCCGCGCGCCTGTCGGAGACGATCCGCACGAACGGTTCGAGGAACGCGCGGTCGACGTCGTCACGGCGACCGTCGCCGTCGCGTTCCGTCAGCTCGGCGACCCGGTCCGCGAGCGTCTCGCCGTCGGCCGCCAGTCGCCGGCCGGAGACGTACTCGATCCCGAGTCGGCCCGCGTCGATGGCCGCGTCCGGGTCGTCGTCCGCCGAGTAGGCGAGCACCGGCGCGTCGGGGAACCGCTCTCGGATCCGGCGCAGCCGTTCGGCGGGGCCCTCCTCTCCCGCGTCGAGCCGGACGACCACGACGGCGTCCTTTTTAAATCGGTCGTCGCGTTCAGCTGGCTCGCTCGGCGCGATCCGCGTCGTCTCCGCCGGCAGGCTCGTCCACGCCGCGTCCGGCAGGCCGTCGCGGTCGCCGACGTGGAGCGCGGGTCTGTCAGTCCCCATCCCCTCGGCGCGTGCGGTCCCGGACCGCGCCGCGCTCCTCGGCGCGAAGGGCAGGGGTCGTCGACTCCGGGGGTCGACGGTCCCGATCGAGCGTTCCAATCATGCACGTACGTACCGGAACGGGAGACATAACGGTTCCCCCCGAACGCTCGGGTTTGACATTTTACTCTTATAAATAAACGCGCGTCGACTTCGGTCCCGAAACGAGGCCGTCGGGTGACCGCTCCGGCGGAAGCGGACGACGGAACCGGCGTCGTCGGCGGCGAGAACGGAGCCGACCGCTACCGGTCGATCCCGCCGGCGCCGTCGACGACGGCGGCGACGTCCTCGGGGGAGATCACGGCGAGGTCGCCGTCGACGGTGCGCTTCAGGGCGGCGGCCGCGGCCGCCCACTCCAGCCCGTCGGCGACGTCCCCGCCGTCGAGCCGCTTCGCGAGGTAGCCCGCGACGAACGCGTCGCCGGTGCCGATCGCGTCGAACGTCTCCGCGTCGTAGACGCCCTGCTCGTACACCGCGCCGTTCCGCAGGGCCACCGCCCCCTCGGCGCCCCGCGTGACGACGACGGTGGTGAAGTCGAACTCGGCGGCGAGCCCGTGGGCGATCTCTACCGCGTCGCCCTCGCGGCCCAGCACCTCGCGGGCGTCCCGCCGCGGGACGAACAGCGTGTCGACGTGCGCGAACAGCTCCTCGTACGCCGCCCGCGCCGTCTCGGGGTCCCAGAGCTTCGCCCGGTAGTTCAGGTCGAACGAGCGGGTCGCCCCGGCCTCGCCCGCGGCGCGGAGCAGCGCGGTCGTCGTCTCCGCGGCCCGGTCGGAGAGCGCCGGGGTGATCCCGGTCGTGTGGAAGCGGTCCGCCGACTCCAGGGCGGCGGTCGGCAGCTCGCCGGGCTCGACCGTCGTGATCGCGGCGTCGGCGCGGTCGTAGATCACCGTGGTCCCGCGCGGCTCGCCGCCGTGTTCGAGGTAATACGTCCCGACGCGGCTCGACTCGGGGTCGTCCCACGCGACGCCGGTCCGGACGCCGTGGCTTCGGAGCTCGCTCACGACCCGCCGGCCGAGCGGCGACTCCGGGAGCTTGGAGAGCCAGACGGCGTCCGCGCCGAGCCGCGCCGCGCCGACCGCCACGTTGCTCTCCGCCCCGCCCGCCTGGACGCCGAGGTTCCGGGCGGTCTCCAGCCGGACGCCGCGCGGCGGCGAGAGCCGGAGCATCGTCTCGCCGAACGTCACGAGGTCCGTCACGCCGACCACCCCGCCGGCCCCGCCGTCGCGGCCCGCGCGCCCGCCGCTGTCACCGCCGTCGTCGCGGTCGCCGCGGTCGCCGCGATCGCCACGGCCGTCGCGGTCGCTGCAGTGTGCATACCGGAGCGTCGGCGTCGGAGTATAAAAGGGCAAGCGATCGCCGACGCCAGCACCGCGTCACCGCAGCGCCGACGCCAGCGCCACCGCCCCGAACAGCAGCAGCGCGAGGGCCGCGACCGGCTGCGACCCGGCGGCGGCGAGGTAGACCCCGTAGACGACGCCGACCGAGAGCGCCCCCGCGAGCAGCGTCGTCCCCGCGTGGACCGCGACGTTCCGACCGGTGCGGGCCTCGCGGCCGACCTGTTCGCCGACGGAGAGCCCGTGGTCCGCCGCGTCCCACGCGACCGCGAGCGCGACCCCCCCGACGAGCAGCGCCTCGACGCCGCCGCCGCGATACCCCGCGACGGCGAGCCCGACGACCCCGATCCCGGCCGCCCACGAGAGGACCCGGTGCGACCGGCGGAGCGCTCCAGCGAGGAGGCCGACCGTCGCGGCCGCGAGGAGGGCGCCCCCGGTCGGCGCGGCGATCAGGGCCGCGAGGCTCGCGACCGCGGCCGCGGCCAGGCTCACCACGACGGCGAGCGTCGGCGGCCGGGGGTCGCGCTCCGGCCGGGGGTCGGTCGGGACGTTCGCGTCGTCGCCGTCGTCGGGAGCGACGCCGGCGCTCACGGCGACCACCTGTTCGTCGCCCGGGCGACCGCGACGGGGAACGATTCCCCGCCCCACTCGACCGCGCGGATCCCGGCCGACCGGAGCTCGCGGAGCCGCTCGCGGCGCTCGAAGCCGACGAGCCGCTCGCCGGCGGTCCCGCTCGCCGTGACGTCGGGCGAGAGGACGGTGACGAGGTGGCCGTGCGCGTCGATCCGGCGCGCGAGCGACGCGGCCGCGTCGTCGACGAGGGGCGTGAAGAAGAGCACCTGAGCGTCGGCCGGGAGCCGCCGCCGGAACCGGCGGAGCCACAGCGACCGGTAGAAGCGGTCCCCGCTGGGCGTCGGCGCCAGCGCGGGGTCGGTCGCCAGCGTCTCGCGGCCCCGCGCGGCGTGGGCCGTGCCGGCGCCCGGGGCGAGCCAGCAGTCGACGGGGCCGAGCGCCGCGATCCCGACGCGGTCGCCGCCGTCGAGGAGCGCGCGGAACGCCTGCCCGGCGGCGCCGACGCTCGCCTCGACCCCGGTCTCCGCCGCCGGCTCGGCCGCGGCGTACGCGGTATCTCGCGCGTCGACTAGGAGGACGACGGTCGCGGCGCGCTCCTCGCGGAGCTCCACGGTGGCCAGCTCCCCCGTCCGCGCCCGGCGGTTCCAGTCGACTCGCTTGAGGGGGTCGCCGCGGCGGTACTCGCGGGTGGCGTGGAACTCCACGCCCGCCCCGCCCACGTCGGTCGGCATCCGCCCGTGCGAGCGCGTCGTCAGCCCCCGGAGGGGGAGGTCGCCGCCGGCGGCCAGCTCCGGGGTGCAGACGACCCGCGCGGGGTCGGCCGGCTCGATCGCGGTCGTCCGCTCGCGCGACCCGGACGGGTTCCGGGTGATCGCCGTGACCGATTCCCACTCGTGTTCGCCGCGGCTCGCGCGCACCGCGTACTCGAACGCGACCGCCGCGCCCGGGCGGAGCGCGGTCGCGACCCGAGCGGGACCGTCGACGACCTCCAGCCCCGGCGGCACCCCGTCGACGAGTCGGAGGTCGGCGAGGGACGCGTCCCCGACGTTGCGCGCCCGGACCGCGACGGTCACCTCGTCGCCCGGCTCGGGCGTCGCGTCGCTCACGGTTCGGGTCACGTCGAGCGCCGCGGCCGGCGCCTCGCCGACGCCGGCGTAGAGTGCGTAGCCCACCCCGACCGCGCCGAGGAGCACGAGTCCCGGCCGTCGGGCCACGACCCCGACGCCGACGAGTGCGAGCGCCGCCCCGCGGACCCCGTCCCAGCGGCCCGTCTCCGCCTCGCGGCGGACGCTGCGTTCGGTCGCCGCGGCCTCCGCGCCCTCCGCGGCCCCCCCGCCCTCCGCGGCCCCTCCGCGCTCCGCTGGCTCGCCGTCAGTCGCCGAACCGCCGCTCTCGCTCATCGCTCGGCCTCCGACTCGCAGTCCTCCGGCTCGCCGTCTTCCAGTCGGTCGAGCGCGTCGACCGCGGCCCGGAGGCCGGACTCGTAGCGCGAGCGCCCCGAGACCATCGCCCGGACGCGGACCCGGACCGGGTACGACGACCGCGGCGCGAGGAACGCCGCGGCGGTCGCGTCGTCGGTCCACTCGCCCGTCTCGACGAGGTCCTCGGCCGCGTCGGTCGGCGCGTTCCGGTCGCGGGCGACGGCCGCGACCGCGAGCTCGCGAACTCGGTCGCGGACCTCCCGGCGGGCCCGGTGGCCGCCGAGCGCGGGGCCGGTCGCCCGCTCGATGCGCTCGTCGAGGTCGGCGCCGGGAACCGACGCCGGCGCCCGCCGCTCCGGGTCACCCGGGGCGGCCGCCTCGCGCGTCCGGTTGCGACGGGCGTTCGCGTACCTGAGGCCCTGGACCGCGCCGAGCGCGCCGATCAGCGTGACGACGGTCGTCGAGGGGTCCAGCGCGGCCGCGACCCCGCGGTCGACGGCGGCGACGAAGCCGACCGCGACCGCCGCCACGCCGACGGCGACGAGTGGCCGGACCACTACTCCGCACCCCCGTGGCGCTCCTCGATCCGGCGGAGGGCGTCCGCGGCCCGGCGCTCGCGCTCCGCGGTCGCGTCCTCGCCCCCGTATCGCACCCGCTCGAAGACGGCGGTGAGGTCCGCGACCGGGTCCTCGTCGACGCCGGCGTCGACGGCGGCGGCCGCGAACTCGGCGGGCGTCGAGGAGGCGGGGCGGTCCACGTCGAGGGCCTCGGTCATGTCGCGCCACGCGCGGTACACCTCGTTGTCGGCGTCGGACCGCTCGATCCGGTCGGCCGCTTCGCCGGCGGCCCGCCCGACCTCTCGGAGGTCCGGATCGGCCGGCCCAGGCTCGTCCTCGCCTCCGGCCCCGGCCTCGCCGGCGTCCGCCTCGTCGTCGCCGCCGGCCGCGAGGAGGACGGCGACGCTCGCGACGAGCGCGGCGACGACGACCGCGGCGAACAGCAGCTCCGGCGCCGAGGCGGCTCCCTCGCCGCCCCCCGCGCCGGCTCCGCCGCCGCCCTGCGGCAGGAGCCCGCCCTCGCCGGCGACGGCCGCGCCGCGCTCGAACTCGAATCCCTGGTCGACCGGCCGGCAGGCCGAGAGCAGCCACCCCAGCGCGGCGACCGGGAACCCCATCGACGCGGCGACGGCGCCCGCGGCCAGCCTCGACCCGGTGTCCCGGTACACGAACCACGCGAGCGCGAGGAGGACGGCGGCGAACGCCGCGAGCGCCGGGGGCTCGCGGAGGAACTCGTAGCACGCGGGCGGGAGGGAGAGGGCACCCCCGCCGCTCGGGGCTGGCGACGCGCCGACGTCGCCGCTCTCCCCGGTCGGGCCGCCGCCGTCGCCGGCGACGCCGAACCCGCCGCCGCCGAGGCTCACGGCGGAGTCGAGGGTCGCCGCGGCGACGCCGAGCGCGACGACCGCGAGGAGGGCGAGGAGGACCGCAGCGAGGGTGTCCCGATTCACGTCCGTGGATACGCCGTGTCGAACGAATAGCTTTCGACGGCGGCGGTCACTCCGCTGTTTCGCTCCCGACGACGAGAGGGATCACTCCGCCGTCCCACTCCCGTCGACGGCGTCGTCGAGGGGCGTCGTCGGGAACAGCGCGTCGACGTCGGGATCCGGGTCGACGAGGCGGTAGTCGGTCCCGTCGCGCTCGACGACCCCCGCGTCGGCGAGGTGGTCGAGGTGCGCGAACGCCTCGCCCGGCCCGTGGAGCACGTGGATGTCGACTAAGTCGCCGAACAGCTCGGCCGACACCTCCCACGCCGTCGCGGGGCCGCCGTCGGCGAGGACGTCGAGGACGCGCCGCGTCCGGTGGCGGTGGTGGTCGAGGATCGTCGCGGCCCGCCGGCTCGGGTCGTCGATCCGCTCGCGGTGCCCCGGGTGCGCCGCGTCGAAGTCGCGCTCGACGATCCGCGCGAGGCTCCGGGCGTACGCCGCGAGGGGCGCGTCGACCCGGACGTCCGCGCCGCCGACGTTCGGGGTGTACTTCGGGAGGAGCGCGTCGCCGGCGAACAGCTCCGCGGGGGCTGCAGATCCCTTCCGCGTGTCCCGCCCCGCCCGCCCCACCGGCTCGTGGTCCGGGACCTCGCGCGGGTCGAACGCGAACCCGGTGAGCCCGGCGGTGTGGCCCGGCAGGTGGACGGCCTCCAGCGCGACGCCGCCCGCCTCGATCGCGTCGCCGTCGGCGACGGTCGTGACGTCGGCGGGGCGGCCGCTGAGGTCGGCGCTCACCGCGTCGAAGAAGTCGCGGAGCCGCTTCTGGTCGACCTCGGGGAGCCCCCACCGCTCGAACGTCTCGCGCTGGAGGTCGGGGTCGGCCGTGAGCGGCGTCTCCGTCCCGTCGACGAGGGGCGCGTCGGCCTCGTGGACGAACACGTCGGCGCCGCCCGCGGCCTGGACCTCGCCGGCCAGTCCCGCGTGGTCGGGGTGCCAGTGCGTCAGGACGACCTCGTCGACGTCGGCGAAGTCGACGCCGTGGTCGGCGAGGCCGGCCTCCAGGTCGGCGCGGACGTCCGGGAGCGCGACGCCGGTGTCGACCAGCGCGGTCGTCTCGCCGTCGAGCAGGTAGACGTCGTTCTCGCCCTCGAACACGGTGTTGCCGAGCTGGATCCGGTTCACACCGTCTCCTCGTCGGGCGCGCATTTGAGGGTTACCTCCGCGGAAAATCGCGGACGGGCGGCGTCGGCCCGAGCGGTCCGCTCCGACTCAGTCGAGCACGTCGACGCCGGAGAACTCGAAGCGGGCGCCGCCGTCGGCGCTCTCGGTGACGCGCACCTCCCAGCCGTGGGCCGCCGCGACGGCCTCGACGATCTCCAGCCCGAAGCCGGTCCCGTCGTCGTTCGTGCTGTACCCCGCCTCGAACACCGCCTCGCGCTCGCCCTCGGGGATTCCCGGGCCGTCGTCGGCGACGTAGAAGCCGCCGCCGACGTCGCCGACGGTGACCGTGACGTCCTCGCCCGCGTGCTCGATCGCGTTTCGGACGAGGTTCTCGAAGATCTGCCTGAGGCGGCTCCGGTCGGCGCGGATCGCGCGGTCCGTGTCGACCCGGAGCGTCGCGTCGGCGGTCTCGACTCCCTCCCAGCACTCCTTGGCGAGTTCGTCGAGTGAGACCTTCTCCGGCTCCTCGACGCCCTCGCCGTCGCGCGCGAGCGTCAGCAGGTCGTCGATGAGGGAGTCCATGCGCTCGTGGGCCCGGGCGACGTGGTCGAGGTGCTCGGAGTCGCACTCCTCCCGGGCGAGGTCCAGTCGCCCCTCGGCGACGCTGAGGGGGTTCCGGAGGTCGTGCGAGACGATGCTCGCGAACTCCTCTAACCGCTCGTTCTTCGTTTGCAGCGCCTCCTCGCGGCGCTTCCGATCGCTGACGTCGCGGATGACGCCGACGCGGTCGAGGTCGGACGCGTCGCCGCTGTCTCCCTCGCCGTCCTCCCCCTCGCCCGCGAGCCGATTGAACCGCATCTCCACCGGGAACCGCTCGCCCTCCGCGGTGAGGAACTCGTACTCCACCGTCCCGGCGTCCCGCTCTCCGGCCTCGATCTCGCGGCGTACCTGCTTCGCCTTCTCCGCGGCCTCCTCGGTCACCCAGTCGTAGATTTCCGTGCCGATCAGCTCCTCGCGGCTCACGCCTTTCATCTCGGCGTAGCGCTCGTTGACGTACGCGATGGTCCCGTCGGGACGCACGGCGTAGACGGCGTCGTCGAGCGACTCGAGGATCGTCTCGTACCGCCGTATCTCCCTGTCCCGGGGTGACCGTTCCGTCATGGCTCTACTCGCCCGATCGTTTCACCCGTTCGGTAATAAATGGGCCGTCACGGTCGTCGGCTCGCTCGGCAGTCGTTTCGGGCGCGCTCGGTGTCGATACGGCTTGAGCCCCGCGCGGATCGGATGTGAGTCTCGCACGGATTCGGTGTGGGTCCCGCCCGGATCCGGTGCGTTTTCGTCGCCGCGGGCCCATCCGATCGCATGGAGTACCAACCGGGCGTGTGCAACATCGGACCGGCCCAACAGCGACGGCGACTCCTCCTCGGGACCGCCTCCCTCCTCCTCGCGGCTCTCCTCGTCGCCGCCGCCGTCGCGGTCGGCTGGCCGCGCTGGACGCTGCTGCTCTCGGTGTTCCCCCTGTACGGCGCCGCGATGGGCTACCTCCAGTACCGCGAGCGGTTCTGCGTCGGCTTCGCGGGCATCGGCGTCTTCGACGTCGGCGACGGGACGAACCAGGTCCTCGACGAGGCGGCGCTGGCCGCCGACCGGAAGCGCGCGATCCGGCTGAACGCGAAGTCGCTTGCCGCCGCCGTCGTCGGCGCTGTCGTGATCTACGGTGTGGCAGTCGTCGGTTTATAAATGGATGCCGTCGGAGCGACGGTGATCCTCACCGAAGTCTCGGGCGCTCGTTTATAAACGTGTGAGACCGGGTCGTCGGTGAACCTCTCCAAAGCCCCAGCCGATCGGCTGTACGTCGTTGCTGACGGATCGTCGGCGACCACCGCCAAAGCCCCAGCCGCGAGGACGGCGCACGCTCGCTGCGCTCCTCACTCGGTCGCTCACTTCGTTCGCTCCCTCGTTGCGGTGCTTGCGTCGCCTGCGCCGTCCTCGCGGCTGCCCCTTTGAGCCCCGCCCCGCACAGCGACCGCAGCCTCACGCCTCCCCAGCCTCGTCGCTGGCACCCGACGCGAAGCGGAGGGTGCCAGCGACTCCCTCGCACGCGCTCCTCGCGGCCGTTTAAAAACGGCCGCTCGGAGGCGCGCGCCGGTCGGTTCGATGAACGATCATGGCGTACCCCAAACGTCGGCCGTCGGGATCGAACCACACGAACGTGCACATAGAAAAGCATTAGAACGGGCTCGGTAACCACGTAAGTGAATGAGTCTGTCCGAACCGGACCGCGAGCTCGTGGTCGCCGAGCTCGGTCGGGAGCCGACGACGGCCGAGGCCGCGCTGTTCGAGAACCTCTGGAGCGAGCACTGCGCGTACCGCTCCTCGCGGCCCCTGCTGTCGGCGTTCGAGAGCGAGGGCGACCAGGTCGTCGTCGGTCCCGGCGACGACGCCGCCGTCCTCGCGCTCCCCGAGCCGGACGCCGCGAACGCCCCCGCGGCCGACCGCGACGCCGACGACTACGGCGACCAGTACGTCACCTTCGGCGTCGAGAGCCACAACCACCCCTCCTTCGTCGACCCGTTCGACGGGGCCGCGACGGGGGTCGGCGGCATCGTCCGCGACACGATGAGCATGGGCGCGTACCCGATCGCCTTACTCGACTCGTTATACTTCGGCGGCTTCGACCGCGAGCGCTCGCGGTACCTCTTCGAGGGCGTCGTCGAGGGGATCTCCCACTACGGCAACTGCATCGGCGTCCCCACCGTCGGCGGCAGCGTCGCCTTCCACGGCGGCTACGAGGGGAACCCCCTCGTCAACGTCGCCTGCGTCGGCCTCACGAACGAGGACCGGCTGGTGACCGCGACCGCTCAGGAGCCCGGAAACAAGCTCGTCCTCGTCGGCAACGGCACCGGCCGCGACGGGCTCGGCGGCGCCTCCTTCGCCAGCGAGGACCTCGCGGAGGACGCCGAGACGGAGGACCGCCCCGCGGTGCAGGTCGGCGACCCCTACGCCGAGAAGCGGCTGATCGAGTGCAACGAGGCGCTGGTCGACGAGGACCTGATCCTGTCGGCCCGCGACCTCGGCGCGGCCGGGCTCGGCGGCGCCTCCTCCGAGCTCGTCGCGAAGGGCGGGCTCGGCGCCCGCATCGACCTCGACCGCGTCCACCAGCGCGAGCCGAACATGAACGCGACCGAGATCCTGCTCGCCGAGAGCCAGGAGCGGATGTGTTACGAGGTCGCCCCCGACGACGTCGACCGCGTCTCCGCGCTCGCCGACCGCTTCGACCTCGGCTGCTCCGTCATCGGCGAGGTGACCGACGGGAACTACGTCTGCGAGTTCGCGGGCGACGGCGACGAGAGCGAGACCGTCGTCGACGTCGACGCCGAGTACCTCGCCGACGGCGCGCCGATGAACGACCTCCCGAGCGAGGCGCCGACGCAGCCTGACCGCGACCTGCCCGACCCAGAGCCGGCCCTCGGCGACGCGGTCGAGTCGGTCGTCTCGGCCCCGTCGACCGCGAGCAAGCGTTGGGTGTACCGCCAGTACGACCACGAGGTCGGCGCGCGCACCGCCGTGAAGCCCGGTGACGACGCCGCAATCATGGCGATCCGGGAGACCGCGGCGGACGACGAGGCGGCCGCCGCGCTCGATCCCGACGAACAGGGGGTCGGCCTCGCGCTCTCCTCGGGCGCGAACCCGAACTGGACCGCGGCCGCCCCGTACGAGGGGGCCCGCGCGGTCGCCGTAGAGAACGCGACCAACCTCGCCGCGAAGGGCGCGGTCCCGCTCGCGGCGGTCGACTGCCTCAACGGCGGCAACCCGGAGAAGCCGGACGTGTACGGCGGATTCAAGGGGATTGTCGACGGCCTCGCCGACGCCTGCGCCGCCCTCGACACCCCCGTGGTCGGCGGCAACGTCTCGCTGTACAACGACAGCGTCGAGGGGCCGATCCCGCCGACGCCGACGCTCGCGCTGATCGGGACGAAGCGCGGGTACGACGCCCCGTCGGCGGCGCTCGATGCCGAGCGCGCCGACGACTCCGAGCTCCTGTTGGTCGGCGCCGGCGGCGACGCGCTCGGCGGCTCCGAGTACCTCGCGCAGGCGGGCGGGACGGACCGGTTCCCGGACCTGCCGGACGAGTCGGACGGCGTCGCCCTCGCCGACCGCGTCGCGTCGCTCGCGGCGGTCGCCCGGGACGAGTCGACGCTCGCGGCCCACGACGTGAGCGACGGCGGGCTCGCGGTCGCGCTCGCCGAGCTGGTGACCGACGCGGCCGGCGCCGACGTTCGTCTCCCCGACCGCGTCGCGGCGTTCGACGAGACGCCCGGCCGCCTCGTCGTGCAGACGACCGACCCCGAGGCGGTCGCCGAGGCCGCGGGCGAGCTTCCCGTGCACCGGCTCGGCGACGTGACGACGGACGGGACGCTCTCGCTGTCGGTCGGCGGCGAGTCGACCGCAGTCGACGCCGACGCGATCCGCGAGCTCCGCGGCGTGATCGAGCGCGAACTGGCCTGACGAGGCGCCGAGACGCGCTCGACTCTCGCCGAGACGCGTCCGTCTCGCCCCGAGACGCGCTCCCGCTCCCGATTTCCGCCGCGCGAAAGCGAGCGATACGCTTTTAGGTGTTCCTAAAATACCTAGGGGCAACCACGGGACGCCGGTCGACTCGGCGCCCGATTCACCGATGGCTCAAACGCAACCAGTCGGCACGAGGCAGTCGAGCGATACGGAGAGCGGGTCGCCCGCGGACCCGTCGCCCGACCCGGTGTTGTCGCTGTCGGACGTGACCAAGGAGTTCGGCCCCGAGACCGCGGTCGACGGGGTTTCGCTCGACGTCGAGCCGGGCGAGCTCCTCACCTTCCTCGGGCCCTCCGGCTGCGGGAAGACGACGACCCTCCGGACCATCGCCGGCTTAGAGGAGCCGACGGAGGGGGAGATCACCCTCGGCGGCGAGACCGTCGCCGGCGACGGCGGGTTCGTCGCGCCCGAGCAGCGCGACGTCGGGATCGTCTTCCAGAACTTCGCGCTGTTCCCGCACCTCACCGTTCGCGAGAACATCGCCTTCGGGCTCTCCGACGCCGACGAGGCGGCGACCGCGGCCCGCGTCGACGAGCTGCTCGACCTCGTCGACATGCCCGAGCACGGCGAGAAGACGCCCGACCAGCTCTCCGGCGGGCAGAAGCAGCGCGTCGCGCTCGCCCGGTCGCTCGCGCCCGAGCCCGAGGTGCTCCTCCTCGATGAGCCGTTCTCGAACCTCGACGTCCGGCTCCGCGTGGAGATGCGCGAGGAGGTGCGGCAGATCCTGAAGGAGGCCGGCGTCACCGCCGTCTCCGTCACCCACGACCAGGAGGAGGCGCTCTCCATCTCCGACCGCGTCGCCGTCATGAACGAGGGGAAGATCGAGCAGGTCGGCCGCCCCGAGCAGGTGTTCGAGCGCCCCGAGTCGAAGTTCGTCGCCTCCTTCCTCGGGCGCGCGTCGTTCCTCGAGGGCGAGCTCCGCGACGGGAAGGTCGAGACCGGGATCGGCCGGTTTGACGCCGTCACGCTGGAGGGGTACGACACCGTCTACGACGGCGCGCCCGTCGACGTCTTGGTGCGCCCGGACGACCTCCGAGCGACGCCCGCGAGCCCTGAGCTGGCCGACGGGGTCATCGTCTCGCGGCAGTACGTCGGCCCCTCGTTCGTCTACCGGGTGGAGCTGGAGACCGGCGACACGGTCCACTGCCTGCACAACCACGTCGAGGAGTTCGGGCTCGACGAGCCCGTGAGCTTAGAGCTGACCGCCGACCACCCGCTGGCCTGGTACCCGCGGTAAGCGCGTCGCTGGCGGCGGTTCGTCGTGTCTTTTAAATCGGGAAGCGACGCGTGTCGCTCAGAAGCTGAACAGGAAGGGGAGGACGTACGCGACCAGCAGGCCGACGAGGGTCACCGCCGCGCCGATGCCGACCTCGCGGCTGCCGAACTCCTGCATGGGGGCGGTCACGCGCTCGTCCGGGTCGGGCTCGTGTGAGTGGTCGTCCATGTGCGAGGGTCAGTACGGCGGACATATAAGCGCATCTGAACCGGGCGGCGGATACGACGCCCGATCGCGCAGTTCCCGGAGGGTTCGTCGGGGAGATTTATCCGCCATCGCGCGAATCGGCCCGTATGACCGGCGTCGAACTCACCGATCGGGGGCTCGTCGTCGACCGCGAGCCGAATCGACTCGACGAGCTCGCGGTCGGCTTCTCCGAGATCCTCTCTCGGTTCGACATCGACCACGTCTTCGTCGCCGGCTACGTCGCGATCCTCGCCGGTCGGTCGCGGTCGACCGAGGACATCGACGTGTTCATCGAGCGCTGTTCGGCCGAGCGGATCGACGGGCTCGTCGCCGAGCTGGAACGCGAGGGGTACTGGGGCCCCGCGATGCCGCTCTCCGAGACGTACGGGAATCTCTCCAACGAGACGAACATCTGGGTCGCTCCGGACGGCGAGATGACGCCCCACCTCGAAGTGAAGTTCCCGAGCGACGAGTTCGACGACGCGTCCCTCGCGAACGCGGTGGACGCGCACGTCGGCGGCCACACGGTCCCCATCGGCCCGCTCGAACTCCAGATCGCGTACAAGCTCTCGCTCGGCGGTCGCACCGACCTCGAGGACGCCGCGCACCTCTACACCGTCTTCGGAGAAACGCTTTCCCGCGACCGACTCGAAACGTGGGTCGAACGACTCGACGTCGAGGAGCGCTATGAGCGACTCACGAACGCCTGAAGAGGACTCGGCCGAAGCCGACGACGACCCCGAGCGACCGCCTCGCTACGAGCAGGTGATCCGGTGGGCCGAGTATATAAAGGAACAGCCGCCCGAGGTGTGGGGGCCACAGCAGAACGCGGTCGTGAACGGCCAGATCGAGAGCGCACAGGCGGTCGACGTGAGCGTCGATGATAAAAAGCGAATTCGGGAGTTCGCGCAGGAGACGTTGCGAGCGGAACGTGAGAGCGATGGGAATGGTGAGGACGGGGAGTGAATCGACACCAGAACTCAGCCGTAGAGTATCTCGTCGATATCCGCTTCGTCGGTCGCGACCCTGGAACTGACTCGGCCGCGCCGCATTCGTTCTTTTTCCTCCTCTGATAGCGGGAGCGACGACGCCATACCGAGATTTTCTCACGAGCCCTGATACTCGTTACTCGAACGATTCCAGATTCCTAGCGATCTTCGTGTATGCGTCCGGCACCACGTACCAGCCGTAATAAATACTCGTGCGTTAATGACTCGAAACGTTGGTTAGGAGGCTCCCTGTCTTTGTCTAGGTGTGAGCTATACGACCACGAGCGGAGCCTCCAGTGAACCGCGCGAGATGCTATCGAGTATTACCGCTGAGGGATCGTGGTGTGGAGTGGGAGAGAAAGGCTGTCTTTTGTAACCCATTTCACCAAGACCATCGATCACGTATTGTAGCGACTTGATATAAGAATACTGACCGTACGCCTGACTTGTGGACTTCGAGATATCAACGTGATTGTGAACGAGAAACTAGGAAATTAATCATACTAATTATTGTTGAACAATATGGAAACAACAGCCGAATAGCTTAGTGCTTGACTCCAATACGTGTGATTCTCAGATTCTATTGGTCTCTTAGAATCCGCTCTTGCTGTCCACGCCTTCAGGGGTCGGCTTGTCGTCCGGGCGAGTATCGTTAGCTATCACCTTGACGGGGACAGTATATTCGCTGAGATTGCCATCTACGTCAGTGTTGATTGCGACACCGATCCTTGAGCTATCTCCGGGACCTAAGTTGACATAGCCTGCAGCGCCGTCAAGCGCTTGCTCTGGGCTACGTGCCTCAAAGTGGTAGAACCAGATATCGAACGGCCCATCTGTTGAACCGGGGTACCCGACCACGTCCAAGGGATCTCCTTCATCGGGGACACCATCCTCAAACCAAACCCAGACATCTTGCGTTCCCTGGTTTGTGATCGTGAACACGCGGTCTGCTCGGAACTCCGCTTGGTTATTGACACCGGCTCCGCCACCGGTGACATCACTGTTGCTGCCGCTAAAATCGAGTGTGAGTGTTCCAGATCCGTCACCTGCCCACTGGGCGTAATCGCCATTCGGCCCCGAATCCGGCTTCATCGCTAGGTAGGCGTCTCCGTCGTACGCAATCTGGACATCTGCATTACGGGTTGCCGTAACTTCTGAGAAGGCGCCCGTCCCAGTTGCAGCTGCCCCGCCAGCAGCGAGCGATCCAAGTCCGATCATGAATTTGCGTCGTTCCATGGTTGGTCTACCTCTGTTACCGCACGCGACCCGCGTTCGGGGACACGAGACATCCCGTGTCACCCCGGGTCGCTCTACTACACTCATGGGACGTATCCCATATCGTTATGAGTCGGCAGAAGACTGTCTGGCAAGTACTGAAGACGTTTCAGAGTCGTTCTATCCCGATTCAGGCTTGCTCTGTCGCTTTTCAAGCAGCCCCTTCAACCGATTATCTGGCTGACTCGCAGTTGCGTTTCGATGACTCTCTCCCGTGTGATCCAGACCGGCCTGATCTCATCCTATAACCTGAACATGTGGCTCTGTTGAAATCCTCAACTGGTGATATGTTCTCAGCGTTCTGCTGAATACAGAGGATGTAGTCAGCAATTCACTCCGTAGTTCTTTGCCTCACCAGCAGGGCGGTGTTCAGATAAGGATTGAAAGGCGAGGCGGTGCGTCTTCAAAGTGACCTATCCCGAAAACGCCCGCCTCGGCGGCTGTTTAGACGAGATCAACTTAGAGTTTGTGGAGCGAGAGGCAACACCGAAACTGCTGATGAAGCTCAGTATTCAGCTTCATTTGGCTGGATTATCGCTTTCGAATACTGTTTCGTTTCTTGAGGTATTCGGTGTTGATCGAGTTCGCTCCACCGTTCATAACTGGGTTCACAAGGCCGATCTATAGCCGGAATCTGGTCGGAGCCCAAATCACGTTGCGGTCGATGAGACAGTGATTCGACTTAACGATGAACAGTATTGGCTGTATGCTGCTGTCGATCCGGAAACAAACGATTTGCTACACACACAGTTTGAACCAACTACAAATAACGCTCTCGCAGATCTGTTTTTCGCTGATCTCCGTGACAAACACGATATTGATGACGCAACTGTTCTCGTCGATGATCAGCATCACTTTAGCGAGCCTGTCACAAACACAACCTCGATTTCAGACACGAACGACATGGAAATCGAAACAGCGTCGAACGTGTTTTTCGTGAGGTAAAACGGAGAACTACCTGTTTCTCAAACTGTTTCAGCAACGCCGAAGCAGAAACTGCTGACGAGTGGCTCAGATCGTTCGCTTTCGCATGGAATCAGCTTATCTGAACACTACGATATATTTCCTAATGTATGTGAAAGTGCTGGAGAGCTTGTTTGCCAGTACCTTAGTTCGCCCCGGTGTTCGAGTCGCCCGTGACTCCGGAGCCCGACCCTTCGTTGGTCACACTCACGTCGAAGCTCGTCGTGGCGACCATGACACCGACGTGGCCGTCGTTGTTCTGCATCTGGGAGTACGAGAGTCCGGACGGAGTAGCGCCACCGAAGTCGGTGTATCCGTCCTCGCCGTACATCACTATCTCGGAGTTGCCTGCGTTGATGTCCGAGACTTCGAGTCCGTCAATTCGGCTTGCGCCTGCCTCCTTCTTCTCGGAGTCCGAGAGACTTGCCCACGTCGTCGCCTGGTCGTCAGCCAGAACACGCTGACCGCCGTACATCGTGGTGATGGCGTACTTGAGCTGACTCAGGTTCGGGCGCTGGAGCTCGAACGTGTACCGAAGCTGGACCGGCGTGGTCTTGGTCGAGCCTTCGCCAGCGTTGTCGTCCCCGTTGTCTAACGGGGCTGTGTCCGAAGCCGCTCCGTAGTATCCAGCGTCGATATCGTGGTAGTTGTTCTGGAATCCACCGTCCTCGTGAGCACCGGGGTAGTCACTTGCGCCTCCAATGCTCGTCCCGTCCAGGAAGGAATCGATATCCACACCACCGGGGAAGGACAGAGACGAGTAGTCAGGCTTCCCCTGCTCGTCTGCGATGACGAGTGGGCTGGCACTGATATCAGGACCATCACCGTCATTGAATCGGGGGTCCTGAGACGTTGCCACCGAGAACGGCTGCTTCAACCGGTACTCTCCAGTCGTCCCTGGCTCGACGCGAAAGTACGAATTGTTCTTGACCTCAAAACCGATCCACGGAGTCGCTCGGTAGATCGGTTCCCAGTCGCCGCCTCCCACCTTCGCTTCCACGAGGTAGAATATCTTTCCCACGTAGTCGTCTAGGTCTTCCCAAGTCACCGTAAATTCAGGGTCGATAGTGACCTGGCTCAGGTCACCACGGTCATTCTTGACCGTACCGGGGTTCCCGGCGCTGATGTTCACTGTTGACGCCGCCGCACTCCCCGTCGTTGCGAGGATGCCTGCACCACTGGCTGTTGCTACCGCGCCGATACCGCCGACCGTCTTGAGGAGTTTACGTCGTTGCATGAGTCAACCGAGTGTCCCACTTCGGGAGCGCTCATCTCGTCCATGTACACCTCCCTATATTGTATTGAGGTGCCTGATAGGACCGCCGTTAATGACAGGCCTCATGTGAAAATATATTGGTAGCCCTGAATGACACGCTGGACCTCCTATTTAGTTTCAGGTGTGCCCAGATTCTCCTTCTCGAGGCTCAGGGATTGCTTGAAACTAGCAACAACCCCGTTAAAACGGTGTTTACTCTCGATTTGAATCAACAGCTTTCAGGGCTTATACCCACGAACCGAAGCGATCAATATATTTTGGGGTATGAAACTACGTTTCGATGAGTTGTCACCCAGTATAACTACCACCCATTCAATCCTAATCTAGCAGGGGTAGTCTAATATTCGAACTAATAAACAAAAAACAGCGTCCGAGAATCATTAGGGATTGGACTAATAGAACGTGACCGATACGCGCATTTCATCTCGCACGCCAATCCTATCAGTTCTTAAGGATTTCAACAGAGCCGAACATGTAGAAACTAGACGAGTTGCACGCTGCCGCAAAAACGATCTGTGACCTGCTATAGACGAACCAATACTCGTCACTTTGTGTATTCCAGTGGAGATACGATCCGCAGTCGTAATGGGTCGACTAGTACTGCTTAGTTCGGATTACACGCGGAATTCCCGTTTCCGTCGGCTTCGACAACCGTCCCTACATTCCACGGTAGGTCGGTTTCGTTGATGCCGCAGTTTGGGCGATAAAACGCCTGATTCGTCTCATGGAATCGGACCGCGAGGAGGCGATAATTGTTGATTTCGCTGTTCCCCTGACCGTTACCTGAATTGACGTTTCCAGTTCCGTTCCACTCGCGCTCTTGCGTGATGTAGTCGTCTGAGTCGTTCTTATTTACGAGCCAGAAGTCGAGTGTGTAGGTTCCGGACGCGCCGTCAGTATTCGCGTTTCGCGCACCGTTGAACGTGAGGCTGTCAATTCTTGCGGGACCGGTCCCTTCGAGCGTGAACATTCGCGTATCGCCGAACAGCCGGGCTGCGACGCCAGTCCCCTTGACCGTGATCGTGACTTCGATATCGACTGTTTGTCCGGACGAAATTCCGTCGATGTCTGCGGTGATCTGTGCTTTTCCAGGTGGCTTGAAAGTTTTCTCAGGCGACTGGACGTCGTATTCGTTTCCTAGATCCTCAATCGAACTTGGATCTTTCTCGCTTTTGTCGGGTGGCTCAACGTCGATACTGACGTCTTCAATTATATCCTTCCCGTCATCGTCAATCTCGAAACCCACCAGACCGATCGCGTGGTTCGAGCTGAATCGGTTCCGAACCGTCACTAATGTTAGACGATCCCCGTCAGATACTGGAACGTTCCCGTTCTTGTTTTCTTTTGGCGTTTCGTACCCGACGAACGCCTCGTCGTCCTCGACGACGTTCACCTCCACTCCCCGCTCCGCCTCCATACTGCTGAACGCGCCGGTACCGACGCTCATCGCGCTGGAGCTCGCGCCGCCAAGCAACAGGATGAGGTTTCGTCGCCTCATATGCGGTGGTGTCTCACACTTTGTTCACGCTATCCGACGTGTTCCGACCCTATGGTTATGCGCTGCCGGAAGACCCGAAACCGCTGCCTGAAACACTGATCTCAGGTGAGTTCCGGCGGCTCCTCGGGTTCGCCGACCTTCATCTCCGCGGTGTAGTACTTGTGCGCGATCGCGGAGAACGCGAACGCCACGACGATCGCGACCGTCCACGCCATGTCGGGCAGCAGCACGAACGGCCACGCGTCCAGCGCCACCGCGCCGGTGAGCGCGACGGCGACCCCCGAGAGCCCCAGATAGTAGGTGCTCCAAGGGATCTCCTTCCCCTCGACGACGTCCATATATAAGTCGACGTTCTGCAGCGCGGGCGTCGGCTCGACGATGCCCCGGTCCTTGTTGAACTCCACGACGCCCGCGTCGTCCATCTTCGGCAGGTGCGACTGCTGGAGCGCGGTGTAGACGCGCTTGCGCTCGTTACCCGTGATCTCCGTCGTGTCGATCCCGTTCTCCCAGGCCGCGATCTGCTCGGCCATGTCCCCGATCGCGATCGTCTCGTCCTCTTCTTTTTTCAACAGGTGTACCGCGAAGCGCCGGCGCTGATTCGCCAACACCTCGAACAGCTCGTCCTCGGACACCTCCGTCGTCGGTTCTGCCCCTCCCCCGTCTATCTGCTGTACCGACGCCATTTCTGTCAGACACATATTCATAGGCCAACATAAATGCCATGGTTATGATAATCTGCTAAACTTTCTCGAAGTTCAAACAATCAGAGTACCGAACACGTCATTCGGGCGTATTATCGGTTGAAAGCCCGTAAATTAGTGTTTGTGGGGATCGATGTCACTGATCCGTTTGTCGCCGTTTATCAGTTCTTATCAAACACATGAATATCTCAGCAGCAACGATTGCCGCTTCAAGATGGCCCTGAATGCGTCCCGAGTTAATCTCAGGCAGGGCCTGAAGCGGTCGGATCGGGGTTCAGGCGAGGGCGGAACCGGCCGGTCGAATATTCAGTCCCGCCCGGAAGTGTTTCTGTCAGTTCATAACGATATGGGATACTCTCGTGTAGTATGACGTTGCGGTCCGGCCCGATGGGATAGCAGTTCGGTGTGATCGGGAATGGCCGCAAACGATCAACGGTATTCGATAACTATGGAACGACGCAATCTGCTAAAGGCTATCGGTGGTATCGCAGCAACAGCAAGTGCTGGCGGAGCTGGCGTTATCGCGATGTCGGGCGGCGCATCTGCTCAGACGACCTCGACGCTCAATATCGCTGACGCTAACTCAATTTCAAACGACGATGGTGACCTATCCGAGGTTATCGTTTCACTGGATCACGAGATTTCCTGGGACGGCTTCGACGTGGGTGTTGACGCGGTTGCATTCGAGAACCGAATCTCGATCGTTGACGGAGGAGGAAACGATCGCAGTAATGGAGAGTACGTTCTTCAGAAGGGTGACCCGGTTTCCGTTCAGCTAATCGCTGACGGTGGCTGGGGCGGTTCTGGCGAGACCGGGACTATCGACGCGGTGGATGAAGACAGCTCGTCGGCTGGCGCTAATGCGCTGGCAGGTGAAGTGAACTCCGATATCCAGTGGACAATTCTTGCTGATGAGGGAGCGCCTATTAGTCAAGATAGTATCCAAGATCCAGCTATTATTGGGCAGGATATCGGCGATCTCGATGTTAATACCGACGACTCATCGACGACATACACCATTACCTTCAAAAAGATTGTAAGATTTTATCGCGAGAACAATAACGGCGGATACGTTCTGCTCGATAATGATGACGGGACGGTTGGTAAGAGTGTCGCAACTGGGAACTTCGACGTGACGGTGACCAACGAAGCCGCTTCGACTACCTCCGAGACCAACTCCGAAGGCAGCACAAAGGCAAAATAAATCGCCGACAAGTAGCATATATCCGTCATTAAATTATTTCAATCGGCTTCGCGGCTGTGCTCTCGCGCTGGTCGATGAAATTATACCCCTCGATTCAGATGGTTCAAAGAGCCAGCTGTTGGAATCCGGTGGCGAGTCAGACGATGTCGAGAGGACTGGTTCAAAAATATATGAGTGGTTCAAACACCGCGAATCATCATAATCGCGCCCTAAGATAATTAGCATGCCCAATACCCGCCGCACCCTGACCCTCGCCCTCCTCCTCGTAGCGGCGGGCTCCCTCGCCTTCGCCACGGGTGCAGCAGTGGTCAACGGCCCGGCGGACTTCGTGGACGACGACCTCGCGGTCCAGCCGGCCGACGGCCCGAACGGCGACTACGCCTATTTAAATAACGACGACGAGATCGCGATCGACATCTCGGCGGCGAACCCGAACCTCCCGGCCGACTTCGAGGGGGTCAACGTCGACTCGACCGCGACGATCGACGACGTCTTCACGATCACGTACACGGCCGAGCGGTACGCGCACGTGTGGATCGAGTACGACGGCGACGGCGAGGTCACCTTCGTCTCCGACGGCGACTCGATCGAGGGCGAGGCGAACAACGTCACGCTCGGACCCAACCAGACCGTCACGGTCGGCCTCGCGCTCGACGCGGGCGACGCGGCCGCCGGGACGCAGCTGGGCACCGACGAGTTCAGGATCAACGCGAGCCTCGCGGAGCCGGATGACGTCGACACGACCGGATTCACGTCGTTCGACGACGACAACGACGACGGCGACGGCGGCCCGACCACCACGGTCAGGGCGCCGAACGCGACCCACCGCGAGTTCGTCGCGAGCGGGATCGACCGCGGAGAGTCGGTCCGGTGGCTCGCGGAGGGGATGCACCTCGACGGCGAGAACGTGACGCTGGAGGGGATCGACCTGGACGGGATCGACAACGAGCGCGTCGAGCTGGACGCCGCGGGGAGCCCGGAGCCGTTCGCGGACGCGGGCCCGCTGACGGCGCCGACGAGGCCGCGCCCGATGGGGTACCTCTCGCTGGCGCCCGACTTCGACCCCGACGCGGTCGACGCGATGACGGTCCGGTTCAGCGCCGACCCGGACCACCTGAACGCGACCGGGACCGACCCGGAGGACGTGACGCTCTACCGGCAAACGGACGCGGGCGCGTGGGAGGAGGTGCCGGTCGAGGTCGTTGACGACGACGTGGCCCGAATGCTGGGGCTCCCCGAGGACCGCGTCCACTTCCGCGCAACGACTGACCTGTCGTCGACGTTCGCGGTCGCGGCGCACGAGCCCCGGTTCGACGTGACCGAGGCGACGGTCGCGCCCGAGGCGATCGACCCCGGCGAGAACGTCACGGTCCGGACCACCCTGCGAAACGGCGGCGGCGCGGCGGGCGAGCGCGCGGTCACGCTGACGGCGAACGGCACCCCGATCGCGAACGAGACCGTCGCGCTCGACCCGAACGAGACGGCGACGGTGGCGTTCGACGCGACCTTCGAGTCCCCCGGCGCCTACGACCTCGCGGTCGACGGGACCGCCGTCGGGACGCTGCTCGTCGGCGACCTCGCGAGCGACGACGCGGGGGGATCGGGCGGCGAGTCGAACGTCGGCGGCGACGACTCCGCCACCGTCACCGGGACCACGGAGGAGCCGTTCGGGATCGACCCGGCAGACCTCGCCGGCCCGCTCGCGCTCGTGGTCATCTCCCTCGCCACTCTCACGCTCGTCCGGCGGATGCCGCGATGACCGATCGGTCGTCGGGAGAGTTTCTCGTCCGAACCGCCCTCTTGGGCATCGATCTTGCGGCGGTGAGACGCGCGCCGACAGGTCTTAACCGCTGGTCGGCGAGGTCCCGCCCGTGACCGCGTCACCGACCGACGAGCGCGACCGTGCCGCCGGCGCCGCGACCGCCGACCGGGACGGGGACCGGTCCCTCCGCCGGGAGCTGCTCGCGAGCGCCCGAGCGATTGACCTGCTCGTCCTGCTCGCGGTGCCGGCGGTCCTGATCGCGGTCTTCGCGCTCCCGGAGTCGACCCGCCGGTCGCTCGCGTTCGCGTACGCGGACCCGACCGTTCCGACCGCGTTCACCGCGCACTACGTCCACCTCGACGCCGGCCACCTCGCCGGGAACGTGGCGAGCTACTGCCTCCTCGCGGGCGTCGGCTACGCGCTCGCGGTCCTCGGGGGCGCCCGCCGCTTCTTTCTGACCGCGCTGGCGGCGTTCCTGCTGGCGTTCCCGTTCGCCCTCTCGGGGCTGAACCTCGCCGTCCCGCGGGACGCGATCGGCTTCGGCTTCTCCGGGATCAACATGGCGCTCGCGGGACTGCTCCCGCTGCTGCTCGGGACGTACGCCCGCGAGCGGTTCGCCCCGGGCGCGTCGCTCCGCGCGCTCCCCGCGGTCTTCTTCGCGCTCCTCGGCTGGATCGCGCTGCTCGCGCTCCCGCTCTCGACGACCGGCGTCGGTCTCGCCGGGCTCGCGGTCGGCGTCGCGGGCGCGCTGCTCGCGCTCATTTACGCGTCGAGCGCGGGGATCCGCGTCCTCGCGACCGCGCGCCGGGGGGCCCGCGAGATCGCCTCGCGCCCGGGCGAGGGGGACCTGTTCGCCGTCGGCGCGGTGCTCGTCGTCGGCTACCCCGTCGTCGGATTCCCGAGCGACCCGACCGGCGCGGGCAGCGTCGTGAACCTCTACGTCCACCTGCTGGGCTTCTCGCTCGCCTTCATCGGACCCTTCGCCCTGCTCGCGGTCGGGGCGTTCGAGGAGTGACACCACGGCACGGCGGGACGCCCCCGCCGCGGACCGCGAAACGCCCGTCCCATCCTGCTCCGATCCACGAATTTATAACGCCTCGCTGACACTCCACGATCGAAGCCACGCGCCGGCTCCGCGACGAGACCGACGCCCGCGGCGTGGCGCGCAAACCGACACGACCCATGTCACCCAAACGCGTCCTCTCGATAACGCTGCAGGTCGCGGTCGTCTTGGTCGTCCTCTCGCTGGTCGTCGGCCAGCTCCTCGGGCAGCCGATCCTGCTCAGCTTCGTCGAGACCGGCAGCATGCAGCCCACCCTCGACCCCGGCGACGGGTTCGTCGCGATCCCCGCGCCGCTCGCCGGGAATATCGGCGTCGGGGACGTGGTGACGTTCGACGCCCAGGAGATCGAGGGCGGCGGGCTGACCACCCACCGCGTCGTCGAGGAGACGGAGCGCGGGTATATCACGCGGGGCGACAACAACCCGTTCACCGATCAGGACGGGGGCGAACCCGTCGTGCAGGACGCCGACATCGTCGCCGTGGCGCTCTCGGTGGGCGGGAGCGTGGTCGTCATCCCGCACTTGGGCACCGTCGCGATGGCTGTCCAGTCCGGGCTCGGCTCGTTCCAGACGTGGCTCGCGGTCACGTTCGGAGTCCGGTCGCTCCAGGGGACGCAGGGGTTGGCGTACATCCTCTTCGCGCTCTCGATGGTCGCGTACGCGGTCGACTGGTACCTGAACCGGAACTCACGCGGGACCCGTGAACGCGACCGGTCCCGGGACGACGGCACCTCGGTGTTCGCGGTCGTCGCCGTGCTCGCGCTGGTGTTGATGGCGACCGCGACCGCGGCGATGGTCGTCCCGGCCGGCACGCAGGAGTACGGCGTCGTGAGCGCCGAGTTCGAGTCGGAGAACCCCACGGTCATCGAGAGCGGCACGAGCCAGGAGCTGGAGTACGTCGTCCCCAACGCCGGACTGGTCCCGGTGTACGCGTACGTCACCCCGGCGAGCCCCGGCGTCGAGGTCGAGCCGCAGCGGCTCGCGGTCGGGAGCCGCGGCGAGGCGTCCACCACGGTGACGCTCACGGCGCCGCCCGAGACCGGCTACTACCGGCTGTTCGTCGCCGAGCACCGGTACCTCGCGGTGCTCCCGCACGGCGTGGTCGACCAGCTGTACGGCGTCCACCCGTGGGCGCCGCTCGTCGCGATCAACGGCCTGCTCGGCGGCGGTATCGTCGGCCTCGGCCTCCTTCTCCTGCGCGGCGAGCCCGCGCGGATCCGCTCCCGCGAATCGCGCGAGAAACCCCCGCTGTATCGCCGCGTCCTCCGCCAGTTCTACAGGTGACCGAATGAGCTCTTCATCCCCCGACGAGACCCGACTCCGACTCCGGGCGCTACTCGACGCACAGTTCGCCGTGATTATCGCCGTCTGCCTGATCGCGGCCGCCGTCGGCGGCGGGCTCGTCTACACGACGCACGTCGACCCCGGCACCGAGACCCGCCAGCAGACCGTCTCCTCGTTCACGGTCGAGACGGCGTACAACCACTCCGCCGAGGTGACCGAGCCGAACTCGGTGTTCGAGACCGGGACGGTCCTCGACGGCCGCAGCACGTACTTCACGCGGATCGCCCCCGAGCTCGACGTCGACGTCGAGACGAGCTACGCGGCCTCGTCCGCGGCCAACGTCGACGTGCAGTTCGACTCCGTCCTCGTCGTCCGCAACGTCGGCGAGGACGGGGGCACCGTCTACTGGAGCGAGCGCGAGACGCTGGCGTCGGAGACGGTCTCGGGCGTCGAGCCCGGCGAGACCGCCGCGTCGTCGTTCGCGCTCAACAGCTCGGCGGCCTCGGCGACCGCGGCCGCGATCGAGGAGGAGCTGGGCGCGTCCCCGGGCGAGACGGAGATATTCGTCGTCACCGACGTGACGGTGGAGGGGACGATCAACGGCGAGTCGACCTCGTACGCCCGGACGGTCGAGCTTGGGATCGACCACGGCGGCGACACCTACACGGTCTCCGACCCCGGCGTCCAGTCGGACACCTCCGAGCGCACGGAGACCGTGACCGTCGAGCGCAGCTACGGGCCGCTCCGGTCGATCGGCGGCCCGATGCTCCTCGTGCTCGGACTCCTCGGCGGCGGGGCGCTGGCGTACGTCCGCCGGAAGCGCGACCTCGCGCTCACGCCCGCCGAGCGCGACTACCTCTCGTACAGCGACGACCGGTCCGAGTTCGCGGAGTGGATCACGACGTTCCGCCTCCCGGCGTCCGTCCACGAGCGCCCCGAGGCGGAGGCGGAGAGCCTCCGCGACCTCGTCGACTTCGCCATCGACAACGACACCGGCGTCGTGGAGGACCCAGAGACGGGCGCGTACCACGCCGTGGCCGGCGAGTTCGTCTACACGTACCGGCCGCCGTCGCCGCCGGCGGTCGGGTCCGGCGACGGGGGCGCCGAGGGGGCCGCCGTCGAGGGCGACGAGGCGACCGCCGCCGGAGCCGGCGAGGCTCCTACCGCCGACGGAGACGAGGAGTCCGCCGTCGACGACCTCACGACGGTCGAGGAGGCGGTGGGCATCGACGATGCGACGGACGGATCCGACGCGCCGGATGACCCCGAAACCCGCGACGAACCCACGGGCGACGACGGCCGGGACTGAGCCCCGCGCGCCGGGCGCTCAGACGAAGTCGGGGCCGTCGACGTCGAGCCCCTCCGCCTCGCGCCACGAGTGCTCCGGCTCCCAACCGAGCAGCCGCTTCGCCTTCCCGAGGTCGAAGGCGGCCTCGTCGCCGTCGAGGTCGCAGTCGTCCGGGAGGTCGCCGTGGACCGCCTCGATCGCGGCGGCCGTGTCGCGCCCGATGAAGTTCTCCGCCGCGGTGACGAGGACGGCCTCGTGGCCCTCGATCGCGGTCTCCGGGTCGATCGCGGCCTCGATCGCGTCGATCAGGTCTCGCACGTCGACGTAGGTCCAGAAGTTCCCGCTGGGGTCGGCGGTCGCGGGGTCGAACCCCTCCCGCGCCGGGCGCGTCTCGTAGGCGCCGGGGTAGTTCACCCACGAGGCGCGCAGGGAGACGGCGGGCACGCCGTACCGCCGGGCGACCCGCGCCGCGATCTCCTCGCCGACCACCTTCGAGAGGCCGTAGGGGTCCTCCGGCTCGGTCGGCGTCTCCTCGTCGATCGGGAACGCGTCTGGGAGCCAGTGCTCCTCCGCGAAGACGGTGCCGTAGAGACTCTCGCTCGACGCCCACGCGATCCGCGCGCCGGCCGCGCCCGCGGCGTCGAGGACGTTGTAGGTGCTGACGACGTTGTTCTCGAAGACGCGCGAGCCGGCGTGATGGTCCGGGTTCGGGATCGCGGCGAGGTGGACGACGGCGTCCGGGTCGGCGGCCGCGACCAGCTGCCTCGTCTCGCCGTAGTCGGTCAGGTCGGCCGCTTTGAACGCGGCGTTCTCGCGGGTGCCCGGCGGGAGCCGGCGGTCGACGCCGACGACCTCGTGGCCGGCCTCGGCGAAGCGGTCGACCGTCCAGCTCCCGACGCCGCCGCGGCTCCCCGTGACGAGGATGGTTGCCATGTCCGAGGGCTCCGCGATCGGCGCACGTAGCTCCGGCGATCGGTCGTCGACCCGTCAGGGAAAGTAACCTACTTGAGTGCGCGCGGACAACCCACGATCGCAGTCCCGTGGTGTAGTGGCCAATCATAATGGCCTTTGGAGGGAATCCGTCGGCGTCCGCGGTTGAGACGCGATCGTAGTCCGGTTCGCCGGAGACGGCCGTCGGATGCCCGAAGTCAGCCATTGACGGCGGTTCGAATCCGCCCGGGACTATTCCGTGCGAACGAAGTGAGCACGAATAGTCACAACGAGGATTCGAGCCCAGAAGACGAGAGGATTCGAGTCTTCGCGGTTCGAATCCGCCCGGGACTATTCTCCGAACGACGTGAGGACTACTTCTGCCGCGAACTCCACTGCGAGCCGAGAGCGTGCCGCTCGGATCGATCGGCGTCGGAACTCGTCGCCTCGGGACTCGTTCGGCCGCCGCCACCGCATCAGGCACAGGAGTTTTAGCGGAGGCGTCAGATGGTCGGGTAGAGGCCGATCCGACCGACCCCGGCGGTGACGTATCGGCCGAAAGAGCGATTACTGATGGCACCAGACCTGACGGTCATTTCGACCGCCGTCGCGCTTCCGTTCGCCGCCGCGGCCCTCTCGCCGCTTCTGTATCGCGTCCTCGGCGAACGGACCGGTTACGCGGGGGCCGTCGTCGCGGCGGCCAGTTTCGGACTGCTGGCGACGGGGATCGGCGAGTACGGCACCGTCGGGGTGCCGTGGGTCCCCGCGCTCGACGTGGGGATCCGGTTCACCGTCGACGGGTGGGGGCTCCTCTTCGCGCTGTTGGCCAGCGGGATCGGCGTCCTCGTGTTCGTCTACTCGGCGGCGTACATGCACGGCGAGGAGGGGCTTGCGCGCTACTACGCGGCGCTGTTGGCCTTTATGGGTTCGATACTCGGCGTCGCGCTCGCCTCCGACCTCGTGTCGATCTTCCTGTTCTGGGAGCTGACCAGCCTCTGTTCGTTCGTGCTCATCGGCCACTACACCGAGGACGACGGGTCCCGTTACTCGGCGCGGATGGCCATGGTCGTGACTGTGGGCGGCGGCCTGTGTCTGCTCGCGGGGCTGCTCATGCTCGCGGCGGCGGCGCGGGGCGCCCTCGGCGGCGCGACCTTCGACCTGACGGCGATGATCGCGAACGACGAGGCGATGCGCGCGGCCCTCCGCGAGTCGGGGCTGTTCGTCCCGGCGCTGGGCCTCATCGTCGTCGCCGCGGCCGCCAAGTCCGCGCAGGTGCCGCTCCACTTCTGGCTGCCGAACGCCATGGTCGCGCCGACGCCCGTCTCCGCGTTCCTCCACTCCGCGACGATGGTCAAGGTTGGCGTCTACTTCCTCGGTCGCGTGCGTCCCCTCCTGATGAGTCCCGAGTGGGTGTTGATCGTCGCGACCCTCGGACTGCTGACGATGACCGTGGGGGCGCTGCTGGCGGTGGCCGCGACCGACACCAAGGAGCTGCTCGCCTACTCGACGGCGAGCCACCTCGGGCTGATGGTCGCCGGCTTCGGCTTCGATATCGTCTACGGCGGCGAGGCCGGCGCGTTCCACCTGCTCAACCACGCGCTGTTCAAGGCGCCGCTGTTCCTCGTCGCCGGGATCGTCGTTCACGAGGCCGGAACCCGGAACCTCGACGACCTCGGGGGACTGTGGCGGGAGCTCCCGGTGACGGCGGCCGTCACTGGGGTCGCCGCGTTGAGCATGGCCGGTATCCCGCCGTTCAACGGCTTCTACTCCAAGGAGCTGCTGTTCGAGGCGGCGTACGAAGTCGCCCACGAGGCCGGCGGCCTCGCCTGGCTGTACCCCGCCGTGGCGACCCTCGCGAGCGTGTTGACGGTCGTCTACTCGCTGCAGTTCCTCGCGATGTTCTTCGGCGAGCGGCGGGCCCCCGTCGCGGAGGTCCACCGACCCCCGATCGCGCTGGTCGGGCCCCCCGCCGTGCTGGCCGTCGCGGCGGCCGTCGTCAGCGTCGCGCCGCAGTTGGCTGTCGACATCATCGTCCAGGGGGCCGTCGAGGCCACCGCCACCGGCGAGGCGCAGCTTGAGGTCGGACTGCCGACGCACCTCTCGCCCCCGGTCGCCATGTCCGCCGTCGCCGTCCTCGGCGGGTTCGGCGCATACCCGCTTCGCGGGCGGCTGGCGGCGGCAATTCGACGCGGCGTCGACGCGCCGATCCCCGTTCGGCCCAGCGGGTGGTACGACTGGACCGTCTCGACCGCGGCGGCGACGAGCGCTCGGTTCGGCCCGGCCGTCCATAACGGCCTCCTCCGGACGTACGTGGGATGGGTGGCGGCGGCCGGGAGCCTGCTCGCCCTCGCCGGCTTCGCGGCGACGGGAGTCTCCCTCGAGATCGGCGAGCTCGGCGTGCCGGCGGCAGTGGCCGTCGTGTTGGGCGTCGCGACCCTCGCCGGCGTGGCCGTGGCGACCGCCTCGTCGCACGTGTCGGGCGTGCTCATGCTGTCGATCCTCGGATTCATGCTCGCCATCTTCTTCATCCTCGCGAGCGCGCCGGACTTGGCGCTCACCCAGCTGGTCGTCGAGACGCTCGTCCTCCTCGTCTTCCTTTTAGTTCTCCAGCGGTTGCCGTCGTTCTACTCGGAGGTCCGCCCGCTCGCGATCGCCCGCGATGCGGCCGTTTCGATCCTCGTGGGCGCGACGGCGTTCGTCTCGGTCCTCCTGACGATCCCCGGCCCCGACGCCGACCCGACGAGCGTCGCGACGTACTACACGGAGCAGGCGGTTCCGGGCGGCGGCGGCACGAACGTCGTCAACGTCATCCTCGTGGACTTCCGGGCGTTCGACACGCTGGGCGAGCTGCTGGTCGTCGCGATTGCCGCGATCGCCATCCTCGTGCTCGTGACGATGCGGACCCGCGGCGAAGCGGCCGCGACCGAGGGCGACGGGGGGCCGATTCCCGACGGAGGTGACTCGCCGTGACGACGACGATCATGCGGACGACGGCCCGGGTGACCGTTCCCATCGTGCTCGTCGTCTCGATCTCGCTGTTCCTTCAGGGGCACAACCTGCCCGGCGGCGGCTTCATCGGCGGCGTCCTCACCACGGCGGCGTTCGTGCTGATATACGTCGCCTACGACCTCGACTTCCTGGAGTCGGGGGTGCTCGGTCGGGAGGTCGACCCCGGGACCAGCGTCTTCGAGCACCGAACGGTCACCGCCTACCGCCGCACGCTGCTCGCGGGTCTGGTGGTCGTTCTCGGCAGCGGCGTCGCGGGGATCCTCGTCGGCGACCCGTTCCTGACGCAGGGGTACGTCCACCTCGAAGGCGTCCCGATCTACCACGAGGTCGAACTCGCGAGCGCGCTCGCGTTCGATCTGGGCGTGTTCCTCGTCGTCGTCGGTAGCCTCCTGACGATCGTCTCGGTGGTGAGCGCCGAATGACCCGGAGCGGAGCGACGCGGGGCACGGGACGCGGGGCGGGTGAGCGATGAGCGTCGCCCTCGCGGTCGCGGTCGGCGGCCTGTTCGCCGTCGGGACGTTCCTCCTCCTCCAGCGCGACCTCGTGCGGGTCGTGTTCGGGGTCGCCGTCGTCTCGCAGGCGACGTTCGTCTACCTGATCGCGATGGGCGGCGTCGACGAGGGGACCCGGGACCTCGTGCCCGTCCTCGAGGGTCACGGCGGCGGAGTCCCCGAGATCGCCGACCCGGTGGTTCAGGCGCTCGTCCTCACGGCGATCGTCATCAGTCTCGGCACGACCGCGCTGGCGCTCGTGCTGTCGTACCGCGCCTACGAGGAGAACGAATCCATGGACGTCACGGAGTGGACGAGATGAGCGTGCTCGTGATCGCGCCGCTACTGATCGCGGTGACCGCCGCCGTACTGACGCTCGCGCTCGGCCGGCTGCCGCGGGTCCAACGCGCGGCGAGCGTGGCCGGCGTCGTCGGCTACGTCGGAGCCGTCGCCGTCGCCGTTCGGACGCTCGTTCTCGGGCCGTCGGCCCCCGGCGCGGCGGTCTATCAGGTCGGCGGCTGGCCCGCCCCCTTCGGGATCACGCTCGTGCTGGACGGGCTGTCGGCGTTCATGCTGGCGATCGCCGCGGGCGTCGGCATCGCCTCGATACTGTTCTCGGTCCGGTACGTGACTTCCGAGAACCAGCGCGTGTACTACCATCCGCTGTTCCACACGCTGCTCGTTGGCGTGACCGGCTCGTTCCTCACCGGCGACCTGTTCAACCTGTTCGTCTGGTTCGAGGTGATGCTGATCGTCAGCTACGTCTTCGTGGCCTTCTACGGCACCGATCGCGCCACCGCGGCGTCGTTCCGGTACCTCGTGATGAACGTGTTCGGAAGCGCGCTCATGCTCGTCGCCGTCGGCGGCCTGTACGCCACGACGGGGACGCTCAACATGGCCGACATGGCCCGGCGGCTGGCGGCCCCCGAGGCGTACGGCATCGACCCCGCGCCCGTCGTCGGGCTGTCCGCGCTGCTGCTCGCGGTGTTCGCGCTGAAGGCCGGGCTCGTCCCCTTCCAGTTCTGGGTGCCGGCCGCCTACGGCGCCGCCCCGGCGCCCGTCACCGCGATGTTCGCCGGCGTCACGAAGAAGGTCGGCGTCTACGCGATCGTTCGCCTCTACTTCACCGTCTTCGCGGCCGCCTCGATCCCGATCGACCTGCCGGGGATCACCGGCGCGTCGCCGCTGGCCTTCCTCGCCCCGGTGCTGGGAGCGATGGGCGTGGCGAGCATCGTCGTCGGCGGGTTCGGCGCCGTCGGTCAGGACCGGCTCGACGGCGTGTTCGCGTACTCGAGCATCGGACAGGTCGGCTTCATCGCGGTCTCCATCGCCATCGCCGCGGCGGCGGACCCCACGGGGGCGCTCCGGGGGGTCGCCGTCGCGGCCGCGCTCGTGTTCGCGCTCCACCACGCGCTCGCGAAGGGGCTGCTCTTCCTCTCGGTGGCCGCTATCGAGGACGCGACCAAGACCGAGCGGCTGCGGGACCTCGGCGGGCTGGCGGGTCGCTCGCCGGTGCTCTCGGGGGCCGTCTTCGTCGGGCTCCTCTCGCTGATCGGCCTCCCGCCGCTGACCGGGTTCTTCGGGAAGCTCCTCGCGTTCGACGCGGCGGTTCGGGGACTCGCGTCCGGTCCCGGCACCCTGTCGGCGCTCGTACTGGTCGCGCTGCTCCTCGGGGCCGTCCTCACGATCCTGTACTCGACGCGCGTCTGGGTCGGCGGGTTCTGGGGGCGGGAGTCGGCGGCGGTCGAGACCGCTTCCGCCGAGGTGGGACAGGTCTCTGTCCTCGTCGCCCTCGCGGCGGCCGTCGTTCTCGTCGGCGTGGGGTTCGACCCGATCTACCGGTTCGCGGAGGCGGCCGCGACCGCCGCGCTCGACGCCGAGGGCTACGTCGACGTCGTGGGCCTGAGCGGGGGTGACGGCCCGTGACCCGCACCTGGCCGGTCGCCGGGTCCCTGTTCGCCGTCCTCTGGGTGTTCGTCCAGGGGCCGCCGATCGCGCCCGAACCGCTCGTCGGGTCGCTGCTGATCGGCCTCGTGGTCGGCCTGCCCACGGCCTTCGTCTTCCGACGCCTGTACGGGGCGACCGTCGATCTCCCCCGGACGCTTCGCGGGGTCCCGTACGCGTTGTTGTACGCGCTGACGTTCGTTCGGGAGGCGATCGTCGCCAGCCTCGACGTCACGTACCGCGTGCTCGCGCCCGCCGGGCCGATCGAGTCCGAGGTGATCCTCATCCCCCTGCGCGTGCGGACCGACCTCGGCGTGACCACCATCGCCAACAGCATCACGATGACCCCCGGGTCGCTCACGCTCAACTACGATCCCGAGGAGAACGCGCTGTACGTCCACGTCATCGACGGGAGCGATCCGGAGGACATCGTCGACCCGATCCGCGAGTGGGAGCGCTACGCCCTCGTCATCTTCGACGAGGAGCTCTCGCCGAGCGACCCCGCGCCGGACTTCGCCGTCTACCCGCCCGACCGAACGCATCCCGCCCTCAAACAGGCCGCTCCGGAGGCGGGGGAGGAGACCGACCCACCGATGGAGAAGACAGAGACCGACTCACCGATGGAGAAGACAGAGACCGATCCGCGGACCGAGGAGACAGAGACCGATCCGCGGACCGAGGAGACCACGGGAGGTGACAAGAATGGCCGCTGAGGGAGCCCTGTTGCCGGTCATCGACGCCGCCATCGTCCTCGTGGCGCTGCTGAACCTGCTGTGCGGCTACCGCGCGGTCCGAGGACCGACGGTTCCCGACCGCGTGGTCGCGCTGGACGCCATCGCGACGAACGTCGTCGCGATCGCCGTCCTGTTCGCGATCAAGACCGGCCGGGGGATCTTCGTGAACGTCAGCCTCGTCCTCGCGATCATCGCGTTCCTCTCGACGGTCGCGGTTGCCAAGTTCATCACCGAAGGCGACATCATCGTTACGCGGGAGTGACCATCATGAATCACCGACACCGAACACAATCGCACGCTTCGACGGGGCATCGCGTTTCCGGAGGGGACCGCCGATGATCGAATCGACCCCGCTACGGACCTGGATCGTCATCGGCTTCATCGCCGTCGGGACGTTCTTCCTCACGGTCGGGACGATCGGGCTGTTGCGGCTGCCGAACGTGTACAACCGGATGCACGCGACGAGCAAGCCGGCGACCATCGGCGCGGTCGCGGTCTTCCTCGCCGGGTTCGTCTACTTCGGTCCCGGAGGCGCCGGTCTCTCGTCGCTCATCGGCATCGTCTTCCTGTTCCTGACGGTGCCGACCGGCGCGCACATGATCTCGCGAGCGGCGGAACAGACCGGCGTCCCGTTCCTCGGCTCCGTGACGTGGCCGGGGAAATCCGACGACGAGTAGGGGCACTCCCGACGCCGTCGCGGGCGGCGGCTTCGTCAGGTTTCCCGGCTTTCATCCGACTCACTCGTTGGATCACTCCCGACCGACGTCCCGCGCCTCCGTTACATGTGAACTATCCACAAGGTATTTATAAGCTGCGTGCCCCTTCGCACCCGTATGTCGGGATCCCCTCGGTCGCCGCGGTCGGGGAGAGAGGGCGACGGCGATCCGGTTGCCGACGCCGATCCGGTTGCTGACGCCGATCCGGTTGCCGACGCCGATCCGGTCCCCCACGCCGCCGACGACTCCCACACGTGGGCGGCGGCGGAGCGGATCCGCCTCGACGGCGAGTTGCCGGCGGCGTTCGAACGGGACCTCCGGAGTCTCGCTGATCTCGCCCGGAACCCGCTGCGTCGCCCCCTCGCCACCGTCGTCGCGGCGCTCGTCGTCTGCGCGCTCGGCTACCAGTCCTCGGTCGTCGCCGTCACGGCGGGCCCGGCCGCCGGCCTCCTCTCGGTCGCCGCCGTCGCCGTCGCCTACGCGGTCGCGAAGCGGCTCTGGGCGGTCCAACACCGGTATATAATCGCGGAGCTCGCGGCGGCTGACGAGCTCGACCGGCTCCGCTGATCCGACTCGTCGGGACTCCGTCGGCGACCGGGCTGCGACGGGCGACGGTCGCCGGTATGTGTGTCATTTTTTATCATCCGGTCCATGTGTGTGCGCATGGACCATACGCAGTACCGCGACGCCGTCGTCGCGAATCGCCGGAAACACGGCTTCGAGCCGATCGAGGGGAACACGAACGGGTTCGACCCGGTATGGGAGGTACGCGACGACGACGACTCGATCGGGTCCGTCACCGTCCTCGCCACTCTGGTCGACGACGACTCGGATCCCGAGCCGGAGAACCTCGTCTCGACCGCCGACGCGTTCCGCGACGTGCTCGTCGACCGCGTCGACGACCGACACGGGTCGACGACCCCCCTCGGCTACGTCGTCTTCCCGGTCGCCGACCCGGACCCGTCGCTCGTCGACGCGGCGTGCTCGTACACGGTCGCCCGCCGCCGGACCAACGTCTTTCCCATGCTGTACGACTGCGAGGCGGAGACGCTCCACCGGCACGAGGTGCCGCGGCTGAAGGGACGGGGGATCTACCGCCGGCAGGCTGAAGACGCCGAGCGGCTGTTCGATATTTAAATAGCGTCGGGGGTGACCCGCCCGATCAGATCAGGCGCTCGGCGATCCGACCGGCGCCCTCGGCGGCGGCGGTCGCGGGGTCGTCGGGGGAGACGACCTCGACGTCGCGGTCGAGCTCGGCCGAGAGGCGCTTCTCGAACTCCTCAGTGAGCCCGGGGATGCAGGCCATGCCGCCGGTCGCCGCGATGGGGCGCCCAAGCGCGAGCTGGTACGGCTTCATGTGGTCGTTCGCGAGCTCCGGGAGGAACTCGTTGGCGACGGCGTCGACCGCCTCGTCGATGTAGCGGTCGACCGGCTCCCGGACGCCGCGGTCGACGGTGAACTCGTGGCTCCCGCCGCCGGGCTGCTGGATCACGTCGGTGAACGGCTCGAAGTCGTACACGTCGGCGTGTTCCTCCTTGTACTCCCGAGCGGTCGTCCGGTCGATGTGGACCCGGCCCTGGCTCTCCTCCTCGACCGCGGCGACGATCCGGCGGTCGACCTCGTTGCCCGTCACCGAGCCGGTCGAGAACGGCGAGAGCTGCTCGCCGCGCCGGTAGGCGCACGCCTCCAGCGTCGTCGACCCCATGTTGATCGAGACGAACACCTCGTCGATGGCGGCCAGATCGTCGCCGTAGGCGGGGATCGCCCCGCACAGCGACTCGGGGTAGCTCCGCGTCTCGACCTCACCGATGGAGGAGCCCTCGATCACCGACTTGAGGTTCTTCACGCCCGCCTCGTTGTCGATGGTGGGGACCGCGTAGACGACCGCGCTGTCCTCGGGGACGTCGTGGGCGTCCACGAGGGCCTCGAAGAAGCGCTCGGCGTCCGCGACGCTCTCGTCGTCCTCGGGCAGCCCGGACCGGAGCATGAACCGCACCGTGTCGGGGTACTCGATCGCGGCCTCGTGGCCGAACAGGACCTTCTCTTCGCCCGTGATGGCGTCCTCGTACGTCGCCAGACACGTCAGCGTCGAGTGGCGCTCGCGGCCGCCTCGACCGTCGGGGAGGTCGAGCACCGTCCGGGTGCTGCCGAGTTTCACGCCGACCGCTTCGGGGCCGTCTGTACCGTTGATCTCCGTGGATTCGTCGTCGTCGCTCATTCTTGATCACTCGCACACGAAGCGATTCGGACGATGGAGACGAGACTGATCCGGTGGTCCGCGGGAGTGAACGGCCGATCGTGGCGCGGGGCGTCGAACCCCTCCAGCCGACGCGTCAGCGCGTCGACCGCGGCGGGGGCGACCCAGCCCAGTTCGGCGTAGTACGACAGCGCGTCGCGGCTCCGCAGGTGACCGCCGACGTCGACGAGGTAGCCGAGCCAGTCGCCGACCTCGCGTTCCGCGTCCGGCGAGGCCGGGACCGCCCGCAGGTACGGGCGGTCCTCGGCGTCTGCGGGTCGAGACCCGTCGCCGGACAGCCGCAGCCCTCGCTGACGCTGGAGCAGCTCGGTGAACGCGGCCGAGCGGGCCGCTTGCTCCGCTCGGTTCCGGTTCGGCTGACGAAGCGGCCGCTCCCGAGGCGCTTCGTCCGCGCCGTCCCGCGGTGCGTCCGCGATCCGGCGCAGCTCCCGTACGTCGTATTGCCGTGGATTCAGACTCATGTTCCGTCCGTCGTTCGCGTCCGTACCGACACGGTCGGCCACCGAGATATATGATAGTTCCTCCGCAGTTATCACTGATGAGAAACTATTCGCCCGGCGCCTCGGTCTCGCGCTCGCGCCGTCGCCCGGAATCCGACTCGTCCGGTCGCGGCTCTCCGTCTCGGCCGGCTCCGACCGAACTCGCCCCACGCCCCGGTTCCGAGCGCCTAGCGTCAGTTGGTGCCGGCTTCCGCCACGCCGGTCACCTCGTCGATCGGGAGGCGGACGAGTGCAAAGACCATGTCCTCGGGCTCGTCGAACACATTATAAAAGGGGATCGCGAGTTCGCGTTCGGCCTGACTGACCGAGTCGTCGCCCGACCGGTGCGTGTCGAGGCTTTCGACGGTGCTGCGGTGTTCGAGCTCGCCGCGCGCGAGGACGCTCTTCCAGCCCGCCTCGGTCTCGTCGGCGACGACGAACGTCGCTCGATCCGTCGAGTCGACGAACTCTCGCTTGCGACTCCCCGGGGCGTACCCGAGCCGGAAGTACAGGTCTCGGGCGTCCGGGTCGAAGGTGAACGCGACGGGGACGCCGTACGACTCGTCCGCCTTGGCGAGCGAGAGGGTCCCCACCGACTGCGTTTCGAGGAACGACTCGATCGCCGCGTCGTCCAGCGCTTCTGCTGGCGGCTGATTCATACGTCGAAATGTACCAGAGAAAACATAAATCCATCGCGGCCGTTGACGGGTCCTTCTCGGCCTGTGCGTCCGGTTGAGCGTCTCAGCGACGACTCGCCGTTCGTCCTCGCCCTCGCCGTCGTCGGGGGCGGGGATCCGGTCGGCAGTCCGAACGGTCGCCGGGCGAGATGCCGGGAGGCGACGACATCGCACCCGCGACTGGACGGGGACCACGCACCTGAGCGCGCTGGAGGCCTCGTTCCGCGAGGAGGTCGTCTGGGCGGTCACGCTCACCGCGGCGATCGGCTGCGTCACCACGTTCCTCGACGGCACCTATCGGGACTACCCGCGCGACCAGATCGGCGGTCGATGGCGACCCGAAGAGCGACCGCGGGATATCGCGCTCCGTCGAGACGTGATTCGGTCGCCGCCCGCGGACCGACTGCGCTCCTGAATAACATCCTCTCAGCGGATTATAAACCGTTTAATAGTCTCTGGACGCTATTTGAACGGTCGCGGGCGGTTCGTGAACGGTCCCGAAACGTCCGGTATCTCGGTTAATCCAAGCGAACCAGCGCCAACGCTCTGGCCGTTATATGATGTCCCCGCTCCATGCGACGAGTACGTCCGGTGTTCCCCATGTCAAGCAAAACGTCCTCCTCACGGATTCGAGCGCCGATGCGGATCGGGGCCAGCGTCTCGAGCGCCTGTTGGAACCGAGCGGTCGCGAGCGTTCGCGCGGTCGCCTTCTGGGCGGCGATCATCCTGCCGCTCGCGTACGTGCCCGCCGCTTACGGCGCGATGGGATTCGAGGGGTGGAGCCCGCTGGCGCTCATCGCCCTCCACGCGGCGTGCGTCGTCATCGGTCACGACCACGACAGCGCCGCGAGCCGGTCATGAGCGCGACCGACACCGCCGAGCGGTCGGCCGCGAGTTCGCCCGAGTCGTCGGAGTCGAAGGCCGACCGGCTCGCCGAGTTCCTCCGGGCCGAGGCGGCCGACGGCGAGACGTATTTCAAAGCGAAGTTCATCGCCGACGACGTCGACCTCTCGCCGAAGGAGATCGGCGCGCTGATCGTCCGGCTCCAGGACTCGATGCAGGACCTCGAGATCGAGAAGTGGTCGTACACCGGGGCGACCACGTGGCGGGTCACACAGCGGTAGCGGGCCGTCGCCCGGGCGAGCTCGACGGCGACGTCCGCGTGATCGGCACGCTCGAGACGACGCGACGGCATTCTCGCCCCTTCGCCGGGGGTCAGTCACCCAGCGCTTTAGCCCGCGGAGCCGCTATGACGCGTATGCAGCGAAACGTCGGACGGATCGACGCGATCGCCCGAATCGCGGGCGGCGTCGCGACCGCGGCGCTCGCACTCCTCGTCGCGAGCGGCACGGTGAGCGTCCCGGTCGTCTCCGCGGTCGGCCTCGGTATCGCCGCGGCGGTCCTGATCGTCGAGGGCGCGACGCGGCGGTGTCTGCTGTACCGAGCGCTCGGCATCGACCGCTGTCCGGCGAAGTGAGGCCCCGCTCGTCGACCGGTTCTCTCGAACGTCGACCGCCCGATTCACGACCTGGCGGTCGAGAGCGGCGGCTCAGTGTCGAGAAGCTCGGCGCTCGCCTTCCAGAGACGGCGGGCGGCGGCCGCGTCCACCGCCGCGCGCGCCGGCCGCGTCGGTCGCTGACCGGAGAAGTACCGGCCAGACACGTCGGCCGTTCGGGGCGACACGGCGGGGACGAGCAGTTCGGCGGCGCCGTCCGCGACGCTCGTGACGACGGGCAGGGCGTCGAGCGCCCCCAGGACGCGCGGCAGCGGTGCCGGGAGGAATCGACTGAACCCGCTCCCCGGGATCGCGCCGGGATGGACGCTGTTCGAGACGACGTTCCGGTCGGTCGCGTCCAAGCGGGCGGCAAGTTCGTTCGCGAACAGGACGTTCGCGAGCTTCGAGTGGCCGTACGCCCACGTCGCCGAGTGCCCTTCGACCGTGCATACCCTCGAGAGGTCGAGCTCCGTTCCCCGGTGGGCGGCCGACGCCGTCGTCACGACCCGGGCGCCGTCGGCGAGGTGATCGAGCAGCTCGGCCGTCAGGAGGTACGGACTGAGATGGTTGACGTGGAAGGTGTACTCGACGCCGAGGTCGGTCAATCGCCCCTTCCGGAAGAAGCCGCCGGCGTTGTTGATCAGCACGTCGAGCTCGTCCGTCTCCCGGCGAACGCTCGCGGCGAGCTCCCGCACCGAATCGGAGTCCGCGAAGTCCGCCCGGACGAACCGGCCGTGCGAACCGGTCGCCTCGAGCTCGTCGACGACGGCCGCTCCGGCCTCCCGGTCGCGGCCGTGTACGATGACGTCGGCGCCGAGCCGACCGAGCGCGAGCGCCGCGGCGCGTCCGATACCGCTCGTCGACCCGGTCACGAGCGCCTGGAGGCCCGCGCAGTCGACGTCATGGACGCCCGCGATAGTCTCCGGATGCTTCGTCATGGCGCCCGTTGGGTCCGAACGCACTTGAGACCCGCCGGGCCCTCGCCGGCCGACTCGGTGTCGATCCGGGTGGCTACCACGAGATTCGCTCGCGGTCCTTCCAGAGCCGTCCGCTCGGGCTTCCCGGCGCGAACCGACAGAGCCAGGCCGGCGTCTCGGCCCCCTTCGACGGCGACCGGGGAGCGCCCTCCCCGCCCATGTCCGTTCGGACCCAGCCGGGTGAGACCGCGTTCGCGATGAGTCCCCGGTCGCCGTACTCGCCGTCGAGGTACGCGGTCAGCCCGCCGACCCCGACCTTCGAGAGTCGGTACGCCGGGTACTGACCGCCCATTTCGCCCTCGGTGAACCGGCCGAGCCCCGACGAGAGGGTGACCACGCGACTCCCGTCCCCGTCCAGCAGCGGCGGCAGCGCGCGCTTGGTCACCGCGACCGGCCCGCGAAGGTTCACGGCCGTCGTGCGGTCGAACGCGTCCATCTCCATCTCGTGGAGCGGCCCCGACCGGGGGAAGACGCCCGCGTTGTTCACCAAGGCGTCGAGCGAGCCCCGCTCGCGCTCGATCCGGTCGATCGCCGCCCGGATCTCGTCGTCGTCGGTCACGTCCAGTCGGACCGCGTGTCGGTCGGCCGCGGTGACGTCGCTCGGATCCCGAGCGCCGGCGTAGACGGTCGCTCCCAGTTCGGCGAGTCTCGCGGCGATCTTGGCGCCGATCCCGCGATTCGCCCCCGTGACGAGGGCGACGTCGTCCGTCAGGTCGGGCTTGAGATCGACCGCTGGCGGCGGGTTCGCCATACGGGCCGTTCGGCCGCCTCGCGGAAAGAAGCCCGGGGCCGACGACACGTCCCGGACGAGTTCGGTCCACGCCAGCGGTTCGCCGACATCCGCCTGTCGGAGTCGTTCGGAACGCCGCCCCGCGATAGCTTGGGGTCGGTCCCGATCGTGGGAAGGGGTCGACTCCGTGCGGCGAGTTCCCTACTCCACAGTTTTCCGACCGGTGATGCTCTCCATTTCCAGCTCGTACAGGGAGAACCCGACGCTCTCCACCGCCTCGTCGAACAGCCGGAACGGCGGGAACCATTCGTTGAGCGTCTTCTCGTCGACGTCCGCCCGCCACTCCCGGAGCGGACCGCGAACGTGGACGCTCCACGACTCCGCCGTCGACGCCTCGTAGCACACGAACGTGGCGGTCTCGGTCGTTTCGATGAACCGCTCCTTCTCGCTGTCGTCGTGTTCGCTCACTCGGAGCAGGAATCGATCGCCGTCGTAGTGATAGCTCAGCGGGACGGCGTACGCGTCGTTGCCGTCCGCCAGCCCGAGGACGCCGTGATCGCCCGCTCGCAGGTACTCGTCGATGTCGGATTCGGACAGTCCGCTGGTGTACACGTACTCTGCGTGTTCCATACGACCGACACGTGACGGAGGGACAAATAGACACCCCGCCTATCAATCAACGATCACGATCGAACTCCCGGGCCCGCCGACGCACGGCGGGTTTACCAGAAGTGAGGCGAGAATGCCCCTTCCTCGAGGAGCGACCAACGGGAGCGAGTAGGGAGGGGATGAATCGCCGCACACCAGTACAAACCATTAATACAACATATCGATAATCAATAGACAGCGATGGAGTATAGTCACCGCTACCATGCCTACCCGACACAAGAGGTAGCGGCTGAACTAGACTTCCATATCGACATTCATCGCCAAGCGTACAACTACACCCTGTACGAGTACGAGAACGTTGACGCCGACGACATCGGCTCTGCGTACAAGCACCACTCCCGACTCCCCGACTGGAAAGACGAGTTCCCCGTTTTCTCGGAAGTCAACTCGAAGGCTCTGCAACGAACCGTCACTCGGTTCTACCAGAATCTCACTGGACTCTCCGAGCGGAAGCAAAACGGACGCAAGGTCGGGAAGCTCAACTGGAAGTCTCCGAGAGAGTTCCAGAGTATAACGTATTCGCAGTCTGGCTTCAAACTCAAAAACACGAGTGGCCGACGCGCGACGCTCTGGCTCTCCAAAATCGGAGAGATCAAACTCCGCTACCACCGCGAGATCCCCGACGAAGCAGTTATTAAAGAGATGACAGTGAAAAAAGAGACGACCGGTGACTGGTTCATTTCGTTCGGGCTGGAAACCGACGAGGCTGATCTGCCCGAGAAACCCGACGTGGACTCGCTCAACACGGACAATAGCGTCGGCGTTGACCTCGGCATCCTCAACTACATCCACACTTCGGACGGGACGACTGTGGACTGGATCGACCTCGAAGACGAATATGAGCGTCTGGACCGTGAACAACGCAAACTCTCACGGAAAGAACACGGGTCAAACAACTACGAAAACCAGCGCCAAGCGGTTGCGAAGGTCAAACGCCACATCCGTCAGAAGGTGCTGGACTACCAGCACAAGCTCACGATATGGCTCGTCACAGAGTACGATGCGGTGTTCGTGGAAGACCTGAACGTCGCTGAGATGCTTCAAGGCGATGGGAACGCGCGGAACAAGCAGGCTGCGGCGTGGCGACAGTTCATCACTCTTCTGGAATACAAAGGTGAGCTGTACGGGACACACGTCGTGCAAGTCGAAGCAGCGGGAACGACCAAAGAGTGTGCGACATGTGGTGTGGAGACAGCGAAACCCATCTGGGTCAGAGAGCACTCGTGTCCAAGTTGTGGGTTCAAGTGTAACCGTGACGCGAACGCGGCGATGAACGTCTTGCAGAGAGGGTTTGCTGAACTAGGGCTGGGATGGCCCGAATCCACGCCTGTGGAGACTGCGCTCCCTACGGACACCACTCGCGTGTCTGCAAAGCGCGTCGTGGAAACAGGAAGCCCCACCCTCAACGAAGCCACGCCTGTGGCTGAGTAGGGTGGGGTAGTTCACTCCGCCTCGTCCCACGGGAGCGGCTCCGTACACCAGTGACAGAAGTCGAGCTCGGCGTCGGTCTCCTTGCCGCAGTTCGGGCACTCGACCCGCAGGTCCTCGCCGCCCTCGCCGGTGACCTCGGCGACCGGCGAGCCCGCGGCCCCCACGTCGTCGTCGGCGCTCGCGGCGCGGCGGCGGACCGCCTCGGCGGTCGCGTCGACGCGCTTCCGCTCGGCGACGTCCGCCCGGCCGACGAGGTAGGCGTCGATCGCCGACAGCACGGACAGCAGGACGATCGGGAGGGCGATCTCGTCCGGGAGCGCGGCGGCGGCCTCGAACGGCGACCCGGTCGACCCGCTCGGGTCGACGTCGTAGAGCGCGAGCAGCGCCACGCCGCCGCCGACGATCGTGACGTGCCACAGCAGCGCCCGCCCCCACCGGCGCAAGACGAGGTGGCCGAGTCCCGGGAACGTTAGCGCCAGCACGGCGGCGAGGAGGGGGCGCAACTGGTCTCGCATACGGCCCGGATTTGGGTGGGGGATATTTAGGCCTGCGGTGTCGGCGGGGCGCCCGGTCCCGGGCATCGGCGCTCCGTCCGCCGCGGATAACAACCGTTAATCGATGTCCGATCCTCCGGTTCGCCATGAGCAGGCAGCGGGCGACCGCGTTCGTCCCCGGGCACGTCACCGCCTTCTTCAGCGCGCATCCGGCCGAGCGCGCCGCGGCCGCCGGGTCGCGCGGGGCCGGACTCACGCTTACCGACGGGGTGACGGTCCGGGTGTCGGCGGCGGACCGAGCCGAGAGCGACGCCGACGCCGGATCGCGCACGATCGACGGCGAGTCCGGGACGATCGGCGCAGTCGAGGACGTGCTCGCGGAGCTGGGTGGTGCGGGTGGTGCGGGCGGTGTGGACGGCGCCGACGGGGCACCCGTCGACGTCGCGATCGAGACCGACCTCCCGATCGGCGCCGGCTTCGGGGTCTCCGGCGCCGCGGCGCTCGGCGCGGCGCTCGCGGCCAACGACGCCCTCGACCGCGGGCGCTCCGAGAACGAGCTCGTCCGAATCGCCCACGAGGCGGAGGTGGGCCGCGGCACCGGCCTCGGCGACGTGGTCGCGCAGGCGCGCGGCGGCGTCCCGGTCCGGCTGGAGCCCGGCGCGCCGGGCGTCGGGGAACTCGACGGAGTCCCCGCGGCCGCCCGCGTGGAGTACGTCACCTTCGGCGAGCTGTCGACCGAGGCGGTGCTGGGCGGCGACACGACCGCGCTCTCGGCGGCCGGGACGGACGCGCTCGACCGGCTCCGCGCGGACCCGCGGCTGCCGACCCTGATGGACGCGGCCCGCGCGTTCGCCCGCGAGGCGGACCTCCTCGTCCCCGAGGTCGCCGAGGCGATCGCGGCGGTCGACGACGCGGAGGGCGGGGGAGACGGTTCGGGTAGGGGCGACGGTTCGGGCGGGGGCAGAGCCGACTCCGGCGCTGCGATGGCGATGCTCGGTCGCACCGTCTTCGCGCTCGACACCGGGCTCTCCGACGCGGGGTACGACCCCGAGGCCTGTCGGATCGACGCCGCCGGCGCGCGGCTCGTCGGCGGCGGTGTCGAGTAACCGTTTTGACTCGGTAGGGCGTTGTTCAGGTATGATCGAATCGCTCCGCTCGTTCTTCGACGAGCTCGAATCACCGGACCGACACCTCGTCGTGGTGAACCGGTCGTCGCCGGACCCAGTGCGAAATCTGATCGACTCGCTCCTCGACGGCCAGCCCGTCAGCGTTTCAGAGGTCGAATCCGACGCCGCGAGCGACGCCGACGTCGTCGCGCTGGTGGAGGATGGCGACGTGATCGCGCGGTCGACGCTCGACGAGCTCCTCGAGTCGGTGCTGCTCATCAACTCCGACCTGTACAAGACCGGGACGGTCGGACTCGACGAGATCGAGCTTCCCGACGTGCTCCGCGGCCTCGACGAGGTCCCGTTTCGGGTCCGCGGATACCCCGCGTCGGACAAAGAGAAGCTCCTGTTGATCCTCGTCTCGCGAGTGATAGAGCGGATCGCCGCCGAGCGCGGCGACGGAACGCTCCGGGCCTCGTTCCAGCGCCTCTCGCGGATCAACGACGAACGCGGGACCAACGCGGTGTACGAACGGGTCGCCGAGACGGGCGTCGACGTCCACGTCTACGGCGTCGGCGACCCCGAGGAGCTCTCGGCGCTCCCGCTGACGGTCCACACCGGCACCTCGTACCCGTACCGACGGTCGTGGTTCGTCGTGTTCACGCCGCCAAGGGGTTCCGAGGGAGACCACGTCGCGCTGCTCGCGCTCGAGGACGAACCCAACGTCTGGGACGGCTTCTGGACGTTTCGCCCGGAGCTCGTGACCCGACTGGAGCGGCACATCGCCGAGGAGCTCTGAGGCGGGCGGCCCGCGCGATCCCGCGGCCGCCTTCGGCGACGCCGACGAACAAAGCTTTACCGCGTCGACCGCCTATCTCCGGCAAATGGTACTCGACGACCTCGGTTCGTCCCTGCGGGGCAGCCTCGACAAGCTCCAGGGGAAGTCCCGGCTCTCCGAGAGCGACGTCGAGGAGATCGTCAAGGAGATCCAGCGCTCGCTCCTCTCGGCCGACGTCGACGTCTCCCTCGTCATGGAGCTGTCGGACTCGATCAAGTCCCGGGCCCTCGAAGAGGAGCCGCCGGGCGGCACCACGGCGAAAGACCACGTCCTCAAGATCGTCTACGAGGAGATGGTCGAGCTGGTCGGGGACTCGACGGAGCTCCCCCTCGAAAACCAGACGATCCTCCTCGCCGGCCTCCAAGGGTCGGGGAAGACCACCTCCGCCGCGAAGATGGCGTGGTGGTTCTCGAAGAAGGGACTCCGCCCCGCGGTCATCCAGACGGACACCTTCCGTCCCGGCGCGTACGACCAGGCCAAGCAGATGTGCGAGCGCGCGGAGGTCGACTTCTACGGGAACCCCGACAACGACGACCCCGTCGACATCGCTCGGACGGGCTTAGCGGAGACCGAAGACGCCGACGTCCACATCGTGGACACGGCCGGGCGCCACGCGCTCGAAGACGACCTCATCGCGGAGATCGAGGAGATCGAGCGCGCGGTCGACCCCGACCGCTCCCTCCTCGTGCTCGACGCCGCGATCGGGCAGGGCGCGAAGGAGCAGGCCCGCCAGTTCGAGGAGTCGATCGGCATCGAGGGCGTGATGATCACCAAGCTCGACGGGACCGCGAAAGGTGGCGGCGCGCTCACGGCGGTCAACGAGACCGACTCCTCCATCGCCTTCCTCGGGACCGGCGAGACCGTCCAGGACATCGAGCGGTTCGAGCCCTCCGGGTTCATCTCGCGGCTGCTCGGGATGGGCGACCTCAAACAGCTCTCCGAGCGCGTCGAGCGCGCCATGCAGGAGGCCCAGGACGAGGACGAGGACTGGGACCCCCAGGACATGCTGCAGGGGGAGTTCACCCTGAAGGACATGAAAAAGCAGATGGACGCGATGAACCGGATGGGCCCCCTCGACCAGGTGATGGACATGATCCCCGGCATGGGCGGCGGGATGATGGACCAGCTCCCGGACGACGCGATGGACGTGACGCAGGACCGGATGCGCAAGTTCGAGCGCATCATGGACTCGATGACAGATGAGGAGCTGACGAACCCCCGCGTCGTCGGCCAGTCGCGCACCGAGCGGATCGCCCGCGGCTCCGGCACCGACGAGGAGACGGTCCAGCAGCTCTTAGAGCAGCACTCCATGATGGAACAGACGATCAGCCAGTTCCAGGGGATGGGCGAGGGCGACATGCAGCGCATGATGAAGAAGATGGGCGGCGACGGCGGCGGCGGCCTCGGCGACATGATGGGCGGCGGCAAGGGCCCGTTCTGAACGCCGCCAGCAGGGGTTCGCCGACGGCTGCGATCGCCTCTCCACCCCCGCCCGTCCGCTTCTCACCCAACGCCAACAGGGTTCGTTGACTCCGCTCGGGGCCTTCACGACGCTTATACGTGCCACCGGAGTACGTTCGCTCGATGAACCTCGGGCGAGTCAGGGAGTACGAAGTGCTCGCGCTGACCGCCCTGATCTGGTTTCTCGGGAAGTTCGTTCGGTACGCGTTCCCGCCCCTCTTCGAGCCGTTACAGGCGAGCTACGGCGTGAGCAACGCCGCCGTCGGCGCCGCGTTCTCGGGATTCATGGCCGCCTACGCGCTGCTGCAGTTCCCGAGCGGAACGGTCGCCGACCGCGTCGGTGCGGTCCGGGTGATCGCGGCGGGAGCGGCCGTCGCGGGCCTCGGGTCGCTCGCGGTGCTGTTCGACGCGCCCTTCGTCGCGCTCGTGGGCGCGATGCTCGTTATCGGCGTGGGGACGGGCGTGCACAAAACGGTCGCGATCCGGCTGCTCGCACGAGTGTATCCGGCTCGAACCGGGCGCGCACTGGGCATTCTCGACACCGTCGGCGCGTTCGGCGGGGTGGTCGCGCCCGCGGCCGTGGTGCTGTTCGTCTCCCCGCCCCCCGCGCTCGCGACCCCGCTCTCGCGGTTGCCGGGCGCGAACTGGCGCGCGCTCTTCGTCGTCACCGGTATCGTCGCGCTCGCGCTCGCCGCGACCTTCCTCGTTCGCGTCCCGGGGCGGCTCCCGGTCGACGCCGACCGAGGCCCGGTGCGCGACGGCCCGGAACCGAGCGCCCGCGACTACCTCGCGCTGTTCGAGGACAGGCGGATCGGAGCGTTCGTCTTCGTGACGATCGCCTTCTCGTTCGCGTACAACGGGACGGTCGCGTTCCTCCCGCTGTACCTCTCCGAGGCGGCCGGCCTCGACACGACGACCGCGAGCCTGCTGTACTCCGCGCTGTTCGCGGTCACGTTCGTGCAGCTCGTCTCCGGTGACCTCTCTGACCGACTCGGTCGGTTCCCGGTAATGGTCGCCGCGCTCGGGCTCGCGGCGGCGGCCCTCGTCGGAATCGTCGCGCTCGCGGGATCGGGCGCCGTCGTCCTCGGTGTGCTCGTCGTCGCGCTGGGGGTCGGGTCCCACGGGCTCCGCCCCGTCCGCGCCGCCTACCTCGTCGAGGCCCTCCCCGAGCGGCTGGCCGGCGGCGGCCTCGGCGTCGTCCGGACGCTGACCATGAGCGCCGGCGCGGTCGCGCCCGCCTTCGTCGGCGCGCTCGCCGACGTCGCCGGATTCCGCCCCGCCTTCGCGCTGCTCGCCGGCTCGGTGGGCGCGGCGGCCCTCGTGGCCGCCGGACTGTGGGCGACGGCGTAGCGCCGTGACCGCCGGCGCTCCCGTCAGTCGTCGGCGTACAGCGAGTCGAGGACGAACTGGTCGATCGCCTTCCGCGCCTCCGCCGGCGCGTCCTCGTGGCCGAGCGCCATCCGGCGGCCGCGGGCGGCGTGGATGATGTCGGTGATGAGCTGGCCCATCCGCTCGGCGTCGACGGGCTCGAACTCGCCCTGTTCGATCCCCTCTTCGACGACCTCGACGATGCTCCCGCGGACGCGGTCGTAGTGCTCGTTGAAGATCTCCCGGTGGTCGCCGTCGTTTTGCGCGTGGGTGTACAGCTCGTGGTACACCTTCATGCGCTCCCAGTGCGAGAACTCCTCGAACTCCGGTCCGAACAAGCACTGGTCGATCCGCGCGTCGAGCTCCGTGCGGGGATCGTCGTCCGCGTCCACCTCGACGCTCCCCTCGTACTGGTCGATGACGTACTCGAGGAACGACGACAGCAGGTCGTACTTGCCGTCGAAGTGGTAATGGATCACCTGCCGCGTCAGGTCCATCTCCTCGCCGATGTCGCGCATCCGGAGGTCGGTGTACCCGTGCTTGCTCAGCGCACGGAACGTCGCCTCCATGATCACCTCCTCGGTGTCCTTGGAGGAGACGGTCTCGCGGGATTCGCTCATACGGCCCTCTCCGACGGTGAGATACATAAGCGATCCCACCGATCCGCTCGATTTACCATACAGTAAATTTTTAACCTCATGGTCAAACGGTACAGTCGGACATGACACGAAAGATCATTCGGGACGGGACGGTCGTCTCTCTCGATCCCGATATCGGGGACTTGGAGGGGGCGGACGTGCTGATCGAGGACGGCGAGATCGTCGACGTCGGTCACGGACTCTCGGCCGAGAACGCCGAGGTCATCGACGCGTCCGGCCAGATCGTCGTTCCCGGCTTCGTCGACTCGCACATCCACCTCGCGCAGACCCAAGTCAGGGGGATCGCCGGGGACTGGTCGCTCATGGGCGAGTACTTCGACCACATGCTCGGCAACATCACCGGGCTCTACCAGCCCGAGGACATGTACCTCGGGGGGCTCTTCGGCGCGTTCGAGAAGCTCCACACGGGGACGACGACGGCCCTGGACTGGTCGTACCCGAACACGCTCGAACACGGCGAACGCGCCGTCGACGCGCTGCAGGACACCGGCCTGCGCGCGGTGTACACCTACGGCCCGCCAGGCGACGACGCGGCGAAGTGGTGGTACGAGAGCGACGTCGGCCTCCCCGAGGAGAACGTCCGGAGCCTCTACGAGGAGAAGATCCGCGACGACGACCTGCTCAGCCTCGCCCTCGGGCTCCGCGGGCCGGACTTCTGTACCGACGAGACCGCCCGGGGCGACCTCGAACTGGCACGGGACCTGGGCGTGCTCTCGACGATCCACATGGGCGCCGCGCTGTGGCCGTCGTCGGTGTACGGTGACGACTACCAGGGCTTCGGTGCTATTGAGGACATGCTGGGGCCCGACATCAACGTCGCCCACGGGAACCACTTCTCGCAGGAGGACGTCGACCACGCCGTCGAGCAGGGCGTCTCCTTCTCCTCGACGCCCGAGGTCGAGATGCAGATGGGCCACGGCATCCCCGTCACCGGGAAGGTGCTCGAGGCGGGCGGCCGCCCGGCGTGGGGCGTCGACGTCTGCTCGAACGTCAGCGGCGACATGGGCAGCCAGATGCGGATCGGGATGCAGCTCCAGCGGATGTTCGACAACCAGGCGGTCTTAGAGGGCGACGAGGAGGTCACCGAAGTGAGCATTTCCGCGCGCGACACGCTGGAGATGGCGACGATCGAGGGCGCGAAGGCGCTGGGCCTGGACGACGAGATCGGAACGATCACGCCCGGCAAGCGCGCCGACCTCGTTCTCTTCGACGCGACCGACTTCCTGACGGCGCCCTCGCACTCGCCGGTCCAGACGGTCGTCTTCCAGTCTGACCCCTCCCACATCGACACGGTGCTCGTCGACGGCGAGGTCGTCAAGCGCGACGGCGAGCTGACGAACCCGAAGCTCGGCGAGGAGTTCGACCGGTTCGTCGCCTCCGGCGAGCGCCTGCTCGACGACGCCGGCATCGACCTGTAGCCCCCGCGATCGATTTCACCACCCTCATTCCCTCATCTCACATGAAAATCGGACAATACCGAACGACGGACGCGGCAGAGCCCTGGTGCGGCGCGCTGATCGACGGCGGCGACGCGGTCGTCAGCCTCCCCGAAGCGGGCGCGGCCACCGGGGTCCACATCGACGAATCGACGACCGGCCTGCTCGCCGACTGGGAGTGGCGCCGGAAGGCCGAACTGGCGGTCGAGTACGCGGCGGAGACGGGGGTCGGGCGCTACGACGCCGACGCCGTCTCGCGGGCGGCGCCCGTCTCCGACCCGGAGAAGGTCGTCTGCGTCGGGCTCAACTACCGCGACCACGCGGAGGAGGGCGACAACCCGATCCCGGACGAGCCCGTCCTCTTCTCGAAGTTCCCGACCTCGGTGACGGGGCCCGAAGACACCGTCTCGTGGGACCCGGAGCTCACGGGGAAGGTCGACTACGAGGCCGAGCTCGTCGCCGTCATCGGCGAGGAGGCCCGCCGCGTCGACCCCGAGGAGGCGTTGGAGTACGTCGCCGGCTTCACCGTCGGCAACGACGTGTCCGCCCGCGACCTCCAGCACGGCGACGGCCAGTGGGTCCGCGGCAAGAGCCTCGACTCGTTCGCCCCGATCGGCCCGGATATCGTGACCACCGACGAGGTGGACGACCCGCACGACCTCGACATCTGGGCGGACGTGAACGGCGAGCGGCTCCAGGAGTCGACGACGGCGAACCTGATCTTCGGGATCGACGAGCTCGTCTCCTTCTGCAGTCGGGCGTTCACGCTGAAGCCGGGGGACCTGCTGTTCACCGGCACGCCGCCGGGCGTCGGCGTCTACCGCGAGCCGCCGGTCCTCTTGGAGGACGGCGACAGCGTCACGGTCGGCGTGGAGGGCGTCGGCGAACTCACGAGCGAGTTCGCGTACGACAAATAATAGCGACGCGACGACTCTCACGGGAGTACGTGAGCCGAGTCGGCTCGCGACTTTTATAAGCGGTCGAGTGGTGTTGCCGTCGGCTGTTTATCCGTGGTCGCTGACGCTGCGGTGAACGCCTCCAAAGCCCCAGTCGCTCGCTTATAAATCGCTGACTACGGATCGGCAGTGAACACCTCCAAAGCCCCAGTCGCGAGGACGACTTACGCTCGCTGCGCTCCTCAGTCGCTCGTTTCACTCGCTCCTTGCGGTGCTTTCGTCGCCTAAGTCGTCCTCGCGACTGCCCCTTTGAGTCCCACCCGCACAGCACCGCACCTCACACCTCCCCAGCCTCGTCGCTGGCGCCGCCGGCGCCAGCGACTCCCTCGCGCGTGCTCCTCGTGGCCGCCGGTGGCGGCCACTCGGAGGCGCACGCCACTGCACGGTGTCGATTTATAAGCGATCGTCGCCGTCGCTCAGGGATCTGCCTGAAGAACGTGGTTTAGGCGGGTCGCCCCGGCGGGATCGCGCTTACTCCTGCTCGAAGTCGAAGACCTCTCGCGGGTTCTCCAGCACGACAGTTCGGATATCGTCGACGTCGATCCCGTACCGATACAGCTCGAAGATCGCGCGCTTGAGGGCGTACGGGTCGGTGCGGAGCACGTTCGCGCAGTCGGTGTCGACCATGATCCGGTCGGGCCCGTACTCGTCGATCGCGTCGGCGACATCTGCGGCGTCGACGCCGACCAGCCACGAGTGGCCGATGGTGTAGCTCAGGTAGCAGTCGGTTTGTTTCATCAGGTACTCGGTGTTGTTGCGGTCGGCGTGGGAGGCGACGACACGCTCGTCGTCGAGCCCGGCGTCGCGCATCGCCTCGACGTCGAGCCGCACCGCGTCGAGCGCGGGGTTCTCGCCGTCGAGGACAGGGTCCGTGCCGAGCCCCGCGTTCTTCTCGTAGCCGGGAGTGACGCCGAGCCCGTCCCGGTAGGAGCGCTTCGACTCCGTCGACGTGTTCGGCGTGTGGAGGATCACGGGGAGGTCGTGTCTCTCGGCGAGCTCCATCTGCGCTCCCACGACCGCCTGCTGCTCGTCGAGGGCCCACCCCTCGACGTGGCCGGCGGGGACGACGCCGGTCTCGCCGACGGCGGCGACCTCGTCGAGCGCGCAGTAGTCGTCCATCGCCTCGATCAGCTCGTCGGGGTTCTCGATGCGGACGCCGGTGTGGACGCCGAGCCCGAGCTTCGCCTCGAAGAAGTGATTGCGCTCGATGGCCGCGCGGCGGTTGATCGCGTCGTCCCAGAGGAACCGGATGTCGTCGGCCTCGACCGGCTTGTAGGGGGTCCAGTGGTAGCCGGACGCGACCATCAGCATGGAGCGACACCCGGAGAGCGCGTAGCGCTCGCGGTCGTCCCACGAGAGCGTGTGCGCGTGGTTGTGGATGTCGATCCACGGGAGGTTCAGCAGCTCCCGCGGGGGGTCGATGTCGTCGTCGAGGTGCGCCGCGTCGGTCGGTCGCTTGGTCGGGTGCGGTGTGGTCATAGGTGGTCTCATGAGTCCGCCGACGCCGCGCCGCGGCAGCGCGGTCACGCCGCCGGCGACCCCTCGTCGCTCTCCGATTACACCCCCGGCCACTTAGCGTTTTACAGCTTGGTAAAAACTTTAGTAGGCGTCCGACCCACGTATCCGTGTATGACACTGTTGATCGGGACGGACGACGGGCTCTATCGAGTCGACGACGTGCCGTTCGAGCGCGAGGAGGCGGAGCGGGTGCTCGACTGCGAGGTCGTCACCGCGGTGAAGTCGTGGGACCACGCGGAGGGCGTCTTCGTGGCCTCCTCGACGGGCGCGTACCGCTCCCGCGACGGCGGCCGGACGTGGGAGGACCTCGAGGTCCCCCTCGGCGACCGCTTCTGGCACGCCGGGCAGAGCGAGGTCTGGTCGATCCTCGCGACGGCCGACGGCGCGCTGTACGCCGGGACGAACGACCCCTACATCTTCCGCTCGGTCGACGACGGGGAGACGTGGACGGAGCTGAAGGGGTTCCGCGACCTGCCCTCGCGCGGCCGCTGGGAGTCGCCGATCGACCCCCACTACGCCAGGCTCCGAGCGCTGGAGGCCGTCCCGGGGCGACCCGAGCGGCTGATCGCGGGCGTCGAGGCCGGCGGGATCCACCTCAGCGACGACGCCGGACAGACGTGGGCGGACCGGCGTGACACAATCGTCGACGACGTCCACCAGGTCCTGCCGATCTCCGAGGACGTGTGGCTCGCGGCGACCGGCTACCTCGACCACGACTTGGAGAACCTCGGCCTCGGCCACGCGGTCGGCGAGGGCGGGCTCTGGCGGACGACCGACGCGGGCGAGTCGTGGAGCCGGATCGACGCCGGAAACGACTTCTCGTACATCCGGCGGGTGTTCGTCCACGACGGCACCGTCTTCTTCTGCGGCGGCGAGGAGGCGCCGCCGGCGTGGGTGAACGACGACCACGAGGTCGCGCTGTTCGAGTCGACGAACTTCGGCCGCGACTTCGAGCGCGTCCCGTTCCCGGGCGAGCCTCACGAGATCGTCGAGACGTGGGCCGTCCACGACGGCGACGTGATCTGCGGCTCCGGGCTGTTCGACGTGCCCGACCAGCGCGACGACGTCGAGGGCCGGATCATGCGCCGGAGCGACGACGGCGCCTACGAGACGGTCGGGCGCGTCGACGCGAACGTCAGCCGCATCGAGGTGGTGTCGGCGTGAGCGACGACGAGGCGGCCGCTGGAGGGGAGTCCGCCTCCCCGCCGTCCGCGATCGGTCGCGCCCTCTACGGCGGCATCTTGGCGTACATGGCCGTCGACGGGTTCAAGAACAACGAGAAGCGGGTTTCGGTCGCCGAGGAGAAGGGCGTCCCGATGCCCGACGTGCTCGTCCCGTTCGTCACGGGCATGCTGTTCGTCGCCAACCTCGGCGTCGTCTTCTGGAAGTTCCCGCGGGCGTCCGCCGGGGCGCTGATCGTCTTCTTCCTCGGGACGACCCCCTCGATCCATAACTTCTGGACGATGGAAGGGAAGGAGCGCCACGGCAACAAGATCAACTTCCTGAAGAACGTCGCGCTGCTGGGCGGCGCGGTCATGCTCCTCGACGCGGCCGCCGAAGACGCCGAGTAGCCGCCGCGTCGGCGGTTACTCGTCCGTACCGACCCCGTCCGCACCGACCCCGTCCGGGTCGAATCCGTCCGGCTCGAACCCGTCCGAATCGAACGTTTCCGGGTCGAACTCGTGCTCACGGAGCCGGTCGGGGTCGACGGCGCGGAGTACGGACTCGTTCGTCGCCTCCAACACCACCGGCGGCGCGACCCCCGCGTCGGCCGCCTCGACCCACCGGCCCACGCAGAGGCACCAGCGGTCGCCCGGCTCCAGCCCGGGGAAGTCGAACTCCGGCCGCGGCGTGATCAGGCCGTTGCCGCGTTCGCGGCTGTACGTCAGGAACTCGGCGGTCACGACCGCACAGAGGGTGTGTTCGCCGACGTCGCCGTCGACGTCCCGGCAGCGGCCGTCGCGGAGGTACCCGGTCGTCGGCTCGCCGCCGCAGGGCGCCAGCTCGCCGCCGAACACGTTGCGGTCGGTCTCGCCGCCGTCGGTCTCGTCGATGGACACGTCCACCGTTCGGGGCCTGCGGGACTTATCGATGACGCCGGTGGCGCTCCCCGTGTCTCGGGCGTGCGTTCCGCCGACCGGCACCCCGCGCCGCCGACCGGCACCCCGCGCCGCCGACCGGCACGTGACGGATCGGTGCGTCTATCCGACAGCCTCCGCCACTCGGTGGCATGGCCGAACGCTGGCTGTACGGCTGGGGGCTCGGGTCGGTCGCGTTCGGCGGCGCCTCGCTCGTCGTCCCGCTGTACGTCGTCGAGCTCGGCGGGGGACCGGTCGTGCTCGGCGTGCTCGCCGCGGTCGCCGCCGTCGTCGGGGTCCCGGCCGCGCTGGGCGCCGGGCGGATCGCCGACCGAACTGGGAAGCGCCGCCCGATCGTGCTCGCGATGCTGGCGCTCACCGCCGCCGGCATCGCCGTGGTTCCGCTCACCGACCGGGTGACGCCGGTGATCGTCGCGAACGGCGCGATCTGGTTCGCGTTCGCGGCGGCGACGCCCGTCCTGACGCTGCTCGCGGTCGCCGACGTCCCGGAGAGCGCCTGGAGCGAACGGATCGCGCTGTTGAACCAGTACCAGGGCATCGGCTGGGCGATCGGACTGTTGCTTGGCGCGGTCTGGACGAGCGTCGGCGGGCAGTTCCTCTCGGCCGAAGCGGTGATCCGGTGGCTGTTCGTCCCGCTCGCGGCCGCCGCCGTGCTCGGACTCGGCCTCGGAGTCCGGACGCTGCCCGCGGACCCAGGCCCCGGCGGCGACCGTCGGGCGTCGGGAAACCGCCTCCGACGCGCCATCCGCTCGGCCGACCGGTTCAGCGTCCGGACCGCCGCGTTCCCGTTCACCGTGGGGCGGGCCGACTTCCGCGGGCTCCATCCCCGCCGATTCGTGGAGCGGTTCACGCCCGCCCTCGCGCTGTACTTCGCCGCCGTCTTCTGCGCGTTCGCCGGCTTCGCGGTGTTCTTCGCGCCGCTGCCGGCGTTCCTCACCTCCGTCGGCTTCGGCTCCGACGGCGTGTTCGCGCTGTACCTGATAAACGGGCTCGCCGCCGCGACCTTCTTCGGCGCCGCCGGCCGGCTGACCGCCGACCGCGACGCCGCGATCCTCCAAGTCGCCTCGCTCTCGACCCGCGGGATCGCCTTCCCCGCGGTCGCGCTCGTCGGCGCGGTGTGGGGCGCGACCGCGCTCGGGTTCGGCGCCGCCGCGGTCGCCTTCGCCGTGGTCGGGCTGACGTGGGCGGTGATCGCGGTGACCGCGGGGACGCTCGTCGCCCGCCTCGCGCCGCTCTCGATCCGGGGGGAGGCGCTCGGGACCTACGCCGCGCTCGGCGCGCTCGCCGGCGGGGTCGGGAGCGTCGTCGGCGGCCGGCTCGCCGCCGCGAGCTACGCGGTCGCCTTCGGCGCCGCGGGCGGGCTGGTCCTCCTCGGCGCGGTCGTCGTGCTCTTCGTCCGGCGGTACGTCGCGTCGGCGCCGCCGATCGACCGCACCGCCTCGTGATCGCTTGACCACGTCGCCCCCTGACCGTCCGACCGCGACGCGCGTGACACCGGTCGCCGGGTAGTATAAGGAGAGCCCGGCCGAACGCCGAGGTAATGAGCCGGAACGACGAGGTCGCCGCCCTCTTAGAGGAGTTCGCCGACCTGCTCGAGGCGACGGGCGTGGAGTACAAGCCGACCGCGTACCGCCGCGCCGCCGAGAACGTCCGCGAGCACGCCGCTCCGATCGAGGGCCTCGCGGCCGAGGGCGAGGACGCCGTCGCCGAGATCGACCGCGTCGGCGACGCGATCGCGTCGAAGGTCGTCGAGTACGTCGAGACCGGCGAGATCGAGGAGTTAGAGGAGCTGCGCGAGGAGCTCCCGGTCGACATGGCGGGGCTCACGGCGGTCGAGGGCGTCGGCCCGAAGACGGTCGGGAGCCTCTACGAGGCGCTCGGGGTCACCACCCTCGACGAGCTGGAGGCGGCCGCGGAGGCCGGCGAGATTCAGGAGGTCTCCGGGTTCGGCGCGAAGACGGAGGAGAACATCCTCGACAACATCCCGTTCGCCCGCGAGGCCCGCGAGCGCACCCGGCTCGGCGACGCGCGGCCCGTCGCCGACGCGGCGCTCTCCTACCTCGCCGACCGCGACGCGGTCGAGTTGGTCGAGGTGTGCGGCTCGATCCGGCGCTGGAAGGACACGATCGGCGATATCGACCTCCTCGTCGCCAGCGACGCGCGCGAGCCGATCGTCGAGGCGCTCACCGACTGGCCCGAGGCCGACGCGACGATCGAGGCGGGCACCGGGAAGGCGAGCGTCCGCGCGAGCGGGACCCGGGTCGACCTCCGGATCGTCGACCCGGACGAGTTCGGCGCCGCGCTCCAGTACTTCACCGGCTCGCGCGCCCACAACGTCGCGGTGCGCAACCGCGCGATCGACCGCGACCTGAAGCTCAACGAGTACGGCCTGTTCGATATCAGCGACGTCGACGACGCGGATGCCGGAGGCGACGACGCGGACGCCGACGCCCGGCGCGTGGGCGAGCGCGTCGCCGGGGAGACCGAGGCCGGCGTCTACGAGGCGCTCGACATGGATCCGGTCCCGCCCGAGCTCCGCGAGGACAACGGCGAGGTCGAGGCGGCCGCGGCGGGCGAGCTCCCGCTTCTCGTCGACCCGGACGACCTGCGCGGCGACCTCCATACCCACACCGATTGGTCCGACGGCGGGTTCTCGATCGCCGAGATGGCGCGGGCCGCCGCCGAACGGGGGTACGACTACCACGTCGTCACCGACCACGCCGCCGGCCCGGGGATATTCGGCAACACCGGGCTCGACGAGGACGAGATCGAATCGCAGGCCGCGGCGGTCGCCGAAGCGGCCGAGAGCGTCGACATTCCCGTGCTCCACGGGATCGAGGCGAACATCGACGCCGACGGTGACTTCTCGACCGACGACGAGACGCTCGCCGCCCTCGATCTGGTCGTCGCGTCGCCTCACTCGGCGCTCGGCCAGGACGCCGAGGCGGCCACGGACCGGCTGGTCCGCGCCGTCAAACACCCGCACGTCGACGTTCTCGGTCACCCGACCGGACGGCTGATCAACGAGCGGCCGGGCCTCGAACCGGACGTCGAGGCCGTCGTCGCCGCCGCGGTCGACGCCGACACCGCGATCGAGGTGAACGCGAACCCCGCGCGCCTCGACGCCGACGGGGAGTTCGTCCGCGCCGCGGTCGAGGCGGGCGCGACGATCGCCGTCAACACGGACGCGCACGCGCCTCGCGAACTCGACAACGCCAGGTACGGGGTCCACACCGCCCGTCGGGGCTGGGCCGCGGCCGCCGACGTGCTCAACGCCCGGTCGCTCAACGGGCTCCGCTCGTTCCTTTTATAAATGACCGGGCCGGCGGGCGACAGCGGTGGGGCCACCGAACCGGACGCGCCGGCTCCCGACCGCCCTCCCGTCCTCTGCGACGCGATGTGCGGGAAGCTCGCGACGTACCTCCGGATGTGCGGGTACGACGCGGCGTACGCGCTCGACCGCGGGGTCGAGGCCGACGACCGGCTCCTGTCGCTCGCGGCGGCCGAGGACCGGACCCTGATCACCCGGGACCGCGAGCTCGCCGCCCGCGCCGACGACGCGCTCTGCCTGACCGAGCGCGACGTGCTCGACCAACTCCGGGAGGTCGCCGCGGCGGGGCTCCCGGTCGAACTCGCCGCGTCGCCGACGCGGTGCGGCGCCTGCAACGGGCCGGTGGAGCGGGTCGGCCCGGAGGGCGTCGAGGTCGACCCCGACGACTACCCCGAGTACGTGCCCGACGACGTGGGCGCGTCGCCGGCGGGCGACGCGACGGACGTGGCGACGGGCGGCACTCCCGACGCCGGCGCCCGCCCCGCGTGGCGCTGTCGCGACTGCGGGCGCTGGTTCTGGAAGGGCGGTCACTGGGAGTCGGTCGCGTCGCGGCTCGACGAGGTGTGACCCGGCGGTCGCCGCGGGACCCTCCCCCGGCGACCGCCGCCGAGCGTAACCGGTTTGCCCGCGACCCGCGTACGGGTCGGTAATGAACCGCGAGCAGGCCGTCGACCGGCTGGCGACCCTCGTCGACCGAGTCGAGAACGAGACGATGCCGGTCCCCGTCCGTGAGGTGTGGGCGTTCGGCGACGTCGCGCTCGGGCTCGACCCCGTCGAGCGCCTCGATGTCTACCTCACCAAGGATGTGATCATGGGCGGCGACGCCGACGCCGACGCCGCCGCCGACTTCGAGGCCGAGTACGGCGTGAAGGGCGTCGGCACCTCGGTGCGCGCCGAGTGGGCGGAGGCGCACCCGGACCGCGTGCGCGCGAGCGACAACGGGTACGCCGCCCCCGAGAAGTGCCTCGCGGCCGAACTCCTCGCGGATGACGAGCCGATTCACCTCGAGGTGTGTAACGCGAGCTTCGAGGACAACGTGCGCCAGCGTTTAAAAGGAGCGCTGGCCCGCGACGCCTACGAGGAGGTGCTCGACCCGCGCGGCGTCTGCCTGTGGGTCGACGGCACCCGCGACGCGGAGGCGTTCGACCGGCTCCGCGAGGCCTCCCTCGCGATGCCGACGCTCCCCGCCGCGCTCGGCATGCTCGGCGCCGACGAGGACGTGGCGCGCGAGGCCGCGGACGTGCTCACACGCCGGCGGGCCGAGCAGGAGGGGGCGTCGGTTCGCGGCGATATGATTTAAAAGCCCGGCGAGTGGTCCGCCCGCCGACCGCGTTTGGCCGCCACCGGACCGCTTTTTGACCGGTTCGCCGTGTGGACGGTATGCCCACGCCTACCGACCGCGTCCGGCGCGCGGAGCGCTCGCGGATCCGCGTGATGTTCGACCTCGCACAGCGTCACGACGGCGACCTCGTCAGGCTGGAGGTCGGCGAGCCGGACTTCGACACGCCGGAGCACGTGATCGACGCGGCCGCGAGCGCGGCCCGCGGCGGCGCGACGCATTACACCTCCAACGCGGGACTCCCCGAGTGCCGGCGCGCCATCAGCGACACGCTCGCGGGCGAGTACGGCGTCGAGCACGACCCCGACGAGATCGTCGTCACCGTCGGCGGGATGGAGGCGCTCCACCTCGCGACCCTCGCGACGGTGTCGCCCGGCGAGGAGCTGCTCGTCCCGGGCCCCACGTGGCCCAACTACGAGACGCAGGCGACGCTCGCGGACGGGACGTTTCGCGAGGTGCCCATGCCGGCCGAGACGGGCTTCGCCCTCGACGCCGACCGCGTGATCGACGCGATGAGCGACGACACCGCGGCGGTCGTGCTCACGACGCCCTCGAACCCGACCGGCCGCGTCTTCGACCCCGACGAGTGCCGCGCGGTCGTCGAGGCCGCGGCCGACCACGACGCCTACGTGATCGCCGACGAGGTGTACCTCGGGCTCACGTACGACGGCCCCGCCCGGGGGATCGCCGCCGTCACGGGCCACCCGGACCACGTGTTGACGGTCGGCTCCTGCTCGAAGCGGTACGCGATGACCGGCTGGCGGCTCGGCTGGCTCGCGGGCGACCGGGAGGTGATCGACGAGGTGACGACGGTCCGCGAATCGACCACGGCCTGCGCGTCGAGCGTCGCACAGCACGCCGCGATCGCCGCCCTTACCGGCCCGCAGGAGCCGTTCGAGGAGATGTACCGCGCGTTCGAGGAGCGTCGGGACCTCGTCGTCGACCGCGTCGACGCCATCGACGGGCTCTCGTGTCCCCGGCCGGAGGGCGCGTTCTACGCCTTCCTCGACCCCGGGCTCGACGCGCCCGCCATCGACGTCGCGAAGTACCTCCTCCAAGAGCACGGCGTCGTGCTCGCGCCCGGCGACGGCTTCGGCGACACGGCCCCCGGGCGGCTCCGGCTCTCCTTCGCGAACTCCGTCGACCGGCTCGAGGAGGGGTTCGATCGGATCGAGGCCGGGCTGGCGGAGTACTGACCGCCGGCTCCGTCGAGTTCCGTTTTAACTTGGGGTAATGCACATCCCGATGGCCGTGCGAGAGACACCGCGCGTATCGCTCAGCCCTCGATGCCGGTTCGGGGTCGTATTCAGGCGGTCGCAGTCCGGCCATCCGACCCCGCACGGTCGATCAGCAGGGCGACGACGACAGCAGCCACGACGCTCACGCCGAGATGAACGGGGAACGTGAACGTGTCGTCGGCATACGGCACGTTGACGTAGCGCAGTCCCGCGATCGCGATGAACGCGACACCGAACGTCGCGTAGGCGACGAGGGCCGACGCGGCGATCCCGGAGAGCCGTCCAGCGTACACGCTGACAAGCCCGCCTGCCAGCAATCCGGCGGCGACGCCGACAACAACGCCGATGATACCGATACCGGGGGCCTCCCCGGCGCCCAGCAGCTCTATGGTCGCGGCACCCGCCAGCAGGAACGTAGCGACGGCGGCACCCAATCCGAGGGCGATCGTACGTGCGTTCATAGGTAACGCATCGAACTTAGAGAGCATATAGCCCGCAGTCGGTTCTCTGGAGCCAAGATGCCCACTCACAGTGAGGACGAGACGTGCCCGCGTGTAGCTATTCTATCAATTCACTGAGAGAGGCGAGTGCAGCGGCCCCCGCGTGCTCGATCTCCTCTCTGTATCTCGCACGGCGTTCTTGACGGGTAGTAGCAATTTACCGGACTGACCGGCATATATCCTCCTGGCGCTAACCGGGTCGGGAGCGCACATCTCAGTCATCGAGAGGCTCGAAGGGTCCGATCTCCGTTTCGCTCCGATCAGCGCATCAGCTCCCCGCCGTTCACGTTCAGCGTCTCGCCCGTGACGAACGTCGCGTCCCGGAGATAGGCGGCAGCGTCGGCGATGTCTTCGGGCTGGCCGTATCGATCGACCGGAATCCGCGCCAGCTCTTCGCGCTTCTCCTCCGGGGTCCGGTCGCCGGTCATGTCCGTCTCGACGTGGCCGGGCGCGATCGCGTTCGCCCGCACGTCGGGCGCGAAGTCCTCGGCGTGGCTCCGGGTGAGCGAGAGGAGCGCTCCCTTGGAGGCGGCGTAGTGGCACTCGATCGGCGCGCCGGTGTGCGCGAGGATGGAGGAAATGTTCGTCACCGAGGGGTCGTCCTCGGACTCGCGGAGGCGCGGGAGCGCCGCCTTCGTGACGTTGAACGCGGAGTTGACGTTGACGTCCATCACCCGGTCGAAGTCGTCGGGATCGAGCTCGGCGGTGTACACGTGCTGGTCGATCCCGGCGTTGTTGACGACGTGGTCCACCCCGCCAAACGCGTCGGCGGCGGTCTCGACGAGCCGCGCGGCCGCGTCAGCGTCGGAGACGTCCGCCCCCACGACGACCGCCTCTTGGCCTCGGTCGCGGACTCCTTCGGCGACCGCCTCGGCGGCCTCGTCCCCGGTGTGGTAGTTGACGGCGACGTCGTAGCCGTCGGCGGCGAACCGAAGCGCGATCGCCCGTCCGATACCCCGAGAAGACCCCGTCACGACTGCGGCTGGCATGTCTCACCGGTCGCTCCGGGTCGACTTCGTCTTTCGGGACGCGGCGATGCGGGAGAGCCGCTAGCCCGCCTACGTCACCCGTCCGACGGTCACGTCGAAGGGGACGCGCTCGACGCGCTCGTACTCGCCGTCGCCGATGGCGTCGACCACCTCCCGACCCATCGCCCGCCAGCGTCGGCGGAGGTCGTCGTAGGCGTCGAGGGAGGTCGCGGCGATCAGCTCCTCGCGGTGGTCGGCGAGGCCGGCGCCGGAGGCCTTTCGTGCCGCGGACGAGAGCGCGGACTCCGCGTACGGCGGGGCGGTCCGCTTCTCGTGGACGTATCGGCGCGTCCGGAGGTCGCCGAGCCCCGCCGCCGCGAACGCGTCCCGCACGCGGTCGCCGAGGGCGACGTCGGTGTCGACGCCTTTTAAATACGCCTCGCGGGCCTCCCGCTCCAGGCGCTCCTCGGCGTCGACCGTCGACGTCACCGTCACGTCGCCGTTGTCCGGCTCGATCGCGGCGACGAGGTCCGAGGAAACGCGTGCGAACTCCCGGACCGCGGCGGCCGGGTCGGGGAGGTTGATCAGGAGGGCCTGACAGACGACGAGGTCGACGGCGTCGTCCGGGAGGGGGAGCCGGGTCGCGTCGCCGGCGACGTACGGCAGCCCGGTCTCCTCGCGGGCGACCGCCAGGAGGTCGGGGTCGGCGTCGACGCCGATCACGGTCGCGTCCGGGGCCGCCTCCGCGTCGAGGACGCGGGTCAGCTCGCCGGTGCCGCAGCCGACGTCGAGCACGCGGCGGCGGCCCGACAGCTTCAGGTCCGCGAGGGCTGCCCGGTCGTCGGCCCACATCCCCTGTCGGGTGTGTTCGAGGTACTCCGCGGAGAAGCGTCGCACGGCCCCGCGTTCGACGCGGGACGAATTAAACGTGAGGAACTCGCTCGTCGTGACGGAGTCCGACTTTCACTCCGCGTCGCCTTCGCCATCTTCGCCCTCGCCGTCGTCGCTCCCGTACCCGGCGAGGTCCGCGAGGAGCGCGGCGGTGACGCCGGCGCAGTAGCCGACGAACGCGCCGCTCAGTCCGACCGCCGCGAACGCCATCGTCACTCCCCCGATCGGGGAGTCGCCGGCGCCCACGCCCGGCACGCCGAAGACGGTCCCGACGACGACGAGCGCGGCGAAGACGACCGCGGGCACCGCGCCCACCGCGAGACACGCCGGGCCGCCGCAGCGCGCGTACCCGCCGACGGCCGCGATCGGCGCCGGCGCGTAGAACACCAGCAGCGGCACGAGCCGATCGGTCAGCGCCGCCGCGGTCGGGAGGTCCGCGCGCTCGGCGACTATCGCGACCGCCAGCGAGAACGCTACGAGACCGGCGAACCCGCCGACCATCGTCAGGGCCAAGCGACGCCGCTGACCGATGAGGAGCGCCTTCGTGGTGGTCATATCCGTGGATCGCGGCTCCGGGTATATAAAGGCGCGTCGGACGGTTTTAAACGAAATCGACGCGTTACCGCCCCCGACGAGGCGCCCCGCGAACTCAGTCCGCCCGCAGTTCGCGGACGCGCTCGATGTTCCACGCGAAGCTCTTCCCGTCCTCGGTCGGCGTCTCCAGCGCCAGCGGCACGTCCGTCAGGTCCGGGTGGTTGACGATCCGCTCCATCCCCGCCTCGCCGATGTGCCCCTCGCCGATGTGGGCGTGCTCGTCCTTGTTGGTGCCGCAGGCGTGCTTCGAGTCGTTGAGGTGGATGTACTCGAGGTGCTCTAACCCGACGACGTCGTCGAACTCGTCGACTGTCTCGTCGACCGCCCCGGCCGTCGAGAGGTCGTAGCCCGCCGCGAACGCGTGGGCGGTGTCGACGCAGACGTCGATGTCGGTCTCGGTGCGGTCGATGATCCCCGCAAGGTGCTCGAACTCGTCGCCGAGCTTCGTCCCCGCGCCGGCGTCGCTCTCGATGAGGATCGTCACGTCGTCGGGCACGTCGACGTCGTCGATCACCGAGGCGGCGTTGTCGAGCCCGCCCTCGACGCCGGCGCCCGTGTGTGCGCCGAGGTGGACGTTAACGTAGGGTATGTCCAGCTTCGCGGCCGCGTCGACCTCCTTCTGCATCGAGTCGAGCGACTTCTCGCGGAGCCCCTCCTTCGGCGTGCAGAGGTTGACGAGGTAGGAGGTGTGGATCACCCACGGCCCGACCAGATCGCGTTCGGTCCCCTCGCGGAACAGCTTCGCCTCCTCGTCGCCGATGTCCGGGTCCTGCCACACCTGCGGCGAGTGGGTGAAGATCTGCCCGCAGTTGCCGCCGAACTGCTTCTGTCTGAACACCGCGTTCGCGATGTTCCCGTACGGCGGCGTTTCGGGATCGTTGGACGCCCGCGAACCGGAGATCGAGACGTGTGCGCCGACCTTGAGACTCATACGAACACCACGGGGGCGACTGAAAAAGCCCCTTCGGAACGCCGGCCGGTCTGTCTCCTCTCCCCTTCGGGTGACTACGCGTCGTCGTTCCCGGGCCGCGTCCGGACCCACCCGTCGTCGCGGTACTTCGCCTCGACGAGCTCTTCGGCCCGCGCGAGCTCCGCGCTCGACCACGCCCCGTCGCGGTCGAGCGAGACTCCGTCGCCCTCGGGGTCGTCACCGTCGCCCGCCCCGACCACCCACTCGACGAGCGCCGCCTCGACCGCCGCCACGGCGTCCGCCCGGTCGACGTCGGCCAGCTCGTCCATTCCGACGACGCGCTCCCCGAACTCGCCCGGCGTCACCGGCGGGTCGGCGAAGGTCCCGAGGTGGCGTTCCGCGTCCACAGAGAACGTCAGTGAGCCGTGCTGGATCACGGCGTCGCGTTTGCGGTACTGCGCGTTACCGGCGATCTTCCGACGGCCTTCGGCGCCGTCACCGTCCGTCGCGCCGTCACCGCCCGTCGCGCCGCCACTCTCCGTCGACCCGCCCGCCACCACGTCGTGCGCCGGATGCAGCTCCCGGAGGTAGCAGGCGGGGTGATACAGCTCCGGCACGGACTCCTCGACGTAGCCGGCGTCGATCCCGAGGCGGTCGAACGCGTCGAGGACCGGTTGACAGAGCAGGTGGTAGCAGTCGAGCAGCTCGCCGGGCACGTCGGCGGCCGGCACCGCGATCGAGTAGGCCACGTCGCCGCGCCCGTCGTGGTAGATCCCGCCGCCGCCGGTCTGTCGGCGCGTCACGTCGATCCCCTCGCGCTCGCAGAACGCCCAGTCGACCGTCGCCGGGTCCTGTCGGTAGCCGAGCGTGAGACAGTTCGGCTCCCACCGGTACGTCCGAACCGTCGCCGGCCCGCCGGCCGCCGCCGTCTCCGCCGCGACCTCGTCGAGCGCCATCTGCATCGGCCCCGGACGGGCCTCCTCTCGAATCAGTCGCCAGTCCCCCGTCGGCGCGGTCATGCGCGCCACTCCGCCCGCCGCCCCGAAAGCCGTTGCGCTCGGCGGGATGCGACCGCCGAAACCGGATTTGCTATCGCGGAATGCGATTTATCAGCCTAGTTCGCGGAACGCGCTCCCCTTTTAGGAATCGCCGGAGTAGGGGGCGTATGGTTCGAAACGTCGCCGGCGACATGGCGGAGCTCGACCCCGAGGACTTCTATCTCCTCTCGGGCGTCGAGCAGGGGATGCGGTTCTCCGAGTGGGTCCGTCGCGACAAGCTCCCCGACTACGCCGACCTGACGCGCGAGGAGGTCGACTACCGGATCGACCGGTGTCTCGACCGCGAGCTGATCCAGCGGAAGACGATCCAGTACGAGGGGTACCAGCTCACGTTCGAGGGGTACGACGCCCTGGCGCTCCGGACGTTCGCCGAGCGCGAGACCATCGACGGCGTGGGCTCGCCCCTGGGGTTCGGCAAGGAGGGAGACGTGTACGAGGCGCAGTCGTTCAAGCCGCTCGCCTTGAAGTACCACCGGGAGGGGTACACCAACTTCCGCGAGGTGAACCGCGAGCGCGAGTACACCGCCGACCGCGACCACGTCTCCTGGATGTACACCGCGCGCAAGGCGGCCGAACGCGAGTACGAGGCGATGGAGGCGATGTACCCCGACGTGAGCGTGCCGCGGCCGGTCGATCACAACCGGCACGCCATCGTGATGGACAAGTTCGACGGCGCGGAGCTCTCTCGCGCGAAACTCGACCCCGAACAGGCCTCCGCGGTCCTCGATTTAGTCCTCCGGGAGCTGGTGACCGCCCACGACCTCGGCTGGGTCCACGCCGACATGTCCGAGCACAACGTCGCGGTCGCGGAGAGCGGCGTCACGATCTTCGACTGGCCGCAGGCGGTCCCGGTCGACCACGAGAACGCTCGCGAGTTCCTCGAACGCGACGTCGCGAACCTCCTGCGCTACTTCAGCCGGAAGTACCCCCACGAAGTCCCCAGAGACGCCGATACCGACGGTATCGCGGCCGCTATCGCCGACGGCTCGTTCGAGACGGTTCGCGCGTTCGCGGCGGAATAAATCTCATATCGCGATACGAATTCCGTTCTCTGCGGTGGTCCCCGTCTCGTCGCCTCGCCGCCTGCATCAGCTCTCATTCGTCGCCTCGCCGCCCGCACCGACCGTCTCCGAACGAGCTCGTCGCGTGAGACGATCGTTTAGGTCTGCCTAAGATTCGAAACCGATTTAATCCTTTAGGGTCGCCTAAAATCCATGGAGCCAGACGCGGACCGACCCGCCGCGACGCGCCGCGACGCGATCAGGTACTGCGGCGCCGCCGCCGGCGCGGGACTGCTCGCGGGGTGTGCCGGGATCGAGCCGACGGACGGGTCGGCGTCGACCGGATCCGGGGACGACGGTTCGGGGGCTGCCGATCAGGGGGACGGCTCGGCGAGCGGGGACGCGGGCACGGGATCGTACACGGCCGAGCTGGCGCCGGTCGGAGAGGTCGCGTTCGACGCCGTTCCGGAGGACGTCATGGTGTACAGCCTGTTGTACGCCGACCTCGCCGTCGCGCTTGGCCACGGCGACGCGGTGAACTCCCTCGGGTTCGACGCGGACGCCGGCGGGAACACGCTCGACGCCTACTACGCCGGCCTCGACGGCGTCGCCTTCGACCGCGAGGGGCTCGCGCAGCTCAACTCCGGCTCGGGAGGCGTCTCCGTCGACCGCGAGCTCCTCTACGAGCTCGACAGCGACCTCCACCTCGCGGACCCCTGCCTGTTCGCGTCCTTCGACGGCTGGAGCGAGGCCGACGTGGCCGAGGTCCGCGACAACGTCGCGCCGTGGTTCGGGAACGTCTACAGCCGTCGGCACTCCGAGCCGCCGGAGCCGTGTCGCGACGAGTACGCGTACTACACGCTCCCGGAGATCGGCGAGCGCGTCGCCGCCGCGTTCCGGGAGGAGGAGCGCTTCGCCGCGCTCGAGACCGTCCGCGAGGACCTGGTCGAGACGATCCGCGGCGACCTCCCGCCCGCAGAGGAGCGCCCGACGGTCGCCGCGCTCATCTACATGGACGGGACGTACTACCCCTCCCGGACCGACGAGCCGGGATTCGCGAACGCGCACGTCCGGCCCTTCGACGTCCCCGACGCCTTCGCCGCGGACGACGTCACCTACGAGACGGCGTACGACCACGAGCGGCTGCTGGAGGTCGACCCGGACGTCGTCCTCCACCAGTACGGTATCGCCTCCTACTACGACGTGGGGGCGATCCGCGAGGAGCTCGCCGACCACCCGGTCGCCGGCGAGCTCTCCGCGGTCGAGAGCGACCGGTTCTACCCCTCGGGCCATCCGGTGCAGGGACCGATCATGAACCTGTTCCAGCTGGAGATGACCGCCAAACAGCTGTTCCCGGAGCGGTTCGGCGAGTGGCCGGGCTACGAGCACGGCGACGACTACCCGGAGATTCCGGAGTCAGAGCACCTCTTCGACCGCGACCGGGTTGCGGCGATCGTCGCCGGTGATGCGGAATGAGCGACGGCGACGATCGCGAGGAGACCGACCGCGGCGAGGGCGCCGAGGAGATTGACTACGACGCCGTCGTGGTCGGCGGCGGTCCCGCCGGCTGTTCGGCCGCGGTCTTCGCCGCCCGCGAGGGGCTCGACGTCGCCGTGTTCGACCGCGGCCGGTCGTCGATCGCGCGCTGCGCGCACCTCGGGAACTACCTCGGGTTCCCCGGCGGGATCGACGTCGAGACGTTCTACGACCTCGCGCACGAGCACGTCGAGCGCGCGGGCGCCGAGCTCGTCGACGACCTCGTCGAGTCGGCCGAGAAACGGGACGGAGGCGAGGCGGAGACGCGGTTCCGCGTCACCCCGCAGGAGGGCGAGCCGGTCACCGCCCGCCGCGTGGTGGCGGCGACGCGGTACGGCGACGAGTACCTCCGCGGGCTCGACGACGACGACGCGATGTTCGAGACCCACGACCACGGCGGCGAGGTCCACGAGCACTTCGACCGGGAGTACGCCGACCCCGACGGGGCGACGCCGGTCGACGGGCTCTACGTCGCCACTCCCTCCGAGGCCGACCGACAGGTGGTCACGGCGGCCGGGCGCGGCGCCCGCGTCGCCCGGCGGGTCGTCACGGACGCGCGGATCGACGACGGCTGGTGGCCCGCGGCGGCAGAGGGCGTCGACTGGGTGCGCCGCGAGGCCGAGCGCGACGAGGAGTGGGCCGACCGCGAGCGGTGGGTCGAGTGGTTCGACGATCGCCACGCCGACGCTCCCGTCGACCCGGACGGGGAGCGGTTCGCCCGGGTCCGCGAGGCGGCGATCGACGAGGCGCTGTCGGCGTACGTCGACGCCGACGAGGTCGAGGCGCGGACCGCCGAGGGACGGCGCGCGCTCGCCGGCCACATCGACCCCGACGCCGCCGTCGACGCCCACGGGGCCGACGCGCTGCTCGACGCCATGGACGACGAGGACATCGCCGCGTACGCCGAGGGGACGCGATGAGCGGCGGGAGGTCGGTCGCCGGTGAGGGCGCCGCGCGCCGGGCGTCAGAGGGGCGGATCGGGGCGCTGTTCGACCCCAAACTGGTCTCGGTCGCGCTCGCCAGCGTCGCGGTCGTCGTCGCCGGCGGGCTCGTGCAGGTGAGCTTCGGCGCGTACTCGATGACGATCGGCGAGGCGTGGCGCGCTGTCCTCGATCCCGCGGTCCTCCTCGACCCGCGGTGGCTGTTGAACTTCGTCGTCGGCGAGGGGCTGATGCGCTCGATCACCGGCTTTCAGGGGGAGCTCCCCGAGCTGGCACACGAGACGCTCATCGTCTGGAACATCCGGCTTCCGCGGGTGTTCGTCGCGGCTATCGTCGGGATGAACCTCGGCGTCTCGGGAGCCATCTTCCAGGCGGTCACCAGGAACGAGCTCGCGAGCCCGTTCATCCTCGGCGTCTCCTCGGGCGCGGGGCTGATGATCCTGCTGACGCTCGTGGTGTTCGGGGGGCTCTCGGCGTTCCTCCCGCTGATCGCGGCGCTCGGCGGCGCGGTCGCGTTCCTGGTCGTCTACGCCATCGCGTGGAAGAACGGGACGAGCCCGGTCCGGCTCGTGCTCGCGGGCGTAATCGTCGGGACCGTCTTCAACAGCCTCCAGACGGGGCTGTTCTTCTTCGCGGACGACATCGGCGTCGTCCAGTCGGCGATCCAGTGGACGACGGGGTCGCTGACGGGGACCGACTGGGAGCAGGTCCGGATGGCGCTGCCGTGGACGGCCGTGGCGGTGGCGTTGTCGCTCGCGGGGTCGCGACAGCTGAACCTCCTCCTCCTGGGCGAGCAGACGGCGAAGTCGCTGGGGATGTCGATCGAGAAGGTGCGGTTCGCGCTCTCCGGCGTCGCCGTGCTGGCGGCCGCCGCCAGCATCGCGGTGGCCGGCATCGTCAGCTTCGTTGGGCTGATCGTCCCCCACATGGTGCGGAATCTCGTCGGCAGCGACTACAAGCGGGTGATCGTCGGCTGTCTGTTCGTCGGTCCCGCGCTGATGGTCGCGGCCGACGTGGGCGCGCGCCTCGGGATGGGCGTGATCACGGGCGCGGCCTCGCAGATCCCGGTCGGAATCGTCACCGGGCTGATCGGCGGCCCGTACTTCCTGTACCTGATGCGGCGACAGCAGAACATGGGTGAACTCTAAATGTCAACGGAGAACGCGGACGCGACGGAGATCGACGCGACGGACGGACCGGACGGATCGAACGACGCGGGCGCCTCGGCGACGGCCCGAGGGGAGCCCGCGACGGACGCGAGCGACCTCGACGGCGAGGACCTCGTCTTAGGGTATCCGAACGCCCCGGGGCCCGTCATCGACGGCGAGTCGATCGCGGCCGAACCCGGCGCCGTCACGGCCCTCGTCGGTCCGAACGGCTCGGGAAAGAGCACCCTGCTGAAGGGGCTGGCGACGCAGCTCGCGCCGGAGGACGGCTCCGTGCTGGTCGACGGCCGCGACGTGCACGCGATGGACACGAAGGCGCTCGCCCGGAAGCTCGGGCTGCTCTCGCAGGAGAGCACCTCGCCGAACAGCATCACGGTCGAGGATCTAGTGTACCACGGACGGTACCCCCACCGCGGCTTCTTCGAGCGGACGACCGACGAGGACGCGGTTGCGGTTGAGGAGGCGATCGAGCTCGCCGGCTGCGGTCACCTGCGCGACCGCGAGGTAGGGAGCCTCAGCGGCGGGCAAAAGCAGCTCGCGTGGATCGCGATGGTGCTCGCACAGGACACCGACGTGCTCCTCCTCGACGAGCCGACGACGTTCCTCGACCTCCATCACCAGATGGAGGTGATGGAGATCATCGAGACGCTCCGCGACGAGAGCGACGTGACCGTCGTCGTCGTGCTCCACGACATCGAGCAGGCCGCCCGGCTCGCCGACCGGATGGTCGCGCTCAAGGACGGCGAGATCCGCGCCCGCGGCGCCCCCGAGGAGATCGTCACCGAGGACCTGCTCGCGGACGTGTTCCGCGTCGACGCCGACGTGGTGCAGACCGAGAACGGACCGCGCGTCACGCCGCTGCGCGCGCGTCACGCGGAGTCGGAGTAGATCGGTCCGTCCGTCTCCGCGACTTGTTTAGGCCGGCCTAAAAACCGAAGCGGTTAAATTGTTTTAGGCTAGCCTAAAAACATGCGCAGAGACGACGCGGCACGCGGAGACCCGACCCGCAGAGCGTTCGCGAAGTACGGCAGCACGGTCGCGCTCGGCGGCCTCCTCGCCGGCTGTGTCGGCGGCGGCGACGCCGACCCCGAGTCGCCGGACGGCGGCGCGGCGGATTCCGATTCGTCCGACGGCGGCGAGTCGGCGGAGTCCGAGACCGACGCCGACGACGGGAGCTACACGGCGTCGATCTCGCCGATGGGCGAGGTGGCCTTCGAGTCGCCGCCGGAGACGGTGTTCACGCGCCTCACCCACCACGCGGGCATGGCGTTCGCGCTGGGCCGGGGGAACGACGTCACCGCGCTGCACGCGCCCGACTACTACGACGGCCTCTGGAACCAGTTCGTCGAGCGGCTCCCGGGCGTCTCGCTCGATTGGTCCGGGCGTTACTCCTCGTGGCAGCCGGACAAGGAGAAGCTGTACGGCCTCGACAGCGACGTCCACCTCGCGGACCCCGCGTGGATCACCCGGCAGGACGCGTGGGACCGCGCCGACGTCGACGAGATCGCCGAGAACGTCTCGCCGTGGTTCGGCAACTCCCTCAGCGACCGCCGTCAGGAGCCGGCGGACGAGTGGGCCGACGGGTACCAGTACTACGGGCTCTGGGAGCAGTTCGAGATCGTCGCCGAGGCGTTCCGAGAGCGCGAGCGCTACGAGGCACTCGCGGGCGTCCGCGACGACCTCCTGTCGACGATCGAAGGCGGTCTGCCGCCGGAGGAGGAGCGACCGACCGCGATCATGATCGCCGCGGCCGACATCGAGAGCATCTACGCGTACACGCTGAGCAACCCCGGCTTCCTCACGTCGCACACGCGCCCGCTCGGCCCGCGCGACGCGTTCGAGGGGAGCGTCGAGTCGGGGACGGTCGTCGACTTCGAGACGATACTCGAGGCCGACCCGGACGTAATCCTCTACCTCGGCGGGATGGAGCCGGGGACTGACATGGCCGGGCGGCGGGCCGCCTTCGAGGACGATCCCGTCGGCTCGGAGGTCACCGCGGTACAGAACGACCGGATCCACCCGCAGGGCGCCCGCTATCAGGGGCCGGTCCTCAACCTCTTCCAGCTGGAGATGACGGCGAAGCAGCTGTACCCCGAGACGTTCGGCGAGTGGCCGCGCTACGAGGAGGGTCCGTACCCGGAAATCCCGGATGGAGAGCGGCTGTTCGACCGCCAGCGCGTCGCGGACGTCATCAACGGGGAGGTATAAATGCGCGCCCGCGAGTGGGCCGTCGCGGCGACGTACGGCGACCCGACCGACTACGACGTGCCGGCGCTGCCGGCGTGGCGGGTCGAGCGCGGCGACGCCGGCGACATCGCGTTCGCGGCGGCCGACGGCGACGAGCCGTTCATCGCCGCCGCCAACCCGGTTCGAGTGCGGCGATGAGCGAGGCGAGGCCGGCCGGTCGACCGCGCATCGCGCCTGACCCGCGGGACCGAAGCTCATACTTCGTCTCGCCCGCGTCACCGGGTATGGATCCGAACCACGGACGGACCGCGGACCGCGACCGACGGTGCGGGCCGGAGGCCGACCGATGACCGAGGGACCGACCGACTCGCGCGACGCCGTCGTCGTCGGCGGCGGCGTCGCCGGGCTCTCGGCGGCCGTGTTCACGGCGCGGCAGGGGCTCGACACGCTCGTCGTCGACGCCGGCGAGTCGATCCTCCGGCGGAACGCCCACCTAGAGAACTTCCCGGGGTTCCCGCTCGGCGTCAACGCCCGACAACTGCTCGACCTCCTCGGCGAGCAGGCCGAGACCGCGGGGGCGGACCGGCTCGACGCGCGGGTCACGCGGGTCGCGGCGATCGAGGGGTCCGGCGATGTCGACGGCGACGACTCGGACGGCGACAATTCGAACGGCGACGACCCGAACGACGGCGCCCGCTTCGCCGTCGAGACCGACGGCGACGACCGGGTCCGGACGCGGTACGTCGTCGCGGCCACGAAGAACGAGGTCGGCTACCTCGACGGGATCGACGGCGTCGGGATCCTCGACCGCGGGAAGGCGTACGTCGACGTCGACGAACGCGGCCGGACCGGCGTCGACGGGCTGTACGCGGCGGGGCGGCTCGCGGAGAAGCCCCATCAGGCCGCGGTGTGCGCCGGGCACGGCGCCGAGGTCGCGGTCACGCTGCTGGAGGACGACGACGCGCCGTTCTACCACGACTGGGTGGCGCCGGAGGGGTACTTCACGGACCGCGGCCGCGACCTGCCGCCCGGCTGCGAGGAGATCGACGCCGAGGAGCGCCGCGAGCGCGAGGCCGCCTCGCTCGACGCGACGCGCGAGCGGTTCGCGGACCCGCACCCCGACCCGCAGGAGACGCACCCGAGCTTGGAGGAGTGACCCCATGAGGAGCGTGACCCCGACGTGATCGGGACGACCCTGGCCGCGATCAGCGACCACATCGAGTCGCTGGCCTCGACCGACGGCGAGTACTCGCTCGTCTGCGCTCGCTACGGCGACCGACCGGTCCCCGCGGCCGGGCTCCGCTTCGAGAGCCGGACCGCCGCGCGCGCCGCGGCCCGCGCCACCGAGCAGTACCGCGACGCGCTCCGTCGGTACGACCCGCAGGTCCCGTACTACGACGTGATCGTGCGGCAGGAGTACGCTGGCGACGAGGGCGTCGGCCTCGGCGCCCGCGACGGAAGCGCCGACGGCGACGCCGGAAGCGGTCGGTCCGCCGGCGGCGAGCACGACGTGCGGCGGTTCTCGGCGGCCGAGGCGGCGGCCTGGTCGCTCTCCGACCCAGTCGTGAGCCGAGACGGTGACGACCGTTCGGATCGCGGTCGGAGCCCGGGTCGGGACGGCCGCTCGGACGGAACTCCCGCTCCGAGCCGCGACCTCGTCGGGTTCTGCCACGACGCGGCGGCGGCGGTGTTCGAGGCCCTCTCGGCGGGCGACCACGACGCGGTCGAGTCGGCGGTCATGGACGCGTACTTCGCGTTCGCGGAGGAGCGGTCGGACCCGGACGGCCTCTGTCTCCGGCTCCTCGAGGCGGTGGCGTTCGAGCTTCGCCGCGGCCTCGAGCCGACCGAACAGGCCGCGGTGCTGGCCGACGCCGCGTCGCGGCTCCCCGCCGCGCCCGACGCGGACCCGGTGGCGGGGGCGTTCGAGCGCCTCGCCGGAGCGGGGGTCGTCGGGAGCTACGCGGCCGACCCGAGCGGCGACGAGCCGCCAGCGGCGTCGAGGGTCGTCCACGTGTCCGACTACGCGCTGAGCCCCCAGGACGGGCGATTCCCGACGCTACCCATCGTCCTCGAACTCTGCCGACACGGCGATCGGTCGCCCCCGAGTGCGATCCGCGTCGACGCCGCGGAAGGGGGCTGGCGGCTCCGAATCGAGCCCGCCGCCGACGAGGAGCCCGCCGGACTGGCGAGCGCCCCGATCCGCGGGTAGGTCGGCGTCGACCCGCGCGGCGTCGATCCACTCGGGGCGGACCTACTCGGCGTCGGCGGTGCCGCCGGACTCGTCGTCGTCGCCGGCCTCGATCCGCACGAGGTCGGCCTCGACGTCCTCGACGAACGCGCCCTTGCCGCCCACGGTGACGGTGCCGTCGTCGGTCTCCACGACGAGTGAGTGTTGGACCGGGAACTCGTTGTTCGTCGGCTCGACCATCCCCTGTTTCGCCTCGACGACGCGGCCGTCGAGCTCGACCGGCTCGTCGCTCTCCGTCCACCGCCCGCCGACGGTCACGCGCGGGAGCTGTCCGGCGCGGAGGCGCAGGGTCGCCTGCAGGACGGTGTGCCGGAAGTTCGCGTACTCCGCCGGCAGCGGCGCCGGCGGCGCGGTCGCGGCCTCGGTCGCGGCCGGCCAGTAGTTCCCGAGGAAGGAGCCGACGATGACGGGCGCGAGCTGCTCCTGCGAGAAGTGGATCGCCTGTCGGTCGGTGTCGGACCGGCGGAGGAGCTCGGGCGGGGCGACGACGCCGGCCGCGGAGTCGACGGTGAGCAGCGTGGGCATCGCCTCGCTCCACGTCCGGACGACGCTGGCGACGCCCTCGAACGCGTCGACGTCGAGGTCCTCCTCGGCGAGGTCGTCCTCGGCGTCCGAGACGACGAGGAGCACGAGGACGCCCCGGTCGACCGCGTCCGAGAGCGACTCGCGGATCTCGGGGAGGTGGTCGGCCGTGATCGACAGCGCCGCCTCCGACTCGGCGTCGCCGAGCAGCGAGCGGATCCGCTTGATGACGGTGACGCGGGACTTGATCACCTCGAACTGCTCGACGGACCGCTCCACCCGCGAGAAGCGCTCCTCCAGCCCGGGCCGGATCGCGTCGACGTCGGAGCGGAGCCGGTTTATCACCTCGTCGGGCGGGTTCGCGCGGATCGTCGTCGGCACGACGTGGTCGTTCACCTCGACGAACCCGCGGTCCGCGAGCGACTCGCTCACGCTGTAGACGTAGCGCTTCGACACGCCGGCGGCGTCCGCGATCGTGCTCGCCTTCGCCTCGCCGTGCTCCAAGAGACTGAGATACGTGTCGATCTCCTTGTCCGAGAGCCCGAACCGGCGGAGGAGGTCGTTCAGCGTCCGGTCGTCCATACGGGAAGAGGACGAGGCGCCCACTTATAAACGCCGGAGACCGCAACCCGCGCCGGCCGCTCGGTCGACGCCGCGGCCGATTATTTAAAAACCGCGACGGCTTCGACGTCGACTTCGGCACCGACCGCCCGGTCCGCGAACAGGTCGGTCTCGACTCGCTCCGGCACCGCGACGGTCGCCGGCTCGCTCGCGAAGTTGACGACGACGAGGAGAGGGTCGTCTCGATTCTCCGCGGCGCGGACCCACGCAGTCACCCGCTCGGGGTCGCCGTCGACGACGCGCACGTCGGCGGCCTCGAAGTCGACGGCGCCCTCGCGGAGGACCGGCTCGCGCTCGCGGAGCGCGGCGAGGTCGCGGTGGAAGTCGGTGAGGTTGTTGTCGCCGTCGTGCCACCGGATCGGGCCCCGGTACGTCTCGTTGCCGCGCTCCTGCCCGGCGTAGATCATCGGCGCGCCGGGGAGCGCGAAGACGGTCGCGGCGGCGGCCTTCAGCGCGTCCCGGCCGTACTCGGCGAGGTACCGCTCCTCGTCGTGGTTCTCGACGTAGCGCAGCTGCGCGGCCGGGTCGTCGAAGCCGAGCCACGCGGCGCGGTCGAACGCGTCGGCGACCGCGTCCGCGGGCGCCTCGCCCGCGCCGGCGTCGCAGAGGACCTCGTACAGGGAGGTGTCGTAGTGGAGGTCGAACTCCCCCTCGCCGTAGAAGGGGTCGTGCGGGAGCGTCTCGTCGAGGAGGAGTACGTCGTCGGGGACGCGGTCGGCGACCTCCTTCCAGAAGCCGTGCGGGACCCCCCACGCCACGTCGGCGCGGAAGCCGTCGACGACGGCGGCCCACTCGTCGACCACGTCCAGCAGCCACGCGCGGACCGTCGGGCTGTCGAAGTTGAGGTTGGGGATCCGCCGCCAGTTGAAGTAGTACTCCGGCATGTCGCCGGGAGCGAGCTCCGCCCAGTCGGTGCCGGTCACGTCGAACGCGCCGTCGGCCCGCCGGTAGTGGTCGGCGTACTCGTCGACGCCGGCAGCGTGCAGCTGGAAGGCGGGATGATCGCGGGAGGTGTGGTTGATGACGAGGTCGAAGACCACCCGAATGCCGGCGTCGTGGCAGGTCTCGACCAGCGACTCGAACGCCTCCCGAGAGCCGAGGTCGCTCGCCGTCTCGTAGTAGTCGGTGACGTGGTAGCCGTGCTCCGTCGGCGAGGCCAGCACGGGCGTCAGCCAGAGCGCGTCGACGCGCAGGCTCTCCAAGTACGGCACGCGGCGCTCGATCTCGCGGAACGTGGTCGGCAGGGTGTCGCCCGCGAACGACCGGACGAAGACCTCGTATATCGTCGGCGAGTCGGTCCACTCGGGCGGCGCGTGGGGGTCGCTCACCGTGAGCGACGCGTCGTCGCCGCCGTCTTCGGCGGTCCGTTCGTCGTCGTCGGGCCCGATCCGCACCGTCTCGGCGGCCCCGTACCGCTCCGCGCGCGGGACCGCGTGGACCCGGATGCCGTCGCCGCCGAGGGCCTCGTCGGGGATTTCATCGAGCGGAACCGCGAGCGTGGCACCGTCCGCGAGTGACTCGATCCGCGCGACCGTCTCGGGATCCGCGTCGCGGTCGTCGACGAGGAACTCGACGTCGACGCGGGGCTCGTCCGACGCGTCGCCGTCGCCCAGCCTCGGCGGGGCGTCGACGTCGGCCGTCAGAACGACCGTCGAGCCATATCCTCCGCCGCCTTCGCTCTCCTCCACGCACGCGTCGAGCGAGAGGCGGGGGCGGCCCGGTCCGGAGACCTCGACGACGTCGCCGTGCTCGTTGCTCGGGTCGTCGTTGGCGACGAAGCTGAACCCGTGACGCCCGGGCGGCACGCGGGCCTCGACCACCCAGTCGTCGCCGTCGCGCTCGGGGCGGTCGCGGGCGAGGAGGCGCTCGTTGTGCGCCCACATCAGCGAGACGCGGTCGACGTCGGCGTCGTCCACCGGGAGGTCCGCAGCGGGCACGCGCAGCTCCGCCTCCCGGCGTTCGTCCGGGAAGGCGCGCACCCGCTGGCGGTGCGTCCCGTCGGGCGCGTCGAGCGTCAGGACGTAGGTCCCCGGCGCGTCGGGCCGGAGGTGGACGACCGGCGCGTCCGATCGGCTCGTCTCGCCGCGGCGGAGGACCGGCTCCCGCCGTTCGGCCTCCGATCCACCTTTTTCAGGCCCGTCGCCGGCGCCGACGGCGCTCCCGTCGGGCGCGTCGCGGACCGTCCACTCGTATGTCCCGTCCGGATCCGGGGAGCGCGGCGCCAGCTCGACCGATTCGCCGACGCTCGTCGTCCGCGGGGGCCCGGGTTCGTGCATGCCGGTACCCGGGCGTCCCCCGGCTTGAGCGTTTCCGTTCTCCAAAGATACGAATGAAGATTACACCAAAACTTCATACACGGAGGGGGCGTTTACCAGCGTAATGCAACTCCGCGACGCGCTCGACGACTACAAGCGCAACACCGGACACGCCACCCGGTTCCCCGGTGAGCGCCGGACCGTTACCGGGCGGTTCTCCGGCGGCGAGGGGCGGTTAGTCCACGTCGACGAGGACGGCGAGCTCCGCGACTTCGGCTACCCGCTGACCGGCCGGACCGGGCTGGTCCGATCGCGGCTCGGACTCGCCGTCGGCGGCGACGTCACCTGGCTCGACGAGGTCGACACCGCCCAGCGGTACGTCGGCGACACGACGGTGATCGAGACGGTCCACGAGGCGGACGCCGCGACCGTGACCCGCCACGACGTCACGCTCGGCGACGCGCACCTCACCCGCGCGACGGTCGACGTTGGGGAGGACGGGCACGCGAACGTCGACCCCGAGGCGCTCTCGCTCGTCGTCTACGCCCGGTTCGCGCCCGACGGCCGCGACGACCGCGTCGGCCAGCTCCGGTACGACGACGCGGTCGAAGTGTACCACGCCGACGAGCACGACTTCCTCGCGAGCGACACCGGGTTCTCGGACCTGCGCGGCCAGCTCCCGGCGACGTTCCCGGAGCTCCTCGAGGAGACGCCGACGGACCTCCCCCGCGACCGCGACGGCGACCGCTACGAGGAGGAGCGGCTCTCCGGCGAGGTCATCGCCGACGTCCCCTTCGAGGACGGCGTCGCCGCGGTCGCCTCGCTCCTGACCGACCGCGCCGAGACGACGCGCGAGGCGGCCCGCGCCCGGCTCGACGAGCTGTTCGCCGATCTCGATTCCGTGGACGCGCTCGCCGCGGCCGCCGGCGAGACGACGCCCTCGGTCCCCGAGTCGGCGCCGGCCCGCGAGTCGGTGATCGCCGACCTCCGCGTGCTCTCCCTGCTCTCGGCCGAGTCCGGGCTCCGGATCGCCGGCCCCGACTTCGACCCCTTCTACGCGACCTCCGGCGGCTACGGCTACACCTGGTTCCGCGACGACGCGGAGATATCGGCGTTCCTGCTCGGCGCCGACGACCGGCTCGGGCTCGGGCTCGGCGACTGGCACGCCCGCTCGGCCGAGATGTACGTCGCCACCCAGCGCTCGGACGGCTCGTGGCCCCACCGCGTGTGGCCGCGGAACGGCGCGCTCGCGCCCGGCTGGGCGAACGCCCGCATCGAGGACGGCCCCGACGTGGACTACCAGGCCGACCAGACCGGCAGCGTCATCGCCTACCTCGCGCAGGCGCGTGAGGCCGGCGTGGACGTCGCCGACCTCGACGCGACTCTCGTCGCCGCGCTCGCCGGGCTCGACGAGACGCTGGAGGACGACGGCCGCCCCGTCGTCTGTCAGAACGCGTGGGAGGACAGCGCCGGGCGGTTCGCCCACACCGCGGCGACGTTCCTGGAGGCGTACAGCGAGCTCGCGCTCCACGGCGACGGGCTCGACGCCGGCGACCTCAACGCCGCCGACCTCGACGCCGCCGCCCTCCCGGACGACCTCGCCGGCCACGCCAGCGATCAGGCGACCCGCGTATACGAGGCGCTCGACGACCTCTGGGTGCCCGAACGCGGCTGTTACGCCCTCCGAGAGACGCCCGAGGGGGCGATCGACGACCGGCTCGACTCCTCGACGCTGTCGCTGGCGAGCGCGCACCGGTCGTTCGACGCCCTCGGCGAGAGCGGCGCTGACGGCGAGGGTGACGACGGAGCCGTCGACGCGGAGCGGCTCGACCGGCTCGTCTCGCACGTGGAGACGGTCGTCGACGGGCTCGCCCACGAGAGCGACGAGATCGCGGGGCTGATCCGCTACGAGGGCGACGCGTGGCGGCAGGCCGGCCAGCTCTCGGAGAAGGTGTGGACCGTCTCGACGGCGTGGGGCGCGAACGCCTGCGCCGAGCTCGCGGCCCTGCTCGCGGCTCACGACGACCCGCGGGCCGACCGGCTGGCGGAGCGCGCCCGCGAGCTCCTCGCGCACGTCTCGCCCGGCGGAACGCTGTGCGAGTCGACGAGCTACCTCCCCGAGCAGTTCTTCGACGACGGGACGCCCGACAGCGCCACCCCGCTCGGCTGGCCGCACGCCATCCGACTGGCGACGGTCGCGCTGTTACACGACCGCGACCTGCCGACGCCCGATCCCGTCGCGGTCGACGACTGACCGGGAGGGGTCTGTCTCCCTCACGTCGCGTCCGCGAGCGCGGCGCCCCCGGTCTGCTGGACGACGTAGTAGACGATTATCGAGACGGTGACCAGCGGGTCGGCGAACGGGAGCGAGACGAGCAGCGCGATTCCGAGATTTTTCAGATTCGTGGTGAAAAACAGGGCGAACGCCCGGTCTCGTTCGATTCCGAACGCGCGCTGACAGCACGCGCTGAGCGCCGCGCCGACGCCGAAGAGGCAGCCCGCGACGCCGACGACGGCGAGCAGCGTCGCGGCGTCGATCCCGACGACGCCCGCGCCGGCGACGGCCGTGTAGATCAGGAGGAGTATCGCGAGCGTCGACCCCCGTTCGACCGCGTCGGTCGACAGCGCGTCGGTCGGAACGGCGGCCGTGAGCAGGGCTCCGCCGCCCACGATCACGGCCAGATCCGTGAGGATCGACGCGGTGGGGACGGCGATCCGCGAGCCGACGAGCCGCGTGAGCACGAGGGGCGTCGCCGCGGGCGCGAGGAGCAGCGACGCGATCGAACTGACCGTCGCCAGTTGCACGTCGCCGCGCGCGAGCCGCGTCCAGATTATCGCGCTTCCCGCGGTCGTCGGCACCGAGAGCGCGATCGCGAACCCGAGGACGGCCCCGGTTCCGGCCGCGTCCGCGAACGCGAACTCGACGAGGCGTATCCCCCCGAGCGGCAACACGACGTACGAGAGACAGAGCGAGAGGGCGACCACCGCGGCGTACGACGAGTAGTCGATCGCCGCGAACCGGGCCCCTCGGAGCGACGTGAACACGAGGAACACGACGAGCGGCGTGATCAGCGGATCGAGATACGGCGACGGCCCCGGAACGAGAACGCCGACGGCGACGGCCCCGAGCACGAGGAGCAGGTTCGAGAACCGCGCGACGAGGGCCCGTGTCATCTGTGGATCCGACGCAGGGTGAGGGGTTGCCGACGGGGGGTAATAAATCGGTGGTGACCGCTCGTCCCTTCAGCCACCGCGTGGCCGGCTCAGGAACCGCGTCGCTGGCGGCCGTCCGCGATACCCGCGTTTCGTTTCCCGTACTCCCGCCCCGGACTCACGGAGTCGTAAAAAGGGGCCGCCTGCACCGCTCCGGGTCCCCTACCGCCACTCGTCGCGCGGCACGCAGTCCGCCTCGCGGACCGTGATCCACCGCGTCGTCCGCTCGTCGGGGTCCCGCTCCCGCTCGAAGAACGTCACCTCCCCGTCTCCCGAGCCGTCGTCGGTCCGTTTGCAGACGAGCTCCGGGCGCTCGGCACGGACACGCGTCGATGACGTGGACATACGTCACGATTCGACCGCCATCATATAATAATTGTTGGTTTCGATCGCTACTATTGGAAACTACGGCAGTTGTGAACGCACATTATTTCATATCCGAGTAGGATCGGCGTCCGTTCGCCTACAATCGGACGGGAACGCCGCGCTCGTCGAGGTACTTCTTCGTCTCCTCGATGGAGTAGTCGCCGAAGTGGAAGATGGAGGCGGCGAGCCCCGCGTCGGCGTTCGCCTCGGTGAACACCTCGTACATGTCCTCGGGGCTCCCGCAGCCGGAGGAGGCGATGACGGGGGTCGAGACGGCGTCGCACACCGCTTTCATCAGCGGGATGTCGTAGCCGTCCTTCGTCCCGTCCATGTCGATGGAGTTGACGAACAGCTCGCCGGCGCCGCGCTCCTCGGCCTCCTTCGCCCACGAGACGGCGTCGATGCCGGTGCCCTCGCGGCCGCCCTTCTTGGTGCACTCGAACCACACCGTCTTGCCGTCGTCGTCCTCGTAGAAGTGCTCGCCCGCGTCGTCGTGCCGCCGGCGCGCGTCGACGGAGATGACGATACACTGGCTGCCGAACGCCGCGGCGCCCTCCTCGATGAGCTCGGGACGCTCCAGGGCGCCGGTCGTGATCGACACCTTGTCCGCCCCCGCGCGGAGCGTCTCCTTGATGTCCGCCTTCGTGCGGATGCCGCCGCCGACGGTGAGCGGGATGAAACACTCGTCGGCGACCGCGTTCACCACGTCGAGCATCGTCTCGCGTCCCTCCGCGCTCGCGGTGATGTCGAGGAAGACGAACTCGTCGGCGCCCGCGGCGTTGTACTTTTTCGCCAGCTCGACCGGGTCGCCGGTGTACTCCAGGTTCTCGAAGTTGACGCCCGTGTACACCGCCGCGTCCCCGTCGTCGTCGAGGTCGACGTCGATACAGGGGATGATCCGCTTCGTGAGTCCCATTCGTTACCGACCGTAGACGACGGCGGAGGTTAAAAGGCGCGGGGTCACTCCTCCCGCTCGCGTCGGTCGTACTTCGCGACGGCGCGGTCGGCGCGCTCCGAGAGCCCGTTCGGGTTCCGCGCCGGGCTCCGGTCGCGGCCGCGGGCGACGAGCCCGTCCGACCCCCCGCCGGCGAGGCCGACGAGCACGTCGCGACCGGTCGCGGCCCACCGCGAGGGCGTCGACTCGCCGCGGACCACGTCGGCGGCCGCCCCGACCGCGTCCGTCGCGGCGTGCGAGCCGATCCGCGCCACCAGCTCCGGCCGGACGCCGTAGTTTTTTAAAAGGCGGTACGCGAGCGCCCGGTACTTCCAGCCCCACTCGCGGGCGCTGCGTCCGCCGTCGGCGGCGGTCGGGCTCGGCAGTTCCTTGGTCACCGCGAGGTCGTCGCGCCACGCGACCTCGCGGTCCATCCGCGCGAGCCGGTGGGCCGCGTCGCGCGCGCCGCCGGTCCGGAGGTACTCGTCGAAGCCGTCGAGGTCCCGGAGCGTCTCCCGCCGGAAAGCGACGTTTCCGCCCGCGAAGTAGGTCACGTCGCGGCCCCTGATCGTCCGGCGTTCGGGGCCCGCCGAGGTGTCGTCCGCGTCGGCGTCGTCGCTCTCGTCGGCGTCGGAGTTCACCGCGGCCGACCCGTCCGGGGCCGCCTCCGTCCCGCGGGACGGCTCGATCGGCGTCACCGGGCCCGTCACCGCGTCGGCGTCGGCGAGCCCGGCCCGGACGGCGTCGAGCCAGCCCTCGCCGATCCGGTTGTCGTAGTCGACCAGCGCGACCGCGTCGCCGGTCGCGACCTCGATGCCGGCGTTGCGGGCGACGTTGACCGTGCGGTCGGAGATCTCCACGAGCACGTCGACGTCGTCGCGGTCGCGAACCATCCCGGTCGTCCCGTCCGCGGAGGGGCCGTTGGCGACGACCACCTCCGCCTCGGGGGCGTGCGCCGCCAGCGCGTCGAGGCAGGCGGCCAGTCGGTCTCGCCCGTTGAGGGTCGGCACGACGACCGAGAGCTCCATACACCCGAGTATCGGGGCGAGGGATTAAAAAGGACTCCGTGCGGCGTCGACGACTGTTCTGTTTAAGCTGTCAGGCGTCCGTTTAAATAGTCAGGTAGTACACCTGCTTGCGCGCGTCCTTGAAGCTGTAGCGGGAGTCGACGAGCCCCTCCTCCTCTAAGCGGTTGAGCGCGTAGCGGACGGTCCGGTCGGGCAGGAGCGACTCATCGGCGAGCCCGCCCTGCGAGAGGGGCGAGTCGCCCTCCAGTACCTTCGCGACGAGCTTGGCGCTGGGGGGAAGTTCGCGTAAGCGATCGCGGTACTCGCTCTCTGAGAGGCGGTCCTGGTCGGCGGTCTCCGCTGGACTGGTACTCATACTACCTTCGAACCCTCTGCCTATTGGTAAAGGTTAGCTACATATTGGGGAATCCGATTGGGATAATATAATGTGTTAATATCACGTCTCGGCGTATAATTATCTCGATCGATCGTGTGGGTTTACGCCCGTCCCGTCCATACGAGTCGGCGTGATCCCCGAGTCCCACGTCGACGTCTTCGAGCGCGAATCGTTCGCTCACCTCGCGACCGTGACGCCCGACGGTACCCCGCACGTCACGCCGGTGTGGGTCGACCACGAGGACCGCGAGTACGTCCTCGTTAACACGGCTCGCGGGCGGCGAAAGGAGCGGAACATTCGGCGGAATCCGAAGGTCGGCGTCAGCGTGCTCGACCCGGACGACCCCTACCGCTACGTCTCGGTCCGCGGCGAGGCGGAACTGACCGAGGAGGGCGCGAACGAACACATCGACGAGCTCGCGCGGCGGTACTTCGACGTCGACGAGTACCCGCACCACGGCGAGGAGTCCGGGCCGCGGGTCATCGTCAGGATCTCGACCGAGACGGTTTCGACGAGCGGGTAGGGACGCCACCCGTCCCGGCGTTGTCCCCGACCGCATCCAGTACGGTTTTGTCGGTCGGGCGTGCAGTACGGACAACGTGAAGGGACAGGACTGGTACCAGGCCGACGAGGTCGCGGAAGAGTACGAGGACGTCCGGTTCTCGGGCGGCGGGGAGCTCATCGATCGGCGCGAGAAGGAGGCGGTCCTCTCGGCGCTCGGACCGATGGAGGAGGGCCACCGCGTGCTGGAGGTCGCCTGCGGCACCGGCCGGTTCACGACCATGCTGGCGGATCAGGGCGCCGATATCGTCGGGCTCGACATCTCTCGGGAGATGCTCGAACAGGGCCGCGAGAAGGCGGCCGAGGCGGGGCTGTCCGACACCGTCGAGTTCGTGCGCGGCGACGCCTCCCGGCTCCCGTTCCCGGACGACCACTTCGACACGGTGGTCGCGATGCGCTTTTTCCACCTGATGGACGACCCGGTGCCGTTCGCCCGCGAGCTGCGCCGCGTCAGCGCCGACCAGGTGTTCTTCGACACGTTCAACAGCCGCAGCCTCCGGACGCTGTACACCTGGCTGCTCCCGATGGGGTCCCGACTTTACTCCGAGCGGCAGGTCGTCGACATGCTCCGCGCGGCGGACCTCACGCTCGCCGGCGAGGAGCACGACTTCGTGCTGCCGTACGGCTTCTACCGCGAGCTCCCCGGCCCCGTTGCGAACCCCTTCCGCGTCCTCGACGAGCTCGTCGGGAACACGGTCCCGGGCGACTACGTGGCCTCCGTCTCCTACTGGGACGCCCGCGTCGCCGACGACTGACGACTCCCTCGTCGACCGCGTTCCTCATCGACCGCGTTCCTCGTCGACCGCACCGTTCCGCGGCTGCGTCTCCCGTCCATCCGGCGATGCCACTCGCCGGTTTCGGAATCGTCGCGCGCTAACGTGCGCGAATCAGTACGTGTGGATGATCTCACCGCACCGCAGGCACTCGATCGTGTCGCTTCGGAACAGCCGCTCTTTCTTCTCCGTCGGCCCGTTACACTCCGGGCAGACACCGAGGTTGCGCCCGTCCGCGACGCGCGCGGACAGATCCAAGAACCGGTTCTCCAGCTTCTCGATCTGTTCGGACTGGGCCTCGACCACGGACTCGAGCTCCTCGATCGTCTCTTCTCGCTCCTCCAGCGCCGACGAGAGCTCCTCGACGCGGTCCTCGTACGTGTCGAGCGCCTCCATATCGAGGGCCGTCGCCTCCGCCTCCGTCTCTCGCTCCGTCGTCGCTTCGGCCTCGTCGGTCGTTTCGGTCTCCGTCTCGGTCTCCTCGTTCGCCATACGGGCAGTACGGTCGCCAGAGTAGTGTCGTTTTGGGTCACCAGTAAGGTCCGTTCAGTCAACGGCGGCCGATACCGGATCGAAACCGCCGTCGCTCGGCACGCCGACGGCCACAGAACCCGTCGAACCGCAATTCGTTTCGCATATTTAAGACTGATAGAAAAACCCGCCTCGACAGGCCGGTAGCGGATACCTAACTATGCTGTGTCGAAGTTGATTGTTCCATAGACGGTACGTGTAGTTGCGTATGGATCCGACAGTACTGCAGGCAGGGTTCGACGTCCTCGGGGACGGTCGGCCCGAAACGCTGTGGCTAGGTATCGGGACGTTATTCATGCTCATCGGGACCTTCTACTTCATCGTGAAAGGTTGGGGGGTCACGGACAAGGAGGCCCGTGAGTACTACGCGATCACGATCCTCGTGCCGGGCATCGCGTCGGCCGCGTACCTGTCGATGTTCTTCGGCATCGGCCTGACCGAAGTCGAAGTCGCGGGCGAAGTGCTCGACATCTACTACGCCCGGTACGCCGACTGGCTGTTCACCACGCCGCTGCTCCTGCTCGACCTCGCGCTGCTCGCGAAGGTCGACCGGGTCAGCATCGGCACGCTGATCGGCGTCGACGCGCTGATGATCGTCACCGGCCTCATCGGCGCGCTCTCGCACACGCCGCTCGCGCGGTACTCCTGGTGGCTGTTCAGCACGATCTGCATGATCGTCGTGCTGTACTTCCTCGCCACGAGCCTCCGTAGCGCGGCCAAGGAGCGCGGCCCCGAGGTCGCGAGCACGTTCAACACGCTGACCGCGCTGGTGCTGGTCCTCTGGACCGCCTACCCGATCCTGTGGATTGTCGGTACCGAGGGCGCCGGCGTCGTCGGCCTCGGCGTCGAGACCCTCCTGTTCATGGTGCTCGACGTGACCGCGAAGGTCGGGTTCGGGTTCATCCTCCTGCGCAGCCGCGCCATCATCGGTGACACCGAGGCACCGGAGCCGTCGGCCGGCGAGGCGTCGGCCGCCGACTGAGGCACCCCCGACCCCTCGCACCGACTGTCGAATCGCCGTACCACTTTTCACACTCATACTATCCATGTCCGACGAATCAACCGAAACTGTCGCCGTACTGAACACCACGTCGGTCGTTGGGATCGCCGTCTGTTTCGTCCTCGCCGTCGCCGCGCTGTTCGCGCTGCCGACGGTGCAGTCCCGCGGGGTCAGCTTCGACACCGCCTTCTGGATCGTCTCCGCGGTCGAGCTGGTCACGGCGCTCGGGATCGCCTACTTCGTGCTCAACCTCCACGAGGAGCGCGGGTAGCCCGGTCTCGGAGCGCCGTCCCCTAATGGCGGCGCCTCAGTCCTGTGGCGTGGGTGGCCGTTCCCCGCGCTCTTTCACCGAGGGCGCGGTCTCGGCGAGCGCGCGCTCGAAGTGGTCGACGCCGACCGCGATCGCCTCGCTCGGCCCGTCGGCGCCGCCGCCCTCGTCGACGATCGTCTCCTCGATGGCGAGCATCGCGGCCTCGCGCACCAGGGCGGCGATGTCGCCGCCGCTGTAGCCCGCGGTCCGCGCCGCCAACGCGTCGAGGTCGACCGCCGCGGTCGTCGGCGTGTTCCGCGTGTGGATCGCGAGGATCTCCCGCCGGGCCGCCTCGTCCGGCAGCGGCGTCTCGACGGCCTTCTCGATCCGACCCGGGCGCAACAGCGCCTCGTCGATCGAGTCGGGGCGGTTGGTCGCCGCGACGACGACCACGTCGGTCAGGGGTTCGAGCCCGTCGAGCTCCGTCAGCAGCTGGGAGACGACGCGCTCGCCGGCGCCCGTGTCGTCGCCGCTCCGCTTCGGGGAGATGGCGTCGACCTCGTCGAAGAAGACGACCGCGGGGGCGTTCTCTCGCGCCGTCGCGAACAGGTCCCGCACCGCCCGCTCGCTCGCGCCGACGTACCGGTTCAACAGCTCCGGACCGTTCACCGAGATGAAGTTCGCGTCGCTGAGGCTGGCGGCGGCCCGCGCGAGCAGGGTCTTCCCGGTGCCGGGCGGACCGTACAGCAGCACGCCCGAGGGCGGCTCGATGCCGGCGCGCTCGAAGCGGTCGGCGTACTCTAAGGGCCAGTACACCGCCCGCACGATCTCGCGTTTCGCCGCCTCCAGCCCGCCGACCTCGTCCCACGAGACGGACGGGAACTCGACGGCGACGTCCCGGAGCCCGCCGGGGTCGATCGACTCCATCGCTCGGTCGAGGTCGGCCTGCCGGACCGCGGTCCGGCCCTCGCGGCGCACCGCCCGCTCCAACGCGGCGTCGACGAGCACGGCGATGTCGGCGAGGACGAATCCGTTTATCCGGGTCGCCGTCTCCGCGAAGTCGACGTCCATCGCGAGCGGGACGTCGCGCGCGACGCTCTCTAACGCCGCCTCCCGGTCCTCAACGCTCAGCGGTGCGAGCTCGACTTCGCGATCGAACCGCCCGCCGCGCCGCAGCGCCTCGGGGACGCGCTCGGCGTCCGTCGTCACCCCGACGACGACGGTCCCGTCCGCGGCCCGCAGCTCGTCGAGCGTCTCGCGGAGCCGGTCGCCGAGCGTCGCGGCGGCGCCGTCGTCGCCGAGCACCTCGAGGTCGTCGAGCAGGACCACCGCCCGGTCGGCGTCGCTCGCGGCCTCGACGACGCGGTCGAGCCGCCGCTCGCGGTCGCCGGCGCTCTCGCCGCGCAGCCGCGCGGCCGAGGCCGTGACGAGGGTCGCGTCGACCGCGGCCGCGACGGCCTCGACGAGCGTCGTCTTGCCGGCCCCGCGCGGCCCCCGAAGGAGGAGCCCGAGCGTCGTCGGCCGGCCGGCCGCCGCGAACGACTCCCGGCCGTCGAGCCGGGTCGCGGCCGCCTCGCGGAGCTCGCGGAACGTCGCCGCGGGCACGACGCTGTCGCCGTCGGGGAGGTCAGGCTCGCTCACCACCGCCCCGGTCCCCTCGTCGGTCGTGACGTCGATCTCGGTCCCCTCCCCGACGATCCCGGGCGAGGACGGCGCCACGTCCTCGACGACGAACGTGAGCGTCAGCGCGCCGCCGAGCAGGGTCGCCTCCACCGCGTCGTCGACGGAGACGGCGGTCCCGTCGAGGCGCCGCCGCAGGGCGGCCGCCGCGCGGGCGAGGTCCATCGACTCGTCGAGCCGCAGGGTGACGGCCGACGCCGGGACGGCGTCGGCGGGCTCGACCGTCACCGAGTCGCCGAGCTCGGCGTCCGCATTCCGGCGGATCGGCTCGGGGAGGCAGGCCCCGCCGGGGTCGCCGTCGACCCGCGCCGCGACCGCGACGGTCGTCCGGCCGCCCCGGACGCTCACGGTCTCGCCGGGGTCGACGCCGAGGTCGGAAAGCACCGACGCGGAGAGCCCGACCCGGCGGTCACCGACCGACTCGGGGGCGTTCGCGACCGGCAGTCGAACGCTCATGTGGGGCATGGTCGTGGGGGAATCCGCTCGTCGGCGACGCTCGTCGACTCCATGGGATCCGCTACGCGCGGATCGCACTAAGAAGCCACGACGACACGCGAGAGAATCCGCGACGGGCCGTGCGTCGTCAACCGCCGTTTCGTCTCGTCGTCACGCCGACTCCTCGACGACCTCGCCGACCGCGAAGTTGGACTTGACCTCCGTGATCTCGATCTTCACGCGCTCGCCGACCTCCGTGTCGGGGACGATGATCACGTAGCCGCGCTCGACGCGGGCGATCCCGTCGCCCTGCTTGCCGAGGTCCTCGATCTCGACGTATCGCATCTCGCCCGGCTCGACCGGTGGCTGGGGCCCGTCGTCGGCGCGGGACGCGGAGACGTCGGTGTCGCCCCCGGCCTCGTCGTCGGCCTCGGCCGCCGAGCGGGAGATGAGCGCGACCCGATACGTCTCGCCGGGCTCCAGCGATCCGGTCTCGATCTCGCGGCCCGGGACGTCGACGACGTACTCGCCGTCCTCCTCGCGAACGTCGGTGCTGAACAGACAGAGGAGCTTCTCTGAGATCTCCATAGTAGAGTTCACCGGTAAGTGGCGACGGACCAGTATAGTTGTACCGCCGCCTCCTCGTCGGGCGGGACGGCGCTCGCGGAGCGCCCCGTGGAGCCGGGGACTCACCCGTCGAGTAGCGCCTCGACCAGCGCCGCCTCGGCCTTGCGCAAGTGCGCTCCCGCCGTCGACGAGGAACAGCCGAGCGCCTCGGCGACGTCGGCCACCGATCCCGTCCGAGGCACGTCGTAGTACCCGACGCGGCGCGCGGCGCGGAGGGCCTCTCGCTGGCGCTCCGTGAGCTCGACGCCGGCCAGCCGCCGACCGCCGCCGTACGAGCCGATCCGGTCGATATCGACGTCGATCGGGTCCGGCACGGCGGCGAAGACGTCCCGCAGTTGGTCTGGCGGGCCGATCAGCCCGAACGACAGTCGGCCCCCGGACCGGTACACGATCGGCGGCACGGAGAGGAACTCCGTGTCGACGAACGCGCCGAGGAACGCCTCCAGCGGTCCACCGAGCCGTTCGTACGCCTTGAGGTAGAAGGCGCCGTCGCCCGGGGCCGTCTCGAACCGATCGATGGAGTCGACCTCCCGGAGCCGGTCGAGATACGGCTCTCGGGGTGCGAGGACGCGGAACAGCGTGACGAGCGTCTCGTCGGGGAGCCGCCGCCACGTCAACAGCTCTGTCCGCCAGCCGTCCCCCTCGTCGAGGTACCCGTGCATCGGATGCCGGACCGACGGCGGAAACGCGAACTGCACGCGAACGTATCGCATGGTAGTTATCACGACGTCCGACCGCTTGACATTTAAAAATACACGGATGAATCCGTGCGAAACGTCAGCGGTTCGCCGCGTCGATCGATCCGTATGGGCGAGACGACACGATCCGCCGGCGACGTCTCGGACGGTACCGATGCGACTTCTCCCGGCGACGCCTCGGACAGTACCGACGCGACCGACGGCGCCGAAACGGGTGTCGCGCCTCCCGACCCCGGCGGGCTCCCGGTCCTCGGAAACGTTCACGAGCTCGCGCGCGACGCGCTCGGGTTCTACGAACGCCGGGCCGCCGAACACGGCGGCGTCGTCCGGTACAACGTGTTCGGCACGGAGAGTTACCTCGTGACCGATCCCGACGCGATCGCGTCGATCCTCGTCGAGGACCACGACCGGTTCGTGAAAGGAGAGATGCCCCGCGAGCGGCTCGGCGGCCTCCTCGGTGACGGGCTGTTCCTCGCCGAGGGGGAGGCGTGGCGCGAGCAGCGGACGGCGATGCGGTCGGCGTTCTTCCGCGAACGGGTGGCCGCGTACGGGGACGCGATGGTCGAGCACGCCCGCCGGACGGCGGCCTCGTGGGACGACGGCGACGTCGTCGACGTCCACGGCGCCGCGACCGACTACGCGTTCGCCGTCCTCGCCGAGAGCCTGCTCGGGAGCGACGTCGAGCGCGAGCGCGACACCGTCCGGGTGGCCGCCGAGAGCGTCACGGAGCGGTTCGACACGGGCCGGATCGCCTCCTTCCTCCCGGCGTGGCTCCCGCTCCCGACGAACCGGCGCTACCGGCGGCGGCTCGGAGCGCTCCGGGAGACGGTCCGCGACCTCGTCGCCGAGCGCCGCGCGGCCGGCCCGCCCGCGGACCCGGGCGCCGCGGACGACCTCCTCGGTACGCTCGTCGCGGCCGCGGAGCTCGGGGCGATCGACGACGACCAGCTCGTCGACAACGCGGTGACGTTCCTGTTCGCCGGCCACGAGACGAGCGCGCTCGGACTGACGTACACGCTCTACTGTCTCGCCCGGCGCCCCGAGTTCCAAGAGCGGGTCCACGCGGAGGTCTCGGCGCTCGACGCCGACCCGACGCCGGCGGACGTCCGGGAATGCCCGGCGCTGACCGCGGCGGTGGACGAGGCGCTCCGGCTGTACCCGCCCGTCCACTCCTTCTTCAGAGAGCCGACCGAGCCGGTGACCCTCGGCGGCTACCGCGTCCCGGCCGGCGTCGTGCTCACGCTCTCGCCGTGGGCGGTCCACCGCGACGAGCGGTGGTGGGACGACCCCGAAACGTATCGCCCCGAGCGGTGGCTCCGGGAGGTCGGCGGCGGCGAGGCCGCCAGCGATGGGCGTGACAGCGACGAGGCCGACGCTACTGAGACCGTTCGCGGCGACGAGGGCGCCGGCCCGGCGGTCGGCGACCGCCCCGAGTACGCCTACTTCCCGTTCGGCGGCGGCCCACGCCACTGTATCGGGATGCGCTTCGCGAGACAGGAGCTCCGGCTCGCGACCGCGACGCTGCTCCGGCGACTGCGGTTCGAACCGGTGACGACGGAGCTGTCGCTGCGGGCGAGCGCGAACACGCGACCGACGCACCCGGTGCGACTGCGCGTCCACGTGAGAGAGGGGCGGGACGCGGCCGCCCGGCGTGGCGACGGGTCACGGAGCGTCGACTCCAGAGACGGACGCGCCGATCACGGAGCCGGACGCGCCGATCACGGAGCCGGACGCGCCGATCACGGAGACGGACGCGCCGATCGCGACGCTCGAAACGGCGCTCGCCCGCCGTCGGCTCGGGACTGACCCTCGCTACCGAACACCACATAGCTATATGTCATTCAAAGATAGTTCTTCCGCCATGGACTCGCCCTCCGACGCGGTTCGTCGTCGTCGTATCGCCCTCGCCCTCGCGTTCGCCGCGCTCCTCTTCCCGCTCGCGACGGGGGTCGCAACGGCTCAGTCGGTCCAAGGCGCCTCCGGAACGGTCGTCGTTGACGAAGGGGAGACGGTCGACGGGATCGAGGGCGTCGCCGGAACGGTCGTCGTCCGCGGTACCGTCGACGGCGACCTCTCCGGCGCGGCCGGGTCGATCCGTATCGCCGAGACCGGTCGCGTCGCCGGCGACGTGCGTGCGGCCGCCGGGACGATCGTCGTCGACGGCGCGGTCGGCGGGAGCGTCGAGGCCGGCGCCGGCGCGTTCGAGCTGACCGAGGCCGGTCGGATCGACGGCTCGCTCGACGTCGGCGCGGGCTCGATAACCGTCGACGGCGCGGTCGGCGGGGACGTTCGCGCGGCCGCCGACTCGGTCGTCCTCGGCCCGAACGCGGACGTTGGCGGGGAGTTCCGGTACGACGCCGAGACGTTCTCCGAGAGCCCGGACGCGACCGTCGCCGGCGGCGTCGTCGAGGACGACAGCCTCGGCGGCGACACCGGAGTCGCGTTCGGCTCCGACCTCGCGCCGTCGTGGGTCGGATCCGCGTACGGGGTCGCCGTCAACCTCGCGCTGGGCGCCGTGCTCCTGCTCGCCTTCCCCCGCTTCTCGCGCGACGTCGCCGACCGCGTCGGCGGCGACGCGCTCCGCAGCGGCGGCGTGGGGCTGCTCGCGCTGATCGGGACTCCGATCCTCCTCGTCCTCGTGGCGGTCACGATCGTCGGGATCCCGCTCGCGCTCGTCGGGGTCGCGGCGTACGTCGTCGCGATCTGGGTCGCCTCCGTGTACGGTCGGTACGCCCTCGGGTCGTGGGTCCTGGGGCGGGTCGGCCGGCCGAACCGGTGGGTCGCGCTCCTTCTCGGCGTCCTCGGCGTCGCCGTGATCGCCCTCGTTCCGTGGATCGGCGGTCTCGTCGACTTCGTCGTGCTCCTGCTCGGACTCGGTGCGCTCGCGCTCGGGGTGCGCGACCGGTACCGAGGCGGCTCCGGAGCGGTCTCCGAACGAGAGGCCGTCGGCGCGGACTGATCCCGGTGCTCGGGAACGGTCCCGCCGCGTCCGCTTCCGGCAACCGACGCCATGGGACCAAGACCTTTCTCGCCCCCCGCCGAACCGGGGACCATGCGCGATATCGAGTTCCAGTACGGAGCCGTCTCGCCCCCGATCGTGACCCCCTTCGACGCCGACGGCGACGTCGACGCCGAGGCGCTCGCTGCCCACGTCGAGACGCTCGTCGACGCCGGCCTCGACGGGATGGTCCCCTGCGGCACCACGGGGGAGTTCGCCAGCCTCACCGACGCGGAGCGGCGGACCGTCGTCGAGACGACGGTCGAGGCGGCCGACGGCCGAGTCCCCGTGATCGCGGGCGCCGCGGACACGACCGTCTCGGGCGTCCTCGACCGGCTCCGGGCCGCGGACGAGGCCGGCGCGGACGCGGGGCTGGTCACCCTCCCGTACTACCACAACTCGACGGCGCCGGCGGGACAGCGGGCCTTCCTCGACGCGGTCGCCGACGAGACGCCCCTCCCCCTCTTCCTCTACGACATCCCGTCGACGGTCGGCGAGCCCATCGACCCGGACGTCCTCGCCGCCGTGGCCGAGCGCGAGGCGATCGTCGGGCTGAAGGACACCAGCGCCGACATCTCGGCGGTTGACGTCGCCGTCGACCGCACCCCCGACGAGTTCACCGTCTTCCAGGGCGTCGACGCCTTGCTGTACCCGAGCGCGTCGCTCGGCGTCGACGGCGGGATCCACGCGCTCTCGCAGGTGCTGCCGGAGGTCTTCGTCGCCCTCGGCGAGGCGCTCCGCGCGGGCGACGACGACCGCGCGTTGGCGCTCCACCGCCGGGCGATCACCCCGCTGTTCGACCGGTGCGGTGACCACGGGTTCGCGCCCGTCGCGAAGGTCGCGGCGGCGCACCGTGGGTTCATTCCGGATCCGAAGGTCCGGCCACCGCTCACGCTCCCGGACGAGGCGGCGCGCGAGGCGATCGCCGCCGACGTCGACGCGGCGCTGGACGTCGTCTGAAGGCGGTCGCCCGGCGACGGGCCCCGCGCTCAGGCCCCGTCGACCGGCGTCCCGTCGGCCTCCTTCGGCCCCTCCGAGTCGAAGACGACGACGTCGCCGTCGGCGCGCTCGCCGGCCGCCGGGTCGTAGCCGTCGCGCACGCCGATCGCCTCCTCCAGCTCGCGGACCGCGCGCTCCTTGAGCGACGCGGCGAGCGCCTCGGCGTCCTCGCGGGAGATGTCGCGGCCGAGCCCCTCGCACTCGTGGGCGCGGACGATTCCCGACTCGTCGACCGCCTCGCCCATCGGCTGGCTCGTCCCCTCCAAGGCGACGCTGAACGGGTACGTCCGACAGATGAGCGGTCGGGAGTCGTGGACCGCGCAGGCCCCCTGCCCGTCCGACTCCTCGTAGAAGGTGCAGTCGCCGCAGTCGTCGGTCGCGAGCGCCCACTCGAACGTCTCGCCGGCCGGCTCGCCGTCGTCGCCCTCGGAGAGCCCGAACGGCATCGGGCGGGCCACGTCGCGCCAGTCGTACGACTCGCCGTAGCGCTCCTCAGCCGCGGCGGCGACCTCGCGGACCTCGTCCGGGAAGACGGTGGCCGTGTGGGGCTCGCGGTCTGCGGGGTCGGCGTCGCCGCCGTGACATCCGGCGTCGCTCTCGTCGCCCCCGCCGCTCTCGTCGCCGGCGTCGCTCTCGCCGACTCCCTCCCCGTCCGGCGCGCCGCCGGGTTCGTCGGGCGCGTAGCCGGTACAGCAGCCGCCGCAGCGCGTGCACTCGAAGCCCATCGCCTCGATGGCGTCGGCGAGGTCGGCGACGGCGAGCCCGCGGGCCCGCGAGCGCTCGGCTTCGAGCGGTTCCATGGGGGTCGCTTGCGGCGCGGTCGGGTTAACCTCGTCCCTTCGCGGGGTGCGTGGGGCGTGACGCGGGAGGGTGACACGGGGTGCGACTCCCCTCCGCGCCGAAGGAGCGAAGTGCGACCGCCCCCTACGTGTCGGGCGTGAAGGAGTACGAGCGGAAGGGGCTCTTAGAACGGGTGAGCCGCGAGGGTGCGACGGTGGGCGCGGACATCCCCGAGGAGATCGAGGTCCAGGGGGAGGAGATCGACCTCCGGTCGTTCGTCTTCGAGATCAAGCGGCGCGACTCGGTCCCGCCCGGCGAGCGCGACCGCGTCGAGCGGGCGAAGCGGAACCTCCGCCGGGAGCGGCTCGAGCGGCTCGAACTCATCGAGGAGAACGAGGTGAGCTACGAGCGCGGCGAGGAGCTCGCGGCGTCGATCATCGGCATCGACCGCGCGCTAGAGGCGCTGGAGGGGCTCGACGCCCCGGACCCGGAGACGGAGGCACAGCGCCAGAAGGCCGCCGACCGCAAGCGCTGGATGAGCTTCTTAAAAAAGGCGCTCGGACGCGACGACGCCGGCGGGGCGAGCGGCCGCACGCGGTTCTGACGGGGGCAGTCGCGCCTGGCCGCACCGGGCAGTCGATGACTCTCGTTAGGGGGCATCGCCGTCGGGGGATTTGAATCGGAGCCGATAGTCGTAGTACCGGTTCCCGTAGCGGATCCGCTCCGACCCGGACTCGGACCACCCCGCGTCCTTCCGAACGTTGCCGTCGAGGTACGGCCGCTCGTGAAACGCTCGGAGCACCTCCGCGTACCCGTCCGAGTACGGGTGCGTCTCCTCGTATCCGCCGTATCTGGCGGCCTCGATAACCTCTCGCGCGTCGGCCGAGAGGTCGTCGTCGCCGAGCCGCGCGCCGACCGTGTGCGCTCGGAGGATCGCCTCCATCCGCTCCGGCGACTCCGCCACCGGCTCGGCGACGGCGCGGTACACGCGCTCGTGGAACCGTTCGCGGGCGACCTCGACTCGGTAGACGGTCCCGCGGTACGCGACGCGGTCCGGGCCGTCCGCCGCGAGCAGGTCGCTCGCGTCGACCGCCTCCTCGTCGCGGTAGACGTAGCCGCCGCGCTCCACCAGGCCGACCGGAACGCCCCCCGGGTTCCCCCGCGCCCGCGCCGAAAAGTGCGCGATCTCGACGGCGCGGCGGTCGCCCCCGGGGAGCGCCTCCCGCTCGACGGCCTCGGTTCCGTCACCGGCGTCGCTCTCGCTCCCGGTGCCGGTCTCCTCACCGCTGTCGGCCTCGTCGACCTCGAACAGCCGGAGCACGGGGCGAGTCGCTTCCGCCTCGTCGACGACGACGGACCCCGGCCGGTAGTACGTGCCCTCGTGGACGGCGTACGTCGGGTGGTCGGTCGCGGACGGGAACGGCTTCCGGTACTGTGTGGTGTACCGCTCCCCGTCGCGAGCGGCCGCGAACGCCGCCGCGTCCCACCGCGGACCCGCTTCCGCGGGATCGACCACGGCGGTGTCTCGGAGCGTCTCTCCGGCGTCCTCGAGCGTGAGCGCCAGGACGCGGTCGTCGCCGTCGCCGTCGTCCGCGGGGCCGCCGGTTACGGATCCGTCGAGACAGCCGGCGACCGCGCCCGCCGCCGCGACGAGACCGCCGGCGAGCAGCCGGCGTCGGGAGGGGTTCGAATCGGTCATACGCGGCGTTCGTCGGCCCTATATAAATGCGCCGTCGTTACCCAAAGAGCCGTTTTGGTCTCCGGGTTCAGTTCCCGGTGAAGTCGATCCGCGAGTCGCCGCTGTCGCCGTCGCGGTTGGAGTGGCCGAGCCGGACGAACTCGTAGGCGTCGTCGGCGAGGTAGACGCCGTCGCCGTCGACGGTCACGTCGACGCCCTCCAGTACGGCGCCCTCGCAGGGGCCGAAGTTGCAGTAGCCGCCGTCGGCCTCGAACGTCGCGCCGTGCTTCTGGCAGAACACCTCGCCGTTGCGGACGAACGCCCCGTCGTCCTTGTCGAGGCGCACGTCGGTCCAGTGCTGGCAGTAGTTGCGGAACGCGCGCACCTCGCCGGCCGCCCGGGTGAGGATCGCTTCCGCCTCGGGCGCCCCGTCCTCGGACTCGCCCACGTCGCCATCGCCCTCGTCGACCGCCTCGGCGTCGACGGGCCGCAGCGTCACGAGCAGCGTGCTGTCCTCGGGAATCTCGTCGACGGCGGCGATCCGACGGTCCGCGTTCATATATTTTCGTGGCCTGCGCCGGGCTTGAACGCTGTGATAGCGGCTGGGACCGGGCTCGAACGTCGGGTGTTGCCGAGCGGTGACCCACAGAGAGCACCCCCGAAGCTCCAACCAATCGCTTATAAATGATTGATACTGGATCGACGGCGAACGCCTCCAAAGCCCCAGCCGCGAGGTCGCCGCACGCTCGCTGCGCTCCTCAGTCGCTCACTCCGTTCGCTCCCTGCGGTGCTTGCGTCGCCTGCGCCGACCTCGCGGCTGCCCCTTTGAGTCCCTCCCGCACGGCGCCGCCGGAAGACGTTCCTGCTCGCTTCGCTGCGCGGGCTGCGACTTCCGTGCTCCCGCTCGCTTCGCTCGCGGGACCGCAACCGCGCCTCACGCCTCCCCAGCCTCGTCGCTGGCACCCTCCGCTTCGCTTCGGGAGCCAGCGACTCCCTCGCGCGGCGCTCCTCGCGCCCTGTCGGGCGCTCGGAGGCGCGCGCCGACCGCATCTTTATTTATAAACGAATGTCGTCGACTCACAGCCGCTCGCCGTCGTAGTACCGCTCCTCCGCGCGCCGGTCGAACAGCCGGGAGATGAGGGTCGTCAGGGGCCCCTCGACGCCGTCGCCGTCCCCGTCGACCGCGAGGCCGTCGACCGTCTCGACGGGCCGGACCTCCCACGTCGAGTTGGTGAGGAACACCTCGTCGGCTTCGCGGACCGCGTCCGGCGCGTACGTGCCCTCCTCCACCGGAATCCCCTCCTCCTCGGCGATCTCGATCACGGTCCGGCGGGTGACGCCCGGGAGGATCGGGCCGTCGAGCGAGGGCGTCTTGAGGGCGGTCCCGTCGGCGAAGAAGACGTTCGCGGTCGCGCCCTCGGCCACGTTGCCGTCGGCGTCGAGCATGAGCGCCTCGTCGGCGCCGGTGACCCTGAGTTCGAGGCGGGCGAGGATCCCGTTGAGGTAGTTGTGCGTCTTCGCGTCGGCCGGGAGCGCCCGCGAGGTCGGCTTTCGGGTCTTCGTCGTCTGGAGCGCGGCCGGCCCGTCGTGGACCGGCTCCGAGTCGACGCCGCCCCGCGGGAGCGGCTTGGCGATGACGACGACGGTCGGGTCGACCTCCGGTTTCGGGTCGAGCGTGCCGGGCTGGACCCCGCGGGTGACCGAGAGCTTCACGTAGGCGTCCCCGAGGCCGTTCGCGGCGAGCGTCTCGTCGATCCGGCCTTTCAGGGCCTCGTCCGCGATCCCGTGGTCGAGCCCGAGCGTCTCGCAGGTGTCGGCGAGCCGCGCCGCGTGGTCCTCCCAGCGGAAGACGTCGCCGCCGTACGCGCGCATCGTCTCGAAGGCGGCGTCGCCGTAGGCGAACCCGCGGTCCTCGACCGAGACGGTCGCCTCGCTGGCGGGCACGACCTCGCCGTCGACGTGGTATCGAAGTTCCTCACTCATGCGTCTCGCACACCTCCACGAAGTTCGCCACCATCGCCTTCCCCCGCGGCGTGAGGATGCTCTCGGGGTGGAACTGCACGCCGATATGCGGCCGCTCGCGGTGCCGAACGCCCATCACGACCTCCCGCTCGTCCTCGGTGCGGGCCGTCTCGACGAGATCGTCCGGGAGGTCGCCTCGCTCGACGCACAGCGAGTGGTACCGCCCGACTCGGAGCCGGTCCGGGAGCCCGGCGAACACGCCCGACCCGTCGTGGGCGATCGTCGACGGCTTCCCGTGGACGACCTCCGGGGCGTGGCCGACCCGGCCCCCGCGGTTCGCGCACAACGCCTGGTGGCCGAGACACACCCCGAGGACGGGGATCGCGAGGTCGAAGGCGGCCGTCGAGACGCCCGCCTCGGCCGGGGTGCCCGGCCCCGGCGAGACGACGACGCCGTCGGGGTCGAGCGCGCGGATCCCGTCGAGGTCGACCGCGTCGTTGCGGCGGACCGCGACCGCGCCGGCGACCTCCCCCACGTACTGGACGAGGTTGTACGCGAACGAGTCGTAGTTGTCGACGACGAGCACCCGGGCGTCCGAATCGCCGACGCCCGGTCGCCAGCCGGCGTCGGCGGGGTCGTCGCAGGGAGACGACGAGTCAGTCATCGCTCGCCTCCCCCTCCGGGTCGCTCGCGCTCTCGTGTCCGTTCACCGCCATCTCGCCGGCCGCGAGCGCCTCGTCGATGGCCGTCACCAGCGCGCGGGCCTTCGCGAGCGTCTCCTCGTACTCCGCGTCGGGCTCGGAGTCGTGGACGATCCCGGCGCCGACGCGCAGGTGGTACTCCGCGGCGCGGCGCACCAGCGTCCGGATGACGATGTTCAGGGTCGCCCGGCCGTCGAAGCCGGCGGCGAGCATCGAGCCGGTGTACGGGCCGCGACGCGTCTCCTCCAACTCGTCGATGATCTCCATCGTCCGCGGCTTCGGCGCGCCCGTGATGGTCCCGCCGGGGAAACACGCCGCGACCGCGTCGGCGACCCCCACGTCCGGGCGCGCCTCACCCTCGACGACGCTCACGAGGTGCATCACCTCGCTGTACCGGTCCACGCGGCGGTACTCCGCGACGTCGACCGTGCCGAACCGGGAGACCTTCCCGAGGTCGTTGCGCTCTAAGTCGACGAGCATCGCGTGTTCGGCGCGCTCCTTGGCGTCGTCGGTCAGCTCTGCCTCCAGCGTCGCGTCGTCCTCCGCGGTCGCCCCGCGCGGCCGCGTCCCGGCGATGGGCTCGGTCACGAGGCGGGCGCCGCGGTCGGGGTCGTCGGTCGGGACGCGCTCCAACAGGAGCTCCGGGCTCGCGCTCACGAGGTCGACGCCGGCGGGGGCGCTCGACGCGTCGTCCCCGCCTCCGGCGCCCACGCTCCCGCCGACTCCGCCGTCCCCGCCGTCCCCTCGCGAGAACTCGATCAGCCCGGAGTACGGCGCCGGGTTCACGCCCCGGAGCGCGTCGTACGCCTCGACCGGGTGGACCGCGGCCGGGGCCCGCAGGCGCTGCGAGACGTTCGCCTGGAAGGTGTCGCCGTCGCGGACGTACCCCTTCACCCGCCGGACCGCCTCGGCGTACCCCTCGCGGCCGACGTCGCTCTCGAAGGACGCCGTCGACGCCTCGGGGTCGGGCGCCGGCCCGACCGCCGGGTCGCCCGTTTCGATCCGGTCGATCAGCTCGCCGGCTCGCTTCGCCCCTTCGTCGAACAGCGCGTCGAGGGCATCGCGGTCGGCGGTCGGGTCGTCGAGCCCCGCGGGGACGCGGGGGCAAGCGGTCACGCGGAGGGTGACGGGCGGCGCCGCGTCCGCGGCCTCGGCGTCGCCGCCGTCGTCGACCGGACACTTCCACGCCGCGATCCGGTCGAAGACGCCGATCTGGAGCCGTGGGAGCCCGCGGTCGTCGACCGCGCCGGGCCCCGCCGGCGCGGTCGCGGGAAACGACTCTAGCTCGCGGGCGACGTCGTAGGAAAGCCAGCCGAACGCGCCGCAGGGATACGGGACCTCGCAGTCGCCCCGCACGAGGATCTCCCCGTCGAGGAGCCCTTGGAGTGCCGCGAGCGTCGGACTCGGTCGGCGGTAGTCGCCGGTCGGGCTCTCGCCGTCGGCGTCCGAGCCGTCGGCCGACCCGTCTCCGCCCCGCTCCGCGACGACCGCCTCGTCCGAGGCGGTCAGCCGCTCGACCGGGTCGACGCCGAAGTAGCCCCAGCCGGCCTGTCCGCCGGTGGTCTCGTAGCAGAACCCGCCGGGGCCGTCGCGGGCCCGGCGGTAGGCGGCGAAGGGGTCGTCGACGGCCACACGGCGCTCGACCGGGACGCGGGCCCCAGCGGGCGCCGCGGCGGCGACCTCGCGGAAGCGGTCCCGGTCGGTGTGTGGCGATCGCTGCATGTGACTCGGTTCGGCGGGCGCGACGAAACAGTTGCGGTCGGCGGTGCCAGAAACGGTCGCGGTCGGCGGTGTCAGAACTCCTTCGCTCGGTCGATCCACGTCGCGGCGCGCTTCTCGCCGACGCTGGCGCCCTCAGCGACCGCCTCGGGGTCGGCGGCCGCGAGGTCCTCGACGCTGCCGATGCCGATCTCGGCGAGCCGCTCGGCGTAGGCCGGGCCGATCCCCTTGAGCTCCTCGACGTCCGTGCCCGTCTCGCTGTCGGTCTCGACCTCCTCGTCGGCGATCCCCGCGGCCTCCGCCGGCTCCGCCGCCTCGGACGGCTCCTCGGCACCCTCGTCGTCATCGACCAGTGACTCGGTCGAGGCCGCCGCCTCGGTCTCGGCGGCGGCCGGGTCGTCCTCGGCGGATTCCTCATCGGTGGCGGATTCCTCGTCCTCGGGAGACTCCTCGTCGGTGGCGGATTTCTCGCCCGCGCCCGTCTCGATGTCGTCGTCCGCCATCTCCTCGTGGGCCATCCCCGCGGCCTCCGCCGGCTCGGCCGCCTCGGCCGGGTCCTCGTCGGCGCCCTCCTCGTCGACCAGCGACTCGGTCGAGGCCGCCGCCTCGGTCCCGGCGGCGGCGGGCTCCGCCTCCTCGCGGTCGTCGGTCCCGGCGTCCGCGTCGGCCGCCGGATCGCTCTCGACGGTCACTTCCGTGTCCGTTTCGTCGCGTTCGGCGGAACCGGTCCCGAACCCGAGTTTCTCCTTGATCTTCTGCAGTAGGGCCATCGACGTGGTATACGCCCGTGGGATATTTAAAAGCCCTCGCCGTCGGCCGCTCTCGCTTTCCCTGTCGTCGCCGCTGACTCGGTATCCGCGGTCGCCGCGGGCCGACCTCGCCGCTCCTCTCGTCCCGATCCCCGGACGGCTCCGTCTCGCCGATGTATAAGGTGCGTCAGTCCCTTCGACGGATATGGACGTCATCAACCCGGTCATGTGGTCGGTCCATGTCGGCTTCGCGGTCCTCTGGACCGGCAGCGTGTTATTCGTCACCCTCGCCGTGCTCCCGTCGGCGCTCCGCGGCGACGTCGACGGCGACGCCCTCGGCGCGATCGTCGGCCGGCTCCGGTGGATCACGCGGATCGCCGCCCTCGCCTTCCTCGCCTCCGGCGGCCACATGGCCGGGACGCTGTACACGTTCGAGTCGCTCACCGGGACCGGCCGCGGCCACCTCGTCCTGACGATGATCGCGCTCTGGTTCCTGATCACCGGGCTCGTCGAGGTCGCGAGCGGGAAGCTGACCGACGGGCTCGACGCCGGGAAGCTCCGCGAGCCCGCCCGCGACGCGAAGCCGTTCCTTTACGCCGCCGCCGGCCTCTCCGTGGCGCTCGTCGTCACCGCCGGGCTGCTGGCGACGCCCGGGCTTATTTAAAAAGGCCGAACCGCACCGGTCGTCCGCTCTTACTCCAACTCCGCCCGCAGTGCCGCGTTCATCGCGTCGACGGGCGCCTCTCGCCCGGTCCAGATCTCGAACGCCTCGACGCCCTGGAACAGCAGCATCCACGCGCCGTCGACCGTCGTCGCGCCCGCGTCGGCCGCCTCCCGCAGGAGGCGCGTCTCGATCGGCGCGTACACCGCGTCGAGCACCGCGAGGTCGCCGTGGAGGTGGTCCGCGGGCACCGGCGTCTCGTCGGGCGCCTCCATGCCGACGCTGGTCGCGTTGACCAGCACATCTGCGCCCGCGATGCGGTCGCCGAGGTCGTCGAGGCCGCCGCCGGTCGCCCCCCGGACCGCCTCGGCCAGCGAGACGGCGCGCTCGGCGGTGCGGTTCGCCACGTGGACGTTCGCGCCGGCGTCGGCCAGCGCGAACGCCGCGGCCCGCCCCGCGCCGCCGGCGCCAACGACGACCGCCTCCCGGCCGTCCAGTTCCACGTCGTGGCGCGCGAAGGCGCGTTTCACGCCGGCCGCGTCGGTGTTGTAGCCGCGGGGGCGGTCGGCCTCGCCGGCGCGCACCGGGCCGAAGTCGACCGTGTTGACCGCGCCGATGCGCTCCGCGAGGGGGGCGGCGTCGACCGCGTCGAGGACGTCGCGCTTGAACGGCACCGTGACGTTGAGCCCGGCCACGCCGAGGTCGGCGGCGCCCGCGACCGCCGCGGCCGCCGCGTCGGCGTCCGGCTCGAAGGTGACGTAGCGCGCGTCGATCTCGAGCGCCTCGTAGCCGGCCTCGTGGAGCGGCGGCGACAGCGAGTGCTCGACGGGGTTCCCGATCAGTCCGTACACGTCCATGAGCGCTCACGCGGGCGCGACCGACAAAAGGGGCGTGGTCGACGTGAGGAGACCACGGGACCAGGGCGTGGTCGACGTGAGGAGACCACGGGGAGAGCGCGGTCGACGCGGGGAGACCGCGTCGCTCCTTGCGCTCACTCCCCGTCCGTCTCCCGGTCCGCGTCGATGACGTCCTCCAGCGTCTCCGTCCCCACGTCGCTCGCGAGCTTGACGCCGACGAGGGAGACGACGATCCCCGCGACGATGAACCCCGCGAGCCGCTGGACGGGGGTTACCCCGACGCCGATCGGGTCGAACGGCTCGATCACCGCCTCCTGCGCGAGGAAGTAGCCCGCGAACCCGCGGACGACGAGCGAGACGGCGACGATGACGAACGGGAGGTTGAGGTAGGGGGTCCGGATCCCCTCGTCGCGGATCAGCTCGTCGAGGAGCCGGCCCACGGCCGCGGTCACGCCCGCGACCGCGAACCACGGGACGGCGGTGTAGGTGAACTCCATCGCCTCCACGAGGCGGGGCGCGCTCCCGAGATCCGAGGCCGCCAGCACGCCGAAGAACCCGCCGACGAGTGCGAGCCCGGCGGCGACGACGTACGTGACGATCGACACCTGGCCGGCGTACAGCGCCTCCCGGATCCGCTCGGGCATCCCGGCGACGAACCGGTCGATCGCGAGTCCTTTATAAAGGAGCGCCGCGCCGAGCAGCCCGGCGACGCCGGCGACCGCCTCGGCGGCGGAGAACCAGTAGAACAGCGCCGGCAGCAGCAGCAGGGCGACCCCGAACGGGACCAGGATCGTCGACCGGAGCTGCTCGTCGGCGAGGAACTGCTTGAGAAGGTAGTAGGTCGACTCGATGTCGCGGGCCTGCCGGACGACGACGCGGTCGACGGAGTCGACCGGGATCCGCGACTCCACGATCGGGAGCACCTGCTCGTCCTCGGCGGAGTCGACGACGACGATCGCGGCGCGGGGGTCGTACCGGTCCACGAGGTCGTCGAGCTGGGCCGCGATCGACCGGTCGGCGCCGACGGCGGTGTCGCTCTCGGCCGAGACGACGGCGACGACCGCCTCCTCGCGCTCGTCGCGGAGGTCGCGGGCGACCCGCAGCGACTCGAGCAGACAGTTGACGCTGGCGTCTTCCGGGTCGCTGAGCCCGGCGTCGGTGACGAGCGAGCGGACCGCCTCCCAGCCGGCGACCGGCATCGGGACGTTCGTGGCCCGCCCGATCGCCCCGGAGCGGTCGATGCAGATGACCAGCGTCGTCACGCCTCGACTCTCGCTCCGCCCGAATAAAAAGCTCCCCGTCGGCGAGGGGTTCACCGGGGCCGATCCCCGGCCGGTCGCCGATGTCGCCCCTCGCCTACCGCAGCTCGACGTCGACCTCGCCGCCCTCGCTCGTGAAGGCGCTCGCGACGCCGCTGCCGGCGGCGAACGCGACGCGCTCCGCGCCGAGGCCGAGCCGCTCCGCGATCCCCCGATCGGGCGTGAACTCGCGGACCTCCGGCTCCGCGCCGATCAGCCGTTCGAGCCGGTCCTCGACGTCGTCCTCGGTGCCGAGCTCGTCGACGAGCCCGATCTCGGCCGCGTCGGTGCCGAGGTAGACCCTCGCCTCCGTCTCTCGGATCGCCTCCGGATCCATGTCGCGCCCCTCGCTGACGGTCTCGACGAACTGGTCGTAGTAGCCGTCGATGATCCCCTGGAGGTACTCCCGCTCGTCCTCCTCGATCTCGCGCAGCGGCACGCCGGCGTCCTTGTACTCGCCGGCGGTGAACTGCTCGTAGGAGATCCCGAGCTTGTCCGCGAGCCCGGCCGCGTTCGGCCGGGAGCCGACGACGCCGATCGAGCCGACGAGGCTCGCGTCGCGCGCCCACAGCTCGTCGCAGCCGCTCGCGATCCAGTAGCCGCCGGACGCGCAGGTGTCGGTCGCGTACGCGACCGTGGGGCCGTCGAAGTCGGCCGCCGCGCGCCGGATGTCGTCGCTCGGGAGCACCTCGCCGCCGGGCGTGTTGAGCTCGACGACGAGCGCCTCGACGTCCTCGTCCTCGTCGGCCGCCTCGATCTGCTCGACCACGTCGTCGGCCGTCGTGCCGCCCGGTCCCGACAGCGGGGACGGGCGGCCGGTGTCGCGGGTGATCGGTCCCGAGACCGTCACCTTCCCGACGTTGTACTCCTCGGTCTCGCCGAACCGACCGCGGGTGAGTCGGCCGAGGAGTCGCTTGCCCGCCACCGTCGCCGTCGCGCCGACCACGGCGGCCGCGAGGAGGGTCCGTCCGTCCGTACGCGCGTCGCTCTCCATACCGCCGGTTGGGGGCGCGGCCGTTTATATATGCTGTCGGCCGTCGCCGACGGCAGATGGACCGCACACGCCGCCGGGACCCCGTCGCCCGTCACTCCGTCGCAACGCTTCGACTCGCAGGCGGCTCACCGCTCGCTCCCCCGATCCGACTCCGGCCCGGAACGGGGCGCCCGAACTCCGCCGTCCGACGCCCTCCAAAGGCTGCGTTTTTGTGGCCTTACGCTGATTGACGCCACAGGGATGGCAGGGAACGAGGACGAGGACGCGTTCGTTCAGTACGGCATCGACGACAAACCCCCGCTCGGGAAGTCGCTTCTCCTCGGCGCTCAACATTATCTCACGATGGTGGGCGCGAACATCGCCGTGCCGCTTCTTCTCGCCGGCGCGATGGGGATGCCCGACGCGGTCATTCCGCGTTTCGTCGGCACGTTCTTCGTCGTGTCGGGGATCGCGACGCTCGCGCAGACGACGTTCGGGAACCGCTATCCGATCGTGCAGGGAGCGCCGTTCTCGATGCTCGCGCCCGCGCTCGCGGTCATCGGCGTCGTGACGGCGAACCCGCCGGAGGGCATCGTCGCCTGGCGGGCGGCGCTGCTCCAACTCCAAGGCGCGATCATCGTCGCCGCGCTCGCCGAGGTCGCGATCGGCTACCTCGGCCTCGTCGGCCGGCTGCGAAGGCACCTCTCGCCGGTCGTCATCGTGCCGGTCATCGTGCTCATCGGCCTGTCGCTGTTCAACGCGCCCGAGATCACCACGACGACGCAGAACTGGTGGCTCCTCGGTCTGACGCTGTTCATGATCGTCCTGTTCTCGCAGTACCTCGGGGGGAAATCGCAGATCTTCCAGCTGTTTCCGGTCCTCCTCGGGATCGTCGTCGCGTGGATATTCGCCGCGGCTCTGTCGGTCCTCGGCGTCTTCGGACCGGACACGCCCGGATACGTCGATCTGGCGAGCGTCGCCGCGGCCGACCCGGTCCACTTCATCTACCCGCTCCAGTGGGGCGTTCCGAACGTGACGGCCGCGTTCGTCGTCGGTATGCTCGCCGGCGTCGCCGCCTCCATCGTCGAATCCATCGGCGATTACCACGCGGTCGCCCGCCTCTCTGGCATGGGCGCTCCCAGCAGCGAACGGATGACCCACGGCATCGGCATGGAGGGACTCATGAACGTCTTCTCCGGGGTGATGGGCACCGGCGGGTCGACCTCGTACTCCGAGAACGTCGGCGCCATCGGCCTCACCGGCGTGGCCTCGCGGTACGTCGTCCAGATCGGCGCCGCGCTCATGATCCTCGTCGGGTTCGTCGGCTACTTCGGACAGCTCGTCGCCACTATTCCGAGCCCGATCATCGGCGGCCTCTACGTCGCCATGTTCGCCCAGATCGTCGGCGTCGGCCTCTCGAACCTCAAGTACGTGGACCTCGACTCGTCGCGTAACATCTTCATCATCGGGATCGCGCTCTTCTCCGGGCTGGCCGTCCCGGAGTACCTGCGGAGCGTCGGGAGCGCGAACGCCCTGCAACAGGGACTGGCCGACAGCTTCCTGCTCGGTCCCCTCCTCGGTGCCGACGTCGTCGCGAACACCATCTACGTCATCGGGTCGACGGGCATGGCGGTGGGGGGGCTCGTCGCGTTCCTCCTCGACAACTCGATCGCGGGGACGGCCGCGGAACGCGGACTCACCGCGTGGGAGGAGGCGACCGAAGCCGACGCGGAGTTCACGTCGGCGTACGACCGCTTCGTCTCCGAGGAGGAACCGGCCCGCAACGACTGAGCGCTCTCGGAGCGGGTCTCTCGAACGGGAGTCGATGCGACCCGCTCGCGATACGCGACTGGCGTCTCTGACCGTCGGCCTCGTGCCGAGCCGAGGCTCGGCGCGTCGCGAAAGATCCGCAGAAACGTCGGTTCGACCGAACTACAGCAGGCCGGTCTTCTGGAGCTTCATCAGGTCCTCGGTGTCGAGCGTCTCGCCCTCCTTGAACTTCTGGTAGATCTCCTCGGCCTCCTCCTTCTCCTCCTCGCGCTTCTCCGCGCGCTCGTCCTTGCGCTCGCGCTCCTCCTCCTTGTCGAGCTCGCGCAGGCGCTTCTGGACGCGCACGAAGTCTTCGTGGTGCTGGTCGGCAGCCTCCTGGGCCTCCACGAACAGCTCGTGCATCTCGTCGGCCTCGTCGCGGATGTCGTCGGCCTCGCGGTAGGCCTCGATCATCTGGTTGTGGTGCTCCTGGGCCTTGTCGGCGAGCTCAGTCACCTTCTGGTGGTGCTGGGACGCCTCGGACCGGACCTCCTCGGCCTCCTCGACCAGCTCGTCGAGCTCGCTGGTGTCGTCGACCTTCTCCTTCTTCTCGGCGAGCTTCTCTCGCTTCTCGTCGATCTTCTCGATGAGCTCGCGCTCGTCCTCCGCGTCGAGAACCTCGGTCTGCTGTCGGAACTCGAGGTCTTCGATCTCCTCTTTGAGCTCCTCGATGGACTTGCCGGAGCCGAGCTCCATGTCCTGTTTGAGCTCCTCGACCTCGTCGAACAGCTCGTTGGCCTCGGCGTTGAGCTCGTTGCGCTTGTCCTTGTGCTCCTGGACCTGCTCGTTGAGCTCGTCGCGCTTCTCGCGGTGTTCCTGGGCCTCGTCGACCTTCTCCCGCGTCTTCGCGTTGAGGTCGTCGCGCTTGGAGGCGCGCTCGGAGGCCATCTGGTTCAGCTCGTTGCGTCGGTCTCGCAGCTGACCGGCGCGCTTGATGAGCTGTCCCTTCGACCCGTTCTCGAGGTCGTCCTCGGAAAGGTCCACGTTGTCCGCCTCGTCCATCGGTTCGATCTCGTACTGCTCGATGACTTCGTCTTTCGTTACCATTTTTTATCTCTCCATCACCGCTCCGGGGGTGGCAGTCGCTCGCCGTCGTGCGTCGGGCCGTTCACAAGAGCTCCCGTTCATTTCAGCGTGCGATCCCACCAGCGCCGGAGGCGTTCTGGTACCAGAACATACCACTAGCCGACATATAAAGACTTCGGTGAATCGGGTGTAACCCGGTAGCACGGGCCGTATACCCGCCGATCCGTGGCGAACGATCACACACCCCTCGTCATTTATGAAACGTCCGGCAGGGGAGTCGGACGGGGTCGCCGAGGGCCTCTCACGCGTCGCCGTCGCGGATCTCACGACGCGTCGCCGTCGCGGACCTCGTACGAGAGCACGACCCCGTCGTCGAGCCGCTCGGTGTCGACCAGATCGAGCCGCGGGAACGCCTCCGTGAACCCCTCGCCGTCGGCGAGCGTCGGCGCCTCGCGCCCGCCGATCACCATCGAGCCGACGTAGACGTGGAGTTCGTCGACGAGCCCCGCGGCGAAACACGAGTAGATCACCTCGCCGCCCCCCTCGACCATCAGGCGGTCGACGCCGCGGTCGGACAGCTCGGTGACCCCGGCGGCGAGGTCGACGTGATTCCCGTCGGGCCCGCGCTCGACCGCGACGACTTCCGCGCCGGCCGCGGTCAGCGCCTCGCGACGCTCCGCGGTCGTCGCTTCCGAGACGAGCAGATACGTCGTCGCCGCGTCGTCGAGGATCCGGGCGTCGGTCGGCGTCCGCCCCGCCGAGTCGACGACGACGCGGGCGGGATTCCCGGAGCGGCCGTTCCGCAGGCGCTGGACGCGGCGGTCCTCCTCGTCGAGCGTGAGGTGCGGGTCGTCGGCGAGCACCGTCCCGACGCCCACGAGCACCGCGTCCGCGGCGGCCCTGACGCGGTCGACCCGGTCGAAGTCCTCCGGGCCCGAGATGCGGAGCTGCTCCCGGCGCCGCGTCGCGAGCTTCCCGTCGACGCTCTGGGCGGCGTTGACGACGACGTGCATACGCGCCCGTCTCGCGGGCGGGAAATGATCGTTTCGGTCGACTACTCCGCGTCGCCGACCCCGTTCCGCACCTTGACGGCGACGCCGCTCGCGAACGCCTCGGCCTCCGCGCCGGAGAGCTCCGCGCGGCCGACAGCGAACAGCGCGTCCGTCTCATCGACGACGAGCACCTCGTCGCCGGGGCGAATCCCGTCGTCGGCCGCGGTCACGAACTTCGCGAAGGCGTTTCGCCCCTCGCGCACGAACGGCTCGCTCTCCTCGCCGACGACGACCCGGTGCCGCGGCGGGTCGAACGCCTCGCGCACCCGCCGGCCGCCGGCGACGCCGAGCGTGAACCGCCCGTCGGTGCCGTACGAGACGAGGCGGTCTCCCTCGGAGCTGCCGGGCGTGTCGTCGACGTCGCCGACGATCACCTGTCGCGGGCGGCCGCCGCTCGATCGCCGGAGGGTCAGCGGCTCGTCGGGGGGGAAGAGGGCGCGGCCCGCGCCGGCGCCGAACTGGTAGTCGGCGCCGGTCCGCAGGTCCGCGAGCGCGTCGGCGTCGGTCATACCCGCACTGTCCCGGCCACGCGCAAAGCCGTTACGAACGCGGCCGCGGCCCTCGGCCGGAGCGTATCGTCAGGCGCTCCCCGTCGGGAGCCGCCGGCGCTACCCCTCTCCGAACTCGACGGCGGCCCCGTCCCCGTCGGCGCGCCACCGGTCGGCAAGCTCGCGGTACGCCGTCGGGTCGGCGGCCGAACCCTCGGGGACCGGGTCGGGCGCGGTCGGGTCGAGTGCGCGCGCGTCGCGGTCCGACAGCAGGTCCGCCATCCCGCCGGCCGCCTCGGCGAGCGCGCGCGCACACTCGACCTCGCGGGCCAGGTCGATCGCCTCGGTCAGGCGGTCGGCGGCCGCCGCCGCGTCCCCGCGCTCGGCCGCGACCGCCCCGAAGTCGGCGAGCGCCCGGGCCTCGACGTCGGTGAACCCGCCCTCTCGGGCCCGCTCTATCGCGTCCGCGACGGCGCGCTCGGCAGCTTCCGGGTCGCCGCGCCGGAGCGCGACGGCGCCCCGGACCCGGTCCAGTATCGCCCGACGGCGCGGATTGGCTCGGTCGCCGAGCGCCACCTCGGCCCGGTCGATCCACCGCTCGGCGGCCTCGAGGTCGCCGCGATCGACGGCGACGTCGGCGAGCGTCGCCGCGGCCATCGCGCACCGGTCGTCGGCGTCGAGCGCCTCGAAGGAGCCGAGCGCGTCGCGGAGGAGCCGCTCCGCGCGGTCGAGGTCGCCGGCGAGCTGCGCCGCCGACCCGAGGTTGCTCACGGCGAGCGCGCGGTAGAGGTCGGCGCCGACGCGCTCGGCGACGTCGCGGGCCTCCCGGGCGCGGGCCACCGCCTCGTCCACTTCCCCGCGCTGCTCCGCGATCGCGCCGAGGTTCAGGAGGACGACCGCCTCGCGGTGCTCGTCCCCGACGGTCCGGTAGCCGTCGAGGGCGCGCTCGGCCGCCCGCTCCGCGGCCGTCAGCTCGCCGCGCCGGCGGCGGGCGACCGCGAGGTTCGCCCGCACGTTCGCCTCGCCGTGGAGGTCGTCGTACGCCCGGAAGAGGTCGCCGGCGACGCGGTAGTGGTCCACCACCGCGTCGGTCGCGTCAAGGGCGTCGAGCGCGTTGCCGACGTCCATGAGCGCCTTCGCGGTCGCGATCGGGTCGTCGATCGCGGCGGCGACGGCGTACGCCTGCGAGGCGTCCTCGTAGGCCGCCTCGTAGTCGCCGGCGAAGTGGGCCGCCTGCGCGCACCCCCGGATCGCGGCCGCGAGCCCCCGCCGGTCGCCGGCGGACTCGAACAGCTCGGTCGCCCGCTCGTACCGCTCGCGCGCCGCGTCGTGCTCGCCCCGGCGGCGGGCCACGTCGCCGAGCCCGCGCTGGCGCTCCGCCTCGCCGCCCTCGTCCGCCGGGCGCCACGCGTCGAGCGCCTCGACCGCCCCGTCGAGGTCGCCGGCGTCGACGTACATCCGAGCGACCCACTCGGGGGCGCGGTCGCGGAGCTCCGCCGGGCAGGCGTCCGGGAGGTCGATCCACGAGTAGCGGACCCGCCCGTACAGCCCGGCGAGCCGCGGGTACCGCCGGCCGACCCCGTACAGGCGTCGCGTCGTCTCGCTCGCCCACTCCTCCGGGTTACGCTCGATCCGACCCATCGCGGGGGCGTCGCCGCCGACCGCGCGCCGGACCCGCGAGCGGCGCGCCGGGTCGTCGGCGAGCGAGAGCAGCCGCGTCGCGACGCGGCCGACCCGCCGCGCGACCACCGGCTCGGGCTCCCGGTCGAGGAGCCGTTCGAGGAACAGCACGGACCACTCCTCGTGGACGGTCCGGTCCGGCTCCCCGTGAGCGGGCACCAACACCGCGCCCTCCAGCCCTCCGAGCGCCCGGCGCACCGCCTCGGGCGACGCGTCTCGCCCCCCCTCTCCGTCGCCGACGAGCGCGTACGCGAGCTCGCGCACCTCCCGGACGCCGGCGACGTTGAGCAGGTTCACCAGCACGGCGACGTCCGCGGTCGGCGGCGGGCGGTCGACGAGGTCGCGGATCGCCGCCTCCACGGACGCCTCGAACCCCGTCTCGGCGACGCCGGACGGCCCGGATCCGCTCTCCGGGTCGGCCCCTCTCCCGGAGTCATCGCTCCGACCCGCGCTCCGGACTGCATCGTCTCCGGTCGCCCGGTCGCCGGCCCGGACGAGGTGGTGGAGGAGACAGAGCAGTTCGCCGGGACGGTCCGCCTCCGCCGCCGCGGTTCCGGTCCCGGTGTCCTCTGCCCCGTCGAGGACCGACGGACCGGGACCCGACCCGCGGATCCCGTCCAGCAGCGCGGCCGGGTCGGCAGCCGGCGGCGCGCCGACGAGGTCGGCCACGTGCTCGGCGAAGCGCTCGGCCTCGCGCTCGTCGAGGCGCGGCATCCGAATCGTCTCGATCCGCCGCCGGTAGCCGAGGTCGGCCGGGCTCAGCGGGAGCGAGTCGGGGTCGTCGTACGCCGCCGCGCGGGCGTCGAACAGGAAGGAGACGTCGTCGCGCTCCGCCAGCGTCCGGGCGGCGCTCACCGCCTCGGCGGCGCCGGGATCGACCGCGTCTTCGGCGACGACGAGGGCGTGGCCGTCGGCCGCCGCCGCCCGCTCGCGGAGCCGCTCGGTCGCGGTGAACGCCTCCCCGCCGTCGCCGTCGCGGTACAGCACGGGCCCCCGTCCGGACCGGTACCAGCGCACGGCCGCGAGCCGGCAGACCGTGCTCTTCCCGCTTCCGGGCGGGCCGACGAGGGCGCGGTCCTCGCCCGCTGCGAGCCCCTCGATCAGCTCGTCGGCGACCGACCGCCGCTCCCCGTCGCGGGGCGCCGTCCTGTCGAGCGCGTAGCCGGCGTCGACCTCCGCGAACGACGGCGTCGCGCGCAGCGGCGCGGTCGGGTCCGGCTCGCGGTCAAGCAGGTCGTCGTCGAGCGTCGCGAACCCCTGGTCGCCGAGCGCGTCCCCCCCGTCGTCGGTCGACCCGAACCGACCGTCGAAGGCGCCGGCCTCGCCGGCGGAGTCGTCGCGAACGGCCTCCATCGCCGCGAGCTCCTCGCCGACGTCGCGCCCGGCGGCGGCGAGCCGGTCGACCCGGTCGCGGGCCCACGCGACCGCTGCGGAGTCCGTCGATTCGATCACCCCGTGGACGCGCCCGTCACCGTCGAACACCAGCAGGAGCGCGGCGTCGTCGGCCACGAGCACGCCGACGTCGACCTCGTCGACGACCGAGACGGCGGCGTCGCGACGCGCGAGCCCGGCGAGGGTGTCGGCGTAGCGGTCCCTGGCGTGCCGGTACGTCGAGTCGGACAGCGCGAGGTCGACGCGCCCGCCGGCGGCCGCCCGGCGGCAGCGGTCGAGCAGCCGCGGGTACGGGAGCGCCGGGAGCGCGGCGGCGACCGCGTCGGCGCCGGCCAGCGCCTCGTCGAGCCGCTCTAAGGGCCTGTACGGGTCCGGGGCGGCGGCGCGGAACACGTCCGCGTCCCGCAGCGCGACCGCCTCGATCGACGCGTCGGGGCCGAGCGGGGCGAGCGCCTCGCTCGCGGCGTCGACGTCGTCCGCGACGGTGAGGAACCGGCGGTACCCGCGGGCGAGCAGCCGGCCGGTCAGCGTGGCCCGGTAGCCGTCGGTCGCGGCGGCGACGAGCCCGGCGGCCTCCAGCTCGTCGATCGCCCGGTTGACCGTCGAGCGCGAGTGGCCGAGCTCGTCGACCAGTTCGTGTTTCCGAAGCGGGTCCTCGAGGAGCCGTTCGAGGAAGTCGAGCCGGCGTTCGACGACGTCGACGAGTTCTGACGCCCCCGCCATGCGTCCCCGTCGTTGCGGTCCACCGGAATAACTGTTTCCTCGATCACACTTCCCGTCGCGGGCCGGCACACTGTGTCACCGGGTGAGAATATGAAGCCGGGCGAGACACGGCGTCGTATGGAGCGGGGCACGGCGACGGGGACGGACGAGCGGGACGAGATCGCGGCGACGGTCGAGCGCGCCCGCGCGGCCGGGTCGCGGCTGGCCGAGCGGGACGCGAACGCGACCGCCCGGATCGTCGACGCGGTGGGAGCGGCGCTGCGCGGGCGCGAGGCGATCGCCCGGCTCGCGCTCGCGGGCGCGACCGAGACGGGACGCGGACATCCGGGGAGCAAGGCGGAGAAGGTCGCGACCGCGCTCGACGGCTCGCTCGCGGCGTCGCGGGAGGCGGCGACCGTCGGGGCGGTCGACCGAGACGATTCCGCCGGCGCGCTGACCGTCGCGCACCCGGTCGGGGTCGTCGGGGCGGCGGTGCCGGCGACGCACCCGGTCGTCGTCCCCGCGGCCGTCTCGCTGTACGCCCTCGCCGGCCGGAACGCGATCGTCCTCGCGCCGTCGCCGTCGGCGGTCGAGACCTGCGACGTCGTCGTCGAGCGGATCCGCCGGGCGCTCGACGACGCGGGCGCCCCGCCGGACGCGGTCGCGACGCTCCCCGCGCCCGCCTCGAAGCCGCAGACCGACTCGCTGTTCGAGCGCGTCGACCGCGTCGTCGCCGCCGGCTCCGAGGCGACGGTCGCCGCCGGCCAGCGCTGCGGGACGCCCAACGCGTGCGCGAGCGCCGACGGCCTCGTCGCCGTCGCCGACGCGGACGCCGACCCGTCGGCCGTCGCGCCCCGCGTCGCGGTCGGCGCGACGTACGACTTCGGCGCGCACCCCGCGGCCGACGCCGCCGTCGCGATCCCGACGGCCGCCGTCGACGAGCTGGTCGCCGGGCTGGAGGACGAGGGGGGCTACGTCCTCGACGCGGCCGAGCGCGGGCGGCTCCGCGACCTGCTCGACGCCGGGGGGGATCCCCCGGACCGGATCGTCGGCAACTCGCCCCGGTGGTTCGCCGCCGAGCTCGACCTCCCCCCGGCGGCGGGACGGGCGGCGTTCGTGATCGCCGACGAGTTCGACGGGGAGGACGACCCGCTGGCGACGCTCCCCGGGATCCCGGCCGTCGCGGTTCACGACCGCGAGGGGTTCGGCGCGTGTCTGCGGCTCGCCGCCGAACTGGGCGGGCCGCACGCGGCCGCGGTCCACACGACCCGTCACGGGCGCGTGCGGCGGGCCGCCGAGCGGCTCCGTCCCGGGCGGCTCGTCGTCAACCAGCCGGGGACGGAGGCGGTGGGGACCCGGCGGAACGGGTACCGGTTCGCCCCGATCCTCGGCGGCGGGACCGCCGACGGGAGCCAGCTCTCCGGCGGGCTCTCTCCGACCGACCTGATCGAGACGACGACGGTGTCGGTGACGGCCGCGTCCGATCGCGACCCGCGCCTCGACGGGGCGGGCGAGACGCTCCGCGGGCCCTGACGGCGGCGGGTCGGTCGCTCGGCTGCTCCCGTTCGCGCCCCCGCCGTCCGGCCCTCTACAGCTCGATCCGGTCGACGATCGACGTCGTCCCGTCCTCGTCGCTGTGGGTGTTGATCGCGATCGTCTGGATCCGGTCTTCCAGCAGCGACTCCTCCATCTTCGCCTTCAGCAGGGAGTCCACTTGGTAGACGCCCGCGGCGTTGTTCATCCGGATCACGACCTGCACGGGGGTCGTCTCGCCCTCCCGCAGCGAGACGCGTTCGATCGCCTGCGAGGAGACGGTGTTTATTCCGCGACCGCCCTCCTCGTAGGGGACCCGCGAGCGCCCGCGTTCCATGTCGAGGCCGTCGGCGATCCGGACGACGCCGGCCTCCAGCGTCAGCGGCTGCTCCTCGGTGTGGTGACAGAGGATGGCGTGGAGCACCTCCGCCTTCACGCGCACCTGCTCGGGGACGCCGTAGAAGGAGGGGAGGAGCTCGTCGAGCAGGTCGGCGGCGAGCGGGATCGAGTAGTACGGGTGGTCGTGGCGGTGGACGACGTGGCCGATGTCGTGGAGGGTCGCCGCGAGCGCGATGATCACCGGCTCGTCGGCCTCGTCGAGCCCCTGCTGGCGGGCCCCGTTGAACTCGACGCCGCCCGCCTTTAGCAGGTCGTACAGCCGGAGCGCGCGGTCCCGGACGATCTCGACGTGTTTCGCGCCGTGGTCGTTGTACCCCTTCCGGTCGACGGGATTGACGTTCTGCGCCTCCAGGTACGCGGTGATCTCGGCGTCCGACGCGATCCGGTCGAGCACCTCGTTGAGGCGGCCGTCGGGGAAGGCGTGGTCGGCGTCGGGGTCGTACTCGTGGCGGTCGGCGTCGGTGTCGGCCTCGAGGTCCGGATCGACCGGCGACTCGGCGGGATCGGTCATGAGATCCGTGAAGAGGCTTCGGCGATTTAAAAGGGTGTGGCGTGTCGGCCCGCGGGCGACCGCGTCGGCGCGCTCGGTCGACCGGCAGTTACCACCACGGGCACAACTTATAAGCGGTACAGGCGTCCAGTACGGGTGTGAACCGACCCGCGTCCGGACGCGGCCCGCCGACGCCGTCAGCGACGCGGCTCTTCTCGAAAAAACGCGCGTGAGCCGTCCGCCGGCGGGAGTGGCGACCCCGTCCCGGACGACCCCCGACCCGCGCGCACCGTTCGTTTCCGGACCGACCGCAGACACCGACCGACCGCAGACACCCACAGCGCACCCATGACAGACGCGACCACCACGACGCCGTACGGAGCACAGACCGAGACGGACCGACGCTCGACCGACGAGCCCTTCGAGGGGGTGTATCCCGCGATGACGACTCCCTTCACCGAGGACGACGAGGTCGACCACGAGCAGCTCGCCGACAACGCCCGCTACCTCGAGCGCGCGGGCGTCGACGGGGTCGTCCCCGTCGGCTCCACCGGCGAGTCGGCGACGATGACCCACGACGAGCACGTCGACGTGATCGAGACGGTCCGCGACGCGCTCGACGACATCCCCGTGATCGCCGGCACCGGCTCGAACAACACCGCCGAGGCGCTCTCGCTCTCCCGGCGCGCCGCCGACGCGGGCGCCGACGGTCTGCTCCTCATCTCCCCGTACTACAACAAGCCGGAGCCGCAGGGATTCCTGAACCACTACCGGACGATCGCCGACGAGGTCGACCTCCCGCAGATCGTCTACAACGTCCCGAGCCGGACGGGGCAGTCGATCCCCGTCGACGTCACCGTCGAGCTCGCCGAGCACCCGAACATCCAGGGGTATAAGGCGGCGTCCGGCGACCTGAACCTCATCAGCGAGGTGATCGAGCGCACCCGCGACGAGGCGTTCTCCGTGCTCTCCGGCGACGACGGGCTCACCCTCCCGGTGCTCTCGATCGGCGGCACCGGCACCATCAGTGTCGTCGGCAACGTCGAGCCCGAGCGCTCCTGCGCGATGGTCGGCGCCGCGCTCTCCGGCGACTACGACCGCGCCCGCGCGCTTCACCACGAGCTCTCGCCGCTCGTCCGCGAGCTGTTCGCCGAGACGAACCCGATCCCGGTGAAGGAGGCGATGCACATCCGCGGTCGGGGCGGTCCGCTGGTTCGGTCGCCGCTCTCGCGGCTCTCCGAGGAGCGCCGGGCGGTCCTGCGCGAGCTCCTCGCCGAGTACGACGAGGCCGCGCCCGGCACCGTCGATCCGGCGGCCGTCGATCCGGAGACCGTCGGGCCCGCGGCGGGGGACGGCGAATGAGCGCTGGCGCGACCGACCCGCTCCGGATCGCCGTCACCGGCGCCGGCGGCCGGATGGGCCGCGAGGTGATCGAGGCCGCCGCCGACCGCGACGCCGTCGCCGTCGCCGTCGCGGTCAACCGCACCGCGACCGAGCCCGTCGCGGGCGTCGCGGTCGACGCCGCCGACCGGCTCGGAGAGCTGCTCGCGGCCGAGTCTCCCGACGTGCTCGTCGACTTCACGGGCCCGGCCTCGGCGGTCGCGTACGCGGAGGCCTGCGCCGACGCGGGCGTTCCGATGGTCACCGGCACGACCGGCTTCGCGGACGCCCAGCTGGACAGCCTCCGGGCCGCGAGCGACGCGGTACCGGTGCTCAAGGCGTCGAACTTCGCGCGTGGCGTCGCCGCGCTCCGCCGCGCGGTCCGCGAGGCCGCGGCCGCGCTCCCCGGCTACGACGTGGAGCTGACGGAGACGCACCACAACGGGAAGCGCGACGCACCCTCCGGCACCGCGAAGTCGATCCTCGACGACGTGGAGTCGGTCCGCGACGACCTCGACCGACGCGTCCACGGCCGCGAGGGCGACGCGCCTCGCGAGGCCGGCGAGATCGGGGTCCACGCCCGGCGCGCGGGCGACGTCACCGGCGAGCACGAGGTGCTCGTGGCCGGGAACCGCGAGACGCTCGAGCTCACGCACCGCGCGGGCGACCGCGGGGTGTTCGCGGAGGGCGCGCTCGACGCCGCCGACTGGCTCGCCGGCCGCGACCCCGGCTGGTACGGGTTCGACGACGTGTTGGACGGCGGGAGCGAATAGCTCCGATAACCTCCGGACATACGTATATCGACGAATAAATACCGACACTCATCCATACACAACCTAATGACGCTCGAATCCGACGTATCCGACCTGTGGGACCGCTATCAGGAGGGGCTGACCGCCGCCGACGCGACGGCCGAGGACGCCGAGGTCCTCGAGTCGTTCCTCTCGGCGCTGGAGGCCGGCGAGGTCCGCGCCGCCGAGAAGACCGGCGACGACGTGACCACCTGGGAGGCCAACGAGTGGGTCAAGCGGGGGATCCTGCTGAACTTCGGTCTGCGCGAGACCGAGCCCCGCGAGCACGGCGGCGTCACCTACTACGACGTGCTCCCGCTGCGCGACACCGCCGACCTCGGCGAGCGCGGCACCCGGAACACCCCCGACGGCACCGTCATCCGCCGCGGCGCGTACCTCGGGAGCGACTGCATCATGATGAGCCCCTCGTTCGTCAACATGGGCGCGCACGTCGGCGACGGCACCCTCGTCGACTCCTGCGACACGGTCGGCTCCTGCGCGCAGCTCGGCGAGAACGTCAAGCTCGGCGCCAACACGTTGATCGGCGGCGTCCTCGAACCCGTCGAGGACGCGCCGGTCGTCGTCGAGGACGGCGTCTCGCTCGGCGCGGGCTGCCGGGTCACCTCGGGCTTCCGCGTCGGCGAGAACTCGATCGTCGGCGAGAACACCCTGCTCACCCCCCGCATCCCCGTCTACGACCTCGTCGAGGAGGAGATAATCTACGGCCACCTCCCGGCCGACCGCCGGGCGTTCACCCGGATGGTGGAGTCGTCCGTCGGCGACCACGAGCTGTTCGAGGGCGGCGCGTACAAGCCCGCGGTCGTCGCGACCCACGTCGAGGAGGACACGCTGGAGGCGACGCGGCGCGAGGACGCCCTCCGCGAATGAGCGACCGCGACGCGGGACCGGCGGCCGACGCCGGCGTCGACACCGCCGACGGCAACCCCCCGGTCCGGCGCGTGAGCGACTGGGACGCCGACCGGCTCGCCGACCTCGCGGCCGAGCACGGCACGCCCCTCTACGTGCAGGACCTCGACCGCGTGCGCGAGAACTGCGAGCGCCTGCGCGACGCCTTCCCGGACGCCGACGTCCGGTACGCCGTGAAGGCCCACACCGGACGGGCGGTCCTCGAAGCGGTCCGCGAGGCCGGGCTCGACGCCGAGTGCGCCTCGGCGGGCGAGGTCGACCGCGCGCTCGCGGCCGGCTTCGGCGGCGACCGGCTCCACTACACCGCGGTCAACCCGCCCGCCCGCGACCTCGACTACGTCGTCGGCGTCACCGAGGCGGAGCCCGACCTGACGGTCACCGTCGGCGCGGTCGACACCCTCGACCGCCTCGCCGAGCGCGGCTACGACGGCCGGGTCTGCCTCCGGGTGAACCCCGGCGTCGGCGCGGGCCACCACGAGAAGGTCCGGACCGGCGGCGCGGCGAAGTTCGGGGTCCCGTACGACCGCGCCGCGGAGGCGGCCCGCGAGGCCGCCGAGCGCTTCGACGCCGTCGGGATCCACGCCCACGCCGGCTCCGGTATCGACCCCGACCAGCTCGACAGCCACCGCGAGATGGTCGCTCGGATGGGCGAGCTGGCGCGCGAACTGACCGACCCGAGTGACGATGCCGCTCCTCTCGACCTCGAGTACGTCGACGTCGGCGGCGGGTTCGGCGTCCCTTATAAAGAGGACGAGCCGCCGCTCGACCTCTCGGCGGTCGCCGAGGCGACCCGCGAGGCCGTCGCGCCGCTCCCCGCGGGCGTCGACCTCGCGATCGAGCCCGGCCGGTACGTCGTCGCCGACGCGGGCGTCCTCCTGACGCGCGTGAACACGGTGAAACCGACTCCGGAGGAGCGGGTCGTCGGCGCCGATGCCGGCATGACGGACCTGCTCCGGCCGGCGATGTACGACGCGTACCACCCGATCCGCAACCTCGGCGGCGGACGGGGCGGCGACGGGGGCGACGCCCCGGCCCCCGACGAGCGGGAGGCAACCCCTGTCACAGTCGCCGGACCTATCTGTGAGACCGGCGATACCCTCTGTAGAGACCGAGCGCTCGCCGACCCGGCACGCGGGGACCTCCTCGCGGTCGGTGTCGCGGGCGCGTACGGATACGAGATGGCGAGCCAATACAACTCACGACCGCGACCGGCGGAGGTCGCGCTCGACGACGGAACCGCGACGATAGCCCGGCGCCGGGAGCGCCTCGCCGACCTGACGGCGGTCGAGCGGGAGGCCGAGACGCCGACCGGACCGACGGGGGGCGACCGATGAGCACCCACGCCGTCCCGGTCGAGAAGTACCACGGCACGGGCAACGACTTCCTCGTCGTCGACGCGAGCGCGGAGAGCGTCGGCGACCGCGCGGCGTTCGCGCGCGCCCACTGCGACCGCGAGACGGGCGTCGACGGGGCGGACTTCGGCGCCGGAGACGGAACGGGAGACGGCGCGTCCGCCGGTCGCCGCGGCGCCGACGGCGTCCTCTTTTTAAGTATCTCGGAGCGGTTCGACCCGACCCGCGTCGTGATGACGCTCGTCCAGCCCGACGGCTCGACGGCGACGATGTGCGGCAACGGCGCGCGCGTCGTCGCGCGCTGGGCCCACGACCGGACCGGCGACCGCGAGTTCATGATCGACACGCAGGCGGGGACGCGCCGCGCCTCGGTGAACGCGGACGCGACCGCCGCGACCATCGAGATGGGCGAGCCGACGTTCGATCCCCGCTGGGTCCCGGTCGCCCGTGACGAGCCCCTGATCGACGAGTCGGTCGCGGGGCTCACCGTCACGGCCGTCAACACCGGCGTCCCGCACGCGGTCGCGTTCGTCGACAGCGGGCGCGACGACCCCGACGGCATCGACGCGGTCGACCTCGACGCCGTCGCCCCGCCGGTCCGCCACGCCGACGTCTTCCCCGAGGGCGCGAACGTGAACCTCGCCGCGGTGGTCGACGACGGGAGCGGCGACGGGCCCGCGGTCATCGACCAGCGCACCTTCGAGCGCGGCGTCGAGGGCGAGACCCGCTCGTGCGGCACCGGCGCGGTGGCGGTCGTCGCCGCCGCGCGCCGACTCGGCCTGATCGAGGGCGAGTCGGCCGTGAGCCGCCCGCCGGGCGGCGAGCTGGAGATCACGGTTCCCGACGCGGGCCACGCGACGCTGACGGGCCCCGTCGCCCGCGAGTTCGCCGGGAGCCTCCCCGCCGACCCGCGATGAGCCGACGGTCGTTCGACCCCGTCTCCTTCCTCGAAACGGCCGTCCGGACGCCCTCACACGAGTCCGTCGACGAGACCCGCGAGCTCGTCGTCGAGACGCTGGACCGACGCGGCGTCGAGAGCGAGGTCGTCGCCGGCGGCTGCGTGCTCGCGACGAAGCGCTCGCCCGCGCCCGACGCGGGGCCGCACCTCGTGGCGAACACCCACCTCGACACGGTGACGCCGCACGTCCCGTTCGAGCGCGGGGAAGCGCGCGCGGACGAGCGGCCGGGGGCCGCGCGAGAGGGCGATGCCCCCGACGAGGTGATCCGCGGCCGCGGCGCCTGCGACGCGAAGGGGCCGCTCGCGGCGCTCCTGTCGGGCTTCCTCGCGGCCGACCCGGAACGCGGCCGGCTCACGCTCGCGCTCACGCCGGACGAGGAGACGCTGTCGCTCGGCGCGGCGGCGCTGACCGGGCGCTCGCCCGGGACCGAAGACCGGCTCGACGGCGACCTGTTCCTTGTCGGCGAGCCGACCGGGCTCGACGCGTGCACCGCCGCGAAGGGGCGGTTCCAAGGGACTGTCGAGCTGTCGGGCGTCGCCGCCCACGCCGCGGAGTTCGCCGGCGCGAACGCGGTCGCGGCCGCCGAGGGGGCGCTCGCGGCGATCCGGACCTTCGACGACGGCGCCGACGAGCACCCGCAGCTCGGCCCACCGAAGCTCACGCCGACCGTCATCGAGGGCGGCGCGGCGACGAACCAGGTGCCGGCGGACTGCGAGATCACCGTCGACCGGCGGAGCGTCCCGCCGGAGACGGCCGTGGGGTTCCGCTCGTCGCTCGCGTCGGCGGTGCGGGCGCGGGTCCCCGACGACGTCGGCGTCGACGTCGCGCTCACCGACCGGGAGTCGCCCTTCTTCGAGGCGTTCTCGACACCCCCCGACCACGAACTCGTCGAGGCGGTCGCCGGCGCGGCGCGGGCGGCCGCCGACGCGACCGGGCTCCCCGCCGATCGTGGGGGGTCCGCGCGGCCCTTCGGGGCGGCGACGGAGGCGTCGTACTTCGCGCCGGCGCCGACGGTCGTCTTCGGTCCCGGCGACCTCGCCGACGACGCGGGGGCGGTCGCGCACGCCGAGCGTGAGTACGTCCGCGTCAGAGAGGTGGAAGCGGCCGCGCTGACTGTCGAACGGGCGATCGCGGAGCTGCTGGGCGACGCCGCATCGAGGGGCTGATTCGGGTGCGGGGAGGGGCTGATTCGGCTGCGGGGAGGGGCTAATTCGGGTGCGGGGAGAGAGCCCGGAAGCGGCGAGAAACCGGTCCGGCCGACGCCGCCGCTTATAAGAGGAACGTCTCCTCTTCGTCCGCGAGGTCGACGAAGTCGTCGGCGGCCTCGATCAGCTCGTCGGCCGCGGAGTTCCCGAACCCCATCGCCTCGACGCGGACCCCCTCGTGGCGGAGGTGCGAGCAGAGGCGGGCGAAGTCGCCGTCGCCGGTACAGAGGACGACGGTGTCGACGTGACTGGCGAGCGAGACGGCGTCGAGGCTCATTCCGAGGTCCCAGTCGGCCTTCTTCGAGCCGTCGGCGAACGTCTTGATCTCCTTGATCTTCGTCTCGAACCCGATGTCGCGGAGCGCCTCGAAGAAGCTCTCCTCCTCCGGCGAGTCGGCCCGGATCACGTACGCGATGGCGCGGACGAGCGCCCGGTCGTTGACGGCGGCCTCGAGCAGCCCCGAGTAGTCGATATTCCGCGAGTAAAAGCTCTGGGCGGAGTGGTACAGGTTCTGTGAGTCGGCGAGCACCGCGACGCGCTGGTCGGGATGGATATCGGTCATACCGCCCCGTTCACCGGCCTGGCTTAGGGGCTTTGGGATCCGGAGCGTCGTCCGATCGACTCGCACTGCCCAAACGTTGTGTGATTCCGATTCGATGTGGGAGTCCGTTTATAAACTTTTTTTGAGTGGAGGGTTTACAGCCGATATACGGCCGGTCTCGGCGGACGAACCCCGGTGCCGTCTGGACATCGGGGGTTTTTAGTAGATAGACTCGTTGGATCGTGGTATGTCACGGCGACACACTGACGGCGGTACCGACGGTCGGCGTCTCGGACGTCGGCAGTGGCTCTCCATGCTCGGCGTCGGCGGCGCGACCGCGCTCGCCGGCTGCTCGGGAAGCGGCGACGGCGGGGATGGAAGCGACGGCAACGAGACCGACGGCTCGGACGGCTCGGACGGCGGCACCGACCGTTCCACGTATTCGACGGCCGCCGCGGCCTCCTTCACGACGCTCAACCCGATCTACAACGACGAAAACGGCGCCGGTAACGCGATCGCTCGAGCGCTCGACCAGGGGTACACGTTCAACGCGGACAACGAGTACGTCCCGCTCCTCTACGACATGTCCACCGAGGACGGCGAGGTGTGGACGTTCGAGGTCCGCGAGGGGCTGGAGTTCAGCGACCCGTACGGCGAGGTGACCGCGAGCGACTTCGTCTACCTGATCCAGGAGATCCACCAGGGGGGATGGGCCAGTTCGGTCAGCGCGACGTACTGGACTGGCGTGGAAGTCGAACAGACCGGCGAGTACGAGTTCCAGGCCACCCTCGGGAGCCCGTCGCTCCTCTGGCCGGAAAGCTACGAGCCGCTCCTCTACCCGATCCCGGAGGACCTCCTCCAACCGTACGTCGAGGAGGAGGACGCCGAGGGGCTCCGGCAGGACGAGGAGCTGCTCGAGCTCCATTTTTCCGGCAACCTCGGCCCGTACGTGCTCGACGAGTGGCAGCGCGACGGCGGTACCCAGTACAGCCGCAACGACGACTACTACCTCCAGGACGCCGACGACCTCCCGGACGTGTTCAACGAGGCCCCGTACTTCGAGGAGGCGGAGATCCAGGTACTCGGCGAACAGGCCTCCCGGCTCGGCGCGCTGGAGACCGGCGCGGTCGACTCCGCGGCCATCCCGCCGGAGCGCGTTCAGGAGTACCGGGAGAAAGACGGGATCTACGTCAACCGGGTCCCGCAGCCGTACAACGAGAAGCTCTCGGTCAACATGCGCGATAACGGCTGGACGACGGGACCGGGAAACATGTTCCGGCACATCCCGTTCCGGCAGGCGATGGCCGCCGCGATCGACAAGCAGAGCCTGATCCAGGGCGTCTTTCGCGACTTCGCGGAGACGCACTTCACGTGGCAGCCCCGCTTCAGTAACTTCTACCCGCCCGAAGAGGACATCCCCCGGTTCGGCGTCGGCGAGAACTACGGGAGCGAGTACGCCCGCGGCCTCGCGGAGGAGGCGTTCGAGCAGTCGGAGTACGACTACGGCTTCGACGGGGAGACGATGGTCGACCCCGACGGCAACCAGGTCCAGCTCAGCCTCTACCACAGCGCGGGGCAGGAGACCGAGCAACTGATGGGCGAGTTCATCGCGCAGGAGCTCGGCAGCAACCTCGGAATCGACGTGAGCCTCGAGGCCATCGACGGCACGCGGTTCGACACCGAGTACTACACCACGACGGACTTTCCCACGCCCGAGCGAAACGAGGAGGGCGAGGTCACCAACGTCCCGGACGAACTCGTCGACACCGTGAACGGCGAGGAGGTCGAGTGGACGTCCCCGACAGCGACGAATCCCGGACCGCGAAACATCACCGGCAACGAGGACTGGGACATGGAGATCGTGTACGGACTGAACACGTTCCCGCGGAACCCGCTCACCAACAGCGTCTTCTTCGACGGCCCGACCGGGTCCTACAATCCGGTCGGCTACTACCCCGAATTCGACGCGCGGGAACTGTTCGATACCGCCGAACAGGCGACGAGCGAGGAGGAACTGGCCGACGCGCTCGTTGACATCTTCGTCAACCTCGCGGAGGAGCAGCCGTACATCATGCTCGCGTTCCCCGACAGCACGGTCGGCTACCGCGAGGGGCTCGAAGGCCCCGTCGAGGACTTCTCGAACGGCTGGAACCTCCCGGCGTGGAGATACGAGCAGTAGAGTCCCCGTCTCTCCACCACACCTCCTCAACCATCATAATGGGATTCGGAAAGTACGTCGGCGCACGCGTGCTGTGGGCCGTAGTCGTCTCGCTGATCATCACCACGATCACGTTCCTCCTGCTCGCGGCCGCGCCCAATCCGGCGATCCGCGAGGCGGCGACGCAGGCCGCGCTGCAGGGCGGCGACCCGTCGGCCGCGGTCGAGCGGGAGCGTGAGCTCCGCGGCCTCAACCAGCCGCTGTACGTCCGGTATATGGACTTCATCCGGAGCGTCTACACGCTCGACTGGGGCTGGTCACAGAGCCGCAGCCAGCCGGTGATCGAGGCGCTGGGGCAGGCGCTCTACTACACCGCGCAGTACTCGATCCCGTGGACGATCCTCACGATAACCCTCGGACCGCTCGTCGGCGTCTACTCGGCGGCGAACATGTACAGCTGGCGCGACCACGCGGCGACCGGCTTCGCCTTCTTCGGGTACGCGATCCCGAACTTCTTCTTCGGGATCATCCTGCTTCTGATCTTCGGGGTCTGGTTCGAGGTCGTCCCGATCTCGTACGACACGAGCGTCGCGGTGTTCAGCCTCGAAAACGCCAGACAGCTGATCCTGCCCGTGTTCGTACTCGTGACGGGCTCGATCGGCGCGACGATGCGCGTCTCCCGGAACGAGTCCGCGGAGTTCCAGAACTCGGACTTCATGAAGACGGCGAAGGCGAAGGGCGTCTCGCCGCTGCGCGCGTACGCCTACCACGTGATGCGCCCGACGATGGTGCCGCTGTCGACGACCCTCGTCGGGCAGCTGCTCGCGCTGTTCATCGGCTCGTCGCTGCTCGTGGAGGTCGTGTTCGGCATCCCCGGGCTCGGCCGACTGACGTACGAGGCGCTGCTCTCGCAGGACACCAACCTCGTGTTGGGGTCGACGCTCGTGTTCACGTTCGTCGCCGTCGTCGGTAACCTGTTGGAGGACCTCGTGTTCACCGTGCTCGACCCGCGGATCAACTACGACGACAGATAACACACCATGGCAACCAAGAAACCGGAGCAGTTCGACCGCGTCGACTGGAGCGAGCTCTCCCAGTCGAGCCGGTTCGACCTGTCGATAAACTCGATCGGGATGCTGGCGGCGACGCTGCCGCTGGCGCTCCTCTGGCTGTACGACTACCTGTTCGTCGGCGAGCGGGAGGCGACGTTCCAAGCGATCGGCCTCAGCAGGAACCTCGACCCGCTGGACTACTTCTTCATTTTCACGCTGTTCCTGTTCTTCTTCTACCTGGTCTTACCGCTGTACCAGAACCCGCGGATGACCCGGTACTACTGGAAGGAGTTCAGGCGGAACCGCCCCGCGGTCGTCAGCCTCGGCTGGCTCGGCGTCGTGTTCGTCGGCGGGCTCCTCGGGCCGCTCGTGATCAGCGCGCCGGAACAGAGCATCCTCACCGGCCATCAGCCGCCGGTGTTCCTCTCGATCAACGAGGCGAACGTCGCGACCTGCGTCGGCGACGTCGTGAACGGACGGTGTCAGGGGACGTGGCAGCACCCCCTCGGGACCACGCGCGGCGGGAAAGACGTCTTCGCCGGCATCGTCTACGGGATGACGATCAGCATGCAGATCGCCTTCATCACGACGACGATCGTCGCGGCGATCGGCATCACGTTCGGCACCGTCAGCGCGTACGCGGGCGGGTGGGTCGACGAGCTCATGATGCGGTTCGTCGACATCATCCTCTCGTTCCCGACGTTCCTGATGTTCCTGCTCATCCTGTACATCTACGGCGCCGGGCTCGGGATGTTCATCCTCGTCTTCTCGGCGTTCGCGTGGGGCGGCACCGCGCGGTACGTGCGCAGTAAGTCGCTGTCCGTCTCCGAGGAGGAGTTCATCAAGGCGACGCGGATCAGCGGCGCGAGCACCTACCGCGTGGTGCGGAAACACGTGGTTCCGAACGTGGCGAGCAGCATCATCACGCAGCTCACGCTGCTCATCCCCGGCTTCCTGCTCGCGGAGGCGCAGCTCGCGTTCCTCGGGATCGGCGACTCGTCGGTCCCCTCGTGGGGACAGCTGATCTCCGCCGGCCGGAGCGACCTCTCGTTCGCGCCGTGGATCGTGCTGGCGCCCGGTATCGTGCTGTTCCTGACCATCCTGGCGTTCAACTTCATCGGCGACGCGCTGCTGGACGCCCTGAACCCCGAAGCGGAGCCGGAGAGCGCATAATGTCCACCCCACTGCTCGAGGTCGACGACCTCACGACGACGTTCGGCACCGACAACGGAGAGCTCACCGCGGTCGACGGGATCGACTTCTCGGTCAACGAGGGCGAGACCGTCTGTATCGTCGGCGAGTCGGGATCCGGGAAGACGGTCGCGACGGAGTCGGTGACGCGGATTGTCAAGGAGCCGCCGGGCCGCGTCGAGGGGTCGGTTCGGTTCAATGGCCGCGACCTGCTGGAGATGAGCGAGCCCGAGCTCCGCGAGATCCGGGGGTACGAGATCGCGCACATCTTCCAGAACCCGCAGGAGGCGATGAACCACTGTTACACCGTCGGGTGGCAGATCGTCGAGGCGCTGCAGATCCACCGCGACGTCTCCGACGAGGAGGCGCGCGCGAAGGCGATCGACCTGCTGGACAAGGTCGGCATCGCGAACGCCAGCTCTCGGTTCGACGACTACCCCCACGAGTTCTCCGGCGGACAGAAGCAGCGCGTGATGATCGCCATGGCGCTCGTCGGCGACCCGGACCTGCTGATCGCGGACGAGCCGACGACGGCGCTGGACGTGACGGTGCAGGCGCAGATCCTCCGGCTCCTCGACGACCTCCAAGAGGAGTTCGACATGGGAATCCTGTTCGTCACGCACGATCTCGGCGTCGTCGCCGAGATCGCCGACCGCATCGTCGTGATGTACGCCGGCAAGGTGATGGAGCGCGGCGACGTGCTCGACATCTTCGAGCGCCCCGCGCACCCGTACACGCAGCGGCTGCTCAACTGCCTCCCCGAGATCGGGGGACGGAAGGGAGGGATTCCCGGTACGCTCCCCGACCCCCTCGATCCCCCGGACGGCTGCCGGTTCGCCCCGCGGTGCGAGCACGCGGTCGACGCCTGCGTGACCGGCGACCAGCCGGAGGAGATCGAGGTGAACCCGGGACAGCGCGCCTCGTGCGTCCACTACCGCCCCGGGCGCGACGACTCGGTCGTCCGCGACGGGATCCCGGACGCGGGCGCCGACGGCGAGGGGGTGAGCTCCGCCGATGACTGAGGAGCCGCTCCTCTCGGTGCGGGACCTCGAGAAGCACTACCCGATCCGGAAGGGGCTCTTGAATCGGCAGGTCGGCGCCGCCCGGGCCGTCGACGGGATCAGCTTCGACATCGCGCCCGGGGAGACGCTCGGGCTCGTCGGCGAGTCCGGCTGCGGGAAGTCCACCGCCGCGACCTCCATCGTCAGACTGGAGGACCCGACGGGCGGCGAGGTGATCTTCAACGGCGGCGGGCGGGCCGGCGCGGCCCGCAACGCCGACGGGACGCACCCGAACGACGTGACGCGCTTCGACGACCGGGAGCTGAAGGCGTTCCGCCGGGACGCCCAGATGATCTTCCAAGACCCCTCCTCCAGCTTCGACCCGCGGATGTCGGTCGGCAGCGCGGTCGCGGAGATGCTCCAGATCCACGGGATGTCGGACCGCCACCAACGGCGGGCGATCGTCGAGGACCTGCTTGAGCGCGTCGGCCTCTCGCCGGAGGATTACGACCGGTACCCGCACGAGTTCTCCGGCGGCCAGAAACAGCGCATCGCGCTGGCGCGCGCCCTCGTGTTGAACCCGGAGCTCATCGTCGCCGACGAGCCGGTCTCCGCGCTCGACGTCTCCATTCAGGCGGAGATCCTCAGTCTGATCTCCGATCTACAAGACGAGTTCGACCTCTCGCTTTTGTTCATCAGCCACGACATGTCCGTCATCCGCGAGATATGCGACCGGGTGGCCGTCATGTACCTCGGGGAGATAGTCGAGATCGGGCCGACAGACCGGATCTTCGCCGACCCGCAGCACCCGTACACGGAGGCGCTGCTCTCGGCGATCCCGACGCCCGACCCGCGCTCGACCGCCGAGGGGATCGAGCTGACGGGGACCGTCCCGAGCCCGACGGACCCGCCCTCCGGCTGCCGGTTCCACACCCGGTGTCACAAGGTCATCCAGCCGGACGGCGTCGACCTCGACCAGTCGAACTGGCGGGGACTCTTAAACCTCCGCGACGCGCTGGCCGCCGGGAGCGTCGACGTCGACCAGATCCGCGAGAATTTCCGGACCGGGAGCGACGCGGACGCCACGCCGGAGGCGGTGAAAGGGCAGATCCGTCGCGAGTTCGACGTCGCGGAGGCGGTGTCCGCAGCCGAGATCGAGGCGCTGCTCGACGAGGCGCTCGACAAGGCGTTGGGCGGCGACCTCGAGGGGGCGGCGGCGACGCTCTCCGAGCGAGTCACCACGCCCTGCGAGGAGACCGTTCCGGAGCGGACCAGTCACGCGGCCGACCACGAGTCGGCGTGCCTCCGCCACGAGCGGGAGCGCTCGGCGCCGCCGAACCCCGCCGACGACTGAGTCGGCGGCCGTCGCCGTTTTTCCCGTCTACCGGTCGCCGACCGTCGGGAGCGTCACGGGTCGCGGGTCGCTCCCCGCTTCCCCTACGGTCACGGTCGGCTCGTCACCCGTGGCGGTCGGCTCGTCGCGCTCCGCGCTATCGCCCGCGAGGACGGCCGTCGCGCCGGCCGCGAGCGGGGCGACGACGCCCGCGGCCAGCGCCCGCGGGTCCGCGAGTCCGCCGCGGAGCGCGACCCTGTCGCCCGGTTCGAGCCCGTGTTCGTCGACGACCGCCGCGGCCGCGTCGAGGAGCGCGCGGTGAGCGACGTCGCCGGTTCCGTCCGGCTCGCCGTCTCCCAGCGCCCGCAGGACGGGGTCATCTGGGCCGACCGCGCTCGGCGGCATGCCGGGGTTCTCGCTCCACAGCTCCTGCTCCCAGTGGGTCGTCTCGGGCCGCTCCGGCGGGCCGCCGAAGGCGGCGAGGCTGGTTCCGGGCGCCGGTTCCGTCGCCGACTCGTCGGCCACGTCGACGAGGACGACGCGGTCGCCGCGACCGATCCCCGCCGCGGGGTCGAACCGGACCGGGGCGCCCAGCCCGGCCGCGCCGAGGAAGGCGAGCGTCGTGTGGAGTCCGGGCGCCGGCTCGACGGCGACGGTCGACCCCTCGCGCGCGCCGAGGTAGCGGAGCACGTTCGCCGCCTTGTACGCGTTCGTGATCAGGTCGCGATACGTGCGCTCGCGCCCGTCGGGCGTGACGAGCGCGATGTCGCGGCTCCGCCGATCGCGTGCGAGGAGATCGCCGACGACGTCCATGCCGGAGGCTCGGAGCGGGCGAGACTTAAAAACGAGGCGTGCGGCGCTCGTCGAACTCCGCTCTCAGGGCGCGCCGGCGATGACTATCATCGAACCGGCGTCAGGGAGCGCCGGCGATGACCATCTTCGAGCCGTCGGCGGCGAAGGAGAGGTCGCGCGTGGCGTCGCCGTCGACCCGGACCGCGTCGCCGGGGGCGAGCTCGACGGCCTCGCCGTCGACGGTCAGCGTCGCCGCGCCGTGGAGCAGCACGTACACCTCCTCGTGGCCGGCGTCGGCGTGGTCGTGTTCCATGCCCTCCCAGCCGTCGTCGGCCTCCACGACGGTCACGCCGAGCTTCTCGCAGTCGAGCGCGTCGCGGAGGAAGTACATCCCCGGCGCGCGCGGTTCGACGTCGTCGTAGGCGGTGGTGTCGTAGCCCATGCGCTCCGATACGCGACGCGCGCCGGAAAAGCTACGGGTCGGGGAAGCCGGGGGCGCTAGAAGGAGCTCTTCAACCGCTCGAAGAAGCCGCCGCCGACGTCGATGTCCTCGCCGCCGGCCTCGGCGAACGCCTCCAGCGCCTCGCGCTGCTCCTCGTTGAGCGAGTCCGGGATCACGACGCCGACCTGCACGAAGAGGTCGCCGCGGCCGCGCCGCCGCAGCCGGGGCATCCCCTTCCCTTCGAGCCGGAACGTCTCGCCGCTCTGCGTGCCGGCGGGGATATCCATCTCCACGCTGCCGTCGACCGTCTCGACCTCGATCGTGTCGCCGAAGACGGCCTGCGGGAAGGAGATGGCCTCGCTGACGCGGAGATCGTCGCCGTCGCGCTCGTAGCGGTCGCCGACGTCGACGTCGACCTCGATCAGCAGGTCGCCGTTGGGGCCGCCGTTCTCGCCGGGGGCGCCCTCGCGCTCCATCCGGAGGCTCTGTCCGGAGCGGATCCCGGCCGGGATCTCCACGGAGAGCGTCGCCTCCTCGCGGACGACGCCGTCGCCGCCGCAGTCGGGGCAGTCCTCGCTGTACAGCTCGCCCTCGCCCTCACACCGCGGGCACGTCGACGTCTGCTGGACGCGGCCGAGCGGCGTCTGCTGGACCTGCTGGACCTGTCCTCGCCCGTTACACTGAGAACAGGTCTGCACGTCGGCGTCCGGGGGGTGCCCCGCGCCGTCGCAGGTGTCGCAGGTCGTCGGGCGGGTGAGCGTGACCTCCTTGGTCGCGCCCTCGAACGCCTCCTCGAGGTCGATCGTGAGGCCCGTCCGGAGATCACGCCCCTGACGGGGGCGGTTGCCGCCGCCACCGCCGCGGCCGCCGCCGCCCCCGCCAAAGAACTGGTTGAAGATGTCCTCGAAGCCGCCGGCGCCGCCGGCGCCGCCGGCCCCGCCGAAGGGCCCGCCGGCGCCGCCGGGACCGCCGCCGCCCGTCGCGCCGCGCTTGTCGGCCTCGGTGAAGCGGTCGTGGCCGAGCTGGTCGTACTGCTGGCGCTTCTGTTCGTCGGTGAGCACCTCCTTAGCCTTCTGGATCTTCTTGAACCGCTCCTCGGCGTCGTCGTCGTCGCTGACGTCGGGATGGTGTTTGGCGGCCTTCTTGCGGTACGCCTTCTTGATCTCCTCCTCGCTGGCGTCCCGCGACACACCGAGGACGTCGTAAAAGTTCTCGCTCATGCGTTACGTTCGTTGTTGAGTCGTTCGTGGCTGGGTCGTGTTAAGGGGTCCGTCCGCGGGCGGAGGCCCGAGACGGGGCGAATCGAGGCCGACGCGGAAAGCTACGCTTCGTCTTCGTCGTCCATGTCACCAGAACTGCGTCGCAGTCCCGGTTGGCTGACGAGAACGACTACTCGTCGTCGTTCTCGTCAACGTCCTCGAAGTCGGCGTCGACGTACTCCTCGTCGTCTCCGTCGGGGCCCGCGCCGCCCGGACCGGCTGCACCGCCCGGACCGGCCGCACCGCCGGGGCCGGCTGCGCCGCCCATGCCGCCGGGGCCGGCCGCGCCGCCGGCGCCGCCCGGACCGGCCTGCGCGGCCTGCTGTCCCTCGTACATTTGCTTGCCGATCTCCTGGAGCTCCTCCGTGAGCGCCTCGGTGACGGACTCGATCTCGTCGGTGTCGGCGTCCTCGTCTTCGAGGACTTCCTCGACGTCCTCGATGGCCGCCTCGATGTCGGCGACGAGCTCGTCGTCGTCGAGCTCCTCCTCGTTCTCCTCGAGGAGGGTCTCGGCGCGCTGGATCGTCGTCTCGGCCTCGTTGCGGGCCTCGATCCGCTCGCGGCGGGCCTCGTCCTCCTCGGCGTGCTTCTCGGCCTCCTCCTGCATCTCCTCGATCTCCTCGTCGGAGAGGCCGACGCCGCCCTCGATGGTGATCGACTCGGCGTTGCCCGACCCCTGGTCTTCGGCCTCGACGTTGACGATGCCGTTCTCGTCGATGTTGAAGGAGACCTCGATCTGCGGGGTGCCCGCGGGCGCCGGCGGGATGCCGGAGAGCTGGAACGCGCCGAGCAGCTCGTTCTCCTCGGCGATCTCGCGTTCGCCCTGGAAGACGCGCACGTTCACCGAAGTCTGGTTGTCGGCGGCGGTGGTGAACACCTTCGACTCCTCGGTCGGGATGGTGGTGTTCTTCTCGATGAGCCGCTCGAAGAGGCCGCCCTTCACCTCGATCCCGAGCGAGAGCGGGGTGACGTCAAGCAGGACGATGTCGTCGACGTCGCCGGAGAGCACGCCGCCCTGGATCGCCGCGCCGAGCGCGACCGCCTCGTCGGGGTTGACGTTCTTCTTCGGCTCCTGCCCGATGAGCTCCTCGACCTGCTCCTGGACCTGCGGCATCCGGGTCGACCCGCCGACGAGGATGACCTCGTCGATGTCGCCCTTGTCGTAGCCGGCGTCGGAGAGCGCCTGCTCCGTCGGCCCGACGGTGCGCTCGATGAGGTCCGAGGTGAGGTTCTCGAACGTCGCGCGGGTGATCGACTGCTCGAGGTGGACCGGGCCGCTGTCGGTCGCGGTGATGAAGGGGAGGTTGACCGTCGTCTCCTTCTTGTTCGACAGCTCGATCTTCGCCTCCTCGGCGGCGTCTTTCAGCCGCTGGAGCGCCTGCCGGTCCTCGCGGAGGTCGATCCCGTGGTCGTTCTGGAACTCGTCGGCGATGTGGTCGATGAGCGCCTCGTCCCAGTCGTCGCCGCCGAGGTCGTTGTCGCCGTTCGTGGCGACGACCTCGTAGACGCCGCCGCCCAGGTCGAGGACCGATACGTCGAACGTGCCGCCCCCGAGGTCGTAGACGAGGACGGTCTGGTCGGACTCGTCGTCGAGGCCGTACGCCATGGAGGCGGCGGTCGGCTCGTTGACGATGCGCTCGACGTCGAAGCCGGCGATCTCGCCGGCGTCCTTCGTCGCCTGCCGCTGCTTGTCGTTGAAGTACGCGGGGACCGTGATCACGGCCTTCTCGACGTCGTCGCCGAGGTACTCCTCGGCGTCGCGCTTGATCTTCTGGAGGATCATCGCCGAGACCTGCTCGGGCGTGTACTCGTCGTCCCCGATCTCGACCGCGTAGTCGTCCTCGCCCATGTGCCGCTTGATCGACTGGATCGTGCGGTCGGGGTTCTGGACGGCCTGGTTCTTCGCCGGCTTCCCGACGAGCCGCTCGTCGTCGTCGGCGAAGGCGACGACCGAGGGCGTCGTCCGGTCGCCCTCCGCGTTCGCGATGATCTCGGGCTCGTCGCCCTCCATCACCGCGAACGCGGAGTTGGTGGTACCGAGGTCGATACCGAGAATCTTGTTGCTCGCCATCTTGCCCAAAGTTAGCGGCTTGTGTCGGTTAAAGGTTACTAGACGGCGCGATCTCGACGGACAGTCGATCCCTCCCACGTCGTGCGGTTTCGGCAATCGTGTGAACCGGTCGCATCGGTGTCTTTATACAGATCCGCAAGCGCAGGAGCGCGCGTCGGTCGACGGCGGGAGGCCGACCGCGCGGCTCGGACGGCGCTCGCCGGGCTCAGAGCCCGGAGACGAGGTCTTCCAGCGCCGCCCGCGGGTCGTCGGCCTTCGCCACGCCGGAGGCGAGCAGGATCCCGGACGCGCCCAGATCGCCCGCGGCGGCCACGTCCTCGCCGGTCGAGACGCCGGCGCCGCAGAACACGTCGACCGCGGGGTCGACCGCCTCCGCGGCCGCGACCGCGTCCTCGACGATCCCGGGGTCGGCCGTCGAGACGGAGACGTCGCCGCCGATGAGCTCCGGCGGCTCGACGGCGACCGCGTCGGGACCGAGCGCGGCGGCCGCCCCGACCTGCGCGGGGTTGTTCGCGCAGACGATCGTCTCCAGGTCGGCGCGCTCGGCGGCGCGGACGGAGCCGTCGACGTCGGCGAGCTTCAGGCGGTTCTCGGAGTGGTTGATGAGCGTCCCCTCGGCGCCGTTGGCGGCGACGGCCTCCGCGAGCGTCGACCCGGTGTGAGAGCCGTGCTCGTTCGGCGAGACGTGCTGTGCCCACGTCTCGACGCCGGTGTCCGCGACGCGCGCGAGGTCGGCCGCCTGCGGGGAGACCGCGATGCGGGCGCCGGACGCCTCGGCCACGTCGCGGGCGGCGGTCGCGACTTCGATCGGATCGCACGGGTACGCCTTGAGGTTCACCAGGATGAACATACCCGCACTCGGGGGCCGCGGGCGCAAATAGCTTCATGCTCCGGCGACGCTCCCCCGCCGATTTCGGCCGAGATCCCTTCGCGGGAGCATAAACGACCTTATACCCCGGTACTGTGGGTCGGAACGAGCATGTCCCTCATCGAGCTCATCGCCGGCGTGGAGGCCCGCGAGCCCACGCTGACCGTCTTCAACGCGGACTCGGCGGTCACGGAGGAGCTCCGCGAGCACTTCGCCGACCGCAACGTCCGGATCGCCGAGGAACGGACCGACGCGGGGCCCGAGGGGTACGCCGTCCTCTCGCGCGACGGGGAGTTCGTCACGGCCGTCACCGTCGACGAGCTCCTCCCCGGCGTCGGCGACGAGACCGGAGCGGCCGACGACGGGCCGCTCGAGGAGGGGACGCCGGAGGAGGTCGGCGCGGGCGCCCGGGGGCAGGTCGGCGAGCCGATCCTCGACCACCTCGACGAGACGATGTTCACCTCCTACTCCCACGCCGACATGGTCGCCGCGTCCCGGGAGATCGAGGACCGCGCGTGGCGCGTCGGCGACGGTGAGCTCCACGCCGGCTTCCAGACCCTCGACGTCCTCACCGGGGAGACGGACACGTACGACCTGCTGGGCGAGAAGGACCGGCTCAGCGTCCACGCGTACGCCGCGAACGAGGGCGACCCGCCGGACGTGGAGCACTACACCGTCCACGTCGGGGAGACCGCCGAAATCCGCGAGACCTGGTTCGTCGCGTACGACGGCGGCGGCTACGACGACGCGAAGTGCGCGCTGCTCGCCGAGGAGCGCGCGCCCGGCGAGTTCTTCGGCTTCTGGAGCTACGACCCCGAGACCGTCGACTACATCATCGACTACCTGACGGAGCAGTACGGGACGGGGAACGGCGAGATCGAGCCGACCGACGACACCGGAGAAGACCGGGAGTGAGGTGAGGAGAGCAGCAGCCGCGTGCGCGCTCAGTCCTTCCGCTTGACCACGTCGCCGAGCGTCATCGTTCCCGAGTCGCCGCTGTCCCAGTCGGCGTCCTCGACGGACTCGCCCTCGACGAGGGAGATGTCGAGCGCGCGCTCCAGCTTCCGCTGGACCTCGTCGGTCGGGAGCGTGTCGCCGCGTTCGAGCTTGCGGATGAGGCTCGCTTTCTCGTTCAGCTGGTCGGCCAGCTCCTCCTGGCTGAGCCCGCGGGACTCGCGGGCGTTCCGGATCTGGTCGTCGTAGTCGGTGGCGATCTCGTCCATGTCGTCGAACATGTCGCGCGGTCGCGTCGAACTGCCCGACGAGCCGGACGACCCGCCCGAGGAACCGGACGCGGAGGAAGACGACTTCCCGGTGCTCGAGCTCGTGGAGTACTTGCCGCCGCCGGAGCCGGTGGACTCGTCGCGGACCTCGGTGCCGAAGTCCGTACACGAGCTACACAGCTCCAGTTCGGCGCCTTCGACCTTCGTCGTCGTCAGCGAGGCCTCGTCGGCGCCACACATCTCACACTGGGGCATACGCGACGGTAACGCTCCCGGTGGTATAAAGGGTGCGCCGGGGCGCTATCGCGGGACCGATCGACCGCGCGTCCGCGACAGTTACGCCCGCCCAATCGTGCCGCGTCCGGTACCGACTTGTCGCCGCGGTCGGCAGAAGGGGTATGGACGTCCACGTCACCAACTCGACCGTGCGGGGCGCGACGCGCGCGCCCCCCTCGAAGAGCTACACGCACCGCGCGCTGCTCGCCGCGGGGTACAGCGACGGCGCGACCGTGCGGTCCCCGCTCGTCTCCGCGGACACGCGGGCGACCGCCCGCGCCGTGACCGCCTTCGGCGGTTCGGTCGAGCCGGACCCTCAGTCCGAGAGCGATGGCGCCGATGCCGACCCGCTCGTCCCCGACGACGCCGAGGCGCTCGCCGTCGACGGCTTCGACGGCCGCCCGGCGGTCCCCGACGACGTGATCGACTGCGCGAACTCCGGCACGACGATGCGGCTGGTCACGGCCGCGGCCGCGCTCGCAGACGGCGCGACGGTGCTGACGGGCGACGGGTCGCTCCGGTCGCGCCCGCAGGGACCGCTTCTGACGGCCCTCGCCGACCTCGGCGTCCGCGCGGAGTCGACTCGCGGCAACGGGCAGGCGCCGCTGGTCGTCTCCGGCCCCCTCGCGGGCGGCGAGGTCGCCATTCCGGGCGACGTCTCCTCGCAGTACGTCACCGCGCTGCTGATGGCCGGCGCGGTCACCGATCGGGGGATCGAGGTCGACCTGACGACCGAGCTCAAGTCGGCGCCGTACGTCGACATCACGCTCGAGCTGCTCGACGACTTCGGGGTCGAGGCGACGCCCGTGGGCGACGACGGCGAGGCGCTCGACGGCGCCGCGGGCGCGGCGGGGTTCGTCGTCGAGGGCGGCCAGTCGTACGCGCCCGCCGGCGGGAGCTACGCCGTCCCCGGCGACTTCTCCTCCATCTCGTACCTCGTCGCGGCCGGGGCGGTCGCCGCGGAGCCGGGCGAGGCGGTCCGGATCGAGGGCGCCCGCCCGAGCGCGCAGGGCGACGCCGCGATCGTCGACATCGCGGAGCGCATGGGTGCCGACGTCGAGTGGGACCGCCGCGGGGGCGTCATCGCCGTCCGGCGCTCCGACCTCTCCGGCGTCGAGGTCGACGTGGGCGACACGCCCGACCTGCTCCCCACCATCGCCGCGCTGGGGGCGGTCGCCGACGGCGACACCCGCATCACCAACTGCGAGCACGTCCGGTACAAGGAGACGGACCGCGTCGCCGCGATGGCCGAGGAGCTGGAAGCGATGGGCGCCGAGACGACCGAGGAGCCGGACGTCCTGACGATCCACGGCTCCGAGAGTGACCTGCGGGGGGCGACCGTCGACGGCCGCGCCGACCACCGGATCGTGATGTCGCTCGCCGTGGCTGCGCTCGCCGCCGAGGGCACCACGACGATCCGCGGCGGCGAGCACGTCGACGTCTCCTTCCCCGACTTCTTCGACGCGATGGCTGACCTCGGGATGGCCGTGGAGCGCGAGGGCGCGGGCGAGTAGACGCGATATAAAAATGACGCTAGACGGAAGCGGCGATTGTTTATAAACGAACGGCGGTGCGGTGGCGCGTGCCTGCGAGGCCGCTTCGCGGCCGAGCAGCACGCGCGAGGGAGTCGCGAACAAAGTGAGCGACGAGGCTGGGGAGGCGTGAGGTGCGTTGCCGTGCGGGGCGGGTGGGACTCAAAGGGGCAGCCGCGAGGACGACGCTTGGCGACGCAAGCACTGCAAGGAGCGAGCAACGCGAGCGACTGAAGCGCGCAGCGAGCCACGCGAGTCGTCGCGGCTGGGGCTTTGGAGGTGTTCACCGCCGATCCGCGGTCGGCCATTTATAAGTGAACGGCTGGGGCTTTGGCGTCATTCGCCCAGATAGCGACGGTCACTCTGATTGTCTATTTTCCACGACCTGACCCCCACCGGTCGTCTTCGTAATACCGACGGGTACACAAACGCGCCGCACGCACGACCCCGTATGGACGACATCGACGTCGAACCCGTGGATCGCGTCGAGGAGCCCGAGAGCGACGACGAGGCCGCGGACGACGGCGAGCACGGAGCCGGCGGTCACGAGACCGACGACCCCGACGCCGACCTGCCGGCCGAGACGGACGCCGCCACGGACCTCCCGGAGGGAATCGACGCCCCCGAGTACGTCCTCTACGGCGGGAAGGGCGGGGTCGGGAAGACCACGATGGCGGCCGCGACCGGGCTCTCCTCGGCCGCGGGCGGCGTCCGCACGCTCGTCGTCTCCACGGACCCCGCGCACTCGCTCTCCGACACCTACGAGACGGAGATTCCGGCGGAGCCGAGCCGCATCCGCGAGGACATGCCGCTGTACGCCGCCGAGATCGACCCCGACGACGCGATGGAGGAGGGGATGTTCGGCGCCGACGGCGACCCGCTCGGCGGGATGGGCGAGATGGGCGACGCGATGGGCGGGATGGGCGACGCGATGGGCGGGATGGGCGGGATGGGCGCCCCCGACGACGGGGGGGCCGAGGAGGGGCTCGGCTCGCTGCTCGGCGGGACGATGCCCGGCGCCGACGAGGCGGCCGCGATGCGCCAGCTCCTCGAGTACCTCGACGACCCGCGCTTCGACCGGGTGATCGTCGACACCGCGCCCACCGGGCACACCCTCCGACTCCTCCAGCTCCCCGAGATCATGGACTCGATGATCGGCCGCGTGATGAAGCTCCGGAACCGCTTCTCCGGGATGATGGACGGGCTTAAGGGGATGTTCGGCGGCGGGGGCGACGACGCCGACCCTACCGCGGACCTCGACGAACTGCAGGAGCGGATCGAGCGCCTCCGAAGCGTCCTCCGGGACCCGGCACAGACCGACTTCCGCGTCGTGACGATCCCCGAGGAGATGAGCGTCGTCGAGTCCGAGCGCCTGGTCGCCCGCCTCGACGAGTTCGGCATCCCGGTGAACACGCTGGTCGTCAATCGAGTGATGGAGGGCGTCGGGGACGTTGCCGACGTCGACCCCGCGTGGATCGTCGAGCCGAACCCGGACACCTGCGAGTTCTGCGCGCGGCGCTGGGAGGTCCAGCAGGCAGCGCTCCGGCGGGCCACGGACCTGTTCCGCGGCCGCGACGTGAAGCGCGTGCCGCTGCTCGCGAACGAGGTCCGCGGCGAGGCGGCGCTGCGGGTCGTGGCGGCGTGTCTGCGCTAGGACCGGTCGTCTATCGCGCCGTACAGCGCCTCCCGAGCCCGCTCCGCGACACCCGTGAGGTGCGCCTGTCCGAACGTCGCCACGATCAGCGCCCCCACGGAGTTATACATCAGGTCGAGCACGGTGTCGTCGAGCCCGAACTGAGCCAGCGGCATCGAAATCCCCGTCTCGTCGGCGACGATGTCGAGCGCGAACTCGAACAGCTCCCAGACGACGCCGAACGCGAGGACCACCACGAGGATGAAGACGAACGCGAACCGCGAGGGGATGGAGATCTCGTCGCTGTGGAGGTCGACGGCTCGCAGCGTCGTGTACCCGGCACCGGCGATCAGCGACGCCGAGAGCGCGTGGGTGAGGTGGTCCCACCACGGGATCTGTGCGTAGAACCACGCCGATCCCAGCGTGTGGAGGAACACCGCGCTCGTGATCCACACCCCGAGCCACGGGTCCAGCGGCATGTCGTAGTTGCGTTCCAAAATCGCCGGCACGAAGGTAACGAAGAGACCGAGGCCGCCGTTGGTGATCGCCTTCGGCTGGCCGAAGACCGCGCCGTACACCACGATGGCGGCGAGGAGGACCTGCATCCCCCTCGTCAGCCGGCGCTGGGTCCGGAGCGACGGGCGGACCCGGAGGGCCCCGCGGACGGTCATCGGCGCACCACCCATCGGATGGCGCGACGCAGCCGCGTCCCGCGGCGACGGAAGTAGGCGTCGAAGGTGACGCCGGCGGCGATCCCGGCCAGCGTCACGTACATCCACTCGATCATCAGCGCCTCGTTGGTCGTCAGGAACCCCGTGCCGAGCAGTCGGTCGGCGTTCCACCGGAGCACCGTCCACGCGGCCGCCGTCGCCATCGTCGCCAGCACGACGAACACGATTGCGAACCAGTGGGTGACCCGCAGCGTGGTGAACATCTGGAGCTCGACCGTGACGATCAGCGCGAACGCGGCGATCGCGAGGTACGTCGCGAACGTCCCCAGCTCGCCCCCGAGAAGCGTGCGCACGAGTATCGGCAACAGCGCGAGTCCGAGGACCTCCCACGGGGGAATCACCAGCGGGTCGCCTGCCGTGACCGCCGGCGCGACCACGACGGCGGTGATGGCGGCCACGAGGACTATCGAGAGGAAGTCGCCCCCGAGCAGACTCTCGACGAAGGCGCCGACGAGCACCGCCACCATCGACCACGCGACGATGGCGTTCGTCCGGCCGCTCTGAAACAGCCGCGCCAACCGGTCTTCGATAGCGTCCCCGTCCGGGACCGCCGGACCGGGGTCGATCGAGCCGGTCGGGTCGTCCCCCTCGGTCTCGCCCCCAGAATCTTCGTCCGGGGCGTCCGACGCGGATCGGTCGGTTTCCATACCCACTCTGGCCGGCCCCTACTAATATGGGTTGCTGCCGCGAACCGGACGGGCGCTTCGAGGCGGGCGAACGGACGGGCGCTTCGAGGCGGGAGAACGGACGCGCTTTTACCCGCCACGCGCCTCCGTCCGGTATGAACTGTCGGCGGTGTGGCACCCCGCTCCGCAAGCCCGGGGACTACTGTCTCACCTGTAACACCGCCAACGCCGACGCCGTCGTCGCCGAGTTCGCCGAGGACCGCGCCCGCCTGACGATGCTCGACGAGGACGAGGTCGTCGGCGAGACGACGGTGACGACCCGCCCGGAGCACGACGAGCAGCTCACCGAGATCCAACTCCGCAACTTCGCCGGCCGGGTCGCCGACGAGATCCGCCGCAAGCGACCCGACACCGTCTACGCCGCCGGCGAGCGGGAGCCGCTCCGCGAGACCCGCGCGCAGGTCCACCACGAGTTCTACCGGGTGCCCGACGCGAGCGTCGACGAGGAGTCCGACGACGACGGCGAGCGCGCGAGCCCGGTCGTCTCGTGGGTCCTCGACCGGCGCGGCGACCGCGCGCTGGAGGTGGTCGAGACCCCGCCGCGCGAGAAGATCGGCGGCTCCCACTCGACGCTGATCGGCGACCGCAAGGGGCGGAAGGCGGTGAGCACGGTCGCGCAACACCCCCACGTCAAGAAGATCGTCCCGGGCCCCATCGACGCCGGCGGCACCGGATCGCGGACCGGGCTCCGCGCGAAGGCGACGCGCGCGGGGACCAACGGGAACGTCCGACTGCTCCTCCGCGACGGCTCCAGCGTGCAGGAGAACCGGATCGTCACTACCGCGATGGACCGCGAGACGGGCGAGCGGGTCCGGGAAGACCTCAACGAGGCGCTGCGGGAGGCGGAGCTACAGGACGAGTGAGCGGGCGGAGCTACAGGACGAGTGAGCGGTGGCCGGAAGACGAGCGACGGTCGAACGGGTCGCTTCGGCCTCGCGCTCGCGGGCCCGGCAGCCGGCGTTTCCCGGTAGGTATTTCCGACAGCGGCCGCGATCGCTTATAAATGCTGAGCGACGTCATGGAGGACTACCTGAAGGCGATCTACGTCCTCCAGTCGGAGCAGGGCCCCCCGGTCTCGACGTCCGCGATCGCGGAGTACCTCGACAAGACCTCCCCGTCGGTCACGGACATGCTAGGGAAGCTGGAGGGCCGCGGCCTCGTCGAGCGCGAGCCGTACCAGGGCGCGGAGCTCACGGCGGAAGGCGAGGCCGTCGCCTTGGAGGTCGTCCGTCATCACCGGCTGCTGGAGGCGTTCCTCGCCGACCGGCTCAACTACGACTGGAGCGAGGTCCACGACGAGGCCGACGCTTTAGAGCATCACATCTCCGAGGAGTTCGAGCGCCGCGTCGCGGAGGCGCTGGGCGACCCCGCCGTCGACCCCCACGGCGACCCAATCCCCGGGGCCGACCTCGAGCCCGTCGACGAGGGGAGCGGCCTGCGGCTCTCCGACCGCGCCGAGGGCGACCGCGTGGTCGTCGCGCGGGTGTCCGACCGCGACGAGGCGGAGCTCGACTACCTCGCCGACGCCGGGATCACCCCCGGCACCGAGCTCGAAGTCGTCGACGTCGCCCCCTTCGGGATGGTCACCGTGGCGACGCCGACCGGCGAGCAGAGCCTGCCGGCGCCGGTGGCCCGGTCGATCCGCGTCGAGGACGCGGACTGACGCGTCCGGGACGCGCCGCCGGCCGCATCGCTCCCCACCTTCGCTCATCGGTGTCGGGTTTCCGGCCCTGACGCCCACCCCTCCTTCGCGGACTTTTTCACGAAACCGACCGTTCGGAGCGGTGTGAACCTCCTCGTGACGCTCGGTGCGGGGGTCGTCTTCGGCCTCGCGCTCGCGGCCCCGCCCGGTCCGATGAACGCGGTCATCGCAGAGGAGTCGGTGCTGCGCGGCCGGTTCGCCGGCTTCCGCGCGGGGCTCGGCGCGGCGACCGCCGACGTGATCTTCTTCGTGCTCGCGTACCTCGGCGTCGTCGCCGTCGTCGACGCGCTCCCGCTCCTCCGCGCCGGCATGGTTGCCGCCGGCGGCGTCCTCATGTTATACTTCGCCGTCGGGGCGGCCCGCGGCGCCCGCGCGTCGTTCCGGCCGACCTCGGGCGACGAGCCGTCGATCGAGGCGGGGAAGGGGTTCCGCAAGGCGCTGGTGCTCGCGCTGACGAACCCGTACCAAGTGCTGTTCTGGCTCACGGTCGGCGTCGGCCTGCTGCGTCCCGGCGAGCTCGACGTGCTGGCCCGCCTCCCGGTCGTCGGTACCGACCTCGCCGGGACGCTCGTGGTCTCCACCGGTTCCCCCGCGCTGATCGGCGGCTTCTTCCTCGGCGTGTTGACGTGGATCGTCGGGTTCCCCGCGGGGCTCGTCGCCGCCGAGAACCGGACCGAGACGTTCGCGCCGGTCGTCGCGGTGGCCTCGGCGGTCGTGCTCGCCGGGTTCGGCGTCTTCTTCTTATACGACGCCGCGACCACGCTCTCGGCGGTCATCGCGTAGGCGACCGCGAGAGCGTCGCGTCGACGACCGCGGAGAACAGTACGGTCGGCGGTCGTCGGCGTCACGCCCCCTCGACCCGCGGCCGATATGGGCAACGGCTTTGCCCCGCGAGCGAGACCAACCCGTATGTTCGACAAGTCCACGTGGATCAAGCTCCCGCGCAACGTGCTCGTCGGTCACGAGGTGATCGACGACCTCGGCGCGGCGGTCGGCGAGCTGTACCTCACGGGGCGGCCGCTCATCGTCACGAGCCCGACGCCGAACGAGATCGCCGGCGACCGGGTGCGCGCGCAGTTCGACGACCCCGCGACCGCCGTCGTCGAGGACGCCTCCTTCGACGCCGTCGAGAAGCTCACCGAGACCGCCGAGGAGATCGATCCCGGCTACCTGATCGCCCTCGGCGGCGGGAAGCCGATCGACATCGCGAAGATGGCCGCCGACCACCTCAACGTCGGCTTCGTCTCCGTCCCCACGGTCGCCTCCCACGACGGGATCGTCTCCGGGCGCTCCTCGATCCCCGAGGGCGACACGCGGCACTCGGTCGCCGCCGACCCGCCGCTGGCGGTCGTCGCGGACACGACGCTCCTCGCGAACGCCCCGTGGCGGCTCACCACCGCGGGCTGTGCCGACATCATCTCCAACTACACCGCCGTGAAGGACTGGCGGCTCGCCCGTCGGCTCCGGAACGTCGAGTACAGCGAGTACGCGGGCGCGCTCTCGGAGATGACCGCGGAGCTGCTCGTCGAGAACGCCGACATGATCCGGCCCGGCCTAGAGGAGTCCTCGTGGGTCGTCGTGAAGGCGCTCGTCTCCTCCGGCGTCGCGATGTCGATCGCGGGGTCCTCGCGGCCCGCCTCCGGCGCGGAACACCTCATCTCCCACCAGCTCGACCGGATCGCCCCCGGGAAGGCGCTCCACGGCCACCAGGTCGGCGTCGCCTCGATCATGACGGAGTACCTCCACAGCGGCGAGAACGGACGATGGAGCGCGATCCGCGACGCGCTCGCCGAGCTCGATGCCCCCACGACCGCGGCCGAGCTCGGCGTCGACGACGAGGAGCTGCTCGCCGCGCTGACGACCGCCCACGAGATCCGCGACCGCTACACGATCCTCCAGGGCGGGATCAACGAGGAGGCCGCGATCGAGGTCGCGACGGCGACCGGCGTCATCGAGCGCTGAACCGCTCCTCGGCGCCGACGGGTCCCCGGCCGCGTCGGGCGGCGACGCGTCTCGTCCTCGAAAGCGAAATAACCGTCCCGAGACAACCCCCTGTATGTCCACCGCCAGCGTTCGCGACCGGGCGAAAGAGCGGGCCGGCGCGATCACCGTGCTCCTCACGATCGTCGGCTACGGAGCCGTCGGCGGCGTCTTCTTAGTCCCCGAGTTCCAGGCGCTGTTCCCGACGCTCTCCCGCGGCACCGTCGACCTGCTCGCGCACGGCATCGCCGCCGTCAACACCGTCACCGTCGTCACGCTCTCGCTCGGCTGGTACTGGATCCGCAACGACGAGGTGAAAAAGCACGCGGCGGCGATGACCACCTCGTTCGCCCTCATCCTCGTGTTCCTCGGCATGTACCTCCCGAAGGTCGCCGGCGGCGGCACGAAGGAGTTCGTCCTCGACTCCGCGTACGCGTGGGTCCCGCTGTGGGACTGGGTGTACCCGGCGTACCTGATCATGCTCGCGATTCACATCATCCTCTCCGTCGTCTCCGTCCCCGTCGTCCTCTACGCCATCGTCCTCGGGCTGACGCACACGGAGCACGAGCTGCGGACCGAGACGCCCCACCGCCGCGTCGGGCGGATCGCCGCGAGCGCGTGGATCCTCTCGCTCGTGCTCGGCGTCGTCACCTACCTCCTCTTAAATCACCTGTACGACTCGACGTTCGCCGCCGCCGAGGCCGCGACGGCGCTGCTCCCGCTCGTGCCGGGTTTATAAGCTCCGGCACCGGCCGCCGCCACCGAAACGCTTGACTCGCCGCCGCCGCACCGACACGCATGACCGACTGGATCGGCGACACCTTCACGAGCGATGCCGGCTGGAGCCACCTCGAAGCGCTCGTCGACGTCGGCAGCCGCATGGCGGGCACCGACGGCGAGCGCGCGGGACTGGAACTGACGCGCGACGCCTTCGCCGACGCCGGCGCGCGGGACGCCCGGATCGAGGAGTTCGACATTCAGGGCTGGGAGCGCGGCGACAGCGCGGTCCGCGCCGGCGACGAGCCGGTCGCCGCCGGGATGAACGCCTGCATCGCGCTCCCCCGGAGTCCCAGCGGCGAGGCGACCGGCGAGTTCGTCGACCTCGGCTACGGCGTCCCCGAGGACTTCGAGGCCGACCTCGACGGGACGGTCGTGATGGTCTCCTCGGACACGCCCGACTCCGTCGACCGGTTCGTCCACCGCCGAGAGAAGTACTACCACGCCGTCGAGGCCGGCGCCGCGGCCTTCGTCTTCGCGAACCACGTCGAGGGGACGCTCCCCCCGACCGGCAGCGTCGGCACGGCAGACGCGCCCGTGGGCGAGATCCCGGCCGTAGGCGTCTCGAAGGAGGCCGGCGCGCGGCTCGCCCGCCGGCACGAGGGCGACGAGCTGACCGTCGCCGTCGACTGCGAGACGCCGGACGCGACGAGCGGGAACGCGGTCGCCGAACTCGGCCCCGATACGGACGAGTACCTCGTCGTCTCCTCGCACGTCGACGCCCACGACATCTCGCAGGGTGCGATGGACAACGGCGCCGGCACGGCGACGATCGTCGAGGTCGCGAACGCGCTCGCCGCGCGCGAGGACGAGCTCGACCGGCGAGTCCGGTTCGTCGCCTTCGGCGCCGAGGAGGTCGGGCTCGTCGGATCCTCGCTGTACGCGGAGGCGGTCGACCCCGAGCGCGTCGCGGCCGTCGTCAACGTCGACAGCAACGTGTTCGGCCGTACCCTGAAGCTCGATCACCACGGCTTCGACGCGCTGGAGGCCGCCGCGGAGCGCGTGAGCGACCGCTTCGACCACCCGATCTCGCTCGGCGCGGAGCTGGTCCCCCACAGCGACCACTGGCCGTTCGTCGAGCGCGGGATCCCGGGGTACATGGTCTCGGGCGAGACGGAGGGGCGGGGCCGCGGCTGGGGGCACACCGGCGCCGACACGCTCGACAAGCTGGAGTCCCGGAACCTCCGAGAGCAGGCGATCCTGCTGACCGAGCTCGTCGCCGAGCTCGCGGACGAGTCGGTGACGGCGGCGCGGCAGGACCGCGACGAGCTCGCGGCGGCGCTCGAACGCGAGGGGAAGGCGACCGGCATGAAGATCACGGGCGACTGGCCGTTCTAGGGACGCCCCCCGTCGCGAACCGGGAGGTTTTCACCCGCCCCGGCCACACCTCCCGCGTATGGAACCGTCGGAACGACGCGTCGCGGTCGTCGGCGGCGATCGGGCGGCGGCGGCGCTCCGGCACGCTCTCACGGGGCTCCCGCATCGCTCCGCCGAGCGGTCCGACGCGGACGCCGTCGTCGCGGTCGGCGACGAGGCCATCCGCGACGCGATCGTCGACGCGCCGGACGCGCCGGTGATCCCGGTCGGGTCGCGGCGGCTCGCGGTCGACACCGATGTCGCGGAGCGGCGCCTCCGGACGCTGCTCGACGCGGCGCTCCGCGGTGAGTCCGGCGACGGCGACCGTCCGGTTGACGGCGTCCGGCGCGTCGCGCACCCGGTCCTCGCGGTCGACGCCGGAAACGGGGAGACGCGGCGCGCCGCCTTCGACGTCGCCCTAGTTACCGCGGAGCCCGCTCGTATCTCCGAGTTCGCGATCGACTTCGTCGGCGGCGCCGACAGGCTGATCCGCGCGGACGGCGTCGCCGTCGCGACCCCGTTCGGCAGCGACGGGTACGCCAACGCGGTCGGCGGTCCGGTCGTGGAGCCGGGCGGCGGGCTCTCCGTCTCGCCGATCGCCCCGTTCAGCACCCGGACGGACGCGTGGGTCGCCGCGGACCGCCTCTCGCTCTCGGTCGAGCGCGAGACGGAATCGGTCACGCTCGTGGTCGACGGTCGGGAGCGCGGCACGGTCGAGCCGCACCGACCCGTCGCGATCGAGGCGACCGACCGGGTCGCGCTCGTGACGTTCGAGGGCGCGCGCCGAGCGCGACGATCGGAAACACTCTAATAACTCGTGACCGGATGTGTCGATATGGATCCACTGCAGTTCCTCGTTCCCCTCGGCTGGCTGTCCGCGGTCGGACCGGTGCTGCCGTACGCGATACTGACGATGGCGGTGGCGAACCTCGCGACGCGTCACATCGCGCACCGGCGACACGTCGAACAGGGAACCGACGGTGACAGCGTCGAACCGTACACGCCACACGCGTTCACGAATATCGGGCTCGTGCTGTTGAGCTTCCTCTTCGTGCTCGACGCACCCGTGAGCGGCGTGATCCTCTCGGTGCTCGTGATCACGATGCTGATCGCCGACCTCTTCGAGCTGGAGGCGCGCAACGTCGAGGCCCGCAACGACATGCCGATCGAGGCGCCGAAGAGCTCGATCGCCGCGTCGCTGTTCGTCTTGGTGTTCGCCTCCTACTACGCCCTGTGGTTCCTCGTCGCCGGCCTCTGGAACCAGTACGTCATCGCGTAGTCCGGGAGTCCGAGAGGGAACGACCGTCCACGTTCCGTTTCTCGTCGGAATCCCGCTTCTCGCCGTCGTTTCGCGTCTCCTCGAGACCTGCTCCCGGACCGACGAACTACGTGAGCGGCGACCGCGAGCCGCCGTCCTTATAATTCGCTCACCTCCCGACTTCCTCCATCACTCGCCGTCGAGCGGCTGCCCGCGGCGGTCGATCCGTGTCGCGGGGAGACCGGCGCGATCGGCGTGTTCGCGAACGGCGTCCTCGCTTTCGGCTTGGTAGTGACAGAACGTCCCGGTCACCTGACCCGCGTCGTTCGTTAGGACCTCGGACTCTACCCAGCGAATTCCGACGCCTTCCTCCCGGAGCTCCTTGAGAGCCTCGCCCGACTGTTCGCCCGCCGCTTCGAGTTCTTCCGTACTTATCGGCTCACCCAGCTCTCGGAGGATGAGGAAGTCCTCCAACTCTTGTCCCGACATCGTTCCCCCGGTGAAGTTGGTAGAAATTAATGTTTTTGGGTGGGGTCTGAGGAGAGCTACGCGCACTGTAATCAGCAACTCCTCGATTTCTGTTAGTAGTGAGGCACGAGAGACAGAGGATGGATACATAAGAGACAGAAGTGGTGAGCTCAACCGAAAGTCATCGCTCACCGGACAGCCGTCTCGGGTCAACGGTTTCAGAAAGTTACCAGACGGTCATCGGAAAGATCCCCGACTCACTCATCAAGCGAGCGCTCGTATAGCGTTCCAGTAAGGACGCTGGCCGGCAACGCGATCCACGACGAAGCGAGGAACGCAACGACGATGATACCAATACCACCGATGACGGTGTCGAGGAGGGAGCTGCCGGTGGCTACGGTGTAAACCGGGGCGAGGCCAACTACAACTGTGCCGGCGACGAGATAGGCCAGCGCCATCGCCAGCAGACCGCCGATCGCACCCCCATAGCGCTGTGACGGAGGGACGAGTCGCCACGCCGCGATCCCGGTGACGAACAACAGTGGGGCAACGACAGCGGAGAGACTGATCGCACCCGACAGGAGTCCAACTACAAACAGGCGTCCTACTACAGCGTTGGTAACGAACGGAGCACCACCCGAACCTACCCCGATCAGTAGGATCCCAACCCCGACAACGAGATAGTAGAAAGTCGTGACCCCGACTGCCGTAATCGCCATCACGTATCCCGCACCAACGTCACGATCTCCGCCACGTGGGAGCCGATCGAGGTGCTTGAAGGGGGAAACAGCGAGTCGAGGGACGGGGACCATACAGGCACGTCAGGTCTGAATCAGTTAACGTTTGACTGCCTCGACGCGGCCGTAACGTGGAGCCCATACTATACACTTCACAAAACCGCGTGAGTGTGGAGTCTGAAGGATTCGCGCTCTATATTCAGCAATTTCCGAACGAACTTCCTGCTCTCTGTCAGAGCCGACGTAACCGATACAGAGCGCGAGTTCACCGCGGCGGCACGCACGACACTCCCGGAAATCTTACACGAATTATTGAAACACATCTCACAGAAGAAAACGCATTTGTACCAGAATTTCTAACGAAGCGTCAATCCGCAATGAGCGCGTCCTCACGGTCGGATACGGTCCAGAAGGCCTTCCTCAAGTATCAGCACGTGTTCGTGTTCCTCGCCCCGTTACTGTTCGTGGTGGGCGTTTATTTCGGGGCGCCGACAGAAGGGTCGGGGGCGAGCTACTGGCTGGAGTACTGGTGGCTCTTCTTCGCCTTCATCGTCGGCGCCACCATCGTCAACACGGTCGGTATCAGCGGGTCCGCGCTCTTCGTCCCCTTCCTCATCTTCGTCTTCCCGCTCATCGCGGGCGAGACGCTCACGCCGGAGACGCTCGTGAAGGTCGGACTCATCAGCGAGTCGTTCGGCCTCTCCAGTTCCGCGCTCGCGTTCATTCAGTACGGGCTGGTCGACCGACGCCTCGCGCTCACACTGGTCGCGGGTGGAGTGCCATTCGTCGTCGCTGGCGCGCTGCTCTCTTTCGTCATCCCCGCGCCGGTGTTTCACCTCCTGCTCGGACTGGCGCTGATGGTCGCCTCGTATCTCCTGTTCAAGGCCGATCTGGACCACGAGGGACCCAGTGAGAGCGGCGCGGGAGCCGAGGTTTCGACCGACGGCGGTTCGATGCCGAACGACGCCGACAAACTCGGACCGGCCGGCGTCGAGACGGCCGCGGACGGCATCGTCACGCGGGTCGACCGCGACGGCAACGATTACAGCTACTCCCGCCGGGGGTACCTCGAACGCTTCGCCAACTACAGCGTCGGCGGCGTCTTTCAGGGACTCGCCGGCTTCGGTATCGGGGAACTGGGTATCATTTCGATGCTTCGGACCGAGGTACCCGTGCGAGTCGCCATCGGCACCAACCACATCGTCGTCGCGCTGACCGCGGTGCTGGCGTCGCTGGTCCACGTCTTCGGCGGCCAGTTCGTCCCCGGCGGCCACAGCATCAGCCTCGCGTCAACCCCGTGGAACATGGTCGTCTGGACGGTGCCGGCGACGGTCACCGGCGGCCAGATCGCGCCGTACGTCTCGGCGGCGCTGGACACGACTCTCATCAAGCAGGGCGTCGGCGTGCTCTTCGCGGTCATCGCCGCCGCGCTGTTCGTGATGGCGGTCGGGGGCTTCTAAGTCGACGGGCGCACTTCACTCGACTATGTACGACGACATCCTGCTCCCGACCGACGGCAACGACGGCATCGCGGCGGCCGCGAACCACGCCGAGACCATCGCCGACCGCTTCGACGCGACCGTTCACGTCCTCTCGGTCGTCGACACGCGCAATCGCTTCGAGAGTCCGACCGGCGGCCTCTCGGTGGAGGCGTGGACCGACGCCGAGCACGACCGGGCCGAACGCGCCGTCGAGGACGCGGTCGCCATGCTGCACGACGACCTGCCGGTCGAGACGGCGACCGTCGAGGGCGTACCCAAGGCGACGATCCTCGACTACGTCGAGGACGAGCGGATGGATATGGTGGTGATGGGCACTCACGGCCGGACCGGCTTGGACCACTACCTCATCGGCAGCGTCGCCGAGAAGGTCGTTCGTCGGTCGCCGGTGCCGGTCGTCACGGTCCGTCTCTCTGACTAGGCCGGGGTCGGGGGCGTCTCGGCGGCCGGTACCGGACACCGTGGCGTCGGTCTCGCCGTCTCTGAACCACCGAACGCCGCGGCCGCGACCGCCGGCGTTTCCAGCGACGTGGGCGTCTGCGTCGCCGCGATGACGACCAGCGCGAACGACAGGCGTCCGTGGCCTCCGGAGGGCGGTCGCTCGACCGCAAGGCGTGGCGGACGGCGCGGGCCTCGACGGACCCGCTCGAGTTCAGACATTTCTGGAGTTCACCGCCAAGGTAGCCGACGATGGGTCACCTCCGGATAGGGAACGAGTACCGCCAGTCGCCACGTCCACCATGCGGTGTCTGGGTCGACTAAGTCAGCCAGATCGCCAAAAAAAAAACGCCGTGCGAGATATGGGCGCCGTGTTCGGCGCGGCCGCTGAACCACCTCACCGATCGAGGGGTTCACGAAGGCCCCGGACGCAACCGGGTAAAACGAGTCCGGCGGGCGGATCAGTTCGCGGCGTCGGCGTCGTCGTTGAGGACGTCGCGCAGCTCGCGGCTCACCGGAATCAGCACCCAGAACGTGAGCGCGCCGAGGATCATCACCCAGAAGAACGCGTCGCCGGCGACGAGACCGATCTCACCGTAGGCGGTCTCGATGCCTTCGGCCGGGTTAACCAGCTGCACGACGTCGTAGTACGAGGGCGTTCGATACCATCCACCGAAGGTGAGCCAGCCGAGGCCACCGAGCGTGAACAGGGCGAACCCCTTCATGAACTCGTCTGCCATTACCTCACGATTCGTCGGAGCCGTCTTGAGACTTTCCCATCCCTTGGCCGCGGAACCGCGTCCCCAACACGTACACCGCCGTCCCCGCGACGATGAAGGCGATCCCCGTGATCGCCAGCGCGGCGACCAGCGTGTCCTGTGAGGGGTAGAGCCCGGCGCTGTTCAGGAGGTACACGATCGTCGTCCGCACGAAGCTGATCTGCAGCGTCGCGGCGTCGACGAGCGTAAACCCGATCAGATACGCGACCACGGCCGCCAGCGTCGAGAAGACGGTGACGGCCTTGTACAGGCGGAACGGGACGACGATCTCGCGCCCGTCGGCCCCGGATCGGGGGCCGGTCGGCTCGCTGCGGGGATCCTCCTGTTCGTCCGCGGCGATCGGATCGCCCGTCTCGTCGAACGCTTGTGCGTCGTCGTGGTCGGTGGATGATGACATCGAACTGGTGTGCGGCGGGGAAAACGGAGACGGGAGTTCAGGCCTTACTTCGGCGGGCGCAACATGTAGTACCGCCGGTTCAGGTCGTACATGTACCCTTCACGCATCGTCTTCAACACCGCGTAGGTGATGATCCCGCCGGCGATCGGGAGCATGAACGTCAGCAGCAGCAGCAGGTCGAGCGAGATCGGGAAGAAGTTCTGGATCGCGAGCGCCGCGAGCGTGATCGACAGGATGACGCCGCCCACGCCGACGGCCGCCCAGAACGGCTGCTCGACGGGACGCCGCGCGCTCCCCTTGTTGAGGAACGGCACGAGCCCGATGGCGCCGAAGACGATCCCGTGAGCGATGATCCCGAGGAACTCGTTCCCTATCGCGATGTTGCCGTCGAGCACCGCGAGGCTCGGGTTGATGGGGTTGAGCTTCAGCAGCCCGAACGACCAGTAGAGGTACCAGTCCGGCAGGATGATCGCCGGCGTCGCCCCGGGATTCGCCGGCTCCCCGTAGTGCGCCGGCATCACCGCCGCGATGAGGATCATGATCCCGACGAAGAAGCTCGTGATGGCGAGGTTCCGGATCGTCTCGTGGGGCCACGTGGGGAAGCCGAGCACGTCGCGCTCGACGTACGTCGACTCCGCGCGGAGGTTTTCGTCTTCGCGGCGAGAGCGCTCGAAGTACTGGTAGGTGAGCTGGGCGAGCCCGCTGGAGTGCTCCTTGCGCTCGGTCCAGGTCGGCGTCTCGTCGTCCGGCGGCACCGTCGCCGGCGGACCGCCGTCGGTGCGCGCTTCCTCGTCGGTGCCTCCGTCCGTCATGGGGGTGGTGTCGTCGGTCATTGGATTAGTGCGGCTCGGCGATCCCCTGCACCCAGACGATGCCGACGTGGAGCGCGATGAGGCCGGTCACCACGAACGGCAGCACGAAGACGTGCAGGATGTACATTCTCACGAGCGTCGCCTGTCCGAGGGTGAAGCCGCCGAACAGGAGCTGCGCCGCCCACTCGCCCACGATGGGGGTCGCGAGCGCCATCTCGACGCCGATCTGTGCGGCCCAGAACGACAGCTGCTTCCACGGGAGCACGTACCCGGAGAAGCCGAACAGGAGCGTCAGGCCGATGAGGACGATCCCGAGGATCCAGTTGACCTCGCGGGGCTCCTTGTACGAGCCGGTGAAGTACACGCGGAGCATGTGCAGGAACACCGCGGCGACCATGAACTGCGCCGCCCAGCGGTGGATCGAGCGGAGCATGTACCCGAACTGGACGTCCGTCATGATCATCACGACGGAGTCGTACGCGGCCGTCGGGTCGCCCTGCGCGGCGGCGCCGGCGGTCGACGGCGCGTAGTAGAACCCGAGCAGCGCCCCGGTGACCGCCGCGACCAAGTATGCGATGATCGACAGCGACCCGAGCGAGTACAGCGGGTACCAGTACCAGAACTTGTTGTCGAGGTCGTACTGCTCCGTGTGGCTCTTCGGCATCTGGAGGTTCGCGCGGTAGTACATCGTCTCCAGCAGCTCGAGGTAGTCGACGATGCGGAGCCGCTTGTCCAGCCAGATGAGCGTGGTGAGGAACGCGGTCTCGATGACCGTCAGGTCCTGCTTTTTGAGCCACGCGTTGTGGTCCATCTCGTCTTGTTTTTTGAGGCTCATTGTGGGATCACTTCTTGTAGTAGGGGTAGACCGCGCGCTTGATGGTGTCCATCGCGCTGCCGGTGTCTATCCCGACGCCGTCCTTCTCGTCCTCCCGGACGTAGAGGTCCTCCCACTTGCGACGACGCTTCTTCACGATCATCACGTCGGGGAGGAACTCCTTGCGGTACAACAGGAGGATGAAGGCGAGGTCGATGAAGATCATCGCCAGCAGCGCGCCGGTGTACATGTTGCCGAACTCCGTCGACGCCCACGCGGACATGAGCCCGAAGACGAACAGCCCGACGAACACGACCTCGATGACCGTGAGGAGCACGATGGCGATCGCCGCCGCCGTGCTCTCGCGAGCCGGCTCGTACCGGTGGATGTCTCCGTACGAGGAGCCGCCGGAGCTCATTGTCTCCCTCCGTGACCGGTGTGGGCCGACTCGCCGTACTTCAGCAGGTAGAACGTGAAGACGAACGTGAGCGAGATGCCTAAGATCGCGGCGATCCCGACCCAGTGGGCGTGGAGCGGCACCCCGACGTGGGCGATGTTCTCCGGCCAGCCGCTGGATCCGCCGCCACCGACTTCAGTGGTCGGGATGTCCTCGCCGACGGCGAGGCCGGCGTGCATGCCGACGGCGGTGTGGGGAACGCAGTGGTAGTGGGTGATGCCGACGTCCTCTTCGGTCACCTCGTACTCGTAGGTGTGCCCCTCCTCGCCGATCGGGTCACCGCTGTCGAGGCTGGCCGGGCCGCCGCCCTCGACGGTCTGCACGTTGTGCGCCCCGCCGTTCCCGGTCCACTCGAACGTGATCGTCGTGCCCGTGTCCACCCACAGCTGGGTCGGATCGAACGCGAGCCCGCTGTCGCCAGCGCCGACCTGCACGGTCACCTCGCTCTCGCCGCGGGCGTCCTGATAGGATCCCAAGTTCCCACTCGTGACCCCGCTCGGCCAGTCCGGTTGTTGCTCCTGTGCGGCGGCCGTCCCGGTCGCCCCGGCACCGGCCGCGGCCGCGGCGGTCGCACCGCCGGCCGTCCGCACGAATTCCCGCCTTTTCATACAGGTTCACTCAGGACGGCGTCCGCTTAAACCCACCGACTGAACTCGTCGACGTGGGGGCGTTTACAGGGCCTCTATCCCTCGATATCGGCGCTTTACTCGTCGAGCTGCTCCTCGTCCACGACCCCTCCTTCGACCGGGACGAAGTCGGGGCGCTCCTTCGCCTCGCGGAGGGCCCGCAGCCGCTCGCGGTACTCCTCCGAGCGGAACCGGTCGGAGAGCCGCGCGTTCGCCACCATCACGAACAGGAAGAGACCGATGAGCAGGAACACGATCCCCATCGCGGGCGCGACGATCGTGTCGAGGTCGGTGAGGAACGTCGCGGCCAGCAGCGCCGCGCCGGCGAGCACCTGCACGACCGCGATCACCTGGACCATCAGGTTGCCGAACTCGCCGGACCCCTCGGGAACGGTGTCGGGGTGGGGGAGCGACCAGTCGTCCGGCGGCTCCGGGACGTCGTACGACTCCATCGCCGCCAGCGCGACGATCGGCTCGATGTCGCGCAGGACCGTTCCCTGTCCGGTCACTTCGCCGGTCGGGCGGACGATGGCGTACCCCTCGTCGGAGTAGACCAAGATCCGCTCCTCACCGTCGGCGCGCACCCGCTCTAACACGCCGAACACCTCCCGGCGGGCGATCCGCGATTTGAGCTCCGCCTCGGCGCGTTCGAGCAGGCGGTCGCCCGTGATCCACGAGTCCGGGTCGAAGGCGGCGTCCCACTCCTCGGCGCTCATCCGGGCCATGTCCGACGGCCCGAAGTCGTCGAAGTCGTACTCCTCCTCGACGCGGCGCCTGAGCTCGTCGAGGTCGTCCGCGGCGTCGTCCCCGACGGTCGGTCCTCCCTCGTCACTGGGCGGTTCCCCGCCCGGGGACGCCTCGTCACCGCCCGGTGTCTCCGGCTCTCGGTCCGGTCTCGGCTCCGGCTCCGATCCCGTCGAGGTGTCCTCCATCGTCCGGCCCTACGGGCTCCGGACGCTAACTGTTTTCGTCCGTTGTCGACGAGTGACGGCGGCCGGCCGCTTCGAGGGGCCGGCGTCGCTGCGACGGACGGATCGGGGAGTTTTACGCGCCGGAGCCCGAACCGTCGATCGATGGTAGACGAGTCGGTCTTCGCGGCGCTCGCCGGGCTGTCGGTGACGACGAGTCTCCCCTTCCTGCTGTACGGGGCGTGGATCATGATCGACGCCGAGACCGTGAGTTGGAACGTCCTCACGCACCACCTCCGGTACATCGGGGTCGGGCTGGCGCTGACGACCGTCCCGATCGTCGGCTGGATGATCCCCCGCCTCTTCCGACGACTGACCGGGCTCGCCGTCATCCACGCGTTCCTCGGGCTGCAGGCGTACGCGCTGCTGGCGTTCGCGCTCACCGGCATCGTCCGGATCCTGCAGGCCAAGCGGAACGCCGACGCGTACGAGGACCCCGACGTCGACATCGACGAGATCCACGAGGACATGGGTCACTGGCGCGCCCGGCTCCGCGTCGGCGTGGCCGGGTTCATGCTCCTCTGGCTCTGCGCGTGGGTGACGGGGCTCTACCGGTTCTACTCGATCCACGTCGCCCCGACGATGTGAGGCTCGGGGTCGCCCGTCTCCCTTCCCGTGGCTCTCCGCCCGACTCGCCGCTTTTCGCCCGACTCGCGGTGAACGCCGCCGCTGTTTCACCGACCGACAGCTTCAATCCCGTTTTGCCCTAAGGTGGGGGTATCGTGGCAGTCACCTTCGACCTGTTCGGGACCCTCGTCGACGTCGAGTACCCCTCGGACCCCGCTGAGATCGTCGCGCGCGAGCTGGAGTCCCGCGACGTCGCCGTGCCCGACGACTGGCACGTCGCGTACGGCGAGCGACACGTGGACGCCCCGGCCGGCGCGGAGGTCCCGCTCCCGGCCCACGTCGCGCACGCGCTCGAGTCCCGCGGCGTCGACGCCGCGGAGAACGTCGTCCGGCACGCCGTCGTCGCGGCGTTCGACCCGGACGTGACCAGGCGCGACGGCGCCCGAGACGCCGTCCGCGACGTGGCCGCGCAGGGGCCGGTCGGGCTCCTCTCGAACTGCGCCGTGCCCGAGCTCGTCTCCAAGACGCTGATCCGCGCCGGCCTCCGCGGCGAGTTCGACGCGGTCACGACCAGCGTCGGCTGCGGCTGGCGGAAGCCCCACCCGAAGGCGTTCGAGACCGCGGCCGACGCGCTCGGCGTGGCCCCCGAGACGCTGGTCCACGTCGGCGACGACCCCGCCACCGACGGCGGCGTCGCGGACGTCGGCGGCCGCTTCGTCGACGTGACGGAGACGCCGCTCCCGCGGATCGCGGCCGAGCTCGAGGCCGAGCCGTAGCGTCGTTTTTTTAAGCTGGAGGCGAGCCGCCCCGGTTTATTTTTAAATGTCTCGCTCGCGGGCGAGCCGATCCGACCACTCCTCGCCGAGCCGCCCCTCTTCGAGGAGCTTCTCTAGGTGCGCGACGACCGTCGCCCGCGCGAGGTCCGCGACGCCGGTCAGGTCCTTCTCGTAGGCGCTTCCGACGACCGCGTCGACGTCGCTCGCACCGGCCTCGACCGCCGCGAGGACCGCCCGCTCGCGGTCCAGCCGGTGGTCGATCAGCCGGTCGCAGACCGCCGTCGGATCGTCGATCGCGGGGCCATGCCCCGGGTAGAGCCGGTCGTAGCCGGCGTCGCGGACGCGTCCGAGGCTGTCGAGGTACTCGCGGAGATCGCCCTCGGGCGCGCCCACCACGACGCTCCCCTCGGCGACGGCGAGGTCGCCGCAGAGAAGCGCACGGGCGGCGGCTCCCTCGTCCGCTTCCCCCTCCCCGTTCCCCTCCGCCACCGCGAAGGCGACGTGGTCCGGCGCGTGGCCGGGCGTGTCGACCGCCCGGACGGCGGTGTCGCCAACGGTCTCCCCGTCCGCGAACGTCGCGTCCGGTTCGACGCCGGTCGCCTCCGCGAACCGGTCGACGTGGCCATCGCGCGCGAAGACGGGAACGGCCGCGAGGTCGGCGTACTCGGCGACCGCGCCGACGTGGTCCGGATGCGTGTGCGTGACCGCGATCGCGTCGACGGCGGCGGACCTCGGCTCCCCGTTGTCCCTCCTCTCGCTGCCCGCCCCGTCGAGCCCGATCGCGGCGTCGAGCGCGTCGGTGCGAGCCGCGGGGTCGACGAGGAGCCCCCCGGCGACGTAGGCGTTCGTCGTCCCGCCCGGGGCCCGGGTGTCGACCGCGGCCGGGACGCGGGCGACCGGCGGCCTCGGGTCCGACGCCGCCATCGCCTCAGTCCCCGCGGCCCGCCGAGGAGCCCTCGCGCCGGTCGAGCAGGGAGCGCGCGGCCGGCCCGGGCCCGGACCCGGCGCGCTCGCGGCCCGGGATCGGCACGTCGACGTCGTCGGCGACGGCGAACCGCGAGAGGTCGGCGACGCCGGCGTCGACCGCCTCGACCGAGCCGTACGGGCGCCCGACGACGATATCGCCGGCCTTGCTCCGGTTGATTCCCGGGATCGCGGTCAGCTCGTCCATCGACGCCGCGTTGACGTCGAGGGGGTAGGGAACGCCCGTCACGGAGCGGTAGCCGTGGTCCGTGATCGCCACGTCGATGGCGGTGCCGAGCTCGCGCTCGCCGGGCACGGCGACGAGGAGCGCGTAGGTGCCGAGCTGCCGGCCGAACGTCTTCCCGTCCTGGTGGTACTCTAGGTGGACGTCGGGGAGGACCGTCCCGGGCGGGACGACCCGGTCGAGCATCGGGTTGTCGACCGTCTCGCGCACCTCGCGCTTGTACGCCTGGAACTGGTCTTTGTGCTCCTGGGCGATGTCGGCGCCCGTCTCGGCCATCTCAGTGCCGGCGAACGCCATCACCTGCCGGATGTTGATCCGGCGGAGCATCAGGCCCTCGTCGTACACCGTCTGGAGGAACTCCTTGTTGTGCTCGTACGTCTCGGGGCGCTCGCCCGCGAGCCCGTGGACGAGGTTGATTCCCGGGAGGAGCTTCGGGAGCCGCGGCGAGGCGTCGGGCCCGGTCGAGGGGCCGGTCACTCGGTCGTCGGGGCCGGGCGTCGTCTCCGGCGTGTCGCCGGGTCGCCAGCCGCCCTCCTCGTTGACGACGCGGACGGCCTCTAAACACTCCTCGGCGGTGACGAGCAGGTTGTTCTGCTCCTGCACGACCGGATCGGCCGATTCGAGCCCGAACGCGGCGGTGTCGCCGGGCGTGTTGTGCGCGGCGATGACGCGGATCGCCTCGCGGGAGGCCTCGGGGTAGTCGGTGATCGTCACCGGGTTCATGTTGTCGAGGTGGAGCGTCCGGAGGTCGGGCGCAACCTCGCGGATCCCGGCGTACAGCTCCCGAAGCGCGTCCGGGTTCGGTGCCTCGCCGTCGCCGCCGAACGCGAGGATGTCGGCCTGCCTCCCGAGCCGGAAGTGCCTGACTCCCCGGTCCGAGAGCGCGTCGACCTCGTCGACGACGGAGCGCGCCTCCCGGAACGCCGGGTCGCCGTACAGCGGCTCCGTGCAGAACGAGCAGCGGTAGGCGCAGCCGCGGGAGGTCTCCATCTCGCAGATGAGGTAGTCCGGGTGGTTTGGGTGTTGCTCGACGACGAACGACCCCTTCTCGGCCCACTGGTCGATCTCGGCGTTGTCGCGCATCCGGTTGCCGAACCCCTCTAACCCCTCGCTGACGAGATCATACGCGGCCGCCTCCACGTCGCCCATGGCGACGAAGTCGTAGTCGAGGTCGTCGCGCTCGGTCTCCGTCGCGCCCGCGTTCTCCTCGCCGACGCCGAACCGCACGGGGCCGCCGAGCAGGGTGACGCCGTCCGCGGTCCAGCCCAGTTCGCGGACCTCGTCGGGCTCGGCGGGGGTCCCGCCCACGTACTTGCCGGGCACCGTCATCCCGCCGACGTACACCATGAGGTCGGCGTCGGCGACGTCGGCCCGCTTGCTCCGGTCGTCGCGCAGCTCGTCGATGGTGTGGTAGGTGATCCGCGACTCGGGGACGCCCGCGTCGACGAGCGCGCCGGCGGTGTACCGCGGGTACGTCGAGATGTACGGGGGGACGCCGAAGTGCGCGGGCTCGTCGACGTAGCCGTCGACGATCGTGACGGAGAGGTCGTTCGGGTCGGGCGGGAGCGATCCCCGGCCCGACGCGGGCGAATCGGTCATGTTACCGTCCGTAGTCGGCCGAGACGGGAAAAGCGTGCGGAACGCCGGGAGACGCCGGATCGCTTATGCCGGGACGCGCGGAAGCGCCGACTGTGCCCTCCGAGACGCCCCCGACCGGTGAAACGCGCTCGGGCGACGGTTCACCCCCGGCCGCCGACGAGTCCTCTCGCTGGCAGCGAGCCGGAAACTACGTCTCGTTCGCCGCGTTCTGCGGGCTCGCCGCGGTGCAGTTCTTCGGTGCCGACCCCCGGCCGTGGGGGCTCGCCGTCGGCTGGGCCGCGGCGACCGCGGTCGCCATCGGGCCGGTCGCGTGGCTCGCCCGCGACCGACTCTCGCCGGATCGCTACGAGACGCTCACGTACGTCGCCTTCGGCGCCGCGATCCTGGCTATCTCCGTCGGGCTGGGAGCCGTGCTCGCGTTCGAGGTCCCGTATCTCCCGTACGGTCCCGGCTTCCTCGCCGGCGTCGCGTTCGGCACCGCGGTCGTCTCCGTCGCCGAGCGCGCGGTCGTTCCGGAGCGGCTCCGCGGAACGGGTTTGTGAATTCTGACGGCCGCCGGCATCTCTCAGACGTAGATGAATCCCTCGAGCGCGACCGCGCCGGAGTCGTCGAACCCGGCGGTGTCGGTCTCGTAGTCCCCTCGCCACGCCGCGAACGCCCCGACGCAGGCGGCGACGGCGTCGAGGGCGTCGCCGCCCGCGTTCGCGACTATTGCGTCCATCAGTTCGTCTTCCGATTTATACGCGACAGCGCTCTCCTCGACCAGCCCCTCGGCGTTCCGGCGGCGGCGCGTCGCCTCCGACTCGCCACCGCCCTTGTAGTTCGTCCGGTAGAGCCCGAGTCGGTCCAACACCGCGGCCGGGTAGGTCTCGACGACCGTCGGCCCCGACGGCGCCGCGGGCCGCCACCCCTCTTCCGTCCGGTCCATCGGCGCGACCCGGACGCGATCGACGAGCGGGGCGAGCACGTCGCGCATGCCGTGAAAGGCGATTGTGTCGGCGATGAACCCGTACGGCGATCGCGCGCCGACGGCGGCGTCCGTCTCCCGCTTGTCGTACGTCCCCTCGCCGCGGCGCTCGGTCAGTCCGACGCAGCGCTCGGCGAACGCGCGGACCGGGTCGCTCCGTTCGTCGGCGTCGCCTCCGCCGCCCCCGTCGACGCCGATCGACTCCGGGAAGCCGCTTATAAATGACCGCCACGAGTCGGAGCCGCTCTCCTCGACGATGAACCCGGGGAGCCCGAACGGGAAGTCGAGGCCGACCACCGCGCCCTCGTCGAGAGCGCGGATCCACGCCGCGAGCGCCGGGAGGGCGTCCTCGCGGCCGACCGTTCGGCGGCCGCCGCCGTCGTCGAAGCCGGCGAGCTCGGCGAGCGGGCGGAGATCGGTGACGAGCAGCTCGCCGCCCTTCGGGTCTACACTCCCGCTCGCGATCCACGTCTTCCGTCCCGCGTCGTTCGCCGCCGCGCTGAAGTCGACGCCGTGGACGCGGACCGGGTCGTCGCCCGCCCGGACGCGACCGTCTCCGTCGCCGATGCCGTCCATACACGGACGGCCGCCGCCACGCCGTTTAAGCCCTCGCCGACACAACGGTGATGTATATGCCATCGACGATGGAGGTCAAATGTGAGAGCGACGACTGCGAGCTCGACATGTTCGAGAACCACTACACGTACGACGTGCCCGACGATCACGCCGTCGGGGACCTCACGTGTCCGTACTGCGGCGGGAGCGAGCTCGCCGAGATCGAGGTGTAACCCGTGAGCGGATTCGTCGAGGCGGGCCGGTCGGCCGCCCGCCGCGTCCTCGAACGCGTCGGTCGCGGATGGAGCAAGATGCAGGAGCGCCGCTCGCTCTCGCACGACCTCCTCGAGAGCGACGACGCGTACCTCGTCGTCTTCGACGCCCCCGGGGTCCGGGGCGAAGACCTGAACGTGACGTTCCTCGACCACACCGTCGAAGTCGAGCTCGACCGGTTCCGCGACTTCTACGACGGCTACGAGATGGTGTTCCCCGGGCGCGGCGTCTCGCTCTCCGGGAGCGCCGACCTCCCGCGCGACGCGAGCGTCACGCCGGAGGGCGCGAACGCGACGCTGACTCGCAACGGGACGCTTCAGGTGGAGATCCCGAAGAACGACGACGCGCGCGACGTCGCGGTCGTCGAGGAAGACGACGCCGACGAGCGCTGAGCTCGGCGACCTCCGACGCGGCCTCGCTTCTCTCACTCCCCGGCCCGCGATTCGACCGACATCCCCTCAGAGATCTCGAACGACTCGGTCCCGTCGAACCGGTCCGGATCGAAGGGCTCGATCCACGGCGACTCGGGAGCGTCGGCGTCGGTCCCGCCGAGCGACGCCAGCACGCCCTCGGCGACGAGCTCCCCGACCGCCGGCGCGCGCATGAAGCCGTGGCCCTGCCAGCCGGCGGCGACGAACAGGCGCTCTCCGTCGCCGTCGTCGCTCCCACGTGCGGCCCCCGCCAATTCGCCGACCGGCCCGACGAGCGGGTCGCCGTCGGGCGTCGCCGTGCAGAGCCCGGCCCACGCGCGCTCGACGTCGGCGTCTCCGTCGCTCACGGCGTCGACGCGCTCGCGGAGCGTCTCGGTGACGGCGTCGACGAACCAGTCGTCGCCCTCGCGGTCGTACTCGTCCGGGTCGGCCGCGACCGGCTCGGTTCCGTCGCCGGCCAGCAGCCCGGTCGGGTGCGGCCGGAGGTAGACGCCGGCGGTCGCGTCGTAGGCCATCGGGCCGTCGTAGGCGACCGCGCACGTCAGGGCCTGCACGCGGTAGGGGACGACCGGGACCGCGATCCCGACGTCTGCGAGGACGTCGGCGGTGCGTGCGCCGGCGGCGACGACGACCGCGTCGAACTCGCGGGTGGCGTCGCCCCGCGTCCCGCCGACGCGCAGCTCCGGTCGGTCGCCGGACAGCGAGACGGGCGTCTCGGTCTCGACGGCGACTCCCTCGCGGCGCGCCCGCCGGCCCATCGCCGCGACGTAGCTCGCGGGGTCGCACCAGCCCGCGCCCTCGGCGACCGCGGCGACCGCGAGGTCGTCGGTCGCGATCGGGAACCGCTCGGCGAGCGCCGCAGGGTCGATCACGGAGACGTCGCGGCCGTGTGAGCGCATCCGTTCGACCATCTCGGGGACGGCGTCGGCGTCCGCGTCGCCCTCGCGGACCGCGATCACGTAGGGACACGGCGCGAACGAGAAGCCGGGCAGCGAGCGGTCGAAGGCGCGGAACCGCTCCATCGCCCGGGCCGCGAGCGCGGCGTCGACGTCCTCGGCGTACGCGTCGTACAGCACGCCGGCGGCGCGGCCGGAGCTCCCGGCGCCGAGTTCGCCGCGCTCGTAGAGGGTCACGTCGGCGCCGCGGGCCGCGAGGTCGGCGGCCGCCGTGACGCCGACTGCGCCGCCGCCGACGACCGCGACGGCGGGCGGGTCCTGCGTGTCGGTCCGCGCGGATCTGGTCATGTGATCGCCTCCCACGAGAAGGGGGTTAACGGTGGCGCCGCCCGGACAGCGGCCGGGTGACATGCGCGTCCCCGCCCACGTTATGGGCGTCGAGCCCCTTGATCGAGTATGAATCAGCTCGTCGACGGCGAGTGGCGGACGGACACGTACGAGGCGACGGACGAGGACGGCTCGTTCCAGCGCGGCGAGACGACCTTCCGGAACTGGATCGCCGGCAGCGACGTCCCGGAGCACGTCGACGCCGAACCGGACGACCGGTTCCAGCCCGAGGCGGGGCGGTACCACCTGTACGTCTCCTACGCCTGTCCGTGGGCGCATCGCACCCTGCTCGCGCGGTCGCTGCTCGGCTTGGAGGACGCCATCGGCGTCTCGGTCGTGGACCCGTACCGCGCCGAGGACGGCTGGCAGTTCACCCCCGAGAAGGAGGGGTGTACACCCGACCACCTGCACGACAGCGACTTCCTCCGCGAGCTGTACGTCGAGGCCGACCCCGACGCCACCTGTCGCGTGACGGTCCCCGTGTTGTGGGACACCCACGAGGAGACGATCGTCAACAACGAGTCCCGCGAGATCCTCCGCACCCTCTCGACCGCGTTCGACGACCTCGGCAACGACGTCTCGCTGCTGCCCGACGCCGACGACGAGGCGACCGTCGCGGACGTCGACGAGGTCATCTCCGAGATCTACGAACCGGTCAACAACGGCGTCTACCGCGCCGGCTTCGCGAAGTCCCAAGGCGCCTACGACGAGGCGATCGACGACCTGTTCGGCGCGCTCGACCACTGGAACGACCACCTCGCGGACCGGCGCTATCTCGTCGGCGACTCGCTCACCGAGGCCGACATCTGCATGTTCACCACGCTGGTGCGGTTCGACCAGGTGTACCACACCCACTTCATGTGCAACCGGAAGTTCATCCACCAGTACGAGCACCTCTGGCCGTACCTCCGCGACCTCTACCAGACCGCGGGCGTCGCCGAGACGGTGAACATGAGCCACATCAAGGAGCACTACTACACGACCCACCCGGACGTGACGCCCTCCGGGATCGTCGCGCGTGGCCCCGACCTCGACTTCGAGGCGGACCACGACCGCGCCCGGCTCGGCGGCGAGGCGCCGACGCCGACGGCGGACGACTGAGAGTCGAACGACCGCGTCTGGGGGCACTATTTATAAACCGACTGCGGCGGCGCGTGCCGACGAGCGCGGCGACAGGCCGCGAGTCGCACGCGCGAGGGACGCCGCGAGCGACGGGGGCGACCGGGGGGAGCCCCCGAGCGAGCGGCGAGGCTGGGGAGGGGTGAGGTGCGGTCGCTGTGCGGTTGGGTGGGACTCAACGGGGCAGTCGCGAGGACGACGCACGACGACGGAAGCAGCGTGGCGCTACGCGCCACGGGCAGCCGACGGCTTCGCCGCCGGCGACCCCACAGCGAAGGAGCGGTAGCGACTGAGCGAGGAGCGTGGTTCGAGAGAGCAAAGCTCTCTCGTCATCACGAGACGCCGAAGGCGTCTCGAACGACAGCGAGTCGCGCGAGTCCTCGCGGCTTGGGCTTTGGAGGTGTTCGTTGCAGAGCTGTCGTCGGCCACCAATTTCGGAGAACGCGCGAAACGAGAAACGCTTAAAAAAAAAGAAACCGCGGAACGAGAAAATCGCAGTACGGAATACGACGGACCGAACTCCGACTTATCCCTCCATCCCGCCGAACGAGAGGCCGTCCTCGACGGAGCGCTGCGCCGCGAAGTAGACGATCGCGACGGGGAGCGCGAACAGGTTCGCGAACGCCGCGAACCGCGTCCACGGCGTCGAGAACCGCCCCTCGGTCGCGAGGTTGTACAGCTCCACCGAGAGCGGGTAGTTCTCCGGCGAGAGCAGCGTCTGCGCGATGATGAACTCGTTCCACCCGGCGAGCCAGACGAAGATGAGCACGACGGCGAGCCCCGGCTTCGTCAGCGGGAGGATCACCTCCCGGATCGTGTCCAGGAAGCTCGCGCCGTCGACCATCGCCGCCTCCTCGTAGGAGACGGGGATGTTGTCCATGTACGTCTTCAGCAGCCAGGTGTTGAAGGGGATCGCGCCGGCCGCGTAGAACAGCCCGAGGATGAACAGGTTGTTCGTCAGCCCGTACGAGCTGAACAGCGAGTACAGCGCCACGAGCGTCGCGATCGAGAGGCCGGCGCCGATCTGCGTGAACAGCACGTAGCCGTAGAGGATCCGCTTGCGGCCGACGAAGCTCCGCCGCGAGAACGCGTACGCCGCCGGCACGATCATCCCGAAGCCGGCGACGATCGTCACGCTCACGAGATAGAGGCTGTTGAACACCGCGCCCGGCCCGGTCTCGGTTCCGGCCCACCGGAAACTCACCAGTCCCCCGCTCCCGCCGAGGACGAGCTGGGGGTACCCCCAGTCGCCGTCGACGAAGAAGAAGTTGGACTCGAAGAACACCCACCGGTAGGCGTCGAGGTTGTACGTCGTCGGGTCGGGGAAGATGCCGCTCGTGTTGAACAGCCGGGTCCCCTCCGCGAGCGACGCGGTGAAGATCCAGAACAGCGGGAACAACAGGATCAGCACCATCGACAGGCCGAACGCCGTCATCAGCACGCTCTTGGCGACGTCCCATGGCGTGCGCTTGCCGGTCCGCAGGTCGTAGATTGCCCGCTGGATCGTCACGGCGAACCGCTTCGGCGCGGTCGCGAGTCCGACGAGCTTCGCGCGGATCAGCGCCAGGACGGCTCCGAGGGCGCTCATTCGTCACCCACCCCCTCGGCGAGGCCGCCGTAGCGCACGGCGGCGTACATGAAGAGGCCGATGACGGCGATCGCGACGATGAGGATCGCGGCCGAGAGCCCGAACTCGTTGAAGCTGATCGCCTCGCGGTAGCCGTACACGATGATCAGCTCGTTCTGCCGCGCCGGGCCCCCCTGGTTGAACACCCACGGGATCAGGAACTGCTGGAACGAGGTCGCGCCGGTGAGGATCGACGCGAACAGCACCGGCCGCTTGATCGCGGGCAGCGTCACGGTGCGGAACCGCTGAAGGGGTCCCGCCCCGTCGACCATCGCCGCCTCGTGGAGCTCGCGCGGGACGTCCTGGAGCGCGCTCACGATGATGATCACCATGAACGGGTACGCCAGCCACACCTCCGTGGTGACGTACGCGAAGAACGCCTCCCAGCGGCCGCTGAGGAAGCCGATCGGGACGTCGAAAAGGAGGAACTCTGGCGCCGGCAGCGACGACATGACGCCGTTGTACCGTCCGAGGATCGTGTTGAACACGCCGAATCGGGCGTCGCTGAACATCCCGCGCCAGACGGTGATCGTGAAGATCCCGGGGAACCCGAGCGGCACGATCACCGCCGCGCGCATGTAGCGCTTGCCGACGACGCGGGCGTGGTTCAACAGGAGCGCGATGCCGACGGCGACGAACACCTTGATCACGAGCGAGACGGCGACGAACAGCCACGTCGTCGACATCGACGTCCAGAACTGCGAGTCGCCGAGCAGCTGCACGTAGTTCTCCAGCCCGATCAGCTCGGCGCCGCCCCCGATCACCGACCCGGCGAACGTCGCGTCGGTCAGCGAGATGTAGAACAGGTAGACGATCGGGTACAGCATGAAGCTGGAGAACAGGACCACGCCGGGGATAACGAGCAGCAGTCCCCAGTCGCGGTTAGAGAACGGGACCGCTGCTCGGAGCCGCGCTAGGCCGCTCGCGCCGGTACCGGTGTGTGGGGAAGCCATAATAACTGGGTGGAGAAGCGCCTACAGGTTCTCCCGGATCTCGGAGGCGGCCTGATCGAGGGCGGGGCCACTCTCCTGGTTGCCGTTGAAGACGCGAGTCAGCGCCTCGGTCAGCGGCGTCCAGACGCTGTTCATGTCGGGATGGGTCGGGATCGGGACGCCGTGGTCGACCTGTCGGGCGAACGCCTCGACCTCCGCCGAGAGGTCCCCGTCCTCGACCACGGAGCTGAGCACAGGGATGTACCCCTGCTCGGCCGCGTTGGTCTCGATGACGTCCTCGTTCGTGGTGTACCACTCGGCGAGCCCGGTGGTCGCGTCGACCGTCGACTGGTCGGCGTCGCTCAGCATGGCGCTGAAGTAGAACGTCTGGATCCCGGAGTACGTGCGCGGGTTGTTGCCGTCGATCGTCGGCAGCGGCGCGACTCCGAGGTTGTCGATCTCGCTCTGGAGGTTCGCGAGCTCCCACGGGCCGTTGATCGCGAACGGGGCGGCGCCGTCCGCGAACGCGACGATCTGCGACTCGTAGCCCGGGTCGGCCGGGACGTAGTCGGAGACGGTATCGAGCGCGTCCATCCCCCGCTTGCAGGCGTCGCTATCGAGCGTGACCTCCAGGTTCTCCTCGTCGAAGATGTCGCCGCCGTACGCCTGGATGAACCCGCTGGTGAAGTACGGGTCGGCGACGGGGTACGAGAGCCCGTACTCGCCGCTTTCGGGGTCGTGGAACTCCTCCATGGTAGAGACCATCTCCTCGAGGGTCTCCGGGGCCTCGTCGACCATATCTTCGTTGTAGAACAGGGCGACGGTCTCGGAGGCGAACGGGAGCCCGTGGACCGCGCCGTCGTACTGGACCGCCTGCTGTGCGGTCTCCGTGTAGGCGCCGAGCGAGTCGATGTCGTCGCTCGCGTCGTAGAGGAACGGCGGCTCCTCGCGGACCGCGAACCGACCGACCCAGTCGTGCGCCCAGATCCACGAGTCGGGGCCCTCCCCGGACGGGATGGCCGTCTCGAGCTGCTGGTCGAGCTCGCCGCCGGGCGCCTCCTTGTTGATCGTGAATCCGGTTTCCGACTCGAACTCGTCGACGTACGAGGACATGGCCTCGTCCTCGCCGTCGGACAGGTCGGTCCACAGCGTCGCGGTTCCCTGATTCTCGTCGCCCGAGGAGTCGGACCCGTCGCTGGACCCGCCGTCACCGCCGTCACCGCCGTCGCCGCCATCCCCGCCGTCGCCGCCCGTGCTGATACAGCCCGCGAGCGCCGCGAGCGCGGTACTTCCTCCCATCGTCTTCAGTAGCGTTCTGCGTTTCTCGTTCATGTGGCTACAACAAACGATGAATTACATATTCATACATTTAGTTTTTGGGATCACCGGGGCGGCGGCGTCCGCCTCCCTCGCGGCGGCCCCGTTGATCTGGGTAGCTCGTCACGTCGGCACTCGCGTCGGTACCGTCGAACGCTTCGCGATCGCGGGACGGACACCCCGCGGGTTCACGTCGGAGTTCGTCCTCCGACACATTTAAGATGAGATTATTCCTCACATATCGCGAAAACAGCGAAGAACTAATATGCGGGAAGCACCCTTTGCCAGTAAATGGCAAGAGTAACGCTCGACACGCTCCGGAAGGAGTTCGACCGGGGAACCATCGTCGCCGTCGACGACCTCGACTTGGAGATCGAGGACGGCGAGTTCGTGACCGTTGTCGGGCCGTCGGGCTGCGGGAAGACCACCACGCTGCGGATGGTGGCGGGGCTCGAGGAGCCCACGTCGGGGACCGTCAGCTTCGACGACGAGGACGTCACGGAGATCCACGCGACGGACCGTCCCGTCGCGATGGTGTTCCAGAACTACGCGCTGTATCCCCACAAGACGGTGATGGAGAACATGGCGTTCGGGCTCAAGATGAGCACGGACATGACGAAAGCGGAGCGCCACGAGCGCGTGACGGAGATGGCCGAAATGATGGGGATCGCGGACCTGCTCGACGACAAGCCGGACGAGCTCTCCGGCGGGCAGAAGCAACGCGTCGCGCTCGGCCGGGCCATCGCCCGCGAGCCAGAGGTGTTCCTCTTCGACGAGCCGCTCTCGAACCTCGACGCGAAGCTCCGCACCGAGATGCGCGCGGAGATCCAGAAGCTCCAGAAGGAGTTCGGCGTCACGGCGATGTACGTCACCCACGACCAGGAGGAGGCGATGACGATGGGCGACCGCCTCGCCATCTTAAACGACGGGGAGCTCCAGCAGGTCGGCGCGCCGACCGAGGTGTACGAGAACCCGGTCAACGAGTTCGTTGCCGGCTTCATCGGCTCCCCCTCGATGAACTTCATCGACGTCGACGTGGAGACCGACGGCACCGCGGCGACGGTCCGCGACGACGACTCCGGGCTCGCGCTCGCGCTCAGCCGCGACTACGTGGCGGGGCACGACCTCGAAAGCGGGCCGTACACGCTCGGGATCCGCCCCGAGAACATCGGGATCGTCGAGGACCCGACCGGCGAGGAGACGCTCACGGCCACCGTCGAGGTCGTCGAGCCGATCGGCTCCGACAACTACGTCCACCTCTCCGTGAACGACGATTTCCTCGCGCGGGCGCCGGCGGACGTCAAGCCCGAGACCGGCGACGAGGTCGGCGTCGTCTTCGAGGAGGAGCGGATCCACCTGTTCGACGCCGAGACGGGCGAGGACGTCTTCCTGACCGAGGAGGAGATCGACGCCGCGATCGCCTGAGACGGTTACGTATACTCGGTTGCGTTGGCGGTGTGCGCTTCCGGAGCTCCGACGGCTCGTTTATAAATAAGTGATCGCAGACCGTCGGTGTTCACCGCCAAACCCCCAGTCGCTCGACGATCGATCGTTGCGATCACTGTGACCGGAAACACGTCCAAAGTCCCAGCCGTGAGGACTCGCGCGGCTCGGTGTCGTTCGAGACGCCTTCGGCGTCTCGTGATGACGAGAGAGCTTTGCTCTCTCGAACCACGCTCCTCGCTCAGTCGCTACCGCTCCTTCGCTGTGGGGTCGCCGGCGGCTTTGCCGCCGGCTGCCCGTGGCGCGTAGCGCCCCGCTGCTCCCGTCGCCGTGCGTCGCCCTCCCGGCTGCCCCTTTGAGTCCCACCCCGAACCGCACCGCAACCGCAGCCTCACGCCTCCCCAGCCTCGTCACCGGACTACGTCCGGTTGCAAGCGAGAGCTTCGCTCTCGCACTGTCGGTCGTCCTCCGCGTTGCTCCGGACGACCGACTCCCTCGCGCGGCGCCGTTCGCGGCCTTTCGGCCGCTCACGGGCGCGCGCCACCGCACCGTCGGTTCATTTATAAATAGCGTCGCTGTCTGACATGTCACCCGCCCCACGTCGCCGTCGCCGACAACGGCTTCAAGTGCGCGCTCGTCCGACCGGAGAGTAGTAATGGAGCCGCCGAACATCGAGCGGTTGGACGAGCGCACCGTCCAGCGCATCGCGGCCGGCGAGGTCGTCGAGCGCCCGGCGAGCGTCGTCAAGGAGCTGATCGAGAACAGCCTCGACGCGGGCGCCAGCCGGGTCGCCGTCTCGGTCGAGGCCGGCGGCACCGAGGGAGTCCGCGTCCGCGACGACGGCGTGGGGATCCCGGCCGACCAGCTGGAGGCCGCCGTCGCGGAGCACGCCACCTCGAAGATCGGCGATATCGAGGACCTCGACCGCGGGGTCGGCACCCTCGGCTTCCGCGGCGAGGCGCTGTACACCGTCGGCGCGGTCTCGCGGCTCACCGTCCGGTCGCGCCCGCCGGGTGCCGAGGCGGGCGCCGAGATCACCGTCGAGGGCGGCGAGGTCGGCGAGGTCCGACCCGCGGGCTGTCCCGAGGGGACGACCGTCGAGGTCGCGGACCTCTTTTATAATACTCCCGCGCGCAAGAAGTTCCTCAAGCGGACGAGCACCGAGTTCGACCGGGTCAACACGGTCGTCACCGGCTACGCGCTCGCGAACCCCGACGTCGCCGTCTCGCTGGAGCACGACGGCCGCGAGACGTTCGCGACCGAGGGGAACGGCGACCTCCGGTCGGCCGTGCTGGCCGTGTACGGCCGCGAGGTCGCGGAGGCGATGGTGGACGTGGAGTGGGAACCCGACAGTTCGGAACCCGACCCGCCCGTCCGCCGCGTCACCGGTCTCGTCTCGCACCCGGAGACGACGCGCTCGACCCGCGAGTACCTCGCCACCTACGTCAACGACCGGTACGTCACCGCGAGCGCGCTTCGCGAGGCGGTGTTAGAGGCGTACGGCGGCCAGCTCGCCCCCGACCGCTACCCGTTCGCCGTGCTGTTCGTCGAGGTCCCGCCCGGCGACGTCGACGTGAACGTCCACCCGCGCAAGCTCGAGGTCCGCTTCGACGAGGAGCCGGCCGTGCGCGACGCCGTCGAAGAGGCGGTCGCGTCGGCCCTGCTCGACCACGGGCTGATCCGCTCGACCGCGCCGCGAGGGCAGTCGGCCCCGGACCAGACGGCGATCAGCCCCGAGGACCCGGGATCGGAGGCCGTCGGCGGCTCCGGGACCGACCACGAGCGCGCGGCGCTCCGCGACCGCGAGGGCGGGGACGACGAGGCCGGCGGGGGCGATGAGGTCGGCGGGGACGACGAGGCCGGCGGGAGTGCCGAAGCCGGCGCGTCCGAACTGGACCCGACCGACGAGGACGCGTGGGCGGTCGGTGACGTGGGATCGGACGACGCCGACCCGGATCCGTCCCCGGCCGACCCGGATCCGTCCCCGGCCGACCCGGACGCCGCGACTGCGGACCGCCCGTCGCCGCGGAGCTGGCAGTCGGCTCCGAACGAGGCCGAGGGTGGTGAGGGAGACGACGACGGACGCGCGGCCGCGGCCGGGACCGACGCTGAGAGGGCGGACGGACTCGATCGGTTCGACGACTCGAGAGCCGCCGTCGCCGACGAGGCCGTCGCCGACGAGGCCGTCGCCGACGACTCCGCGCGTGACGCCGATTCCGGCCCGGTCACGGACTCCGGTCAAGTCTCAGACGACGTCGCCGCCGAGTCGGACGAGGGGCGAGCGTCGGGATCCCCGCCGCGCTCGACCGCGACCGCCCAGCGGACCCTCGCCGGCGACACGACGGAGGCCGCGGAGCGAACGTACGACTCCCTCCCGCCGCTGCGGGTGCTCGGGCAGCTCCACGAGACGTACGTCGTCGCGGAGGCCCCGGACGGACTCGTGCTGATCGACCAGCACGCGGCTGACGAGCGGGTAAACTACGAGCGCCTGCAGGCCGCCTTCGCCGACGGCGCCGACGCGCAGGCCCTTGCGGAGCCGGTCCGCGTCGAGCTGACCGCCCGCGAAGCGGCGCTGTTCGACGACTTCGCCGACGACCTCGCCGACATCGGGTTCCGCGCCGAGCGCGCGAGCGAGCGCGAAGTGGCCGTCCGCTCGGTTCCCGCCGTCTTCGACGCCGCGCTCGACCCGGAGATCCTCCGGGACGTACTCTCGGCGTTCGTCGGCGACGCCACCGCGGGCGACGAGCCGGTGACCGACGTCGTCGACGAGCTGCTCGCGGACCTGGCGTGTTACCCCTCCGTGACCGGGAACACCTCGCTGACCGAGGGGCGGGTCGTCGACCTGCTCGACCGGCTCGACGCCTGCGAGAACCCGTACGCCTGCCCGCACGGGCGCCCGGTCGTGATCCGGCTCGACCGCGACGAGATCGGGTCGCGGTTCGAGCGCGACTACCCCGGTCACGCGGGCCGGCGCGCGGAGTGACGGCGGGGAGACTCCCCCCCGTCCCGCCGACCGCAGAGAGATACGCTTTAGGCGGGCGCCGTGGACGCACGGGTATGGAACGCGTAGCGATCATCGGCGCGTCGATGACCCGGTTCGGGCAGCGCGACGCCTGGGTGCGCGAGCTGCTGGCCGAGGCGGGCGCGGCCGCGCTCGGCGACGCCGGCGTCGACGGCGACGACATCGACCACCTGTACGTCTCGAACATGGCCAGCGGCGAGTTCGAGGGCCAGACCGGCGTCCCGAACGCGCTCGCCCACGACCTGGCGGCCACGCCTGCGTACACCGCCCGGATCGACCAGACCTCCTCCTCCGGGGGCGCGGGCGTGTACGCCGCGTGGCAGTCGGTCGCCTCCGGCGCGAGCGACCTCACGATGCTCGTCGGCGGCGAGAAGATGACCCACCGGACGACGTCGGAGGCGACCGACGTGATCGCGTCGCTCACGCACCCGGTCGAGTACAAGCACGGCGTCACGCTCCCATCCTTCGCGGGGCTCACGGCGCGGCTCTACCTCGACGAGTACGACGCGCCGCGCGAGAGCCTGGGGAAGGTCGCGGTGAAGAACCACCGGAACGGCGTGGACAACCCCCACGCCCAGTTCCAGAAGGAGGTCGACCTCGACACGGTGCTCGACTCGCCGATCGTCGCCGACCCCCTCCGGCTGTACGACTTCTGTCCGATCACGGACGGCTCCGCGGCGCTGGTGTTCTGCCCGGAGTCGGTCGCCGAAGAGTACGTCCCCGAGGACGAGTACGCCGTGATATCGGGGATCGGCGGCGCGACCGACACGCACGTCGTCCACGAGCGCGCGGACCCGACGACGATGGGCGGGGTCGTCGACTCCTCGGAGATCGCCTACGAGATGGCCGGGATCGGCCCGGACGACGTCGACGTGGCGGAGCTCCACGACATGTTCACCATCCTCGAGTTCCTCCAGAGCGAGGACCTCGGCTTCTTCGAGAAGGGCGAGGGGTGGAAGGCCGTCGAGGAGGGCGTCACCGACCGCGACGGGGAGCTCCCGATCAACACCTCCGGCGGGCTCAAATCGAAGGGGCACCCGCTCGGGGCCAGCGGCGTCGCACAGGTGTACGAGATATACGAGCAGGTCACCGGCAACGCCGGTCCGCGGCAGGTCGAGGCGGACACGGGCCTCGCCTGCAACGTCGGCGGGTTCGGGAACTGCGTGACCACCGCGATCCTGGAGGGAAGCCAATGAGCGACGAGACCACGGAGACGACCGACACCGGAGCCGACGGGTCGAACAGCGCCGAACCGACGTTCGAGGCCGCCGAGTACGCGGACGGGACGGTCACCTACCCGCCGCACACCGTGAGCCCGAACGGCGCCGAGCGCGTCGGCACGGTCGACCTCCGCGAGCACGAGGGCCGCGTCGTCACGTGGACGACGTCGACGGCGACGCCCCCGGGCGTCCGCGAGCCGAACACCCTCGCGATCGTCGAGTTCGAGATGGGCGACGACTACGACGGGCCGGTGGTCCGCGCGCTCGGGCAGGTCGCGCCGCGCGGCGATTCGGACGACACCGACGAGTCGGGCGACGTCGACGTCGACATCGGCGACCGCGTCGAACCCGTCTACGCCGACGACCTCAGGGAACCGGGCGCGGGGATCCGCGAGCCGGAGAGCCAGGACTGGGACGGCTTCCGGTTCCGACCGGTCGAGTAACGCGGCGACCCGTTTTTAAACGCCGCTCAGTCCCGGAACCGCGACGCCTCCGAGTCGGTGAGCTCGCCGAGCGTCTCTCGGTGGACCCCGTCGAGGGTGTACACGTCGGGCCGGTACCGGATCGCCTCGGTCACGCCGTGGACCTCTCTGAGCCGGCGTCGGACCCGGTCGACGTCCTCGCGGTCGAAGTAGTTCGGCGTGAACACGAGCACGGCGTGCTCCGTCTCGCCGAACGCCTCGCAGCCCGCGCGAGTCGAGACCTTCGCGTCCCAGAACCGCTCGGCCGCGACGTCCTCGACGACCGCCTCCCAGAGGTCGTCGACCGCCTCCGGCGGGCGCTCGATCAGCCACTTCCCGCTCAAGTAGGTCGTTTCGAGGGCGAGCCGGTCCGCGTCGGCGACGGTCTCGGCGTCGACCGGGAGCGCCCCGTCCCGATCCTCGTCGACCGCCGGGAGGTCCGCTTCCGTCGTCGCCGCCGGCCGCGTCACGCCGTGGCTCGGGAAGTAGCCGTCGCGGGCGTTCCGCGGGAACCCGGTCACGTGTTTGACCCGGAGCCAGTGCCACCCCGCCTCGTCGATCTCGGTCGGCGCGCGGTCGGTGACCATAGACTCCGTTTCGTCCCGCGGGAGAAAACGCTCCCGCCCTCAGATACGTCGGAAATCGCCCAGTCGCGTCCCGTTCAGCAGGTACGCGTCGCCCGCCGGGAGCGCGTCGGGGAGGAACGGCGCGAGGAACGACTGCCCGTCGACGTTCATCCACGTCCCGCCGGAGCGCTCGTTGAACGCGGGGAAGACGACGAGTTCGGGCGGGTCTCCGGCGCCGATCGCGTCCGGATCCCCTCCCTCGACGAACGCCCCCGGGTCGATCCGTCCGCGGAGCCACGCGCGCTCAACGCGGGAGCCGCCGACGGAGTCCTCCAGCCGCACCTGCGGGTGCTCGTGGCCCATGCACACCACGTCGGCGTCGAGGAGCGCCGGGTCCGGCCACGTGTGGCCGTGGCAGACGCCGATGCCGCCGGTCTCGGCTCTGCTGTCGTCGTCGCCCTCACCACCGTCGAGCACGCCCCCACCGGTCCCGATCACGTCGAGATCGGCGGCGAACGCCTCGGCGACGCCGGCGTCGTGGTTCCCCTCGACGAGCGTCATCGGGACCCGGTCGGTCACCGCTCGGATCAGGGCCTTCAGCTCCTCGCGTTCCTCGCCCTCGGGCGCCGCGATACGGTGCGCGAGGTCGCCGAGAACGACGAGCCGGTCGGCGCCGGTCTCCGCGAGGAGGTCGCAGAGCCGCTCGCGGCGCTCGTCCGCTCGATCGTCGAGCTCGACGCCGCGCTCGTAGCGGAGGCCGACCTCGATGCCGGCGTGGACGTCGGCGACGAGCAGCGCGCGCTCACCGCCGAGGTCGGCCACTGCGGCCGGCTCGCCGACGACCGGCTCGACGCTCGGCGACGCGCCCGACGCCATCAGATCGGCTTGAGCACCCCGTCGCCGGGCTCGTAGCACTTCCCGCTCATCAGCGCGTCCTGGATCGCGTCCTCCACGTCGTCGTCGGCGACGCCGTGCTCGGCGACCACGCGGTCGACGACCGCCTCGCGGTCGGCGCCGTCGCCGTCGTCGAGCGCGCCCATCGCGTCGATGACGGCGCTTTCGAGGTCGACGTCGGCGGCCTCGTCGGGTGTTTCGTCCGCGCCGTCGTCGACGTCCGATCCGGCGGAGTCGTCGCTCGTGTCGACCGTCTCGGCAGCGTCGGCGTCGATGTCGGTAGCTGCCGCGTCCTCGGGCGTTTCCTGCAGCTCCTCTGGGTCCGGCACGTCGATGTCAGCCTCGCCGGGCTCGTCGACCTCCGAGCCGGTCGCGAAGTCGGTGCCGAACTCGGACTCGATCTCCTCGCGCTCCTCCTCGTCGAGCTCGTACATCTCGTCGGCCGCGGGGTCGATGTCGTCGGGGTCGACATCGTCGGGGTCGACATCGTCGGGCTCGGCCGAGACGACAGCGTCGTCGTCTCCCCCGGTGGCGTCGAGGGTTCCCTCGGAGGTGCCGATGTCGTCCGCTGCGTCGAGGTCGTCGCCGCCGGTCTCGAAGTCGCCGAGTCCGCCGTCTCCGTCGTCCGCTGCGGGCTCCCCGGCGCCGTCGACCGCGTCGCCCTCGGCAGTCTCGGTCGTTCCACCAGATTCGGAGTCGCCGCCGGCGTCGACCGCCGCGGCCGCCCCGGTGTCTGTCGTGGCCTCGGCGTCGGGATCCGCTGTCGCTCCGGTGTCTGCCGTGGCCTCGGCGTCGGGATCCGCAGTCGCTCCGGTGTCTGCCGTGGCCTCGGCGTCGGGATCCGCAGTCGCTCCGGTGTCTGCCGTGGCCTCGGTGTCAGTGTCTGCCGTGGCCTCGGTATCGTCGGCCGTTTCGGCCTCAGCACCGGCAGTCGCCTCGGTCTCGGAATCGGGGGCGGCTTCGACGCCGTCCCCCGGCGCCGCGGCTCCGGTCGGCGCCTCGATCGTTACGTCGGTCTCAGGGAGCGCGCCGATCGCCGCGTCGTCGCCCGCGTCGGGAGCGAGGTCGAGCGGGCGGACCTCGTCGCGGTCGCCGGCGATCAGCTCCAGCGCGTCGACGGCGAGCCGCCGGACCGCCTCGACGTACGCCGTCGAGGTGTCGTAGTGGGCGATCGCCTTCGGGACTCCCGCCGCCAGCGACGCGGGCGCGCCGCCCGACTCGAGGGCCGCGCGGAGCTCGTCGCCGCGGAGGTCCGAGTCGAGCGACTTCGCGAAGACGGCGAGGCGGTCGAGCGTCGCCTCCGCGGCGGAGACGACCCAGCGGTCGCGGGTGTCGGCGTCGACCTCGTTGAGGCTCTCGGGGCGGACGGAAGTGAACACGCGGTCGGAGTCCTCCGGCTCGAAGGTGCGCGCCTTCCCCGTGAGCGCGACGAACGACGGCGGGTCCGCGCGCTCTAAGAACGCCTGCGCCTCGGGCTGGTACTGGCCGGCGTAGGTGACGAAGGCGCCGGAGGGATCGACGACCCGGCCGCGGCGCGTCTCGTCGTTCACGCGCTCGACCTCGGTGAGCACACCGGCGACGAACAGCCGGTTCACGCGCGCGCCGGTCGGCGTGACGACGTAGTTCGGGGCGCGCTCCTCGTCGCTCTCGGAGTACGAGAGGGAGGCGTCGTCGAACTCGGCGGCGAACACGCGGTGGGCGACCTCGCGGGCGCCCGGCCCGTCGTCGCTCATTCGCCCACCTCCGCGAGCGCGGCGCGGGCGGCGTCGGCCGGATCGTCGTCCGCGAGCGCGAACTCGCTCGCGTCGAGGTTGGCGCCGTAGTCGTCGACCGAGAGGTTCCCGCGGACGCGGTACGCGCGCCCGACCAGCGAGTCGGCGATCTCCTCGGCGACGACCTCCTTGTCCATCGCCTCTTTCGCGGCGTCGAGGGCGTCGTCGAGCCCGCCGCCGTACACCTCGGCGGTGAGCTCGTCGTCGAGCACGACGGTGACGGTGTCGGTGCCGTCGTCCAGAATGGCCTTCACGCGGAGGTCGTCCTCGCCGTCGACGTCGCCGTGGCTCCGGCACTGGCCGTTCTGGACCACGCGGCCGCAGTCGGGACAGCGCTCGATGAGCCCGGAGCCGTCCCGGATCTCTAAGACGTTGCCGACGACCTCGACGTCGAACATCCCGCCCGAGGCGACCGCCTCGCCGATCGAGAGGCGGGGGGCGTCCTCGGCGACCTCGACGGGGTCGGGGAGCGGCGTGACCGCCGAGAACTCGGTGAGGTTGAGCGAGGGGACGCCGCGGAACTCGCGGACGTACACGTCCTCGATCCGGAGGTCGGCGCCCGGCTCCAACTCGGCGCGGGGCTGCCAGTCCGTGAAGGGCAGCTTGGCGGTCGCATCGCCGACGACGCCCTCCAGGATCTCCGTCTCGCCGTCCCGTCCGGAGATCGTCTTCTCGTCGACCTCCAGCACGCGGACCTCGACGTTGCGCCCGCGGTCGCCCGCGCTGATGTCGACGAGGTTCCGGTCGCCGCCCACTTCGCGGTCGACCTCGACCGGTTCGTCGGCGATGGCGACGGTGGTGGAGTCGTTGAGGTTGAGCTCGGGCTCGCCCTCCCACTCGCGGACGCCGGCGTTGCCGATCGTCAGCGAGTCGCCGGGCTCGAACCCGAAGTCCTGCCAGGCCGTGTAGGAGATGACGCCCGTCTCGTCGGCGATCTCCCCCTCGCGGATCGTGAGGTCATCGCCCTGGTACCGGATCGTCCGCGTTCCCTGCGTGAGCACTTTGACCGTGACCGTCACGCCGTCGTGGTCGGTGGTGATCTCGCCCACGTCGACGGCGTCTGGGGTCGGCGTCGAGCCGCCGCCACCGCCGCCGTGCTTCCGGCGGACGCTCTGTTTCGCCTCGTCGATCGGGACGCTGTACTCCAGTAGGTTCTCTAAGTCGGCTTTGACCTCCTCTTTGTCGACGCCGAGGTCGGAGGCGAGCTCCTCGGCATGGCTGTTGACGTCCATCGGAATCGACTTCGACGCGACCGCACAAAAGGATTCACCACCGGGGTGATCGCGGCGCGCGCGGCGACGCGGCCGGTCCGCCGCTCCGCGACGGCCGGTAGTGCTAAACCGTCCCCGTCCGCAACGTGGGGCATGGACGAGATCGATGTCGACGCGCGCGTCACCGGGGAGCGAACCGTTATCGACGTCACCGGGACTCGAGACATCGCGGTCGTCGTTCGGTCCGCGGGCGGCGAGCGGATCTACCTCCCGCCGGAGGGGTTCGACGAGCCCGTCTCGGGGTCGCCGTACACCTCGCCGTATCAGGGCGGGAGCGGCGTCGACGGCGAGGAGAGCCCGTACGGCGGCGGCTCCGGCAGCACCCGCGGCGTGGTCGAGACGGCCGAGGGATTCCGGATCAGCCATCCCGAGACGGCGACCGAGTTCGACGTGTACCGCGCCGACGAGGAGTAGAACCGGGTACGCGGTCGGACCGAGCGTCGGCCTCTACGCGACGTCTTCGTACACTTCCAGCGTGTCCTCCGCCACGTCCAGCCACTCGCGGCGCTCGTACTGCGGAGGTTCCTCGCGGTTGAGCGCCTCGATGAGCCCGTCGACGATCGACTCCGAGTCCACCTCGACCTCGACGAGGCAGCCCTCGGGGAGCACCTCGGCGACGCCCGCGGGGGTCGCGACGACCTGCGTCCCCGCCTCCAGCGCCTCCGTGATCGTGATCCCGAACGGCTCCGCGTACGAGGGCGAGACGAACGCGTCCGACGCGGCGTAGTAGTCGCCGAGCTCCGCCTCGGGGACGTAGCCGACGAACTCGACGCGGTCGTCGATGCCGAGGAGCTCGGCGAACCGCTTCAGCTGCTCGGTCTGGTGGCCCGACCCGCCGACGACGAGGGTGACGTCGCGGCCGCGGAGCTTCTTCATCGCGTACAGCAGGTGGGAGATTCCCTTCTGGTCGGTGTGTCTGCCGACGAAAAACAGCATCTCGCCGTCGATACCGAGGTCTTCGCGGATGTCTTTCCCGGAGAACTCCGGCGTCGAGAAGCCGTTGTAGACGACCCGGGAGTCGGCGTCGTACAGCTCCCTGATGTCGCCGCGGACGATCTCGCTGACGGCGATGTTCGTGTCGGCGGCGTTCGCGAGCCGGCGCTCGGTCTCGACCTCGCGTTTGGGCGGGTCGATGTTGCGGTCGCTCGCCAGCGAGTGGAACGACGAGACCCACGTCGCGTCCGACGCGCGGGCGGCCTGTCGCCCCGGCGCGTAGCCAAACCAGTCGTGCGTGTGGATCACGTCGTGGTCGGGCGCCAGCTCCGCGAACCGGTCGCTGAGTCGCTCGACGCGGGCGGCGACGTCGCCGTCGCCCGTCTCCACGGGTTCGAGCCCGGGCTCGTCGTCCGGCGCGAACTCCGCGGGCAACACGAGGGTGGCCTCCACCCCGAGGTCGTCGCGGAGCCCGGAGAACAGTTCGCCGACGTGGACGTCGAGCCCGCCGGTGATGTTCGGCGGGTATCCCCATCCCAGCATGAGTACGCTCGGTGGCATACCACCCCGTTTCTGGAGTTGGCACTTAGGTATGCCCCTCGTTCGGCCGGCCGAGCGGCTCGCGAGGGCGTGGGAGCGTATAAAAGTCGCTCGGCGGCTCCGGTTGAGCCTCGGTTCAGGCCGCCTGCACGGCGTCGCGCAGCGCGCCCGTCCGGTCGGTGATCGCCTCGGCGGCGTCCGCGAGCAGGTCGAGCGGGTCGTCGGACTCCGACTTCACCGTCAGCACCGGCTCCGTCTGGCCGCCGGACTGCTCGGGGTTCATGTCGTAGGTCGCGGCCGCGACGCCGTCCGTCTCCAGGAGGACGCCCTTCAGCACGTTCATGAACGTGTGGTCCTCGCCGGCGATCTCGATGCGGAGTTCCGTGTCGGTCTTCTCGATGACCCGCAGTTCCATACTCGTTCGGTCGGGCGAACGGCGTTTCAAGCTTTCGTCTCCCGGATATCGGGGGTTGCGGACGACCCGCACGCCACGGCAGCCTTTTTAAGCCGCGTGGACGCAGTCGGCCGCGTGGAGATCCGACGCCTCCCGCCCGTCGAGGACGCCCTCCGCCGCTACGCGGCCGAGCTGTGGCTCCCCTATCACCGCGAGCTCGCCGAGCGGGTCGACGCGCACGCGCTCGCCGACTGGCCCGACGAGCGGTTCGTCGAGCGCAACGTCGCGTTCACCCGGACCCGGCTCGAGGAAGCGGGCGACCGCGGGTGGGTGGCAGCGACGGCTTCCGACGACGCCGATGTCGACCCCGCGACCGCGGCCATTACGCACCCCGACCTGGAGCTGACGGGCCTCCTGTTGACGAGCGTCGACGAGTGTCCCGACCCGTTCGACCGCCCGGACCGGCTCGTCGTCGGGGAGCTCTACGTGGCCGAGGCGCACCGCGGGAGCGGGCTCGCCGACCGGCTGATGGAGCGCGCGGAGCGCGACGCGCGAGAGCAGGGCTGCGGCCGGCTGCGGCTCGACGTCGACGTCGACAACGAGCGCGCGATGGCGTTCTACGAGAAACAGGGGTTCGAGCCGTATCGACGGCAGTTGACGCGATCAGTAGAGTGAGTGGCGTTTTATAAATAGCGTATCGCAGATGTGTCGGTGACGGCCTCCAAAGCCCCACCCGCTCGGGTATACTTTGTTGACAACAGATCGGCGCTGAACACCTCCAAAGCCCCAGTCGGGAGGACGGCGCACGCTCGTTGCGCGCTTCGGTCGCTCGCGTTGCTCGCTCCCTCCAGTGCTTCCGTCGCCTGCGCCGTCCTCCCGACTGCCCCTTTGAGTCCCACCCCGCACAGCGCCGCCCCGCACCTCACGCCTCCCCAGCCTCGTCGGTCGCCCTCCGCGTTGCTCCGGGCGACCGACTCCCTCGCGCGCGCTCCTCGGCCGCGAGGCGGCCTCGGAGGCACGCGCCACCGCATTCGCACCGACTTCTTACGGTCTCTATTTATAAATAGAACCGTCGCGTCCGCTTCGCTCGCGGGAATTCACAGCGATGCCGCCGCTACGCGGCTGATAAACGGAAAAGTCGCGTCGGCGCGTTCGACGAGGCGTTACTCGTCGGCGTCGACGGCCACTTCGTCGGCGTCGACGTCGACGGCGGTCTCCTCTTCGGCGGCGACCTCGCGCGGACGCGCCTCGAGGGTCAGCTTCTGGACCTCGACGCGGCGCAGCGGGTAGATCAGCTTCGCCTCGCCGTAGATGGCCGAGGAGAGGTTCCCCTCGACGATGGCGTCGACGAACGCCTCGAAGGTGCGCTCCTCGGCGGCCGCGTGGACCTTGTCGATCATGACGCGGCGGATCGCCTTCTCCTGGGAGCGGTCGGCCTTCTTGGTCGTCAGCGCGACGGGCTGGACGCGGATGCGGTAGTCGTCCGTCGTCAGCACCGTGATCGACGCCTCGACCTTCGAGGCGCCGCGGCGGACGAGCGAGCGCAGGTAGTCCCGCGTGAGCTCGTACGTGATGAACTCGGTGTAGGCCGTGTCGCTGCCGACGTCGGTGATCTTGAAGGTCAGCTTGGTGTTGTTCGCGCCGGAGTCGCCGGTGAGTTCGCCGAGCGTCGTCGTGATCGTGCGGCCGACGACCTGGTCGGGCTCCTCGGCGAGCGTCTCGCCGAGCTCCTGCCGGTCGAACTGTTCGGGCGCCAGCACGGTGTACCAGCGCTTCTGTTCTCTGCTCTTGGATACGGATCGTTCGCTCATGTGTTGGTGGTGTCGCCGTTGGTGTCGGAGCGGCGCCCTCCGTCGTCGGCCGCGAGGTGCGCCCTCGCGCGCTCGACGATTCGGTCCGCGACGCGCAGGTTCACGACGTGGTCGTCCACGGTCGACCGCAGCCCGCCGGTCGTCGGCCGCTCGACGGCGCACTCGATCGCGTCGCCGTCGACGCGGGTGGCCATCGAGTCGGTCTCGTCCGGGGCGAGCGCGGCGGCGACGAGGGCGGCGTCGGCGTGAGTCGTCCGGACGGTCGCCGTCCGGGTCGCCCCGTCGCCCCGGGCGGACTCCCCGCTCATAGCGCCTCCCTGAGCGCGGCGAGCGCGCCCGTGATACCGCCGTTGGTTTCGTTCGCCCTGACTGCGAGCCCGCCGCGCTCGGCGGTCCCCCAGCCGGTCGCGGTCGCGACCGACCGACAGGCGTCGCCGAGCCCGAGGGGCTCGACCGCCGCCGCGGCCAGCCGACCGGCCGACTCGTCGACCGCGATGGCGACCGGCTCGGGCGACCGGAAGTCGCGGACGAGCCGGGCGACGGTCGGGAGGACGGCGGCCGCGTCGCGCGCGGCGTCGCCGTCGTCGGCGTCGCCCTCGTCCGGACGGTCGCCTCCCGCGATGTCGACGCGGGCGACGACGCAGCCGTCGTATCGGCCGGTCGTCGCGGCGTCGAGCGCGCGGTGCGCCGCCAGCCCGTGCGACCGCCACCCGTCGAGTGCGGCGGTCCGGAGGTCGTCGCTCGGGTCGGCGTCGAGCGCCAGCGCGACCCCCGTGCCGGGGGCCTCGCGGGCGAGCGCGTCGAGGATGTCGGCGTAGCCGCCGACCGTCTCGAACGGGCCGTCCGTCGCGTAGGGGCGGAGCGCGCGCTCGACCGCCGTGGCCGCTCGCGCGCTCGCGCCGTCCGCGTCGGCGACGTCGACGGCGACCAGCGACGCGAGGCGTCGGTGGGCGTCGTCGTCGAGGTCGGCCGGGAGCCCGAGCTCCGCCAGCGCGGCGCGCGCGGCCTCGGGGTCGCCGGAGTACGGCGTCCGGACGAGCGTCGAGGCCGCGAGCCCGTCCGCGAGGTCCGCGGTCGGGATCGCGACGCCCGGCCGTCGGCGGACGCGGTCGGACGCCTCGGCGGCGTCGAGCGCGTCGCCCGAGCCGTCCGTGCCGGGAACGGAGCCGGCCGCGACGACGCCCGCGAGGGCGACGACGGGGTCCGGCTCGACGCCGAGCGCGCGCGAGACCGCAAACGCGTCCGTGCTCGCCGGGCGTCCGGCGCCCGAAATCGCGTGCGGGCCGCGCGCGGCGCCGACGGTCACCGCGACGCCGTCGTCGGCGTCGTCGGGAACCGGGTCGGCGGCGACTCGGACCTGGAACGGCGTGCCGACGGCTCGCAGCGCTCGGGCGAGCAGCCCCGCGGCTGCCAGCGCGTCGCCGTCGTCGGTCGCGACGAGCCGGGCGAACGGCGCGTCTGCGAGGACGTCGGCGAGGGCGTCGGGGGCGGGCGTGGCGGACGTCGCTTCGGTCATTTTGTGGCGTGTCGAGTGCGGTCGTGGGCGGTTCGCGGGTCGTGGATTGTTCGTCGTGTGTGTCGCGTGTCGCGTCGTCTTCGGTTGCGCGTCGTCTTCGGTTGCGCGTCTGTTCGTCGGTGTCGCTACTGACGTCGTCGCTACTCGTCGCCGACCAGTTCGGCGGCGCGCTCGTACGTGTACGTGAACTCTTCGTCGATTTCGTCGCCGCGGTAGTAGTTCGCGAGGCGGCGGATCTTCGACTCGGTGTTCTGAAGCGCGCGCTTGTTCTGGTGGTCCTGATCGTTCTCCGCCATGTGCTCGCGGAGGCGGACGGCGCGTTCCATCAGCTTGCGGAGGTCCTCGGGGTAGTCGTCGGCGGCGTCGTGCTCCTCGAGGATCTCGGTGAGCTTCTTGCCGGTCGCCAGCTTGACGTCGGGCACCGGAACGCCCTTGACGCCCTCGTCACGGAGCTTGAGGCCGATGACGCTGGGGTCGTGGCCCTGCTCCGCCAGTTCGACGACGCGGGACTCGATGTCCTCGGCGTCGACGTCGCTCCACTCCGGGTTCTCGTCCGTCGCCGGCTTGTCCGAACCGGACGAACCGCGACGGCGCGTGTGCATTCGTGCCATTATCTGAAATTGGAACGGCACAACCACAACGTGACCGCGACTCCGCGCGGCGCGGCTGTCGGCCGCTCGCGTCGAGCGGGTCCGAGGGGGCGGTCCGCGCGAGCGGATCGGCCCGAGCCGCGACGCCGGAGGCGTCGGTGCACTGCTACATTCCCAAGCCGCGGGCGAAAGAGGCCCCGGCGAGTCGGATCTGCAGCTGTGCTGTTCCCGTTCGTGCTGTCGCCGTCGGGGCTCTTAAGCGTGTTCTTGTGACTCGCGCCGCCTCCCGGCCGAAATCGATCGACTGTCGGACGGCCGACGCGAAAAACGAGGCTTTAGGTGGGTCGTCTGTCACCGCCTGCGTAGGAGAGACATATGACCGGCCCACCAGACGACGATTCGGCGGATCGAGTTGACGGCGAACGACCGGACGACGCCCCGCCCGAGAGCGACCGCGGGTCGCCCGGCGACCGGAGGCCCGTCGCCGACGGCGGATTCGGCGACGAGTCGGCGGAGCCGAACGAGCCCCGGATCAGCTTCTACGGCGGCAAGTGGGCGAGCACGGTACCGATCGCCTTCTTCATCCTCTGGGCGATCGTCCAGAGCGGTGTCCTCGGCATCGGCGACACGAACGGCCTCGTCATCGGCGCGCTCGTCGGGACCATCCTCGGGATGTTCCTCGTGCGCGGCGACTGGAAGACGTACGCCGACACCATCTTCGAGGGGATGACCCAGCGCGTCGCCGCGACCGCGATCGTGGCGTGGCTGTGGGCCGGCATGTTCGCCGAGACGCTGCAGGTCGGCGGCTTCGTCGAGGGGCTCATCTTCGCCGCCGACGCCCTGAGCGTCGGGGCGTCCACCTTCCCCGCGGCCGCGTTCGTCCTCTGCGGCCTGCTCGCGACCGGGATCGGGACTGGGTACGGCGCGACCGTCGCGTTCGTGACGCTGTTCTTCCCGGCCGGCGTCCTCATCGGCGCGAACCCGGTGCTGCTGTTCGCCGCGATCCTCTCGGGCGCCGTCTTCGGCGACAACCTCGCGCCCGTGAGCGACACCACGATCGTGAGCGCGGTGACGCAGGACGCCGACATCGGCGGCGTCGTCGCCTCGCGGTTCAAGTACGCGATCCTCGCCGCGGTGCCCGCCTTCGTCGCTTACCTGATCATGGGATCGGTCCTCTCGGGCGCGAGCTTGGAGGGCGCGGCCGCGCTTCGAGAAACGGCGACCGCGCCCGGGCTGGTCCACCTGATCTCGATGGGCGTCGTCATCGCGACGGCGGTCGCGGGCCGCCACATCGTCGAGGCCATCTCGTGGGGGCTCATCGTCGCCGTCGCGTTCAACCTCGCCTTCGGACTCTCGTCGGTCGCCGACATCCTCGTGTTCACGACCACCGACCCCACCCCCGCGACCGCGCTCCCGTTCGTGCAGGTCGGCGAGACCGCGGGCGTGGGCGGGAGCCTCTACTCCGGGGCGATCGGCTTCTTCCCGCTCATCGTGTTGACCCTGCTGATCGTGGCGATGGCGCAGATCATGATCCGCGGCGGCGGCTTTGCGGCGATCCAGGAGTTCCTGCTCGACTCCGTCGCGACTAACGTCCGTCGCGCGGAGCTGACGATGGTCCTCGGCACGGCGACGATCAACGGGATGATCACGATCAACACGGCCGCCGAGATCGCGATCGCGCCGTACATCGCGCGCATCGGCGAGAAGTTCAACATCAACGGCTACCGGCGCGCGAACATCCTCGACGCCAACACCTCGGCGCTCGGGTACATCTTCCCGTGGGCCGGCGGCGTCCTCGTCGGCTATCAGGTGATGGTCGGACCGGGCGGGCTCGGCGAGCAGTACGGCCCCGAGATGGTCGTCAACCCGGTCGAGGTCGTGCCGTACGTCTTCCACGGCTGGTTCCTCGTGATCGTCTTCCTGCTGGCCGCGATCACCGGCTTCGGGCGGGAGTACATCCCCGACCGGATCTCCGAGGAGGTGTCGCGCGCATGAGCCGCTTCGAGAAGTTCCTCGCCGGCTGGTCGCTCCGGAGTTCGACCCCGAGCTACGAGCCCGGCGACGTGATCGAGGTGATGGTCACCGGCGACGCGGGCGGCGAGACGGTCGCCCGCATCGGCGACTCGACGCTCCGAATCGAAGGCGCTCCCGACGACGCCCTGAACACCCGCGTCCGCGTCGCGGTCGAGACGTGGGACGAGACGGCCCACCGCGGCACCGGGACCTACCGGGAGACGGTCGGCGAGAGCGCGTTCTGAACGAGAGTCGGCGAGAGTGCGCTGTTGGACTCTTTTGCCGGAAATCGGTTCGTTTGTTTATAAATGACCTCGCTCGGATCGGCGGTGATCGCCTGCATACGCCCAGCCGCTCGGCTATACGTCGCTGACGACTGATCGACGGCGAACTCCTCCAAAGCCCCAGCTTCGAGGCGGGCGCACGCTCGTTGCGCTCCTCGGTCGCTCGCGTTGCTCGCTCCCTGTGGTGCTTACGTCGCCTGCGCCCGCCTCGCAGCTGCCCCTTTGAGTCCCACCCGCAACCGCACCTCACGCCTCCCCAGCCTCGTCGGTGGTCCTCCGCTTCGCTCCGGACCACCGACTCCCTCGCGGGCTCCTCGCGACCGCCGAGGGCGGCCGCTCGGAGGCGCGCCGCCGCGCTGGGTTTTAACCACCACGTCGCCGGCGCCGGAGACACGCGCGGCGCTCGGACTGACGGCGTCGGCGGACCGGGGCGCTTTTTAAGACGACTACCGAAACGGGAGGCGTGCTATCGGTCGAGCTCCACGCGCATTCCGCGCTGTCCTACGACGGGCGCGACCCGATCGACCTGCTCTTGGAGCAGGCGGCGGCGGTCGGGTTGGACGCGCTCGCCGTCACGGACCACGACGAGATCGACGCCAGCCTCGAGGCGGCCGAGAAGGCCCCCGACTACGGGCTCGTCGGCATCGTCGGCATGGAGGTGACCTGCGCGGTCGGCCACGTGCTCGCGTTCGGCATCGACGAGCGCGTCGAGAGCGGGCTCCCCTTCGACGAGACGCTCGACCGGATCCGCGACCAGGGCGGGATCGCGGTCGTCCCCCACCCCTTCCAGAAGTCCCGCCACGGCGTCGCCGCCCACATCACCGACGAGCAGCTCGCGGGCGCGGACGCCCTCGAGGTGTACAACTCCCGGCTGTTCACGGGGCGCTCGAACCGACAGGCGGAGAAGTTCGCGCTCCGGAACCGAATCCCGATGACCGCCGGCAGCGACGCCCACATCTCGGAGATGGTCGGGCAGGCCGTGACCGAGGTCGACGCCGACGAGCCCACGGCGGACGCGATCCTCTCCGCGATCCGCGACGGCCGGACCAGCGTCGTCGGGAAGCGGACCCCGTGGCGCGTCTCGCTCCGCCAGTTCGGCGGCGGCGCCAAGCGCCGCGCGCTCCGCGCGCTCAACGCGCTCCGCTGACCACGATGGCCGGCTCCTCGCCCACCGACCTGCGCGGGGCGCCTCCCGCCCGCGTCCGCGACGCCCTCAGCGACGGCGATCCCCTCCCCGGCGGGCGCGGATTCGCGGGGCTGCTCGCCGACCCGCCCGCCCGCGACGGACCGGTCCTCGTTCGCGACGCGCTCGGCCGCCAGCCGCTGTTCGCCGAGCGCGAGGCGATCGACTCGGCGACCGGCGGCGACTCGGCCGCCGCAAGCGGTCGCGCACCGATCGATCCGGGCGCGTGGGGCTTCGACCGGACCGCCCTCGACGACCCGGTTCCGGTCCCGGCGGGAAGCGTCGCGTCCGCCGCCGGGGTCGACCGCGTCTGGACCCTTCCCGACGGACCGCCGGCCGAGCCGGAGGCCGCGCAGGCGGCGGTCGACGCCGCGGTCGACGCCGCGCTCGGCGGGCTCGCGGAGGAGTCCGGCGGCCTCGGGAGATCCGGGGGGTCCGGCCGGCTCGCGGTCGCCTTCTCCGGCGGCGTCGACTCCGGACTCGTCGCGGCCGGCGACCCGGACGCGCCCTGCTACGTCGCCGGCTTCGAGGGGTGTCACGACGTCGCGGCCGCCCGCGAGGCGGCCGCGGCGATGGACCGCGACCTGCGCGTCGTCGAGATCACCCACGGCGAGCTGCTGCGCGCGGTCCGCGAGGTCGCCGACGCGACGGAGCGGCGCAACCCGATGGACCTCGCGATCGCGGTGCCGCTGTACCTCGCGGGCGAGGCGGCCGCCGCCGACGGGATCGACCGGCTCGCAGTCGGACAGGGCGCCGACGAGCTGTTCGGCGGGTACAGCAAGGTCGTCGATCCCGCGACCGACGACCGGGTCGCGGCCGACACCGTGCGGGGCGCCCGGACCGAGACCGTCCGGACGCTCCCCGACCAGCTCGAACGCGACGTGCTCGCGCTCCGCGCGGCCGGGGTCGAGCCGGTCGCGCCGCTGCTCGACGACCGGGTCGTCGCGGCCGCGCTCGCGCTGCCGGGTGAGCTGCTCGCGAGCGACGGGGAGCGGAAGGTCGCGCTCCGGCGGGCGGCGGCCGGGCGCGTGCCGGAGTCGGTCCGGACGGCCGACAAGAAAGCGGTCCAGTACGGCACCTACGTCTCCCGCGAGCTCGACCGGCTCGCGCGGCAAGCCGGGTTCAAGCGGCGCATGGACGACCACGTCGGGCGGTACCTCGAGGACCTGTTGACGACCGACTGACGCAACCCCCGTCCTCACCGGTCGGCTCTCGCCGCCGGCGCCGCCGCTGCGCGCTCGACGCGTTTCGACGAGAAACGGCCCGTGAGGGCCGCTGCTGACCAAGCCGCCGTATGGAGTACCAGTCCTACGGCCGACGCCCGATCGTTCGGGCGTCCGGTGACGAAAAGCGGGGACCGGTATAAAATTCGGGGAGTAGTGACAAATATGACTGTCGCAGTCGGGCTATTGCTGACGATCAGGCACCGAACTGGCGTATTCGATCTCGATACACCGATCCGCGGGCCGGAGGCGGGAGGAAACCGCACGCGCATCCGACTAGTTGATCGACGTGCGGTCGAAACGGCGCCCGTGGTCGACGCGCGGTCGAAACGGCGCATCCGCGCCTCGCAGGCCGACCGATCACCGAACGAGGTACGGGTCGCTGCCCGCGATGAAGCGCCCGAGGTCGCTCTCGCGACGGAAGTCGGTCGACCGCAGCTCCCGAAGGCCGTCGACGAGCCGGTCGGCGTCACCCGCCTCCCACTCGGCCGGGTCCTTGATCGGGAGGACGAGCCACCCGGAGCCGAGGATCTCCTCGCCGTGGAGCGCGTCCATGTCGACCTCGGTCTTCCACGCCCGCGCCGTGTACTGTTCGAGGACGTGCTCGGTCGCCCGGGCGCCGACCGGCAGGAGAACGTGCGCGGCGATCGCGCGCAGCTCCGCGTCGAAGAACCGCTCCATGTCGTCGTACGACGCCGCGGTCGGGTCGCCGTCTGGCACACACATGTGGAGGTACGAAAAGTACGTGCGCTCGGTGCGGATCGGCTCGGCGACGGGGTCGCCCTCACCGCCTCCGTCGCTCGCCGCGGCAGTCTCGTCGCTCGTCGCCGCCGTGGTCTCGCCGGTCGCCGCCGTCCCGTCCGGCGCCGTCCCCTCGGCGACCCCCGCGATCAGTCCTCCCTCGGCCAGCGCCGAGAGGAACGCGGGTGACCACGGTTCGCCGGTGAACGGGACGCCCGCCTCGACGCCGCCGTGGACGCCGGGGTGGTCGCCGACGACGTGGAAGTCGGCGTTGGCGTCGCCGTAGCCGGGGACGAACGACCGGCAGTCCGGCCGCATCCCGAAGGGGTTGCGCGTCCGGTCCGTAACGTTCTGCACGTCTCACCGTACGCGACGCTCCGGATAAATCCCGTTCGGTCTGCGGTCGGAGGCGGCCCCGCGTCGCCGTCCCGAACCCCCTCACGTGGACCGCCGCGGCGCCCCGATGCGAGGCGCACGAGGCGCGAAGGCTACGCATAACTTATGGAAACGAGCGGGGTTCACACCCCCGTGGATATCCCGATCGTGACAGCCCTCCGATTATATTTCATAATCGTTAATCTACGACTCGAAATCGCATGACAGCGTCGGGGTACTCGAAACCCGTCCCCCGGAAAGTATTTATATACACCTCCGTTCCGGTCGTTCGAAGATCCATGTTCGACCGCATCCGTTCGGCGGCCCTCTTCGGGATCCACCAAGCGACCGTCGCGATCGGTATCTCGCTGTTCCCGATGGCCGTCTTCGCTCGCAAGCGCCTCGGCATCAACGTCCCCATCGGCCGGCTCGTCGAGACGACCGGTGAGGTGTACGAGCGCGTCGAGGAGTAGGCGACCGTTTTCGACCCGGACCGTTCGTCCACACCGCCGAGCGACAGCGATATCGACGGCGAGACGATCGACCGACGCGACGGCGACGCGCGGGCCGCGACCGTCCGGGACGAATAGGCCCGTCGGAACCGGCGGGCGGTCCGCGAAGGGTTGCCTTTATCAGCGCGCCGAGCCAACGGAGTCGTAATGCGAACACCGACTGGCGACCTCTCCGAGGGACCGGCTGACGAGTTGGGCCGCGACCAGCCCGTCTTCGGTCCCGAGCTCGGCGAGTTCGAACACAGCGAGCGCCGCGCGGCGCAGGCCGACGGCGAGGGCGAGATGAAGACCGGGACGACGACCGTCGGCATCCGCACCGCGGACGGCGTCGTGATGGCCACCGACATGCGCGCCTCCCTCGGCGGCATGGTCTCCTCGAAGGACGTCCAGAAGGTCGAGGAGATCCACCCCCGCGGCGCCCTGACCATCGCCGGCTCCGTCTCCGCCGCGCAGAACCTCATCTCCACGCTCAAGGCCGAGACGAGCCTCTACGAGACCCGCCGCGGCCAGGACATGTCCATGGAGGCGCTGTCGACGCTCACCGGGAACCTGCTCCGGACGGGCGCGTTCTTCATCGTCCAGCCGATCCTCGGCGGCGTCGACGACGACGGCGCACACATCTACTCCATCGACGCCCTCGGCGGCACCACCGAGGAGGAGTACACCGTCACGGGCTCCGGCTCCCAGTACGCCCTCGGCGTGCTCGAACAGGAGTACCACGACGAGGTCACCGTCGACGAGGCGAAGACCATCGCCGCCAAGGCGATCCAGTCCGCCGTCGAGCGCGACCTCGCGTCCGGCAACGGGATCAACGTCGCCGTCGTCACCGAGGACGGCGTCGACATCACCCGCCACAAGGACTTCGACGACCTGTTGTAAACGGCTCCGTCGGAGGCGCCTTCGGCGACTCGCTTTTTATTCCGTTCTCGACCCGCTCCCCGAGCCGCCGGCTCGTCGCGTTCTCTCGCGTTGTCGGTACTCGAACATCGCGTTCTCTCGCGTCGCCGAGAGTTAGACTCCGCGTTCGTCCGCGTCGTCGGGCGGCGACCGGATCCCGTCGCCCCAGTAGAACCGCGGGCCGAGGAGGAGGTAGCCGCACGCCAAGAAGAGGAGCGCGAACGCGAATCCCTCGCCGATCCACGCCGGGAGGGCGGCGGTGGCCATGTGCCCGGCCGGCGTGAGGATGACGGCGGCCTGCACGACGCCCATCACGAGCGCGTCCTGCGCGTGGAGATCCGGGTACGTGATCGTCGTCCCCATGAGCACCGCGAACGCAGCGGTCGCCGCCGCGAGGAGGGCGGGGTCGGTGTAGCCGGCGATCACCGCGGCCGCGAGGATCGTCGCCGCCAGCGTGGTCGGCACGCCGACGGTCTCGCGGGCGCCGCTGTCGTACGCCGTGTAGAGGCCGAGCCGGGCGACCGCCGTCGCGACGAACAGGGCGCCGGCGCCGACCCCGCCGGCGACGAGGAGGGGATCGGTCGCGAACGACGCCGCGTCGAGGACGACGACCGCGACGAGCGTCGCGGGCGCGACGCCGAAGGAGGCCACGTCGGCCAGCGAGTCGAGGTAGGGCCCGGCCTCCGTCGAGCCGCGATGCCGGGCGACCACGCCGTCGAGCCCGTCGGCGACGGCGGCGAGCAGCACCAGTCGGGCGGCGAGCTCGAGGTCGACGGCCGCGGCGACGACGGCGAGGAAGCCGACGCCCGCGTTCGTCACCGTCACGGCGTCTGCGAGCCCGAGCTGTCCGACGAACCGGAAACGCATACCGGATCGGTCGACGAGGCGGGTTTTAGGGTTTGTTATCCGACGAGCGATCGGACCGCGGCGAGGCGGGGTCGCGGCCTCAGGGGACGTACCAGATCCCCCGCCCGAAGTCGAGCCACTCGCCGACGACGACGTGCGGGAGCGCGATGACGCAGACGAAGATAGTGTAGAACGCGACCGCCCCCGGCAGCAGCGAGGCGCCCGCGAGCGGGTTCGGGGCGACCATCCACAGCGAGGTCGCGACGAGCGCGGTCACCAGCGCGCCGACGACGAGCACGCCCCACGCCATCACGACGGAGACGCCCTCGGTCCGGCTCGGTCGCGCCTCCTCGACGACCATGCTCCGCGCGGACTGCCGCAGCGAGTACCACAGCGGGAAGTACAGCCCGATGGCGACCACGACGGGCACGAAGACGAAGTAGGCGACCAGCAGGAGCGTCTCGGCGGCGTCGAGCAGCCACGACCGCGTGACGCCGCCGCCCGTCGCGAGCCCCCCGCCGAGGTGGAGGAGGACGCCGAGGCCGTATATCGCGCCGAGCGCCGTCGTGACCGCCTCCGGCGAGCTCGCCGCCGGGCCGACGAGCTGCCCGTCGAACACGTTCAGCATGTAGCCGGTGAACCCGTAGAACGTCTCCGTCCACGCGACCGCCGGGACGATCATCACGGCGCCGCCGCGGACGAGCGAGGCGAGCGCGCGCTGCGGCCGGGAGACGAGGTGGTCGGTGCCGACGAGCGCGTCCATCACGTGGAGGTCGCCGTGTCCCCCCTTCGCGACCGCCGTGCCGAACGCGAGCGCGAGCGCCGGCAGCGGGGCGACGACGAACAGCCCCACGAAGCCGACGACGAACGCGAGGTAGAGCCCGACGTAGCGCGCGCCGAAGGGGAGCCCGCGCCGCCTGAGATTCGAGAAGTGCTCGTAGCCGCCGTGCGGGAGGTTCAGCGCGACCATCCCGACGAGGTACGCGAGCATCTGCGTCCGCAGGGACAGCTCCGTTCCGGTTGCGTACAGCCCGGCGAACGCGACGGTGAGAAGCAGCAGCGCCGCGCGCGAGGCGTTCACGGCGATTCGCTCGGGTCGTTCGAGACGACGACCACCGGCGTGGCTCACGGATCCCGTCGACATGGGTGACCGTACGGGCGCCTGGTCGTTGTGTGCTCACCCATACTATGTCGATTTTCACGGATCCTCCCACGGGGGTTCGTCGGTATCAACGCTTAATCCGTCGGACGACCAAGGGAGTGCCATGCCGGGTTCCCGGGCCCTGTTGGTCCATCCGGAGGAGGGGAGCGATCGCATCACGTCGGCGCTCGGCGCCGCCGGGTTCGACGTGACGACGGTCAACAGCGCCACGTCCGCCGTCGCGAAGGTGACCACTGGCGAGTACGACTGCATCGTGAGCGAGTACTCTCTGCCGGGGGACGACGGCCTCGCGCTGGCGGAGGCGATCGAGGAGTCCGACGCACAGGTTCCGGTCGTGATGTTCTCCGCGGTCGAGGACGAGGACGTTCTGGAGGCCGCCTTCGAGAGCGGCGTCGACGAGTTCCTCCACAAGAACGGCTCCGCGTCGATCGACCGGCTGGTGACAGACGTCTCGACGGTCTGTTCCGCGGAGGGCGCACCGGGTGCAAAGCAGGACATCTCTGGGCACGAGCCCACGGCCGAGGAGGTCAGTCGCGCCGTGAGCGAGGCGCCCGTCGGCGTCAGTCTCAGCGATCCGGAGCTGCCCGATCTGCCCCTCGTGTACGTCAACGACGCGTGGGAAGAGCACACCGGGTACCCGGTCGAGGAGGCCCTCGGCCGGAATCCCCGTTTCCTGCAGGGGCCCGGGACGGATCCCGAGACGGTCGAACGGCTCTCGACGGCGATCTCGGAGGAGGAGCAGATCACCGTCGAGATCCGGAACTACCGACGGGACGGGACGCCCTTCTGGAACGAGCTGACGGTCGCCCCGGTGTACGACACCGACGGCGACGTGGCCCACTACGTCGGGTTCCAGAACGACGTCACCGACCGCAAGCGCGCGGAGCAGCTCGCCGAGGAGCGCGCGGAGAAACTCGCGACGGAGCGACGGGCACTTGACCGGGTCCTCGGTCGGGTGAACGGACTGCTCAGCGAGATCAGCCGGATCCTCGTCGAGAGCCGGGACCGGGAGACCATCGCCGAGCGCGTCTGCGAGGAGATCGCCGACGAGCCGGGGTACAAGGGCGGCTGGATCGCCGAGGTCTCGTCGGCGACGGGGCGGCTGGACGTGACCGCGGCGAGCGGGGTCTCGGTCGAGGCGGACGCGTCGTTCTCCCTCGACGAGACGCCGCGCGAGATCGGTCAGGCGATCGAGACCGAGGAGATCCAGGGGTGCTCAGCCGGGAGCGCCCCCGGCGGACCGCTCTCTCCGAGCGCGGTCGGCGCCCCGCGGTTCCTCGTCGTTCCGATCACCTACGGCCACCGGCGGTACGGCCTGCTGGGCATCTACAGCAGCGAGGGGAACGCCCTCGACCGCCGCGAGCGGAAGGTCTGCGAGTCGGTGGGGAAGATGATCGCCAACGGGATGCACTCGGTGGAGACGACGCGCATCCTCACGACCGACCGCGTCGTGGAACTGCAGGTCGCGATCCGGGACCGCTCGTTCTCGCTCTCGCGGGTCGCCGACGCGCTCGACGGCCCGATCGAGCACCTCGGGACCACGCGCCTCGACGACGACGCCTGCGAGCTGTATCTCAGGGTGACGGACCCGACCGAGGACGTGAGCGCCGTCGAGGCGCTGCCGTTCGTCGAGTCGGTCCGGCTGGTCTCCGAGACGGACGACGACGTCACCATCGCCGTGACCGCCACCGAGTCGCCGCCGCTGACGCGGCTCGCGGAGTACGGCGGCGTCGTCGTCGAGGCCACGGCGGACGCGTCGAGCGCGAGCCTGACCATCGAGGCGCCGCCCGAGCAGGACGTGCGCGGGATGCTCGACGTGTTCCGCGCGGAGTACGACGGCGTCGAGCTCCGCTCCCGCGTCGAGCGCGAGAGCCGGGATCGGAGCCTGACGGAGTTCGCGGCGGCCGTGGACGACCGGCTCACCGACCGCCAGCGGTCGGCCCTGAAGACGGCCGAGCTGAACGGCTACTTCGAGTGGCCCCGCCCGGTCGACGGCTCGGAGATCGCCGAGCGGATGGGGATCACCCGACAGACGTTCCACCAGCACCTCCGGGCGGCCGAGCGCAAGCTCGTGGAGGCGTACGTCGACCCGCGGTCGCGAAACTGAGTCGTCGTCCCGCCTAATGTTTACCGCACGCGACTCCGCCCAGATCGACGCGGACGTGGAATCGGTCTTCGCCTTCCTCGACGACCCGCGCAACCACGCCGCCGTCACGCCCCGCCTCGAGGACGTGAGAGACGTCGAGCGGCTCCCGAACGGCGGGAAGCGGCTGGCGTACACCTACCGGATGGCGGGCCTCGGCGTCGACGGGGAGATCGTCCAGACCGTCCACGAGCCGACCGAGCGGATGACCTTCGAGCTCCGCGGCCGGTTGACCGGGACGATCGACCTGACGTTCGAGCCCGTGGACGGGGGGACGAGACTGACGTACGCGGCGGAGTACGACCTCCCGGAGAATGCCCTCACCGCTCTCGGCGAGCCGGTCGTCCGCCGCTTCAACGAGCGACAGGTCCGGGCGACGCTCAACGCCGTCGCGGAGCGGTTCGAGGGCGCCGCCGAGTGACGGACGACGTCGCCGCCGGGTGATGGACGACATCGCCGCCGGGTGACGGACGACGTCGCCGCCGGGTGACGGACGACGTCGCCGCCCGCGGCCGCTCGCCGTCGCCCGCCGAAATCGGTGGAACGAACGCTCGCTCGGGCGAAGTATTAAGAACGGGATGGCCTAACCTCGGGGCATGGATCCGATTTCCCTCCAGTTCGGTCTCGGCTTCGGCCTGGTGAGCGTCGGGCTGCTCTTCCTGTTGCTCGTGGTCGTCACGCTCTGGCAGTCGTTCGAGATCGTCGACGCCTACGAGAAGAAGACGCTCACGGTGTTCGGCGAGTACCGAAAGCTGCTGGAACCGGGTATCAACCTCATTCCGCCGTTCGTTTCCCGGACGTACGCGTTCGACATGCGGACGCAGACGCTCGACGTCCCCCGTCAGGAGGCGATCACGCGGGACAACTCGCCGGTGACGGCGGACGCGGTCGTCTACATCAAGGTGATGGACGCCAAGAAGGCGTTCCTCGAGGTGGACGACTACAAGAAGGCCGTCTCGAACCTCGCGCAGACCACCCTTCGCGCCGTCCTCGGCGACATGGAGCTCGACGACACGCTCAACAAGCGCCAGGAGATCAACGCGAAGATCCGGAAGGAGCTGGACGAGCCGACGGACGAGTGGGGGATCCGCGTCGAGAGCGTCGAGGTCCGCGAGGTCAACCCCTCGAAGGACGTCCAGCAGGCGATGGAGCAACAGACCTCCGCCGAGCGTCGCCGCCGCGCGATGATCCTCGAGGCGCAGGGGGAACGCCGCTCCGCGGTCGAGCAGGCGGAGGGGGACAAGCAGTCGAACATCATCCGCGCGCAGGGGGAGAAACAGAGCCAGATCCTCGAGGCGCAGGGGGACGCGATCTCGACGGTGCTGCGCGCGCGCTCCGCCGAGTCGATGGGCGAGCGCGCCATCATCGAGCGCGGGATGGAGACGCTCGAAGCGATCGGCAAAGGCGAGTCCACCACGTTCGTCCTCCCGCAGGAACTCACCAGCCTCGTCGGCCGCTACGGCAAGGCGCTGTCCGGCTCCGACGTCCAGCAGATGGAGGGGTTGGAGGGACAGGAGTTCGACGACGACACCCGCAAGATGCTCGGTCTTGACGACATCGACGAGATCCTCGGCCAGATCGAGGAGTCCGCTGAGATGGACGTCGAGGAGTTGGAGAAGGAGGCCGAGGCGGTCAAGGCCGGGGGCGCCGGCGCGGACATCAAGTCCGCGGACGAGGTCATCCAGGAGATGGACGAGGAGCCGGTCGACGAAGAGGTCGAGCGAGAGACCTGATCGGCCGCGACGCCGATACCGCCGCCGCTCGCGATACGTATCTTCCCGTATCGCCGCCCGAACGACCGGATATTCCGACGCTGCCCCGAGCGAAGTGTTTTTGTCGCGGCACCGACTATTCCTTCGCGTGACTGAGGGGTTCGACGGACGAAAGCGGGAGACGCTCCGGCGGTTCGCCGCCATCGGAGCGGCCGCGCCGTTCGTCGGGACCGCGAGCGCGGACGACGGAAGCGGCGGGGAAGACGCCAACGAGACCCGCGAGGCGATCCGCGGGTACGTGCCGACGACCCCCGGCGCCCACTTCTCGAAGCTCCGCGACGACCTCCGGCTCGGGACTGGCGAGGCGCAGTACCACCTCCGGAAGTTAGCGGAGGCCGGCGAGATCGAGTCGACGAAGGACGCCGACTACCGCCGGTACTTCCCGGCTGACCGGTTCGACGACCTCGACAAGCGCGCGCTCGGCTACCTCCGCCGCGACACCCCCCGCGGCATGGTCCTCGCGCTGCTTCGCGACCCGGACGCGACGGGCGCGGAGCTCGCGGCCGCGCTGGACGTCTCGCGGCCGACGATCAGCGCCGCGGCCGCCGCGCTCGACGACGCCGGACTGCTCGACCGGACCGACGGCTACGCGCTGACCGAGCCGGAGCGGCTGCTCACGCTCGTGGTCCGGTACGCCGACTCGTTCGACGCCGACGCCGTCGCCTTCGCGGACGACGCGGCCGACCTCGTCGCGTACGACCCGTAGTCGGCGACGCCGCCCCTACGCGTCGTCTCGACTCACTCCGTGACCATCCACGTCGTTCCGGAGGAGTACCCCCACTTTTCGACGTCGATGTCGACGGCCGCGTCGGCGACGGCGCCCATGTTCGCGCCGACCTCCTTCGCGGAGAGTCCGAGGTCGTCGGCGATCAGTCGCGATTTGAAGTACGTCCGGTCGCCGGCGTTCTCGCGCAGGTACCCCAGGATCCGCGCCTGTTTCCCGGAGAGGCCGGCGGGCTCGGCAGCGACCGCGTCGGGTTGGACTGTGCTCATACCCGATACAGGCGGTGTCCGTGCATAAGCGGGTTGGTAGACCAGATTAACACGCCGCAGTCGGGCGATTTTCGCCGACGAGCGCCCCGCCGAATACCGGCCCAGTCCCCGCTTTCGGTACGATGACCGAACCGCGAGGCGCCCCGAGCCCGCCCGACGCCCTCCGGCTCAGTACAGTCCGGAGACGAACGGCCCGAGCGCCCCGGCGACCGCCGTCGACAGCGCGTCGGCGCGGTCGACGCGACCGGCCGTGAGCGCCCCCGCGGCGCCCCCGCGCCTCGCGACTCCCGTCGTGTCGAGGAGGTCGTCCATTACGGGGCCGAGCTCCGCGCCGTCCTCGATCCGCGCGGCGACGTCTGCGGGGAGTTCGAGGCTCGGCCCGCTCCCGCGTCCCGTGCGCGACCCGTCCGAGACCGCCGCCCACATGACGAGGAAGAGCCCGTCGGCGCCCTCGAACCGCGCCACGCCCCCCTCGATCCCGACCGCGAGGTCGTAGTCGCCGGCGTCGAGGACCGCCTCGGCGCGGTTCTCCGCGCCGGCGACCGTCTCGGCGTGGCCCGTCGGCTGCTCGCTCACGCCCGACGGGACGGGGACCGACTCGACTGCGACGGTCGCGGGGTCGCCGTCGATTTCGTCGGCGAGGTCGATCCCCCGCGACGACTCGAGGACCCGTTCGACCGCGCGCCGCTTCACCGGATTGCCGCTGCCGACGCCGACTCGCATACCGGGGGTTGGGAGATGGGGGCACGAATAGGCGTCGGGTCGTCTCCGCGCGGCTACGGGGCCGTCTCAGCGCGGCTACGGGGCCGTCTCCGGGAACGCCTCGTGGTGAAACAGCCCGGCCAGCCGCTCGACGCCGTCGATCAGCGCGGGGCTGGGCTGATTTAACAGGGAGTCGTCGATCACGTGCACGGGCGCGTCGACGGCCCAGTCGCGCTCCGCGACGGTCGCGGGGTCGATCCGGTCGCCGTGGCCGCAGACGTGGACGACGAGGTGGTCGGGGTCGGCCGCCTCGACGCTCGCGGGGTCGACCTCGCGGGAGCGCTCGCCCGGGTCGACGAAGGGGTAGCGGCCGCCGGCGGCGCGCACGGCGTCGGGCACCCAGTTCCCGGCGGCCATCGGCGGGTCCGACCACTCCTCGCAGTAGACCGTCGGGCGCGAGCGGTTCGCGACCGCCTCGGCGACTCGATCGAGTCGCGCTCGGGACTCCTCGGCGAGCCGCTCGCCCGCCTCGGGGCGACCCACGTCGGCGCCGCGGGCGGCGAACGCCTCGACCGCCTCGTCGAGCGTCGCCGGTTCGCGGTGACGGACGTCGAACCCGCGCTCGCTGCACTCGTCGGCGAGGTCGGCCTGAAGCCCGTCACTCGTGAGGACGACATCGGGGTCGAGGTCGGCGACGCGGTCGAGGTCGGGGTTCAGCCAGCCGCCGACGGCGAGCGGGGACTCCCTCCCGTGCGCCGACCCCGCCGCGGCGGACGGGTCGCAGAGGTGGGTGACGCCGACGAGGGTCTCGGCGGCGCCGAGGGCGGTCACGGTCGCGGTCGCGCTCGGAGCCAGCGAGACGACGCGGGGAGCGGTCATCGCCCTCCATTCGGGACGCCGGCGGCCCAAGCGTTTCGGTCGGCGCGGCGATGCCGACGACCCGTCGCTCGGCGATCGTGTCACTGCCCGAAACCGCGTGATAGATCGTGTCCTTTCGTCGGGTTTCGGGCGACACGTTCCGGTCGTTTTAAGTTCGGTTCCGCCGTCTATCGGACAAGATCGCTCTCGGCCCGTGTTCAGTTACCGAGAGGGGGTTTAGCCATGAGTGAACGATTACACACGCGGGGGAGTCGCTCCCGAACCGAGACGGACGAGGAGGAATCGGAACAGACCGACGAGACGCTCAGCTGTCCCGAATGCGACGGGAACGTCATCAACGACGAGGAGCACGGCGAGAGCGTCTGCGCCGACTGCGGGCTCGTCGTCGAGGCGGACTCGGTCGACCGCGGGCCGGAGTGGCGCGCGTTCGACTCCCGCGAGAAGGACGAGAAGAGCCGCGTCGGCGCCCCGACGACCAACACGATGCACGACAAGGGGCTCTCGACGAACATCGACTGGCGCGACAAGGACGCGTACGGCCGGTCGCTCGGCGCCCGCCAGCGCCAGAAGATGCAGCGGCTCCGCAAGTGGAACGAGCGGTTCCGCACCCGCGACTCCAAGGAGCGGAACCTGAAGCAGGCGCTCGGCGAGATCGACCGCATGGCCAGCGCGCAGGGGCTCCCGGACAACGTCCGCGAGACCGCCTCGGTCATCTACCGCCGCGCGCTCGACGAGGACCTGCTCCCCGGTCGCTCCATCGAGGGCGTCTCCACCTCCTGCGTGTACGCCGCCGCCCGGATGGCCGGCGTCCCGCGCAGCCTCGACGAGATCGCCGACGTCTCCCGCGTCGAGAAGGCCGAGATCGCCCGGACGTACCGCTACGTCGTCCGCGAGCTCAAGCTCGAAGTGAAGCCGGCCGACCCCGAGCAGTACGTCCCCCGCTTCGCCTCCGACCTGGAGCTCTCCGAGGAGTCCGAGATGCGCGCGAAGAGCCTCCTGCGCAACGCCAAAGAGAAGGGCGTCCACTCGGGCAAGTCGCCGGTCGGCCTCGCGGCCGCCGCCGTCTACGCCGCCGCCCTCCTCACCAACGAGAAGACGACGCAGGCCGCCGTCTCGGAGGTCGCCGACATCTCCGAGGTCACCATCCGGAACCGGTACCACGAGCTGTTGGAGGCCGAGGACGGCCTCGTCGCGTAAGGCCCCGCGTTCTCCGTTCGTCCGGCGACCCCGTTTCCGCCCCGGACGCACACAGTTAACTCCCCGCCCCCGGAAGCCTCGCGTATGTTCGAGGAGTTCGTCCTGACCGCGAGCACGGCCGACCTCTCGGAGGAGCCGCGCGCCCGCGAGCACGCCGACGCCGTGGAGTTCCGGATGGACCTCGCGGACGCCCCGCTCGTCCAGCTCGACGCGTACGACGGCGAGCTCCCGCTGCTCGTCACGAACCGCGCGTCGTGGGAGGGCGGCGAGGCCGCGGACCTGGGGCGGTACGACGCGCTCTCGACCGCGCTCGGAGACGACGCGGTCGCCGCGGTCGACGTCGAGCTCGCGGCCCTCCGCGGTAACGCGCCCGAAGGCGAGCGGTCGCACGCGACCGCGCTCCGCGACACGGCCCGCGAGGAGGACGTCAGCGTCGTCGTCTCGGTCCACGACTTCGAGTCCACGCCCGAGCCCGCGGCGCTCGTCGACCTCCTCGCCGACGCGGCGAGCGAGGGCGACGTGGGGAAGCTGGCGACGACCGCGAGCGCGCCGACGGACGCGCTCGCGATGATCGAGGCGACCCACGAGGCGACCGAGGCCGGCCACCGCGTCGCGACGATGTGCATGGGCGAGCCCGGCCGCCACACCCGCGCCGTCACGCCGCTCTACGGCTCGAAGATCGGCTACGCGCCCGTCGACCCCGCGAACGCGACCGCGCCCGGCCAGTACCCGCTCGCGACGCTCCGTCGGCTCGTCGACGGACTGCGAGAGGGCGGGACTGGCGAGTGAACTATTTATAAATAGACCGCGGTGGCGTGCGCCGGTGAGCGCCGCGAAGCGGCGCGAACCGCCCGCGCGAGGGAGTCGGTGGTCCGGAGCGAAGCGGAGGACCACCGACGAGGCTGGGGAGGCGTGAGGCTGCGGTGCCGTGCGGGGTGGGACTCAAAGGGGCAGCTGCGAGGGCGAAGCACGACGACGTAAGCACCGCAGAGAGCGAGTGAAACGAGCGAGCGAGGAGCGCAGCGAGTCGCGCGAGCCCTCGCGGCTGGGGCTTTGGAGGTGTCCACCGCGTCATCGATGATTCATAAATGATGAGGCGGCCCCGCGCCAGTAGCAGCCGACGCAACACCGTACTGGATTTATAAATGGGCGCCTCGCTCACCGTCCGACTTTCCGCAGACCAAGTCCGAGAGCCAAACCGCTTTAGGAGCGCCCCCGTAAGGGGAGGTAATGGCGACGTGCGACGTGTGTGGGGAGTACGAGAACCTCCCGTACCAGTGTGACCGGTGCGGCCAGACGTTCTGCGCCGAGCACCGACTGCCGGAGAACCACGACTGCCCCGGGCTCGCCGAGTGGAACGACCCGGGCGGCGTGTTCGACAGCGGGTTCGACGAGAGCGTCGAATCCGGCGGGGCGAGCGCCTCCGGCGACGCGTCCGCGGGTATCACGGACCGCGTCAAGCGACGCATCGACCGAGAGACGAGCACGGGCGGGATCGTGAGCTACGTCCGCGGCAACGCGACGTACGCTCTGCTGGCGGCCATGTGGATCACCTTCCTCGCGCAGTGGGTCGTGACGCTCACGCTCGGCGAGGCCGCCCACAGCCAGATCTTCGTCCTCCGGTCGGACGCGATCGGCAACGTCTGGACGTGGTTCACCTCCGTCCTCTCCCACTCCCGGATACAGCTGTTCCACATCATCGGAAACAGCATCGTCATCCTGTTCTTCGGCCCGCTCGTCGAGCGCGCGGTCGGTTCCCGCCGCTTCGTCGGGTTCTTCTTCGGCGCCGGGATCCTCGCCGGCCTCGGCCACGTCCTGTTCGCGATCGCGACGAACGCCCCGACGACGGGCGTGCTCGGGGCCAGCGGCGCCGGCTTCGCGATCCTCGGCGTGCTCACCGTGTGGCGCCCGAACATGCAGGTCCTCCTCTTCTTCGTGATTCCGATGAAGATCAAATACCTGACGTGGGGGATCGCGATCGTCTCGGCGGTGCTCGTGATCCAGTCCGGCACGGGCGGCGTCGGCGGCATCGCGCATCTCGCGCACCTGATCGGCTTCGCGATCGGGCTCGCGTTCGGGAAGCGCAACGAGAGCCTCGCGCGGTCCGCGGGCGGTCCCGGCGGGATGAATATGGGCGGCGTGCGCGGACCGGGCGGTCCCGGCGGGCCTGGCGGGCCGGGCGGTCCCGGCGGTCGTTTTTAAATGACGCCGCCGGACTCGTCGCCGACTCCGTCGCGCTCGACGCCGAACGACCCGGACGCCGTCGCGCGCCCCGAGTTCCTCCCGGACCCCGCGCTCTCGCGGACGGAGATGGAGTCGCTCCAGCGCGAGCTGGCCGCGACGGCGACGTTCGCGGACGACCACGCCGTCGACCCGGCCGCGGTCGCGGTCGACGAGCCCGCCGATCTCACGGACGGTCTCCCGCCCGTCCGTCCGGAAGCGGGCGCGAGTGACGCCGGATCGCAGTCGCGGATCGACCCCGGCCTGTCCGCCGGCACCGACCCGGACGCCCCCGTGGTCGTCGGCATCGATCAGGCGTTCCTGACGCCGGACGACGGCGCGGACGAGGCGGTCTCCGCCGCGGTCGCGATCCGCGACGGCGACGTGATCGAGTACGCCAGCGCGACCACGCCGCTCTCGATCCCGTACGTTCCGGGCCTCCTCGCGTTCCGCGAGGGGGAGCCGATGCTGGCGGCGCTCGACGCGCTGGAGGCCGACCCCGACCTGTTGGTCTGTGACGGCTCCGGCCGGATCCACTTCCGGGAGGCCGGCATCGCGACGCACGTCGGCGTCCTGCTGGACGTCCCGAGCGTCGGCGTCGCGAAGAGCCTGCTGTGCGGCGAGCCCGACGAGCCGACCGACGAGCGGCCGGCGGGGTGGCGGACGCCGATCCGCGCGGACGAGTCGGTGGAGACGGCGGACCCGGACGCGGGAACCGTGATCGGCCACGCCGTCCAGTCGCGCCAGTACCCGAACAGCCGTCGGGTGAACCCCCTGTACGTGAGCCCCGGGCACCGGGTCTCGGCCGAGACGGCCGCCGACCTGGTCGAGGCGCTGTGTGCGGGGTACAAGCTGCCCGAGCCGACCCGGATCGCGGACGCGTACGCGGACGTCGCGAAGCGCGAGCGCGACTGAGCCCTCGTCGGTGAGGCGGACTGTCCCCTCGTCGGTGAGGCGGATTGTCTCCTCGTCGGTGAGGCGGACTGTCTCCTCGTCGGCTGTGACTCCGGTCGTCGCGGCCCGTCGGTTTATATATCGTGGCCCGCGAACGCGAACGTATGGGAGACGAAGACACGGACGGACCGATGTCTGCCGAGGAGTTCCGCTCGCTGCGCGACGGCCTGGTGCGCCAGAGCTCCGGCGGGGGGACGACCGTTTATAAGAACGCCGCGGGCGTCGGCTGCCCGAACCCCGACTGTGACCGCGGCGTGTTCCAGACGCTGTTCGTCAGCGACCACGGCTGGCAGCAGATCGGCGCCACCCGCGACGGGATCGACCTCTGTCTCTGTAACACCGAGACGAAGCGGCTCGTCTTCATCCACGACGAATAGCGTGGTGACGGTGCAGTGACCGACGAGTTCGATCCGGTCGCGGCGCTACACGAGCACCTCGCAGCCACCGAGGAGCGCCCCGTGGAGCGCGAGGCCGGCTGGCGAATCGGCGAGGCGCAGGCGCTGGCCGCGGAGATCGCCGCCGGGGCCGACGAGGAAACCGTCGTCCGACGGGCGGGCGAGATCCGGACGCTGCTCGCGGAGGTCGACGGGACCGACGACGCCGAGGCCGACGACCACGTCGCCGCCGCGAGGGAGCTCGCGGACCGGATCGCGAACCGGCCGGACGATGAGTGACTGACGACCGACGGTTCAGTCGTCCGCCGTCGACTCGCCGCCGGCGTCCGCCGCGCACCGGTTCGGACCCAGCTCTAACTCGATGGCCGCGGTCTCGTCCGGGGGCGATTCGACGCCGCGGTTCGCGGCGATAACCGACTCGTAGTTCGGCGGCTTCTCCGGCAGCGTCGCCGTAATGCGCTCCACGAACGCCTCGCGGTCGAGCCCGAGCACGTCGAGCCCCCGGCGCGCCGCGCCCACCGTCGTCGTCACCGGCTCGCCGGGCACGACGTCGCCGGTCGTGCCGTCGTTCGCGACCGCGAAGTGACCGGGACAGACGACGACCGCGTCGGGCTCGGCGAGCAGCGTCCCGTGCAGGGAGTCGTAGAGGCGTTCGGCGCCGGTCGCCGCGCCGGCGGTTTCGCTTCCGCCCTTCTCTCCGCCTCCCGCTGCGTCGTCGCCGTCCTCCTCCTCGCCGCCCGCCGCGAACTGCAGCTCCGTTCGACCGACGCTGTCAGTGAACAGCGTGTCGCCGGTGAGCAGCGCCGACCGGCCAACGAGGTAGCTCGCGCCGTCGTCGGTGTGGCCGGGGGTCGCGAGCGCCTTCACGTCCACGCCGCCGACGTCGAGCGTCTCGTTGCGCGCGAGCGGCTCGAAGTCGTACGCCACGTCGCGCTCGGCGGCCGCCGCCGGGAGGTGGTACGGCACCCCGAGCTCGTCGGCGAGGTCCCGGCCGCCGGAGAGGTGGTCGGCGTGGACGTGCGTGTCGAGGACCGCCGCGATCGTCGCGTCGCGCTCGGCGGCCGCCTCCCGCCACTCGTCGCCGTGCCGGGAGACGTCGACGGCGATGGCGACGCGGTCGGAGCCATCGGAGCCTACCTCCGCATCAGTCGACCGTCCCCCCACCACGAGGTAGCCGAGACACCCCTTCGCGCGCCGCTGGATCTGGACGATATCGAGCGGGTCGTCGCCCGCGTCGGGGAGCGGGACTTCGGTCCGGTCGTACACGCCCGACCAGCCGCGCATCCCGTCCGCGACGACCGTGACGTCGTCGTAGCCAGCCGCTTCCAGCTTTTCGGCGAAGTCGAGCGAGGCCTTCCCCTTCGCGCAGGCCGTGACGATCGCGTCGTCGGGCCCGAGCCCGGTCTCGGCCTCGAAGTCGTCGACGTCGAACTCGTGGAACGGCTTGTAGAAGTAGTGGATCGAGTCGGCGATCCGCCAGCTCTCGTAGCTCTCGCGGGGCCGCGTGTCGACGAGGGCGAACGAGCGCTCGCCGCGTCGACGCTCGTCGATCCTGTCGCGGAACGCGTCCGCGTCGATGACGGTCGACATGGTCGATCGTCGGTGCCGAACGGCAAAACGCTGTCCCGTGGGATCCGGACCGGCTCCGCGGCGATCGGCTCCCGCGATGGACAGGCTTTAGCCGAGCGCCCGGTCAGGTGGGCGCATGGTCGAGGCGTTCGCGGTCGCCAGCGGAAAGGGCGGCACGGGCAAGACGACGAGCACGCTCGCGCTCGGATTGGCGTTGGCCGACGAGCACGACGTCACCGTCGTCGACGCCGACACCGGGATGGCGAACCTCCTCTTTCACGCCGGGCTCGACGACGCGGCGGTCACCCTCCACGACCTGCTCGTCGAGGGGACCGCGACCGACGTCGCCGAGGCGACGTACGACCGGTTCGGGCTCTCCGTGGTCCCCTGCGGCACGTCGCTCGCGGGCTTCGAGGCCGCGGAGCCGAGTCGCCTCCGCGACGTGGTCGCCGAGCTCGCGAGCGACACCGACGTGCTCCTGCTCGACTCGCCGGCCGCGCTCGGCTCGAAGTCGGCGGTGCTCCCGGTCGTCCTCGCGGACCGGGTCGTCGTCGTCGTCGAGCCGACGATCCCGGCGCTCTCGGACGGCCTGAAGGTTCAGGAGTACGCCCGCTCGTACGGCACGGAGACCGCCGGCGTCCTGTTCAACAAGGTCCGGGACGACGCCGCCGACGTGGCCGAGCAGGCAGAGCGTCACTTCGGCGGGCCGGTGCTCGCGCGGGTTCCCGACAGCGACGTGGTCCGCGAGGCGCGCCGCGCCGGGAAGCCGCTCCTCGCGCACGCGCCGGAGAGCGACGCCGCCGCTCGCTACCGGCGGGCGGCGGCCCGGCTCGACGTGCGCGACGGCGATGGCGACGCGGTCGCGGACCGCTTTCGGAGCGCGGTCGTGCCCGACACGCCATGACCGGCCCAGCCGGCGGGACGAGCGGGGCAGGCGAGGCGCCCGAGCTCCGGATCCCCCGCGGCACCCTCCTCCGGTCGCGGGTCGTCTCCGACGTGGCCACGACGCTCTCGCGGGCGCTGGACCGCGGGCTGACCGGGTACGCGACGCTCGTCCCGCAGGAGACGCTCCTCCTGGAGGGGGACGCGCGCGGCGTCCTCACGTTCGCCGACGGGGTCCCGGTACTCGCGTACAACACGGTGACCGACAGCGGTGGCCCCGACGCGCTGGCGGAGCTCGCGGTGCCCGGCCCGTACCGCGTCGAGCTGTACGCGGTCGACGGCGACGGCCTCGAGGCGGCCCACGAGACGGACGCGCTCCGCGTCGCGCCGGGCGCGGCGGCGACGGAGCTCGCGGACGACCCGACGCTCGCCGACCGCACCCGCGAGGCGGCGCCCGACGAGCGATTGGCCGACCTGGAGGCGGACGACGCCGACGCCGTCGCGGCGTTCCTCGCGGACGACGACCGGATCGAGGCGATCCGCGAGCAGGCCCGCGCGGAGGCGGCCGAGCGCGCCGACGAGTGGGGGCTCGACGGGGCGCTCGCGGACGACCCCGCCGACGGCGACGCCGACCCTGCGGACGACCCCGCTCGCGGCACCGACGCCGACCTCGCGGCCGAAACCGACCGGGAACTCGACCGCTGAACCAGGCGGGCCGAATCGCTGAACGGAGCGGTTTTGCCGCTCGCGGGCGTACCGCGAGCATCACGGTCCTTCAACTCCTCCGGCTGACGGCGCCCGCCGACTTCGCCGACTGGTACGCGGCGAGCCGCGCGTACACCCGTCACGTCGCCGAGGGCATGGGCTTCGACGGCGTCGACGCGCTCGACGGCGTGCGGGTCGCCGACCGGCTCCGGACCGACCACGCGACCCTGTCGCCGGCCGAGGCGCGGTCGGTGACGGCGACGCTCCTCGCCGACGGCGCCTTCTCCGAACCGTACTGCGAGTGGCTTCCGACGTGGTACGAGCTCGCGCTGCTCCCGCCCGTGCGGTACGGCGACTGGCGGCTCCGACGCGTCGCCGCGGTGATCGCGGGGACGGCCGGCGTGACGGCGACGGCGCCCCGGTTCTCTCGACCACAGGACGTGACGATCGACGGGCGGCCGGCGCTCGCCGGCGTCTCGGGGTTCCGCGACCGCTTCCTGCTGGCCGACGCGCTGCTCCACTTGGAGTGGTTCGCCCACGCCGCCGCGGCCGACGGGATCGACGTCCCGGCCGCTCTCGTCGAGCAAACGCGCGAGGAGTCGCTGTCGTACTACGGCGGCGACCGTGAGTCGCTCTCGCCGCGCGTCCGGCGGTTCCAGCGCCTCCTGTTCGCGGACGACGCGTGGGTCCGCCGGGTGAACGACCGCTACGGCCTGAACAGCCGGCTGTTCGGCGTCTGGGAGCGGCTCCTCCGCGCGGAGCGCGAGCGGCTCGCCGCCGAGTGACCGCTCGCGGTGAACGGTGTTACAGCTGCTGTAACACGTTACCGGATCGGTTTCGTCTGTCAGAAAGTAAGTATACACTGAATAGGTGCGTACGTCGGTGTACGAACCGACGGACGGTTCGTCGTTCCGGCTGCTTCGGCCCTCTCTACGTTTGACCGTTTCGACGCGCTTTGCGTTCGGTCGTTTCGGCGTTCCTTCCGTTCAGTTGTTTCGGCATCCTCGCCGCGTTCGGTTGCTTCGACGCTTCTCCCGCGTTTGGTCGCCCCGAGGAGGGCGAGGTCCGAATCCGACGGTCCCCGGCCGACCCGTAACTCGCGACTGAGTAATCTTTTATTCAGCGTTGCATAGGCCGGAAGCTTCATAGGTCGGCTCGCGGATCCTCCGGGTACACGAATGGCAGTACTTTGGCTGGAGGACGTCGACGCCGACGACGTCGGGACCGTCGGCGGGAAGGCCGCTTCGCTTGGTGAACTCATCGGCGCCGGACTCCCGGTACCGCCGGGATTCGCCGTCACCGCCGGCACGTACCGGACCTTCATCGAGGAGGCGGGAATCGACGAGGAGCTGTTCTCGGCCGTCGACGTCGACCCCGAGGACTCCGCCGCGCTCCGCGCCGCCGAGGAGCGCGCGGAAGAGCTCATCCTCGAGACCCCGTTCCCCGACGAGGTCCGCGAGGAGATCGTAGAGCGGTACCGTAAGATGGGAGACGAGGACGACGAGGCGTTCGTCGCCGTGCGCTCCTCCGCGACGGCCGAGGACCTCCCCGACTCCTCGTTCGCCGGCCAGCAGGAGACGTTCCTCAACGTCCGCGAGGACGATCTCCTCCGCCGGGTGAAGGAGTGCTGGGCCTCGCTTTTCACCCAGCGGGCGATCTACTACCGCCAGCAGCGGGGGTTCCCGCACGCCGACGTCGACATCGCGGTCGTCGTCCAGCGGATGGTCGACGCCGAGAAGTCCGGGGTGATGTTCACCAGCCACCCCTCGACCGGCGACCCGCAGATCACCATCGAGGCTGCGTGGGGGCTCGGTGAGGCGGTCGTCTCCGGCACGGTCTCACCCGACAACTACGTGTACGACCGCGGCGCCGGCGCCGTCGAGGACGTCACCGTCGCGGACAAGAAGGTGGAGATGGTGAAGGACCCGGACACCGGCGAGACCGTCCAGCTCGACGTCGACGAGGAGCGCCGCACCGCCCGGGTGCTCTCCGACGCGGAGATCGATGACCTGGTCGCGCTCGGCGAGCGCGTTGAGGACCACTACGGAGCCCCGCAGGACGTCGAGTGGGCGATCCACGAGGGCGAGATCTACATGCTCCAGTCGCGCCCGATCACGACGATTCAGGAGGACGCGGGCGAGGGAGACGGTGCCGACGCGGGCGGAACCGGCGGCGAGACCCCGCGGAAGTCAGCCGTCGGGGACGCGGCGTCGGGCCAGCCCGGCGCGGCCGGCGGCGGATCCACCGGAGACGACGAGGACGTCCTCGCCGACGGGCTCGGCGCGAGTCCCGGCGTCGTCTCCGGCGCGGTCCGGATCGTCCACAAGCTCGACCACCTCGATCAGGTCCAGGAGGGCGACGTGATGGTCACGGAGATGACGATGCCCGACATGGTCCCGGCGATGAAGCGCGCCGCGGGGATCGTCACCGACGAGGGCGGGATGACGAGCCACGCCGCGATCATCTCGCGGGAGCTCGGCGTCCCGGCCGTCGTCGGGACGGGGAACGGGACGCGGCTCCTCGAGGACGGCCAGCAGGTCACGATCGACGGCGACAAGGGGACCGTCCGCGCCGGCGTCGACGACGAGGCCGAGCCCGGCGAGGAGTTCGAGCCCGTGGAGGCGGCCCGCCCGGAGACGCCGGTGAAGCCGATGACGGCGACGGAGGTGAAGGTGAACGTCTCGATCCCCGAGGCGGCCGAGCGCGCGGCCGCGACCGGCGCCGACGGGGTCGGGCTCCTCCGCATCGAGCACATGGTGCTCTCGCTCGGGAAGACGCCGGAGCGGTACATCGACGAGCACGGCGCCCGCGCGTACCAGGACGAGCTGATCGAGGGCGTCCGCCGCGTCGCCGACGAGTTCTACCCGCGGCCGGTCCGGGTCCGGACCATCGACGCGCCCACGGACGAGTTCCGCGAGCTGGAGGGCGGCGAGGGCGAGCCGAACGAGCACAACCCGATGCTCGGCTGGCGCGGGATCCGCCGCAGCCTCGACAAGCCCGACCCGTTCCGCCAGGAGCTCGCGGCGTTCGCCCGCCTCTTCGACATGGGGTACGACAACCTGGAGGTGATGTTCCCCTTAGTCAACGACGCGGCCGACCTCGAGGGCATAAAGGGCCACATGCGCGACGCCGGCATCGACCCTGAGACGCACCGGTGGGGCGTGATGATCGAGACGCCCGCCAGCGCGCTGCAGATCGAGGAGCTGGCGAACGAGGGCATCGACTTCGCCTCCTTCGGCACCAACGACCTCACGCAGTACACGCTGGCGGTCGACCGTAACAACGAGCACGTCGCCGACCGGTTCGACGAGCTCCACCCGGCCGTGCTCCAGCTGATCGGCGACACGATCGAGACGTGCCGCGAGCTCGGCGTCGACACGAGCATCTGCGGGCAGGCCGGCTCGAAGCCGGAGATGGTCGACTTCCTCGTCGAGGAGGGCGTCTCCTCCATCTCGGCGAACATCGACGCCGTCCGCGACGTGCAACACGAGGTGAAGCGCACCGAACAGCGGCTCCTCCTCGACTCGGTGCGCTGACCGCGGACGGGACGCGTTCCGGTTCGGACGCGACGCGTTTCGGCTTACTCGACCGACGGAGCGGTCGCTCTCTCTCGCCCGACACCCGAGAGCGGAACGGGTAAGACCCTCCGCGGCGACGTTCCGTCGAATGCAGCAGCCCGAGCCGCAGTCGTTCGACCGGGTGCTCTCGTCGATGTGCACCGAGCCGCATCCCGCGGCCCGGGAGGCGGCCGAGCGCTACCTCGCGACGAACCCCGGCGACCCGGCCACCTACGAGGCGGTCGCGTCGCTGGAGGAGCGCGCGGTCGAGCTGCTGGCGACGCTCGCGGACCACCCGACGCCGACCGACGCGGCGGGCTACGTCACCTCCGGCGGGACCGAGGCGAACGTGCAGGCGGTCCGGTCCGCCCGCAACCGCCACGACGGGAGCGACGTGAACGTCGTCGTCCCCGAGAGCGGCCACTTCTCGTTTCACAAGGCGGCCGAGCTGCTCGACGTCGAGCTCCGGACGGTCCCGGTCGACGAGGACTATCGGGCGCGGACGGACGCCGTCGCGGCCGCGGTCGACGACGCCACCGCGCTGGTCGTCGGCGTCGCCGGCAGCACGGAGTACGGCCGCGTGGACCCGATCCCGGCGCTGACCGAGATCGCCCACGACGCCGGCGCGCGCATGCACGTCGACGCCGCGTGGGGCGGGTTCGTGCTCCCCTTCGCCGACCGCGCGTGGTCGTTCGGCGACGCCCCGATCGACACGCTGACGATCGACCCCCACAAGTTCGGGCAGGCGCCGGTGCCGGCCGGCGGGCTCCTCGCCCGCGAGTCGGCCGCGCTCGACGCGCTCGCGGTCGACACGCCCTACCTGGAGACCCGGTCGCAGGCGACCCTGACGGGCACCCGAAGCGGTGCGGGCGTCGCCGGCGCGGTCGCCGCGATGGAGGCGCTGTGGCCCGACGGCTACCGCGGGGCGGCCGAGCGAGCGACCGGGAACGCCGCGTGGCTCGCCGACGCCCTCGCCGACCGCGGCTGCGACGTCGTCGAGCCGACGCTCCCGCTCGTCGCCGCCGCGCTCCCCGAGTCCGAGTTCGACGCGCTCCGGGAGGCCGGCTGGAAGGTGTCGCGCACGGCGGCGGGTGAGCTCCGCGTCGTCTGCATGCCGCACGTGACTCGCGACGCGCTCCGGGCGTTCGTCGGCGATCTCGACCGAATCCGGGCGTGAGAGCGGCTTCGTAGCGACGAGTCACTCCCCGCCGCCCGCGGCGTACGTCTCCAGTGCGGCGAGCCGTCCGTCGACGACGTCGAAGGCGTCAACGAACGCGAACAGCTCGTCGCCGTCGGCGTCCAGCAGCCGGCCGCGGACCGCGACGCCGGGGCCCTTCGGATACACCGCGTCGACGGCGTGGGTCGTGTCCGTCATCGGCCGCTCGTCGCGCATGAACGCCACGAAGCGGTCGCGGCCCTCGAACGTCCGGTCCGAGCGGTGCTGGACGAACGCCGGGTCCAGCAGGCCGCGGAGCCGCTCGTAGTCGCCGGCGTCGAGCGCGTCGTAGTAGTCGCGGACGAGGCGTTCCCGGTCCGCGGTCGAGGGAGCGGTCACGACGCGAGCGCCTCGAACTCCTCGGCTGAGGTGCGAGTCCCCTTCGAGATGACGGCGTCGCCGGGGCGCAGGACGGTGTCGATGTCGTGGCCGATCAGCCACCCCTCGTCGGGGCGGCGGATCGCGATCACGCTCGTCGAGACGTCGGTCGTCGGGATCCCGTTTTCGACGGTCGTGCCCGCGAGGTCGCTCCCCTCCCGGACCACGGTCCGGGTGATGATCTCGTCGGACTCCTGGACCGCCATCTCCACGACCGGGTGGACGCCGAGGTCGCGGGCGACGCCCTCGGTGATCTCCACGGCGGCGTCGGAGATCTCCTCGGTCGCGACGCCGAGGTGGATCAGCCCGCGGAGCGAGACGGGGTCGTCGGCCTCCCGCGCGGCCCGGAGGGTCCACGCCTCGAACCGCGACTGGAGCGCGTCGACCTCTATCTCCAAGTTGTGCACCTCCTCGGCGAGCTCCTCGTTGTTGAACAGGACCGAACCGTACGCGAGATCGACCGCGAGCTCGGAGAGGTTCTTCATCAGCACGACGGAGTCGACCGCGCGCTCCAAGTCGTCGATCGCGGGTTCGACCGGTTCGTCCGGCTCGAACGGCTCGCCCGCCAGCTCGGGGTACGCCTCGGCGACGCCCGTCTCCGGCCCGCGGAGGAGGGACACGTCGCCGGCCTCGATCCGCGTTTTCGGGCCGGGGTTGAGGATCCAGTCGTCGTCGCGCCGGATCGCGATCACCCGGACCCCCGTCTTCGACTCCAGGTCGATGTCCTTCAGCGTGCGACCGGCGTAGCCGGAGTCGGCCGAGACGGTGCCGCGGACGAGCGTCTCGACGCCCTCGGTCAGCGCGCCGCGCATCGCGTCGGGGAGGCCGATCTCCTCGGTGACGATCTTCGCGATGTCCCCCGCGGCGTCGGAGATTTTGTCGGCCGCGCCGACCACGCCGAGCACCGGCGCGAGCGTCTCCGCCTCGTCCGGGCTCCGGGCCGCGAGCATGAGGCTCATCCGCGCGCGCATCTGGAGGACGTCCATCCGGTGTTCGAGCTCGACGACCTCCTCGGCGATCGTCGGGCTCCCGTGGAGCACCGCCGAGTACGACAGGTCGATAAGCAGCTCCGCGGTGTCTTTCATCTCCACGAGCAGATCCTTCACGCTCGTCGGCTCGTACGTGACCGACAGCGGCGACTCACGCCGGTCGAATCGTCCCATGGGAACACCCTCTCCGGCGCCGAGTAAAAGGCTTGTTACGGGGTGTTTCCCCCGATTCCGCCCGAGACGCGCTCAGTCCGTCGTTCCGGCCGCGTCGCCGGCGACGTAGGCGGGCTCGCCGGTTCGGGCGCCGTCCCGCTCTCGGTCGTCGCCCCGCTCCCGGTCGTCGTCCCGCTCCCGGTCGTCGTCCCGCTCCCGGTCGTCGTCCCGCTCCCGGTCGTCGTCCCGCTCCCGGTCGTCGTCCCGCTCCCGGTCGTCGTCCCGCTCCCGGTCGTCGTCCCGCTCCCGGTCGTCGTCCCCTTCCCGCTCGACCCGTTCCGCGAGGTCGACGAGCGCGAGCCACGCCAACAGCCGGGCCGCCCGGTCGCGCCACGTCGCCTCCCACTCCGGGTCGCGGGCGCGGTCGTGCCGCGGGACCGACCCGCGGGTCGCCTCGAACAGCCCGTCGGGCGTGAGCGGGTCCTCGGGCGTCGCCGCCCCGAGGGCCGCGAGCGCCTCCGGCACGAGCAGGACCTCCTCGCGGAGCCCCTCGCGGACCAGTTCGGGGGTCGGCTCGGCGTCGGTTCTGACGAACCCCCGCGACGTCTCTCGGACGAGCCCGAGCGCGCGGAGGAACGCGAGCCAGTCGTTCGCGACCTGCCGGTCGGGGAGGTCACACCGGTCGCGGAGGCGGGCGCAGCAGTCGTCGGTGCGTCCGGGCACGAGCGGCACCGCCCGCTGGAGCTCGCGGAGGTCGTCGACGGCGGCCGGGGGGTCGGGGACGGGTTTGAGTCGCATCGAAGTCGCTCCGCGACCGGATCAGCGGTAGTCGAACGACTCGGCGAGCAGCTCCTCGTCCGTCTCGCCGACGGCGTAGACGGGGCCGTCGACGACGTCGACGGTGACCTTCGCGGGCGCGAAGACGCGCTCGTCGACCTCGTAGAAGTCCCAGCCGGCGTCCTCGAACACCTCGACGAAGGGAGTGCCGTACTCCTCGCGGGCGGTCGAGACGATCTGGTCGAAGCGGTCGTCGTCGCGCGCGACCTGCAGGTGGACCTCGCCGCCGTACGCGAGGGCGTCGTTCGTCCGCCCCATCGCGAGATCCTCGTCGCGGGTCACGGGCGCCATGGGCGCGGCGCCCGAGGCGTGGAGCACGTCGGTCGGCTCGTAGCCGAGCTCCAGCAGGCGGAAGACGGCGAGCTCCGCGGCGCGGGCCGCGGTGGCGACCGAGCCGACGGTCGAGCCGGTCGCGTACGCGGGCAGGAAGACGCCCTCGGCGTCGACCTCGGCGAGGTCGGCAACGTGCTCGGCGACCTCCTCGGTCGGGAGCGCGGTCGACTCGACCGCGAGCGTGGCGAACTCCGAGGAGTCGTAGTAGCCGACGCGCTCGAACTCCGCCTCCTGCCCGACCAGCGCGCGGGCCGGCCCGGAGCCGAGCCCCTCGTAGCCGGACTCGAAGGCGAGCTCCCAGCCGGCCTTCTGCGAACAGAGCAGGGCGATCGCGGGGTGGTCAGTCGACAGCTCGACGTACTGGCGCGGCGCGCCTGCGACCTCGCCCATGCGGGTGCGGAGGTTCGCGAGGCCGGCGGTCTGGATCTCGGCGAGCAGCAGCCCCGCCTCGACGCCGCCGGCGGCGTCGACTCCGAAGTCGACGACGGTAGCGCCGTTGTCCAGCTCGTACCCGACGACGTCGAGCTCGCCGGCGAAGTCGAGCGCCTCGTCGACGAGCTCGATCGCGGTCCGATTGATGCTTTCCATACCCGAGCCTTCTCGCTCCCGCATTAAGGGGCTTGTCTGTTGGCGTCGTTCGGCGAGCGACGCCGTCGCCCGCTCCGGTCAGTCACCGGCCGAGATCGGCTCGATGCGGAAGACGTACTCATCGTACGCGCTGTCGAGGTTGGCCGGCCCCTCCGCGACCGTGTGGTCTGTACAGAGGAGGGCGGTCGCCTCCACGGCGCCCTTCCCGGTGTCCTCCTGATACCGCTCGGTGACCCTGAACGCGGCGGGCTCGTCGCAGCCCCGCCGATAACACGCTTCCGGACCGTTGTCCGGCGGTTCCGCTTCGTCGCCGCGCTCGCGGGCCTCGGTAATATCCCGCTCGATACGTCGGCGCTCCTCGTCGCGTGCCTGCTTGTCACGTCCCGACTTGGTGTCCGGCATACCTGTCCCGTCGCGCCTCGCGAAGATAATAGTACGGTCGATCGTGGCAGATTGCTTCCGAGCGCCGCCCCGCAGCGTCGCGCTACCAGAACCCGCCGTCGGAGCCGCCGTCGTCCCCGACGCCGCTCGGTCCGCTCGGCCCCCGCGGCCCGCTCGGGCGCGGGTCGGGGTCGATCTCGACCAGCTCGCTCTCGGCGCGCGGGTCGATCTCGCGCCCCTCGTCGTACCGGACGAACGAGAGGTAGAAGGGCTCGCCGCAGCCGGGGTCCTCGCCGTCAGCGGCGCCGTCGTCACCGTCTCCGGCGCTGCCGGCGCCCTCGCCGGTCTGTCCGCCGTCACTGACTTCGCCGCCGACGTCGGTCCCGCGCACTCCGTCGTGGGGGTCCCAGACGACCCCGTCGCTCTCGCCGCAGACGAACCGGACGCCGTCGACGTCGGCCGCGTCCTCGAACGGCTCCGCAGGGGCGACGTACGTCCACCCGTCGAGGGGGTACGGCGTCACCGACTTGTCCGCGAGGTAGCCGTCGCGCTCCAGCTCGACGAGGGTCCCGCAGTGCGGGCAGTAGTAGGTGACCGGGTAGCTCATGCGGGAGTTACGGGCGCTGTTTTTATACGCTCATCGGCGACACGTCGGTCCTCGCGGGCGGGGCGGGACGGCGACGCCGCCCGCGACCGGATCAACATATTCACTACAGCCCGTCACAAACCGGGGGGTATGAGCTCGGACGACGTCTCCCGGCGCGCGTTCATGCGGACCGCAGGCGGCGCGACCGCTGCCGCCGGGGCGGCGACGGTGACGGCGGGGACCGCGGCGGCACAGGAGGAACAGCCGGTCTGGCCGAGCGGGGCCAGTAGCGGGAACGTCGGGTCGTACCAGGACGCCCGCGGGCAGAGCGAGGTGACCGTGTCGGTCGGCGCCGGCGACCAGGGGCTCGCGTTCGACCCGACCCTGCTTTGGGTCGATACGGGCACGACGATCACGTTCGAGTGGACCGGGAACGGCGGGGCGCACAACGTGCAGAACGTCGAGGGCCCGGCCGCCCTCGACAGCGGCGACCCGGTCGGCGAGGAGGGGGCGACCTACGAGTACGAGACGAGCGAGGAGGACGTCGGTATCACCCACTACCACTGCGTGCCCCACACCGCCGTCGGCATGCACGCCGGTCTCGCCGTCGGCGAGGACATCGAGACGGAGTCGACCGGCGGCGGGGGCGGCTCGAACGCCGTCTTCGTCCCGCAGGGCGCCCGCGCGCTCGGCGTCGCGACGTTCATCGCGATGGTGAGCACGCTCGGGCTGGCGTTCGTCTTCATGAAGTACGGCGGCACGATCACCCAAGAGGAGTAGTCGGCGTCCGGCGGTTCCGGCGGTGCGGCCCGCGGTTTCGAGCCGTTCGCTTCCGTTCTCTACGTATCAGTCGCTGACGAGCTCCCGATACGTCTCGACGTACCGGTCCAAGACGGCGTCGTGGTCGTAGCCCGCGAAGTCTGGCTCGACGGTCCGCCGCGGGAGGTCGCCGACGGCGACGAATTCGTCCGCGAGCTCGGCCGGGCTCGTGACGAGGCGCCCGCGCTCGCGGCCCTCTACCAGCTCGTGGGCGCTGGAGTCCGCCTGGTACTCGACGAGGGCGACGCAGCCGCACGCGAGCGCCCACAACAGCTCCGTCGCGAACGTCTCCCACGTCGCCGTCGCGGCGACGACGTGGGTCCCTTTAAATAACTCGACGCGCTCGCGGCGCGGGAGGTCGCCGAGGAACGACACCCGGTCGGCGATCCGGAGGTCGCTCGCGGTCGCCTCGATCCGCTCGCGCTCGGGGCCGTCGCCGACGACGGCGGCGGTCCAGTCGCGCCCGCGGAGCTCCGCGAGCCCGAGGAGGAACGTCTCGACGTTGGCGTGGCGGTCCAGCCGCCGCGCGTACACCGCGTCGAACCGGTCGTCGACGTCGGCGGCCTCGACGAGGTCGAAGTCGACGCTCTCGGGGACCACCCGCACGTCGTCGCCGTCGGCCCCGTGCTCGCGGACCCGCGTCTTCGTCGTCCGCGAGGGCGTCGTCACCCTGTCGGCGCCTTTGGCGAGGAAGCGGTACCGCCGGGCGGCGTCCGCGGGGTGGTCGCGCCACCAGTCGACGACGACCGGGGTCCGCGCGAGCGTCCCCGCGACCGTCGCGCCGAGCCCCGGCGTCGGCGGGCTGTTGACCGCGTGGACGACGTCGGGGGCGACCCGGCGGAGCGCGAGCGGGAGCCGCGCGGCGAACGCCGTCGGCGACGGGTCGGCCGCCACCGACCGGTACTCGATCCCGTCCTCCTCGAAGACGTCGTGGTCGCCGCCCCACCACCGCGCGCAGAGCCACACGACCTCGTGGCCGCGGTCGGCGAGCCCGCTGGCGACCCGTCGCGTTCGCTCCCGGGCCGGCGTGACGCCGTGACCCGGGGCGAGAAGCGAGACGAACGCGACGCGCATACGCCGACCGGACGGCGGGCCCGGATAAAAAGACACGGCATCGCGGCGCGGTCGGGCGGACGGAAACGGTCGGGAACCGCCCGTTCCACCACCCGAAACGGTTTCCCACCGCGGCCGGAATCGGACCTCATGCACCGATACGACATCGAACGGTACCTCAACGTGCGGAACGCCGGCGGGGCCGACCTCGGCCCCGACGGTCGCCTCTCCTTCCTGCTGAACACGACCGGCACGGGGCAGGTGTGGTCGGTCGACGAGCCGCTGGGGTGGCCCGAACAGCACACGTTCTTCGAGGAGTCGGTCTCGTTCGCCGACTCCTCGCCCGAGCGCGCGGAGGCCGTCTTCGGCATGGACGAGGGCGGCAACGAGCGCGCGCAGCTGTACCGGCTCAACTACGAGTCCGGCGAGATCGTCGACCTCACCGAGCGCCCCGAGGCGAAGCACCGCTGGGGGGGGTGGGACTCCGAGGGCGACCGCTTCGCGTTCGCCTCGAACCGGCGCGACGAGTCCGTGTTCGACGTGTACGTGCAGGAGCGCGACGCGACCGGCGACGACGCGGAGCTGGTGTACGAGGGCGACGGCTGGCTCTCGGTGGCCGGCTGGTCGCCGAGCGACGACCGGCTGATCGTCCACGAGGCGCAGTCCTCGTTCGACCACGACGTGTACACGCTCGACGTCGCGAGCGGCGACCTGACCCACCACACGCCCCACGAGGGCGACGTGCGGTACGGCAGCCCGGAGTGGGGGCCGGACGGGGAGTCGCTGTACCTCGTCACCGACCGCGACAGCGACACGCTCCGCTTAGAGCGGCTCGACCTCGAGACCGGCGACTTCTCGGTGATCGCGTCCGGCGATGACGAGAGCGAGGCGAGCGATGTGCCCGAGAAGCCGGGCGGCGACGACGGGTGGAACGTCGACGGCGTCGCGGTCCACGAGGAGTCCCGCCGCGTCGTCTACTCCCGGAACGTCGACGGCTACACCGAGATCACGGTCGGCGAGCTCGTCGAGCCCGACCGGATCGACCCCTTCCCGGCCCCCGACCTCCCCGAGGGCGTCGCCGGCGGCGTGAGCTTCGGGCCCGACGGCGACCGGTTCGCGATCACCGCGACCGGGAGCACCCACAACGCGAACGTCTACGTCGTCGAGACGATGACCGGCGAGACCGAGCGCTGGACCGCCGCCTCGACCGCCGGGATCCCGCCGGACACGTTCGTCGAGCCCGAGCTCGTCCACTACCCCACCTTCGACGGGCGGGAGATCCCCGCGTTCTTCTCCGTCCCGGAGACGGAACCGCCCGCGGGCGGCTACCCTGTCGTCGTGGACATCCACGGCGGGCCGGAGTCGCAGCGCCGCCCCTCGTTCGCCTCGGTCAAGCAGTACCTGCTGAACAACGGGTACGCCGTCTTCGAACCGAACGTCCGCGGCTCCTCGGGGTACGGCAAGGCGTACTCCGCGCTCGACGACGTGGAGAAGCGGATGGACTCGGTCGCCGACATCGAGGCGGGCGTCGAGTGGCTCCACGACCACCCCGAGGTCGACCCCGACCGCGTCGTCGCGATGGGCGGCTCCTACGGCGGGTTCATGGTGCTCGCCGCGCTGACCGAGTACCCCGACCTGTGGGCGGCCGGCGTCGACATCGTCGGCATCGCGAACTTCGTCACCTTCCTGGAGAACACCGGCGACTGGCGTCGCGAGCTCCGAGAGGCCGAGTACGGCTCGCTCGACGCGGACCGGGAGTTCCTCGAGTCCATCTCGCCGATCAACAACATCGAGCAGATCGCCGCGCCGCTGTTCGTCCTCCACGGCGAGAACGACCCGCGGGTGCCCGTGGGCGAGGCCGAGCAGATCGTCGAGGAGGCGCGCGAGCAGGGCGTCCCGGTCCGCAAGCTGATCTTCGATGACGAGGGCCACGGCTTCGCGAAGCTGGAGAACCGCATCGAGGCGTACCGCGATATCGTCGACTTCCTCGCGGAGCACGTCTGAAGTCGGGAGGAGCCCCGGAACGAAGCCGTCGGAACCGCGGCCGAACCCGACGCCCCCGAAGTCGGTCGAAAAGCCGCCGAACCCGACGGCCCCGGAGTCGGTCGAAAAGCCGCAAAACACGGGCGTGAAACTTCGTGACCGTTATGTTTCCGCGTAAGTAAGTACGGGAAAATGAACGAGTCCGAGCCGCTCGAGCTGTTGCTCGATCAGGCGCAGGACAAGATCGCCCTCCTCGACGAGGAGGGGAGGTTCACCTACGTCAACGGAGCGGCGGAACGGATCCTCGGGTTCGACCCGTCGGAGCTCCTCGGCGATATCGCCTTCGAGTACGTCCACCCGAGCGAGCGGGAGGCGGTCGAGGACGCGTTCTACCGCACCGTCGAGAACGACGAGTTCACCGAGGAGTCGGTCGAGTACCGGCACCGGACCGCGGACGGCTCGTGGGTCTGGCTGGAGAGCCGGATGTCGAACCTCACCGACGCCCTGATCGAGGGGTACGTCGTCAGCTCCCGCGACGTCACCGACCGGGTGCGGGCCGAGCGCGATCACGAGGAGACGGCCTCGTACCTCCGAGAGATCGCGGCCGTCTCGAGCGACGTGCTGTGGATGTTCGACGCCGACTGGACGGAGCTGCTCTTCGTGAACCCCGCTTACGAGGAGATATACGGCGGATCGATCGACGGGCTGGAAGCCGATCCGCGGACGTTTCTCGACGCGATCCACCCGGACGACGTCCCGGCCGTCGAGGCGGCGATGGAGCGGCTCGCCGCCGGGACCTCGGTCGACATGGAGTACCGGGTGAACCCCGACGAGAACTACAATCGGTGGGTGTGGGTGCAGGCGGAACCGATCGAAAGCGACGGCGAGGTCGTCCGCATCACGGGGTTCGCCAAGGACGTCACCGACCGGCGGCGCCGCGAGCGCCAGCTGGTCGTAATGGACAACCTCCTCCGGCACAACCTCCGGAACGACCTCAACGTCATCCTCGGGACGGCGGAGCTCATCGCGTCCGAGGCGCCGGAGTCGACCGAACACACCGCCGTGATCCGGCGGGTGGGCGAACGGCTCCTCGAGACCGCCGAGAAGGAGCGCGAGATCATCGACCTGATCACCGAGCGACAGGGAACCGAGCGTATCGAGCTCCGCGAGGCCGTCGCCGAGTGCGTCGAGGCGGTTCGGGAGCGTCATCCGGAGGCCTCGATCGAGGTCTCCTCCCTCGATGCGGTCACGATCGAGGGGCGCGCGGAGCTTCGGTCGGCGGTGATCGAGCTGCTCGAGAACGCGGTCCGGCACGCCGCCGGCGGGAGACCCACGGTGCGGGTCGCCCTGAGTCGGACCGACCGCGGCGCGGAGCTCGTCGTCAGCGACGACCACGCGCCGATCCCGACCGTGGAGGCGAACGTCCTCACCGGCGACCACGACATGACCGACGTCTACCACAGCAGCGGGCTGGGGTTCTGGCTCGTCTACTGGTCCGTGGAGATGTCGAAGGGCGGGATCGACGTGGACTCGGCCTCCGACCGCGGGAACGAGATCACGATCGTCCTCCCGGCGGCGAGCGAGTGACCTGACGGCGGGATCCCGCCGGGGTCGCGGGTCGGACCCGACCGCAGCGGACCCTACTCCCAGTCCGGCCCGAAGTCCGGGTTCAGCTGGCGGTCGGTCCGGCCGAGCGTGTCGATCTCCTCGACGTCCTCGGCGTCCAATTCGAGCCCGAGACTCGCCCAGTTGTCGGCGATGTGGTCCTCGCCCGTCGCCTTCGGGATGGCCGTGACGCCCTTCTCGCGGAGCCACGCGAGGCTCACCTGCGCCGCGCTGACGCCGTGCTTCTCGGCGATGTGGGTGATCGCCGGGTCGCCGAGCACGTTCCCGCGGGCCAGCGGGGAGTAGGCGACGAGCTCGACGCCGTTGGCGTCGGCGTACTCGCGCAGCTCCTCCTGTCGGAGCAGCGGGTGCATCTCCACCTGGTTCGCGAACGGCGCCTCGCCGAGCGCGTCGGTCGCGGCGTCGAGGTGGTGCGGCTCGAAGTTCGAGACGCCGATCCGGTCGACGAGCCCGTCGTCGCGGAGCTCGGCGAACGCGGGCAGCGTCTCTTCGGGGTCGTACGCGCCCGCCGGCCAGTGGACGTACAGCAGGTCGACGTACTCGGTGCCGAGCTTCTCTAAGCTCTCGCGGGTGGACGCGGCCACGTCCTCGGGCGCGAGCTGGTCGATCCACACCTTCGTCGCGAGGAAGACGTCGTCGCGGTCGACGTCGGCCGCGGCGATCCCGTCGCCGACGGCGGCCTCGTTGCCGTAGATCTGGGCGGTGTCGACGTGGCGGTAGCCGGTCTCCAGCGCCGTCTTCACCGACTCGGTACACTGCGCGGGGTCGTCGTTCTCCCACGTGCCGAGCCCGAGCACGGGCATCCCGTCGCGGGTCGGAACGTCGAAGGACTGCTGTCGCTGTGACATGGTTGAGGGTAGTCGCGTGAGGGGAAAGTCGGTTGCGGTCGCGGCGCGTCGGGCGGGGGACCGACGACCCCGACGCCCGCGTTAATCGTCCAGCAGCGCCCGCGAGGAGTTCGTCACGACGAGCAGGCTGGAGGCGCCCATCGCGACCGCGGCGAACAGGGGGTTGAGCAGGCCGGTGACCGCGAGCGGGATGGCGACCGCATTATAAAGGAACGCCCAGCCGATGTTCCCCTTCACGCGGCGGCCCGCCGCCCGCGAGAGCTCGAAGACGGTCGCGACCGAGCCGAGGTCGTCGTCGACGATGGCCACGTCGGCCGCGTCGGCCGCCATCGCCGTCCCCCCGCCGAGCGCGATGCCGAGGTCCGCGGCGGCGAGCGCCGGCGCGTCGTTGGTCCCGTCGCCGACCATCACCGTGAGCCCGCTCGCCTTCAGCCGCTCGATGGTCTCCGCTTTCCCCTCGGGGGGAACGCCGGCGAACACCGACGAGACCGCGTCGTGCTCGCTGAAGACGGTCGCCGCGCGCTCGTCGTCCCCGGTCAGGACGACCACGTCGACGCCCTCGTCGTCGAGCGCGGTCACCGTCTCCTCCCACCCCTCGCGCAGCTCGTCGCCGACCACGACGACGCCCTCGGCCGCGCCGTCGCGCCCCACCGCGACGGGGACGCGACCCACGTCGCGCGCCTCGGCGACCGCCTCGCGGATCGCGTCGGGGACCGTCCAGCCGCGCTCGTCGAACAGGGCGGGGTGGCCGACGACGATCTCGGTCCCGTCGACCATCCCGGAGACGCCGCGGGCGTGGCTCTCGAAGCCCTCGACGGCGAGCGGCTCGCCGGAGTCGTCTCCGGCGGTCGCCTCGGGCCCGCCACCGGTCTCGGCCGCTTCGGCCGTCCCGCCGTCGGCAACCGCGGACGGAGCGGGTGACGCGTCGGTGTCTCCCGGCCCCCCGCCCGCGCTCGCTCGGGCCGCGGCGATAGCCCGCCCGACCGGGTGCGCCGAGCGCTCCTCCAGCGCGGCCGCGAGCCGGAGCAGGTCGTCGTCGACGTCGGCCGAGACCACCTCCATCTCGCCGGTGGTGAGCGTCCCCGTCTTGTCGAACACGACGGTGGTCGCGTCGCGGATCCGCTCGAAGACGGTGTCGTCGAAGATCACGATCGAGCGTTCGAGCGCGTCGCGGATCCCCGCGGCGACCGCGAGCGGGGTCGCGAGTCCGAGCGCGCAGGGACACGAGACGATGAGCACCGTGAGCCCGACGAGCATCGCCTCCGTCACGCCGTTCCCGAGCGCGAGGTTGGCCGCGGCGGCGACGATCGCGACCCCGAGGACTACCGGGACGAAGACGGTCGCGAGCCGGTCGGCGAGCTTCTGGACACCGTGGTTTCCGCTCTGGAGGTCCCAGACGAGCTCCGCGACGCGGTCGAGGCTGGAGCTCGCGTCCGGCCCGACCGCGACCGTGAGCGAGCCGTCCGCGACGACGGAGCCGCCGACCACCTCGTCTCCGGGCGTCTTCCGGACCGGCATCGACTCGCCCGTGACGACCGACTCGTCGACGGCCGCGTCGCCCGCGACAGCCTCGCCGTCGACCGGAACGCGCTCGCCGGCCCGCACCAGCAGCCGGTCGCCCGGGGCGAGGTCGTCGATGGCGACCTCCTCGGTCTCGCCGGCCTTCGCCTCGCCGGCCGCGTCGCTCTCGGCAGTCAGTCGCCGCGCGCTGTCAACCTGCACCGCCGTGAGGTCGGAGAGGAGTTCGGTCGCGCGCTTTTTCACCGCGTCCTCGTAGCTGTTGCCGACGGTGACGATCACGATGATCGCGACCGTCACGTCGTAGTAGATCGACGGCGACTCGACGAAGATCACCGCGAGCGTGCTGTAAACGTAGGCGCTCACCGCCGCAATGGCGACGAGGAGGTCCATGTTCGGCGACCGCGTCTTCGCGCTGACGTACGCGCCCCGCAGTATCGGCTTGCCGGTGAACAGGAGGACGACGGTCGTCAGGACCGCGATCACGATGAAAAAGTACGTCCCCGAGGTCGACGACATCGCCTGGTTGAGGTATTCCAGGGTGCGCTCGTTGTAGAAGGGGAACGCGAAGTAGGTCGGGTAGATGATGACGATGTACTGCAGCATGACGGCCATCCCGACGAGCACGCCGGCCGCGAGCCGGGCCGTCGCCATGTTGTCGGCCTGCCGGCGCGCGAAGGCGTCGTCGCGGGGGTACGCGCTGTAGCCGAGCCCGCTCACCGCCTCGGAGAGGTCGTCGGTGGAGACCCCATCCGGGTCGTGGTCGATCCGGACGGTGTCCGTGACGTAGCTCGCGCTCGCGGCGCTGACGCCCTCGGTCCGGGTGGCGACCGTCTCGATGAACGCCTCGCAGGTCGCGCAGTGCATCCCGTCCACTTCGAGGAACGTCGCCTCGTGGTCGGCGGGCACGTCGTCGGAGTCGTCGGCGTCGTCCCCGTCCTCGCCGTCGGCGCGCCGCCGCTCGCGCACCGCGTCGGCGTCGACGTCGACGTCGCCGAGGGCCGCGTACACGTCGCGGCAGCCCGGACAGCAGAACTCGTTGCCCTCGTCGTCGACCACGTCGACGCCGTCGGTCGGGAGCTCGCAGAGGGTGCAGTCGGGCGCGCTCATCGGTCGATCGCCTCCGTCATCGTCACATCCCCCCCATCATCCCGGCGTCGAGCGGGTTCCAGAACGGGAGCCGCGGATGGGGGACGTGGATCCCGACCGACATCAGCCCGTGCGCGAACAGGACGTAGCCGAGCGCGACGAACGCGACGCCGAGCAGCCGGTGGACCCGGCGCCGGTGGACGGCGTCGATCCCCTCGATCACTGTGCCGTAGAGGAACACCGCGGGCATCGTACCGATTCCCAGCGCCGCGAGCGCGACCCCGCCGCTGACCGCCGAGCCGCTGGCGAACGCGTAGAGGTACGCCGGATAGAGGATCGGGCAGGGGAGCAGCCCGTGGACCGCGCCGAGCCCGACGATGCCGGGGCCGTTCGCGAGCCGGTCGACGTGCCCGGTGAGCCACCCGGTGACCCGTTCGAGCCCCGGGAGGTGGACCCCGCCCGTGGCGCCGCCGAGCGCGTACCGGACGCCGACGAGGATCACGGCCGCGCCCACGCCGAGACCGACGACGCCGCGGACGACCTCCGCCGCGCCCGTCAGCGTCGCCGTCGTGACGAGGACGACCCCGCCGAGCGCGCCGAGCGCCGCGCCGATGACCGTGTAACTCGCCGCGCGACCGAGGTTGAACAGCGCGTGCTGGCGGACCTCGTAGGTCGTCAGGTGGCTCCCGCGGCGGTCGGCGGTCGCGGACGCGGCGCCGCCGTCCGTCGCGCCCCCGCCGTCCGTCCGGCTCCCCTCGCGCATCCGGCCGGCGTACACCGTCACGAGCGGGCCGCACATGCCGATGCAGTGGGCGCCGCCGAGCAGCCCGATGGCGAGGAACAGGAGGACGTCGGTCCCCAGGAGCGTCGAGACGTTCATTAGCTGTCTGTTACCGTGAGTTGGGGTCGCGGGCGCTTAATGGGTTTCGTCGGGAGCGGGTTTGGCTCGCCGGGCGCGGAACTGGCTCGCCGGAAGCGAGACCGACCGCCCGCGTCGCCGCCGGCACACGTCACTCCTCCACGAGGACGGTCGCGTACATCCCGCCCGTCTCGTGGGGAATACAGACGTAGTCGTAGCGGCCGGCGACCTCGAAGGTGTGCGAGAAGCGGTCGCCGCTCTCCAACCCGCCGCCGAAGTCGGACTCCCAGGCGTCGCGGGCGGTCTGCTCGTCGTCGTAGCCGCCGGAGGCGAAGTAGTCGGCCGCGTCGGGGATCGCCCCCTCGTACGCCGTGACCGTGTGCGCTCGCGAGCTCGTGTTCTCCCAGACGACGGTGTCGCCGACGGACACGGTCAGCTCCGCGGGCTGGTACGCGGCCGCGAGCATTCCGACGTCGTAGTCGGGGTCGCCGCCGACGCCCACGCAGCCGGCGAGGACCGCCGTCGCCCCGGTACCGATTCCGGCCGCGCCGACCCGCCCGAGGAACCGTCTGCGGTGCATACGTCAACTCGGGGCTTCGGTCGTTTCAATACCGCGGTTCGCCTCATCGCGCGGGAATCGCGAGGGCGGCGGTGTTCCGCCTCGGCTCCCGGCCATCGGTCGCGAGTCCCCGCCTCGGCTCCCGGCCATCGGTCACGGGTCCACGAGCTCGTCGAACACCCGGCGCTGCGCGGCCGCGAGGTGCTCGGCGAACGTGGAGCGGGCGATCCCGACGGCGGCCGCGACCGCCTCAGCGTCGGTCTCTCGAGGGTACTCGAAGTAGCCGAGCCGCTGGGCGGTCCGGACGACCTCGCGCTGTCGGTCGGTGAGCCGCCCCCGATCGACGACGACGGGGTCGCCCTTCCCCGACGCGCCCGAGCGCGTCAGCCGTTCGAGCGTGACCGACGCCCCGGTGGCCTCGACCGTCTCGACGATCTCGTCGATCGGGTCCACCGAGGGCAGCGAGAGCGTGAGCAGGATCCGGTCGGGGGCCGTCCGGACCGTGACGTCGGAGACCGGGTGACCGAGCGACTCGATCGATCGACAGGGGTACGGCTCCGCGGGGGAGCTCCGGACCCGGTAGACGTACTCGCCGTCGGCCGCGAACACCGGCTCCGCGCCGATCAGCCGGTCGGTGCGGAACTCCGAGACCACGGCGTCGTCGAGGCGGACCCGCTCCACGTCCGTGGCGACCGACCCGTCGGGGAGCGCCTCCGCGACCGGGGCGTGCGGGGGGTCGCGGACGGCGAGGCGGGCGCGGACGCCGCGAGAACGACCCGCGGGGCCCGCGGCGACCGCGCCGTCCTCGTCCGACTCGTCGTCGACGGCGGAGTCGGCGGCGTCGTCCCCGGACGGATCGGCGAGGTCCTCCGCTGACGACGACGAGCGACGTGACCCCCGCGACATGTTCGAATCTAGCCCACGGATCGGTAAAAGAACGGTCCCGAACGAGTACGTCCCCCGGTCGCACGGCCAGGCCGGGTTATAAAGTCCCGTCGTGGGATGGACACGACTCTCCCCCTCGGGAGCCGTTGGTCCGACGATGACAGCGCGAGGGCTCGACGGGGTCTCGATCGGTATCGTGGGGGGCGGCGTCGGCGGGCTCTCGGCGGCCGCCCACTTGGCCGACGCCGGGGCCGAGGTGACGCTGTACGAGCGCCGGGAGCGCGTCGGCGGGGTAGCCGGCCGGCTCGAACGGGACGGGTTCCGGTTCGACACCGGTCCCTCGTGGTACCTGATGCCGGACGTGTTCGAGCGCTTCTTCGAGCGCTTCGGTCACGAGCCGAGCGACTTCTACGAGCTGAAGCGGCTCGACCCTCACTACCGCGTGTTCTGGGACGACGGGGACCGGGCCGACGTCCCCGCCGACCCGGACGCGGCCGCGGAGCTGTTCGAGTCGTACGAGCCCGGCGCGGGCGACGCCTTCCGCCGGTACCTCGACGACGCCGAGACGGCCTACGAGATCGGGATGGACCGGTTCGTGCTCCCGGGGCGCTCGCGGCTCCGCGACTACCTGTCGTCCGACGTCCTCGCGGGCGGGCGGAAGCTCGACCTGCTCGACACGCTCGACGAGCACGTGGCGTCGTACGTCGAGCACCCGAAGCTCCGCCAGCTGCTCCAGTACACGCTCGTCTTCCTCGGCGGGTCGCCGTACAACACCCCGGCGCTGTACCAGCTGATGAGCCACGTCGACTTCGGGCTCGGGGTGTACTACCCGCTCGGCGGGATGTACGAGGTGATCGAGGCGATCGAGTCGGTCGCGACGGAGCGTGGGGCGGACGTCCACACCGGCGTCGGCGTCACGGGCATCGAGCCGGGCTCCGACGAGGTCGCCGTCGAGCTGAGCGGCGACCGCTACGTCCACGACCGGGTCGTCTGCAACGCCCCGCCCGAGCACGTCGAGCGCGAGCTGCTCCCCGACGGCGCGGTGTCGCGCCTCGGCGACTACTGGGGCCGCCGGACGTACGGCCCGAGCGCGTACCTGCTGTACCTCGGCGTCGAGGGGTCGCTCGACTCGCTGGCGCACCACACGCTCGCGCTGCCGACGGACTGGAAGCCGCACTTCGACGCGATCTTCGAGTCGCCCGCGTGGCCCGAGGACCCCACGGTGTACGTGAACGTCCCCTCGCGCACCGACCCGTCGGTCGCGCCCGACGGCCACGAGGCGGTCGTGACGCTCGTGCCGCTCGCGCCCGGACTCGACGACGGTCCGGACCGCCGGGCCGCGTTCCGGGAGCGCGTCCTCGACGCGGTCGAGTCGTACACGGGGTCCGACCTCCGCGACCGGATCGTTGTCGAGGAATCCGCCTGCGTCTCCGAGTTCGCGGACCGGTTCGACCGGCCGGGCGGGAGCGCGCTCGGACTCGCCCACACGGTGACTCAGACGGGACCGCTCCGACCTGGCCCGCGTGTCAGAGGGGTAGACCGGCTCTACTACGTCGGCGGGAGCAGCAACCCCGGCATCGGCGTCCCGATGTGCCTGCTGAGCGGGGAGCACTGCGCCGACGCGGTCGCGGCGGACGTCGCCGGCGGCCCCCTCGATCGGCTCCCGCTGATCGGACGGTGAGGTGCAGAGCGGATCCCGCCGGTCGGACGGTGAGGCGTGGATCCCACCGTTTGGGCGATGCAGAGCCGATTCCGTCGATCGAGCGCTGCGGACGACACGCAAAAAACGATCGTTCACCCTCATCAGGGAGAATCGAAAACTTTCCAACGATCCGTCGCGAGACCCCAATCCGTCAAAAAACCCTTACTTGTCAGGTTTGGACCTTTAATTGAATTACCACGTACTCCTGTCCGTCGCATGATCGAAACAGCAGCGGCCGACGTACTCGCAAGCGGTATGGTCCCGCTCGAAATGACTCAAACCGAAGTGTTCCAGGCGATCCAAGCTGACTCGCTTCTGAGCGCGTCGCTCTGGATCAACATCGCCCTCGCGGGCCTGTCGATCCTCCTGTTCGTGTACATGGGGCGGAACGTGGAGGACCCCCGCGCTCAGCTGATCTTCGTCGCCGCGCTGATGGTGCCGCTGGTGTCGATATCGAGCTACACCGGGCTCATCTCCGGGCTCACGGTCAGCTTCCTCGAGATGCCGGCCGGACACGCGTTGGCGGGGCAGGAAGTGCTCACCCCGTGGGGCCGGTATCTCACGTGGGCGCTGTCGACGCCGATGATCCTCATCGCGCTCGGCCTCCTGGCCGGAACGAACGTGACGAAGCTGTTCACCGCCGTCACGGCCGACATCGGGATGTGCGTCACCGGGCTCGCGGCCGCCCTGACCACGTCCTCCTACATGCTCCGCTGGGTCTGGTACGTCATCAGCTGCGCGTTCTTCGTCGTCGTCCTCTACATCCTGCTCGCCGAGTGGGCCGAGGACGCCGAGGTCGCCGGCACCGCAGAGATCTTCAACACGCTAAAGGTGCTCACCGTGGTCCTCTGGCTCGGCTACCCGATCTTCTGGGCGCTCGGCGCCGAGGGGCTCGCGGTGCTCGACGTCGCCATCACCTCGTGGGCCTACAGCGGGATGGACATCATCGCGAAGTACCTCTTCGCGTTCCTCCTGCTGCGCTGGGTCGTCGACAACGAGCGCACGATCGCCGACATGGCGTCCGGCCTCGGCTCGGCCTCCCGCGGCGGCGCGGCCCCGGCCGACGACTGACGACGCGGTCGAAGCTCCCCGTTCACCCGTCTCTTTTCAATCGGTGCCGACGCCGGTCAGCCTCCGGCGCGGCGCCCGAGAGCAAAGCGCTAAACCCGCGGCGGCGGTGGAACGGGACATGAAACAGGCCATCGTCGCCCGGACGGACATCGGCATGGGCGAGGGGAAGCTCGCCGCGCAGGTCGCGCACGCGTCGCTGTCGGCGTATCAGGACGCGGGGCGGCGCGCCCGGAAGAAGTGGCAGGGGGAGGGACAGAAGAAGGTCGTGCTCAAGGGCGACTCCGAGAGCCAGCTGTTCGCGCTGGCCGACAAGGCGGAGACGGAGGGGCTCCCGTACGCGATCGTCCGGGACGCGGGTCACACCCAACTGGAGCCGGGGACCGTCACCGCGCTCGCGGTCGGTCCCGCCCGCGACGACAGCGTCGACCGGGTGACCGGCGACCTCTCGCTGTATTAAATGGCCTCCGAGCACGCCCTCCGCGAGGCGCACCCGACCGAGCGCGCGGTCGGCATGGCGTACTACGCCACCGACGCTGAAGGGATCGGCGGCCGACTGCGGGAGTCCCCCGACGACTTCCGGGTCCGCGAGCTGGAGGCGTTCGATCCGGAGCCGTTCGGGGCCGACCGCGGGAGCTACCCCGAGCTGGTCGTCCGCGTCACGCTGCGCGACTGGGACACGAACGACTTCGCACGCCGGATCTCGGACGCGCTCGGAATCAGCCGCGAGCGCGTCTCCTGGGCCGGGACGAAGGACAAACGGGCGGTCACCACGCAGCTGTTCACGCTCCGCGAGGTCGACCCCGACGAGCTCCCCGCGATCCGCGGCGCCGACATCGAGCCGCTCGGTCGGGCCGGCCGGCGGCTCTCCTTCGGCGACCTCGCCGGCAACGCCTTCGAGATCCGGGTCGCCGACGCGGTCGAGGAGGCCCCCGAACGCGTCGCCGACGCGGTGCGCGACCTCCGGGCGTTCGCGGGCAGCGAGGGAGGCGACGACGCGGAAGCGACGGCTGGCGACCTCGCAACCGACGCGACCGTCGGCGTCCCGAACTACTTCGGCCAGCAGCGCTTCGGCAGCCGGCGGCCCGTCACCCACGTCGTCGGGCTCGCGATCGCTCGGAACGACCCGCGCGAGGCGGTCCGGCTGTACGCGGGCAATCCCGCGGAGACGGAGCCGGACGACACCCGGGCCGCGCGCGACCGCGTCGACGCCGCGTTCGGGGTGGACGCCGACGTCGCCGGCGAGGGCGTCACCGGCGGGGGAACCGCCGCCGGCGCCGAGCGCTCCGCCGCCGACGGCACCGGCGACGGCGACTGGGGCGCCTGCCTCGACGCGATCCCGGGCAAGCTCCGGTTCGAGCGCTCGATGGTCCACCGGCTCGCCGACCGCGGCGTCGCCCCCGACGCGCCGCCCGATCACGACGACTGGTGGCACGCGCTGGAGGCGGTGCCGTCGAACCTCCAGCGACTGTTCGTCAACGCCGCCCAGTCGTTCCTCTTCAACCGGATCGCCAGCGAGCGGCTCCGCCGCGGGCTCCCCTTCGATCGCCCCGTCGCCGGCGACGTGGTCTGTTTCGCCGACGCCGACGCCCCGGACGAGCTGTACGCGCCGGACACGGACCGGCTCCAGCGGGTCGACGCCGACCGCGTCTCGGTCGTCTCGCGCCACTGCGAGCGCGGGCGGGCGTTCGTCACCGCCCCGCTCGTCGGCACGGAGACCGAGCTCGGCGACGGCGAGCCCGGCGAGATCGAGCGCGAGGTCCTCGCGGACGCGGGGATCGAACCGGGCGACTTCGCGCTCCCAGGGGAGTTCGACTCCGCGGGCACCCGGCGGGCGGTCCTCCTGCGGACCGACCTCGACGTGACGTTCGCGGACGGCGACCCGCGGTTCGCGTTCGCGCTCCCGAGCGGCTCGTACGCGACCGCGCTGCTCCGGGAGTTCCTCAAGCAAGGACCGCTCGACCTGTGAGCGGGGCGCGGCGCGCCCGATTCGGACCGTCGAACGCCGTCCGATCCGCATTCGTGCATTAAACCACCGTTATAAATTCCGAAACCACCACGATACTGCGTTCCATTCCGAGCCGTTTTTGTGCGGGTGCCGTCAAATGGGGCCATGACTCGGATCGTCGTTGTCGACCTCCACGGCCAGTTCACGCACCTCGAGCGGCGCGCGCTCCGCGACCTCGGCGTCGACACCGAGATCGTCGACGCCGACGCGCCCGCCGACGAGGTCGAGGCCGACGGGGTCGTCCTCTCGGGCGGGCCCGACATGGACCGCGTCGGCAACGCGCCCGACTACCTCGAGCGGGACGTCCCCGTCTTCGGCATCTGTCTCGGTATGCAGCTGATCGCGACCGAGCTCGGGGGCACGGTCGGCGGCGGCGACTACGGCGGCTACGCCGACGTCGACGTGGAGATCGTCGACGACGAGGACCCCCTCGTCGGGTCGCTCGCGCCGTCGACCCGCGTCTGGGCCTCGCACGCCGACGAGGTGAAGGAGCTCCCGGAGGGGTTCACCCGCGCCGCCACCTCAGACGTCTGCGGCATCGAGGCGATGTCGAACCGCGAGGCGGACCTGTACGGCGTCCAGTGGCACCCGGAGGTCGCCCACACCGAGCGCGGCGACGAGGTCTTCGAGAACTTCGTCGAAATCTGCGAGTCGGCGTAGGACCGCCCGCTCTACGCTTCCGGCCCCCCCGATCGCCCTCCCAGCCGCGCGGTCAACACCGGCGCCTCGCTGTGTCGCACGACCCGCTCCGCGACGGAGCCGGCCGCGAGGAACCGGCCGACCCCGGTCCGACCGTGAGTCCCCATCACGATCAGGTCGGCCTCGTAGTCGCTGGCCGCGTCGAGGATCTCCTCGTGCGGACGGCCGCGCCGGAGGTGTCTCTCGACCGGGACGCCGCGTGCTTCCCCGGTCGCGGCGACGGCGTCGAGCGCCTCCTCGCCGCGCTCCTCCTCGCGCTCGACGACCACGTCCCACCCGTCGGCGCCCGCGATCGTCTCGTCCACCACGAACAGCGCGTGGACGCGAGCGTCCGCCAGCTCGGCGAGATAACAGGCGTGCTCCACGGCCGCGTCGCTCCCTGGGCTCCCGTCGATCGGACAGAGAATCTCGTCGTACATCGCGGCGCCCCCGGTCTCAACTCAGAGCCGGTACCGCCGGACGTGCTCGGTCCCGCAGCTCGGGCACTCCCGGCGGTACTCGACGGTCGCGCCGGTGGTGGCCGCCTCCCACTCGCTCGCGTCGTCGACGAATCCGCACTCCTCGCAGGCGTGCGGCCGCTCGTCCAGCCGCGCGCGAAGGCGCTCGAACGCCGACCTGCCGCCGCTGGTAGAGGACATGTGCTAACGGTACACAATAGCACGATTAATAGTTATCGGTGGGGGATCTGTGCGGCCCGCTCGTCCGGAGACCCCTCGGTAGCGAGTCGGGTACGGACGACGCTGTCGCTGGGGGCGTCGAAAAACGGGAGGAAACGGCCGCCTACTCCGCGAACAGCTCGTCGACCGCCTCGCCGGCGGTCTCGGCCGCCTCGCGGGCGACCGCGTCGGGGTCGGGGTCCTCGGGGGCGTTCAGGTAGACGTCGACGTCGAGCACGCCCTCCTCGAACGTCACCGTGACGTCGAGGTCGGTCACCGCCGACTGGTCGTAGTGGGCGAAGACGACGCCCTCCGCGGCCTCGGCCGCGGTGCGGACCACTTCGTCGTCCGTCGGCTCGTCGCTCATCGCTCGCTTACGCGCCGCCCGCGCCCGGACCGCCCGGGCCCATCGGACCGCCGCCGCCGGCGCCGCCCTGAAGCATCTGCTGGAGTTCGCCCTGCAGGTCGTCGAACTGCTCCTCGACGCGCTCCTCCTGCTTCTGGAGCTGCTCGACGCGGACCTCGAGCGAGTCGACCTTGTTCTCGAGGTCGTCGTAGGCGGACTCGTAGTCCGTCTCGACGAGGACCTCGCCGATCTCGCGGTACATTCCAGCGTCCTCGTCGACGTCCTCGAGGGCGTCGAGCGCCGTCTTCGACTCGTTGAGCGCGGACTGCGCCTGCTCCTTCTGCTCGGCGACCTGCTGTGCGGTCTCCTGCAGCTCCTGCAGCTCCTCGATCTTCTCCTGTGCCTCGGGCGGCATGTTCCCTTGCATGGGCGAAGCGAGGCGACCCGGACGGAAAAACCCACGTCTTCGTCCCCGTCGGCCGTACCGTCGGAGAGGGACCGCGAGCGGGCGGGCCGCAGGGGATCCTCGAATCGAGTCGGCGGCTACCCGCGACCGGGTGCGGCCGCGACTCGCTCCGCGACCTCGACGAGCCGGGACCAGCTGTTGATCCCGGCGCGGAGGGCGACGAGGTCGTCCGCCGCGACGCGGACCCTGACGGCGTCGCCGTCGCGGGAGACGGTCGCGGCCGAGCGGGCGTCGTCGATCTCGCCGATCTCGGGCGCGAGCGCGTCGGCGACGAGCCGTGCGCGCCGCTGGGAGGGGTAGGCGAACGAGAGGACGGTCTCGTGTGCGCGGGACGCCGTCACGGTCGGTGAAACCGAACGTTACTCGACGTTGACTTCCTTCACGTCGCCGCCGCGCTCCTTCAGGAGGACGCGGTGGCCGCAGTACGGGCAGCGCACGCCGCCGTACTCGTCGAGGGTGACGTCGCGCTTACAGCGGGAGCACTTGTAGCTCATCGTCCTATTCCTCGTCGGCGAGCGCGGCGCGGATGGAGCGGCGGACGGTGCGACCGCCGGGCGTCTCGGGGCGGTACGCGCCGCCCGTGAACGTCTCGCCGGTCTCCTCGTTCACCCAGATGCCGGTGCCTTTGCGCGTGACGTCGTCGCCGTCGACGGTCGCGTTGCGCATCTCTGCTTCGATGTCCTGGACCCGCTTGCGGGAGACCCGGCCGTAGCGAGCGCCGAATCGGCCCGCACTACCGGTGCTTCGTGCCTTGTCCTCAGCCATAGTGAGTCCGTCTACCGCCAGCGCGGGTAAAAAGGCTACGAGTCGGGGGCGTCGAGGGGGACGGGCCGACCGAGCTAGAGGCGCGGAGATATCGACGCTTCGACCCCGCTTCGGGCGCTCGATTCGCGAGTCTGGCGTCGGTGGTCGACTACGACACTGAAGCGGCGGCGCGCCGCCGAGCGGTCGCAATCGGCGACCGCGAGGCTGGGGCTTTGGCGGTGTTCGCCGGCGATCCGGTACCAGTCACGTCTAGCCGAGTGGCTGGGGCTTTGGAGGCGTTCGCTGCCGTTCCAGCGGGTACTATTTATAAATAATCGACCGGATCGCCGGGTCCGTACTCCGCGTATCGACCGCAACGCCTTTCACAACTAAGTAATATCACTAAGTTGTATGCACGGATTCGACGGCTTCAGCGACGTGAGCGAGACCGACGTGACCCGCGCTATCGGCAACGAGTGGACCGACGGCTTCCTCGAGTTCACCGACTCCGACGTGATCGTGCTCGGGGGCGGCCCCTCCGGGCTGATGGCCGCCAAGGAGCTGGCCGAGCGCGGCGTGAAGGTGATGATCGTCGAGAAGAACAACTACCTCGGCGGCGGCTTCTGGCTCGGCGGCTTCCTGATGAACACGGTGACGGTCCGGGACCCCGCACAGGAGATCCTCGACGACCTCGACGTCGACTACGAGCCGGTCGAGGACGTCGACGGGCTCTATACGGCGCCCGGTCCCGAGGCCTGCTCCGGGCTGATCAAGGCGGCCTGCGACGCCGGCGCGCGCGTCCAGAACATGACGGAGTTCACCGATCTGGTCGTCCGCGAGGACCACCGCGTCGGCGGGATCGTGATGAACTGGACGCCGGTCCACGCGCTCCCGCGCGAGATCACCTGCGTCGACCCGATCGCGGTCGAGTCCGACCTCGTGATCGACGCGACCGGCCACGACGCGGTCGCGATCAGCAAGCTCGACGAGCGCGGCGTCCTCTCGGCGCCCGGCATCGAGCACGCGAAGGAGCACAACACCGGGATGGACCAGACCGCCGACGGCGAGTACGGCGCCCCCGGCCACGACTCGCCCGGTCACGACTCGATGTGGGTCGGCGAGAGCGAGGACGCGGTCGTCGAGCACACCGGCGTCGTCCACGACGGGCTGATCGCGTCCGGCATGGCGGTCGCGACGGCCCACGGTCTCCCGCGGATGGGGCCGACGTTCGGCGCGATGCTCGTCTCCGGGAAGCGCGCCGCACAGGCCGCGCTCGACGAGCTGGAGGTCGACGGCCCCGAGGTCCGGCTCTCCGCGGGCGACGCGCCGGCGCCGGCCGACGACTGAGGCGCTGACCGCCCGGCCTGCGCGCGAGCCGCCGCCCTCGCTGACGGCTCTTCCTCCTCCCTCCCCCGACGGATTTATTATCCGTATCCCCGGAGCGTCGCGCATGTACTGGCGGGGCCACGTCGGGATCGCCCTGTTCGCGTACGCGCCGGTCGCAGGCGCGGTCCGCCTCGCCGGCGAGCCCGAGCTGACGGTCCTCGGCGCGGCGGTCGCCGTCGCGTTCTCGACGCTTCCCCACCTCGACCACCGGCTGCCGGTTGCGCACCGCGGCCCGACGCACACGGTCGCGTTCGCGGTCGTGGGAGGTGCGTTCGTCGCGCTCGCGGCCGCGGTCGCCTCCCTCGCGGGCGGTGGGCTCGCCCTCGCCGCGGCCACCCCGGCCGGCACCGCCCTCCCGCCGTGGACCCCGGTCTTCGCCGGCGGCGTCGCGGCCCTCGCCCTCTGCTCGCACGTCGCCGGCGACGCGATCACGCCGATGGGGATCCGACCGTTTCGCCCCTTCTCGGGGTGGCACCTCACGCTCGACCTGACGCCGGCGGCGAACCCCAGCGCGAACCGGCTGTTCCTCGGGATCGGTGTCGCCGCGATCGCGCTCTCGGTCGGGCTCACCCCCTGATCGGGCGCAAGGTCGCGTCGCGTGCCGGCTACGCGATCGCGTCCGACGCCCGGCGAACGTCACGAACGTTCACTCGATCCCGACTCAACCGTGTGCCTTTTTGCGCCCGTGCGTCGAACGCGGCGGTATGCGCAACGCCAAGATCGTCTGTACGATCGGTCCCGCCTCGGACGACCGGGACACGATCCGCGCCCTCGCCGACGCGGGGATGTCCGTCGTCCGGCTGAACGCCAGCCACGGGACGACCGCCCACCGCGAGAAGGTCATCGAGCGGGCCCGCGCGGTCGACGACGCCATCGACGACCCGCTCGCGGTGATGGTCGACCTGAAGGGCCCGGAGGTCCGCACCGCCGAGCTCGAGGACCCGATCTCGCTCGCGACGGGCTCCGAGGTGACGTTCGTCGAGGGCGACGACGCCACCCCCGAACGCGTGGGGCTCACCCACTCCATCGCGGCCGCCGGCCCGGGCGACACGGTCCTCCTCGACGACGGGCGGATCGAGTGTCGCGTCGAGCGGGTCGACGGCGAGGAGGTCGTCGCCACGGTCGTCTCCGGCGGGAAGCTCAGCTCCCGAAAGGGCGTCAACCTCCCGGGGGTCGCCATCGACGTCGACCTGATCACGCCGGAAGACGAGGCCGAGCTCGACCTGGCCGTCCGGGCGAACGCGGACTTCGTCGCGGCCTCCTTCGTGCGCGACGCCGACGACGTCTACGAGATCGCCGACGAGTTGGAGCAGCGCGGCGGCGACGACATCCCCGTCGTCGCGAAGATCGAGCGGGCCGGGGCGGTCGAGAACCTCGACGGCATCGTCGACGCCGCCGACGGCGTGATGGTCGCGCGCGGCGACCTCGGCGTGGAGTGCCCGCTGGAGGACGTCCCCGTCGTTCAAAAGCGGATCATCCGGAAATGCGTCAACGCGGGCGTCCCCGTCATCACCGCGACGGAGATGCTCGACTCGATGGTCCACTCGCGCCGCCCCACCCGCGCCGAGGCCTCCGACGTCGCCAACGCCGTCCTCGACGGCACCGACGCGGTGATGCTCTCCGGCGAGACCGCGATCGGCGACGACCCCGTCAACGTCGTGGAGACGATGGACCGCATCGTCCGCGAGATCGAGTCCAGCGACGAGTACGCGGAGACGCGCGAGCAGCGCGTCCCGGCCGCCGCCGAGGGCTCCCGGACCGAGGCGCTGGCGCGCTCGGCGCGCTACCTCGCCCGCGACATCGGCGCGTCGACCGTCGTCGCGGTGTCCGAGTCCGGCTTCACGGCTCGCAAGACCGCGATGTTCCGGCCGGGCGTCCCCGTGGTCGCGACGACGCCGGACGACCGGGTCCGGCGGCAGCTCGCGCTCTCGTGGGGGGTCCGCCCCGTCCTGACGGAGTACGCCCACGACATGGAGACGATCCTCGACAACGCGGTCGACGCCGCGCTCGACACCGGCGGCGCCTCCTCCGGGGACACGCTGGTCGTGCTCTCCGGCATGCTGACGGAGTTCGAGGGGACGAACACAACGAACACGCTGAAGGTCCACGTCGCGGCCGAGACGCTCGTGACGGGGAAGGCGACCGTCGCGGGCCGCGTCGCGGCGCCCGTCTATCGGACCGACGACGGCGACTTAGACGAGATCCCCGCGGGGTCGATCGTCGCGCTCGGTCCCGACTTCGAGGGCGAGTTCTCGGGCGACCTCGACGTGCTCGCCGGCATCGTCGACGCCCACGAGGGGATGACCGGCTACCCCGCGGTCGTCGCCCGCGAGATCGGCGTCCCGATGGTCTCCGACGCGACGCTCCCCGAGGGCGTCGCCGACGGCGACGTGATCACGCTCGACGGCGAGCGCGGCGTCGTCTACGACGGCGACGTGATCGCGGCGACGCGCAAGCGGTAACCCGCCTTCTCGCCCTCCCGCCCTCCGCACCCGCCAGCCATTTACCGACGACGCGCCTACCCTCGGGTATGCAGAGCGACGAGGCCGACGACGACGCCAACGTCACCGATGGCGCCGACGCCGCCGACGGCGACACGCGTATCCGGGCGAACGAGACCCGGGCCGACGCCGAGGAGAGCGACGAGCGCCAGTGGCGGTTCGCCGTCGACGACGTCGGCCCGGACGGCATCACGGAGGACAGCGGCACTCCCGAAGACGAACCGATCGAGCCCGGCTCCATCGACTTCGAGAACGCCGCCCTCGTCGCGCTCGGCGTCGCGATCACGGTCGGCGTGCTGCTGTTCGGGTTCTGAGTCGGTCCCCGTTCGGTTTCCGAGTCGGTCTTCCCGCCCGACCGCGCTCGTACCATCACTTATACCGCCGCGGCCGTACGTCCGGACATGGATCTGCTCTTCGGGTTCGGGTCGCTCCTCCAGTCCGGGCTGATCGGGCCGGACACGCTGCCGCTCCTGCTGTTGACGGCCGGTCTGCTGCTTTCGATGGCGGAGGCGCTCGCCCCGGGCGCGAACTTCATCGTCGTCGGCATCGCGCTGATCGGCGCGGGGCTCGGCGGGCTCCTGCTGGCGTCGCTCGGCGTCGCGGGGGCGGGTCTCACGCTGATCATGGCCCTCCTGACGCTCGCCTTCGGCGCGGCCGCCTTCTACGGCTACCACGAGTTCGACCTCTACGGCGGGAAGGGCCAACAGCAGACCAGCGACAGCGACTCGTTAAAAGGGAAGACCGGCACCGTCACCGAGACGGTGACGACCTCGGGCGGCGAGGTGAAACTCACCGGCGGCGGGTTCAACCCCAACTACTCCGCGCGTTCGATCGAGGGCACGATCGAAGAGGGCGAGGAGGTGATGGTCGTCGACCCCGGCGGCGGCAACGTCGTCACCGTGGAGTCGATGGGGTACGTCGAGGACGATATCGACCGGGAACTCGCGGCGGACCGCGCTCGGAAGGAGGCCGCGGAGGCCGCAGAGGCCGCCGAGGCGCCTGACGGTGACGACTCCGAGACGGAGACCGGCGGGGAACGCGAGGCCGACCCCGAGACTGAGACCGAACGCGAGTGACCGCGCACGGCGGAGTCGACCGCGGTCCGAACGAGCGGGACCCGATCCGACTCCGGCGCGGTTCGGATGAATAAGACATTTGTGCGGTCTCGCGGATACCCCGATGATGCCCTCCCCGCTCGCCGCGCTCTCCGCAGCCGTCGGGTCGCTCCTCGACCGCTCCCGCCGCCACTTCGAGACGTCGCGCTCGCGGTCCGGCGCGGTCGCGGTCGGGCTCGTCCTCCTCGTCACTCTGGCGACGGTCGGCGGGATCGTCGGGCTCGGCGCGGCCTTCGACGCGACGATCGACCGCGAGGTCACCGTCGACAACCCCGACCGACCGTCCGAGACGACCTGCGAGTCGTTCGGCGACGACTCGCTCATCGGCGAGCAGTGCGACCGGCCGGAGCGGATCGACGTCGACGTCGGCGAGGAGCTTCGTCGCGCGACCGGCGACTACGTCGCGTACGGCCTGTTCGGCGTGCCGATCTGGTGGGGGATCTTCGCGCTCGCGCTCCACGGCGGCGCGCGCCTCGCCGGCGGGGACGGCTCCGTGGGCGACTCGTTCGTGATCGCGGCGTGGGCGCTCGTCCCGGAGATCCTCCGGCTGGCGACCGGGCTCGCCGCGGTCTGGTACGCGCTCTCGACGGCGACGGTCGGCGGCGAGACGATCCGGGCGATCGCGAACGAGATCGTCGCGGCGATCGGGACGATGCAGGTCCCCCTGATCGTCGCCTCGGCGCTCGTGATCGCGGTCCAGTGGGTGATCGTGGTGGGCGGCCTGGAAGCGGCCCACGACCTCGATCGCGGGACGGCGGGGGCGGTCGCCGGCGCGTTCGCCGTGCTCGGGTTCCTGCTCGCGGCGGTGTGAGCCGTGTTGTCGCGACCGCGGCGGTGTGAGTCGTGTTGTCGCGACCGCGGCGTCGACGGCCGGGAGAGGCTCGACGCCGCATTCGGGAGTTTTTAAGCCGAGCGGGCTCCGTCTCCCGACATGATCCTGTCGGACGCGGACATCCTCGACCGGCTCGCGGACGGGGACCTCGTGGTCGAGCCCTTGGACGACATCGACCAGCAGGTCCAGCCCGCGAGCGTCGACCTGCGGCTCGGCGAGCGCTTCCTGGAGTTCCAGCGCACCAACATCCCCTGCATCCACCCGACCGAGGCCGACGAGGTCGGCGAGTACGTGACGGAGACGACCGTCTCGGAGGGCGACGAGTTCATCCTCCACCCCGGCGACTTCGTGCTCGGGACGACGACCGAGCGCGTCGAGATTCCGGACGACCTCGTCGCGCACGTCGAGGGGCGCTCGTCGCTCGGGCGGCTCGCGATCGTCGTGCACGCTACCGCCGGCTTGTGCGACCCCGGGTATAAGGGCCAAATCACGCTCGAGCTGTCGAACCTCGGCACCGCGCCCGTCGCGCTCTCGCCGGGGATGCGCGTCTCCCAGCTCACGTTCACGGAACTGAAGTCGCCCGCCGACCGCCCGTACGGCGCGGAGCGCGGCTCGAAGTATCAGGAACAAGACGGCCCGCAGGCGTCCAAGATCGGCGACGACCCGGAGTTCGCGGGGGAGGCGGACGCGTCGAGTGATGCGGGCGACCCCCCCGCGGAGGACCGCCCGTGAGGTTCATCGAGGAGGTCGTCGTCGACGAGTTCCTCCCCACGGTCCGCTCGATGCTGGCGGAGGACCTGCGCGACCGCGGCTTCACCCAGCGGGAGGTCGCCGACGCCCTGGGCATCTCGCAGTCGGCCGTCTCGAAGTACGCCCACGGCGACGTGGCGCGCCACGAGCGGATCGTCGCCGACGACCGCGTCCGCGACTTGGTCGACCGGGTTGGCGCGGGCCTCGCCGCCGGCGACCTGAGCCCGGTCGCCGCGCTCGTCGAGATCGAGGTGCTGATCCGGCGGTTAGAGGAGGGCGACCTCCTCGCGGACCTCCACGAGGAGGCGATGCCGGCGCTCGCCGACGCCGACGTGGAGTTCTCGGTCCACGACCCGGACAGCGGGCTCCGCGAGCGCGAGCGCGTCCTCGGCTCGGTGCGGCGCGGGCTCCGTACCCTGACGAACGCCTCCGGCTTCGCCGCGCTCATCCCGAACGTCGGTGCCAACGTCGCCGAGTGCCTCGACGACGCGCGGACGATCGACGACGTGGCGGCCGTCCCCGGTCGCCTCGTCGACGTGAAGGGGCAGGCGATGGTCCCCGGCGAGCCCGAGTTCGGCGTAAGCGAACACGTCGCGACGGTGCTGCTCGTGGCCCGGGAGGCGGGGTCGACCGCCCGCGGCGCCGTGAACGTCCGATACGAGCCCGACACCGTCGCGGCGCTCGCCGAGTCGCACCCGACCGTCGAGTTCGACGCCGAGCGGTCGACCGAGGAGGCGGTCGCCGACGCGGTCGCGGGCGCCGATCCGGACGACACGCTCGTCCTCTACCAGACCGGCGCGGTCGGCATCGAACCGATCGTGTACGTCCTCGCGCCGACGGCGTCGGAGGCGGCCGCGATCGTCCGCGAGATCGTGTAGGCGAGGCGCACGGCCCGACGCGGTCGCTCCAGTCCCGGTCAGTGGCAGGTATTCATTACCACGGCGGTCCAACGTCGCGTATGACGGGTCCCGACGCGGTTCGGATGGAGGACGACGAGCGCGACGAGTTCCTCGGGCGGTCGGGGACGGGAGTGCTCTCGCTGTCGACGGCCGGCGACGACCCCCCGCACTCGGTCCCGGTGTCGTACGGGTACGACCCGGTCGAGGAGGCGTTTTACTTCCGTCTCGCCGTCGGACAAGAGAGCGGAAAGGCGAATCCCACCGATCGCGGAATCACGTTCGTCACCTACGGCGAGCGCGACGGGCGGTGGCGGAGCGTGGTTGCGAGCGGGCGGTTGACGGCGACGACCGACGAGTCGCTGTCAACCGAGTCGCTCGCCGGGCTCGAACGGACGGAGCAGATCCCGATAGTCGACGTGTTCGGCGAGCCGACGAGCCGAGTGGAGTTCGAGTTTTACCGGCTCGACCCGGACCGGCTCACCGGCCGCGTCGAGCGGTCGATGGACCCCTGAGCGGCGTCCCCTCGGAATCGTCGCCGGGAGGTCCTCCTCGGGGGCCGTCGCCGGGAGGTCCTCCTCCGGGCCGTCGCCGAGAGGCCCCGTGCGAAATCCGTTTCGGGCGAGCGGGAGTGGCTCCGCCGACGCGATCCGTCCGTCTCGATCTCACCCGAAAACCAGCGGGCTTTAGGCCCGTATCCACGACAACTCGATACACACACCACATGAGCCACGAGGACTTCCCCACCGACGACCCGGCGGTGGTGACCTGTGGACTGCCGTACGCCAACGGCGACCTCCACATCGGCCACCTGCGCACCTACGTCGGCGGCGACGTGTACAGCCGCGCGCTCGAACGACTCGGGCAGGAGACCGCGTTCGTCTCCGGCTCGGACATGCACGGGACGCCGGTCGCGGTCAACGCCGAGCAGGAGGGCGTCTCCCCCGAGGACTTCGCGCTCGACTGGCACGAGCGGTACGCCGAGACGTTCCCGAAGTTCAACGTCGAGTTCGACAACTACGGCCACACCCACGACGAGACGAACACCGCGGTCACCCAGGAGCTCGTCCGCGACTTAGCGGACGGCGGCCACGTCTACGAGAAGGAGATCATGGTCGCGTACGACCCGGTCGACGACCAGTACCTCCCCGACCGCTACGTCGAGGGCACCTGCCCGTACTGCGGCGCGCACGCCCGCGGCGACGAGTGCGACGAGGGATGCCAGCGCCACCTCGAGCCCGGCGAGGTCGAGGATCCCGAGTCGACGATCACCGGCAACCCAGCCGAGTACCGCGAGCGCACCCACAAGTTCTTCGAGGTCTCGGCGTTCTCGGAGTACCTCTCCGGCTTCCTCGACCGGCTGGAGGGCACCTCGAACGCCCGGAACCAGCCCCGCGAGTGGATCGAGCAGGGGCTCCAAGACTGGTGTATCACCCGCGACATGGACTGGGGGATCGACTACCCCGGCGGCGAGGCGACTCCGTCGCCTCGGGAAGGCGGCGAAGCCGCCGGCCACGACCTCGTCTTATACGTCTGGGTCGACGCCCCGATCGAGTACATCTCCTCGACGAAGCAGTACTCCGAGCGCGTCGGCGCGGACGCCTTCGACTGGGAGGCGGCCTGGTTGGAGGGCGCCAGCGACGCCCATCCCGAGGGCGGCGAGATCGTCCACGTGATCGGCCGCGATATCATCCAGCACCACACGATCTTCTGGCCCGCGATGCTGGAGGCGACGGGCCACGCCGAGCCGCGCGCGGTGATGGCGAGCGGGTTCGTCACTCTCGGCGGGAAGGGCTTTTCCACCAGCCGCGACCGCGCCGTCTGGGCCGACGAGTACCTCGACGAGGGGTTCCACCCCGACCCGCTGCGCTACTACCTCGCCACCAACGGCGGCTTCCAGCAGGACGTCGACTTCTCGTGGGAGAAGTTCCGCGACCGCGTCAACACCGAGCTGGTGGGCACGGTCGGCAACTTCCTCTACCGCTCCCTGCTGTTCGCCCACCGCAACTACGACGACGCGCCTATTGCGGACGCGACGAGCGACGAGGTCGAATCGCGCATCGAGGAGGCGATCGCCGACGTCGAGGCCGCGGTCAACGACTACTCCGTGCGCGCGCTTGGCGACGCCGTCACCGACCTCGCGCGGTTCGGCAACGAGTACATCCAGCGCAGCGAGCCGTGGAACCTCGTCGACGAGGACCCGGACGAGGCCGCGCAGGTCATCCACGACTGCGTCGCGATCGCGAAGGCGATCGCCGTCCTCTTCGAGCCCATCGCCCCCGAGAAGTGCGAGCGCCTGTGGGCCCAGCTCGGCGAGAGTGGCTCCGTCCACGAGGTCACCGTCGACGCGGCCCGCGAAGGACCCGCCGGCGACCTCGCGGAGCCGACCGAGCTGTTCGAGCAGATCGAAGACGAGCGCGTCGAGGCGCTCAACGAGAAGCTGGAGTCGCGGGTCGCCGAGGCGGAGGCGGCCGCGGAAGGCGAGACCGGTGACGCCGACGCCGACGGCGACAGCGGCGGAGAAGCGGACGGCGAAACCACGGACGACACCCCCGACACCACCGACGACACCGACATGACCGACATCGAACCCCTCAGCGACGACCGCATCGGCTTCGACGACTTCCAGGAACTGGACATCCGGATCGGCCGGATCGAGAAGGCCGAGGGGATCGAGGGCGCCGACGACCTCCTGAAGCTCCGGGTCGACCTCGGCGCGGAGACCCGAACGATCGTCGCGGGACTGAAGCAGCTTCACGACGTCGACGACCTGCCCGGAACGAAGGTCGTCGTGCTCGCCAACATGGAGAAGGCGGAGCTGTTCGGCGTGGAGTCGAACGGGATGGTGCTCGCCGCGGGCGACGAGGCCGACCTCCTCACCACCTACGAGGACGCCGGCCCGGGCACGAAAGTCAAGTAAGAACTCGTCCGCTGTCCTCCGTTCTCAGGCGTCCAGCACTTCGATCAGGTTACCGTCGGGGTCGACGACGAACAGGATCGTGGTGCCGCTCTCGGTCGTTCGCGGCTCGCTGAGCGTCTCCACGCCGTCGTCGAGACCGCGGTAGAACGCCTCCACGTCGTCGACGGAGAGCCCGAGGTGAATCGCTCCCGGACGGTTCAGCGCCGGGTCTTCCGTCGGTTCGCCCTCGGGTTCGTACGCGACGAGCTCCACGATCGTCTCGGCGCCCTCCCCGCCGGCGACGAGGTGCGCGAAGTCGGCGGCCGCGCCGTCGACGGCGACGGCGTCCGCGAACGCCTCGCCGCCCACGGCGAACTCGGCGGCGACGGTGAGGTCGAACGTCTCGGTATAAAAATCGACGGCGCGGTCGAGGTCGGAGACGGTGACGCCGACGTGGTGGGGAGTCGGATCGGACACGGTTCGACCCACGGCGACCGTTTTAAAAACCGTGTCGGCCTGTACCCGTCGCCCCCGCTCGGCGGGCGACTCAGAGGAACGCGGCGAGCCCCATCGCGTCCGCGAGCGGGACGCCGGCGACGACGGAGCCGATCAGGTAGCCACCGATGGCGCCGCCGTTCAACAGCGGGAGCCCGGCGTGCGGTCGGCCCTTTATCACCCAGCTCATCAGCACGAGGAGCCCCGCGAGGCTCCCGACCATCGCGAGCAGCGCGGGGAGGTTGACGCCGACGAGCGGGACCGCGAGCCCGGCCGCGGGGGAGAACGTCGCCGCGCTCGCGACCAGCACGGCCGGGATCACGGCGTCGCCGAGCCCGATGAAGAACGCGTCGCGCTCCTCGATGGGCGTGGGGTCCGAGACGTCGACATCCCCGTCTTCGTCGGCGTCGGCAGCCTCGTCGCTTTCGTCGTCCCCGTCGCCGCCTCCGTCGTCCGCCTCCTCCCCGTCGGCGCCCAGCAGCGAGTACGACAGCGACAGCGGGATCACGAGGACGACGGGGATGTTCAGGTCCATCACGCCCTCCGCGAGCGACAGCATGTGCTCGGTGCCGTAGACGGAGATCGCGTCGTAGACGGCGAGGAACGCGAGCAGGATCAGCGCGGGGAGCAGCCCGAAGGAGATGCCGAACAGCCCGGCCGCGCCGGCCCCCATCAACACCCCAGCCGTGTCGATGACGTACCACTCGGGGTAGACGAGCAGCCCGACGCCCACCGCGGCCGCCGGCACGGCCGCCGCCAGCGGCGACACCAGCGCGGAGAAGACGTACCAGGAGAGCCACGCGGAGGTTCCGACGATGAGGAGCCGGATCGCGCCGTCGAAGTTGTACTTAAACGCCGCGAGCATCACGCCCGTCATGACTAAGATTGCGAGGACGTACACGACGCTGTTCGTCGGGTCGTCCGGGTTCTCGACCGCCTGATACCCGCTCTCGGCGAACTCGGGGACCAGCGCCAGCGCACCGAGCTGGACGGCGAGGAACAGGCCGACGACGAAGGCGACGCCGCGGTACTCGCGGGGGAACATTCGACCGACGGTTCGGCGTCAGGGGGTTTTTCGCTTGCGCTTCGGCTCGGCGGGGAGTCGCGGCCGCGCGCCGCAGAAACGGGTTCGGGTACGGTGTGGGAGCGGGTCGGACCCGAACCCGAGAGCCGACGGACGACGGACGGTGGAAGCGAGTGTCCCGCCGGCCCGTCCGAAACCGGGCGAGCCGGCCGGGTTCGTCCGCGGCGTTTTCCACCAGCCCGATCCGAAATAAGAAGCTATCGCCCGAATTATCGCAGCCGATACTCAACCCTACCGGCAGCGGGTGCGGTTGTGAGTGATGAAACGGAAGGGAAGTGATGAAACGGAAGGGAAGAGGCGGCGAAAGGCGAAGGTGGGACGAGAGGCGGGCGGGCGGCGGCCGGACAGCGGACCCCCGGGCTGTCGTCGGCGTCGCCGCCCGAGCGGTCGGGACGGGCGCGTTGTGTTGTCGCCGAACTCCAACGAGAAAAGCGTCGGACTTCGGCAACACACGCTAGTCGCTTCTCCGGTATAAACCAGACGGTCCGCGCTCGGACGGCGGGGCAGTATCGGGACCGGCGGTCAACGTCGGTCCCGCAGCGCGGGGAACTCGTCACGCACCGCCGCGACCCGCTCCGGGTCGACCTCGGCGGTCACGGTCGTCGGCTCCTCGCCCGCGGACGCGAGCGTGGTGCCCCACGGGTCGTAGACGGTCGTCCGGCCGCAGAGCGCGTCGCCGTCGAACGCCCCGCTCCCGTTGACGGCGGCGACGTACGCGAGGTTCTCGATCGCCCGTGCCCGACCGAGCGTCCGCCAGTGCTCCACGCGCGGGTACGGCCACGCGCTCGGCACGAGCACGCACTCGACGCCGGCCTCGACCATGTCGCGGAACTGCTCCGGGAAGCGGAGGTCGTAACACGTCGTGACGCCGACCCGCACGCCCTCCAGCTCGACGACCGGGACCCGCTCCCCGGGGACCATCCGGTCGGTCTCCTCGGAGCCGTACCCGAACAGGTGGTGCTTCCGGTAGACGAGCCGGCGCTCCCCATCGCGGTCGAAGAGGACCGCCGCGTTCGCGAGCCCCTCCGGCGCCGGGACGTCGACCCCGTCCGCCGCGGAGGCCGCGAGGTCCTCGACGACGGTGCCTGCGAGGACGTTCACGTCGGCGTCGGCGGCGACCGCAGCGAACCGCGACAGCCGGTCGCCGGCGAGGCTCTCCGCCGCCCGGGCGTACGAGTCGAACGCGAAGTAGCCGACGTCGAACAGCTCCGGGAGGACCACCAGGTCCGCCCCGTCGGCGGCGGCCGCTCGGACCCGCTCGATCGCGCCCTCGACGTTGGCCGCGACGGCGCCACCCTCGACGCCGAGCTGGACGCAGGCGACCCTCATGCCGTCGGGCCCAGCGAGGCGCGGAGCGCGTCCTCCAGGTTGTCGAGCTCCGCGTCGAAGTTGCGCTCGAAGAACGACTCGACCCCCGGGAGCCGACCGTCGACGACGAACTCGTTGGCCAGCCGACAGCCGCCGTCGGTCTCGGTGATCGTGTGCTCGCCGGTCACGCGGAACGCCTTCGACTTGCCGACGAACTTCACCCGGTTCGGCGGGTCGCGCTCGACCTCCTCGGTCTCGACGGAGATCGTCGAACGGATCATCGGGATCGGGAGCGCGACGTGCCAGGTCGCACGCCGTTCGTCGTGGACCTCGAAGGACTCGACCACGCTGATCGCTCCGGCGCGCTTCTCGGCGTCCGAGATGAACGCCCACACGTCCGTGGCGGGCGCGTCGAACTCGAACGTCCGGGAGACTCGGACGGTCATACCCGTCCGTTGGTGCCACGGGGGTTAAAAACACGCGAGTCCGGCAGGGCCGACCGAGCGGAACGCGGGCCTCGTACCGCGGTCCGAACCGCCGCTACCCCTGCGGCGTCACGCGCCACGTCGTCGACCGGGCTCGCCCCCACTTCTCGATGTCGACGTCGTCGGACTTCTCGGCGAGCCGGGGGAGCCGCGAGCCGACCTGCTTGGCCGTGAGACCGATGGCGTCGGCGATCGTCTTCGAGCGGACGTACCGCTCGCCACGGGTGACGCTGTCCGTGAGGTACGCGAGGATGCGCTGCTCCTCCTCGGTGTACTCGCTCATACCGCGAAGGTAGGTGTCAGACGTCCTTAACGGTTTCTCGTTTGTCGGTCGCTCAGCACAATTCAAGATGAGCCCCCGACCTCAAGGAGCGACCGCAGGGAGCGAGTAGGTCGGGGAGGAAATCGACATGGGATGGCACGCTCCTCGTTCGATGGCTGACCGGCTCCCACCGAACCGTTATTAATATAAAAATAAGAAACACGTCTGAAGTACGGATGGAGGTACGTCGCACGGTCCCCGTCAAACTCGACGTGGCCGACAGCGACGCTGCCCTTCTCCGCGAAACCATCTCCGAGTTCCTGTGGGCCGCCAACTACGTCGTCGACCACGCGTGGCAAGGCGAGTACAAGACCACGAGCAAAGCCCAACTCCAACGCGAGACCTACGACGACGTGCGAGCCGAGACGCGACTTCAAGCGAACCTCGTCCAGAACGCCCGCAACAAGGCTGCTGACGCTGTCCAGAGCGTCGTCGCCCGCTGGAAACAGGGCGACTACGCGGGAAAGCCGCGCTTCTCCGCTCCGACGCTCGTCTACGACAAACGGTGTGCCACGTTCAACGACGACCACGCGACGCTTTCGACCGTTGAAGGACGTATCACCGCTAGATACATTCTCCCCGACGAGGACCGCGAGACGCCTCACTCGGAGTATTTGTTCAACGACGACTACGACGTGACGGGTGCAGAACTCCACTACCGCGACGGTGAGTTCTACCTTCACGTCCGCACAAAGGCGGACATGGAGTTCGAGACTGCCGACGAAGGCAACGCCGAGCACAGCACAGTCCTCGGCGTTGACCTCGGCATCGAAAACGTCGCTGTCACGTCAACGGGGACATTCTGGAACGGCTCGGAGCTGAATCATTGGCACCGCGAGTTTGAGAAGCGACGCGGATCGCTCCAACAGCGTGGGACACGGGCCGCTCACGAAACCATCCAGTCGGTTGGACGGACTGAGACGGGACGCTACGACCATTTCTTGCACACCGTCTCGAAAGAACTCGTTGCAGAAGCCGTCGAACACGACTGTGACGTGATCGTATTCGAGAACCTGACGGGAATTCGTGATCGGATGCCGAACGCCAAGAAGTTCCACGCATGGGCGTTCCGACGCTTGTTCGAGTACGTCGAGTACAAAGCCGAAGTCGTCGGCATCTCGGTCGAACAAGTAAGTCCTGCGTACACGAGTCAGCGGTGTTCGAAGTGCGGGTTCACTCACGAGGACAACCGCCCTACCTCGAACGGACAGGACGTGTTTGCGTGTCTCAAGTGCGGATACTCACCGCACGCAGACTACAACGCGGTCGCCGGACTGCGTCCGGCGGGCAGCAAAGTCGCGTAGCGACTTTGCGACGGCGAAGAATATCGGCCTGAAGCATCTCCGCTCGGCGCAAACGTCGTCGGGCGGAGGCGCACCCGTAAACGTGCGCTTGAATCGCGGGACGTTGAACGTGAACGGCGATTACGAGCCTGCCAGCGATGGCCAGAACGGGAGTCCACGCGAAAGCCCTACCCTCAACGAAGCGAACGGCAACGCCGTGAGCGAGTAGGGTAGGGTAGTTTACTCGAACACCTGCACGGCGACGACCGCCCCGAGGGCGAAGACGAACGCCGCCGCGAACCCCCACGCGCGGCCGAGCTGCGACGGGTACCCGAACATCAACACCGTGCCAACGAGCGCGACGGCTCCCAGCGCCAGCGCCACGCCGATCTCCATGTCAGAGTCGATAGATGCCTCGCTCATACCTGACGCTTCGCGGGCGACTACTTAGTTCATGCGAAGCCCGCGATGCGGCCGATCGAGCGACGGATACGCCGTCGGGGGGAACGCGGGGACGCGACCGACGAGAACCCGGCGACGCGACCGACGTGAACGCGCCGACGCGACCGACCGTTTTCAGATGATCTCGACGTGCTCCGACTCCTCGTTCAGGGCGAGGTTCGCGGCGATCTCGGCGTTCCGCATCGCGTACTCGGCGGTGTGCTGGAGGCTGACGAGCACCTCCCGAGTCATCAGCAGCGTCTCGTTGTCGAGGTCGTCCGGGAGCTCGCCGAGGATCTCCTGCTCGCGGTCCTCCAGCCGGGCGAACAGGTCGCGGCACTCGACGGTGAGGTCGTAGTCGCGCTCGACGACCGCCCTGACCGCGAGCGCCGTCAGCTCGTCCACCTGGTCGGTGAACTCGCGGATCTGGCGCATCGTCGCGCTGTCGACGTCGAGCGTGTGGCCGTCGGCCTCCATCACGATGTCGGCGATGTCCTCCGCGTTGTCGGCGGTGAGTTCCAGGTTCTTCGCCACGGAGCGGTAGCCGATGAGCGGGAACCCCTCCTCTAAGCCGACCGCGCGGGCGAGGTTCGGGTTCTGGTACGCCGTGAAGATGAGCCGGAGCAGGAGGACGAAGATCTTGTTCGCCTGCCGCTCGCGGTTGAGCGCGCGCTGCGCGAGGTCGGGGTTGCCGTGGGCGAGCGCCTTCACGGCCTCGCCGCGCATCGTCGACCCCGTGTTCTCCAGCCGCTCGAGCAGGTTGTCGAGGGTGAAGTCCTCCGGGTCGACCGAACAGCGGATGGAGATGTCCTCCGGCGTCTCCTCGATGACGCCGAGTCCCATCAGCTGCGTCTCGGCCTTGTAGACGGCGTTGATGTGCTCGCTGTCGAGCGTGCCCTCGCTCCGGACGTGGATCACGCGCCGCCCGAGGACGTACTGCGCCACGATGGCCCGCTCCAGCGACCTCGCGTCGAGCCCGTCGGCGTTGATGACCGCCTCCGACTCCTCCGTGCTGACCGACTCGGGGAGGACGGTGAGCGTTCCCTTTCCACCCATCCGCAGCGACACCTCGTCGCCCTTGTTGACGCCGTGTTCCTGTGCCCACTCGGCGGGGAGCGTCATCGCCAGCGTGGACGGACCCAGCCGTTGGACCTTCCGCGTTTCCATGGAAGACGGTACCGCGGGATCCACCTTAACGTTGTTCCTATGTTCATTATACGCTTGATCGAATATACAAGGGATTCCAAACGGTCACGCCAGGGATCGCCGATCGATCCGCGCGCTTATGCCGTCCACCCCCCGATCGATCGCCATGACCGAGCGGGTGCTCGTCGTCGACGACTCCTCGTTCCAGCGGACCGTGGTCCGGGACGCGCTTGAGGGGTCGTTCGACGTCGTCGGCGAGGCGGAGAACGGCGCAGAGGCGGTCGACCTGTTCGAGGCGTACGAACCGGACGCCGTGTCGATGGACGTCGTCATGCCGGAGATGACCGGCATCGAGGCGACGCAGGCGATCAAAGACCGGTGGCCGGACGCCGTGGTCGTGATGTGCACGAGCGTCGACCAGAAAGAGAAGATGATGGAGGCGGTGAAGGCCGGCGCGGACGGCTACGTCACCAAGCCGGTCGACCCCGACGAGTTGGTCCCGGAGCTGCGGAGTCACCTCCAGTGACCGCTCGTCTCCGCCGGGTGCGGGCCCGGATCCGGCGCCGCCCGCTTAGGCGGGGTCGAACGACTGGAGGATTGAGGAGAGCGCGCTGGTGAGCTCCTCGAACCGGTCCATCTCCATCGAGTCGGTCGTCACCCACACCCCGTGTTCCCCGGCGATGACCCGCGTGAGGTACCCGTTCTCGAACACGCGAACGGTGAACTGGTAGTCCCCGAGCTGCGTGTTGGCGTACAGCGACTGCGAGTGGAACCCCTGGCGCTCGTTCTCAGCGAAGCCGACGAGGTCCGCGGTCCGGCTCAGATCGCTGCGGAGGTACAGCTGCGTGACGTCCTCCTCGGTGAAGTAGGTGAGACTCCGGAGTTCGTCGCCGATCGCCGTCCGCGTCGCACTGAGCAGTTCGTCGACGTGAGAGTCGGGTGGCTGCGACATAGTCACACGATCTATCGTCGGATACATGAGCGTATGGGTGGCCGCAGGACCGGCCACGAGGGTCGACGGACCGGCCCGAGCGCTCCCCGCGGGGGCGATAGGTCGAACGGTCCGCTCGGTCGGTGGGTCCGTCGCGCCGAACGGTCCGCTCGGTCGGCGGGTCCCTCGCGTCGGAAGGGCAGAGTTTAGGAACTCCCCCACCGTCAACCCGCCATGAGCGACTACGACGACGTCTGCGTCCTGCTGCCCACGATGGACGAGGCCGAGACGGTCGCGCGCGTCGTCGACGCCTTCCGCGACGTCGGGATCGAGCAGGTCCTCGTGATCGACGGCGGCTCCACCGACGGGACGCGAGCGGCCGCCCGCGAGGCCGGCGCCCGCGTCGCCGAGCAGTCCGGTCGCGGGAAGGGGCAGGCCGTCCGCGAGGCGGTGCGCGACCACATCGACGCGCCGTACGTCGTGATGGCCGACGCCGACGCGACGTACGACGCGGGCGACGTCGACGCGATGCTCGACCCCCTGTTCGACGGCGAGGCCGAGCACGTCATCGGGAACCGGTTCGCCGACATGCGCCCGGGAGCGATGACCCGGCTGAACCGGATCGGGAACCGGATCATCAACGTCGCCTTCCGCACGATCCACGGCGAGGGCTACCGAGACATCCTCTCCGGATATCGGGCGTTCACCCGGGAGTCGTTCCTCCGGCTCCACCTCACCGCCGACGGGTTCGGGATCGAGACCGAGATGGCCGTCGAGTGCGTGAAGAATCAAGTCCCCGTCGCCGTCGTCCCGATCACCTACCGCGAGCGCCCTGGCGGCTCCGCGACCAACCTCCACCCGATCCGCGACGGAGGCGTGATCTTCCTCGAGCTATACCGCAAGGCGAAGACGAACAACCCCCTGTTCTACTTCGGCAGCGTCGGTGTGGTGTCGACGGCGGCGGGCGCGCTCATGACCGCGTACGTCCTCTACGAGTGGTTCGCGTACGGGATCACCCACGAGATCGTCTCCATCGGCGCCGTGGGCGCGGCGATCCTCGGGGTCCAACTGCTGATCTTCGGCTTCCTGGCGGACATGATCCTCTCGCTGCACCGCGAACAGGTGGACCGATTCGAGCGGGCGATCGAGGCCCGCGGGGTCGACGACCGGCGCGACGGCGACGAGGTCGGGCGGTCGGCAGACGCCGACGACGACTGACGACCGGTCGGGTGCCGATCGTCCGACGAGACCGAGGCTGACCGCCGATCGTCCGACAAGACCGGGACCGACCGCCGGTCGCCCGCGACCGCGACTGGGGTTCGTCCGGGATCAGGCGCATGGTTTATGTTGGGAGACCGAGACGAGCGGCCATGGACGAGAAGCGGTTCGTCATCGCCCTCTTCGGTCTCGCGGTCGCGCTTATCGTGGGATTCATCGGATACCGGTTCGTCGCCCCGCTCACGGTCGCCGTGTTTCTCTACTACTCGACGCGGCGGCTCTTTCACCGGTTGGAACGGTTTCGGCTCCCCGCACGCGTCCGGGCCGTCGTCTCCCTGTCGCTCATCGGGGTCCCGCTGATCGGCCTGTTGAGCTACACCGTACTGCTGTCGCTGATCGAGGCACGCCGGTTCATCGAGCGGTATCCGGTCGCCGAGACGGTCGGCGCCGAGAACTCCTGGGTCGGGGACTTGGCACAGCTCTCGAATCCGACGCTCGAGGGGGTCGTCGCCGCCTACCGCTCCGGCCAGCTCGACCCGCTGATCGAGTTCGTCTCAGAGCAGGCGGGGCTGCTGGCGAGCACGCTCGGCGGGCTCGCGCTCAACCTCCTGATCGTCGTCGTCGTCACGTACTACCTGCTGCTCGACGGGTCGAAGTTCCACGAGTGGCTGCTCAGATTCGACGACGACGCGGTGGTCCGCGAGTATCTCGAAACGGTCGACGCCGAGCTGGAGGCGGTGCTGTACGGGAACCTGCTCAACGTCATCGCCATCTCCATCATCGCGGTCGTCACGTACACCGCCTACAACGTGATCGCGCCGGCGCCGGTCGAGGTCCCGTACCCGGCGCTCGCGGGCGCGCTCACCGGAATCGCGAGCCTGATTCCGGTGATCGGGATGAAGATCGTGTACCTCCCGCTGGCGGCGGCGGCCTCGGTGCCGACGGTGCTCGGCGGCGACTTCGCGCTGCTCGCCTACGTGGCCGGCTTCCTCGTCGTCGCGGCGGTCGTCGTCGACACGATCCCCGACATCGTGCTCCGGCCGTACTTCAGCGGGAAGACGACTCACGTCGGGCTGCTCATGCTCGCGTACATCTTCGGCCCCGTCGTCTTCGGCTTCCACGGCCTGTTCCTCGCGCCGATCGTGTTGGTGCTCGCGCTCACGTTCGCCGACACGGCGCTGATCCGGTTGCTCGGCGCCGACCCAGACGAGACCGGTACAGACGGTCGCTCCGCCGCGGTCTCTCGAGGCCAACGGCGGCTCGACGAGTTCTGACCGACGGCGGCGCTGGCGCGCGGGTCTCCCGTGTCACCGAGCCGAAGGGACGCCTGCGCCGTCGAGCCGAAGAGATAAGCCCCCGCTCGCCGACCGGGGTGACGTATGCGCCTTCACGTCATCGGTCTCGGCGGCGCCGGTGGCCGGATCGCCGACCGGCTCGCGGCCGACCACGGCGGCGACCGGTTCCTGCAGGGGATCAACGCGTTCGACACGGACGCGGCGGCCCTCGACTCTCTCCGGTCGCTCGACGAGTCGCGCCGCTACCGCTTCGGCGATGCCGCCGACGGGAGCGGCCTCGACGGCGATCTCCACGCCGGCCGCCGGCTCGGCGAGGCCCACGCGAGCGAGCTCGGTCGCGTCATGGACGACGAGAACCCGTCGATCGCGGAGGCGTTCGTGCTCGTCGTCGGCCTCGGCGGCGCCGCGGGCGCGGGCGCGGCACCCGCGCTCGCGGAGGAACTGTCGCGTCTCTACGACGCGCCGGTGTACGCCGTCGGGCTGCTCCCGACGCCGGCGGAGTCGGCGGCCAGCGAGGTCGACCCCGTCCGCGGGAGCGCGACTGATCCCGGGGAGCGCGAGCCCCGGCGACCGCTCGCGGAGAAGAACGCGGCCCGGACGCTCGACGCCCTCTCCGACCGCTGTGCGGCCGTGTTCCCCTTCGACAACGACGCGTGGCTCCGCCCGGGGGAGACCCTCGCCGACGCTCGGGACCGGCTGAACGAGGTCGTCGTCGAGCGGACCGCGGCGCTGTTCGGGGCCGGCGAGTCGGACGCCGGGACGTCGACCCCGCAGCAGGTGCTCGACGCGAGCGACGTCGCCCGCGTGCTCGGTGACGACGGGGAGCTCGCCGCGGTCGGCCACGCCGCGCAGGCGGTCGACCCGCCGGAGTCGGGGTCGCGGTTCGGGCTCGGGCTGTTCGGTTCGGACGAGCCCGCCGAGGTCGACGCCAGCGCCGCGGTGTCGGCGATCGAGACGGCGATCCGGAAGGCGACCCGCGGGAAGTCGACGGTCGAGGTCCGCGAGGGGCGCGCGGACCGGACCCTGCTCGTCGTCGGCGGGCCGCCGCCGTGGCTCAACCGCCAGGCGATCGCCGACGGCCGGCGATGGATCGCGGAGGAGACCGGGTCGGACGCGATACTGAGCGGGGACGCGCCGGATCCGGACGGCGAGGCGGTGTTCGCCGTCGTGTTGCGCTCGGGGATCGACGAACCGGCGCGGATCCGGGAGATCCGGGAGTCGATCGCGTGACCCCATCCCGTCGGGCGGGGCCGGCGGGGACTTCATCCACCCGAACCGATTAACCGCTTGTGGCGCCCAGATCGGTCGTGACCACCCACGCCGACCTCGGGCTCGACCTCGACGTGCGCGACACGGACGCGGTCGCCGACCGGCGCGACGAGCTCGTCGCCGCGGTCCGCGACCACGCCGGAACGATCGCCTACCAACTCGCCAAGCTCCAAGGGGGCGACTACGGCCGTCGGGAGCTGTCGACGCCCGGCGGGACGTGGACCGTCAAACACGAGGCCGGAGAGCTGGAGTTCCTGCTGTTCTCGCCGAAGTCCGGCTCCGACGTATACGTCATCTCGACGAAGCAGCCGCCGGACCCGGAGGACCTCGCGGCCGCCCTCGACGACTACGCGAACTTCGTCGTCGCTTGGAACGAGTACGTCGCGTCGCTGTCGGGCGTCCTCGACGGCGTGAGCGCCGAGTTTCCGGAGCCCGCCTCGACCGACGGGGTCGTCGCCGAGCGCGACCGCGTGCTGGACGCGATCCGCGAGGCCTGCACCGTCATGGCCGGCGAGATCCACCGGTACGAGGGCGACGACTACGGGACCTACACCGCCCGCGTCGACGGCGACCGCTGGGAGCTGAAGTGGGACGAGGGGACCGTCTCGTATCTCCGGGTAGGCGGCTCCGGCGGGCTCTATCTCCTCTCGCAGTACGAGGCGCCCTCCGCGGCCGACGTCCGCGAGTACGCCGACTCCTTCCGCGGATTCGTCGACGCGTACAACGAGTTCGTGGGAGAGTTGGAGAGCGACCTCGCGACGGTCGAGCTGTAGGGATACCGAGCCTTTCTGTCCGTACTCAGTGCTATTTAAATCCTCAGCGGGAGACGGTTCTCGTATTCTCGATCGTTCAGTACAGATATAACTGCGATCGATCTCGGGAGTGAGTCGCGGAGGTCGATCATTTATATAAAAAGCGGTGTTCCCGTCGGCTGTTTATGTGTGATTGACGATACCGCGGTGAGGCCTCTAAAGCCCCAGCCGCTCGGTCATATGCGACTACAAACGGATCGCCGGTGAACACCTCCAAAGCCCCAGTCGCGAGGACTCGCGCGGCTCGCTGCGGTCCTCGGTCAGTCGCTTCGCTCCCTCCCTGCGGTCCTTGCGTCGCCGTGCGTCGCCCTCGCGACTGCCCCTTTGAGGCCTCCCCGACCGCACAGCAACCGCACCTCACACCTCCCCAGCCTCGCCGCTCGCTGCGCTCGCGGCGTCCCTCGCGCGCGCTCCTCGTGGCCGCCAAGGGCGGCCACTCGGAGGCACGCGCCACCGCGGCGGGATTTATAAATGAGTGTCGCCGTCGCTCAGAAGTATTTGGTCGTACCGTAACGTATCTAGGGGGAGAGGAATCTCGACAGCGCAGCACGGCATATCCACGAACATGGCTATTTATCCGTGCCATGTGGGAATATTTATGCAGCAACGTCGGGTACGGCCGCGCATGTCGATCACTCTGCCGGGACCGACGCTCGGCGTCGTCGGCGGCGGACAGCTGGGCCGGATGATAGGCGAGGCGGTCGCGCGGCTCGGCGTCGAGGTCGTCGTGCTCGACCCGACGCCGGACTGCCCGGCCGCTCCCGTCGTGAGCGACCAGATCGTCGGGGACTTCGACGACCCCGACGCGGTCCACGAGCTGGCGAGCCGCGTCGACGCGCTGACCTTCGAGATCGAGCTGGCCGATCCGGAGCTGCTGGCCGTGGCGAGCGCGGAGCACGACGTGCCGGTGCAGCCGGACCCCGGCACCCTCGAGACGATCCAGGACAAGCTGGTGCAGAAGGAGGCGCTCGCCGACGCCGGCATCCCCGTCCCGGAGTTCGTCGCAGTCGCGACCGCCGAGGGGCTCGAACGCGTCGTCGAGGAGTTCGGGGGCGTCATGCTGAAGGCCCGCGAGGGCGGCTACGACGGCCGCGGGAACGTCCCCGTCGAGAACCCCGCCGACGCCGCCGACGCGCTCGACGAGGTCGGCGGGAACGCGATGGCCGAGGAGCTCCTCGACTTCGAGCGCGAGATCGCCGTGATGGGCCTGAAGGGGGCAGACGGCGAGACGCGGACCTACCCGGTCACGGAGACGATCCACCGAGAGGAGATCCTCCGAGAGAGCGTCGCCCCGGCCCGGGCCGACGACGCGGTCGTCGCCGAGGCGGAGTCGGTCGCCCGCGACGTGTTGGAGTTCCTCGACGGCCGCGGCGTCTACGGGATCGAGCTGTTCGAGACCCGCGAGGGCGAGGTCTTGGTTAACGAGATCGCGCCCCGCCCCCACAACTCCGGCCACTGGACGATCGAGGGCGCGCGCACGTCGCAGTTCGAGAACCACGTCCGGGCCGTGCTCGGCTGGCCGCTCGGCCCGACCGACCTCGTCGCGCCCGCGGTCACGGCCAACGTCCTGGGCGACGTGGACGAGACCGAGCCGGCGACGCTCCGCGGGGTCGACGCCGTCCTCGCCGCGCCCGACGCCGACCTCCACTGGTACGGGAAAGACGACGCGCGCCCGCTCCGGAAGATGGGGCACCTGACGGCGACAGTCGGAAGCGACGACGCGACCGCTGACGGTGACGTCGACCGCGACGCGCTGCTCTCGCGGGCCCGAGCGCTCCGCGACGAGCTGACGTTTCGGGACGCCTGACGTTCCGCGACGCCCGACGCTCGCGCGATATCCGGCACTTCCTTACCGACCTCCGTCGAACCCACGCCCATGACCACGGTGCAGGACCTCATCGACCGGATCGAAGCGGAGGCGGCGGCGGACGCCGACCCGGAGACCACCCCGGACGTGGGGATCATCATGGGGTCGGACTCGGACCTCCCCGTCATGGAGGGCGCGTACGAGGCGCTCGACGAGCTCGGGTTCGCCGAACAGACCGACTTCGGCGACGCCCCGGACGCGCGGTTCACCTACGAGAGCTACGTCGTCTCCGCGCACCGCACCCCCGAGCTCATGTACGCGTACGGAGAGACCGCCCGCGCTCGCGGTCTCGACGTGATCATCGCCGGGGCGGGCGGGAAGTCGGCCGACCTCCCGAACATGACGGCGTCGATCGCGTACCCGATCCCCGTCATCGGGGTGCCGGTCCAAGAGAAGTCCGTCGACTCGGTCATCGGGATGCCCACCGGCGCCCCGATCGTCGCCGTCGACGCCGGGAAGTCGTTCAACGCCGCCCTCTCGGCCGCGCAGGTGCTCGCGCGCGAGCACGACGCGATCGAGGATCGACTCGTCGCGTACCACGAGGACCTCAAGGGCGGCGTCGCCGCCGACTCCGCCGACCTCCACGACCTCGGCATCGACGGGTTCCGCGCGCGCGGCGAGGAGTAAGTCGTCGGCGACCCGTCTCTCGAAGTCGTTGACAACCGGTCTCGCGGGCGAACTGACGACTGCCGGATCGGGCGTTGAACGGTTTCGCGGCCGTCTGCGGTGGCCTCGGGCCGCTGCCCTGAAGACTCAACGCTTATGAGGGGTCGGTCCAAACGCCAGCACGTTACGGAGACCTATATGAGCGATTGGATAGCGATCGGCGCCTTGGCGGCCGTCGGCCTGCTCATCCCCATCGGGATGATGACCGTGTCGGCGTTGCTCCGTCCGAGCGTGCCTGAGACCGGTAAAAGCACCACCTACGAGTCCGGCGAGACCCCGACTGGCGGGACGAAGATCCGGTTCAACATCCAGTACTACATGGTCGCGCTGTTGTTCGTCGTGTTCGACATCGAGACCGTGTTACTGTTCCCGTGGGCCGTCATCTACCGCCCGGCGATCGAGGCCGGCGTGCCGATGACCGCCCTGCTGTGGCCGATGTTGGCCTTCGTCGGGATCCTCGCGATCGGGCTCGTCTGGGCGTGGCGGTCGGGGGCGATCAGCTGGGCCCGGAGCCCCCGCGCGTCCAGGAGAAAAACGGAGCGTGACCTCAACTAATGAGCAGCGATCAACCATTCATCACAGACGAATCGCAAGTGGTAACGGAGACCCGAGACGCCCGGATGACCGGGCAGGGAGACCGGTTCAACTCTCGGCTCCGCGAGGCGTTCGGCTCCTCGCCGTTCATCCTCACTAAGTTCGACAAGTTCCTGAACTGGTGTCGCGGCTCCTCGATGTTCATGCTGCAGTTCGGTATCGCCTGCTGCAGCATCGAGATGATGCACACCTACGCCGTGAAACACGACCTCGACCGGTTCGGGAGCGGGGTCCCCCGCGCGTCGCCGCGACAGGCCGACGTGATGATCGTCCCCGGGACGATCGTCTCGAAGTTCGCGCCGCGGATGAAGCGCGTGTACGACCAGATGCCCGAGCCGAAGTTCGTCGTCGGCATGGGCTCGTGTACCATCTCCGGCGGTCCGTTCCAGGAGGGGTACAACGTCATCAAGGGCGCCGAGGAGGTCATCCCGATCGACATCCACGTCCCCGGCTGTCCGCCGCGTCCTGAGGCCCTCGTGTACGGCGTCGTGAAGCTGCAGGAGCGCGTCGCCAACGGCGAGGCCGCGCCCGTGACGGTCAAGCCGTACGAGCTGGAGGAGTTCTCCGACCTCGAGCGCGACGAGCTCGTCGACAAGCTCGCCGACCAGATCGACGACGACGAACTCGTCATGCGGTACAACTTCGCTGATTCACCATGAGCCTCGAACGACCGGACACCACCGACGACGCGGTGCCGGAGCGCACCCCCGACGAGCTGGAGGCCCTCCTGGGCGACCTGGTCGTCGACCGCGACGACCACCTGAACGCTCCCGGCTTCGTTATCCGCCCAGACACCGTCCAGGAGACGCTCTCGATCCTGAAAGAACAGGCGGGGTACGACCACCTCTCGGTCGTCACCGCCCAGGAGTACGAGAACCGCTACGAGTCGATCTACCACCTGAAGAAGTTCGACGACCCGACCCAGGAGGTCAGCGTCGTCGTGCCCGCCGACAAGGACGACCCGGTCTCGGAGTCGGCCGAGCCCGTCTTCCGCACCGCCGACTGGCACGAGCGGGAGGCGTACGACCTGATCGGCATCGAGTACGACGACCACCCCGACCTGCGCCGGATTCTGCTGCCGGAGACGTGGCAGGGCCACCCCCTGTCGATGGACTACGACAAGGACCGGCCCCAGATCGCCACGCTGCCCGAGCACGCGAACCCGCTGCAGGAACACCACAAGGACGCCGAGTCCGACACGATGTTCCTCAACATCGGGCCGCACCACCCGGCGACCCACGGCGTGCTCCACCTGAAGACGATCCTCGACGGCGAGCAGGTCGTCGACGTCGAGCCCGACATCGGCTACCTCCACCGCAGCGAGGAGCAGATGGCGCAGTCCGGCACCTACCGCCACCAGATCATGCCGTACCCCGACCGCTGGGACTACATCTCGGCGGGGCTGCTCAACGAGTGGGCGTACGCCCGCGCGGCCGAGGACCTCGCCGACATCGAGGTGCCGGAGTACGCGCAGGTCATCCGGACGATGGGCGCGGAGATGTGCCGGATCGCCGCGCACATGCTCGCGCTCGCGACGTTCGCGCTCGACGTGAACGGCGACTTCACGGCGACGTTCATGTACGCGATCAACGACCGCGAGCGCGTCCAGGACCTGCTGGAGGACTTGACGGGCCAGCGGCTGATGTTCAACTACTTCCGGCTCGGCGGCGTCGTCTGGGACCTGCCGGAGCCGCGCGAGGAGTTCTTCTCGAAGACCCGCGACTTCCTCGACCAGCTGCCGGAGTCCGTCGAGGAGTACCACAACCTCGTCACCTCCAACGAGATCTTCCAGATGCGGACGATCGACACGGGAATCCTCCCGCCGGACGTCGCGAAGGACTACGGCGCGACCGGTCCCGTCGCCCGCGGCTCGGGGATCGACTACGACCTGCGTCGCGACGACCCGTACGGCTACTACGACGAACTCGACTGGGACGTCGTCACCGAGGACGGCTGCGACAACTTCAGCCGGCTGCTCGTCCGGATGCGCGAGGTCGAGGAGTCCGCGAAGATCATCGAGCAGTGCGTCGACCTGCTCGAGGACTGGCCGGAGGACGAACGGACGATTCAGGCGAACGTGCCCCGCACGCTCCGCCCGGACGACGACGCCGAGATCTACCGCGCCGTCGAGGGCGCCAAGGGCGAGCTCGGCATCTACATCCGCTCCGACGGCACCGACAAGCCGGGCCGGTTCAAGATCCGGTCGCCGTGCTTCTCGAACCTCCAGACGCTGCCGGAGATGGCCAACGGCGAGTACATCCCTGACGTCATCGCGGCGCTCGGGAGCCTCGACATCGTTCTCGGGGAGGTGGACCGCTGATGGGGACGGCACCCGCACAGCTGTTCCCCGAGTTCCTCGTCGAGACGTTCGGGCTGCCGGGCGTGCTCGGCGAGGTCGTCGCGGCGCTGATCGCGGCGGCCGTCGTCGGAAACATCGTCCTCGCGTTCACCGGCGTCGCCGGTCCGTGGGCGAAACGGAAGATCACGGCGGCGTTCACCGACCGGATCGCGGTCAACCGGATCGGGCCGTTCGGCCTCCTGATCATCCCGGCGTCAGCCGTCCAGCTGCTCGCGAAGGAGCTTATCGTCCCCGAAGGCGTCGACCGTCCCTCGTGGGACATCGCCCCGATCATCCTTCCCGCCTCTGCGCTGCTCGGATTCTCCGTGATCCCGATGGGTCGCCTCGGCCCGATCAACTTCCACCTCGCCGACCCCGAAGTCGGGTTCGCGCTGGTGTTCGCGTTCGCCTCCATCGCCTCGATCTCGCTGGTGATGGCCGGCTACGCGTCGAACAACAAGTACTCCCTGCTCGGCGGGCTCCGCGCCGTCGCGCAGAACCTCGCGTACGAGATCCCGCTCATCGTCACGGCGATGTCGGTCGTGATCTTCGCGGGCACCCTCCAGATGAGCGGCATCGTCGGCGCGCAGACGACGACGCTGGTGACGATCGCCGGGATCGACATCCCGGCCTGGTACGCCTTCGTGAACCCGTTCGCGTTCGTCCTGTTCCTCACGGCGAACATGGCCGAGATCGGACGGAACCCGTTCGACATCCCGGAGGCGCCGACGGAGATCGTCGCCGGGTACCAGACCGAGTACTCCTCCGCGTACTTCGTGCTGTTCTACCTCGGCGAGTTCGTCCACATCTTCCTGGGCGGCGCGATTCTCGCCGTGACGTTCCTCGGCGGCGCCTCCGGGCCGGGTCCGGAGAGCATCGGCTTCATCTGGTTCGTGGTGAAGATCTGGGGCTTCTTCCTGTTCACGCAGTGGGCCCGCTCCGCGCTGCCGCGCGTCCGCATCGACCAGCTGATCGAGATCGGCTGGAAGGGAATGCTGGTGCTGTCGTTCGCGAACCTGGTGCTCACGGCCGTAATCGTGGGGGTGATCGCGTAACATGATCGGACTCATGAAATCCATGGCGACGACGATGAAACACGCGCTGGACGGGTCGACGTTCACGGTGGAATATCCGGAGGACGCGCCCGAGGTGAGCCCGCGGTTCCGCGGGGTCCACAAGTTCAGCCAGGAGCGGTGCATCTGGTGCCGCCAGTGCGAGAACGTCTGTCCGAACGACACGATCCAGATCGTGCAGGACGACCAGCGCAACGGGGAGCAGTACAACCTCCACATCGGGCAGTGCATCTACTGCCGGCTCTGCGAGGAGGTCTGCCCCGTTGACGCGATCATCCTCACGCAGAACTTCGAGTTCACCGCGGACACGAAGGACGACTTCGTGTTCAACAAAGAACAGCTCAAGAACGTCCCGTGGTACAAGGGGATCGACCCGCTGGAGTCCCGGAACCCGGATCGCGGTGCGTGGGTCGGGGAGGGCGACGGCGAGGTCGACTACCAGTAGCGGGCGCGTCTCGAAATCTTCAAAGGGGTTCTCATAGGAGACAAACACAATGGTTTATGCTACCATCGCGTTCGGGCTGTTCGCCGCAGTCACGCTGGCGTTCGGCCTCGGGGTCGTCCTGGCGCGCGACGTGTTCCACGCCGCGCTGCTGCTGGGCGGAGCCCTGACGAGCGTCGCAGTGCACTACGTGATGTTACAGGCGGAGTTTATCGCCGCCATGCAGATCCTCGTCTACGTCGGCGGGGTTCTGATCTTGGTCACGTTCGGTGTGATGCTCACGCGATCGGACACGGAAACGGAGGTGAATAGCGCATGAGCGACGATAACTCGGAGCGGGGCGGGCGTCTCGTGCCCGCTGTTGCGGTCGCGCTCCTGTTCGGGACGATGGCCTTGACAACGCTGTCGGCCGACTTCGCGGCGGAGGGAGCCGGATTCCCGGCCGACGCGTCGGTCGTCCACAACATCGGGTACGCTCTGTTCAATCTCGGCGCGTACGACGTCGCGACGATCCCCTCCGAGGGGTTCCTCGCCGCGTTCCTGATCGCCGCCGTCGCGCTCGACGTCGCCGTCGACGGGGCGGTGTACCTGGCGAAGCGCGAGGAGGGCGGCTCGATTATCGCCGCCGTGGGGCAGGCGCTCACCGACGGGGGTGAGCGGCAGTGACCGCCGTCGCCTCCTCGATCCCGCCGGAGTGGTACCTGCTGCTCGCGGCCGGTGTCTTCTGTATCGGCCTGTTCGGTATACTCACGCGGCGCGACGCACTGTACTTCCTGATGAGCGTCGAGCTCATGATGAACGCGGCGAACATCAACTTCGTCGCCTTCGCGCTGTACTACGGCGACCTGACGGGACAGGTGTTCGCGCTGTTCGTCATCGCGCTCGCCGCCGCGGAGGTCGCGATCGGTATCGGCATCATCCTGGTGTTGTACCGCAACTTCGGTGTCACAGACGTGACCGTTCCAACGGAGATGAGGTGGTAACATGATAGATGTGTTCTCATACGTTCCGGCGATCGTCCTCCTGCCGTTCTTCTCGTTCCTGATCGCGCTCGGTGCCGGCAAGTACCTCCCCAAGGGAGGGGCCTTCGGCGGCATCGCGGCGACGGCGGGCTCGTTCCTGCTCTCGCTGTGGGTGCTCGCGACGGTCGCGGGCGGCGAGGCGGCGAACCGCACGCTCTACACGTGGGCGAGCGCCGGCGGGATCGGCCCGACGGACGTCGAGCTCTCGTTCGGCATCCTCGTCGACCCGCTGTCGGCGCTGATGCTCGTCATCGTCACGCTCGTCGCGCTGCTCGTGCACGTGTTCTCGCTCGGCTACATGAACGACGAGGGCGAGACCGGGCTTCCGCGCTACTACGCCGGGCTCGGCCTGTTCACGGCGTCGATGCTCGGATTCGTCGTCGCCGACAACCTGCTGATGGCGTTCATGTTCTTCGAGCTGGTCGGGCTCTGCTCGTACCTGCTCATCGGGTTCCACTTCCGCGAGCCCGGCCCGCCGTCGGCGGCGAAGAAGGCGTTCCTCGTCACCCGCTTCGGGGACTACTTCTTCCTGATCGGCGTCGTCGCCGTCATCGGGACGTTCGGCACCGCGCAGTTCGCCGGACCGGAGTCGTTCCCGGCGCTCGCCGAGGCGGCGCTCGCCGGTGAGGGCTCGGTCGCGTGGACGCCCGGCGGCGTCGACCTGCAGACGTGGCTCACCGTCGTCGGCCTGCTCGTCTTGGGCGGCGTCGTCGGGAAGTCCGCGCAGTTCCCGCTGCATACGTGGCTCCCCGACGCGATGGAGGGCCCGACGCCCGTCTCCGCGCTGATCCACGCCGCGACGATGGTCGCGGCCGGCGTCTACCTCGTCGCGCGGATGTACGGCTTCTACGCGCTGACGCCGACGACGCTCGCGGTGATCGCCTTCATCGGCGGATTCACCGCGCTGTTCGCGGCGACGATGGGGCTCGTGAAAGACGAGCTGAAGCAGGTGCTCGCGTACTCCACCATCTCGCAGTACGGCTACATGATGCTCGCGCTCGGCGCGGGCGGGTACGTGGCCGCGGTCTTCCACCTCACCACCCACGCGTTCTTCAAGGCCCTCCTGTTCCTCGGCGCGGGCGCGGTGATCATCGCGATGCACCACAACGAGGACATGTGGGACATGGGCGGGCTCAAATCGAAGATGCCCGTCACCTACTACACCTTCCTGGCCGGGTCGCTGGCGCTCGCGGGCATCTTCCCGTTCGCCGGCTTCTGGTCGAAAGACGAGGTCCTCTACGAGGCGCTCGTCCACGCGCCCGGCGAGCCGCTGCTGTTCGGCGGCTACCTGATGGGACTGCTCGCGGTCCCCGTCACCGCGTTCTACACGTTCCGGATGGTGTTCCTGACCTTCCACGGCGAACCGCGCAGCGCGACCGCCCGCGACCCCGAACCCGTTCGCTGGAACGTCAAGGGGCCGCTGACCGTGCTGGGCGCGCTCGCGGTCGTCACCGGCTTCATCAACATGGTGCCGGTCCAGAAGGTCCTCGGACTGGAGGGGATCGACCTGCTCCACCTCTGGCTGGATAACCACTGGGGCGGTATCGAGGGGCTCTCCTCGCACCACTACGCCGACATCGGGCCGTACAGCAGCGAGTACATCGTCGGCGGCGAGGTCGCCACGGTGCTCGTCGGCGCGGCCGTCTCGCTCGGCTTAGCGCTGACCGGTCTGCTGGTGGCGTGGCGGCTCTACAACGTTCCGTCGCCGACGGAGCACACGGCGAAACTCGGCTGGATCAAAGACGTGCTGTACAACAACTACTACCTCGACGAACTGCAGGTATGGCTCGCGTATCGCACCGAGGACGTCGCCGGCGGTGCCGACACCTTCGACCAGGGCATCATCGACGGCGTCGTCAACGGCGTCTCCTCGGTGAGTCTCATCGGCGGTGACCGGATCCGGCAGGTCCAGAACGGCGTCGTCTCGCAGTACGCCGCGCTGCTCACGCTGGGGCTGGTCGCGCTAATCTTAGTGCTCGGCGTCACCGGGGGGTGGTTCGTGTGATACTCGAAGCGCTCATCGCGGTGGCGTTCGCAAGCGCGCTCGTCGTCCTGCTCTCGCCGAACGAGTGGGCTGGCCGGCTCGCGTTCGCCCTGAGCCTGATCCCCTTTGTCGGGTCGTTATACCTCTGGTCCGGCTTCGACGGCTCCGGCAACGCCCTCACCGGCGGCGAAATCGCCTACCAGACGCAGATCGAGTGGCTCGAAGTCGGCGGCCGCTCGGTCTCGTGGTTCGTCGGGCTGGACGGCATCAGCCTCCCGCTCGTCGTGCTCACGACGTTCCTCGTCCCGCTGGCGATCCTCAGCGCGTGGACGCCGATCGACTCGCGGCAGAGCCAGTTCTACGGGCTCATGCTGTTCATGGAGGCGAACCTCCTCGGCGTGTTCACGGCGCTGGACTTCTTCCTCTGGTTCGTCTTCTGGGAGGCCGTCCTCGTCCCGATGTACTTCCTCATCGGCATCTGGGGCGGTCCCCGGCGGAAGTACGCCGCGATCAAGTTCTTCGTCTACACGAACGCGGCGTCGCTGCTGATGTTCATCGGGTTCATGATGCTGACGTTCGCGCTCGGCGACTCCGTGAGCTCGTTCGCGCTCCCGGAAATCACGGCCGCGATAGCGGACGGCGGCCTCGAGACCTGGTTCGGTATCTCACCGGGCCGGCTCGCGATGGTCGCGTTCCTCGCGATGTTCCTCGGGTTCGCGGTGAAGGTCCCGATCGTGCCGTTCCACACGTGGCTGCCGGACGCCCACGTCGAGGCGCCGACCCCCGTGTCGGTGCTCTTGGCGGGCGTCCTCCTGAAGATGGGGACGTACGCGCTGCTCCGGTTCAACTTCACGATGCTCCCCGATCAGGCGTCCGCGCTCGCGATCCCGATCGCGGCGATCGCCGTTATCAGCGTCATCTACGGCGCGATGCTGGCGCTCGCGCAGAAGGACCTCAAGCGCATCGTCGCCTACTCCTCCGTCTCGTCGATGGGGTACGTCATCCTCGGGCTCATCGTGTTCACCGAGTACGGCGTCGGCGGCGCGACGTTCCAGATGGTCGCGCACGGCCTCATCTCGGGGCTGATGTTCATGGCGGTCGGCGTCGTCTACAACGCGACCCACACGCGGATGGTCGGCGACATGGCCGGCATGGCCGACCGGATGCCGGTGACGGTCGGCATCCTCGTCGCCGGCGCGTTCGGCTACATGGGACTGCCGCTGATGGCCGGCTTCGCGGGCGAGTTCTTCATCTTCGTGGGGTCGTTCTCCGCGCCGGCGCTCCCGTACGCGCCGGTGTTCACGGCGCTCGCGATGTTCGGCATCGTCATCGTCGCCGGCTACCTGCTGTCGGCGATGCAGAGCACGCTGTTCGGGCCGTTCGAGCTCGCGACCGACTACGAGATCGGTCCCGCGCCGTTCCACGACGTCGCCCCGCTCGCGGTGCTTCTGGCGGCGATCATCGTGCTCGGCGTCGCGCCCGACATCTTCTTCGAGATGATCCGCGATGCGGCCGTTCCCGTGGTCGAGGGGGTGAGCATTAATGGTTAACACGCTCCCGCAGGTGACGGCGCTGCTGCCCGTGCTGCTGCTCGCGTTTACGGGGCTCGCGCTGCTGCTCGTCGACACCCTCAGCCCCGACACGCGGTCGAACACCTCGATGGCGGTCGTGAGCGCGCTCGGCGCGCTGAGCTCGCTGGCCGCGACGGTCTGGTTCGTCGCCTCCGGCACCGGCGGCGGCGACACCGGCGGCGCGATTCTGCTGTTCGCCGACGCGGTCAAGGTGGACACCATGGCGCTGTTCTTCACCGCCATCTTCGCGTCCGTGACGTCGCTCGTCGTCGTCGCGGCCCACGACTACTTCCACGACCACCCGAACCCGGCGACGTTCTACTCGCTGACGCTGTTCGCGGCGACCGGCATGTCGCTGCTCGCGGTCGCGAACTCGCTCGCGGTCGTGTTCGTCGCCCTGGAGATGGTGTCGCTGCCGTCGTACGTGCTCGTCGCGTTCCTCAAGCAGAACCGCGGAAGCGTCGAGGCTGGCCTGAAGTACTTCCTCGTCGGGGCGCTCTCCTCGGCGATATTCCTGTTCGGCATCTCGCTGGTGTACGCCGCGACGGGGTCGCTGATGCTCGGCGACGTCGCCGGGGTCCTCGGCGACATCGCCGCGGGCACTGACGGCCTCGACAGCCGGAGCGGGATCGCCGGCCTCGGGATCGTGATGATCCTCGGCGGCGTCGCGTTCAAGACCGCCTCCGTCCCGTTCCACTTCTGGGCGCCGGAGGCGTACGAGGGAGCGCCCGCGCCCGTGAGCGCGTTCCTCTCCTCGGCGTCGAAGGCGGCCGGCTTCGTGGTCGCGTTCCGCGTGTTCACGGAGGCGTTCCCGGTCGGCGCGTCGCTGTCGGCCGACATCAACTGGGTGCTCGCGTTCGGCATCCTCGCGGCCGTGACGATGACGCTCGGTAACTTCGCGGCGGCCGTCCAGGAGGAGGTCAAGCGGATGCTCGCGTACTCCTCGATCGGCCACGCCGGCTACGCCCTCATCGGCGTCGCCGCGCTCACGGCCGACGGGAGCGGCAACGGCGCGGTGATGGGCGCCGCGATGGCGCACCTGCTCGTCTACGGGTTCATGAACACCGGCGCGTTCCTCTTCGTCGCGATGGCGGAGCGGTGGGGCGTCGGCCGGACCTTCGAGGACTACGCCGGACTGGCCAAGCGTGCGCCCGTCGCCTCGACGGCGATGGCCGTGTTCATGTTCTCGCTGGCCGGCCTCCCGCCGTTCGCCGGCTTCTTCTCGAAGTACTTCCTGTTCATGGGAGCCATCGACAACGGCTTCGTGTGGCTGGCGGCCGTCGGCGCCGTCAACAGCGTGATCTCGCTGTACTACTACAGCCGGGTCGTGAAGGCGCTGTTCATCGACGACCCCGCGTCGCCGACTGCGCTGGACGCGATCGACGTGCGGCCGACGGCGCTGTACGCCGCGGTCGTCTTCGCGGCGGTCGCGACGGTGCTGCTGTTGCCCGGCTTCGGTCCGGTCATCGAGACGGCCGAAGCGGCCGCGTCGGCGCTGTTCTAGCGGCCTCGCGGTCCGGTGCCGTTTTTCGCTCCGCTCCGTTCGGTCTCCTCGTCCGTCCCGCTTCGATCGCTCGTCCGGTACCCCCAGATATTCCCGCGTCCGGTCCCTCGATCCGGTATGAGTAGCAATCGGACGTACCGCTGTCTGAACTGCCTGGAACACACCGTGAGCCGAGCGTTCGACACGTCGCACCTCTCGGTGACGTGTCCGAACTGCGGTTCGTTCGAGCGGTTCGTCAACGATGCGGTGTTTCAGCAGTTCCGCGCGTTCGAGGAGTCGCCGCCCGCGGAGCTCGATTGGGCGCGGCTGGACCGCACGGAGAAGCTGATGGTCTCGGAGCGGCTCGTCCGCTCGACGAAGACGCTGGCGGACTTCTCCGTCGTCGACGGAGAGGCGTCGCCCGGAGAAGGGGAGGCGGCGGCCGGAGAAGGGGAGGCGGCGGCCGGAGAAGGGGAGGCGGCGGCCGGGGACTGAGTCAGCGCGCGTACAGCTTCCCGCCGACGAGAGACGTGAGCCCGTCGTCGTCGCTCGGCGTGACCGCCACGTACGGCCTGTCGACGGGGCCGAACACGTCGACGACGCGGCCGACCGTCGAGAGCGACTCGTCGACGACGGCCGCGCCGATCCGCGGCGGTTCCTCGCCGCGGTCGCCGCGGGCGATCGCGAGCCCCCCGGCGGTGCGGACGACGGTGCCGACGCGCCGCATCGTCACTCTCGGATGACCCCGAGGTAGGCGGCGACCGCCTGCACGAGGTCGTTTTTCGCGGTGTCTTCGGTGCCTCGGACGACCACCGCGCCTCGGGGCTCGAACTCGCGGGAATACGTCTTGTCGCGTTCGATCACCGCGTCGTAGCCGACCTGCTGGACCGCCTTGGCGATCTCGTCGACGGTCGGCTCGGGGACCGCAAGATCCGTCGGGACGCGACGGCCCTCCGAGCGCGACCGCTCGGCGTCGAAGTACGCGGGATAGACGACGTTCTCGACCATACCGGAGAGGCGAGCGCGCGGCCTAAGGTCGTTTCGGACCCGCGCGGTCGCGGTCGGCGGACGGTCCGGGGCGCGCTCGGGCGGTCCCCGGTGCGCTCGCCCCGGTAGCCCGCCCGCGGGCCACCCCGGAACCCTTTTGGACGAACACGGGTCACGTTCCTGTAATGAGCGATCTCGAAGCGGAGTACCGTCTCGATTACTTCGAGGAGGAGGGGTTCGTCCGGAAGGAGTGTCCCTCCTGTGGCGCGCACTTCTGGACCCGGGACGGCGACCGCGAGCTCTGCGGGGAGCCGCCGTGCGAGGACTACAGCTTCATCGACGACCCCGGTTTTCCGGAGCCGCACTCGCTGTCGGAGATGCGGGAGGCGTTCCTCTCCTTCTTCGAGGAGCACGGGCACGAGCGGATCGACCCGTACCCGGTCGCGGCGAACCGCTGGCGCGACGACGTGCTCTTAACGCAGGCGTCGATCTACGACTTCCAGCCGCTGGTCACGTCGGGGCAGACGCCCCCGCCGGCGAACCCCCTCACCATCTCGCAGCCGTGCATCCGGATGCAGGACATCGACAACGTCGGCAAGACGGGCCGACACACGATGGCGTTCGAGATGATGGCCCACCACGCGTTCAACACGCGCGAGGAGGTCGACGAGGACGAGTACGCCTACCACGGCGAGGTGTACTGGAAGGACGAGACGGTCGCGTACTGCGACGAGCTGTTCGAGAGCCTCGGCGCGGATCTCGAGGAGATCACCTACATCGAGGACCCGTGGGTCGGCGGCGGCAACGCCGGCCCCGCCATCGAGGTTATTTATAAAGGCGCCGAGCTGGCGACGCTCGTCTTCATGTGCATGGAGCGGGACCCCGACGGCGACTACGAGATGAAGGACGGGCACACGTACTCGTTCATGGACACGTACATCGTCGACACCGGCTACGGGCTCGAGCGGTGGACGTGGATGAGCCAGGGGACGGCGACCGTGTACGAGGCCGTCTACCCCGACGCGATCGACTTCTTAAAGGAGAACGCGGGGATCGAGCACACGGAGGCGGAACAGGAGCTCGTCCACCGCGCCGCGAAGCTCTCCGGCCGGCTCGATATCGACGACGTCGACGACGTGGAGGACGCGCGCGGCGATATCGCCGACCGCCTCGATGTCGACGTCGAGCGACTGCGGGAGCTCGTCGAACCCCTCGAATCAATCTACGCGATCGCCGACCACTCCCGGACGCTCGCGTACATGTTCGGCGACGGGATCGTGCCCTCGAACGTCGGCACGGGCTACCTCGCCCGGATGGTGCTGCGCCGGACGAAGCGGCTCGTCGACGAGGTCGACGTGGACGCCCCCCTCGACGAGCTCGTCGACATGCAGGCGGAGCGGCTCGGCTACGAGAACCGCGACACGATCCGCGAGATCGTTCGCACCGAGGAGCGGAAGTACCGCGAGACGCTCGAGCGCGGCTCCCGCAAGGTGGAGTCGCTCGCCGACGAGTACGCCGGCACCGGCGAGCCGATCCCGACAGAGACGCTCTTAGAGCTGTACGACTCCCACGGGATCCAGCCGGACATGGTCGCCGACATCGCGGCCGAGCGCGGCGCGACGGTCGACGTCCCGGACGACTTCTACGCGCTCGTCGCCGACCGCCACGAGGAGGCCGACGCCGACGAGGGCGGGGACGACGCCGACGAGCGGATCGGCGAGCTCCCCGAGACAGAGAAGCTGTTCTACGACGACCAGGGCCGTACCGAGTTCGAGGCGGTCGTCCTCGACGTCTTCGAACGCGAGGAGGGGTACGACGTCGTTCTCGATCAGACGATGTTCTACCCGGAGGGCGGCGGTCAGCCCGCCGACCGCGGGCAGCTCACCGCCGGCGAGACGGCGGTCGACGTGGTCGACGTACAGGAGGAGGGGGGCGTCGTGCTCCACCGGACGGACGCCGACCCGGGGAAAGGCGAGTTCGTCAAGGGACAGGTCGACGGCGACCGCCGCGACCGGCTCCGCGCGCACCACACGGCGACCCACCTGATCGGCCACGCCGCCCGCGAGGTCCTCGGCGAGCACGTCCGGCAGGCGGGCGCCCAGAAGGGGATCGACTCCTCGCGGCTCGACGTCCGCCACTACGAGCGGATCTCCCGCGAGGAGGTCAAGCGCATCGAGCGCGTCGCCAACGAGCTCGTCCGCGACGACGTGCCGGTGCGTCAGGAGTGGCCCGACCGCAACGAGGCCGAGGCCGAACACGGCTTCGACCTGTATCAGGGCGGCGTCCCGCCGGGAACGAACGTCCGGCTGATCCACGTCGGCAACGCCGACGTGCAGGCGTGTGCGGGCACGCACGTCGACCGTACCGGCGAGATCGGCGCCGTGAAGGTGCTGAAGACGGAGCCCGTCCAAGACGGTGTCGAGCGCATCGTGTTCGCCGCGGGCGGCGCGGCGATCGACGCGACCCAGCGCACGGAGGACGCGCTGTACGACGCGGCCGACGCGCTCGACGTCGATCCGCTCGACGTCCCCGAGACCGCCGAGCGGTTCTTCGAGGAGTGGAAGGCGCGGGGCAAGGAGGTCGAGTCGCTGAAAGAGGAGCTCGCGGCCGCGCGGGCTTCCGGCGGCGCCGACGCCGAGGAGGTCGAGATCGGCGGGGCCACCGCGGTGATACAGCGGCTCGACGGCGACGCCGACGAGCTGCGCGCGACCGCGAACGCCCACGTCGACGACGGGAAGGTCGCGGTCGTCGGCAGCGGGGCGGACGGCTCCGCGAGCTTCGTGGTGGGCGTTCCCGACGGCGTCGACGTCAACGCCGGGCAGGTCGTCTCCGAGCTCGCCGGCCGCGTCGGCGGGGGCGGCGGCGGACCGCCGGACTTCGCGCAGGGCGGCGGGCCGGACGCGGACGCGCTCGACGACGCGCTCGCGGCGGCGCCGGACGTGCTGCGAAGCCTGCAGGAGGCCTGACGACACCCCAACCTCCCATGCCACACGCGACCAACGGCGGCGTCTCGATCCGATACGAGGTCGACGCGCCGGACGCGGGCGATCCCGACGAGGCGGTGGTGTTCTGCGGTGACGTGGGGCTCGGCGCGTGGCAGTTCGGCTGGCAGCACGCCGCGCTCGCCGGGCCGCACACGGTGATCACGCCCGAGACGCGCGGCGTGGGACAGTCCGACGCTCCGCCCGGTCCGTACGCCGTCGAAGACCTCGCCGCGGACGTCGACGCGGTGTGTGCCGCGGAGGGGGTCCGGAACGCCCACCTCGTCGGCTACGGCCTCGGCGGGATGGTCGCGCTCGCGGCCGCCCTCGCCTCCTCGCGTCCGGCGAGCCTGACGGTCGTCGGCACGCCGCCGTCGGGCGACGCCTACAACGCCGGCGGGGTGTGGGCCGACCCGTCCGACCCCGCGGCGGTGGAGGGGTCGCTCAGCGGGCTGGTCTCCGTCGACTTCCGCGAGGCGCACCCGGACGCGCTCCCGCGGATCGCGGAGTGGCGGCTCGCCGAGGACGCCGGCCGCGAGACGTTCGAGGCCCACCGCGCGGCCGTCGACGCGTTCGATATCACCGACAGGCTCTACGAGATCACGATGCCGACGCTCGTCGTCCACGGGACCGACGACGCCGTGTGCCCGATGACGGCGGCGGAGACGCTCGCGGAGGGGCTCCCCCGCGGCGAGCTCCACGCGGTCGAGGGGGCGCGCCACCTCGTCGGCGTCGAGGCGTCGGCCGCGGTCAACGACGCGCTGGCCGGGTGGCTCGCCGAACACGCGACCGACACGGTGACGTGACTGTCTGCGGCCGGGCCGGGACGCTGGAGCGGCGGCCAGTGGGTGCCGATGCCACGGTGTCGTGATCGTCGACAAATCTTACTCGATACTGACGGAGATCCGCTCACTCTGCGAGGTGATCTCATCTCGCGGCGGTCGTGCGTCTGGTGGCGTTCGTGGGTCTCACGGCAGGGGTGATCGACCGGCCGATTCACGACTGTCGTCGCCGCGTCTCGCCGTGAGACGGCGGTTGCGTTCGTTTCTACCCGGCGGCTGCATTCGTTTCCACCGGATGAGAATAGCAAGTAGCATTATTAATAATTACATAAACATTTAGTCATGGTAACCTTATCTGACAGCGTCGTCGTCGTCACCGGTGCGGCGTCGGGGATGGGTCGATCGATGGCGCACGAATTCGCCGATGCGGGCGCGGCGGTGGCCGTCGTCGACATCGACGCCGACGGCGCAGCGTCGGTCGCCGATGCGATCGGATCGGCCGGCGGGGAGGCGATAGCGGTAGACGGTGACGTGACGGACACCGAAAGCGTCGAGCGCATCGTCGACTTGACCGTCGACGAGTACGGCACGATCGACGTGCTGTGTAACAACGCCGGCGTCCTCGACGACTTCGCGCCCGTCGGAGAGACCACCGACGATCTCTGGAACGGGATCTTGGACGTGAATCTGACGGGGCCGTTCTACCTCACCCGCGCCGCGCTCCCCGCTCTCCGAGACGGGAGCGACGAGGGGGTCGTGATCAACACGGCGTCCGTCGCCGGCAAAGTCGCCGGGGGAGGCGGGGCCGCGTACACGACATCCAAACACGGCCTGATCGGCTTCACGAAACAGCTCGCACACGATTACGGCCCCGAAATCAGGGCGAACGCCGTCTGTCCGGGCGCCGTCGAGACGGGGATGACCGAAGAGATGATCGAGGACTTGGAAGCGATGACGGCCGACACGCCCGCCGGCCGGTACGCCGATCCCGAGGAGATCGCGAGCGTCGTCGCGTTCCTCGCGAGCGACGAGGCCTCGTTCGTCCACGGCACCGCGGTCGACGTCGACGGCGGGTGGCTCGTCGACTGATCCGACACCGGGACGGCGTGGCGACTCCGCCGCCGTCGGGGGAGGAGGACACTCGGCGTCGAACCGGCGCGGCGGCGTCCACGGACCGAGCCCGACGGCGGAACGCGGGGAGCGACAGGCGACGATTGCCCTCCCCGACGCCGGTAGGGCTTCCCGTCGCCGCAACCGTTTTGCGTCCGTCGCGCCTCGGTGCGGCTAATGACACGGCTCCGGTTCGCCCTGCTGAACGCGGCCCACGACGGCGCGAACACCCGGCGGAACTTCCGCCGGGAGCTCGACGCCGCCCTCGTCGAGTTCGACGCGACGGACGGTCAGCTCCCCGATCACACCGACTTCGACGGCGTGGTGGTCACCGGCTCGCGGTCGTCCGTCTACTGGGACGAGGCGTGGATCCCCCCGCTCGTCGACTACGTCGCGGACGCCGCCGCGGCCGGCGTCCCGGTGCTCGGCGTCTGTTACGGCCACCAGGTGCTCGCGGAGGCGCTCGGCGGGCGCGTGGCGGGGATGGACGGCTTCGAGATCGGGTACAACGACGTCCGCCGGCGCGGTGACGACGAGCTGTTCGACGGGGTCGGCGAGGAGTTCACCGCGTTCACCACTCACGGGGACACGGTGGTCGATCTGCCGCCGAGCGCGACGCTGCTCGCCGAGAACGACCACGGCGTCCACGCGTTCCGCGACGGCCACTGCTGGGGCGTGCAGTTCCACCCGGAGTACGACGTCGAGACCGCACGCGAGGTCACCGAGGGGAAACGCGAGCGGCTCGGCGACGCGCGCGTGGACGCCGTCCTCGACGAGATCACTCCGGTTGCACACGACGCCGCCTGCGAGGCGAAGGGGCTGTTCGACAACTTCACCGAGTACGCCCGGCGGCTCCGAACGGAGCGGGCGTCCCCGGCCGCCGCCGACGACTGATCGGTCGGGTCGCGGCCGCGGTCGCGGGACCGTTTCGACCGCGCGTTCGGGGATACCACCCGGGTCGAACACCCTTATACCGTTCCCGCCCGGAACCACGGTATGAACGTAGTACCGGACACCAGTGCGGTCGTCGACGGCCGCGTGTCCGAACACGTCGCGGACGGGACCTACGAGGGGGCCACGGTGCTCGTCCCCGAGGCCGTCGTCGGCGAGCTGGAGTCGCAGGCGAACGACGGGCTGGAGTCGGGCTGGGACGGTCTGAGCGAGCTCAAGCGGCTCGCCGATCTCGCCGACGAGGGAACGATCGAGCTGCGGTACGTCGGCGAGCGCGCCGACGGGGACGCCCGGTCGCACGCCCACGAGGGCGACGTCGACGCGTTGATCCGCGGGATCGCCGCCGACCACGACGCGACGCTCCTCTCGAGCGACATCGTGCAGGCGGAGGTCGCCCGCGCGAAGGGGATCGACGTCGAGTACGTCGAGCCGGTCGCTCGCGGCGTGGTCGACGAGCTTCCGATTCAGGACTTCTTCACCGACGAGACCATGTCGGTCCACCTCAAGACGGGGACGAAGCCGAAGGCGAAACGCGGGAGCCTCGGCGAGATGCGGTACGTCACCATCGACGAGGCGCCGACGAGCGAGGAACAGATGGACGAGTGGGCGACCGCCATCGTCGACCTGGCGCGCCAGTCTAACGAGGGGTTCATCGAGCTCTCCGACGACGGCATGGACATCGTCCAGTTCCGGAACTACCGGATCGCGGTCGCGCGGCCGCCGTTCGCCGACGGCATCGAGGTCACGGCGGTCCGACCGATCGCGAAGACGACGCTCGACGACTACGAGTTCGCCGACGAGCTCCGCGAGCGGTTCAAAGAGCGGAAGCGCGGCGTGCTCATCTCCGGGTCGCCCGGCGCCGGGAAGTCGACGTTCGCGCAGGCGGTCGCGGAGTTCCTCAACGACAGCGACTACGCGGTGAAGACGATGGAGAAGCCGCGCGACCTCCAGGTCGGTCCGGAGATCACTCAGTACGGCGCGCTCGGCGGTGAGATGGAGAACACGGCGGACTCGCTCCTCTTGGTCCGCCCCGACTACACCATCTACGACGAGGTCCGGAAGACGAACGACTTCGAGGTGTTCTCGGACATGCGGATGGCGGGCGTCGGGATGGTCGGCGTCGTCCACGCCTCTCGCGCCATCGACGCGCTCCAGCGGCTCGTCGGCCGCGTCGAGCTCGGGATGATCCCGCAGATCGTCGACACCGTGGTGTACATCGAGGCGGGCGAGGTCCACACCGTCTACGACGTGACGACCGAGGTGAAGGTGCCGGCGGGGCTCACCGCCGAGGACCTCGCGCGCCCCGTCATCCAGGTGTCGAACTTCGAGACCGGTCGCCCGGAGTACGAGATCTACACCTTCAACCGGCAGGTCGTCACGGTCCCGCTGAACGACGAGGACGGCGAGGGGGAAAGCGAGAGCGGCGTCGGCCGCATCGCCAAACAGGAGATCGAACGCGAGATCCGGTCGGTCGCGCACGGTCACGTCGACGTCGAACTCAAGGGGAACGACGAGGCGATCGTCTACGTCTCCGAGGGCGACATCGGCACCGTCATCGGCAAGGGCGGCGGCCGCATCAGCGACATCGAGAACCGGCTCGGCATCGAGATCGACGTCCGCACCCACGACGAGAAGCCGGAGGGACGCGACGGCGCCGACGGCTCCGGCGGCGGACGCGGCGGCAACGGGCAGGGTCGGGGCGGGCAGGTCGGCGAGGAGCGCGGGACCGTCGTCCAGCCGGAGATCACCTCCCGACACGTCGTCATCGACGTCGACGACGGCGTCGGCGAGACGGTGGAGGTGCGCGCGGACGGCGAGTACCTCTTCACCGCCACCGTCGGCCGCGGCGGCGAGGTCCAGGTGTCCCGCGGTTCCGCGATCGCCGAGGAGCTGGAGGACGCGATCGACCGCAAACGGACTGTGACGGTCGTTCCGGCGCGCTGAGGCGGCCGACGCACTCTCGGCACTCCCAACTTCTGCCGTCGTTCGACTCCACTACGTTCGTCGATCGTCGTACGCTATCCCTCCTGAAAGATAACGCTTTTTTGGCGGTGGTCGGAAGGTCACAGCATGTCAGACGAGTTAAAGCGCGGGCTCGAAGGCGTCCTCGTCGCGGAGTCGGAGCTGAGCCACGTCGACGGCGAGGTCGGCAAGCTCGTGTACCGTGGGTACGACATCGAGGACCTCGCTCGCGGCGCGAGCTACGAGGAGGTGTTGTACCTCCTCTGGCACGGCTCGCTGCCGACGCGCGAGGAGCTCGACGCGTTCACCGCGGACCTGGCCGCGGAGCGGGCCGTCGACGACGACGTGCTCGAGACGGTCCGGACGCTCGCCGACGCGGGCGAGCGACCGATGGCCGCGCTCCGGACGGCCACCTCCATGCTGTCGGCGTACGACCCCGACGCCGACGCGGACGACGACGGCGACGCCACGGCGCGGGCCCGGCGGCAGGGCCGTCGTATCACGGCGAAGATCCCGACCGTCCTCGCGGCGTTCGAGCGCGCGCGGCAGGGCGAAGCGCCCGTCGCGCCGGACCCCGACCTCTCGTACGCCGGGAACTTCCTCTACATGCTCACCGGGGCCGAGCCGGACGACGTCAGCGAGGAGACGTTCGACATGGCCCTGACGCTCCACGCCGACCACGGGCTCAACGCCTCGACGTTCACCGCGATGGTGATCGGCTCGACGATGGCCGACGTCTACTCCGGCGTCACCGGCGGGATCGGCGCGCTCTCCGGTTCGCTCCACGGCGGCGCGAACCAGGACGTGATGGAGGTGCTCCACGAGATCGACGAGTCGTCGAAGGACCCGGTTTCGTGGGTGACAGACGCCCGCGAGGACGGCCGGCGGATCCCCGGCTTCGGCCACCGCGTGTACAAGGTGAAAGACCCCCGCGCGAAGATCCTTCAAGAGAAGCTGCGGGACCTCTCCGAGTCGTCCGGCGACACGAAGTGGCTCGACTACACCACCGCCATCGAGGAGTACCTGACCGAGGAGGGGTTACTCGACAAGGGGATCGCCCCGAACGTCGACTTCTACTCCGGCTCCGTCTACGACTCGCTCGGGATCCCGGTCGACATGTACACGCCCATCTTCGCGATGAGCCGCGCCGGCGGCTGGATCGCTCACATGGTCGAGTATCAGGCCGACAACCGGCTTATCCGCCCGCGCGCTCGGTACACCGGGCCGGAGAGTGCCGAGCTCGTCCCGATCGACGAACGGTAGGCCGCGCCGCGGTCTCTCGACGCGCGTGCGATTTTTATACTCGTTATAAATAGACGGTGTAAGTAGACGGTATACGCAGACGCTGGAAGTAGCCGTGATGAATAGACGCGCTACGACCCCATCCGCTCGCGGGCGAACTTCGCCAGCAGCGGGAGGTCGTCGAGGTGGAGCAGCTTCGCCATCGCGGACTTATCGCCCTGGTTCGCCTTCTCCAGCGTATCGTCGTCGGTCCGTCGGAGGTCCTCCATGAACCGGTCGTACCGCTCGTTCGGCGCGAGGTACAACAGCCGGGTGAGCATCAGCCGGGAGCGCATCCGGGGCGCCACGTCCCGGTGCCAGAGCCGCTCGTAGACGGCGAGGCTCTCGGCGTCCACGCGCCGCTCCGAGTCGGTGAGACACCGGTCGATGGTGGACGCCGCCGCGCGGGCGGACTTCATCCCCTTGTGGATCCCCTCTCCCCACAGCGGGTCGATGGTGGGGACGGTGTCGCCGATCGCGAGGAACCGGTCCGTGTGCATCGCGTCGGGCATCTGGATGTGCGCGGAGCCGCGGTGGACCGCGTCGTCGATCTGTTCGGCGTCGGCGAACCGCGGGTCCCGCTCGATCCAGTCCTCGAGGTAGCCGTCGACGGTCTTCCCCTCTTTCGCGAACTCGCGGTGGCGGTCGTTCTGGATGTAACAGATGCCGACCTTCGCGGTGTCCTTGCCGGTGGCGAAGATCCACGAGTAGCCGCCGGGCGCGATGTCGTGGTCGAGCCGGAGCATCATCGCCCGGCGCAGGTCGGCGTACTCGGGGTGGTTCATCTCGACGCCCTCCATCTCGTACTCGATGCCGATCGCCTGATTCTCTCGCTCCAAGTCGACCACGTCGAGCGCGCTCGCGATCGGCGCGGCCGGGCCGGTGGCGTCGACGACCACCTCGGCGTACACCTCCTCGTCGCCGTCGTACCGAACGCCCTCGATGACGCCGTCGTCGTCGAGGATCGGGCGGGAGACGCGCGAGTCGAACCGGTACTCCGCCCCGTTCTCGCGACCGTCCTCGACGAGGAAGCGCTTGAAGTCGGCAAACTCGAGGACGGCGCCGGGCTGGTAGCTCTCGTAGTAGCTGTTCGGCGACTCCAACACCACGTCGTCGGTGTACGACATCACGACGTCGTCGGGGATCCCGAAGGCGGACATCATCGAGGGGAACGTCCCCGCGGTCGACTTGTTGCTCTGGCGGGGGAACTCGGCCTCCGGCTCCGTTTCGAGAACGACGACGTCGTAGCCGCGCGTCGCCAGATCGCGGGCGCACTGCGCGCCCGCCGGTCCGGCACCCGCGATAACGACGTCGTAGCGATCAACCATATACCACGTAATTCGGACCCACGTAATTAGGCTTGCTGAAACGGGTCGCGAACGGGCCCTGACCCGGCTCGGTCGCCGAAATTTGGCTATCGAGGGAGGTCGGAATGTCGGCGGTCCCGGTGATCGTCGGTCTCGGAAAAAACGGCTCGGAACGGCGGAGGCGGCGTCAGTAGAACTCGCGGACCAGGTCCGTCGCGCCCTCCGGCGCGCCGTCCGGGATGACGGACATGTCCTCGTCGACGCCGTGCTGCTCGTGGTACGGCACGGAGTCTTCGTCTTGGTAGATGACGCCCTGATACTCCTGCTCGGAGTTGAGGATGGCGTCCTTCGCGTCCTCGCGGTCGGTCGGGTCGTGGTCGGTCTCCTTCAGGTCGACGAGCGAGTCGCGGAAGTAGTCGTACGTGTCGACGTCGTTGAAGGTGACGCACGGCGAGTAGACGTTCACGAAGCCGAACCCGTCGTGCTCGACCGCCTTCTGGATGATCTCCTGATGGCGGAGCGCGTCCGAGGAGAACGACTGCGCGATGAACGTCGCGCCCGACGCCAGCGCCAGCGCGTGCGGGTTGACGGGCGGCTGCTTCGGCCCGTCCGGGCTCGTCGACGTCTCGAAGTCCTCCCGGGAGGTGGGCGACGCCTGCCCCTTCGTCAGCCCGTAGATGCGGTTGTCCATCACGACGTACGTCATGTCGACGTTGCGCCGGACGGCGTGGACGAAGTGGCCCGCACCGATGGAGTAGCCGTCGCCGTCGCCGCCGGCGACCATCACTTCGATGTCGGGGCGGGCCATCTTGACGCCGGTCCCGACCGGAAGTGCGCGCCCGTGAACGCCGTGGAGCGCGTAGCTGTGCATGTACGTGCCGATCTTTCCGGAGCAGCCGATGCCGGCGACGACGAAGGTGTTGTCGGGGTCGTTCCCCGTCTCCGCGAGCGCCTTCATCATCCCGTTCATGGTCCCGAAGTCGCCGCATCCCGGGCACCACGTCGGCTGCTTGTCGGACTTGAAGTCGGTGAATCGAATGTCTGAGCTCATTGGTTACGCCTCCGCCCCCTCCGCGAGGGTCGCTTTAATCTCCGCTGCGAGTTCGTCGGCCTTGAACCGCACGCCGTTGTACTTGTTCACCCGGTCGACGCGCTCTAAGACGTCGTGTTCGACCAGGTCCGCGAACTGTCCCTGCTCGTTACACTCGACGACGACGACGGTCTCCGCGTCCGCGACGTCCTCGGAGAGGTCCGGCCGCGGGAAGATGTACGGGACCGAGAGCACCCGCACGTCCTGCCCCTCGTCGTCGAGGATGTCGACCGCCTCGGCGAGCGCGCCCTCGTTCGAGCCCCACGTGATCACGAGCGTGTCGGCGTCGGCGTCGCCGAACTCGCGCGGGCTCCAGTCCTCGCGCTCGCGGGCCGTCTCGACCTTCCGGTTGCGCTTGTCGACCTGTTCGACGCGCATCTCGGTGTCCTCGGTCCGGCGGCCCTGCTCGTCGTGTTCGAGGCCGGTGGACATGTGCGCGCCGTCGGCCGTGCCGGGGAACGCCCGCGGCGAGACCCCGTCGTCGGTGATCTCGTGGGGCTGGAAGCCGCCGGAGTCGCTCATGTGGTCGTCGATGTCGGCCTCGTCGACGACGAAGCCGCGGTCGACCTCCACCTCGTCCATATCGAACGTGTCCGGGGAGAACGTCTGCTCGGTGACCGCCATCGAGAGGTCGGCGGTGAGGTAGACGGGGAGCTGGTACTTCTCGGCGAGGTTGAACGCCTCGACCGTCTTCCAGAAGCACTCGTCTATCGTCGTCGGCGCGAGGACGAACCGCGGCACCTCGCCGTGGCCGCCGTACAGCATCTGGTTTAAGTCGCCCTGCTCCTGTTTCGTCGGCATCCCGGTGGAGGGACCCGAGCGCATCACGTTACAGATGACGAGCGGCGTCTCCGAGGTGGCGATGAGCCCGAATGTCTCCGTCATCAGGTCGATCCCGGGGCCGGAGGTCGCGGTCATCGATCGCGCGCCCCCGCGGGCCGCGCCGAGCGCCATGTTGATCGCGGAGAGCTCGTCTTCCGCCTGCACGACGTGGCCGCCGTAACGCTCGATCCGACCGGTGAGATACGTCATCACGTCGGTCGCGGGCGTGATCGGGTAGCCGGCGTAGAAGCGGCAGCCGGCCGCGATGGCGCCCATCCCGATGGCCTCGTCGCCGTTGAGGAGAACGTAGTCCTCGTCGGTGGTCTCTAAGTCGTAGTCGAACTCGTGGTCGAACTCCTCGGCGACGTACGACCGCCCCGCGCGGGCGGCCTCCTTGTTGTTGTCGACGAGCTTCTGGCCCTTGTCCGCGAACCGCTTCTCGAGGGCGGAGTCGAGGTTCTCGATGGGGAACTCGGCGACCTCGCAGGCCGCGCCGAGCGCGACGACGTTCCGCATGATCGCGCCGCCGGCCTCCTCGGCCAGCCGCTTGAGGGGGACGTCGATCCCGATCATCTCGTCGGGGATCTCGACGTCCTGCATCGTGGTCCGCTCGCCGTCGTAGATGATCACCGACCCCTCGTGGAGCTCCTCGAGGTTCTCCTCGATCGTCCGAGGAGTCAACGCGATGAGCACGTCGAGCCGGTCAACGACGCTCTGTACCTTGTCGACGGAGGTTCGCACCTTGTAGGCGGTGTAGCCGCCCCGGATCCGCGAGGCGAAGTCCTTCGACGTGAACACGTGTCGACCCGCCCGAGAGAGCGCTTGCGCGAAGATCTTCCCGGTCGAGTCGATGCCGTCGCCGGCCTCTCCGCCGACGGCCCAGTTGAAGTCCGCGGCCATACTATGACGCAGTTTTCGCCGGACTCATCAAAAGACTTCTGGAAGGAGTCACCGGAGCGTTTTCGAACGTACGTACACCTCCTCGCGAATATTGTCGCATATAGGCGTGACTTGCCGTCATTAACGGAACCTGAGTGGACGAATGTTTTCCACTTTCCTCACGATCGACCCTTCTCGTCGGTGCGAGTTTCGACGTTCGTCGAACGAGTTCGGCGGACGCGGGCGCGTCTCCGCGCGGGTCGCGCTCGACGGCGAGGCGGGCGCCGGCGCGGACGGGAACACGTTTGTGTCCGCCGACCGGATCGGTGGTATGGACACGACAGCGACGGTCAGCGCGGTCGAGTCGGTCGGCCGCGACACGTATGCCCTCCGGTTCGACGCGCCGGACGGGTTCGCCGCCGAACCCGGTCAGTTCGTCAAGCTCGGCACGGAGATCGACGGCGAGTCGGTCGCCCGGTTTTACACTCTCTCGTCGCCGACGGTCGGCGACACCTTCGAGGTCACGGTCGAAATCGACCCCGAGGAGGGCGGCGACTTCTCCGCGTTCCTCGCCGGCGTCGAGTCGGGCACGGAGATGACGCTCTCCGGCCCGTTCGGCGACCAGTACTACGACGGCGAGCCGCGAGCGGTCGTGATCGCGGGCGGTCCGGGCGTCGGGCCGGCGGTCGCCATCGCGGAGCGCGCGCTCGACGACGGCGCCGAGGCCGCGGTCGTCTACCGCGACGACGACGTGTCGCACGCGGACCGGTTAGAACGGCTGGCGGAGCGCGGGGGCACGGTCTCCCTGCTCGACGCGGCGGAGGAACTGGACGACGCGGTCGCCGAGGCGCTGACGGGCACCGAGGGCGAGACGGTCTTCGTCTACGGCTTCGCCGATCTCGTGGCCGACGCCGAGGCCGCGATCGAGGCCGCCGGCGGCGACGCCGACGCCGCGAAGGTCGAAAACTTCGGCTAAAATTGACGTATTTCGCTCAGGGTGACCGTTTATAAATAGCGGATCGCGCATCGACGGCGAACAGCTTCAAAGCCCCAGCCGCTCGCTTATAAATAATTGATTGCGGTTCGTCGGCGAACAGCTTCAAAGCCCCAGCCGCTCGCTTATAAATGGTTGATTGCGGATCGTCGGCGAACAGCTTCAAAGCCCCAGCCGGGAGGCGGGCGCACACTCGCTGCGCGCTTCGGTCGTTCGCTTCGCTCACTCCCTCCAGTGCTTGCGTCGTCTGCGCCCGCCTCCCGGCTGCCCCTTTGAGTCCCGCCCCGCACAGCACCGCACCTCACGCCTCCCCAGCCTCGTCGCTGGCGCGTTCCGCGCCAGCGACTCCCTCGCACGCGCTCCTCGCGGCCGCCGAGGGCGGCCGCTCGGAGGCGCGCGCCACCGCACTTCTGTCTCGGATCAGCGTTTTCGAGGTGGAGCCTCCGGCCTCAAGGAGCGACCGAAGCGTAGCAAAGGGAGTGAGTAGGCCGGAGAGGAAACCGACATGGTACGACACAACCGGGATACTGCGACCGACTGACTCCCGAATGTATAACTACCGTCAGGTACTCTCTGAAGTTATGGACGTGCGTCGAACTGCCGTCGTGAAACTCGACCTTTCCGACGAGCAACGTGATGCACTCCACCGAACTGCCGAGCAATACCTGTATTGCGCGAACCGAACCGCCGACTACTGTTGGTCCGACACCTCCTACACTGAGTGTAAGACCAACAAGCGAGAGGTTCGTGACGCGCTCTACGCCGACCTTCGAGAGGAGACAGACCTACAGGCCCAACTTGTCCAAGCCGCTATCAAACGCGCTGTCGAAGCCGTCAAAGCGTGTGTCGAACGGTGGAAAAAGGGACAGCGCGTCTCTCAACCGACGTTCACCGCTGAAACGATGGACTACGACACACGGAGCGCGACGTTCTACCGGAACAAGGTGTCGCTGGCAACTGTTGAGGGCCGAGTTGAACCGTCGTTCGTTCTCCCAGCAGACAGTCCGACGCCCTACGAGCGGTACGTACTCTCCGAGAACTACGAGTTCCGCGAGAGTACGCTTCGGTACGACGCGGCCACTGACGAGTTCTACCTCAACATTTCGACGCGGCGGACAGACGGTGACGATGAGGTTTCGGAAGATACCGGGCACTCCGACCAAACGGTCCTCGGTATCGACCTCGGCGTCAACAGCCTCGCTGTGTCCTCAACTGGCACGTTTTGGCAGGGGGACGACTACGACCACTGGTGTCGTGAGTTCGAGAAGCGACGTGGCGAGATGCAACGGCGCGGCACGCAGGCCGCACACAAGGCCCTGCTTCGCCTCGGGAAGCGAGAGGAAGCCTGGCGCAAACAGTACATCCACACGATCGCCAACGAACTCGTCTCGGAAGCCGTCGAACACGACTGCGACGTAATCGCGTTCGAGGACTTGAGCGACATTCGAGAGCGGCTTCCACACGCGAAGTGGCACCACGTCTGGGCGTTCCGACGCCTGTTTGAATACGTCTCCTACAAAGCCCCTGAACGGGGGGTCTCCGTGGAGCAGGTCGAGCCGAGCCACACATCCCAACGCTGTTCTCGAACGGACTGTGGGTTTACGCACGAGGGCAACCGCCACGGCGAACAGTTTGAGTGCCAGAAATGCGGGTACGAGGTGAACGCGGATTACAACGCTGCAAAGAATATTGGCGTGCGGTACGCTCGGAAGCGACAACACAAACTCCGTTCCTCGCCCAAGTCGGGGAGCGGAGACGCACAAGTAGACGTGCGTGTGAATGGTGGGATGTTGAACGGTAAGAGTTACCAGCCTATTGCTGGGGACTGATTGCCGGGAGTCCACATCAAAGCCCTACCCTCAAGAACCGAGGCGCGTAGCGCCGAGGGAGTAGGGTAGGGTAGTTTACTCGCCGAAGTACTCCGCCAGTCGCTCCGCGGCCTCTACGGCTCGGGGGGTGACGAGGGCGAACCGGATCCACTCGTCGCGCGCGCTGCCGAACGCCTCGCCGGGCATCCCCGCGACGCCGGCCTCGTCCACGAGGCGCTTCACGTTCGCCATCGTCCCGGGGAACCCCTCGAAGCGCGCCAGTACGTAGAAGGCTCCCTCGGGGCGGCTGTACTCGGCGCCGGCCGCGTCGAGCGCGTCGGTGAACGCGTCCGCGCGCTTCGCGAGCAGCTCGCGGGCCTCCGCGTAGTACTCGGGCGGCGTCTCCGCGAGCGCGTGGTGGACCGCGTACTGCGAGGGTCGCGCACCGGCGACGTTCACGAGCATATGCCGCGTCTTCGCGTCGCCGACGTGCTCGTCGGGGAACACCCCGTATCCCACTCGGAACCCCGTGATCGCCATCGACTTCGAGAAGCCGCTGGTGACGATCACGCGGTCGGAGTCGAGCGTCAACGCGGACTCGAACTCGCCGGTCAGGTCGAAGTGATCGTACACCTCGTCGACCATGACCAGGGCGTCGACCTCGTCCCCGACCGCGACCACCTCCCGGATCGCGTCGAGGTCGTAGACGGCCCCGGTCGGGTTGTTCGGCGTGTTCAGGACGATAAGCGCCGTGTCCCCGCTCGCGGCTTCGCGGATCGCCGCGACGTCGAGCCCCCCGTCACGCTCGGTCGGGACGAACGTCGCCTCGCCGCCGAGCATGTCCACCTTCCCCGGGTAGTACGGGTAGACGGGGTCGGTGAGGATGGCCTCGTCGCCAGCGTCGCGCTCGAAGGCGCGCGCCATCGCGAGGTAGTTCGCCTCGCCGGTCCCGTTCGTGACGACCACGCGGTCGACGTCGACGTTCCGGCGCTCGGCGATCGCCTCCCGGAGCTCGAACAGTCCCTCGCTCGGCGGGTACTGGAAGTCGTCGGGCGGGAGGTCGGCGTACCCGCGGAGCGCCTCCCGCAGCGCGGCCGGCGGCTCCCAGTCGGGGTTGCCGCTCACCATGTCGATGACGTCGCCGTCGGCCGCGGCCGCGTACTGCATCACGTGGAAGAACTTCGGCTCCTCGTACTCCATACCGACCGCTGGGCGGCGCCCGCCGTGGCTCTTTCGACTGCCCGCCCACGCCTTTTCGCCGCCCGACCGCGTGCGCTACGCCGAACCTACTTCTCGCCCGTTCGGATCCGGTGGTTTCACTTACAGCCCCGGACTGCCGTTGGTATGAACAAACGCGGTCACGTCCTCAACGCGCTGTTGCTCGCGCTCGGACTCGGCTTCGTCATCGAGCCCGGCCTCGACATGGCGACGGCGCGGACCACCGCCCAGATCACCGTGCCGATCGTGTTGGGGGCGCTGTTCCCCGACGTCGACACGGCGTTCGGGCGCCACCGGAAGACGCTCCACAGCCTCCCGGTGCTCGCCGTCTTCGTCGCGTACCCGCTCGTCTTCGGCAACCTCCAGTACGTCTGGATCGGCGTGTTGACCCACTACCTCCTCGACGTCGTCGGGAGCCGCCGCGGCATCGCGCTGTTCCACCCCCTGTCGGACACGGAGTACGGGCTCCCGAGCGGTGTGACGACGAGCAGCAAGTACGCCGACCTCGTCACCGTGGTCATCACCGCGCTGGAGCTGGCGGCGTTCTGGGCGCTCCACACCTACGTCGTGACGCTCGACCTGGACGTTTCGGCCGCGACGCAGGCCGCGAGCGAGGCGGCGGCCGGGTTCGGAATCTGACGGCGCTCGCTCCGAGTCCCCAAACCGACCGCTCGCTCACTTCGGCCGGTAATCCGACAGCGTCCCGGAGTAGACGCTCACGTCGTTGAACCGGCCCTCGTAGGCGACGTTGCTCGGGAGGGTCGGCTCGTCGCCCGAGAGGAACAGGCGGTCCAGCTTCTCCCAGGTGTTCTCGTAGCCGAGGTGGGCGAACTCGAGGAGCCCGCGGAGCTGGTGCCGGACCCCGCCGCGGTGGACCACCGTCCGGGGACGTTCCTCGCGGAAGGCGTCGACGACCGCGTCCGCGTCGGAGAGGTCGCCGTCGAACTCGGTCCACGCCTCGCCGACCGTGCCGGGCAGGTGCGCGTACGAGGAGCCGAAGCCGGGCATATCCGTCACCTCGGCGATCCGCCGCGTCCTGGTGTTCTGGTGAGGGAGGAGCTTGGTGTTGTACGTCTCGACCGCGGCGAGGCGCTCGGCGTGGGCCGCGATCTCCGGTCGGGTGAGCGAGATGGTGGCGAAGCCGGGGTGCGGGACGAGCACGACGGCGTCCTGCCGCTCGACCTCGGCCATCGCCGCCTCGAAGGTGATGTAGTCGGGGACGGGCTCGTGCAGGCCGAGAACGAGGAGGTGTCGGCGGTTTCCCCAGTCGCCGGTGAACACCTCGCGGGCCGGGACGATCGTCAGGTCGTCGTCGGCGTATCGGGCCGCGCGCTCTTGGACCGTCCGGAGCCGAGTGAAGTGCGGCGCGTACACGAGTGCGTCGATCCCCCGCTCCTTCGCGAGGGCCACGACGTCGTCGTCGAGCACCTTGACGTGGGCGTCGACGCGCGTTCTCGATCGGGTCACGTTAGTGGACGGTGTGCATGCCGGAGCAAAGGGGTATCGTTTGACGGCGAGCGGATCCGGTTCCGGTCGCGGCCCGGGATGGCCGACCGTGCCGGAAGTACTGACCAGGGAGTGGACTCGCGGGGAGCCGGTGAACGCGACTCGCGGGGGTGATTAAATGCAAGTGAACGGAACTACGCGAAGAACCGACTGAACTGGCGGAGCGAGTAGACTCGCGGGGGTCCCGTGAGCGTTAGCGAACGGGACCACGCGAGGGAACGAGACGAACGAAGTGAGCCGAGTGGACTCGCGGGGATTTGAACCAGAGCCAGACGTGCTCGCTCACTCCGTTCGCTGCGCGCGACTGGCAGGGTTCAAATTCCCGCTCGGCACAGTTTCGCGCCGCTCGCGATATTGCTCGCGGCGCGAAAACATGGACTCGCGGGGGTCCCGTGAACGGAGTGAACGGGACCACGCGAGGGAACGAGACGAACGAAGTGAGTCGAGTGGACTCGCGGGGATTTGAACCCCGGGCCTTCCCCGTGCCAGGGGGATGATCTACCACTGATCTACGAGCCCTCGTACGCGTTCCATCGTTCCCCGCTGGATATATTAAGGCCTTCGACTCGGCGACGGCGGGAGTGCCGTCTCACGCGCGTGCCTCTCGCCTCTCAGATCCGCTCGGAGTCGACGTACACGTCGAGGTCAACGGTGCGGGTCGAGCCCTCTAAGTCGCGGACGGCGCGCTGGACCACGCGCTCCGCCTCGGACCGGATGAGGGGGACCGCCTTCTTTAACACCCAGTCGAAGGAGACGAGCCGGGGCAGGTCGAGCGCGTCCGGGCTGGCGGATCCCGGGTCGAACTCGACTTCGAGCGCGACCTCGCAGACCGGCGAGTCGCCCGCGTTTTCGCCCCCGTCCGCGTCCGTTACCGGCGTCACGCGCCAACACCCGCCGGCGTCGATGTCCTTCGTGATCTCCCAGTCGATCCGCTCGGGCGGCTCGACGCCCGTCACCCGCGAGTGGGCCGTGTAGGTGATCTTCCACCACGCGAACCTGAGCGCGTAGCGGGTGCCGGGGCCGCCGTCGCCCTCGATCGTCCGCACGCCGTCGAGGTACTTCGAGTAGCGCGCGTAGCCCGGGAAATCGAGCAGGAACTCGTACACCTCCTCGGGGTCGGCGTACACCTCCGTGCTCACGACGAGTTCGTCCACGGAGGTTCGTTCGAGCGGCGCGTAATAAGCGGTCCGGCGAGACTACGTGTGAGAGGATCGGGTTATTCGTCGTGACGGAACAGCGAGTGTTGACAAATCGCCCACCGTTCATTTATAAGTGAGTTCTGCGGTTAACAACACCAAAGCCCCAGCCGCGAGGACTCGCGCGGCTCGCTGCGGTCCTCGGTCACTCGCTTCGCTCGTTCCCTGCGGTCCTTGCGTCGCCGTGCTTCGCCCTCGCGACTGCCCCTTTGAGTCCCACCCAACCGCACCGCGACCGCGCCTCACGCCTCCCCAACCTCGTCGGTCGTCCTCCGCGTTGCTCCGGACGACCGACTCCAGGGAGGGACCGAAGGTCCCTCTGGCAGCCGGCGCGTCGCGCCGGCGACCTCGCGCACGCTGCTCGCGCCCGACGGGCGCTCGCAGGTGCGCGCCGCCGCAGATTTATTTATAAGGTGTAGTCGTGTTCGCCGGTCTCGGAGTCGAGGAACGCGGTGAGGAGGTCGATCGTCGCGGCGACGTCGTCGCCGTCGGCGGTCTCGGTGACGGTGTGGAGGTACCGCGTCGGGATCGAGATGGCGCCGACGGGCTTGGCGCCGGCCGTGTTCTGGAAGCCGGCGGTGTCGGTGCCGCCCGCGGGCAACACCTCGTGCTGGTGGTCGATCCCCTCCGCTTCGGCCACGTCGGTCAGCCGACCGTGGACCTTCGGGCTGGTGATCACGGAGGAGTCCTTGAGCTTGATCGCGGTCCCCTCGCCGAGCTCGGTCACGGCGTCGGCCGGCTCGCCGATCTGCGGGACGTCGTTGGCGACGGTGACGTCTAAGGCGACCGCGAGGTCGGGGTCGATGTCGACGCCGAGCGCGCTCGCGCCTCGGAGCCCGACCTCCTCTTGGACGGTCGCTGCGAAGTGGATCGTCACGTCGGGGTCCTCGATCCGGCGGGCGGCCGAAAGCATCGCGAACACGCAGATCCGGTCGTCGAGCGCCTTCCCCGTCACGCGGTCGCCCATGCGCGTCGTCGTCTGGTCGAGGGTGACGAGGTCGCCGACGCCGACCAGCTCCTCGACCGCCTCGGCGTCGCGCCCGAGGTCGATGAACACGTCCGAGACCTCGTCGTCTTTCTCCTGCTGCTCCTCCGTGAGCGTGTGCGGCGGCACGGAGCCGATGACCCCTGTGAGGTCCTCGTCGCCGTGGACGGTGACGCGCTGGGCGCGGAGCACGCGCGCGTCGAACCCGCCGAGCGGGTCCACCTGCACGAACCCCTCGTCGGTGACGTGGCGCACCATGAAGCCGATCTCGTCCATGTGGGCCGCGACGGCCACGGAGTAGTCCGAGTCGCCCTCGACGGTCCCGACGACGTTCCCCATCGCGTCGGTGCGGACGCGGTCCGCGGTGTCGGCGAGCTCGCGGCGGACGATCTCGCGGACGTCGTCCTCGTACCCCGGCACGCCGCGGGCCTCGGTCAGCTCTCGCAGCAGGTCGAAATCGAAGTCGAACGGCATGGACGGGGGGTCGTGGCCCAGCACCAAAGGTGGGGAGGTTCCGGCACTCCGGTCGGCGTTTCGGAACCCCGCCGCGCTCTCGTCACCCGAAACTGCAAACTAGTTTACCGTTGTTCCGCAACCCTTTTGCGGTGGCTCGCGGGATGGGAGTGTATGAGTGACGTCAGAGCGGAACTCCGCGAACAGTTCCTCGACGCGTTCGGCGGCGCCGACTTCCCCGTCGAGAACCAGATGGACCTCGTCCCGGCGCTCCCGGACGGCCCGGCCACGAAGTTCGAGGCCGGCGACGTGAGCCTCACGGCGATGGAGCTGGCCGCGAAGCTGGGGAGCGAACAGGAGTTCCCCTACGACACCCCCGAGGAGCTCGTCGACGACATCCTCGACGGGCTCGAGTCGAAGGGGATGATCTGACGCCGGCGCCCGCTCTTTTCAACCCGTTGACCGCCGCCCGGAGAGCCTCGCGGCTCGCGCGCGCCGAGCGCCGCGAGTCCGGCGAGGGGTTGATAGGCGCCGAGCCGTTACCTCGGGCGTGGTCGTCGAGCTCATCGGCACGGTGCCGCCGTGGATCCTGATAGGGACCGCGCTCGGCGTCGTCGCCTCCGCGCTCGCGGCGGTCGTCTTCTACCTCGGGAACCGGTTCGTCGCCCCGAGCGTCGCCGCGGCCGGCGACGGCGGGAGCGCCGCTGGCGACGAGCGGCGCCGCGGCGAGATCCGCGAGTACCTGACGGCCATCGACGAGCGGTTCCGCGAGGACCACGCGCTCGGCGACGTGGCCGTCCCCTTCTACCTCCCCGAGCGCGGGGTCGCCATCACGTTCGACGCGCACGACTACTTCAGACTGGAGGGCGAGGGCGTCTACACCGTCCTCTGCGAACACGAGATGCCGGGCCGGGGGCTGGGCCGCCGGCTCCCGTTCGACGTGGTCGAGCCAGACTGGGGGCCGGACCCCGCCGCCGAGGGCGGTCGCCGCGACCCGGTCGCCGCCGCGTTCGCGGAGCTCGACGTCGACCGCGACGCCGACGCCGCCGAGGTGAAGCGCGCCTACCGCGAACGCGTCAAGGAGACCCACCCGGACCAGGGCGGCGACGAGGAGTCGTTCCGCCGCGTCCGCGAGGCGTACGCGACCGCCCGCAACCACGCCGGCGGCGGGAGCGAGGAGGCCGATCGGAGTCGTCCGGCCGCCGGGGCCGCCCGGGCCGCCCGGTCTGACCGCACCGATCCCCCGACGGGCTTCGGCCGGTGACGGGGAGCCGTCGATGACGGGAATCGCGTTCGGAGAGCGCGCGGCGTACCTCGGTCGCCACGACGCGCTCGTCGTCGCCGACCTCCACGTCGGCCGCGGGGAGGCCTCCGCGGTCTCGCTCCCGCTCGGCGAGCGTGAGGACCTCGTCGAACGGCTCGTCGGGCTCCTCGCCCGGTTCGCACCCGAGATCCTCGTCGTCGCCGGCGACGTCGTCCACACGTTCGACCGAGTCAGCGACCGGAGCCTCGGAACGCTGGACGCGCTCCGCGACGCCTGCGAGTCGGACGACGTCGCTTTCGAACTCGTCGCGGGCAACCACGACACGGCCCTCGCGAGCGCGTGGGACGGCCCGGTCCGCGAGGAGTACGCGCTTGACGCCACTGACACCGACCCCGACGCGCCTCGCACCCTCGTCTGTCACGGCCACGAGGCGCCCTCGACGACGGCGGACCGGTACGTGATCGGCCACGTCCACCCGACGATCGAGATCGAGGGCGACCGCCGCCCCTGCTTCCTCCGCGGCGAGGGGACTTACCGCGGCGCGGACCTCCTCATGCTGCCCGCGTTCACCCGGCTCGCCCCGGGCGTGGCCGTCAACGACATGCGAACGGAGGCGTTCGACTCGCCGCTCGTCGCCGACGCGGATCGACTGGCGCCGGTCGTGGTCGACCCGGGAACCGTCGGGGCAGGCGACGCGGGTGGCGGGGGCGACGCCGGGGAGCCGCTCCGCTTCCCGCCGCTCGGGAAGTTCCGCGAGCTGCTGTGAACGCCTCTGACGCTTCGCATGTCGTGAACGCTTTTGTCCGTTCGTGCGTACTGTGGGCTATGAACACGGAGAACGCCTGCCTCGGCTGCGGCGAGCCGTTCGACTGGGGGGAGGGCGAGTGCCCGGAGTGCGGCTGGGACCGCGACGAGTGGGCCGCGAGCGGCCGGCACGGACTGGAGAAGGAGGGACACGGCGAGCCCGAGGAGGACGGCGGGTCCGGCGGCGGCGGGCTCGGTGGACTCGGCCCGATCCGCTGAGGTCGGGAGAACGCGCTGGGGCAGAGAACGCGATGGAGGGGAGACGAGAAAGTCGGTCGCGACTCAGTCGTCGGTGCCGAGCGTCCACGTCGAGGTGAACTCGTCGACGTCGCCGTCGTACGCCCGCTCGTCGGGGTCCGATGAATCGACGTACGACGCGCCGGACCCGTCCGGGCCGTCGGGCCCGTGGCGCGCGCGGTGGAGCGCGTCGCAGACGGCGCCCTGCCCGCCTATGTTCACGCTCGCGAGCCGGGACCGCTTCTGGACCACGTCCAGCCGGTCGGCCGGGATCGGGTCGGCCTCCGGCGTCAGGAACAGCGTGTCGTCCGGTTCTGTCACGTGGCCGCTCGTCTCGACGCGGTCGATGTAGTCGGCGACCGGATCGGCGTCGACGACGACCGAGAGCCCGCCGACGTCGACGTGCGCCTCGTCGCCGGCGACGTCGACGTCGGCCCGTTCGAGGGCGACGACCTGTTCGGGATCGACGCCGGCGTCGAGCAGCGCGTTTATGGCCTCGCGCTGCCTCGAGACGCGGGCCTTGTCGGCGATGGCCGCCCGCACCTCCGCCACCCCGCCGTCCGCGTCGGGGAACGTCTCGCCGAAGGTGTCGCGCGCGTTGACGCCCGTCGTGATCTCCGCGCCGTGCATGTGGTCGCACAGCTCGATCCGCGCCTCGCGGACCCAGTCGAGCGCCTCGGTCTCGTCGCGGGCGTCGGTCGCCATCATCCACGCGAAGGCGGGCGAACACCACGCCGTCGGGAGCGTGAACCGGACCTCGACGCGGTCGCCGTCGATCTCGATCGCGTCGATGTAGTCGAGCTCGACGATGGAGCGGGCGAGCTCCGGATCCTCGACCCGGTCCAGCCGCTCCCTGACGGCCGCCGTCCCCTGCGGGTCGCCCGCCGGGTCGGCGGGCTCGCTCGTTCGATCGTCGCCGACGTCGCTCGCCGGGTCGGCGCTGCTCCCCGACATCAGTCCGCCGCGGCCCCCGCGTCGCCGCCGTAGTGGGCCTCGAGGTCGAACCGCTCGGTGATGTCGTCCTCGCGGAACTGCCGCTTCTTCTCCTCGATGTCGATGTCGTACAGCTCCGCGGCGTTCTCGCCCATGATCTTCTTCATGGTGTCGACGTCGAGCTCGACCCCGTACTCGTCTCGCTGCTCGTCCGTGAGCTCCGCGTTCATCACCTGGTCGACGAGCCAGTCCGGGTTCCACAGCGCGTAGTCGGAGCCGAAGAGGATCCGGTCCTCGCCGAGCCAGAAGAGAAGCTCGCCCATGATCTCCCCGAACTTCCGCTCGCGGTGGGTCGACATCGCGGAGGCGACCGCGAGCCCGCCGTACACGTTCGGCTCCTGGGCGGCGATCCAGCAGAAGTCGTCGAGCCGCGGGAGTCCGACGTGGTTGACGATGAAGTTGAGCTCCGGGAACGACGACGCGGCGTCGTCGACGTCCCTCACGTCGAACGCGTCGCGGTTGAGCGGGCGGATCGTCGGCCCCTTGTGGGCGTTGATGTTCTCGATGCCGAGCTCCGAGCATTTCTCTAAGAACTCGAAGGCGTCGTCGCTGTCGAGCCGCCACCCCTTCGAGTCGCCGCGCCACTCGGCGGTGTACAGCTTCACGCCGGGGATGTCGTACTCCTCCTTGAGGTGTTCGAGGTAGCGTAACCCCTCCTCGCCGTCGCGCGGATCGAAGCTCCCGTTGAGCACGAACCGCTCCGGATACTCCTCGGCGAGCTCGGCGTTCTGCTCGGTCGTGTTGAACCCCTCGTCGTAGAAGTCGTCGAGGTACGTCGGCTGGAAGATCGCCATGTCGGCGGCCGCGTTCCCGAACAGGTCCTCGGTCATCTTGTCGGCGCCGTAGTGTCGGTACGTGTCGATGTCCCACTGCTCCTCCTCCGGGGTGAACCCGGTGTGGTAGTCGTAGAAACACTGGAGGAACTGCTCGCCCCCCTCGTGGATGATGTTCTCTTCCCGAGCGTCCCACATGTGGACGTGACCGTCGATGACGAAGATCTCCTCGCCGTCCTTCTCGTACATACGAATGAGCCTGTGGATTGGTCACATATAACTATAAGGATCGTTCAGTATTTTTACTATTAGAGAATCGAGTCCCTTCGCGGCGGTCGGCTGGAGCCGGGCGGTTCGCCGATCCATAACGAACGTTTATGATGGGGGGCGAATGTGTGTGTAACACATGCAAGCTGCCAGACTCCACGAGTACACGGACGACATGAGCGAGGGACTGACGATCGACGATGTCGACCGGCCGCACGCGACCGGCGCGAGCGACGTGATCGTCGAGGTAGAGGGCGCGGGCTGGTGCCAAACGGACAACCACATCATCGAGGGGATGTGGCAGGAGTACGTCCCGCAGGAGCTGCCCATGACGCTCGGCCACGAGAACGCCGGCACGGTCGTCGAGACGGGCGAGAACGTCGACCTCGTCTCGGAGGGCGACCCGGTGATCTGCCACCCGGTCCAGACCTGCGGTACCTGCCGCCCATGCCGGCTCGGCGAGACGATGTACTGCGAGAACGACGCGTTCAACGGGCTCACCGTCGACGGCGGGTTCGCCGAGTACCTCCACACCAGCGAGCGCTCGGTGATCCCGCTGCCGTCCGGCGTCGAACCGATCGACATCGCGCCGCACGCCGACGCCGGGATCACGGCGTACCACGCCGCCAAGAAGGCGGTCGCCGACCTCAACCCGGGCGACCACGCGGTCGTCATCGGCGTCGGCGGGCTCGGTCACATCGGCCTGCAGTGCCTCGACGCGATGAGCGCGGCCCGGATCACCGCGGTCGACCTGAAGGAGTCCGCCCTCGACCTCGCGGAGGGGTACGGCGCGGACCACCTGATCAACCCGGGCGAGGAGGACGTCGCGGCTCAGATCGAGGGGATCACCGACGGGAACGGCGCCGCGCAGGTCCTCGACTTCGTCGGCGAGGACGTCACCACCGCGTACGCCCCGGACATCACCGCCGCCGGCGGCGACCACCACATCATCGGCTACGGCGGGCACGTCCACGAGCCGGCGCAGGCGTTGGTGAACGGGGAGTTCTCCTTCGTCGGCAACATCGTCGGCCGGTACGCGGAGCTACAGGAGCTGGTCGCGCTCGTCGAGCAGGGCGATGTCGACCTCCACACCAGCCGGTACGACCTCGGCGACGTGAACACGGTCGCGGAGAGGCTCGAACACGGCGAGATCGACGGCCGGGCCGTGATCACGCCCTGAGCGCGGCGTGACCCGTCGCACGTAGCCACGCGGCCGGTGGAAGCGGAGAGGGAGTCAGCCGCCGCTTCTCCGTTCCCCACCCGTTTCGCCTCTGTTCTCCTCCCACACTATTATTCTCGTTGACAGAATATCGGGGCCCATGAACGTTCGTCGCTGGACGCCGTTCACGTTCATCGCGCCCGACCGCTACGTCGACCGCGACGACCGGTGGGACGCCTTCGACCTCGAAGCGTGGTCGGCGTCGGAGTACGACTGGACGCAGGACCGGTGGAACGGGATCAGGGATTTCGCCAAGAAACCGGGCGAGTGCGTCGACGCCGGTCGGGGAGACTGCGAGGACTACGCCCTGGTCGCGCTCTCTTGGGCGTTCGCTCACGACCGCGACGGCCTCGGAATCGGGTTCTGTTGGGACCTCCCCTGGCCCTGGCCTCGGCACGTGATCGCGTTCGACGACGAACGCGTGTACTCGTCGGGCGAGATCCACGAGGGGAGCGTCGAGGAGTGGGAGGCCGACTCGAAGTACGCGTACGTGCTCAAGCGGTCCGTGACGGACCCGGCGTGAGCGACCGTGGGCGGCGACAGCGTGAGCGACCACCGGGCGGAAACAAGGGGAACCGGCGACGATCAGAAGTGCCGCTCGACGATCTTCTCGCCCGTCCGAGCCGCGAGGGCTTGGCCCGTGTTCGTCGGGTTCGCGCCGCCGACCCCGTTCGCGAGGACGGAGTGATCGGCGACGAAGAGCCGGTCGACGTCGTGGGCCTCGCACGCCTCGTCGACGACTTCCCCCATCCGCATCGTGCTGTGGACGTGCAACGCGGTCGGCGGCGAGTCGGAGCGGTGCACGTGGGACGCGCCGGCCTCACGCAGGATGTCGGCGGCGATCCGCGCGAGCTCGTCGCGACGCTGCCGATCGCCCTCGCTGGGTTCGTAGTTGACGATGGGGATCGGTCCGTGTTCGTCGGCGGCCCCGGGAGCGACCGTGACCCCGTTTCGCTGATGGGGGCGGTCGTCGGTCACGACGAGGATCTGTAGCATTCGGCGGTAGTCGGAGAGCAGCCGCTTGAGCTCGGTCCCGGCCAGTCGACCCATCGTGTCCCACGGCTCGCCCGCGGTGTCGTTCTGGAACGCGAACCCCGACGCGCTGGCGCCGAACCCCAAGATCGCACCGATTCCGGGGGCGGTGCCGACGGTCTGGAGCATCCCCACGCCCGGGTAGTCGAAGCGGGCGGCGATGTCCTGCCCCTCGTGCTGGTCGATCGTGTCGCTGCCGATCGTCTCCTCCAGGTCGTCGGGGTCCCACAGCCCCATCACGTTGTCCCCGAAGTGGATCGTCAGCCCGCGACCGACCCACTCGTTGGCCGGGAGGTCGGCGTTGAGCCAGAGCCGCGGCGTCTCGATGGCGCCCGCGGCGAGGACGACGACGTCGGCGTCGACCTGCTCCCGCGATCCGGACCACGTGTCCCGAAACTCCACGCCGATCGCCGTCGGCGTGTCACCGCGGGGCGTCACGGTGATCACGTCCGTGACGAAGGCGTTGGGCCGGATCGTCACGTTCCCGGTGCGCAACGCGGGCGGCACGAAGCTGACGTTGCTCGCCCGCTTGGCCTTCTCCTCGTACGGGGCGCCGCGCGGGTGCGGGTTCCCGGCGATGTCGCCGAGCGCGAGGGTGTCGCCCTCGACGTCCGGATAGGTGAAGTCGCCCTCGTACCCGGCGTCGACGTGGAGCGCCTCGTCGGGCTGTCTGATCGCGTTCGGCTGCGGGCGGTACCCCGGCTCCGTCACGTTCAGGTCCTCGATCAGCTCCCAGCCGGCGTCTGCCGCGCCACGGAAGAACAGCTCCTCCTTGGCGGTGACGGGGGCCGGCGTCACGTCGCACATCTCCTCGACCTCTTGGTAGTAGGGGATCAGGTCGGCGTACTCGATCGGCCAGTGCCCCTGCTCGTCGATCGACGCCGGATAGGCGCGCGGATGACACCCGGTGTAGTGGAGCGTGGTCCCGCCGACGCCCGCGCACTGTAAGATCGCCCCGTCGCCCGGGAACTTCCGGAACCAGAACCCCCGCTCGTGGTCGGCCGGCCCGAAGACGAGCTTGGTGATCATCTCGAACTCGCGGGTGGTGAACTGCTCGTCGAGCAGGTCGCCGCTCAGGTCCTCGGCGCTCGACGAGGCCTCGCCGCCCGGGTCCTCGTTGGGGCGCGGCCACTGCTCGTTCCCGTAGAACGGGCCGGCCTCGAGGACGAGCACGGAGAGGCCCGCCTCCGCGAGCTTCCACGCCGTAACCGGTCCGTCGCCTCCCGCTCCGACCACGACCGCGTCGTAGCTGTCTCGGACCATCGCCGCTCACCCCGACTCCACGGGGAACGGTTCCCCGTAGTCGCTCGTGTCGTAGTCGTTCTCACGGAACGCGCCCGACTCCCGGACGATTCGGACGCCGGCCGTCTCGTCGACGGTCGCCCACGTGTCACCGTCACCCAACGGGCTCTCCGCCGTCCCGACGTAGCCGCGGAGCGCGGCGTACCCGTTCGCGAACCCGGGGAACCCGGTCTGTCGCCAGCTCTGGACCGCGGACCGGTCGTTCGGGTGGACGCGTCGGCTCGGCGGCTGGGTGAACTCGTCGTACCCCTGCCACTCGCTGTAGTAGATCATCTCCATGAACCCGATGACCAGCTGCCCAACGAGGCCGGCGTCCAGCTCGAGCAGATCGTCGTCGGTCGGCGAGAACTCGACGTCGAACTCGTCGACGATGGCGATGGCGCGCAGCCGGTCGCGCCGCGAGAGCTTCGCGAACGGGCCGACCACGTCCTCGACGACCGTCGGCGACGGGTCGTCCGGGCCGAGCAGCGACAGCGCCCGATCGACGTCGGGATCGCGCTCGTTGTCCCCGCGCTCCAGAAGCGTCAGCGCCGCCGAGTCGAGGAGGTGGGCGATCGGGTCCGCGATCGGGATGTTCCCCTGCGGCCCGAGGTGTGGGAGTCCGAGCTGGAACCCGTCGTCGACGTAGGTGACGGCGAACTCGTCGAGCTCGACCGCCAGGCCACCGGGGACGTGTTCGGGCCCGATCTCCCCCGCGAGTCCCGGTGTCTCGGGGACGACCGCGTCCGCGATCGCCCGGAACGTCACCTTCGTGTGCGGGTCGACGTCTGGACCGATCCCGGCGAACTCGAGGAGCAATCCCCCGGTGGACGCCAAACTTTGCCATGTGACGGCCAGCCACTCCCCTATGCGACTAGTTACCATACCCTGTCGTCGAACGAGTGGGTAAAAAAGATTGTCCCGATGACATCTGTCTCCGTCGACTGCATCGGTTCCCGATTCGATCTCCGAGGTAGGTCGGCCGTGACGCGATGCAACGACGGAACTACCATCTACAATTAAATAGCTCGATGATATGTCGTAGCGTATGTGGGTGATGATAACTAGCATGGCAAACGGTGGTAGACACACGCACCGGCGACAGCGCGCGACCGCACCGTCTAACACGCCGTAACCGAGCATGATATCGATAAACCTCTGGGACGTCGTCCACGTCCCGTTCGACGTCGTTCGAGACGGCTACCGACAGCTACGGAAGGCGCTGTTCACGCAGCCGCGGCCGTCCGGTGAGTATTTCGTGGTGGACCGGCCCGTCGAAGAGATCGAAGCGGAGCTCGGCGAGTACAGCTTCGCGCCGAACTGGGAGTTCTCGTACCACAAGCGCGGCGAAGTCATGAACCTCGCTCGCGTGGTGCACGAACGCAACACCGCCGACGGAACGACGTACCGCTGGTGGCAGACGCATCTCCGCGGCTGGCGCAACGACGACGGGCAGATCGAGCTCCACGCCCACTGGGAGCTCGAGCCGACCGAAAACGGGAACCCCCACATCGACGGCGTCGGCTTCGACTTCGACCGCGGGATGTCCACGCTGCGGTCGTTTCTCGACGAGGCCGGGATAGAGTACGAGCGGACGACGATCGAGCCGAAGAACGCCGACAGCTGACTACCGACACGCCACGAGCGCCGTCGCGCCGGGGATCACCGGCGGAGCCGCTTCCGGAGCGCGTATCCCACGGCGATCGCCAGTCCCACGCCGACTGCGCCCGTGAGCACGGCGGTCCGGCGAGGCGGTCGGTTCGCCTCCGGCGGCGCCTCGCGCCACGCGGCCTCCCCCGCGTCGACGTACTCCTCGACGGAGTCGTGTGCGACAACGTCGAACTCGACCGTCCCCGCGTGGTCGATCGGGTCGATCAGCGACCGCAACGCGTCGACGAACCGATGGGCGTCCGCTTCGCTCGCCCACTCGTACAGCTCGAGGAACTCGCCCGGCCGCTCGCCCGCCAGCCAGAGCTTGCGGCGGAACCCGGGGAGCCCCGCGAAGAACGGCGTCGCGACGTTCGCGATGGGGTCGAACAGCGCGGTCCGGAACGGGCCTCGGGCCGCCGGATCCGTCACCCGCATCCTGAAGACGAGGACGGCCCCGTCGTCGGAGCCGTTCGAGTCGGCCGAGCGGCGGACCGTCTCTCGGTAGACGACGAACGTGGTCCCGTCGGCCGTTTCGATCGCGTCCTGCAGCCTGCCGTCAGGGAACTCGATGTCGCCCGCGACCAGGTACCGGACGGAGCGTATTGCGGCGCCGCCGAGCGTCGCGCCGTCGCGAAGGTTCATGCGCGGGATATATCAACCGTTCATAATGAATGTTTCCGCGGCCGCGTATGGCCACCGAAGATTTTTACTGCTCGTTTCGAACGACCCGAGTATGGACCGCAGAGCCCTCCTCTCCGCGATCGGTGGGTCCGTCGTCGCGCTGTCAGGGTGCGCCGGCGACGACCCCGCCACGGACTCGGCGGCGAACGGGACCGACGGCGACTCGGCGGGAGCCGACGGCGAGGCGTCGGACGACGGCGACGGGACGGCCGGCTCGCTCGACGTCGAGCTCCGAACGGTGCCGCACGTCGTCACCGCGTACGAGCCGTCGCCGAGCCGCGGGATCGACCCGGAGCACGTCGTTCCCGAGTCCGAGGTCCCGGCCGCGCTGCGCGAGCCGCTCGCCGAGGCGATCGGCGGGCGGTTCGAGACCGACGACCCCGGCGACGACCTGCTGGCCGCGGTCGACGAGTTCCGCGTCTACGACCGGGGCGAGCTCAAGCCGTACGTCGAGCTGGACGGGACGCGCTACGCGTTCGAGCCGGCGCTCCCGACGTTCACCGCGGAGCTCGTCGACGAGGAGGCCGATGGGTACGACGAGGACCGGGTCCTCAGAGAGGCGCGACGGCACGATGACCTCGGCTCGGCGGCGGTCGAGGCGTTCGTCCGCGCGCTGACGGCCTCCGGCACGCACATCCCGCGAGACGAGTACCGCCGGTGTCTGCTCCCGGACGCCGTCGCCGCGTTCCTCGACGAGTACGACTACCTGGAGGACCAGCTGGGCGTCTCCCGGATCCGCACGGCCGTCGAGAACGAGGACCCGCCGTACGCGATCACGGCGCGCGAGCTGACCGAGGCGGCCATGTGGGACCGGCCGGTGGTCGACGAATCGGCGCTCGACGCGGAGCTGGTGTCGTTCTTCGAGCGGGCGCTGGCGTCGGAACATCGGGCGCCCGCGTTGACGACGCCGGACCGCAGCCAGTACTTCACCGACGACGTGCCGGACGCCCACGAGGAGCTCGCCGCGGAGTACCAGGAGCCGCCGTACTACCGGATCGACGGCACCGTGTACAGCGTCTTCGTCGGCGAGTCGCGGTACGACCGGCTCCCGGTGTCGGTCTCGGTCGCTGCGAGCGAGGGCGCGCCCCGGCGGTTCACGATCAGGGTCGCGCCGGCGCCCGAGAACGCCGACGGCGAGGCCGAGGGCCCCTACACGTTCACGAGCCGGGGAGCGCTGCCGAGCGCCCTCTGGGTGATTCACGGGGGCGAACGGGAGGAGCTGGACGTCGTCGAGACCGAGGGCATCGAGGGGCCGCCGCCCAGCCGCAGCGACGGCGAGGCGCTGGAGTCGCTCACCGCGGGCGACGAGATGGCCGCGACGTACTCGGTGCCAGAAGGGCTCCCCGCGGGGGAGTACGTGAGCCGGGGGCTGTTCGGGGTCTCCTGGAACGTCCCGGGTCAGACGCCGGGGGAGCACGGGGCGTACCCGTTCGAGCTGGAGATCGCGGTCGAGTGAGCCGAGGCGGCGCGGACGCCGAGCGAGGTCGCCGAAGCGGTCGGCAGGTGTGACGGCGTCGCGGGGGAGACTCAAGCCGGCGTTTCACCCAGGGGAAACGTTTTACTTCGCTTTCACGACGTGCGGGTATGGACGACGTTCCCCGGTCCGAGTCGAGGCCCTCCTCTCCGCGACGGTGGGCGCTGATCGCCGGCGTCTACGCGTTCGGCTGTGCCACCGTCACGGCGTTCGCGCTCTCCGACATGCTCGGCCTCTTCGCGGAGGTGATCGGCCTCCCGCCCGCGTTCGCGATGCCGCTCCTCGCGACGCCGGCGCTCGTCGCCGGCGCGGGGCTCTGGTGGGCGCTCGTCGAGCGGCCGGGGACCGTCACGTACCCCCGCGGCGCCGCGTTCGGGCTGCTCACCGCGCTCGTCACCGGCGCCCTCTGGACGGCCCGGTTCGTGCTCGTCTGGGGGCCGGAGATGCTCACGGCCGGCCCCGTGCCGCTGCTCGTCGGGTTCGTGCTCGGCATGGTCGCCGTCGCGGGCGTCCTCGTCGGCCTCCCGATCGCGTACGTCCGCCGACGGAGCCGAGACCGGTCGGCGGCCGCCGCGACCGCTAACTCCTTGTGACCGGCGCACACACCGATCGCCCATGGACGAGAACGGCGCCGACGCCGCCGGCTCCACCGATTCGCCTGCCGACCCGTCCGACGCCGCGACCGACCCGCTCGCGGACGCGGACGTCTACCGCGTGCTCGGGCCGGACGGCAGCCCCTTGCCGGACGCGACGGTCCCGGACCTGTCGGACGAGCGGTTCCGCGAGATCTACCGCGACCTGGTGGTCACCCGCCGGTTCGACGAGCGCGCGGTCAGCCTCCAGCGACAGGGGCGGATCGGGACGTACGCGCCCTGCGCGGGACAGGAGGGGTCGGCGGTCGGGTCGACCCACGCGCTCGCCGAGGACGACCTGATCAGCTACCAGTACCGCGAGCACGGCGCGGTCGTCGTTCGCGACCTGCTCTCGGAGTACCTCCCCTACTGGATGGGTCACGAGTCGGGGACCGAGGCGATCGCCGACGGCAACGTGTTCCCGCTGAACATCGGGATCGCGGCGCACCTCCCCCACGCGGTCGGCGCGGCGTGGGCGTTCGACTACCGGGACGAGGACCGGGTCGCCGTCACGCACTTCGGCGACGGCGCGACCAGCGAGGGCGACTTCCACGAGGCGATGAACTTCGCGGGCGTCTTCGACACGCCGACGCTGTTCTGCTGTCACAACAACGGCTGGGCGATCTCGATCCCGCAGTCCCGCCAGACCGCGAGCGACACCTTCGCGCAGAAGGCGACAGCGTACGGCTTCGAGGGCGTCCGCGTCGACGGGATGGACCCGCTGGCGAGCTACGCGGTCACGCGGGAGGCGGCCGAGCGGGCGCGGGGAGGCGAAGACGGTTCCGACGGGGACGACCCGCGCCCGGTCCTCATCGAGTTCGTCGAGTACCGGTTCGGCGCGCACACGACCGCCGACGATCCGACCGCTTACCGCGACCCCGACGACGTGGACCCGTGGCGCTCCCTCGACCCGCTCGACCGGATGGAGGCGTTCCTGCGGGAGACCGGACGGATCGACGACGAGGGCGTCGCGGCGATCCGCGAGGAGGCCGACGACGTCGTCGCCGAGGCGATCGACGTCGCGGAGGCGGTCGAGGCCGACCCGAGCGACATGTTCGACCACGCGTACGACGAGCTCCCGCCCGAGATCCGCCGCCAACGCGAGGAGCTGCTCGCGGCGGTCGACGAGCACGGCGAGGCGTCGTTCCACCGGGAGGAGTAGGGTCCCGTGGCGTGAGGGAGGAGCGGGAAGATGCGGCTCTATTTATAAATGCTCGCCCGCCGCGTCTGCCGCCGCCCGCCCGCTCTCCAGCGCGCCCTGAATCGACGACCACTCCGTGTAGTCGCCGGCGAGGACGACGGGGCCATCGGGGTCGTCGGGCTCGGGGAGGTCGGCGTGGACGCCCGGCGGCTGCGCGAACTGCGCGAACCGGATCCGGTGGACGTCGACGGTCTCCAGTCCGGAGAAGTCGCGGCCGGGGTACCACGCGTCGAGGGCGTCCCGGACGTCGTCGCGGAGGGCGTCCGTCGGGCGGTCGAGGGAGTCCTCGCCGAGGAACGTCGCGGCGAGCAGCGCGCGGTCGTCGGGGCCGTACTCTGGCGCGACCTCCGACATCGGGACCACGGCGTTGGGCGACTCGCCCGCGGCGTTGAGCAGGATCCGCTTCCCGGTCTCGAACGACTCGCCCGCCGGGAGCGCGTACCAGCCGGTGACGTTCGGGACGGCCTCGGTCGGGACCGACTCGACGCCCGTGAGCCGGCGCGCCTCGGGCGGCGTCGCCGCGACCACGACCGCGTCCGCCTCGCGCGTCGAGCCGTCGGCCAGTTCGACGGTCGCGCCCTCGGCGTCGCCGCTCCCGGTCCGGAACGGGACCCGACCCTGGTCCGCGGTCCGGACCGAATCCACGTCCTCGCCCGTCTCGATCGCCACGCCGGCCTCGCGGGCGCGGGCAGCGAGCGACTCGGGGATCGTGCTCATTCCCTCGGCGGGGACGCCGATGGCGCCGCGGCCCATCGCGCGGAAGGTGTACTCGAACACCTGCTTCGAGGTCGAGAGGCTCCGGTCGAGGGTGATGCCGCCGTAGAAGGGCTCGACGAAGTGCTCCACGTAGTCGTCGGCGAACCCCCAGTCGCGCAGGTACTCGCGGATGGAGGCGTCGTCCGGGCCGCCGGAGGAGTCGTCCCGGCCGGCGAAGAAGTCGTCCTCGTCGCGGTTCGAGAGGTCGTACCGGAGCGCGAGCGTCCGGAGCTTGTCCGAGAAGGAGACCTCGTCGTTCAGGAGGGAGGGGATCGCCCCGCGGGGGTCGCGGAGGGGGTCCGAGAGGGTCGAGCGCGATCCCGGCCGGCAGATCGTCGCGCCGGGGGCAAAGCGCCGGACGTCGAGGGCGTCGATGTCGAGCTCGCTCGCGACCGCCGGGTAGCTCGTGAACAGCACCTGGAAGCCGCGGTCGAGGGTGAATCCGTCGACGGTCTCTGTGCGGACGCGCCCGCCGACCTCGGGCCGTCGCTCGTACAGCGTCACGTCCGCGCCCGCCTCGGCGAGCCGGGCCGCCGCGACGAGCCCGGCGAGCCCGCCGCCGATAACGGTGACGTCTCCGTTCATACGTTGCGTATTAGCTTGCGGGTTTATAAGTCGTTGATGACGGATACGTGACCGATTTCTTTGCGGCGAACACCTCCAAAGCCCCAGCCGTGAGGAGCGCGGACGCTCGCTGCGCTCCTCGGTCGCTCACTCCGTTCGCTCCCTGCGGTGCTTGCGTCGCCTCCGCGCTCCTCACGGCTGCCCCTTTGAGTCCCACCCGCACAGCGACCACAACCTCACGCCTCCCCAGCCTCGTCGGTGGTCCTTCGCTTCGCTCCGGACCACCGACTCCCTCGCACGGGCTCCTCGCGCCCGAAGGGCGCTCGGAGGCGCGCGCCACCGCACAGCGAACGCATCATCTCGATCGCTGTCCGTCTCCGAGAGGGAAGCGATTAGTCGCCGCCGCCGCAAGGGTGAGTATGGAGCTGACGGAGACGACGACGGCGTTCCGCGGGCTGGAGAGTCGCGCGTCGGGTCGCGTCCACGAGACGGCCGACCCGACGACCGTGTCGGCCGAGGAGCAGGCCCGGGGGCTCGACCCCGCCTACGACTACGACGCGGTCGACCCGGAGACGCTGCTCGGGGCTCCGCGCGACGGGCCGGCCGGGACGGGGCGGGGCCACTGGCGCTTCGACGCGCTGCTCCCGTTCCCGGCGGAAGCGGCTATCTCGGCGGGCGAGGGCGCCACGCCGCTGGTCCCGACCGACCGGCTCGCGGACGAGCTCGACGTCGACGCGGTGTACGTCAAAGACGAGGGACGGAACCCCACGGGCACCGTGCTCGACCGCGGGCTCTCGGTCGCGCTCACCGCGGTCGCGGCGCGGGCGGACGAGGGACAGGACGTCGAGCCCCTCGCGTGCGCGAGCCCGGGCAACGCCGGGCAGTCGATGGCGGCGTACGCGGGTCGGGCCGACCTGCGCTCGTACGCGTTCGTCCCCTCGCGGTGCGCCTTCTCGAACAAGGCGATGACGAACGTCCACGGCGGCGACATGCGCGTGGTCGGCGGCCGCTTCCCGGACGCCGCCGACGCGGTCGACGAGCAGCTGGAGACCGACTACACCGACCTCGGCGAGTTCGCGACGCCGTACCGCCACGACGGGGTGAAGACGCTCGCGTTCGAGCTGGTCGCCGACCTCGGCGCGGCGCCCGACGTCGTCGTCGTCCCGACCGGGACCGGCGAGGTCGTCGCCGGCGTTTATAAGGGGTTCGCGGAGCTGGCGCGGGTCGGCGCGATCGACGCGGTCCCGAAGGTCGTCGCGGCCCAGGCGGCGGGCTGCGCGCCGATCGCGGCGGCGGTCGAGCGCGGGCTCGACGAGCCGGAGCCGTGGGAGACGCCCGACACGATCTGCGGCGAGCTGGAGATCGCCGACCCCGCGGGCGGCGCGGCCGCGGTCGAGGCGGTGGCGGAGAGCGGCGGGACGGCGGTCGGCGTCGAGGACGAGGACGTGCTCGCGAGCGCGGTCGCCGTCGCCCAGAACGAGGTGATGGAGATGGGCGCCACCGGCGGCGCCGCGCCCGCCGGCGCCTGGGCGCTCAAGGAAGACGGGTTCTTCGACGGAACGGAGACGGTCGTCCTGATCAACAGCGACGCCGGGCTCAAGACGCCGGACGTGCTGCGCAGCCACCTGATGGGCCAAGGCATTTAAATAGCGACCGGCGGCGGTCGCCGCGATCGCGGCGGTCGCGACCTCGGAAGTCGCCGGCGCCACGCGGGGAACCGTTTTTACGTCGGCCCGCGTACGTGCAGATATGTACGTCCGCGACGCCAAGAACCGTGACGAGGCGTGGTTACTGGACGCGATCGAGCGGCTCGGGCTCGACGACGTCGCCTTCCGGTCACGGGACTACGTGATCGCGGTCGACCAGGAGTCGGGCGACCGGGCCGGCTTCGGCCGGCTCCGCCTGCACCGCGGCGACGGGGACGAGGAGAACCGGATCGAACTCACCGGGATCGGCGTGCTCCCCGAGTGGCGCGGCCGCGGCGTCGGCGCGCACGTGGTGGAGCGCCTCGTCGACACCGCGGCCGCGGACGGGTTCGAGACGGTGTACGTGCTCACCGACCAGCCCGAGTACCTCACCCAGTTCGGCTTCGAGGAGGTCGACACCGAGGACCTCCCCCCGGCGCTCTCCGACCGGCTCGACGAGAAGCGCGAGTTCCTCGGCGGCGGCGTCGTCGGCCTGCGGCTCCCGACTGACGAGTTCGACATGCCGGACCGCTTCCGCGAGGCGTTCAAGAAGGCCGAGCCGGCGGACGCCGCGGCGGAGGACACGGAGGAATCGCCGGAGGACTTCGGGATCGACCCCGAGTCGGCCACGTATAAGTACGACACTGGACGGTGAGCCCCGCCGCGGGACTCCGCTCCCGCCGCCCGCGACATCGCCGCCGTGCTCGTGCTCGCCGCCCGCGACCCGACCGCTTAACGCCCCGCCGACCGACGGCCCGGTATGGATCTGATCGAGGCCGCGCGCGACGCGCTCGACGACGCGCACGTCCCGTACTCCGAGTACCGCGTCGGCGCCGCGCTCCGGACCGCCGACGGGACCGTCTACACCGGCTGCAACATCGAGAACGCGAACTACTCCAACAGCCTCCACGCCGAGGAGGTCGCGCTCGCGGAGGCGGTGAAGAACGGCCACCGCGAGTTCGACCGGATCGCCGTCGCCTCCGGCGTCCGCGACGGCGTCACCCCCTGCGGGATGTGCCGGCAGACGCTCGCGGAGTTCGCGGCCGACGACCTCGTCGTCGTCTGCGACGAAGGGGACGGCGAGACGAGCGAGTACACGCTCGGTGAGCTGCTCCCGAACACCATCTCGGAGGGGACGCTCGACGACGCGAGAGGGGTTTGAGTCAGGTCGTCGAGGGGGTTGAGTCAGGTCGTCGAGGACACGGAAGCCCCCCGACAGACAGGCCGCAAGACGGAACTACTTTTAAACGGCTCGCCGAAGGGCGAGGACATGACCGAAGACAGCGAGACCGACGGCGGCGACGGCGGCGCGGGCGACAGCGAGGACCCCAACGCCGAGGCCGGCTACCACGTCGAGGTGGGCCCCGCCGACGTCGCCGACGCCGTGCTCCTCCCCGGTAACCCCGAGCGCGTCGACAAGATCACGGCGCTGTGGGACGAGTACGACGAGGTCGCGCACCACCGCGAGTACCGTACCGCGACCGGCACGTACGACGGTGCGCCCATCTCGGTGACGTCGACGGGGATCGGCTCGCCGTCGGCCGCCATCGCCGTCGAGGAGCTCGCCCGGATCGGCGTCGACACGTTCGTCCGGGTCGGCTCCTGCGGCGCCATTCAGCCGGGGATGGAGGTCGGCGACCTGGTGATCTCCACCGGGGGAGTCCGTCAGGAGGGGACGAGCGACGAGTACGTCCGAGAGGACTACCCGGCCACCGCCGACGGCGAGGTCGTCTCGGCGCTCGTCGCCGCCGCGGAGAGACTGGGATACGACTACCACACCGGCGTGACGATGAGCGCCGACTCCTTCTACGCCGGGCAGGGGCGTCCCGGCTTCGAGGGGTTCGAGGCGGCCGGCTCCGACGAGCTGGTCGCGGAGCTGCGGGACGCGAACGTGAAGAACATCGAGATGGAGGCGTCGGCGATCCTCACGATCGCGAACGTGTACGGGCTCAGAGCGGGGGCGGTCTGCTCGGTGTACGCGAACCGGGTGACCGGCGAGTTCCGGACCGAGGGCGAGTCGCGGGCGGCCGAGACCGCGAGCCTCGCCGTGAAACTCCTCGCGCGCATGGACGAGGTCAAACGGGAGGCGGGCGCCGACCGCTGGCACGCCGGGCTCTCGCTGTAGCGCGCGGCGCGCATCGCCGGCGTCACCGACGTTTCAAAGCGTCTTTATCCGCTCACCGCGCACAGATCGACATGAGTACACAGGTCGTCGTCGTCGGCTCCGGCTACGCCGGGGCAGGGGCGGTGAAGGCGTTCGAAGACGAGGTCGGCGAGGGCGAGGCGGAGCTCACGTGGATCTCCGAACACGACTACCACCTCGTCCTCCACGAGGTCCACCGCGCCATCCGCAACCCCGCCGTCGCGGACAAGATCACCATCCCCGTCGACGAGATCAAGTCGTCCGAGTCCGACTTCGTGCAGGGCCGAGTCGTCGACGTCGACACCGACGAGCGCGTCGTCGAGACGGAGGACGGGACGACCGTCGACTACGACTACCTGCTGCTTGGCGTCGGCTCCACGACCGCCTTCTTCGGCATCGACGGCCTGGAGGAGAACGCCCACCAGCTCAAGGGCCTCGACGACGCGAAGGCGATCCACGAGGACGTGCGGTCGGCCGCGGCCGAGGCGACCCGGTCCGACCCCGTCGAGGTCATCGTCGGCGGCGCCGGGCTCTCCGGCATCCAGACCGCGGGCGAGATCGCGGAGTACCGCGATAAGCACCGCGCTCCCATCGAGATCAAGCTCGTCGAGGGCCTCGACGAGGTCTTCCCGGGGAACGACCCCCAGGTCCAGGGCGCGCTCCGACAGCGGCTGGAGGAGGCCGACGTGGAGATCCTCACGGGCGACTTCATCTCGGAGGCCGACGGGGACGCGGTCTACCTCGGCGGCGGCGAGGAGGAAGAGCCCGAGGAGCTCACTTACGACGTGCTGGTCTGGACCGGCGGCATCACGGGCCAGCCGGAGCTGGCGGACGTCGAGGTCGACAAGGACGAGCGCTCGAACCGCGTCCACGCCGCCTCCGACTTCACCACCAGCGACGACCGCGTGTTCGCCATCGGCGACACCGCCCTCATCGACCAGGGCGACGACGACGTCGCGCCGCCGACCGCGCAGGCCGCCTGGCAGGCCGCCGAGGTCGCCGGCGAGAACCTCGCGCGGGCCGCCCGCGGCGCGCCCATCCAGTCGTGGGAGCACAAGGACAAGGGGACCGTCATCTCGGTCGGCGAGGAGGCGGTCGCCCACGACGTGATGGGGATGCCGATCAAGACGTTCGGCGGCACCCCGGCGAAGCTGCTGAAGAAGTCCATCGCGGTGCGGTGGATCGCGAAGGTCTCCTCGGCAGGACGCGGCGTGAGCGCGTTCGGCGACATGTAGCGTCGGCGAACCCGACACCCGTCACGGCGGCGTTTCTCGTTCGCAGTCGGTCCATTCCGAGTTTGAGAGCGACGGTCTCGAGTCCGGGAGCGACGGTTTCGAATCCGAGAGCGGCGGCTTCGCTCGGGGCGTCGAACTGTCTCGGGAGAGCGTAAAGAGCGGAGCTGCCGGCGAAACAGTCAGTGCTCGGCGGGCTCGTCGGGCGCGCGCATGTCGTCGATCCGGAGGATGAGGATGTTCGCGGTGTCGTCTTTCCCGTCGACGGTCCCGTCGATGACGAGCTTCGAGAGCGGCGTCGGGCCGACGGTAACGGAGTCGCCCTCGTGGAAGTTCCGGACGGAGCCCTGGACGTGGATCTCGGCGCGGCAGAGCTCGGGGTGATGGACGCTGGAGAGGTCGATCCCGTCGACGTTGACCCCCGTTACCTCCTCGCCCTCGTGGTAGATGGGGACGTCGGCGGGCTCGTCCATGCGCTGGATGTCGAGCGCCTCGTAGGCGTTCGAGGTGGGCTTGTAGCCGCCCTTCGGGCCGGGGACGCCCTCGACCAGCTGGAGCGCCTTCAGGCTCTGCATCTGGTTGCGGATCGTGCCGGGGTTGCGGTCGACCTCCTCGGCGATCGCCTCGCCTTTGACGGCGTCTTCCTGTTCCCCGTACAGGTTGATGAGGGCCGTGAGGATGCTTTTCTGACTCGATGTGAGCTCGATCGATGACATGGAGCCGAATAGACGGCGCCACCGCTTAAATGCGGTGGAAGGCCGTTATAAACGATCGTGCAGAATCTCAATATTCGTACCGTCTGCGCAGCCGGAGGTACGCGAACGGGCTGGAGAGCGCGACGACGACGCCGACCCCGATCAGGGCCAGTCCGAGGTCGCTCACGAACAGCGCGACCCCGGCGCCGACGAGACCGATCACCGCCCCGGTGAACGCCACGGCGATCATGGCGCCGATCGGTTCGATGTCGCTGCCGTCGATGTCGGCGGGATCGAACTCGGGCGGCGCGTCGTCCGCCTCGCCATCGGAACCGGTCATGGCGTCCGGTTGGAACGGGGCGACAAAACCGTGTGCGATCGCGCTCGCCGAGTCGCCGCCGCGGGACCCCACCATTCAAGCGTCGGGGCGCCGCGCCTGCTGACATGACCACCGTCAGGATCATCGGCGCGCCGACCGACTACGGGGCGAACCGACGCGGCGTGGACATGGGGCCGTCGGCCATCCGGTACGGCGGGCTCGCCGACCAGCTCGCGAGCGCGAGCGTCGACGTCGTCGACGCGGGCGACCTCGCGGTTCCACGCGCGGAGGAGCGCGACCCGGACGCGGACGCGCCGAGCGCGGGGAAGGCGAAGTTCCTCCGGGAGACGGCCGACGTCTGCCGGCGCCTCGCGGACGAGGTGGGCGGGACGCTCGCCGACGGGGCGGTGCCGCTCGCGCTCGGCGGCGACCACTCCATCGCCATCGGCTCGCTCGCGGGGTCCGCGCGCGACGCGGACATCGGCGCGGTGTGGTTCGACGCCCACGCCGACCTCAACACGCCCTCGACGACGCCCTCCGGAAACGTCCACGGGATGCCGCTCGCGGCCGCGCTCGGCTTCGACGAGTTCGCGGGCTCCGAGTGGGCGAACGCGCCCGGGCTCTCCCCGGAGAACGTCGCCCTGGTCGGGCTCCGCTCCGTCGACGCGGCGGAGGTGGAGGTCATCCGCGACCGCGGCTTCGCGGCGTACACGATGTCCGACATCGACGAGCGCGGGATCACCGACGTCACCGAGGAGGCGATGGCGACCGCGGGCGAGGGCGTCGACGGGGTCCACGTCAGCCTCGACCTCGACTGGCTCGACCCCAAGGAGGCGCCCGGCGTCGGGACGCCGGTCCGCGGCGGGGTCACCTACCGGGAGGCCCACAGCGCGATGGAGATCGTCGACGAGGCCGACTCCCTCCGGTCGATGGAGCTCGTCGAGGTGAACCCGACGCTCGACCAGCACAACGAGACCGCCGAGCTCGCGACGGAGCTGGCGGCGAGCGCGTTCGGAAAGCGCGTGCTGTAGGTCGGCCGGTCGGCGGGACCGGCAGGAAGGAATCGCCTAGACGCCGCGGTCCAGCTCGTCGACGACGCGCTGGAGGTCGGCCTCGTGCTCGATCTCCCGTTTGATCTCCTCGCGGCGCCGGACGGCCGCGGAGTCGGCCTCGTACGCGCGGACGAACTCGGCCCGGGTGTGCTCGTCGAACGCGTGCCGGATCGCGAAGTAGCCGTCCGGGACGATCGTGCCGCACACCTTGCACTCGTGGCGCTGGTGTTCGTCGGTCTGGTGGACGATAGCCGACTCTACGTCGTCGAAGGCGGCGTCGCAGTCGCCGATTCCGCACGTCCAGCGGGGCATGTCTTCCCGTCGCTCCCGCGGGGGATTAACCGTTTCCCCCGCGAGTCCACTCCGTCACTCCCTTCGGTCGTTCACTCGTTCCCTCGCTTGCCCCCACTCGCTTCGCTCATGGGGACCCCGCGAGTCCGCGTTCCCCTCGCCGTCCTTCAGGTGTCAACTGCGAGTATCGGGGCGTGTCTCTCGCGTTCGCTCGGTCCCGCTACGTGTCGCCGGCCCAACGCAACACCTCGCTTCGGCGGTCGAGCAGCGTCCCGAGGTGGTCGGTCTCGGCGGTGACGAGGGTCGCGTCGCTATCGGTCGCGAGGTCCCGGACGCCCGACAGCGGCGCGTTCTCGTCGCGGGTCCCGTGCCACGCGCGGACGGCGGCCGACGGCCGACCGATCCCCGGCCACTCGCTCCCGAACCACCGGTTCTCTCGGGCGACCGCCCGCGCTCCCCGCCGCAGGGCCTCGTGAAAGTCGGCGGCGACCGCCTGCGAGACCGCCGCCGACACCTCCCGGTCGGTGTACTGACCGACGACCGCGTCCGGGCCGGCGACCGACGCGTAGGCGCTCGACAGCCGGAAGAGGACGCGGACGGCGAGGGGGATCCGGGACAGCCGCACGAGGCCGACGTCGGCCGGCGGAACGACCGCGCTGACCAGTCCGACGCGGCGCACGCGGTCGTTCGCTCCGGCCGCGAGCGCGAAGGGGCCGCCGCCGGAGAACCCCACGACACCGGCCTGGTCGACCGATTCGGCGTCCAGAAGCGCCGCGAGATCGCCCCGCCAGTCGCGCCAGCTCCGGTCTTCCGACGGGGGCGACGAGCGGCCGTACCCCGGTCGGTCCGGAACCACGAGCCGAACGCCCGCCTCGGCGGCCGCGTCGGCGAGGAGCGACGCGAACAGCCGGGAGCCCGGAGTCCCGTGGTGTGCGACGACCGGCGTCCCGTCCTCGTCCCCGGCGACGGCGTAAGCGAGCGTCCGGCCGTCCGAGAGCGGACACGTCTCCGTCGACGGCGCGGCGCGCTGCGATCCGTGAGACTTCGCTTGCATGTCTCGGCCTTCCGCTCCGCCCGGAATAACTAGTCGGAAGCCCCAAATCGATCTTTTAGTCACCGCCGATTCCGCTCGCCCCGCGCGCTCCGGCTGACACCGGTGTTACCAGAAGCTCATGAGGAACGGGCACGTGGATCACCGTATGTCGACACCCGAGGTCACGGCGGAGCGGCCGGATAGCGTGCTGCACGCGACCGGCTGGGACCACGTCACCCTGATCGGGAGCAACGCCGACGACACGGTCGCCTTCTACCGCGACGTCCTCGGGCTGCCCCTCGTCGTCAGGCAGCCCAACCTCGACCGCGAGGCGGTCGAACACCTCTTCTTCGACGCGGGCGACGGGCGGTTGGTCACCTTCTTCGTCGACGAGTCGCGGGACTCCGCGGAGACGCAGAACCCGGGGATCGGTGGGGTCCACCACCTCGCGTTCGGCGTCGAGCCAGAGGAGCTCCCGACGATCCGCGAGCGCCTGCTCGACGCCGGCCACGAGGTGAGCGAGTTCGACCGCGGCGCCTTCCACTCGCTGTACACCCACGACCACAACGGGCTCGTGATCGAGCTCGCCGCCGACAAGTTCGACCTCCCGGACGACCGGAGGGGCGAGGTGCTCGCTCACGCGCAGGCGGCCCGCGTCGCCGCCGGCGACGAGTACGTCGCGACCGAACACTTGGAGGCCGCCCTCGAGGAGCTCGGGCTCCCGGTGGAGCGGTACGACCTCCCCGACGCCCCGACCGGGCGGGATTTCTGAGGGTGCCGTGAGCCGCAGATCGGATGTTCTCGATGTTCTCGCGTGCGACGAGGGCGACCTCCGGGGCGCGCTTCGGGCCCTCCTCGCCGGTCACCGGGCGGCGCTCGGTGACGGCCCGGAAGACGGCGTCGAACGGGCCGCCGCCGCAGAGCGTCTTCGACTCGACCCCCATCGACTCCCGCGCTCGCCCTCGGCGGCCGCCCCGCCCGCCGCGGTGACCGACTCCGACGACCTCACCGACCGGGACCGACGCCTGATCGAGCGCGTTCGGCTCCTCGACGACGCGCCGCTGGGGGTCACGCTCTGCGGGCCGGCGTACCGCGACACCCCGATCCTGTACGCGAACCGGACGTTCCGCGACCGCACCGGCTACTCGCTCGCGGAGCTTCGCGGCCGCAACCCGCGACTGCTGCAGGGACCGAAGACGGGCGACGCCGCGGTCGACGCCCTCCGCGAGGCGGTGTCGATCTGGGAGCCGGTGACGGTGGAGGTGTGGAACCACCGGCGCGACGGGACTCCGTTTTTAAATCGCGTCTCGCTTCGGCCGCTGCCCGGCGACGACGGGACGATCACGCACTGGGCCGCCGTGCAGGAGCCAGTCGAACGGCCGAACGACAGGGGGTGATCCCCGCCTTCACCGCAGCGTCGACGTCGGCACCACGGACGGGAGCACGCCGTCGCCGGCGGCGTCCTCGATCACGGCCTCGGCGACGTGCTCGCCGCTGAGCAGGCACATCGGCATCCCGATCCCGGGGTTCGTGTACGCGCCGACGTAGTAGAGCCCCTCGACGCCCGGCGCCCGGTGCGCCGGCCGGAGCGGCCCGGTCTGCCCGAGCGTGTGCGAGAGCGCGAGCGCGGTGCCCCGCGGGGCGTTGAACCGCTCGCGGAAGTCGGAGACTGACGCGGTCTCCTCGAAGACGATCCGGTCGCGGAAGTCGACGCCGGCGTGCTCGGCCAGGTCGTCGAGCACCAGGTCGCGGAAGCGCTCGCGGGTCTCGGGGTCGTCGTCGAGTCCGGGGGCCAGCGGAACGAGGACGAACACGGCCTCGTGATCCTCGGGTGCCGCCTCCGGGTCCGTCTTCGAGGGGACGTGGACGTAGTACGCCGGGTCCTCGGGCCACGCCGGGTCGTCGAAGATCCGCTCGAAGTGGGGCCGCCAGTCGGTCGGTAACACGAGCGCGTGGTGGTCGAGGTCGACGTCGCCCTCGACGCCGAAGTACATGAGGAACGCGGAGGGAGCGTACGTCCGCGACTCCCAGTACGCCTCCCGGCGCGCGTACTCGTCAGGGAGGAGGTCGCGCTCGACGTGGGGCGGCGCCGCGTTCGCGACGACGCGGTCGAACCGCGCGTTCGCCCCCCCGGCGCCCACCTCGAACTTCGGCCCCGCCGCCGCGACCGAGGGCTCGATCGCGGTCACCGGCGTCCCCGTGCGGATCTCGGCGCCGAGGTCGGTCGCGAGCGCCGCCATCCCGTCGACGACGCTCGCGATGCCCCCGGTCGGATGGTAGACGCCGAGGTTCATGTCGACGTGACTCATCAGCGTGTAGATCGCCGGCGTGTTGTACGGCGACCCGCCGAGGAAGACGAGCTTGTACTCCGCGATCTGCCGCAGCTTCTCGTGGTCGAAGTAGTCGCCGACGTGGTCGTCCATCGTCCGGAGCTTCGGGAGCGCGCGCCCCGACCGCAACACGTCCGCGTCGACCATGTCGCGGAGCCGCGAGCGGCTCGGGTAGACGAACCGGTCCATCCCGAGCTCGTACGCCTCCGCGGCGTCGTCGAGGTACGCGTCGAGCCGGTCGCCGGCGCCCGATTCGTACGACTCGAACAGCGCCTTCTGCCCCTCTCGGTCGGCCGGCATCGTCGCGCGGTCGCCGTCCTTCCAGACGACCTCGTAGAGGGGGTCGAGCTCGGTCAGCTCGTAGAACTCGTCGGTCGACCGCCCGAACCGCTCGAAGAAGCGGTCGAACACCTCCGGCATGAGGTACCACGAGGGGCCGGTGTCGATCCGGAAGCCGTCGCGCTCGATCCGGCCGGCGTACCCCCCCGGATGCTCGTTGCGCTCGAACACCGTCACGTCCGCGCCGGCGTCGGCGAGGTACGCGGCCGCGGAGAGGCCGCCGAACCCGGCGCCGACGACCGCGATATCCGCTCCGGCGAGGCGCTCGTCGTCGCGTGAGCGAGGGCTCATCGGGCGTTTCTACGGGCTATATCGGATTCACTCCCCGGCCATACTATGTGGGGATTTTACCCCCGCCCTGAGCCGTTGCCCTCGCTCGCGGTCGACCGATCTCACGCCCCGTCCTCCCGCGGCGCTCGATCCTGCAACCGCCGCGCGGCCAGCGCGAAGAGCCCGGTCCCGACCAGGTAGAGCCGCCAGCCGGCGTTCGCAACCGGGAAGATCCGCTCGACCGGCTCGTCGGTCACCTCGTCGGGGTCGCGCGGCTCGACGGGGTTGTTGACGTGGACGGTCTCCGTGGTGCCGCCCCCGCCGGCGTCCACCGTCCGGCTCCCGGTCTCCGGGTCGACCCGCAGGTCGACGAACGTCTGGACGACCCCGTCCGCGGTCGACAGCAGGACCTCCCCGTCGAGGACGTAGAAGCGGTCCCGCAGCGGCCAGAAGACGTTCACCCCCTCGAGGTGGACCCAGTCGAGCGGGACGTGCGCGAAGACGTGGACGAACAGCCCGACCCACGCGACCGCGATCCACCGGTCGGCGAGGCGCTCGCGGAGCGCGGACCGCTCGCGGAGGCGGGTGTCGTAGTAGAGCAGCGCCGCCGCCGCCGCGGGCAACACGAGGTTGTGTCCGACCGTCCGATGCGCTCCGGGCATAACGAATCCGAGGACGCTGTCCGCCTCGGGGATCACGACGATCGCGAGCACGACGGCGAGCGCCCGCCGGTCGTAGTACTCGCCGAGCAGCCCGGCCGCGAGCAACAGCGCGAAGCCGGCGTGGACGACCGACGAGACCATCTACCGGCTCACCTCCGCGGAGTCCCCGGTCGACTCCGCCCGGCTCTCCCGGCCCGCGCGTCCGAACCGGATCGCCAACAGCGAGGCCGCGGCGGCGACGACGACGAGCTGCCACCCCGTCCGGACCAAGTGCAGTTCGCGCTCGGCGCCGAGCGAGAGCCCCGGCCGCCCGTCGGGGTTTATAAACGTCGGGATAGCGTACGAGTCGGTCGTTCCGAGCGTCTCCAGGGGGAGGACCCCGGATCCCTCCGCGCCGAACGAGACGAACGTCTGGACGATCCCGTCCTCCGTCGAGAAGAGGAACCCGCCGTTGACGAGGTAGTAGGCGTCGCCGAGCGGGTACAGCAGGTTCACACCCTCGCTGCCGAACAGGTCCGGGCCGACGCCGGCGACGAGGAACGCCGCGAGCGCGACCCACGCGACCCGGACGCCGCGCCACCCGGCCCGCTCGCGGAGCCGCGAGGCGTCGCGCAGCCGGGTGTCCCAGTAGAGGACGACCCCGGCGGTGAGGGGGAGCCAGACGGCGTGGAGGAGCGCGTTCGTCGCGCCCGGGACCGCGAGGCTCGCGACCGCGTCGAGGTCGGGGAGGACCGCGGCCGCGACGACGACCGCGACGGACCGCCGGTCGAAAGCGGCGCCCAGCAGGGCGGCCCCGAGCAGCGCGCCGAACGCGGCGTTGACCAGCGTCGGTGCCATATCCGCCCTGACGCCCGCACGCGAATAAGTCGCTCGGGGGCGTCCTCGACTCAATCGCCGTCGTCGCCGCGGTCGTCGTCGCCGCGGTCGTCGGGCTCGCGGTTGTCGGGGTCGCGGTCGGCGGGGGCTGGATCGTCCACGAAGTCGAACTCGCCGTCGGCGTCACCCGCGTCTCCGGCGCCGGCGGGCGCGCCGTCGCCCTCCGGTCCCGAAGCCGACCCGGTCTCTCGGCGGCCGAGCAGCGCGACGGCCATCTGCCGGGCCGCGTAGGCGACGAGGTTCGTGAGGTGGAGCGCGAGGAGAACGCCGACGACCCCGAGCGGGAGCGCGACCAGCGCCTCCGGGAGCGTGTCGATCGCCCACGTCACGGGTTCGCCGTTGACCTCGCCGAAGCCGGCCGTGTACGGGTACCGGAGCGGCGCGGCGACCAGCGGGAGCGCGTTCGCCAACAGGACGAGGGGAACGAACGCGAAGAGGCTCACCCAGAACTTCAGCGAGAGGAACCCGAGCCCCGCCCACGTCGAGCGGGCGTCGACGTACTTCTTGACGCCCGCGAGCGCGCCTTGGGCGTCGACGAGATCGTCGGGCCGGGACAGCCCCGTGCCGAGCAGCGCGTTCGCGAGCCACCGCTCGAAGCCGGCGACCAGTCGGGAGCCGATCAGGGTCGCCAGCAGGATTACGACCCCGACGAGGGCGACGGAGAGGAGGAGCCCGAACGCGACGCCGAACGTGAACAGCGTCGAGTAGACGAACCCGAGCGGGACCGAGAGCAGGAGGTACAACAGGTGCCTGTACGTTCGGCCGTCGACGAGGACGCCGACGACCGGAATACCGGAGGGCTGACGGAGGGAGACCATACGCGCTCGAAACCGGTCGCGCTATCGACATAAATCGGTCGCTCGACGCGACACGGAGCGGTCCCGAGCATCGTCGCGATTCGACCCCGGAAGCCGTCGCCGCGACCCGCTCAGCCGACGAAGAAGTCGATGGCGTTCCCCTTCGACTGTCCCTTATAAAGCTCCGAGTAGCCGCAGTTCGCGCACGAGACCACGACGAACGCGCGGTTCTGGACGTCGAACATCTTGGTGAGACCGGTCCCGCTCGTCGCGATCTCGTCGGTCTCCGTCTCCTCGCTACCGCACTTCGGGCAGCCGTCGCCGTCCCCGGTCGCCAGCGACTCGTGCTGTCCTTCGGTTCGAGCCGAGTCGGGGTCCGCGCGACCGTCGTCTTCCGCGTCGGCCCACTCGCCGCTCGGTTCGTTGCCGAAGACGGAGTACTCGGTCTCGTCGTCGTTGTCGGAGGGCATCGGCCGCACCTGCTCACGCGACGGATAAACCTCTTGTGGCGCCGATCCGGGTGTCCTCGCGGTCGTTCGCGAGGAGGCGCCTACTCGTCGATCTCGTCGACGAGGTCGTCGGCGACGCCGACGTATCCCGCCGGCGTCAGCTCCCGCAGCTCCTCGCGCACGTCCTCGTCGACGTCGAGGTCGGCGAACAGCTCGCGGAAGTCCTCGAGCGTCACCGACCGCCCCCGCGTCAGTTCCTTCACGCGCTCGTAGGCGTCGGTGTCGCCCTCGCGCCGGAGGATCGTCTGGACGGCCTCGCCGATCACCTCGGGGGTCGCCGCCAGCTCCTCGCGCATCACCGCCTCGTTCGGGACGACCTTCGCGAGCCCGCTCTCGGCCTTCCCGTAGCCGATGAGGCAGTGCGCCAAGGCGGCGCCGACGTTGCGCTTGACCGTGGAGTCGGAGAGGTCGCGCTGGAGCCGCGAGCTCGTCACGTAGTCGCCGAGGAAGGTGAGGTCGCTGTTCGCCTTCGAGAGGTTCCCCTCGCTGTTCTCGAAGTCGATCGGGTTCACCTTGTGCGGCATCGTCGAGGAGCCGGTCTCGCCCTCGACCGCCCGCTGGCCGAGGTACCGGTCGGAGACGTAGAGCCACGCGTCCAGGTCCAGATCGAGGAGCACGTTGTTGACCCCGCGAAGCGCGTCGAACAGCGCCGCGAGGTCGTCGCAGGGGTTCACCTGCGTCGCCAGCGGCGTGTGCTCCAGATCGAGGCCGTGCACGAACGACCGGGAGAACGCCCGCCAGTCGACGTCCGGGTAGGCGGCGTCGTGGGCGGCGTACGCCCCCGAGGCGCCCGCCAGCTTCCCGGAGAGGTCGCCGTTCGCGACGACGACGCGGCCGAGCGCGCGGCCGAGCCGCGAGGCGTACACCGCCATCTCCTTGCCGAACGTCGTCGGCGTCGCGGGCTGGCCGTGGGTGCGCGCGAGCATCGGCGTCTCCCGGTGCTCCTGCGCGAGGTCGACGAGGGCGTCCCGGACCTCGCGGACCGCGGGCACGAGCACTTCGCTCACCGCGGGCTTGAGAAGGAGCCGGTGCGCGAGGTTGTTGACGTCCTCGCTGGTGAGCCCGAAGTGGATCCACGGGTACAGCGCCTCCGCGTCGGCGATCGCTCCCGACTCGTCTAACCCGTCCAGTCGCACCCGGAGGAAGTACTCGACCGCCTTCACGTCGTGGTTGGTCGCGGCGTACCCCTCGGCGCCCTCGACCTCGAGCGCCTTTATGAGTCGCGCGTCCTCGGCCGAGAACTCCTCGACGACGTCGCGCAGCCCCGCCTCGGCGTCGTCGTCGAGCGCGATCGGGGTCGCGTCGAGCGCGGCCAGCTCGATCAGGTACTCGACCTCGACGCGGGTCCGGGCGCGCATGAGCGCGGCCTCGCTCGCGTACGGCGACAGCGGCGCGGTGCGGGAGGCGTATCGGCCGTCCAGCGGCGAGACGGCGGCGAGGGGGTCCGACCGCGACAGGCCCGAGATGGCGTGGTCCGTCATGTTTGCGACTGCCTCCGGAGCCAGCAAAAGCGTGTCGATGGCGTGACGCACGGACGTGGATAGGTTCATCGCCTTTCCCCGCCCGGGTGGCGGATATTATCCGTAAACGTGGATACTCGGACGGGACGGACCGCAATCGATATACGCGATCGGTCGGACCAGTCTCGTATGAAGATCGCCGGACTCGCGAGCAACCGGGGGCGGAACCTCAGACACATCGCCGACGTCGCGCCGGGCGGCGCGGAGCTGTCCGTTGTCCTGACGAACCGAGAGCAGGCGCCCGTGTTGGAGGCCGCGACGGAGCGACGTATCCCGACCGAGGTCGTCGAGCGGGAGGAGGGCGAGTCGCGCGCGTCCCACGAGCGACGGATCTTAGACCGGCTCGCCGACTACGACTTCGACCTGGTCTGCCTCGACGGGTACATGCGCGTGCTCACCGACGAGTTCCTCGACGCGGCGCCGACGACGCTGAACGTCCACCCCTCGCTGCTCCCGGCGTTCCCGGGCATGGACGCCCACGAGCAGGTGCTCGACGCCGGCGTCCGGACGACGGGCTGTACGGTCCACGTCGTCACCGAGGAGATCGACGACGGCCCGATCGTCACGCAGGAGCCGGTCCCCGTCTACGGCGACGACGACGCGGACTCGCTGAAAGACCGGGTGCTTCACGACGCGGAGTTCACGGCGTACCCGCGGGCGGTCCGGTGGTTCGCCGAGGGCCGCGTGACGGTCGAGCGCGAGGGCGGCGAGGACGGGGACGCCGACGGGGACGGACCGGTCGGCGAAGTGACCGGCGTGACCGTCGAGGGCGACGCCGGCGGCGACTTCCCGGAGCGCCGGTTCGCCTCCGAGGAGCGCGCCGACACGCTCCGTTACGGCGAGAACCCGCACCAGGACGCCGCGCTCTACGCGGACGACGGCTGCGAGGAGGCGAGCGTCGTCGGCGCCGACCAGTTGAACCCCGGCGCGAAGGGGATGGGGTACAACAACTACAACGACGCCGACGCGGCGCTGAACCTCGTGAAGGAGTTCGAGGAGCCCGCGGCCGCGGTGATCAAGCACACCAACCCCGCCGGCTGCGCGACGAGCGACACCCTCGCGGACGCGTACGACCGCGCGCTCCGCACCGACGCGAAGTCGGCGTTCGGCGGCATCGTCGCCCTGAACCGCGAGTGCGACGCCGACACCGCGACCGCGGTCGCCGACTCGTTCAAGGAGGTCGTCGTCGCGCCCGGCTACACCGACAGCGCGCTCGACGTGCTCCGCGAGAAGGGGAACCTCCGCGTGCTCGACGTCGGCCCGCTCGGCGAGGGCGTGGACCGCTTCTCCGAGCGGTTCACCGAGAAACCGGTCGTCGGCGGGCGACTCGTGCAGGAGCGGGACTTCCAGTCGCCGACCGTCGCGGACCTGGAGATCGTCACCGAGCGCGAACCAACCGACGAGCAGCTGGAGACGATGCTGTTCGCGTGGAAGACGCTCAAACACGTCAAGTCGAACGGCATCCTGTTCGCGACCGGCACCGAGACGGTCGGCGTCGGGATGGGGCAGGTGTCCCGCGTCGACGCCGTGACGCTCGCGGCGATGAAGGCCGAGAAGGACGCGGAGGGCAAGTCCGCGGAGGGCGCCGTGATGGCCTCTGACGCCTTCTTCCCGTTTCCGGACGCCGTCGAGGAGGCCGCCGAGGCCGGGATCGAGGCCGTGATCCAGCCGGGCGGCTCCGTCAACGACGAGGACGTGATCGCCGCCGCCGACGAGCACGACATGGCGATGGCGTTCACCGGCTCGCGCTGCTTCCGTCACGACTAACCGGTGAGCGACGGCGAGGATTACTTATAAAAGGCGGATGCGGTCGGCGCGCCTGCGAGCGGCCGCCACCGGCGGCCGCGAGCCAGCCCGCGAGGGACGCGGTGAGCGCTCGCAGAGCGCGAACCGCGAGGCTGGGGAGGTGTGAGGTGCGGTTGCGGTGCGGGCGGGGTGGGGCTTTGGAGGTGTTCACCGTCAAAATTGGATCAGCTACTTAAAACGAGCGGCTGGGGCTTTGGAGACCTTCACCGCGGAAGCGTCGATCACTTATAAAAATCTGACAGCGACACCACGATCGGGGTTATAAACGACTTCGCTCACGACGTACTACACTCACTCCCGCAATCGCTCGCTGCCGTGTCCGTATCGACCGCAACCGAGACGGAGCGTCACCCGACGGAGACCACAACTGACCCCTCGCTACCTGTCGCCGTTCGTTCCGTCCCCGACGAACTCCATCCCGGTGATCTCGAACCGGGCCCCGCCGGCGGCGCTCTCCGTCACGGCGATCTCCCAGCCGTGCGCCGAGACGACCTGCTGGATGATCGTCAGCCCTAGCCCGGTGCCGGACGCGCCGGTGGTGTAGCCGTCGACGAACACCTCGTCGCGCTCGGCCTCCGGAATCCCCGCGCCGTCGTCCTCGACGTAGATCCCCGACCCGTCCGGGAGGTCGCCGACTCGGATCGCCACGTCGGCGCCGCCGTGCTCGACACTGTCGCCGGGCTCCGCCCGGCTGCTAGTGGAGCCATGCTCCACACTGTTTCTGAACAGGTTCTCGAACACCTGCTGGAGGCGGCTCCAGTCGCCGAGGGCGACGCGGTCGGTGTCGACCGCCAGCGTCGCGTCCCCGGCGCTCACGAACGACCAGGACTCGCGGGCGAGGTCCCCGAGGTCGACCTCCTCGCGTCCCCCGATCGTCTGTCCCTCGCGGGTGAGGAAGAGCAGGTCGTCGATCAGCGACTCCATCCGGTCGACCGCGTCGCGGCACCGCTGGAAGTGCTCCGGATCGCCGGTCTCCTCCGCCATGTCGAGGTAGCCGTCGAGGATCCCGAGCGGGTTCCGGACGTCGTGCGAGACGACGCGGGAGAACTCCTCCAACTGGTCGCGCTGCCGCTGCATGCGTTCGGTCGCCTGCTTCCGGAACAGCTCGTAGCCGACCCACTGGGCCAACAGCTCCACGAACGTCTCCTCGTCCTCCGAGAAGGGACGGTCCCGAGCCACCGTATCGGCGAAACAGAAGGTCCCGTACACCTCGCGGCTGACCACGACTTTCGCGCCGATGTACGCCTCCAGCCCGAACTCCTCGTAGGCGGCGTCGCTCTCCCACCCCTCCACGCGGGCGTGCTGGACCGTCAGCGCGCCGTCCATGTCCACGGTCCGCCTGCAGTACGCCTTCGACAGCGGGCAGCTCCGCCCGGCCTGAAGCAGCTCGTGGTCGCCCCGCGCGTCCACGATGACCTGCGTCTCGCCGTCGATCTCGGTGAGGAAGCCGGTCTCCACGTCGAGGTACGCGCGACCGAGATCCAGCAGGTCTGGAAGCTTCTCCTCGAAGGGACGCTCCTGGTCGGCGGTGATCCGGTACATGCGGCGGAGGGCGTCTCCCTCGGACAGTGCGTCACTCATCGTCGATTACGACCGCGATGCGATATTATGGTCTCCGTTCGGCTTAAACCGGACGGTGCCGGCCCGGGCGTTCGTCGAACCCGGCCGAACCGACCGAAGCCGTCGGATACATGCGGCTCGCACGGATGCTATCCCCATGGCTGCCGACGACTGCAACGCCTTCGAGGTGTACCGCGATCGGGTCGACCGGCCGCTCCTCCGACTGGTCCGGGAGTACGGCGCCGGCGAGGCCCACTGGCTCGTGATCGGGATGGCCGCGAACGTCGTCGCCCGCGTCGCCGGGCTGGTCCCGCCGGTCGTGCTCGGCGTCGCTATCGACGCCGTGTTCATAGGCGACGGCCCGTACACCCTCCCGGTCGTCCCCGACGCCTGGCTCCCGGCCGACGGCCTCTACGTGAAGCTCTGGGGCGTGCAGGCCGGCGAGATCGAGGAGCTGCCGGAGGAGTTCGTCGACCGCGCCCGCGAGCGACACGTCGACCGCGCGGTCGAGCGGGCGATGGGAAAGGAGGCGGTCGAGAGCGAGGCGCTCGACGACTGACCGTGGAGCTCTATTTAAAAGACAGACCGAACGGCGACCCGCCCTCCGATCAGTCGTCGCTCGACGCCTGCCCGGTCGGGTCGCTCGCGGCGCCGGGGACGGTCTCGGCCGCCGCCGGCGGCTCGTCGCGCACGTCGGCGCCCTTGCCCTCGGCGATGACGTCGGCGTACGCGTCGGGGAAGACGCGCACGAAGTCGTCCAGCGTCGCCGCCCAATCGTCGAGCAGTTCGGCCGCGCGGTCGCTGCCGGTGTACGCCCGGTGGTTCTCGACGAGCCGCCGCAGCATGCGCTCGTCCGACTCGTCGAGCGTCGCCGATACCGATACCATCCCGCGGTTCACGCGCTCGTCGAACCGGTCGTCCGGGTCGTACACGTAGGCGACCCCCCCGGACATCCCGGCCGCGAAGTTCCGGCCGGTGTCGCCGAGCACGGCGACGACCCCACCGGTCATGTACTCGCAGCCGTGGTCGCCGACGCCCTCGACGACCGCCCGCACGCCGGAGTTGCGGACGCCGAACCGCTCGCCGGCGACGCCGTTGACGTACACCTCGCCGTCGGTGGCGCCGTACAGCCCGACGTTGCCCGCGACGACGTTCTCCGCGGGGTCGTACCCCGCCTCGTCGGGGGTGTTGACCACGATCCGGCCGCCGGAGAGCCCCTTCCCGAGGTAGTCGTTGGCGGCGCCGGTCAGCTCGAGGGTGACGCCGGGCGCGAGGAACGCGCCGAAGCTCTGGCCGGCGTAGCCGTCGAACCGACAGGTGACGGTGTCGTCCGGGAGCCCCTCGCCGCCGTGCTCGGAGACGACGCGGTTCGAGAGGGTCGCGCCGACCGCGCGGTCGACGTTCTCCACGTCGCGGGTGAGCGCGACGGGCGCGCCGTCCTCGATGGCCGGGGCCGCCTCGTCGATGAGGTCCCAGTCGAGCAGGGCCTCGATGTCGGCGTCCTCCTGCTCGCGGGTCTTCGTCCGGGCGTCGCCCGCGGGCTCGGCGATCACCGCCGAGAGGTCGAGGTGCTTCGCCTTCTCGTGGTCCGTCTCGCGCTGGGTGAGCAGCTCGGGGCGCCCGATGAACTCCTCGACCTCGGTGTACCCCAGCTCGGCCATGAGCTCGCGGAGCTCCTGGGCGATGAACGTCATGTAGTTGATGACGTGGTCCGGCTGCCCGGGGAAGCGCTGGCGGAGGTCCTCCCGCTGGGTCGCGACGCCGACCGGGCAGGTGTTCTCGTGGCACTGCCGGGCCATCACGCAGCCCGAGGTGACGAGCGACGCGGTGCCGAACACGTACTCCTCCGCGCCCAGCGCGGCCGCGACCGCGACGTCGCGGCCGGTCTTGAGCCCGCCGTCGGCCGTCACGCGGATGCGGTCGCGCAGGCCGGTCGCGCGGAGCATCTGGTTCGCCTCGGCCAGTCCGAGCTCCCACGGAAGCCCCGCGTTCTTGATCGACGTCTTCGGGGACGCCCCCGTTCCGCCGGAGTGGCCGGAGACGTGGACGACGTCCGCGTTCGCCTTCGCGACGCCGGCCGCGATGGTGCCGATGCCGGCCTCGGACACCAGCTTCACGTTGACGTCGGCGTCCGGGCTCGCGGCCTTTAAATCGAAGATGAGCTGCTTGAGGTCCTCGATCGAGTAGATGTCGTGTTGCGGCGGCGGCGAGATGAGCCCGACGCCCGGCGTGGAACACCGGACGTGCGCGATCATCTCGTTCACCTTCTCGCCGGGGAGGTGACCGCCCTCGCCGGGCTTCGACCCCTGCGCCATCTTGATCTGCAGCTCGTCCGCGCTCGCGAGGTAGTCGGCGGTGACGCCGAACCGGCCGGAGGCGACCTGCTTGACCGAGCACTCCTTCTCGGTGCCGAACCGCTCCGGCGGCTCGCCGCCCTCGCCGGTGTTCGACTTCGCGCCGATCCGGTTCATCGCGATCGCGTTGTTCTCGTGGGCCTCCGGCGAGATGCTCCCGAGGCTCATCGCGGCCGTCGAGAAGCGCTCGACGATCGACTCGACCGGCTCGACCTCCTCGACCGGCACCGGATCGCGGTCGGACTCGAACTCGAGGAGCCCGCGGAGCGTCTGGAGCTCCTCGGACTGGTCGTTCACCAGCTCGGCGAACTCCCGGTACTGCTCGTAGTCGCCGCCGCGGACCGCCTGCTGGAGCGTCCCGACCGTCTGCGGGTTCCAGCCGTGTTTGATCCCCGACGAGCGGTGCTCGTACTCGCCCGTGGTCTCCAGCTCGGGGTCGGCGCCGAACGCCATCGCGTGGCGCGTCCGGAGGTCGTCCTCGATCTCCTCGATCCCAATCCCCTCGGTGCGGATCTCGGTCCCCTCGAAGTACTCGGCGACGAACTCGGAGGCGAGCCCGACCGCCTCGAAGATCTGGGCGCCCTGGTACGACTCCATCGTCGAGATGCCCATCTTCGCCATCGTCTTGAGGAGGCCGTCCTCCAGCGCGCCGCGGTACGCCGCGAGCGCCTCCGATTCGTCGGCGCCGTCGGGCCCGGCGACGACGTCGGCGATAGACTCGTACGCCAGGTACGGGTCGATCGCGTCGGCGCCGTAGCCGACGAGCGTCGCGATGTGGTGTACTTCGTGCGGTTCGCCCGATTCGACGACGATTCCGGCGCGGTTCCGCAGCCCGTTCCGGACGAGGTGGTGGTGGACCGCGCCGGTCGCGAGCAGGCTCGGGACCGCGAGCCGGTCCGGGCCGACCGCGCGGTCGGAGAGGACGACCACGTCGGCGCCGTCCCTGATCGCGGCCGCGGACTCGTTGCGGATCCGCGTGACGGCGTCGACGAGCGACGCCTCGCGGTCGTACGTGATATCGACGGTCACCGAGTCGAAGGCGGGGCCGTCGCCGTCGACGGGGCCGCTGTCCAGCGCCTTCAGCGCCGCCGTCTCGGCGTCGGTGAGGATGGGGGAGTCGGAGACGATCTGCTCGGCGTGCTCGGGAGTCTCGTCGAGCAGGTTCCGCTGGTTCCCGATCCGGGTCTCCAGCGAGGTGACGAGCTCCTCGCGGATGTAGTCGATCGGCGGGTTCGACACCTGCGCGAACAGCTGCTTGAAGTAGGTGAACAGCGGGCGGTCGACGTCGGAGAGGACCGACAGCGGCGTGTCGTCGCCCATCGAGCCGACCGGGTCCTTCCCGTCTTTCGCCATCGGCTCGACGAGGTGGTTCAGCGAGTCGGTCGTGTAGCCGAACGCGGCCTGGTGGGCACGGACCGTCGGGGCCTCGTCGCCCTCGTCGTCGGCCTCGGCCGGGCTCTCAGATCCGCTTTCCTCGTCGACCTCGACGACGACCTCGTCGAGGTCCACCTGGCGCTCGTCGACCCACTCGCCGTACTTCTCGTCGGTGAGCTCGGCGAACACCTCGTCGTCCGGGACGATCCGCCCCTCCTCGGGGTCGGCGACGAATATCTCGCCGGGCTGGAGCCGCCCGCGGCGCTGTACGTCGGCGGGGTCGGTCGGCAGCGCGCCGACCTCGCTCCCGACGATCAGCCGGTTCTCCTCGGTCACCTCGTACCGGCACGGGCGGAGCCCGTTGCGGTCGAGGACGCCGGCGACGCGGTCGCCGTCGAAGCCGATGACGAGGGCGGGGCCGTCCCACGGCTCGACGAGCGAGGCGTGGTAGTCGTAGAAGTCGGTGCGGGCCGCGTCCATCAGGTCGTCGTCGCGGAACGCCTCCGGGATCAGCATCCGGAGCGTGTGCGGGAGGTCGCGGCCGGCCTGGAGGAGCAGTTCGACCGCGTTGTCGACGCTCGCGGTGTCCGACTGGTTCGGGTCGTCGATCACCGGCTTGATCGTGTCGAGCTCGGCGCCGAACGCCGGATGGTCGAGGTCGTTCTCGCGGGCGCGCATCCAGTTGACGTTCCCGCGGATCGTGTTGAACTCGCCGTTGTGGACGATGTTGCGGTACGGGTGCGCGAGGTGCCACGCGCCGAGCGTGTTCGTCGAGAACCGCGCGTGGACCAAGGCGACGTGGCTCGCGAAGCGCTCGTCGGTCAGGTCCGGGTAGTAGTCGGCGAGCTGCGAGCCCTTCAGCAGGCCCTTGTAGACGACGCGCTGGCGGTCGAGCGAGCAGACGTAGAACCGCCCGGCCCCGTCGACGTCGGCGACCGCGTTCTCGATCTCGCGTCGGGCGGCATACAGCGCGCGGTCGAACCCGAGCAGCTCCGGGTCGACGTCGTCCGGGCGGGTCTCCTCGCTGGTGAACCGCTCTGCGAGACCGGCACCCTCGACGGGCGCGGCGAACAGCTGGGCGACCTCCGGCTCCGAGTCGAGCGCGGTCGCGCCGAGGTCGGCGTTATCGGTCGGGACGGAGCGCCACGCGAGCACCTCCAGCCCGTAGACGGAGAACACCTCCGCGATGACGTCGTGGATCTCCGCCTGGACGCTCTGCTCGGTCGGCATGAAGACGGAGCCGACCGCGTACTCGTCGGGGAGGTCGGCGTCGACGACCTCGCGGAAGAAGCCGTCCGGGCGCGCGACCATGATGCCGGCCCCGTCGCCGGTGTTCTCCTCGGCGCCCGTGGTGCCGCGGTGCTCGAGGTTCTCCAGCAGCCGGACCGCATCGGTCACTGTCTCGTGGTTCGGGTCCCCGTCGAGGTCGACGATCCCGCCGATCCCGCAGTTCGATCGCTCGTCCGATACCGTCGCAAGCCCCCCACCGCGGCCCGAGGACTCCGAATCCCCCCGGGTGTTACTACGTGGCTCGGTCATGCCCCGCACTCACAGATGATCGCTTAAAGGTATGACCCTGATACGGGTAGGATCCCTCGTACACACATTAGGGAATATAAGGTAATTATCCATCATGGGTGCATAACCGTTGACACGCTCGACGCCCGATCAGTTATGTGCCGGATTAGTTCTACTAGAGCCTCTCAAACGAACAAATCTGTGCCGTTACGGGCCCGAATCCCGAAAATAATACTGTATTGTTAATCGTCGAACGTTCGCCGTTTTTGACCGAGCCGGAGTTCGTCGCCGAGCGAGACGAGCCCGGTGTGAGACGGGCCGGTCACTCGCGCAGGGGCGTGAACGACCCGTTGATGTCCCACTCGTGGATGCAGTAGACCTCGCCCGGTTCGTCGGCGATCTGCCAGCCGGTGGCCTCCTCGTCCCACCGCTCCCGGCGACCGCACAGCTCGCACTCGCGTTCCCGCGGCGGGGTGATGGTCACGCTCATACCTCACGGGAGGGTGCGGTCCAGCAAAAGGATACCGCCCGAGTCGCCGCGGGACTGCCGGAACACGCTCTCACGGGCCCCGACTCCGCCGTCGCGCGGCGAGTCTCCCGGTGAGCAGGAGCGCGACTAGCGTGACGAGCGGGCCGAACCCGGGCACGTCGTCGGCGGTCGTCCGGATCGGCGCGTCGTCGTAGCTCGGCGTTTCCGGCTCGCCGTCCGGTGACTCCGACTTCGCTGCCGGACCGTCCCGCACGTCTGACTCGGCGTCCGCCCCGTTCGCTCCCGCCACCTCGGTCGCCTCTGCCCCGCTGTTGTCGCCGCCCGCGCGGTCCGATCCGGCGTCGCCGCGATCCGCGCCCGGCTTGGACGAGGGGGCGTCGCCCTCGGTCGGACTGGCACCCGCGTTGGCGGAGGCCACCGTCGGCGAGACGGACGCGGGCGACGCGATCGAATCGCCGCCTGCGACCGGTCGGACGTCGGCCACCGGGCGGATCCCGAACCGGTCCTCGTTCCGTCCGGGACCGATCACGGACCGGTCCCCGTTTTTCCTGTTCGGTTTCTCCGCCTCTGAGCCGCTCGGCGCGGCTCCCGCCCCCGGCGTCGCCTCCGCCGGTCCGCTTCCGCCGGCGGTCGCACCGCCGCCCGCGCCGGTACCGCCGCCGGACGCTCCTCCACCACCGCCAGCTCCCCCGCTACCACCGCCACCAGTACTACCACTACCGTTACTGCCACCACCGCCACTACTACCACTACCGTCACTGCCACCACCGCCACTACTACCACTACCGTTACTGCCATTACCGCCACTACTACCACTACCGCCACTACTACCACTACCGTTACTGCCATTACCGTCATCACCGCCGCTGCCGCCTCCAATCGGATCGTCGCTTGCAGTATCTTCGTCCCCCTCGCTCGTCGGGAGCGCCTCGAAAGTCACCGTCGTCGACACGGCGTGGTCGTCCGTCGCGTCCGACGCGGCCTCGCGCAGGCGCTCGTCCTCTACGCGGAACTCGGCAGTAAACGTCTCTCCGTCGGCGGGCGTCTCATCGGTCGCGAGCGCGTCGGCGCCCTCGGCGACGAGGTAGAGCCCCGTGCTGTCAACGTGGACGGACGAGTTCGGCGGGACCGGCCCGTCTGCGTCGGTCCCGTCGTCATCCGTCGCCGACGCGTTCGACCGCACGCCAAAGGCGAGCCCGCCGAGCTGACTCAGGTCGGCGCCCGTCTCGGGGGTCGCGTTCTGCGCGGCCGGCAGCCCGGTCAATCCCGTGGCGTTCGCGGCGTACACGACGGTCTCGTTCGAGGCGACGGTCGACGTCGGCGAGAGCGTTCCGTTCGCGATCGCCCGTCGCACCGCGTCGGCCGTCCCGAGGTCGCCTCGGTCGAGGGCGGTCGTCGCGTAGGCGGTCACACCGTTCGTCGAACGGCTCCCGATCGTGACAGTGGCCTCGTCGGCTGTTGAGGCGAGTCCCTGTTCGGAGCGGACGGCGATCCGGTACGTTCCCGGAGGAAGCGTCCTGTTCGATATCGACGTGTCGACCGATTCCACGGTCGCGCCCGGCCCCGCGGTGACAAACCTATCTGTCAGCGATTCGTTGCCGAGGGCATACGTATTCACCCCAATCGATGTGCGTCCGGGAGCCGGTGTAGAGAGGTTAGCAGTTGCGATTGTTCTATTTGTATCTGAATCTGAAATTTTCAGACTCACCTCTGAAGTGTTATGATATAGTCTATAGTGGGCCCGTGATCCAATTTTTGTTTTTTGTATAGCGTTCTTGAATTTCACCTCCTGATCGGTCCTCCCGAATAACTTAAATTGATTTTTGCTTGCAAATCCACCGCCAGAGAGCGAATAAATACCTGTTTTCAATCCTGTCGTATTAAAAACCACACCGTTGGTGTCATTCAGATGGCTACCGATACCGGCTATTACTGACTTATTATCTGAAATATTTCTTTGTAATTTAACAATCCTTGTTGTTGACGTATTATTCTCGAATACAACTACTTCTCCGGAATATAATTGCTCCCCGCTATAGCCCGTATGATTAAATCGGCGATCTACCCTGCTGCTGTTTTGCTCTGTGGGAATATTGTTAATATGTATATTTGCACTGTCGGATACACCTCCATCTACAAATTGATGTTTTATATCTGAATTTGGCAACGGCTCTGTAGTATTCAAATCAACAGGCTCGCCCGGTTTTTGTCCCTGAGCAAGTCTTATTATTGCCACAAACCGGTTACTGTGCCAGACCCTATTCTCATTACCTCTAGCATCTCTAATGGGTACTGCTAATTCATCATTTACACCAACTAATACATCTGAGTAACCAATATATTCATCGTAAGCAACCTTATTATCAGCAGTTAATGGATGTATAGAAATAATATATGGAGTATTCATACCGACCGTGTCTCGTACCTCAGACCTTGCTATGGAGATGTTGGTAGCTCCTCTCGCCGTGTATTCTTCGTTTTTGAACTCTACCGTACCTAGGTACACATGAAATCTATCTTTGTCAACCGCGGAGCTTCTTGATCTATCTGATAGCTCTGTACCGATATCATCTTCATTTATGCTAATTTTTCCAGTCGGTATAAGATATACTCTATATTTCCCACCAAGATTTGAGGTGTTGAGTGAAATACTATCATTCATACTCATTTCTTGTACTGTTTGCGATTTATATCCGACAATCTCGCCATATTCTTTGTCAGTAAGTACAACTGTTGCATTATCATTTGAACTAAGCCCGCTAATAGTCACTCCTGATGACGTCCTACTACTTCTCATAAAATTTGTAGAAACTGTTGCCTGATCTTTCACTTTGATAGAACCGTCAATAAAATCAAATACTGTCGATTTTCTTATATTTCCTTTCGCTTTTAACTCACTATAACTGTCCGTTGAGTTGTTATCTATCACACCAACTCTGTATTGGATATTGTTTGATTTTTGTCCCCTTGATCCGTTGATCTTGTCGAATTTTACAGATTTGATCTGAACCGGATTGCTGGTATTTTGACGCTTAATTTGTATCGCAAGTATTCTTTCTCCGTCAGATTTCTGTCTGTTTACTTCAATAACTTCTGCGTTTGAGACTGTTGATCCTTTAACACCAACATCAGACACATTTATGCCAGAATTTTGCAATTCTACAAAGTTTATATATAGTGTCATATATTCACTGGCTGATTTATTGTCTACGTTTATTTCTATATTTGAGATACTATGCGTGTTCTCGAATGAGAATAAATTCCCAGCATCTCCTGAATTAGATATATTGAGAGATCGGTCCTTGTCCGTTTCTGCCGACACCAGAGTTATTTCCATCGCGACACCTGAAATAACAACCATACAAATGACGAAGATGACCACCGGTTCGTAGGTTGAGTTTTTTCGATCCATCGTGGCGAGCCACGATCGATAGGGCAGCGGCTAGAGAGTGTCTGCGCTGTGATATCCGACGAACTCGCTACACCGCTGTCGTCTCGAGTCGTGGGATATGCGAATTCGGTTGATTATTTATTAAATCAGTTACGGACGTCGAAGCTTCCACTCACGGAAACGAATTCGATCGAAATCGACTCATGTCGGGCGATTAGCGAGGTAGATTTTGCGGTGCCGTCGCTTAACAGACGCAGCCGACGTGTCAGCGGTCGATCAGTGCTCGGCCTGTTCCATCAAGGAGAGAACCGAGTCGCGGGCGTCGACCGCGGTTGGGTGGACGCCGATGAGCGCGACCACGTCGTCGTCGTGCTGAACGGTCGCGATGTAGATGAACACCGGGACGTCCTCGACGCTGCCGCTCTGATTGCCGCCGGCGCCGACCTCCGCGTCAACCGTGGTTTCGAGGATCGACACCTCCACCTCCTCGCCGAGGATGGTCCGCGTCTCCGACCCGCGGTTCTCGATGTCCTCGGCCTCGATGTCGGTTCCCTCGCCGCCGATCCCGCGCTGCTCGACCTGCTCTAACAGCCGGCGGATCAGTTCCGCGTCGTCGGCGCGAACCAGCGGGTTGACCGACTGCCCGCCCACCGACGCGTTCGGGGTGCTCGCCACGAACAGCGCGGAGCCGTTGTTCTGGTTCTCGTACCCCGCCACCCACGTGGTCGCCGACACCTGGGCGTTCACGCCCGCCACGTCGAACTCCTGCTCGATGGTGAACGACTCCGGCTCCTCGCCCGTATACCCGGCCTCTGAGGCCGCCTCCGACGGGATCTGTGCCGGACTCGCGTCGTACTCGTAGCTCCCGTCTTCGCCGGCGGCACACCCGGCGAGGGCGACGGACGTCGATGCGGCGACCGCCGCGAGCAGTCCACGTCTATGCATGAGCGATGATAGGCCCGCTGAAACGGTTAAGCGTATCGGCGCAGGGCGTACCGTCTGATAATCGGGGCGTACTGACAGACGCCCGAACGAAGGCACAAAGTTCACGGTGTGGCGTGCGCGAGGTGAGCCAAATGGAACGCCGAGGACAAACCAGTCTGGTGGAAGCGCTCCTCCTTGACGTCGTCCGACTCCACGAGACGTGGATGGAGGTCGTCTTCCCCAGACAGCTCGATCCGAGCGCGGTGCTGGGGAAGTGGAAACCGGAGACCTCCGTCCAGACCGTCGGGTACTACCTCTGGGCGATACTCGGCGCCCCGCTCGTCGCGGTCGCGTACCCGCTCCTGCTCGTCGGGTTCGCCACGCGGTACTACGCCGCGAAGCTCGACTCCGCGGTCGCTCGCTTCGGCGTGCTCGGCGCCGTCGTCGTCGCGACGCTCGTCTGGGGCTCGCTCACCCTGCTCGCGCACTTCCAACTGCCGACCGAGGTGATGCTCGGAATCGGCGGCGCCAGCGTCGTTGCGGTCGTCTCCGCGGGCGCGGCCGCCGGGTTCTCGAAGACCGGCGGGCGGTTCGTCAGCGTGCTCTTAGCGTACCCGTTCGCGATGACCGCGATCTTCCTCCCGCCGGTCGTCGCCGGGCTGCTCACGCCCTCCATCTCGAGTTTGGTGCTCGACCCGAGCTACCAGCTCGCGGTTTGGATCCTCGATACGATCCTCGGCGTCGGCGGGATCAACGAGACCCTCCGCAGCGCCTTCGACCTGGAGACGTTCGGCGAGCAGTGGGGCGTCGCCGGCCTCGGCTACGTGCTGATGTGGGTCGGTATCTCCGTCCCGCTCGGGTGGTTCCTCGGTGCGCTCGTCGCCCTCGCGAACCTGATCCGACCGCGGCCGGACGCCTGAAGACGGCCGCTGAACCCGACGGAGCCGTCCGCCTCGACTATTCGCTTTCGTCGAACCGCTCGCCGGCCGTCTCGAAGGCGGACTCCGACTGCTCTTTGCTTCGCCGGCGCTCTCGCTCAGCGATCGCCTCGGGGTCCGGACTCGCGTCGTCGTCGATCCGCGCGAACGACTTGTGGACCTTCGTGTGACACCAGCGGCACAGCGCGACGGTGATCTCGTGGGGACCGGCGTCGTCGGGGTGCCCGCCGGCACCGTCGTCAGGGTGCCCGCCGGCACCGTCGTCGGGGTCCGCTGTCGCGACGGGTCCGTTTCCGCCGTACGAGAGGTGGTGTTCCTCCACCAGCGGTCGGGCGTCGTCGTGGGCGATCCGGACCTCTTCGAGCCCGCAGCGGCGGCACTCGCGGCCGTCGGTCGTCGAACGGTAGTGGGGACACGCCCGCCACGCGTCGTCTGGACCGACGTGACAGGCGTAGCCGTCGGCGCGGCGGGCCGCGGCGAACTCCGGGTCGTCGCCGGTGCGGGTCAGCGCGAACCGACAGCGACCGTCGTCGGTCAGGTGGTCGCAGACGCCGGCGACCGCGTACGGGTCGTCGACGCCGACCGGGGTCCCGTCCGGCGTCCGTTCCATCTCAGATCAGGCTCGCGCCGTCGAGGTCGGTCCGGCCGTAGTCGACGTCGAGCAGTCGCAGGAGCGTCGGCGCGACGTCGAGGAGGTCCGCGTCCTCGACGTTCGCGTCCGGGTGGTCGACGAACAGGGCGGCGTCCTCGAAGGTATGCATCCCCGTCCGCGGGCCGTCCGGGTCGAACACCTCGTCGTGGGGGCGGAAGCCGGACTTGAGGTCGAACCCCTCATTCGGGATGACGACGAGGTCCGGTGCGATCTCGTCGTGTTCGCCTCGGAAGACGGTCTCGCGCTCGACGACGCGCTTCGCGACCGGCTTCCCGTCCGGGCCCTCCCATGCTTTGAGGGCCTCTTGCAGCTCGGCGCGCACGGACTCGTACTCCGACTCGGGCACGACCCCCTCGGGTTCGCGGCCCTCCAGGTTGATGTAGAAGCGACCGGGGACCAGCGAGTACGCGCGGGTGTCGTCGTCGATGTCGGTCAGCGCGCCGTGGTCGTCGGCGTCGGCGTACGAGAGCCACCCCTCCCGTTCTAACCACTCGTTGCAGTAGACGTCGTAGCGGAGCCGCGTGAATCCGTGGGTCGAGCCCACGACGAGGCGAACGTCGTCCGGGAGTCTCTCCCGGATCGCGCCGATGTGCTCGTCGAGCGCGGCGTAGAAGTCGAGGAGGTCCTCGCCGTACCGGCCGGCGTCAGCGTAGTCGCCCCACAGGAAGTGGTTGATCCGGTCCGGCGCCGTGAACACCCCCACGAACAGGTCCCAGTCGTCGCGCTCGACGTACCTGGAGAACGCGGCGGCGCGGGCGTCGAGCGTCTCCCGGGCGTGCTCGATGAACTCGGACTTGTCCGCCTTGTGACCGAGCTTCGCGTTCACCGACAGCCGGTAGTCGCTCTCGGTGAGGTACTCGCGGAGCTCCTCGGGGTGTGCGGCCTTGTCCACGTCGGGCGAGAGGTAGCCGGACACCATCCGCTGGACCGTCCGCTGGGGCGGGAACGTGACGGGGACGTTCATCACCGTCGCGTTGAGCCCGGCGTCGGTGGCGCGGTCCCACACGCGGGTCGCCTGGACGTCCCGGCCCATCGGCACGTAGGTGTCGTAGGTGCCGACCTCTCGGTCTTGGAAGCCGTAGACCCCGGTCTCACCGGGGTTCTGGCCGCTAGTGAGCACGGGCCAGCACGCGCTCGACTCCGGCGGCACGATGCTGTCGATCGGCCCGCCGTCGCCGTCGGCGGCGATCGCCGAGAGCGTCGGGAACGTGTCCGGATTGTCGGCGACGAGACCGTGCGGGAGACCGTCGATCCCGATGAACGCCACGCGCGGGGTGTCGGTTCCGCGCAACCGGTCGAAGAGGCCCATAGGGGTACATCCGCCGTCGAGGGCAAAAGGGTTGACATCGTCCCGGGCCGGCTCGGGACCCTTTTTTACGGCGCCCCACGAGGGTGACCCATGGAAACGCGACGCGCGCTGCTCGTCGACGCGTTCACGGACGAACCGCTGGCCGGGAACGTCGCCGGCGTGGTACCGGACGCCGCCGGACTGAGCGACGACCGCATGGAGAGGATCGCCGCCGAGCTCGGCGCCTCGGAGACCGCGTTCCTCTCCGAGCCGGACGCCGGGGGTAATGAGGCCGACGGCGACGCCGGCGCCGACGAGCGGGTCCGCTACTTCACCCCCTCGACGGAGGTCGACCTCTGCGGTCACGCCACGATCGCGAGCTACGCCGCGCTGTACGACGCCGGAGCGATCGACGCCGGCGAGCGCACCCTCCGGACGAACGTCGGCGACCTCTCGATCCGGGTCGACGAGGACGGTACGGTCTGGATGCGACAGAACCCGCCGACGGTCGAGCGGGTCGCCGAGGCCGAGCTCGGCGCCGACCGCCTCGGCGACGCGCTCGGGATCGACCCCGCCGCACTCCGGGACGTGGGCGCCGACCTCCCCGTCGCCGTCGCCTCGACCGGGCTCCCGTGGCTCGTCGTCCCTGTCAACTTCTTGGAGCGGCTCGGCGAGGCCGAGCCCGACGCGGCCGCGATCGAGGCGATCTCGAACGCACACGAGGTCGCCGGGATCTACGCGTTCACCTTCGACGCGCTCGAGGCGGAGTCGACGCTCCACGGCCGGGCGTTCGCGCCCGCGGTCGGCGTCGCCGAGGACCCCGTGACGGGCACGGCGAGCGGCGCGGTCGGGGCGTACCTGCGGACCGTCGACGCGTTCGACGGCGAGTTCCCCGACGAGCTCCGATTCGAACAGGGCCACTTCGTCGACCGCCCCGGGCACGTCAGGGTCCGGGTCGACGGTGAGGAGGTTCGGGTCGGCGGCCGTGCGGTCGTCTCCATGGAGGGCGAGCTGACGGTGCCGGAGGAGCCCGACGACGACGAGATCATCGAGGCGTGACGGGGTGAGCCCGCGCGACGCCGCCACCGTCGCCGAGCCGACCGTTTCGATCGCTATCGCCGGGCCGACCGTTTCGATCACTATCGTCGAGCCGAACGTTTAGGCCGTCTCGGGACGAACCCCTGACATGGAGTTCGACCTCCCACGGGCGGCGGCGCTGCTGGTACTGATCGTCGCGGTCGGCACCGCTGGACTGATCGGAAGCGGGATGATGCCGGTGCAGACCACCCTGATGATGGTCGTCCCGTCGATGCTGCTCTTCGGGGCGCTCGCGTTCGCCATCGGCGTGAAACACGGCCAGTTCCGGGCGACGCACGCCTGAGCCGGCGGACGGGCGACCGGCTTCTCCGACCGCTCCGAACCACGGCGCTTTTTAAAATGCCGACGACAATCGGGAGCCGTGTTGCTCGGGTCGCCGCTCACTGAACTGCTGCTCCTCGTCGGCGGTGCCGCCTTCCTCTACGCGGGCGCCGAGTTGCTCGTCAAGGGCGCCAGCGACCTCGCGCTCGCGGTCGGCCTGAAGGCGTCGACGGTCGGGGTCACCGTCATCGCGTTCGCGACGACCGCCCCCGAGCTGTTCGTCTCGCTGCTCGGCGCCGTGACCGTGTCGACGGACGTGGGGCTCGGGACCATTCTCGGATCGAACATCGCCAACATCGGGCTCGTGCTGGGCGTCTCCGCGCTGATCCGCCCGCTTGACGTCTCCCAGACGGTGTTCGAGCGCCACGTCCCGTTCATGGCCCTCGCTGCGCTGCTGCTCGTCGGCCTCGGCTGGAACGGCCGGATCGGTCGGCCGGGAGGGGTCCTATTGCTCGGCGTGCTCGTCGCGTTCACGGTCGTGGTCATGCGCCGGATTCGGCGGACGCAGTCCGGTATCTCCACCGCGGAGCGCGCGGAGATGCCGGACGCGAGCCTCCGCGACGTCGCCGCCGTGGTCGGCGGCATCGTCGCGTTGCTGCTCGGCTCGCAATGGCTGATCGACGGCGGGGAGTCGCTGCTCTCCGCGGCCGGCTTCTCCGACATCTTCATCGGGCTCACGGTGCTCGCGCTCGGCACCTCGCTCCCCGAGCTGGCGGCGAGCGTCGTCGCCGCCGTCCGCGGCGAGGCCGAGTTCAGCGTCGGCAACGTCGTCGGGTCGAACATCTACAACGTCCTCGCCGTCATCGGGATCATCGCCGTCATCCGACCGATCGGCGTAAGCCCGGGCGTCCGCGGCTTCGAGTTCCCCGCGCTCCTCGCTTTCACCGCCCTCTTCGTCGGGCTCATGTACCGCGGCCAGCGCCTCTCGCGCGTCGACGGCGCGGTCCTCATCGCCGCGTACGGCGTGTTCGCGTACCTGCTGTTCCCGTGAGCGCGCGGCAAATTCTCACCGGATCGGTAGCTGGCGACTGATGTTATTTATAAATAGAGCTGAGATTTTGCGGTGGCGTGCGCCTGCGAGCGGCCGACAGGCCGCGAGCAGACCGCACGAGGGAGTCAGTCGTCCGGAGCGAAGCGAAGGACGACTGACGAGGCTGGGGAGGTGTGAGGTGCGGTGCTGTGCGGGGCGGGGTGGGACTCAAAGGGGCAGTCGCGAGGGCGAAGCACGGCGACGAAAGCACCGGAGCGAAGGAGCGGTAGCGACTGAGCGAGGAGCGCATCGAGCCGCGCGAGCCGTCGCGGCTGGGGCTTTGGAGGTGTTCGCCGGCGTAGCGACTGCAACGGGGTATAGCCGAGCGGCTGGGGCTTTGGAGGTGTTCACCGTCGACCCACCAGCCATTACTTATAAACAAACGACTGTCGCCTCAGCCGCGCCAGTCGCCGATCACACACCCTCGTATCGCGCTCGAATCGACGCCTATTCGGCCGCCCGACCCCGACCGCAGTTCGTGATAGCGATCGTCGTCAGCCGGGCCGACAGCGCCTCCGAACACATCGGCGAGCGCCTGCTCGCGGTCGGCGACTGGGAGCGACGCGAGGACGAGACGCGCCCCGACGCCGCGGGCGGCGGGACCTACTACCGGACCGACGGGTTCGAGCTCCGGGAGTTCGACGAGCTACACATCGAACTCGACGACCCGGCGGTCGCGTTCGGAAGTGACGACGCGGCCGAACCGGATGACGCGACCGACCCGGATGACGCGACCGACCCGGACTTCCTCGTCTTCGTCTCCAGACACTCCGGGGAGACGGGGCGGCTCCTGACCGCCCACGTCACCGGGAACTTCGGCCCGGCGCCGTACGGCGGCGAGCCGGAGACGCTCGCGAACGCGGCCCCCGGCGCCGAGAAGCGCGTCGTCGAGGCGCTGGCGGCGCACGCCCCGGACGGGTACGACGTCGGCATCGAGTGCACCCACCACGGACCGACGGACGGCTCCGTCCCGTCGCTGTTCGTCGAGGTCGGCTCCGACGAGCCGCAGTGGGCGGACCCGGACGCGGCCGAGGCGGTCGCCAGGGCGGTCCTCGACCTGCGAGGCACCGGTCCGGACCTGGTCGACGGCGACTCAGACGACGCGGGCGACCCCGCTCCCCGCCACGTCGTCGGCTTCGGCGGCGGCCACTACGCGCCGCGGTTCACGCGGATCGTCCGCGACACCGCGTGGGCCGTGGGCCACGTCGGCGCCGACTGGTCGCTCGGCGAGATGGGCGCGCCCGAGGCGAACCGTGAGACGATCGAGCAGGCGTTCGCCCGCAGCCGCGCCGACCGCGCCGTGATCGAGGGCGACAGGCCCGAGCTCGCGGCCGTCGTCGAAGGGCTCGGGCACCGCGTGGTGAGCGAGACGTGGGTCCGCGAGGTCGGCGACCGCCCGCTCCCGCTGGTCGAGCGGCTGGAGCGCGACCTCGCGACCGTCGACGAGGGGCTTCGATTCGGCGACGTCGTTCCCGGGGACTCCGGCCCCGCGGAGTCGGGATCCGACGCGGTCTCGAACCCCGACGCGGGCTCCGCCCCCGACGCGGTCTCGATCCGCGAACTCCCGGACGCGCTCCTCGCTCGGGCGCAGGGGATCGACCCCGAGGCGACCCGCGACGCGGTGGCGGCGAACGCGGTCGCCTTCGACACCGAGCAGGCCGGCACCCGCGCGGCCGGAGCGGCCGCCTTCGCCGACGACCCGGACGCGCCGGGATACGCCGATCTTGTCGACGGCCTCGCGGCGGTGCTCGCGGGCGGATACGACGCGGTCGAGGTGGCGGAGGGCGCGGTCGTCGCCCGCGAGACCGCGTTCGACCCCGACCTTGCCCGGGACCGCGGCGTCCCCGAGGGGCCGGCGTTCGGTCGGCTCGCCGACGGCGAGTCCGTCGAGATCGACGGCGACACGGTGACGCCGGCCGACGTGTCGCGGGCGCGGACGGAGCGGTTCCCGGTCGACGCCGAAGACGTGGAAGAGTAAGCGTCGAAATCGACCCCGCTCCCGCGCGCTGGAGACGGTCTCTCGGCGTCCGACCCGCGTCAGACGATCGGGCAAAAATAAATACGTCCGGGTCGCAACCACACCACATAATGGACTCTATCGTAGAGGACGCCATCGACGAAGCCGAGGAATCCCCGGCGGACGACGCCGGGGAGGCCGGCGCCGGCGCGAGCGACGCGACTGCCGGCGCCCCGCCACAGTCCGGAACGATGACCGACGACGAGCTGGAGGACGTCCTCCAGGACCTCCAGACGAACATCACCGTCGTCGGCTGCGGCGGCGCCGGCGGGAACACCGTCAACCGGATGACCGAGGAGGGGATCCACGGCGCGAAGCTGGTCGCCGCCAACACCGACGTCCAGCACCTCGTCAACATCGAGGCCGACACGAAGATCCTCATGGGCCAGCAGAAGACTCAGGGACGCGGCGCCGGCTCCCTCCCGCAGGTCGGCGAGGAGGCCGCCATCGAGTCCCAAGAGGAGATCCAAGACGCCATCGACGGCTCCGACATGGTGTTCGTCACCGCCGGGCTCGGCGGCGGCACCGGGACCGGCTCCGCGCCGGTCGTCGCGAAGGCCGCCCGCGAGTCGGGCGCGCTCACCATCGCCATCGTCACGACTCCCTTCACGGCCGAGGGCGAGGTCCGACGGACGAACGCCGAGGCCGGCCTCGAGCGCCTCCGCGACGTGAGCGACACGGTCATCGTCGTCCCCAACGACCGCCTGCTCGACGCGGTCGGGAAGCTCCCGGTCCGACAGGCGTTCAAGGTGTCCGACGAGGTGCTGATGCGCTCGGTGAAGGGGATCACGGAGCTCATCACGATGCCCGGGCTGGTCAACCTCGACTTCGCCGACGTTCGCACGGTCATGGAGAAGGGCGGCGTCGCCATGATCGGCCTCGGCGAGTCCGACTCCGACTCGAAGGCGCAGGACTCCGTGAAGTCCGCGCTCCGCTCGCCGCTGCTCGACGTCGACATCTCCGGCGCGAACTCCGCCTTAGTTAACGTCACGGGCGGCACGGACATGTCCATCGAGGAGGCCGAGGGCGTCGTCGAGGAGATCTACGACCGGATCGACCCCGACGCCCGGATCATCTGGGGGACCTCGGTCGACGACGAGCTGGAGGGCGAGATGCGCACCATGATCGTGGTGACCGGCGTCGAGTCGCCGCAGATCTACGGCCGGAACGGCGAGCCGCCGGAGGGGGCGGCCGCGGAGATGGAAGACATCGACTACGTGGAGTGATCCGCCGCCGACGCGCACCGTCCCGATAGAGTTCCTGTTCGCCGTCCTCGCTCGCGGATTCGGAATCGCGTCGCATCAAAAGGTAAAAACCGTCTCGCCTCGAAGCGCGTCGTAACATGGACGTTCCGTACGACCTCAACAGCTACGTTCGGGTGCTGAAACTGGCGAGCACGCCGAGCACCGACGAGTTCCTCCAGGTGTCGAAGATCGCCGGCGCCGGCATCCTCCTCGTCGGCTTCATCGGCTTCCTGATGTTCGCGATCATGAGCCTCCTGCCGGGGGTCGGCGCCTGATGCCGATCTTCTCGGTCAAGACCACCGCGAGCCAGGAGCGGACCGTCGCCGACATGCTCGCGGAGAAGGAGATGCCGGAGATCCAGGCGGTCATCGCCCCCGACCAGCTCACGAGCTACGTGATGGTCGAGGCGACGGACGGCAGCGTGTTCGCCCGGATCCTCGACGAGATCCCGCACGCTCGCGGCGTCATTCAGGGCTCGGAGGGGCCGGCCGAGAGCCCCTTCTCCGAGGTCGAGCACTTCCTCTCGCCGACCCCCGACGTCGAGGGCATCGCCGAGGGCGACATCGTCGAGCTGATCGCCGGGCCGTTTAAAGGCGAGAAGGCCCGCGTCCAGCGCATCGACGAGGGGAAAGACCAGGTGACCGTCGAGTTGTACGAGGCGACCGTCCCGATCCCGGTCACCGTCCGCGGGGACCAGATCCGGGTGCTCGACTCCGACGAGCGCTGACGGCGCCGAACCGCGTTTCCCCTCTACTTCTTTTCGTTTTCCCCCGCTCGCATCTCCCCGACCGACCGTCGGCAACGACAAGGGCTTTATCCGACGACGACCGACGGTTCGGACATGTTCGGTCCCGGCGTGCCGGCGATCCTGAGCCTGATCCCCGACACGTTCACCTTCGCTTGGCTCGTCGCGATCCTCTTCGCCGCCGCGTGGCTGCTCGACAGTCGCGGGCTGGCGGCGGGTCGGTCGCTCGCGGCGGGCACGTGGGCGCTGTTCGGGCTGTTCTGGCTGACGACGGTGCCGTACTTCGCGTTCGAACACCAGAGCTACGTCGAGTCGATCCTCGCCTTGGTCGGCGTCCCGGCGTGCATCTACGCCGGCTACCTGCTGTACAACGGCCGCGCCTCGCTGTTCACGCTCACGCGGGCCATCTCGCTCATGCTGTTCATCTACCTCCCGTTCGAGACGATCCCGGCGTTCTCGGTCGCGGGCGTCGCCGTCCCCGAGCCGCGCCGGATCCTCATCGAGGCCGTCGCCACTCAGACCGGGTTCCTCATCGACCTGCTGGGCTACGCGCCGGAGCGCGTGACGAGCTACGAGGGGTACAACGCGGCGTACGCGTGGACGCTCGCCGACGGTCACACCGTCACGATCCACGTCGTGCTGGCGTGTACGGGGCTCGGGAGCATGGCGATCTTCGGCGGCCTCGTCGCCGCCGTGCAGGCGCCGCTCTCGCGCAAGCTCCGGGCGCTCGCGGTGTCGCTCCCGCTCATCTACGTGCTCAACATCCTCCGGACGACGTTCATCTCCGTCGTCGCGGGCAACCAGTACATGCAGTGGCAGACGGACCTCGTGCTCGCGATGTTCGGCGCGACCGACCCGTACCGGGTCTCCTTCCTCATCTCCGACCGGATCATGAGCCAGCTCCTCGCGGTCGTCGCGCTGATCGGGATCACGTTCCTCGCGGTGCGGGAGCTCCCGGAACTCGCCGTCATCCTCGAGGACGTCCTCTACCTGCTCACCGGGGAGGAACACGACCTGACCGAGTCGCTGGACCTCCCGCGCGAGCCGACGAATCGCTGACCCGCCGGCGGTCGGCGGGCATGCCAAACTATAGGGTCGGGTGCGCGAGACACCGGGGTATGCACGGGACGTCTCGGTCGGCGCGGCGGGACTGCCGGGCTCGGGGTGACCAGCCGTGGTGACCTCCGCGGCGGTCGGCGCGGCCCCCGTCGACCCCGTCGGCTACCTCCAGACTCCCGTCGCGAAGCTGGTGTTGGCGACCGCGCTCGGGATGTTCCTCGGACTCGAACGGGAGTGGTCCCACAAGTCGGCGGGGATCCGGACGTTCGCGCTGATCAGCCTCGCCGCCGCGGTGTTCTCGCTGCTCGGCGACGACGGGCTCCTGATCGTCGGCGGCGTGCTGATCGTCACCATCGCTGTCCTGCTGGCGGTGCGGAGCTTCGTCGAGCCCGACGTCGACGGCCTCTCGCTCACCACCTCCGTGTCGATGCTCGTCACGTACGGGGTGGGGGCGCTCGTCGCCGAGGAGTTCTTCATCGAGGCGGTGACGGTGGCGATGCTCTCCTCGCTGCTGCTCGTGTTGAAGCGGGAGCTCCACCAGTTCGCGTGGGGGCTCTCCCGGGAGGAGGTCCGCAGCGCGGTGGAGTTCACGATCCTCGCGTTCGTCGTCTTCCCGCTGCTCCCGGCGGAGACGGTCGACCCGTGGGGCGCGGTCCAGCCGCGGCTGATCTGGTCGCTCGTCGTCGCCGTCAGCGCCATCGGCTTCGTCAACTACGTGCTCGTGAAGCGGTACCAGGGGCGCGGCTACGCGGTCACCGGCTTCTTCGGCGGGCTCGTGAACTCGACGGCGGTCGTCGCCGAGATGGCGAAGCGGGCGAAGGGGAAGGCGGACTTACTCGACATCGCGGTCGGGTCGATCCTGCTGGCGAACGCCGCGATGGCGCTCAGAAACGCCGCGGTCGTCGCCGCCTTCGTCCCGGAGGCCGCCCTGGTGGTCGGCGCGCCGCTCGGCGCGGTCACCCTCGCCGGCGTGCTCATCGCCGTGTGGCGCAGCGACTGGCGGACGACGTTGGAGGCGGAGCTCACCTCCCCGTTCAGCCTCCGGAACGCCCTGACGTTCGGCGCGCTGTTCGTCGCGGTGCTCTTGGTCTCCGCCGGCGCGGAGCGGGCCTTCGGTGCGGGCGGGTTCGTCGCCACGTCGTTCCTCGCGGGGCTCGTCTCCTCCGGGAGCGCGACGGCGACCGCCGTCTCGCTGCTCGGTACCGGACAGATAACGGTCGACACCGCGGTCGGAGGCGTCGTCGCCGGAACGGCGGCGAGCATCCTGGTCAAGACCGCGTTCGCGGCGAGCATCGCGCGCGAACTGGTCCGACCGGTCCTGCTCTGGAACCTCGTGCTGATCGCGGTCGGGGTCGCGGTCGGCGTCCCGCTGCTCCTGTTTTAACAGAGAGCCCGGCGTTTTTCGCGCGCTCCGCGACTCACGAGAGCTGTGCCGCCACGTCGGTCGACGAGACCATGCCCACGTAGTCGTCGTCGACGACGGGCAGGTGTTTGACGCCGTACATCGTCATCATCGCGGCGACCTCCTCCATCATGAGGTCCGGCGTCACCGTCTCGACGTTCTCGGTCATCACGTCGCGGACGACGGCTTCGTCGAGGTCGCGGCCGTCGGCGACGGCGCCGATGATGTCGCTCTGCGTGACGATACAGCCGCCGCCCGTCGTCACGACGAGCGCGCTGATGTCGTCGTCGGCCATCCGACGCGCGGCCTCGCGGAGCGGTTCGCTCGCGCCGATCGTCTCCAGCGGCGTCGACATGACCTCGCTGACGCGGGTCCGGTCGTTCAGATCCATACCATGTCGTGTGCTACCGATTCTGATTACTCTTCCGGTGCGGCGCTCGAACGAGCATATATACGCGTTCGTGCCTGTATGTGTGTATGGCCGGAGTTCTCAGTTCGTTGGACGATTTCGGGACGCGGTCGTTACTCACGCACGCCATCATGTCGGTGACGCTCCCGTTGGGATTCCTCATCGGACTCACTGTGGACTCACAGCTCGGGCTGGTGTCGTTCGTCGCGCTGTTGAACTTCACCGCGGGGATGTGGATCTGCCAGTCCATCCACTCGCTCGGCGCGGAGGCGAGCGAGGACGGCTACGACGGCGTCATTAACGAGCTCAGAACCTATGTCAGGTGACGACGGGCTCGACGCCGGGCGGTTCGGGCGTCTCCTGCTACTGATCGGATTCGTCACGGCGGTCTCGCTGCTGACGTCTGCGCGAGTCCTCCCGAGCGACCTGTTCTCCGTCGCCGTCGTCGCTATCGGGAGCATCGCGCTCGTCACCGCGATCATCGGCTTCCTGATCGCGGCGGGCGCGACGTACGACGAACAGGTGGCCGACGCGAACCGCTGATCGGCGACCGGGCGACCTGCCGTCGCCCGGGGAGAGACGCCGTCAGCGACGGTGTTCCGAGAGGTACGTCGTCAGGTCGGTCGCCGAGACCATCCCGACCAGCTGATTGTCCGCGTTGACGACCGGCAGGTGCGTGTACCCCCGGTCCGTCGGCGCCGCGAGCTCCTCGACGGAGTCGTCGGGGGAGACGGTGACGACGTCCGTCGTCATGAACGCCTCGACCGGCGTCTCGTCCTCCGGGTCGTTCCGCCGGACGAGCGAGACGAAGTCCGTCGCGGTGATCAGCCCGGCCAGGCGCCCGCCGTCGTCGACGACGAGGAGGGAACTCACCCCGGTCTCCAGCATGCGGCTCGCCGCGTCCGCGGCGGCCGCTCCCGGGGCGATCGTGACGAGGTCGGTCGACATCAGGTGCTCGACGGGAACGTCTGTCATGGACGATAATGACGCGGGACGGGGATATCAAACGACCGGTCGGTCGGAGACGCCCCTCGGCGCGCTCGCTCGCCGAGGCTCACTCTTCCACGAGCTCTCGCGGGGCCCCGGCCAGCCCGGCCAGCGCGTCGGCCTCGACGTGGTGGAGGTCGCCGGGGACCACGAGGAGGTGAAGCGGGTCGCCGAACTCGCGGTCGGCCAGCGCGCTCAGTCGGTCGGCGGCGACCACCGCGTCGGGCGAGCCGGCGCGGGCGACGACGACGGCGAGCTCGTCGCGCCAGCCCTCGGCGAGCAGTCCGGCGGCGGCGTCGGCGGTCATGTACTCCTCGTGGTCCGGGTCGGGACCGGACGGGCCGGTGCCCACCTTGATGTCGAGGTAGACGACGGTGTGGAGCCCGCGCTCGCGGTTCGCCTCGATGGTCTCGACCACGCTCCCCGGGACGTCGTCGCCGCCGTGGGCGTACGGGAACGGGAGCGTCGTCGCCTTGCCGAACCGGTAGTTCTGGAGGCCGGTGAGACTCGACGCGGCCGACTGGGCCGTCACCCCGTGGATCACGCGGGTGTCGATCCCGCGCTCCTCGGCGCGCAGCCGGAGGTCCGTGTGCGTCGTCGAGATCATCGTGTCGCCGGCGGTGCAGAAGACGACGTCGCCCTCGGCGGCGGCCGCGAGGATCGGCTCCGGGTCCTGCTCGACTCCCTCGCGGGCGCGGACCTCGATCTCGGCGTCGTGGTACGCTTCCAGCTCGTCGACGTCGGCGCCGACCAGCCTGCTGGTGTAGAACTCGGCGAAGACGCGGTCCGCGTCGCGCAGCGCCTCGCGTCCCTCGACGGTGACCGACCGCTCGTCGTAGAGGCCGAGCCCGATGAACGTGAGCATATCCCCCGTCGGAGGGGCCGCGATTAAAACTGCGCGGAACGAACCGCCGGCCCGCAAAGGCGGGTCGCGCCCGCGGATCTTTCATGATTGTTCCTTGTGATTCCATAGCAAGCCCTAAGAGGTAACCACCACAACTTCTGGTCACAGGCCCTCACGGGCTCACATACCACTATGACTGACGACGAACTCATCTGGCGAATATCGGGGGGATCCGGCGACGGGATCGCTTCGACGAGCCAGAACTTCGCAAAGGCCTTGATGCGATCGGGGCTCAACGTGTTCACGCATCGCCACTACCCGTCCCGCATCCGGGGCGGTCACACGTACACCGAGGTCCGCGCGTCGGCGGACCCGGTGAACTCCCGCGGTGACGGCTACAACTTCCTGCTCGCGCTCGGCGACTCGTTCGCCCGCAACCCGCAGGAGGAGGCTGTCTACGGGAACGAGGAGATCAAACCGCTCTCGGAGAACCTCGACGAGCTCCGCGAGGGCGGCGTCATCGTCTACGACGAGGGCCTCCTCGACACCGCCGAGATCCCGAACTTCGACGAGCGGGCCGAGGAGAACGACTGGCACGTATACCCCCTCGACCTCCGCGGGCTCGCCCGCGACATGGGTCGCGAGGTCATGCGCAACACCGCCGGCGTCGGCGCGACCTGCGCGCTGACCGGCATGGAGCTCGACCACGTCGAGGACCTGATGCGCGACGCGATGCCGGAGAAGATCCTCGACCCGAACTTGGAGATTCTCGAGACCGCTTACAATCAGGTCCTCGAGGAGTACGACGCCGACGCACCGGACGTCAGCGTCCCGACCGGCGAGCATGACGAGACCCAGCTGCTCATGTCCGGCTCGGACGCCATCTCCTACGGCGCCATCGACGAAGGCTGCCGGTTCATCGCCGGCTACCCCATGACGCCGTGGACCGAGGTGTTCACCATCATGACGAAGCACCTGCCGAAGGTCGGCGGGATCTCCGAGCAGGTCGAAGACGAGATCGCGGCGGCCGCGCTGGCGGTCGGCGCCTCGCACGCCGGCGTGAAGGCCATGTCCGGCTCTTCCGGCGGCGGGTTCGCGCTGATGTCCGAGCCGCTCGGGCTCGCGGAGATGACGGAGACGCCCGTCGTCCTCGTCGAGGCCATGCGCGCCGGCCCCTCGACCGGGATGCCGACGAAGCCGGAGCAGTCCGACCTCGAGCACGTCCTGTACACCTCGCAGGGCGACTCCCAGCGTGTCGTCTTGGCGCCCGGCACCGTCGAGGAGGCGTACGAGCAGTCGCGGATCGCCTTCCGGCTGGCCTACGAGTACCAGATCCCGTCGATCCTCCTGTACGACCAGAAGCTCGGCGGCGAGATGACGAACGTCCCCAAGAGCCACTTCGACCGCGAGCCGAACCCGACGCTCGGGAAGACCCTGAGCGAGGACGCGCTCGCCGACGAGCCGCACTCGGCCGACGGGAAGTTCCACCGGTTCCAGCACGACGTCGAGGACGGCGTCTCCCCGCGGTCGATCCCCGGCCAAAAGGGCGGCCGCTTCCTCGCGACCGGCAACGAGCACGACCCGACCGGCCACATCGCCGAATCGCCGGACAACCGCGTCGCGCAGATCGACCGGCGGACGCAGAAGCTGGAGGCCATCCGCGCCGACCTCGACACGGTCGACACGGGCTCGTACGCCGGTCCCGACGACGCCCAGTACGGCATCCTCACCTTCGGGAGCCAGCAGGGCACCGTCGAGGAGGCGGTCGGGCGCCTCAACGACGCCGGCGTCTCCGTGAAGTCGTACGGGGTCTCGGACATGGCGCCGTTCCCGACCGAGCAGGTCGAGGCGTTCGTCGAGAGCGTCGACGAGGTCCTCGTCGTCGAGATGACCGCCTCGGGACAGTTCCGCGGGCTCGTCCAGAAGCACCTCGGCCGCTACGGCGAGAAGCTGTCGAGCCTGCTGAAGTACAACGGGAACCCGTTCGAGCCGGCGGAGATCGTCGACGGGTTCGAGGCCGCGGTCGTCGAGGGCGACGGCGACGCGTCCGGCCATCAGACCACCTTCGTCCCAGCCGCAGGTGATTAATCAATGAGCACGTTTTCAGCGATCGGAGAGGAGCGGGAGATCGACCGCGACGAGTACACCCCCGGCGTCGAGCCGCAGCCGACGTGGTGTCCGGGCTGCGGTGACTTCAGCGTCCTGAAGGCGCTCAAGCAGGCGCTTCCGGAGGTCGGGCGCACGCCCGAGGAGACCCTGCTGTGCACCGGGATCGGCTGTTCCGGCAAGCTGAACAGCTATCTCGACACGTACGGGTTCCACACGATCCACGGGCGCTCGCTGCCCGTGGCCCGCGCCGCGAAGCTCGCCAATCCCGACCTCGAAGTCATCGCCGCCGGCGGCGACGGCGACGGCTACGGGATCGGCGGGAACCACTTCATCCACACGGCCCGGGAGAACCACGACATGACGTACATCGTCTTCAACAACGAGATCTTCGGGCTCACGAAGGGGCAGACCTCCCCGACGAGCCCGAAGGGCCACAAGTCGAAGACGCAGCCGTCCGGCAGCGCCAAGGAGCCGATCAAGCCGCTCTCGATGTCGCTGAACGCCGGCGCCTCCTACGTCGCCCGCACCGCCGCGGTCAACCCCAATCAGGCGAAGGAGATCCTCATCGAGGCGATCGAGCACGACGGGTTCGCGCACGTCGACTTCCTCACCCAGTGTCCGACCTGGAACAAGGACGCGCGCCAGTACGTCCCGTACATCGACGTCAACGAGTCCGACGACTACGACTTCGACAAGACGGACCGCGTCGAGGCCGCGGAGATGATGCGCGAGACCGAGGAGTCGCTCTACGAGGGCGAGGTCCTCACCGGTCGCTTCTACGTCGACGAGGACCGCCCGTCCTACGGCGCGGAGAAGCAGTCGATCGGCGAGATGCCCGAGGAGCCGCTGGCCGAGCGCTACTGGGACGACGACTACGAGTGGGAGCGCTCGCACGACCAGTTCCTCGACAAGCACGCCTGAGGTCTCGGCAAGCGCGTCTGAGGCGGTCGTAGACCGGGATCGCCGCCCGATCCCGGAACGGTTCGTCGTCTGTTCGTCTCTTTTTTCGGTTCGCAAGGTATTTTTTCCGTGGTGACAAAGAGTCGGGTATGAGTACGGTATCGACGGAAGAGCGGATCCTGTCGGTGTTAGAGGAGGACGCGCAGGCCTCCTGCGCGGAGATCGCCGACCGGGCCGACGTCTCGAAACCGACGGTGCGCAAGTATATCGACCGCCTCGAGGAGAGGGGCGTGATCGTCGGGTACTCGGCGGAGGTCGACCCGAAGAAGCTCTCGTCGCAGTCGATCGCCATGGTCGGGATGGACGTCGACTCCGGGAAGTACGTGGGGGCGACCCGCGAGCTGAAAGAGCTCGAGGAGGTGCAGGCGCTGTACACCTCCTCGGGCGACCACATGCTGATGGCCGAGGTGCGCGCCGGCGACGGCGACGAGCTCGGCGACGTCATCTCCGAAAAGCTGCTGGCGATCGACGGCGTCACCGCCGCGCACCCCTCGTTTCTGCAGGAGCGTCTGAAGTGAGGCCGGGGCGGCCGACCGGTTCGGCACCGCGGAGCGTCTTTTAAAAGTAGCGCGACCGACGCGTCACCGGAGCTCGCACGCGTCGGCGACGACTATCGATTCGTCGCCGGCGTGGCCCCGCCGGGTCCCGCGCGGGCTGAACCCGTGCGCGGCGAAGAACTCCTGCGCGCCGGGGCTGTCGGCGGGGACGCTCGCCCGGAGCGTGTCGACGTCGCGGTCGGTCACCGACGACGCGACGCGAGAGAGCAGTTCGGCGGCGACTCCCTCGCCCGCGTGGTTCGGATGGACCCACAGCGCGAGCAGCTCCGCCTCCGTTCCCTCGGCGTCGGGATGCGCGATGGCGACGCCGACGGGACCGTCCTCGTCCTCCATCAGGAACGACCACTCCGCCTCCGCGGCGGCCTCGCGGACGCCGGCGGCGGACACGTCCAGAAGAGGGGATCCGATGTCGTCGAAGACGGTCGCCTCGCGGGCACGCGAGACCGCCGTCCGTAGCGTCTCCGCGTCGTCGGGCCGCGCCGCCCGGACATGCATGGGTAACCATGAGTAAAGAACTCACCTATAGGTTTCGGGACGAGAATTGTTGGCACATTACCGGCGGTGCGAACGCAAAGCGCGATCAGTTTCGCGGCCGGTCCGTCTGCCGCGCGACTGACGGGCACCTTCCGCGATCGAACCCGTGCGAACGGCGTCCTACGCGACCGGCTCGATCCCGATCGTCACGACGACGTCCTCGACGTCCCACTCCTCGACGAGGCCGTCCCCGTCGTCGGCCGCGTCGCTCGGGTCGTCGAGCCACTCGTCGGCGCGCACCTCGCCGGCGATCAGGTCGGCGTGCTCGTCGACGAAGCCGGCGATCCGGTCGTCGTCGACGGCGACCCCCACGCGGATCCGCGCCTCGACGTCTAAGTCGAGCTCCTTGCGCATCTCCTGGATCCGGCGGATCACGTCGCGGGCGTACCCCTCCGACTCGATTTCGGGGGTGAGCGACGTGTCGACGTAGACGGTGCCGCCCTCGAAGTCGGCGCCGGAGACGTTCTCCGGCGGTTCGGCGACGTACTCGACCATCGCGTCGTCGAGGTCGACGGGCTCGCCGTCGACGGTCACCTCGCCGCCCTCGACCGCCGCGCGGGTCGCGCCCTGCACCGCGTCCATCACCTTCTGGGCGTCGGCGCCGAAGGCGGGGCCGATCTCGGCCATCTGCGGCTCCGCGGTCTCGACGAGCTCGTCGAACGCGGCGGTGACGGTCACCTCGCGGGCGTTGACGCGCTCGCCGATCAGGTCGGCGAGGCGCTCGACCGCGGCGGTCACCTCGTCGTCGTCGCTCTCGACGACCACGCGCGGCACGGGCCAGCGGAGCTTGCGGCCCGCCTGCTGGCGGGCGTTCGCCGCGGCCTCCTCGACGTCGCGGAGGACGGCCACGTCGCGCTCCAGATCGGGATCGCGGAGCCCGTCGTCGGGCTCCGGGTAGTCGAGCTGGTGGACGGTGGTCGCCGACCCGTCGAGCGTCTGGTACATCCGCTCGGTCATGTACGGGGCGATCGGGGCCAGCAGCCGGACCACCTCGTCGAGGACGGTCGCGAGCGTCGCGTAGGCGCCGCGCTTCGACGCGGAGTCCGCCTCCTCCCACATCCGGTCGCGGACGGCCTTCACGTAGAACCGCGAGACGTCCTGCGTGACGAACTCGATGACGGCGTTGACCGCGTCGCTGACGCGGTAGTCGGCCCACGCCTCGGTCACCTCGGTCTCGACGGACTGGAGCCGGGAGAGCACCCACTCGTCGACGAGCTCTAACTCGCCGTCCGAGAGGTCGGCCTCCGCGGGGTCGTAGCCGTCCAGGTCCATGTACTCCAGCGGGAAGCGGAACACGTTCCAGAGGATGTTGAGTTTCCCCTGCAGCTCGCCGAGCCCGTCCCACTCGAACGCGAGGTCGACCCCCTGCTGGTCGTGGCTGAGGAGGTACGTGCGGAGCGGGTCGCGGCCGGCGCGCTCGATCGCCTCCTCCGGAGTGACGATGTTGCCGACCGACTTCGACATCTTGCGGCCGTCCTCGTCGTTGGCGAACCCGTGCATCAGCACCTCCTCGTAGGGGACCTCGCCGACTGCGGCGGTTCCCATGCCGAGCTGCGACCAGAACCAGCCGCGGGTCTGGTCGTGCGCCTCGACGATGAGGTCGGCGGGCCACAGCTCGTCGTGGGCCTCCTCCTCGGACGGGTAGCCGAGCGTGCCCCAGCTGGCGACCGACGAGTCGAGCCACACGTCGAACACGTCCTCGACGCGGCGGTACGTGACGCCGTTTTCGACGATCGTCAGGTCGTCGACGGCGGGGCGGTGGAGGTCGATCGAGTCGGGGTCGATGTCCTCCTCGACGCGCTCGGCGAGCTCCTCGCGGGTGCCGATCACGATCATGTCCTCGTCGAGGTTCCCCGCCTCGGCGTCATCGGGCACCCAGATCGGGATCGGGACGCCCCAGTAGCGCTGCCGGGAGACGTTCCAGTCGGGCGCGTCCTCGATGAAGTCGCGGAACCGGTTGTCCCGGGCCCACTGGGGGTGCCACTCGGACTCCTCCATGTTGTCGAGGAGGTCATCCTTCACGTCCGTGATCGAGATGAACCACTGGTCGGTGACCAGCTGGATGATCCCGGTGTCACAGCGCCAGCAGTGGCCGTAGCTGTGGTCGACGGTGCCGTGCGCGAGCATGTGGCCGTCGGCGACGAGGTCCTCGACGATGTCGTCGTTGGCGTCGCGCACGAACTGGCCGGCGTACTCGCCGGCCGCCTCGGAGAACTCGCCGTTGGGGCCGACGGGGCAGTAGATGTCGAGTCCCAGCTCCGTGCCGCGGTGGAAGTCCTCCTCACCGTGACCCGGCGCGGAGTGGACGAGCCCGGTGCGGTCGGCCTCGACGTAGTCGGCGGCGTACACCCGGCCGGCGCCCTCGAAGTCGGGGTACTCGGCGACGTGGTCGGCGAGCGGGTGGTCGTACGCCCAGCCGACGAGCTCGTCGCCCGTGAGCTCGGCCTCGACCTCGTACGACTCGTAGCGGCCCTCCTGGAGCACGTCCTCGACGCACTCGGCGGCGACGTAGAGCAGCTCCTCCTCGCCGTCCCGCTCGGCGCGGACCGCGTTGTAGGTGAGATCCTCGTCGACGGCGACGAAGGTGTTGGCGGGGATCGTCCACGGCGTCGTCGTCCAGATGACGAGGCTGCCCTCGCGGTCGGCGAGCGGGAATTTCACGTAGATCGAGGGGTCTTCGACGTCCTCGTACTCGACCTCGTTGTTGGCGAGCCCGGTCTCGCAGCGCGGGCACTGCGAGATGGAGCGCTTCCCCTGCTCGACGAGCCCGTTGTCGGCGACGTTCGAGAACGCCCACCACGCGGCCTCCATGTACTCGGGGTCGATCGTCTCGTAGGGGTCCTCGAAGTTCATCCAGACGCCGATGGATTTGAAGTCCTCGTCCATCGCCGCGCGGTTGGTGACGGCGAACTCCTTGCACTTCTCGATGAACGACTCCATCCCGTACTCTTCGATGTCCCGCTTGTTCTCGAAGCCGAGCTCCTCCTCGACTTTCACCTCGATCGGGAGCCCGTGCATGTCGTAGCCCGGGCGGTCGGTGACGCGGTGGCCGGTCATCCGCTTGTGGCGGATGATCGCGTCTTTCAGCGTCTTGTTCCACGCCGTGCCGAGGTGCATCTGCCCGGAGGTGTACGGCGGCCCGTCCACGAAGAAGAAGGGCGGGTCGTCGGCGTGCGCCTCCTTCGCCGCCTCGTACGCGTCCGCGTCGTCCCAGTACTCGTCGACCGCCGACTCGACGTCCGCGGGCGCGTACTGGTCGTCGATATCGTCCATATCCGTTGGTCTTCGCGCGCGTATTTGAATACGGCGGAGTCGGGGTCGGGACCGGCGACGGAGCGGGGGGCTGGACCGCGGCGGAGTCGGGGTTGGAGCCGACGGCGGACCCGCTGTCCGTGAGGGAAGAACCGAGGGAAACGGCGCGCTTTCCCGAGTAATTGGCCCATAGCAATATACTGCCGGAACCCATATCTCCATATGCATGAATTTCACACGCGCGGCGCTCGTCGGGGTGGCTGTACTGTTCGTCGCGACCGTCGCGATCGGCGGCGCGGCCGGTCAGGGCGCCGACCCGGTGACCCTCACCGTCGCCGTCGTCGACCAAGATGGCGACGCCGTCGGCGGCGTGACCGTCGAGGCGACGTGGGAGACCGACTCGGGCGAGGCGGGGACCGCGTCGGGAACGACGGCGAGCAACGGGAAGGTGTTCCTCGACGTCCCCGAGGGGTCGAGCGTCGAGCTGGACGTCGACGACGACACCTACGTCCGGAACCGGCCGCTCGAGGTCGATAACGCGACCGCGAGGGACGTGGAGCTCGGCGTCACTCGGAGCGGGACCGCGACGGTGACGGTCCTCGACGGCGAGAACCGGTCGCAGGCCGGCGCGAGCGTGGTCGTCCGCGAGGACGGGCGAACGGTCGACCGCGGGGAGACCGGCTCGGACGGGACCTACGAGACGGCCCGCCTCGAGCGCGGCGCGTACAACGTCACGGTCGTGAAGCCAGGCTACTACGAGACGGAGCGCGAGGTGACGGTGTCGCTGAACACGGAGGAGACCGTCAGGATCGAGCGGGGCACCGTGACGCTCGACGTCCGCACCTTCGACGACCACTTCGACCCGCCCCGGCGGATCGATGACGGATCGGTTCGGCTGGTCTCGTCGGTCTACGACGCCGAGGTGACGGTGACGGAGGGGACGGCCTCGCTCAACGTACCCGTGAACACCGCCTACACGGTCGAGATCGTCAAAGACGGGTACGACGCCTCGTCCGAGCGGATCAGGGTGCGGGAGTCCCCGGCGACCGTGAACGCCACGGCCCAGCGGACCCCCACGCTGTCCGTCACGCCGGCGAACGACCGCGTCCTCGTCGGGGAGACGACTCGCGTGACGGTGCGGAACGCGTACGGCGAGCCGGCGGCCGGCGCCGCGGTCGAGGTCGACGGCGAGGACGTCGGCGAGACGGACGCCCGGGGCGAGGTCGACGTGGAGATCTCGTCCGCCGGCGACCGAACGATCGTCGCGCGGGACGGCGACGTCGAGTCCGACCCGGTGACCGTCGAGGGCGTCGACACCGCGTCCGAGGCCGATCCGGGCGCGAACGGGTCGAACGCTACCGGCGACGACGGTTCCGGGGACACCGACGACGGCGCTCCCGGCTTCGGCGTCGTCGCCGCGGTCCTCGCGGTCCTCGCGGCGGCCGCCGCCGCGGGTCGGTATCGCGGTCGCTGAGGAGGTCGCGGTCGCTAAGCGGCGGAGAAGACCGCTGACACCGCACCGGCCGCCCGGTCACCACGCCGCGCGCAGCACGCCCTCGATCGCCTCCGGCGTCGTGTCGAGGCCCTCGGGCGCCCGGTCCATACACCAGTCGTCGACGACGTACTCGGCGATCGCGGGCAGGTCTCCCTCCTCGGTCGCCGGAACGTCTCGGAGGCGCGACGGGACGGGGAGGTCGTCGCGGACCGCGGCGACAGCGTCGACGACGTCCTCCGCGATCGCGTCGTCGTCGCGCCCGTCGACGTCGACGCCGAGCCCGGCCGCGAGCGCCCGCCGGCTCGCGTCGACCTCGTCGAAGAGGTACGCGAGGACGTGCGGGGCGACGACCGCGTGGACGTCGCCCTGCTGGACGTCGTAGCGGCGCGCGAAGCCGTGGCCGAACGCGTGGATCACCGATATCTTGCGGTCGAGCTGGACGAGCAGCGCGCCGACCACCGCCCGGTCCGTCGCGGCCTCGCTCCCCGGTCGGTCCCCCGCCACCCGCGGGAGCGCGTCCGCGAGGAGCCGCAGCCCGTGGACCGCGCTCGCGTCGCTGACGGGAGTGGCGTCGCTCGCGTACGGCGTCTCGATCCCCTTGTCGAAGCCGTTCATCGCCGACCCCGCGAGCACCGACTCCGGGGTCGTCTCGAACAGCGCCGGGTCGGCGAGATCGACGACCGGCATCGGCCCGTCGCCGCTGACGGTCAGCGGCTGGCCCGTGGGCGACTCGTCGGCCGGCAGCACCTCTAACGAGCCGCCCGTCGACAGGTCCGCGCCGGCGAACGTCGTCGGGATCACGACGACCGGCAGCGAGGGGTCGCTCCCGGGCGCGAGCGACCCGAGCGCGTCGGGGCCCTCGGCCGCGTCGTCGCGGAGCTCGGTCAGGTCGCGGCCGTCGACGTCGAGCATCGCCGCCTGTCGGGCGACGTCGAGGCTGCTGCCGCCGCCGACCGCGACGAGGGCGTCCGCGCCGACCTCGGCGCGCTTATCCAGGAGGTCGTACGCCGTTTCGACGCGCTTGTCGGGGGTCGTGCCGTCGAAGACGCCGGCGAGCCGGTCGCCGAGCCCCTCGCGGATCGGGTCCATCAGGTCGTCGTTGGCGCCGACGTTGGAGCCGCAGACGACGAGCGCGTCGCCGAGTCCCCGGTCGGCGAGGACCGCGCTCAGCTCGCTCGCGCGACCGCGTCCGTACAGGATCTCGCAGCCCCGGTAGCCGTGCTCGAAGGCGTCCGCGATCGGTAGCATCGCGCGACGCTACGGCCGGCGGCCGCTTGTAACTGTGGGAGTCGGGGGTTCGTCGGGTGACCAGTGCCGACTCCCCAAGAGCCAACCCGCTGCGGGTCGGAGCCTCCGATCCGGTCACCCGACCGCGACACCATGCGCCAGTTCCCGCCGCTCCCCGACCTCGACGCTCCGGAGGCGCCCGACGACCTCCTCGAGGGCCACCTCTGGCTCCTCGAACTGATCGACGGAACGGGCCTCCGCTTCTCGATGGACGAGTCCGGGCTCCTCCGGTTCGGGGGTCCGGAAGCGACGTACGCCGACCTCGACGCCGTGCCGCTCGCGCTCCGGCCCGCGGTCCGACGCGTCCGGAGCCGGTTCGACCGGGAGGCGCTTCGGGAGGCCGTCGCCGACCCCGCCGGAGTGACGTTCCTCGGCGTCGCGACCCACCGCCGCGGGACCGATTACGACTGGGAACGCATTCCGCCGTTCCTCGGAACCGACGTGTGGACGGGGGCGGACGACGGAACCGACGACGAGACGGTCGAGGGGGCGTTCCGACCGCCCGACGCCGCCGTCGCGATCTTCCAAGGGGTCGGGCTCGCCCCGGTCAACGCGGTGGCGCGCGAGGTGAACGCCCGCGACTTCGATCCCGACGGATACGCCGTCCCAGCGTCGGCGTGGCGAGACGGCCCGGCCGCGGGCGTCGTCGTCCGGAACAAGCGAGGCGGCCGCGGGAAGATCGCGAGAGAGGCGGGAGACGGCGGTGACGACGGGGACGGCGATCGCGCGGACGGCGACGATCCGGCCGACGCCGGGACCGGCGATCCGACCGACCCCGACGACCTCGCCTCGATCCACGCCGGACGCGAGCGGTTCGAACGGATCGTCGCCGCCCTCGAACGGCGCGGCGAGCCGGCGACGGTCGACGCCCTCGCGGACCGGACCGTCGAGGCGGTCGCCAGGGAGACTCGCCTTCAGTTCGGGGAGGGGGAGGCCGACCCCGCCGGGGTCGACCCCGTCCGATTCCGCGCGTCGGTCGTCGAGCGCGCCCGGGCGTTCCTCGATGGGCGCCGGGACGGGGAGCTCGGCTGACCGACGGCGAGGATAACTCGGGATTCGGTCGGGAGGGAAGCCGGGCGGAAGCCGACGCCCCCGACCAATTCTTTCGGCGTCCTCACGCCCGCGTGCGCGTGCGCCGGGTTTATAAGCCGGCACTGACTAAATCAGTCAAGTTCTATGCCAGAGCAGAGTGAATACGGAGCCGGCCAGATCCAGGTCCTCGAGGGCCTGCAGGCCGTCCGTAAACGTCCGGCGATGTATATCGGGTCCACGGACGGTCGAGGGTTACACCATCTCGTCTACGAGGTCGTCGACAACTCCATCGACGAGGCCCTCGCGGGATACTGCGACGACATCACGGTCACCATCCACGGGGACGGCTCCGTCAGCGTCAGCGACGACGGGCGCGGGATCCCGGTCGACACCCACGAGAAGTACGACCGGCCGGCGCTCGAAGTGATCATGACCGTCCTCCACGCCGGCGGGAAGTTCGACTCGAAGTCCTACCAGGTCTCCGGCGGGCTCCACGGCGTCGGCGTCAGCGTCGTCAACGCCCTCTCCGAGCGGCTGGAGGTCGAGGTCAAACGCGACGGCGGCGTCTACCGCCACGAGTTCGCCCGCGGCGAGCCGGTCGAGGACGGGTTCGAGCGCGTCCGCGACATGGACGAGGGCGAGGACACCGGGACGTACATCCGCTTCTGGCCCGACGGCGAGATCTTCGAGACGAACGAGTTCGAGTTCTCGACGCTCGCCAACCGCCTGCGCGAGCTGGCCTTCCTCAACTCCGGGGTCGCCATCACGCTCGCCGACGAGCGCGACGCGGACGGCGACGCCGACGACGCGGGCGACGAGCAGACGTTCCTCTACGACGGCGGCATCCGCGAGTTCGTCGGCTACCTCAACGAGACGCGGACGCCCATCCACGAGGACGTCATCTACTTCGCGGACGAGGACGAGGACATCCACGTCGAGGTCGCGATGCAGGCGACCGAGGAGCTGCAGGGCTCCGTCCACGCGTTCGCGAACAACATCAACACCCGCGAGGGGGGCACCCACCTCACCGGGTTCAAGACCGCCCTGACGCGGACCGTCAACGACTACGCCAACGAGCACGGCCTCGTCGACGACCTCGACGCGAACCTCAAGGGCGAGGACGTCCGCGAGGGGCTCACGGCGGTCATCTCCGTGAAACACCCCGACCCGCAGTTCGAGGGGCAGACGAAGACGAAGCTCGGCAACAGCGAGGTCCGCGGCATCGTCGAGTCCGCGACCCACGAGAAGCTCGGCACGTTCTTCGAGGAGAACCCCGACACCGCCCGGAAGGTCGTCCACAAGGCCGCGGAGGCCGCCCGGGCGCGCAAGGCCGCGAAGAAGGCCGAGGAGCTCACGCGCCGGAAGTCCGCGCTGGAGTCGACGGCGCTGCCCGGCAAGCTCGCCGACTGCCAGACCCGCGACCCCACGGAGGCGGAGCTGTTCGTGGTCGAGGGCGACTCCGCCGGCGGCTCGGCGAAGCAGGGCCGGAACCGCGAGAATCAGGCGATTCTTCCGCTTAAAGGGAAGATCCTCAACGTCGAGAAACACCGGCTCGACCGCATCCTGGAGAACGACGAGATCCGCGCGCTGATCACCGCGATCGGCGCGGGGATCGGCGAGGAGTTCGACATCGAGGACGCCCGGTACAACAAGATCATCCTGATGACTGACGCCGACGTCGACGGCGCACACATCCGGACCCTCCTCTTGACCCTCTTATACCGCCACATGAAGCCCCTGCTGGAGGCGGGCTACGTGTACGCGGCCCAACCGCCCCTCTATCGCGTCCGCTATCGCGGCGAGACGTACGACGCGATGACGGAAGCGGAGCGCGACCGGATCGTCGAGGAGGAGTGCGACGGGAACCCGGACCAGGTCCAGCGGTTCAAGGGGCTCGGCGAGATGAACCCCGACCAGCTGTGGGACACGACGATGGACCCGGAAAACCGTATCCTCAAGCAGATCAACATCGATGACGCGGCCGCCGCCGACCGCATGTTCAACGTGCTGATGGGCGACGCGGTCGAGCCGCGGAAGCAGTTCATCAAGGAGCACGCGACCGAGGCTGAGTGGGTGGACATATGAGCTCGGACATCCCCGACGCCGACCCGAACGACGTCCGCGCCGCGCAGGTGACGAACGCCCGCATCGAGGACGAGATGGAGCAGTCGTACATCGACTACGCGATGTCGGTCATCGCGGGCCGCGCGCTCCCCGACGTGCGCGACGGGCTCAAGCCCGTCCACCGGCGCATCCTCTACGCGATGCACGAGGCGGGCGTCACGAGCAACTCCTCGCACCGGAAGTCCTCCTCCATCGTCGGCGAGACGATGGGGGACTACCACCCGCACGGCGACAGCGCCATCTACGACACGCTCGCGCGGATGGCCCAGGACTTCTCGATGCGGTACCCACTCGTCGACGGACAGGGGAACTTCGGCTCCGTCGACGGCGACCCGCCGGCCGCGATGCGGTACACGGAGGCCCGGATGGCCCCCATCGCCGAGGAGCTGTTGGCCGACATCGAACGCGACACCGTCGACTTCACCTCCAACTACGACGACCGCCTGGAGGAGCCGGAGGTGTTGCCCTCGGCGGTGCCGCACCTGCTCGTCAACGGCTCCTCCGGGATCGCGGTGGGGATGTCGACCAACATCCCGCCGCACAACCTCGGCGAGGTCGTCGACGCGACGGTCGAGCTGATCGAGAACCCCGACGCGACCGTCGAGGACCTGATGGAGCACGTCAAGGGGCCGGACTTCCCGACCGGCGCGAACATCGTCGGCCGCAACGCGGTCCACGAGGCGTACAAGACGGGCCGCGGTCGCGTCCGCGTCCGCGCCGAGTTCGAGGTCGACGAGGAGGAGGGCCGGATCGTCATAAGCGAGCTCCCCTTCCAGCAGAACAAGTCCCGGCTCGTCGAGCGGATCGCCGAGGACGTCAACGAGGGCGCGATCGAGGGCATTCGCGACCTCCGCGACGAGTCCGACCGCGACGGGATGCGCATCGTCATCGAACTCAAGCGCGACGCGATGGCGGAGGTCGTCAAGAACCAGCTGTTAGAGAGCCACCTCGAGCGCACCTTCGGCGTCATCAACCTCGCGCTGGTCGACGGCTCGCCGCAGGTGCTCGACTTAAAAGAGACGCTCCGTCACTACGTCGAGCACCGCCGAGAGGTCGTGCGCCGGCGCTCCGAGCACGAGCTCGCGGAGCGGGAGGACCGCGCGCACATCCTCGAGGGCAGGCTGAAAGCGCTCGAACAGGTCGACGACGTGGTCGAGACCATCCAGAACTCCGACGACCGCGACGCCGCGAAGGCGGCGCTCGAGGCCGAGTACGAGTTCAGCGAGGCGCAGGCGGCCCACATCGTCCGGATGCAGCTCGGGTCGCTCACCTCGATGGAGACCCAGGAGATCGAGTCCGAGTACGAGGACGTCACCGCTCGGATCGAGCGGCTGGAGACGGTCCTCGACGACCCCGACGAGCTCGACGCCGTGATCGTCGACGAGCTGCAAGAGATGAAAGACGAGTACGGCGACGAGCGCCGCACGAGCTTCATCGAGGACGTCGGCAACGTCACCCACGAGGACCTCATCCCGGAGGAGGAGTGCGTCGTCGTGATGACCGAGGACGACTACATCAAGCGGATGCCGCTGGACACGTTCCGAGCGCAGAACCGCGGCGGCAAGGGGATCATCGGCACCGGCCTCAAGGACGGGGACCGCGTCTCCTCCGTCTTCGCCGCCAACTCCCACGACTACCTGCTCGTCTTCACCAACCGCGGGCAGATCTACGAGCTGAAGACGTACGAGATCCCGGAGATGTCCCGGACCGCCCGCGGGAAGTCCGCGGTCAACCTCCTCGATCTGGACGGCGGCGAGGAGATCGAGGCGGTGGTGAACACGGAGGATCTCGACGACGACGAGTTCCTCACGATGGTCACCCGCGACGGGTACATCAAGCGGACCGCCGTCGACGAGTTCGGCAACATCAGGTCGACGGGGATCCGCGCGATCCGGCTGGAGGACGGCGACGAGCTCGTCGACGTCGAGGTGACCGACGGCGACCGCGACATCGTCATCGGGAGCCGGAACGGGATGGCGATCCGCTTCGACGAGTCGGAGGCGCGCGCGATGGGCCGGACCGCCCGGGGCGTGATCGGGATCGACCTCCGCGAGGGCGACGCCGTCGCCGGCGTGGCCGCCATCGACGACGAGTACCACAACTGGGTGCTCACCGTCACGGAGAACGGCTACGGGAAGCGCTCCGACCTCGACGAGTACCGCCTGCAGTCTCGCAACGGGAAGGGGCTGATCGACATCAAGACCGGCGACCGCAACGGCGAGGCGGTCGCCATCGAGGCGGTCACCTACGGCGACCACCTGGTCGCGATGAGCGGCGACGGCCAGATCATGCGGACCCGCGTCGAGGAGATCTCGACGGTGAGCCGCAACACGAAGGGCGTCATCGTGATGAACCTCGAGGCGGACGACGAGGTCGCCTCCGTCGACATCGTCCCCGAGGCGGCGTACGCCGACGATGGGGCCGGTGACGAGAAGACCGCCGCGGACGAAGGCGATGCCGACGCCGACCTCTCGACCGACGCCGACCTCTCGACCGACGACGACCTCCCGACCGACGCCGAGTAGACGCGCCCGGCGGGGCCGGCGTCCGGACGGGCCCCGACCGCTTTTATAAAAGCCTGTATCGACCCAGAGACCCGCATCGACCCAGCGGACCGTACCGAGCCGGACGGTCGCGTCTGCGGGATTCAAGTCCCGCGGCGACGAGACGACCCCATGAATCGACGCAGCGTCCTCGCCGCGGCGACCGCGAGCGCGATGACGGGAGCGGTCGCGGGCTGTCTCGGAGTGGGAGAACCTGAGCCCGGCCGGCTCGACCTGACGGTCCGGAACGACGGCGCCGACCCCGTCGACGTCGACGTGGTCGTCCAAAGCGACGACGGGACGACGCACGAGGAGGCGAGCGAGCGGATCGACCCCGGCGTCGCCCGAGCGTTCGACGTGGCGGTCGGGACGGCCGATCGCCACGAAGTCGCGGTCACGGGCGCCGACTGGGAGGGCCGGCTTGCCTGGGACGCGGGGGTCTGCGCCCGCTACGACGGGACCGTCGCCGTCGACGGGGAGAACGTCGCGGTCGCCGGGGAGTGCGTCGACCCGCGGTAGCGGAACGTTCAGGAAAATTACTTACGGATACCGCGAAAACGGCCGAACGAGATGGACGAGTACGAGGGGATAGACGAGGTCGTACACGAGCCGAGCGCGGCGTTCGCCGAGTCGACGAACGTCGCCGCGTTCATGCGCGAGTACGACATCGACGACTACGAGGCGCTGATCGAACGCACCACCTCGGAGGTCCCGGGCGAGCCGGCCTCCGGCGTCGACTGGTTCTGGGACGAGATCGTCGACTACCTCGACATCGATTTTTATATCGAGTACGACGCGGTCCGCGACAGCGCGGATCGGAGCTCCGCGGGCAACCGGACGCAGTCCGGTGACGACAGCGACGGCCCGCAGTTCACCGACTGGTACCCCGGCGGCGAGATCAACGTCGCGCACAACGTTGTCGACAGACACGCCGCGGTCGACTCGCCGAACCGCAACCGAGTCGCGCTGATCTGGGAGGGGGAGCCCGGCGACGTCCGCGAAATAACCTTCCACGAGCTGGCCCGGCAGACGAACCGCGTCGCCAACTACCTGGAGTCCGTCGGCGTCGGGACCGGGGACACGGTGGCGCTGTACATGCCGATGGTGCCCGAGGTCGTCTCGATCCTCTACGGCTGCCTGAAAGTGGGCGCGATCGCGGTGCCGATCTTCTCCGGGTTCGGCACCGAGGCGACGGCGACCCGGATCGCCGACGCCGAGCCGTCGGTCCTCTTCACGGGCGACGGCTTCTACCGCCGGGGCAGCGAGGTCCGGCTGAAGGCGACGGCCGACGAGGCGATCGCGAACGCGGGCCACGTCGAACACGCGGTGGTGTACGACCGGCTGGGCGCCACTCCCGACGGTGACTCGGACGACCCCGTCCCGTGGGACCCGGAGCGAGACGTTACCTGGGAGGAGGCGATCGCGTCGCGATCGACCGACTACGAGACGAAGCGGCTCCCCAGCGACCAGGAGTCCATGCTGCTGTACTCCTCGGGGACGACGGGCGAGCCGAAGGGGATCGTCCACACCCACGCGGGCGTTCTCACACAGTGCGCCAAGGAGATCCACTTCGGCTTCGACCAGAAGCCCGCCGACCGGTTCTTCTGGGTCTCCGACATCGGTTGGATGATGGGGCCGTGGACGCTGATCGGGAACCACGCGTTCGGCGGGACGGTGGTGATGTACGAGGGTGCGCCCGACCACCCCGAGCCCGACCGCTTCTGGGAGCTGATCGACCGACACGGAATCACGCAGTTCGGCATCTCGCCGACGGCGATCCGCGCGCTCCGCAAGCACGGGGACGAGTGGGTGGAGGGGCACGACCTCTCCTCGCTCCGGATCCTCGGCTCCACCGGAGAGCCGTGGGACCCCGAGTCGTGGCGGTGGTTCTACGACGCGATCGGCGGCGGCGACTGCCCGATAATCAACATCTCCGGCGGCACCGAGATCTGCGGCTGCTTCCTGATGCCGATGCCGAACCAACCGCTGAAACCCTGCACGCTCGGGGGACCGGGGCTCGGGATGGACATCGACATCGTCGACGAGAGCGGCGAGTCGGTGAAGGAGGCGGGCGAGCGCGGCTATCTCGTCGCGCGCGACTCCTGCCCGTCGATGACGAAGTCGCTGTGGTCCGGCGACGAGCGCTACCTCGAGGAGTACTGGTCGACGTGGGACGACCTCTGGGACCACGGCGACTTCGCCCAGAAGGACGCCGACGGATTCTGGTTCCTCCACGGTCGCGCCGACGACGCGTTAAACGTCGCCGGCCGGAAGGTTGGCCCGGCCGAGATCGAAGGCGTGCTCATCGATCACGACGCCGTCAACCAGGCGGCCGCGGTGGGCGTCCCCGACGACACCACCGGTACCGCGGTGGTCGCGTACGTCGTCCTCGAACCGGGCGTCGAGCCGAGCGACGAGCTCCGCGAGGAGCTGCGGGCGGTCGTCGGCGACGAGCACGGGAAGCCGTTCCGGCCGCGCGAGCTGCTGTTCGTCGACGCCTTCCCGAAGACGCAGTCCGGGAAGATCATCCGCCGCGCGATCGAGTCGGTTTATAAGGGTGAGGATCCCGGCGACCTCTCCTCGATGGAGAACCCGGAGTCCCTAGACGACCTCCGCGACGCGGCCTGAGGGTCGGGTTCGAGGGATTCGCGGGAGTGATCCGTTCGGGGGCGGGACCCGTTCGCGCGCGGCCTACGCGGCCGCCTCGGCGACCGCGTCAGCCAGCGCGTCGTACTCCGGCTCCTGGCCCGAGTGCTCCGCGAGCCAGCGGTACGTCACGACGCCGTCACCGTCGATCACGAAGACGGCCCGCTGCGCGACCGTGTCGACGCCGTAGTCCTCGAACGACTCGATGACGTCGTACGCCTCGATCGCGCGGTGTTCGGTGTCGGCGACGAGCGAGAACGGGAGCTCGTACTGCGACCGGTAGGCCGCGAGCGCGTGCGGGAGGTCGGTGCTCACGCCGAACAGCGTGCAGTCGTCGCGGTCGAATCCGTCGCGGAGCGCCTCCATCTCGTCGGTGCAGGTGTTCGAGAACGCGGCCGGGAAGAAGGCGAGCACCACGGGCTCGTCGCCGAGGTGGTCGGCCAGCCGGAACGGTTCGATATCGTCGTCCACGAGCGAGGCGGTGAAGTCGGGGGCGTCGTCGCCGACGGCTGTCATACCCACCGCTTGCGCCGCGGGCGTATCACAGTTTCGGCGTCTATCGGTGGCGTTCCCGATACGGCGGGGTTCCGGGGGCGTTGCCCGGCCAACGGCGACCCGCCGTCGGCCAACCGAGGCAAAAAGACTATAGTCGCAAGAGGGCTACTCCGGGATAGAGATGATAAGTGCGATTCCACTGATCGGCGGCATCCCGGCGGGTCCGGAGCTCCTCATTATCCTGCTCGTGCTGGTTCTCCTGTTCGGGGCGAACAAGATTCCGAAGCTCGCCCGGTCGACCGGCCAGGCGATGGGCGAGTTCAAGAAGGGACGCGAGGAGGTCGAAGACGAACTGAAACAGATGCAGGACGGCGACGAGGACGACTCGTCCGTCAGCACGGATTCGACCGACGACGAGGAACTCGAAGACCTCGAAACCGAGAAAGAGACGAGCGCGTAATCCGGTTCCGCGACGCCGACCGATCCCCGCTGCGACGTTTTCTCCAACCGCGTTGGGCGCGTGGCCTAGCGGACAGGGCGAGAGGTTCCTAACCTCTCGATCGCGGGTTCGAATCCCGTCGCGCCCGTTCCTTCGCTTCGCTCAGTCACGGGCGCGACTGGCTCCACGCTCGCTCACCGCGTTCGCTCGCGTGGATCCCGCCGTGCCCGTTTTCATTTAGTTGGCTCTGTTCAGCCCCCTCCCAGACCGGTTCTGGTCTGCAACAGCCGGGTGCTGAAGCGCACAAATTGACAGGCTACCGATCAGATACACTGCCAGGTAGCCCCGAAGTAGTCGCGTACGTTGCCGGCTGATTCACCGGAATAACTCCGGCCAACTGGCAGAAATACGTACTTATAATGATTTATTAAGTTAGGATCCTATGTATATTCATGAAAATTTTGAATATGTTTGAAGGCGAGATGACAACAAAACAAATGGGGGTCATCATGATCATCTATATGCTGGCTCTGGCCGTTTTTGGGGTAGTGGCAGTCATCGTGATACACGGTTTCAGATGGCAATGGCTCTAGCGAATCACTGTGACGCGGCGTGGTCGGTCGACAAACCGAACGGATCGGCCGGGTGACCAGCGAGGGTCCGTGTCCAAATTCGACTCTGTTGAAAGCCTCTACAAGCGACATATTCGGCCCCAGTTCCGCTCGGATCTTATATTTTCCCGATACGTTACCGTAACGGCGCCGTGTGGCCCCTGTGACGACAGTACCGACGCGCTCACCTGTGAATTTGACAACTCTGGAATAGTATGATGTCCGACGCGTGTCGGAACCTGCCGGCGGCGTCGAGGTTCCGCATCGGCTATCGGTGACTCGTTGATCCCTCGAGGACGCCCCCCGCTCAGTCGCCCTCGCCGAGCCGCGGGAACGACCGCCACGCGAGCCACACCGCGAACCCGGCGATCGCGAGCGTCGCGCCCGCCAGCAGGGGTCCGGGCTCATATAAGAGGGGCGGGTGGTAGCCGAGTCCGTAATCGAGGGCGACGTTGCCGACGGCGACGGCGGCGGCGACGGCGAGCGCGCCGCGCGTCGTCCGACCGAACACCGGGAACAGCAGCGCGAGCCCGACGAAACAGAGGTGCGTGCCGAGCACGCCCCAGTAGTAGATCCAGGCGTTGGGGGCCGCCACGTACTGGGAGAAGGCGAGGTTCAGCGAGACCAGCGGCCAGAGGCCGAACGTGATCAGCCAGACGAACGCGAGCGTCTGGAGGTACGCCAGCGGCCTCGACGTCGGCGCGTCGGCGACCGCGCTCCCGTCGGTCCGAACCGTCGGGACGAGCGTCAGCAGGACGGCGCCGCCGAGCGCGACCGCGACCGCCGAGTCCGCGTACAGCGGCCACAGCGGGACCGGCACGTCGCCGGCGGTCGGGACGTAGTAGCCGACACCCACCGCGAGCATGAACGCGACGAACGCGAGCACGACGCCGAGGCTGCGGGACGTACCGAGCAGCTCCTCGGCGATCGCCGCGCGGACGCGACGCCGGACGGCCGGCCGCCTGAGCCGACCGAGCGAGCGGAGCGCCGAGGCGTCGTCGGGGCGCGTCACGCCGGTCGCTTCGACCGCGAGGTATAAAAACCGCCTCCCAGCGGGCGATTATCAGAGCCGGTGTTTTGCGAGACACCTTTTTCAACGGTCGCGGCGTTGACGCAGTCATGGCAACCGAGGACGCCGAGCGTTCGCCGCAGTCGCCCGGCGAGGCGGCCGGAGCGGCGTCAGCGTCCGACGCGCCCGTAACGAGGGGGCGCTACTCGTGGCGGGCGTTCCTGACCGACCGCGGCCGGGCCGACGCCGCGGCGGCGCTGTACGCAGACGTCGGCGAGGAGCCGGTAGTCCCGGCGAGCGCCGTCGCCGCGCACGCCGAAGACGGGACCGATCGCGTGCTCCGCGCCTCCGGCGTCGACGAGCCGTTCGTCGCCGACGGCGACACGCCGGTCTCCGGGCACGGGACGCCGGACGCGGGGACGCTCGTGGTCGGCGACGGCCACGTCGTGCTCAGCGGCGACGCCGTCGTCCCCGACGGGACGTCGACGGCGGTGGTGGACTCCGGGCCGTTCGACTCCGAACAGGAGTCCGAACCCGAACCCGAGTCCGAACCGGACTCGACGGGCGAGGAAGGCGAGGCGGAGTACGAGGGGGATCCGGAAGACGCGGTCGGCGGTGACGACGAGGACGGAGACAGCGACGGAGACGGAGACAGCGACGGGGACGACGATGGGGGCGAACTCGCGGTCGGTCTCGGCGGCGTGACCGGGACGGTCGCCGTCGCCGCCGCCGACGTCGAGATGGTCCCGAGACGCGCGCCGACCCCCGAGGAATGGGCGCGCGTCGACGTCGATCCGAGCGAGTTCCTCGGGTTCGACCCGTCGGAGACGGGGTACCGAGTCCGGGCCGCCGCGGCCGTCGGCGACGTCCTCTGGGACCGCTGTTCGGCGCGGTACGACCTCTACTCAGTGCCGGTTCTGAAGGGCTACTACACGTGGGACGACTACCGCGACGAGTACTTCCTCGACGAGGACGGGAACCCGCCGACCGAGGTGAACGAAGAGGGGGAAGAGGTGCCGCTCGAATTCACCCACGAGGACAAGACTGAGGCGCTGGGGTTCGACCCCGACCGGACCGAGGAGCTGTTGGGGGCCGGCGGGACCGCCGCCGAGGAGCTCGCCGATCTGGTCGACGAGCGGACGGTGAACGTGAACCCCGAGGTCGATGAGGACGAGTTCTTCTCGACGGCCGCGGGCGACACCACGCTCGCGAATCGCTACGACCTGGAGAAGGCGGTGCCGATGCCGAAGAAGACCCACTTCCGCGAGATCGAGCGCTACTGGGTGAACAAGCCGTACGCGTTCGTCATCGTGTTCCGCTCGACGAAGGAGAACGAGGTGAAGTACTACGCGGTCCAGCCGTACCGCACCGAGATCGAGACGGACCTCGTCGAGTTCCTGACGGGGAAGCTCCGGACCTCGATCAAGTACGCCGACGAGGCGATCGCGGGGGGCGACGAGGAGTTCCGCAAGGACGTCATCGTCGACGAGGCGCTCACCCTGCTCGACCGGTACGATCTCTACGAGCGCGAGGCGGGCGACCGCGGGGTGATCGACGACCTCGTCGACGAAGCGGTCGACCGGTTCGGGTTCGACGTCACGGAGGGGATCGCCGCCCGAATCACGGAGTCGCTCGGCTACGAGCCCCCGACGGCGTCGGAGTCGGAGTCGACGCCGAGCAAGATACTCGCCAGGCCCGAGCCGGCGGTGATGGCCGAAGATCCGGAGACGCTGTCGGACCATCAGGTCGAGAAGCTGCTGTACTACCTCAAGCGGGACTTCATCGGTTACGAGCGGATCGACCCGATCAAGTACGACATCAACGTGGAAGACATCTCCTGTGACGGGTACAACTCCCCCGTCTTCGTCTACCACTCCGACTACGAGCAGATCATCACCAACGTCTACCACGAGACCGACGAGCTCGACGACTTCGTGGTGAAGCTCGCGCAGCGCTCCGGGAAGGGGATCTCGAAGCGGCGCCCGCAGGTGGACGCCACGCTCCCGGACGGCTCCCGCGCCCAGCTCACGCTCGGCCGCGAGGTGTCGGACCACGGGACCAACTACACCATTCGGCAGTTCAACGACGTCCCCTTCACCCCGATCGACCTGATCAACTGGAAGACGTTCTCGCTCGACGAGATGGCCTTCCTGTGGCTCTCCATCGAGAACCACAAGAGCCTGATCTTCGCGGGCGGCACCGCCTCCGGGAAGACGACGAGCCTGAACGCGGTCTCCCTCTTTATCCCCTCGAACGCGAAGATCGTCTCCATCGAGGACACCCGCGAGGTCGAGCTCCCCCAGCGCAACTGGATCGCCTCCGTCACCCGCCCCTCCTTCTCCGACGACGACAAGGGCGACATCGACGAGTTCGACCTGCTGGAGGCCGCGCTCCGCCAGCGCCCGGACTACATCGTGATGGGCGAGATCCGCGGGGAGGAGGGCCGGACCGCCTTTCAGGTGATGTCGACGGGCCACACCACGTACACGACGTTCCACGCCGACACGGTCGGCGAGGTGCTCAAGCGGTTCACCACGGAGCCGATCAACGTCTCGAAGACGATGTTCACGGCCCTCGATTTAGTCTCCGTCCAGACGTCGACCCGGGTGCAGGGGAAGAAGGTGCGCCGGAACAAGTCGCTGACCGAGATCAACCACTACGACGCCGAGAACGACGAGATCAACGTCCAAGACGTGTTCCAGTGGCAGGCGGAGACGGACGAGTTCCTCCAGATGGGCGACTCCAACACCCTCGAGGACATCATGTTCGACCGCGGATGGAGCCGCGAGACGCTGAACGAGGAGCTCCGGAAGCGCCGGGTCGTGTTGGCGTATCTCATCGACCGCGGGCTCAACAGCTACGCGCAGGTGGCCGCGACGTTTCAGGCGTTCATCAACGACCCCGAGACGGTGCTCGCGCTGATGGCCAACGAGGGGCTGGAGCGCTCGCTGGAGGACCTCCGGGAGATGGAGTCCGTCCTCATCAACGTCGACCGCGACAAGGAGGAGATGGTGCCCCGACCGGACCCGGACGAGGCGGGCCGGGAGGAGGTCGAGCAGATCCTCGACGAGGCCGAGGACCTGTTCGCGGAGTACCGGGGTCGGATGCCCGACTCCGTCGCCGACGCGCTGCTCGACGTGGCCCCCGCCGTCGACGTCGAGGCGTCGCCGGACGGGGACCACGAGACGCTCGAAGAGACGGCCCGCGAGGCGGCCGCGCTCCACCCCGATGCGCTCGGCCCGGAGCGCCCCGACACCGGCGCGGACAGGGACGACGCAGAGACCGACAGCGCAACGGACGGAGCCGTGACTGACGACGGCGTAACGGGAGACGGCGTAACGGGAGACGACGTGACGGACAGCGACGCGGGCGCCGAGGCCGAGCCTCCCTCCCCCGACCCCGATCCCTCGTCGTCGGAACCGGTTCGTCACGACAGCTTCGAGGGAGTGGCCGACGCGACCCCGGTCGACAGCGACCCGAGGGTCGGTCCGACCGATCGAACGCCGAACGCAGACGACTCGGTGGGCGCAAACGGGTCGGAGGCACCGAGTGAGGCCGCCGACGCGGACGCGGAGGACGGAGCGATTGACTTCGACGAACCGTTCGACGAGGGGATCGACGTGTTGGACCCGGCCGACGAGGAGACCGATACGCCTGCGGTCGCTCCCGCTGATAGGGTCGGCGCCGACGCGCTTCCCGACGACTCCCAGCTTGACGAACCGGGGTTCGGCGCCCCCGGAACCGACGATTCCGGGAGCGATGCCGGAGCCGGTCCCGACGGCGAGGACTCGGACGCGAGCGAGGGCGACGTGGAAGATGACGAGGGCGACGTGGGCGAGGGCGATGTGGGCGACGTGGACGAGCCCGATGAGGCTAGCGAGGGGGACAACGATGACGAAGCGAGCGGGGACGACGACGAGGGGGACGACGAGGACGACGACATCGACGACTGGGGGTTCGGCACGGTCGAGTCCCCGGAGGAGCGGTAGCGCCGTGTCCCCGAGGAGGTGGTCCGCGTGAGCCTCGACACGGGGGTCGGCGACGGGTCCGCCGACGCCGACGTCCTCGCGGAGCTGTTCTACCCCGTCTTCGAGCTGCTGTTCGACCCCGACGGCGACTTCGTCGGGGACGTCGAGCGCAAGCTCGCGGAGGCCCGGATGCCGGACCAAGTGGAGATGTACGTTTCCCGGGCGCTGGGCGTCGGGCTGCTCGTCGGCGGGCTCCTCTGGGCGCTGGGCACGCTGATCGGCTACGGCGTGTTCTCGCTCGGGCTGATCGACCCGAGCGCGCTGTCGCTCGGCATGCCGGCGCCCACGCCGGCGATCCGGGACCTGTTGCGGTCGCTCGTCGTGCCGACCGCGGTGCTGATTAGCGGGCTCGTCTTCGGCTCGATCGGGTTCGCGCTGGGATTCGGCGCCCTCGTCGCGGTCCCCTACTCGCGGGCGTCCTCGCGGAAGCGCGAGATCAATCTCCTGCTCGCGGACTCAGTCTCGTTCATGTACGCCCTCTCCGTCGGGGGGCTCAACCAGCTCGAGATCCTCCGCGCGATGGCGACGGCGGAGGACACCTACGGAGAGGTCTCCCGCGAGTTCCAGAGCATCGTCAACGAGACGGAGTACTTCGGCACCGACTACCGGAACGCGATCCGCCAGCAGTCGATGGAGACGCCGTCGGACGAGCTCTCGCAGTTCCTCGCCGACATGCTCTCTATCGTCAACTCCGGCGGCGACATGGAGAGCTTCCTGAAGGACAAAAAGGAGAAACACCTCCGCACGTCGAAACAGGAGCGCGAGATGACCCTGGAGACGCTGGAGCTGTTCGGCGAGATGTACATGACGCTCTCGCTTTTCCCCCTGCTTCTCATCATCATCCTCGTCATCATGGGGATGATGGGAGAGTCGGACGACTTCCTGCTGTACGCGACGGTGTACGTCCTGATCCCGCTGACGGGCGTCGGTTTCCTCGTGCTCGTCTCGACCGTCAAACAAGACGAGCCCGGCGACGGCTACCTCCACCCCGACGGCGGCAGCGAGCGCCTCAGACAGACGAGCCAAGAGGGGCTGCTCCATTTCGGACTGATCGAGGGATTCGTCGGGCGGTTCGGCGTCTTCGACCGGATCCGCGACCGGGAGGGGACGTACAAGACGAAGCAGATCGTCTCGGCGCCCCACCATTTCCTGCGCGACAACCCGCTGTACACGCTGGCGCTGACCGTGCCGGCCGCGGTCGCGATCGTCGCTATCGCGGCGCTCACCGGCAACGCGCCGACCACGTTCGACGGGTGGGTCGACCGCCCCGTCTGGTCGGCGTTCGTCTGGATCTACCTCCCGGCGTACCTCGTGTTGGTCCCGCTCGCGGTCTTCCACGAGTGGAGCCAGCGCTCGAAGCGGGCGATCACGGGCAAGCTCTCCGAGAGCCTCCGGAAGCTCTCCTCGGCGAACGACACCGGGCAGACCCTGCTCGAATCGGTCCAGACGGTCTCGGAGACGTCGACCGGCCAGCTCGCCGAGGAGTTCGAGGTGATCCACGCGAAGGTGAACTACGGGATGAGCCTCCGGGACGCCATGGTCGAGTTCAACAACAAGTACGCGGTCCCGCGGCTCGCCCGGACGGTGAAGCTCATCTCGGAGGCGCAGGAGGCCTCCTCGCAGATCACGGACGTGTTGACCACGGCGGCGCAGGCCTCGGAGAACCAGGACGACATCGAGCGCGAGCGGATCTCCCGGACCCGGATGCAGGTGGCGATCATCGTGATGACGTACGTCACGCTGCTGGGCGTGATGGCGATCCTCCAGACCCAGTTCATCGACGTGATGGGCGACCTCTCGTCGCAGGGGGAGTCGGCCGGAGGCGCGGGCGCCGGCGCCGGCTTCGGCGGGGGCGGCGGCATCGACCCCTCGGTGCTCTCGATGCTGTTCTTCCACGCCGTGACCCTACAGGCGGTGCTCTCCGGCTTCATCAGCGGCTACATCCGGAACGCGGACATCATCTCCGGCGTCAAGTTCGCGGTGGTCCTGATGACGCTCGCGCTGGGGGTGTGGATCTATGTCGGGTGAGCGGCGGGCGATCGGCGCCGACCGCCGCTCCGCGAGCGACCGCGCCCAGACCCCGATCGACTTCGCCGTCGGCGCGGGCGTGTTCCTGCTGACGCTCGGGTTCGTGATCGCGTTCATCCCGACGGTGTTCGACCCCTTCGCCGGCGCCGCGACCGCTTCTCCGGTCGTCAGCGACCGTATCGCCGCGGGGATCGCCGGTGACCTGCTCGCCGCCTCGCCGACCGAGCCCGGGGTGTTGTCCCCCGCGTGCACGGTCGCCTACTTCGACGGCGACGAAGGCAACGCCACCCTCGCCGACGCGGCCGGCTGCCCGGCCGGGGTCGCGAACGACACGGCCGCGGCGTTCGGGATCGACGACGAGGTGCTCGTCGTCGTCCACGCGATGGGGGCATCGGACCCGATCGGGAACGCCTCGACCGTCTCGATCGACACGCGGTACGGGACGCACCCGGTCAAGCTGCGCCGCAGCACAAGAGATCCGGTCCGCCTCGACCGCGGCGGCGTCAGCGTCTCGCAGCGGCTCGTCTCGATCGAGGGGACGCAGTACCGGCTCACGGTGTGGGTGTGGTGACGATGCCCCCGAGCGAGGACCGCGCGCAGGCGCACACCCTAGAGGCGTTCGCGGCGGCGATCCTGATCGTCGCCGGGCTCACCTTCGCGCTGCAGGCGACCGCGGTGACCCCGCTGTCGGCCAGCACGTCGAACCAGCACCTGGAGAACCAGCAGCGCGCGGTCGCGGACGACCTGCTGGAGACGAGCGCGGCGAACGGCGACCTCGAGGACGCCCTGCTCCGCTGGGACCCGGTGAACGAGACGTTCACCGACGGCCGGAGCCCGAGTTACTTCACGGCCGGCGGCCCGCCGAACGCGTTCGGCGAGGCGCTGAACGCGACCTTTGGAGAGCGACGGATCGCGTTCAACGTTCACATCCGACACGGCTCGGACAACGGCGACGAGACGACGCTGGTGGACATGGGATCGCCGAGCGACAACGCCGTGACGGCGACGCGCACGGTCGTCCTGACCGACGACGCGAACCTGACCGCACCGGGACACGGGAACACGACGCTCCGGGCGCTCTCGAACGGGTCGGAGCCGGGCGAGTTCTACGCGGCCGACGCCGCCGTCGGCGCGATATACGACCGAATGGAGGTGCGCATCGTCGTATGGCAGCTGTGATCCCCGGAGCGTCCGACGGCGACGGTCCGCGCGGCGACCGGCGGTTCCGCGACGCGGACCGCGGTCAGCTCCTGTTGATATCCGGACTCGTCGTGGCCGTCTCGCTCGTGGCGCTCGTGGTGCTGTTGAACGCGAGCATCTACAGCGAGAACGTCGCGACCCGCGGGATCGAGGCCGCCGACGGGGAGGCGCTGGAGGTCCGCGCCGCCGCCGTCGAGGAGACCGGGAAGCTGATCGACGGCACCAACCGGAACCGCCCCGCGAACCACTCCGAAGCCACGGCGGCGGTCGAGGAGGGGATCGCCGATCTCGACGAGTACCTCGCCCGTGCGTACGCCGATCGGGGCGGCGTGACCCGCGTCTCGGGCGACCCCTCGTCGATCCGCGCCGGCCGCTACGTGACGGGGAACCTCACCGCGAACGGCACCGGCGACGCGAACGCGACGCTCGCCGCCGGCGTCAATCGGACGCGCGGGTTTGTCCTGGAGGTCGACTCCACCAACCTCTCGTCGACCGACGCGTCCGGGGCGCCGGACGACGCATTTTATATCGAGTTCGACGACGGCGTCAACGAGACGCGGGAGGTGTACGTGTACAACGGCACCGGAGACAACGTCACCGTCGCCGTCGGCCAGAACGGGAGCGCCCCGACCGTCGTCTGCTCGACGCCGACCGCCGACCGCGTCGCCGTCGACCTGACCGGCGGGACGCTCGGCGACGAGCGCTGTCCGGGGCTCTGGGCAACGAGCGCCGGGGAGCTGGGCACCCCCTACGACGTGACCCTCGAGCGGACGGACAAGGCGAACGGGACGGTGACCGCGACCGTGCGCCCCGACTCGGGGGACGCCGTCGGATCTGACCTGACGTCGTCGCCGGCGGTGTACGACGCGGAGATCGACCTCCGCTACCGGACCGCGGAGCTCCGGTTCGAGACGACGGTTCGGGTCGCCCCGGGTGAGCCCGATGCGTGAGCGCCCGGGCGGCGACGGTCGCGGTCGCCTCCGCGGCGACGAGCGCGCCGTCAGCGTCGCCGTCGGCTACGTGCTGACGCTCGCGATCGGCGCGGTGCTGCTCTCCGGGATCGTCATCGGGATCGGCGGCGTCGTCGACTCGCAGACGGAGCGCGTCGTCAGGGGCGACCTCGCCGTGGTCGGGCAGACCGCCGTCGCGAACCTCGAGAGCGCGGATCGGCTCGCTCGCGCGGCGGAAGTCGACCGCCCGGACGACGCCGACGCCGCGAACGTCTCGGTCGACGTCGACCTGCCCGACAGGATCGCCGGTCGCACGTATCGGATCGCAGTCGACAACGAGTCGGTGACGCTGCGGACCGACGACCCCGAGGCGGTCGCCGAGATCCCGCACGTCGCGAACCTGTCAGTCGAGCCGTCTCGCGTCCGGGGGGGCCCGATCCGATTCCGGTACAACAGCTCCGTCGGCCGGCTGGAGGTGAGAGAGCGATGAGCGGGCGGGAGCGGAGCCAGACCGTCTCCGTCGGCGGCGTCTCCTCGCTCGTCGGCGACGACCGCGGCGTGAGCGACGTCGTCGGCTACATCCTCGTGTTCTCGCTGATCACGATCACGATCGGCACGGTGTTCGCTGTCGGGATCACCGGCGTGGAGGACCGCCGGGAGGCCGAGCGCGTCGCCAACGTCGAGCGCGCGTTCGACGTGCTCGACGACAATCTCCGAGACGTCCAGCGGTACGGCGACCCCAATCGGGCGACGGAGATCCGGCTGGCCGGCGGCACGCTGTCGACGTCCACCGAGTCGCGGTTCGTCCTCGCGAACACCAGCAACGCCAGTGAGGTCGCGAACGGGACCCTGGCCGAGTGGACGTCCAAGACGATCGCGTACGAGGAGGGCGACACGACGATCGCGTACGAGGCCGGCGCGCTCGTCCGCGGCGACGGTGACGGGTCGGTGATGCTCTCGGAGCCCCGATTCGTCGCCGCGGAGAACCGGACCACGGTACCGATCGTGGCGCTGGTCCGCGGCGGCGGAGAGGAGAGCGTCACTGGGGAGGGTACCGTCCAGATCACCGCGGTCGAAGGCCCCAACGTCGACTCGGAGACCGAGCGGTTCGACGCCGCGAGCGGCGAGACGCTGTACCTCTGGGTGGAGACGGACCATCCGGACGCGTGGGCGCGCTACTTCGAGCGCACCGACGGGTTCGAAGACGCGACGCCCGCCGACGCCGACGGGGTCGCGGTGGCGGAGCTGTCTCACGACGACCTGGTGTACGTGCGCGAGGTCGTTCGCGTCGTCGGGTTGCAGCGCTGACGGTCGCCCCGCGAGCGGCCTCGTTCGACCGATTCGTTCGGGCTAGTCGTCCTCGATCGTCACGCCGTGGCGGGAGACGTGTAGGTGACTCACCACGGGAACGGAAGCCCCCCCGAACGGCTTGGCGTCCTTGAGCGACTCGTCGTAGTGGAGGCTGAGGTCGGCGTCGTCGAAATCGAAGCTCCCGGAGGTGAACGATCCTTTGAACGTCATATTATCGTCAAGCGTCACGTCGCTCGTCGGCGCGTACATGACGCCCGCGAAGTCGATCCCGTCTGTCTGTTTGCCCGCGAAGTAGATGTCGTCCCCGCTCGAGTACAGCCACAGGTTCTTTGTCACGTCGTCGTCGGCGGCGATTTGCGCCGTATCCGTCACGTCGATGTTGCCGGTGTTGTACAGCTCGAAGCGGGTGCCGGTGGCCGCCGTGACCGACGCGTCGTTCCGTATCTCGACCGCGCCGTCGACGAACAGGTCGCTGCTGCTCCCGCCTCGGGCGCGGAGGGTCGACTGATCTCGCATCGAGAAGCCGCCCTCGACGAGAACCGTGACGTCGCCGCCCGCACCGTCGAACTCGACTTCGCTGCCGTCCTCGCTCACGTTGAGCCCTCCGTCGACGTGGAGGGTCGCTCCGTCCTCGATCCGGAGCGTGCTGCCGTCAGAGACCGTGATGTCGCCGTTCACGTAGGTGTCCGTGTCGATGGTTTTGACGGATCCGTTGTCGTGTCCGAACCCGGAGACGGTGTTCGATTCGAGATCCTGGTCGCGGATCCGGTTCATCCGCTCGGTTATGGCGCCCGAGATGGGGTCTGCGGGACTCAGCGAGTCGTCGGTCCGCCGCTCGCCGGTGACGTTCAGCTTGTCCTCCTGGCCGGGCGGGATGTTGTACGACTCGGCGATGAGGTCGCCGCGGATCGTGATAATGTCGGTGCCACCGCCCCCGCCGGCCGTGAGACGGAACTCCCCGGTGGTCTGGACCACCGCATTACTACTCGCGTTGTCGCGTCCGGGATAGGAAGTATTGTTTTTAGAGTCGTAGCTGTCGGCGTACAGGCTGTCGATCCCCCCCGTGTCGAGCCGAGAGCGCCCCACCGATGAGACGCTCGCGCTGAGCGTCGGGTGGACCGTCTCCGTCCGGAGCGCGACGCGGACCTCCGTCGGCGAGACCTGCGTGACGTTCGCCCGCGTCCGGGTCTCGAAGAACCGCCCCCACGCCTCCGCGTACTCGCTCTCGACCGTGACCGTCACGTTCCCGCCGAGCAGGGGGTTCGAGACGTTCCCGGCAGGAAACAGCCCCTCCGGGTGGCCCGGGGCGTCCGTGACGACGGCCGCGTCGCCAAGCCGCCCGTCGGTCCCGTTGATCGTCACGAGCGGGAGCGTGAGGGTGTCGCCGCGGTAGTGGAACTCGGGCGGGGAAACCATCCACGAGCCGTCGCCGTTCGACCGCCAGACGCCGCCGCCCTGATACGCGACCCGGTCGTCGCCGCGCTCGTAGACGATCGTCCCGAGCGTGACGTTCCGCGTCGTGGTCTCCAGGTCGCCGGCCGCGTTTTCCGCCTCGACCTCGATGCGCATCACCCCGGCGTCGTCGTCGACGCGCACGTCGGCGCTCCGCCCCGGGCCGAGCCGCACGCGCTGGCTCGTCGACCCGCCGTGCGCGACGAGGCTGGCCTTCGAGTCGAGCTGCGTCATCGTCCCCTCGATCCGCTGGACGTCGGCCGAAGACTGGACGTCGGCGAGCGCGGTCGACCCGAGCCCGACCGTTATCCCGACCGCGGTGATCGTGAGCCCCAAGAGGAGCACGACGCCGATCACCTCGCTCTGTGCGCGGTCGGGACGCTTCATACGGGAACGTACGCCGGGAGCACGGATAAATAGCGACGTCCGAGTATCGTATCTGAGAGCGGCGTCGGCGGCCCGCCGCGCTCGTCCGGCCCGCCGCGCCCCCGCCGCGCCCGCCGCTCCCCGAGCGCACCACCTAAGCCGGCGGAGCCGCTCCGTACGGCCATGACCGAGGAGCTGTACCTCGCAGACGACACGGTGACGACGTTCGAGGCAACCGTCGAGCGCGCGCTCGACGACCGCGTCGTCCTCGACCGGACGCACTTCTACCCGACGGGCGGCGGCCAGCCCCACGACACGGGGACGCTCCGCGCCGCGGACGGGGAGGGCGACCCGCGGTGGCGCGTGGTCGACGTGCAGAAGAAAGACACCATCTACCACACCCTCGCGGCGGGAGGCGAGGGAGACGCCCCCTCGCCGCCCGAGCCCGGTACCGCCGTCGTCGGCGAGATCGACGCGGCGCGCCGGGCGGCCCACTCGAAGTACCACACCGCTCAGCACCTGCTCTCCGCCCTGCTTTTAAACGAATTCGACGCGGAGACCACCGGGAACCAGCTGTACGACGACCACGCGCACCTCGACGCGGCGTACGACCGCTTCGACGACGCCGACCTCGACCGGATCGAGGATCGGCTCAACGAGCTCGTCGCCGACGAACGTCCCGTGACGAGTTACGCGATGGACCGCGCGGAGGCGGAGGCGACGCTCGATCCGGAACGCACCCGAATCGACCTCCTCCCGGACTCGATCGAGGAGCTTCGGATCGTCGAGATCGGCGCGGCGGGCGCGGACGAAGCGGGTCCGGGGACCGACGCCGACCCCTACGACCGCACCGCCTGCGCCGGGACCCACGTCGGCGACACCGCCGAGATCGGCGAGGTCGTCGTTACCGGCCGGGAGACGAAGGGGGCCGAGGAGGAGCGCGTCCGGTTCGCGCTCGCCGAGCACGCCGACAGCGGCGAATAGCGCGCGCACCGACGCGGCGCGGCGGGCGCCGATCCGATCGCCCGCGATCCCGCCGTTTATATACGATCCGCGGTTGGTTCCGCCATGAAGTTCTGCGACGAGTGCGGCTCGATGATGAAGTCCGGCGAGGGCGAGGACCACTGGGTGTGCGACTCCTGCGGCAACGAGATCGGCCGGGACGACGCCGACGACGAGTGGACCACCGAGTCGCAGGTCGAGTCGGAGGTCATCGACGTGAGCGACGCGGAGGACAAGGGGCTCCCGCAGACGACCGCCCACTGCCCGGAGTGCGGCAACGACCGCGCGTACTGGTACATGCAGCAGATCCGCTCGGCCGACGAGTCCGAGACGCGCTTCTTCGTCTGCACGGACTGCGAGCACAAGTGGCGCGAAGACGACCACTGACCGACGCGCGACGACGACGCCTCTCTCTTCCGTCCCGTCGACCTCCGCGCTCTCCCGCCCGCGACCGCTTTTAATTACCTCGCCGGCGAACGCCGACCATGGACCCGCCCGTCGTGCCCGCCGACCGCCTCGGCGGCTGGCGACGCGTCGACGAGGCGACGGACCGGCCGTTCGCCGCCGGCCCGGTCTCGGTGACCGCGAGCACGGTGCGGTACGAGCGGGTCGAGTCGCCGGCGCCGCGGCCGTTCTGCTTCGCGAGTCGCCTGCGGATCCGCCCGGAGACGACGCCGAACGCCGCGCTCACCCGTCTCGTCGAGCGGCGGGCCAGAGAGGGGTTCCGCGACCGGCTCGCCGAGCGCGACGTCGAGGCTGTCGAGCGGCGCGGCGACCGCGAGATCGCGATCGACGATCCGACCGCCTCGCGCGCGACGCTGTGGACGTTCCGCGGCGACTGCCGGATCGGTGAGGTCGGCGGCGACGACGGCGCGGACGACGCCGAGGGCGCGGGGAGCGGCGCCGGCAACGCGGTCCCGGTCGAGGCGCTGCTCGCGGTCTGGGCGACCGACGAGTACCTCCTCGCCGGGGGCGCCTACCCGCTCGACGCGGACGCGTACCCAGACGGTCGGGATCCCGCGGACGCCCGCCGCGAGCTGTTGGGGATCGTCCGAGGCGTGCGCTCCCCGTCGGGCGGAAGGGGCGGAGAGGGGGGAGCGGGCGGAGAGGGAGGAGCGGGCGGGGCGGGCGAGTAGGCGAGACGAGTCGCCCGCGGCGGCTCAGCAGGCCACGGCGCCGGCGCCCGACTCGACCGGGGAGCCGTCGTCGCGGTAGTCGGAGTCGCCAATCGCGCCGCCGAACATCGGGAGGTCGAGCTCGTAGGCGTACAGCACGTCGAACGCCGCGAACGGATCGATCCCGTTCGCGACCGCCTCGCGCGCGGTGAGCCGGACCCCCGCGGCGAGCGTCACGACGGGGACGCCGTCGAGCGCGCCGGCCGCCTCCAGCCCGAACTCGTTGCCGGCGGCGGGATCGGTCAGCACGGAGAGGTGGACGACCGCGTCGATCGTCGCGCCCGTCTCGCCGATCGAGATCGGGTAGCCGTCGCCCGCGAAACAGCGCGTGGGCGGCGTCACGGCGGCGCCGTCCGCGTCGTCGCCCGGCGGGTCGCCGCCCGTCTGCGCCGCTCCGACGCCGACGGCCGCCCCGCTCGCGGCGAGCGCCGAGAGCAGGAGCAGCGCGGTCGCCAGCGCCGCGAACCGGGCCGCTTGGCGGTTGGTCATCGGTGCCGGATACGGCGGACGCTTTTAAAATACCGCGGCTTTCGTTATCCGATCTGATACTCTCGGGCGGTCGGCGTCACGTCGAGCCGAGCAGCCCCTCGACGAGCAGCTCGCCGGAGGCGACGTTGGTCGCCAGCGGGACGTCCTTCACGTCGCAGACGCGGAGCAGGGCGGAGATGTCCGGCTCGTGCGCCTGCGCCGTGAGCGGGTCTCGGAGGAAGACGACGCCGTCGATCGCGTCGTCGGCTATCATGCCGCCGATCTGGAGGTCGCCGCCGTACGGGCCCGACGCCTGGCGGTCGACGGCGAGACCCGTCTCCTCGGCGATGCGCTTCCCCGTCGTCCCCGTCGTCACGAGCTCGCAGTCGTCGAGGGCCGCGGCGTGCTTCGTGACGAACTCCACCATCTCGTCTTTCAGCTCGTCGTGGGCGATGAGCGCGAGACGCATGGGTCGACGTCACCCCGTCGCAATTTAAAAACTCGCGTCGGCGCAACGCGCGGAACGAGGAGCGGATTCAGCGGGCCGACCTATTTGAACCGGAACGTCTCCAGGTTCTTCGGCGCGAACGTCCGCATGTTGTAGTCGTGGTATAACGCAGAGGAGAGGTCCTGCACGGAGCGCTCGTCGCCGTGGACGCACAGCACCTTCTCGGGTCGCGGGTTCATCGTCTTCACGAAGTTCTCTAACCCCTGCCGGTCGGCGTGGCCGGAGAAGCCGTCGACGACCTCGGTGCCCATCTCCAGCGTGAGCGTGTCGCCGCGGCTCCCGCCGCCCCAGCCGTCGACCGGGATCTCGTCCCAGCCGTTCTGGATCCGGCGCCCGAGCGTCCCCTGCGCCTGGTAGCCGACGAAGACGAGGTCCGAGTCCGGGTCGGGGCCGATGTGGCGGAGCCACGACATGATCGGCCCGCCCTCGATCATCCCGGAGGTGGAGATGACGATGCACTCGTCGCCGTCGGCGACCTCCTGCCGCTCGTCCTCGCCGGCGTCGATGTGGTTGAACTGGTCCGCGAGGAACGGGTTCTCGTCGTCGTGGAAGATCCGGTCGCGGAGGTCGTCCCGGAGGTACTCGGGGTAGGTCGTGTGGATCGCGGTCGCCTCCCAGATCATCCCGTCGAGGTGGACGGGCATCTCCGGGATCTCGCCCTTCCGCATCGCCTCCTCCAAGACGAGCATGATCTCCTGGGAGCGCCCCACGGCGAACGCGGGGATGACGACCTTCCCGCCCTGCTCGTACGTCTCGTTGATGACCTCCTTGAGCGCCTCCTCGGAGTCGGCCTGGTCGGTCTGGTAGTCGTCGCGACCGCCGTACGTCGACTCCAGCACGAGCGTCTCGACCCGCGGGAAGTCGTTGACGGCGCCGTTGAACAGGCGGGTGTCCTCGTAGTGGATGTCACCGGAGAAGGCGACGTTGTAGAGCCCGTCGCCGATGTGGAAGTGCGTGACGGCGCTCCCGAGGATGTGGCCCGCGTTGTGGAAGGTGAGCTTCACGTCGGGCGCCACGTCGGTGACGTCGCCGTACTCCAGCGGGATGGTGTGTTTGATCGCGTCGCGGACCTGCGCCGACTCGTACGGCGGCGTCCGCCCCTCCTTGGCGGCGACGTCGAGGTAGTCAAGCGTGAGCAGGCCCATCAGGTCGCGGGTCGGCTCCGTGGTGTAGATCGGGCCGTCGTAGCCGTATTTAAACAGGAGCGGGACCAGCGCCGAGTGGTCGAGGTGGGCGTGCGTGAGGACGACGGCGTCGAGGGTCGCCGCGCCGGCGCCGAGCGCCTCGGGGACCTGGAGGTACGGCACTTCGCCCTCCGCGCCGGGCTTGTCGCCGCAGTCGATGAGGATGCGCGTCTCGGGCGTCGAGAGGATGAACGCGGCCCGACCGACCTCGCGGCAACAGCCGAGCGTCGTGATCCGAACCCACTCGTCGTCGGACATCTCCTCGCGGTGGATCTGGCGCCCGACGCGTTCGAGGATGTCACGGCGCTCCTCGCGCTCGGTCTTCAGGAAGCCGCGGACGTTCGAGACGGTGGAGGACTCGATCGGCGGCGTCCGAACGACCTCGGGGGTCCAGCCGACCTCCTGGGTGATCTCGCGCAGCGTGGAGCCGCGTCGACCGATCACCATGCCCGGCTTCTCGGCCTCGATGACGACCTCGCCGGTGTCCTCGTGGAAGTCGAGGGAAGTCACGCCGGCGTCGTCGGGGATCACGTCGCGGACTTCTTCCTCCGCTCGCGCCGGCGGGGAGAGGGCGCTGGGGTCGGGGCGGACCGTGATTCGTTTCCGGAGCTTGGAGGCGAGCCGGCGGATCAGGTCGCCGTCGCCGGCGAACCGCTTCGGGTCGCGGGTGTAGACGACCAGTTCCGGGCCCTCGTACTTGACGTCGGTGACCGTGATGTCGTTCGGAATCTCCTGTTCGATCTCTGATTTCAGGGTATCGAGCTGCTTGTCGACTTGACTCATATCTTACCGCGGGTAGTTGGGGTCGCCGCCGCCGTCGGGCGCGTCCGCGCGCCGGTCCGTGGCTCGTCGCCGAACGGTCGACCGTGACGGGGTAGGCATAGTGGTAGTACTGTCCGTAGGCGATACCGTGCGGGAACAGCCAGCGAAAACCCGCTTAGGTGGACGTATACCCCCGTTATTATAAAACCCTTCGCAAAGGGCAAACTCCTTGCCCGGCGGCGTCGTCCCCGCTCCCATGCGCGTCACCCCCGAGACGGTCCGCGACGAACGCGCGTGGGTGCGAGACCGCGCGCCGGTCGTCGTCCCTCGCATCAACGAGGCCCGCGAGCGACTGGGGACGCTGTTCGAGACGGACGTCGACCCCGTGACCAGCGAGGCGTACCGCCGCGAGGTCGACGCCGTCTTCGCCGACGGCGAGGTGGCGGTCAACGCCGCCGGCTGCGTCGCGCTCCTCCGCGACCTCGACGTCGCCGGCGACTACCCCGGCTTCGTCGTCGACGAGGTCCTCGGCCGTGAGCTGGCGGCGACGATCGCCGGCGGCCGCCCGCTCTCGCTGCTCGCGGAGGCGACGTTCCACTTCGTCGACGTCCACGTGAGCGGGGACGAGACGGCCGACGGCGCGGGTTCGGCCGGCGCCGACGACCTCGACGCCGCGCTCGCCGCGGGCTTTCAGACGCGGCTCCCCGGCTGGGAGTGGCGAGAGGAAGAGAGCCCGTTCGCGGTGGGGTCGGGCCGCGACGGATCGGACCCGGACGACTGACGCTACGAGGTGAACTTCCGGACGAACTCGTAGCCGCGGTCGAGCAGCGCGTCCGGGAGGAACCGCGCGAGCACGCCGACGCGGGCGGCGGTGCCCGGCTGGACCCGCGCCGGCGGCCGCGTCGCGCTCGCGGCGTCGTAGATGGCGCCGGCGACGAGCTCGGGCTCGACCGCGCCCGGACCGTCGCCGCCGATCAGCTGCGCGTCCTCGAACATCGCGTAGAACTCCTCGTAGGCGCCGGAGCGGTCGATCCCGGCGTCGTCGCCTTCGTCGCCCCCGTCCGCGCCCGAACCGGTACCCGTCTCCGCCTGGGCGCGCTTCGAGAAGTTCGTCTTCACCGGGCCCGGCTCGACGACGACGACGTCGATCCCGTGCTCGGCGACCTCGTTGCGGAGCGCGTCCGACATCGCCTCGACGGCGAACTTCGAGCCGCTGTACACGCCGCCGCCGGGGAACGAGACGCGCCCGGCGACCGACGAGACGTTGATAATCGTGCCGTCGCGCTCGCGGCGCATCGCCGGCAACACGGCCTTGATGAGCCGATGCGGGCCGTACACGTTCACGTCGAACTGCTCGTGGACCTTCGCTGTCGACACGTCCTCGATCGGACCGAACTGGCCGTACCCCGCGTTGTTGACCAAGGCGTCGATCGCGCCCTCCTCGTCGAGGATCCGGTCGACGACGCGGTCGACGTCGGACTGGTCCGTCACGTCGAGCGTGGCGAGCTCGCAGCCCGCCTCGCCGAGCGTCTCGATGTCCGCCGGATTCCGAGCGGTCGCGTACACGGTCCATCCCTCGTCGGTGAACGCGTGCGCCGCGGCGCGGCCGATACCCGAGGAACAGCCGGTGATGAGTACCGTCTTCTGCACGCGTCGTCGGTCGGCCCCCGTCGGCATAACTCTCCCGACCGGGCGTCGACCGAGCGGGGCGGTGTGGGCGCCGCCGTCGCGGGCGGTCCGAGTCAAAAAGCGCCGAGCGGCGAGCGCCTCACTCCTCGTCGGCGTCGTCCGCCGCCTCGTCGTCCGCCGCCTCGTCGTCCTCCTCGGTCGCGAGCAGGTCGCGCTCGTCGAGGATCGCCTCGATCTCCTCGTTCGACCGCTCGGTGTAGCCGTCGTCGTCCTCGACGGTGATCGTGGCGACGCCCACGCCGTTGGGAGCTAACTCGCCGTCGTTCGACTGCGCGAGGGTGTCGAGCGCGAGCCCGACCGCCTCGTCGGTGGAGAGGTCCTCCTCGTACTCCGCTTCGAGGTAGTCGCGGAGGTCGCTCCGGTCCGAGCCGATCGAGAGCGCCTGCCACTCGTAGGGGGTGCCGGACGGGTCGGTCTCGAAGAGTCGCGGCTCGCCGTTCTCGATCCCGCCGACGATCAGCGCCACGCCGAAGGGGCGCGCGCCGCCGACCTGGGTGTATTGCTGGATGTGGTCGGTGATCGTCTTCGTCAGGGTCTCGATGCCGATCGCCTCGCCGTAGCGCAGGCGGTTCACCTGCGCCTGCCGGCGCGCGAAGTCGATGAGTTGGCGGGCGTCGGCGACGTGGCCCGCGCTCGCGACGCCGACGTGGTCGTCGGCCTTGTGGAGCTTCTCGATGCTCTCCGGCTCCATCAGGGGGGAGCGGGCGCGCTTGTCGGCCGCGAGGACGACGCCGTCCTCGGCGCGGACGCCGACGCTCGCCGTCCCGCGTTTCACCGCCTCCCGGGCGTACTCGACCTGGTAGAGCCTGCCGTCGGGAGAGAAGATTGTGATTCCTCGGTCGTACGCCTGCTGTTGGGATTGGCCCTGCATGATATCACTCGATGTCGAACGCCGCCGCGCCGACGTAACCCGACTCGACCCGCACGTCGCACGCGTCCTCGCGCACGACGGCGGGCCGCTCGGCGTCCCGGAACGCGACGTCTCGCTGTGTAGAATTAGCGCCCGCGCGACCCATATATCTTTCCTCACAGGCACGTACCGTCCCCGAGATCCCACGGACGTGGATCCCGACCGGGTCGCCGTCGATCTCGCTGACGCAGGCGATCGCCGCCCGCGCCTCGTCGACGTGCCCGTGTCGCACTTTAACGATCGCCTCGCCGACGCCGTCGCCGTGCGAGAAGCTGAGGAGGGTCAGGTCCGCGTCGGCGCTGCCGGCGTCGCCGATCAGGTTGCCGGCGGCGTACCAGAGCGCACGCTGGAACGCGCGGCGGCCGACCTCGGCGTCGGGCCACGTCTCGATCCCGACCGCGACGTACCGCCAGCGCGGCCGGAGGTGTTTGGGGAGGTGTTTCACGGCGCGGTCACCCGGACAGCGCGGCCCCGCGCTCCGCGACGATCACGGCGACCTGGTCGTGAACGCGCTCGACAGCGGTCACCGCGAACCCCTCGGCGGTGAACGCCTCGACGAGGGTGCCGACGGTGGCGGGGTCGTCGACCTCGGGGCCGTAAAAGGGCGCCTCCGGGTCCGGCTCCTCGAAGAAGGCCACGTCGCCGAGGACGATCCGGCGCGCCCCGGTCGCGGCCATCTCGCGGATCGCCTCGCGCTTCTCGTCGTCGGCGAGGTGGTGGAGCGCGAAGTTCGAGGTGACGACGTCGATCCGCTGATCGGCGTCGATCTCGGGATCGCGGAACTCGCCGTACGCGAACTCGACGTTCGCGAGACCGCGCTCCTCGGCCTTGCGGCGCCCCTCGTCCATCATCCCCTCGCTAACGTCTCGGGCCAGCACGCGCTCCGCGTTGGTCGCGAGCGGCAGCGCGATGGCGCCGGTGCCGGCTCCCAGGTCGAGCACCACGTCGTCGGGGTCCGGGTCGGCGTAGTCGACGACGAGGCTCGCGCAGGCGTGGTACTCGTCGCTCTTCGAGTCGTCGTACTCGGCGGCCTTCTCGGAGAAGCGCGCCGCGTGCTCCTCAACGCTCTTCTTCATACCTGCCACGTCGGACCCCGGGCTCTATGAAGGCCTCGGAGCGCCGCTCGCGGTTGCGGGCCGCGATCGCCCCCCACGCCCGGAGCCCCTCCTCGACCCACTCCGGGTCGAACCCGACGGCCTCGGCGGCGGCGACCAGCTCGCGGGGCGCGCGGAGACCGAGGTGCGAGCGCGCGTTCGCGCTGACGACGTGGGGCGCGTCGTAGTAGGTCACGATCTCGCGGAGCTTCCGCAGGTCGGCGAGGGCGCGAACGCGCTTGCCACCGCTCGCGCGGAGCAGCGGGCCGAGGTCGAACTCCACGTGGACCCCGTTGTCGCGGGCCGCCTTCGCGAGGACGTGGTTGAAGTCTCCCGGGCCGTCCATCGGTCGCGCCAGCACGTCGACGCGCGGCTCCTCGACCGCGAACCGATTGAGGCCGTCGTCGCCGCCGACGAGGCAGACGACGGTGCGCTCGGTCCGGTAGTTGCCCACCGCGCCCGAGGCGCCCGTGGCGTCGTCGGCGTCGACCTCGACCGCGTCGACGACGTCGACCCCGTACTCCTCGCGGAGCGCGGCCGCCTCTTGTGAGGGCTCGCCGTCATCGCCGGCCGGGGTGAGCGCGTCCCGCGTGCGGACGACGACCCCGTCGTAGCCGTACCGCGCCGCGGTGGCCGCGTGGCGGGCGACGGTCGCGTCGCCGTCGGGGTGGGCGTGAACGGCCTCGTACATGGCCGGCCGTTTCGGCTCCGCGGGTATCGTCGTTGCGCTTTCGGGCGGCGGGGGCGACCGCGTCGGGTCGGCGCGGCGCGCGGGCGGCTCGCTCGGCGCCGCGCTCCCCGGGAGGTTTTTGCGTCGCTCGGAGGAACCGGAGCGCATGAGCGCCGACCTGGAGGAGAAGACGGACCGCTACGAGCGGATGCTCGCGGACGCGCTGGCCGCCGCGGAGCCCCGGCCGCCGGCCGACACGCCCCTCGGCGAGGCCGCGGCCGACGTGGTCGAGATGGCCGAGTCGTACCTCGACGACGGGCGGCACTTCCGGGAGGACGGCGACCCGGTGAACGCGCTCGCGTCGTACTCGTACGGGTACGGCTGGCTCGACGCCGGCGTCCGGCTGGGGCTGTTCGCCGTCCCCGACGACACCGAGCTGTTCACGACGTGAGCGGCGGCGCGGCGACGCGTCCTCGTCTGAGCGGCGACCCCCGCTACGCGTCCTTGAGCCGCGGCCGGACGGCGTCGTCCGCGTCGCCGAGGATCCGGACCGGCGCGCCGGCTTCGATCGCGCCGTCCTCGACGATTCTGGCCCGGAGCCCACCCCGATGCACGAGCGCCTCGCGGACCCCCTCGCGTTCGAGCAGCGACTCGAGATACGAGCACGGCTCGCAGAGCTCGACCCCCTCGCAGACCGCGTCGCCGACGCTGAACCGCGCCCCGACGAGGCGGTTGAGCCCGATGTCCCCGGTGGTGAGGTTGCGCCGGTGCTCGTCCGGGCCGACGGCGATCCCGTAGTCGCGCTCGACGGCGTCGAGCGTCTCGCCCTCGATCAGCGACAGCTCGCGGCTCACGTCCCGCGCCGACTGCGAGTAGGTCCCGCGCTCGAGGAAGTACCGGTCGCCGCGCAATCCCCGCCCGGACACCGCCTCGACGCGGTCTCGCTCCTCCATCGGCTCGCCCGACTCGGCGGCGACGTGAATCGCCTCGATCCGTCCGGTCATGCCGCGTCAGACGACCACGAGCGACAAAGCGGTTGCGGCGGGACGGTGGTCGACGTATCGTCGTTGTCTTCAGCGGTATCGAACGCCCTACGACGAGTGCGAGGCCCGACCGCCGATACTCCGCCGTCACCGGCTGGCTCATTTATAAGTCGTTGACTGCGGGTCGACGGGGAGCACCTCCAAAGCCCCAGCCGCTCGGCTATACGCGGCCGACAACTCTGCGGTGAACACCGCCAAAGCCCCAGTCGCGAGGACGGCGCACGCTCGCTGCGGTCCTCAGTCGCTCGCGCTGGTCGCTCCTTGCGGTCCTTGCGTCACCTGCGCCGTCCTCGCGACTGCCCCTTTGAGTCCCACCCACCGCAGCCTCACGCCTCCCCAGCCTCGCGGTTCGCGCTCTTCGAGCGCTCACCGCGTCCCTCGCGGACTCCTCGCGGTCGCCGGCGGCGACCGCTCGGAGGCGCGCCACCGCAATCTTACTTAAAAAACCTCCGCGGGATGTCGTGATTACTTATAAAATCCCCCTACCGGAGGCTCTCGCTCGCTTCACTCGCCCCGCTCGCGGAGGGCCGCCAACACCGTCTCCGTCCCGTCCATGTACGCCTCGTCGAGGACGACGTCGGCCGCCTCGCGGGCGGTCGCGTCGGCGTTGGCGACCGCGTACGACTCGCCGGCGACGGCGAACGTGGAGGCGTCGTTCTCGCTGTCGCCGATCGCGACGAACGCCTCGGTGGCGATCCCGAGCGCGTCGGCGACGCGTTCGAGGGCCTTCCCCTTGCTCGCGGCGGGCGATTTGACGTGGTACGCGTAGCCGGTGTCGACGACCGTCACGTCGCCGTCGGCGGCCGCGGCGACCTCGCGGAGCAGCGCCTCGTCGGCGTCGAGCGACAGCGCCACCTCCGTCTCGCGCCACCGGTTCACCGTGTCGCCGTCGCCCCAGCCGACCTCCCCGCCGCGCTCGCGGAACGCCTCGACGACGGCCCGGGGCGCGGTCGGGTCGCCGAGGACCGCCGTCTCGCCGTCGACGTACGCGACACCGCCGTTCTCGGCGATCACGAACTCGGGTCGGCCGAGGAAGTGCGCCAGCGCGACCGGGTAGGGGAACGCCTTCCCCGTCGCGAAGACGACCGGCGCGTCCCAGTCGGGCAACAGCTCGAAGACGCGGGGGTCGATCCGGCCGCTCGGCGTCGTCAGCGTCCCGTCGATGTCCAGCGCGAGGGGCGGGGTCATACCGGCGGTGAGGCGGCCGGGCGCAACTGTCTTGCGTTCGCGATCGGCGTCTCGTGCGGTGATATAAAAAAGCGTCCGCGGTCGTCGACCGCGGCGGCTTGGTCAAGCGGGGCGGTTCAGGCCGGCCACGACGGCCGGTCGAACAGCTCCCGGAACACGAGCGTCGGGAACCGCGGGACGAGCCGGCTCGGGGGACGGCCCTTCCCGCCGCTCTGGCGGACCGTCACCCGGTCGAGCAGCCCCGCGTCCGCGAGCTCGTACAGCACCCGGCGCACGGTGGACGCCGAGAGGTCGACGGCGGGCCGCGAGGCGATCGTCTCCGTCGCCGCGCTCACCGAGGCCCGGTCGTCCTCCGGCAGGCTGACCAGCTCGTACAGGAGGCGGCGGCGGCTCTCGGAGAGCGCGAGCACGCGGCCCAGCGCCACTCCGGGCTTCGGCACTCCCTCGATCCCCGCGTCGAGGTCCGCCGACCGAATCGTGGAGGCGCCCTCCCGCTCCGCGCTGATCGCGGCGCCGGCTATCGCGGCGAGCGCGTCGTGGGCGTCTCCCTCGGCCCACTCGCCGACCTCGCGGATCTGGTCGTGGCTTATCGCGTCGCGGCCGAGGCCGGTCGAACACCGGCTCGTCAGCAGCTCGACGAGGACGTGGCGCCGGTACGGTTCGAACGCCACGGACGCGTCGGGCTCCCACTCGATCGCCTCCGGCGGGTCCCGACCGAGGCAGACGGGCGCGATGTGTCCGCTGACGTCGGTGAGCCAGTCGACGACGGTCGTCGCGTCCGGCGTCTCCGGCTCGTTGGCGTGGTCGACCGCGACGACCACGTCCGGACCGGTGCGGACGCTCTCCCGGAGCTCGTCGGCGAGCTCGTCGGTGCCGATCCCGTGTTCGGGGATCGGGTCGTCGCCGATCGCCGAGAGGATGGTGTGGTAGAGCCGGAACCGGGTCGAGCCGCGCCGCGCGTCGACGTAGACGAACCCCGGCAGCGTCGGCTCGACCGCGCGCGTCGAGGTCTGGATCGCTCGCCGCGGCCCGCTGTGCGCCGCAAGCCGGTCGAACAGCGCCGAGACGGCGGCCGACTTCCCGCTCCCCTTCGGGCCGTGCACGTAGGTGCTCGGCGGGAGCGACCCGGAAAACGCCGGGCTGAAGGCGTCGAGCAATCGCTCGAACGCCGGCCCCCGACCGATCGGGGACTCCACGTGCGCGACGGGGGAAACGGCGTCGAGGTCGACCAGAACGCCGGCCCCAGCGTCGTACCCCAACCGGCGCTCGATCCGGTCGTCGATGTTCACGGTCGTCCCTCCTGCGTGTCCGGATAAAACTGGCACGGACTACCGTGCCGCGACCGCCGCCGTCGCCGACCGGGCGACCGCCGCGGTCCTACCAGTGGTCGGGCTTGTACCGGTTTATCAGCAGCGTCGAGACGGCGAACACGACGGCCGCGACGGCGCCGACGATCGCGCCGGCGACGACGCGCGCGCCGACCGGGCCCTCCGCCGTCACCGTCACGACGAGCGTGACGATCGCCGCGACGACGAGCATGTTGCGACCGTCCCGTCTCTCGAGCCCCAGCGTACCCACGTTCATACCGTCGCCTCACGTCGAACGACGTTAAATCCATCCCGACTGCCTCGGTCCGGGGTCGGTCGGACCCATTGGCGGGGGAGACGTCGGCGCCGCGGACGGCGACGACGCGGTCGGCGACGGCGGCAATCGCCGCGCCGTCCACAATCTTAACCCGTCCGCCCGCCTCCCGCGGAGTATGTCCGAACCAGAGTTCGACGAGTCGGTCGTCAAGGCCGACAAGCAGAGCAAGGCGGTCGCGCTGATCGTCGCGATCGCCGCGTTCCTCCTCGTCCGCGAGCTCGTCGACGACGTCCAGTTCGCCTCGATCGTCGCGGCGACCGCCGGCATCGGCGTCCGGCTGTACATCCCGTATCACGCGAGCGTCCGGGTTCCGGCGTCCGATCGGACGTCGCTCAGCGAACACCCGACGGTCGGTGCGTACCATCACGGCGCCGCCGGAATCGGACTGGCCGTGCTGTCGGTCGTCGCCGCCGCCGCGTTCGTGTTCACTCAAGGGTTCGTTACCTCGGTTGGTGTCGGGATCATCGCTGGTGTCGTTTCGTACGTGGTTCTTTCCTCGGTGCTTCCGACTGGATAAATACGGAAGACCGGGCTTAGGTGCCCGGAACCCAGATCGAACCGAGGACGCCGAGAATCGCCAGCACGGCGAGGATCGAGGACGTGATGAAGATCGCCGCGGCCGGCGGGTCCACGTGTGTGTCCCCGTGCGCGTAGAAGACGCGCTGGAAGGCCTCGCCGATCACGGCGCCGAGGAGACCGAAGCCGGCCCCGGCGATCAGCCCGACCGTGCCGCTGAAGCCCGCGCCGGTGAACGCGGCCCACGCGGTCGCGCCCGGAAGCGTCATGTGGTGGGTGACCGGGATCCGGTCCACGCCGAGGTTCAGGAACAGCAGCGTCGCCGCGCTGATACCGAACCCGAGGAACACGTTTCCGGTCTGGATCGCGGCGTAGGAGGCCGCCAGCCCGGCGGCTGCGCCGATCGCCGCGACGTGCGACCACTTGTACATGTTCGGCAGCCACGGCTCGACCGCGAGGCGGTCCTCGCTGGACTTGTCGCCGTCGCCGGGCACCTCACCGGGGTCGCGCATCTCCTCGCGCTCGAACGGCCCCATGTCGAAGTAGCCGCTCGCCTTGCTGCTGACGTTGCCGATCACGGAGTAGCCGAACACCGCCCGGTGGACCAGCGCGCTGGCGACGACGGTGAACGCGATCGGGTCCGTCGGGATCGCCAGGTTCCGGAGCGTCTGTTCGAGCACGATGCCGAAGACACCGAACGCCGCACCGACCGCGAGGATGTCCGGGCGACTCCCCAGCGCGAAGCCGATGTCCTTCGCGTTGTGGTAGTCGAAGCCGGACTCCATCGCGCCGTTCTTCGCCGCGTACGCCGCCGCCGCCGCACCGCCGGCGAAGGAGATGTGCGGCCCGAAGACGGGACCGAACCCGACGCCGACGCCCGACCCCATGGCAGCGTCACCGCCCCACACGCCGGCGATGACGAGGAAGCCGGTGAAAATGAACGCCGGGAGCGCACCGAGCGCCGCGCCGAACGCCCCGCCGGCCGCCGCGCCGAGCCAGATGGTCGGGTCGAGCAGGATGTCGAGCACCGCGCCGATCGAACCGGCGTTCCACTGCGCGAGCACTCCGCCCGACTGCGCGAGCAGGTCGCCTGACGCCACCAGCGCCGAAGCCTCGGCGCTCATCTACTCGTCCTCCTCGTCGTCCTGTGCCCAGTTGCGGGAGCGCTCGACCGCGTCGTCCCACCGGCTGTACAGCTTGTCGACCTCCTCCTGGTCCTTCTCGGGGGTGAACTCGCGGTCCACCTGCCAGTTGTCGCGGAGCTCGTCGACGGAGTCCCAGTAGCCGACCGCGAGGCCCGCGGCGTACGCGGAGCCGAGCGCGGTGGTCTCGTCGACCTCCGGTCGCGCGATCTCCGTCTGGATGATGTCGGACTGGAGCTGACAGAGGAAGTTGTTCTTGACCGCCCCGCCGTCGACGCGGAGGCTGGTCGTCTCGACGCCGGAGTCGGCCTCCATGGCCTCGGCGACGTCGCGGGTCTGGTAGGCGATCGATTCGAGCGTCGCCCGGACGATGTGCTCCTTGCTCGTGCCGCGGGTCATCCCGACGATGGTCCCGCGGGCGCGGCCGTCCCAGTGCGGGGCGCCGAGCCCCGTGAACGCCGGGACCATGTAGACGCCGTCGGTCGAGTCGACCGACCGGGCCAGCTCCGCGGTCTGGGCCGCGTTGTTGATCAGGTCGACGTCCTCGAGCCACTCGATGGCGGCGCCCGTGATGAAGATCGAGCCCTCCAGCGCGTACTGGACGGGTTCGCCGGACATCTGGAAGCCGATGGTCGTTAAGAGCCCGTGGTCGGACTCGACGGCCTCGTTGCCCGTGTTCATCAGGTAGAACGACCCGGTGCCGTAGGTGTTCTTCGCGTCGCCCTCGTCGAAGCAGGTCTGGCCGAACAGCGCGGCCTGCTGGTCACCGAGCGCGCCGGCGACCGGAATCTCCTCGCCGAGGAAGCCGTCGGCGTCCGTGTGGCCGTAGTACTCCTCGTCGGAGGAGGGGCGTACCTCGGGGACCATCTCCTCCGGGACGCCGAACTCGTCGAGTAGCTCGTCGTCCCACTCCATCTCCCGGATGTTGTACAGCATCGTCCGGGAGGCGTTCGTGACGTCCGTGATGTGGTTGCCCGTCAGGTTGTAGATGAGCCACGAGTCGATCGTGCCCATGACGAGCTCGCCCTCGCGGGCGCGGTCGCGGAGGTCGCCGCCGCGGGAGCTCTGCATCTTGAGCGGCTCCGCGTTGTCGAGGATCCACTCGGTCTTGGTCGCGGAGAAGTAGGCGTCACACTCCAGTCCGGTCTTCTCGCGGATCTCCTCGACCTTGCCCGCCTCTTGGATCTCCTCGACGCGGTCCGTCGTCCGCCGGTCCTGCCACACGAGGGCGTTGTGGACCGGCTTCCCGGAGTCCTTGTCCCAGACGATCGTCGTCTCGCGCTGGTTGGTGATCCCGATCGCTTCGAGCTGGTCCGCGTCTAGCCCCGCGTCCGCGAGGCCGTCGAGGACGACCTGCTGGGTGTTCTCCCAGATCTCGATCGGGTCGTGCTCGACCCAACCCGGGTTCGGGTAGATCTGTTCGTGCTGTTCGTAAGCGTTCGCGACGACCTGGCCCTCGTGGTCGAACACCATGAAGCGGGTGCCGGTCGTCCCCTGGTCAATCGCACCGACGTACTGTGTCATGTTTTGGATCCCTCCTGTGGCGCTGGTCCGCCCGCGGCGACGTCGACGATCCCGCCTCGGGCGGTTCCCGAGGGGGACGCGTCCCGGCCGGGCCGGGAGTCGACGCCGTGAGGTGCCCCCACCCGAGAGACCGCGTCCGGCCCGCGCGCCGGCCGCGCGGTCCCGGTTCGGGGGGCGTCACCGTCGTCGCCGCGGTATATCTTCACGGAAGCTACCACGCCGTTCGTGAACATAATGTACTACCATAATAATCTAACTGTTAAAATCCGCTTTTGAGCGCGATTCAAAAAGGTAATATATAAACAAATCGCTGCTGCCAACGCTTGCACCACTTGAACGTCCCTGATAGTTATGCGAACCCGTGAGGAGGAGGTAAAGTAAAGTGGACGGCGTCCAAGCGGTTGGCTATGGACCAACAGGTGGACGTCGTGGTCGTCGGTGGCGGGTCGACCGGCTGCGGCGTCGTCAGGGACCTGGCGCGACGGGGGCTCGACGCGGTGCTCGTCGAGAAGGGGAACCTGACGCACGGCACGACGGGACGGATGCACGGGCTCCTCCACAGCGGGGGTCGGTACGCGGTCTCCGACCAGAAGAGCGCGAAGGAGTGTATCGAGGAGAACCGGGTGCTCCGCGACATCGCGTCGCACTGCGTCGAGGAGACCGGCGGGATGTTCGTCAAGCGCCCGGAGGACTCCGAGGAGTACTTCCAGGAGAAGCTGGAGGGGTGTCGGGCGTGCGACATCCCCGTCGAGGTGCTCGACGGCGAAGAGGCCCGCCGCCGCGAGCCCTACCTCGCGCGCGACGTCGAGAAGGCGATCGCGCTCCCCGACGGCGCGGTCGACCCCTTCCGGCTCTGCGTCTCCAACGCGGCCGACGCCCGCGAGCACGGCGCCCGGATCGAGACGCACGCCCCGGTGACGGACGTGCTCGTCGAGGACGGCGAGGTCGTCGGCGTCGAGGTCGAACACGAGACCGGTCCCGGCAAGCGGGTCCACCGCGAGCCCGGGACGACCGAGGAGATCCGCGCGCGCCACGTCGTCAACGCGACCGGCGCGTGGGCCGGGAACGTCGGCGAGATGGCCGGCGTCGACGTCGAGGTGCGCCCCTCGAAGGGCGTGATGACGGTGATGAACACCCGACAGGTCGACACCGTCATCAACCGGTGCCGGCCGAAGGGGGACGCCGACATCGTCGTGCCCCACGAGACGGCCTGCATCCTCGGGACGACCGACGAGGAGGTCGACGACCCCGAGGACTACCCCGAGGAGGACTGGGAGGTCGACCTGATGATCGAGACGCTCTCGGAGCTCGTGCCCGCGCTGAAGGACGCCCGGACGCTGCGGTCGTTCTGGGGCGTCCGCCCCCTCTACGAGCCGCCGGGGACCGGCACCGAGGACCCGACCGACATCACGCGCGACTACTTCCTCCTCGACCACGGCGAGCGCGACGACCTGCCCGGGATGACGACCATCGTCGGCGGGAAGCTCACCACCTACCGGATGATGGCCGAGTCCATCAGCGACCACGTCTGCGACACCCTCGGCCACGAGGCGACCTGCGACACCGCCGACGCGCCCCTCCCGGGCTCGGAGAGCGACGCCCGCATGGAGGAGCTCATGGACGAGTTCGGCCTCCGCTCCCCGGTCGCCCGCCGCTCCGGCCAGCGGCTCGGGTCGCGCGCCGACGACGTGCTCGGGGAGTACGACCCGAACCCGATCGTCTGCGAGTGCGAGGGCGTCACCCGCGCGGAGGTGCAGGACGCGATCGGCGACGCGGGCAGCGACCTCAACGCGGTCCGGCTCCGCACCCGCGCCTCGATGGGCAACTGCCAGGGCGGCTTCTGTACCCACCGGATCGCCGCGGAGCTGGCGCAGGAGTACCCGGAGCCCGTCGTTCGCGACGCGGAAGACGAGCTGTACCAGGAGCGCTGGAAGGGCCAGCGCCACGCGCTGTGGGGCCGACAGCTCTCGCAGGCGATGCTGAACCTCCTGTTGCACGCGACGACGATGAACCGCGACGGCGACCCGGCGAACCTCGATAGCGAGGTCGACTTCGGCGCCTTCGACGCCGGCTCGCCGGGCGGCCCGGCCGAGTCCGACGCCGGTAGCGGCGAGGCCGGAACCGCCGCTACGGACGGGGGTCGCTGATGGCGATCGACAGCGACGTCCTCGTGGTCGGCGGCGGGCTGGCGGCGATCACGGCGGCGATCTCGGCGTCCCGCGAGGGCGCCGACGTGCGGCTCGTCTCCCACAAGGCGAGTACGCTCCGACAGGCGTCGGGGCTGATCGACGCGCTCGGCTACGTGCCCGCGACCGAGCCCGCGCAGCCGCTCCGCGAGGGACCGCCGACCGCGGGCCGCGAGCTCGACCGCGACGATTGGCCCGATCCGGAGGGCCCGCTCGCCGATCCCTTCGAGGGGATCGACCGGCTCCCCGAGACGCACCCCTACCGGATCGTCGGCGCCGACGCGCTCCGGGAGGGGCTGGACCTGTTCGACGAGCTCGCGGGCGACGCGTACCGCGGCGGCCACACCGACCGCAACGCCTTGGTGCCCACGTTCGGCGGGAGCGTGAAGCCGACCGCGCGGTACCCGGCCGCCGCGGAGGCGGGGATCGCCAGCGACGACCGGCCCGCGCTCATCGTGGGCTTCCGATCGCTGACCGAGTACGACGCGCGGGCGTTCGCGGGCCGGCTGGAGGCGGCCGGTGTCCCCTTCGACGTCGCCGGCGCAGAGGTCGAGTTCGCCGAGGCGTTCCGGGCCGACACGAAGGTCACCCGCCTCGCGAAGGCGCTCGACCACGACGAGGAGATCGACGGGGTCCCCGCGCGCGAGGCGCTGGCGAAGGCGGTCGCCCCGCACCTCCACGACGTCGTCGACGCGGACGGCGGCGTGGACCGCGTCGAGCGCGTCGGCTTCCCGGCGTTCCTCGGCGACGACCGGGGCGACGAGGTCCGCGCCGAACTGGCCGACCGGCTCGGCGCTGACGCCTTCGAGATCCCGATGGGGCCGCCGAGCCTCCCCGGGCTCCGCTTAGAGGACCGGCTCTACGACGCGCTCGACGCCGAGGGCGTCCGATTCGAGACCGGCAACCCCGTCGTCGGGATCGAGACCGAGGCGGACGGGCGGGTCGAGACGGTCGCGGTCGACCGGAAGGGCCGGGAGACGCCGTACGGCGCCGACGCGTTCGTGCTCGCGACCGGCGGGCTCGTCGGGAAGGGGCTCGACTCGGACCGCGAGGGCGTCCGCGAACCCGTCTTCGACTTACACGTCGAGCAGCCCGACGACCGCTACGAGTGGTTCGTCGACGACGCGTTCGGCGACCAACCGTACGCGCGGTTCGGCGTGCGCCCCGACGAGCGCGGGCGACCCCTCGACGGGGACGGAGAGGCACAGTACGCGAACGTCTTCGCGGCCGGCGGCGTCGTCGGCGGCGCGGACGTGGCGCGAGAGAAGTCCGCGAGCGGGGTGTCGCTCGCGACCGGCCTCGTGGCCGGGCGGCAGGCGGCGACGGAGGCGACCCAATGACACGAGACACAGACGACGACACGGACGGAGCGGGGGGAGAGCGCGACGACGGGAGCGAGCCGGGGGCCAGCCCGGGCGTCCCGGCTGCCGGCCGTGACGAGCGGCCCTCGGTCTTCGTTCCTCACGACGGCGAGCCGGAGCGGGCGGTCGCGACCGACGGCGGCGCCGAGCGCGACGCGGCCACTGATGGTGGACGCGCAACGAACGACGCGGCCACTGATGGTGGACGCGCAACGAACGACGCGGCCACCGACGGCGGCGTCGAGAGCGCGACCGGCGGGGCCGAGTCGGCGGAGCTCGACCCGGACGCGTACGACCCGGTCGACGTGTTCCCCGGCGGCGACCTCGACCTCCGCGAGGGGGCCGACTCCTGTTATAAATGCACGAGCTGTGACACCTCCTGTCCGGTCGCCGAGGTCGACGAGGAGTTCCCGGGGCCGAAGTTCCAGGGCCCGGAGCAGTGGCGGCTCAAGCGGAAGGAGGACCACGACATCGACGAGTCGATCACCTCCTGTTCGAACTGCATGCGCTGTGACGACGCCTGCCCCTCCTCGGTGCCGCTCTCGCAGATGCACAACGAGGCGCGCGGCCAGTTCGTCGAAGAGCAGATGGAGAAGCTGTCGGTGGAGTACGTCCGGAACCGGATCTTAGCGAACTACCGCACCTCCGCGCGGCTGGCGAGCGTCTTCCCGCGGACCTCCTCGTTCGTGATGAACTTCGGGCCGGTCCGCTGGGCGATGGAGAAGACGCTCGGTATCCCGAAAGAGCGCGACTTCCCCGAGTTCGCCACGGAGACGTTCCGCGAGTGGTGGAAGGCGCGCGGCGGGGCACAGGTACAGAACCCGGACAAGCGCGTGGCGTACTTCCACGGCTGTTACTCCAACTACAACACGCCGGAGGTCGGCAAGGCGATGGTCCGGGTGTACGAGCACTTCGGCTACGAGGTGATGGTGCCCCCGCAGAAGTGCTCCGGCACCCCGATGTTCGCGAACGGCATGCTGAAAGACGCGCGCCGGCACGCGGAGACGAACGTCGAGAGCCTGATCGAGGCGATCGGCGAGGGCGCCGACGTGATCGCCTCCTGTACCTCCTGCTCGATGTCGCTCCGGCAGGAGTACCCCGAGCTGTTCGACATCCACGGGATCGAGGACGTCTCCGAGCACACTTACGAGGCGCTGGAGTACCTCCGGATCAACGAGGACCTGGAGGGCGAACTGGCGGGAACGAAGCTCGCGGACGAACAGTCGTTCGCCTACCACGCGCCGTGTCACGCCCGCAACCAGGGGCTCTCCCGGCAGGCCGTCGAGACGTTCCGCGACGTCGACGGCGTGACCATGGAGGACGTCGGCGACTCCTGTTCCGGCATCTCGGGCACCTACGGCTGGAAGGAGGAGAAGTACGAGAAGTCGATGAAGATCGGCGAGGAGATGTTCGAGCACATGGAGGACGCCGAGGGCGACGTGGGGATGACGGAGTGTCCCACCTGCGCGATGCAGATGGAACACGGCACCGGCTACGAGATCAAACACCCCCTCCAGCTGCTCGAAGAGACCGTCAGCGCCTGATCGGTCGCCTCTGTCTCCCACTTCTCCGACCGCCCGTCGACCCGGTCGACGCGTCCGGTTCTCAGACGAGATAACCTCAGACGAACGTTTATTCTCCGGAACTCCGGACAACTGCTCGTGACGCTCGAACAGCTCCTCGATCGCTTCGACGACGTCGAGCGGTCCATCGTCGTGGTCAACCGCACCGACCCGGACCCCGTTCTCAACATGCTCGCCGACACGTTCGGAGAGGGCCCGGTGGAGGTGACCGACGGGAGCCTCGCGGGCGACGCGGGCACCGGGTCCGAGCAACGTGACGCCCGGCCCGACGGGGCCGGCGTCACCGGCGGGTCGGGGCTCTCCGCCGAGCGGCTGACCATGCGAACCGCCGACGCGGGCGAGGCCCCGGTGATCGACGTCGACGCGCTCCGGCGGAACGACGCGGTCCCCTTCGACGGCGACGACCCGTCGGCGGTCGAGAACCTCGCGCTGCTCGTGGAGGGCGACGAGGTCGTCGCCGGCTCGACGCTCGGCGAGCTCGGCGACGCCGTGCTGTTCGTGAACTCCGACCTGTACATCACCGGGACGCGCTCGCTGGAGGACGTCGACCTCCCGGCGGTGGTCAGTCGGCTCAGCGAGACGACCTTCACCCTCCGCGGCTACCCCGAGTCGAACCGGCAGAAGCTCCTCCTCATCACCATCTCTCGGTTCATCGAACGCGCCGCGTGGGTGGCCGGCGACGGGACGCTGCGGTCCTCGTTCCAGCGGCTCTCGCGGCTCGACGACGAGGTCGGGACTCGGGAGGTGTACGAGAGCGTGGCCGACGCCGGCGTCGACACGCACCTGTACGGCGTGCCGGACGACCTGCCCCGCGGCCTCGACGCGGTGATCCACGGGGGCGACGATCGGGACTTCACCCGCAGTTGGTTCGTCGTGTACCGACCGCCGGAGGGGCCTCGCTCGGTCGCTGACGAGGTGGGAACTGACCTCAGGCGCGGTATCGAGGGGGGCGTTGGCCTCCTCGCCGTGGAGGCGGAGCCGCGGGTGTGGCGCGGCACGTGGACGTTCGACGAGACGCGTGTCCGCGAGCTGAACCGGTACATCGAACGCAATCTGTAGCGACGCGTTGACACGCTCCCCCCCGCTGAAGCGCGAGGCGTTCTCCTCGATCCTCCGTAACCGAAATCCGTCGCGGTCGGCCGTCGGCGGAATCGTATTTATCGCTCTCGGGCCGAATCCAACCCGTGAGTTCATATTCTCCGAGCGGTGACGGGGGACCATGTTTACGGAGCGGTCCGACCTCGTCGGCGACGACGACCCGATCCGCGGGTACGGCGTCGCGGTGACGCCGGGACTGGACGGACCGCTCGTCTTCGTCGCCGGCTACGGCGAGCCGAACCGCCTGTACGCCCGCGACGGGGACTGCTTCGTCGACACGGCCTGCGGCATCGTCGCCGACGGGACCCGTCACGGGATGGGCGTGTGCGCGGCCGACCTCGACGCCGACGGCTGCGAGGAGGTGTACGTCCACAACTGCACCAAGGGCGTGGACGGGGGCGGCGACCCCGACCTCCTCTTGAGCCGACTCGAATCCGACGCGTACCGCTGGACCGACGTGTTCGCGCTCGACGTGAACGCCGACCGGCTCGACGTGCGCGCCGGCCGGTCCGTCGCCGCGCTCGACCGGCTGGGGACCGGCCGGTACGGGGTCGCCGTCTCCGGGTACGCCGCGCCCCTCGCGTTCTACGAGCTCGGCGACGACGGCGAGATCACCGACATGGCCGACGCCGTCGGGCTGGAGGTCGACGGCGGCTGTCGGTCCCTGCTCGCGGTCCCGCACTGCTCCGGCGAGGGCGACCTGTTCGCGGGCGTCGAGCGCGGCCCGAACCGGCTGTTCCGGAACGAGCGCGGCCACTACGACCCGACCGGCGGCGGCGCGCTGGCCGACCCCGCCGGCGACACCCGCGGCGCCGCCCTCGTCGACGAGGGCGGGACGTTCGCGTTCGCGGTCGGCAACGAGAACGGCCCGAACCGCCTCCTCCGCCACGACTCGGCCGGCGGGTTCGAGGACGTCGCGCCGCCGGCCCTCGGGGAGCCCGACCGCGTCCGGACCGTCGTCGCGGCCGACTTCGACAACGACGGCCGCGAGGAGCTGTTTTACAACGTCTCGGGCGAACCGAACCGGCTCTACAAGCGGACCGGCGGGGACGGGTCCGACGCCGGCGACGACGGCTCCCGCTGGCGGCCCGTCGACCCGGGGGGCGCCGCCGAGCCGGACGGCTTCGGGACGGGCGCGGTGGCGGCCGACATCGACGAGGACGGCGCCTTGGAGCTCGTCGTCGTCCACGGCGAGGTCGCCGCGCAGCCGATCGCGACCTACGACGTCCCGGGCGCCGCTGACGCCGGCTGGCTCCGCGTCCGGCCGACGACGCGACACGGCGCGCCCGCCCGCGGCGCCGTCGTCAGGCTGGAGACGGAGACCGGGATCCAGCGCCGCACCGTCGACGCCGGCGGCGGCTGCCTCTGTCAGACGGAGCCGGTCGCGCATTTCGGGCTCGGCGGCGCGACGCCGCGCCGGGTCGTCGTCCGGTGGCCGGACGGCCGCGAGCGGATCCTCCCCGACCCCACGCCGGACGCGGAGATCGCGGTCGAACACCCGTCGCAGCAACGGTCGGCACCGACCGGCGGTCGCCGGCTCCGCGGCGACGGGTCGGTCGGGCGGTAGCGCGGCCGACGCGCCGACGTTTCCTCGGTCGAAGCCGATCGCCCGGCCAGAACTGCCGCCCTTCGCGGGTTCAAGTGTCCGGGGACGCACGGACGGGTATGGTAGATCCGACTTCCGACCTCGAGGAGGACGTCGACGAGGAGTCCGCGCCGCGCTGCGCGACCTGTGGGGGGCCGGCGCTGGGCGTCGGTCGTCGAACCGTCACGTGGGTCGACGGGGACGACGTCGAGCACCGGCACTTCTGCTCGCAGGCCTGTCGAGACGACTGGGAGGACGAGCGACCCCGGGCGAACGCCTGACCCGAGAGGCGGCGGCTCGCGGCGCTCGCCGGGTCGGCGACACGCGCCCCTCGCGGGAGGCTTTTTCAGTACGGGGGTGGTATCTCTGGGTATGATATCGCTCGACGAGGCCGTGACGGCCCGACTTGAGTCGCACGGCGAACGGTTCGAGGTGCTGATCGACCCGGACGCGGCGCTCGCGATGAAGCGCGGGGAGTTCGAGGGCGACCTGGAGGACGTGATCGCCGCCGAGGACGTGTTCGAGAACGCCTCGCGGGGCGACCGCCCGGCCGAGGAGGACTTAGAGACCGTCTTCGGCACGACGGACGCGCTGGCGATCATCCCCGAGGTCGTCGAGCGCGGGGAGATCCAGATCACGGCGGAGCAGCGCGAGGAGATGCTGGAACGGAAGCACAACCAGCTCGTCACCACCATCACGCGCAACGCTGTGAACCCGCAGATGGACGACTCGCCGCACCCGCCCGAGCGCATCGAGCGCGCGTTAGAGGAGGCCGGGTTCCAGGTCGACCCGATGGAGCCGGTCGAGAACCAGGTCGACGACGCGCTCGAGGCGCTCCGGCCCGTCATCCCGATCCGCTTCGAGGAGGTGACGATGGCGGTCCAGCTCCCCGCGGACTACGCGGGCTCCGGGCAGGCCCAGATCCGCGAGTTCGGCGATCTGGAGCGCGAGGAGTGGCAAAACGACGGCTCGTGGGTCGGCGTGCTCACGTTCCCCGCCGGATTACAGAACGACCTCTACGAGCTCGTCAACGAGGTCACCTCCGGCGAGGGCGACGCCCGCGTGATCAAGGACAAAGACGAGCTGCGAACTCGATAACGGAGACGAGCGGCGGACGCGATAGGGCGTCGACGCGCCCGGCCCCCCGCCGTCTCGCCGACAGACGTGCCGCGGCCGAGAGCTTCATACTCCGGCGCGAGTCTCTTTCTCTGCATGCACGAGCGCGCGGCGGAGTTCGCGGCACGGGCGCGGGACCGATACGGCGTCGACCTCGAGGTGCTGGAGTTCGACGCCGGGACGGAGACGGCGGCGGCGGCGGCCGACGCCGTCGGCTGCGACACCGCGGCGATCGCCTCCACGATCGTGGTGTCGCTCTCGGGGAACGCCGACGCCGACGGGGACCGCCTCGTCGCCGCGATCACCAGCGGCGCCAACCGGCTCGACCTGGACGCGGTCGCGGCCCACTTCGGGGCGGCCGAGGCGGCGATGGCGGACCCGACGCGGATCCGCGAGGCCGTCGGCTGGAGCATCGGCGGCGTGCCGCCGCTGTGTCACGACGCCGCGCTCCCGACGGTCTTCGACCCGACGCTGGCCGGCTACGACACCGTCTACGGCGCGGCGGGAACGCCGAGCGCGGTGTTCGCCATCGAGCCGGAGCGGCTCGCGGCGCTCGCGGACGCGACGACCGTCGACCTCACGGAGTGAGCGTGGTCGCCCGCGATCGCGCGATTCCGGGATGCGGTGCGCCCGACCGTAGGGTGGCCGACTCGACCGGCGTTGACACTCGGACTCGCCGTTGTTAATCGAACCCGCTCTCCGCGGAGTGGGTTATTAAAATAGAGTTATGAAGTAATAACATTTTTCTATTAATGCCCGCTAGGGATCGGTATGAGCCACTCACGTCGGTCGGTGCTGAAGCGCGGGGCGGGGCTGTTGGCCGCCGGCACGACGGCCTCGCTCGCCGGTTGCTCGGGCGCCGCGGACGGGGGCGACGCGGGGTTCGACGGCGGGTACGCCGCGTTCTTCACGCTCAGCGACTGGGCGAATCGGGTCGCCGGCGACCGCGCGAGCTTCGAGAACCCGGTCGAGGTCGGTCGGCTCGGCCACGGCTGGACGCCGGACGGGAACCTCGCCGCGGACGTCGCCTCGACGGACGCGTTCGTCTACCTCGATAGCCCCGAGTTCGCGTGGGCACAGGACCTCGCCGAGACGCTCGAGGCCGACTACGACTCCGTCGCGGTCATCGACGCTCTCGACGGCGTCGAGGACGACCTCCTCGACTGGGACCACTCGCACGAGGGCGAGGCGGGTGACGACGGCCACGAGGACGACACCCACGACGAGGAGAGCAACGACGGCCGCCGGTACGACCCCCACGTCTGGGTCGACCCGGTCTTCGCGGCGGCGATGGTCGACACCATCGCGACCGGACTCGGCGAGGCGGACCCCGACAACGCCGAGGCCTACGCCGACAACGCGGCCGCCTACGCCGAGGAGCTCGACGGCGTCGACGCCGCCTTCGAGTCGATCGCCGAGCGCGCCGACCGCGACGTGGCCGTCATCGCGGGCCACAACTCCTTCCAGTACCTGGAGGCGCGCTACGGGTTCCGCCTCCACTCGCCGGTCGGCGTCTCGCCGCAGAACGAGCCGAGCCAGAGCGAGATCGCCGACACCATCGAGCTGGTGAACGACGAGGGAATCGACACGGTGCTGTACGACCGCTTCGCGTCGACGACGCTCGCCGAGACGATCGTCGAGAACAGCGACGCGACGGAGATGGCGGCCGTCAGCCCGGCGGGCGGTACGACGCGGGAGTGGAACGACGCCGGCTACGGCTACCTCGAACAGATGACCGAGGTCAACGTCCCCGCGTTCGAGCGCGGATTCGGCGTCCGGTGAACCGGCGCCGCCGGGCCGCGGCGCCGGCCGACCGCCCCGCCGCCGACGGACTAAAAGAGCTAAACGTTCGGGCGACCCAGAGACGGGACACGCAGTGACCGAAATCGTCGACCTCGACGACGTGACGTTCGCCTACGGCGACACCGTCGCCGTGAGAGACGTCTCTCTGACGGTCGAGGCGGGCGATTTCCTCGGGCTCGTCGGTCCGAACGGCTCCGGCAAGACGACGCTGCTCCACCTCATGCTCGGGCTTCACGAGCCCGACGAGGGGACCGTCGAGCTGTTCGGTCGACCGATCGACGAGTTCGACGACGGCGGCCGGATCGGCTACGTCTCCCAGCAGGCGACGAGCCGCGGCGGGGCGATGCCCGTCACGGTCCGCGAGTGCGTCACCATGGGCCGGTTCGCACACGCCGGCCGGGGGCGGCTCTCCGAGGCCGACCGCGCCGCCGTCGCCGACGCCATCGAGACGGTCGGGATCGGCAACCTCGCCGACCGGCTCGTCACGGAGCTGTCGGGGGGACAGAAGCAGCGGGCGTACATCGCGCGCGCCCTCGCGAGCGACGCGGACCTCCTCGCGCTCGACGAGCCGACCGTGGGCGTCGACGCCGAGTCGCGCGACGCGTTCTACGCGCTGCTCGACGAGCTGAACGACGACGGGATCACCATCATCCTCATCGAGCACGACATCGGCGTCGTCACCGACCGCGCGAACCGCATCGCCTGTATCAACACCGAGCTGTACCACCACGGCGACACCGAGTCGTTCGTCGAGAGCGACGCGCTCTCGGAGGCGTACGGCGCGACCGGACAGGTCGTCCACCACCACCACTGATGAGCGGGACCGCGACGCCGGACGGCGAGAGGGAGGACCCCGCCGAGGAGCCGGCGCCCGGCCGGCCCGACCGTGGACTCCGCCGGCGAGCCGAGCTCGCGGGGATCGGGCTCACGGCCGTCGTCGCGGCCGGGATGCTCGGATTCCTCCTCCTCTACTGGGCGCAGGACCTTCCGGTCGCGAGCGACCTGTACGCCGCGTTCCGCTCGCTCGGGCGGGGGATGGACGCCGCGTTCGGCACGAACGTGTTCCGGCACCCGATCATGTGGCAGTCGATGGCGGTGGGCGTGCTCGTCGGCGTCGTCGCTCCGCTCGTCGGCTCGTTCCTCGTCCACCGGGAGATGGCGCTGATCGGCGAGACGCTCGCGCACACGGCGTTCGCGGGGGTCGCGATCGGCATCCTCGTCAACGCCTCGACGGGGTGGGGCAGCTCGCTCCTGCTCGTCGCGCTCGTCGTCGCGATCGCGGGGGCGCTGGTCGTCCAGTGGCTCACCGAGCGCACCGACGCCTACGGCGACGTGCCCATCGCGATCATGCTCAGCGGGAGCTTCGCGGTCGGCACCCTGATCGTCAGCTACGGCCGCGGGCTGACCGCGATCAACATCGAGGGGTACCTGTTCGGCAACCTCGCGGTCGTCACGGCCGAGGGCGCGCGGCTGATGGGCGCGCTCTCCCTGCTCGTCGTCGGCGGCGTGGCGCTGACGTACAAGCAGCTCCTCTTCATCACCTTCGACGAGCAGGCGGCGCGGGTCGCCCAGCTGAACGTCACCGGCTACAACACGCTGCTCGTGGTGATGACCGCCGTCGTCGTCGTCGGCGCGATGCAGGTGCTCGGCGTCATCCTCGTCGCCGCCATGCTCGTCGTCCCCGTCGCGGCCGCCTCGCAGGTGGCCCGGAGCTTCCGCGAGGCGACGTACCTCGGCGTGATCTTCGGCCAGCTGTCGGTGCTCGGCGGCTTCGCCGTCTCGATCGGCCTCGGCCTCCCCTCCGGCGGCTCGATCGTCGTCACGGCGATCGCCATCTACCTCGCGAGCATCGCGGTCTCGGGCTTCTCGGTGAAGGCCATCTCGGCGCACGGGTAGCCGCCGGGCGAGGGGCCAGATCCTGCGTCGCGGCGCGCGTGCGCTCGCCGCGCGCGCTTTCCACAGACCCTTATATCCAGACCGCCAGTTGCGCGTATGGGAGAGACGGAAACCTACACGATCACCGGTCCCGACGGTGACGAGGAGTCGTTCGAACTGCCCGCCGGTCTCGTCGACGTGCTCAGCGACCAGGGCGAGCAGGGCACCCGCGTCGTCAGCGACGTCGTGGTGCAGGCGATGGCCCAGCAGGCGCACGTCATCGTCCACCACAGCGAGGGCGACGTGCCCGAGGACATCGCGGAAATGAACGAGACGGCCGCGGAGCTGTTCGAGGAGCGGTTCGGGCAGTCGCTGGAGGACGCGCTCGGCCACTCGCACTGAGACGCGCTCGCGTTGTCACCGCTTTTCGCACCAGTTTCCCGCCGCCGGCCGGCCGCTTAAGCCGCCGCGGGACGTACCTCCGTCTATGAGTTCCGACTCGGACGCGCCGGTGCTGATCTTCGACGGCGACTGCCCCTACTGCTCGGTCGCCGCGCTCGCGCTCCGCCGGCTGGAGGGCGTCGTCGCGGTGCCGTGGGAGGCCGACCCCGTCGGCCCCTTCCTCGACGCGCAGTTCGGCTCGCGCCCGTTCGCGATGGTGCTCGTCGACCCGCGCGAGCGCCGGGTGTACGCCGGCCGGTCGGCGGCCCAGGAGCTGGCCGACCGCGCGGGCACCCCGGGGATCGTCGGCGGGCTCGTCCGCGACAACTACGACCGGATCGCCGACGTTGTCGGGACGCTGTCCGGCCGCGGCCGCGACCCGGCCGACGTCCACGAGGAGTACCGGCTGACCGACGCCGCGCGCGACCTCGTCGACGACCTCCGCCCGGCCGCGAGCGACCCGCCGGAGGCGCTGCCGTGAGCGGGGCCGGGTCGCCCGATCCCGACGAGGGCGGTACCTACACTCTCCTCGTCGAGGTCGCGGCCCCAGCCGGGATCGAGGTCGGCGCGCTCGGCGAGCGCCGCTTCGACGCCGGCGCCTACGCGTACACCGGGAGCGCGCTCGGCGCCGGCGGGTTCTCGCGCGTCGACCGTCACCGCCGGATCGCCCGCGGCGACCACGACGTCCGCCACTGGCACGTCGACCACCTGCTCGGCCACCCGGCGGCCCGGATCGACCGCGTCGTCCGGAGCGTCGGCGCCGACGTCGAGTGCGCCGTCGCCGACCGCCTCCCCGCGGGCCCGGTCGACGGGTTCGGCGCGTCCGACTGCGACTGCCCGAGCCACCTGGCCGGCGCCGAAGGAGACTCCCTCGACGCGTTCGCCGCGCGAATCAGAGAGGCGCACGTGGCGGCGGTCGGGGTGCTCGGCGGGAGCGACGCGCCCGACGGGGACGTTACCGGCGAGGGCGACGCCGCGGAGAGCGGCGCGCGCGTCGACGTCGTCGCCGGGGAGTAACGGCCGTCGCAGCGATCGTTCGTTTATACACTGCCGGCCGTCTATTTATATATCGTAGCGCTCGACGATGTCCGTGAGCTGCTCGCGCCGCCCCTCGATCGCCTCGTCGCGCAGGGCCTCCTCCTCCGGCGTCGGACAGATCAGCTCCGGCACGCTCGCGGGGGACCCCTCGTCGTCGAGCGCGACGAACGTGAAGTAGGAGGTGGTCGTGCGGCGCTGCTCGTCGGTCCGCGGGTTCTCCGCGCGCACGTCGACCTTCACGTCGAGGCTCGTCCGGCCGACGTTGAACACGTATCCCTCGATCACGGCGACCTCGCCCATCTCGATGGGCGCGATGAAGTCGACGTGGTCCATCGAGGCGGTGACCACCTGTCGGTTCGAGAAGCGCATCCCGGCGATCGCGCCGCAGATGTCCATCCAGTGGAGGACGGCGCCCCCGAGCGCTCGCCCGAGGTTGTTCGTGTCGTTCGGCAACAGCATCTCTGTCATCTCCGTGTACGACTCCGCGACGGTCGCCGTCTCGTCCATACCGGCGGTGCGCGGGCGCGCGACTTGAATCTCCGGCTCTCCGCCCGGCGGTACGCGGGTCCCGCGCCGTCCGAGTCGCCTCGCCGTCAGGACTCGTCCGGAGGCCCGTCGTCGAAGCGGACGGAGTCCGGGGATCGCCCCGCCTCGTCGACCACCTCGTCGGAGACGACGACGGGGCAGTCGACCCGGACGGCCAGCGCGAGCGCGTCGGAGGGGCGCGCGTCGAAGACGAACCGCTCGGGCTCGCCGTCCTCGTACCGCTCCGCGTCGACCTTCGCGTAGAAGGTGCCGTCGCGGAGGTCGTCGACCCGGACCCGGTCGATCGCGCCCCCGAACTCGGTGAGGATGTCGACCAGCAGGTCGTGTGTCAGCGGCCGGTCGAACGGCTCGCCCTCCAACGCCAATCCGATCGACTGCGCCTGGTCGGCGCTGACGAAGATCGGGACGTACTCGCCCCGCGCGGAGAGGATGACGGCCGGGACGTCGCCGCCCGGCGCGGAGCCCGCTCCGACCCCGACGACCTCGGCTTCGTGTTCCATACCGGATCGTGGCGGCGGCGGCATGAATAGCTGTCCCACGGGCGACGGCGAGCCCCGGTCCGGGCGCGCCGTGCCGGTCCGGTCACGCCCCGCTCGTCCGGTACCAGTACGCCCACGCGAGGGTGAACACGAGCGCCGCGCCGAGGAAGAAGACGACGCCGGGCTCGAGCGCCGAGACGGCGTACTCGGCGATGGGGTCGACGACGTACTCGACCGTCCCGTCGATCGCCGCGTCGCCCCCGTCGGCGGCGGCCCCGGTCGATCCGCCGTCGGCCGCGGCGTCCTCGGTGGCGACGCCCGCGTCCCCGCCCCCGGTCGTGGTCGTCACGCGCGCCGTCGGGTCCGCCACCGAGAGGACGCGCTGGGCGGCGGCGGCCGCGAGCCCGATGAGCGCGTACCCGCCGAGCAGCCGCATCAGCGCGCTTTTGATCCCGGCCGACTCCTCGGCGCCGCCGGCGAACAGCACGAGCGGCTCGTCGGCGGCCGCGTACACGTCCATCTCGCGGCCCTTCTCGGAGTAGGTCGTGTCGACGACGTCGACGAGGTCGGCGCCGTCGAGCTTCGAGAGGTGGTACTGCACGTTCTGGAGAGAGGTGTCGACCTCGGCGGCGAGCTCCGACTTGGTCGCCGGCTCGTCGTGGAGACACGTGAGGATCTCGCGGGCGGTCTCGGAGCCGAGGGCGGCGATGAGGTCGTCCGCGTCCTCGTCGTCGACGCCCACGACCCGCGGCTCCCGGTCCTCGGGAGTCGCGTCGGGCAGGGAGGGCAACAGCCGCGACATGATCGGCCCTCCGCGCTGTGAGGATACAAATTTGTTGGATCGATAACGACCCCGCCGGCCCGGTATCGACTCACAAACCCTAAACGCGGCGAGGAGGTACGTCCCGGTAATGACAGAGACGCCAGGGGGCTCCGACGGTGCGTCCGCGCCCCCGACGGCGAGCGACTCCGGGGCGTCCGGCCCCGTGCCGCCCTCCGAGACAGGCGACGAGGCCGAGGGTGACCCCGTGACGGCCGACGGGGTCGAGGACGGCTCCGTGACGGTCGTCGGTACCGCCCACGTCTCCGAACACTCGGTCGACCGGGTCGAGGAGGCGATCGAGCGCGAGCGCCCCGACGTCGTCGCGGTCGAGCTCGACGAGGGCCGGTACCGCCAGCTGCAGGGCGAGACCCCGGACGACCTCGACGCGGGCGACCTCCTGCGCGGGAACACGGTGTTCCAGTTCCTCGCGTACTGGATGCTCTCGTACGTCCAGACGCAGCTCGGCGACCGCTTCGACATCGAGCCGGGCGCGGACATGCGCGCGGCCATCGACGTCGCCGAGGGGCTCGGCATCGACGTCGCCCTCGTCGACCGAGACATCCAGACGACGATCCAGCGCTTCTGGGCCCGGATGACGATTACGGAGAAGCTCCGGATGGTCGGCGGGCTCGCGTTCGGCGTCACCGACTCGCGGATCGTCGGGGTCCTCGCGGGGCTGTTCGCCGGGATCCTCGCGGGGCCGGCGATCGGCCTGTTCGGCGGCGCGCTCGGGATAACCGACGCGCTGCTGACGAGCGTGACGGGCGGTGTACTCGCCGCCGTCGCCGTCGGGATCGCCGTCGATCAGGTCGGGAAGGCGGCGCTCTCGCCGGACGGCCGGCTCTACGCGGCGGCCGGGCTCGGCGCGGGCGCCGGGATCGCCGCGGCGGCCTCCGGCGTCGCGAACGGGCTCGTCTCGACGTACCTCGGCGGCCTCGCCGTGACGGCGATCGGCAGCCTCGGCCTCGGGATCGCACTCGGGCTGACGCTCGGCGTGGTCGTGGCGACGCTGCTCGGACTGACCGGCCGCGACGATGAGCCGGACCACGGCGGTCTCGAGGAGCTCGACGTCGAGGAGCTCACCGACACCGACGTGGTGACGATGATGATGGAGGAGTTCCGCCAGTTCTCGCCGGGCGGCGCCGAGGCGCTCATCGACGAGCGCGACGCGTTCATCGCCCACCGCCTCGTCGCGCTCCGCGACGCGGGTAAGGACGTCGTCGCCGTCGTCGGCGCGGGCCACCAGGCGGGGATCGAGGGGTACCTCGCGAACCCCGAGACGCTCCCGCCGATGGAGGGGCTCGTCGGCCGCGAGCGCGGCGGGAGCAGGCTGCCGTGGAAGAAGGCGATCGGGTACGCGATCACCGTCGGCTTCGTCGGCTTCTTCGTCCTCTTGGCGCTGGCGGGCGTCGAGAACGCCTTCCTCTTCCGGCTGTTCGGCGCGTGGTTCCTCATCAACGGGATATTCGCCTTCGGCTTCGCGAAGGTGGCCGGCGCGCGGTGGATCTCGGCCGGCGTCGGCGGCGCGGTCGCGTGGATGACCTCGATCAACCCGATGCTCGCGCCCGGCTGGTTCACCGGGTACGTCGAGCTCCGGCACCTCACCGTGAACGTCGGCGACATCGGGACGCTCAACGACCTCCTCTCGGACGAGACGCTGTCGCCCTCGGATCTGGTCTCGTCGATGCTCGACGTGCCGCTGTTCAAGCTCATCGTCGTCGTCGCGATGACGAACGTCGGCAGCATCGTCGCGAGCTTCCTGTTCGCCGTCTACGTGATCCCCGCGATGTTCGGCGCCGAGGTCGGCGGCGTCGACGAGGTGGGCCGCCTGCTGGTCGACGGCGCGTACGCCGGCGCGGAGCTCGTTCGGAATACCCTCCTGGGCGGGGGTGGCGCGTGAACCGAGCCGCGACCGGGGGGCGAGCGTGAGCTCGACCTTCCAAGGGCGCCGGATCGCCGGGCTCTACTTCAGCGGCACGGAGCTGCGGGACCTGCTCGTCGCGTGGCTCGCGCTCGGCGTCGCGTTCACGTTCTTCTTCGTCAACGGCACCGCCGGCTTCGACCGGCTGCTCGCGGCGGGGGTGGTCCCGCCGCTGCTCGTCGGCCTGCTCACCGCGGGCGTCGCGTTCCTCCTCCACGAGATCGCCCACAAGGTCGTCGCGGTCCACTACGACCAGGTGGCGGAGTTCCGGGCCGACAACAGCATGCTGTTCCTCGCCGTGATGAGCTCGCTCCTCGGCTTCATCTTCGCCGCGCCCGGGGCGGTCCACCACCGCGGCCGGCTGACCCCGAAGGAGCACGGCCACATCGCGCTCGCCGGCCCGGTCGTCAACCTGCTCCTCACGCTCGTCTTCCTGCCGGCGCTCCTCATCGGCCCCGCCGTCGGGAGTCCCGTGATCACCCTGATCGGCTCCCGCGGGATCGCGATCAACGTCTTCCTCGCGGCGTTCAACCTGATCCCGTACGGCCCGCTCGACGGGAAGACCGTGCTCGACTGGAGCAAGGCGGCGTGGGCCGGCTTCTTCGCCGTCTCCGTCCTGCTCACGGTCGGGCTCGTCTTCGTGGGCGGGCTCGGCTTCGGCGGGCCGTTCTGAACGGCCCCCGCCGCCCTCCGTCGACGGCGGCCTGCCGCCTCTGTCGCCGCTGGACTCGTCCCCCGTCGCCGCCGCCGCCCTCCCGGCGGGAACGGTGCGCTTTTGCTCCGCCGGCGTCCCTCGACACACATGACCGAGGACGGCGGCGCGGCGGGCGGAAGCGACGGGGAAGCGACGGGCGACGACGAGCTCACCTACGCCGACGCGGGCGTCGACATCGACGCGAGCGAGGCGGCGACCGCGGCGCTGATCGGCGCCGTCGGCGAGGCCGAGGGCGACTACGCCGGTCTCCTCGACATCGGCGACCGGTACCTCGCGCTCGCGACCGACGGCGTCGGGACGAAGCTGCTCGTCGCCGAGGCGCTCGGCGACTACTCGACGGTCGGCATCGACTGCATCGCGATGAACGTCAACGACCTCGTCGCCGCCGGCGTCCGTCCCGTCGCCTTCGTCGACTACCTCGCGGTCGACGAGCCGGACGAGCGGTTCGCCGAGCAGGTCGGCGACGGCCTCGCCCGCGGCGCCGAGCTCGCCGACATGGAGCTCGTCGGCGGCGAGACGGCGGTGATGCCCGACGTGATCAACGGGCTCGATCTGGCGGGCACCTGCGCCGGGCTCGCCGCGAAGGACGCCGTCTTCGACGGCGCGGCGGAGCCGGGCGACGCCCTCGTCGGCTGGCGCTCCTCAGGGATCCACTCCAACGGGCTCACGCTCGCCCGCGAGGCCGCGACCCGCGAGCACGCGTACACCGACCTGTGCCCGTTCGAGGGGTACGAGACGGTCGGCGAGGCGCTGCTGGAGCCGACCCGGATCTACACGGACCTGCTCGACCCCATGCGCGATCACGGCGTGCACGGCGCGGCCCACGTCACCGGCGGCGGGTGGACGAACCTGACGCGGCTCGGCGACCACCGGTACGTCGTCGAGGACGCCTTCGACCCCCAGCCCGTCTTCGAGTTCGTGCAGACCGAGGGGAACGTCCCGGACGAGGAGATGCACCGGACGTTCAACATGGGCACCGGCTTCGTCGCGGCCCTCGACCCCGACGCCGCCGAGTCGCTGGCGGCCGCCACTGACGGCCGTGTGATCGGGCGCGTCGAGGAGAGCGACGCGACCGACGCGACGGGCGACGGCGACGACGGGGCGGCCGGGACCGTCTCGATCCGCGGGCTGGAGCTGTAGGCGCGCGGCCGCTGAGAACGAGATATTTTTGCCGGTAGTCCGGAGCAGCGGCCCGATTTACTCGCGAACGCCGTCTTATACCCGCGAGGGGCGTAGATTCTGCCGATGGCAGACCGATCCGAGCCCACGGAGTCGGACGTCGCCGCCGACGGCGACGCGAGCGCCGGTCCCGAGGGAGACGCCGACGACTCGGATCACCTCGCTGACGTGGAGGACGGGGCGGGCTGTACGGAGATCTGGGAGCATCTCTCGGAACGGCGGGAGGCGGAGCGGGAGAAACCGAAGCGGAACGAGACGAACCGGGAGGAGACGGAGGCGAACGAGACGACGCGCAGCGAGTAGCTAGCTACGAGAGGTGCGCGGCGATGTCCGCCTCGGTGATGATCCCGACCGTCTCGCCGCCGTCGGTGACCATCACGGCCTTGTAGTGGTCCAGCAGGTTCCGGACCTCGTCGACGGTCGCGCTCGGCGCGACCGTGGGGAACGACTCGCTCATCACCTCGCTGACGGGGTGGTCCCCGACGTTCTCGCCCGCGTGGACCACGTCGCCCTGACTGATCGAGCCGACGGGCACCCCGTTCTGGAGGACCGGGAGCTGCGAGTACGCCTCCTCCTCCATCAGGTCGACCGCCTCGCGCACCGCGTCGTCGGGCGCGACGCTGATCACCGTCTCGTTCATCAGGTCGCTCGCGCGCACGACCTCGCCCTCCGCCTCGTGGAGCGCGTTGACGATCCGCCGGAGCGTCGAGAGCCGCGGGTCGACGTCGCCGCCCTCGATCCGGGCGATCAGGGGCTGGGAGACGTCCGCCGCGTCGGCCAGCTCGCTCTGCGTCAGCTCCAGCGTCGTCCGTCGCTCGCGGAGGTCCTGTGGCGTCGGAAGTTCCATACCCCAAATAACTCCGGGTTATTAGAAAAGGTTTCGGCGACGACCGATATCGCGGCGGCGGTCGCGAGCCCCGTTCGACCGCGACACGCTCACTCGTCGCGTCTCACTCGTCGTCGCGGTCGTCGTCCTCGTCGCCCTCCGTCTCGATGATCTCGATGACCTCGAGGGGGACGTCTCGCAGCGCGCCGCCGACCTCGCTCTTCGCGATCCGCTCCGCGTGCTCCTCGCTGTCGGCGTTGAAGATGTCGATCTCCAAGAGGAGCCCGACCAAGGCCGTGTTCGCGGCGAGAAACGCGGCGTCGAACGGCTCGCCGCAGGCCGGACAGCCGGTGACGCCGGGCTCGACCTCGACGTACTGCTTGTCCGTCTCGTTGAGTCGCTTGCCGGCTTCGCTGACCGCGACGCCGATGGCGTCGTCGGTCTCCTCGACGTCACGGACCAACCAGGCGGCTTCCATCGCGACTTCGTAGTTGCTCATACCCGGACGGACGGGCCGCAGGGTTTCCTTTCTTGTGGTTCGACCGCGGCCACCGTGCGAGGCCCTCTCTCGCGGAACGGTCCGGCGCCTAGAGCCGGTCGACGATCGCCGCGGTGACCTCGTCGGTCGTCGCGTCGCCGCCGAGGTCGCCGGTGCGGGGCCCGTCGGAGAGCACGCCCTCCACGGCGTCGCGCACCCGCTGCCCCTCCTCGACGTACCCGAGGTACTCCAACAGCATCGCGGCCGACAGTATCGCCGCCGTCGGGTTCGCGACCCCTTGGCCGGCGATGTCGGGCGCGGTCCCGTGGACCGGCTCGAACAGGGCGTTGTCGTGGCCGACGTTCGCCGACGGGAGCAGGCCGAGCCCGCCCACGAGCCCGGCCGCCAGGTCCGAGAGCACGTCGCCGGCGAGGTTCGGGCAGACGATCACGCCGTACTGCGTCGGGTCCATCGGGAGCTTCGTCGCGAACGCGTCCATCAGCTCCTCGTCGGCGTCGACGCCGCGCTCCTCGGCGACCGCGAGCATCTCCTCGCGGAACCGCCCGTCCGTCTCGCGCATCACGTTCGCCTTGTGCGCGACGGTGAACCCGTCCTCGGGGCCGCCGGCGGGCCCTCGACCGTCCTCGACGAACTCGCAGGCGTACTCCGCCAGCTCGCGGGAGGCGGAGGAGGTGACCACTCGCGTCAGCGTCGAGAGGTCCTCGGAGAGCCGGTCCTCGTGGCCCGAGTAGACGCCCTCGGTGTTCTCGCGGAGGAAGACGACGTCCGTCTCCGGGCGGAGCGCGTCGACGCCGGGGTACGCCTTCGCCGGCCGGACGTTGACGAACGAGTCGACGGCGTCGCGCAGCGGGAGGATGACGTCGGCGGCGGTCTCGCCCGCGGCGCCGAACAGCGTGGCGTCCGCGCCCGCGGCGAGCTCGTACGTCTCCGCCGGGAGCGCCTCGCCGGTCGCCTCCTTCGTCGCGTCGCCGGCCTCGCCCGCGACGAACTCGAAGGCGAGGTCGAACGCCTCCAACACCTCGAGGGCCGCGGGGACGACCTCCCGGCCGATCCCGTCGCCCTCGATGACGGCGATCTCGTGGCTCACGCCCCGTCCCCCGGGATGTCCGCCTCCGGAACGTAGGGGAGCGACCGGGCGGTCTCGCGGACGGCGCCCGCGTTCGCGCCCATCAGCGCCGTGGTGTCCCAGACGCCCTCGACGAGGGCCTTCCGCTGCGCGTCGTGGACCGTCGCGTCGATCACGGTGTCGCCGTACGTGATCGTCTCGGCGGCCACGTCGATGTCGACGTCGGCGTCCGGGTTCGCCTCGACGTAGTCCTGGAGCGCCTCGATATCCTCCTGGTCGGCGGTGACCGTGGGGATCCCGAGCGCGAGGCAGTTGCCCGCGAAGATCTCCGCGAACGACTCGCCGACGACGGCGTCGATCCCCCAGCGCATCAGCGCCTGCGGCGCGTGCTCGCGCGAGGAGCCGCAGCCGAAGTTGGCGTTGACTACCAAGACGTTCGCGCCCTGGTACTGCTCCTCGTTGAACGGGTGGTCCTTCTCGTTGTCGTCGTCGTCGAACCGCTGGTCGAAGAAGGCGAACTGCCCCAGCCCGTCGAAGGTGACGACCTTCAGGAACCGCGCCGGGATGATCTGGTCGGTGTCGATGTCGTTCCCGCGGACGGGGATTCCCGTCCCTGAGACCTCGGTGACCTTCTCGGCCGGCGCCTCGCCGTCGCTGAACTCGGGAGAGCTCATACGGTCGCCACCTCCTCCATCTCGCGGACGTCGGTGACCTCGCCGGTCACCGCCGCGGCCGCGACCATGATCGGACTCATCAGCACGGTCCGGCCCTCCTTCGACCCCTGCCGGCCGACGAAGTTCCGGTTCGAGGAGGACGCGCTCGCCTCGTCGCCCTCGAGCTGGTCGTCGTTCATCCCGAGACACATCGAGCAGCCGGGCTCGCGCCAGTCGAAGCCCGCCTCGGTGAATATCTCGTCAAGCCCCTCCGCCTCTGCGGCGTCGCGGACGCGCTGACTGCCGGGCACGACCATCGCGCGCACGTCGTCGTCGACCTCGCGGCCCTCGACGAACGCCGCGGCCTCGCGGAGGTCCTTCAGGCGCGCGTTCGTACACGAGCCCAGGAACGCCACGTCGATGTCGTAGCCCTCCATCGTGTCGCCCGGTTCGACGCGCATGTGCTTCTGTGCGCGACGCGCGGTGTCGCGGTCCTCCTCGGGGAGATCGTCCGGGTCCGGGATCGGCTCCGTGATGCCCGCGGTCTGTCCGGGCGTGGTCCCCCACGTCACGGTCGGCTCGATCGCCGAGCCGTCGATGGTGACGACGTCGTCGTACTCCGCGTCGTCGTCGGTCCGGATCGACTCCCAGTAGGGCTTCAGCCGCTCGAACTCCTCGGGATCGTCTTCGAACGCGTCCGTCTCCCGGAGCCACTCGTAGGTGGTCTCGTCGGGGTTGACGTACCCCGCGCGGGCGCCGCCCTCGATGGACATGTTACAGATGGACATCCGTCCCTCCATGCCGAGGTTCTCGATGGCCTCGCCGCCGTACTCGTAGACGTGTCCGACGCCGCCGTCGGTCCCGAGCTTCCCGATGATCGTCAGGATGATGTCCTTCGCGGTGACGCCCTCGCCGAGCTCGCCCGTGACCTCGATCCGGCGGACCTTCTGTTTCTCCATGGCGACGCAGCCCGTCGCCAGCACGTCGCGGATCTGCGAGGTGCCGATGCCGAACGCCAGCGCGCCGAACGCGCCGTGCGTCGACGTGTGGGAGTCGCCGCAGACGATCGTCATACCGGGCTGCGTGAGCCCCTGCTCCGGCCCGATGACGTGGACGATGCCTTGGTCGCCGGAGTCGGGGTCGGAGAAGTTGATGCCGGACCCCCGGAGGTTCTCCTCGAGCTCCGACATCATGGTCTCGGCCGCCTCGTCCTCGAACGGTCGGTCGCGGTTCCCGGTCGGTACGATGTGGTCGACCGTCGCGTGCGTGCGCTCCGGGAAGGCGACCTCCTGGCCGCGCTCCCGCAGCATCCCGAACGCCTGCGGACTGGTGACCTCGTGGACGAGGTGGAGCCCGACGAACAGCTGGTCCTGTCCGGTCGGCAGCTCCGTCACCTTGTGTCGGTCCCACACCTTGTCGTACAGAGTCCCCTCGCTCATCGGGGATCACCCGCGCGGGACGCGGTCACAGTGGCTCGGTTCGCGTCGCCGCGTACGCCCATCACGCGGTCACCTCCGCCGACTCTTCTTCCTCTTCCTCGCCCTCTTCCTGCCACGCGAACAGGCCGCGCAGCTCCTCGCCGACGGCCTCGATCTCGTGGTTCTTCTCGGCGTTACGCAGCTGGGTGTACGCCGGCCGCCCGGCCTGGTTCTCGGAGATCCACTCGCGGGCGAAGGTGCCGTTCTGAACGCCCTCGAGCACCTCCTCCATGTTCGCGCGGACCTGGTCGTCGATGATCTCGTCGCCGCGGGTGAGCCCGCCGTACTCCGCCGTGTGCGAGACGGAGTCCCACATGGCGCCGAGCCCGCCCTCGTACATCAGGTCGACGATGAGCTTCATCTCGTTCATGCACTCGAAGTACGCCATCTCGGGGGAGTACCCCGCCTCGACGAGCGTCTCGTACCCCTGCTTGATCAGCGAGGCGATGCCGCCGCAGAGGACGGCCTGCTCGCCGAACAGGTCGGTCTCGGTCTCCTCCCGGAAGCTCGTCTCGACGACGCCGGCGCGGGTACAGCCGATGGCGGCCGCGTACGCGAGCGCCTCGTCGTGGGCCTCGCCCGTGGCGTCCTGGTACACCGCCAGCAGTCCCGGCGTCCCCTGGTCGTTCTCGTAGTTCCGGCGGACGATGTGGCCCGGCGACTTCGGCGCGATCATCGTCACGTCGACGTCCTCGGGCGGCTGGATCTGGTTGTAGTGGATGTTGAACCCGTGCGCGAACTGGAGCGTGTCGCCGGGCTCGAGGTTCGGTTCGATCGACTCCTCGTAGACGTCCGCCTGGACCGTGTCGGGGAGGAGGACGCTCACGATGTCGGCCGCTTCGGCGGCCTCGGCGGGCGTCGCAACCTCGAGCCCGTCGCTCTCGGCGGCCTCCCGCGAGGAGCTGTCCTCGCGCAGGCCGACGATTACGTCGACGCCGCTCTCGTTCAGGTTCTGGGCGTGCGCGTGCCCCTGCGAGCCGTAGCCGAGGACGGCCACGACCTTCTGGGCGATCGCTTCGCCGTCCGCGTCTTCGTCGTAATATACGTTGGATTCGACCGTCTGCATGTCGTTGTCGCTCATTGTGTATCGTGTGTTGGAACTGCGTCAGCTGTCGTGCGTCGTCGGTTCACCGGCCGTTCCGGGTTTCTCTCCGGGCGCCGTCGGGGTATCGCCGCGCGCGAGCGCGGTCTGGCCCGTCCGGGCGATCTCGATGATGCCGAACTGGCGGAACGCGTCCAGCGCGTCGTCGATCCGCGCCTCGTCGCCGGTGAGCTGGACGGTGATCGTCCGCGGCCCGGCGTCGAGCGTCCGGCCGTCGTACATGTCGCAGACCGCGTGGACCGCGGCGGGGTCGTCGGCCTCGACCTTCAGCAGGACCAGCTCGGCCGTGACGGCGTCGCCGGACACCTCGCCGACGGAGATAACCGGTTTCAGCTTCGCCATCTGCTTTTCGATCTGGTCGATGCCGGGGTCCGTCTCCTCGACGACCATCGTGATCCGCGAGTGGCCCTCGACGGTCGTCGGGCCGACGGTGAGGCTCTCGATGTTGAACTGGCGGCGGGAGACGAGCCCGGAGACGCGCGCGAGCACGCCCGGCTCGTCCTCCACGAGCGCCGAGATGACGGCGCGCCGCGACTCGTGTTCCGCCTCGACGACGGGGTCGATCCGGATCCCCTCGAGGTTCCGACGCCCCTCCGGGTGGGGTCGCTCCTCGGGGCCGGGCTGCTCGCTCGGCGCGGGCCGGGAGTCGTCGTCGGGGGCATCGGCGGCGGAGCCGCCGTCGGTCGCGGGTCGGGAGTCGGACGAATCGCCGCTCATAGCTGGTCCTCCGCGGTGGCGAACTTGCCGTTCGCGCCCCCGCTCGGCACCATCGGCAGGACGTTCTCCTCGGGGTCGACGTGGAAGTCGATCACGGCGGGCCCGTCGTAGTCGAGGGCCTCCTCGACCGCCGGCGCGACCTCGTCGTAGTCGTCGACGCGGAGCCCGAGGGCGCCGAACGCCTCGGCGAGCTTGTCGAACTCGGGCATCCACGTGTAGTCGGAGGCCATGTGGCGCCCCTCGTAGAAGGCGTCCTGCCACTGGCGCACCATGCCGATGTACTCGTTGTTGAGCACGGCGAAGGTGATATCGAGGTCCTCGCGGACGGCCACCGAGAGCTCCTGCATCGTCATCAGGAAGGAGCCGTCACCGTCGAAACAGATCACGTCGCGGTCGGGCTCGCCCATGTTGTCGGCGGCGACGCGCGCGCCGACCGCGGCGGGCACGCCGTACCCCATCGTGCCCAGGCCGTGCGAGGAGACCCACGTCCGGGGCTCCGTGTACGTCCAGAACTGGGAGGCCCACATCTGGTGTTGGCCCACGCCGGTCGTCACGATGGTGTCGTCGTCAGTCGCCTCGTCGAACGCCTCGACGACGAACTGCGGCTTCAGCGGCTCGTCCTCGGGCGTCGCGTAGGTGAGCGGGTACGTCTCCTTCCACTCTGCGCACCGCTCGCGCCACGCCTCGGCGTCGGGCGCCTCGCGGACCGCCGCGGTCAGCTGGTCGAGGACGCGCTCCGCGTCGCCGATCAGCGGGTGGTCCGCGTAGACGTTCTTCGAGATCTCGGCCGGGTCGATGTCGACGTGAACGACCTCCGCCTCCGGGGCGAACGTGTCGATGCCGCCGGTGAGCCGGTCGTCGAATCGGGTGCCGACCGCGATCAGGCAGTCGGTGTGGGTGATCGCCATGTTCGCGTAGCCCGTGCCGTGCATCCCGGCCCACGAGAGGCTGAGCTCGTCGTCCTCGGGGAACGAGCCGATCCCCGGCATCGTCGTCGTCACCGGGATCCCGTACGTCCGCGCGAACGTCCGCGCGGCGTCGCTCGCCTCGGCCTTGATGACGCCGCCGCCGAACAGACAGAGGGGGCGCTCGGCCTCCTCGATGGCCCGCGCGGCCGCCTCGACCGCGTCGGCGTCGGCGTTCGGGTCGGGGTCGGTGCCGGCCGGCGGTGCGGCCGGCCCCGGCGTCTCGTCGGTCTCGTCCTGCGTGACGTCCTTCGGGAGGTCGACGAGCGTCGGTCCCGGGCGACCGGCCCGCGACAGCTCGAACGCCTCGCCGACGGTGTCGCCGACGGTGTCGGCGCCGCCCGCGAAGTAGTTGTGTTTCGTGATCGGTCGCGTGACGCCGATGGTGTCGGTCTCCTGGAACGCGTCGTTGCCGACGAACTCGGTCGGCACCTGCCCGGTCAACGCGAGCATCGCGTCGGAGTCCATGTCGGCGTCGGCGATCCCGGTGACGAGGTTCGTCGCCCCGGGGCCGGACGTCGCGAGGCAGAGCCCCGGTTCGCCGGACACGACGCCGTACGCGTCGGCGGCGTGGACGGCGCCCTGCTCGTGGGCCATGGTGACGTGGTCGATCGACGAACTGTACAAGGCGTCGTAGACGGGCATGATCGCGCCGCCCTGGACGCCGAAGGCGGTCTCCGCGCCGGCCGCCTCGAGGGCGGCGACGACCGACTCCGCGCCGGTCGAGACCGCCCCCGCGGCGGGCGTCTCGTCGGGGTCGGCGGCGGGGGCGTCGTCGGCTCCCTCCGCCGGCTCTTCGGCGCCCTCGGGGTCGTCCTCTCGTGGGTGTGCTGCTGTGTCGCTCATTGTCGTGGTGGTGTTCGGTGTGGCATCTCGTACGCGTCGAAGTTCGGTCCGAACGCCGGAACCGCGGGCGGACGGCCGCCCGTCCGCTGGCGTTCGTCGGTACGTCGGGTCGGTGAGGAAGGGGTAGTGTAGGGGCTTATACCCCTACAATAATCGGCGCGACGGCTCCGGCGACGTCGGCTGTCATCGGGACCGCGGTGTGCCGTCGCATCTCGCCCTGACCAACGGAGCCGCGATATAAATCCCTGTCGGGACGCCGATCCGGTCGATCGGCCCGCGACGAACGGGACCGCGAGCGCCGCCGTCGACGCTGACGGCGGTCGCTCGGCGGGCTCCCCGGTCAGGGGGGCGGCCATCAGACCCGGACCTCCTCCTCGCGGTCGATGCCCGCCTCCTCGGCGAAGCGCTCGACGTCGCCGGCGGTCACCTGCCGCTTGCCGGAGCCGTACTCCTTGACGCGTTTGGTGATGCGCCGGACCTCTCCGTCGCTCGGGTCGAAGCCGGCCTCCACCAGGTGCTTGCGCACGCTGTGGGTGCCGGTGTGTTTCCCGAGCACGAACTCCCGTTCGGCCCCCACCATCTCGGGGGTCATCACGCCGGTCTCGAACGTGTCGGCGTTCTCGATGACGCCGGCCGCGTGGATGCCCGACTCGTGCGCGAACGCGTTGCGCCCGGTGACGGGCTTGTTCGCGGGCACGGGGATGTCGGACGCCTCCTCGACGATCCGCGCCAGCTTGGTGATCTGGGTCGTGTCGATGCCGGTGTCGACGCCGTACACCGACTCGACGGCCATCACGACCTCCTCGTAGGCGGCGTTGCCGGCGCGCTCGCCGATCCCGTTGACCGACACCTGCGCCTGCTCGGCGCCGTTCTCGAAGCCGGTGACGGCGTTCGCCGCGGCCATCCCGAAGTCGTCGTGCGTGTGCACGTCGACGCGGGCGTCGGTCGCCTCGACGACGGCCTTCACCGTCTTCCCGAAGCTCGTCGGCATCGCCACGCCGCACGTGTCCGGGATGTTGATCCAGTCCGTGCCGGCGTCCGAGACCGCCTCGACGATCTCCGTCAGGTAGTCCGGGTCCGTCCGGGTGGCGTCCATCGGCGAGAACATGCACTCGACGCCGGCGTCTTTCACCTGCTCGACGGCGTCGACCGCGCGTTCCTTCGCCTCGGCTCTGGTCGCGTGCATCGAGTCCTCCAGCTGCACGTCGCTGGTGGAGACGAACACGTGGACCATCTCGACGCCGGAGTCGATCGCGGCGTCGATGTCGCCCTCGACGACCCGCGCCAGCCCGCAGACGGTGGTGTCCGTCGCGGCGGCGATGTCGCTCACGGCCTCGAACTCCGCGTCCGAGTTCACCGGGAACCCAGCCTCGATGACGTGGGTGTTCATGTCGTCCAGCGTCGCCGCTATGCGGCGTTTCTCGTCATAGCTGAACGACGTCCGTGGTGACTGTTCTCCGTCTCGTAACGTCGTGTCGAAGATCCGTACAGGACCGATTTCGATGTTAGAAGCTATCGTGCCCTGGAAGAACTCGATCCGCCGGGGTGTCCGACGAAGCCTCCGTGATGTCTGTCATCGGTTCACGACAGTACGGTGGAGAACTTAACGCTTGTGCCGTTCGCAAAAACGACTCCGCGGCGACAGGGCTACGGGGATCGCGGTCGGCGGAAAACCGCACGACACCAACGTCGTGGGCACTCCTTATATTATTTATATTCGTCTCGGCGCGATCTGGGACTGTGATTTCGGAACCCGGTTAATAAGGGGTATCGACGTTCGTTTCGTTTCGGCCGCGGCCGGGGCGCGCGAGCGGAGGCGAGCCCGGTCCGAGTCGGCTCGATGCGGTCAGGTCCGTCCGGCTCAGAGCCCGAGCGCGTCGGTGATCTCGCGGCGCGCCGCCAGCAGTCCCCCGTCGGTCCGGTCGCGGGGGCGGTCGGCGTCGACGTCGATCACCGCCTCGACCGTCCCGGGCTGACCGCCGAGGACGACCACGCGGTCGGCGAGGTAGGCGGCCTCCTCGACGTCGTGCGTCACCAGCGCGACCGTGGTTCCCCGCTCCGCCCATACGTCGAGCAGGTGGTCCTGCTGCTCGTACTTCGTCAGCCGGTCGAGCGCCGAGAACGGCTCGTCGAGCAGCAACACCTCCGGATCGTAGGCGAGCCCCCGCGCCAGCGAGACCCGCTGGGCCATCCCCCCGGAGAGCTCGCCCGGGCGGCTCTCCGCGAACCCGTCGAGCCCCACCGTCTCGATCAGGTCGTCAACGCGGTCGCTGGCGGCGGGGTCGTCGCGGTCGACGTCCGCCGGGAGCCCGATCGCGACGTTCTCCCGGACGTCGGCCCACGCGAGGAGCCGCGGCTCCTGGAACACCATCCCGACGTGGTCGCTGCCGGCCCTCCGCACGTCGGTCCCGCCGACCGCGGCCTCGCCCTCGAAGCGCTCCTCCAGCCCGGAGAGCACGCGCAGCAGCGTCGACTTCCCGCAGCCGGAGGGGCCGACGACCGCCACGAACTCCCCCTCGTCGACCGCGAGGTCGACGCCGTCGAGCGCGACCGTCTCGCCGTAGCGCTTGGTGAGCCCGCGCACCGCGAGCGACGGGTCGGTCGTCGACTCCGGCCTCTCCTCGCTCGCGTCGCCGTCCGGGATCGCTCCCTCACCGACCGACGACACGGTTCTCCACCTCCTTGACGGCCAGGTCCGAGAGGTTCCCGAGGAAGGCGAAAAGCAGGATCGAACCGACGATGATGTCCGGCCGCGCGAGCACGCGCCCGTCGCTCAGCAGGAACCCGATCCCCTCGCTGGCCGCGATCAGCTCCGCGGCCACGACGAACATCCACGCCAGTCCGACGCCGCCGCGGATCCCGACGAGCAGACTCGGTACCGCCGCCGGGAACACCACCCGTCGGAGCGACTCGATCCGGCCGAGGTCGTACACCTCGGCCACCTCCAGCAGGTCCTCGCTCACCTCGCCGATCCCCGCCGAGAGGTTGAGGTACACCGGGAAGAAGGCGCCGACGGCGATCAGCAGCACCTTCGCGCCCTCGCCGATCCCGAACCACAGCAGGAACAGCGGCACCCACGCCAGCGAGGGGATGTTCTTGAGACTCTGGAGCAGCGGATCGAGCAAGTCGGCGGCGAGCTCGGAGAGTCCGGTGAGCGTTCCGAGAGCGATCCCGACGCTCGCGCCGAGGAGCACCCCGAGGAACACGCGCTGGACCGTGATCGCGACGTGGCCCCACAGCTCGCCCGAGGCGCCGAGCCCGTAGAGCGTCTCGACCACCCGCAGCGGCGCCGGGAGCTGGTGGGCGGCGAAGACGCCGGTCGCGACCAGCAGGTGCCAGGCGACGACGATCGCCGCGGGCACGACGAACCCGATCAGCCACCGGAACCGGTCGGCGTCGGGGAGGGTCTCGGCGGCGGCGTCGGCGCTCGCCCGTCCCGTCTCTCGCGTCGTCGCCATCTCACTCGCCTCCGGAACCGGCGTCGCTCACGGTCTCGCTCGCGAACTCCGGGTCGAGCAGGTCGTCGATACTCCCCGCGGGGTCGGCGTCGTCGGTGACGAGTCCCTCGCGCTCTAGGATGGGCGCGAGGTCGGCGAGCAGGTCGCGGTGCGGGTCGCCCGGAATCGGCTCCGAGAGGTCGGTCCGCTTCGTGAACACGCGCTCGGCCACCGCCTCGGACATCTCCGACTCGCTCGCGAGGATCCCCGCGGTCGCCTCGGGGTTGTCGATCGCCCACCTGCGGCCGCGCTCGTAGGTCTCGAGGACGCGTCGGGCGTCCTCCGGGTGATCCGCGAGGAAGCCGTCGAGGAAATTGAGGAAGCCGTAGGTGTTGTACGCGGGCTCGCGGAAGAACAGCTCCGCGCCGTCGTGTTCCAGCTCCAGCTCGGCCATGTGGGGGTCGAGCCCGGCCCACGCGTCGACGTCGCCCCCCACCAGCGCCGACTGCCCCTCGGGGTGTTGGAGGTGGACGACCTCGACGTCGTCCTCGCTCAGGCCGGCGTCGTCGAGCGCCTGCAGCAAAAAGAAGTACGGGTCGGTGCCGCGGGTGGCGGCGACGCGCTTGCCCTCCAGGTCGGCGACCGACTCGATCCCCGTCTCCGCGAACGTGACGAGCGCGGTCCACTCGGGCTCGGAGTAGACGTACGGCGTCGTGATTGGCACGCCGTTCGACCGCGCCATCAGCGCCGCGATCCCGGCGGTCGAGGCGACCTCCGCCTCCCCGCCCTGCGAGTACTCGTTGGCCTGGTTGCTGCCGAGGCTCAGCACCCACTCCACGTCGACGTCCGTCTCCGCGAACGCCTCCGCCAGCCACCCCTTCTCGCGCAGGACGAGGCTGACCGGGTTGTAGTAGGCGTAGTCGACCGTCACGGTGCGTCCGTCGCTCCCGGCGCAGCCGGCGAGCAGCGAGCCGCCGATCGTCGCGCCGGTGCCGCGCAGGAACTGTCTTCGTTCCATCGTACCACCTCGTACCGGTGCCATTCATAAGGGCATATGCTTATAAAGAATATTTATCTGCAGCTATGATGTTTAACAGTAATCAATTGTGCGCCGTGAGAGACGAACACAGGGACGAACCCGGCGGTTCAGGTCGTGTAGCGTCGATCTGTCCCGATCACTCGGCTCGGCCCCGCTGAACCGCCGAGCGCCCGCCGTGTCCGATACCGGAGTCGATTGCCGTCAGGTGGTATCCGACCGACGCGCGACGGCCCGGCGACGAGAGCGCGACGCGCGGCGATCGGACGGTCGCATTTATAAACCGATCCGCGGCGACGCCGTCTCGATAGCCGAACGGCTCACCGCCCGCCGAGAGTCGGGTCGCGAGGGGCCGCCGACGCGGTCGAGTTATGTCGAGTCGAGGTCGCCGCCCGGGTCACGAACCGCGTCGAGCAGGTCGGCGTCGTCGACGTCGCGGTCGATCTCGATCGCCCGGTCGGCGGCCGCGAGGACCGCCGCGTTCGGGTCGGCCCGGTCCCCTTCGACCCGCGTTCCGTCGCCGCCCGCTCCGCCGCCGACCGCGATCGCCGCGTCGGCGTCGCTCGCGAGCGCGACCGCGGCCTCCCGGGCCTCCGCTCCCACCGGTTCGAACGCGGGCGCGGCGACGATTTCGGCGCCGGCGTCGCGGGCCGTCTCGGCGGCGGCGTCGCCCTCGGGCACCACGCCGACCGAGAGCTCGTGGCCCGCGGCCGCGAGGCGCGCGATGACCCGGGCGGCGTCCCGCCCGGACCCGACGACGTGGAGGCGTCGCGGCCCGGTCTCGTCGCGGTCCGCGTCGCGCTCGTTGGTCGCGCCCGACGTGCCGGCCGCACCGACCGCGTCGAAGGCGGTGACCGCGGGCGTCCCGGTCGCGGGGTTGCGCCCGACGAACGCCTCGGCGTTGAAGGCCGCTCGCAGCGCGTCGGCGGTCAGGACCTCGCCGGGCGGCCCGGCGGCGTGGACGCCGCCGTTCGCGAGGACGACGATCCGGTCGCAGTACCGGGCCGCCACGTCGAGGTCGTGGATCGCCGCGAGCGCGCCGCGCCCGTCGTCGACGAGGTCGCGGACGAGTTCGAGGGTGCGCACGGCGTGGTTCGCGTCGAGGCTCGCGGTCGGCTCGTCGAGCAGCAGCGCCGGAGTCCCCTGCGCCAGCGCTCGCGCGAGCAGGACGCGCTGACGCTCCCCGCCCGAGACCTCCGCGATCGATCGGTCGGCGAAGCGCGCCACGCCGGCCGCGTCCATCGCCTCTCGCACCGCCCGGTCGTCGTCGGCGCCGTGCCCGTCGAACCGCCCGAGGTGCGGGGTCCGTCCCATCTCCACCACGTGGCGCACCCGGAAGTCGAACGCGAGGCTCGTGTCCTGCGGGACGCTGGCGACCCGGCGGCCGGCCTCGCGCGCGGAGAGGTCGGCGGCGGCGGTCCCGTCCAGCCGGACCTCCCCCGAGTCGGGCGCGAGCGTTCCCTTGATCGCCCGGAGCACCGTCGTCTTCCCGGCGCCGTTCGGGCCGACGAGCCCGACTAACTCGCCGCGCTCGACCCGGAGGTCGACGCCGGCGACGACGGGCACGTCGCCGAACGACACGGTCAGGTCGGTGACTCCGACGAGGGGGCCGCCGCCGGCGTCGGTTGCCGACGGGCCGTCGCTCGCTTCGCCCTCGTTCCCCTCCGCGCGCTCGTCGGCGCTCACAGCTCGTGCACCTCCCGGTTCGAGAGCAGGTAGATGAAGAAGGGCGCGCCGACCGCGGCGGTGACGATGCCGACCGGCAGCTCCGTGCTCCCGGCGCGGGCGACCGTGTCGGCGGCGACGAGGAACGACCCGCCCGCGAGCGCCGCGGTCGGCAGCAGCACCCGGTGGTCGGGGCCCACGACCAGCCGGAGCATGTGCGGGACGATCAGCCCGACGAAGCCGATGACGCCGGCGAAGGCGACGCCCGCGGCCGTGATCAGCGCGGAGGCGCCCAGCAGGATCCGCTTGGTGCGCTCGACCGCGATGCCGAGCCCGCGCGCCTCCTCCTCGCCGAGGAGGAGGACGTTGAGGTCGCGGGCGTACACTAAGAGGAGGACGAACAGCGGCGGCACCACGACCGCCGTCGCGGCGACCTCGCTCCACGACGCGCCGGAGAGGTGGCCCATCAGCCACGCGACGATCCGCCGGAGCGACTCGCCGGCCTGCAGCTGGAGGTACGAAATGACCGCGCCGAGGAACGTCTGGACCGCGACGCCGGCGAGCAGGAGCGTCGCCACCGGCGTCCGTCCGTGTCGCGTCGCGATGGCGTACACGCCGAAGGCGGCCGCGAGGGCTCCGACGAACGCGAAGAGGCTGACGCCCGCGCCGTACGAGAGCCCCACGTCGACCGCGCCGATCAGTGGGAGCGTCACGGTCGCCGACAGCGCCGTCGGGAAGACGATGAAGGCGACGGCGCCGACCGCCGCGCCGGAGGAGACGCCGATGATCGACGGGTCCGCCATCGGGTTCCGGAAGAACCCCTGCATGACGGTGCCGGCCGCCGCGAGCGCGAAGCCGACCAGCGCGGCCATCAAGATGCGGGGGAGCCGGACCCCGACAACGATCCGCGCGTGGACGTCGTCGACCGGGTACGCGAACGGCGAGGCGTACGCGAGGTCGACGCCGGGCAGCGTCAGCGGGCCCACGCCGGGGAGCCGTAGGGTACCGATCCCGGCGGCCGTCGTCTCGATCCCGGCCGGCACGACGATCGCGTTCAACACGGCCTTCACCGTCTCCGCGGGGGAGATGGGCGCGGGGCCGATCGCGGCGCTCACCGTTATCACGACGCCCAGCGCGGCCGCTAGGCCCGCCGACCAGACCGACGCCCGCCTCCAGGCACTCATTCGTTCTCCAACAAAACTTGTAGTAGGTAAATACTTATTGGACGAGGCGTCTCATCGATCCGATGCGACACAGGTACGTCATCGCGATGGCCCTGCTCGTGACGACCGCCTTGGTGGGCGGCGTCGCGGGCCCGGCCGCGGGCGCACAGCCGACGACGACGGCGTCGCCGACGATCGACCACTCGACCGACGGGCCGGGCGCCCAGCAGACGGACGCCGCGTGCGAGTTCCCGCTGGAGATCACGGACGCGACGGGGACGACGATCACGCTCGACGAGCGGCCCGAGCGGATCACGACGACGAACCCGTCGGCCGCCCAGACGCTCTGGGAGATCGGCGCCCGCGACCGTGTCGTCGGCGTGACCCAGTACGCCGCGTACCTCGACGGGGCGAGCGAGCGCGAGAACGTCTCGGCCGAGGGCTTCGGCGTCAGCGTCGAGCGCGTCGTGGACACCGAGCCGGACCTCGTGCTCGTCCCGAACGCCTCCTCGGCGAGCACGGCCGAGACCCTCCGCGCCCAGAACCTCACTGTGTACCACTACGCCGAGGCGACCTCGATCGAGGCCATCGCGGAGAAGACGGAGACGACCGGGCGGCTCGTCGGCAACTGCGAGGCCGCCGCCGAGACGAACGCGGAGATGAACGAGGCCGTCGCGGCCGCCGAGAACCGGACCGCCGGCCTCGACCGGCCGAACGCGCTGTACCCGCTCGGCGACGGCTACGTCGCCGCGGGCAACACGTTCATCAACTCCATCATGGAAGCCGGCGGCGTGGCCAACGTCGCGGCCGCCGAGGGCGACGGCTACCCGCAGCTCTCCAACGAGGTCATCCTCCAGACCGACCCCGAACTGATCCTCGTGACGACCCCCGACGCGGTGATCTTAGAGGAGGAGCCGTACGCGAGCACGACCGCCGGGACGGAGGGGAACTACGTCGTGATGAACGTCAACTACCTCAACCAGCCCGCGCCGCGCAGCGTGATCGAGTCCACGACCACGCTCTCGACCGCCGTCGAGGAGCTCCAGACCGAGAGCGACGGCGCGACCGACGGTGAGGACGAGAGCGCCGACGGAGACGACGGCGGCGACGGAGACACCACGAGCGACGGCGACGACGGATCGACGGAGGACGGGAGCGACGGGTCGACCGGTGAGGGATCGACCGGTGACTCGGCGCCCGGGTTCGGCGTCGTCGCGGCGCTGATCGCCGCGATCGCGACGGCGCTGATCGCGCGACGGCGCTGATCGCGCGGCGACGTTGATCGCGCGCGGCGGCGCTGACCGCAGTGACGCCGACTGCGTGCTGACTGCCGACCGATCGTGCGGTGGCCGATCGGAGACGAATCCCGCCGCGCGGTCCGGGCGGAGTCTACCGCCCGCTTGACATCCTCCCGCGCCTGAAGACGCGGGAATCCCACGGCACCGCACCGCTGAGTTGGGATATTATGGTTCGCGGTTCACGACCTGTTCTCGCGGGGCGAAACTGCCCTCGCTGCGGTCGAACAGGTGAACCGCTGGCTGTGCCAACCAGCCGTTATCCCTATCGCCGCCATCCGTGGCGAGACTCGGGAGTACCTTTTGTCGAATGTTCTCCGCACCGTTCACGTCCGCGTTCGCAACCGTATCGCACGCCTCACAGACGTACAACCCACGTTTGACCCGTTGGTTATCGTCCGTGTGACCACATGCTGAACACGACTTCGACGTATCGCGTTCCGACACCAACTCCACGTCGATGCCCTCGGCTTCCGCCTTGTAGTCGAGTAGCGTCGCGAAGCGGTCGAACGCCCACCCGTGCAAGTCGAGATTGCCGTGGTCGCCCCAATTCCGAGACTCGCCGTTCTCGTCGCCCTCTCGGATCCCGCCGAGGTCGCCAACGACAAGAGTCCCGACATCTCGTTCGATGCACTCCTCGACAATCGCTTTCGAGAGCGCGTGCAAGAAGTGTGTCCGACGACCCCTCCGCTTGCGGTCAAGTCGGGTGGCCACACGAGACGAGGAATCGTCGCACTTAGCCTTCTTTTTCGTGAAGTAGTATTCGTCCTCTTTGAGTGCGCCACCGGGATACAACACCGCTTCACCGCCGAACGAGACGGCGGCGAAGTTGCAAATCCCGAGGTCAACACCGGCCACCTCGTCGCCCGGCGGTTCCGGGTCGATGGTGGTGCGACAGACGAATTGAAGCCGCCATTCGTCGCGCTTGTAGATCGCGCGAACCTGCTGAATGTCCCACTCGGTCAGATCAACGTCCGGGCGAGTCTGGTACTCGCACAGGATGAAGTCTGAACGGTGTTCTTTGAGGTTGCGGCCTTTCGAGAGGCGAACGCGGGTGAACTGTGCGTCGTGCTTGAAGCCAGCCGCTTTGAACGACACGGTTGAACGAGGGTGAGAATCTCCGTTCTTGCGGTAGCCGGGCGGTCTGGCACGGTCGTCGCCGTTCCGACGCTTACCGAACCAGCCGTTGAACGCTTCAGCGAGTTCTTCGAGAACGCGCTGACTGGACTGAGAATGTAAGTCCGTGTAGCGTTCGTGGCTTTTGAGTTCGGCTTTGAGTTCCCCGTCATCGGGAATCTCGCCCGTTTCGTCCCACTGTTCTTGTGCGTAGTAGCGACCGACGTTCCAGAGTTTTGAGGCGGCCCATCCGAGTTGATCAAGGTCGTCACGAACCTGTTGCTGGTTCGTGATGGTGGCCTCGAAGGTTCGGACGGTTCGACTCATTTCTGGCTTCATAACTGGTTATAGGTGCTGTTTTGTTAATAGTATCGGTTGGTGTAGAATATCCGGCCTTGCTATCGACGGTTGATTGTGTAGGAGTTGTCGGATTCATCCTGACCCTAAAGGGTCAGGTATTCTCCTTGATTCTCTATAACATATTTGGTTTCGTATGAATTCGCTGTCCGGAGTCGACGCTTCGGGTCGTGACCCCCGTACAACGCCGCTCGTAAAGAAATATGATACTGTACGACCAGCGGAGTGTTTTCGACGATTCGGTCGAAACGGTGTCTTCACTGTCAGTTTCTCGATCGCGTCTGAGGTCGTATCAGCCGGAATCTGGGATTTGTTTTAATCTTGTTATAAACACACAAATATGTGGAGGAAATTGTCAGTCGATCCCCCCATCGAGGGTAGTTCACTCGACACCCAACTCCGGTGTCCCCTGAATTTATAACGGATGATTGTGGACGATAAGACACATCCATGACAGAAAATCGTAAATCGATCGGCGAGACCGAGGGCGTCGACCGGCGGACGGTGCTCGCTTCGGGGAGCGCGCTCGCGACGGGGACCGCCTTCGCCGGCTGTCTCGGCGGCGGCGACGGCGGCGACAGCGGCGACGGCGGATCGGAGTCTGCGACGAATATCGCGATCGTCTCCAGCCCGGCCGGGTTCGATGACAACGCGTTCAACGACCTAGCGGTCGAGGGGCTCCAGGCCGCACAGGAGGAGTACGAGATCGAGATCAATCAGGTCGAGGAGACCCAGCAGTCGAACTACCAGTCCACGCAGGCGAACCTCGCCGAGAGCGGCGACTACGACCTCATCGTGTTGGTCTCGTACAACCACACCGAGGCCCTCACGCAGAACGCCGCGGACTACCCGGACCAGAACTGGATGCTCATCAACGCGCACGTCGACGAGCCCAACGTGGCTGGGTACACGTGGGCCAACCACGAGATGTCCTATCTCGCGGGCGTTCTGGGCGGAACGATGACGACCGAGGAGCTCTCTCACGAGGGCAACTCGAACGATCCGAGCGACGCACACATCGGCTTCGTCGGCGGCGTCGACGGATCGCTCATCAACGCGTTCGAGCGGTCGTACGTCGCCGGCGCGGAGTGGGTCAACTCCGACGTCACCGTCGACGTCGGGTACATCGGCGATTACAGCGACACGGACACCGCCGCTAGCATCGCCTCCTCCCAGTACGACAACGGCGCAGACATCGTCTACCACGCCGCGGCCGCGGCCGGACAGGGCGTCTTCGAGTCCGCCCAAGAGAACAACCGCTTCGCGATCGGCGTCGACGCGGACCAGTCCCTGACCCTCGAAGAGTTCCAAGACGTCATTATCGGCTCCGCGGTCAAGTACATCAACGAGGGGACTCAGGAAGTCGCTTCGGCGGTCGCCGAGGGCGACTTCGAGAGCGTCACAGGCGCGAACACGCTCGGACTCGACGAGGAGGGCGTCGATCTCGTGATCGGTCAGGCGTTCGACGGCGACATGCCCGACGTCGTGTCGCAGAACATTCAAGAGGCGAAAGACGGCATCACGAGCGGCGATATCGAGGTTCCGTGTTCCGCCTCCGGCTGTAACTGAGTCGCTCGCGGTTTCTGACCGGTATTTGTAATCACACTTTCTCACAAAGGACAATGACAACTGAAAACGAACCACCCGCCGTCCGCATGGAGGGTATCACGAAACGATTCGGCGACGTCGTGGCGAACGACGACGTCGATTTCTCGTTGGAGAAGGGGTCGATTCACGCCCTCCTCGGTGAGAACGGCTCCGGCAAGACGACGCTGATGAGCGTCCTCTACGGACTCTACGAGAAGAACGCCGGGACGATTCACGTCGACGGCGAGCCCGAAACGTTCGAATCGCCCAGAGACGCGATGGACGCGGGCGTCGGCATGATCCACCAGCATTTCCAGCTCGTGGAGACGATGACCGTACTCCAGAACATCATCCTGGGCCACGAGCCAACCGATAACGGGTTCGTCGACACGGCGACCGCTCGAACCGATATCGAGGAGATCTGCTCGCGCTACGATTTCCACGTCGACGAGTTCCTCGACACGAAGATTCAGGACCTCGATCTCGGTGCCCGCCAACGCGTCGAGATCGTGAAAAGCCTCTATCGCGGCGCGGATATCCTCATCCTCGACGAACCGACTGCGGTTCTCACTCCCCAGGAGATCGAGGATCTGCTCGACTTGATGTCGGAACTCGCAGACGCCGGTCACTCGCTCATATTTATTACGCACAAGCTGGGGGAGGCGCTCGACGCGGCCGACGAGATCACCGTGCTACGAGACGGCGAGGCAATCGGCACAGTCGACGCCGGAGAGAGTTCAGAAGAGGAGCTGGCGCGGATGATGGTCGGCCGAGAAATTCAGTTCGATCGCCCGTCTCGAGACCCGCCTCGAGGGGATTCCGTATTGGAAGCGACCCGGCTCCACGTGCGAGACAGTCGGGATCTCGAGCAGGTGAGCGGCGTCGATCTCGCCGTGCGGGAGGGTGAAATTCTCGGCATCGCCGGCGTCCAGGGAAACGGGCAGACCGAGCTCGTCGAGGCGCTGACGGGGCTGCGTGACGTCGACTCCGGAACCGTCCGTTTCCACGATCGGGACATCACGGATACGAACAGACGCCAGCGGATCAGAGACGGAGTCGCGTACATCCCGGAGGACCGGACGACGGAGGGACTCGTTCAGGACTACACGCTGGTTCGCAACGCGTTACTGGGGAACCAGACCATCGAACCGTTCGTCGATAACGGGATGATCGACTGGTCGGCCGTCGACGACCACGCCGAGGATATCATCCGGGAGTACGACGTGCAGCCACCGGACAAAAGCACCGACGCGAAGTCGCTGTCCGGCGGGAACCAGCAGAAGTTCATCGTCGGACGGGAGATCGAACACGAGCCCGACGTCATGATCGCGTCTCACCCGACGCGGGGGGTCGACATCGGCTCGATCGAGTTCATTCACGACCGGTTGCTGGAGCTGCGTGAGTCGGGGATGGCGATCGTCGTCGTCTCCTCGAAGCTCGACGAGATCCAGAAACTCTCGGACCGGATCGCGGTGATGTACGAAGGCGAATTTATCGGGACCGTCGATCCGGCCGAAACCACCGAAGAGGAACTCGGGATGCTGATGGCCGGTCACGACACCTGCGACGGGGACGCCGCCCGTGAGAACACGCCCGATGGGGGTGTTCAGTCGTGAGCGGATCGTCCGGACGCCTCTATGCCGCAATCGATCGAGCGGCTGACCGCATGTTACGCGCGTCGGTGATCGAACGGTTGGCGATCGCGACGGCTTCGACAGCACTGGCCCTGCTAATCGGAGTCACCATCGTCGCGGCAGCCGGTTACGACCCGGTGCAGTTCATCACGAACGTGATAGAAGGTGCCCTCGGCGGACGGTCGGCTATCGCGCGGACACTGCGGTTCTCGACGCTGTTCATCCTGACCGGCGTCGCGGTTGCGGTCGCGTTCCGAGCAGGCGTGTTCAACATCGGCGTCCAAGGGCAGTTCGTCGTCGGCGGCTTCGCGACTATCATGTCGATCATCTGGACGGCACCGCTGTTACCCGAAGGCGTCGTCGGGGGCGTCGGATTACTTCTCGTCGGGTTCCTCGCCGGGATCTTCGCGGGCGGCGCCTACGGAGCGCTCCCGGGCGCGCTGAAGGCCTACGCTGACGCCAACGTGATCATCACCACGATCATGTTGAACTTCATCGCGACCGGCGTCGTCGGGTGGCTGGTCCAGAATCCGTTTCGCGGTGAGGGGAACGCGGCGCCGAACACGGAGCGGATTCCGGAGTACGTCTCTCTGCCCGGTATCGTGTTCGACAGTTCCGGGTTCTCGATTATCGGATTGGGGATCGCGCTCGCGGCCGTCGCGGTGGTCTTCGTCGTGATGGAACGCACCCGATTCGGGTACGACATGGTGACCAGCGGCCATCAGGAATCGGCGGCGACGTACTCCGGTGTTGGCGCCGAGCGGACGGTCGTCCTGACGATGACGCTCTCGGGGATGGTCGCGGGACTCGCCGGCGCGGTGTTCGCGATTATGGTTCAGGGCTACTACACCGACCCGAGCGGCATCGGTACGTACGGATTCGACGCGATCGCCGTGAGCCTGCTCGCCGCGAACAACCCGCTCGGAATCGTTCCCGCCGGACTGTTGTTCGGGGGGCTCGACTCGGCCGGATCACACATCGGGATTTACTCCGACGTTCCCGTCCAGCTCATCGACGGCGTCATCGGGCTCGTCATTCTCTTCGTCGCCGTGCCGGAACTGTTCCGGATGGCCGCGGAACGAACCGGCCTCGGAGGTGAGAGCCGATGAGTCTCGCCGAGTACGCCGGCGAAAATCGGATCCGGATCGCGGGCATCGTCGCCGTCGTCGGCGTGGCGGTCCTCGCGACGGTGGCGATGGACCTGCCGATCATCGATATCGTTACGATCGGGTTCGTGGAGCGCTCGCTACAGGCCGCGACCCCTATCGCACTGACGGCGATCGGTGGGCTGTACGCCGAGAAGAGCGGAGTCTTCAACATCGGCGTCGAGGGGTTCATGATCTTCGGGGCGGCGACCGCGGCGACGATGATGTGGATCATCAGCGGGGGGTCCCCCGGCCAGAGCGATATCTGGCTCGCGATTCTCGCTTCGGTCCTGATCAGTCTGGCGTTCGCGATCGTGTTCGCCGTCCTGTTGATCCGGTACGAAGCGGACCAGATCGTCGCGGGGCTGGCGCTCTGGTTCATCGGTCTCGGGTTCGGGCCGTTCATGGCGGTCCTCGTCTGGGACAGCCGAAACAGCCCGAGCCTCGAGAGCATCAACGACCTGACTGTCCCGGTGCTTGCGGATATTCCGGTGCTCGGTCCGATCTTCTTCGACACGTCGCCGCTGGTGCTGGTCACTGCCGTTCTGGCCGTCGCCGCGTGGAAGTTCCTCAACGACACGCGATACGGATACTGGATCCAGGCGGCCGGTGAGAACCCGGAAGCGCTCGATACGGCCGGCGTCAGCGTCACGCGAGTCCGGTACGCCGCCGTGATCTTCTCCGGTGTCATGGCCGGGCTCGGCGGTGCGGTGTTGCTGGCGCAGGCGGGTTCGTTCACTGGGACTGGCGACACGATGGTCAGCGGCCGCGGCTGGATCGGTATCGTCGCCTACTTGTTCGGGAACTACAACCCGATCGGGGCCGCCATCGCGGCGCTCGTGTTCGGCGGACTGGATATGCTGCAGATCCAGTTACAGACCGTCGGCATCAACGTTCCCAACCGGCTCGTTAACCTATTCCCGTACGTCGGCGTGATCGTCGTCCTCACCGTCTGGGGCTCCACGCGGACGCCCTCCGCCGTCGGGGAGTCGTACGAGAGCGAAGAGTGAAGTCGGGCGGAGCGGTCGCGCCGTCCGCGGTGCCGCCCCTACTGAGTCGCCGACCGGGCGTCCAGCGCGACGGGGATCGACCGGGCGGCGACGTCGCCAGCGAACGCCTCCCCGTCCGCTTCTAGCATTTCGAAGGTGTCGTAGTGGATCGGGACGACCAGGTCCGGGTCCATCGCCTCGGCGAGCGCCGCGCTCTCGTGGCGGTCGGCGACGATGCCGCCGCCTCCGATGTTCGCGAGGAAGATCGAGACGTCGAGCTCCGCGAACGCGTCGAGCGCGTCCGAGTCCCCCGGCCAGAAGACGGTGCGGTCGCCGAGGCCGAGCAGGAACCCGCAGCCGAACCCGGGCGGGTGCGTCACCGAGCCGTCGGGGCCGGCGTTCGGGCCCTCCGGATCGTTGTGGGCCGCGACCGACCACACGGTCGCCTCCCCCGCGGGCGTGTCGACGTCGACGCGCGACTCGTCGTCGACGCGGACCACGTCGTAGTCGTCTGCGAGCGAGCCGATCGACTCCACGTCGCGGTCGATCCCCGCCGGGTCGACCGCCTCGTAGATCACGAGCGTCGCGTCCTCGCTCGCGACCGACCGGATCCCCTCGGGGTCGTAGTGGTGGTCGTGGGTGACGACGACGAGGTCGCCGTCGCGCGCCCAGTAGTCGTCGAGCACGCCGTACCGCCCCGGGTCGGTGTAGGCGACCGGGCCGCCCTCGGGCGCGAGCCGCGCCGTCGCGTAGCCGAGCCACTCCACCGCGAAGTCGTCGTAACGGACCGTCATGGCTCACGGTCGGATCGCGGGCGCCTTGAGGGTGGCTATGCGTGGTCGACGGCGGTTACGCCGGGTCGACCGCGTCGACGCGGATCAGCTCCCAGGCGTCGTCGAGGCCGGGTCCGGCGCCGTCCTCGCCGTCACCCTCGCGGCCGCCCCCACTCCCGACGCCCCGATCGGGCCCGTACGCCGGGCCGAGCACGTGTTCCGGGACGATTGGCATCGGGATTGGGACGTAGCCCGCCGATTTCATCGGCGCGAAGCCGCTGGCGCTCTCGACGACCGCGCCGTCGGCGCCCCGGCGCACCCGGAACCGCTTGTCGTCCGGGTGGCGGCTGTACGCGTACGGGAACGCCTCGGCCGGCGGCTCGCGGAGGCTTTCGACGCCCGCGAGCACCGCGACGACCCGCCCGTCGACCTCGCAGACCAGCCGCGGGACGGCCGGGCGACCCGCCTCGTCGACGGCCGCGGCGTCGACGCCCGCCCCCGCGGGGACCGGCCCGGCCGGCGTGTCGGTCTCGCGCCACGCGAACGTCGGCTCCCCGAGCCCCTCGAAGCGGACGCAGGCGTACCCGCCGCCGGCGACGGGGATCCGGTCGGGCCCGGCGTGGAACGTCCGGCGCCCGTCGCGCTCGGCGACGAGCAGCGGGGGGTCGGCGAGCAGCGACCGCACCGTTTCGGCCGTCGCATCGTCCTCAACGACGAAGCAGACGCGCCGGTCGCGGTCGATCGCGTGCGCGAGCCGAGAGCCGATCACCGTCGCCGTCGCGTCGTCAGGCGTGAGCGGCTCGACCGCGAGGGACGCCTCCCCCTCCGAACGGGTCGCCACCGCCGGGGGCTCGGCCCGCGTCTCCGGGTGGGAAACCTCGTATCCGTCGTCGGCGAGCCGGGTCGCGGCCGCGTCCGTCAGCCGCTGTCGCGTCGCGTCCCCGAGCGGGCCTGGCATGGGAGTTCGTAAGAACCCGAGGGTGAAGGAGTTTCGCGTGGTCGGTCCGCGTTCGGCCGGGTGCCGGACCCTCTTATAAAAGACTACGCCGCGTCGCCGGCGAGGCGCGCGACCCGCTCCAGCGAGTCGGCGTCCGCGACCGACTTGTCCTCGCGGACGCCGACGAACCGCGGGAACCGCAGCGCGTAGCCCGACGAGTACGTCGGGGACGTCTGGATCTCCTCGTAGCCGACCTCCAGGACGACCGCGGGCCGGATCGCGAGCTCGGTCCCGTCCTCGCTCACCACGTGGGGCTCCAGCCGCTCGGTGAGGTCGGCGAGCTCCTCGTCGGTGAGGCCGGTCGCGACCTTGCCGATGGTCGCGAACTCGTCGTCTCCCGTCTCGGCCCTCCTCGAGTCCGCCTCGGCCGACACCCCGTCCGCCCCCGCCCGCACGCCGAGCAGGAACGTCCCGAACAGGTCGGCGCGGCGCCCCTCGCCCCACTCCGCGCCGACGACGACCGCGTCGAGCGTCTCCACGTCGGGCTTGCGCTTCAGCCACTCCCGGCCCCGGTCGCCCGGGGTGTAGGCCGCGTCCGGGTCCTTCAGCATGACGCCCTCGTGGCCCGCGTCGAGCGCGGCCGCCTCGGCCGCCTCGATCGCCTCGACGTCGCTCGCGGTCTCCAACTCCGCGGCCGCGCCCGGCAGGACGTCGACGAGGCGATCGTGGCGGGCCCGGAGCGGCTCGTCGAGGAAGTCCGCGCCGTCGGCGTGGAGGCAGTCGAAGGCGTGGAGCCGGAGCGACACCTCGTCGCGCATCCGGTCGACGTCGTGTTTCCGGCGGAAGCGCCGCAGCACCTCCTGGAACGGGAGCGGGTCGCCGCCGTCGTCGACCGCGACGACCTCGCCGTCGAGGATGACCGGGACGTCGGCGCGGTCCGCGACGCGCTCAGCGATCTCCGGGAGCGCGTCGGTCACGTCGTCCATGTTGCGGGAGTAGAGTTCGGGCCCGAGCGCTCCGCCGTCGGCCTCGTCGCCGTCGCCCTCGGGCACGTAGTGAATCTGCACGCGCGCCCCGTCGAACTTGGTCTCGACGGCGACCTCGCCGAACGACTCGACCGCGTCGGTCGCCGTCCCCGCCTGCGCGAGCATCGCCTGCACGGGGCGCCCGACCTCGAGCCCCTCCGCGCGGAGACCGGTGAGCCCCTCGTCGCGCGCGAGCGCCGCGACGCGGCCGTAGTCGTTCGTCACCTGCAGCGCGCGCTCGATGGTCGCGACCGCCTCGTCGTCGGCGCGGAGGGCAGGATCTGTGTCGTCGCCGTCGGGCTGTTCTTCTTCGTCGCCGTCGCCCTCTTCTTCGTCGCCGTCGCCCTCTTCTTCGTCGCCGTCGCCCCCCGCCGACACCGCGAGGAACGCCTCGGCGACCGCGTCCCGGACGGTCCCCTCGCCGACGCCGATCCGCATCTCGCCGAGCACCAGCCGCGCGAGGAACGTCGCCTCGGCGGGGTCACAGCGATTGAACAGGCCGAACAGCGCGTCGAGCTTGCGCGACTCGCTGCCGTCGCCCGACGCGGCCGCCAGCTCCCGCAGCGCCCCGTCGAGTTCGGCGACCGTGAGCACGTCGCGGCCCTCACCGAAGGCGGCGAGCCCGCGCTGGCCGCCGAAGTCGAAGCCCGCGGCGACCGCGCCGATCTCGCCCGCCGACGCGAGCCGGTCTTCGACGTCGGCGGCGGTCACGTTGGGGCCCGCGGCGCGGGCGATCGATTCCCGGCACAGCGCCGGGCCGATATCGAGGGTCCGGGTGTCGTGCGCCGGGAAGACGCGGCCGAGCAGGAACCGGGTGACAGTCGCGAGGTCGTCGCCGTCGGTCGCACGGAGCAGGTCGGCGACCGCGAGCGTCGTCCCGATGTCGCCCGGCTCGGCCGCGAGCTCCTCGGCGCGCGCGGCGAACGTGGCGAACTCCATGGGCGGAGTCGGCGATCGGCGGGCAAAAGCGCGCCGGTCCGGCCGCCGTATCGGCCTCCGTCCCCCCCAACCGCTCACCGTGCCGACCGTCCCCACGCCGCCGATCGGCCGTAGGCCTTTTTACGAGGCCGACACGTCGACCGTCGCATGAGCACGGAGTCCGCCCTCGCAGACGGCGTCCGCGAGGCACTCGCCGTCGACCCGGACGAGTTCGCCGCGCGCGCCGAGGAGGAGGCGGAGATCGTCAAACAGGAGCTCCGCGACGGCTCCTTCGACAACCACCAGTCGATCGTCGGCTTCGAGTACGAGTTCTACGCGGTCGCCGACGGGCGCTGGAGCGAGGAGTCGCGGGCGGGCGAGTACGCCCTGATGCGCGTCCCGCGACGACTTCTGGAGCTGATGGGGTTCGAGAAGGAGCTCGGCCTCCACAACGCCGAGATGTCGACGAGCCCGCAGCCGCTCTCCGACCACGGGCTCCGGGCGCAGCTCGCGGAGGTGCGCGCCCGGCTGGAGGCCGCGGAGAACACCGCGGGCGTCGAGGGGATGCGGCTCGTCTCCGACGGGATCTGGACCATCCCGCCGACCGGCGAGACGGCCCGAGGGTACCTCACCGACTGCGTCGACGTCGACGGCGTCACCGTCGCGGTCAACATGAGCGACTCGGTCCGGTACCACGCGATGGCGAACACGGGCGACGACGAGCAGGGGACGGTCGTCGAGGCGCCGGGGGTGTCGCTCGCGGCGGACACCGTGATGCCGGAGAGCCTCATCACCTCCATCCAGCCGCACTACCAGGTCGCCCACGCGGAGACGCTCCCGCGACACTTCCGCTACGGGCTCCGGATCGCGGGCCCCCTGCTCGCGCTCGGGGTCAACTCCCCCTTCTTCCCGCCGGAGCTGTACGACGACGGCTGGGACGGCGAGCGCGTCCTGAGCGAGGGCGCCGCCGAGAACCGGATCCACGTGTTCGAGTCGGTGCTCAACGAGCGGACCGACGAGGACAAGGTCCGGTTCCCGCGCGACGTACACGACGTCGAGACCGCCGTCGACCGGATCGCCGGCGACGAGACGCTCATCCCGATGCCCGAGCCCGAAGGGACCGACCGCTTCGACGACGCGTTCGCGACGTTCCGGACGAAACACGGCAGCTACTGGCGGTGGGTCCGCCCCGTCTTCGAGGGGGCGAGCCGGTCGAGCGCGAACGCCCGGATCGAGTTCCGCCCCATCGCGGCCCAGCCCACGGTCCGCGACTCGATCGCCTTCCAAGCGGCGTTCGCCGGGCTGATGGAGGCGCTCCCGCAGCGCGACCACCCGGTCATCGGGCTCGACTGGGAGACCGCCCGCGAGAACTTCTACGCCGCCGTCGCCGACGGGCTCGACGCCGACATCGAATGGATCGGTCACGACGGCGAGCCCACGACCGACACCGACGCGGTGTACGGGGACCTCCTCGACCACGCCGAGGCGGGACTGCGGACCGCCGGCTGTCCGGAGGAGGAGGCGGCCTCGTGGCTCGCGCCGCTCCGATGGCGCGTCGCGAACCGGACCACGCCGGCGAGCTGGAAGCGCGACCGAGTCCGCGCGCGCCTCGACGCCGGCGACGACTTCGAGACCGCGGTCCACGACACCCAGCGCGAGTACATCGATCGGCAGTCCGAGACGCTCGTCGAGGGCGGCTTCTCCGCGTGGAAGGACAGCGGCGAGGCTGAGTAGCGTTTATAAAAGGCGACGGCCGAAGACCGCATCAACCGATCTGGCGCGCCCCGGCGAGCGGCCCGGAGGGCCGCGAGCGGACGGCGCGAGGGAGTCAGTCGCCCGGAGCAACGCGGAGGGCGACTGACGAGGCTGGGGAGGTGTGAGGTGCGGTGGCTGTGCGGGGTGGGACTCAAAGGGGCAGTCGCGAGGACGAAGACGGGCGACGCAAGGACCGCAGGAGCGAACGTAGTGAGCGACGAGGACCGCAGCGAGCCCATCGAGTCCTCGCGGCTGGGGCTTTGGAGGCGTTCACCGTCAATTTCGAGCCAATTATTTATAAGCAAGATGCTGCCTCGCCAATCGAGTATAGCCCACGCTCACCGGATTAAAACGCGTATGAATGGCGGACAGGCGGGGTGGCCCGGCGTTCCGGCGCGGGGTATCCCGGTTGCCTTCTCCACCCCGCGACCCGACGAGCGACTGGCGTTCGGCGATGGGCTGCTCGCTTCCGCGCCTGACCCGGTGTCGCCGACGAACCGCGACGGACCGCTCCTGCGAGCGGGCGCCACGGACCGCTGTCCCCGGCGGACGAGGCTTCCACGTTGGCTCTCGGGGCCCGCGCCGGTCAGACCGGACGCGCCCGCTGTTCGGTCCCCGCTAAAGACTACCTCACGGGTGACGAGCGGGGCCTAACCGCCCGACCTAGTCCGTTTGTCGATACTCGGTTCCGGCATAAGGGCCTTTCGTTCGGCGGCTCGCTCCCTACGACAACAGGGCCCGGGCGTACGCCGCGGCGGCGAGCGGCACGGGAACCGTCAGCGCGACGACGACGCGCGCGTGCCACACCAGCCAGAGGTGGTCGCGGAAGACGGGGCTCGGCTCGATCGCCAGCGCCCACGTCGCCGCGCTCAGGGTCGTCGCGACCCCGAGGACGACGGCCACGCCGACGAGCGTTCCGGGGTCGAGGTTCCCCTGTTCGACCGAGGCGACGACGACCGCACTCAGCAGCGCGAACAGCGCGATCCCGCCGGCGCCGACGACTCCGGACGCGTAGTAGTCAGCGAGCTGTGACGCGTACTCCGGCCCCGAGATGAGCGCGTAGGGGGCCCCGAGCACGAGTACGGTGGCGACGGCGGCGGCGATCCCCGCCCGGCGCGAGACGTCACGGAGGTCCATGCCTTTCGGTCGGTCCGGGACCGCGGTAAAAGGACCGGATCGGCGGCGGGAGTCGCGGCGGCGCGCGCTTCGCTCGGGCCGACCGCCACCGCACCGCCGCGCCACCGCACCGCCGGGCCACCGCACCGCCGGGCCACCGCACCGCCGCGCCACCGCACCGCCGCGCCGACCCCCGTACCGTTTTGAGTCGCCGGCGCGGAGGGGGACGCATGAGTCTCGACGTCGACCCGCCGGAGCCGCCCGAGCTCGCCGCCGTGGACCCGAACGAGTACGAGGACGCCGAGGTCGCCGGCGGCGAGTACCGCCGCGACGACCTGGAGGCGCTCCTCCGCGAGGGGGCGTGGGAGGAGGCGTTCGCGGAGTGGGCCGCCGGCAGCGACATGGACGAGTCGGACTGGCGGATCGCCGTCGATCTGGGCCTCGTCTCCCGGTTCGACTTCTTCTGGGACGACTTCGCCGACCGCGTCGGCTACCACGCGCCCGGGCTGCCGGAGGACTGGAAGGAGCGCGACCTCCACCCCGACCTCGACTCGTGGGGGACCGTCTCCGCGATCAACGCGGGGCTCACGGAGCTCGGCCAGATCGTCTGCGAGACGCTCAAAGAGGAGTACATCGACTGGGAGGCGGAGTTCGAGGCCCCCGACGACCTGCCCGACTTCGACGAATAGCGCGGCGCGTTCGTCTCTCCCTCTCTCGACCGCTCAGTGTCCCCAGAGCGTCCCGTCCGGGGCGTACCGCGCGTCCATGATCCGGTCCCACTGCGCGTCCGAGAGGTCGAGGTCGGTCGCGGCGACGTTCTCTTCCAGCTGCTCGGTCGTCCGCGCGCCGACGATTGGCACGCAGGTGAACTCGTCCCACTCCGTCAGCCACGCGAGCGCGACCTGCGCCGGGGTGGCGTCGAGCTCGGCGGCCACCTCGCGCACCGCGTCGAGGACCTTCCAGCCCCGCTCGGAGAGGTAGAAGCGCTCGAACCGATCGTCGAAGCTCGCGCGCGAGCCGTCCGGCGCGATCACCTGCTCGGGGTCGTCCGGGTCCGCGCGCTCGTACTTGCCGGTGAGGAATCCGCCCGCGAGCGGGGAGTACGGGCAGACGGCGATCTCCTGGTCGATACAGACGTCGAGGTACTCGCTCACGTCCTCGTAGTAGCCCGCGTGGTGGAGCGGCTGGACCACGTCGAAGGAGGCGTAGTCGTTGGCGTCGGCGGTCCACAGCGCCTTCGTCAGCTGCCACGCCGCCATCGTCGACGCGCCGAGGTAGTGGACCTTCCCCTCCGAGACGAGCTCGTCGAGGACGCGCATCGTCTCCTCGATCGGCGTCTCCTCGTCCCAGCGGTGGATGTAGTAGATGTCGAGGTAGTCGGTGTCGAGCCGGTCGAGCGTCCCCTCGACCTGCGCCCGGATGTGCTTGCGCCCGAGCCCGGAGTCGTTGGGGCCGGGCTCGCCGCGCCCGTCGAACGGGAAGTACACCTTCGAAGCGACCACGTAGTCCTCGCGGTCGCGGTCCGCGAGCCACTCGCCGACGTACTGCTCGCTCGTCCCGTTCGGGTTCCCGTACACGTTGGCGGTGTCGATGAAGTTGATCCCGTGGTCCGCGGCCGCGTCGAGCAGCTCGTGGGCCTCCTCACGGCCCGTCTCCACGACGCCGTTGGTCTCCCGCCCGAAGCGCCACGTCCCGAAGCAAAGCTCCGAGACGCTGAGTCCGGTGTTCCCGAGCCGTCGGTAGTCCATACCCGACTCTCTCGGCGGCGGTTTATAAAGCGTAACGACAGCGGCGGAATGCGGCGTCGCGGTCAGTCGAACGGGTACCGCGCCGTCGACCCGCACTCGCGGCAGCGGACCACGACGCGGCCGGGCCGGAGCCGGACGCGGCCCGTCTTCCCGGGCCGGAGGTAGACGTCGCAGTCGTCGCAGGTCCGCCGGGAGAAGTCGGCCGGGAGGCCGCAGCGGTTCCGCTCCGCGATCCGGCGCGCGAGCGCGACGTACTCCCGGGAGCGGTCGTACTCGCCGTCGACGACCGCCTCGCGGGCGAGCGTCAACAGGCGCTCGATCCGTTCCGACGGGATCCCCATGTCTCGCCGGGCGTGTCGGACCGGCAAAGTCGTTGCCATCGAGGGTCGGGACGGCGACCTCTCGGCGCGTCGTTGCCATCGAGGGTCGGGACAGCGACCCCTCGGTGCGTCGACCGCGGTTGCGCTCGTCCCGGCGCGCCCGACCCGCACGCTTTTTTATCGGTCCACGCGAACGAGGTGGTATGAAAGAGTCCCTGATGGACGTCGTCTGCTGCCCGCTTGACAAGGCCGACCTCGAACTCGACGTCGACGACCGAGACGAGGAGGAGATCCTCGCCGGCACGCTCACCTGCGCCGAGTGCGGGGAGACGTACCCCATCGAGGACGGGATCCCGAACCTCCTCCCGCCGGACATGCGCGAGGAAGCGGCCGCGTAGTCCGAATCGTACTGCATCTTTTTTTAGTGTGAGTTCGTCGACCCGTACGTGCCGACACTCGCCGTCGAACTGAACGGGGACGCCGTCCACTCGATCCGGGCACCGGACCGGTTCGAGACGACCGGTCACTTCTCGATCGCCTTCGAGAACCTCGGTCGGTCGACGCACGTCCACCTGCACTTCGCCGACGAGCTCGACCGCGCCTGTTCGATCGGCGAGACGAACCACTTCGTCGACGACGAGTCGACCAGACGGGTCCACGTCACCGTCGACGAGGTCGACGAGCCGGTCACGGGGAAGCTGAAGATCGTCACCGGCTACGGCTCGAACACCCGGTACGTCGACGTCCGGATCGAGCCGCCGCCGGACGCCGGGGCCGACGAGGTCGCCGTCGACGAGACGCTCGCGAAGCCGCCGGAGCGGCCGCCGGACCCACCGCCGCGGCAGCGCGCCGCGAACGCGGTCGTCGGCCTCGTGGAGCGCGGCGGGCTGCCGGCGGCCGCCCTCGGCTTCCTCGCCGTCGTCGCCGGCGTCGCCCTCGCGCTCACGATCGACAGCGTGGTCGTCTCGGTCGTCGTCGGCGTTGTCCTGGCGGTGTCGCTGGCCGCCGTGTTGCTCGCGGCCGTGTGACTTCCCGTGTTGCTCGCGGCCGTGTGGCTTCCCGTGTTGCTCGCGGCCGGGTCCCGCTGTGCTCCTCGCGGCCCCGCGTGGCTCGCGCGCCGCCCGCACCCCCGCGACCGCCGTTCGCTCACCCCCACGACCGCGCTCCGCCGCTCCGGATCCGCGCGCTTTTAACCGTCCCACCGGAACTGAACGCCATGAGCTTCGAGAAGGAAGACGAGGTCGTGCTCCACGACAAGCACAGCGAGTACGACGGCGAGACGGGCACGATCACGCAGGTGATGGAGACGATGTTCGGCGACGCGACCTACACGGTCAGCTTCGAGGACGGTCAGGAGACGGGCGTCCCCGAGGACGCGCTCGACGCCGTCGAGAGCGAGGAGTAACCGCCCCCCTTTCCCGACCCGCATGGCCAAAGTCCCCTTCCACTACGTCGACCTCCGGGCGTTCTCGTACGCCACCGAGGACGAGAAGCGGGTCGAAGACGCCCTCCGCACGTTCCTCCCCGAGGACGCCGAGATCGACCGCGTCGAGAACGTCGGTCACCACGGCGACCGGATCGTCGTCCTCTCCGCCCGGATCGAGAACGCCGACGGGATGCGCCACGTCCTCGACGCCTTGGCCGACCTCGACGACGTCGACCGCGTGATCGACGAGCTCGACCAGCGCGTCGACGACAACTGCGCGCTGTTCCTCCGCGTCGACAAGCAGGCCGCGTTCCGCGGCGACGTTCGGCTCGGGCCCGGGATCACCGTCCGCGCGAAGGTGGAGGCGTACCCGGCGAAGCAGGAGGCGGCCGTCGAGAACGCCCGCGAAACGCTATCCCGGCTGGCCGACGACGATGCGGCCGCTGGCGACGACGACGCGGCCGCTGGCGACGACGACGCGGCGTAATCGGTCCGAGCCCGCAACGGAGGGCGCGGACCACGCCTAACCCGCCGACCACGGAGCGGCGCGCGCGCCGCACCCGCGGCATGGCTTTTTGTGCGGTCCCGCCGTCGTCGGATTCATGAGCGATCCCTTCGTCGTGGTCGGCGCCGACGCCGCCGGGCTGAGCGCCGCCAGCAAGTTCCGCCGCGAGGCGCCCGACCGCGAGGTACTCGTCTTCGAGAAGGGGCGGTGGATCTCGTACGCCTACTGCGGGATGCCGTACTTCATCGAAGGCCGGATCGAACGGCTGTCGAACCTCCTGTCGCTGTCCCCGAGCGACGTCGACGAGCGGGGGATCGACCTCCGGCGCGGCCACGAGGTCGTCGGCGTCGACCCGGACGAGAAGACCGTCGCGGTCGAGACCGCCGACGGCGACGCCTTCAAGCAGTCCTACGGCGACCTCCTCGTCGCGACCGGCGGGCGCGCGTCGACCGGGCCGTTCGACGTGCGCGGCGTCGACGGCGCCTTCACCCTCCACAACATGGACGCCGCGGCCGCGATCGACGCGTACGTCGCCGAGCCGGACGCGTACGACCCGAACCGCGCCGACGTGAGCGCGGTCGACCGCGAGCGCGTCGAGCGCAACGCCGCGATGCCGGCCCCCGAGACGGCGGCGATCGTCGGCGGCGGCTACGTCGGCGTCGAGATGGCGGAGGCGCTCTCCGGTCGCGACCTCGACGTCCACCTCTTCCAGCGCTCCGACCACCTGCTCCCGCCGTTCGGCGAGGCGGTCGGCGAGCGCGTCGCGGCGGAACTGGTCGAACGGGGCGTGACGGTCCACACGGGGAGCCCCGTCGACCGGCTCGTCGGCGACGACCGGATCGAGGCCGTCGGCTTCGACGGAGAGGTGTTCCCCGTCGACATGGCGGTCGTCGGCGTCGGAATCGAACCGAACACGGAGCTGCTCGACGGGACCGGCGTCGAGCTCGGCGAGGGGGGCGCGATACTGACCGACGAGCACGGCCGGACGAGCCTGCCGGACGTGTACGCCGCCGGCGACTGCGCGACCGCGAGACACGCCGTCACCGGCGAGCCGGCGTGGATGCCGCTCGGCCTCACCGCGAACCGCGCCGGGCGGGCGATCGGCGCCACCGTCGCGGGCGACCCCTCTCCCGTGGGTGACATCGCAGGCACCGCCGTCGTGAAGGCGTTCGACATGGAGGCCGGCCGCGTCGGCCTCGTCGAGGAGGAAGCCGCCCGCGATGCCGGCTTCGACCCGGTCCGCGAGACCGTCACCGCCGGCTCGCGGTCGGGCTACTACCCGGGCGCGGCGCCGACCGACGTGACGCTCGTCGCCGACCGCGACTCCGGTCGCCTGCTCGGCGGAAGCATCGTCGGGCCCGACCGCGCCGCGGTCCGGATCGACACGCTCGCGACCGCGCTGGAGGCCGACATGACCGTCCCGGAGGTCGAGCGACTCGACTTGGCGTACGCGCCGCCGTTCAGCCCGGTGTGGGATCCGATCCTCGTCGCGGCGAAGGTGCTCAACGGGACGCTCGACGCAGAGTAATCGCCCGGACGAGTCGTTCGCGTCAGTCGCTCGCGCTCGCGTTCGCGTCTTCGTCCTCTGTGGCGGCCGTATCGCTCTCTCCCTCGCCACCGCGACCGATACCGGCGACGACGCGTCCGATCGCGTAGCCCGCGAGGCCGATCGCGACCGCGGCCGCGAGGGCGAGCCCGAGTGGGACGGCGACCGCGGCTCCGAAGGAGAGCGGGCCGGTGAGGTCGATCGCGTAGGGGGCGGGGCCGACCGTGCGGAGGAGCACGGCGGCGAGGGGGCCGTACGCGAGCAGCACCGCGGGGAGCGCGCCGGCGCCGACCGCGGCGAACGCGACCGCCCCGACGGCGGTCAGCGCGGCGAGGACCGCGGCGACCGCCGCGACGACGCCCGACGCGGCGAGGACCGATCCCGCGGAGACCGCGGGGCCGACGGGGACGGCGGAGGCGGCGGGAGTCAGGCCCGCGAGCGCGCCGGCGATCGCGGCCGCGTCGAAGGCGACGTACGAGACCGCGAAGCCGACCGCGCTCCAGACGGCCGCGCGCTCGAACCCGGTCTCGCCGAGGGCGACGCGGGCGAGATGTCCGGGGTCGTCGTCCGGGGTCATTCCGGTCGGGTCGCGCCGCGGCCCTCGCGGTCGGGCGTGCGGTTGCCGTGCTCGTCGATCTCGCCCGCGACGATCCGCGTCGAGGAGATGCGTTCGCCGTCCTCGGCTTGGACGTGGTCGACGACGACCAGCTCGAGCGGGTCGTGGCCGTGTTCGCGGCGGATCTCGTTGATCCGCTCGCCGCCGGCCTTCGTCTCGGGCGAGACGATCAGCGCGTCGAACTCGGGCTCGACGGCGATGCCGGTCGGCTCGGTGAGCTCGCGGACCGCGAACTCGCGGTCGTGCTTCTCGGCCCGCGGCTCCAGCTCGGCCTCCAGGTCGCGCTTGCGGCGGTCGTACGGGCGGACGTAGCGCTCGACGTGTCGGGTCTTCGGCGCGAGCTCGTCGGACGTGAGGCCGACGGTGACGTCCCCCAACTCGAACGCCCGTTCGAACAGCTTCCGGTGGCCGTCGTGAACGGGGTCGAAGGTGCCACCAAGCGCGACGTTCATGTCCGTCGGTTGCGCGGCCGGAACTTAAATTGTCCCGAAGCCGGACTCGGTTCGCGGGCAGCACCGGCGCGCGCCGCCCCCGGCCGCTCGGTCGTCGTCGTCGCTATCGGTCGTCGTCGTCGCCAGTGCCGTCCGCATCGGCGTCGTCGTCCTCGCCGACTCCGGCGTCGTCGTCCTCGTCGACTCCTCCGTCGCCGCTCTCCCCGTCGCCGCCGACGGAGATTTGGACCGGCTCCGCGTCGCCGTCCGGGGACTCGCCGCCGAGCCGGCGGTCGAGGTTGAAGACGGCGTTCAGCTCGCGCTGGACGTCGCCGACGACGCCCCGGACCAGCTCGCTCGGCGCGATCGCCTCGTACTCGTAGGGGTTGTTGCCGGCGCCGCTCGCCTCGCGCTTGTCGCGCTCGACCTTCTCCTCGTCGTGGAGCTCCGCGAGCGCCTCGCGGACCGTGCTGGGGTAGAGCCCGGTGCCGTCGGCGACCTCATCGCTGGTGCTGTTCGGGTTGTCCCGCAGGTAGACGTAGATCCGCGCCCGGGTCTCGGTGTCGAGCAGCCACGCCAGCAGGTCGACGACGTTGTCGTCGAACCCCTTGACCGCCTTGTCGGCGCCCTCGCCGAGCCGCTCTTTGGTCTTGCGGAGCTCCTCTCGGGTCCGCTCGGTCGGCGACTCGTCACCGCCCTCCGCCGCCCCGAGGTCGTCGTCGTCCGGATCCGGGACGGGATCGCCGTCGAACTCGTCGCTTGTCATGTCCGAGAGTGGGGTCCGCGCGCCCAAAAGCGTTTCTCGTCGCTTTCGTTCCGACGGAACGCGACGGGACGATGCGACGGCTCCGTCCCCTCGTCGATCAGTTCCTCACGGCGACAGGGTCAGGTCCTCGCACAGCGCGTCGAGGCCGGACTCCTCGCGGAGCCGTCGCTGGCGCTTCGCGCCGCTCTCGGCGTCGTACACGTCGCGGATCCCCGAGACGCCGAGGCGGTCGCACTCGCGGTCGACGACCTCGCCGAGCGCGATCGTCTCCTCGCCGCTCCGGGCGACGAACGAGGCGTCGTGGCCGTGGCGGATCGCGCGCCACTTGTTCTCGTCTAAGAGCTCGCGGCGGAGCGCCGGCGCGGACTCGCCGTCCGCGTAGCGCTCGGCGTAGTCGAGCACGAGCGCGTGGACGTACTCGACCAGCGCGAGGGTGACCGCGGGGTCGCGCTGGGCGTCGGGGGCGCGCACCTCGACCGTGCCGTGGCCGGTGTGCGGGCGGACGTCGAACCAGAGCTCGCCGCGGTCGGCGATAGAGCCCTGTTCGACCATGCGGCGCTCGTAGCGCTGGAAGGCGTCGAAGTCGTCGAACGCCGAGGGGATCCCGGTGTTCGGGAGGTTCTCGAAGACCTTCGCGCGGGCCGACGCGAGCCCGGTGTCGAAGCCGTTCCAGAACGGCGAGTTCGCGGACAGGGCGAGCAGCACGGGGCAGTGCCAGCGGAGGCGATTGGCGATCCACACGGCCTTGTCCGCGTCGTCGACGCCGACGTGGACGTGGAGGCCGGCCGTGGTGTTGCGGTGTTGCGGGTACTGTATCCGGTCGAGCTGCGCCGTGTACCGCGGCTTCTCGACGTGGTCCAGCTCCCGCCACTTCGCCGCCGGGTGGAGCCCTGCGGCGGCGATCCGATAGCCGTCCGCGGCGGCGTGGTCGACAAGCGCCTCCCGCACCGTCGACAGGGCGGCCTCGGCGTCGGCGGGGTCCTCGATGCGCTCCGTCTGGGCCTCGATGGTGCACTGGAACAGCTCGTGGTCGAACCCCTCGGGCACCTCGCTCGGCGGGTCGCGGCCGTAGACGAGGTCGTCGGTTCCGGACGTCGGGCGACCGTCGGCATCCACGATGTAGAACTCCTCCTCGATGCCGAGCGTCCCCATGCTGGCGAACGCGTCCCGCGAACCGAGATCCATTACCCCTCCGTTCCGCCCCCGCGTTCTTATATGAATTGGAACCCGAAACGCAGCGCCGGTGTCGACAGCGAGCGTGTGAATTCCGGCCGACGGCGTCGTGACGTTCGACTGTGCGAACACCGACGGGCGAGCACCGACGCCGCCGGCACACGCCTCCGAGCGCCCGTCAGAACGCGAGCGCCCCGTGCGAGTTCTCGCGGCCGGAGTTCGGAGCTTCCTCCCGCGTCAGCGGCAGCGACGACAGTTAGAGTCGTGACGGAGCGCGGTTCGTACCGCGGTACGGTCGCGGCCGCTCCTCGGACCGTCCGAGACCGGCGTCGGATCGTTCGCCGCCCCGGCGATCGTCTCTATGGGTTGACTTTATTATCCTACAGAAGCGTTAGCTGTTACCAAGATCGGGCCGCCCACCGGAGAGCTGGACCATCCGACGATCGAGCTATGACGCTGGACGAGACCCTCAGATACGACGGAGAGCGGGTATCGACCAAGGGCGAACGAGCAGTGGTCTTGGGAGCGAGCATGGCCGGGCTGCTGGCCGCCCGCGTCCTCGACGACGCCTACGAGCGGGTCACGGTCGTCGAACGAGACGCCCTGCCGACGGCTCCCGAGACGAGGGCCGGCGTTCCTCAGGGGAAACACGTACACGTGCTTCTGGAGGCCGGCCGTTCGACCATCAGCGACCTCTTCCCGGGATACGGGGAGGACCTCGTCGACGCCGGGGCGCTGATCATCGACGTGGGCCAAGAACTGCGCCACTACGACGAAGGCGGCTACCTCACTCCGCCGGCGACGCGGATGGAGATGTACTGCGCGAGCAGGCCCCTCCTGGAGACGGTCGTCCGCCGGCGCCTCGCCGACTTGGACGGGGTGACGGTCCGGGACGAGACGCAGTTCGCGGCCTACCGGACCGACGCCGCCGGCGACCGGATCGACGGGGTCCGTGTCAGGGGCGACGACGGACTCGAGACGCTGGATGCGGATCTGGTCGTCGACGCGACGGGTCGGACCAGTCGAACGCCGGCCTGGCTGGCCGAGAACGGCTACGGTGAGCCCCCGGTCGAAGAGGTCGAGATCGACATGGTCTACAGCACCGTTCGGGTCGACCGTCCGGAGGGGGACCGCCGGATGCCGTTCGTCCCCCAGTCGGCGCCCAGAACCCGCGGGGGCGCTGCCTTCCCTGTCGAAGGCGGCGAGTGGGTTGTGACCCTCGGTGGGATGCACGAGATGGACCCGCCCGCCACCGTCGAGGAGTTCCTCCCGTACGCCCGGGAGCTCCCCATCGAGGAGATCGAAGCGATCCTCGCCTCGCACGAGGTGGTGTCCGCCGGCGTCGAACGGTACCCCTTCCCGTCGAACCGGCGAGTTCGCTACGAGGAGCTGGACCGGTTCCCCGGCGGCCTGGTCGTCGTGGGCGACGCGGTCGCGAGCTTCAACCCGATCTACGGCCAAGGGATGTCAGTCGCCGCCTTAGTGGCGTTAACGCTCCACGAAACGCTCGCCGCGAGCGGCGGCAGACCCATCGGCGAACGGTTCGCCGAGCGGACGGCGGACGTCGTCGACATCGCGTGGCAGATGGCCGTCGGGTCCGACGCCGCATTCGAGGAGACCACCGGACCGACGCCGCCGGGCGCTTCGATGTTCGACACCTACCTCTCGCGGCTGGTCCGTCAGGCCCACACCGACCCGCATCTCTCGGAGGCCTTCTACCGCGTCGTCGGGATGGAAGTCGCGCCCACTGATCTGCTCCGGCCGGGCACCGTCTGGCGGACGGTGACGCCATGAGCGGCTCGGACAGGGCGTCGGCGCCGCTTCCCGACGTTCCCGGCGTCGAACGCACGTACCGGGAGGTCAACGGCGTCGAACTCCACGCTGTCAGCGCCGGCGACCCCGACGATCCGCTGGTCGTCCTGCTACACGGGTTCCCCGAGTTCTGGTACGAGTGGCGCGAATTCCTAGACCCGCTCGTGGAGGCCGGCTACCGCGTCGTCGTCCCGGACCAGCGCGGCTACAACCGGAGCGAGAAACCCGACGGGTTCGACGCGTACAGCGTCGACACGCTCTCGGCCGATGTCGTCGGCCTCATCGAGACGGCGGGCCGCGAGAGCGCCCACGTCGTGGGACACGACTGGGGGGCGGCCGTGGCTTGGGACCTGGCGCTGCGTCATCCCGAAGTCGTCGACCGGCTCGGTATCGTCAACGTCCCACACCCGACCGTCTTCCAGCGGACGCTCACCTCCGACTTCGCTCAGCTGCGGAACAGCTGGTACATGTTCTTCTTTCAGTTGCCGCTGCTCCCTGAGTGGGTAACCAGCCGGAACCGGTTCGCCTTCTTCGTGAACGCGATGGAGGGCGGCTCGCGGGCGGGGACGTTCGACGAACAGGACTTCGAACGCTACCGACTGGCTTGGGGCCGCGAGGACGCCGTCGGCTCGATGATCGACTGGTACCGCGCCCTGTTTCGACGGCAGAGAGAGCCGCCCCGCGAACGGGTCGACGCTCCCACGCTCGTTGTCTGGGGCGAGAACGACCAAGCTCTGATTCCGCGGATGGCCGAGGAAAGCGTCCAATACTGTTCGGACGGGCGCTTAGAGCGATTCCCGGACGCGACTCACTGGGTGCCACACGAGTATCCCGACCGCGTCGCCGCACTCCTTCTGGAACATCTCGGTGCGGGTGCTCGCGACTGAACGACGCCACTGCCGTTGCTCCCGGCCGACGCGAGTCGTTCCGTGTGAGGGGGCGTTCCCTTGGGAGGGCGCCCTGCGATACGCTGTCGGTCCGGTTTGTCGGATCAGCGCCGCGGGCGTCATCGGATTCATTTCGCGCCCCCGCACCGACGCTCGGCGATGAGACGGACCGAGGAACCGAATCGGCGGAAATCGAGTCGGCAGTACGCGCTCACCTGACCGATGCACCCCGCGCCGCGCTCGTCCTCGTTCACCCGAGGACGTAGCGGAGCTTCGGGAACCGCTCGGTCAGCGCCTCGCCGCCGACCTCGATCCGCTCGATGTAGGCGTCCAGCCCGAGGACGCGACCCGCGCCGAACGCCGCGACCGTGAGGAACACGACCGCGTACACCAGCGTCGAGTCGAACAGCGCGAGCGCGTCGCCGCTCCACCCGCCGAGGTAGAACAGCAGCATCTGCATCGCGCCGCCGAGCGCGGCTAGGCGGACGAACGCGCCCAGGATGAGCGCCGTCCCGATGAGCAGCTGCGTCGCGGGCACGAACACGTTCGCGAACTCGACGAACCACGGCGTCGAGCCCATCGCGGCGTACAGCCCGCTGACCGGACTCGCCGCGTCGGGCGCGTGGACGAGGTACCCGCTGGCGTCGAACGGCTCGCCGGTCACTTTCCCGAGCCCGGCAAACAGGATCATCCCCCCGATCGTCGCCCGGAGCATGACGATGAACAGCGCCGACAGCGAGTGCGCCTTCCCCAGGAGCGTGACGCCGCCGATCTCCCCGCCGAACTCGTTTGTGGTTTTGGTTGACATAGTGTCTCTCCTCACTTGCGAGTACGTTGGTATGGAAGATAAACTACGAAGCGAGTTCCCTCTCGCGTGGAAGCATTCGGGGAGGACCCCCGTTCGAAGGGGTGTTTAAACACGCGTGCGACACTCGCTCATCGCTCCCGTCGGTCGCGCGAACCCGTTACCACGCCTCGCCGCTCGCGAGGTCGACGCCGCCGTCGCCCTTCTCGGAGGGACAGATGTCCGCGAGCGCGCAGTCGGCGCAGTCCGGGTTGATCGCGGTACACGTGGCGCGCCCGTGGTCGATCATGAGGTGCGTGAACTGCTGCCAGTCCGCTTCGGGAACGACGTCGAGGAGGTCCTGCTCGATCGCCTCTGGGCGCTCCTCTTCCGTGATTCCGAGCCGGCGGGTGAGCCGCTGGACGTGGGTGTCGACGACGATCCCCTCGACGACGTCGTGGCCGTGCTGGAGGACGACGTTGGCGGTCTTGCGCCCGACGCCCGCCAGATCCGTCAGCTCGGACATCGTGTCCGGCACCTCGCCGTCGTGTTCCTCCGCGATGTCCGCGCACGCCGACCGGATGTACTTCGCCTTGTTGTTGTAGTAGGTGATGGAGTTGATCGCCTCGGCGAGCTCCTCTTGGGGCGCGTTCGCGTACTCCTCGGGCGTCTCGTACGTCTCGAAGAGGTCGGCACACACCGCGTTCACGCGCTCGTCGGTGCACTGCGCCGAGAGGATCACGGCGATGAGCAGCTCCAACCGGTTCGAGTAGTTCAGCGAGATCGTCGAGTCCGGATACTCCTCGTACAGCCGGTCGAGGACCTCCGCGACCTGTTCCTCACGCGGCTCCAGTGGCGTGCCCATGGGGATCCCTCCGGCCGACCGACATTGAACGATCCGGAAGCGGCGCCCCCGCGTTCCGCAGCGGGGACCGACGGCCGATCGTCGACGGCCGATCACCGACTGCCGACCGTCGACACCCGATCGCCGACGCCCGACCGACAGATTCAGGTCGGCCGCCGGACACGTCGGGACGTGTCCCGGTCCCGCGATCGACGGCGACGTCGCCCGGCGTACAGCCGCCGGCCGCAGGAGTTCTACTGGCTGTGGATCGCCGCGACGGCGACGTACGGCGTCGGGGACATCGTCTCGACGGTCGCCTTTCTGGAGTACGTCCCGACGATCGACGAGGCGAACCCGGTCGTCGCGCTCGCGCTCGACTCCTTCGGGCTCTCCGGGCTCGTCCTCCTGAAGATCGCCGTCTACCTCGTGATGTTGTGGATCAGCGTCTCGGGCGCCCGCGACGGCGACGCGCTCCTCTACTACTTCCCGCCTGTCCTCCTGACGCTCGTCGGCACCTACCTCACCGCGAGCAACGTCCGGCTGCTGTGGCTCTCCTAAGCGCCTCGGCTCGGTCCCGCCCGTCTCGGTCCAATCCGACCCCGCCCAGCTCCACCCGACCGATATTGGTTTGGGATGCGCCCCCGCCGCGAGGGCATGCTCGCTGACACGCCCGGGCTCCACCACGTCACGGGGATCGTCGGGGACGTGCGCGGTCCGCGCCCCGAACGTGTTCGCGACACCGCACATGAGGGTTCCGGGCGCAACGGCACCCACGATGACCGAACTCGACGTGCGAGAGCTCCCGCCGAGCGAGCGACACGGGCGGATCCACGACGCCTTCGCGGAGCTGGCGCCGGGCGAGACGCTGACGATCGTCAACGACCACGACCCGAAACCGCTCTACCACGAGATGGCCGCCGAGCTGCCCGCGTTCGACGCGGACGGCTACGCCGTGACGCGGGAGGGACCGTCCAAGTTCATCGCCGAACTCCCGAAGGCCGCGGGCGACGAGTCCGGCGGCGACGACTCCGTCGACGACGACCCCAGCGGCGACGCGGCGAACGACGACTCCGCGCCGGCCGACCGGGCTCGGGTCGCCGACCTCGACGGCGAGCCGCACGCGGACGCCTTCCCCGGGAAGGAGCCGAAGACGATCCGGCTGTCGCTGGCGGCGGGCGAGCGCGTGCCCGAGCACGAGCACCCCGATCGAACAGTGCTGTTCCACGTGCTGGAGGGCGCCGTCGACGTCGCGCTCGACGGCGACTCCCACCCGGTCGAGGCCGGGGAGATCCTCCGGTTCGAGGGGGAGTCGGCCGTCGAGCCGACCGCGCGCGAGGACAGCGTCGCGCTGGTGGTGTTGGCGCCGCGAGCCGAGGCGTGAGGCCGCGGGCGCGGGACCGGGCGTCGGAATCGTCACGGCGTCGCCGCGCCGTCGCCGTTTTATTCGCCGCCCGCGAACGCCAGCCATGGAGACGACGCGCAAGCGGATCGCCGAGACGCTCCGCGAGGGCCCGGCGACCGCGAGCGACCTCAGCGAGTCGCTGTCGCTGCCGACGCCGGTCGTGTACGAGCACCTGGAGCACGTCTCGCGGTCGGTCGCCGACGCCGCCGCCGACGAGGAGTTCCTCGTCGCGCCGCCCGAGTGCCGCGACTGCGGCTTCGACGGCTTCGACGACCCGGTCAACGAGCCGTCGCGGTGCCCGGAGTGCAAAAGCGAGCGGATCGGGGAGCCGGCGTTCGTGATCCGGTGAGCGCCCGCGACCCTATTTAAAACCGTCTACAGCTCGTCCAGCAGCGTCGCCGCGGCGTCGGCCGAAGAGCCCGGGCCGCGGGCGGTGATCAGGTCGCCGTCGACCGTGACGCTGGTGTCGGCGTCGAGCTCGGCGTCCCAGTCGGCGCCGGCGAGGACGACCTCGTCTTCCACCCAGTACGGGAGCTTCCGGCCGTCCGGCATCACGTCCTCGTCGTCGACGATGCCGTCCTCCCACTCGTTCGGGAAGCCCGTGACGGAGCGGCCCTCGACGAGGGGCGTCCCGTCGGCCTCGCGGGTGAACGCCAGGATGCCGACCGCGTGGCAGACGACGAGCGCGACGCCGTCGTCGCCCGCGACCGCGTCCAGCAGCAGCTGGCGCGCGTGCCGGTCCTGGTTCACGTCCCAGACGGTGCCGTGGCCGCCGGGGAAGACGACCGCGTCGTAGCCGTCGGCGTCGACGGTCGCGATCGGTTCCGGGTCGTTGAGCTTCGGGTGCTCCTCGTCGACCTCGCGGAACTCCGCGACGCGCTCCTCGCCGCCCGCCGCCTCCGGGTCCAGCGACCGCTCGTCGACGACCGGCGGCGAGCCCGACGGCGTCGCGATCGTCACGTCGACGCCTTCCGCTTCGAGCGTCGTCAGCGGTTCGATGCACTCCTCGGCCCAGTACCCTTCCTCGCTCACGACGAATAACGCGCTACTCATGTGTACCCCCCTCTTCACGACCGCGACATAAAAGGCGCCCGCGCCCGGCAGCGACGCCGGGCGGACGCGGGGTTTATCAGTCGACGTTTCAGGCCGGTGGCGCGCGTCTCCGAGGGAGCCGTCGGATCGGTGCCCGTTCGTTGACGAGACGGCTTTGTCGAAACCCGTCGCTAACAACAGGTGTCAGCAGCTGTGCCGAATACAGAGCGCGTATCTTGCAAGACGGTCGCTACGAGACCGCCGTTACAGAGATGTCGTTTCGTAACTGGGCTGTGTCGAGTACTGCCCGTGAACTCCGAAGCCACTACCTGTTCGATTTCTGCTCCTGATCGGGGTGATCCGAAATGAACACGCTCGTGTCGTCCGGGACGTCGTCGGTCACCCAGGCGTTCGCACCGATGCTCACGTGGTCGCCGATTTCTACCGTCCCGAGTATGTTGCTCCCGGCACCGATGACGACGTGATCGCCGATATCGGGATGACGCTTATAATCCTTCGCCAGCATGTGGTCTGCACCCTCTTCCTCCTCGAAGTGGAGTGCGCCGAGAGTGACGTTCTGGTAGATCCGGACCCAGTCGCCGACTGTCGCCGTCTCGCCGATGACGACCCCGGTCCCGTGATCGATGAAGAAATACTCACCAATCTCCGCACCTGGATGGATGTCGATGCCCGTCTCGACCTTCGAGTACTCGGCGAGTTCGCGGGCGTACTCGAAGCTGTCCTCCGCATAGAGGCTGTGCGCCACCCTGTGGGTCATGATCGCGTGAAAACCGGGATACGACCGGATGATCTCACACTTGCTCTTCGCTGCGGGATCGCCCTTGTACGCGGCCTCGACGTCCTTTTCGAGGGCCCGTCGAATCGCCGGCAGCCGGTCGAGCGTCCTGTCGACGATCGGGGTCAAATCGTCTGCGTCACGGCTCGAATAGGCCGTGATACCTGTGTGTATGCAGCTGCCGAGTTCGGTCAGCCGGGCACGGGTTTCGTCGGGGTCGTCCAACAGTTCCGTCGCGTTCCAGCATCTGGGAAACAGGAGCTGTTTGAGGAGCGGTGGTTCATCGCGCAGCGAATCGCGGGGCGGATAGCCCCGCGAGGCGTCCTTCGGGAGAGACGATTCGTCTGCTCGATAGGACTCGACGAGTTCTTCGTGGACGTCGCCGGTGTACTCGTACCCCATTTGTCGGTGTTGACGCTGTCGAGTAACGTTAGTTCTTCCACTTCGCACCCAGACCCCCCCTTTGGTAGGGCGTCTGTTCCCTGATCTGCGTTTCGTGCCGGTACCGCCTCGGTCTCCCGGTACCGCTTTGATGCGTCTACCCGCTGTATGCAGCAGGTCTGTTAGATCCGTTGATAGAGAGGTCAACGGAACTCAAGTGACGGAGTAGCTAAACCCGAACAGGTCCCTACTCGTCGCCCTGCGCGTCGACGATCACGACCTCGCCGTCCTCGACGGTGACGTTGATCAGCGTCTTCACGTTGTAGTCGGTCCCGTCGAGCTCGTTGTCGCCGGCCTTCTTGATCACGGCGACGACGTCGACGACCTCGGCGCCGACCTCGTTCGTCAGCGCGTCTAAGATCGCCTTCATCGTGCCGCCCGTCGAGAGCACGTCGTCGAGCACGAGCACGCGGTCGCCCTCCTCGACGTCGTTGATGTACATCTCCGACTCGGAGTACCCGGTCTCTTGGAACAGCGGGACCTCGCCGTCGAGGCCGTACTGGCGCTTGCGGATGACCACGAGGGGGATGTCGGTCATCAGCGAGAGCGCGGTGGAGATGTGGATCCCCATCGCCGCGGGGGTGACGATCTTGTCGACGTTCTCCAGCTCCGCCTTCCGGATGATCCGGATGACGATCTCCCGGAGCAGCTCCGGTTCGAGCATCGGGACGCCGTCGCTGATCGGGTGGACGAAGTACTGGTACTCGCCTTTCTCGATGATCGGCGCGTCGAGGAGCGACTGCCGCAACTGGTCCATGTCGCCGGTACTCGGGCGGATTAATAAAGCGTGGCGGTTACGTCGCTCGATGCGGGCCGATACCACGCAGCGGTCGGGTGCGTGTGCTGTTGCGACTCGTCTCGAAACGAGGGGTGGTCGGGTGCGCCGACCGCCGAACCGCCTGCCGCTCATTTATAACTAGCCGACTGCGGATCGACGGAGAACCCCTCCAACTCCCCAGCCACTCGGCGATACGTAATCAACGACTCTGCGGTGACCACCTCCAAAGCCCCAGCCGGGAGGCGGGCGCACGCTCGCTGCGCGCTTCAGTCGCTCGCGGTGCTCGCTCCCTGCAGTGCTTTCGTCGCCTGCGCCCGCCTCCCGGCTGCCCCTTTGAGTCCCACACCCGACCGCACGGCACCGCAGCCTCACACCTCCCCAGCCTCGCGGTTCGCGCTCTTCGAGCGCTCACCGCGTCCCTCGCGGGCACCTCGCGGTCGCCGACGGCGACCGCTCGGAGGCGCGCCATCGCACAAATTCCCATCCAGTCTGTCCCCCGAACTCGGGTCTACTCGAACTCCGGCTCGCGCTTCTCTAAGAACGCCCGCATTCCCTCGCGCTGGTCGTGGGTGCCGAACAGGCCGGACCACGCCCGGCGCTCCAAGGCGAGCCCGCCTCGCTGGGTGCCGTCGTGGACCGCGTTGAGCGCCTCCTTCGCGGCGCGGGTCGCGAACGCCGGCTTCGCGGCCAGCTCGCCGGCAAGCTCGTCGATCCGGTCGTCGAACGCGTCGTCGGCGACGACCTCGCCGACGAAGCCGACCTCGGCCGCCTCGGTCGCGTCGATCCGCTCGCCGAGGAAGACGAGTCGCTTCGCCGTCTCGTCGCCGACGAGCCGCGCGAGCCGCTGGGTGCCGCCCCATCCCGGAATGATGCCGAGGTCGATCTCGGTCTGGCCGAGGACGGCGCTCTCGGCGGCCACCCGGAGGTCACACGCGAGCGCCAGCTCGCACCCGCCACCGAACGCGTAGCCGTCGATCGCGGCGACCGTCGGCGCCGGGAACGACTCGATCGCGTCGGCGACGCGGTGGCCGAGCTCGGCGTACGCCTGCGCCTCCGGCGTCGACAGCTCGACCATGTACGAGATGTCCGCGCCCGCGACGAACGCCTCGTCGCCCGCGCCGGCCACCACCAGCGCGCGGGCGCCCGCCGCTTCGGCCTCGGCGAGCGCCTCCTCGATCGCTTCGAGGGTGTCTACGGTGAGCGCGTTGAGCTGCTCCGGGCGGTCGACGGTGAGCGTCGCCACGTCGCTCTCGGTGTCGACATCGAGCGTGATGGTGTCCCAGGTCATACCGGCCCGTCGCGGGGCGGCGTGAAAACCGTTCGGCAGGCGGCACCGCGGGGGTCGACCGGTCGCTCGGTCGCCGCGCGCTCAGATCTCCTCGCGGCTGTCGATCTCGCTGTAGATGAACCACGCGCTGGTGTACGCGCCGATGAACAGCAGGTAGCCGACCACGAGCCCGACGAGCTGGCGAGAGCCGAGCCCCCCCGGCAGCGTCCGCGAGAGGATCCCGAGCGCCACGGCGAAGACGACCAGCGAGAACAGGCCCGAGAGGGCGTACACGCCCAGGTCGGAGGTGAGACGTTCGCGCACGCCCCCACCAACGGGATCAACTTATAAACGCCCGTCGGTCGCGGCGAGGGGGCGGGATCGACGCGAGTTCGACCGTGGGGCCGCGGCCGCCCGTCCGCCCGGTCGGTTGCGCGGATTGCAACCCCTATATGCCCTCGGCCGTACGGTCGGGTATGAACGGGAACCGGTTCGGTCGGCTCTTCCAGGTGACGACGTACGGCGAGAGCCACGGCGACGCGATGGGCGTGACGGTCTCGGGCGTGCCCGCGGGGGTCGAGCTCGACGAGGAGGCGATCCAGGCGCAGCTCGACCGGCGCAAGCCGGGCCAGTCGATGATCACCACCTCCCGGGGCGAACCCGACGAGGTCGTCGTCAACTCCGGCGTCCAGGACGGCTACACCACCGGGACGCCGATCGGCATGGTGATCCAGAACAAGGACGCGCGCTCGGGGAAGTACGAGCCGTACGTCACGGCGCCGCGCCCCTCGCACGGCGACTACACCTACTCCGCGAAGTTCGGCACGCGCAACTGGGGCGGCGGCGGGCGCTCCTCCGCGCGCGAGACGGTGAACTGGGTCGCGGCCGGCGCGGTCGCCGAGCAGATCCTCGACGCCTCCGAGTACGACGTGGAGATCAAAGCGCACGTCAACCGGATCGGCGACGTCGAGGCCGACAAGGTGAGCTTCGAGCAGCTCCTCGCGAACAGCGAGGAGAACGACGTGCGCTGTGCCGACCCCGAGGCGGCCGCCGAGATGCAGGAGCTGATCGAACAGTACCAGGAGGAGGGCGACTCCATCGGCGGCTCCATCTACTTCGAGTGCCGCGGCGTCCCGCGCGGGCTCGGCGCGCCGCGGTTCGACGGCTTCCCGTCCCGGCTCGGGCAGGCGATGTTCTCCATCCCGGCGACGACCGGCGTCGAGTTCGGGCTCGGCAACGACGCCGTCGGCGTCGCCGGCAGCGACCGCAACGAGGACTGGACGTTCGACGACGGCGAGTCGTTCGACCACGTCGAGAGCGAGGAGGGCGACCCGGTCCCCGTCGGCAACGACCACGGCGGGCTCCAGGGCGGGATCACGACCGGGGAGCCGATCTACGGCGAGGCGACGTGGCACGCGCCCACCTCGATCCCCAAGAAGCAGCGCTCCGCCGACTGGGAGACGGGCGAGGAGAAGGAGATCCAGGTCGTCGGCCGCCACGACCCCGTGCTCCCGCCGCGGGCGGTCCCCGTCGTCGAGGCGATGCTGTACTGCACCGTCCTCGACTTCATGCTGCTCGCCGGCCGGATCAACCCCGACCGCGTGGACGATAACCCGGGCGAGTACGATACCGACTACCATCCGAGCAGTCCGCGGAACGAGTAACGGACGCTCGATTCTTTGAGGAGCGTCTTTTCTGACGATGTCGAGTTCCTCATACTCGTGTAGCCGTGAATCCGTCGTCATATTTATTACAGAGTATTACATCTTATGACACATGCCGATCGGTATCGACGCGTTCGACGACGAGCCGGAGGCGGCGCTCGACGTCGCTCCCGGAACGCAACCGTATCGCATCCTCGCGTTCCTCGCCGACCACGACGATCAGGCGTTCACGCAGACCGAACTCCACGAGCGAACGGGGATCAAGCGCGGCAGCGTCGGCGCAGTCCTGTCTCGGCTCGAGGACCGCGGGCTCGTCCGCCATCGCGGGCGGTACTGGGCGATCGCCGAGGACGATCGGCTCGCATCCTTCGCCGCGCAACAGGCGGCGAGCTCGGCGTCGACGACGGACGACTACTATGGCGAGGACGAGGCGTGACCGACGAACGCGGCGCGGTAGTCAAGGGACCGGATCTGTTCGCGGACAACGAGTTCCGGCCGTACGTCCGGCTCAGCGACGACACGCATCCGTTCGCGGACGAGGAGGCCGTCTACGTTGCCGCGACGACGACGCGTCGGTCAGCCGCAATCCCGCTCACGGAGAGCGATTTTGTCGCCGGTGGACTCCCACGCGAGACGTACGTCAACCCGTGGACCGTCGTGACGATTCGACACGCGGATATCCGCGGTGAGGAGGGACAACTGACCGACGAAACGACCGAGGCGATCGCGAGGGCGACCGCAGGCTACTTGGGCGTTCGGTGACCGGGCTACTCCCCCGGCGACCACTCGCAGGCGTTCCCCGCGGTGAGGTCCTCCTCGTCGACGTGCGCCGCGAGGCAGGCGTAGTTACAAAAGTACCCGGGCGAGCCGCAGTCCGCCTCGCAGTCGCGCACGCAGATCGGGTCGTGCTCGAAGATCCGCGAGCCGCAGTAGGCGCACGCCTCGTCGGCGTCGGGCGTTGACACGGTCGTGGTCGACATGGCTTGAGTCACGCGTCGGGCCGTCGAAAGCGTTTCGCGGTCGTGTGTGCGCGAGGGACGGACGCCGCGCGCTCGTCCGCCGCGGTATGGGGTCCGGAGGCAGAGACGTGGACTCCGGCCGCGGCGTGGGCTCCCGTCACTCTCGCGATGACCACGGCCCGTCCGGGGGATCGGGCGTCTCGCGGACGACCTCCAGCGGGAGACGGTCGCGCGCCTGCTCGACGCCCTCGGCGACGTTCTGTCCGGTCGCGTCGAAGTGGGCCGCGGCCACGAGCGGGTTGACGCTCGACGGCTCCGCGTGCGCGTAGACGTCGACCGCGCCGGCGCCGGGACCCCCGTCGGCCGACTCGACCGGAAACAGGATGAGATGGAGCTGTCGCTCCGCGAGCGGGACCGCGCGGAAGACCCACGAGCCGACCTCCGGGTCACCGTCTCGGGTCTTGAGCCGCGAGAGGGGGTTCCGCCGGAACCCGCGGGCCCACAGCAGCGCCTCGGTCTCGTCGAGCGACCGGCGAACCGTGCCGGCGTACTCGGCCTCGGTGACGGGCCGCGGCCCCGCCCGGTCGTCGAAGACGGCGCCGGCGAGCCGCGAGATCCGCGCGCGCAGCGGCTCCCACCACCGCGACCGCGGCCCCATCGCCCAGCGAAACGGCGGCGCGTATTGGAGGAGGAGCCCGAGCGTCGCGCCGAGGGCGGTGACCGCGCGCGTCAGCGGCCGCGACGTGGCGCTCGTCATCAGCGCCTCGCCTCGACGTCTTTGTACCACTCCGTCAGCCGGGAGAGCCGGCTGCGTCTGATGCTGTCGAGCGCGTCGTCGCGCGTCTCGAGCGCGACGGCGATCTGCTCCCGGAGCGTCGAATCGCCCGGATCGAGCGCGCCCGTTTCGGCCCGCCGGGCGATCACGCGGGCGGCCTCGTGGAACCGGTAGACGTGGCGTATCTCGACGGTCGTCAGCTTCCCGATCGACCGGAACTCGGCGTCGAGCAGGTCCGTCGACAGCCGCGAGCGGAGGTCGTCGAGATCGACGTCGAGGTCGGCCGCCGTTTCGGGGTCGGCCGCCGTTTCGGGGTCGGCCGCTTCGGAATCGGGGAGCGCCCGCTCCAGTCGCTCGATCGCTGCCCCGACGTGTCGGATCTCGAAGATCAGCGACCGGCGGAACCGATCGCGGCGGATCCGCCGCTCGTTCCAGTTCAGGACTCCGTACGCGAGCACGCCCGCGCCGCCGCCGATGAGCGCGCTGGTCACCTCGACGCTGAGTCCGCCGGCCATCCCGCCCAGCATACGCCGGCCTGACGCGGGCGACCCGGTAATGTCTATCGCCGAGTGCGGCTCACACCACGACGACCGCGTCGACGACGACAAGCAGGACGAATCCGAGGAGGAACGCCCCGGTCGCGGCGTCGGCGTGGCCGTGGCCGTGCGAGGAGGGGATCAGCTCCCGGAAGACGACCGCGAGCATCGCGCCCGCGGCGAACCCGGCGGAGACGGGGAACAGCCCGGCGGCGAGCCCGACAAGCGAGAAGCCGAAGACGGCCGCGACGACCTGCGGGATCAGCCCCGAGAGGGTTGTGTACCACAGCACCCGGAGGTTCGACATCCCGGTGTCCGCCATCGGCACCGCGAACGCGAATCCGTCGGGAACGTTCTGGAGGCCGATGACGACCGCGAGCAGCAGCGCCACCTCCTCGAACCCCGACGCGAAGGCGACGCCGATCGCCAGCCCCTCCGGCGCGTTGTGGAGGGTGATCGCCCCGCCGATCAACAGCGCCTTGCGGAGGGTCACCTCGCGGGCGGTCTCGTCGGCTTCGACCGTCGTCGCCGTCGTTTCGCCGGCCGTCGCCGTGGACTCGCCCCCGCCCGCCGCGTCCGTGGCCGCCCCCGGCGGGTCGTCGGCGGTCATCCCGCGCCGCTCGTCGCCCGTCGGCATCGCCGCCACGTCGTCGCTGGTCGCGCCGCCCTCGGGGAGCCACTCGCGGTACTGCGCGTGGAGGTGCGGGATCGCGTAGTTCCCGCCGAGCAGCGCGGCGCCCCCGACGAGCACGCCCGTCGTCACCGCCGCGAGCGTCCCCGCCTCCATCCCGGGGAGGATCAGCCCGAAGACGCTGGCGGCGACCATCAGCCCGGCGGCGAGCCCGAGCGCGGCGTCGTAGGCGCGGTGGGTCACCCGCGCCCGGACGAACACCGGCAGCGCGCCGAGTCCCGTCGCGAGCCCCGCGATCCCGGTGACGGCCACGACGGTCGGCAGCGTGGTCATGGCGCGTGCTTCCGGGGCTGCGTTGATAAAGACGGGCGATGCACGGGTGGAATCTCGCGGCGTTGCGGTCGCCGGCTCGGAGCGGCGAGGCTGGGTTACTGCACGACGACGTTCCGAAGGTCGCTCCCGTACGCGGCGACGGCGACCGCGATCGTCGCGATCGCGCCGACCGGGAGCACGGTGAAGGGGCCGGACGTGGCTCCGACCCCGAACCGGGTCGCGAGCCCGACGGCGACCCACAGGCTCGCGGCCGCCGCTAACACGAGCAGTCCGCCCGTGACGCGGCGGTCCTCGCGACCGAACGCGACGCCGGCCGCCGCGCTCGCCGCCGCGAGGAGATGGAACCCGATCGCGAGCGGCCACGCGCGGATCGACGCGGGAAGCGCCGCGAACGGCCGCGACTGGTCGAGGAAGTACGCCCAGACCGGATACCCGCCGAGGCTCGAGCCGGACGGCGCCGTGTTGAGGAATCCCCAGAGGCTCACGACCGTGAGCTCACCGCCGGCCGGAATGACCGCCATCGGAACCGCGAGGAGGACGAAGGCGAGCGCCCACCCGATTCGCGCGACCGGCCCGCGTGCGTTCGTGTCATTCGCGGCGTTCGCGGCTCGGTCGACCTCTGACATACCGGCCTCTCGGAGTCGCGTCGGGAAGAGTCGTGCGGGACCGGCGCGTCCGTTCACTGCTCCCGCGGCGAACGCACCGACGGGGGAAACGCGCAACGCTCTTTGTGACGGCGGTCGCTCGGTCCGATATGCGAGTCACCGTCGTCGGCAGCGGATACGTCGGAACGACCCTCGCGGCCTGCCTCGCGGACGCGGGCCACGACGTCACCGCGATCGACATCGACCCGGACGTCGTCGCCGCGCTCAACGACGGCCGCGCGGCGATCCACGAGCCGGGCCTCGACGACCTGCTGGCCGAACACGCGGGCGACCGGCTCCGCGCGACGACCGAGTACGACGGCGTCCCCGACGCCGACGTGACGTTCCTCGCGATCGGCACCCCCTCCCGCGAGGACGGCAGCATCGACCTCGGTCCACTCACGGCGGCCGCTGAGATGACGGGCGAGGCGCTGGCGGGGGCGGGAGGCGACGACCGCCACCTCGTCGTCGTCAAGAGCACGATCACGCCGCCGGGCGTCCGCGAGGTCCGCGAGGCGCTCCGCGCCGGCGCCGGCGACGCCGCCGACCGCGTCGAGCTCGCGACCAATCCCGAGTTCCTCCGCGAGGGCACCGCCGTCGACGACTTCCAACACCCGGACAAGCTCGTCTTCGGCACCGACTCCGACTGGGCCACCGAGCGGTTGGAGACGCTCTACGAGCCGCTGGTCGCCGCGACCGACGGCGCCGTCCCGGTCATCCGGACCGGCCCCGAGACCGCGGTGATGATCAAGTACGCGAACAACGCCTTCCTCGCGTCGAAGATCTCGCTGGCGAACGACCTCGGGAACATCTGCAAGCGGTTCGACATCGACGCCTACGAGGTGATGGACGCGGTCGGGCTCGACGACCGGATCGGGGCGAAATTCCTGCGCTCGGGGGTGGGGTGGGGCGGGAGTTGTTTTCCCAAAGATGTGGATGCAATTAGGGCGGCGGCCCGCGAGGCCGGCTACGAACCCGCCCTGCTCGACGCCGCGGTCGCGGTGAACGACGGCCAGCCGGAGCGCATGCTCGAACTCCTCGATTCGCACGTCGACGTCGCGGGCGAGCGCGTCGCCGTGCTCGGACTCGCTTTTAAACCCGGCACCGACGACGTCCGGAACTCGCGGGCGATCCCGGCCATCGAGGGACTGCAGGCGCGCGGCGCCGACGTCGTGGGCTACGACCCGGTCGCGACGGACAACATGCGCGAGCGCTTCCCCGACGTCGACTACGCCGACTCCGCCGCCGCCGCGCTGGCGGGCGCGACCGCCGCGCTCGTCGTCACCGACTGGGACGAGTTCGCGGCGCTCGACGACGCCTTCGACGCCATGGCCGAGCCCGTCGTGATCGACGGCCGCCGGATCGTCGAGCGGCGCGACGGCCTGACGTACGAGGGGCTCACCTGGTAGCGCCGGCGACGCCTCCCGCCCTCCGCGACAATTGACGACTCCCGGGCGACATACAGTCTAATTTATATATCGGTGGCGGAATATGCGCCTATGGCGGCCCTCCACGCTCTCCGTCCGGCAGTCGGTGGCATCGTTCGCAACCCGATCCTCCTGCTCGTCACGGCGCTGTACGGGCTCGCACAGGTCCCGAACTTCTTCGTGCCGCCGACACAGCCGATCCTGACGGCGGTCGTCTCGCTCGCCACGTTCGGCGTGTTCGTTCTCGCGCTGCCGTTCTTCCAGGGCGGGCTGCTCGGGATGGCGAGCGAGGCGATCGCGGGCCGGACCGGCCTCGGGACGCTGGTCGCGGAGGGGAAGGCGAACTACGTGTCGCTGCTGCTCGGCTACTTCGTCCTGCTCGCGATCAACCTCGTCTTCGGCTTCGTCGCGTTCATGGGCGGTCTGATCGTCATCGTCGGCGGCGCGGCGTCGATGCCCGCGGAGGCACCGGGGGTCGGAATCGACCCGACGCTGCTCGCGCTCCTCGCGATCGTGGGGGGCGGATTCCTGCTCGCGTACCTCCTCGTCACCTTCGCCGTCCAGTTTTACGCCCACGCGATCGTCCTTGATGATACCGACCTCGTCGACGGGTTCCGGCGCAGCGTCGGGCTCGTCCGGTCGAACCTCCTGAGCGTCGTCGGGTACTCGCTGATCCTCCTCGTCGGGAGCGTCGTCCTCGGGACGCTGGCCGCGGCCGCCTCCCTGCTCCTCAATCCCCAGCCCACGGGGATGTCCGGAACGCCATTTGCAGATCTCGCGTCGATCGAGCCGACCCTGCCGGTCCTCGTCGTCGCCGGCGTCGGCTACCTCTTACTGACGAGCGCGTTCGCCGCGTTCTACGCGACCTACTCGGTCGCGTTCTACGAGTCGATCGGCCGGGACGCCCCGTCGCTGTGAGGCCGACCGCGCCGCGCGCGGCGCCTCGGTGACCGTCACCGATAATCCGTTCGCTCCCTTTCAATCGGTATGAACACGCAAGACGGGGGCCACCACGACGCCGCGGTCGACGCGCTCGCGGCCCGCGAGTACGAGACGGCCGGGAACCGCTACACCCGTGGCGGGCGCCGGGTGCTCGCCGACCCGCGCGAGGGCCTCGATCCGTTCGCGCCCGACGAGAAGGGATGGATCGGGCAGGGGCTCCAACAGCTGCTCGCGGCGACCGTCGCGTACCGCGTCGCCGGCGTCGACGGCCGCGCCACCCAGCGCGCGGTCGAGGGGATCGCTGCGACGCGCGACTTCCAGCGCGTCCTCGACGCGCCCGGACAGGGCGCCTGCCTCGCGGAGTTCGTCGCCGACTTCCGGGTCGCCGGCGGACTCGACGGCGCCGAGGCGGCGTACGACGACGCCGCGGCGCGGTACGCGGCCGCCGCCGACGCGATCGACTCGCCGCAGGCGCTCGCGACGACGCCCCTGTTCGGCGCCGCGGCCGCGACGATCAAACAGGTCGCTCGCGGGCAGGCGAACGGCGAGATCGCGATCCAGTGGGAGGACCTCCACGGGTCGGACCCCGCCAGGGCGGGCGACTTCCTCGCGCACCGCGCCCGGTTTAAGCGGCAGCGCTTCGCGGGGCTCGTTGAGAAGGCGGTCGCGGACGGCCACCTCGCGGCGCCGCGCGGGACGACGGAGTACGGCAACGAGACGCATCGGTGCCCGAACTGCGGGTCGACCGACGTCAACTGGGCCGGCACCGACGTGCTCTGTATGCGGTGTTCGACGCCGACCGAGCAGATTTAAGCCGGCGGCAGTCCTACGCGGCCGTCGCATACGATGTCGCCCTCCATCGCCGACCTCCTCCGTCCCCTCCGCGCGCTCGCCCCGTCGAACCGGCTCGACCGAGACCAGCGGCTCCGCCTCCGGATGGCGATCGCGACCGGACTGGTGGTCGCGCTCCCGTTCGCGTTCGTCTACGCGTTCGTCTTCCTGATAAACACCGTCGGGCTCCCTCTCTTGGAGTGGGCGAACAAGCGCCCCTACACCGGGGAGGTGTACGTCGACCCGATCCTGCTCGCCGTCGTCGTCCTCGGCGGGCTCGCGGTCCAGTACCGATACGGCTCCCGGACCGTCCTCCGCTCCGTCGGCGGGCGGCGAGTGTCGGCCGACGAGTACCCGGAGCTGCACGCCGCCGTCACGCGGGTGGCCGCGCAGGCCGACGTCCCGAAGCCCGACGTGGCGGTCGCGCACACGGAGCTGCCGAACGCCTTCGCGGTCGGGACGCCGGGCAACGGTACCGTCGTCGTCACGACCGCGCTGTTGGAGACGCTGGACGACGCCGAGCGCGACGCCGTGCTCGCCCACGAGGTCGCGCACCTCGCCAACCGCGACGCCAGCCTGATGACCGTCGCGTGGGTGCTCCCGACCGTCACCTACTACCTCGCTGTGCTCGCCTTCTACGTCCTCTACGGGCTGTTCCGGTTCCTCAGCTTCGGCGGCGGCGGGTCGGGCGGGAACCGCGACGGCCGGGCGCTCGCGGTCGGGATCGTCGTGATCACGGTGAGCGCGGTCCTCACGCTCACCGTCTCGGCGATGTTCTGGGCCGGGAGCGTGCTGATCCACCGGGTGCTCTCGCGGTACCGCGAGTACGCGGCCGACCAGGCGGCCGCCGAGATCACGGGGTCGCCGGCGGCGCTCGCGAGCGCGCTGGAGACGCTCGACGAGACGATGCCCGAAGTGCCGGAGCGCGACCTCCGCGCGTTCGACGGCGGCGCCGAGGCGCTGTACGTCGCGCCCTTAGAGAGCCGCGCGTTCGGCGACAAGGAGCTGGTGAGCACCGACGTGTTCCCGGAGACGCACCCGCCGACCCGCGAGCGGGTCCGGCGACTTGGCGAACTCGCGGGTGAGACGGAGTGACGGAGCGCGACGCGCCAACAGAGCCCTCGCGGCGACGCGTTCTCGCGGCGGCCGGTGTCGGCCTCGCGGGCGCGCTCGCCGGCTGCGGCTACCGTCCGGGCGGCGGCGACCTCGCGTGGGAGTCGTCGCTCGGCGGCGGAGGGCTGTTCGGGCCGGGCGACCGCTGGTTCCGACCGGTCGGCGACCGGCTGTTCGTCGTGCGGAACCGGTCCGGCCGGACGTACGACTTCGAGGACGACGCGTGGCGCGACTACGAGAACGCGGGAGTCACCGCGCTCGACCCGACCGGCGAGACGCGGCTCGAGGCCGAGACCGAGCGGCAGGCCGCAGGCCCCCCGGCCGTCACCGAGGGGGCGGTCGTCGTGCCGGTCGCGGGCGACCGCGTGACCGCCATCGATCGCGAGACGGCCGCGTTCGACCTTGACGACCCGGGGGTCGACGATGGCGGGAGCGGTACGGACGAGCCCGACCCGATCCGCTGGCAGGTCGACATCGGCGCCGCAACTGCCGACGAGTCGTCCGGGAGCGATGGCTCGACTGAGAGCGACGACGGTGCGACGGACGACGGTCCCCCCGCGAGCGTCGACGCCGTCCGCGCCAGCGATCGGGTTGTGGCCGCCGTCCTTCCGGATGACACGGTCGTCCTCGACGCGGAGACGGGCGACCGGGCCTTCGACCTCGCGGCGGCGTGGCCCGGCGTGACCGAATTGGGTCCGGGGGCCGTCGCTCCCGACCGCGTCGCGATCGACGGCGAGGACGTCTGGGTCGTCGTCACCGGACTCGACGCGGCGAGCGGATCCGACGCCGACGCCGTTCTCGCCCGCTTCGATCCGACCGGGGAGCGACGCGTCATCCGACCGCTTTCGAGCGGCGCCGACTGGCTCGTCGTCGTCGACGACACCGTGGTAGTCGGAAACACGTCGGGAGACTCGGTGCGGGGGTTCGATCGCGACCTCGACCGTCTGTTCGCGCTGGATGTCCCGACACCGCGGGAGCGGCCGCCGCTCGTCGAGGGTGGCGGAAGCGACGACGCCGCGGGAGCCTGCGTCTACCTCCGCCGCGGCGAGACCGCCCGGGCGCTCGACGTCGCGGCCGGCGAGATCGCGTGGGAGCGCGACGGTCTGCCCGCCTCGCGCCCGTTCGCCGCCGACGAGCGGGGGATCTACGCGGTCGGCCGGGAGGCGGTGCGAGAGGGGAGCCGGGAGACCCGGCCGGTGATCGTCGCGGTCGGCGTGGGCGGGGGCGAGCGCTGGAGCGCCCCCCTCCCGGATGGCGTCCGCGTCGAGGCGCTGTTCGCGGTCGGGGACCGGCTGCTCGTCGTCGACGGGGAGGAGCTGTACGGATTTCGGGCCGCGCCGGGCGAGCGGTGGTCGCTGCTCTGATAGAGTGCTGAAACTGGCGGTCAGGGGACCGCTCAGGAGGCCAGGGGACCGCTCAGGAGGCCAGGGGACCGCTCAGCCGACGACGGTCACTCGGCGAGGAGGCTCTCGCCGTCGAAGTCGGCGTCGACGTCGACGTCCATGAGATCGAGGATCGTCGGCGTCACGTCGAAGAGGTTCGATCCGTCGACGTTGAGAGCGGGGTCGGTGGCGTATAACAGCGAGTTCTCGAACTTGTGCATTCCGTTGCGCGGCCCCTCGGTGAAGACGGCCTCCTTCCCGCCGAAGCCGGACTTCAGGTCGAAGCCGTCCGCCGGGATGACCACGAGGTCCGGCGCGATCTCGTCGTGGGCGCCGTCGAAGGCGTCCTCGCCTTTTACAATCCGCTTGCACACCTGCCGGCCGTCGGGGCCGGTGAGCCCCTCGAGGTCGGCGATGAGCTCCTCGCGGACCGCCTCGTACTCCGACTCGGGGACGACCCCCTCGGGTTCGCGGCCCTCCAGGTTGAGGTAGAAACGCCCGGGGATGAGCGAGTAGGCTCTGGTCTCGTCGTCGATGTCCTCGAGCGAGTCGTGGTCGTCGTCCGCGTAGGAGAGCCACCCCTCGTCGGCGAGGAACTCGTTGCAGTTCACCTCCCACTCCAGCTCGGTGAACCCGTGGTCGGAGGCGACGACGAGGGTCGTGTCGTCGTCGAGCGAGTCGCGGATCTCGCCGATGTACTCGTCGAGCTTCGCGTAAAAGTCGAGGAACTCCTCGGCGTACTCCCCGTCGGTCGCGTAGTCGCGGAACAGGAAGTGATTGACGCGGTCCGTGGTCATGAACACGCCGAAGAAGAGGTCCCAGTCGTCCTCGGCGAGGTAGTGCGTGAACACGTCATGGCGGGCGTCGAGGGTGGCGTGGGCGTTCTCGATGAACTCGCTTTTGTCGTCGTCGTGGCCGAGCTTCGCGTTCACGTCGATGCGGTAGTCGTGCTCCTGGAGCACTTGCTCGACCGCGTCGTCGCTCGCGGCGGCGTCGAGCCCGGGCGAGAGGAAGCCGGAGACCTGTCGCTGGATCCGCGTCGACGGCGGGAACGTGACGGGGACGTTGAGCACGGTCGCGTCCCGGCCCGCGTCGGTGACGCGGTCCCACAGCCGCGTCGCCTTCACGTGGCGGCCCATCGGGACGTACGTCTCGTAGGAGTCGACCTCGCGGTCCTGAAAGCCGTACACGCCCGTCTCGCCGGGGTTGACGCCGGTGGTGAGACTCGGCCAGCACGCGCTCGACTCGGGCGGGACGATACTCTCCAAGCGCCCGGCCGACCCGCTTTCGGCGATGTCGGTGAGGGTCTCGAAGACCTCGGGGTGGTCTTGGACGAGGTCGTACGGTACGCCGTCGATGCCGAGGAAGACCACGCGCTCGTCGTCGTCGCCGCGCAGCCGGTCGAACAGTCCCATGGGCGGAACGTCCGGTGCCGCCGACATATCCCTTGCGTTCCGGCGAGCGGAGCGCGTTCGCGCCGCGGAGCGTGCGGGTTGGCGCGGGTTCGCGCCGACTGCGAGCGCGGGGAAGATTCAGAAGGCCTATTCCGTTCCGCGGGGACAGATCCGGCGTATGACCGACGACTTCCCGGCGGGCGTCGACGTCGACTACGCCGACGGCGAGGGCGAGGATCCGGCGGACTACCCGTCGCTGCAACACAAGATCGAGAAGGCGATCGAGGTCACCCGGCAGGGGTTAGAGCAGTACGACACCCCCGCGGTGATGTGGACGGGCGGGAAGGACTCCACGCTGACGCTGTACTTCATCAACCAGGTGGCCGAGGAGTACGGCTACGAGAAGCCGACCGCCGTCTTCATCGACCACTTCCAGCACTTCGACAACATCACCGACTTCGTCGAGCACTGGGCCGACGAGTGGGAGATCGACCTCGTCTACGCCCGCAACGACGACGTTGGCGCGTACGTCGACGCGAACGGGTTAGAGCCGGGCGACGACATCCCGGTCGCCGAGCTGAACGAGCAGAATCAGCACCACATCCGTGACATCCTCGAGTACGAGGAAGACACGTTCCCGTTCCTCTTGGACACGTACGTCGGGAACCACCTGCTGAAGACGGTCGCGCTCAACAACGCCCTCGAGGCCCACGACATCGACGGCGTCATCTCGGGCGTCCGCTGGGACGAGCAGGAGGCCCGCGCCGACGAGACGTTCTTCTCGCCGCGCCACGACCCCGACCTGTTCCCGCCGCACGACCGCATCCAGCCCATCCTGCAGTTCGCCGAGGCCGACGTGTGGGAGGCGTTCTGGAACTACGTCGTCCCGGACACGGTCGAGGCGTTCCCCGACGAGGGGTACGTCCCGCAGGCCGACGACGATCTGCCCGAGGGCGTGAGCCAAGAAGACATCCCCATCTCGCCGAAGTACTTCGCCGGCTTCCGCTCGCTCGGCAGCGAGGTCTCGACGGACAAGACGACCGAAGAGCCCGCGTGGCTGCAGGACCTCGAGGGGACGACCGAGCGCGCCGGCCGCGCCCAGGACAAAGAGGACCTGATGGAGCGGCTGCGCGACCTCGGCTACATGTAGCGGTCGGCGAAACGGCTCCGTTTCGTTTCATCGACGTCGGCGACGCTCCCCCTATCGCAATCGAACGGAACAATACCCTGAGCCGCGTCCCCTCGTCAGGTCACGCGACCTGTTCGCTCTCTCGGAACGTGACGGTCGTGTCGTCAGACTCCACGGTGGTCTGGATGGTGATCCAGCCGCCGTTCTGGTCGACCGTCCGCGCCTCTCGCAGCGAGAGCTCGACGCGCTCGGTCGTCGTGTGGGACGCGCCGGCCTCGAGCGTGCCGACGTCCACCGTCCCCTCCCAGACGATGTCGTCCGTGTCGGTGTTGTTCTCGCCGGCGTAGATCCGGATGTACGTGGTGACGCCGGTCGCGGTCTCGTTCTGCTCGTTGTTCAGCGTCGCGGTGACGTCCCGGCAGGTCGTCCCGCACTCCGTGGTCTCGTCGACCGTGAACGTGAACGGCTCCGAGTCAGTGGACGACGCTGTCCCCGACCCGTCGTCGTCCGTTGCGTTCTCAGTGGGGAACTCCTTGATGTCCGAACCGCCCGAGTCGCCGCCGGGGGCGGGACCCACGCCGGTGTACGCCATCGCGCCGACCGCGGCGGCGAGAACGATCACGACGAGCACGCCGCCGGCAACGTATTTTCGGTTCATATGGGACTCACGCTCCGGGCGCTACTCCTCGTCGCCCTCGTACTCGACGGTGATTCCGTCGGGAACGGGCTGGAGGAGGTACTCGTCGGTCTGTCCGCGGAGGACGGGAGTGAAGTCGGCGGTGAACGTCGTGCGAGCGTCCGCGCGGACCTCGAACTCCTGGTTGAACGTGAGCGGCGCGTCCCCCGGAACCCCGACAGTTGCCGAGTCGCCGCCCTCGAGCGTCGCGTCGATGCCGTCGACGTCCAGCTGCAGGAACTGGTACGTCGCGACGTCGAGCTCGCGCTCGTCGACCAGCTGCGTGTTGTCGCCTTGGAGGTCGACGAGGTCAGCCTCCTGCGGCTCGTCGTACTCGTGGTACTCGCGGTCGGCGGGCTCCTCGCCCTCCTCGTCGCCGGCCTCGGCGCCCTCGGGACCGAGCCACATGCCGACGATCGTGACGACACACGACTCGAAGTCGGCGATATCGCCCGGCTGGTCGGTCACCTGCGTCGCGAGCGTCCCGGTCTCGCCGCCGCCGAGACAGCCCGCGAACCCGACCGTCCCTGCTATTGCTGTGCCTGCCAGATACGTCCGTCTATCTACTATTAAATCACTCATGGGTATTATCTGTGTTATTGTATTAACTAGGATTATAAGGGACTACGACATCATCTCGTCGTCAGCGTCGTTGGTCTCGTCGGCGTCGTCAGCGTTTCCGTCGGCGTCGTCAGCGTTTCCGTCGGCGTCGTCAGCGTTTCCGTCGGCGTCGTCAGCGTTTCCGTCGGCGTCGTCAGCGTTTCCGTCGGCGTCGTCAGCGTTTCCGTCGGCCGCGTTATCGCCCGACAGCAGGTCGCTCAACGAACTTCCGAGCCCATCTTCCGAACCGCTGAGGAACGAATCGATGGTCTCGTGAATCTCGCTCACTCGATCGGGCACCTGTTCGGGGAGGCCGTCGCTCGGCCCGACACCGTCTGCGTCGCCAGCGCGGTCATCGGCGTTTCCGGCGCGCTCCTCGCTCGCGTTCTCACCGTCGTCCGCACCCGCCTCGTCCGGTGTATCGTCGTCGGCCGTCGCCTCGTCCGGCGCGGGGTCGTCCGATACGTTCGTCGCGTTCTGTGCCGCCGTGTCGGCCGGACTGGCGGCACCGACCGCCGCCAGGCCGCCGATCAGGAACGTCACTGCGATAGCGATCGTGATGAGTCGTTTCGCGTTCATTACACTCATCGCTCGGACAGCAGGCCACATAAGAGGGTAAAACCGTGAATTCGGATTCACCCGTTTGAGCGCCTTTTAGGCCAAATTAAGCCGAATAATCCGGATCGCACCGCAGTCGCGGCCGCCGACCCCGTCGCCGACGGTAGACAGAGCGGGCGGACCGTCGCGCGCGACGAGAGTGGCACTGCGGACGACATCATCGAGCGGTCGACCGGATGCACCTGCGACCCACTTGTCGCGAGTCGCGCCTCGCCGGGGACGCCCCGCGAGCCGGGAGCGCGCTCGACCGAGATCAGAGAGGACCGACGCGTCGTCCGACGCGAGCCGAGCCGGCGACCGCGCGCGCCGCCATCGGGCGGGTCGAATCGGCGGTCGACGACGGTCTGGGCGCGAAAGCGGCTTGACTCGTGACAAACCGGACTGAACGTCTCACCGGTATATCCCGGTGGGGACCGAACGGCTCGCTACCGATGACCCCCTACTCCGACTCCGATCACTCGGCCGGGCGTCCCGCACGACGCGTCCCGGCGGCTCGTCCGTCCGTGACCCGCTCGCTCACCGTCTCGCCGACCGCTCGCGCCCGCGGAGCCGGCGTTCACGAGAGGCGGTGAAATGACCGATAAGGACGCGGTCGGCCTGCGGCGCCGCGACGTCTTGGCGACGCTCGGCGCGGTCGCGGGCGGGGCGTCGCTCGCGGGCTGTTCGGCGCTCGACCGCGACGACGACGGAACAACGACGGCGTTGAGCGATGAACGCGCCCGCGACCTCGCCGAGCGGTTCGCGCCGACCCTGTACTTCGATGAACAGGAGACGTGGTTCCCGACCGACCCGCGCCCCTACGAGGTCGAGCGGGACGGGGAGCCGATCGTCGACGGGTTCGCCGCGTTCGACGGGTACACCGAGCGGGCTCGAGAAGCCGACGGCCCGCCCGACCCGACCGTGTTCTACCACGGCGTCGAGTACGCGGACTCCCCGCTGGCGGTCGTCCAGTTCTGGTACTACTTCGCGTTCGACCAGTTCACGACGAACTTCCACTGGCACGACTGGGAGGTCCTCCACGTCTTTGTCGACACCGAGTCGGGCGACCCGCAGCTGTACGTCGCCAGCTCTCACTCCGGGCGCGTCCCCAACAACGAGTTCCTCGACCCGGACGCGGAGCGGCCCCCGCGGATCCTCTCCGAGTTGGGGTCGCACTCGAGCGCGCTCTCTGTCAACGACGTCGCGGACCGGTTCCAGCGACTGCCCGGTGACGGGACGGTCGCGGACATTACCAACAGCGCGATCGAGGGGTTCGAGGACGTCGCCGACATCCCGATCGCGTACGGCCTCCCCCGGGACGAGGGGTCGCGGCTCCCCTACGTGATCCCCGAGTTAGACGGCGCCCCGCTGTACGACCACGACCGACTCCCCTCGGTCGAACGGGCGGACCTCGTCGCCGACGAGCTGACGGTCCGGTCGTTCGCCGAGCTCACGTCACCGCCGACCGACCTGCCCGAACGAGCCACGGGCCTACGATTCGGGTACGCCAGCCGCGAGACGGACGCCGACGTCGCGTACGACCTCGTTTCGACCGAGGAACTTGAGTACATCACGGCGTTCACCGGGCCGCAGCTCAGCTTCGAGTTCTCGGTCCCGGCGGTCGCGGAGGACGCCATCGCCGGTCACATCACGACCACGGGCGTCCCGTGGGACCAGCCGCGATACGGGGATCCGGCCGCCGACGTCTCCGAGCCGAACCACCGCGCCGCGCTGGCGGACCGGTATGACGCCATCGCTTCCCCCTCGTCGATCAACTCCGTTGTCGCCGCCGTCACGGAGGCGATCACGTCGGACGACGCGCCCGAGGACGAGGGACTGACCACGCGGGCGCTCTCGGTCGAGACGGTCGCGCTCTTGCAGAGCGAGCCCGAGGCCGTCCCGACGTTCGGCGGCGTCGCCGTCCTCCGCGGCGTTCCGGACGGGGACCATCGACTGACGGTGAACGGCGCCGGTGTGGAACCTCACAGCGAGTCGGTCTCAGTGAGCGCGGCCGACGGTGGCGTGACCCCGGCCGGCGTCGAGGGCGAGATCCCCGTGGTCGCCCGCGAGAGCTCGCTGAAGCTCGAAATCGACGGCGAGGGCGCCGACGCCGACCTCACCGACCTCGCGGTCGAAGACGATTTCGCCGGGCGGATCTACGACGCGCCGCTCGACGGGTCCGACGCGGTCTACCTCCACCGGGGCGGCGCGTACACGACCGAGCTCCGGGACAGCGACGACGAGATCGGCGCGTACCGGGTCAATCCCGACGACGAGGACGGCGTCCGAATCGACGACCCGCGGACCGGCAAGGCCCCCCTCGCGGCGTATCTGGCAGACGTGGCCGCGGAGACGAGCGCGGCGGTCGACGCCGTTTCCGACGGGAGCGACGACGACGGCTCGGACGGCGGGACCGACGACGGCGCCGCGAGCCCAGTGCAGGAGCTCGCTCGGGTGTTGACCGCGGTCGCCGACGCCGCCCGCCGCGCGGCCGACCGGGCCGACGCCGGATCCCGGTCGCGGGCCGACGAGAGCCTGGGGACCGTCAGCGACCGGCTCGGCCGCGTCGAGACGCGGCTCACCGATGCGCGCGGCGATCTGCCGACCGAGCTCGCGACCGCCATCGACCGGCGGCTCGACCAGCTGCGGCGGCGGTCCGAGCAGGCGCTGGCGGCGTCGACGCTGTGACCGACTCTGCCGTCCGGAGGCTCGGCGCGGGCGCTTAAGCTCCCGGCACGCCGAACGCGCCGATTCCGAGCCCGAAGACGGTGTTGACGACGAAGAGGATGACGAGCGCGGACACCCACGCTCCCGCGCCGATGATGAGGGCCTTGATCCACCCGCCGGGGTACCGCCAGTTGATGACGCCGACCCAGACGACCAACGCGATAAGCGGGCCGACGAGCGGGATCCACGAGGTGAGCGCCCACCCGAGGGCGCCGAGCAGCGCGGTGACGACGGCGTGACTGTAGTCGTCGACGTCCGCGACGAACCGCGCGCTGACGTAGATGGCGAGGCCGCCGACGAGCAGCGCGACGACGAACGCGACGAGCGATCCGATGAGTGGTATTGGCACGTCTGCCCGTTCCGTGCCAGCGGTGTATAGGTACTGACTTCCGAATCGTTCGTTCTTATTGGTACGGCTCGCACACCAGCTTCACGCCCTCCTCGAAGCTGATCTGGGGCTCCCAGCCAGTGGCCTCGTGGAATGTCGAGTAGTCGGCCATCGTGTCGTGGACGTAGCCGTCGAAGGGGCACTCGATGTACTCCGGATCGATGTCGGTGCCGAGCGCGTCGTTGATCATCGCGACCATCTCGTTGAACGTGTACGCCTCCTCGGTGCCGACGTTGTAGACGCCGGTGATCGCGTGGTCGGCGGCGAGCTCGCAGGCGCGGGCGACGTCGGAGACGTGCGTGAAGTCGCGCGTCTGGCTGCCGTCGCCGAACAGCTCGGGCGCCTCGCCGTTCGCGATTTTGTCCGCGAACTGCGCGACCGTGTTCGCGTACTCGCCTTTATGCTCCTCGTTGCCGCCGAAGCCCTGGTACACCGAGAAGAAGCGGAGGCCGGCCACGTTCATCTCGTGGTGGTTGGCGTAGTACTCGGCGTAGCGCTCGCGGGCGAGCTTGGAGGCCTCGTAGGCGGTGTGGGCCTCCACGTCCATGTCGACGGGGGAGGGTTCGGTCCGGCTGCCGTAGATCGACGAAGTGGAGGCGTAGACGACGGTCTCACACCCCTCCTGCCGGGCACGCTCGACGGCGTTGACGAACCCCTCGACGTTGACGCGGCAGCCGCGCTGGGGGTCGGTCTCGTGCATGTTCCGCGAGGAGAGCGCGGCCAGATGGAAGAGCACGTCGACGTCGGCGGGGTAGTCGTCGTCCAGCACCGAGCTTTCGACGAACTCGACGTTGTCGTTGAGGTTCTCGGGCGTGCCGAGGTAGCAGTCGTCGACGGCGATCACGTCGTTGTCGGCCGCGAGGCGGTTGGCGAGGTTCGAGCCGATGAAGCCCGCGCCGCCCGTGACGAGGACGCGTTTGTCTTGCATAGGTTTGTGTCGTCAGGGCGGGAGGATTATGGCTTCGGTTCGCTGTCGCCGATAGGTCCTCTCATCCGGCGGTCACCAGCGATCACTCTCCGGAAGAGAGCGTGCTCGGCACGAGTCGCGAAACGATACCGTCAAAATCGTCGTCGAAACTCAACACGGAGTCGATATCGTGGTGTTCGATGTGGGCCACGGTCATCCGTATAGTACGTCGTCGATATCCTCTTCGTCCGTCTCCACGCCGGACGCGATCGTCCCCTCGTTGAACGTTCGAATCTCCGTCTCCCTCAGACTCGTCTTCCCGTCGCGAAACGAGTCGACGAATTTCGTTCGGGACTCGACGGCTGATTCGATCAGCTGCGTGAGGATATCCTGTTGTGTGACCTTCTTCCCGGTCTTCAGCCTGATCTCTGCCTGAAGCTCCTCAAGTTTGGATTTCGCCGCTTCGTCTATTTTTACCGCCGTTGACATACGAGTTAGTAGTGTCGACAACGTAGTTAATGTTTACACTGAGAAGTGTAGCGATCGTATTGAGGCTACTGCGAGTCGTTGTTCCTCACTCGATCCCGCTTGCCACAACACTATCCCGTTGTTCGCTCTCGATCGACCATGGACGACCACTGGATTCCGGACGACGAGTGGCGAACGATCGTCGCCAACGTTCCGATCGTCTCCGTCGACTTGGTGATCAGGCGTGACGGCGGCGTCCTGCTCGGTCGACGGACGAACGAGCCCGCGAAGGGGTACTGGTTCGTGCCAGGTGGGCGCGTCCTGAAAGGGGAAACGCGTCGCGAAGCGGTCCATCGGGTCGCCGACGACGAGTTGGACATCGCCGTCGAGATCGTCGAATCGCTCGGCGCGTTCGAGCATCGGTACGAGAGTTCCGATGTCGCGGGCGTCGACTCGAAGCACTATCTCGCGAACGGGTACGTGGTCGACGTGGTCGATGGACAACTTGATCCGGACGACCAACACGACGAGTTCCGGGTGTTCCGATCGGCGCCGGAGCCGTGTCATGAGTACGTCCGCGCGTACGTCGACGCCGCCTCGACGGTGAATTGGTAGCGTTGAGTCGGCTGCCACACGCCGACTGCACGCGCGCTTCACGCGAGAACCAGATCGAATCCACGGAAGTTCGCACTCGCCGTTGACCGTGGGTTGGACGGGATGGTACGGGAGGACGGTTAGGGGCGGGGACACCATCTCGCGTCTACTGTCTCGGCTGCGACCCGAAACGTCTTTTCGACCGACAGAGAAGCGGCGGTATGTTCGGAACCAGCGGCGTACGCGGCCGCGTCGGCGAGGAGGTCACGGCCGATCTGGCGCTTGATATCGGCCGTGCCCTCGCGACGGACGGCGCCGAGACGGTCGTTCTCGGCCGTGACGCGCGGGACAGCGGCCGGACGCTGAGCCGCGCTCTCTCGGCCGGCGTCACGGAATGCGGCGCAGACGTGATCGACGTGGGCGTCCAGCCGACGCCGACCGTCGCCAGAAGCGTCGTCCGCGAAGGTGCTGACGCCGGCGTCGTCGTCACCGCCTCGCATAATCCGGCGCCCGACAACGGGATCAAGCTCTGGGCGGCCGACGGGCGGGCGTTCGGTGACGAGGCGAACGCACGGATCGCCGAGATCGTTCGCGAGGAGACGTTCGAGCTTGCGGCGTGGGACGCACTCGGCGAGCACCGCCAGCTGGAGGGCGCCCGCAGCCATCACGAACAAGCGCTCCGCGAGTCGGTCGCGATCCCGGCCGATCTCTCCGTCGTCGTCGACCTCGGGAACGGCGTCGCGCGCGTTACCGCGGACGCGCTTCACGCGGCCGGCTGCGACGTGGAGACGCTCAACGCCCAGCGGGACGGCCGGTTCCCGGGGCGGCCGAGTGAGCCGACCGCCGCGAACTGCGAAACCGCCTGCGAGGTCGTCGACGCGACCGGTGCAGATCTCGGGGTCGTCCACGACGGTGACGCCGACCGGCTGATGGCGATCGACGAGCGCGGGCGGTTCGTCGCCGGCGACGCGCTGCTGGCGCTGTTCGCCCGACGTGAGGCCGAGACGGGCGACCGCGTTGCGGTCCCGGTCGACACCAGCCTCCTCGTCGCGGATGCGCTCGCCGAGGTCGGCGCCGACGTGACGTACACGCCCGTCGGCGACGCGTACGTCGCCGCCGAAACGACGACGCCGGATGTGGTGTTCGGCGGCGAGCCGAGCGGTGCATGGATCTGGCCCACGCAGATCCGCTGTCCAGATGGCCCGCTCGCGGCCTGCACGCTGGCCGCGCTGGTCGGCGCCGAGGGCTCGCTGGCCGCCATGGTCGACGACCTCCCCGAGTACCCGATCCGCCGGGAGTCCGTGCAGACGGACGCGAAATCGGCGATCATCGAGCGTGTCGCCGACCTCGCGACGGCCGAGTACGACGACGTGTCGACGCTCGACGGGATCCGGGTGGAGACGGACGCCGGCTGGTTCCTCGTGCGCGCGAGCGGGACCGAGTCGCTGGTGCGGATCACTGCTGAGGCGCGCGACGAACGCGACGCCGAGGAGCTGTTCGAGACGGCGCGGGAGCTTATCGAGCGTGCGAGCGAGACCGTCTAACCAGAACGACTCGACTCGTCATGGAGGCGTTCGACGCGCTCGGTGACCCAGTCGAGAACGGCGAACAGCATCTCGAGGTGATGGTCGTCGAGCGGTGACGGTTCCACACCACTTGCGTCCGGTGGCGGATGGAAATGGCTCCGCGGGGTGTCTGTCTTCGGATGCCGATCCCATCGACACTGGAAGGGTGACCCTCCGCGTTTCTCGACGTAGTGAATATAGCAGTCGCCGGTCACGAACCAGTGGACGTCGATCCGTGCGGTGTCGACCGCGTCGGGATATGGGGTTGACTCCAGCGAGATCACGAGCGAACGCGGAGAGAGGCGATCCGGCGCGAACCGCCACGAGTCGACCAGCGGGTGTGTCTCCGCTCGCCGTCCGAGCGTCTGTATCGTCGTCCGATCGAGCCGGCCACCCTCTGCCACATCAGTAGGATCGTCGTCCGACATGGGTCTCTGTCCGCGTCAGGCCGACGCCCCGAGGTCGCCACTGTCGCGCCGTTGCGCGTCGGCTCGCGAGAGCGCCCGTTGCAGCAGCTCGATGTCGCGTCGGACCGTGCGCCACCGCGACAGCGACGCAAGCCGATCATGGACCGCCGCGTGGTCGCCATCTTCGATCCGAGCGACTGAGACGCCGTTGGGGGCGGGCACACCGAATGATTGCTGGAGATCCGTATCCTCCTCGAGCAGGTCATCCAAGCGCTCACGGAGTTCAGCCGGCGTATGTTCGCCAGCCAGCGTTTCGACGCGCTTCCATCGGAAGTACGACTCGTTGCGTCGGTACTCTGCGGGACGACTCCCGCGCTGATCGACGATTCCCATCTCGGACAGTTGGGTGAGCGCGTTTCGTGCGCCGTCGGGAGAGCAGTCCGCACGCTCGGCGATGGCGCTGGCCGACGCGTAATCGGTGATGCCGGTGATCACGTCGTACACTCGCTGAAACGTGGTTCGTTCGCTCTTCCACCGACGCCGCGCCTCCGAGGGACTGCCCGACGACGAGCTCCTAGTATTGTCGTCAGACATGTGATCTGATAGCGGTGTGAGAGATATATATCTTTGGTACACGAAATATATCTACACACGCATTCGTTCTCGTATTCGGGACTGGCGCTCGAACACCGATCACAGCGGCTAAACCACACCCCCTCGTCGACTCTGGATATGTACGGAGTCGTGCTCGCGGCCGGCCGCGGGACCCGGATGCGACCGCTGACGGACCGCCGCCCGAAACCGCTCCTCCCGGTCGGAGATCGCTCGCTGCTCGAACGCGTGTTCGATACCGCGATCGACGTCGTCGACGAGTTCGTCGTCGTCACCGGCTACCGCGGCGACGCGATCCGCGAGACGATCGGTGAGTCGTACCGAGGCTATCCGGTCCACTACGTCGAGCAGGCGGAGGCGCTGGGGACGGCTCACGCCGTCGCGCAGGTCGAACCCGTCGTCGACGACGACTTCCTCGTGCTCAACGGCGACGTGGTCGTCGACGCCTCGCTCCCGCGGGCGCTCGCCGACGCGGAGGGGACGGCTGTCGCGGCCACCGACGTCGCGGATCCGCGGGCGTACGGCGTGCTCTCGACGAGTGACGATGGCTCGCTTGCGGAGATCGTCGAGAAGCCCGACGATCCGCCGACCACCCTCGCGAACGTCGGCTGCTACGCCTTCGAGCCCGACGTGTTCGAGTACATCGATCGGACGCCCGAGAGCGAACGCGGCGAGTACGAGATCACGACGACGATCGAGCTATTGCTCGACGACGGCCACCAGATCGACGTGGCGCCCTACGAGGGGACGTGGCTCGACGTCGGGCGGCCGTGGGAGCTGTTGGAAGCGAACGAACTGGCGCTCGGGGAGCTGGACGACGGTGTCGAGACCGACGGCACCGTCGAAGACGGCGTCCAGCTGCACGGTCCGGTTGTCATCGAAGCGGGCGCAAAACTACAATCCGGCGCGTACGTCGAGGGGCCGGCGCTGATCCGATCGGGCGCCGAGGTGGGGCCAAACGCGTACATTCGGGGCGCCACGGTTGTCGGGCCGAACGCACACGTCGGTCACAGTGTTGAGATCAAAAACAGCGTGCTCATGGCCGACGCGTCGGTGGGCCATCTCTCGTATGTTGGTGACTCCGTGCTCGGACGTGGCGTGAACGTCGGCGCGGGCACGAACGTGGCGAACCTGCGGCACGATGACGCAAATGTCCGGCTGACGGTGAAAGGCGACCGTGTGGATACCGGCCGGCGAAAGCTCGGTGCGATCGTCGGCGACGACGCGAAGACCGGGATCAACACGTCGCTGAACGCCGGCGTCAAACTGGGCGCAGGTGAGACGACCGCTCCCGGCGAGGCGCTGACGCGCGACCGGCTCTCGGAATGACATCTACCCCGCGCTGAAGCGCGAGGGCGTCTCTTCGATTCTCCGCAAATTGCATGCGAATCGCCATCACATACCGCGATCTGACTTCTCGCCGGGCACGAGCGTTTTAACAGTCAGGCGGCTGATGGCAGGGTATGAGCGAAGACCCCGTGACTGCGGTGATCCTCGCAGCCGGTGAGGGGCGCCGGCTCCAGCCGCTGACGAACCGGCGGCCCAAGCCGATGATCCCCGTCGCGAACCGGCCGTTGCTCGAACACGTCGTCGAGGCGGTCGCCGCGGCCGGCATCGAGCGGATCGTCCTCGTCGTCGGCTACCGTCAAGAACGCATCCGGAATCACTTCGGCGACGGCGACGATTGGGGCGTGACGATCGAGTACGTCGAGCAGTCGACGCAGCTCGGCACCGGTCACGCCGTGTTACACGCTGAATCGGCGATTGATGACGATTTTCTCGTGCTCAACGGCGATCGGATCGTCGACCCGTCGCTCGTCTCGCGGGTCTGTGACCGCGTCCGTGACGGCGCGGCGCCGGCGATGGCGGTCACGACCGTCGAACATCCGCGCGAGTACGGCGTCGTGACCAGCGACGGCGACGGCCGAGTGACACGGATCGAAGAGAAACCTGAGGGCCCAGTTGACACCAACCGGATCAACGCCGGCGTCTACGGCTTCTCGCCGGGAATCTTCGACGCAATCCGCGAGACCCACGTGACTGGTGAGCTGACGCTGACGGCGACGCTGAACGAAATTGCCACCGACCGCGGCGTGACAGCGGTGCCGTACGACGGCCGGTGGCTCGACGTCTCGAACCTCTGGGATCTGCTGACGGTTAATGCAGGCCTGATCGACGAGGGTGACGAATCGCAACGCGGCGACCCGGCGCTCGGCGACTCGGTGAGTACTGCTGCTGATGTGGCACTCGCGGGCAACATCCGGGTGGGCGCGAACGTCACGATCGGCGGGAGTACGGCAATCGGGAGCAACGCGACGATCGAGGCGAACGCGGTCATCGAGAACGCGGTGATCTTCCCCGATGCCGTCATCGGTGCGGGGGCGGTCGTGCGCGACGCCGTCGTCGCCGGCAACGCCCGCATCGGGCCAAACACGACGATCGCCGGCGGCGCCGCGGAGATGGTTGTCGGCGACGCGGTGCACCGCGATATCGAACTCAGCGGCGTGGTCGGTGACAACGCGTCGATCGGTGGGGGGGCGACGCTCACCGAGGGCGCGGTCGTCGGTGACGGTGTGCAGGCCGACGCGGGGGTCGTGATCGACGGCCGGATTACAGCGGATGCGGTCGTCAGGAGGGGGTAACTATGTGTGGCATTATCGGATACGTCGGTGCTGGCGTCGCTGCGGGTGAGGACGAGACGGCCGGCGACGGTGGTCGCGCTGACAGTGTCGGCGATATCGTGCACCGCGGGCTCAAGAATCTCGAGTACCGTGGGTACGATTCTGCGGGCGTCGCGCTCGTGGGCGACTCCAGCGGGCTCACCGTCGCGAAACGCTCCGGCGAGGTCGACGGGCTAACAGTGCCCGAGGTGCCCGACGCGACCCACGGCGTCGGCCACACGCGCTGGAGCACGCACGGGCCGCCGACAGACGCGAACGCGCACCCCCACACCGACTGTGTAGGCGACGTCGCTGTCGTCCACAACGGGATTGTCGAGAACCACGAGACGCTCAAAGCGGAGCTGGCGGATCACGGGTTCACAAGTGACACTGACACCGAGGTCATCCCGCACCTCATCGAGGAGGCGCTGGCCGCTGACCCCGACGCCGATCTGTTGGCCGCGGTCCAGCGCGTCGAGGACCGGTTGGAGGGAAGCTACGCGATCTGTGCCGTGCGGGAAGACGACGACCGGATCGTCGTCGCGCGTCGCGGGAGCCCCCTGGTGTTGGGCCGGGGCGAGGACGCGGCGTTCGTCGCCAGCGACGTGACGGCGTTCCTCGATCACACCCGCGACGTGACGTATCTCGAAGACGGCGACGTGGCGGCGCTCTCAGCCGACGGCGTCGACATCTACGCCAGTGGGGAGCCGGTCGACCGTGAGATCGAGACCGTGACGTGGGAGGCCGACGCCGCCGAGAAGGGCGGCTACGACCACTACATGCGCAAGGAGATCCACGAGCAGCCCTCCGCGCTTCGCCAGACGCTTACCGGACGCTTGGATGTCGACGCTGGCGACGTGGATCTCGACGTCTCGTTCCCGCCGGGCTTCCTCGCCGATCTCGAGGAGATTCGGGTCGTCGCCTGTGGGACCTCATACTATGCGGGCCGGTACGCTGCCCAGCTGTTCGAGGAGCTCGCGGGGGTGCGTGCGACCGTCGAGATCGCCAGCGAGTACGAGTTCGGCGCGGGCCGGACGCCCGACCGCACGCTCGTCGTCGCGGTCACCCAAAGCGGGGAGACGGCCGATACACTCGGCGCGGTCCGGCGGGCGAACGCTGCCGGCGCGCGGACCTTCGCCGTGACGAACACCTTGGGGAGTACGGTGACACGCGAAGTGGATGGCACCGCGTTCATCCGGGCCGGCCCGGAGATCGGTGTGGCCGCGACGAAGACGTTCGCCTCGCAGGTGGCGACGCTCGCGATGCTCGCGGTGGCCGTCGGCCGCGATCGGGGGGCGCTCGGGGCCGCGGACGCGCGCTCCGTGTTAGAGGATCTGCAGGGGTTACCCGGCGCGGTCCAGCAGGTGCTCGACGAGGAGACGCAGGTGCGGGAGGCTGCTCGCGAGTACCAGGACAGCGAGGCGTTCTTCTTCGTCGGGCGGGCGCTCGGTGTGCCCGTGGCACTGGAGGGCGCGTTGAAGCTCAAAGAGATCTCGTATGACCACGCTGAGGGGTTCGCCGCCGGCGAGCTCAAGCACGGGCCGCTGGCGCTGGTGACACCCGACACGCCCGTGTTGGCGGTGTTGACAGAGGGTGCACGCGCCGCCGAGACGATGAACAACGTCACCGAAGCGCAGACGCGTGGGGCGCCCGCGCTGGGCTGTGTCTCGGAAGGCGACGAGTACGACACGCTCGATGTGTCCTTTGACGTGCCTGACGTGGGAATCGTCGAGCCGCTGGTGGCGAACGTGTATCTTCAGTTGTTCGCGTACCACGTCGCCAACGAGAAGGGCCGGCCGATCGACAAGCCGCGAAATCTGGCGAAGAGTGTGACGGTTGAGTAGGAAATGCGGCCGGATGCGGACTGGCACCGACTGTGTTGCCCTGTCGAGCCCACTCAGCCGTCAGATCTCTCCGCCAGTTTCTCTCGAAGTTCGGTCGCCGCACGCTCGAACTGATCAGCGAGAAACGGCGTTCCCGACTCCACTCGTTCCTCGAGGAAGGCGACGGCGTCTGTGGCTCCGTCGGTCTCTCGGTCTACAGTTGTGGCACAGTCGACGTAGCCGTCGAGCGCTCGTGTGAACGCTTGTGAGAAGTGATCGTACGCGCCGTCGACGCGCTCCATGTTGCCGTCGAGTGCCTCGACGAGCGCCCGATAGACTGCGGCTGCCGGCGCGTCTCGGCCCTGCTCGCGGTACTCGGTCGCGAGATTGAACCACTCCGAGAAGTCGATCGGCTCGAAGACGACGTAATACTCCGGGTTGGTCTCCTCAAACCGCCGGTCGATGGCGGCGCGTAGCTCGTCGACCGAGCGTGTCGAGGATTCGCCGAACCGGGCAAAGAACTGCTCGCGGAGGGCGGCGTCGGTCGCTAGCGTCTCACGGAGGAACGCTCGCAAATCGTCCGCGTCGGCAGCGTCAAGCGCGGCGTCGAGTCGGTCGCCCTCGTCGGTCGGAACCTCGTCGACACACCGAAGCAGCACGGCAACGACGTGCTTGCACGCTCCCGGTCCGTCGTAGGGGCACTCACACCACGGATCGAACCTATCGGCCGCGAGATCGACGCGAATATTGTACTGGTGGCTTCCACTCACGACGGCGGTTACGGTGGCGTCGACGCGGTGGATCTCGCGGATGCGGTTCTCTGCGAGGTAGGTCTCGCCGCGCTCGAAGACCGCGTCCGTGCAGATGTCTTGGACCGCGTCTTCGGTCACGTCCATGTGTGCGGACAGTGTTCCCTCACTACAGCGAAAAACTTGCGCTTAGTCAATTCGTTTGCTGACGACTTCGACACGACCCAGAGAATTACCTCGACAAGATAATATTATGGGCTTATGACGGACCGCTAATTAGTCATCTCACGGCAGTCCACGGGCCACGATTCGGCTCGGTACACCGTCCGCCGGCTGACAATTGTGAAGGTTGCAGTTCCGGTTACTCGAGAGAGATTATGCTTCTCTGACCTCTGTATACAAAAGGCTAATTTAAGTACTCAAATCGCATTACGACAGTAGATAATGTCTATTCAGTGCTATCAAACAGATCGATGTCTGAGCGTTCTCTCCTCGGGCGGTGGGGCAATTAACCATCTCATACTCTGGAATTCACGAGGGAACTCATGGATCTGAATGTTAAACAGCACCTCCCCAGTGTGGTGCTTCTGTTCGGCTTAATGGTTGTTGCTGTGTTCCTACGGAGCAACTCTGCGCTGTTCGTTCCGGTAGCCGAAGATCTCGACTTTGCCTTCCGGTTGATGATCGCTGGGACAGTTATCGCCGTCTTCCGGAACGAAATTGGAATGAGCACCTTTGGTGTATTCGGTCCCGTTATTCTGGCCTTTTCGTGGGTCGTTGTTGGGCCATTCTGGGGCTTTCTCGTTATCGCGTACATCTTCGTTCTCACGGCACTCGCCCGTGTTGCGATTAGTGATTTGAACCTCGGAACACCTCACCGGGTGGCGTCACTCCTTGTCGTCGCAGCTATTGGCTTATTTGTTATCGAAGCCGCTGGGCAACTCCAAGATATCCCGTCGCTTCAAGCGGTTATTCTCTTCCCAGTCGTGTTGACGACGTGGTACGCCGAGCGCTTTGTCGGGAGCCTCACCGAAACTGGGTGGGTGCCCGCGACGCGGCGCCTCGCTGCTACCCTTATTGGAATCGCTGCGGCGTTCGTGATTATCACCTTCGAACCCCTCGTCACACTCGTCATCCACTCGCCGGAGCTTTGGGTCGCGCTCGTCGCCATCAATATTGCTCTCGGGACGCTCACTGACGTCCGGCTTGGCGAATATCTCCGATTCAGAGAGTTACGACGCTCTCTCGGAAAAGACAACACTGGTGATGTCCTCACGATGCGAGTCAGGAATCGGGAGTTCATCAACAAATACAATCCCGCGCCGATTATGGCGCAGTTCAATAAAGGCGAGATGAAAAAGACCCTTCACGGGCTCTCGATCCCCACAACGGCTACGTATCTTATCGCTGAAGACGAATCCGATTTTGATGAGTTACGGACCCTTATCGAGACGCAACCGACCTTCGCTATCAAGCCGATCGACGGGTATGGTGGCCGCGACATACTCGTCGTTCGTGGTCGAGACGAAGCGACCAACGAGTTCCTCACGAATCGTGGGCGGCTGACGGCTGAGGAGATTGTGGCTCACACTCGGAAGATCTGCGTTGGTGGTGTCGGTGACTACGGTGCTCGGAGGGTGGCGCTTGTCGAGGGTTTCATCACACCCGATGGCCTGCTTGCAGACCGAACGACGGGTGGAGTGCCCGACCTTCGAGTCATCACCCTCCAGGGGTTCCCTGTGATGTCGATGGTCCGACTTCCTACCAACGAATCAAACGGGACCGCCAACATCCATACCGGTGCTGTCGCCGTCGCTATCGATATTCTCACTGGCGAAGCGTCCGGTGGCTACCAGCAGACTCGCGATGCGTTCATCCAGTCTCATCCTGATACGGGGGCCGACCTCGAGTTCGCCATTCCGGAGTGGGAAGCGGTGCTTGCGATGGCCTCTCGCGCTGCGATCTCCAGCGGGCTTGGATTCGCTGGTGTTGATATTGTCTTTGATGAGGCCAACGGGCCGATGGTGCTCGAAGTGAACCGGCGTCCTGGCCTGGGCATCCAAAACGCGAATATGGACGGCTTGCTTCGTCGTCTTCGCTATGTCGAAGAACACGGCGATCACGGCCAATTCCAATCTGCACCCGATCGCGTCCGGCGCGCTCAAGAATGGGCGAAACAGGATTGGGAGACGTTCACACAAACCTCGGCAGAAAGCGAAATCCGTTCCGAGGTGAAGGCCTAATGTCATCTACAGATAGTGGTGACAGAATCTGGCCATACACGCGCTTGACGGCTGCGTTAATGTTCAGTATCCTCTTGTTCGTCCCCATTATCCTCGCGGGATTACCTAGTGTCAGCAAAAATGCGATCACCGGATTGTTGACGCGTGAAGAGGTTCTCCTGATTTTCTTTATCGCGACTCCGATTGTATTTAGTGCCTTTGCCGCGTATCGTGTTGGGCAATTTTATGGGATTCTTGGAGATTCTCGGGCTAAGTAGAGGTAACAAACGCCTGGCAGTGGGCGATCAGTATTGAACTCGCGGTCCCGTAGCGAGAAAGCTATGAAGTCATTTGTCGACTCTCTCCAGCAAGACGCATTTAGCTACTGTCGACACACTAGCTAGACCGTTTTCGAAGGCGATTTCAGCGTTTCCGGCCAGCCACCTCGTGCGTTGTCGCGTTGGGATCACTCGTCGAACGCGGCGTCTTTGGCGTCTGACCAGGATCCGAATCTGCGTTGATACGTTGCGAGGCTATACTCGCCCCGCTCACGCACATCATCGGCGACTGGTTCTGTACCGAGCGCATCGCGCAACCGACGAAGCTCCGTGAGCAGGTCCGCGTCGCTCACTCTGCCGGACTCGCGGGGTTCGAGGCCGGCAGCGTCAAGCGCGTCGGTCCACGAGCCAAATCGGTCGACATACGTCCGTGGACTGTACGCGCCGTCAGTCTCCATCTCCTGGAACGTTGGGGTCTCACCTTTGGCGGTGGCCATCCGGTCCAGTTCTGCCAAGAGGTCGGCTTCGGAAATCTGTGCAGCCGTCCGGGCGTCTGCGGGCTCAAAGCCGGCTTCGGCAAGCGCGTTTGCCCACGATCCAAACCGCCGACGATATGTCGACACTCAGTACTGGCCCTCATCGTTCATGAGCTCGGCTGTCGGGCGTTGGTCATGGTCATCGGCGAGCCGCCGCAGTTCGGCGAGCAACTCTTCCGTTGGGAGTTCACTCTCAGCGGCATGCGGCTCGAAGCCGGCGCGGGCGACGGCGTCCTGCCACGAGTCGAACCGGCGCGTGATCGTCGTTGCGGCGTACTCGCCGTGGTCACGGTAATCCTGCAGGGAGGGCGCTCGCTCGACGATCGCTGCGACGGCACGGATATCCTCAAGCAACTCCTCGTCGCTGTAGGGCATATCCGAGGCGAGTACAATTCTGAACGGCTTAGTTGATTCGTCTGATCGACTCAAGATCCGAGACACCAGCGAGTCTGTCTCTGATCTCTCCCCCGCTACTCGTCGTGGGCCACTGGACAGTTACGAGGGCTCGAACGTCTCGATCTCATCGATGACCTGTGTCGGATTCTCGGCGTGTTCGATGAACGAGAGGACGTTCTCAGACCACCCCGAGATGTTGTAGACGTTCTCGTAGCCTTCTGGCGTCACGAGGTCGCCATAGGCCGCGAGATCGACGAGATACAGCGCGGTATCCGCAGCCACCTCGTCTCGATACGCATCGAATGCGTCCTTGATTGTTTGGGTATCGCGCGCTGTGAACGGCGTGCTGTCCCAGATCTGCATATCGGTAAACACGACGATCCGTTCAACAGTATCACCGCTGTCGTGGAGGTGCTTGATCGCCTTCCAACCGTTTGTCGAGTTCCCGACGTCATCGTCGATGGCCAACACCGCCGCTTGACGCTGTAGTACTGGTTCGTCAACGTGCATCGGAACGGTCTGGAAGTCGTCACCGAACCCGCCGACCTCGGCACCTTGGTCGGCTAGGATCGCACCGAACAACGCACCGACCTCCTTCAATCGGAGCGTGCTGTTCGCGGACAGTGGATGATCCATCGATCCCGACAGGTCGACCGCGACGAAGGTATCGCCGAATCCGTTGGGCACCGTCTCGACTGCGACATCAATTGCCTCTTCGAGCCACTGCTCGACCGTCGGTGCCTGGACATCCGCGTCTTGCAGCGCGGTGTAGGCCTGGTAGTACCGGAACGGGTACAGCGGCGCGTGTCGGACGGCCTCCAGGTCGAGGTGATCCACGACGGTGTCCTCCGGAACGCCGGCTTCGAGCATATTCCGGAGGTTCCGGATCGACGCGAAGATGGGTAGCGTGTACTCGTCGTCCTCGATGAGCAGTTCCCAGGCGTCTCGGGTGTTGCCACGTTCAGAAATGACCGTCTCCCACGTGTTCGGCGCTGGCAACGAGTCGACGTCGGGATAGTCGTCGAGGTCGCCGTACATGAACCGCTCGAAGAGCGTTTCCTGTTCGTCGTCGACGGGCGTGGGATGAACGCGGTTGAAGACGTCGTACAGCGTCACCTCACGCCGCGATAGGTCGTACTTGCTCAGCGTGTAGGCGTCAGCCATCTCAACGAGCGCGTCCTCGACCCCGCGTCGAAGCGGCCACGGCGCAGTTCCGCCGAACAGCTGATCGTGGACAGCCAGCGCGGTCGCTGTTTCGTCCATCCGCTGGATGATCGCCGGTGCCCACTCGCGGATGACCGACTCATCGGACTCATCTTTGAACCGGTCGTCGTTGGCTGCCAGCACGAGCAGTACTTGTGGGATGTCCCGTAAGTAGAGCTCTTGCCGCGCGTAGGCCGCGAGCTTCAGGACGAACACCGGGTCGTCGTCTGCGGCGGCGTCGAACCGGTGAACGACAGCAGCCAACTGCTCGTCATCGGACTCATAGAACGACCCTTCCAGCAGCTGATTAATCGTGCGCTTGTACAATGCCAGTCGAGGGTCGGCAGGCTCGAACGCTTCCCCACCTTCGTAGTTGGTGGTCCGCGTTGCCTCCGCGACCGTTTGCTTTGGCGTGTTGAATTCCATCCTATCACCCGGAGCCGCAACAGGCGACTCCGACCGCAGATGCCCACACGCTCTGTGAGCAGCGAGTATCACGGGGAAACTCCCCGATCCCAGCCTCGCGTCGCTTGGCTGGAGGGTCCCGGCACGATTCGAACGTGCGACACCCAGCTTCGAAGGCCGGTGCTCTGTCCTGACTGAGCTACGGGAACACAAGTGGCCGGACAATTCCTGGAGCGACAGACGGGATTCGACCCCGTAGCGTGCTATCGACGTAGCGCTCCAGATCGACGGCCACTGGCGACACGGCGACCGGAAAACCGTCGGAGCGGGACCGGTGTCGAGCGTCCTCTCGTACGCTCTTTGTCCGGGATGTTCTCGATGGACTGCGCCACCGACAGGATTTGAACCTGCGAGTTCCTGGCGAAGCAACGCTCCGACTCGACGGTCGCCACGTGCGGTCGGGAAACCGGTGGTGCGACGGGCTATGACTCCCGTTGGTGTGCTTTGCGGGCGAAGGAACGCACCACCTTGACGACCCCACGCAGGGGAGCCGACTGTGACAGCGCCACGGACCCGTGGCTGCCCGCTATATCAGACACGGGAAAACGCTGTCAGAGCCAGCTCCCCGAGTGCTCCCGAGGGGAATCGAACCCCTGGCCTCCACCTTGAAGAGGTGGCGTCTCTCGCCAACGGAGACTCCGGGAGCCTTGGAAGGGGTAAATCAAGTGTCGAGTTGTAGGCACGCACGGGTCAACGCAGCCGTTCGAAGCCCTCGAGTTGCCCGTGCGTGAACGTCACTTGATACGTGACGAGTGTATCGAGATCCTCGACGGAGTGTGTGAGCTCGAAACGGCCGTGGTAGTCGTCTCGTTCGATCCACCCGTCGTGGACTCGATTCAGACTGCCGGCCATGTAGAGGAGATCTTCCTCGTCGACGTCGTCTCGGCTCGCGTATGGTCGATCTTCCGGCGGGACCGCTTCGGTGTGCCACTCCTCTTCAAGGAGCCGACCGTCCGCCGTAATCCGAAATGTGGTCATAGTCGGTCGATCGATGCCTTTCGTCTGCCAGTCGACGTCCTCGGCAGGAGTAATCCCTTCGGGGTACTCCGGTAGGTGGACGTCGTCGTAGAGTTCGACTGTATCGAATAGTCCCACTGTTGTCCTCCATTACGGGACCAGGAGTCGAACCTGGACCTCGGGGATATGAGCCCCGTGGACTGCCATTATCCTATCCCGCAGCACACAATTCGGAACTCACTCATGGGCATCTCTCAGTTCTCCACAGCTGTCCGTCCCTCAGTCTCGTCGGCTGGAAGTAGCGGTCTCGGACTGTTGGAGAATGCTCCAGCCCGGATTCGAACCGGGGGCTCGGCCGTGAGAGGGCCGTGAGTTTGGCCGCTACTCTACTGGAGCGGGGTGGCCTCGTCTGGAACGGGTCATCGGTCAGTGGGACGGGCAGGATTCGAACCTGCGTGTTCTCGTTACAAGTGAGATGAAGGAACTCTCACCGTCGCACCGGATCTCCGGTGAAAATTCGGCGAGAGTGTGTGAATGCCAGGCTCTTCCACCGTCCCGCAGTCTCCCCGGCACGACTCGAACGTGCGTCTCCTCCTCTACAGGGAGGCATCGTAGCCGTTAGACCACAGGGAGAAAATGTCGCCGCGAGGATTCGAACCTCGGTCCTGTGCGCCCAAGGCACAGATCGTCGTCCGCTGGACCATCGGCTCACTGGACTGCCGAGCGTTTGGCAGTTGATTATCTATCTGTACGACTTTCCAACTGCGCAACCCCGACCGAGTAGTCGTGGTTGCGCGTCTCATCGCGGGGGCGTACTTCGGGTGTTCCCGGGAATACCACACCGGCTCATGTAGGTTGCAGACCCTGCTGGGCCCAGCATCGTCGGAACGATCCAGCTGATCGCACCAACGGGCTGCCTACCTCGATGAGTATCCCCACGTGGCCGGGCCACGCATCTACGCCGACGCCGGGGTTTGAACCCGGATCACGGCCGTGACAGGACCGTATGCTCGCCGGATTACACCACGTCGGCATGTCGCCCCGGCCGGAATCGAACCGGCGACCTCCGGATTCAAAGTCCGGCGTCCCTCGCCAGCGGAGACTCCGGGGCTCGACGTATCCGCAGCTCTCGCTGCGGGGTTATTGGCTTGCGACCTCCGTGCGCTCAGCGCGGACGGAGTCCGTTCGTCTCACTCTCGAAACGAACGGAGACCAATCTGCCGCGAGCCGGGCACCCCGCACTCGCATCACGCTGTGTACTGAGCGAGTACTGGGCAAAGGCAGGCGGCAATCCCGTGTTCCCCGACCCCTGACGGGTAGTCCGTATGGGGGTCGAGTTATGCGGGAGAGCGTGTCCGGCCGTCGCCGGAGTGCGTCGAACTCTTGTATTCGAGGTTGACGTGAATCCGGCGGGGTGCGCCCGGTCTCTTTGCACACTGGTGTTGGAGGCACTCGCCGAACACGAGACCCACGGCTATGGGAAAACGAGTACGCCGCGTGGTGAGGCAAGTGGTGATCATCGTGTTGAATCCTCCCAGTTTGAGAGCTGTTTCGGGCGTCACTCTCGCATATCGTGGCAATTATATTAAAATTAGTCAGTCTGTGATACCCACACTCATAGTAGTGGTCGATTAACTTTCTCAATACGGTTTTTGAATGGCGAATACATCCCCAGTTCGCTCCACTGGATATCGAGCGGAGCGCTCTCGGCGTCGCCGAGTCCGTCACTGAGTTCTTCGTGGATCGCGTTGAGGAACAGCGGTGACACGACAGGATAGAACAGCTTCGCTGCCGGACCGCGCATACCCGCACGTTCGAACAGGCCGGTGAATAGTATTCACGTCATCATTCTACGGTAACCCCTACACCTCTGCGTTCGGGCTAATCTGTCTAAAAATCACGTTATCATTATTATCCTAAAATCACGTTACTATTCTATCTTACGTCCCCTTGTATCACGTTGTTATTCGCAATTTTTCGCTCTCACTGTATAAATATCTCCCTAAAGAATATAAACCGTTACACTACATCTCAGCAATGGGTTCGGACAATGGTTTCCAAACGTGAACGGGACGGTGCGCACGCAGAGAGCGCGGCGGGCAAAGTGACCAGCCAGGGACGCCGCAGGATGCTGAAGACGGTCGCAAGCGTCGGTGTCGGGGTCGGCGTGGCCGGCTGTTCCGGGGGTGGCGATGCTTCGGCGACCACCAGCGGCGGGATCCAAGCAGGCGAGGTTGAGCAACTGAAAGAGCTGTCGGCCGAAGAGTGGCGCAAGACGGTCTCACGACAGGCCGAGAAGGAACTGAAAGAGGAGAACCTACAGTTCTACGCGGTAAGCAAGAATCCGAAATTCATCGAGGGGATTCGCGACCACGACTACGAGGGCGTCTACGAACCGCTGACCAACAGCATTAATGTGGTCAAACAGTCGGGTGACACGCTGACTCAGCGCTACCAGCGCGAGGTCCAAGCCGACAAGCGCAATATCGACGTCACCGACCTCAGCAACATCGACGCGCTGATCAAAGCCGGCGTCCCCTTCGGGGACTTGACCCACATCCCGGCCTACCAAGACCTGCCCGAGGACGTCAAGATCCACCCGCAGTTCGGGATCAAAAACCAGGTCGTCTACGGGCTCTCGTACAACACCGAAATGGTGTCGGCCCCGCCCCAGTCGTGGGACGAACTCATGGCCGACCGATTCGACGACGGCACCATCGTCCTCGACTGGACGCCGAAGACGATCATGATGCCGGTCATGCTTGACATCAAAGGCGAGAGCTGGTTACAGGATCTCGCCGACCAGAATCCGACGCTCATCAAATCGACGTACGGCGTCCCCAAGCAGGTCGCACAGGGCAACTACGGCGTGGGCTACCTGGCCAACTACAAACACCCCCTCAAGTTCAAGCGCGAAGGGCTCCCAACCGAACCGGTCTGGAGCCGCGAGGCGTCGACGCCGACGGTTGCTCCCATGGGAATGGCCGCCAAACCCCAGCATCCATGGGCGTCGTACCTCTTCCTCGACAAGTACTTCCAGTGGACGGATATGCAAGTGCTGGTTGAGGGTGCCGTCGCGGCCGACCGGTCGGCGGCAAAACCTTCCAAGCTACTCGAGTTGGTCGAAGGGAAGACGATACCGGCGTTTTTCCAGTTTGAGAACTCCATCGAGAGCTACGAGACGACCTACCAGAACGCCATCGGTGCCCCGACGAACTGAACACGCGGTCAGCCATACAGCTCCAGAGCCGTGACCCGCCAGCTACCGAACGTGCTGTTCCGGTGGGGCGTGCTGTCGGTGTTGCTGGTGATCATCGGCTGTCCGATCGCCTTTTTCATCTGGGGATCGTTCTGGACGACCGCCCCCGGCCTCGGTGGCACAGCTACGCTGCGCGGATACCAGGAACTGTTTTCGCCCCAGGTGTACAGCACGCTCGGGAACACGGTCGCGGTCGCCGTCTCGGGCACAGCGATCGCGCTCGTGCTCGGCGTCGGAGGCGTTGTCGTGACGACGAAAACCGATATTGTTGGGAGACGCCTCATCGCGCCTGCCTTCCTCGTGCAGTACTTCCTGCCGTCGTACATCCTGGCGCTCTCCTGGCAGTTCTACGCCGGTCCGAAGGGCCCGGTCAATCAGGTTCTCCTGGCGCTGCCGATGTTCGACGCCCCGCCAGTCGACATCTTCAGTGTGTGGGGTATTGCACTGGTGTCGGGGTCACACTACGCCGGTATCGTCTATCTGCTCACGAAAGGGGCTATCGAGTCAGTGCCCGCGTCATTAGAGGAGGCGGCAGAGATCTCCGGTGCAGGGCTTCTGATGACGCTACGGAAGATCACGCTCCCGCTGGCGAGTCCGTCACTGCTCATCGCGACTGTGATCGTGTTTACCCGCCTCCTCCAGTCGTTCGGGACACCGCTCATCCTCGGTATCCGCGGCGGCGTCTTCGTCCTCGCGACGCAGATGTATCTGGCCCTGCGGGGCTACCCCTACGACTTTACGTTCGCCGCCGCCCTCGGGATGATCCTCCTCCTTATCGCTGTGTTCGGCGTCGCCGCTCAACGCCGCCTCTCGGGCGCCCGCGAAAAATACGAGACGATTGCCGGCCAGGGCAACGTCACCACTGCCGAGTATGACCTCGGCCGCTACGGCCACGTGCTGTCGGCCGTGTTTCTCGCCCTGATCGTCTTTCTCTACTTGCTCCCGGTGGTGACTCTCGTCGCCTCTTCGTTCCAGCAGACGTTCCTTGGGTTCGACCTCGAACACGTCGAGTGGACGCTCGAAAACTACCTGCACTTTTTTGTCGGCAGCTCCGCCGAGACGTTCCGACTCGCTTTGAAAAATACGCTGCTCCTCAGCGGGGTCGGTGGGGTCGTCGGGATGGTGCTGGCGGCGCTGGTCTCGTATATCGTCATCAAAACGGAGTCGGTCGTCGGTGACGTACTCGACTTCCTCACGTTCGTTCCGATCGTCATCCCGGGGCTCGTCCTCTCAACAGCGTACCTGTGGTTTTTCCTGAATTTCAACGTCTTCGGCCTGTACGGGACGATCTGGCTCGTGATGATCGCCTTTACCGCGAAGTTCATCGTTTACGGCGTCCGGGCGTCGAACTCCTCGTTTCGGTCGATCGGGCAGGAACTCGAAGACGCCGCGAACATCGCCGGCGCGGGCCTGTTTGGAACATTCAAGCGGGTGTTCATTCCGCTCCTCAAGCCCGGCTTGGTCTCGGGATATCTGTTGCTCTTTATCGACTACATGAAGAGTCTCTCTATCCCGTTGTTACTCGGTGCCGGGAACGCCGAGGTAATCCAGGTGCTCATGTGGCGTCGCATCGCCAACGGGAACGCCGAGCAGTCGGCAGCGATCGCCACGATCATCGTCGCGCTGATCCTCGTCGTCTACGTGGGGACGTACCTCCTCACGGACGTCGCCGTCACAGACATATAGCGGGCACTGTCGATTTCCTGGTCGACGCACTGTGGCGGTTATGACGACCCCGGCCGGCCGGCACTGAGGCTTTCGCACCCCGGCTCTGGCGCTTCCTCGCTCTCCGGGGTCGCGTACATCCGGACCTGTCCGCTGTCGACGGCGATATCGACGCAATCGCCGGGGTCGACGGAATCGTATTCAAGCAGGCGTACCCGCACCGTGTCCTCCTCGAGTGTGACCTCGTACTCAACGAAATCCCCCGTCTGCGACACGCTGTCCACCTCACCGGAGAACGTCACGGCGCTGTCGCCGTCGAACGTACAGTACTTGGGTCGGAAACAGACCTGGACCGTCTGCCCCTCGCGGGGCTGGCCCACAAAGCTCTCACGGGGGGCCCTGACGCCGGCGGTAGAGGTGGCGACGGTCACGCTGTCGGCCTCGACCGACGCGACCTCACCCGTCAGGACGTTACACTGGCCCATGAAGTTCATCCCGAAGAGCGTCTTGGGCGCGGTGTGCAGCGATACGGGGTCGTTCTCTTCGACGAGGGAGCCGCCACGCATGAGCGAAATCCTGTCGGAGAGGTACATCGCCTCGTCCTGATCGTGGGTGACGTACAGCGTCGTAATGTCCAGTTCCGTACAGATCTGCTCAATCTCGACGCGCATCTCGCGGCGTAATTTGGCGTCGAGGTGCGAGAGGGGCTCGTCGAACAGCAGTATCGCCGGTTCGGTCACGAGCGCTCTGGAGATGGCGACCCGCTGTTGCTGGCCGCCGCTGAGGTTCGTCGCGAGGTCGTCGAGCCGGTCCTCGAGACCCACGAGTGCAAGCATCTCGCGGACCCGCTCGCGTCTGTGGTCGCTGTCGCCGATATCTCTGACCTCCAGCGGGAAGGCGACGTTCTCCGCGACCGTAAGGTGGGGCCAGACAGCATACTCTTGAAACACCATCCCGATCCCCCTGTGTTTCGGTTTTACGTGGACGCCCTGGTCGGGCGCTGACACCAGTTCGTCGTCGATGTAGATCCGCCCGCTGTCTGGTTGTTCCAGTCCCGCCACACACCGGAGCGTCGTCGTCTTCCCACAGCCAGACGGGCCGAGGATAGAGTGGAAATCGCCGCTCGCGACCGACGTCGACAGATCGGTGACTGCAGTCTCGTTGCCGAACCGTTTTGTCAGCCCCTCGATGCGGAGCTTCGGGTCGGTCATCCCGCGATTGTTTCGCGAGACGCTGAAAAAGTCTTGTGTTGGCCGTATCACATTCCCATCTTGTGTGATGTCTTTACGTGGGTTTGATCGTTGTCAGCTACGGTAAACGGTAGTGCATCCATTTCCAGGCGACGTCGTGCCACTACTTGACAGAACTCGCCCATCTGCCCTAGATCATTTTCGAGCTTTTCGATAAATATATTACATAACTGTGGGAACTCAGACCATGGCTGTTCACCTCTCGCTCGGATGTACGGATAGTGACATTATGCGACCGTTGCTGAACGATGCTGTCGAACCCGATGGCGTGGAGTTGACCACTATTGCGAATCGCCCATCGAAGCGTCACCGCCGGTTCTTCGAGCACCCGGTGTACGATATCTGTGAGATATCGCTGGCGTCGTATCTCTCTTCGCGGACGGTCAGCAACGACTACGAATTCACCGCGCTTCCCGTCTTCCCGTATCGGAAGTTTCGCCACTCGTTCGTGTACAAGCGGGCCGACTCCGACATGACCGATCTCGGTGATCTGGCCGGCAAGAATGTCGCCACTCAGTCATGGCAGACGACTGCGACCGTCTGGATTCGTGGGATTGCCCGAGAGCAGTACGGCCTTGATCTAGAGGATGTCACGTGGTACCGGCGAAAAGAAGACGACGTGGGTCTGGGTGTGCCGGATCGCTTTGATGTCAACGTCCTTCCGGGTGAAAAGGAGGGTGATGCTGCCCGGCGCGCGCCCGTGCGGCAAGCCCTACTTGAGGGAGAGTTAGATGCCGCGATGGACCCCTCCGGATCCCTCTTCAGTGAGGTAGCGCAATCTGACAATCTTGATTTCCTCTTCGATGATCCGTTAGGAGAAGAACAGCGATATTTCCAAGAAACTGGCATCCATCCGATCATGCACGTGATTGTCATTCGAGACGAGATTCTGGACAAACATCCGTGGGTCGCACTCAGCGTCTACGAAGCACTGTGTGACGCGCGCGATCAGTGTCTTGACCGCAAGCGCAGTCCGAGTGCGGACCTGTCATCGACATGGTCTCACCTCCACGATCTTGAACAGCAGCGCATCATGGGCCCTCCGGAGTCTGTGTGGGAGTACGGCCTCACGGAAAAGACGAGAACAGAACTGAACACGTTCGTGGACTACGCACACAATCAAGGAGTGATTCCTCACGAATACGATCTGGATGACCTGTTCGTCGACGCGACGCTTGACCTCTAATTAGTAGTACGTTCGAGGTTTAGATTTGCAGGTGATTTTTCCGTGGTAGCGAGAGTCAGCCTGGAAATAAGATCAGTTCTTGAGGTCGTGGCTGCGCGCGCAGCGACCGCGGGAGCGAGCACGGAGCGGTGGGTGGGGTGGTGGGGCGTGGCTGGACGGTGCGGACACACCGATCAGTGGGTCCCCGCTGCGACGATCGGCCATCCACCACGGCGATCGCACGGCAAAAAAAGGCGATGTTGGCCTACCTGTCCCACCACCGGTCGCGCTCGGGGAATCCGACCCGAGAGCGCCGCGTCAGCGCCACCGACACGCGGCCCTCGTACCAGCTCGTCTTCGCGTTGGAGATGCGGACACGCTCACCTTCATCGATGCGTGGCTGGTCCGATTTCCGCCAGATGGTCACTTTGATCTGCCCCGTCTCATCGGCGAGCAATCCGACTTGGCTGATGGCCGAGCTTGTGGGCTCCCAGTCATCGACCCACTCGCCGGCGATGCTCACCGTGCCGCGATCGACGTCGGCGACTGCGTCGATTGGAATGACGGTTCCGGGCGCCGTTTGCACCTGCTCGGCGGTCCGCACCACCGCTGCTGTCATCTCGCGTCCGTCAGCGACCTGCATGGCGATCTGTCTGCTCACCGCCGCGGCCGTCCACCCCTCCCGGGTCGTGGCGATTCGCCGCGCCGCCGCATTCACCCGCGCGAGTGCGTCCTGAGCGAGTGCCTCGCGGGGATCTGCACGGTTCGGATCCGCCCACGGGTCCACGGCTGCGCGCCGCTTGGCGAACGCATCACGCCGCTTCCGACTGCCCGCTGCTGCGACCTGTCGTGTCCGGGCTTCCCGATCGGCCGTCTGTCGGCGATCCCACCGCTCTCGAGTGCGCGCCTTTTCAGCCTCACGCGCTATCGCCTTCTCTTCGGCTGCGAGTGACAATCCGTGCCGGCCCGCATCCGGATGGTTCGCATCCACCGTCGCCTGCGTCGCCATCTCGACCGTGGGGCGCATCGGTTCCTCCTCGACGGGGTCCGCTGTCGCCTCGTTGAGCGCCTGTGCATCGACCGAAACCGGTTCTGTTCGAGCGTGGTTCCGACGCATGAGAGTTCTAGCACCTGAAGGCGCCCACGACGCGCTACCACCCGCGCTCAACGCGGGAGGGCTCACACACACCGACACGAGGCATCTGCGCGCGCCGCTCGCGCCTTCGCGAGCGCCCCCTGGGCGCGAGCGGCGCGCGCTCGTTGCGCGACGGGCCAGCCAGCCCCGCGCGGCGAGACCGCCCGGCGCGAGCGGCCAGCGGAGAAAGCGTGCGGGGTGAGCAGCCACGTCGCGCAACCCTGCGCGCTTTCCCGCTGGCGTCGAGGGCACATCCACTTGAGCCCGGAACGCGGCCGAGCGGCGCGTGGCCGACCGACGAGAGGCCACGGGACGCGAGCGGGGAGTACCGCGAGCAGTGAGGCCGCGTCAGCCCGGACTGGTCGGTCGCGAGCAAAGCGCGGCGCGACCGCAGGAAGCGCCGCGATGCGAACGGCGAACGGAGTGAGCCGTGAGCAAGCGGAGGGCGGCAGCGGCGAGCGGGGCGAGCCGTGACATATCAGCTGGCTAGCCGACCCCGTCGCTCGACGAACCAGCTACTGAGTGTTCGGTGTACCGCTCGTGGATGGTAGCTACTTGGTGTCTGGTTCCTCGTGGTTGCCCCGTGGATGTCCTGATACTGCGTGATGTCGCGGAACTCCGCAACCACTTCTGGTGGAACGATCACCACACACGACAGGGACAGATACTGAAACAGGTCCGGGGCGTCGGTGTCGACGGCCGCTCATCGATCGTTATCGGATGCAGTCTCGACCGCTGTCGCGTCGCCATCGTAGACGTCGATGTCCTCGGGGGCAGCGAGATCGAGTGGCTCGTCCTCGAGATCCGCTTTGAGAAGACGGAGTCGCTGGGCGGTCTTGGCACCGACAAGGGCTGTGAGCTGGTCGACGGATACCCCGTCATCGCAATAAGCCGTCGCGATCGCCTGCGTATCCGCGTTACCGTCGCTCATCGGTCGCGCAGTCGATCACGAGCAGCTGCGAACCGAATAGGATCCGTGTCGCCAGCGGCAGCCATGTCGTTTGCAGACTGGAGCTGCGAGTCAATAATTCGATTCTGCTGGCGTGACCACTCCTCGTCGTCGTGCGTCCGAACGTATTCAGCCCAGCGCTTGATCATTACACGCCGTTGCTCTGCGTTCCGGCGTTGATCAGCTTCAAACTCCTGTGAGTTCAGCATAGTAGTCCTCTACTCCAAGTTCGTTGACATACGCTTCGAGCTGCTCCGTGTTAAATCGTTCCTCGAAGGTCAAGTATAGGTGGAGTGCATCTTCGAAATCCTTCCCATTAAGACTGTCAGAAGCTTGCGCGAGCCGGAGTTTGTATGCAATTTGAAGTTCAAGCGGACTGATCTCGATATCTCCCTCGTCGAAGGTAACCGTGAGAGGGTTCGAGAGGGCCTCGCGTTCCACATCGTTTGAGACAAACCACGTCTCAAAGTTCGGGTACATCTCCCCATCCTCGGCGATCCGGATCCGACTGCCCTCGCTCAGCATCGAATACATCTCATCAAGCGGCATCGCCATTCCCCAGTATCCCCGATTTTTGAGCTCGGTAACTAACTGCTCAGTCTCCGTTTTAGACAACGACTCCAGAATGACGTCGATGTCTTCTGTCGATCGGGAGCGCCCAGTGAGGATTGCGACGTACCCACTGACGATAACGTAGTTAACGTCGCAGGCGTCGAGAATTCGTGTGAACTCAAGGACGTCTTTGTCGAGTGCTGAGAGCTCCCGTGACACCGTGAGCGTATCGTCACTGAGTTCCATCCGTTTCCTCCATGGAACGCCGATAAACAAAGCGCTGCGTCACGTGGGTCCGACCAATCGGTTCGATGTTCATCTGTTCGTACCCTCTTCTGTATCATGACGTACGTCTGCATCGATCTCACAGTGTTCGTGGACGACGGGCCGGAGCGCTTGGAGGATCATCTCCGTAGCCAGCGGCGAGATGTCCAGATCCTCCGCCATCAGCCGGTGGGTCACCTCGCCGCGTTCGCGGGCGGTCGCGTAGGTGAGCGCCGTCGCGAGGCCAGCCACGCCGTGGCGGTCGATGTAGGTATCGATGTCGGCGTTCGTCTCGCGGCGGCCGACGGCGTCGATGAGCGCCGGCGTGATCGTGTACTCGCGGTCGCCGGCGGCCGTCGTTACAGTGAGGCCGATCTCCCGGGCGGCGTATCGCCGGGGCTGCTCGTTGTCGGTGACGTCGACGATGCCGGCGTCGACGAGCCGATTGACATAGCTGTAAGCAGTCCCCTGTGCGAGCTCGAGGTCGTCTATCACGTTCTGAACGGTTGCTTCCCCCTCCCGGGCGAGGTACGCGTACAGCTGTGCCAGCTGTGGCTCCTCGAGGAGGTCAGCGACCGAGAGGAAGTCCTGGACGATATCGCCGTCGGCGTGGTGTGAGGTGCGTGACACAGGTTGTTCTTGATTACACTTTACAGTGAACCGGTAAAGAGTGTTTGGTCACTCCCCGGGCGCCGCGATGAGCTGTTCCATACGACGGTACAGTTGGTGGTTCAACGGCACACCGATACTCTGTTAACCAACAACTTCTGCAGATCGGCTTCAGTGTTGGTTAATCACCGAATCGGTCGATCGCTTCGGCAAGCGACCCCTCAAACTGCCATGTTGCGTCGCTGAAGGCCCCATCGGTCTGAGCGTCCCACCGCGGGAATCCACACGGCTCGCTCACGGCCACCTGCCACGCCGGCGGCTCAACGTGCGCCACCTCGTAGGGTGGGACTTCGACGATGTACAGATACTCCTCGTCACCGTGAATGCCTGCCCGCGGATCTTCGATCCCGTGGCCGAGCAGAAACAGCGGCTGGGCAAGATGCTGCATCCGAGTCGGATCACAGACATCCGCGGGTGAGCTCGCGTCAACACGCCGCTCAGCCTCGCGTGACGGATCCAGATACAACGGAATCGCGGTGAGCTTCTCGAGGAACACGTACTGTGCGGCCGTATACGCTGGCCCGCGCACACTGGTCGTCGCCTCCAACAGCTGTTTGAGCTGGTGGAGACGTTCAAGCACACCCGCTGGATACCCGTCAGCGTGCGTGTATACCTGTGCGACTGGGTCGGTCGGATCGGTCGTCCGGCCCGCCTCGAGGGTCCGAACGAACCGGAGTTGACACCGTGTCGACATCAAATCACGCCGGCGAGTGGCTCGCCGGCGCCCATCGCGGCGAGGCATAAACCACCGAGTCGGTTTTGATTAAGATTACTGAGAAGGCAGAAGCTCACCCAGCAATATAACTGATCGATCGTTCAGCGACGTCTTCGACGCGCTTATTGCTGATTGCTGTCATATAGTACTCGACTTCTGGCGTATTGTTGAGCGTGACAATTGACCACGGCAGGACATGGCTCCGTTTTCCGAGTGGCTCACCGTCGTAGTCCTCATCGCGCAGCATGAGTGAATCCTCATGATATGTTTTTGTCGAAATGAGAACGGTGATAAGCTGTACGCCGTGTGCAGGCAGGTTCGGTGCCCCTAAGATGAGCAGCGGGCGCCCCTTCTTGGAGAGTGGATCTGTTCCCCAGACGATGTCGCCACGCTCGAGTTCAGCAAACTCGGTCACTGCACCTTCTCCATCTCGTCCGTCCGCAGTTCTTCGAGTTCCTCATCGCCGTACTGGTCGTCTGCGGCCGCATGCCGCTGGTGCAGTTGGTAGGCGGCTCGAAGTCGATCCGTGTCAGTTGTGATCGCCCAGTAAGGACGCTTGTGCCGGACAAGCCCGCGCTCTTTCAGCCGGGACAAAATCGCGCTCACGGTATCAGTCTCCAACTCAAGTCGCTCGGCAATCGTCGCTGCCTTCCACGCCCGATCATCGTGTTCGTCAAGAAACACCACGATCCGCTCTGTGTCGTTCTGTGCTGCAAACGCATCGTCGTCGGCGTTCTCAAACGTCTCGATATCGATGGCATCGCTTGACATGGGCTACTGTTGGTACTGTTGGGACATAGCTATTTGGAATATTGGTATTGTTTGAACTTGGTTTCTGTATCCACTGCACAGCTAGGTACTCGGTCCACCGTATGCCAGATGTCTCTGGAACCGCGGTGTGAACTGTTCGAAGACCCTACATACGCCTGCTGGGTCCCCGTTAGCGTGGGTGTACACCTGTGCGACTGGGTCGGTCGGATCGGTCGTCCGGCCCGCCTCGAGGTCACGGACGAACCGGAGTTGACACCGTGTCGACATCGGATCACGCCGGCGAGTGGCTCGCCGGCGCCCATCGCGGCGAGTCACAAACCCACAGTCGGTCCGCTCCGGCTGCCGCATGATCGGAGACGATGCGAGATTACGACTCCTCGAGCAACGAGCGGGCCCGTTGTACGTAGCTGTTCGTGTCCCAACTGCGAGCGCCGCTCATCTCGTCGAGAAGCCTCAGTGCATCGGTCACTGCCACCTGCTCGGGGCAAACGAGAACTGACGCACTGTCGGCGTCGTGATCAGCAGCGCTGGATGCCTGTCTGTAGAGTGCTCATTCGTCTTCGAGCGCTGCATAAATCTCCGCGTGGCGGCGCCCGTCAAGCTTCCCCATCTCAAGGGCGATCTCGCGGCGTTCGGCGTCGCTCTCGGCCGCCTGATACCGCTCATAGAGCTGGCGGACCTCGTCGTCGACCGCCGTCGAGGAATCGGTACTGGACGCCATCGTTCTGGTAATGGTACTCTGTGTATCCGTTTATCAGTTGTGGCGAGCACAGGCCCGGAAGTAGATGACTGCAGTGTCTGTATCGACCGCGGCTTCGTCGGTTGCGAAGCGGTGCAAGAGAGCCCGAATTTCATCACCGTAGTCGAACGTGTATCCGTTCAGCATATGGAAAACGGCCACCGTCCGGAGCGCTGTTCGCTTGTTTCCGTCGACAAATGGATGATCCGCAACGAGCAGTCGCATCAGATGGATCGCTTTGTCATGGATCGTCTCGGGCACCTCCCCGAAGAACCCCTCGGAGCTATACTGAATCGCGGAGGCAATTGCAGGTTCTGACCGAACTCCTGGTTCCGTGGTGTCGCCTTCTGCCACGATCTGGTCGTGGAGATCCAGAATAAGTTCGACAGAGGGATACACGAACCCGTCAGTCACGTACTTGACTTTCTCACGCCACCCATTAACCGTTTCTCAACTGTTGATACCAGGCCTCGTCGCCGACCATGTGGGTCGGCCAGCTATGCGTCTGCGACCTCGTCGATGAAGTCCTCATCCAGCTGCTGTTTCAATACGCGGAGGTTGGCCGCCTCTTCGGCGCCAACGAGCGCTTTGAGTTGCGCAAACGAGAGCTCCTCGTTGTAGTAGACGGCCGCGATTTCTTGGGTGAGTGCGTCATCATGGGTGGTCTCTTGGAGATACTCGCGGAGCGCGGTCACCAGGATATCCGTCCGATCCTCGCCAAGAACAGCCGCGAGCGCGTCGGTGCGATCAATCAGACGGTGGGGCGCCCGAAACTGGACGCGCTTCTTGTCGCTACCCATTATGTGTATATTGTGAGCCAATATTGGTAGTTCTTGGCGTGTGTCTATTGTGAGTCTCGATCGCTGCTACTAGGATAGCCACCCTCGCTTATATCTATCTTAGAACGCAGAATGGATGATTTTGGATAGGCAAACAGTAATATCGTTATCTATATTGGCGCTGCGTGACAGCTACCGGGGAGCAGTATCAAGGTCAGGGCGTGGTCATCCACGAACTCATCGATTTTATTATACAGACTAGAAGGCGAATACACCCGCCTTTAGGCGGCTGATGAAGCCGACATGGTGGGAAGCAATCCACTAGCCGAACGTCTGTACCGAGTTTCACATACCGAGGTTTAATTGACAGGCCACTCTATGCGAAGGTAGGAATCGGTCGGAACGGAGCGGATTCCGAACCGTCCTTCGGAGGCGGCCTGTCCGCCCGCGCAACGAGGCAGTATCCGAAAGGGCAGTCGGTGAACGCCACATTCTTGAAGGGTGTGTCTCTGCCGACTGCTCAAAGCTCGTAACACGATACCCCCAACTCCGCTGATGCCTGCCAGCGTCCCCGTGGCAAAAATAACACTGGGACGCCGTACACGGTCGAGGATAGGGGTAACGCCGGCTTGGCACCGGCAGCAGTCCACCACATCGACGCTGTGGGACTATCCGTGCCCGAAAGGTGTGGTAGTCCGGTGGTTGGACTGTAAACCTGAAACTCCCACCGCTCGGGATTCCTCCGCGTTCACGCGGAGGAGGATGTCAACGAGCATCCGTATCTCACGGAGCCGCAGACAGTGGAAGCCCTCGATCGGTCACAACCGGCTGTCAACCAAGCTATCCGGCAGCTATGGGATGACGATATCCTGCGTGAAACGACCGGTCAGCAGCGAAACCGCTGGTATGAGGCGGCTGATGTGCTTGCAATCGTCGAACCATACAATTAACAGGTACGCGATAGATCGCGGTCTGCAGGCAACACGCCGCGACGAGCGCGACCGCCGCCCTCACACCGTGGACACTCCTCGTAGGTCCCATTACTGACTCTGTGGGTCCACTCGTCCACAGCGTTCGCAGGCGACGAGCCGCCCCCGTGGTGTGGCATACTGTGCTCGCGCTGTTCGTGGATGCGAACACGACCCCCACGTCGGTTGCTCACGCAGTGCAGTAGGATCGAATACGAACATCACTAGCCGTTTGAACATAGCTCCCACCCGTTGGGAGCCACACAATCCCACGCTAGCTGAGCGTCACTCCCCGTTCGTTGAACACCGGCTGGAACCCCCGCTCGTGAACGGCGGTCACCAACTCGGCGTACGCCGCCCGCACCTCCGGATCCTCAACGAGGTCACGAAACCGACTCTCGAAGCGCCGTCCATGCGCGGGGCGGCGCTTGTCCGACCGATCATGGGCCGCCTCGTGACACAGGGTGAGGAAGAGGTCGTGAGTCCACACCGCGCGTTTCGAGCTCGTCACTGCCGAATCCGTCAACACGATCCGCGTCCGCCCATCCGTCCATGCGTCGGCCGTCGCTTCGCCCCAGTAAATTGTGCGGTCGATTTCGATCGCCTCAGCGAGCGCTCGCGCGAACAAGAGGTACCGCGCCTGCCGCGTCGAGAGGTCGGTGTCTGCCAGCCGACGATACCCCTGCCAGACGCCGGCTTCTTCCGCCCGCGCTGCGACGTCGAACCGCGATGGCAGCGCGACGTCGGTCTCACTATCGCGTGCTGCCGCCGCCAGTCGCTTGGTGGCTGGATCGGTCGTATCGAGGATGATGGCCCCGCGCTCGACGAGCGCATCGCCGCCGTGACTGGCGCCCTCTTGACACGCGATCTGTGGCGCCGCCTGAATTCGTGCGAGACTCACTGGCGTCGCTGTCACCAACTGGAAGAGATCACGATCCCGCCAGCGCTCCCGCAGCGTCTCGTCGCTGACCAGGAGTTCGGCCATCTTGGCGCGTGTCTGGCTGTCGAGCTGGTCATCGTTCACCTGGTCGTATAGGTCGCGACGGGCGGCAGCGATCGTCTCCTGAATTCGGCCCCAGCGGTCACATCCCGATTGAATCGCCGTCCGGCCAAAATTGAGCGTCAGATTCCCCTTTGAGACAACGACGCCCCCCACGCCGACGTCGTGATCCGTGGTGACGAACAGGCCGTTGCTGTACACAGCCAGTCCGTCCTCGGGCGCCTGCTCAAGGGCTAGATACGCGTCCTCGGTCTCACGCGTTACGTGCGCCCGGCTGTCGGCGACCGCTTCGAACGGATGCCCGCGATCCACGGGCGCGCCGTTGACGACCACCGCAACATCCGTCCGAAAGGTGAGATACGCGAACCGCTCGCGGAGCCGCTCGACGATCCGGCGCCACCGGTAGCTCTCGGGATCGGGCACCTCACCCGCGTAATGGTCGATGCTCACGCAGACGCCGTCGAACGCGTGCTCGGTCTCGATGACGACCCCCTCACGGCCAGCCACGTCTGCGAACGGCCCAGTCGTCCGCTGATCCTGATAGTCGAAACACAGCGCGTGCCCGCCGCTCCAGATGCGCACCGCGCCCTTCGCGATGATCGCACCCGTCCCAATCCCCCACTCGCCGAGCGTGGTGTCGTCCGCCCGGGCTTTCGTCCCGGCGCCAAGCACGGAGAGATCCCGCGTTCCCTCGTCACTCCCCAAATCAACGCCCGCCCCGTCATCACAGACGACGGTCTGTTCGGGCGTGACGCTCACCAAGACGCGTGTGGAGCCGGGACTGTCAACCCCATTCTGGACGGCCTCACGAATTGCATCCGTGAGATCCGCCATCTGATCTTCGATTAGATACTGTGCGACCTGATCGGCCGTGGTCATTTCGACCGTCTCGGTACGCCGCGTCTCGATCCCGGACTGATCCGGGGACGATGACTGCTTGGACATGGTGTCCACCCCTTCAGGGCACCCCACAAACCGACACTTGCGACCAAGCAAGCCAGCAGACTCGGCGGCACCAATCTGGTGATAAAACGGTGGTGTTGTTGGAGACTCAAATATATTTCAAATTGTAATAGGTGCAATCTGTGTCAAACCTTCTTAAACGCAGATATCTCAATATATCACATGGTCAAAACTATTCGAGTATCGGAGGAATTCCACGAGTGGCTGACTGCACACAAGGAGGATGACGAAACGATGGAAGAAACGCTGCGTCGCATGACGCGTGGTCCGCACCCGGATGATGTCGCTGGACTCCTGACTGAAGAGGAGGCCGACGCAGCCAAAGAGGCGGTGGCAGATCTGCGCGGACGTGACCGCGACCGTTTGAACGCTGCCCAAGCTGCTTTTGACGCCAACAACAACACCAAGTAAACCACAATATCTCAACCCAGCGGTACGGTGCTGTTGGAATCCTCGCGCTTCAGCGCAGGGAGGATGTCAAGGTGCACCGGCTGCCGTGTCGCCAGCCTCTGGATCGAAGGGGAGGTCGATGAGGAGTTCGTCGAACCAGACGACCGGGCGCTTACTCTGGCCGTCTTCCTCGAAGAAGATGATGCCCAGCTGGGCGAGGCGGGTGAGTTCCTCGTGGACGTTCTTCACGTCCCGGTCAACGACCCGTGCGGTCTCGTTGATGCTGGCTGGCGCTTCCCGGCGGATGGCTTCGATGAGATCGAGGACGCGCGGCGTCAGCGTCTCCATCAGATCGTCGTAGCTGGTGAATGAGAGCGTCGGCGTGGAATCCACCGCGTCGCCTCGTTCAAGCGCCTCGATCCCGTCGGCGACACCGTCGTGGAACTCACTGGACGACTTCACGGTCACGACGAGGGTTGATTCGGCCCGAAGCTGTTCGCGCTCCATCGGATGCAGCGGCGGCGTGGTATCGTTCATGGGTATCACCGTGGTGTGATGGCCTCACGTGACCTCGAACTCGGATTTCGGAATCTCGCTCCAGAACCGTTCCCAGAGTTCGACCATCCCGGGGAACGTGATGCTGTCTGGGTCGGGATCCGGTGCAACGTGCAGTTCGTGCCCTTTTGTGTCCTCGTGCGAGTTGTCGTACCGACGAATCGTCCCATCGTCAAGCGTGCGGGGCGGGTCCGGCTCCGTCGCGCCGTAGTGGAGCTTGTAGGCCCACCCAGACGGGTACGCGTCACGGTCCGTCCGCATGCAAAACACGCGGACGACGGTCCCGTCAGGGTACTTTCGCCCCTCACTCACGCCATCGAGATCGTCGTCGGTCAGTGAGGCCATCCTCATCTATTGGTATGCAGACCAATAGCATAAGTCTATTGGTTTGAAGAACAATAGCAGTCGTCGCACTCCCAATATTCAGATGATAGGGTTACGAGCGCATACCTCCGTCTTCAGGCGGAGGTCAAGTGGACGAGCTCCTGAAAAGCCACGGGCGATGGCGAGAGCGGATTTCCGATAGTTGGAGGAGTACTTTCACTCCGGATGGCTGACCCTTATTGTGCCATCAGTTATTATATCCGGTACAGTCTGATGCCTGCTGTGACAAAAACGCTGGAACTCCAGCTTGTCGATCCAACCACCAATAAGCGGCGGAAACTTCGAGAGACGCGAGTGGCCTATCAGCAGGCACTTCAGGCCGCGTTCGACGCACACTGTCCGACCCAGTCAGCTGCCAACGACGTTGTCGTCGAGTACGATTTAAGCGGCTATGCGAAAAACGCGCTCAAACAGTTCGTCCCGCAACTCCACACCAGCTACGACGCCGACGAGATCTCCGAGGACCACTCGGTGAAGTTCACCAACGAAGGTATCCGCCTCGATCACAAGCCACAGAACGCCATCGAGTGGTACGTCAAAATCCCGCACCACGAGGATTACAGCCTCTGGATTCCGGTACGCGCCAATCCCGACCAGCGGGAGTGGCTCGAAGCGTTGCACGCAGACGATGCGACGATGGGTGAGAGTCGGCTGTTCGAGCGGGACGGAACGTGGTATCTTCACGTCACCGCCACTCGAGAGGTAGAAAAACACTCCGCAGTGTCCGCCGACGAGCGGACGCCGATTGGTGTGGATATTGGAGAAGCGAGTCTTGTCACGGTGTGTCACCGCGACAAGCGTGGTTCTCCTGTTCGCCCCGAACTGTGGGCTGACGACGGCAAGGCCGTTCGTCGGCTCCGCAAAACCTACTTCACTGCCAAGCAGCGGCTGCAGAAACGAGGCAGTGAGCGCATCGCAGCATCCTACGGTGATACAGTATGGAACCAGATTGACGATGTGTTTCACCGCGTGACCCGCGAGGTCGTTGAGTACGCTGAGTCCGTCGAGAACCCAGTACTGGTGCTGGAAGACTTGACGGACATCCGCGAGAACATGGACTACGGCGAATACATGAACCGGCGGTTACACGGGTGGGGGTTTGCCAAACTCCACGCACAGATTCGCTACAAAGCCGCCGAGCAGGGGATTCCCGTCGAGACGGTGAATCCTCGAAACACGTCGAAGGCGTGTCACGCGTGCGGTGAACACGGCTCCCGGCCACGACAGGCGATGTTTCGCTGCTCGACCGACGACTGTTGGGTCGGTGAGTATCAAGCCGACGTGAACGGGGCGATAAATATTGCAGACCGCTACCGTAGTGGAGAGAGTCACCGCCAAAGCGATCGGAACTCCCGGCAGAAGGCTGGTGCCGATGACTCGACTACGGATGGGGCCTCGTTGACCGGGCCACAAGACAGCCACGCCGATGCTGACACCCAGCAAAGGAGGCGTGGAACGCATGCGTCTTGAAACCAACAGGCCGCTTCGTTCGGCCTGAAATCCCGTGGTGGGATTCCTCCGCGTTCACGCGGAGGAGGAGGTCAAGTCGCCACTCTATCCGGCTTCGAAATGTACGACCGGTGTCGCGATCCCGGTGAAGGCCTCGGAATCCCAGCCGCCGAGTCAGCAGCGGCGTTCAACGACGAAGCCGTCCGCCGCGCGGTGATCCCGGCCGCAAACGGGATTAGCACGGCACGTGAGATGGCACGATTTTACGCCTGTATGGCGAACGGTGGCGCCTTCAACGGGACACGACTGCTTGACGCAGAGACCGTCGCCCACACAACCCAGACCCATGCAGAGACCGAGTCGGACGGAACGCTCTCGCGACCGGCCCGATACGGCCTTGGCTTTTGGACCGGTGGGCTCGCGAACGATATGTTTGGCTCGATGAGTCGCGAGCGGATGTTCGGCCATGCAGGACTGGGGAGCATTTTCGGGTGGGGTGATCCAGAGCGAAATGTCGGCTTTGCGTACGTCACCAACGGCATTCGCGAAGAATCCTGGGAGCATGCTGCCCGCGTGAGTGGGCTGTCGGACGCGGTGCGGTTGGCACTGTGTGAGTGACTAGGCCAGCTGTTCCAGTCGGGACACTCGGAGCGGCCGGAGATGAAACCCAGCTGTAGTCGCCGGCAACGCTGAAACAGGGAGACTAGCGACGGTCTCGCGACCCCGCCGCGTCGCTGGCATCGTCTTGGATATCAAGTATCTCTTGAGCAACATCGGCCACATGTTGCTGATGTGCCGCCGAGGTTGCCTCGTGTTGGGCGGCAGTGAGTTGACCGTTGACTACCGCGTTCTGTTGTGGCCCCCACACCTCGGGTGGCTCTGACTGAATGTACGATACCCAGCGTGTCAACTACCCCACCCTACTTCGCTCAGTCTACCGACTTCGCTCGTTGAGGGAGGGGCTTGTCCGTGAGCTCGGCCTCGAACCCGTCCGGGTGGGCGGTGAATCCGCCACTCGGCGTCACCGTTCCAGACTTCAGGGCGAGCTGACTGTTGCCCGTCCGCCGAGACGACTGTTGGCCTCGACGGACATACCGCATCCCGATATTCTTCGCCGCATTGTAATCCGCATTCGCTTCCGACTCACACTTCTGACAAGAGAACTCGGTGCGGGCCGGACGGTTCTCGTCTGCTGTGAATCCACACTCGGCGCATCGTTGCGACGTGTACGCCGACCCCACTTGCTTCACCGTGATACCTTCAGCTTCGGCTTTGTATTCCACTTGTTCATAGAGCGTTCGGAACGCCCACTTGTGCCCCCACGACGCTCCCGTGCGGTCGCGGATGTCAGTTAAGTCCTCGAACGCGATCACGTCGCACTCGTACCGGAGCGCTTCCGCGACTATGGCGTTCGACGCTTTGTGTAGCACGTCGCGGATGTAGCGAAGTTCTCGCCTACTCGACTGTTCGAGCGTTCGGTGGGCGCTTCGCGTCCCGGTCTGTTGGAGTCCGGCGCGCACCTTCTCGAACTCTCGGAGGTTGTGAGTAAGCTCTCGCCCGCTGACAAAGGAGGCAGTGCTGGTGACAGCAAGGTTTTCGATACCGAGGTCAACCCCGAGGACCGTTCCGTCCTCGGCGGTGTTCCGCTCCATATCGGTCTTTGGTCGGCGGAAGCCGAGATGTAAAAAGTAGTCACCGTTACGGGCGGTGAGTGTACTTTCCGTGACGCTCCATGTGTCCGAGTCAAGATACTGCCGTTGATAGCCATCGTCGGCATCAGGCAGAGCAAGTTCACATCGGACCCGACTCTCCGTGGTGGAGAGCGACACCGTCTCGTCATCGAACAGCGTCAGCGTCCGCGTGTCGTACGTCACCGTCGGAGCGGTGAAGGTGGGCTTGCTGACGTTCTTCCCTTTCGAGCGGCGTTCGAGACAGCCGGTGATGGCTTGGGCTGCTTGGTGGGTGGCGAGAACCGCGTGTTGACTCCCGAGGTCGGTATGTTCTCGCACGTCGTCGTAAGCGAGGGGCTGTACGTCGCTTTTCGCGTTGCATTTGCCCCACGCCATGTCCGTGGCGAGTTGGCATCCACGCTTCCACTCAGAGATAGTCTCTTCGAGCAGGTCGCGTTGCTCGTCTGTGACTTCGAGACGAGTAATTGCCGTCCGACGCACGTAGTCGTCCGCCACACGTTCAGTGTGACTAGAAGGCTACTTATAAATAATGTTTGTAACTGACACGAACGCGCTCCTCCCCTCCCTACTTGCTCCCTCCGGTCGCTCCTTGAGGAAGGGGACTCCGCGCTACCGATTTAGTTGATCGCCGCGATGCGGTGCTCACAATTGCGCTCGTGTTTCGCATCGAGCTGATCAGGCATCTCTGAGTCGTTCATATTCGGCGTCGACATCGAGTCGATGTACCCACGTCACGTGCCGCGACACACTAAGCGTTACCTCAAAGAGGGTGTAGGATGGACTGCGTTCTCAGATCCACTCATCAACATAGACTACACCAGTGACTTCATCGTGAGGATACTGTTTCGACATCCGATGAACCGCATCAGCAATCTTTCTGGATGGTATCGTCACGTCGTTTACGTACAGCACTGCTCGATATGCTGAGCTATCTAATTCCAGAACAAAATCGTCGTCGTAAGTGAGGATCAGCCGGTCGTCTGAGTTCGAATACTGGCCGAGTTCTTTGTCGGTTGAACCTTTTCCAAAGGTGCTCAGATCAGAAACATGTTCGGCATCATGTCCATAATTTCGAAGTTTGTGGACAATCCGATATTCAATGTTCTCATCGAGAAGGAGTCGATAGCTCATTCCTCAGGCGTCACGGAAGACTGTCGTGCTGCTTCTGTAGCGGCGCGGGTGTGACGGGCCTCAACTCGCTGCATCTCTTCGGGGTTCCGATGGTAGTACGCAAGCGCTTCGTACACCTCACCAACGTCGAGTCCATGGCGATCTGCGACCCGATCGGGACGCTGACCCGCCTTCTCAACGACAGCGTGGAGCTGTCGAACCGTCACCCGACTCCTTTCGAGATGGGGCTCGTCGTGGATGCTCGACTCGTCTGCGGAGACGATCCGGTACGTCGTCACTGCCATGCGAGATCGTAGGTGTGCCGACAATAAAAAGGCGGGCCTGAACTCCCCAAACACCGTCTACTCATGATCAATCGGGTCGCGCTGTGCAGCGATCCCGTCGATCAATGTCGTACTTGTCGTTCGAATCCGCTCACACCGCCTGAGAAGCCGATCTGCGTCGTCTTCGCTCCACGCGGCAAGATACAGCGCCGATCCATCCATCTCCACCCCGAAATGGTGGCCGACGACGTACGCGACTGCTTCCGCTTCCAGTTCGCGCGCCTCGCGATCGGCGGTATCCGCTGGGTCATGCAACAGCGCGTGGGCGTACTCATGGAGGAGTGTGCCCGCGACGGCTGCAGGATCTGCCTCCTGCACCTGAATGTGGGGCGTGTCGTCGACGTGGCGACAGACGCCGTCGGCGTCGCCGTGCGACCACGCATTAGTACGCACCACGTCGACGGTCACACCGAGCTCGTCGGCCGCCGCGAGCAGTCCAGCTAACAGCTCATCAGCCTCACCCGTCGCGTCCGTCTCCAGTTCGGGCAGCGGCTCGCCCTCCGTTTGCGAGATGTCGAAGACGGGAACCGGTTTGAACCCGACCACGCCCTCACGCCACTCGTCGGGTGGCGTCTCATCGTACGCGCAGTCGCTGTCGTCGTGGTACGAGGGACTGTTTCCACAGTCGGGACACTGCGGTGAGATGAGCGGTGCCCAGATCCAGATCGCCGATTCGCCGTCCTGCACCTGCCGATCGAACTCGTCTTGCCACGTCCGGTACCCCGCTACCTTCGTCGCCTCAGGGCACTGCAAGGTGATGAGCAGCGTGTTTCGGTGCGAGTAGTCATGGAATCGGCTCTGGACGTCGAGCCACCGCTGGAACTGCTCGCTGGCACGCGCCTCGTCGACGGCGTCGACGAGCTCGCTGAGCCACTGATCAATCGCCTGATCCATCTGGTCGGCGCGGGCGTCAGCGTCACCAAACGTGACGCGCCCGCTCGGAGAGTGGGATTCGGCCATGTGCGCTCCCACCCCTCGGGAGCGCCACAAACTGGCAGACGCACACACCCGGACCCCCGTCCGCACAGACTTGTGGAAGCCAGCCTGGAACCGCCATCACCCCGCACACTGGCCACCACACAGCTTTGATTCAGGTTGTGTGCGCCGTAACTTTCTTACTGACACATGTGAACACAAAACACACTATGGGGCGCACTGCTGAATCCCCACCTGCTGAGTCCACAGATCACACCCACCTTCGGATTCGGCCGACAGACACCCCCCTGACAGCCGCGACCGTCGAGCAGGGGTTTCGACGCCTCCACGGGCTCACCACTCACACCACAGCCAACTGGCGGGATCGCCTCCTTGGATCCGCGACACAGCCAACGATCGAGTGGCGACTCCACAGTCCGAGCGAGACCACTGGGACGCTCGAGCTGTACGTCGACGTCACGCAGGCGCCGACTGAGACGCTTCGTGAGGCAGTGCGGACGGCCTGTCCGAACGAGTACGAACTCACGCCAGCGACACCGCCTGCAGTCCCCGAACTCGATGGCGAGGGTGAGCCCACGGATGCGGCCGTCGCCGCCGTCGAGTGGGTGGGTGACGCGGAGCGTCGCGACGACTGGCAGACCCGCCTGACGCCGCTCGACGCGTTTACGGACAGCGATGACGCCCGCCTCCCGCTGGCCGCGATCGCAGAAACGCTCGCCGAGACCCCTACGGCAGCCACCTATCAAGCAGTGTGTCGGCCGTTTCGCGACTACCGAGGGGATGTTCGCCACCGCCGCCAACAGCTGGAGGACGGCCGGGATACGCCAGCGAGCCGCGTGCTCGATGATGTTGTTGGCGACATCGAAGGGGAGACGACGACCACGAGCGCGACCGCCGATCCGGCCGCTGGGCGCATCGACGCGCTGGCCGACACCGACCCGCAACACGCCTTCGTTGTGAACGCCCGGTGTCTCCTGTGGGGTGACGACGCGCCCGCGATCGCCGAGCGGCTTGCCGGCACGCTTACCGACCTCTCTGGCCGCTACTACACAATTGCGGCCCACGTTGAGACAGAGGATCCGGAGCCGGTAGCAACGGCGATCCGCGAGCGAACGGTCCACGAGCCCGCCTATGACACGCTCACCACCAAACTCCCGTGGACACAGAATCGCAGCCGCGGGATTATCGCTGATGCGGCGAGTGCGCCCGCATTTGGCCTCGTTGATGGGACGGCGCTCACCGCAAGCGGGAGTCGTGCTGTGGCGCCGCCCACAGCCGACCGGACTGCCCTTCCACCACCACCCGATGACCAGCTCGCCCGGTATCAGACGCCCGGGCTCACACTCGGACAGCCGCTCGATCAGGATGGTGAGCCCGTCGCCGACCCGATTGCGGTCCCTCCGGACCTCCAGTCGCTGCACGTGGCGTGGTTCGGCAAAACGGGCTCGGGCAAATCAACGAGTCTGATCACGGGGCTGCTCGCGAATCACGCGGCCACGGACGGCGCCGAGATTCTTATCACGCCGAAAGGCGACGCGATGGCCGAGGCCTACGTGCGGGCCCATTATGCCGAGTACGGCTCGCTCGACGACGTCTACTACTTCGACTGTGCCGAGACACTCCCAGCGCTCTCTTTCTTTGATATTCGCCCGCAGCTCGCGGCCGGGATTGACCGGGCAACCGCCGTCGAAGATATCACCGACCATTATATCGAGATTCTGGCCGGGATCATGGGCGACGAGCGGTTCTACCAAGCCGTGCGCTCGCCCGACATCATCCGCCAGCTGGTGAAAGCGCTGTTCGATCCCGTCCACGGCAGCGACGCGTTCGCGCATCGCGAGCTCCAACAGGCGGCCGCCCGCTTTCATGAAACGGGTGAACCCCCAGCTGTCGTGGATGATGAGCTCCAATCGATGCTGTACAACGTCGCCGCCAACAGCCAACAGTCGTTTGACGAGCTCCTGCAGGGCGTCCACAACCGCATCGAGAAGATCCCACTCGACGAACGCGTCGGCCAGCTCTTTGATCACGTCCCCCAGGCGGGCGATCCCCACTTCGATCTGCGCGCGGTGATCGACGAGGATGCGGTCGTCATCATCGATACGGGGGCGCTACGCACGGCGAGCCAGCAGGCGCTCACCCGGACGATGCTCTCGAAGCTGTGGACCGCCCTCCAGCGGCGCGCCCAGACCACCGGGTCGGACGACCGCCGCCTCGTCAATCTGTATCTCGAGGAGGCGGCCCAGCTTGTCACCTCGGGGGTCATCGACGAGCTGCTCGCGCAGGGCCGCTCATTTGGCTGTAGTGTCACCCTGGCCACGCAGTTCCCCGGCCAGCTGCGGGTGCGGGATGAGGCGGCGTACGTGGAGCTCCTCAACAACGTCGCCACCGTCGTCACCGGGAGCGTCCCGGTGGATGCGCCGCTGACCAAACGGCTCGCAACCGCCGATCAGGATCCCGCGGCGATCGGGAATCGGCTGCGCGCGCTCGGCCGCGGCGAGTGGCTGGTGCGGCTCCCGGCGCCGTTCAGTGAGACGCCACCGGCCCCGTTTCTGCTCGCGAGCGCGCCGCTCCCACGGGGGCATCCAGACAGCGAGGGGTTCCGGCCGGCCCGCGAGACCGCGGCTGCCGCTCGGATCGATGCGTGTCGCGACCGCACCCGGGAGCAGTACGGGCTTGATGTCCGCTCCACCCAAGCGACGACCGGCCCGAGCGACGCTGAGTCGGACGGCGACTCATCCGACGCCGACACGGCCGCCCCGGCACGCATCGATTCGGCGCTGCCGTACACCCAGCGGCTCCCCGACCCCGTGGTGTACGACGACCAGCGCCACGCACTCGGCTGTACGGGGTGTGAGACGTGGTATGATCCCACGCCAGACGGATTGCGGGCGGCCATCACCTGTTGTCACGATGCCGATGCGGTTGACCGCGACGACTGTCCGATCTGTGCGTTGCCGCTGAAGCTGTCATACGCCGAACGCCAGGAAAGCCCCGTGAGCGACGCTGGCCTCCGCTTTCTGCAGGCCGTCTACTCCGCCCACCAAGGCCAGTACGACCCGGACCTTGAGTACGACATCACCCGCGACAGCATGCGTCGGCTCGCCGAGTACGTGGGGATCGACGTCGACGAAATCGAGGAACTGCGGGAGGCGGGCCTCCTCACCCGTGATTGTCGCTACCCACACACGCTGTACACGGTCACCCCAGACGGCCGGGATGCGATCGGCGTGCGCCACCGGGAGGGGGTTGCCCACGGCGCTGGAAAAGGCGATCTGAGCGAGTCGAGTCTACACGTGGCGATGGTGGAGGTGGGCACAGCGCTGCTCGAGGCTGAGTACGTCGCCGATCCGGACTCCGCGGCGGTTCGGGTCGAACAGTACTATGCGGTGGCCGAGGGCCGGCTCGATGCGGCGGCCGTCGACGAGACGGGCGACGTTGTGGCCGCGCTTGAGGCCGAACGCATCAACCACGACGTCACCCGGGCCGTCCCCGAGGATTACGACAAGCTGGCCGCCCAAGCGCCAGCAGCAGCCATCTGGATCGTCAAAAATCGGGCCGCCGCCCACGAGGTTGTTGAGGCGCTTAACACACCCCCAGACGGCGAGCCACGCGTGCAGAAATCCTACGGCGAACAGACGCGCCCCGCCGCGTTCACCATCAACCAACCCGGCCTCACCGATGTCCACACGTTCCAGTCTGTGCGGGATACGTATCTGGACGATGCCTGACGGTTGTCCATCTGGATTCAGGTCGTTGTGGGTATCGCCGTCCCTCTCGAGATGGACGCTCCCTTAGGGTGGGTTGCTGCCAGCGTTTAGTCGTGCGTATGAGTTTGTATGATAGGCGACTCGCCACAGTTTGAGGACGGCACGCGTAACCAACGCGACAGGAGACTGCTCGATACACGACTCTACAACATCGGCAGGCGCCGAACTCGCATCAGGGGGCGGGTGGTAGTGCGCTGTGCCAGCAACGTGGATATAATCTCCGTCATGTGGATGGTTCCCCCAGCGAAAATCTACGTCTGCGGTATCCGTATAGTGGAATTTGTAGTCGTTGTGTGTCGTCCACTGAACGTCGATCCGGGCCTCGTCGGCCTCACAGAGGCCATCTGCGAGCGTCACCTCGAGTACTGAGGGGTTGAGATAGTCGTCAAGACTGGGTGTCGCAAGCGGCTCCATCCGCTCAATCACATCTCGGATGGTGAGCAGCGCAGGGCGATCTGTCGCGCCACGAAGGAGATGTGCTTCTGTGTGTGTCGATGGCTCCGACATCGCTCACGCAGGAAGGCTCTCATCCGTGGTGCGACGGTCGTCGTCGACGAACTGCTCGGCGTGACCGACTGCGAGGGCCGCGTTGGCGAACGCAAGGTTCCGGCGGAGGGTTTGCCAGTCACGGAGCGTCTCTGGGTCGATCTCCTGTTGTGGGGCCCTGGACTCCGAGAGCGTCTGATTCGTCTCTGAGACGGTCAGTTCTTCGGGGGAGTCAACGCCGTACGTGGACTGATACGCAGCCAGTTGCTCGCGTAACTCCCCAATTCGTGTCACCAGTTCATCGGTCGAGACCTGTGCGAGGATATCAGCGGCCTGCTCGACAACAAGCGATTTCGATGACCGCTGATACAGCGTCGCTCCGTGCTCGCCAGGTGTCGTCTCGACGAATCCCTCATCAGCGAGTGTGTTCAAGTGTTTGCGAGCCGTCTTCGGAGCCGTGCGTGCATCGTCGGCGACGGCAGCAACTGAGACGGGCGTGTACGTATGCGCAATCACGTGTCGAATGCGCTCGTAGGGGGTTGTGTCCGCTTCCCACTCCTCGCCGACGGCCTCATTAACGTCGGCAAACGTCTCGGGCGGGTCGTCAGCGCTCATATCCGAACACACGATGTAGAGTAATATAGTCCTTCGGATCAGTCCCATTTGACTTCAAAAGGGTGTAGACGGGAGGCGCTGCCAGTCGTGATAGAAGCAGAATTGTGAGGGGTTCGTCCGCGGCCAGCTAACCGACTCTTCGAGTGAAGACGCGGCTCGCGCGCTGTTCGGTGACGTCGAAAAAACAGACAAGATCAGGGTTGTCGAAGTTCTTACCCGCCCACTCGGACGGAACCGACCGGAACCGCGCTACGGACGGACTGTCACCACAGTGGCCACCAGCTCGCTGCTGACTCCTCACGTGCCGCCTCGAGCGCTTGTCGCCGTTCACGCTCGTCATGCAGTTCCTCTCGCAGGCGTTCGTTCTCTGCTAACAGTGACTCCACCTGCTCCGTGAGCTCCTCAATACGAGCACGCCGTGCCTGGACACGCTGCGGGTGGGCGGCTGGCAGATCGGGATCCCCAGCCAGGGCTGTGCTCGCTGTGCCGTCACCGTCCGAATCGAGAGATGCGGTGGCTGGTGCTGACATCGCGTCGTGTGTGGCGGCGTCGGCTGTGGCTGTCGCCTCCCCAGCAGCGGCGTTGGTGTCTGCGGGGGCCGACTCCGCCGGGGAGCCATCCCCAGTCGATGCCGTGGTCGCCTCGGGCGGGGTGTACCCCTCGTCGGTGTGGGCGATCGCGCGCTCGACGGTCTTTGCGCCGTAGGTGCTTCCGTCGGCGTAGTGGACGTCATCCCACTTGTCACGCATGAGTCCCGAGCGGCGAAACAGCCGATCCACACGCTGGGGGTCACCATCCGTCCAAAAGGCGAGCAGGCGACACAGCGCCAGATCCGCTTCTGAGTGGCTCTCGTAGCCGCTCGTGGTGCCGTTCCACAGCCGCGTGAACTTCTCGCCGTTCGCGGCGGTTTGGGCCCGCTCGAGAAGCTCCTCGTCCGACACGGCCGCGGCATCGGGAGCGGTGGCGTCTGGGGGTGCTGAGGGCTGGTCGCTCGTCGCGCCCTCTGAATCAGCCGGTGTCGTCTCTGCGTTTGGTTTCGACCCCGAATGTGCGTCCAGCAGTTCGGTGTCGTGGACCGTCTCAATAGCGTCAGTTCGCTCGTGGACGTCAGGCGGCGTGTCAGCGACGTGGTCGCCGGTCACCGTAAAAAAGCGCGAGCGGTCGTACAACTCGAGGTTGCCGGCCCGGTTTCGGCCATCTGGAAGCGTCCCGGCAATCAGAATATGATATCCCGTCCCCGAGGGGCTCACCTCCGTATACGAGTCGAGCTGATCGATGATGGTCTCGGCCCAGTCGGTGGGCTTGCCCGTCTCGGGATCCCGACAGTCATCCAGATCGATCCCGATCAGCGGATCGTCGGCGGTGAACACAAAGCCGACTCCAGCCATCCCTGTTGCGGACACCGCCTCGCGCGCCGTCTGAAAGCGTCGCCACGTGTCCGGGTCGGTCGTCGACGCAAACTGGGTTGTCTCGGGGACAATCGGGACCTTGGTGGGGGTTCCGTTCCGTTCGTGGGTGCGCCAACACACCCACTGGTCACGGTCGGTGAGCGCCGCCGGGAGGGCGTCAGCCGTGGGTACCTCGCCCATCGCTGATCGTGTGGCCTGATCACACAGCACACGCAAATAAGTATCGCTGCCAGCAGCGCACGGAGGCTCACACGGACGGACGTCGGCTGGTGGGATGCCATCGAGCGCGCCTTGGGCGGCAGGCCACCGATCTGGTTTGACTTCCTCCCACGGCTGAAGCCGTGGGATTCCTCCGGTGGGGATGTTGGCTATTCCGCACCCACGGAGGCAAGTTTCCCGTCGCCGGTACTCTGGTTTGTGCGCTTCTCGTTGGGACTTGCCCTCTCGGGAGAGTGTGGTATCTCCGACCAGTTGTGGTCGTCCCACTTGAGACGCACGGGCCGAGCCATCGACCCAACGGGTTCGCCAGCCTGTCGTTCGAGGAACGTGCGAGACGCGCACAGATCGGCGTGACCTTCGTGACCGCACGGACACCGGAACACGTCGCCGTCGCGGTCGGTATCGTCCTGCTCGCCACACGCCGGGCAGGTTCGGGTTGTGTCGGCTTCTGACCGTACCTCGACGGTGATACCGTATTCCTCGGCGGTGTGCGACAGCCGCTTGATGAACGCCCGGAACGCCCAGAATTGGTGAGTCTTTGCGTTCACATCGGCACACCAATGCGTCGAAAGAACGTCCGTGAGGTCGCCCACATACACCGTGGCGACTCCTTCGGCGTAGAGCCGTTCCATCAGGTCTCGAACCAGCGCGTCCTGTGCATGGTCGCGCCGTCGCGTCCGTGTGCGATACAGCCGCCGAATCCGCTGACTGCTGTTCCGCCCCTCGCGGAGTTTGGACTGGAGACGGGCGATTTCCGCGGTCGTCTCGCGGAAGCGGTCGAACAGGTCGCGCCCTTCGTAGAGGTACTGCTGGCCGGTCGTGGTGGTACAGGCGACGAGATTGTTCGCGCCTACGTCCAGCGCGGCTTCTTCCGAAGCCAATAGTGAATCCTGTCGAGAATTGGGTATAGTGACAGGCTGGAAAGCCCTGAACGTGTCGTCTGTCTCATCGTACTGTATCTCCAAGCGGCCCTGTTCGCCGTCCCATTTGGGAGCGCCACACACTTCGAGGCGCAGGCGGTCGTGATAGCCCAAACCATACTCGTCTTTCAGGGCGTGGCCGACTGGTATCTCAACTCGTGACCGTTCGCCAGTTTCCAGCGTGTATTGGTCGTTACGGATGTACGTGCGTAGCTCGCGGCCATCATCCTCGTTGCCCCAGTAGCCCGGCGGGGCAGTATCCTCGCCGTTCTGGTGGACGGCGAAAAACGACTGCCACGCTGACTTGTTCTTCCGAATGATTTGCTGTGCGGTGGCAGAGCCGAGAACATCGACGTACTGTTTCCGGTAGTCGTCGGTATCCCACACTGATTCGCCGTCAAAAAATTGCTGGCGGCGCTCGTAGTTCAACTCGTTCCACAGACTCGCAGAGGCGTCCAACAGGTCCAACAGAAGCTGCTTATCATCATCTGACAGCGGGCGTACTGCGAACGTGTTGGTTCGCCTCACGACAACAGATGTTTGTGGCTATCTGTCAAAATGTCTTTTGGACACAGATGCGCCCGAACATCGACATCTCACACACCCTTAATGGTCGAGTGAAAGACTACGCCAAACAGCAGGATATGGCTCTTGATGAAGCCTACCGAGAGATTATTAAAACAGGTCTCGAAGCGGTGGAACATCCAAACGAGTCGTAGCGCGTGGTTTGCTACGGTGTGCTGTCGCTCGGACCCACCCCTGAAGGGGTGGGCTTCCGCTCGCTACGTGTCACCGCTCCGCAGTGAATGGTCCCGCAGCATGGGCGCTCGCCCGCGAACATCGCGGCTCCCCAGGGGCTGGGTCCTCCGCAATCACCCTGGGTGCAACGGGTGCAACTGTTCGCGCGAGATGGTCGTTGTCATCCCCTCGCACCCGATCGCAGGGTGGCCCCACGCACACGCGGCGCCAGCGACTCACAAACTGCCGGACAGCGGCCGGGTGGCGCGCCTGCAGGCGCCGGTCGGGCCAGCGCGTTGCGTGCGTGACCCCCTCACGATATCTCAGATCGCCGAAAGGCGAGATCGCCGTCACCACCCCCATGGTCGCGGGGGTGATCCGGGAGTACGGCGATCGCCTATCAGCTCTCGGACAGCGGTATTCGTGGTCGTGTGCGCAGTGGCTCGCTATCGCGCTCAGTGACGGCCGCCGCGCTGGTGCGGCGTCAGGCTGTGGTGCGACCGCTCTCGGTGGCTCCCGTACCTGTGTGTGGCGTTGTGCTGTGTGGGAAGCGACGGCCGCGCGTCTCGCTTTCAGCTAGTTCACCGATTGGGGATTGCGGCGGGGAGCTCCCTGCAACCGACCCCCGCTCGCAGCTCGACGGCGCTTGTTCAAAGCCTTCGCTGGGGGCGAGACGGTTCTCACTGAGCTGTCGCCACCCACGAGGCTTGCAGCGCGCCCGCTGCCCGGCGACGACGGCGATGGGGGTTACGACGTGCTCTTCGCGGGCCGGCTGATAGAGCACAAGAACGTCGACGTGCTCTTGGAGGCGTTCGACGCGGTCGCCGCCGACCACAACGCCACGCTCGGGGTCATTCCTGCGCGTACTCAACGTCGAGTGCGAAGTCCGCCTCCGTGTAGTGGCGCTGGATCTTGCGGTCATCGAGCAGCCGGTGGAACGCCGCCTTCGAGAGACCGGCTAGCTCTCGTGCCTTCCCGAACGAGAGATATCCTTCCCGGTACAGTGACACTGCGAGCTCCTGCCGGACGATCGGTTCTCGATCCTCCGGCGGTGCCGCAATCGCATCTAGCACGTCGGATGGGAGATCGATACTACTCATACAAACTGATTCGGCATCATGCTACTTAGTAGCGCCGTTTGGGTATGTATCCGTCCAGTTTCGCTGACGCCGGCTTCCTCGTCGAGTCCACGGTCGACGCGCTCACGGAGCGGATCGACGCCGCGCTGGGTGGTGCCCGCCCACCGACATCGCCCGTCGCCAACGCCCGGCAATACGACTGGGACGCAATTGCCGAGCAAGCAGAAACAGCCTATCGAGACGGTGAATCCGCGTAAGAGTGCTCAGTCTTAACCAACACCGGCCGCCAGTCGCCCGCGTTGTTGGTTAACACCGCCGTTTCACAAGTCAGTCTGGTAACCATTTTGTCAGCGCTGGACAAATTTTATTATTGAGAGTCACAATAGAAGTCATGTCCCACGATACCACACCACAATCAACGTTCGCCCCCTCCACTCATGGACACCCGTGCCCCGCCGTCACGTCCCGTCCGTGTCTCGGTCCGCGCGGCCTGTCGCCGCGTCGCAGTCGGCGGTCTGGTCCTCCTGCTGGTTGCCGTCGAGCCAGCGGCCGCCCAAGACAGCGCCGTCTGTGAGGTCGATCGCCTGCCAGGCATGATCTCTGGGTTCTTCCAGCTGACCACCGCGGTCGGGCTGCTCGGCTTGGTGATTGTGTGGCAGGCCGACTCGTTGATCGAGCTGTTCACGTTTCGGCCCGAACAGCGGGAGGGGCTCAAACGCCACAAGCGGACCGCGCTGCGGTCGACGGTGATTTTGGTCGTGCTCGGGCCGCTGTATACGGTTGCCGGTAGCGTGATGAACCTCCCGCTCGCGGAGTGTGTGGAGTTGACTCCGTGGTGAGCGATGCGCGTGCGCCACTGGGGCTCCCGGCTCGCACTCTCGCTGGTGGCTCTCGTGTCGGTGCTGGCCGTGAGTGCCGCCGCGACGCCCGCAGAGCCGCCGCCCGCGAACGAGACCCGGACTGTCGACGCCCGCGATCCGGATCCGTGTCTGTCGCCGGCGCAGTATAACGCCACGTACGGTCAGGCGCCCACCCCCACCCAACAGCTGGCGACATGTACGGATCTGACGTACGACGCGCCACCCGCCCACGCCGCGACCATGACTGCCCAGGCGTTTGCGGCGCTCGAGCCGGGCGGTGCGAACGCGAGTGTCTATCCTCCACACGCCGACCGCGTCTCGCGGGGCGCGATCGCTGACGCGCACGCCACCGTGGTCGCGATTCATCCTGCAACCCGGGTCCAGCTCGATGCGACCACCACTCGCCAGTATATTGCGCCGACGGGGACCGTTCGGGCGCTCGTCGATTACCGGGTGCGGGGAGCGTTTGGCCCGAATCGGTCGCTGATCGGTCATAGAGTGCAGCGTGTCACCGTCACGATCGGCGATGAGGCGGTCGCTACGACCACCGGAACACAGACGCCTGCCCTCTCGTACACCACGACCCACACCGGCGACCAGCCGCTCACCGTCACGGCCGAGATTGCGGTGACGACCGCGCCCAACGGGACGCCGGCGAACGCGACCACCCAGACGGTGACGGTCAGCGACACGCGGTCGGTGTGGATTCATCGGCTCCGCCCGGACGCGTACACCGCCGAGTATCCGGACGGGAGTCGCGGGCTCGCCGTGTATCAGGGCCAGCCGTGGCATGGGCTCACGCTCACTGCGAATGATACCCACCGCGTCCGTGGCGTCTGGCGCTACTATACGGCGCGGGATCCTCGTTGGGAGCGGCTTCGGGTGGCGCGAGCGACCGGAACGAGTCGCCTCGAGCAGGGGGTGCCATCGCTCGAGGTGGTCGCGTACCCGTCACGGATCGGCCCGCGTACGATGCCGGTGCGTGATGGCCCCACCCTAACCGCGGTGTGGGGTGTGGAGACGGCGACGCCGGCCGCGCGGCTCCACGAGAACGTTTCTGTTGGTGTGGTCGACGGCGAATACACCCGATCGTATGGGTTGGCAGTGCGCAGCGACGCCATGCAGCTCGAGGCGGTCCGGCTCCACGGCATCGTGCGTGGCGTGTCGGCTCCCGTGACGTCAGTCACGCCGACCGAGCGACCGATTCGCCGGCCCGAGCTGTCGGTACGGCTCACGGATCGGCGTGTGGCCTCCGCGACGCTGGTGGTCACGCTGACCGATCCCGTGACGGGCGCGCCGATTCGACCACGTCGGTCGAACGCCACCCGCCCGATTGTGGCCGACGCGCCGCCCGGCGAGCTGTGGCTCAACGGCGAGCGGCTCACCTTCGGGCCGAACGGCACGGCGCGACGCACGCTCTCGGAGCCCGGCCTCTACACGGTTCGGTTCGAGCCCGCCTCGTGGCGCGCCACCACGCCCGCGTATGTGGCCGCCAGCGACACCGTGCGCTGGCATCCGCTCAGTACTGTCGCCGGTTGGGTGCAGCTGCTTGAGACCGTGCTGTGGGGAGTGATCCCGATCGCTGTCGCGTGGGTTGCCGGCCGGCAGCTGGCCCACCTCCTGTCCCGTGAATCACCGCCATGAGTCACACACTATCATCCCCACGACGTCGCACCGTGCTCACAACGATCGCGACCGGCGGACTCGTCTCTGTCGTCGGCTGTGCCAGCGATGAATCGAGCGAGCCCGGAGAAGGCGCGTTATCGGACGTCCATGTCGAGGGCACCGAGTTGGTCGTCGAGTACGACGCGGAGACGAGCGCCACCGGACTGGCTGTGATTGCGCCCTCCGGCGAGGCGTTTGCCGAGCGGGAGCTCACGCCGGGGGCGAGTCAGGAGACAATTCCGATCGGGACGTCGTACCCGCCGGGGACGTACACCGTCCAGCTGGTTGATGCTGATCGCGTTGTGGCTGCCGTTGAGAAGTTGTTGCGACCAGAGCTTGTGATTCAGGATCTGAAACTCGGTCGAAATCACCCTGAGGAAATGTACGAAGAGGCTGAGGAGCTAACCATCTCCACAGAAGTCATTTTGGATGTCAAAAATACAGGTACTGGTCCAGAGAAAATCACCCAACTACGATTTAGCGGTGATGTTCCTAACCCAACACCCGATGAGTTCTCTGGGAGCGGGATTGCAGCGATAGAGAAGCCTGTACGATATACTAATCCCATTATTGAGCCAAATGAACTCCTTACCATCTACTCTGAAAGCCTCCCGTTTTCACCAAGCGGAAGTGAGGTAGAATGTACATCTGAAGGAAATAGTGGCCAATTTAGAATCTCGCTATCCAGTAATGTAGTTGAACAAGATACTGAACAGACATACAACGTCACCTACAGAGGGAGTAGCCTCTCAGACTGTCAGATAACTATTGAGAGGGAGACCTAATGAGTGGGGTCTCACTTGTTGATGTTGGGTTTCAGTGGTTTATCGATATTCTCAGCCAGCTAATCGAATGGTTCACAGAGGCTATCACAAATGGGTATCGCGATCTCACGGAGGCACTATTCGGTACTCCCGTGCCAGAAACTTCAAATGGACTTCCTCTAGGACCGCCGGAAAACACGCCATGGATACGCATTCATGAGTCACTAGTCGCTGGTGATGTGACACTAATTGCCTTCCTGATTCTACTCGTATGTGTCCAAGGACGTCACACACTTCGAATTTTCAATCTCACAGATCCAATTAGGAGCAGACAGGTTCGCCGGTCTGCATGGACAGGGGGAATTCTGATAGCGACTTGGTATTGGGTTGCTGTGATTGCATTATATCTTGTTGATGGGTTTGCGATTTTGCTTGTTCCTTCTATAGGTACTGTGGCTACTGGTTTAGCCGATTTCTTCACAGTCACTATCTCGAATCCACCTCTTGGATTCTTTCTCACTTTTATAGGCGCGGTAGCGATGTGGACACTCCAAGCACTGTTGTTCCTCCGGGAGATCCTCTTGTACGTCGCGACCTATGCTATGCCGATAGCAATAGCGGTGGCATACAGTGGTTTGCCAGTTATATCGAATTTAGCAACACGTGTTGCTGTCAAATTCATCCCTCTTGCAATAATGCCACTACCAGTTGGGCTGTTATTTCGCGGTTATGGACTCCTGTTTCCTAACGGTCCAGACTCACTTCTTACTCCTGACAGCGCATTTTTTAGATACATCATCGCGGTCTCGCTGCCGGTGCTCAGCGTTTGGATCATCTGGAAGCTGTTTGCGTATACGACGCCACGCTTGGTTCGGAGCGTCAGTCGTGTGACCGGGCTCACCGTGACCGCCGGCGCCGTGGCTGGGGCTGCGACGGTCGCGGGGCCGTGGGCTGGCGCCACGGCGGCCCGGTGGGGGCCGAAAGCGGCTGTAGGCCATACCGTCGCCAAGCGGGTCGCTCGGACCGAGACCAGTTCGGACTCGAATGCTGATTCAACCAGTGAGCCAACCTCGACGGCAGCGACGTCATCCCCCACCGTGCGCAGTCACGAGGGGGGATGGGCGTCGTACCGCCGCACGGAAAATGAACCACGTCCATGAGCACGGATTCAGACACCCCCGCGACCCGTCGCGTGATGCGCTCGCTTGACGCCGACCGGCGACTCCCGATCGTCGGCGTGTATGAACGCGATCTGTACGTGTTGCTCAGCTTTCCGATTGCGGGGCTCGTGGTGGGGGCGGCGCTGGGGGTCGAGCCGCTCGTGTTCCCGCTGGTGTGTGTCGGCTTTGCGATCGGGGTGGCTGTTGTGTATGCGGCTCCCAGACAGCTCCCGGCGAGCACGTGGCTCGCCGATCTGGGGCGGTTCTATCTGCGCCGGCCGCGGGTGACCCTCCATGAGGCGGTGGGGGCCGCGTCGACACCGGACCCGGACAGTGAGACGACGGTCCCACAACCGTTTGTCGTCGACGAGCACACCCAAGAGTTGACCGCGCTCAAGCGGGCGTGGCCTGGCCACGGCGCCGTTGAACGAACGGACGGGCGGATGGAGACGTTTCTTGAGCTGACGCCGGGCAACATGGATTTCGCGATGGCTGACGAGTGGGCCGCCCGGCAGGCCGTGGGTGAGGCGTTCGCGAATCAGGAGCTGACCTTCGAGCTCACGTTGTACACCACGACCGATCCGTACCCGGCGGCGACGCTGGTCAACCAGTTGGATGATCGCCTCGCCGACCCGGACGTGAGCGAGCGGGAGTCGGTGCGGGCGTTGATCGCCGCCTACCGTGATCAGCGGCCGGCCGAGCTCGCAGAGACCCAGCAGGTGCGGTACTTTCTGGGGGTGTCCGTGGCGCCGTACGAGGTGTACGAGCGGCATCCCGAGGAGCGCACGCCAGCTGAACGACTCACCACGCTGCCGGTGGTTGGCGTGCTGGCGACGCCCTTCGTGACGCGTCGCGATCGGCTCACCGACGCGGAGTTGCGGGGCGCCCAGCTCGCAAAGCTGCGCGAGCGGGTGCGGACGGTTGAGACAGAGTTCGTCGCCAAAACGAGTGATTGTACGGCGCGCCGACTGTCAACAGCGGAGATTCTAGGGTTGGCCACGCAGTTTTGGAACGGGACTGAGCTCACAGAGACGCCCGTCGCTGACCGGGCGGGTGTGGACCACACGGAGCGAGGTGGATCTGATGCGTGAGGCGCTCGTAATCAGTGGCGTTGAGTCGCTCTCGCCGTCGCTGCTCGTCGGCGGGCTGATGGCGGGGGGTAGCATCCTCGTTGTGGGGCTCCTGTTGGGGGTGTGGATGCAGGCGCGCCAACCCGATCGTGATCCGGAGGTGGATCTGTCGGCGTTCGTTGAGCCGCCTGAGAGAGCGCCACAGCGGGATACGGAGGTGGCCCCACCCCGGGAGCGCCAACAGGCTGCGGTCGCGCCGGCAGCTGTCGAGTGGGAGAGTCGGTGCGCACGGGTCGGCGATGAGTGGACGACCACGCTCTATATCGCGGATTGGCCGGATTATCCGAGCGATGGGTACCTGAGTGAGCTGTTCACCCTCACCGACGTCCGGTTTCACGTGATGGCGCATTTCCGACCGCAGGATCAGGAGCGGGCGCTCGACCAGCTGCAGGCGACCGCCGACGATCTGAAAGTGGATGCGGATCTCGAGTCGAGCGTCCGCAGCACGTATCTGCAGGATCGGGCGAGTGAGGCAGCGGCGATGTATCGGGCTGTCGAAGCCGGGGCGCGGGTGTTCTCACAGGCGCTGCTCGTGACCGTCCGGGCCGACGACCGGGAGACGCTTGATCGGGATGTGCGCCGCGTGAAGCGCACGCTCCGTGAGCAGCCGGCGGAGCTGGCGCCGAAGACCGCAATCTGCGCGCAGGACCGGGCGTTGCGCGGGGCGGCACCGCTCGGCGGGCCCGTGTTGGATCGCAGGACGACGTGTGTCAGCGGCGCGGTGGGCGCGCTGTTGGCGTCGCCGCATCGCCCCACGTTATTGGAGTCAGATGGCGTCGAGGTGGGGGTGCATCGACATACGGACACGCCGGTGGTGATCGACCCGTTTGCGCGTGAGAACGGGTACGCGACGTTTACTGTTGGGGATCCGGGCTCCGGGAAGAGCTTCGGCGCGAAACAGCGGTTTATTCGGTCGGTGGCGCATCACGAGGACCGAATTGGGGTGATCTTAGAGCCGCTCAACGATTGGGCGGGGGTGGCAGACGCATTAGGTGCCCAGCGCATTACCGTGGGTGGCACCCGGGGAATCAATCCGCTCGAGATTACGCCGATGCCACAACCGGTGCGCGAACAACTGGGGGCCGATGCGAGTCCCTTCACCGAAAAGAAAGAGCGCGTGGTGAGCTTTCTGACGAACTTCTTCGCGCAGCGGGGGATCACGCTTGGGGATCGGCGCACGACGCTGGAGTTAGCGATTGATGCCGCGTACCGGGAGGCGGGCATTACGGAGGATCTGACGACCCACGATCGCGAGAGTCCGACGCTGCGGGATGTAATTGATGTGCTTGAAGCGTTTGTGGCGGCCCCAGAACAGCAGACGCTCCGGATCGAGGCCGAAGCGGAGAAGCTGCAGGCGGATGCCACGTGGCTTATCGACCAGTTGCGGCCGTTTGCGCCGGACGGGCAGTTTGCACATCTCGGTCGGTCGAGCGAGATCGATTTTGCGGATACCGATCTGCTCTATTTGGATTTAGCCCAGCAGGAGGGGCGGGTCGGCGGGCGTACGACGCTGGTGATGCAATTGTTAATCTCGTTGGTATACGAGCGAGCCAAACAGACGGACAAGGAGGTGGTGTTCGTGATTGATGAAGCGCGGTACGTGTTGCGTGATGCCGAGAATCTCGCCTTCTTAGAGACCATCTTTCGGCATCACCGCCACCACGATCTGTCGCTGCAGTTGGTTACCCAAACCGTCGATGAGTTCTTTGAGCGGCCCGAAGCTGAGATGATCCTCGACCAGTGTGCGATCAAGTACTTCCATCGGTTGGATGGGATGGACGACCACTGGGCCGACGAATTCGGGTTAAATCACGCCCAGAAGCGGTTCGTGCAGGAGGCGGTGCCGGGAAATGAGGAACTCGGGTATGCGGAGGCGCTCGTTGGGGTTGACGGGGAGTGGCGCGGGATCGAGGTGCGGGCGTTGGACGCTGAAGCGGCCGTAATCGAGAACGAGTACGATTGAGAACACACATTCCGTTTGAACACACCCAATCTGGGCTCTTCCAGATCATGTCTGTGCTTGTCAGAACATGCTCAGGGCTTCCATAGCAACGTAGGTCATACCTTCACGATTAGATTGTCGAAGGCGCTACTAGGCTGGCCACTAATCGTTTTTTCCTCCCCTAGCGGACCGTAATTCTGAGACTACCACGCTGCAGTCACGGACATCGTAGTTCATTTATATAGTGTCATCCTAATGTACAGCTAATGCTCTCCGGATGGCAGTATCGGCTGCGCAGCGTCAGCGGCGTCGCAGTCATTACTGCCCTCGCGGTTGTGGTCGCCAACAGCACAGTCGCCCACGCGCTGCTCACGCGGCTGCCAGTTGTTGGGCGACTGGCAGCGGATGCGCCGATGGGTGCCGAACTCGTGTTCGAGATGCTTACGACGGTCGTCATCGTCACGGCGGCGTTTCTCCCGTTGTACAAGCCACGGCCGCGACGCATTCTCGATACGGTGGCGCTTACCCAAAAGCGGGTCATGGTCGCGATGGTGACCCTCGCTGCGATCGGGTATTTTGATTATACCTATCGGCTGCCGCGGGCGACGCTCATCGCGATCACGCCGCTGTTACTCGTGGTGTTGCCTGCGTGGTTCGTGTGGATTCGGCAGCGACCGAATGGTGATGCAGAGCGTGCGATTATCGTCGGGGACGATCCGAGTTCGATCGAAGAGCTTGCAGCCGATATCGATATCCCACTCCTCGGGTATCTCTGTCCCACGAGCGCCTACAGGACTACTGAATCGCCGAACCGGATAGCAGCTGTTGCCGATGGAGGTTTTCAGCTAAACGGGCTAGACCGGTTAGGTGGCCTCTCTCGAATTGAGGACGTCCTTGTTGAGTACGATATTGATACTGTCGTGTTAACATTTGGGCACACAGACCGCGCAGAGTTCTTCGGCGCACTTGATGCATGTTACGAACACGGTGTCGATGTTCTCGTCCACCGTGATCACGCCGATCAGGTGTTAAGTGCTGACACTAATGTCGGGACTCTCGTCACCGTCGATATTGAACCGTGGGATATCCAAGACCACATCCTCAAACGCAGCTTTGATGTTTTGTTCTCACTGTTTGGGTTAGTGGTGTTGAGTCCCGTCATCTGTGCAATCGTAGTGACAATTAAGCTCGATGATGGTGGATCAATTTTGTACAGTCAGGAGCGGACTGCGGTGTTCGGAGAGACGTTCGAGGTGTTCAAGTTTCGGTCGATGATCGAAAACGCTGAGGATGAGATTGGTGCGACAATTAGTGATGAAGATGATGGTGGGATTGATCCGCGTGTAACCCGCGTTGGACGCGTGTTGCGTCAGACCCATCTTGACGAGATCCCGCAACTCTGGGCTGTATTGAAGGGTAATATGAGTGTGGTTGGTCCACGACCTGAGCGGCCAGAGCTTGATTCTGATATCCAATCGGGAGTTGTTGATTGGCGAAAGCGCTGGTTTGTGAAACCTGGTCTGACCGGCCTAGCGCAGGTGAACGACGTGACCGGTGCTGAGCCGGATACGAAGCTTCGGTATGACCTCCAGTATGTCAAACAGCAGTCGTTCACTTATGATATGAAGCTGGTCGTACGACAAATCTGGAAGGTAATGGTAGACGTGCTGCAAACGGTTCGGTGATCCCCGATCGGTAATCATACCGGATTTAGAGGTGAGATAAGAGCGGTCAGTATGGAAACGCCAAAATATAAGTTTACTCTGTTAAATCAGAATACATTAATGATCACAATATCTAAACTAGGATTGTTCTGCACTTCGCCGTCAAGTATTGATCGGTCTCTCGACGATGTCTGCTTCCTTCGAGAATCATCTGAAATTCACTTGACAGTACTGCTGAACCGACTCCACAGAGATCCGATCCCGATGCCTTCTGCGGATTCAACAGAGTAGAATTGTCTTATCGTTCACTCATTCTGTTTTCTGGCTGGCGCAGTATCACCTAAAGTCGTAATTGCTGGTTGTGTTGAAATAAGGTCAAAGGATGAGGCGGTCAAAAAATTGAGTGGTTCATGCTCGGTTTCGACCGGCTCAGTGCCAACAACGGTTGTATCGAGTTAGATTTTCTGGGACGAGAGGCGACACCCGAGCCAGCGATGAAGTTCAGTATCCGACTTCAGCTGGCTGGAGTATCACTGTCGGATACCGTCCCGATTTTTGAGAGGTTGGGTATCGATCGCCATCGAACCACGGCCCGTGGGTACAGAAGGTCGATCTACAGCTGACAGATGGAGCCGCTCCGAATCACGTTGCGGTCGATGAATCCATCGGTAGCCAGAATATTTTCAGTGATACCTCACTACTGCAACGCAGTTGCCATACTTATTTGATTACTCGACTTTTAGCCAGGACATCAGCAGCTTCGGCTGTTTCGCCGAGCGTCACTACTGTCGCGGAAGCGTCTTCTGGCATCGCATTTTTTGCGTCATACACAAACGACGCTTGGTTGCCAAGCCGTGTGAGATTGAACGCATCGTGGTCTACGAGAAGGACCACTGCGTCAGCCGCCTGTACCGTCTCGTCACTCACGGTATTTGTGAGTGGGATACGTGCTTCCTCAGAATCGACATGGGGATCAACAAGAGTGACGTTGGTTTGTTGACGGAGCGACTTCACCACTTCAATTGCGGGTGAATTTCGTGGGTCGGTAATGTTCGGCTTGTAGGCGGCCCCCAAGGCGAGGACTGACGCGTCAGTAAGGGTCACGCCGCGGGCCTTGAGTGCGGTGATGACCCCCTCGACAACTCGATCTGGCATTTCCTCATTTACCTGTTGTGCGTGGTCAATAAACGGCAACTCGGTCCCCAACTCATTTGCGCGCCATGTCAAGAACTGTGGATCGATCGGGATACAGTGGCCGCCAACGCCTGGGCCGGGCTCAAATGCTTGAAACCCAAACGGTTTGCTCCCAGCTGCGTCGACCGCTTCCCACACGTCGGCATCTAACCGCTCTGTGAGAGCGACGAGTTGGTTCACGAGCGCGATATTGACCATTCGATACGTGTTCTCGAGTGTTTTCGAGAGTTCAGCCGTCTCCGTCGCGGCGACCGGAACTGTGTCTGTGATCGCTCCAAAGAGGGTACTGGCTGCGGTTCGTGCAGGGGCGTCATCTGCACCCACCACGAGTGGGATCTCACTAATCTCATGATCCCCACCGGGGTTGAGTCGCTCTGGAACCATCGCAAACTGCGTCAACGCAGGGGGTCGCTCGTCAGTAATAATCGGTTTGACCACTTCCTGTGTCGCGCCTGGATACACCGTACTTGAGACGACAACGAGTGTCTCGCGATAGCCTGACTGTTCTGAAACGGTTTGGGCTGCTGCTCTCACTGCGCCCATCGCTGGCTCTCCATCGGCAACACCAGTCGGGACGGCGATGATGTATACGTCACAGTCGGCGACAACATCGGGATTGGAATCAGGGGTAAAGCCGTCGGTGAGGCCGTTCTTGAGGTCGGCGTCGGTCACATCGTCAACGTAGCTTGCTCCAGCTTGGAGCTGGTCGACGCGCTCTTCGTTGATATCGAAGCCACGAACATCGAATCCGGCCTCAACGAACGCGAGGCTGAGGGGGAGCCCGACGTATCCGAGGCCGATGACACCAACCTGTGCGTCACGAGTGGCGAGCCGTTCTTCAATATCGGTCATTCGATACTCACCCTATCAGTCCGGTTGGCAATAACATCTCGGAGAATCCGATCGAGATCAGCCTCTGGTTCACGTCCAATCGTTGCGCGGAGCTTAGAGATGTCGGGCTCACGGGCATCGGGCTCTTCGAAGTCCTCATCATACGCTTCCTCAAACGGGATGTGTGTGATCGCAGAGTCGCTGTCAGTGAGCTCGATGACTCGTTTTGCGAGATTATTGATCGATGTGGGTCCCGGAGCACCAATATTGAAGACCTCACCATGCGCCGCGGGCGTCGACAAGAGTTCGTGTGTGATCGAGACCGCATCTGCCACGTGCGTGAAACTTCGGATCTGTGTGCCGTCGCCGTACACAGTCAGATCGTCCCCAGCAAGTGCCTGCTTGACGAACGTCGGGATCACCATGCCGTACTGTCCGGTCTGTCGCGGCCCGACAATGTTGAAATACCGACCGACGACAACGGGCAGTCCGTGTTCCTTCTGAAACCCTACCGCTAGAAACTCGTCGGCTGCCTTCGCAGTCGCGTAGCCCCAGCGCGGTGATGCCGTTGATCCGTACACGCGGTCGTCGTCTTCTGCGAAGGGAATCGCTTCCGATTTGCCGTATACCTCTGAGGACGAGGCGATAAACGTTGGCGTCGCATCCTGAGCGGCTGCTTCGAGCACGTTCTTTGTGCCCTCAAGATTCGTTCGTAGGGAGTCGAGCGGGTTCTCGACAATACGTTTTACGCCGACCGCGGCCGCGAGGTGATATACTGTATCGGCGTCGGCGATGAGGTCAGCAACAAGTGATGCGTCGCGGATATCACCGTCAACCGTGTCAACGCGATCGGTCTCAAGATGCGAGAGGTTCGAGTCGCTTCCTGTCGAAAAGTTGTCGAGGATGGTGATGTTCTCGTCGGTTTCTGTGAGGAGGTGATCGACGAGATGTGACCCGATAAAGCCGGCCCCGCCGGTGACTAAAACGGTCATGTATTAAGATGGACTGCGGGATAGAGATACCTTAAGCTTGTGAGTCATACAAATCAAAAAACAAAAACGACGATACTCCACCGTGTCTTTTCAAGTATAGTTAGGCCCAACGTGTAATGAGCGGTCACCTGTCTCGACAGCACCCCAGTGTACCAAGTCCGCGTTAGCGGTCTCCGAGAGACGCTGTTTCGCTTCATCATAGTCCTCGGGGTAGTTGACGCGATGTGCCACGTCTCAAGCCCGATAGTGTCGGTGCTTCGGCCAGACTGAATGAAGCGTTCGATCGGATCGGCGATCTCGTACTCGTCGCGGTTTGAGGGCCAAATAAGATAGCAGGCGTGGAAGATCGCGAGCGTGGACGCCGGAGCTCAAAGATGAGCATCTCATTCCCTGACACGTCGTATCTGATGCCGTAGGCACTCCACACGATCGCTCCTGCAACGATCATGAACGGGAAGACAAACGGTGAATACACTAAATCGGAGCGACGACTACTGAAACGTGGCTGATCTCTCTCATTTCTTAACATTCATATCGATCTTTAGTGCAAGGATTCTCGCGTTGGAATACTGTGGCTTACACATGCTCTCACGAACGGCGGCGAAGACGACCCGAACTCCGGTCGAGCCAGCTCTCGTCGGTGATTCGCTACGCGTCGGACTCAACAACCTCTTCGGTGGTGTCGTCGGTGTCTTCGCCGGTGAGGCGGCGCTCGGCCTCATCACGGTCTTCGGGATAGCCGACGTCGATGCGCCACCCGTCAAGACCGATGGCGTCGATGGTCCGCCCCGACTGGATGAGCAGATCGATCGCGTCGGATATCTCGTATTCGTCGCGGTTCGACGGCTGGACGAGATGACACGCGTGGAAGATGGCGGGCGTGAACGTGTAGAAGCCGGTCATCACGAGATTGCTCGGTGGGTCCTCCGGCTTTTCAACAACGTCTGTGATCTCGCCGTACTGGTTGGTATCACAGACACCGTAGCGAGAGGCGTCCTCCCACGGAACCTCCTCGACGAGGAACGCGGCGTCTGCACGGTCTTCACGTTGGCGGCGGACCACGTCTTGGAGGTTTGCTTGAAAGATGTTGTCGCCGAGAATAAGCATGAAGTCGTCGTCGATGTGTTCCTCGACGGTGAGCAGCGCGTGGGCGAGCCCCTTCTGTTCGCGCTGGTGAGTATAGGTAATCGGGACGCTATCGTACTCGTCGCCGTAGTGGTCGATGATTTTCTCTTTCATGTAGCCGACGACTACGATGAGTTCGTCCGCACCGAGTTCGATCAGCTGATCGAAACAGTGCGTGATGAGTGGTTTGTCGGCGACCTCAACCATGCCCTTGGGCTTGTCTTCTGTGAGCGAACGAAGGCGCGTGCCCTCTCCGGCTGCGAGTACGACTGCTTTCATAAGCAAATCATTCAATTCAGGTAATGATAAGGATTCTGCCTTCGCTAGTTGGCTGGTCGTACTGTTCAATCTGTTCGAGCCTGACAGAGACGACCCGTTCGTCGACCACGCAACCTTACCTCCGCTATTCAATCGATGACCGCCCGCTGGTAACGGCGAAGCATTTCACGCTGCTCGTCAAATTCCGCTTCGGTGTCGGTACTGAACTGTTCGGAGGCCTCTTTATTTCTGCAGGATCCAATACGCAAGACCAAGGGTCTCACGAAGCATGACGCCAGCGGCGAAGACATACACAGCCTCCAACGGGAGCGGCAAAAAATCGATCGTGGCGACAGCCAGTGACATCACGAACCCCATGCCGACCCAGGCGAGCGCAAACTGCCGATCCGCGGTTGTCGACTGCGTTCCGAGTCTGCCCATGTGGGAATGTCTCCTAATGTCATCAAAAAGATTCACCTGTACAGTGAATGACTTGGGCGGCTACTCCGACTCAAGTTGCTCAGACAAACATGATCTCCCAAACAAGGCGTGTCGGAACTTCTGACGGAAACGTGCACGGCTCATCTGTATACTCCTCTGCCGAATCGCTCCGCCTCTGAAAGTTCGCCCACCGATTGAGACTCGTGTTCGTGACGATCTCGTCAGGGTATGACAGAGGTTCTGGACTACCTCGATGACATTCTTGACGGCGTTGATGTCGGCGGGGTAGTCGTTCCCGAGGACGGACACCTCGCGCACTCCACGTCGTCCGTGTGGTTGTTCGGGTCGCCGAGGTAGCAGTCGTCGACGGTGATCACGTCGTTGTCGGCGGCGAGGCGGTTCGCGAGGTTCGAGCCGACGAAGCCTGCGCCGCCGGTGACGAGGACGCTTGTCGTTCATGTCCGATCCTCGGACAGAATTCGCATTACGTCATCGATTGTCGGTATTGGCCGGTGGATATTGTTCGAGAAGTGCGGATCGGTACGTTTGTTTGCGGGCGTTCGGTAGGGGAGGCGTAATGTGGATCCTCCGGGTCGCGCTGTGATCGGGAGATCGGATTACACAACGTCTCGAATTCCGTCTTCGAGATCGATCGTCGGATCGTATCCGAGTTTGTCTTTCGCCTTTCGGATGTCCGCAACGCTCCGTTCGATATCTCCGGACCGGCCCTCAGTATGAACGATTTCGGACGTGCTCTCCGTCGACTCTCGCATCAAGTCCGCCAGCTCCCGGATCGAGATACTTGACCCGGTTCCGACGTTGAACGCCTCCCCGACGGCGTCCGTCTCCGCGGCCAGTAGATTCGCCTGGACGACGTCTGAGACGTGAACGAAGTCCCGCGTCTGTGTGCCGTCGCCGTGAACGGTCACCGGTTCGTCGTTCGCCAATCGATCCGCGAAGATACTGATGACGCCGCTATACGGTCCTCCTCGCTGGCGGGGGCCGTACACGTTGAAATAGCGGAGGGCGACCGTTTCGAGCCCATACAGGTCGTGATACGTCCTCGCGTGATGGTCCAGGTAGAGTTTATCGATCCCGTAGGGCGAGTTCGGGCGTTTCGGCTCCGATTCAGTGACCGGAACGCTCGACGGTCGACCGTAGATCGCAGCGCTCGACGCGAGGATGACGCGAGCGTCGTTCTCGCGGGCAGCGTCGAGGATCGACAGGGTCGGTGTCGCGTTCGTCTCGTGGGAGAGTTGGGGTTGTTCGACCGACTTGTCAACGCTGACGAGGGCGGCCTCGTGAAACACCAAATCTATCCCGTCCATCGCGCTCTCGACGGTGTCGCGGTCGCGGATGTCGCCCTCGATCACGGTCGCTTTCGGATTGACGTTCTCACGGTAGCCGGTCGAGAAGTCGTCGAGGACCGTTACGTCGTTGGCTCCGACGAGCGCGTCCACCAGGTGGCTCCCGATGAATCCCGCGCCACCGGTGACGAGGACGTTTCGATCCGTTGGAGTAGCGGTCATACGGAATCCTCTCGAGTGAGTGTTTAATAGCCTCCGGGTTCGGGATCGGGATTGTTTTGAATCTCGCCGAAAGAGGACGGTCTAATGTCGTCGGAACCCCGCATCTTTCACCTCATTACCCGACTCATCGACGGGGGAGCGGTCAACGCGCTTCTCCCGATCGCCACCGAAATCGACGGGTTCGACGTGACCGTCGGATACGGTTCGGAAGTGGATCAACACAACATCGATGCGCTTCACGAGGCCGGCGTTCAGACGAGGCAGTTCCCGCTGATTCGACACTACAATCCCGTCACTGCTATTGGCGCGGTCTTTACCGTTGCGCGTTTCATTAACCGAGAGGACTTTGACATCGTACACACTCACAGTACCGAGGCGGGCATCATCGGCCGTGCGGCCGCGCGTCTCGCTGGCGTGCCCCACGTGATTCACACGATCCACGGCGTTCCATTCGCAGAAGACCGGAACGATCTCCTGAACTGGTTCGTCGAACGATGTGAACGGGTAGCCGCTCGATGGACCGATGTCCAGGTCTCGATCGCCGAAGTCATCGCTGAGGAGTACCTCTCCCGTGGGATCGGCCGAGAGGAGCAGTATCGGACGATTCGATACGGTATCGATCTCGACGACTTTCGAGACGTGGAACCCGCGACAGATCTCCCAGGGACGGAACCACGTGTCCTGATGGTGAGTCGACTCGCGGAAGGGAAAGGATTCGATGTCTTACTCGATGCAGTGGAATCACTCGAAAAAAAGAATGTTTCGATGCTGATCGCCGGTGACGGCCTATTACGGAGCCACCTCGAAGATGAGATCCATGATCGGGATCTCGAGGATACCGTCCATCTACTCGGCTATCGAACCGATATACCGAACGTGATGGCAGGATCCGATATCCTCGTTCTCCCATCGTTTCGTGAGGGAACTCCACTCGTGATTATTGAAGCGATGGCAGCTGGACTTCCAGTCATCGCGACGAATATTTCGGGGATTCCGGAACTTATAGACGATGCAAAGACTGGTTACCTTATTGAACCAGGCAATTCCGATGTGTTGGCTTCTCGAATGAATGAGCTTATACAAAACTTGAACCAGCGTGAACAATTTGGTCACACTGGTCAAAATCGATCGGATCATTTCGAGACGAAACGTATGGTGTCTGATTATCGAAATATGTATACAGATTTGACGTCATAGTAGGCAAATAATCTCGAATGTCTTGCCGAATGTTCACAAATATATAACTATTCAGAGGATTTTATCCAAACAGTTATTATGGTTTTAAATCGTTGAATAACTAGTACCAGCAAATGACGACGATCGTTCTTGGATTAGATGGGGGTTGTTTCGAACTGATACAGCCGTGGATCGACGATAATTCACTTCCCACGTTCGCCAAAATGACCGAAGACGGCGTCGCAGAGGATATGCAGAGTTGTCTACCACCAGTTACGTGTCCGAACTGGCAGTGCTATGCGACTGGAACGAATCCGGGCAGATTGGGTGTATTCTGGTGGGAGAGCGTTGATCGCGAGAAACAGAAGATAGAAAATAGGAGTACAGCGGGCGACTTCAACGGTGTTCACTATTGGCATCTGCTTGAGGATAAGACTGCGGTCATTAATCTACCAACGTCATACCCACCCGCTGAGATCGATGGTATCCATATTGCCGGCGGCCCCGGTGCCGAACAGACTGGATACACATATCCCGAATCTTTGGAGGTACAACTCAAGGAGGAATACGATTATGCGGTACATCCGGAGAAGATGTCGTTGCTATCAGGGAACGATCCGGACAACGAATGTGTCGAAGAGATCTATGATCTGATCGAGATGCGTTTTGACGTGTTAGAGAGTGAACTCTCAACCGGAGAGTACGAACTCATCCATATAACTGTATTCTACTTGAACGTCCTCCAGCATTTTTATTGGGACATGGGCGTGGTTAAGAAAGCATGGGAGAAAATCGACGACCGTGTCGCTCGTCTTCTATCACACGAGGAGCTCGACAATCTCTTCGTGATGTCTGATCACGGCTCAAACGAGATCCGAACGACATTCCGTATCAACACATGGCTGGAACAGCACGACTATTTACAGACGGAATCGGGAATTAGTGATTACCTCTATGGGGCAGGAATTACTCAAGAACGTGTACGGCCGATACTGGCGAAACTTGGGGTCGAGTGGTGGGCTCGGCGATTGCTCCCGGAGCGAGTCCAGATGTACCTCCCTAGTGAAGAGGGATCCGTTGACAAGAGCGCTAAAGAAGACGTTATCAACTGGGAACGCTCACGGGCGGTCGCAAGCGGTCAGGGGCCAGTATACGTCCTCTCTGAAGATCCTCAGCAACGGGAGCAAATCGCTAACGAATTAGTCAACGATCTTGAAGACTTGACTGATGAAGACGGGAATCCTGTTTTTGACCAGGTGCTTCCTGGTAGTGAAGTATACGATGGACCATACTCGGATCTGGGCCCAGATGTCGTCCTCGATCAGGCCTCTGGTGTCCATATTGAGGGGAAGATCGGTAATGAATCGATGTTCGAATCGCCGAGCAAGTGGCACGGTGAAAACAAAGACACGGGAATGTTCATAGCATACGGATCGGATATCGATGGAACGACTGAATTATCCGACCTACACATTCTAGATCTTGCACCGACACTGCTTCATTTACACGGTGCTGCTGTCCCAAGGGTGATGGAGGGTGAAGTCCGTCGAGAGTTATTTGAGCCAGACTCGGTTCCAGCGACTCAAGAAGTAACTCAAACCGACGCTCAGTATGGGGATAGCGTAGATACACAAACCATCGACCATAACGTAACAGACCGACTCGAGGATCTCGGGTACATGGAGTAGTATGACTGATAACAAAGGGATATTCACTCTTTCACTAGATACGGAACTCGCGTGGGGAATGTTCGACAAGGACAACGTCGGGGATTATGAGAATGCCTATCGAAATACGCCCGATGTGGTAGATCATCTATGTAATATGTTTGATGAATATGACATCTCTGCTACATGGGCGATCGTCTCTCATTTGCTCATGGACTGTGACAAGGCCCATACCGACCGAACATCTCCAAACTTCGAATGGATCGATGACTGGTTTGCTGAACTCCCATGCGTGAACGGATTCGATGATGTATTATGGTTTGCTCCGTGGCTCATCGATCGATTACAGGCTTGCGAGACCGCCCAAGAGATCGGATTACATGGCTCGACTCACATGCAGTTGGGTGCCGATGGCTGTTCGCGGCAGCATGCGGAGGAAGAAATAGATGTTGCGGTCAAAACACTTCGTGAACACGGCCTTGAGCCGAAAAGTTTCGTGTTTCCACGAAATGATGTCGGCCACGTGGACGTTCTAAGGGAGCATGGGATCAAGGTTTATCGAGGAAGAGATGCATACTGGTATGAGCGCGCGTCCGTACCGAACATAATAAAACCACCGTGTAGGTTTGTCGACGAGGCTGTCCGTGGAACTCCACCAGTAACTGAACCCATCGAACATAACGGTATCCTCGAAATTCCGGGATCACAGACTTTTCGTCCTTCACACGATGGGTGGCAATACACACCCGGCGAGTGCAGCGTGGAGCGTGCAAAAAAAGGACTGGAACGTGCTGCTCGGACAGGTAAGACATTTCACCTGTGGTTCCATCCGTTCAACCTTGGACATTCTCCTGAAAAAGATTGTCACAGGCTCGAACGAATACTTATGATAGTAGATGAACTTGTTCGAGAAGATTTGATCAAATGTGTCCCAATGGGTGAATATTCCGAATGAGGATTATTGTGATTCGTGGTTGTTAATACCATTCTGTTTATTGTTGCTCACCCTGTCGCTGACAGGTTTCTAACAGAATATTGGTGATATTAAACACATCATTATGACAATCTATCAAGATGTGTTCTTACTCCTCTGAAGATCGCAAATCCGACTCCAAGTATATCTCTTTTATGTGGGATGCTGGAACTCCAGAGATACGCAAATCCCTCACGAAACTGTCCACTAGATAAATATTGCTTTGCTTTTATATATCGGAGCACTCCCTTCGCTTCTTCTTCCATACCGCGTTCTCGAATCAAGTCTAAGAACTTATCGTAGAATTGATCGATAGCTTCTGCGACACTGTCTCCTTCTGGGGAACCTGTGTCATACTTTTTGAACAATATCTCGTCGGTAAAGGCCATCTTTCCTACTTGGAGAAGTCTTAATATAAATTCCAGATCTTGATGTCTTTGGAACATTTCATCAAACCCATCTATCAAATTGATAGCGCTTTTCTTAACTAGTAGTGAAGATGTCCCCCCGTGCGAAAACGTTCTTCTCAATATATTGTCGATAATGATGTCGTCTCCTTCAAATCCAGTTGGGCGAGAAATATATTTGTCTATGAACTCGATAATGACATTCGAACGTTTCTGTTTAAAATTAGAATATGTAGCTATCCACTGGTCAGAGCGGGATTCTAGCACATTAACCTGCCGTTCTACTTTAGATGGAAACCACTCATCGTCTGCATCTAAAAAGGCAATATACTCACCGGTAGCGTGTTCAATTCCTGTATTTCTCGCAGCACTTCCACCCCGATTTTTTTCGTGCTGGAAGAACCGAATACGTCGATCGTCAAAAGAGGCCATGACTTCTTCTGTATCATCAATTGATCCATCATCAATTACGATTATTTCAATATCATCATAAGTTTGAGACAGAGCGCTCGTAAGTGCTCGGGGGAGAGTATCTGATGAATTGTATACTGGTATGACTACACTTACTCTTGGCATTTCTTAGAGGATATATAACGAGTTTATTTATACTTCATGATTCCGCAGAATCAACAGAGATAATTACTATCTGATTTGAGATCATCTACTATTGTTGTTCGTTTTGATTTGCGTGTGCTGTGTGATTCCTATACCACCTAGCAAGAAGAAAACCCACATGAACATTTGTCTATGTCGGACTGCTGTACCTACATTCCCAGTTGCTAGTGCATAGAGTATTACTCCAACGATCACTCCAGTCCCTAATCCGACTGCCCCAGCTGGATTTCGTTGAAATAAAACTCGGAAGCCAAGCGGACTTATCAAAATAAATATTAAATTAACGAGAGCTTCTACACCCACTACGAAATCACTTACATTTGAGATCATCCAAGGAAATGGAGAGCACAAAAAGTACGCTACCCCGATTCCACTAAACGCAATCGCTTCCGGGATCTGTGTTGCGTATATATCTACTAGGTATGCGGTTCGACCTCGAGTCCGCACCTCCCGCAGATTGGCTAAATACGAGATACCCTCTTGTATTCGATTTAAAAAGAATAACGTACTCGTAGCTCCTCCGAGTATAATCATATACATGATAATATTACGGACTATATCTAAATAATATATATGGACAAAAGTCCCAACACCGATTGCTATGATGTACAGTGGTATATTGTCTGGCCGAAGAATCCCTGCGACGAAAAGCCCACCTACGACAATAATGATATTTTTACTTTGACTTCGATGGTTGGGTATTAATAGAGATTTTGTTGCGGCGGTTATTCCGAACAGAACAACGGCTTCCCGGAGAAGTGTAGAGTGTACAAGCACAATACTCGGATAAATCATTAGGGGGACGATAGAAACTACTGCAGCAGAACGTGAATGGTAGTATTGAGCGATAGTATAGACGTTATATGCGGCTAGTGATCCGATGAGAGCATTCACAATGCTGGCATACACTAGACTGGGACCTGGTAGTAACCAGAATGGTGCTAAGAAAGCCCCCCACCGTTGATACGCCGTCGGCCGATCAACATTAACATAATTTCCGTTCTCTAACCCTATTGCTATCTCTTCAGCGCTCGCAATAAATCCAATAACATCGGCCTGGGCATACGGATTCTGTCCAGTATAAATTGTGACTCCAACACCAATAAGTCTAATAGAAAATATAAGTATTAGAACAATAAGACCTGATCTAAAATTGCTGTTCAAGTTTCGAACTCGCACGTGATAGGCATCTGAATTGGTGGGACTAATATGTTTTCTTACTCTGCTCAATACGATTCTGAGTCTAAACTACTGATACAATATGTGTGAATTCATTTGTTTCGAATTAGAATATGATTTGGATACAGTAGGTTACTTCTGCTCTGTTTAATCCACAGAAGGCGACAGGATAGCGTCGCTCTGAAGGCAGTAGCTAAGCGGAAGAGTCGAATGTGGCCAACCTACTCTTCCGCTTTGTTAATTAAGCCGCGTCGCTGGCGTTAAAATCTGTGCTGCCAGCCAACGGAGCTGAGTGATCTGACTGGCCACGGATTTCCCGGCTGGAAGCATGTTACGCTCCACTTGGTACGGCTTCACCTGGATGCGATGTACCGCGAGATCGTCGATTGGGCGAGTGAAATGGATCGCGTTCGTGGTCTGTTCATCTCGCTCGAACGGCATTTCCCGCACCCTCAACGCTGTATCGGTCGTTTGAGAAGGTTCTCATGTCGGTGTGGCGTGGATTCCTTCGAAAGTCCGCGAACATTTGTGATCAGGGCTCGCACGGTGCCATCGATGCCATGCTCTTCGACCGCGAACGGCATCGAGGCATTATTGATGCCGCTCGGATCGCCATATATATACGGTTAATACGACGGCCCTGAGCGATACAGACTCGTGTGCCATTCTCGATATTCACTACTCGGCGCACTAGCCTCACAACCCCCAAACCGGCCATAGTGTTGCCCTTCATAACACCGAAAAATCGAGTGTCTCGCCGCCGACAAGGGCTATGATGACCAACCGCTCCGGGACGCTCTCCGATCAGCGGGCGTCCGACTCCTGCTGCGTCACCGGTTGTTCGCGCATTACAATCCCTCAAGATATCTTTGATGACTGGCAGCGGAACCGGGAATGATAATGCGGAAATTCTAATACACTCCATCAGCTATCGTTTATTAACATCATACCTATGAGTCTTGTCGCAACGATTCTACGCCGTGCACATGATCGATTTTATTCCGGATTGGTCCGTCAATCGATTCGCTGGATTGGCCTCAACAAACTTCTTTCTGGGCCATACTGGCGGCCCGTATATGTTCTCTCTGAAAACACGCAAACTCACGACCTTGCCAATCATTCGATAGACTTCTGGACAAACACGTTCACGGAATTCATGCGCTTTCGCGATCTTGCTGGCGAACGTTCCGTCGTTGAAGATCTGCTAAACGATCTCGATTCGGACGACATCTTCTACGACATCGGTGCCAACGTCGGAACCTACACTTGTTTTGCTGCTGCCAAACTTGGTCCTGGTAGGACGTTCGCGTTCGAACCCGAACCAGAGAATGCGGATCGACTACGAGAAAACCTCGACCTGAACAATCTTGACGCCGAAATCGTTCAGATCGCGCTATCTAACACTAACGGTACCGTCGATCTCGCTCTCACTGGCGACGAGGCAGGCGAGGGTAAACACGCCATCGCGACCGGTGATGACGGACAGACTCTTGAAGTTGAGACTGCCAGAGGTGACTCGATAATCAAGGAACGCGAACTGCCGAAACCCACAGTCGTCAAGATCGACGTTGAGGGAGCCGAACTCTCCGTACTCCGAGGACTTCGAGAAACCCTTCGCGAGAACTGTCAACTGGTGTACGTCGAAGTACACAAGGAAAAGATCGAGGACTTTGATGGAGAAGTATCTGAGGTGAAAACACTCCTCACAGATGCTGGGTTTGAAGTGGCAGAGACCTTCCAGCGTGGAAGCGATGTCTTTTTACGGGCGTCAAAGTAGTCTCTTTACAAATCCGAAGCGATTCTGGACATGTTTGTCCGATCTCAAGTTAAAAAAACATGATGAAAAAGGCACTCAAGAATTTTCACAAACCCAAATGGTGGGTAGAATCGGCGATACCTTTCGCTCGATCTCAGACGGCCAAGAGTTATTCTTCTATTCGTTATGACCCGGACGCACCAATCTGTCGATTAATGTCCGAGGATTGGGATAATCTGATACTTCTCGATGCGTGTCGGTTTGACCAGTTCGAACGCTTGAACACTATTAATGGAGACCTACAAACGCGAACGTCTCTTGGATCTGGTACGCCAGAGTTTCTGACAAAGAACTTCGAAGGAACAACGCACCACGATACGGTGTACATTACCGCAAATCCCATGTACCGGACAAAGAGCCTCAAGGACGTCTTTCATGAGGTGATTGACGTGTGGGGGTCCGAGTGGGACGATCAACAGAAGACTGTCCGACCTGAGAAGATGGCTGAGGCGACCTTGGAGGCATATGAGGAATTCCCGGGTAAGCGGATTATATCACACTTCATGCAGCCTCACTACCCCTTTATTGGGGACTCCGCACGCGAAATAGGAGACCATGCTGGATACGAATGGGCATACAGACGCGTTCAAGGAGAGGACGCTACGCGGGATCATTCGACTATATGGGCGCTGCTTGACGAGGGTAAAGTCGACGTGGAAGCCGTCTGGAGGGCATATGACGAGAACTTGGAAATCGCTCTTCCTCATGTCGAGCGGTTAGTGAACACATTCGACGAGAAAGTAGTGGTTACGTCCGATCACGGCAATCTTGTGAACGAACGGATCACTCCATTCGGGAAGCGGGTATCCGGACATCCGATCGAGACGTACACGGACGAATTACGCAAAGTACCGTGGCTGGTCATTAGCGGCGAAACTCGCAAGGAGATCCATGAGGAGGAACCACAGGAGCATACGAACGGGGACTCGGATGTCGTTGTTGATCGCCTCGCCGATCTCGGATACGTAAACACGTGACCCTAGAATTCGAGTAACGAGGCTTCACAGATGCCTGAGGAAGCTACTGAAACAAAATCTGAAAAAGGTGATTCGTTACGCTCGATCACCGATGGAGCGTCGCTATTCTTCGGAGGAAAGGTCCTATCGAACGGTCTCGGATTCGTTTTCAATCTGATTTTAACCCGTGTTCTCGGAGCGACGCTTTACGGGATTTACACCTACGCGAACACGATCACCGGCTTCTTCGTCGTTTTTGCCCGACTCGGAACCGGAAAATCACTACTCCGATTCATTCCCAGTTCGTCGAACGAACCTGCTCGACAGAATTGGGTGACAGGTCTCGCGTACCTGACTGCCTTACTCGGAAGTGTCGTGATCGGAACTGCACTGTTCGTGTTAGCACCGATAATTAACACTCTCACTCTCGAAGAACCACTTCTAGTCGACGTACTCCGGATATTGGCAATCGTCCTTCCGTTCAATACCCTCAGTAATCTCACTAATTCCGTGTTTCGCGCCACGGAACAACTTGAATATCAGATCATCATAACGAACGTCCTCAAGCCGATAATCCGGATTCTTGCCGTTCTGTCGGCGTTCACGTTGGGGTATTCCCTGATCGGAGCAGTTGCCGCGTTGGCTATCGGAGGCGTTCTGACGTTCGGGATCGCTATCTCGCTTCTATACTCGAGAACAGATATTCATCCAACCGGAAAGCGATCGCGAGGAAGCGTCTCCGAATTCTACAACTTCTCACTTCCGCTGACTCTGAAGGATCTCGGACAGAAACTCTACACCCGCGTTGATATTCTCATGGTTGGATTTTTCTTGTCCGGGTCAGTCGTCGGTGTGTATCGTGTTTCGATCCTACTCGCAACGTTTCTCACGCTTCCCCTGTCCGGGATCAACCAACTGTTTCCCCCTATCGCTTCCGGACTGTATTCTAATGGAAGGATAGACGAGCTCGAATCGATCTATAAAATCGTAACGCGGTGGGTGTTCACCGTAGTGATTCCTGCCGCGCTGGTGCTTACGGTTTACAGTTCTGAGGTACTGCGTATCTTTGGCGACGATTTCTCTGGGGGCGGGCTCGTTTTACTCTTCTTCGGGATCGCTCAACTGACCAACTGTGCCGTTGGTCCAAGTGGATTGTTGCTCATGATGACGAATCATCAATATCTGAATTTGGTCAACCAATGGGTGCTTGGAGTGCTAAACGTCGTTCTCAATTACGTACTTATACTCGAGTTCGGATTCATTGGTGTAGCAGTAGCGACAGCAGGGACGTTGACCGTCATCAACGTCGTTCGGGTGATTGAGGTCTGGTACGTCGAAGGAATGACTCCGTATTCGAAAAAATATTGGAAACCAATAATTGCTGGTCTGATTAGTATTCTCGTCATGCTCGGGTGGCGATCGTTCCTTTCCGGATACCCGTTACTAATAATCGGAGCTGCAACAGGAGCCCTCGTGTTCGTCGCAGTGCTAGTTTTGTTGGGTATCGAACAGGATGACCAGGAATTCTACGCGGAAAATATCAGACCTCGATTTAAATAATCGAGAGATTGGATAGACGACCTATAGATGACGCCTCAGCGACATTTCGAGTCGTGGATTTGGGATCGTTCGGAATTTTGTGGAGGATGTCGAGTTTCGCACCCCTGTTGTGGATCATACACTTGCCGATATTAACTGCCAGCCCTCACTCCCTACACACTAACCCGCTCGCCCGCTCCACGTCTGCGGGCGTGTTCACGTTCACGCGCTCACCCAACCGAACCGTCGCAACGTCGTAGCCCGCCCGCACCAACAGCCCACGGCCTCGCTTAGCTGGTACTCGCCCTCGGCCGATGGCCGGAGCAGCGCACACGCGTGAAAGACGTCCTCCGGGAGATCCGGTCCGGGATGCTCTTTAGCGTCGACAGGGAGGACACGGCATGCGAGTCCGCCATCTGCTTGTGCGTTTGTTGGATCTCCTTCGACCGCGCCAGAGCCTCACCGCTGGTCTGGAGGTTCGCGATCGTTTCTAAGGTGTGCTGGACGTGTTCCGTTTGGTTCTGGATATCGGTCTCCACCCGACCGAGCTATACTCGCTCCCGTGCGGTCTCGATGTACTCGTCCGTGACTGGCGTCTCACCGTTCTGTTCAGCTAACTCCGTACGCGGAGCAGTTTTGAGCGCCCTGCCGCGCGTTTTCCCTGTCTTGCGCGGCCAGTTCGGTCACATTCGCGATCGGCGACGTGTCTCGTCCGCAAAGGCGCGATCCGCTAGATACTCCAGAATCGTTCGCAGTCACGGCGTCGTAGGGACTGCAGCTCGACTGCTCTCTGTTACTCTCGTCACCACCCCACTGTGTCGAGTGTTCTCTCTGAGAATGGATGGAACTCTATCCCCCGACACCCCACCGCGTCACGTGTTCGGATGGGACGATCCGGGGACCATTCGAACAGCCTCCGACCAAATTTACAGCGTCATGTGACCCGTGTCGCCACACCTGTCGGGAGCACAATCGAGTCAAAATCTCGAACGACGTCGCCGACGATATCTAAGTTCACGTCGAACTTGTACTGATAGTAGTGTCCACCTGCCCGTCCCTCATTTTTCATCTGCCGATCGAGGATGCCAAGCATCGCTAGATCCGCGAGATGGTCGTGCATGCGACGACGAACGAGCGGGTCGACGTTAGAAGCGTCTGCAATACGTCGATACAACGGGTATACGTCGCGAATCCGTGCCGGGGTCTCCTGCTCGAACGCGAGCTGTAACATCGCTACGAGTGCAAGATGTCCGTGTTTCGTTAGTTCGCGCATCCCGTGTTCGACTTGGCTCTGTTCGAGCTTCTCACGAGCCTGGTGGACGTGCTCCTCTGTTAGTCGCTTCTCGCTGTTCGTCCGTGCGATCTCACCAGATTTGTACAGAATATCCAACGCCTGACGGGCACTTCCCGTGTCTTGTGCTGCGATGGCAGCACACAAGGCGATCACGGCATCGTCCACCGCGTCATCGTACATGGCACCGGCCACTCGCCCGTCGAGAATAGCTCGCAGTTCCGGGGCGTTGTACGGCGAAAAGTGGATCTCCTCCTCACAGAGGGTGTCTTTCACCTTCGGAGAGAGGTCGTCGCGGAAGCCAAAATCGTTGCTGATGCCGATCACGCCCGGCTTCGCTTTCGAGAGGTAACCGTTCGACCGGGCTCGCGGGATCTCGTACAGGATCTCGTCGTCGCTGCCGATGTGGTCGATCTCGTCGAGGACGAGGAGAACGGTCCCGCCGACCTGGTCTAATTCCTCGTATAGAATGTCGAAGACGCGCTGTTGGGGATACCCGGTCGTGCTGATCTGATCGTCTGCGGGTCGCAGCTGGTTCACGAGGTTAACCGCGACTTGGTAAGATGACGAGAGGTTCGTACAGTTGAGCCAGCAGACCGAGAGATCGACGTCGTCGTACTGCTCCGTGTCCCGCTGTAGCTGCTCCAGTAGGTACCGAGATACCGCGGTCTTCCCAACGCCCGTCTTTCCGTACAAGAAGATGTTCCGGGGTTGTGCGCCGTTGACGATCGGCTGAAGCGCAGCAGTGTATGTCGAAATCTCGTCCTCGCGAGCGGTGATCGAATCCGGCTGGTAATCCTCACGGAGCATATCCTCGTTGCGGAAGATCTCCGTGTCTCGTGTGAACGTAGCCATCCTCTACTGTGTTCGACTCGGTCTACACGTATAACACCACTGCGTCGAGTGTATCGTATGAAAACACAGATGATTGGGGTCTTCCGGTTAGCACTTGATACAGTGGAGTGACTTCTGATCAGTTCGCACCGAGAGCAACTCCGAGTAACACTCGACACGGTGGGGTGGGGCATGGGGATCTTCAGTCATCCACACCGAACACTTGACGCCGTGGGGTATGGTACGAGAACTGTCGTTGGTGATCTCCAAGAGCACTCGACATGGTGGGGTGAGACATGGAGACGTCCAGCCATCGATATCGACTACTCGACGCAGTAGAATTTGGTAGAAAACTGTCGGTGGTTGCCTTCGAAAAACACTTGACACGGTGGAGTGGGTGTTCCCGCGACACGACGTCTGAAACCAGTTTTACACGGTACAGGGTGTGAGGATCCGGATACGTGTCCTCCATCCGGTTCAGTGAGACGCTGGCGGATTACCGCAAACTCGGACGAACGGCGTCATCGTATGCGAGTCCACCGAGTAACTGCCCGATCAACGTGCCCCAGACGGTCCCCACGGACGAAACACTCGACATGGTGGGGTATCCAACTGCTGCTCCGATGAGGCAAGCACTTGACACGGTGGGGCGCCAAGCACTTCTATCCCTTTATTTCACCGACCCGCTGGCTCATCCGTTGTCTCCTCGTAGCTTTCCGAGGATGAGAGGGACAACACACGAAATCCACTCTCTCTCAGCACCGTCGTCGATCGAAAGCACACGAAATGTACGCTCTCATCTATGAACGTCAGTACGCCCGAATCTTCACGCTCTCAAAAGGGGAACCGTTTTACTCCCCGCCCAATACCCACGCATTAATGCGACTCACGGGTGGTCTCTCATGGAACTGATCGACGACGACGGCGATCTCTTTGGTGTCGTCAACGTCGTCGACGCACTCGTCGTGCTGGTGGTGCTTGCAGTCGTCGTCGCTGGCGTCGCACTCGTCTTTTCGAATGATCCAGCGCCAGAACCCGACACCGACACAACGTACGCCACCCTCGATATGGGCACGCAACCAGCCTATATCGTCGACGCGATCAACGAGGGTGACACTTACGCGCCCGACGATACATCCACGATCACGATCACGGATGTCCACCTCACGCCGCGCGGAAACGATATCGGCGTCACCCTCCGCGTTGAACTCCAAGGTGAGACCAACGGCGACGCGATCACCTACGCAAACGCCCCACCACGGCTGGGCCGGACACTCGCTATCGAGACGTCGCAGTACGAGGTGAGCGGCCAGATCCGCGACACCGGCGATGCCGACGCCCTCGCTGGCGACCGCCAACAGGTCATCGTTCGCGACACACTCGACGCTGAGACCGCTACTGCGGTCACGCCAGGCGATGAGATACGGCTTGCAGGCCGCACGGTCGCAACCATCGACGACGTCGCTACGTACGCCACGAACAATCCTGCCCGCACGCGTGTCCTCGTCGAAACGAATCTGACGACACACTACGAAGGCGGCCAGGCCCGCTTCGGCGGTGTCCCCCTCCAGCGTGGCCAGTCGCTGACACTCCCAGCTGACGAGTACACCATTACTGGCCAGATCGAACGCGTGAACGGCGATCTCCAGCTGGGCGAAACGTCGACGCGACGGGTCACACTCCGGATGACGGAGGTGCGTGACGACACCGCCGACGCTATTCGCCCGGGGATGACCGAAGGCTCGGTCACCGATCCCGTGGCGGAGATTACCGACGTCGACACCGAACCGTCGCTCATCATCGCCACCGGTGAGGACGGGAGTGTTAACGTCGTGGACCACCCGATCAACCGAGACGTGACGATCACTGCCGACATTCAGGTGCGCGACACGCCCACTGGCGTCCAGTTCAAAGGCGAGCCGCTCCGCGGCGGGACCACCATCACGCTCGATCTCGGGACGCGGATCATCGAAGCCGAGGTGGTGAGCGTCACCTGATGCTTGTGCGTGGTCGCTCTCCACAGGTCTCCTTGTTCGCCCGACGTGCTCCGACAGGGGGGCGTCCGATATGAGCACACACTCTCCAGATGAGTCTGATAGTGGCACGCCAGCGTCCGCAGAAACGGATCTCCCAGCCACGCTGGCTGGCTCCCGGCTCGTGTCGGCATTACGGGCCGCCAGCACGCGCGGTGCGTCGTGGGTGCGCCACTCGGCGCTGTATCAGTGGCTCACTGCCGAGCCCGACCCGGAGGTCATCGTGATCGATCTCCGCGAGACGTGGACCGTCGGCCCGTTCCTGCGCGTGCTCGACTGGGTCGTCGATCGACTCGTCGATGCGGCCGAGGACTCCCGTGCCGTCGCCGTCGCGCAGCGTGGGGTCATCGCAACGCGTGCGGCGCCGTTGCGTGTGGCCGGACTCCTGACCGTGCTGGTCGGCCTCGCCGTCGCCGGCAGCGGCCTTCTCGGTGGTGTCTCGACGACGCCACTTGCTGTCGGGGTGGGCCTCGCCGTTGGCGGGCTCATCGCGATGCGAGACGACCGTGACTGGGCCACACTGCGGGAGACACGGCCGGTAACTCTCATGATTGCCGCGTTAGAGCCGCCGGAGCCCCCAGAGACCGCAGCTGATAACGAGACGCCTTCACGGGAGGACGCCAACCCATCCGCGCCGACTGAGTCGTCACAAACTGACGACACCGAGCCAGCAGACTCAGAGCCGACCCAGACTGAGTGACCTGGAACGACGTGGAACCGCGTCACCTCTCTCCGGTCACGATTTGATGCTCGCCGCGCGCGACGGCAATCGCACACGCGAGACCCCGTCACGAGAGCCGGCTTTATGTTATCTCAGAGCAAAGAATCTGCGTACCGAGCCCTCCTATGAAACTCGCACTCATCGGCGTCGGTCAAGCAGGCGGGAAAGTCGTTGATAGGTTCATCGAATACGACAAAACACACGGTGCCAACATCGTCCGTGGTGCGGTCGCCATCAACACCGCGAGAGCGGATCTGCGCGGGCTCACTCACATCCCCGACGACAAGCGGATTCTCGTCGGCCAAGCGGAGGTGAAGGGTCACGGGGTTGGCGCCGACAACGAGCTCGGCGCCGAGGTGATTGAACGCGATCTGGGCGAGATACAGGGCGCGTTGGATACGGTCCCGTCGCATGAAATTGACGCCTTTCTCGTCGTGGCCGGCCTCGGCGGCGGGACGGGCTCGGGCGGGGCGCCAGTCATTAGCAAATACCTCAAGCGAATCTACACCGAGCCCGTCTACGGGCTTGGCATCTTGCCCGGCAGCGATGAGGGTGGGATCTACACGCTTAATGCGGCGCGATCGTTGCAGACGTTCGTGCGCGAGGTCGACAATCTACTGTTGTTCGACAACGACGCCTGGCGGCAAACAGCCGAATCCGTCACTGAGAGCTTTGCAGCGATCAACGAGGAGATTGTCCAGCGGTTCGGGCTGTTGTTCAGCGCCGGCGAGATCCACGCTGGCAACGACGTTGCGGAGAGCGTCGTCGACTCCTCGGAGATCATCAACACGCTCGCCGGCGGGGGCATCTCGACGCTCGGCTACGCGGAGGCGGCTGTCGACGAGCCACAACGGCAGGGTCTGCTCTCGCGGCTTTCGGGTGGCGGTAACAGCAGTGAGTCGTTCGACAGTGCGGACACCACCAACCGGATCACGAGTCTCGTTCGGAAAGCCACTCTCGGCCGCCTGACCCTCCCCTGTGAGGTTCAGGGTACCGAACGCGCCCTCCTTGTGGTCGCCGGCGCCGGGCCCCTCCTCAACCGCAAAGGCATCGAGCGCAGCCGCAAGTGGCTCGAAGAACAGACCGGGTCGATGGAGGTTCGGGGCGGAGATTATCCACGACAGGGTAGTGGCGTCGTCGCGACGGTCGTCTTGCTCGCAGGGGTCACGAATGTACCCCGTGTCAAAGAACTCCAGCAGGTCGCTATCGAAGCGAAACAAAATATAGACACGATTCAGGACGAAAGCGAGGACAAGCGACAGGATCTGCTCGGCGACGACAACGATTTGGAATCTCTGTTTTAATCGGCAGGGGCGCTCACTCAGCAACAGTTCCAGACCGAGTGAGCGACCCACTCGTAGTGACCCACCGCGAATCTGTGTCGCTTAAGTAGCCAGCCCGACCCACTCCCAATAGTGACGCTCTCGGATCTGCTGATTGCGATCCTCGCCGGGATTGTGCAGGGCATCGTCGAGTGGCTTCCCGTCTCCAGTCAGGGGAATCTGTCGTTGGTCCTGACGCTGGTTGGGACCGACCCCGCGGTTGCGATCCAGCTCGCGCTCTTTTTGCAGGTCGGCACGACCTTGTCGGCGGCGACGTACTACCGACACGAACTCCAGACCGCACTCGCGGCGGTGCCGGGCTGGCGCCCCCGTGCTGCCTACGAGGGCGACAACGCGATCGCGTCGTATATCGTGATCGCGTCGTTCATGACGGGCATCGTCGGCATCCCGCTCTACATCTTTGCCGTCGATTTGGCCGGGCAACTCACAGGTGGCGTGTTCATCGCCGTGATCGGTCTCTTACTGATCGCAACTGGGGTTCTCCAGCTCGCCTCCGAATCCGTCTCGATGGGTGGCCATACAGCCCCAACACTCACGGATTCAGTTCTCGTCGGCGCCGTTCAGGGGCTCGCGATTTTGCCCGGCATCTCGCGATCGGGAATGACCACGAGTGTCTTTCTGTTCCGCAGCTACGAACCACCGGCCGCATTCAGACTCTCGTTTCTGTTGTCTATTCCGGCGAGTCTCGGCGCTGCAGTCCTCACGCTGCTGAGTGCAGGTGGGCTCCCCGGCATTCGTCCCACAGCCGCGGCCGTTGCACTGGGCGTCAGTGCTCTCGTCGGCTATCTCACGATTGACGCGCTCATGCGCGTCGTCGAACGTGTCCCGTTCTGGGCCGTCTGTTTCGGGCTTGGCGGGCTCGCAGTCGTCGGCGGTGGGATCGTCTCAGTCGTCGTGTGACGCGAGCCGGACGCGCCGACGACTCGACTGCTCGTTGAATTCTGCGTGCCGAATTTTTCGAATCGTCACCCACTATCGTCGACGCCGGACCACACGTGCTGTCACAACGAGTGCAAGCACCGTGGCGATCACACCGAACCCCGGCGCGCTCTCGTCCGTCTCGGCGCCCGGTGACGTCGCGTCGCCTCCGTCGTCACCGAACAGGGAGATCGCGCCGACCTCGCTCCCCTCGAGTGAGACTGGTCCGCTTTCGGGTGGTTGGAACCTGATCTCGACGGTCGTGTTCTCACCGGGGCCGAGTGTCACCTCTCGTTCGGTGACCGCCTCACCATTCATGCTGACGGTGAGTGTTCGGGTTGCCGAGCGGTCACCGGGATTTTCGACGGTCGTTCGGAGCGTCGTCTCGTAGCCCGCCCGCACCCGATCGGCTGGCACTCCACTCTCGACGATATCGACTCGCCCCGGTTCGAGTGCGACCACAGCCACGGGCGCAGCGTGTGGCAGCGTCACGGAGTGGGTGGTATCCTCGATCGTATGGGTGACGGTCGCCGTTGTCCACTCGCCGTCAGAGTACCGCAGTACGGCGATATCCGTTTGATCCAGCCCATCCGGGATCGTCTCCTCATCGACCGTAAATTGGAGTGTCGCCGCACTCGTGTCGGCTGCGCCAAGCGACGAATTGAATCCCATGTACCCGAGTGCCACCCCATGGGGGACGGGATCGCGACCAGCTGGGTCGGCTGTTGGTCGGCCGATCGTTGTTTCGTACACCGCAGGATCTCCAACTGGATCCACTCCGACCGAGGACACTGACACGGCGGGTTGGGAGTCCGACGGGCCGGCAAGGTCGACGGCGATCTCGTAGCGCTCGCCAGTCGCACCGGCAACGCTGACCGTGACGCCCTCGTTCGACTCAGACCGAATCACGGTTGGCTCTGGCCCGCCCGTCGGAGCCGATCCTGACGACCCCGATGACCCGGACGATCCGCCGCCGCCACCGGAGCCGCCGTTATTTTGCGGGTCGACAACGGTGACGTTCGCGACGGTCGTCTCATCGACCGTGACGGGGTACTCGCCGGTGGCGTTGTATGCATGGCTGATCGTCAGTGTCGTTCCGCCTGCGGGCACGTCGGGGGTTCGCTGGACAGTAGTGCCGTCACCAAGCGCGATATCGACGTCTCGTTGGCCTGTGGCTTCACCGTCGTTCCGCAGTTCGATAGTGAGTGTGACCGACTCGTTGACCTCAACTGATTCGGGAGCAACTGTTGTCGCTCCAAGCGACACATCTGCGGGTTCGAGGACGGCAAGGGTCCCAACAGGATCGTCGTTAACGCTGAGATTGTACTCTCCCCGTTCGAACGTCCGATTGAAGCGAACCGTCTCGCTCGCATCCGAGCCGACCGTCCGGGTATCACTCTCGAGTGTGGTGTTGTCGTCTCGAAGTTCCGTCGTGAACTCGCCGTCCACGTCACCATCGTTTGCGAGTTCGACGGTTACTGTGGCAGACTCACCGGTGGTAATCGTCTCGGCCGACAAGGTCGTCTCACGGATCGTGACATTCGCGGGTTCGAGGACTCGGAGCGTGCCAGCCGGGTTGTCGTTCACCGCGATCGCGTACTCGTCTGCCGTGTCGAACGCCTGTGAGAAGACGACGGTCTCGCTGCCGCCAGGACCGATATCGAGCTCTTGGCTCGCGACCGACTCGTTGTTGGCGACCAACGTTGCGGTGTGTGTTCCTGACTCGGTCCCAACATTCACGATGGTTGCAGTTACCTCGGTGGATTCGCCCTCAAGGACTGTGTCTGGCTCGAGATCCGCATTTGTCGTTCGGAACGTCGCCGGGCGGACCACAGTGAGCGTTCCGGCAGTCACACCGTTAACCATGATTTCGGACTCCCCGGCGGCAGTCGCTATGTAGGTGAGTTGTTCCGTACTCTGCTCTCCGGGGCCAAGAGTCACTTCTTTGGTTGTCTTGCTCGTTCCGTCGGCCGCCACCGTAACTGAGAGGCTCCCCTCACGGTCACCGGTGTTCTTGATGATGGCGTTGACGGTGACCTCATCATCCACGGATACCACGTCATCCTCGAGTTCCGCATCTGTGACAGTCAAATTGGCCGGCGACTCGACTGTTAGTGTCCCAGCATCCGTTTGGTTGACCTGCATATCGTACTCGCCGGGCTGCTCGACAGGTCCACGGAGTTCGACCTGTTGTGAGTCGCCACCTGCAAGCGTCACCGAGTGTGTATCGACCGTCTGGGTGTTTTCATCCTCGTCTGTCGCGCGGAATTCGGCAGTGAATTCCCCCTCGGTATCACCGATATTTGTTACCTCGGCGGAGACGACTGCGTTGTCGCCTGCCAAGATGGTGTTCTCAGCGAGCTGTGCGTTGGAGATCTCAAACGCCGCAGGTTCTGAAACGGTGAGGGTTCCAGCCGATTCAGTGTTGACAGTAATGTCGTACGTTCCCGCCTCCTCGAAGCTCGGCGTGAACTCAACGGTCGTCTGCTCATCGGCACCAAGTGTCCCTGTCTCCGACTCATTCGTCATCCCGTTAATGTTGAGATCGGCAGTAAAATCGCCTGCACTGCCGCCGTCGTTTACGACGGTCGCCGTGACTGTTACTGTCTCGCCTGGATTGATGCGCGTTGGTGAAAGCTCCGCATCTGTGACCGAGATGTTTGCCGGCTCTGGTTCGACGACGGTGAGTGTTCCTGCAGCCACCTCGTTTACGCTGAGTTCGTAGGTTCCTGCTGCCTCAAACGGTTGAGTGAACTCGACGGTCTGCGTCTCACCAGCTCCGACCTCAACGTCTGTGGTGTTGATGACGCCCTCTGCATCGCTCTGAAGTTTGGCCGTGAACGTTCCGGACTCCGTACCGTCGTTCGTGATGTCTGCTGTGATCGTGGCGGCCTCTCCCTCTACGATTTCCGTCTCCGCAAGGTTGGCGTTCGTCACTTCAAACTCGGCGTTAACGGCGGCGGCTGAGCCTCCGATGCCAATCCCTCCTGCGAGGGTAACCGCTGCAAAAATAACTAGAGCGCAACCACAGATGGCGGCAGCCTTGCGGCTGGACATAGGCGCACAACACAACCGAGAGGGATTGTAAGGAGTGTCGAATCTGCGTTAAGATCGTCTTACAAACCGACGGACATCGCGGTAATGGCTGTTCCAGAGGGGACACTGAGACATGTAACCGAGGTGGTGTGGCTGCAGGAGCAGCTGACAACTGTGTCACCTGCGGGAGCTTAGCTGAGTGGCGATTCAACTTCAGTTGCTCGCGCCACTCGATAGAATCGGACGTACCGCATGAGAATCCGCCAGCAAACAACTGCCACCGCCGCCCCGGTTGCATTCACGCCCATGTCGCCGAACGCAAACGTTCGTGACGGCAGTCTCGACTGCAACAGTTCAATCGTCACCCCGTAGCCAACCGCACAGCCGAACACGAGGACGAACACTTGCCACTCCGGCAGGCGAGAGTCATGAAGGGCGTACGCGAGCATGACCGCAAGACAGGCGTACGCGAGAAAATGGAGCCAGTCTGAGTAAGGGAACAAGCCAAGCGGTCCGGTCTGAAATGTCTGTGTGCCTGGCCCGGCTTGAATCGAATAGTACAGGATAACTCCTACAACTACAAGGACAGCCCCCCATCGAACTGTATTCGGGATGAGCGGGAGCCGCAGTCGGCGCATACACCGACGAGACTCTGTCACGACATAAGATTCATGTTATTATTGGCGTCTGGTCTGGGAACCATCTGTTGGTGTTGCTGACCTGACAGCCCTCGTCAGTGAATCGTATCGAACGAAAACGCTAATCCGGGCCCGCCACAGTTGCACGCTAATGCCCTCGCCCGAGGAGACAACCGCACGCACCCGCGAGTATCTCGCGGACCACCCGGAGGCCGAAGACGCGCTCGGGTCACTCCTTGAGCGCGATGCTGATGGTAATCCCTGGACATTTGCAGAGACGAATCTTGATTCTGGCCAGTTTGGTGAGCTCGTCTCGCGTGATCTCGCGACTGCTGTCGATGATGGGTATCGCCTCCAGCGGCCGGCTGCGATTCGCGCTGCGCTCGATGGAGCCGATATGGCTGAATCGACTGAAGGCAACAATCCTGCGACCGCTGAGAATACAGCGGCGAAGGGGGTCTCCCTGTCTGAAATGTTATCTGATCGTCTCGCTGGCGACTTTCAAACGCGTCTCGCGGTAGTCGGCGCACTCCTCACCGTGGTTGCGGCACGGCTTGTCGCTGCGCCGGCTGTGCTCCGGGATGGATACGTCGTGTCACCCGCCAACGACACCTACTTTTTCCGCTACTGGCAGGAGCAACTGGCCGCTCGTGCAGACGGTATCTTTGATTTCGCGCTGTTCGCTGATATGGGTGGGGCTGCGAGCACGCGGCCGCTCTCGCACGCCATCAACTGGTGGGTGACCGTGTTGCTCGGTGGGGTTGATGCCGCCCCACTGGTTGCCGCGTGGCTGCCGATTGTGACGGCTGTCTGTCTCGGATACGTTGTCTACCGACTTACCTACCTGCTCACCAGTGACGTTCGCGTGGCACTCGCCGCCGTCCTCTTTTACGGACTTGCTCCCGCCAACGTGGTGTACACGACGGTCGGCTTTCTCGACCACCAGGCTCATCAGTATCTCTGGCTCGGATTGCTCGTTGTTGCGTTGACTACCCTTGCGACAGACGTTGCCCGTCGCGCCCGCGAGACGGATCCGGCTAGCGCCGCACGCGCCCACGCACGCGCCCCGCGATCATGGGGTATTGCCGCTGGTCTGGCAGTTGCTGTCGCAGCCTCCGCACATCTGTGGGGCGGATCGCCGCTCACGTTCATTCCGGTTGCTGCTGTGGTCGGCTTTCGCGTCGCACTCGACATCAGACATGGCGGTTCGCCAGCCTTTGGAAACGTGCCTCTGGTTGTGGGGCTCATAGTCGGCGCCGGACTCGCACTCGCCGCGCATCTCGGTCTCAGTTGGCATGAATCGATTGCGGCAGTCACGCCCGTGCTCGTCGCTGGCGGCGCCGTCGCAGTCGTCGCCGCCGGCGAGCTGTGGCGCCGGACGGATCTTCCAGCGTCGGGCTTCGTCGTTGTCGAGGCGATTGTCGCTGCAGGTGGGCTCTTTGCGTATTGGCAGCTTCGCCCGGCCGAGATTGAGCGGTTTCGGACCCGTGCGGAGGATCTCTTTTTCCGTGAGGGCGCCACTGAGACAGCCTCGCTGTTCAGTCCCGATTTCGCGGTGGTATTCGGCCCGCTCATCCAGCTCGGCCTCGGATTTTATTTCGGGATCGCCGTCCTCGGGGTTGCGACGTGGGTTGTGGCTCGTCGATATGAACCGGGGTGGCTCGTCCCCGTCTGTTTCGCGTGGTACTACACGCTGCTCGCGACGATCCAGGTTCGGTTCGCGGGCCAGTTGGCGATTTTTATTGCTCCATTTGCGGGGATCGGACTGGTATACCTGCTCGCCGCGATCGATATCGCTCGGCCTGTTGAGGTGCTTGGCCCCGCAAGCAGGACCGGTGACACGGAGGGGTCTTTCTACTCGGAGTGGGATGGAGGCACCAGTGAGGACAGCTCTATCTTTGACCGCATCGGTGACGCTGAGACAGCCCATGGCATCACCTCCGTCCAGCTCCCTAGTGAAACCCGCCTACGTGGTCTTCTTGTTGCCGCAGTAGCCCTTGTGCTCGTATTTAATCTCATTCTCATTCCACCGCTTGTCGGACAAATGACCCACGACCGGGCACAGTTTGAGGCCGCACAAACGATCGACGGACATGCCGACGCTGTCGATCGTGAGTATCCACAGAACTTCGTGTTGAGCCGGTGGGGCGACAACCGGATGTACAACTACTTCGTGAGCGGTGAGTCACAAAGCTACGGCTATGCACAGAGTACTCATGACCCATTCCTCGCCGCGCCAGACCCAGACGCGTGGTACGATCGCTTCCAAGATCGCGTCGGGTACGTTGTCATCGCTGATCGGGAGAATGCCCCACCGACAAACTCCAGTTACGGGGCGCTCTATGAGGGACTGGGTGTCGGCGCCAACGGGACGGCCACTACTGGCCACTATCAGCTGCTTGCAGCTGATGACGGCGTTCGGACCTTTGCAGTCGTCCCCGGTGCGACCTTACGAGTGAGTGGCACGAACGGTGAACGCGTGGCTGCCAGTACGTCGATGTCGCTCGCTGATGAGACGTATGAATATACCCGGAATGCTACGGTGACAGAGGGTACCGCTGTGATCCGGGTTGCATACCCTGGTGAATACACGATTGGTAACCGGACCGTCTCCGTAACTGACAAGCATGTCCTTGAGGGTAATCAGACAAATATCTCATCCGCATAGCCGTCTGAAACTCGGTATCCAGAGATAGTCTCACTCATTTGCGCTCTGTGCTAACTCGCTTATTTTGGCTTCAGTTTGGGCTCATGATCTGAAATCTGAAAACGGCTGTCTCAACCCACTGAAAACGCCTTGAGACACATTCACACACATCTCGGTTTCACACAAAGTACTTATACTGACCGCTTTAACAACTGGTCGCAGCCCCTACCCCACAATGCGACACGACCGCAAGTAATCCGCGTCAAGTCCGGCTGTACCACATCGGGTGTGTAGGGTGGTGATGAACGGGCGACTCAGGCGAGGACAAAGCAGACTGTCGCGACGTAGAACACAACGACAACAATATGACAAACGACAATACAACACGCAAGAAGGCTAATGCAGTCTTCTTCGCAGCGGTCATGGTTATCTCCATGGTCGCAGTTGGCTTTGCAGCTGCTCCCGCAGCTGCAGCCAATATTCAGACTGCAGAGTACGACCAAGAAGCAGATAGCGGCGATACTGCGTACCAGGGCCAAGAGCTCATCTTCGACATAAGCAGTGTTCAGGGTAACACTGACGAAAACCTCGAGCTCCGAGAGCTTGACACAAGTGAGAGCCCAGCCCAGATCGGTGGTCTGGAAGCAGCACTTGACCCCGAGGATGGCGACTACGTCGTCATCGATACTTCCAACCGTGAGGCTGGCCAATACGTCATCACCACGCAGAGCAGCGGTGACGAGTTCAACACTAGTGAGGGCGACATCCGGTTCGAAGTTGTCGCCCAAGATCTGACGACCGAGTTTGACGACGACGAAGTCGGCGACTCTGGTGACGACGCGCTTGTCGATTACGAGATCGATTCAGACGCGCGTAACGAATACGTCGTCAACGTCCAGGCAGACGGCCTCGACGCGGGCGATCTTGAAGACATCTTCACCGGTAGCGGGAACGCGTCCTACGACCGTGATGTTACAGAGAACATCACGGACGAGGACGGCGACTGGGACCGCTATGAAGTCTCCGCTTGGGCTAACAATTCTAGTCAGCAGGATGTAGACTACGCGCTCAACGAAGATGATGACATCATCACGCTGTTTGACGCTGAGGACAGCGATCACGAACTTGACTTCACTGATATCGATCAGGACGAGTACGAGTTCGAAGTGAGCGTAGTTGACTCGACTGCTGAGGACACCGATACGATCAACGTCACCGAGGCCGATGAAGGCGAACTCGACATCGCTGATTCGGTCGTTGAGCAGCAGGGTGACGTCGCCGAGATCACCGTCCAACTCGACAACACCGATCAGGGTACACTCGTGATCGGTAACGAAGAGGACGACGGATACCAGGCGAACGTGACTATTGAGGACGAGGAAGACGACGAAGTGGTTGTCCTCTTCAACACGTACGCAGCTGGAGACGCCAACGCGAGTCCGGACGACATCGTCTACACGGACGATGACGACGCGGAAGTGTCACTTGCGAATGATTCGGACCTGACCGACATCCTTGATACGGGTACGTACGACCTTGCGGTCGGCCCGTACACCAACAGCAGTGACAGCCAGCGGTTCATCGACACGATCGAGGATCCGGACACGATCTCCTCGCTCTCAATTCAGGAGCGGTCCGAGACGAGCCTCGCGCTCTGGCGGACCAGCGAGAGCGTTGAGGAAGACGTCGCAGAGGAACTCGGCGATGAAAACGAGAGCGCCACGGTCGAACTGATCAACAGCGCCGTCGAAGGCGACCTCGTCACGGAGACTGACACGCTTGCCGTCGATGACGACGGCTCGCGCAGCGACGTGCTCGTCCACCAGCTCACCGCGAGTGGGCTGGAGGGCGTCCTCGAGAGCGCCGATGGAGATAGCCTCGGCCAGGGCGATCGGACGACCCAGCTCTACGCGCTTCTCCAGGAGACGAACGATTACGACAGCAAATCGGATTACTCCGACCTTGCCAACGGTAGCGATGACAAGGTCGAAATGGTTCTGGAACTCCAGAACCCCGGTCCGAACGAGCCGACCACCTCGATCGACGTGAACGAGGACATCAGTAGTACTGCATTCTCGGACATCTTCACGGTTGTCTACGACGAGGACACAGACAACTACTACATCGTCGCAAACACCGATGAACTCAACGATGAGGTCAGTGAGGACATCGAGGATGAGGACGAGTACGAGGTCCAGATCAACGTGCAGGACGCGCGGCTGCTGGACACTCTCGAAGAGGATGACGAAGATGCCTTCGAGGATGCGTTCCTCGAGAACTCGGCCTCGTTCACGGCTGAAGCAGCCGAGGGCGAGTTCGACAACGAGGACGATATCCAAGTCGAAGCCGCTGAAGAGCAGTCCATCACGGGTACGACTAACGTTGCGCCCGGGACGGAAATCGACGTGCGCGTCCGCAGCGACGACGACGCGTCGACAAGCTTCATCCAGAACGACGAGGACCTCATCGTGACGCCCGACGGCACGTTCGAGGCCACCTTCGACTTCAGTGAAACCGAAGTGAACGACACGTTCGAGGCGTCTGTGCGCCAGGCTGCCTTCGACGCCACTTCTGACGGGACGGTCGTCGAAACAGTTGAGGAGCGAGCGAGCTTCGATGTCTCGGACCTCAGCCCGCAGGAAGCCACCGCGACGGCTGGCGACTCAGTGACCGTCTCCGCGACGATCGAGAACACCGGCAACGCAGAGGGTACTCAGGATGTCGCGCTCACGCTTGACGGCGAGGAGCTCGACAGCCAGGAGACCACTCTGGAGGCCGGCGGTAGCACCACCGTTGAGTTCACTGCCGACACGTCCGGCCTTGACGCTGGTGACTACGAACACGGTATCGCCACCGACAACGACGAAGAGACCGGTACGCTCACCATCGAAGAGGATACTGGTGACGACACCGGCGACGACACTGGTGACGACACCGGTGACGATACTGGTGACGACACTGGTGACGACACTGGTGACGACACTGGTGACGACACTGGTGACGATAGCGGCACGGACGACAGCACGCCCGGCTTCGGCGCGCTCGTCGCCCTCGTCGCTCTCATCGCGGCTGCGCTCCTCGCTACGCGGCGTAACGAGTAACGCGACTGCGACGCTTCACACTCGCTAACTATCGGCCCTCGCGGGCCGACCCCTTGCCGCACTTCTTTATTGGACTCACCCGCTGAGCAGCGGCACACACTATTACCATACCGTGGCCTGGCACCTGATCAAAATGATGAGCGACGCAATAGGCAGTAATCAGTCTGTGAGAAGATTGGGGAGACTCTGACGGTGTCTGCCACCAGATTGTCTCTTAGACCTAATCAGGTCTGTACTCTACAAGTGATAAGTGACTGTTGGTACCACCTGATGGTAACCGTCTGGAAACCTAATATCACTCCGGGAGTCAAACTACCGAAACGGTTAGGCCGATTGAATCCCAACGTGAATCCGGGCACTTTGCTCCCGCACACGACTAAGTACTGGTAGGGGACCGACGCTTGGTCGTTTGCGGAAATTTACTTATAGATATTTGAAATATAATATTGGGCTAGACTCACCTATTCGTGTTGGTAGAGTGGTGGACGGGACTGCCGAAGGATCGTCGCCAACGTGCCGATCGTCTCCGTCGATCAGGTAATCAGGCGCGACAGCGGCGTGGTGCTCGGGCGGACGGGCGAACGAGCCGGTCAAGGGGTACTGGTTCGTCCTCGGCGGGCGTGTCTTGAAGGGAGAAACGCGTCGCGAAGCGGTCCATCGGTTCGCCGCCGGGGAACTCGGAATCGAGGTCGTGGTTGAGGCCGTCGAGTCGCTCGGGGCGTTCGAGCACCTGTACGACACGTCGGACGCCCCGGGCGTCGACTCGAAGCACTATCTCGCGAACGGGTACGTGGTCGACGTCGTCGACGGCCAGTCCGAACCGGACGACCAGCACGACGCATTTCGAGCGTTCCGATCGCTGCCCGAGCCGTACCACGAGCACGTCCGGGCGTACGTCGAGGCGCCCGAAACGGTGAGCCACTGATTCTGACTACCGAACTGACAGTTGGAGAAAGCGGTTACCAGGTCAGTCCCTCGTACGTGATCCCGTCTCGCCGCTCGACGATCCGCAGCCGTCGACGATGACGGAGTCGGCCATCGAGTCGAACTCATCGTCGAGGGCGGCGAACTCGTCCCAGTCGGTGACGACGACCGACCCGTCCGGCGAGCGCCGCCGCGGCCGAATCAGCGTACTTCACGCCGTCGACGTAGTTTGGGGCGTTCTTCATCGCGACCGGATCGTAGGCGGCGACCGTCGCGCCGCGCTCGGATATCGCCGATCACCGGGATCGCACGGGAGTTCCGCATGTCGTCGGTGCCGAGATTGAACGTGAGACCGAGGACGGCAATCTTGGCGCCGTCGATATCGATGTGTCCGGCGAGGAGCTCGACTAGGCGCTCGGGCTATCGATCGTTGACCTCTACCGCCGCGTTGAGGACCGCCGGATCGTATCCACGCTCCTCGCTACGCGGCGTAACGAGTAACGCGACTGCGACGCTTCACACTTGCTAACCATCGGCTCTCACGGGCCGACTCCTTCGCGGTCTTTCTTTATCGCGCCGCGCCTCGACAGCTGAGCGACTGCTGTCGGTGTCGCTTCGCATGGGCGCCCAGATACTCCCCTCCAACAGATCGAGACCGCTCGGTGTCGGGCAGCGCGTCTCGGGCTCGCCTACATCGTACTCATCGTCTCACTCCGATCGCTGTAGTCTTTTAATTAACTCGTGGATCCCACCCTCCACAACGGGATCGGATGCACACTCGGTGTCGCCGAGTACCCCCTGTGAACCGCGATCGAGCGCAGGCTCAACCGCGACGATATCCGGGCTCGCCACGTCCTCGTCACCGGACGCCGGATGGGCTATCTCGAACGTCGAGTCTGTGGTGGTGGCACCGCAATTCCTAGCGAGGCATTCCTGTTGGCGTACAAGCGATGGATCTAGCGCACTTCAGTGCATCTCTTTGCGATCACACGTGATCGCTAACTTTTGTCGGCAGGACGGTTCTCACGCCAGCAGCAGGCCACGACACCTCTGTCTTCGAGATAATCGTTTTGGAACGGGTTGTTTAGGAAGCTCATGTAGTATGTCGATGATACATCCGTCACACTCCTCGCTCAAACTCGTCGACTATCGAGATGAGTAGTATGTACGGGCAATTTAAATCGAGCAAAAAGAGCAATATATCCAGAAGAGATTGGTGCTATTCATAGGTGATCCCTGCACTGTTATCGGACACAATCGAGTGAGAATGATAATATCTGATAGCATATTGGCGAAACCCAATCGAATATAAATACAATTGTAAATATTAATTTTATTCTAGATGATAGTTGTGCATGATTATCTCACGGGAATTACTACACAATATTGAATATGAATACGTTTTAGTGGCATCCAATACGCTAGAGAAGTAAGTGACTACAGAGATGAGTACATCTATTGGAGTGGTTATACCAGCATATGAGCCAGATCTATCATTACTAACAGATTATATCTCGAATATCCAATCAAGCCTCTCTCCAGAAATAATTCGAATTGAGGTAGACTCTCCCTCTCCAGAATCTGTTGACATACTCTCAGAATACGATGTTGATATCTCTGTCTCACCGGATCGTCGCGGGAAAGGAGCTGCAGTTATGGCTGGATTTGATGCGTTAGATACTGATATTTGTCTGTTCACTGACGCTGACGGGTCAGTTCCCGCCAGTTCGCTTAAAGGTATTCTCCAGCCAATCTTAGAATCTACCGCTCATGTAAGTATTGGTTCCCGGCGCCATCCAGACTCAATTATTGTTAACCATCAAACTATCCTGCGGCGATTTCTTGGAGATATCTTTGCGAGAGGTGCTCGATATCTACTTCCAACCCAGTGTATGGATTACCAGTGCGGTGCAAAGGCTGTAACTGCTGACGCGTGGTCATCAATAGGGCATCATTGTTATGAACCTGGATTTGCGTGGGATCTTGAATTTGTGTCTGTTGCTGGGTCCCTAGGCTACAACATTTCAGAAGTTCCGATTACGTGGGAGGACCATCCAGATTCATCAGTAGCACCGATCTCCACTTCTATTGAGTTGGCAACTGCATTAATCGATGTTAAGCGACGGACAGATGCAATTGCGGTAAGCCCACGATACCATGGTGTTGAAACAACCGATAAATCAGATAGATTGGAAAAGGGTTGGGATGACGACTGAATCAAAGATTAATCGGCTTATTCATACAACGCGAATTGGTCAGTTTGTTTCCGTCGGTGCAATTGGTGCAACTATTGAGACAATTATTGTAACCATCTTAACTGCTGGACTTGGTATCGGCCCACTCTTCGCAAAGGCGATCGGTGCTGAGGTATCGATCTCGATAATGTTTGGTATTAATGATAAATGGACATTTGCCACGGAAGGGAGCACTGAATTGCGTGCGGTACTCCAACGATGGATGAAGTCTCATCTTGTTCGAACTGGAGGCCTTGCAGTCTCATTCACTACGTTGTATCTATTAACTAGCTTTTTGGAAATGTCAATAACGATATATGGTGCGGATTTTTGGCCAGCAGTCGCGAATTTTATTGGTATTGGTGTCGGAATGGTTCTTAATTATGTTGCTGAGTCTTTGATTACTTGGGACATATAGAATATGACTCTATCCTGAGCTGAGACCCTATTTGAACGTTCCTGAAAAATCTTGATTAATGACTGTATTACAGGGTAAGATTGGCTGTGAACCCTCTTAGTTCGATTTTGTCTTTTTGGGTACGAGTGTAGCGGGAGAGCCGTGTCCCGTCTAAACAAGGCCCACGCAGAGTAAGGAATGAACTGCTGTGTTGAATCCGATGACTGCGGTCGGATCGGCGGACTAGCATCCAGTGTTTGAGCAGGAATCAGCGACAGATAGCTGGTCGGGACCGCCTTTCGCTCTCCAAAATTATCCCCTCGAAGTCCGCTCGTGAGAATCCGTCACCACTGAAGTTTGATGAACGTGTATTCAGACCCGATCAACACGCAGTCTGCGGATTCAACAGAGCTGAATGAACAACTTCCAGGTACTGATCAGGATTGAAGAAGGGGACCGAGTGAATCTTCACTAATTTATCTTTTCTCTATCTTAAGATTGAAACAGAACAAAACACCGTCGTATTGGAATTTTTAACGAGGATTCCGGAGAATTCCATATCGAACATGTGCTCTTTCGCGTTGATGCTGCGTAGTGGCTTCGACGAGAGTGTTACCGATAGCACATAGATTTCGTTTTATGAAAATCAAGTGGATTCATTTGAGAGTCGTCGCGTGTACTCGTAAATCACACAGATAAGTAGGAGACAGACCCCCCAAACAGCAGGCTGCACCACTGGAAGGATCACGCCCGCAAACCTGCCTGCGTCAAGTGCTGGGAGAAGGATGCTTGACAAGAACTCATTCGTGTACGGGTGGATGTGAATTAAGATTGTAGCGCCGAGCGTACCGACGAACACTCCCGGTCTGTCATGAATTGTTGTCAGCAAAAGAAACAGAATAACCGGGACAGTAACTATTAGACCAGATGTACTAATGACTGGAGCGCCGAGTACAATTCCAAGCAGCCCGAATGAGTACACGTAAAGATCAACATATTTGAACGCATAATGACGACCCCGATACGCAACCGTAGCAATTGTTACGAGGAGGAGCACGCGGATAATATACCCTGTGCTGTCTAAGTAGTAGAAGGGATGGAAATCGTTGATATTCCACATGGTTGGTGGGTCAATAGCAGATCCCCAACCCTTGCCCCCTGCGAGTACTTTGAGATACTCAATAGTTGTCTGAAAACCAAAGACAAGCACGCCTATAAAAATAATACTAGTGCCGGCGGCAAGCGCGCTCAAAAGACGGCGGCGATCTCGGAGCAGAGGAGCACCAACCGGTGCATAGTATGCTTTGAACATGACTGGAACCGTCGTCAGGATACTTGAAAGCACCTCTCTTCGCTCTTGATTATGATATCGAGCAGCTGCAAAACAGAGGACTCCAGCGAGGATGCCAGTTACTTGCCCAGCGATAAAGGTGATTACGAAGGGACCGAATCCCAAAGATGCTGTATAAATCACCACCCACTTTCGTCGGGAAAGTGGGGCGGTGAGTGTTTTAACGAATGCAGTGATTCCAGCAAGATAGACCATGACCGAGAGTGTTGACCAAGCGAGCGCAGCGGTCTCAAAGGGTAAGAACCCGAATGGCACAAATAAGAGTGAGACGAGAGGTGCGTACAAGTAGCGATCTGGAGACTCTGGGAGCTCGGTAACGCCCGGGTATGAGGAAGTCCAGTCATAAAGAGGGTAACCGTGAATCACCCGTTCGGCAGCATTATAGTACGCACCGAAGTCGTAGAAGTTCGTCCCATCAGCAATCCCGGTGAATTTCAAAACGAGAACACCGAACGGCAGCGCAATAAGGGTCAACCACGTGATCGCTATGAAATTCTTTTTGCGGATTATGCATAGATCCGTGCTAGCGATATCGTGTATATACAATTCAAGATCGTTTGCGTGTACACGGAAGAGGTAGAAGTTTGTAGTAAGCAGCACTCCACTAATAGCGAAGATCATTAAAATTGATTTTTTTTGGACGACTCCGTGTAGAACCCCTGTGAAGATGTAGAGAGCTGATAGAATACTCCCTATCGTCAACAGACATATACTCCATTTTGTGAATATGTCCTCAAGTTCTCGTAACATCTGATAGTATCTTTCCAAAGTGGTAACGCAAAACCGCTTCGGTTACCGAGTATGTTCATCGAATAATTAATTCATCTCGTACGAGACGAAGATGACTCCGTGTGAATTAACAAGATGAACGACTCGACATCAAACCGATACAAACAATTGGTAGAGGAAGTCGACTGGCAACTGCGCCTCCTTACCGATCCGACTCAATTATTGAGGGCGGCTTCATCTCCATCCGCTTCTCCTTCGGTATCGTCATTAACCTGTTCGTCCAACCGATCCTCGGCGCGATCGCGGTCCTCGGGATACCCCACGTCGACACGCCAACCGTTTAGTCGGATCGCATCGATGGTGCGGCCGGACTGAATGAGCAGATCGATCGCGTCTGGGAGTTCATACTCACCACGGTCGGAGGGCTGCACGAGGTGACACGCGTGGAAGATCGCGGGCGTGAACGTGTAGAACCCGGTCATCACGAGGTTGCTCGGCGGGTCGTCGGGCTTCTCGACGACCTCGACGACCTCCCCGTACTCGTTGGTGTCGAGGACGCCGTAGCGGGAGGCCTCCTCATAGGGGACCTCCTCGACGAGGAACGCGGCGTCGGCGCGCTCTTCGCGCTGGCGGTTGGTGACATCCGAGAGATTCCCGCGGAACACGTTGTCGCCGAGCATGAGCATGAAGTCGCCGTCGACGTGCGGTTCCGCCTGGAGGATGGCGTGGGCCAGGCCGAGCTGTTCGCGCTGGTGGGCGTAGGTGATCGGCACGTCACGGTACTCGTCGCCGTAGCGGTCGATGATCTGCTCGGCCTTGTAGCCGACGACGACGACCAGCTCGGTCGCACCGCAGGCGATGAGGTTGTCGAAGACGTCCTCGATCAGCGGTGTGCCGTTGACTTCGACGAGGACCTTCGGTTTATCGTCGGTGAGCGGTCGGAGGCGTGTTCCTTTGCCCGCGGCGAGTACGACTGCTTGCATACCTTGGTGGTGTTGGTGGGGTTGCAAATACTTTGTTACCCATCCGGACATTCTGTGATACCACTCGGAGCCTGGATACAGACTGTATTCCGTGATTGCGAAAGCGCGGTATTGATACGTGGTCAGTCGAAAGCGAGCAACTGACGAACCCCCCTGTGATCCGTACATGAAATACGGCCGAACCTCGATGATCGACTTCTTGTCGAAGATCGTCATGTCATTCTCGGGGTTCGTCGCGACGATTGTCCTCACTCGAACGCTCGGACAAGAGCGATACGGGGCATACGTCGTCGTCCTCTCGGTACTGGCGTGGGTCGCAATCGCGGGGAATCTGGGACTATCGCCGGCAATCAAAAAGCGCGTGAGCGAAGCTGACGACGGGAACTACGTCGTCTCCGGCGCTATCGTACAGTTGATTTTGTATGCTATTGTCGCCATCTGTCTCTGGATCGCCCGCCCATATCTGAACGCTTACATGGAGATTGACGCGACTGCAATTCTTATTCTGCTTCTGGCAGTCAAACTCGCAACTGATTTTATCCAATCTGTTCTTGACGGCCAACATTTGGTTCACATCTCGAGTTTGCTCTCACCGATCGAATGGACTAGCCGGAGTGTCGTCCAGATCGCGCTCGTGTTATCAGGACTGGGAGTGGTCGGAGCGTTTGCGGGATACGTCGTTGGTGCTCTTGTTGCAGTAGTTATCGGTGTGTACTTTGCATCGTTCGATCCGTCGCTTCCCTCTCGTCGGGACTTCGATCGGCTGCGCTCGTATGCGCAGTTCTCGTGGCTTGCATCGGTGAAAGGTCGAACGTTCCTCTCGATGGACACGCTCGTGCTTGCCGTCTTCGTCTCAAACAGCGTCATCGCCGTTTACGAGATCGCGTGGAACCTCGCATCACTATTCGCTATCTTCGGATCATCGGTCAGTCGCACGCTGTTTCCTGAGATGAGTAAAATATCCTCCGCGGAGGGAGCAAGCGACGAAATTGCGGAGTTGTTTCGAATCAGCCTCGCGTACTCCGGACTATTCATCATTCCAGGATTAATCGGTGCGGCGATCGTGGGTGACGTCGTTCTGACAATATACGGATCGGGGTTCCAGACCGGATACTACATTCTGCTCATCTTGACATTCGCTCGACTTCTGTACGGATATCAAGGACAGTTTCTGACTGTACTTGACGGGGTCAATCGTCCGGATCTGACATTCCGTATCAACGGCGTCTTTGTCGCTGTGAATCTTGTTTTAAATATTCTATTGACTTGGCAATACGGTTGGTACGGGGCAGCTGCCGCAACGACAGCGTCTGCTGCGCTCGGACTCGTGTTCGGTTATTATTACACGAGCCGGATTATCGATGTTGTTGTGCCGATTGATGTGGTCGGAAAACAACTTTCTGCAGCAGGCGTTATGGCACTGGTTGTGTATGTAGGCCGACTCCTATTCGGCGAAACACTATCGGTCGTACTTATTCTCGTTGTTACCGGTGTAGGTGTGTACTTCACTGTGCTGATGGCTATTTCACCGGAATTCCGTACGACTGTTGAGGAGAATCTTCCATTCAATGTATCGTTGCTGAAGAAGAGACTCACGTGAACTTGGTTCGTAGATTCTACCCGGTCATTGAATGAGAATCTCTTATTCATCCATCTCTAATTTCTACATGACAATTATCCTGACTATTGTTGTAGATTCTCCGGGATATATATATACCACATGACAAGTTTGAGTAAAATTGACGTGTGCTAAACACGATGCTCGTAGCCAGTTGAATGGCATTTTTATAGCTCTAGTGGAAGACTCATACTAATGACGGACATCCAACTCGGTGATCGGAAAGCGGGTCCAAACGATCCAACATACATCATTGCAGAAGCAGGAATCAATCATAATGGCAGTCTACAAACAGCGAAGGAGCTTGTGGATGTTGCAGTGGAAGCAGATGCAGATGCGGTAAAATTCCAAAAGCGAAAACTGGAAAAGACATATATTAATGATATTGTTGATGATCCCTCTGTGGCAGAGATGGGGATTGAGTATACTGTATCCAATCTTAAGCGCGTCTCTCTCCGAGACGGGCAGTTTCGGGAGCTAGCACGTTACTGCGAGAAATCCGATATTCAATTTCTTTGCTCTCCCTGGGATTCTGAGAGCGTTGATTTTCTCGAAACTCTCGACATCCCATTCTATAAAATTGGTTCACCTGATCTGACAAATTTTGTGCTTCTTGAACGGGTTATTGAGACGGGTAAACCAATTCTGGTCTCTACTGGGATGGCGGACAAACAGGAAATTCAGCAGACAATTTCGTTCTTGAACGAACATAATGTAGAGTTCGGTCTTCTCCATTGCCGGAGTACATACCCTGCCCCCTTCCATAACCTGAATCTTCGGTTCATGGAAGAGTTGATGAATGCATACGATGTACCGGTTGGGTATTCCGGACACGAACGGGGGATCGCAATCACTGAGGCTGCAGCTGCAATGGGCGCCTGCTTCGTGGAGCGGCATTTCACATTAGATCGAACGCTGGAAGGCCCGGACCACGCCGCCAGCTTAGAGCCAACGGGCCTCAAGAAACTCGTTCGGGACATCAGAAATGTCGAGGAGAGCATGGGTAGCAGCGCACGATACATGACACGAGGCGAGTACAACAATCGTGTAGCACTGGGTAAGAGCCTAGCTTCGGAAGCACCGATATCGTCTGGAGAGACCATTTCTCGTGAACAAGTAACCGCAAAGAGTCCGGCGAAGGGAATCTCTCCACAACACCTGTATGAAGTCGTTGGCTCCCGAGCGGTGCGAGATATCCAGGAAGACCAGCTTATCCAGTGGGAGGACGTAAGAGAAGACGATTACGACGAGTACGAGACAGACCTCGAAAACTGGGGGGTTGTCGTACGCTTTTCTGACATCATCGAACACGACTGGGGAGATCCCGACGTGTACGAGTTCCGTATTAACGGGGCTGATATGGAAGCGGATATCGCGAATGCGCTTGAGGGACAGACTATCAACAAGCGACTCGGTATCCACGCACCTGAACAAAAGGGACACGATCTCGTTGATCTAAGTGCACGGACAGAAGAGACTAGACGCGAGGCGGTCGAAATCATACAAGAGGTCATCGATATAGTTAGGAATGTCGTAAAACCTCACTTCGATATCGACCACGAGCCGTACATAATCATCCATCCTGGTGGAATAACTGTCGACCACATGGAGTTGGAAGCCACTGAAGAGATGAACGACATGCTTGAACGCAGCATGTCAGAGTTAGATGACGAGGGAGTAAATTTGCTTCTGGAGAATATGCCGCCACTGCCGTGGATTTACGGCGGGCAGCAGTACCACAACAATTTCATGGACGCCGAGGAGATCGCGGCGTATTGTGAGCGGACAGGTCAGCGGATCTGTTACGACACGTCGCACGCAAAACTATGGTGTAACTACAGTGGCGAGGATCTGAGAGAACACGCGAAGACCCTTCGACCGTACGTCGACTATCTACACGTAGCCGACGCTGCAGGTGTTGACGGGGAAGGACTCCAGATCGGAGACGGGGAAATCGACTTCGAGCGTATCGCCCCAGTGTTTGAGGATTTCGATGGCCCGATCATCACAGAGATCTGGCGAGGTCACGAGCGCCGTGGTGAGGGATTCAAGAAGGCAGCGGAGCGCCTGTCGGACGTGTTTTAGTCTAGTAGTCCGCAGTGATGGAAATCAACTGACCGACCCAGTTGTTCCACAATTTCTAAATCCTCGTAGGTATCGATCTCGAAACTGTGCGTCTCCGGCATCTCGTGTATCCCGATGTCTCCGCCTAAACGACACTCCTCTTCCTCGAGCAATTCCGTTTGTACGGCATACACCGATCCGTTCTCCTGATATCGCTTCGATAAATTCTGACGCATGGACCGATTCTTCGGATCGTAGTTGATCGGTTCTGCCACACCTTGGTCGGATAGCTCCCAATAGAACTTGTGGTCCTCACAGCAAGTGAGTGCCGAGTCGAAACGATCTTCTTCGACTAACTCAACGGTCGCGGGGATGTCGCTCTCGCGCCGCAGTGGTGAGGTACACTGGAGCAGGACGACTGTTGTGGGGTGAACACCATCTGCTCGCATTTCCCCGAGGGCATGTAACAATGCGTCCTCAGTGGAGGCGAAGTCTCCAGCGATCTCTTCAGGGCGGTCAATGACCGTTGCTCCTGCTTCCCGACTAACCTCTGCAATTTCATTGTCGTCCGTCGATACGTACGTTTCATCGATCCTCTCGCAAGATTTCGATTGCTCGATGGTGTACTCAATTAGGGGATTCCCGAGGAAATCGACAATATTTTTTTTGGGAATAGCCTTACTGCCGCCGCGTGCGGGGATGATTGAAACGGTCACACGCTATATTCTAATCTTTTCTTTATGACTTTTGGCTTTTGTGAGCAATTAGTTGACTTCGCAAAGTTCGCTTCTAAGAGGTAGATCTGGTCAAGGGCTAGAATGATTACATCAAGAATTACATTCACAGATTAATTAGTGAAAATTTTTCGCATGAAGCATTATGAGTACCTACGTAATGTAGCCTAAATCGCGGAGGCGATCCTTTCTCGTCGTTTCATCAAGGCGATCGAACCCAATCGGATCCTCTGATTTAACAACACGACGAGTCTCTGACTCAATGACGAGCCACGGAACGATACATAAATCCTCAGTGTAGACGCCACCTGGATGCCCATACTGTGGGCCTATCCATTGGTCTCCCAAGAGTTCGCCATGATCAGCGGTAATGACGGTTCGTCCATCCAGCTCCGTTACGAGCGTATCTGCGTGCTCAAGCACAAGGTTAAGATTCTCTCTATACGCCGTTCGGAGCGTTTCATGGCTGATTTCTCCTGTTTTCACTTTGTCCCACACACTATTACCGGACTGGCTATGCTCTTTATTATTGTGTCCGTGATATTTGTTCCACCCATGAAGGTTAAATCGGTCTCGGAGTTCGGCACCTGTGTTACCAAGATAGGGGTCGTGAGGCTGCATGAAATGAATGATGAGGCGCTTCTGGGGGTATAATTCCTGAGCGGAACGTGCTGCCTCAACGATTTTTTCAGGGCGAACCGTTCCGGCATCATCGTACCAATCGTGAAACACTGGTTCGACGGTGTAGAAGATATCGTCTGAAAGTTGATCGGCAAACGGATTTGCGGTCACATAAACGGTATCTGATAAGTCATTTCCTTCAAAGTTTTTCATCATAAACTCCCAACTTCGTGATCCCTTAGAAACCACTGGCTCTAAGTCCCCTTCAATATGGTTCTCCTCTTTGAAATAGTCGTACCGGCACGCATCTAACAAAATAAGATTATCCCAGTCACGGTCGGTTACGTCAATTCCATCGCCGTACTTCAACCTGAAATAAGCGTTTTGAACCGTTTGGCGTGCTCCGCTAAGAATGTATTTGACTGCTCGATTAGGGTGTCTGAGACCTGTAAATAGGGTTTCAATTGACGAATTCATATTTTTGTATCGCTGGTGGTTGAAAATAGTAGTATTTAATTATATATCCCTGAGTTCTCATATACAAGAGTACCATCAAATTCTGCAATCAAATTGAACTGTGAAGATGTAAGCGCTTTTTCGGCTTCCTCAATACCGGAGGCGAACCAATGTGTTTCCAATATTAATAACGGACAGACATTTTCGAGTATATGCAGTTCGTTCATCACCAGATCAACTTCGCCGCCTTCTATATCACAGATCACGACTGGGTTCTGTAAGCCATGATCATCGATGAGGTCAGCGAGTGACACAGCTGGAACTGACACTTGATCATCAGTTTCACGCTGTATACTGCCACCGACAGTGAGATTGTGCCGATTGAACGTTGCAGTGCCACCACTCGATTGATATGCACGATTGTCGATCTTGTAAGATGCCCCGTTCATCTGTTTTGTTTGCTTGAGAATTGGGATTAGGTCAGGGTTTGCTTCTACGGCAACAACCTGTGATGATGCGTCCGCAAGGTTGTCCGCAAACGCACTCAAGAATCCTGTTGAGGCGCCCAAGTCGATTAAATCATGTGTACCATCGTAGTATTGTTGGAGCGCCTCAGCCTCCTCGGCTTCGTAGTCACCCCGTGCGAAGCGCGCTCTTACGTTCTTCGAGAAGACTGCTGCGTCGGTCGGCAGTCGAACGCCATAGTGCTCGACTGGCGCATTCCGGATCGCGACGTAATTATAGAGGGTGTCAGAAAGCGGCTGGATAATGGGGGAGAGACGGTACGATAGATAATCATGTGTGGCAGCTGCTGCGCCGCGAACACCCCCAGAGCGAACCTCGTCAATAAATGCTGCCGCTAGCGAACGCATATCCTCCTGCATGTACTATGGATAATTAACGATATCCCTTCCAGATAGGTGTAATTTGGTCTATTCGGGAGATCGGCTCTTTCTATTTGTCTGGAAGTATTCAGAAGTTGAGTTTGCGACTAACTTTCAGTGAGGGTGTCATAGAAGAGTTCTCACACGGTGATGATCGTGCTTCCCGGATTGTCTCCGCGTTCGTAGTTGGTGATTGCGACGACAAGACGCAGACAGAGTGCCAGGAATACCTGCGCTCGTGCATGGACGCGGCCTCGGGCGTGCGTTCGCCCGAGGCCGCAGTCCTTCACTGATTCGTTGGTTCGTTCGACTCCGGTACGGCGGTTGTACGTCTCATCCAAGGTGGATTGTTTCAATTGAACGTCTTCGCTGTGTTCGTCAATGCGGTCTTCGACCCTGTACTCGATATCTTTCGGGTCGTCGGTGTTTCGGGCGTTGTACGGAGCGACTGGCACGACCCCTGCGGCCAGCAGGTGGTCGTGCCAGTTGAGCGTGTCGTAGGCGCTGTCTCCAAGCATCCAGATCGGTGTGGCGACGGCGAGCGCGTCACGCGTGACGCGCATCGCCGTCTCCTCTGGCGCTTGCTTACTCTCTGTGAACTCCGCCGCAATCGGGATCTTTTGCCCGGTCGAGACGATCGTACAGCCGTAGTAGTACTCGTCGTCGGTTGGATCGTAGCACTTCGAGGCGTCTTGATCGGCAGGCATCGCCCTCACGTCAGTTGAATCGATACAGTAGGTCAAGTCGAGCAGGCCGCGCCGAGCGGCCTGCTCGACGAGTCGGTCAAAGACCTCATCTACGACGTGTTCAAGATCGGTGAGAAAGCGATCAACCGCATCTCTTGACGGCGGTCGATCGAAGCCACAGCTCAGCCAGACGACCGTGTTCCGGAGCTCTCGTTCAACGGGACGGATCCCGTAGATGTCGTGGTAGTAGCAATAAAGGAAGCCACGCATCAGCTCTGGTGGTTCATGTTCTCGTGTTCGCCCCGTCTACGCCGGGGCGAACACGTCGAACTCTTCGAGAAACTCGAAGGAAAGATGCTCAAACAACGCTAGTGTCTCGGTCTCCGCGACATTGAAGAACGACTCTACCGAAGGCTCATCTTGCAGGGTCGCTGAACTCATCCACCTCAGCGTTCACCCTGCTCTTTGGTGTGGTAACCGTTCTATGACACCCTCTTTCAGTACCAACTGGTATCGTTCAATCCAAATACTTGAAACTCTGTCGCCGCTAAGACAAGGCTCAATTGGACGGAGCTGACCAAATATACAGTCCCAAATAATATAAAATAAAAACCAATAGATTCTCGGACTCACCGAAAAGTCGTGATAACATGACTGGTAACGAAATCTCATTTCACGGCGATGAATTACGAGACGTGTATCAGGCGTTCTTGGAGCTCGAGTCCGACCTCTCGTTGTTCGAGTGGCGAGAGAACGATATTCCGCTCTGGGAACGTCTTCGATTCTCGGTGTACCGTTCAGTTCTTCAAGCAAGCGGAGTCTTCGGCCAGCCTCAGGACTCGATCGAGAAGGACACGACCGACTTTCTTCGAGGGGGATATCTGTGGGCTCGGAATATTGCGTTCCGCAACCCCCTGTTCGGCGACGAGCACGACCTGCTGATTTGGGGCCATCAGCGGCGAAAGCAACTCAACGACGGTTACTGGTGGGATCTGTACGTCGATCCTCTTTTCGAAAAACTCCCGCTCGATCACCAGTACCTCGAGTCGGACCACAACCTAACTCACCATCGACCGCCGAAGACCAATAACGTAGACTACTTGGACGTAATCACCTTCACCAGTACTATTTATCGAAAACTCACACGGAGGGGTGAACGACTGACATCATCGCGGGTGGCAGAAATTAAAACAGAACTCAAACAACGATTCGGTGTCGATGTTGATATCGGCCAACTCGCGTACGAGGAGTTGACTGATCGGCGCGTATATTTACCTCTATATCGTTGTTTGCTAGAACGCGTCTCCCCCGAGATCGCCTTCGTCGTTGTTGGATACGGACGTGAGACCTTCATCGAAGCCTGTTCTGAGGCCGATATCCCCGTCGTAGAACTACAGCATGGGACTATAGATAAATACCATCTTGGTTATAGTTTTCCCGGTAACCGGGAGAAGCAGTGTGCACCGGATTTTCTGTTCACTTTCGGGCCGGTATGGACCGACGGTGTTGAGCTGCCAGTGGACGAGGAGGACGTGTTCCCTGTCGGCTATCAGTACTTGGAACGGGAATATCAGCAGTATCGGAATGCTGAGAATAGGGAAGAGATAGTGTTCATTTCGCAAGGAACAATTGGTGAACAGCTGAGTAAATTAGCTACCGAGCTGGCCGAGGAATGGCGACAGGACGTAGCTATAACGTATAAGCTTCATCCAGGAGAGTACAATCGGTGGCGTACAAATTACCCTTGGCTCTTGGAATCTGACGTTAACGTGGTCGCTGATGAAGTAGCACTGTATGAGTTATTGAGTCGAGCGTCTACTCAAGTTGGTGTATACTCAACTGCTGTCTATGAAGGTCTCCGATTTAGAACACCTACGGTACTGGTGGATACAAACGGAATTAGTCATATGGAGCAATTAGTGGCTGAATACGATATTCCAGTAGTTTCAGATGTAGACCAGCTACAAACAGCGCTGTCGTCGGTAGAGGAGACAAAGATCGACCCTCAGTTATTTTTCTGCGATACCCCAATCAAAAACTTCGAACGTGCACTAGCGTTAGTCCGTAACCAGTCATAGACAGAAAATGACAGGAGAACTACGAACGGAATACACGATGTCCGAAAATATCACACTGAGAATGACATGAACTGTATTATGACAACAAAGAATACCGTAGATACTGTGGATACAACCATCATTATTCCCGTTTACGAGCAACCAGAGTTGCTCAGTGATGCCCTTGAAAGCGTTTTCCAACAGACCTACGATCAGTTCGAAGTTGTCGTAGTGGACGACAATTCCAGTGCAGACATAGACGCAGTAGTGAGTGAGTTCCCCAATGCTCGACTTGTTTCTCATGAAAAGAATTTGGGTGCAGGTGCAGCTAGAAACACCGGTGTTGAGGCTGCTCGTGGCACTTTCTTAGCATTCTTGGACGCAGACGATACGTGGAAAGAGACCAAACTCGAGAAGCAGCACCGCGTCTTCGAAGAGAGATACGACGAGATTGGCCTCGTTTACACTGGATTCGTCCAGTACGAACTCGATGGTACCGAGTGGGAACGATATCCTGAAGCGAGGGGAGACATCTACGTCGACGAGCTGGAGCGCGATCGCGTCCATCCCACCTCGACGGTGATGGTTCGACGAGACGTACTAGAGGAAGTCGGTGGATTTGACACCGACATGCCAAGCCGCCAAGATTATGATCTCTGGCTCCGCATCACAGAACACTACGAGGTCGATTACGTGGACGAGGTTCTCGTTGACAAGCGCGAACAACCGAACAGCATCTCGAAGGACTTCGACAGCCGAATTGAGGGCGACCTCGCGGTCTTCGAGAAGGTCAAAGAACGCGCAGCAGACCTTGATTTCGGTACCCGAAGCCGCATCTATTCGTATCACCACCACGTCATCGGTCGAGACTACGAATCCAACGGGAACCGCCGGAAGGCGCTGAAGCACCTCGGACTCGCTATTGTTCGGTATCCGGTCCGGCCGATCTCCTACGCGATGTTCATCATCGCGCTGTTCGGCGTTAACAGAAATGGCCCGCTGCTGACGTTCGTTAAGCAGTTCATTCGGTGAGCACACAAAGCGCACTTAATTTTCTGTGAAGCCTTGCTCCGGATTAGATGATATGTTTTCGACTTCGGAGTACCACTCCGGAGTCAGGTCCGCGTTCTCGACTGCGTGAGCGACTGCCTCGTGCATACGATCGTGAAACGCTTGGACAGAGAAGCGGTCCGCAAAAGAAGCGATCTTTTGGGTATCCCAGTCGACACCGTTATCCTCAAACTGTTGAACCACTCTCCGAATCGTGCGTCCCGACTCTTCTCGTTCAAATGTGTACCCCGTTTTCCCCTCGATGACTTGGTACTGTGTCATTCCCTCTTCGACACCCAGCAGTGGCGTTCCAGCGGCCAAGGCCTCCACAGGAGAGATACCGAAATCCTCGTCTTGTCCGTTGAAAATGAACGCTTTTGCGCCGGCGAGCAGTTGCTTCTTTTTTTCCTCGCTAACGTAGCCGGCGAATTCGACATTTTCGCTCGCAATTCGCTCGAGGTCGTCACGTTCGGGACCATCTCCAGCGACCACGAGTTTCTCGTCAAGATTGTCGAACGCACGCAGGATGTCATCGACACTTTTGTGCCAATCAAGCCGCGACAGCGTGAGGTAGTAGTCGCCAGTCTCGGCATCATGAGGCGAGTAGGCGTTAGTGCTCACTGGCGGATATACTACGTCTATTTTTTCTTCGGAAACCCCCCAGTAGCGGATCATCCGTCGTTTCACTTGTTCAGAGTTGGCGAGGAAGACATCTGGTTTGTGCGTGTTGTGGTCGAACGCGACACGGATCGCGTAGTAGAACAGCAGCATTAGGGGTCCGAATTTACCGTTCTCAACCTCTTGAATCTGGTCAGATTGACGACGATTCGTGTGATGGATGTACGCCACCCAGACCTGTTCGGTCGGTGGTACGTAGAACAGCGGCTCGTTCCCGCTTGTTACGAGCACATCGTAATCCCGAAGAGGGTCGGCCACCTGCCACCCAAGCATGTGTGCTACCATCCTCGCGATGCCACCCCGCTCTAATGCCCACCTACTCAGTCGACCGTTAATGAGTTGCTGCGTCTCGATATCATGAGGTTCAATACTCTTGTCCTGCCATCCCACGAACAGCGGCCCACCTTGGAACACTCGTGAGAGTTCCCAGGCAACGCGGTCACCACCGCCGTTGACGTGTTCTCCCCAGTGAGCAACTGCTACTTGATCTAGATCTGTTTGTTTTGTGTCCATATATTGGTCCTTAGGTCTGGGATTCATAGGTAGCCCATCTCTTCAAGATGCTTTTTTGTCGCACCGGCCAATTCAGGATCTGTTGGCGAACTCTCAATCGGTTCCCCCTCGTTCTCCAACCATTCGTTAACGAACGAACACAGTTCAGAATGGACGTTTGGGAATTCATTTTTAACGTCAGTTAACTCATCCGGAAGTTGAAAGAGTATCGTGTTCTCCTCCGTATGGATCAGTTTGAAATCCCGGGTTCTTGCAGCTGTCACCATTGAGGCTGGCAGATGGGAGAGATCGACGTTGGGATTGTGTTTTTTGATCCGTTCGTAGTTCTCAGAGTCCGGATTGTCAACCGACCCGCGATAGTCTTGGCTAATGGCGACTTCCCTTGTCTGGGTTCGGATGTCATATCCTTGAAATTGACTAGTATCGGCACCGACAAGAGAGAGTAGCGTCTTCATGATGTCTATATGCTGCGTTGGTCGATCCGCGTGATGAGTAACTTCCTTCAGTCCGTGTGTGATTAGAGGAACATGAATGAGACCATCGTGAAGGACCATGTGATGACCGAGAAGTCCGTATTCACCGAATAGATCCCCATGATCCGCGGTGATAACAACGATTGCGTTGTCAAACCTCTCCGTGATAAAATCGAACAACGCCCCGACACAAGCGTCGGTATACTTTATGCAAGCGTCGTACATAGCGTATAGCTTGCCCCAGTCTGTCTCTGTTAGCGGTAACTCGTCTGCCATCCACTCATACATTTTATCATGCATTTCGAGAGAGAACTCAACTGCTTCTTTAGCTGTCGCATCAATCTCAGATATATATTCGTTCACGAATGATGACGGCGGGACATAGGGATGATGAGGATCGTTGTAGTGAATATAACAGAAAATCGGGTCGCCGGAGTTAGCATATTTCCTAATCTTACGCTTTGCAATATCTGAGGTAAAAAACGAATTCTGCTTTCCGTGTGCACTAATACTAGCAGTAAATCCTGGCCCATGCTCACGGATATTGAACCAGTATTTTAGAAAGCTAGTACCTAAGTCGTAGGTTAAAAAATCACTTAGTTCTGTCGGAGAGGATTTAACGAATTCGTCGAAACGTATGTCAATATCCTTAGCTTTTCCAGCATATCCATTTTCAGAGACACCGATGGTATGATAGCCAATTTCTGACAAGAGATCGGGAACCGTATCCACCTCTGCCGGCAGCGCATTACCGGACCGCTGACCGATCATTTGGTGACGGGAGGGAACCAAACCAGTAAACATAGAAGGAACTGAAACCGGAGTGCGGGTACTGTGTGCAATCCCCTGCTGAAATTGAACTCCGCTTGGACTAGCTGCGATTCGAGAAAGTTCGGGAGTGGTATCTCGACCGTATCCGTGCAAAGAGGTGTGATCTGCCCGCACACTATCTAGCGTAATCCAGAAGATATTCGGCTTAGTCCCCGTCATTTTGTGTCTATTCAACATCCTTGATTAAGCAATTTCTGATTCCGTGGACTCCATCTCAGAACATTTCAAGAGATCATTTCTGTTCAGTCATTTCGCATTTTTCGTGTCTGTTGCTCACAGTGAAGTAATGAGTATACCGCTTAAAAACTCGGGCACCGTCCAATTCCATGATTTTATATGATACCAATACTCCAGTGGCCAGAAACAATTTAGCAGATCGTATATGAATTAGTGGATGGTATATACGGAGAATTTAACTGACCGTCTAGCATCCAATAAAATTGTGATCAAACAAGTCATCAAGCGCCTCTGGGAAATGCTTAATGGAGCGAAAGATATCCTACACAGACAATAGTACACTTATTTAGTTCGTGAAACAGCCGAAGAAGTGGGAGATAACCTGAGAGTGAATGGTCCCAGTTCGGTTAATTCGAAAACGAAGTTGGGAAACAATGTCAACTTCAATGGACTGCATGTTCGTGGAGACGGAAAACTCACCATCGGTGACAATTTTCACTCTGGCCCGGATGTCCGTATATTGACCCGCAACCATAACTATCGCAGTGGGGATGCGATCCCTTATGACTCTACGTACATTCGAAAACCAGTTGAGATCGGAGATAATGTGTGGATAGGTGTTGGGACAACGATTCTTCCCGGCGTCAAAATCGGGGAAGGGGCCATTATTCAAGCAGGATCGACCGTTGTTGACGACATTTCGAAGGGTGCAATTGTTGGCGGCCATCCGGCAGAGCAGTTCTCGATGCGGGATATGGAACATTATCACTCTTTGCAAAAACAAAATAAGTTTCATTAATATCAGTTATCAAAATTCCCCGACAGCTCAACTACGCGATTTTGGGAGAACGTTTTTTGTGCGCTCGCATGTGGGTTTAATAACAGAAACAAGATCTGGAGTACGGGCGTCAATATCTTCGATCTAATAATATACCAGGGTTTCTTTATCGTTTTCTGTAGTAAATGCCCTATGACCCGAAATATCGTGCTCCTCTGTCTTGATACGGTCCGATACGACTACTTCAACCAACATGCCGATGATCTTGATGCTCTTGTAGACCATTCTTTTGAGGAGTGTCGTACTGCAAGTACATGGAGCGTCCCGAGCCACGCGAGCATGTTCACAGAGATACTACCACATCAGCACGGATTCCATTCTGCCACTCCAGCATTTGGTAAACTAGGCCCCGAGGATACGTTCCTTTCTAATCTGGACGGCTTCCAGTGTGTCGGCGTAAGTGCGAACCCGTACGCAAGTCCGATATTCGGATTTGATGAACTTTTCGATGAATTCTATCACGTGGAATCCTCGATGCCTTGGGCTGAGGGATTGTCGCCATCGAAGTTTTGGCACGAATCCTCAACAGATGGCTGGACGCGCTACCTAGAATTCCTAGCATCGTGTGTACAGCACAGCCACCCTCTGAAGAGCCTCGGTAATGGCATCGCATCCCAGACTGAGAAACTGTTCCAGAAACTTCCCCTTCCGAAGCCATTCGATGATGGATGCAAGCGAATTCTGTCTCGGACACGCCACGTACTGAACGAGTCCGAACAACCGACCTTCGTGTTCGTGAATATTATGGACGCGCACGGTCCGTTAACGAATGTTCATGGATATGATCAGTCGCTAATAGCGGACGATCACCGCAATAGCAGCCCGGACATCAGTGCCTTGTCGATGAACATGGACAAGACGTTCGACGAACATGAATTAGACATCGCAGCCTACCGCGACCTCTACGCTGCTGCCGTTGAGTACACCGCTCGACAGGTCGCCCAATTTTGTGAACGCTTGGCTGATGATACAGCTGTCGTTATCACGGCGGATCACGGTGAACAACTCGGCGAGACAACCGACGAGCGGCGCTTCGGTCACGTCACACCGGATATGTCGGAGGCGCTGGTACACGTTCCGCTTGAAGTTGTTAATGCTGACCTATCACTGGATGAATCTGCCCCAATCTCACACCTTGACCTTGGAAAGCTAGTCACTGCGATCGCCACCGGGACCGAATTCGAGAGGGAGTCTCCGATCGCCGTAGAAGTCGCTGGCCTCGGCGTGGCACATCCTCCAACTGATCATCAGGATTTCGACTACTGGAACCGGGTGTCGCGGTGCGCCTATATAAACTCCGGTTGTGACAAGTACGTATGGAATTCACACGGTGAAGCACGCCACTACGAACGTACGAACGGCGAATACGTACTCAAACACAAGGGTGATTTTGAACGCGTCCCAGCAAACGCCAAGGTACCATTCACGACAGATATCAAAGATGTGAGCACCAATAACGAGACAACAGATGTCAACAGTGCAGTAGAGTCTCAGCTGGAAGAACTCGGCTATCTCTGAATCGAAACAACGACACAGATACCACGGTCTTCTTGATAGGCTGTTCACTACCAGCGTGTGATGGAGACGAATTTCCGCGAGTGGTTCACGGAGATCCGTGAGCACATCCGCGAGCATCCGAAACGAGCCCCATTATACTTCGTGTTCACGCTCTACCTCACGCTTTGGTACGCCGTTACCTCCCGATGGCCATTCGGACGGCATGTCTACGAGACTGACTGGGATCTGCTCGTCATCCTCGATGCGTGCCGCGTAGACACTCTACGAGAAGTCGCCGGTGAGTACGGTTTTATTGAGAATGTCGATAGCACCTGGTCAGTCGGCAGTCAGTCCGCCGAGTGGATGGCAAATACACTGACGGATTCATACCGAGCGGAGATTGAGGGTACAACATATATCTCAGGTAATGGGTTTAGTGCAGGGATACTGAAACGTGGAAATCGACCACCAGCCAACAACACCATCCCGTTAGATATCTCTTCTTGGTCTACTGTCGATGAGAACACTCTTCACTCTCATATTGAGGTTTGGGAGACGAACCACGACGATACCTACGGTTCCGTGCTTCCTGAACCGATGACGGACTACACTATCGAGGAAGGACGAAACGGTGACGCCAATCGCATCATCACCCACTACACGCAACCACACCTTCCCTACATCGGTGCTGCGTATCGCGAAGGACGAGAGGCGACTAACATCGAGAACCGTGGCTACGAGCTTCTTGAAGAAGGCCACGATTCTCGTGACGAAGTCTACCACGCGTACAAGGAGACGCTCCGGTGGGTGCTTGACGATGTCGAGGAGCTCTTAGAGAATATCGACGCCGAAAAGGTCGTCATCACGTCTGATCATGGCGAAGCCTTCGGCGAGTGGAAAGCATACGGACACCCCGAGGGATTCCCTCATCCGGTAGTTCGAAAGGTCCCGTGGGTAGAGACCACCGCAAAAGACAAGCACACCCGAGAGCCCGATATCGAAATTGAATCCGACTCTGTCGAAACCGACGTTGCAGAACACCTCCGTGATCTCGGGTACCGTTGATCGAAGATACTACATAACGTCTCGAGAGTTAGCTACTGATTCGCTTTCCCCACCAGCCCCGGCGTCGCCATCGCGTACAAATACCCTAACCCGACGGCCGCAGTAAATGCCCCTATCGCCCCGAGCTGTGTCACCGCGGCCGTCGACGGCGACCGAACCAACCCCTCTAACCGGCGCGGAATCCGTTCCGTTAGCAACCACTTCAGGTAGTCACCCTTGGCGTCGGGCGCGTCCGGGTACAGTAGATCCATCACGCGCTTGGAGTACCCCTGCCAAAACGACCTGAACACCAACCACCGGAACTCCCCGCGATACTCGAACAGGGTGTGGTGCACGACGGCGTCCTCGGTGTACACCATCCCCTTACCGAACTCCTCCATGAGTCGAATACCCACGGGCGCCTCGTGTGCCTGCAGATGTTTGTCCCCCTTCCGACCCGTGTTCGGATCGTAGCCGCCGACCTGCAGGAACGCCTCGCGCCGATACGAAATGTTCGACCCGTACGTGTTCCGGACCTCTTCGCCGTCCTCGGCAAAGCCCGGCTCGACGCAGCCGACGAGCCAATAAAACTCCTCCGGGAAAAAGTCCGGTCGCTCGCCCTGCCAGTTCGGGCGCACGTCACCGCCGACCGCAATCGCGTCCATCTCCTCGTACACCTCGACGAGGTTCGCGATCCAGTCTTCCTCGGCCACGCCGTCGTCGTCGATGAACGCGACGATCTCCCCCGACGCCAGCTCCGCGCCGCGCGTCCGACTGTAGGAGATGCCTTCATTCTCCTCGTTGTCGGAAATAACGACGTTCTCACGTTCGCCGAAGTCCTCAACCGCTCGCTCGTACACCTTGGGATTGCCGTCGATCACAAGCACGACCTCGATTGGATCGTACGTCTGTGCGAGCGCGCTCTCAACGGCCTCCGTGAACACGTCGTAGCGGTCCATCGTGTACGTGCAGACGACGACGGAGACCTTCATTAGCGCCAAATTTCCCGCCCGGATCAATAAGGATTCTGAACCCGCCGCCGGGCGGTATATAACAAGCCTTATGGAGGTTTTGGAAGTGACTTCGTGTAATGAGAGAGCAAACCGACGCCGTCGGGGATGACGGGGGATCGCCCCTCGATGTCCTCCAACGGTGGTACCACGTCCCGCTCCTCCTCGTGGCCGTGGCCTTCATGCTGTGGACCCGCCTCCGATCGTACGGGAATTTCATTCAGAACGGCGAAGTGTACTTCCGCGGTAACGACGCGTGGTACCACTTCCGCGAGACGAGCTACCTCCTCGAGAACTGGCCGAACACCCTCCCCTTCGACGTCTGGACCGGCTTCCCGGTCGGCCGGTCGGCCGGCCAGTTCGGAACGCTATGGGATCACATCATGGCAGTCAGCGTTTGGATCGCCCGCCCGATTATGGGCAGCACCGAAGAGGTCATGCTCATCATGGCCCCAATCGCCGGCTCTCTCGTTGCGATCCCGACGTACTTCATCGCGCGCCGGTTTGTCGACCGCTTCGCTGCGGTCGCCGCCGTGGTCGTCCTGGCTCTCTTCCCGGGCACCTTCTTCAGTTACAGTCTCGTCGGCTTCCCGGACCACAGCGCGGCCGAAGTCCTCTTCCAGAGTCTTGCCGTGCTCGCGTTCCTCGTCGCCTTCGCGGTCGCCGAACGCGAAGCGCCCGTCTGGGAGCTCGTCGTCGATCAAGACTGGGACGCGCTCAAACGTCCGGCCGCGTACGCGGCTGCCGCGGGCGTCGCACTCGGTCTGTACATGTGGACGTGGCAGCCCGGCGTTCTCATGGTCGGGTTCACGGGCGTCTTCCTCGCGATCAAGATCACGAGCGATGTATACCACAACACGAGTCCCGAACCGATCGCGTTCGCGGGCGCGGTGTCGATGGGCGTCGCCGGGCTGATGCAGGTGATTCCACTCGACAATTTCTCCTTCGGCGTTACCAGCTACTCGCTCACGCAGGTCGTGCTCCCGCTCGGAGTCGCCCTCGGCGCCGTCTTCCTTGCGTGGCTCGCCCGTCAGTGGGAGTCGCGCGAACTCGAGGTGAATACGTACCCGCCGGCCGTCGGCGGCCTCATCCTCGCGTCCGCCGGCGTCGTCTGGCTGGCGCTTCCCTCGCTGTGGTCGACGCTCACCAGTAACCTTCTGAACTTTGTCGGGTTCAGCGCCCGTGCGACGTTCCAGACGATCGGCGAGGGCCAACCCCCGCTCCAGAACGCCGCCTTCTCCGACTTCGTCCTCTCGCAGTACGGCTTCGCGTTCTTCCTCGCGCTCGCCGCGATCCTCTACGTCCTCGCGCGCCCCCTCTACCGCTCCGACGACAGCACCCACACCCTCTACATTCCGGCCGCGCTCGCGGTCGTCGGCTCCGTCTACGCGGTCCCGCAACTGTACGACGCGGTCGGCGGCGTCGTCGGCGTGAGCTGGCAGGTGGTCGGGCTCGTCATCGCCGCCGCCTTCCTCGTCGGCGCGACGTTCCTCGTCGAGTACGATACCGAGGAGCTGTACTTCGTCGTTTGGGCCGCGTTCATCGGAAGCGCCGCGTTCACGCAGACCCGTTTCAACTACTACCTCGCGGTGATCGTCGCGGTCGGCGCGGCGTACTTCCTCCAGGTCGCGCTCGACGCGATCAGCCTCCGCTCGCTCGACGACCTCCGCGACGTCGAGGGGTGGCAGGCGATGACGGCGATCGCCCTCGTCGTCGTCCTCATCGTCCCGCTCGTCGCGATGGCGACCCCCGTCTGGGCCGCCGGCGCGAACACCGGCCCCGGCGGCGTCACCCAGTGGGACGGCAGCCTCCAGTGGATGAACGACGAGACGCCCACGCCCGGCGAACTCGAGGGCGCGGACAACCCGATGGAGCTGTACGGCACCTACGAGCGCCCCGACGACGGCGACTTTGAGTACCCGGAGGGCGCGTACGGCGTGCAGTCGTGGTGGGACTACGGCCACTGGATCACCACCCGCGCGGAGCGCATCCCGAACGCGAACCCGTTCCAACAAAATGCAGGTGAAGCGGCCGACTACCTCCTCGCGCCGAGCGAGGAGCAGGCCCGCGAGGTTCTCGCGAGCCAGAGCACCGAGGGCGAACACACCCGCTACGTGATGGTCGACTGGCAGATGGCCTCGCCGAACTCCAAGTTCGGCGCGCCTGTCACCTTCTACTCGGGCAACGAGACGCGCTCCGATTTCAACCGCGTCCTCTACCAGCAGACCGAGCAGGGCGGGTTCCAGACGGTGATGCAGGTGAACACCCAGCGCTACCACGAGAGCCAGATGATCCGCCTGTACGAGCATTACGGCAGCGCGGTTGAGCCCGAACCGGTCGTCGTCGACTGGGAGACCCGGACTGCCCAGACGCAGAGCGGCGAGCAGGTCGAGGTGAACACGCTCCCGGCCGACCCGACAGCCACGATCAAACAGTTCGACAACATGACCGCGGCCCGCGAGTACGTCGCGGAGGACGGCAGCGCCCAGGTCGGCGGCGTCGGGACGCTCCCCTCCGAGCGCGTCACAGCCCTCGAACACCACCGGCTCGTCCACGCCTCGCAGGCGCGGGGCCAGTCGCCCTCCGCGCTGCAGGTCCGCGTGCTCCAACAGCTCGTCTCCGAGGGAACGAGCGTCGAGGACATCCTCGGCGAATCCTTCCTCGCGGCCTTCCAAGACGACTACGTGAAGACGTTCGAACGGGTGCCCGGCGCGACAATCGAGGGGTCGGGCGCCCAGCCCGGCCAAGAAGTTGAAGCGACCGTCGAGATGCAGAAGCCCTCCGGGCAGACGTTCGAGTACACGCAGTACGCGGAGGCCGACTCCAACGGCAACTTCGAACTCACGGTGCCGTACTCCACGACGGGGTACGACGAGTTCGGGCCCGAGAACGGCTACACCAACACCAGCGTCCGCGCGACCGGGCCGTACACCGTCAGCACCGAACAGGTGACCGGCGACGATCTGTACACCACCCAGCGCGTCGGGCAGGTCGAAGTGACCGAGGGCCAGGTCGTCGGCGAAGACGACGCGGCGGCGACGGTCGAGCTTGAAGAGGAAATCATCGACTGCCCGAGCGGCGACCCCGACTGTCCGGTCGACGGGAGCGGCTCTAATGGCGACGGCTCAGGCAACGAGAGCGCGGCGATCACGCCCGCGAGCCCGGTTGTCGCGGACGCGACGGCGACCGTCGCGACGCCCCGGGACGGGACGAGCGCGTAACCAGCGATGGCCGGCCTCCGGGAGTGGGCGACCCTCTATCTGAAGGGGATCGCGATGGGGAGCGCGGACGCGGTCCCCGGCGTCTCCGGCGGCACCATCGCGCTCATCGTCGGCATCTACGAGCGGCTGATCGCGGCCGTCACCGCGATCGATCCCGGACGGATCCAACGGATCCTCACGGGCGTCCGACCCGCCAACATCCCGGACGCGCGCGCCGCGTTCCACGAGATCGACGGCGCCTTCCTCCTCGTGCTCGGCGCGGGGATCGGCACGGCGGTCGTCGCCGTCTTGAGCGGCGTCAACTATCTGCTTTCGACCCGGCCGGTCGCGACGTACGGCTTCTTCTTCGGGTTGATCGCGGCGTCGGCGGGCGTGTTGCTCGGCGGCGTCGCGCTCGACACGCCCCGTCGCAAGGCGGCGGCGATCGCGGGCTTTCTGCTCGCCTTCCTCGCGTCGGGGTACGCGTCGACCGCGCTCGGCAGCTCGCTGCCGGTCGTCTTCGTCGCCGGCGCGGTCGCGGTCAGTGCGATGGTGCTTCCGGGGATCTCCGGGTCGCTTCTGCTGGTCGTGCTCGGTCAGTACGAGTACATGTCGGGCACCGTGAGCCGGGCCGTTGATGGGCTCGTCGCGTTCCTCACCGGCAACGGAAGCGACGCGCTCCTCGCGACCGTCCCGCCCGTGGTGGCGTTCCTCGCCGGCGGCGTCGTCGGGCTGTTCACGGTCGCACACGCCATCCGCTACGCGCTCGCGCGGGCCCGGGCCGCGACGCTCGCCTTTCTCGTCAGCCTGGTCGTGGGCGCGCTCCGGGCGCCCCTCGTCGAGGTGTCGCTCCGCCTGGCCGAGAGCAGCGAGACGTGGCGCGCCGCGGCGCCGCGGTTCGCGCTCGCGGCAGTCGCCGGCGCGGCGTTCGTGCTCGTGTTGGACCGGTACTCCGCGGCCATCGAGTACTAACTGCGGGGTCAGAAGGAGCTTGAGTTGTCCAGTAATTCCGCTGCGCGTTCCTTCTGAAGGCGCTCGGTTGCCGTGCGCCCCTGGTCGTCAGTTTTGTCTTTCAGAATCCCACGCAAGTCTGTCACCGAGTGGATCGGACGCACAACGATGTCGCCCTCCTCGGTCCGAACGAACTTTACACGGCCGGGCGTGTCGATACCCAACTCCTCACGGAACTCTTTCGGGATGGTCGCTTGTCCCCGCGATGACACAGAGACCACTTTTTCAGACTCTGTGTTACTCATACTATTCTATACCAATACGTTAGATTACTCATTAAAAAAGGACAGCGCTGATTTACCGCGTTGGGGCGTGCTCTTCGCCGGGTGTGCCGCCAACGAGTTCGACGTCAAGATGGATGCGTTCGTACGGGAGGTACGGTCGTTTCGACCCGCCCTCCGCAACGATGAACAGCAAGCCGTGGTCGGCGAGCAGCGACACGTCGTCGTGAACCGCTCGATAGTCCCGGCCGAGATCGTCTGCGAGCGCTGAGATACTCTCAGCCGCGCCACCGATTGCGAGGAGCGCCCGCAGCAGTTCGATCCGGCGGTCGGTGAGGATCGTCCGCAGCTCACCGACCGTCGCGAACGAGACGACCGCAGGCTGCTCGTCACCCTCACTGACCGTTTCGATGGTATTGCGGGTCTCCTCACGCATCTCCTCGAACGACTCCACAGTGACGCGAAGCACGCTGGGATGGGGGCGATCACGGGGATCACGGTACTTCTCGGGCCAGCCGTCGTCGGTGGGTTCAGTCATAGTTTGTATCCTCGATCGTGGAGAGCTGAGCGACCTCTTGGAGGAAGCGGGCGATGTGTGCGGTGATATTCTGGAATTCTATTATGTTCTATGACCTCATAACACATATACTCTAGCGACCAACCCACCACTACATCAAACGACAGTCCGAGCGGTGGGTTCAACTTCTCTCTCAGCGAACCCACACGCGATGCGAACGCGTCGAAGCCTGCTGGCGTCGGGCGTCGCCGGACTCGCCGGCGTCGCCGGCTGCGCCGCGCTGCCGTCCGGTCGGCGTGCCGGTGACGGGGCGAACCACGACGGCCCGAACGCCGCCGACGTCGACGCGCGGATCGGATTCGTCGGCGACTGCATGCTCGGCCGCAGTGTCACCGAGCGCTGGGTCGACGACGACCCCGCGGGCGTCTGGGGCTCGACGCTGCCGCAGCTCGAGGCGCTCGACGGGCTCGTCGCCAACCTCGAGTGTTGCGTCTCCGACCGCGGCACGCGATGGCCCGACAAGGTGTACTACTTCCGGTCGGACCCGTCCTTCGCGATACCGGCGCTGGAGGCCGCCGGCGCGTCGTTCGTCTCGCTCGCGAACAACCACGTCCTCGACTTTCGAGGGCCCGCGCTCCGCGACACGCGGACGCACTTGCGCGACGCCGCCATCGCGCACGCCGGCGCCGGGACCGACCGCGACGCGGCGCTCGCCCCCGCGGTCTTCGAGGCGGGCGAGCTCACCGTCGCGGCGTTCGGCCTCACCGACCAGGCCGCGGCCTTTGCCGCGGCGGCGAACGAGCCGGGGACCGCCTTCGCGACACTCGATCCGCGGCTCCCCGCGACCCGGTCGCTCGTCGAGGGGATCCTCGAACGCGCCCGGGCACACGATCCCGACCTCGTCGTCGCCTCGCTCCACTGGGGCGCGAACTGGGAGACCGAGCCGCGGCGGGTCCACGAGCGGTTCGGGCGATGGCTCGTCGACCGGGGCGTCGACGTCGTCCACGGCCACAGCGCGCACGTCCTGCAGGGCGTCGAGGTGTATCGGGGCCGCCCGATCATCTACGACGCGGGCGACTTCGTGGACGATTACGTCGACTACGCCGACCGCGAGGGCGTCCACAACAAGCGCAGCGCGCTGTTCGAGCTGGTCGTCCGCGACGGCACCCTCGCCGAGCTGCGCGTCGAGCCGACCGCGATCGCCGACGAGGCGGCGACGCTCGCTGGCCCCGAGGTCGCCGCGTGGGTGCGCGAGACCGTCGCCGAGCGCTCCGCGGCGTTCGGGATCGCAGTCGAGCGGACCGACAATCGCGTCTCGATCCCGCTGGCCGGCGAGTCGGCTCCCTCGGCGGCGGACGACACCGCGGCCACGCGCCACGGCGGATACGGAGCGGCCGCGGACACGCCCCACACCGGCTGATAAGGCCCGCCGTCAGTCGCCCGCGGTGTCGCCGCTGTCGGGCGGTGAGAGGTTCCGCTGGAACTCGTCGACGACGTCTATCTCCTCGGCGATGTCGTAGTCGATCCGTCGCTGGTCGCGCCGGTCCGTGAGCGGGCCGGGGTCGGCGGCCACCGACTCCCACCCCGGCTTGACCCGCACGCTCTTCGCCGGCGTCCCGACGGCAACGTGGTGCGCGGGCACGTCGCCGCGGACGATCCCCTTCGCGCCGACCATGGCGTTCTCGCCGACGCGACAGCCGGCCGCCACCATCGCCTCGGAGGCGATCCGGACGTCGTCGTCGATCTCGGTCAGATAGATGGAGACGTCAGTCTGATCGACGACGTCGTGGCCGTGGCTGTGGATCGTCGCGCCGTCGGCGATCGAGACGCGGTCGCCGATCGAGAGCGCGCCCCTGTCGTCCAACAGGACGTTCTGGTGGACGACCGTGCGATCGCCCATCTCGATGTTGTGCCCGCATGGGAAGGTGATCCCCCGCTCCAAGAAGAGGTCCTCGCCCGCCTCGGCGAAGAGGTGATTCGCCAGCATCTCCCGGAACGGCAGCGCGAACGCAAGGTCGTTCGCCGCGGGCGAGGCGTCGAACCCCGCCCACAGCCACTTGATCGACTTCGCCTCGCGGAACGCCCGCTCGTCCTTCTCGGCCCACTCGTCGCCCTTCACCAGCACGTTTCTCGGGTCGTAGCGGTCGAGACGCAGCCGCTGGAACGACCGGATCGACTCGCCCGCCTGCCACCGGTCGTACACGTCGCCGTCGCCGTGCAGCTCGGCGAGGACCTCCTGTACCACGTCGGCCGTCGGCTCCGATCCCGCGAGTCGGTCGTCCACGGAGTCGATGTACCGGTCGATCCGCGCCCGGACCTCCGGCGGGACGGAAACGGATCGCTTCGTCATGTGATCCAAACGTCATTAATATCTATTAAGAATTATGCCGATCGGTGGCCGAACGGCGGGCGTCTCGGCGAGCAGCGGGGGCAACGCGTGGGAATAGACGCATGCGACGACACGGTCGACCTGTCGTATCGCGCACGCTCACCCCGACTACCTCGCCCCGACGCGGTCCGGTTCTCGCTGTGTCTTGGGGAGGCGGGGTTGACACTGCTGTGACGAGACACCCTCAGCGCATCCCACCAGTGACGGAGTCGTCGGCGGATGCCAGTCGCGCTGCGCTCCGTGGTCTCGTCTGTGTGTGAGTCATCCCAAAAAATAACAGAATATCGCGTGTACAGCCCTGTATGACCGATCATGGCCTCGCACCGTGGACGGACGACCTCTCCGCTCGCGAGCGTGTCAGGGAAGTTGCGACAACGCTCACCAAACCGCGCTCCGTCGAGTGGGTTCGCGAGGAAGCGCAGGTGTCCGCCTGGCAAACCGCGAAAGATGAGCTCGAGATGCTCGTCGAGTTCGGGCAGATACAAGCCGTCGACGGCGATGACGGGCACACCAAGTACGCACCGAACTACCAGCTGCGCTACTTCACCGAACTGACCGAGCTGATCAACACGCACACGCGAGCGGACCTCCGTGAGGAGGTCGCGGCCATCCAAGACGACATCGACGAGTGGAAGGCCGACTTTGGGGTCGAGTCCCGTGACGAGTTAGAATCGACACTCACGGATGACGACCTCGACAGCACAGCGATTCGAGACCGGAATCGCGTCCTTCGGCAGTGGGAACGCTACGAGGACAACAAACGGCTGCTGAAACATGTGTTTGCACTCTACGGCAGCGCTTATGAACCAAACTCGGGGCCAAACGACTTGTCAAATTAGCTGTTAGCGCCCGTCATCAGACACACCGTCTGAGGCCGAGTCAGTGTCTGGGCTCGATGCGGTGTCAGTACTGTCGACCCACTCAGTGGGCGCTGGCTCCTCTTCGGACTTGACGCTGTCGGCGCCGGCACGGTCGTGTGGTAGCCGTGCGCCCTCGCCAGTCTGTTCAACGTCGTCTGGGGTGAGGCCTGGATCTGGATATCGAGTCGCCATGTCGTCGAGTTGAACGAGACTCCGCGCGAATCGCCGTACCTCATCCCGACTCTCAAGCCCGTGGTATAGTCCGTCGCTGGTCTTTCCGATCAGCCCGTCGTCGTAGTGGCGGGACAACGTCGTCGATGTTGTACCGCGCGGCAGGTCAAGCACCTCCCGGATATCTGCCGGTGTGTACGCGAGATTAGTATCCTGGTACAGGAGTTTGATGATTGCAGCTTTGTTTGTCCCGAGACGGACGTTGATCGTGTCATATGGGTCACTTTTTAGAAGATCGACGGGCATGAGTATTGCTCAAATCCAACTGTAAGCGTTTATATCATAATGAATGTCGCGGTCACCGGTGCTCACAATACGGTCATGCGAACCAGCAGTATCGATCGGTCCCATCCACGTCGGCCTTGCTCCCTGCTGGGGTCCAAACCGTTCCAATTTTCAGTAGCATTCAGTAGTACACCGTAAGAATTGGGTACACTGCTGGACGACTGGGCCACGTCCATTACTACCATCTGCGTTCGACTCGGGCATGACGACAGCAGGCGCTATGACAGCCGACCCACCACCAGTGGTCGCCGTTGCCTGTTCGGGTTCGTAGGCGACGATGCCAGATCCGAACGTGAGCCGCGTGCCAGCGGAACGGCCAGCTAGCACGATTTCAGAATCCCCCGTATAGGAAGATGTGAAACCGTGGTCTAGCTCGTCCGTCTCGCTGAAGAACACGCGAGCCACGTTTAGCGCCCCGATGTAGTCCCGGTCACCCTCAAAGCCACACCGCGCGTTGTCACACCGGAAGTGCCCGCCCCACCACTGTTCGTGGTGATGATCGGGTGACTTACAGGTGTGGCCGGTCGAACCACACCGAGGACACGACCGACTTGTCCCCTCCGGGTAGACCCGCTCGACAGCGAGTCCAGCACATTCTGCCCGATACTCGATGTTCTTGATGATATCTCGCCGTGCCCACGATGACAACTCCCACGACAACGCGCCTTCGTCACCCGGCGGTGAGAGCGAGCGCAAATCCTCGTGAACAATTGTATCCACGTCGTAGGCGAGTGCGAGCGCGAGGACTTGGTTGGCTGCGCCGTGTGTCAGTTGGTCACGCTTGTTTTGGAGTTTGCTGTTCACCCGCTCGTACTCACTGTGGATGTGAGCGAACTCGCCAGTATGCGAGCGACCGTCACGGCGCAACGCGGCAAGGCGGTCGTTCAGGCGGGTGCGTTCCCGGTGAAGTCGTCGCATCCCGTCACGGTCGGTGAACTGAATGAAATGTGGCGTGGATAGTTGCTCGCCATCGTCAGTGACCACCACGGCAGTCATGTCTTTCCGTATTCCGGCGTCGAGCGCCAGTACGCAGTCGGTTCCGTCAGTTGCCTCTGCGTGTTCGACTTCGACGGGGAACGAAAGTTCGTAGTAGGTGTCACCAGTTTTGCGATGAGACGGCTGGAACTCAGGAGCCGAGAGATCGCCGTGGGAAAGTAGGTTGTGAAATGCCTCGTAGCCGTCGCGCTCGTACTCTGTCCACGACCAATCGCCGCGTGTCTCTGGTGAACGTGTGTCTGGCGTCTTGATTCGGATGGTCAGCGTCTCGCTATGGGTGTCGTACTGGTATTTGACAGCTTGGCCCGATGTCGGGCCGTCATCCGCAGAGAACGGGAGTACGCCGTTGTCATACTCCGGGCAGTCCTGCATCTCCAGATACGTGTCTGGATACGTGCCGTGACGGTCGTAGTAGCTGTTGAGTTGGTCGATGAGGATGTCAACGTAACCCGATGAGAGATAATCACCGTCCTCCCAGAGCTGGTCTTTGATGTGTCGGCGGTGAATACGTCGGATTTTGTGGTCAGGCAACACGCTCTGAATAGACTGAAAAGCGTCTCGGCGGCCGGCGTGACTTCGAAGCGTTTCACCGACTTTCTGCAAGATACACCGTCGAAACCGTGAGGGGAGATACAGTTCGAGTTCTCCGAACGGTTCATGTTCGTCAAAGTATTTCCACGCCTGATGGGATGCGTCAGCAATCCCGTCGAGATGGGCTGGCGTCCAGTGGTCTTCGAGGACGTGATTGGCGACTCGTTGCGTGAGTGTCGCCAGTCGCTTGAATCGCTCGGCGTCCTCGTCTGGAAGGTGAATCGGAAGTGAAAGGTGGTCACTCACCGGGTTTCACCGCTGATTCGACGGTGTTGACGACCTGTTGTTTTTTGATGAACGCATCCCGTAGAGCTTGCCGGTGACACTGGCGACGAGCTTGATGAGGTCGTCAACGAGTTCTTCCTGTGCAGATTTGTCAGTCTCGTCTTCGATGACGGTAACGGTGACACTGTAGCAGTCGAAACATCGTTTGAGAAACGAGAAACCAAATCGAGTGAGTCTATCTTCGTAGGTAACGAGGACGCGCCCGTAGTCGGCATCTTGCACGTCATCGAGGAGTGAGTCGAGGTCACAGCGGTCTTCGTTCAGACCACTGCCAACGTCAGTGTAGATGTTTTCGACGCTCCAGCCATGGTCGTGCGCGTAGTCTGTGAGTCGGTCGAGTTGCCGGTCGAGGTCGCCGTTGTCTTTTTGTCCGTGACTGAAAACACGAGCGTAGAGGGCGACACGGTCTGTCGGGCGAGTATCGCCAGCAAGTCGGCGGAGTTCCCGATATGGAATCCGTCGTTCCCTGCCCGGTGTCCGAGTGTAATCGAGGTCGTCGTTGCGACACCAGCGTTTGACTGTCTGGGCGTGAACGCCGAGTTCGTCCGCGAACTCACCAACCGAGTACGACCGCGGCATTCTGATATTACTAATTACTACTTGTAGTTGCTTATAAATACTGAATTCTGTAACAGTTACACAACCCTATTGGGTTCCAACTGACAACGGCGAGCGTGACAGATACCAACCGCGAGTGGCTGCTCGCCGAGCGGCCGACCGGCGAGCCCGACCCGGACTGCTTCGAACTCCGCGAGACCGACGTTCCCGCCCCCGCGCCGGGCGAGCTCCTCGTCCGGACCCGATTCCTCTCTGTCGATCCGTACATGCGCGGGCGGATGCGCGACGCCGAATCGTACGCTGAGCCGTGGGCCGTCGGCGACCCCCTCAAGGGCGGGATCGTCGGCGAGGTCGTCGAGAGCGAGGGCGACGCGTACGACGCGGGCGACCTCGTGACGGGCGAGGGGGCGTGGGCCGACTACGCGACCCTCGACGCCGCCGACGTCGCCCCGGTCGATCCGACGGTCGCCGACCCGGAGGCCTACCTCGGCGTCCTCGGGATGCCGGGCCGGACCGCCTACTTCGGGCTGCTCGAGGTCGGCGAGCCGAAGCCCGGCGACACGGTCGTCGTCTCGGGCGCCGCGGGCGCGGTCGGCTCGGTCGTCGGCCAGATCGCGAAGCGCGCCGGCTGCCGCGTCGTCGGCTTCGCTGGCAGCGACGAGAAGACCGACTGGCTCACCGACGAGCTCGGCTTCGACGCGGCGATCAACTACGAGACGACCGACGACTACCGCGCCGCGCTCGACGAGGCCGCGCCAGACGGCGTCGACGTCTACTTCGACAACGTCGGCGGGCCCATCACGGACGCCGTGTTCACGCAGCTGAACCTCGACGCGCGCGTCGCCGTCTGCGGGCAGATCGCTCACTACAACGACGAGGCGATCCCGACCGGCCCGCGGAAGCTGCCCCAGCTCATCTCTGTGCGAGCGCGGGTCGAGGGGCTGCTCGTGGGCGACTTCGCGACCCGGTTCGGCGAGGCCAGCGAGCGGCTCGGACGGTGGGTCGCGAGCGGCGAGTTGAAGCACCGCGAGACGATCGTGGACGGACTAGAGAACGCTCCGGACGCCTTCCTCGGGCTGTTCGCCGGCGACAACATCGGCAAGCAGGTGGTGCAGGTGGCAGCGGCGGACGGGGAGTAGGCGGGGTCGGTTCCACGCACGACACGTCCTCCTCGATTTTTGCCTCCTTGTCGCTCTCTCGTTTTCTCTCGCTTTCATTCCCTCCCGCTCTCCAAGCCCCGCCGCGGCCGGTCAGGCGACGTGTCGCTCGCTGAGCGTCTCGCCGCGCTCGAACCGGTCGCCCGATAGCGGGGAGACGTCGAGGAGATCCGTGTCTCCATCGATGGCGAGGTCGGCGGCGATCCGTCCGGCGGCGGGCGCGTGTTGGAAGCCGTGGCCGGAGAACCCGGCGACGGTCACGAGGCCGGGGCGCGTCTCCTCGATGATCGGGTGGTGGTCGGGCGTGACCGCGTACAGCCCGGCCCACCCCCGTTTGATCCGGGTGTCGGGCCCGAAGTAGGCGGTGTAGTCGGCAGCGTGCTCGACCGCGCGCGCCGCCCACTCGACGTCCATCCCCTCGTCGTAGGCGTCGGGGTCGTAGTCGGGGTCGGCCGCGTCGAAGTGGCCGCCGACGAGCGCCGCCCCGTCCCGCTCGGGCCGGAAGTACGACCCGGTCTCGAGGTCGATCGTCAGCGGGACCGACTCGGGCACTGGGGGCGTCGGGTCGACCACGGCGATCTGTCGGCGCCGGGGCGCGATCGGGAGGTCGACACCGGCCATCGCGCCAACGTTGGCGGCCCACGCGCCCGCGGCGTTGACGACGCGGTCGACCGCGTGGCGCTCGGCGTCTGTCGCACCGGTCTCGCGGATGTCCGCGCCGACGACGCGGTCGCCCTCGCGGTGGAGGTCCGTGACGGCCGTCTTCGTCCGGACGTCGACGCCCAGGTCGCGGGCGGCCGCGGCGTATCCCTGCACGGCGAGGTTCGGGTCGGCGAACCCGTCGTCGGGGTTGTACGTCGCCGCGACGAACGGCTCCGGGTCGAGCCCCGGGCAGTGGTCCGTCGCCGCCGCGGGCGTGAGAAACTCGCTGTCCGCGCCGAGTTCGCGCTGCATGGCGACGTTCGCGCGGAACCGCTCGGCGATTGCGTCGGTCCGAGCCAGGAGCAGGTAGCCGGTCTTCCGCAGCCCGGTGTCGACGCCGAACCGCTCCTCGAAGTCGTTCCACACGGCCTTGCTGGCGAGCGAGAGTTCGACGTTCACGCGCGAGGAGAACTGCGACCGGATCCCGCCGGCCGAGCGGCCGGTGCTGGCGTTCCCCAGCGACCCCTTCTCGACGAGGGTCACGTCCGCGCCGCGGTCGGCCAACGCGTACGCGGCCGAGAGCCCGACGACGCCCCCGCCCACGACGAGTACGTCCATGCTCGGCGTTCGCCCTCCGGAATGATAAACGTACGACGACGTCAGTCGCCCCGGCGATCAGGCTAAGTCGCCCGGAGGCGACCCCCGAATATGGTGCTCGTACTCTCCGCGGAGGAGGTCGACCGACGCCTCGATCTCGCGGCGCTCGTCGACGTGGTGGACGACGCGTTAGTCAAACAGGCCGCCGGCGAGGTCGAACGACCCCACCGGCCGCACTTCCCGGTCGGCGAGGGGCTCGACGGCGACGACCCGCTCGGGACCGGCATCGCGATGCCGGCGTACGTCCACGGCGCGGACCACTACGCGACGAAGCTCGTCGGCGTTCACGAGGGGAACGCAGAGCGCGGGCTTCCGACGATCAACGCGCAGATCGTGCTCACGGCGGCCCGGACCGGCCTCCCGACGGCGCTCATGGCGGGGACGGCGATCACGAACGCCCGAACCGGCTGTATCGGGGCGGTCTCGGTCCGGGCGTTGGCCCCGGATCCGGACGGCGAGGGGCTCACGCTCGGCGTCGTGGGGGCCGGCGCACAGGCGCGCTGGCAGACGCGGGCGATCGCGACCGTCGCGACGCTGTCGGACGTGCGGGTCCACTCGCCGAGCGACTCGCGGGAGGCGTGTGCGGCGGACCTGCGCGACGAGGGGGTCCCGGCGCGCGCGGTCGACGCGCCGGGCGAAGCCGTCGCGGGCGCCGACGTGGTCGTGACCGCGACGACCGCGACCGAGCCCGTCTTCCCGCCCGACGCGCTCGACGCGGGGGCCCTCGTCGTCGCGGTCGGCGCGTTCACGGCGGAGACCCAGGAGCTCGATCCTCGCGTCCTCGACCGCGCCGAACGGGTGTTCGCCGACGTGCCCGAGGAGGCCGCCGACACCGGCGACCTCCTCGCGAGCGACCTCGACGCTGACGACGTGGTCGAGCTCGGCGTCCCTCTCGCGGACGGGTACGTCAGGGAATCGCCCGACGGGACGCTTGTCGTCGTGAGCGTCGGGTCCGCGACGCTGGACGCCGCGGCGGGCGAGGCGATATATCGGCGAGCGGTTGAGGCGGGCGACGGCACCGAGGTCGAACTGTAGCCCGGCCGGCGAGACGCGGTATCGACTATCTTTCTACGAGGAGAGAATCCCGGCGTTTACGCCGGGAGTAAATCCGACAACACCGACACGATCCATCATGGACGGCAGGTCGGATATTCCATGCCGATCCACACCATTAAGCAATTCTGTCTACATAGGCTATGTATGGCGATCAAGGCCACACGCACCTACGTTGGTTCCATCGAGAACCCGCAACAGGTCTACGATGGCCTTGATTCGCTCGGAGACTCCGCCTCGAAAATCTGGAACGTCGCACGATGGACAGCCGACCGTATCTGGGACGCAACCGACAAGATCCCGACCGGTAGTGTGCTGAAATCGTATATGAAGAACCAGCCGTGCTGGAAAGATTTGAACGCACAATCCAGTCAGAAAGTCATCGAAGAACTCTCTGACGCTTTCCAGTCATGGTTCGATCTGCGACAAAGGTTCAGTGAGGCGAACCCCCCCGGCTACCGCAAACACGGTGACACCCGACCACGCAGTACGGTCACGTTCAAAGAAGACGGGTTCAAACACGACCCCGAGAACAACCGCGTTCGACTCTCGAAAGGCTCGAATCTGAAAGAACACTTCTCGGACTTCCTGCTTTGCGAGTACCAGACCCGGCCAGACGTTGACCTCTCGGCGGTCAACGCGGTCCAGAACGTTCGTGCCGTCTGGAACGGTGACGAATGGGAACTCCACTTCGTCTGTAAGGTCGAACTCGAAACGGAGGATTCGGCTGGCGACGGCGTGGCAGGGATCGACCTCGGCATCACAAACATCGCCACGGTCGCGTTCCCCGACGAATACGTGTTGTACCCCGGCAACTCGCTCAAAGAAGACAAACACTACTTCACCAGAGCGGAGTACGACACCGAGGGAGAGAACGGCCCGTCAGCGCAGTCGAGATGGGCACGTCGAAAACTCTCCGAACGTGAGACACACTTCTACCACACGCTGGCGGACGCCATCATTACGGAGTGTGTCGAACGCGGTGTCGGTACGCTCGCGGTGAGTTGGCCTGAAGACGTGCGTGAGTCAGATTGGGGCAAGACCGGTAACAAGAAACTACACTCGTGGGCGTTCGACCGCATCTACCAGTACCTCGAATACAAAGGCGAGATGTGCGGTGTTGAGGTGCTGAAAGAGAACGAATGGAACACCTCGAAAACGTGTTCCCGCTGTGGAGACGACACGAAATCGAACCGTGTCGAACGTGGCTTGTACGTCTGCTCGTCGTGTGAGTTGGTAGCCAACGCGGATTGTAACGGGGCGGAGAACATGCGTCAGAAGATAACTCCGAGTCCTCACGGTGAGGATAGGAGTAACGGCTGTGTGGCACAGCCATCGACACACTTGTTCGACCGCGAGAGCGGGACGTTTCACACGAGAGAGCAGGTCGTGTCGTAGACCAGCAAATATCCCACCTGCGGCACGGGAAGCCTCGCTGTCGTCGGGCGTAGCCCGACTGCCTGAGGGAGATCCGCTCCCTCTCCGTTTACGGCGAGGAGGATGTCACCGTTAAGTAGCCTGACCGCCTCTCCTTCGTACAGATGTCCCACGACGCGCGAGCGAGACTGAGCGACCTCCGGCGGGCGTTCCACCGCCATCCGGAGCCGGGGTGGCGCGAGTTCCGAACGACCGCCCGCGTCGTCGCGGAGCTCGAGCGCATCGGCGTCGACGAGATCGCCGTCGGCCGCGACGCGCTCGCCACGGACGCACGGATGGCCGTCCCCGACGACGACGAGATTCAGCCGTGGCTCGACCGCGCCCGCGAGGCGGGGGTCAGCGACGATCTCTTAGAGCGCACGGCGGGCGGCCACACGGGCGTCGTCGCGACGCTCTCGCAGGGCGAGGGGCCGTGTATCGGTCTGCGCGTCGATCTGGACGCGATCTCGATCCGCGAGTCGGACGCCCCCGACCACCGGCCGGCGGCGGCGGGGTTCCGGTCGGAACACGACGGGTACATGCACGCCTGCGGCCACGACGCGCATCTCGCGATCGCGCTCGGCACGATCGAGGCGGTCAAGGAGAGCGACTTCGAGGGGACGCTCAAGGTCTTTTTCCAGCCGGCCGAGGAGATCTCCGGCGGCGGGAAGGCGATGGCCGAGAGCGGCCACCTCGACGGCGTCGACTACCTGTTCGCGCTCCACATCGGGCTCGGTCACCCGACGGGGGAGATCGTCGCCGGCGTGGAGAGCCCGCTGGCGATGGCGCACCTGACGGCGACCTTCGAGGGCGCGAGCGCACACGCGGGGAAGGCGCCGAACGAGGGGGCCAACGCCATGCAGGCCGCCGCGGCCGCGATCCAGAACGCGTACGGGATCGCTCGCCACCGCGACGGGGCGACCCGGGTGAACGTCGGGAAGATCGAGGGCGGCTCCGCGAGCAACGTGATCGCGGAGGAGGTGACGATCGACGCCGAGGTCCGCGGCGAGACGACCGCGCTGATGACGTACGCGCGCGACGAGCTCGAACGAGTCCTCTACGCCGCCGCCGAGCTCCACGACTGCGACGTCACGCCGCGGATGATCAGCGAGTCGCCGTGCGTCGACAGCCACCCGGCGCTCCGCGAGCTCGTCGGGAACGTCGCGTGGGACGTCGACGGCGTCGAGCGCGTGATCCCGTCCGAGGAGTTCGGCGTGAGCGAGGACGCCACGTATCTGATGCAGCAGGTCCAGGAGGCGGGCGGGCTCGCCTCGTACCTCATCGTCGGCACGGACCACCCGACGAGCCACCACACGCCGACGTTCGACGTCGACGAGGCGAGCCTCGCGATCGGCGTCGACCTGCTCACGAACGCGTTCGTCGAGCTCTCGCGGCGGCGACCGTAGCGGGGCGCGGACCGGAGATGTTCGGCTCGAACGGCGGCGTTCGTTGGAGCGATCAGTACTGTTAATCCGCTGGCACCCGGTATTTCGGCCATGAGCCAGAACGACGTGCCGGAGTCGCTGGAGGCGGCGGCCGAGTCGGACCGGCCTCGCGGCATCCTCACGCCGTCCGACCGCGACTTTCTGCTCGGGCGCAAGACGGATTACACGGACCACTCGCGGAAGCAGAAGCGGAACCGGATCCGCCGCCGCGTCCGGAACGCCATTCTCGATTTCAGTATCCTTTTTGAGTGTCTCGAGGAGCGCGACCGAAAGACCGTCTTCGACCCGGACGACGAGGACCGCGAGGCGTACACGCAGGGGATCACCGACATGCTCGCGTTCCTCCACCTCGGCACGATGGGGTACCACACACCATTTAAAGACATGCTCTCCGAGGGGGTCGGCAAGGCCGAACAGCAGCTCGCCGGGTCGAACTACCGGATGGTCAACGTGGAGTTCAACGTCGAACCGGTCGGCCAGATCGACGTCGACGAGGTGGTCGGCAAGCTCGAGAACGACGAGTTCGCGGAGCTCACCGACGAGGAGCTCCGCGCGTTCGTCCGCCTGCTGACGATGTCGGAGTCGTTCTCGCCGGAGGAGGCCGGCGAGGAGATCAAAGACCGCGTCGACGAGTTCGCCGAGAAGCTGACCGAAAGCGCCGCCACGCACGACCGCACGCTCGAAGAACTGACGAACTGAGGGGCGTGAGTCGACGAACAGACCGATCGACATCCTCCCCGCGCTAAACGCGAGGCTTTCGCCTCGATTCTCCGTAACATGCTGTCCTCCGCACGGTAACAGATATCGGTGACAGTCCGACGCCTCGTGGCCGTTCGCCCGCGGTGGTGCTGATTCCACGGACGCTCGGTGCTGTCCGAGAATATCGGTTTTTACCACTGTCTTTGGGGTTATACCGACACTTTCTCGCTGAACGTACAGATTTTTGCGGATCGAACTGGCGATCCCGTCTTGGTATCTCCCGGATTCGAATTATGTTGATCATATATACAGGATACAAAAACCGAGTAGAATATCGCATTTTGAGAAACACTTATTGTGTACAACTTCGATCGACCGTGCATGCCAGCACGTGGCATGGGACTGACTCGGCGGAGGCACTGTGGGCCAAGTAGTCGTCGCCGTCGCGGGGGTGTTACCTGATGAGCGGCTCCGACCAGGGCGTGTTCGACGAGTTCCGCGAGGAGATCGACCCGATCGTCTTCGCGTTCGGCGCGCTGATAACCGTGGGCGTGATCGCGGCGTTCTTCATCAGCCCGTCGACCGTCGAGAACGGCATCTCGTCGCTGAACTCCCAGCTGCTCGGCGCGTTCAACTGGGCGCTGCTGCTGATCGTCTTCCTGATCGTGCTGTTCCTGTTGTTCCTGATCGTGGGGCCGTGGGGCAGCATCAAGCTCGGCGATACGGACCCGGAGTACAGCTTCCTCTCCTTTTTCGCGATGCTGTACTCCGCGGGGTTCGCGGCCGGCGTCGTGTTCTGGGGACCGACCGAAGCGCTGTTCTACTACAACAACCCCTCGCCGCTGTTCGGTAGCGTCGAGGGGGGCTCGGCCGAGGCGATGACGGTCGCCGTCCAGCAGACGCTGTTCCACTGGGCGCTGCCGCAGCTCGCGGTGTTCACCATCATGGGCATCGCGATCGGCTACTTCGCGTACAACTACGATAACGTCCCGCTGCGGGTCTCCTCGGCGCTCACGCCGATCCTCGGCGCCGACAACCTCGACGGCCCGGCCGCGAAGGTCGTCGACATCCTCGCCGTCTTCGCGACCATCGGCGGCGTCGCCACCTCGCTCGGGTTCATCGGGAGCCAGTTCGTCACCGGGCTCGACTACCAGTGGGGGATCAACATGGGCGATCTGGGGATCCTGCTGGTCGTCACCATGATGACCCTGCTGTTCACCACCTCGATGGTGCTCGGGGTCGACAAGGGGATCCGCCGGCTCTCGAACTTCAACATGATCCTGTTCGTCGTGCTCATGTTCGTGACGTTCATCGTGGGCCCGACGCTGTTCCTCGTGCTGCTCGGCACGCAGGCGTTCGGCGGGATGGTCACCGACTTCGTCTCGATGAGCCTCTTCACCGGCGCCGGCGCGATGGGCGGGGGCGACGCGAGCGCGACCAGCTGGATGAACGCGTGGACGGTGTTCTACTGGGCGTGGGCGCTCTCGTGGTCGCCGTTCGCGGGGCTGTTCATCGCGCGCATCTCCAAGGGACGCACCGTCCGCGAGGTCGCGTTCACGGGCATCGTCGCCACCTCGGGCGCCACCATCCCGTGGTTCACCTTCGTCGGCGGCACCGCGGTCTGGGCCCAGCACAACGGCATCGCCGACTTCGGTGCGGTGATCTCCGGCGAGGCCGGCGCGGAGGTGTCCGGGTTCATCCTCTTCGAGGCGTTGAACTTCTCGCTGAACGTCGGGGGCGCGTCGATGACGATCCCGATCGGGTCCGTGCTGATCTACGCGTTCATGATCCTCGTGACGACGTTCTTCGTCACCTCTGCGGACTCCTCGACGCTGGCCGTCTCGATGATGACCACCGGCGGGAAGGCCAAGCCGTCGAACATCAACCGGGTCTTCTGGGGCGTCGTCCTCGGGATGACGGCGGCGATCCTGATGATCCTCGGCGGCAGCGGCAGCGCGAACACGCTCCAGCAGGCGGCGATCATCACCGGGACGCCGTTCGCGTTCGTCTGCTTCCTCGCGATGCTGTCGCTGATCAAGGACTTCGGCGAACACTACGACCAAGTGCTCCTCCAGAACGAGACCGTGCTGTGGGGGTCGGACGACGACCCGGACCGGTCCGCTCCGGTCGAGTCGGCCGGCGCGGACGACGACTGACGGCCGTCGCGGACGACGACCGACCGCCGTCGCCCCCGATTCGCGCGGTTTCCATACCAAGTTTTAATGTACGCTATATACATAAACTGTGTATGGATAGGGATACGGCGGAACCCGACGCGGACGCGCTCCCCGGCCCGAACGCGCGCCGCTGGGTCGATTTCCACCAGTCGCACTCCGCGCCCAGCGAGTACTCCCACGAGTTCGTCTGGGACGTGACCCGCGAGGCGGACGGGCCCTTCGTCACCGACGTCGACGGCAACGTCCTCCTCGATTTTACCTGTCACATCGGCGCGGCCCCGCTCGGCTACAACAACGAGAAGGTGCTCTCGAAGCTGCGGGAGTTCGACCTCGTCGAGCCGCTGAAGATCGCCGGGCAGGACATGTACTTCGGCTCCGGGCCGACCCCGGACGAGGCCGACTTCCCGGGGTCGAGTCACCTCATGGACCGGCTGACGGACGTCTCCAGCCACTACGGGATGGACACGGTGTTCCTCTCGAACTCGGGGGCGGAGGCGATGGAGAACGCGATGAAGATCACCCACGACCACCGCGCGCCAGCGAAGTACGGCGTCGCCTTCGACGGCAGCTTCCACGGCCGCACGCTCGGGACGCTCTCGCTGACCAAATCGAAGGACGTGTACACCCGACGGTACCCCGAGATCAGCGGCATCGAGACGGTGCCGTTCTGCGCGGACCGCGGCTGCGACGCCGCGAGCTGCGACTGCGGCTTCTTCGCGGGCGGCGGCTCGCGGCTCCGAAATATACTCGCGCCGGAGGGGGGTCACGTCGACCCCGACGAGATCGCCTTCCTGACGCTCGAACCGATCCAAGGCGTCGGCGGCTACCGCTTCCCGAGCGACGCGTTCATGGACGAGGTGGCGGCCGTCACCGACGAGTACGACATCCCGGTCGTCGTCGACGAGATCCAGTCGGGAATCGGCCGGACGGGGAAGATCTGGGCGTCGGACCACTACGCGATCGAGCCGGACGTCATCGCGGCCGCGAAGGCGCTTCGCGTCGGCGCGACAATCTCCCGGTCGGAGGTGTTCCCGACGGAGAAGAACCGTCTCGGCTCGACGTTCGGCGGCGGCGACCTCCTCGGCTCGATGATGGGGGCGTTCACGCTGGAGGCGATCCAAGAGCACGATCTCCTGGCCAACGCCACCCGGCGCGGGCGGCAGGCGAAAGAGCTCCTGCGCGACGACGCGCCCGACACCGTCGTGGACGTCCGCGGCAAGGGGCTGATGCTCGCGGTCGAGTTCGACACGGCGGAGCGACGCTCGGCGGTCGTCGAGGCCGCCCTCGACCGCGGCCTCCTCACGCTCGGCTGCGGGAAGAAGACGATCCGACTGCTCCCGCCGCTGGACGCGACCGAACGCGAGATCGCGCTCGGCACGGGGCTCTTCCTCGACGCGATCGACGCCGTCAGCGCGACCGCGCGCGCCGACTGAGCGCGCCTCGACCGGCGGTCACGCCGAGGCGGGCGGGACGTTCCGGTTCGGCGAGGTCACTCTCGGTTCGGCGGGGTCACTTCCGTGTCCGGACATGATCGCGCGCCGCGTCCGGGTCCGACACCGCCAGTTCGTGCTCCCGTTCCGCGCCGCATTTGGGGCACGTGTGGCGGTAGAGGACCTGAGCGCCGTCGGCCTCCGTCTCCCACGCGCCCTCCTCGTCCTCGAAGCCGCACTCTGGACAGACGAGCTCCTCCTGATCGTAGTGTCGCTTCAGCCGTTCGAGCGGCGATCGGCTTCCGTCCGATCCCATACCTCACGGTTCCATTCGATCATATAAAAAAATTCTGTCGTATTTGTTAATCAACAATATAAACAACTCCAGTTATTGACACCGAAATAAATATGGCCAAAGACAACTGCATACAGAATTCGGCCCATCCGACACGCCATTAGGAAACACCCAGACAGCGGCCAGCAGCGGGCTGACCGACGGGGAGGGGAAGCGTCGTGGCAGTCGGAGCTATCGGTCGTTCGCCCGGGCTCGCGTACGAGGGTCGTTCGACCGCATCGCGCTGGGTTGATACGGGGCCGGTGAGAACGACCTCAGCGTGTCGAGCGAGGGGAGTACGTCGGACGCTACGCCGGCCGTGACGAGCGAGCGCGCCCGTTGGGGGCTGCTCGCCGGGGCGATCCTGATGTCCGTGGCGCTCGGCGCATACGAGCTCGTCCCGGCGAGCGTGACGCCGCTCGTTCGGTCGTCGCTGGGGATCGGCGCGTCGGCGGCCGGCCTCCTCGTGAGCGTCATGTTCGGGACGGCGGTCGTCGCGAGCGTCCCGGTCGGGATCGTCCTCGACCGGACGAACTCGCGGTACGCTATTGCGGCGGCGGTCGGTCTCCTCCTCGTCGCCGGGGGGTGGGGCTGGCGGGCCGCGACCGACGGCGCCTACTGGTCGCTCGTCGCCTCACGCGTCCTCGGCGGCGTCGCCTACGTCGTCGTCTGGAACGCGGGCATCGACATCGTCGGGCGCTCGTTCGATCGCGCCAGACAGGGGACGGCCGTGGCGGCGTTCACCGCGAGCGGGCCGATCGGGCTTCACCATCGGACAGGTCGCCGGCCCCGTCGTCGCCCAGCGGTTCGGATGGCCGGCGATCTTCCCCGTCTTCACCGGCATCGCGTGCGTGGGGTTGGCCGTCTTCTGGCCGACGAGTCGCGGCAGCGGACGCGCGACCGGGACCCCGGCGCCGACGCCGTCGGACCTCGGCCGCGTCGTCACGGACCGCCGCGTCTGGACGGTCGGCCTCCTCGGCTTCCTCGGCTACGCGCTGTACCTGTTCGTCAACAGCTGGGCCCCGTCGTATCTCGTCGACGACCTGCGGCTGTCGCTGGGGCTCAGCGGCGCGCTCGTCGCCCTATTTCCGGCCGTCGGCGTGCTCTCGCGCGTGACCGGCGGCGTCGTCTCGGACACCCTCTTCGGCGGCCGCCGCCGTCCGGTCGTCCTGCTCTCCTTTATCGTGGCGACGCCGGTCATCGCGGGCTTCACCGCGATCCGAACCGTCTCCGTCGTCGTCGCGGCGCTGCTCGTCGCCGGCTTCGCCGTCCAGCTCTGTCTCGGTCTCGTCTTCGCGTACGTTCGCGAACTGGTCGAGCCGGGCGTCGCCGCGACCGCCGTCGCCTTCCTCACGAGCGTCGGTCTGGCGGGGGCGTTCCTCTCGCCGATCGCCGCCGGAAGGCTCATCGAGGCCGCGGGCTACGAGGCGGCCTTCCTCGTCGCCGGCGTCCTCGGGGCGGTCGGCGCGATCTTAGCGTGGTACGCGCCGGAGCCGGAGGACGCGTGACCGCGACGCCTCGCAGAACGGCGTGACCGCGACGCATCACGGAACAGCGCCGAGGGTGCCCCGCAGAAGGGCGCCGAGAGCGGTCCGGACGCCGGTCTGGACGGGAACCGTATCCGGAGAGACTTCGAACGGAGATTCGGTCGTCACGGCGGGACGAGCGGGACGCGTGCGGCTTCAGCCCCGCGAGGCGTCCGACGTTGCGTCCGCCGTCGACCGCTCGACGACCGACACGCCGTCGAGCTCTGAGACCGCTGTCAACACCCCGTCGAGGTGGTCGGCGTCGCGGCCCTCGATCCCGACCGTCACGGGGGTGCGGTTCGGGTGGTCGGTCGCCGTGCGACGCGCGCGCTCCAAGGTGTCGAGCTCGGCGCCCTCGGCGGTCACCGCCTCGACGACGTCGCCGACCTGACTCGGCCACGCCGCGAGCGCGAGCCGCGCCTCGGCGTAGCGCCCGAGCTCAAACAGCCCGGTGCGCGTCAGCTCGGCGTGGTCGGTGAGGTTCACGTTCCCGCCCGAGACGACGACGGCCGGGTGGGTGTCGGTCAGATCCAGCCAGTCCGAGAGCGCGGCGGCGAGCGGCGCGGCGCCGGCGCCCTCGGCGACCGTCTTCTCCCGCTCGGCCAGCAGCGCCACGGCCGCGGCGATCTCGCGGTCGGAGACGGTCACGACGTCGTCGACGACCTCGCGGGCGAGCGCGAGGGTGGTCTCGGACAGCCGCGTGTCGGCGATTCCCTCGGCGACGGTGTCCACGTCGTCGAGCTCGCGAACCTCGCCGGCCGCCAGCGACGGCCCGGCGTGCGCCGCGCCCTCCGGCTGGACGCCGACGACCCGGACGTCGCGGTCCGCGGCCGCCACGGCCGTCCCGATCCCGGCGATGAGCCCGCCGCCGCCGATCGAGACGAGCACGGTGTCCATCGCGGGGTACTGCTCCAGCAGTTCGAGCCCGACCGTGCCCTGTCCCGCGATGACGGCCGCGTCGTCGAAGGGGTGGACGAACGTCTCGCCCGTTTCCTCGGCGCGCGCCACGGCGTACTCGTACGACCGCTCGTAGATGTCGCCCTCGACGAGCACGGTCGCGCCGTACCCCCGCGTGGCGGCGATCTTCGCCGCCGGCGTCACCTCGGGCACGACGATCGTCGCGTCGATCCCGAGGATCTCGCCCGCGAGCGCCACGCCCTGCGCGTGGTTGCCCGCGCTGGCGGCGATCACCCCGGCCTCGCGCTCGGCCTCGGAGAGCTGCGCCATGGCGTTGTACGCCCCGCGGATCTTGAACGAGCCGGTCCGCTGGAGCCCTTCGAGCTTGAGCCCCAGCGACGCGGCCCCGCTCATCTCCGCGAAGGTGCGCGAGGTGTCGAGCGGCGTCCGATGCGCGACGTCGTCGAGCCGGCGGCGGGCGTCTTCGACGTCGCCGCGCGTGACGACCGGTGAGGCGTCTCCCTCCCCGTCGGCGGAGTCGCCCGCCGCGTCGCAGTCGTCGGCGTCGCCGTCGGTCATTCGAGAGACGGATGCGCCGCTGCGGGGGTGTCGGCCTGCGGGACGGGGTGTCGCCGTTCGAGGTCGCGGACCGCGCCGACGAGCACGTCGACGCCGTGCCGGAGGCTCCGCTCGTCGACGTCGAAGGTCGGGGTGTGGTGGCTCGTCGGGTGGTCCGTGCCGACGATCAGGTACGTCGCCAGGCCGCCCGCCTCTTGGACCCGCTCCATCAGGAACGTCGCGTCCTCGCTCGCGCCGAAGTCCGCGGCCGGGAGCACGGTGTCGATCCCGTCGACGCCCTCGGCGATCTCGGTCACCAGCGCCTGCAGCTCCGGGTCGCTGTCCGCGCGCGGCGACTCGCTCACCAGGTCGACGCTCGCGCGGCAGCCGTGCATCGTCGCGGCGCCGCGCACGGTGCGCTCGAACTGCGCTTTCATGTACTCCATCAGCTCGGTCGTCTCGCCGCGCGCCTCCGCCTCCATGTGCGCGCGCTCGGCGATGACGTTGCTGGCGGTGCCGGCCTCGGCCTTCCCGACGTTGACCCGCGTCATGCCGTCGGCGTGGCGGGCGATGCCGTACGCGTTCACGATCGCCGTCCCCATCGCCTGCATCGCGTTGTCGCCCTCGTTGGGCGCCTTCCCCGCGTGCGCCGAGGTCCCCTCGATCGTCGCGTCCAAGTGCGCCATCGCCAGCGGCTTCTCGATCCCCGCGACCACCTCGCCGGTCGGGTGATCGAGGCCGACGTGGACCGCGAGCAGGTAGTCGAGATCGTCCGCGAACCGGCTCTCGGCCATGGGGTGGCCGCCGCCCCCGGTCTCCTCGGCCGGCTGGAAGAAGACGACCAGCCGCCCGGCGAAGTCGCTCTCGGCGATCGCCTCGAGGACGGCCAGCCCCCACGTCATGTGGACGTCGTGGCCGCAGGCGTGCATCGTCCCGTCGATCTCGGACCGGAACCCCTCGTCGACGGGGTGGTGGTCGGGGTCGGTCGACTCCTCGATGAACAGCCCGTCGATGTCGACGCGGAGGCCGATCGCGGGCCCCTCGCCGCGGTCGAGGACGGCGACGGCGCCCGTGTTGCCGCCGGTCATACGCTCGAGTAACTCGGCGTCCGCGCCGTGCTCGCGGGCGCGCTCGACCCACGGGCCCAAGTCGGCGTCCGGCACGGCCATGCGGTCGGCCGGGTCGTACGCGTCCGGGCCGATCGCGAGCTCGTCGACGCCGATCGACCGGATCTCCTCGGCGAGCGTCGCCGTCGTGAGGAACTCGCGCCACGCGGGCTCCGGGTGCCGGTGGAATCGTCTGCGGACGCTGGCGAGCCGATCGCGGATCGGTTCGTTCATGCGAGTGGCTCTCTCGCTCGACATCCTTAACAGTAGTTGATCGTATACGATTGTCGTGTACACTACATACACAAAAAGCTAAGAACGCCCCTCTTCTTGATCCGCCAACGCGTCGTTCCGACGCGCCCACCGCTCATGAGCTCAGATCAGACCGCTGACCCCGATATCGTCGTGTTGCGGGAGGGAACGGAAGGCCTGTCGATGGCGTCGTACGCGGACGCGCTCCGCGATCGGCTCCCGGACCGGACGGTCGCGCTCGCGCGGACCCCCGCCGAGGAGCGCGACCTCGTCCCGAAGGCCCGCGTCGTGACCGGCATCACGCTCGACGCCGACCTCCTCGAGCGCGCCGACCGGCTGGAGCTGTTCGCGTGCACCTTCGCCGGCACCGACCACGTCCCGACCGACGCGCTGCGCGAGCACGGCGTGACGGTGACGAACGCGGGCGGTATCCACGCGCCGGGGATCGCCGAGCAGTCGATCGCCAACATGCTCGTGTTCGCGCGGGACCTCCACGAGGGGCTCCGCCGGAAGGCGAACGGCGAGTGGCGCCACTTCCAATCCCGCGAGTTCACCGATAGCACGGTCACCGTCGTCGGCCTCGGGTCGATCGGCCAGGCGGTCGTCCAGCGGCTCGCGGGGTTCGAGGTGGAGACGATCGGGATCCGCTACACGCCGGAGAAGGGGGGTCCCACCGATGAGGTGCTCGGCTTCGACGACGACGATATCCACGCGGCGTTCGCCCGGAGCGACTACGTCGTGCTCGCGTGTCCGCTCAACGACCTGACCCGCGGGCTGGTCGGCGAGGCGGAGCTGGCGACGCTCCCGCCGAACGCGGTCGTCGTGAACGCGGCCCGCGGCGGCCTCGTCGACACCGACGCCTTGGTGTCCGCCCTCCAGACCGAGGGCATTCGGGGCGCCGCCCTCGACGTCACCGACCCCGAGCCGCTCCCGTCGGACCACGTCCTCTGGGACTTGGAGAACTGCCTGATCACCCCGCACACGGGTGGCCACACGCCCAAGCACTGGGACCGGCTGGCCGACATCGTCGCGGACAACGTCGCGGCGCTGGACGCGGGCGGCGAGCTGGAGAACGCGGTCGTCACGCCGGACGACGACTGATCGGGCGGTCAGAAAATCTCGGCGGGCGGCTACGGCCAGAGCCCCCGCGCGCCCTTCGCCTCGGCGATCCGAGACAGCGCGACCACGTAGGCGGCGTCGCGCCACGTCAGGTCCCGCGCGTCGACCTCGTCGCGCACGTCTTCCCACGCGGACAGCATCTGTTCTTCGAGCTCCTCGTTGACGCGCTCGAGCGACCACGTCCGCCGGTTGATGTCCTGGAGCCACTCGAAGTACGACACGGTGACGCCGCCCGCGTTCGCGAGGATGTCCGGGATCACCGCCACGTCGCGCTCGTCTAAGATCGCGTCGGCGGCGAACGTCGTCGGCCCGTTCGCGCCCTCGACGACGATGTCGGCGTCGACGGCGTCGGCGTTGCTCGCGGTGATCACGTTGCCGACAGCGGCGGGGATCAGCACGTCAACGTCGAGTTCGAGGACCGCCTCGTTCGACAGCGTCTCCGGCGCCTCGTGGGTGAGCACCGCCTCGGGCTCCTCCTCGTGCGTGGGAACGTCGTGCGTGTCGAGCCCGTCCGGGTCGTAGATCGCGCCGTTCACGTCGCTGACGGCGACGACGGTCGCGCCCCAGTCGTCCAGCAGCCGGGCCGCGTTGGCGCCGACGGAGCCGAACCCCTGCACCGCGACGGTCGTCTCCGCGAGGTCGCGGTCGTAGTAGCCGACGGCCTCGCGCGCGGCGATGGCCGTCGACCGCCCCGGCGCCGCCTCGCGGCCGTACGACCCGCCGATGACTGGCGGCTTCCCGGTGACGACGCCTGGGATCGTCTCGCCCTGCTGCATCGAGTAGGCGTCCATGAACCACGCCATCGTCTGGGCGTCGGTCCCCATGTCGGGCGCGGGCACGTCCTTCGTCGGTCCGACGACGTCGCGCAGCTCCTCCGCGAACCGCCGGGTGAGCCGCTCGCGCTCGTCGTCGGTCAGGGATTTGGGGTCGACCGCGATCCCGCCTTTTCCGCCGCCGAACGGGAGGTCCATCACGGCGCACTTCCAGGTCATCCACATCGAGAGACCGGTGCACTCCGCGGCGGTGACCTCCGGGTGATACCGGAGCCCGCCTTTGTACGGGCCGCGGACGTCGTCGTGCTGGGCGCGGTAGCCGGTGAACACCTCGACGGTTCCGTCCTCCCGTTCGAGGGGGACGGAGACCTGCTGGACCCGCGTGGGGTGTTTGAGACGCTCGACGATCGCGGGATCGACGTCGACGTTGGTCGCCGCGCGCTCGAGCTGCTTGCGCGCGGTGGTGAGCGTCGATTCTGACTCCTCTTCTGCCGGTTCGTCGTCGACGGTGGGTGTCGTGTTCATGGGTCGGGGTGTCGTGGTTCGGTCGGCTTGGCAGCGCGGTGTGGTAGCTTGGGTAGCGCGGCGCGGTCGGAACCCGGTCAGGTCGTGAACAGCTCGCGGGGGAAGTCGGCCAGCGTCTCCGCGCCGGTGGAGGTGACGCGGAACGTCTCGCTGATCTCCATGCCAATCTCGTCGGTCCAGATGCCGGGGATCATGTGGAACGTCATGTTCTCCTCGAGGACAGTGTCGTCGCCCGGGCGGATGCTCGCGGTGTGCTCGCCCCAGTCCGGCGGGTAGCCGAGCCCCATCGAGTAGCCGATGCGGTCCTCCTTCTCGAGGCCGTACTGCTCGATGGTCGTGCGCCACGCCTCCTCGACGGCCGAGCATTTGACGCCGGGCTCCGCGGCGTCTAACGCCGCCTCCAGGCCCTCCACGACGATGTCCGCGGTCTCTTGAAGCTCGGCGGGCGGCTCGCCGACGAAGGTGGTCCGCGCCAGCGGTGAGTGGTAGCGATGGCGACAGCCCGAGAGCTCGATGATCACCGGGTCGCCGTCCTCGTAGCGCCGGTCCGTCCACGTGAGGTGCGGGGTCCCGGTGTGGTCGCCCGACGGCATCAGCGGGACGATCGCCGGGTAGTCGCCGCCGTACTCGTCGGTCCCGTCGATCAGCTGCTGGTAGATGGCGGAGGCGACCTCGTACTCCGGGACGCCCTCACCGACCGCGTCGAGGCCCGCCCGCATCGCGTTCTCGGAGATCCGCGCGGCCTGCCGCATGTACTCCAGCTCCTGGTCGGACTTCTTGATCCGGAGCCAGCCGACGAGCAGCGTCGTGTCCGCGAACTCGGCGTCCGGGAGGTTCCCCTGCAGCCGCGTGTACGACTTCGCGGTGAAGTAGGCGGCGTCCATCTCTAACCCGACGCGCCCGTCCGCGACGCCCAGTTCCTCGAGGACGCCCGCGACGTAGTCCATCGGGTGGAGGTCGCGCGGCGACTGCACGTGGTCGTCGCTGTACGCGCGGATGCTCTCCTCGGCGAGGTGGGTCGTCGCCCGCGCGCCGTCGCCGTCCATGTCGCGGCCGATCCAGATCGGCTCGTCGCGGTCGGGCGTGACCACGACCGCCTGGTGGACGTAAAACGACCAGCCGTCGTAGCCGGTCAGGTAGTTCATGTTCGCCGGGTCGCTGACGACGATCGCGTCGAGCTCCCGCTCGCGCAACCGTTCTTTCGTCCGAGCCACCCGCCGCTCGTACTCGGTCTCGTCGAAGATGTGTTCCCGTGGCATGGTAACGGAACGTCTACGAAGCCGATTAGCCAGCAACAGTATAAATTTATCGTGTACATTAAAAACAGATACTGTGTACGATTTACCCCGCGCATCCCGCGAATTCACTCCGAAGCGCCGCTCAGACGCCCCGGGAGCCGTCTCGTGAGACCGGACGAGAGCGCTTGAAACCCGCAGCTTCTCCGGCTTGGCTCGGTTTTTTGTACCGCCTTCACGGATGATCGGACATGCTTCACAGCACCGGGCCGCTGCTGTCGATCGACGTCGGCGAGCGGACGACGTCAGAAACCGACATCACGGAGGTCCAGGAGCGATACATCGGCGGGCGGGGCGTGGCGACGCGGCTCGCCCACGAGCGGATCCCGTTCGACGCGGACCCGCTCGGTTCCGAGAACCGCGCGGTGTTCACCACCGGGCCGATGCAGGCGTCCCAGATGAGCTTCACGGGGCGGACGAACTGCACCGCGCTGTCGCCGCTGACCGACGGGCTGCTCTCGTCGAACGCCGGCGGCTTCGTCTCGCGTCACCTCGCGGCGACGGGGTACGGTGCGATCGAGCTGGCGGGCGCGAGCGACGAGCTGGTCGTCGTCCACGTGCGCGACGACGGGGTCGAGGTCGAGCCGGTGCCCGACCTCGCCGGGGCGACCGTCCCGGAGACCACGGGCTATCTGGCGGACGAACACGACCTCTCCAGCGAGCAGACGGCCGTGATCGGTCCCGCGGGCGAGCACGCGGTCCGGTTCGCGTCGATCATGACGACCGAGGAGCGCGCGTTCGGCCGCGGCGGGCTGGGCGCGGTGCTCGGCTCGAAGAACGTCAAGGCCGTCACGTTCGGGGGCGACTCGGCGCCCGAGGTCTCGATCGACGCGACCGCGAACGATATCCACCGCGAGGCCGCCACCGAGGACCACATCATGAAAGAGCAGGGGACGGTGGCCGTGATGGACCTCGCGAACGAGATGGACGGGCTGCCGTCGTACTACTTCTCGGAGCGCTCCTTCGAGGGGGTCGAGGGGATCAACGGCGCCGCCGTCGCCGACAAGAAGTACAAGAAGGGGACCTGCTCGGCGTGCGCGTTCGCCTGCAAGCTCCCGACCCGCGACGAGGAACGCGGCGTCGAGACCGAGGGCCCCGAGTTCGAGGTGGCGATGGCGTTCGGCTCGAACTCGGGGGTCGACGACATCGTCGACGTGATGGAGTCGAACCGCCTGTGCGACGAGTACGGCCTCGACGCGATCTCCGCGGGCAACACGATCGCCGCGTACCTCGACGCCGAAGACGAGTTCGGCAACCGCGAGCTTATCTGGGACCTCGTCGAGAAGACCGCCCACCGCGACGGGGTCGGCGACACGCTCGCGGAGGGGATCGGCCGGATCCACGAGCAGCTCGGCGTCGGGAACTGGTCGGTGAAGAACATGGACTTCGCGGCCCACGAGGGGCGGCTCCTCCACGGACAGGCGCTCTCGTACGCCGTCGCCAACCGCGGCGCCGACCACATGTACGCGACGTTCTACTCCGTGGAGTACCCCTTAGTCGAGGAAGAGGAGGCGATGGAGCCCGCGGGCTTCGAGGGGAAAGCGGAGCGCCTCATCCAGCGCGAGAACCTGATGGCGCTCAACGACAGCGGCGTGGTCTGTAAGTTCTCCCGGGACTTCATGACGCCCGAGCGCTACGAGCTGCTGTTCGACGCCGACTTCGACGAGCTGCTCGCGGCGGGCGCGCGGACGGTAACGCTGGAGCGCCACTTCAACAATCAGCGCGGGATCGACGGCGACGACGACCGCCTCCCGTACGCCGAGGAGCTCCCCGGACTCGACGACGCTATCGACTCGTACTACGAGCTCCGCGGGTGGAACGCGGACGGCACGGTGCCCGAGTCGGCGCTCCCGGCGTAGGGCGACCGCGCCGGTCGGATCCGGTGATCTGGAGCCCGTTGAGCATCTAAACTCTCGATAGAACACAGCGTGCGACGGCCGACCGCTGACGGTCCGTATCGCTCGCTGCGCGGTCTGACTCGCGAAAGCGATGCGGCGATCACCGTGCGAGACACGGGACGCGAATCGGCCAGGAGGAGGCGACTTCGCTCGGGGCGTCGGGTCGGGAACCGCGGCAGCCGGATTTATCGGGCAACTGGCGGCTACGGTTCGTACGGTGCTCCGACTCCGTCAGCAATCGCTTGGAGATCCGGCTTCCGGAAGGTTGAGTCGTCGGCCGCTTCCGGCGATTCCGCGATGCCGACGTGCGCCCGGATGAGCCGGCGCATCTGCGATGTTGACGGTCGCCCCGTCTCGTCGACATCGGTTCCGAGTGCCTCACAGATCGCTCGTAGCTCCTCTTTCGTGAACGACGCGTCGATTTCTCGTTCGAAGCGACCTGTCGCCGCTCGGATCGCGTTTCGAAGTTCGTGGACGGTCGGACTCATGGCTCTTCCCTCTCCCCTTGAGCCCGTCAACGTTCCTACTCGGCTACGGTGAGACGTTTCCGGGAATTCGGACTGACCCTCCGCGCACCTCAGTTCAGCGTTCGCCGCGCGCCGCCCACCGCGAATCCGATCCGCAACGATAGTGATGATTATAACAATACATAACGTACTTTTTGAGAGAATACGTTAACAATCCGAGTCGTTTTTCACTGTACGTCCATAATTTGTTGTTGTAATGGCGACCAACACGTCGAATCTCGAAAGTGGCCCCGCGCGACTGAAAGACTCCCCGCGACCCGAGGACCTCGAGGCAGTGACCAGCCCGGCCGCCCGCCTGCTGACGTGGCTGCGTTCCTAATCTTCCGCGCTCCTGTTCTGAAGAGCGGTCGCGAGACGTCGGCGGTCTGAGCGGCGTCAGCGCGAACCGAACGCGTGTCGCGTACTGCCGCTGTTCGCTGTATGCAGCGCCGCCGACAACTCTCCAGTATCGCGATCGATCACCGCCGCGTCCAGCGCGCCTGCGTTTCGGGTCGTTCGACGGCTGTTTTGATCGCCTGTAAACACACGCGGCTGCGGTTCGCCGCCGCGAGCGACCGGTTCAGCACCGCGGACGGCTGCCGAAGACGGCACTACGGGTCGGGTCGCCACCGGCCGCCGATCTCCTCGCGGGGGTAGTCCTGATACGTGCCGTCGAGATACGTGGTGACGCGGCCGTCCTCTTCGCTGAGCGTGACCGCCCACAGGACGTTCTTTCGGAGCGACGTTTCAAGCGCGCTCATGTGTTTGGTCCCCATCCAGTCGGGGTATTCGAGCTCTTCGACCGCCGGCACCTCCGCGCGGTTGGGGCTCCGAACCCGAACCATCTGTCGTTGGATCGTCCCGTCCCCGGTCACGATGATAGCGCCGTCCCGGCTGAACGCGACGTCTTCGGCGACTCGCCGAAACGCCTCGGGCGAGTCGAGTACGATCTTACACCGATCGGTCGGCCAGATGTTCTCGCCGAGCGGGTCGGTGTACTCCTCGAAATCAGTTTCGGCAACGAGCAGAAAGTACAGACTGGGACCGCTCACGTACTGGTCGTCCCACTTCTCGAATTCCATACTCAACGTCTCGGCAACGTATCGGATCTGGTCCATGAGATCCTGACTGGTGGCGTACTTTTTCAAAACAGAGTCGAGTTCTTCCATTTACTCTCCAAAATAGTAGACACGCAGCGGTATTAAACTCTGTTCGCCCCGGATTCGCCGCGCTGCCGAGCTCAATCCCTGCCTTCAGCGAACCGGACGTGACCGCGCGCCGCTTCGTTAGCGGCGAGTTACCCTTCGAACTGCGCCGCGGGCAGGCGGAGCTCGTCGAGGAAGTCGATGGACTTGGCGTTATAAATGATGTCGACCTGTTCGGTCGCCGGGACGCCGACGCAGGTGAGCCGCGCGCCCCGTTCGAGGGCCGACTCGGGGAGGATCTGCTGGCCGGGCATCGCGATCTCACCGTTTTTGACGAGCACCGCGCAGTTCGAGCAGGCCCCGCCGCGACAGGCGTACGGCCAGTCGAACCCGCGGTCTTCGGCCGCCTCGAGGATCGACTCGCCTTCCTCGACCGCGATTCGGCCGTAATCCTCGGCGTCGAGGTCCGCCTTCGAAGCTTTCGCGAACAGGTTCTCATCGTCGACGTCCCATCCGTGGTCCTCGATGACCTCGTAGTTGAGGAAGGAGACCCGGGCCAGATTCGGGACCCGGACGAACGGTTTCGCGCGCCGGCCGGGCAGTTCGAACCGTTCGACCTCGTCGATAACCTCCTCGACCGGTTTAGACCTGAACGCCGCGAACCACTCGTCGACGTCCTCGCGGTCGAACCCGAACCACCGGACGATCTCGTCCGCAGTGAGCCCCTGTTTGGAAGCGATAGCGGCCATTAACTGCTGCGCCGCGCTCTTCGACTCCACGTCCGCAAGCAACCGCTGCAGTTCCGTCACGGATGTTTCATCAAGCCCGGGCATAGCCGAGAGTCGAACGCGCAACTGTAACAAACGATAGTCATAGTCCCGCAGTATGAGAACGGCGGTCGATCGAACGGCGGCGTCTCGGGCGACGACGGAGCGAGTCGGGGACGGAGCGATCACGGGAGCGCGGCGCTCGCGGTGGGCCGTGAGTTCCCCGTAGTGACTGTGAACGAAATCGATGTACCAGATGCGGTGTAGTTCACCGGCGCCGCGAGCCGCTACTCGGCGGTCGCTTCGATCGCGTCCGCGATGACTTCGGTCCCGACCTCAGCCTGTCGCTGCGTCAGGACGAGCGGGGGCAGCAGCCGGACGACGTTGCCGTACTGGCCCGCCGTCCAGACGAGGACGCCGTGCTCGTAGCAGTACTCCTGAATCGCGTCGACGCGGTCGTCGTCGGGCTCGCCGCTCGCGTCGACGAACTCGGCGCCGACGAACAGCCCCTTGCCGCGGACCTGTCCGAGCCCCGGGTCGCCCTCGCCCGCGTCGCGGAGGCGGTCGCGGATCCACGTGCCGACCTCCGTCGCGTGATCGAGCAGGTCGTGCGACTGGATGTACTCGATCGCGCGCAGCCCGCCGACCATCGCGGGGACGTGCCCCCGGTAGGTGCCCGCGTGGTCGCCCGACCCCCACGTGTCGAGGTCCTCGTGGTACATCGTCCCCGACAGCGGCTGGCCGTTGCCGCCGAGCGCCTTCGCGGTCGTCATCACGTCCGGCGTCACGTCGTAGTGCTCGGACGCCCACCACTCGCCGGTGCGCCCCATTCCGACCTGGATCTCGTCGAACACCAGCGGGAGGTCGTTCTCGTCGGCGATCTCGCGCAGTCCCGAGAGGAACCCCTCCGGCGGGACGACGACGCCGCCCTCGCCTTGGATGGGCTCGACGAAGATGCCCGCCGGGTCCGTGAGGCCCCCGTACGGCTCCTCGACGATCGCCCTGACCTCCTCGAGCGCGCGGTCGACCGACTCCTCGGGCCCCCGACCCTCGCGGAAGGGATACGGGAACGGCGCGTGCACCACGTCGGGGAGGAGCGGCGCGTACGGCTTCTTGAACTTCTTGTTCGACGTGATGCTCATCGCGCCGGTCGTTGCCCCGTGGTAGGAGTTCCGGAACGCGAGCAGGCCGTTGCCGCCCGTGTTGTACTTCGCGAGCTTGATCGACGCCTCGACGGCGTCGCTGCCGGTGGGACCGCCGAAGACGAAGCGGCTGTTGCCGGCGAGGCTCCCGGGCGCGATGTCGTCGAGCTTGTCGATGAGGTCGAGCCGGGGCTCCGTCGGGAAATCGACCGAGTGGGTGAGCTTGTCGATCTGCTCGTGGACCCCCTCGTTGACGTACGGGTTCGCGTGGCCGACGTTGTAGACGCCGATGCCGGCGAAGAAGTCGAGGAAGAGGTTCCCGTCCGCGTCCTTCAGGGTCGCGCCCTTCCCCTCCTCGAACGCGAGCGGGATGTCGTTCGGGTACGCGACCGCGCTGCTGTCGATCGCTTCCTGTCTGTCGAGGAGGCGCCGCGAGTTCGGCCCGGGAACGTTATCGACGCTCGGTTCCTCCGCGAAGTGCAAGTCGTGGATCGGCGGTCCCGCCATGGGACAACCGATACGACACGCCCACATAGGATTGGTGCAACCAGCAATCCATGACAGTGTACACGAATATCGTTTCTCTTTGCCCTCTCGCTTCGCTCTTGTTTCGATCGGTATGGTCCCCGTCGACTCGCTCGGCATGGTCCTCGTCGACTCCGGGGTGGGTGCGAGCGTGGCCTCTCTCGACCGCCGGACCAAACCCTTAACCACGGCACCGGCGTGTAGTAGTTCATGGAGTACACAAGAGAGACGGCAGTCACCGGTGAGTTCGACGCCGTCGTCGACGCGACGATCGCCGCCCTCGGCGACGAGGGATTCGGCGTCCTCAGCGACATCGACATCCAGGCGACGCTCGAAGCGAAGCTCGGCGAGGAGTTCCGTCAGTATCGGATCCTCGGCGCGTGTAACCCCCCGCTGGCACACGACGGACTGACCGAGGAGATCGAACTCGGCGCGCTCTTGCCCTGCAACGTCATCGTCTACGAGAGCGACGAGGGGGACGTCGTGGTGAGCGCGGTCGATCCGAAGCGGCTGCTCGCGATCGCCGACAACGACGCTCTCGACCCGATCGGGGCCGAGGTCACCGAGCGAATCGATCGCGTCTTGGCGGCCGTTGCGGGCGAGTTCGAATCCGTCTCGGAGGACTGATATCCGATGTCTTCCGGCGATCGACTTGACGCAACGACCATCCTGATCCTAATTTTCGGCGCCTTCGCCCTCCTCCCATTGCTCATGATGGGACTGGGGTTCGGCGGGATGATGGGTTACGGGGGTGTGATGGGCCAGTACGGTAGCACGGGCGGCTGGTGGCCGTTCGTCGGGATGCTCGTCCCGTTCAGCTTCCTCCTCGTGATCGTCGTCGGCGGCTATCTCCTCTTCCGGCGCTTGGGCGAACGGGAGACGGCACAGGACCCCGCGATAGCGGAGCTCCGAGCGGCGTACGCCCGCGGGGAGCTCACCGACGAGGAGTTCGAGGCCCGACGCGAGAAGCTCGAAAAATAGGCGAGACCGCCGCTTCACACATCAAGTATCCGCTCGAACGCCCGTCATCGGACGAGGGCTCTCGGAGCGATCCGGCGCGCCCGGCGGCGAGGTTCGGAACGTGGGACTGACTCGTTTTTCTCCTTCGATTGTGAGTGATCTTGGGAACAAAACGCAAGTACGTGGCAGCCACGTCCGTCTCTCAGTCGCGATGCCTCTCCTCGCGAAGTGCTCGGAGAGGCATGCGCGGGACCGGATTCGAACCGAAACCAGACGTGCTCGCTTCGCTGCGCGCGTCTGGTAGGATTCGAATCCTCCGCGCATACATGGCTCTCACGTTTGTTCGAGGCAGTATGCGCGGGACCGGATTCGAACCGAGGCGAGAAATGCTCGCTCACTCCGTTCGCTGCGCCTTTCTCGCTGGGCTCAAATCCGCTCCTGCTCTTCGCTCACTTCGTTCGCTCATGCGCGGGACCGGATTCGAACCGGCGGACCCCTACGGGATAGCGTCCTAAGCGCTACGCCTTTGGCCTGGCTCGGCAACCCGCGCTTATTCTTGCGGTCAGAGCCACTTAATCGCCAACCACAAGGGCTCTAACGCGCCGTGTGCGCATATTTTGCGCTCGCTTATAGCCATTTCGTATCTCGTGATCGTGCTGGTATCGCGGGTGTCTCACCTTGTTTGTTTAAAAGTAATCCACGGCGTAGCGTTATGCGATACCGACGTTCGCGTTCGGATCTTTTTAAATACCGGCGCCGGCCTCGTCGCCATCCTCACTTCCCGGAGAGGTACCGGTACCCGCCGATGGCGACGGCGACGGCGGCGACGGCCGCTCCCACGAGAAACAACGCGTCGCTTCCCGAGTCGTAGCCGTACGGAACGTTCAGACCGGTCCACCGGTTCAGCGCGAAGAGGGCGACTGCGAGGCCGGCGACGACGAGGCCGACGGCCCTGCCGAGCGGGGAGTTCGACGAGCGACCGGGCATGCGCGAAGCGACTGACTTCGATCCGATAAATGTTCCGCGCCCTCGGCTCCCATCGCTCGGAGGAGGATCGTGCCGGGCCGACCTCGCGGGGGGTTCCGACGGGCGTCGAGTCAGATGTCCGCCTCGAACGGGAGCCGATCGAGCACCGCCTCCTCGCCGACGCGGCCGAGGAGCCACTCCGCGAACAGCACGGCGGCGATCCCGAGCCCGATCCCGAAGAGGGTGTCCGAGAGGTAGTGCGTGCCGAGGTAGATCCGCGAGAAGGAGATCAGCCCGGCGAAGCCGGCGGCGACCGCGAAGGGGAGCTCGTCGGAGTTCCACGCGATCCCTGCGTAGGCCGTCACCGCGGCCGAGTGGCCGGAGGGGAACGAGCTCGTGGTCCCGGCGTCGCCCTCGGTCACGCAGATCGGGTTCGGCGGGAACGGGCGCTCGACGAGCGTCATCAGCGCCCAGACGACGATCCCGAGCAGCGAGAGCGCGACGACGCCCTTGACGAACTCCTCGCGCCAGCCGGCGAGGTAGAAGAGGCCGACGAACACGACGCCGGCCGTGACGGAGCCGAGCCCCGTCATCGACGTCATCATCTCGGTCAGGAACGGCGTTCGGATCGCGGCGACGAACTCGGCCGCGAGGCCGTCGACCCACCGGACTGCGCTCAGGACCTCGCCGATCTGCGCGTGCATGGGTGTGTCCCTATCGGCGGACGAGTATAGGCGCTCGCCTCACGCGCGGGCTCGTCCTCACGCGCAGAACGCGCAGTCGCAGTAGCGCTCGCAGACGGGGTTGTCGCAGTCGGCGCCCCGCGCCGAGCAGTGCGTCCGACCGTGGCGGATCAACAGGACGTGGAGCGGGTAGATCAGCTCGTCGGGCACCAGCCCGTCGAGGGCGTCGTGGGCGGCCTGATTCGAGGCCGACGCCGGGACGAGCCCGAAGCGCTTCGAGACGCGCTCGACGTGGGTGTCGACCGCCATCGTCGGCTTGCCGAAGTGGAAGTTCAAGACGACGCTAGCGGTCTTCGGGCCGACGCCTTTGATCGCCGTGAGCCACTCTTTCGCGTCAGCGGTCGCCATCGCGTCGAGGAACGCCAGCGAGTAGGCGCCGCCGGTCTCCTCGCGGATGGCTGCGAGCGCGCGCTGGATACGCGCGGCCTTCTGGTCGGCGAGCCCCGCCACGCGGATCGTCTCGGCCAGCTCGTCGTGGTCGGCGGCCTCGATGGCCGCGAAGTCGTCGTAGCGGTCGAACAGCGCCTCCGTCGCGCGGCTCGTGTTCGCGTCGGCGACGTTCTGCGAGAGGATCGTCGTCACCAGCTGGCGCACGCCCTCGCCGGGCTCGGCGGTCGGGTCGGCGCCGTGCTCGGCGACGCGGTCCACCGGCTCGTACAGCGCCACCAGGTCGTCGTGCAGCTCGCGCACCCGCGTCTCGTCCCACGCTTGCGTGGACATACCCGCGGTACGGGCGGCGCGGACTTCAGGGCGACGGACGGGGCGATCGCCCCCGCCCCTCGACGCCAGCCGCCCCGCCCCCGGGCTCGCTCGAACCCCCGATCGGCGGTGCCCCTCGCGCGGCCTTTTTATACCGTACCGCTCAAGAGACGGGTATGTATCGAGCGAGCGATCGCGTCGACAACGCGGCGTGGATCGACCGGCTCGACGACGCGTGCGCGACGCTCGACCTCGACGAGGAGGCGCTCTCGACGGCGACGGACCTGTTCCTGTCGCGAGCGCCGGACGACGAGCGCGGGAAGCGCGTCGCGGCCGCCGCCAGCCTCTACGCCGCCGCGCTGATCCGCGGGCAGGAGCGCTCGCAGTCCGCCGTCGCCGACGCGATGGGCGTCTCCCGGCTCTCCGTCCAGAAGCGCTGGAAGCCCATCTTAAAAGACGCCGGCTTCTCGCCGCCGACGTGGTAGGCGGATCCGGGGGGTTCCCGGAACCGCGGCGTGACCGTCCTCTTCCCGTGTCACCGCCGACCCGTCAGCGCGGCGTCGCGACGACGCCGAGGTGGTCCTCGTGGTACCGGTCGAGACGTTGCGTCGCTAGGATCTCGTACGTCTCGCGGAGCTCGTCGAGCGCGGCCGCGAACACGTCGCTCGGCTCCGCGGTGGCGTCCTCGCTGCGCGCCTTCACCGCGAGCAGTAGCCGCCCGTCCTCGGCGAGGAACCGGGCGTTCCGTGCCGCCACGGTCGCCTGTCCCCGCGTCGCGACGTCCTGCACGATCGCGTCGACGTCGGCCTCCACGACGTGCGCGTACGTCTCCGGCTTCCGGGCGTCCTTCAACAGCGGGAACAGTCGGTCGCGCGGCTCGGCGGCGTCGAGGAGGTCGCGGGCGGGGCGCGGGGCGAACTCGACCGCGTAGGTCGGCCCCGCGAAGTCGGCGACGTGGCTGACGGTCGTTCCGCTGGCCGCCCCCAAATAAAGCACCGTCTCGCCCCCGCTCAGGCCGGTGTCGAGGCCGAGCTCGAACATCCCGCCGAGCTTCGAGCGCTCGGGGTCCCACGCCCGCCAGCCGTCGGCGGTCGGCTCGCCGTACACGGGGGGCCCGCGCGTCGCCAGCCGCGTCTCGCCGGCGATCTCGCGGCGTTCGACGCCGGCCGGCAGGTCGGAGTCGCTCACGCGTTGCCCTCCGCGTCGCCGTCGGCGTCGCGGTCCGCCGCGCTGTCGGCCTCCGCCCGCGCTCGGATCGTCGCCATCCGCTCGCGGAGCTCCGCGTGGAGGGTCTCCCGGCGCTCCCCCGCGTAGTGGTCGACGCGGGCCGCGAGCGTCAGCTTCCCGGCCAGCGCCCTGGCGGCCGATCCCCGATCTTCGGGGCGGGTGTTCCGGACGTAGTCGTGCGTGTAGATGATCCCGTGTTTCGGCGAGGGCGCGCGCCCCGAGAGGTGCGCGAACAGCGCGTCCTCCGCGCCGAGCACCTGCACGGTGCCGGAGGGCTTCTTCGCGAGCGACTCCAGCCCGCCGGCGAGCGCGATCAGCCGCGCCGCGAGCTCCGGGCCGGCCATCTCGGCGAGGTTCGGCGCGACCGCGGGCGCGATCCGGTCGATCGTCTCGGCGAGGGCGTCGCGCTCGGCGGCGAGCCCGACGACGCGCTCCGCGAGCGACACGGCCCGGCGCTCCAGTTCGGTGTCGGGCTCTCGCGCCGCCACCGCGCGGGCGCCCTCGATCCCCGGTTCGGCGTCGTCGAACAGGCTCCCCGCCCACTCGGCGGCGCGCTCGGCCAGCTCGTTGGCGGTGCGCTCGCAGTCGTCCATCGCCCGCACGGCGTGGATCAGCTGCTGGTCGTCGGCGCGCTCGCGCTCGCGGACGGTCGCGCGGGTCGCCGCCACAGTCGCCTCGTGAAGCCGGTCGTAGTACTCCTCGGTCGAGTCGGCGAACCCGGTCTCGACGGCGAGCGCCGGCCAGTCGCGGGGCCGATCCGCCTCTCCGTTCGCGATCCGGTCGCGGGCGGCGGCCGCGTCGCGCCCGGCCGCCTCGTCGGCGGGGTCCGCGAACCAGCCCGCGTCGGCGTCGGTGTCGGTCATTACCGGCGGCTACTCGTTCCCGTCGTATAGGCGTTCCCGAACGGCCACGGGGGGCGGGGTGGCCGGCGGCCGCCTCACTGCGCGCTCGGCGCGTCGTCGGCCGCGTCGAGCGCCTCGTCGTCCTCGTCCGACCGGAGGGCCGCGAGGAAGCCGCCCGGATCGGAGCGAACGTCCGCGACAGTCGCGCCGGCGAACGCGCCGAGGGCGGCGCCGCTGCTCGCGGCCTGCCGACTGATCAGTCCGCCGGCCCAACCGCCGGCGGCCGCGCCGACCGCGGCGAGCGTTGCCCGGGAGAGTGCGCGTCGGATACGTGATCCCATACCGATACATTTCCGTCTGATTACATAAAACCCCACCCGTCGCGGACCGCAGACGCCTTCGGTCCGCGTTTCCCGGTCACTGCAGCCGCTTCGTTGTCTCCACGAGGGGGTGGCGCGCGTAGTCGACGATCTCGATGTCGGTGATGTCGTGTAACCCCTCCTTCTCGGCGGTCTGGGCCATCCCGAGATCGACCGCGCGCTCTGGCACGATCACGTACGCGTCCATCGTCTCGATGCCCGCCTCGTGGGCCGCCATCACTCGGTGGTGACCGTCGGCGAGGTGGAGCGTGCCGCCGTTGTCGATGACGACGAGCGGCTCCGCGAGTCCTCGCTCCAGCTCGTACTGGCGACCCTCCAGCTCGTCGGCGTACACCCGCGCCTGCGTCGGGATCAGGTTGGTGAGGCGGACCTCCCGGCGCTCCTCGTCGAGGGCGACGCCGTGGATCTGTTCGAGCGTCCGCATCAGCTTCCCCACCTTGCTCGGCGTGGCGCGCTCGATCTGCGACCGGACCACGTCCGTGTTCGAGATGATCCCAACGAGGTTGTCGGCGTCGTCGACGACGGGCAGCCGCTGGATCCCGGAGCGGAGGATGACCCGTGCGGCGTCGGTCACCTTCATGTCCGGGTGCGCGACGATGAGGTCGTCCGACATCACGGTGAACACGGGCGACTCGTCGTCGGCGAGCAGCAGGTCGGCGGCCGCGACGAACCCCTCGACGGTCCGACCCTGCGTGACGGGGAACCCGTTGTGGCCGTCGCTCTCGGCCATCCGCTGCGCGACCTCGCCGACCGTCTCGTCGGGGCTCACGGTCTCGACGTCGCGGGTCATGTACTCGCCGACGGTCGGTTTCCCGCTCATCGTCCGTCGTTTGTCCCGGTGGAATAAAAAGGGGGCGGGGCGCTTCTGACCGCGGGACCCGCTACGACCGCTCGTGAACGGCGAACTCGGCGGCGTTGACGACGTAGTGGGCGACGACGGGGACGAGGAGGCTCCCGGTGGCGACGAACAGCCCCGCGAGCGCCAGCCCGAGCGCGCCGGCGACGACGATCCCGAGTCGCCCCTGCGCCCCGTGTCCGAGCCCGAAGGCGACCGAGGAGACGACCGCGAGAAGCCACGGCTCGACCGCGAACCCGACCGCAAGCGCGCCCACCAGCGCGCCGCGGAAGAGCGCCTCCTCGAAGACCGCGACGACCGGGAGCGCGACGCCGAGCAGCAGGACCCACTCGCCGGCCGTCCCGGGAGCCATCGCCGCGCGGAGTCGATCCGAGGGCGCGAGGCCGACCCGCGACCCGAGCCGCGCGGCCGCCTCGTTGCCCGCGGCGAGGACCGCTCCGGCGGCGACGCCGAGGGCGACGACGCCGGGGACTCCGAGCGACGCGACTCCCGACGCACCGAGCGTCGGATGTGGCCCGGCAATTCCGAACGCCGCCGCCGGCACCGCGGTCCACCACGCGACCGCCGCGAGGACGGCGAGCCCGGCCGCCTGCGACGTCGCGGCGTTGGCCAGAAGCAACCGCGTCGTGAGCACCGGGCGGTCGTCGGGCGGGTGGCCGTCGAGGCGGTCGCTCTCGGTGTCTCCGCCCTCGGCGTCATCTCCCTCGGGGCTACCGCCTTCGATGCCACTGCCCTCGATGTCGTCGCTCTCGGCGTTATCTCCTTGGGGGCCGTCGCTCTCGGCGTCACCGCTCTCGACCCTTGCGTCGCGGCCGGCGTCGACGATATCACCTCGGGAGTCGACGTCGCCCCGGGAGTCGACGATCCGCGCCCGCTCCAGCAGGCGCTGGGAGCGCCGGGTAAAATAGAGAAGCAGCAGCGTCAGGGCGACGGTCGCGGCCGCGAACGCCGCCCAGTCGGGCATCGGGTGGACGCGGGTCTTACTGCGGGCTCGGGCTGGAGGGACCGGAGACGTTCCCCTCCTTCAGGGCCGAGCCGGTGATCGACTTGAGCCGGGAGACGAGCGAGTCCTTCTCGGCCTCGCCCTCTAAGGCGATGTCGAGCACCTCGCTGATGTGCGAGACCGGAATGATCTCGACCATCTCCTTGTACTCGTCTTCGATCATCACGTCCTGCTCGTTCGCCTGCGGGATGATGACCCGGGTGCAGCCGGCCTTCGCGGCCGCCTCAATCTTGTGGGTCACGCCGCCGACGGGGAGCACGTCGCCCCGCACCGACAGCGAGCCGGTCATCGCGAGGCTCTGGTCGACGCCGACGTCCTCTAGCGCGGAGATGACGGCGGTCGCGACCGTGATGGACGCGGAGTCGCCGTCGACGCCCTGCTGGCCCGCCTGCACGAACTGGATGTGGATGTCCATCTCCGAGATGTTCTCGTCGGAGAACTTCTTGATGATCGCGGAGACGTTCGACACCGACTCCTGGGCCATCTCCTTCAGCTGGCCCGTGGCGATCACTTCGCCGGGCCCCTGCGAGGGGGCGACCTCGGCCATCACCGGGAGCATGATCCCGGAGTCCTCGCCCATCACGGCGAGGCCGTTGACGCGGCCGACGACGTAGCCGTCGGAGACCTGCAGCTCGTAGTCCTTCCGGCGCTCGATGAAGTCGTCCGCGAGCTGCTGTTCGATGGAGCGCGAGCGCCCCTTCGCCTGCAGCACGTGCTCGCGGGTGGTCATCTCGGCGTCCTCGCCGCGGGCGATGTCGCCGGCGACGCGGACCATCCCGCCGAGGTTCCGCATCTTCAGCGTGAGGTGGCCCTTCCGGCCGGAGCGGCGCTTGGCCTCGAGGATGATCTCCTCGACGGCCTCGGCCGTGAACTCCGGCAGGCGGCCGTCCTTCGCGACCTCTTGGGCGATGAACCGGACGTACTTCCGGCGCATCTCCGGGGTGTCCTCGATGGTGTCCTCCATGTACACCTCGTAGCCGTACCCCTTGATACGGCTCCGGAGCGCCGGGTGCATGTTCTCCATCGCGTCGAGGTTCCCGGCCGCGATCATGACGAAGTCGGTCGGGACGGGCTCGGTCTGGACCATCGCGCCCGAGGAGCGCTCGGACTGGCCCGTGATCGAGAACTCGCCCTCCTGGATCGCCGTCATGAGGTGCTGCTGGCTGCGGATGTCGAGTGTGTTGATCTCGTCGATGAACAGCACGCCCTTGTTCGCCTTGTGGATGGCCCCGGCCTCGACGCGGTCGTGGCTGGGCGTCTCCATCCCGCCGGACTGGAACGGGTCGTGCCGGACGTCGCCGAGCAGCGCACCGGCGTGCGCGCCGGTCGCGTCGCGGAACGGCGCCGTCTTCGTGTCGCCGTTGTTCACCAACAGGTTCGGGATCATCGCGTCGGAGCCGCGGTTGAGGTAGCGGAAGACGAGGTAGACGACCCCGGCGGCGATGATGCCGACGAGGATCTGGCCGACGATGATGAGCGCGTAGCCCAGCACGACGGCGATGATGATCCACATCAACAGCGACCGCATCTGGTTGCGCTTGCGCGCCTCCTCGCGGTGCGCGTCGACGATCTGGTCGCCCTTCCCCGCCGGCACCGTCCGGACCTTCGGCTTGTTGCCGTCGTCCGGGTTGTGGTAGACGAGGACGTCCTGCAGCTCCTCTTTCGGGAGCAGTTCCGACATCGCCTTCGCGAGCATCGACTTCCCGGTCCCGGGCGAGCCGATCATCATCACGTGGCGGCGCTGCTTGGCCGCCTTGATGATCACGTCGCGGGCGTGCTCCTGCCCGATCACCTGATCGACGAGGCGGTCGGGGATCTCGAGTTCGGCGGTGGTGTCGATCTTGAGTCCCCCGAGGAGGTCGTCCTCGTCCGGGTCCTCTTCGATCTCGGCACCCTCGACCTCGACGGAGCTCCCGAGCTCGTCGATGTCGCCGTCCTCGCTCTGTTCGGTGACGCCCTCGGGGGTGATATCGCTATCGTCCCCGCGGCCCGCTCCGGCGTCGTCCGGATCCGGACCGTCGTCGACGACGATCCCGTCGTCCCAGACCTCGGCCGGCTCCTCGCCGTCTGCCGACCCCTCGCTGTCTGCCGACTCCCCGGCCGCATCGACCGTCTCATCCTCGTCGGCTGGGATGGTCTCGTCGGGCGCGCGGGCGGCGTCGTCGGGAGCGACGTCGTCGGGGGCGTCCTCGCCGTTCCCCGCCGAGTCCGAGGCCCCGGGGCCGGTCTCGTCCGGGTGCTCGGGGTCCTCGGTCGGCGGGTCGTTCGCGTCCTTTTCGTTGCTCATAGAATCGGGTATCGCTAGGAAAAACGAAGGGTCGGCTACTGATATACTTTCTCCCCGCGGGCGATGCGACTGGATACAGCGAAACGCCGCCAAGAGCGCTTAGAGCCCACGATATTGCCGTTCGAGCACTCCCATGGGGTTTATAAATGCTGGCCGCCCAACGTGAATCCATGCGCGGGTTCTATATCGGGCGGTATCAGCCGTTTCACGACGGCCATCTGCATATGATCGAGGAGATTGCCGAGGAGACCGACGAGGTCGTCTTGGGGATCGGCTCCGCCGGCGACTCCCACACCACCCGGAACCCGTTCACGGCCGGCGAGCGCGTGATGATGGTGACGAAGGCGGTCGAGCACCTCGACATCACCACCTATGTGGTCCCCATCGAGGACCTCGACCGCAACTCCGTGTGGGTGAGCCACGTCCAGAGCATGACCCCGCGGTTCGACGTGGCCTACTCGAACAACCCGCTCGTCGTCCGGCTGTTCGAGGAGGCCGGCGTCGAGGTGCGCGGCTCTCCCATGTTCCGCCGCGACGTGCTGGAGGGGACGGAGCTGCGCGAGCGGATGATCCACGGCCACGACTGGGAGGCGCTCGTCCCGGAGGCCGTCATCGACGTGATCCGAGAGGTCGACGGCGTCGAGCGCATCCGCCGGATCGCCGAGACCGACACGAACGGCGAGCCGCCGATGGACGCGTAGTCGCCGCCTTTTAAGAGCCAGCCGGACCGCGGATCGCTCGTGATTACGCTCACGTCCGACTTCGGCTCGCCGTATCCGGCCGCGATGAAGGGAGTGATCCGTCGGCACACGGACGCCGAGATGATCGACGTCGCTCACGACCTCCCGCGCGGGGACCCGCGGGCGGCCGCCTTCTGGCTGCGGTTCGTCCTCCCGGAGTTCCCGCCGGCCGTCCACTGCGCCGTCATCGACCCCGGCGTCGGCACCGGCCGCGACGCCCTCGTCGTCCGCGCCGGCTCGCACGTGCTCGTCGCGCCCGACAACGGGCTCGCGATGCCGCCCGCGCGGGCCCTCGCCGAGGAGGCCGCGGCGGCCGGGGAGCCGGCGGCGGACGAGGAACCTGACGCCGCCCCCGACGTGGAGGCGTTCGTCGTCGACATCGACGAGCCCGCGAGCCAGACGTTCCACGGCCGCGACGTGTTCGCCCCGGTCGCGGCGCGGATCCGCGCGCGGTTCGACGACGGGCCCGCGACCGCGGGCCCCGAGGGGGTCGCGGCCGCGCTCGAATCGATGGACGACCTCTCGCCTGCGGCCGACCCCGTCGACATCGCGTTCCCCGAGCCGACAGTCGAGCGCGACGCGGACGGCGACCCCGTCGCCGTCGACGGCGAGGTGCTCGTGATCGACCGGTTCGGCAACGTCGTCACGAACGTCCCGGGCGAGCTGGTCCGCGGCAGCGACTGGATCCGGGTCAACGAGGAGCTGACCCCCGTCGCGGAGACGTTCGGCGCGGTCGACCCCGGCGACCGCCTCGTCACCGTCGGGAGCCACGGCTACGTGGAGTGCGACGTCAACGACGGCCGCGGCGACGGGGCGTTCGACCTGCGGCCGGGCGACGACGTGCGGCTGGTCGGCGACAACGTGAGCATCTAGCCGGTCGCGAGAACGGGAGAAGCCGGGGCTGCGCTACAGTTCCACGCCGGAAGGGATCAGGCTCTCGCTGCGGAGGAGGTTCCCCTCGTGGTCGTACACGAGGAACGTGTCCTTGTCGTACGAGACGAGCCGCTCGCCGTCGACGTCGATCTCGACGCGGTAGCGGGCGTCCTCGTCGCCGGCCGAGTCGCGTGCGGCGTGGATGAAGGGGAGTACGTCCGTGGCTGTCTCGTTGAGCTCGAGGACGAAGTCCCCGGTGTATCGGTTCGTCACGCCGACCACACCCTCCGGGTCGTCGGCGTCCGCGAGCGGCTCCCGGAGCCGGAACGCCACGTCGATCTCGGCGGCCTCGAGCAGGTCGCCGTCCGTGTCCGAGAGCCGGTCGCGCAGCAGTCCCTCCGGCCCGTGGAAATCGATCCGGACCAGGGGCGTCGCCCGGTCGTCGGCGTCGTCCCCGACGCCCTCGACGGTCAGTTCGAAGTAGTCACGCCGCATTGCCTATCGTCTCCTTTGCGGTCGGCACCTATCAACGTAACGGGCGGATCCGCGACTGGACGGTCGAGACGGCGGGAGACGCCGCGCGTTCGGCCCGGACTCGCGGCTGATAATTACCCGGTGGAATTTAAACCGCCACGCCGCATACGCCCTCGTAACGAGATGGCGAGTGACGCGCGCGAGGACGCCGGAGACCGCTTCGAGACCCTCCGGCGACGGCTCTCGCGGACGTGGGAGATGCTGCAGGGGTCGGCGCTCGACGTCCGCCCGTTCCGGCCGGGCGAGGACGGGCCGCTCGCCTCCTTCTCCGTTCCGGACGGCGAGCGCGAGGTCGACCGCTACTGGGTGAACGCCCCGTACGCGTACGTCGTGATCGCCTACGACGACGCGGAGAGCGAACACCGGTACTACGCGGTCGAGCCGGAGCTCGACGAGTTCGAGCGCGACCTCCTCGACCGCGTCGTCGACGACATCCGCGACCCCCTGCTGTACCGCGAGGGGACCGGCAAGACCGACGAGGAGACGCTCCGCGAGGAGCTGCGGGGACTGCTCGAGGGGTACGGCGTCGACGCCGGGATGGCGACGTTCCACGCGCTGGCGTACTACCTCTACCGCGACTTCCGCGGCTACGGGAAGGTCGACCCCCTCCTCAACGACCGCCACATCGAGGACGTCTCCTGTGACGGGTACGACCTCCCGATCTTCGTCTACCACGACGACTACACCGACATCGAAACGAACGTCTCCTTCGCGAAGGGGGAGCTCGACAACTACGTCATCCGGCTCGCCCAGCAGTCCGGGCGCCACGTCTCCGTCGGCGACCCGATCGTGGAGACGACGCTGCCGGACGGCTCCCGCGCCGAGCTCGCGCTCGGCGAGGAGGTGACGCCCCGCGGCTCCGCGTTCACGATCCGCCAGTACGCCGAGGACCCGTTCACGCCGATCGACCTCGTGGAGTACGGCACGTTCTCGGTCGAGCAGATGGCGTACTTCTGGCTCTGTATCGAGCACAACAAGAGCCTCATCTTCGCCGGCGGCACCGCCTCCGGGAAGACCACCTCGATGAACGCGGTGTCGATGTTCATCCCGCCGCGCGCGAAGGTGCTCACCATCGAGGACACCCGCGAGCTCTCCTTATACCACGACAACTGGCTCTCCTCGGTCACCCGCGAGCGCCGCTACGAGGGGACCGACATCGACATGTACGACCTGCTCCGCTCGGCGCTGCGCCACCGCCCCGAGTACATCGTCGTCGGCGAGGTGCGCGGCGAGGAGGCGATCACGCTGTTCCAGGCGATGAACACCGGCCACACCACCTTCTCGACGATGCACGCCGACTCGATCGAGACGGTGATCAACCGGCTGGAGAACGAGCCGATCAACGTGCCGCGCGCGATGGTGCAGTCGCTCGACATGCTGTCGATCCAGACGCTGACCCGCTCCGGCGACCAGCGCGTCAGGCGCGCGAAGACGATCGGCGAGATCGGCGGCATCGACCAGCGCACCGGCGAGCTCGACTACTCCTCGGCGTTCGACTGGGACGCGGAGGCCGACGAGTTCACCCGCAACGACTCGTCGCTCATGGCGGAGATCGCCGACGACCGGGGCTGGTCCCGCTCCGAGCTGCTCCGCGAGATCCGGCGCCGCGAGCGGTTCCTGCAGCTGCTCCGCGAGCTCGGGATCACCGACTATCGGACGTTCACGGCCCTCGTCAACGAGTACTACGCCGACTCCGACCGCGTGATGGACCGGTTGGAGGACCGGGCGGCCGACGCGGAGGGGGCCGCCGTGCCGGCCGAGGCGACCGTGTCGGACGACGGGCGGAGCCCGGCCCGCGGTGGGTCGTCGAGGGGCGGAGAGACGCCGGAATGATCGCCTCGATCCCCCTCTTCGCCGCGCTGGGGCTGTGTCTGGCGCTGCTGCTCCCGGCCGTCGACCGCCGCGCCGACCTGTTCGTCACTCGGCTCGCGCTGTCGCTGTTCGGCGACGACGTCGCCGAGGAGGGGCCCCGCAAACGGCGCCAGCGCGACCTGATGCGCGCCGCCCACGTCGCCGGCACGCACCGCGCGTACGCCTCCCGGACGCTGCTGTACGCGGGGGTCCTCGGGGTCGCCGGCAGCGTCCTCGGGGTGTACGCGGCCGCCGCGCTCATCTCCGCGCTCGACGTGGGCGAGGCGGCGGTCCGCGCGGCGCTGCCGGCCTCGCTCTCCTTCCTCGCCGGCGTCGCGGGGATCGGGTCGCTCACCCTCCCACAGCTGTTCCTCCTGTTGACCTTCGCCTCGGCGACCCTCGGCTCCGCGCTCGCGGTCGGGACCTACTACGGCCGGTGGGAGCTGCTCCGCCAGCGGGCACACGCCCGGGGGGCCGAGATCGACGCCACCCTCCCGCGGACGGTCGCGTTCATGTACGCGCTCTCGCGGTCGGGGATGGCGTTCCCGCGGGTGATGGACACGCTCGCGGAGAACGAGGCCGTGTACGGCGAGGCGGCCACGGAGCTGTCGGTCGCCGTCCGCGACATGAACGCGTTCGGCACGGACGCGCTGACGGCGCTCCAGCGCACCGCGCGCCGGACGCCGAGCGACGACCTCGCCGACTTCTCCGAGAACCTCGCGTCCGTCCTCGGCACCGGCCAGTCCATCTCGTCGTTCCTCGCCGACCAGTACGAGCTGTACCAGGAGGAGGCCGAGTCGAAACAGGAGCGCTACCTGGAGCTGCTCTCGACGTTCGCGGAGGCGTACGTCACGGCGCTGGTCGCCGGCCCCCTCTTTTTCATCACCATCCTCGTCGTCATCGGGCTCGTGTTGGAGGACACGCTCCCGCTGCTCCGCGTCGTCGTCTACCTCGGCGTCCCGCTCGCGACGTTCGGGTTCGTCGTCTACGTCGACAGCGTGACGCAGGGCGTCGGCGGGACGGAGGACGTCGACATGTCCGAGGCGGTCGGGAACGGCCCGACCGGTGACGACTTCGCCGGCGACGGCGGCGCTCCGAGCGTCGCGGCGGACGGCGGCGTCGAGAGCGGGACCGGGCGAGACGAGTGGGCCGCCAGCCGGGAGCGACTGCGGGCCTACGACCGGCTCCAGCGGCTGCGCGAGTGGGCGGCGTCGCCCGTCGAGAGCGTGGTCGCGGCGCCGTGGACCTCGTTCCTCGCGACGGTGCCGCTCGCGGTCCTCGGGCTACTCGTCTTCGTCTTCCCGATCACGCTCGGGCCGCCGACCGAGATGGTCGCGCAGGTCGAGACGCCGATCGTCGTCGCGACCGCGCTCGTCCTCGCGGTCTACGCGGTCGTCTACGAGGTCCGGAAGCGACGGGTCCGGCGGATCGAGTCGGCGGTGCCCGACCTCCTCGACCGGCTCGCGAGCGTCAACGAGGCCGGCACCTCGGTCGTCGGGAGCGTCCGCCGGGTCGCCGACTCGAACCTGGCGGCGCTGACGGACGACCTGAAACGCACCCGGCGCGACATCGACTGGGGCGCCGACGTGAGCACCGCGCTCCGCCGGCTGGAGCGCCGGGTCCGGTCGCCGATGACCTCCCGCGCCGTGGCGCTGGTGACGAACGCGATGCACGCGAGCGGCGACATCGGACCCGTCCTCCGGATCGCCGCCGACGAGTCGCGCGCGACGTGGTCGCTCCGGCGCGAGCGCCGCCAGGTCATGCTCACGTATCTCATCGTGATCTACATCTCCTTCCTCGTCTTCCTCGGGATCATCGCCTCGCTGTCCGTCTCCTTCATCCCGGCCGTCGAGGAGGCCGCGGTCTCGGGCGCCGGCGGCGCGAGCGAGGTCCCCGGCGCGCCGAGCGGGCCGACCGGGATCACCGACGGGCTCGGGGAGATCGACTCGTTCGCCTACGAGCAGCTGTTCTTCCACGCCGCGGCCGTGCAAGCGGTCTGTTCCGGCCTCGTCGCCGGCCAGCTCGGCGAGGGGTCGGTCAAGGACGGCGTGAAACACGTTGTCGTCCTCCTCGCGCTGACGCTCGTCACCTTCTTCGTCATCGCTCGGCTCTGAGGCGCCGGCGGACCGCTCCCGCGCGACCGCGGTCCACCGGAGCTATGTCGCTCGACGCCGACCGTCGGGCATGGAGACGGACCCGCAGTCGACGTACGACCGCATCGCCGCGCACTTCGCGAAGACCCGCGAGTACGCGTGGCCGGAGGTCGAGTCGTTCCTGGCGGGGCGCTCGGCGACGCGCGCGCTCGACGTCGGCTGCGGCAACGGCCGCCACGCGGAGCTGCTCGCGGAGCACGCCGCGTCGGTCGTGGGAGTCGACCTGAGCCGTGAGCTCCTGCGCGAGGCGGCGACGCGGGCCCGCGAGCGCGGCTTCGACGAGGCGGTCGACCTCGTTCACGGCGACGCCGCCGCCCTCCCGGTAGCCGACGACGCGGTCGGGCTCGCGACGTACGTCGCCACGCTGCATCACCTCTCGCCACGGGCCGCCCGCGTCGGGAGCCTCGACGAGCTCGCCAGAGTCCTCGCGCCGGGCGGGGCGGCGCTCGTGAGCGCGTGGAGCACCGCTCACGACCGCTTCGACCGCGAGGAGGGGTTCGACACGACCGTCGACTGGACGCTCCCGGGCGGCGAGACCGTCCCGCGGTACTACCACATCTACTCGCCGGAGGAGTTCGAGACGGACCTCGAGGAAAGCGCGCTCGACGTCGTCGAGTTCGACGTGTCGAGCGGGAACTGTTACGCGACCGTCACCGCTTCGAGCGACTGAACCGACCGCCGCGCCGGGTGCGCTCCGGCGCGACCTACCCGAGGAACAGGGTGAGCCGCGGGTTGTTCTCGACGATCTCCAAGTCCTCGATCCACTGATCGAGCCCCAGGATGCGACCGGCACCCGCCGCGCCCAGCAGGAACAGCAGGAACGCGTAGATCAGGTGGAAGTCGATGAAGATCGCGTCCGCGAAGGGGTACGCCGACGCCCAGTAGAACAGCATCATCATCGCCCCGAAGAAGGCGCTCAGCCGTACGAACGCGCCGGCGAGGAGTGCGAGCCCGACGAGCGTCAGGCCGACCTGATTGAGCGGGGTCAGCAGCCACACCCAGTCGGCCATCGCCACCCACACGTCGACCAGCGGGTTCGCCGGGTCGACGTTGAGCAGGAACGGCCGGGCGCTCCAGTTCGGGTCGATGACCTTCACGATCCCGGCGTAGAAGAACACCCAGCCCATCATCAGCCGTAACACGAACAGCGCCTGGGCGATCCACCGCTCCGAGTACGTGAACTCGACGTCGCGGCCGAACAGTTTGGATGACGCAGTCTTCGACGACATACGTGAATCGTCTGTGTCCCTCTCAATAAGGTTGATCTCTTTTTTTCACTTCGTGAGAACCTTCCGGGAACGACAGCGTTCCACTGGCTGGGAATGCCTGGCCAGATTTATTAAATCACGCCGTTGAGGGAGCGTATATGGCGAAAGACTCGGCGATATCATCGGACCTCGAAGAGACGCTCCAGGGACACCGACGCGGGAGTGACTCCTCGGGGACGCTGGTCGTCAGCGACCAAGAGGGGTACGTCGGCGACTCGATCACTTTTAAGGGTAGGAACTTCCCGGCCAACGAGCGCTACGAGATCAAGTGGAAGACGAGCGACGGCCGCTGGGGCGTCCTCAAGGCGAACGAGGTCGTCGGCCCGCAGTACCACCCCCGGACGGAGACCATCGCCACCGTCACGACCGACGGGTCGGGGGAGTTCGACGAGGAGTGGACCGTCGCTCAGGACTACGGCGGCGAACACCGGATCGAGGTCGTCGACGGGGAGTCGACGGTCGCCACGGCGACGTTCACGATCCTCCCGCACTTCGAGATCGACAGCACCGAGGTCCCCCTCGGCGACTTCTTCACGATCACCGGCTACGGGATCGGGCCGAACGTCGTCACCAACAACTACCAGGTCGCGTGGGACAACGGCAACGTGGGCTTCATGACGGGCGTGATGAACCGCGGCACCGCGACCGCCCGTATCCGCGCGGCCGGCCCCGTAGGCAAACACGTCCTGCAGGTGTGGCGCAACTACCGCGGCGTGCCGTACCTCCAGAACAACACCCAGTCGCCGTACGGTCCGGTCGCCGACGGGCGGCAGTCGCAGTGGACCGTCGAGGTCACCGAGCCCGAGGGCGAGCCGCAGACGGCGTGGCTCGACGAGCAGCTCGACGAGAACCCGATCAGCATTCACTACCCGGAGATCGACGAGGAGACCGACGCCGAGCTGTCGATCTCGCCGTCTTCGGGCCAGCCCGGCACCTCGGCGTTCATCACCGGCGAGAACTTCCCGCCGAACGAGGAGGTCGACCTGATCTGGTACCGCCACGAGGGCCACCGCGTCAAGGGGGTCCCGATCACGCCGGAGCCGAAGCCGGACATACTCCCGACGGTCACGACAGACGACGACGGCGCGTTCCAGACGGAGTTCACGATCCCGAAGGGCGAGGGCTCCACTCGGCCGATCACGGCCGCGGTCGACGGCCGCGAGATCGCGGTCACCGGCTTCATGATGCAGCCCTCGATCGAGACGTTCACGCCGACCAGCGGCCCCGTCGGGACGACGATCGAGATCGAGCTCTCGGGCGTCGGCTGGCCGGTGTACGAGAACGCCCCGTACTTCCTCTACGACAACAAGCCGCTTGGCTACGTCTGCGGGCTGACCGACGACGACGGCGGCGGGACCGTCCGCCTCGAGCTGCCGGCGACCGGCGAGCCCGGCTGGCACTTCATCGACGCCGTCCCGATGATCTTCGAGATGGAGGAGGAGGAGCCGGAGTTCGAGCTCCGACCCCACCTGTCGTACCTCGACAACCACCCGATCCGGCCGCTGCCCGCCTTCCACATGGCGTTCAAGATCGAGGAGTAAGCCGGTCGACCCCCGCTATCCCCTCGGCCGCTCGCCCGCCGACCGCGAACCGCTCGCCCGCCGACCGCGAACCGCGAACCGCTCGCCCGCCGACCGGAACTGCAAACCGCTCGCCGTTCGATTTATAACCCATGACGCTGGACCTCACGCTGGCCTGTCACGACTACGCCTGGACCGAGCCGCTCTGGGACGGTCGCGTCGAGCCGGAGGGGGTAGCCCTGACGGCCGTCGACTACCCGAACCCGACCCGCTTCTCGCGGATGGTCCACGGTCGCGAGTTCGACGCCTGCGAGCTCTCGATGGGCACGTACCTCGCCACTCGGAGCGACCCCGACCGCTACCCGTTCACGGCGATCCCCGTCTTCCCGTTCCGCAAGTTCCGTCACTCGTACATGTACAAGCGAACCGACGCGGGGATCGACTCGATCGGCGACCTCGACGGTAAGCGGGTCGGGATCGTCAACTGGCAGACGACGACCGGTATCTGGCAGCGCGGGATCCTCGCGGACCGGTACGGCGTCGACCTCTCGTCGATCGAGTGGGTCGCCGGCGGCTCCGAGATCGTCGACGTCGACGTGCCGGACCGGTACGACGTCGAGTACCTCGATCACCAGGAGTCGATGGTCGGCATGCTGACGGAGATGCTCGAGTGCGGCGAGCTCGACGCGGTGTTCCATCCGATCGACCTTGACGGTGCGAACGCGGAGCGGCTGTTCGACGACGTCAAGTCGGTCGAACAGGAGTACTTCCGCGAGACGTCGATCTTCCCGATCATGCACGCGATCGTCGTCGACGACCGCCTGCTCGAGGCGGAGCCGTGGATCGTCCAGAACCTCTACGACGCCTTCGAACGGGCCAAGGAGACCGGGCTGTCGACTCTCGACCGCCCCCGCGACCTCCCGCTCGTCTGGGCCGATATCCACGCCGACGAGCAGCGCGCGGTCATGGGCGAGGACCCGTGGGAGTACGGGCTCACCGAGGAGAACGTCACGACGCTGGAGACGCTGATCGACTACGCCGTCCGCCAGGGGGTCGCCGACGAGCGGTACGACCTCGAAACGCTGTTCGCGACCGACCACCTCGACACGCCCTACTTCGCGTGACGGCCTCCGGCGGTAGCGCCGCCCGAGGGCCTCAAGCGCCCACGCCGTCCCACTCGTCGTGTTCGAGGTCGACGCCGAGCTGGGAGAGCGCCCGCTTCATCGTCGTGTCGACCATCTCCTCGACGGAGTCCGGCCGCTGGTAGAACGAGGGGAACGGCGGGACGACGATCCCGCCCGCGTCGGTCACGGTCAGCATGTTCTCGAGGTGGATGCGGTTGAACGGCGACTCCCGCGGCATCAACACCAGCGGCCGGCGCTCCTTGAGCGTCACGTCGGCCGAGCGCGTGATGAGGTTCCCGCTGTAGCCGTGAGCGATCGCGGCCAGCGTCTTCATGGAACACGGCGTGATCAGCATCCCGGCCGTCCGGAACGAGCCGCTGGCCGTCTTCGCCCCGATGTTGTCGATGTCGTGGACGGTGTCACCGAGCTCCAGCAGGTCGCCGACGGCGTAGTCCGTCTCTTGGCGCAGCGTGACCCTGGCGGCGTCCGAGACGATCAGATGGACGTCGACGTCCGTCCGGTCTAACAGCTCGAGCGCGGAGACCGCGTAGGCCTGCCCGGTCGCTCCCGTCACACCGACGATCACCCGGTCTGTCATGGATAGAAGACAACTCCGTGCGTGGTGAACTCCCCCTTCGCAGTAATCACTTACGCCGGGTTCCCCGGGTGCGGGGACTGTCGGGTGCTTATTTACGCCGGGGACGATCCGTCGGCCATGACCGAGCTCAGCCAGCTGTTTCTGTTGAGCGCCGACCTCTCGACCGCACGGGAGTTCTACGAAACGGCCCTCGGACTGGAGCCGCGACGGGTCGGCGACGCCAGCGTCGCCTACGAGACCGGCGCGTGCGAGCTGAAGATCCAGGCCGATTTCGACCCCGAGACGCTGGAGGCGTTCGGACTCTCGCCGCCGGCCGGCCGCCGCGGCGAGGGCGGAATCGTCGTCCTCGCCGTCGACGAGCCCCTCGACGAGCTCTACGAGCGGATGTCGACCGCGCTCGAGGGCGAACCGGGCGAGCCGCTGATCGAGCCGCGGGAGGTCCCGTGGGGCGGTCGGATGTTCCTCGCCCGCGACCCCGACGGCTACGTCCTCGAACTCCGACCGGCGGGCGACTGACTCGCCCGGAACCGACACGTTGTTCGATCCGCGGGTCGACGGGCCGATATGAGCCGCGAGAACTCGGAGCTGTACCTCCCGGAGATCGTTCCGGAGTCGGATCGGGAGTACGTCGAGTCCCAGCCGCGGTACGGGAACCGGGTGGGCTGGGGGGAGAACCCGGCGGTCCTCGTCGTCGACATGATGGTGGCGTTCGTCGAGGAGCGGCGGACCGGCGAGGACGTCGTCGAGTCCACCGCCCGACTACTGGAGACGGCGCGGGCCGCGGACGTGCCCGTGTTCCACGCGGTCCCGGCCGGTCGAGGGGCGTTCCCGCCCGGCTACCCGGTCCCGATCAAGGCGGCGCCGGGCACCGACCGCGGTCCCGAGCGGTCGGAGCGGACGGCGAGCCACGAGGAGTGGGTCGAGAAGCTCGATCGGTTCCCGCCCGCGGTCGAACCCGCCGAGAGCGATCACGTCGTCGAGAAGCCGCGGGCCAGCGCCTTCTTCGACACCCACCTCTCGAACCTGCTCCACCACTACGGGATCGACACGCTCGTCGTCTGCGGGACGAACACCAGCGGCTGCGTGCGGGCCACGGTCGTCGACGGCCACTCGAGCAACTTCCGGACGATCGTCCCCCAAGAGTGCGTCGCCGGGGTCACGACGGCCACCCACGAGGTCGCGCTGTTCGACATGGACCTGCGCTACGCCGACGTCACCCCGCTCGACGACGTGGTGTCGACGCTCGAAACCCTCGACTGACCCGTTCGCTACCGGGTCACTCGCCGGTCGACAGCAGCTCGGCGTACGCGGTCCTGAGTTCGGCCTCGAGCTCGGGGTCGATCCGGGTGTCCTCGGGGAACTCCCCCTTCCAGTGATAGGGTTTCGTCGCGTCGAGCAGCATCCGGCTCTTGGTGTGGTCGCCGGAGGCCGTCTGCTCGGGGGACATCCGGGGATTGATCCGCGAGCTCACGCAGTTCTCGATGACCGTGAGGTCCTCGGCGGGGTCGCACCGGCTGACGGTCGCCCACAGGACCTCCGCGAGGTCGTAGACGTCGACGTCCTCGTCGACGACGATCGTGATGCGGCCCTCCCAGACGCCCGACGGGAGCGACATGGCCTGCATCCCGACCTGCGTGCTGTGTCCGGCGTACTGCTGTTCGATGGAGACGACCTGGAACCAGATCCCCGGGAAGATCGTCGTCACCTCGTCGATCCCGGTGATCCCGGCGTCCTCCAACTGGTGCCACAGCTGGGCCCCCGACCGGATCGTCGACATCGCGGTGGCGGTCATCGGGACGTTGTTGTACGCCAGCACGATCGGGTCGTTCCGGTGGTAGATCCGGTCGATCTCGAACGGTCGCTGCTGGGTCTCTCCAGCGCCGTAGTAGCCGGTCCACTCGCCGAACGGTCCCTCGGTGATCTCCTCGGCGTCGGGGTGGACCGTCCCCTCGATGACGAGTTCGGACCGGGCCGGGAACGGGAGGCCGGTCGCCTCTCCCTCGACCGTTTCGAGGGGTCGGTCTCGCTGGGCGCTCACGTACTCCAGCTCGTCGACGTGCGCGGGGAACCGCTGGTTGGCGGCCATGAACAGGTCCGGCTGGTGGCCGAGGGAGACGACCGCGGGGAACGGCTCGCCGCGCTCGAAGTAGGACTGCCGGTGGCGGTCGCCGTCCCGGCCGGGACGGATGTTGAGCGTCGCGGTCTTCGGCCCGTGGACCTGCACCCGGTAGGTCCCGGCGTTCCGGTCGTCCTCCTCGGCGTGTTCGGTGATGACGACGTCGCCGGTCCCGATGTAGGGACCGCCGTCGTGGGCGTGCCACGTCGGCGCGGCGAACTCGGTGAGGTCGACCTCGCCGCCCCGCTGGACGTTCTCGAGGACCGGCCCGTCGTCGACGGTCTCGACCGGCCGCGTCTCCATCTCCGCGGCCCGCTCCTTCTGTGCGACCACCGCCTCGCGGATGTCGTTGGTGGGCTCGTGGCCGAGCGCCAGCGTCACCTGCAGCGGGGTGTCGACGGCGTTCGTCAGTACGCGCGCGCCGGGGCGCGTCCCCTCGATGTCCTCGAACAGCAGGGCCGTGTCGAGCGCGTCCTGTCGGGCGAGCGACGAGACGCCGCCGATCTCCAGATCGAGGTCGGCGCCCGGCACCCGTTCGAGCTGGCCGCGGTCCTCGATGGCGCGGACGAATTCGCGGAGGTCTCTCATGTCAGGTCGTTCGCCAACCGTCATCATAAACGTCCTGTCGGATTTCCACTGACCGACAGGTTTACCGAACGAGGTTTCGCACGTCCTCCTACGAGCCACACGATGACGATCGACCTCACCCTCGCGTGTACGAACTACGACTGGACGCGCCCGCTGTGGACCGGTGAGATCGAACCGGAGGGGATCGACCTCCACCTGGTCGACTACCACAACCCCGAGCGGTTCGAACGGATGGTCCGCCACGGGGAGTTCGACGCCTGCGAGCTGTCGCTGGGGTCGTACCTCGCGTCGCGGGCCCACGAGGGGAACCACCCCTTCACCGCGATTCCGGTGTTCCCCTATCGGAAATTCCGTCACGCGTTCATCTACCGGCGCGCCGACGACGAGTTCGGCCTCTCGGAGCTAGAGCACAAAGACGTCGGCCTGATTCACTGGCAGACGACGACCGCGGTCTGGCAGCGCGGGATCGTCGGCGAGCGCTACGGCGTCGACCTCGAGACGATCACGTGGCACACGACGAAGTCCGAGGGCGACATCGTCCCCGTCGACGTTCCCGAGCGGTTCGACGTCGTCCACGATCACCGGGAGGGGAGCGCGACCTCCGCGCTCGCGGCGATGCTCGCCGCCGGCGAGATCGACGCCGCCTTCGCCACGGCCCCGCTCGACGGCCGCTACACCGGCGGGCGACACGACCAGCTGCGTCGGGAGAAACGGCGGCCGACGGACGTCGAGCTCGAACGGGTGGTCGAGGACTCCCGGGCCGTCGAGGCCGACTACTTCCGAGAGACGGGGATCTTCCCGCCGATGCACACCGTCGTCCTCAGCGACGAGGTCCTCGATCGGTACCCGTGGGCCGCGAACAAGCTGTACGAGGCCTTCGAACGGTCGCTAGAGACCTGTATGGACCGACTGATGGCGCCCCGGTGGACTCCCCTCGCGTGGGCGAACCAGTACGTCGAACACCAACGGGAGGTGCTGGGCGAGAACCCGTGGGAGTACGGCCTCACCGACGGGAATCGGACCGCCCTCTCGACGCTCCAGCGGTACGCCGCCGACCACGGTCTCATCCCCGAGCCGTACCCGCTCGAGCGCCTGTTCGTCGAGTCCACTTTATAAATAGGCCGCGGGCGGCTCAGCGCTCGCCGAGTTCGTAGAACGTGACTCCCACCCGCCGCAGGCCGAGCAGCGAGCCGACCGTCAGCAGGATGAAGATCGAGGAGATCGCGGCCACGAGCGCGATACCCGGTTCGTACATGTACAGCTGGTAGAGCCGGACGGGAATGACGACGGTATCGGAGGTGTAGGTGATAAGCGGGATCGACAGCAGCTGGATGACGTGCATCGCGAGGAAAAACCAGATAACGACCGTCGTGTTCTTGAACAGCGGCAGGAATATCTCCCGCATCTGCCCGAGCCACGTCGCTCCGGAGATCCGGGCGGCCTCCTCGAGGTCCGAGTGGATCTGGACGATGTTCCCGACGGCGATCCGCGAGGAGACCGGCAGGAAGACGACGACGCAGCCGACGATGATGATCGCCAGCGTTCCGTAGAGGTCGACCACCGGGTGGACGTTGCCGACCCACAGGAACGTGAACAGCAGCCCCGCGCCGATGATGATCCCCGGCACCGCGAGCGGGGTCAGCGTCAGGAAGTCGACGACGCCGCGGAGCCGGCCGTCGGTCCGTTCGGTGTAGTACGCCGTCCCGACGACCAGCACCGTGCCGAGCGTCGCTCCGCCGACGGCAACCAGCAGGCTGTTGGTGAACGCCTGTTGGATGTTCGGGTCGGTGACCGCCAGGTAGTAGTTGTCCAACGTCAGCGCCGCGGGGTCCAGCCGCCCGTACCACGTCTCGTGGACCGACACCACGAGCAACACGAGGATCGGGAACACCCAGATGAAAAACAGGCCGCCCCAGAGCGCGAGCGCCAGCGGCCACCGCCAGCGGCCCAGGCTCCACACGTGGCTCCGGTGTCGACGCCCCGTGAACGTCATGAACGACTCCTTGCGCGCGGTCACCTGTCGGTAGTACCAGACGAAGACCAACATCACGACCAACAGCAGACACGACAGGGCGGCGGCCTCGCCGTATCCGGGCGGGAACCGGCCGTTGATCGCCGAGAGGATCGCCGTCGAGAACACGTCGAAGCCGTTTTTCGTCCCGAGAATGGAGACGACGGCGAACTCGCCGAGCCCGTAGAGGAAGATGACGATCGTCGCCGAGAGGATCGCGGGCTTGATGAGCGGGAAGCTGATCGACCGGATCGTCGCGAGCATACTCGCCCCGTGGATCCGGCTCACCTCCTCGAGCATCGGGTCCATGTTCTGCAGCGCGGGCACCGTCAGGAGGTAGAACGTCGGCACGACGTTGATCCCCGCGATGAAGGCGATCCCCCACGGGCTGTAGATGTCGATCGGGAGCTGTTCGATGCCGAGTGTCGCCTCGATCGCGGCCGTGACGAGCCCGTTGTCCGAGCCGTAGGTCGTCACGTACATTATCGCGTACACGTAGCCCGGGATCGCCTGACAGGACAACAGCACCAGCTCCATCTCGCCTTTCGTCGGGAGGTCCGTCCGGACGAACAGCCACGCGGCACCGAGTCCGAACGCCATCCCCGTCGCGGTCATCCCGACGGCGATCGTCAGCGAGTTGATCACCAGTTCGACGATCGGGAAGAAGTCACCGAGGTAGACCGCCGCGAAGTTGTCGAGGGTCAGCTCCCCGGCGAACTCGCCCGGGTAGCCGGACCAGACGCTGGTCCACAGCAGGAACACCAGCGGGACCACCGTCAGCAGCGCAACGACGAGGACGATCCCGCCGAGCACCAGCCGCTTCGGCAGCTCTCGCCCGGCCCAGTAGGCGCCGAGGCGGTCCGGAAGCGAGCCGAGGCGAGCCGCCACCGCCTCGGCGGGCGAGCGCTTCGAGCTCATGTCTCGTTCCTGTACACCTGTATCGCCGCCGGGTCGACCCGGAGGTCCAGCCGATCGCCCCGCGAGAGGTTTCGATACTCCCCGCAGTGGACGGTGAGCTCGGTGTCAGTGTCGTCGAATCCCACCGTCACCTCGTAGCGGTCGCCGAGAATTCCCTCGGCGACGACCGTTCCCTGGAGGGCGACCCGCCCCGGACTGTCGCCGTTCTCGCAGATACTGACGTCCTCCGGGCGGAGGAAACAGGACACCTCGCCCGGACCCTCCCCGTTGGACATGTAGTTGGTCGACGTCAGCTCCACGTCGAGGAAGTCGGTAGTGAGGATTCGGCCGCCGGAGCCATCGACCTCGATCCGACCGTTGAACGGGTTGCGAGCGCCGATAAACCGGCGCGTGAACGCCGATTTCGGCGACTCGTAGAGCTCCTCGGGGCTGCCGCGCTCGACCACCCGGCCCTCGTGGAGGATGATCACCCGGTCGGCCAGGTAGAACGCCTCCTCCTGGTCGTGGGTCACGTACAGGATGCTCACGCTGAGTTCGTGCTGGAGCCGCTGTAGCTCGTAGCGCATCTGTTTGCGCAGCTCCCTGTCGAGGTTGCTCAGCGGCTCGTCCATCAACAGGAGATCCGGCTCGTAGACGAGCGCGCGGGCCAGCGCCGTCCGCTGCTGCTGGCCGCCGCTGAGATCGGTCGCCGGTTTGTCGGCCAGCTCCGGGATCTCCATCAGCTCGAGCATCTCCGCGACGCGCTCGTCGTACTCCGACTCCGGAATTCCGTGAGAGGCGTGTTCGAGCGGGAAGACGACGTTCTCGTAGACGGTCTTGTGGGGCCAGATCGCGTAGTTCTGGTACACCATCCCGACGTTGCGCTCCTCCGGCGGCGCCGAGACCTCGGGCGAGTCGACCACCCGGCCGCCGATCTCGACGCTGCCGCTGTCGGGGGTCTCGACGCCGGCGATACACCGGAGTATCGTCGTCTTGCCACAGCCCGAGGGACCGAGCAGGGCGACGATCTCGTCGTCGCCGACCGTCAGGTCGGTCGCCGAGAGTTCGAACGCGCTCCCGAACCGCTTCGTGATCCCGCGTACCGACAACTGTGGTTCGGTCGTCATGGTGTTGTGTGGGGCGGGTGCCGTGTTGCGTGGGGCGGGTGCCGTGTTGCGTGGAGTGGGTGCCGTGTCGTGTGAAGCGGATGCCGTGTTTCGTCGGTCGGACGCCGCGTCTGGCGGGACGGGGGAGCCCCCGTGGGGAACGCCACGACGTTAGATATCGAACGCACCGGCGTCCTTCACTTTTTGGCCGACCGTGGAGTTCCGCCACTCGTCCCAGAACTCGACCGCCTCGTAGTCGGAGTTCAACCGCTTTTCCGTGTAGGGATCGGGGTCCTGGGCCGAGTAGTCGAGGTCCAGCCGGCAGGGGATCTGTCGTTCGACGTCGTTTATCATCCGGCGCTGGACCGACTCTTCGAGCGTTGCGCTGAGGAAGAACCGCGCGACCCACGGGTTCGGGGCCTCCTTGTTGATGGCGATCGGACTGCCGTTCATGAAGGCGGGGACGTCCTCGGGGAAGATCCCGGTCAGCGGGGAGTCCTCACCGGTGAACGGTGCGATCACCGTCGGCCAGTTGTAGAGCATCAGCGGGACGTTGCCGTCGCGGACCTCCCGCGTTCCGGCCGTGTGTGAACTGACGCCCGTGTAGCTGAGGTGGTCCCGAAGCTGCTGTGCCCACTCCGTCTCGGTCAGCTCCGTCTCTGCGGCGTTGTGTCTAACGATCCAGCCGACCATGTCGGAGGCGATATAGGCGCTCGATATCGCGACCTCCATCCCCTCGTACTGGTCGTCGAGGAGGTCGTTGTAGGTGCTCGGCACGTCCAGTCCCCGGTCGGCGAACACGTCCTCGTTAATCGGCATCGTCAGCCCGGGACCGCCGTTGTAGCCGGTGACGTAGAAGGGGTACTGCTGGACGTCCTCGAGCACGTCGTTGAACCAGAACTTCTGGTCGAGGTCCCACTCGAAGTACTTCCGTCCGATGTCGAGGGCGGCCTCCTTGCTCTCCTCGCGAGCCGTGACCAGCATGTCGTCGTCGATGCCGGTCGGGCTGCTCAACACGTCGGCCGTGTCGTTTCCGGCCTGCCGCTCCTGCACGAAGCGCTGGGTCAGGTCGTTGCCGTTAGTGGCGAAGACGCTCGGTTCGATGGAGGTCCCGAATTCGTCGTTGATCACGTCGACGAGGTCGTACCACTCCTGATCCGCGCCGGTCGAGGCGTAGACGTTGATCGTCGCGCCGTCGTCGACCTGTTCGGCCAGCTCTTCTGTCGTCCACGGCGGCTCCGGCCCTTCCGCCGATTCGGCTTCGCCCCCGCCGAGACAGCCGGCGACCGCCGCGGCCGACACCGCGGCCCCGGCGGTGAGGAACGTCCGGCGAGAGGCCGACCGGTGGTGACCCGACTGCGTTCCGTCTCTCTCCTCGTCCAGCGTCCCGCTGGCGGACCTCTCGTTGCGCATGGATCCAGTTCGATCACCGATATATAAATTGCTTCCGTGTTTTTCTACTTCCTGACCTTCTGGATACGAACGATAACGTGGTATTGGGGGACGATAGTTTGCTTAATAACGTGATTTTGAACATCGAATAATAACGTGAGCTTCATACCGACGGGGGCCAACGGGACCGTATGCGAGGCCCAGACGAGAAGTCGTTCGATCCGGTCGTCTCCCCGCTGTTCGTCAACGCGATCCACGAGGAGCTCCGGCAGGTCGCCGACGAGCGCCGGGGCGAGCCGCGGCCCTGTCCGAACTGCGGGTCGGACGACCGGCGGAAGAACGGCTATCAGAACGAGCCGAAGACGATCGCGCGGTTGGTCACCGCCGAGGGGATCGAAGATGTCGGCGTCGACGTCCAGCAGTACGAGTGTCTCGACTGCGGGCGGTCGTTTCAGGGCGACCTCTCGGCGCTGTTCTACGAGGGCTGTGCCTACGCCAAGCCGGTCGTCGACCTCTGTCTGTTCCACGCCGCCGACGAGTCGCCGACCGCTTGCGAGCGAACACTTCGGCGGCAGTACGGCCTCCAAGTCCATCGCGACACCATCGCGCGCTACGCCGACCGGTTCGACGCCGCCGACGGACACGCCATCGACATCGCGGGCCACCGGTACTCGCTGTCGTTCCTCTCGTTCCTCTTCGGCGACGAGGACGCCGACGAGCCGCACTTCGTCATCCAGCGGTCGACGGCGCTGTGGTGAGCCGCCTCAATCGTCGAACTGCGCTTGGAGCTCGGGCGGCAGGGAGTCGACGACCTCGTCGCCGGGGAACCGCTTGATCGAGTCGGCGGTGATGTCGGCGTAGTAGCGGTACTTGGTCTTGGTCTCCTCTTCGCCCCAGTCGCTGCCCATGTAGGCCAGCACGTCGGCGTCCGGCGACAGGAGCCGGCCGTCCATTCCACCGGGGGTGACGTAGGCGTGTTCGACCTCGCCGAAGTAGTAGGTGCAGTCCATGAACTCGAACGACTCCATCACCGAACACTCGATATTACCGGCGGCGTCGGCCAACAGCGGCACGTCGACCGACTGCCCCGGCACCGTCTCCATGTCTAGGTGTTCGATCTTGTCGATGTCTCGACCGCTGACCATGCCCGACAGCGTCAGCGCGTCGATCATCTCCGTCGAGGGCGAGGCCAACACGAACTCTTGGCTCTCCTCGATGAGCTCGTGGGTCAGCGTCTTGTGGCTCACGGCGAGGAGATAGCGAAACGGGTTGTAACCGGCCAACATCCACCACGAAGCGGTCATGAGGTTCGGGCCCCGCTCCTCGCCCTCGGAGACGACCAACGCCACTACCTTCGGCTTGAAGAGGGCGGTCGAATCGTACTCGGAGATCTCGTCGAACGCGTCGGTCGGATCGGTTGCCATTAGGTGTCCATTCATTTGCGGATACAAATACGTCTGCCAAACGGTCCGACACGGACGGCGGCGGTCGGGACCGCGAGTGACGGTCGACCGCTCGCGACGGGCCGCCGAAACCGCGACGAGCGGCCGCTACTCGCCTTCGACGGCCGATTTGACGTTCCCGAAGTAGGTCTCGATGTCGCGGTTGACGATCGGCCGGAGGATCCGCGGGCTCATCGTCCCGACCCCGCCGCTGATCGACACCTCGGCGGTGTAGGCAAGCTCGGCCCCCCCGTCGTCGGTCGGCTGGATCTCCATCCCTGCGAGGATGTCGAAGTCGCTCCCCGTCTTCGAGTCGAAGGCCGTGGCGCTCGTCACCACGGTGTCGGGCGGGTTCATCTCGACGAACTCGGCCTCCCCCGACAGCGAGACGGTGAGGTGGCTCACCCCCCGCGTGATCTCGACGGTGTACTTCCGCTCGGAGACGCGCTCGATCGACTCCGCGCCCGGCACGCACTCGGTCAGCGTCGCCGGGTCCGAGATCGTGGACCAGAGCTGCTCGGGAGTCGTCTCGACGGCGACCGAGTCCGAAAACCGCAGCGTCCCGTCGGCCGCCTCGGCGTCGATCTCCGCGCCGCCCTCGCCGTGTTCGTCCGCGTCGACTGGCTCCGCGTCGGCTGACGCCGCGTCTGCCGATTCGGTAGCGTTCCCGCCGGATGACTGCGTGTTGTTGTGGTTCATGACTGTGTGTTCGGTATAAAAACCGGTTCCGGAACCGCGTCGGCGGCGGCCTTACAGTTCGATGATCGTGAACTGGTTCGACGCGATACCGACGTTGTAGTAGTTGGCGTCGCCGTTGGTGACGACGACCTCGTAGCCGTAGGCCGCAGGCGACAGATCCGCGGTATCAAGCGTGCCGGACCACTGCGGTTCGGAGTCCTCGCCGCCCTCGTTCCACGACAGCTCGATCGGGTCGAACGCGCCATCGGTCGATTCGATCGTCACGGAGTCGAGGGTGTCGCTGCCGACGATCTCGCCGCTCGAGCCGTCGTAGACGCCGATGACGAACGTGACGTCCATGTCTTGGGTGAACTGGCGCTCGGGGGCGCAGCTCCCGACGAAGTTCGTCCCCTCGGGCGACTGGTTGTTCCACCACGTCTCGGTCGTGACGACGTAGTTGGTCGGGTTCGACTGCTCGATGACCTCGAAGGAGTCCTCGAGGATACCCACCGTCTGGTAGTTGTCGTCGCCGTTGCTGACCTCGACCGTGTACGAGTACGAACCGGTCTCGATGTCCCCCGGCAGGACGAACGAGCCGCCCCACTCGTCGGCCGGGTTCTCCTCGTCGTCGCCGGCCCAACCCAGTTCGACTTCCTGGACCCCTTCGACGTTGACGACCACGCTGCCGAGGTCCTCGTCGGTGAGCTGCTCGCCCGTCTCGGGGTCGAAGATGCCCACGTAGAAGACGACCTGCATCCCCGGCACGAAGCGCCGACTCGCCGAACACGCCGAAATGAAGCCCGCGGTTTCGGGTACGCCTTCGGATCCCGCGCCGGTCTCGGCAGTTACGACGAAGTTCTGTGCGTCGGCGGAGCCGTCCTCGCCGTCGGACCCGTCACCGCCGTCGTCGCCGCCCATACAACCGGCCAGCCCGACCGTCGCCCACGTCGCCGCGCCGGTGGCTAACAGCCGCCGACGCGTCGTCGACGCCGTCCCTGAATCGCTGGCACTCGTCTGCTGTGAGTCGGCCTTGCTAGCCTGCCGTCTGTCGGATACCATACTCGGATTGTCTTAACGGCAATATATAAATATCCCCCCGGTTCTCGCGAAGCTAGTAACCGGTGTTTGCATTTATATAGTGTCCGGTGATAATGTGCCAGTATGAATCGAGACCAGTCTTCGGAGCCGACCGACAAGACCTCCACCGAGTCGTCGGAGGCGGCCGACTCACCGGTGTCACGTCGCCGTCTGGTCGCGGCGGGTGCGGCCACTTGGGCCTCGGTCAGTCTCGCGGGTTGCACGTACATCACCGACCCCGGCGTCGAGCCCGACGACGGCGAGCCGACCGTCACCAACGAGACGACGACGACCGGCAACACGACCAACGGGACGTCGGGCAACGAATCGGGCGGTGACGGCGAGGGCGAGGACTGCGCCAGCATCGGGCGGTTCTCGGCCGGGATGGAGGTCGGTCTCCACGTCGGCATCTTCGACCCCGAGACGGGCGACCCGCTGGGCGCCGACGCGATCGACTCGGTCGTCGTCGAATTCCCCGACGCGGACTACGGCCCGCTCGAACTCAACTGGGAAGGCGCCCACGAGGCCTGGGACCGCGCGACGTGGGGCTCGAAGATCGTGACCGACGAGGACACCGACCCGGGCGACTACGAGTACGAGGTCCACATCGAGGGCGGCGAGGAGATCGACCTCGAGACCACGGTCACCAACCAGTTCACTATCGTCTAGGCCGCCGCTCTCGGCACCGCTCTTACCTTCTCTTGGCACCGGTCCCGACTTCTCCCCGAACACCCAACGAGATACCCTCTCGCGCCGACAGGCGCCGCGTTCGGCGGCGATCGTCTCCTCGTCGTCGAGACACGGAACGTTTATCAGAACCGTTCGGCCTACGTGTAGATGCGTCAGCGACGGACGCACCCATGCGCGCCGGTGGTCTAGTGGTAGGACCTGAGCCTTCCAAGCTCATGGCCCGGGTTCAAATCCCGGCCGGCGCACTCCCTACGGTCGTGCGCCGGCCGACCTCCCGCTCGCTGCGCTCGCGGGAGTCCCGGCCGGCGATTTTTCTCGCTTCGCTCGGAAAATACAGAGCGGGATTTGAACCCTATCAGTCGCGCGCAGCGAGCGAGCACGTCTGATTCCGGTTCAAATCCCGGGCGGCGCACGACTGCAGGGAGTGCGCCGCCCGTACACTCGCTCGCTCACGCCGTTCGCTCGCGGGAGTCCCGACCGGCGCATTTCTCGAACGAAGTGAGAGGAATCGCCGAGAGGGGTTTAAATACTACAGTCGCCCCCTACAGACTCGCCCCGCCGTCGACCCACACCGTCTCACCGGTCACGTAGCTCGCGTCCTCGGAGGCGAGGTAGAGGTACGCGCCGGGGAGGTCGGCGGGCCTGCCGGCGCGAGACGGGAGCCCGCCGCCGGCGTCGATGTCGCGCGCCTCCTCGGCCCATCCCTCTCGAATCTCGGTGGCGATCGGTCCCGGCGCGACCGCGTTCACCCGGATCCCGTGCTCGTCGAGTTCGAGCGCCGCGCTTCGCGTGAGCATCTGGATGCCCCCCTTCGTCGCCGCGTAGTGGGAGTGGTTCGGTTCCGCGCGTTCGGCCGTCGTCGACGACGTGTTCACGATCGCCCCCTCGACGCCGCGGTCGATCATGTCCTTGGCGGCCAGCTGCGTGCCGAAGAACGCGCCCCTGAGGTTGACGCCGTGGACAAAATCGAAGTCCTCCGGGGCGACGTCGAGGAACGCGAGGCTGCGGTGGACGCCCGCGTTGTTCACCATCACGTCGACCCCGCCGAACTCGCGGGCCGCCTCGATGACCGACTCGATCTGCGTCGGCTCGGAGACGTCGGTCTCGACGAACGCGGCGGTCCCGCCGCGCTCCTCGATCGCCTCGTGCGTGGGCGTCTCGGCGTCGACGTCCTTCGGCGCCGCCCGGACGTCGGCGTTGATCACGGTCGCGCCGGCGTCGCCGAATCCCGTCGCGACCGCGCGGCCGATCCCGCTCGACCCGCCCGTGACCACGACCGTCTCCCCGGTGAAGTCCGCGTCGATCGTTCCCATACCGACAGTCGAACACAGCGGATCAAAAAACGGCCGGTATCGCGGTCCTCGGAGCGGGTGTCGACCCGTCCCGGACCTCGATCCGTCTCGGCTCAGTCGTCGTCGGCCGCGGGCGCCTCGGGCTCGCCCCGGCGGTTCGCCTCCTCTCGCGGGCCGCCGGCGTGGCCCTCGTGGGCGACCGCCGTCGCCATGAGCTCGGGGGAGATGGCGGGCACCTCGTCGGCGTCGACGGCGCCGTCGCGGGCGATCTCCTCGGTCGGGCGCGGGAACTCGCGGATCTCCTTGTGGATCGCGAGCCCGGCCTTCGCGCCCTGGCCCATCGCGACGGGTACCTGGTTGTGGCCCGGTGTGAGGTCGCCGACCGCGTACACGCCGTCGACGCTGGTGCGCCCGTGGTTGTCGACGTCGACCTCGCCGCTCTCGGTGAGGTCGCAGCCGAGCCCCTCGGCCAAGGCGGTGTTGTAGTCGGAGCCGTACATCGGGAAGCCGCCGCGGTACTCGCGGCGGGTGCCGTCCTCGAACTCCAGCGCCGCCAGCCAGCCGGAGTCGGGGTCGTTCTCGACGCCCGCCACGTCCTCGTGGACGATGTCCACCGGGTGCGCCTCAAGCTGGGCCGCCGTCTCCTCGCTCCACGTCGGCTCAACGCCGCGGGTCAACAGGTCCACGTCGTCGGTCACGTTGAGCATGATCATCGCGACGTGGGCGGCCGCCTCGCCGTGGCCCATCACGTACACCGGCTCGTCGACGAACATGTAGGCGTCGCAGTGGAGGCAGTAGTGGAGCCCCTTCCCCGTCCGCGGGAGCGGCGGGTCCGGGCGCTCGTCGGAGAAGCCGGTCGCGAACACGACGCGGTCCGCGACGAACTCGGCGTCGTTCGTCGTCAGCCGGAAGCGGCCGTCCTCGGTCTCGACGGCGTCGGTGACGAAGCCGCGCTCGTAGGTCCCGCCGTACGACTGGACCTGCTCGCGGCCGGTCGCGAGGAACTCGTTGCCGGAGACGTCCTCGGTGACGCCGATCACGTTGTGCGTGTCGGCCATCATCGCCGCGCGACCGCCGCCGCGGTCGATCAGCACGGTCTCGTGGCCCAGTCGGGCCCCGTACAGCGCGGTCGTCAACCCGGCCGGCCCGCCGCCGACCACAGCGATCTCGTACTCGTCGTCGGACGAACTCATTACCGATCGTACGCGACGCATCGGTTTAAATGGAATCGTGCTGTGCGCGGTCCGCGGCCACCCCGAGAGGCGGCGCGTACCGGGGTCGCGTCCCCCGGTTCCGCGGGTCCCCCGGAAGCTTATTACGGTTCACCGCCTCCGGTGTGGCAGTGCCATCGCGACTCGCCGCCGCGCTCGCCCTCCTCGCCGTCGGGGTCGCCGCCGACGTGGCCTCCACGTACGTCGCGATCGGCGGCGGCCAGTACGTCGAGGGCTCTCCCGTCGGCGGCGCGTTCATCGCGGCCTTCGGACTCGTCCCCGGGATGCTCCTCACCAAGGCCGCCGGGATGGTCGTCATCGGGATCCCCGTCGCCGTCGCGGGGGGAACCCGGCGGCTCGTCGCGACGCTGATGTGCGCCGGCGTCGGCCTCCTCTCGCTGGCGACCGCCGCGCGGAACGTCCTGCTCCTCCTCGGACTCTGGCCGTGATCCGGGGCGAGGGAGCTCCGGCGCGACGCCCGTCCGGTCCCCGCGCTCACTCGCCCTTATAAAGCCGCGCGGCGGTTCGCTCCGGGAGCCCGGCCTCGGCGACCGCCTCGCTCACGCGGTCGACGTCGTACGCGACGCGTTCGAGCGCGACCTCGTCCGTCGCCGTGTCCAGCACGGCGTACCCCGCGTCCGGGTCGCCGTCCCGCGGCTGCCCGACGCTGCCGGGATTGACGACCACCCCGCCGGCGACGGACCGCTTCCCCTGCACGTGCGTGTGCCCGAGGACGATCCCGTCGTACTCGCCCATGTGGCGGTCCAGATTCGGGAACTCCTCGGGGTAGACGTAGGCGTCCTCGCGCTCGGCCGCGGGGTGCGAGTGGACGAGCAGGTACCGTCCGCCCGCGAACGTCTCGGCGCGCGGGAGCCCGTCGAGCCACGCGAGTTGGTCCTCGGAGAGGGTCGTCTTCGCGTGTTCGAGCCCCGCTTCGGCCATGCGGTTGGCGCGGTAGCGCTCCGGTGACTCGACCGTGCGATCGTGGTTCCCCCTGACCGTCTTCACCGCGACGTCGCGCACGCGCTCGACGCACTCGGCCGGCCACGGGTTGTACCCGATCACGTCGCCGGCGCAGACGATCCGGTCGACCGCGGGCATGTCGTCGAGGACCGCTTCGAGCGCCGGGAGGTTCGCGTGGACGTCCGAGATGAGCCCCACCTTCATCGAGTCGGTGTTCGGGAGCGACGCCCGAATAGGTTCGGTCGATACGAGGTGGACGCGGGGTTTGAGCGCGAGAGCGTCGAGGACGTCGTTCGTTATTCGTTGTCGACGACGGATCGGCGGTGGACGCCTCTGGAGCTCCAACCGTTTACTTATAAACCGTTAATAACGGATCGACGGAGAACACCTCCAAAGCCCCAGCCGAGAGGCGGGCGCACGCTCGCTGTGCTCCTCACTCGGTCGCTCACTTCGTTCGCTCCCTCGTTGCGGTGCTTACGTCGCCTGCGCCCGCCTCTCGGCTGGGGCTTTGAGTCCCACCCACCCGCACAGCACCGCTCCTCACGCCTCCCCAGCCTCGTCGCTCACTCCGTTCGCGACTCCCTCGCGCGCGCTGCTCGGCCGCTAATGCGGCCTCGCAGGCACGCGCCACCGCAGATCGATTTATAAATCACCCTCGCAGAGACGCATCGAGGGGGTGTCCCCGCACCCCTTCCGCAACGGCATCTTATAAGCCGCCGGGGGCGGAACGGTCTCGGTAATGCTAGAGGGGGTCAACGTCGCGCTCGGCGTCTCGGGGAGCATCGCGGCGGTGAAGGTCGTCGAACTCGCTCACGAGCTGCGCCGGCACGGCGCCAGCGTCCGCGCCGTCATGTCCCCGGCGGCGACGAACATCGTCCATCCGTGGGCGGTCGACTTCGCGACCGACGAGCCCGTCGTCACCGAGATCACCGGCGATGTCGAGCACGTGGAGCTCTGCGGCCGCGAGGGGTGGGCCGACGTGCTGCTGCTCGCGCCCGCGACCGCGAACACCGCGGGGAAGATCGCGGCCGCCGTGGACGACACGCCCGTGACGACCTGCGCGACGACCGCGCTCGGGGCGGGAATGCCCGTGGTGATGGCGCCGGCGATGCACGAACCGATGTACGACCACCCGGGCGTGCTGGAGGCGCTCGACCGGCTGGAGGCGTGGGGCGTGACGTTCGCGGACCCCCGGATCGAGGAGGGGAAGGCGAAGATCGCCGCCGAGCCCGAGATCGTCACCGAGGTCGCCCGCGCGACGACCCCGAACTCGCTCTCTGGCGCGCACGTCGTCGTCACCGCGGGCGCGACGAAGGAGCGCATCGACCCGATCCGCATCCTCACGAACCGGGCGTCCGGGAAGACCGGCCGTGCGGTCGCCCGCGCGCTGTACGTCCGGGGCGCGAAGGTGACGCTCGTACAGGACGGCCCGGACGTCCCCTACGCCGACGTCGTCGCGGTCGAGACCGCCGACGAGATGATGCGGGCGTGCCGGCAGACGGCGGCCACGGCGGACGCGCTGGTCTCGGCGGCGGCCATCTCCGACTTCACCGCCGACGCCGTCGACCAGAAGATCCGGTCGGGGTCGCCGCTCTCCGTGGACCTCCGGCCCACGCCGAAGCTCATCGACTCGGTGCGGGAGGCGTACCCGGACCTGCCGATCGTCGGGTTCAAGGCCGAGACGTCGGGCGATGACGACGCGATGGTCGCGGAGGCCGAGCGGATCCGCGACCGTGTCGACCTCGCGTTCGTCGTCGCCAACGACGCGAGCGTGATGGGCGACGACGAGACGCGCGTGCTCCTCGTGGGCGCCGAGGGGACCGAGCCGGAGGAGGCGGTCGGCTCGAAAGACGTCGTCGCCGGGCGGATCGCCGACCGGCTCGCGGCCGCGCTCGGGCGGGAGCCGACGGCGTAGCGGCCCTCACTCGCTGCGACGGCGGCGCGGTCGGTCCGTTCGATATCGGCTGGGATACAAACTGTTTTGAGGCGGTAGGGAAAGGATCCGGGTAGAGATACCCATGTGCACAGAGACGGTCGAACCCGAACCCGTCGGAGGTGTGGTGGGTGACTGACGCCGACGACGCCGGCGACGACAGCGACGACGCTGACGGGAGCGTCGCGGCCGACGGTGTCGACGATGCCGACGGCGACACCGGCGCGGAGCCCCGGTCGACGGTCGTCGTCCCCGTCGAACCGTCACCGACGCTCCGCGCGACGGTCGCGCACGTCGTGGAGGCCGCGGTCGGCGGCGAGTTCTCCGCGATCCACTTCGTGGAGATCGCCTCGTGGCGCGACGGCGACCCCGGCTCCGACGACCGCACCGCCGAGGCCCGGCGCGTCCTCGAACGGGTGGTCGCGTGGGCCGAGGCGGACCTCGACGACGCCGACGGCGACACCGGAGACGCCGGCGTCGGCGTGACGATCGCGTCGGCGCTGATCGGCGGCGACGAGTACCTGTTCGGTCCGGACGACTACGTCGAGGCGCTCGCCGAGTACGCCGAGGAGCACGGCGCCGACACGGTCCTGCTCGATCCGGAGTACACCCCGGTCGGCAACACGACGCTGCTCCAGCCGCTGGAGTTCGCGCTCTCGAACACCCCGCTGACCGTCCAGACGGCGCCGGTGGGGCGACCGACCCGACCGGAGCGGCTCCGGAGCGAGGCGACGGGCGTGCGGTTCGCGGCGATGTTCGGGCTCTCGCTCGCCTTCTACTTCGTGCTCGGCGACCCCCTCTACTGGTTCGACTGGGTGACGGGCGTCGCGACCGCGGCGATCGTCTCGATCACCCTCTCGCGGATCAGCTTCGACGCCGACCCGTCGATCCCGCGGACGCCCCAACGCCTGGTCCGTGGCGCGATATACATCCCCGTCCTGCTGTACGAGATCATCGTGGCGAACCTGGTGGTCGCTCGCGTGATACTCGACCCGCGGCTCCCGATCGAGCCGACGCTGAACCGCGTCAGCGTGATCGTCGGCAGCGGGCTCCCGGTGATGACGCTCGCGAACTCGATCACGCTGACCCCGGGAACGCTGACGGTCCGCGCCCGCGACAGCGACCTGTACGTCCACTCGTTGGTCCCGTGGGCCCGCGAGGGCCTGTTCGACGGCTCGCTGGAGCGGTGGACGCGCTTCGTCTACTACGGCCGTTCGGCGGCCCGGCTGCCGACGCCGCGCGAGCGCGGCGATCACGCCATTCTGCAGGGCCCCGACGCGACCGAGGAGCTGCCCATCGCCGCCGCCGACGGCGGCGAGCCCGCCGCTGAAGCGTCGCCGGAGAGCGACATCGGCGAGGACGCGAACGACGCGGAGGTGAGCGGCGAATGACGCTCGTCGACGCCACGGTCGCCGCCGGCTACACGGTCGGTGACTTCCTGCTGTTCGCGGCCGCCGGACTCGCCGTGCTCGCGATCGGCATGCTGTACCGGGCGGTGAAGGGCCCGACCATGCAGGACCGGGTGCTCGCGGTGAACGTCCTCGGGACGAACACCGTCGTCATCCTCGCGATCCTGGCCGCGGCGCTCTCGGAGCCGACGTTCCTCGACATCGCCTTAGTGTACGCGCTGTTGAACTTCCTGATGGCGATCGCCATCTCGAAGTTCACGGTCGAGCGGGGTGGTGTGCTGTGATCGAGACGCTCGGACCGCTCGGGGCGATCCGCGTCGGGCTGATCGTCGCGTTCACGCTGCTCGGGCTGTTCTTCACCTTCGTCTCGATGACCGGCGTGCTCCGGCTCCCCGACGTCTACTCGCGGGCGCACACCGCCTCGCAGGCGGACACGCTCGGCGCCGGCTTCGGGCTCGCCGCCGTGGCGCTGGCCATCGGTCTGGAGGGCGCCGGCGTCAAGACGGTGCTCCTGTTGTTCTTCATCTTCGTGACGAACCCGACGGCCGCCCACGCCATCAGCCGGGCGGCCTTCGAGGAGGGGATCGTGCCGTGGACCGAGGGGGACGACCGCCGATGATCGGCGCGACGTCCGTCGGCTCGTCGGCCACCGCAGGGGCGGCCCCCGCCGTCGCACAGGTTACCGCCGTCGAGGGAGGCCTGCTCGCGTTCGTCGTGTTGACCGCGCTCGCGACCGCCCTCGCGCGGGACGTGCTCGCGGCGGTCATCGTGTTCGGCGCGTACAGCCTCGGGATGGCCGCGCTGTACACCTTCTACCGCGCGCCGGACGTGGCGCTGACGGAGGCGGCGATCTCCGCCGGCGTGACCACCGTCCTGCTCCTCCTAACCCTCGCGAAGACGACCCGGATCGACCACGACGTCGCCTTGGAGTCGGTGAACCTCCCGGCGGTCGGCGCGGTCGGGCTGCTGTTCGGCGGGCTGCTGCTCACGATGGGGGACATCCCGGCGGTGGGCTCGCCCGACGCGGCGGTGTGGTCGAACCCGGAGGTGAGCCAGTGGTACCTCCGCGAGTCGTACGCGCAGACCGGCGTCGAGAACTCGGTGATGGCCGTGCTGGCGGCGTTCCGGGGGTTCGACACCTTCGGCGAGGCGGTCGTCGTCTTCGCCGGCGGGATCGCGGCGCTCATCGTGCTCCACCGGGAGGTGTTCGCATGAGCGACACTCGTCCCGGGGACGACCCCGTCGGCGGCGCCGACGATCCCGGTACGGAAGAGCCTCCCGTCGACGGCGACCCGGGCGATGCAGTCGACACGGACGACGCCCCGCCCCGCCGGGCGGACTCCCGGTCCGGGCGACCCGACTCCGAGCGGCGTCGGGAGATCCCGTACACGGAGAGCCAGGTGATCATGCCGACGGTGAAGATCGTGGCGCCGTTCGCGTTCACGTACGGCCTGTTCATCACCTTCCACGGCGCCGGATCGCCCGGCGGTGGGTTCCAAGGCGGCGCGATCATGGCCGCCGTCGTGTTCATGATCGCGTTCGCGTTCGGGATCGAGGCGACTCGCGAGTGGCTCGCGAACACCGTCGTCGTCGCGCTCGCGGTCGGCGGCGCGCTGGCGTTCGCCGGCATCGGACTGATCCCGGTCGCGCGCGGCGGCGCGTTCCTCCAGTACGACCTGCTGCCGATCCCGGTGAAGTACGGGTTAGAGAGCGTCGAGATCTTCGGCATCGCGGCCATCGTGAGCGGCGTGCTCATGGGGCTGTTCTTCCTGCTCGCGAGCGGGTTCGACTCCGACGGGAGCGGCTTCGGCGACACCGGGTCCGCCGAGGACGACGCCGACGAGGCCGCGGACGACCCCGACGCGCCGGAATCGGACCGCACTGCGGTCGCCGACGGGGGTGAGCGATGACGAGCGTCGCGTCCGTCGTCGCGTCCGCCGGAACCGACGCCATCGTCGCGTCCGCGGGTGCGTTCGAGATATTCGCGACGAGACACGCCTACCTCACGTTCGCGCTGCTGCTCTGCGTCGGCCTCTACATGATGATAGCCAACCCACACCTCGTGAAGAAGATCATCGGACTCAACCTGTTCCAGACGGCGATATTCTTGCTGTTCATCGCCTCGGCGTACGTCGAAGGCGGCGCGATCCCGATCCTCGGCTCCGGCGAGGCGGAGACCGGGACGTTCGTCAGCCCGCTCCCGCACGTGATCGTGCTCACCGCCATCGTCGTCGGTGTGAGCCTCACCGCGGTGGGGCTCGCGCTCTGCATCCGCATCTACGACGAGTACGGGACGCTCCGCACCGACACGCTCCGCGAACTGATGCGGGACGAGGGGTCGCTCCCCGCCGGCCCGACGGCCGAGGGCGACGACCCCGCGACCGACGGGGGTGTGAGCGATGACTGACGTGCTCCTCCCGCTGGCGATCGCCGTCCCGATCGTGGCGGCCACCCTGCCGATCGCGCTCGGCCTGTGGTTCGACGACGTGGGGTGGCCGATCGCGGCGGTCGCGACGACCGCGGTGGTCGGTATCGCGGCCGCGATCGCCGCCGAAGTCGCGATCGGCGGCCAGTTCGACCACGCGGTCGGCACGTACCAGCCGCCGATCGGGATCGAGCTGGTGGCCGATCAGCTGTCGGCCGCGGTGCTCGTGCTGATCGCGGTCGTCTCGCTGGGGACGCTCGCGTTCTCGCGCGTGGCCGGCCCGCGCGGGAACCCATTTTACAGCGCCTACCTGCTGCTGGTCGGCGGGCTCTCGGGGATGGCGCTCACCGGCGACCTGTTCAACATGTTCGTCTTCCTCGAGATCGTCGGGATCACGACGTACGCGCTCATCGCGGCCGACCGCTCCGGAGCGAGCGCCTACGCCTCGCTGAAGTACCTCGTGGTCGGGACGGTGGGCGCCTCGTTATACCTCGTCGGCGTCGGCTACGCGTTCCTCGCGACGGGGACGCTGAACATGGTCGACATGCGCGAGCAGATCCTCGCGCAGGCGGGGTACGGCGACCCGCTGATCCAGGCGAGCTACGCGCTGATCGTCGCCGGGCTCGCGCTGAAGATCGCCTTATTCCCGGTCCACACCTGGCAGCCGGACGCCTACCAGCGCGCGCCGGACGCCGTCACGGCGGTCGTGGCCGCGCTCGTGTCGACGACGAGCGCGTACGCGCTGATCCGGGTGACGTACACCGTCTTCACGGTCGATTTCCTCGCCGCGAACGACGCGATCACGACGGCGATGCTCGTCGTCTCCGGGACGTCGATCCTCGCCGGCTCGGTGCTCGCGGCGATGCAGTCCGACCTCAAGCGGATGTTCGCCTACTCCTCGGTCGCGCAGTTCGGGATGATCGGGGCCGCGATCGCGCTCGCGAACGAGACCGCGCTGCTCGGGGGGATCGTCCACCTCATCGGCCACGGCCTGCTGAAGTTCGGGCTCTTCCTCGGGGTCGGCACCCTCGCGCTCGGCTACGGCGTCCGCCGGATCGAGGACGCCGCGAGCGCCGCCCGCGAGGCGCCGTTCACGGCCGGCGCGATCGCCCTGCTCGGCTTAGGACTCGTCGGCATCCCGCCGTCGGTCGGCTTCCTCGGCAAGTGGTACATCGGCGTCGGCGCGGTCGAGTCCAGCATGGCCGGCGCCGGGCCGGCCGGGATCGCGGTCGCCGCCGTGATCTTCGTCAGCACCCTGTTCACGCTGTCGTACGTCGCGCGCCTGATCGAGCGGTTCTACTTCGCCGGCGTCGGGCTCTCGGGCGGCCACGGCGACGACGCGGCGGCCGGCCACGGCGATGACTCCGCGGGCGGCGCGGGCGACGACCCGGCCGGAGTGGCCGCCGACGGCGGTCGCGATGACGACCCGGCGGCCAACGATACGGGTGCGGCCGCGCCGGTCGCGCCCGTGGAGGGCGCGCCGCGGCCCTCGCTGGTCCCCGACCGGGTACCGCCCGCGTCGCTGGCGGTGCTCCTCGTCACGACGCTCGTCACGGTTTCGCTCGGCTTCGCCGGCTTCGCGCTGGCCGAGTGGTTCGGTCCGTTCCTCACGGAGGTGTTCGCATGACTGACGCTCTCGTCTCTGACCCACGACCCCTACTGGCCGTCCTCGTCTCGTTCGTCGCGGCGTTCTTCATCGTCGCGTCGCACCGCTCGCCGAACGTCCGCGAGGGGTGGACGCTCGTCGCGGCCGTCGCGAAGTTCGCGATCGTCGCCTCGATGCTCCCGGCCGTCCTCGACGGCGCCGTCTTCGAGTGGTCGCTCGGGGCGTTCCTCCCCGGAATCGAGTTCGCGCTCCGCGCCGACGCGCTCGGCATGCTGTTCGCGTTCCTCGCCAGCGGCCTGTGGATCGTCACGTCGTTCTACAGCATCGGGTACATGCGCGGTAACGACGAGACGAACCAGACCCGGTACTTCGCCGCGTTCGCGGTGTCGCTGTCGGCGACGATGGGGATCGCGTTCGCGGGCAACCTCGTGACGATCTTCGTCTTCTACGAGATCCTCTCGATCGCGACGTACCCGCTCGTCGCCCACGACGAGACGGCGGAGGCGCGCTCGGCCGGCCGGAAGTACCTCGCGTACACGATGTTCGGCGGCGGCGTGCTCGTGCTCGCCGGGACCGCCCTCGTCTACCTGATCGCCGGCAACGTCTCGTTCACGGCCGGCGGGATTCAGGAGCTGGCGAACGCCGACCCCGGCCTCGCGATGCTCGCGTTCTTCCTCCTCGCGATCGGGTTCGGCGTGAAGGCCGGGATCATGCCGCTCCACCAGTGGCTCCCCGAGGCGATGGTCGCGCCGACGCCGGTCTCCGGGCTCCTCCACGCGGTCGCGGTCGTCAAGTCCGGGGCGTTCGGCGTCTCGCGGGTCGTCCTCGACGTGTTCGGCCCGGAGCTCGTCTTCAACCTCTCGCTCCCCTTCGGCTTCTCGGCCGGACTCGTCCTCTCAACCATCGGGGCGATCACGCTGACCGCGGCCTCGATCATCGCTCTGCGGAAGGACCACCTGAAACAGCGGCTCGCCTACTCGACGGTGAGTCAGCTGAGCTACATCATCCTCGGGCTCGGGCTGTTCGGCTGGTACGGGCTCGTCGGCGCGCTGCTGCACATCCCGGCGCACGCGTTCATGAAGCTCACCCTGTTCTTCTGCGCGGGGAACCTCCACGTCTCGACGCACACCGACTACATCTCGGAAATGGCGGGGATCGGCAAGCGGATGCCCCTGACGATGGGGGCGTTCACGGTGGCCTCGCTCGGGATGGCCGGCATCCCGCTGCTCGCCGGGTTCGTCAGCAAGTACTACATGCTGATCGGCGGGATCCGGATGGGCGCCGAGCTCACCCCGATCGCCTACTACCTCGCCGGCGCGCTGCTGCTCTCGGGCGTGCTCAACATCGCCTACTTCTGGCCGGTGATCTACACCGCCTTCTTCGAGGCGGAGGACGCCCACGACGCGAAGCCGCTCGTCGACTTCCGGATGGGCGGGGAGTCGCGGTCGACGCTGCCGGCGACCGACGGGGGCCGCGCAGGTGACGACGCGGCCACCGACGGGGGCCGACCCGAGGACGAGGACACCGGCGACGCCGATGCGGAAACGGACACCAACGCCGACGAGGCCGCCATCGACGACGTCGTCGAGAGCGCCGAGGGCGACTCGCCGGCTGACGCGGACCCGGCGGGCCCCGCCGGCGACGCCGACGTTCCCGACGACTCCGACATCCCCGACGCGGAGCTCGACGACCTCCCGACCGACGAGGAGGGCGTCGTCCGGCCGGACTTCAACACGAGCGACCGCGACTTCTCCGAGCCGGCCGAGCGCGTCGACACCGGGGATTACGCGGTCGACTCGCGACCCTCCGACGCGGCCGTGCCCTTCGGGGTCGGACGCGGCGACGACGACGCGGAGGACCGCACGACCGACGACGGCGCTGACGCTGGAACCGGCCACAGCGACGAGGAGGGTCACGGCGATGGACACGAAGGCGCACACAACGGACACGAGGGCGCACACGATGACCACGGCCACGCCGGCGGCCCGCCCGCGGGCGGCTGGCGACACATCGACGGACTCGACGCCCTCCGCGGGCGCGAGTCGTCGTGGTTCACGCTCGGGCCGATCCTCACCGCGATGAGCCTCGCGGTGCTGCTCGGCGTGATCCCCTACGAGATGGGCTTCCTGGAGCTGATCGAGCTCATCGTCGACACGCGGCTCCCCGAGGAGGCGATGCGCCCATGAACGCAGTCCTCACCTCGCTCCCGCCGTACGTCGTGCTCGCGGCGGCGGCGTTCCTCGTGCTCGGGCTCCCGCGTCGGGCCGGCCACGCGGCGGCCGCGCTGGCGACGGCGTTCGCCTTCGCGCAGGCGGTGCTGCTCGGCGACGGCGGCACGGGAACCCACCTCGCGACGCAGCTGTTCGGCTTCGACGTGGTCCTGTTCAACGTCGACCAGTTCTCCCTGCTGATGGGCGTCGTCGTCGGGTTCCTCGCGACGGCGGCGGTGCTGTACGCGTACGGCACGGAGGCCCCGAAGTGGGTGACCGCGTTCGCGCTGGTGTACGTCTCCTCGACGCTCGGGACGATCTACGCCGGCGACTGGCTCACCCTGATCTTCTTCTGGGAGCTGATGGCCGTCACCAGCACCCTGCTGGTGTGGCAGTACGGCGGCGCGGCGGTGCGGGCCGGCTACCGCTACGCGCTGTTCCACGGGATCGGGGGGACGTTCTTCCTCGGCGCGGTCGTCGTCCACGGCGCGTCGATGATCGGCGCCGTGCCGACCGCCGAGATCTTCCTGTTCTCGTCGACGACCGGGATCCACGCCAGCGCGACGCTGCTCGCGGCGATCGGCGTCGGCGTCAACTGCGGGTTCATCTTCCTGCACACGTGGCTGCCGGACACCTACCCGCGCCCGCACGTGGCGGCGTCGGTGTTCCTCTCCGTGTTCACCACGAAGACGGCGGCGTACGTGATGTACCGGACGTTCCCCGAGGGCGGCATGTGGCTCGCGTACCTCGGCGGGTTCATGGCCGTCTACGGCGCGTTCTTCGCGCTGCTGCAGTACGACCCGCGCCGGCTCCTCTCGTACCACATCCAGGCGCAGCTCGGCTACATGCTGGCCGGGTTCGGGCTCGCGACGTACGTCGGCGAGTTCGCCGTCACCGGCGGCTTCGCGCACCTGTTCAACAACGTGCTGTACAAGAGCCTCCTGTTCATGACCGTCGGCGTGGTGATCTACCGCACCGGCGTCGAGGACATCCGGGACATGGGCGGGCTCTGGCGGGAGATGCCCGTTGCCTTCCTCCTCTACGTCGTCGGCGCGGCCTCGATTACCGCCGTCCCGGGGTTCAACGGGTTCATCTCGAAGGGGATGGTGATCGACTCCGCCCACGAGGTCCACAACTACGTGCTCCTGTTGGACAGCGGGCTCCTCTGGTGGCTGCTGATCCTCGGCGGCGTCGGGACGTTCATGTCGTTCATCAAGCTCGGCTACTACATGTTCTTCCACGGGTCGGCGACGCTGTCGCCGAAGGACGCCACCCCGTTCCAGACCGCCGGCATGGTGCTCGCGGGCGGCGCTTGTATCTTCTTCGGGGTGTTCTACACCCAGCTGATCGAGCTGATGCCGTTCACGGAGATCATCCTCAGCGAGGACGTCTACTTCAAGCCGTACAGCGAGAGCCATCTGACCGAGAGCGCGGCGCTGCTCGTGACCGGCTTCGTCGGCTTCTTCGCGCTGAAGCGACCGCTCGGCTGGCTCGCCCACCACATGCGCGACGTCGACGCGGTGACGTACCCGGCCGCGTTCTACCTCGGTCGGGGGACGATCTGGGGCGTCACGGAGCTGTGGGCCGCCGTCGACCGCGCCGTGATGCGGCTGGTCGCCGGCATCAAGCGGACCGCGATGCACCCGCGGGCGGCCGTCTCGTCGCTCGGCGTCGACGTCGAGATCCGGACGGGAATCGGCCGGAGCGTCCTCATCCTGACGCTCGCGGCCGGCGTCGCGTTGTTCGCGTTCCTGCTCGCCTGAGCGGGATTTACCAATCGGGTTCGCTGAACTCCCGTTTTTCAGACGCCATCTGAGGGAGATCGGTCGTCACTGAGACCGATTTAATCCGGGTGAGAAAATTTATGTCCGGACCGCCCCCCGGTTCGGGTGTGTCCCTCCAACCGCTACAGGTGCCCGGTGGCCCCGAGCTGCTCATCCTCCTCGTCATCCTGCTGCTCGCCTTCGGCCTCGTCGGTCGATGGGTGTACCGAGACGCAAAGTCCCGCGGGAGCGACTGGGCCTGGCAGTGGGGAGTCGGTATCGGGCTGCTGTTCCTGTTCGGGCTCGTCCCCGGGCTGCTCGGGCTACTCATTTACGTCACGGTCCGAGACGAGGTCGGCGAGACGGCGTGACCGCACGAGACGCGTGACGACCTCGATGCGGTGCGACCGTCTCGACGCTGCGGGGCTCAGTACTCCTCGTACGCGAGGTTCATCATCCACTGCGAGAAGGCGTCGGCCTGCGCGTCGACCTCCTCCTCGCCGATGAACGGCGACAGCATGTCGCCGGCCATCAGCAGCGAGAAGTCGAGGTCGCGGGGCGCGGGCTCCAAGTAGTACGTGTTGTGCCCGTCGTAGACGGTGTCGGACCGCTGGATGAGCCCCGAGTCCTCCAACGCTTCCGCGATGCGGCTCCCCTTGCGCGAGGAGACGTCGAGTTCCTTCCAGAAGTCGCTCTGGTGGATGCCACCGGTCTCGCGGATGAGGTCGAGGCCGGCGCGCTCGTCCTCCGACAGCTCGGCCTCGAGTTCGGACACGCTCATGGTCGAACACCAGCCCGCGACTCGCTTAAAACTGGCTTTCCGTCCCGTCGCGGCCCCTCCGGGCGCGACGGGCTCACTCGTTCGTCCCGTCCTCGGCGTCCGTCGCTCCGCCGCCGAACTCCGGCGGCAGCGACACCGGCTCCGCGGGCGTCTCGCACGGTGGGCCGTCGGCGTACGCGAACTCGGGAGCGGTCTCCGGGTCGGCGGTCGTCCGGATCCGGGTGAACGACCGCGTCCCGAACCCGTCGCCGTGGAGGCAGGCGCCGTACTCGTGGTCGGCGAGAACACCGCTCGCGCGGTCGAGCCACGCCTCGCTCGTCTCCCCGGGTTCGGGCACCAGTTCGGCGGCGATTCGGCGAGCGCTGTCGGCGCGCTCCGCGCCGAACTCCCGCCGGCGGTCCGGGACCGCGAACCGCTCGCCGCCGTTCACCACGCCGCCGACGTTGCCAATCACGTGGACGCCGGGATCGAGCCGCGTGACCGCGAGGCCGCCGTCGTACGAGAGGCAGAACGCGGCGGCGTCGTCCGCGAGCACGAGGTTGAATCCGTCGTACGACCGGGTCTCGAGGTCGCGCTCGACGTTCCGCACCGCGGCCTCGGCGGAGTTCGATTCGAGGCAGTCCCGCACGAGGAGCCCCCTGGAGCGGTCCCCCTCGCGGTCGGCGCCCAGCCAGCGGTTCGTGACCGCGACGGCGACGCCGGCCTCAGAGAGGCCGATCCACGTCCCGCCGGCCTCCGCGTCGCGCGGGGCGACGTACCGGCCGCCGTCGCCGCCGGCGGGCTCGCGGACGGCCGGCGGGTCGGCCCGCCTGTCGAGCGCCTCGTCGCGGTTGGCGGCGAGCGCGACCGGCGCGTCGCCGAACGCGCGCCAGGCCAGGGTGAGCGTGCACACGGGCGCTCATCCGAGCGACGAGGAGGAAAAACCCGCGGTCAGGCGGGCTCCAGTGTTTACTCAGAATAAAAGAAATCTTTTGGTGGCTGACCACGTCGGTCCGTGTATGAACGCGATCGCCGTGTACGAGGGGACCGACGAACCGGTCGTGACGGAGAAGCCGCGACCGGAGCCGGCGCCCGGGGAGGCGCTCGTCCGGACGCTCCGGGTCGGGGTCGACGGAACGGATCACGAGGTCATCGACGGCGGGCACGGGGGCGCACCCGAGGGAGAGGACCACCTCGTGCTGGGTCACGAGGCGGTCGGCGTCGTCGCGGACCCGAACGACACGCCCTTCGAGGTCGGCGACGTGGTCGTGCCGACGGTCCGGCGCCCGCCCAACGGCGCGAACGAGTACTTCGCGCGCGGCGAACCCGACATGGCGCCGGACGGCGAGTACCACGAGCGCGGCATCGTCGGCGCGCACGGCTTCATGGCCGAGTACTTCACCAGCCCGGCTGAGTTCCTCGTGGAGATCCCGCCCGCCCTCGCCGAGTGGGGGTTCCTCGTCGAGCCGATCTCCATCGCGGAGAAGGCGATCGAGCACGCGTTCGCCAGCCGGTCGGCGTTCCACTGGGAGCCCGAGTCCGCGCTGGTGCTCGGCAACGGTTCGCTCGGCCTGCTGACGGTCGCGACGCTCGACGAGGAGTTCGACCGGATCTACTGTCTCGGCCGCCGCGAGCGACCCGACCCGACGATCGATATCATCGAGTCGCTGGGCGCTACGTACGTCAACTCCAACGAGACGCCGGTCCCGTCGGTGCCGGAGGCGTACGAGCCGATGGACTTCGTCTTCGAGGCGACCGGCTACGCGCCCCACGCCTTCGAGACCATCGAGGCGCTCGCTCCCAACGGGGTCGGTGCCCTGCTCGGCGTGCCGGGCGACTGGGAGTTCGAGATCGACGGCGGCCGCCTCCACCGGGAGTTCGTCCTGCACAACAAGGCGCTCGTCGGCAGCGTCAACTCCGGCTACGAGCACTTCGAGGCCGCGGTCGACTCGCTGTCGCGGTTCTCCGACGGGTTCATCGACGACCTCGTCACCGGCGTGTACGGGCTCGACGAGTTCGAGGCCGCCTTCGCGGATGACGACACGACTATTAAAACGGCGGTCGAATTCGACTCGTATGAAGAACGTTGACGACCTGATAGACAGCGCGGCGGAGCTGGCGGAGCGGGGGCTCTCGAAGGGCGAGATCGCCGACGAGCTGAACGTCTCCCGGGAGACCGCGAGCTGGCTCGTCGAGCGCGGCGGCGGCAACGACGCCGCGACCGCGACCGCGACCGGGTCGACCGCCGACATCCACGTCGACTGGTCGGCGCTGGGACGCGACTCGACGCGGCTCCAATACGCCGCGAGCGCGATGGCCGACCTGCTCGCCAAGCAGGGCGAGGACGTGGACCTCACCGTCGGCATCGAGAAGGCCGGCGCGCCGCTCGCCACCGCGGTCGCGAACAAGCTCGACACCGACCTCGGCACGTACGCCCCCGCGAAACACCAGTGGGAGGAGGGCGACATCGACGAGCACGGCGGCGGCTTCTCGCGCAACTTCGCGGCGATCCGCGACCGCGACTGCTACGTCGTCGACGACATCATCACCTCGGGGACGACGATGCGGGAGTCGATCAACGCGATCCGCGAACAGGGCGGCGAGCCCGTCGCCTGCGTCGTGCTCGTTGACAAGATGGGGTACGACGAGATCGACGACGTGCCGGTGTACTCGCTCGTGGACGTCGTCCGCGTCGACCGCGACGAGTAGGGCGACCGGCCCGTGGGTCCCACTGACGACGCCGACGCCGGGATGTCGCGCCGCCGAAGCGACGCCGTCCCGTGCGGAACCCATTTGCCGCGGCGGCGCGTACCGACGCCCATGACGTTCCAGCCCGAATCCGAGGCGGAGCCGGACGAGATCGAGAACCGCGTTCAGCAGACGATCGCCGACAACGACGTGGTCCTGTTCATGAAGGGGAACCGGCTGATGCCCCAGTGCGGCTACTCGCAGCGCGCCGTCGAGCTGATCGGCAAGCACGTCGAGGAGTTCGAGACTGTCGACGTGCTGCCCGCGCTGGACCACTACCGCGAGGCGCTGGAGGCCGAGAGCGGGTGGGAGACCATCCCACAGACGTTCGTCGACGGCGAGTTCGTCGGCGGCAGCGACGTGCTCGCGGAGCTGGACGAGCGCGGCGAGCTGGCGGCCGAGCTCGGCGCCGAGTAGGCCGTCGTCGCCTTATCGACCGGAGCGACGCCCGAACTTGATGAGTCGAAGGGCAGGCCATATAAACCTACGGTGCCTAGATAACTCACGTGCAGCCGTTGCCGCTGCCGCCGTGCCGACCGTCTCGACCCATCTCACCCAATCAACAATGACAGGCCGCGTGTTCAGACTTCATTCGACGCTCGAACTGCCACTCGAAGACGTGGAGACGTACTTCGAAGAAGACCCCGACCTCCCGCCGGAGATCGACGACATCGATATCACGCGTCGAAACAACACCCTCATCATCAAGGCCCTGTCCGACGACGAGTCGATCAGCAAGTACACGCCGACCGCCCAGCTGAAGGCGTCAGTCACGGAGACGCGCGTCTGGGAGGAGGAGCCGCCCCGCGCCGGCGGCCCGCAGTGGATGGACGACGAGGAGGAGGAGATCCCCTCCGAGCTCGTCGAGTTCGCCTGCTTCAAGGGCGACCGCGAGACCGTCCTCCAGAACTCCGCGCTCCAGTACCCCATGTTCCTCGTGCTCCGCGAGCTGGCGCAGCTCTCCGAGAAGGGGACGCTGACCGCCATCACCGAGGAGGACGACGAGCTCGAAGCGACGCGGATCGTCGAGGGTGAGCCGCGTCCCGCGAGCATCGAGGTCGTCGAGAGCCCGCAGGGGGCCGGCGACGGCGACGGCGGCGTCAACTGGCGCGACAACGAGTTCATCTCGGACTGAGCCCGACGCCACGACCTCGCTCGGCGTCAGTGGTCAGTCGACGGCGGGGTCGCACGACGGCCCGTCGCGTCGAATCCTCGTTTTAAGTCCGCGATCAGGTCGTCGATCCCTTCGATACCGACCGAAACGCGGAGGAGCGTGTCCGAAATCCCGAGCGCTTCTCGTTCCGCCGGTGAGAGCGGTTCGTGAGTCATCGCCGCCGGGAGCTCGATCAGACTCTCGACGCCACCGACCGAGACCGCGAGGGTGAACTCCGTCAACGCCTCGACGAACCGCTTCGCGTCGTCGATGGATCCGTCGAGTTCGAACGAGAGGATCCCGCCGAAGCCGGACATCTGTTCACGGGCGAGCTCGTGGTCCGGGTGGTTCGGCAAGCCGGGGTAGTACACGTCGGTCACCTCCGGCCGTTCGTCGAGGAACTCGGCGACGGCCATCGCGTTCGCCTCGTGTCTCTCCATGCGAGCGGCGAGCGTCTTCATGCCGCGTAACACGAGGTAACTGTCGAACGGGCCGCTGACAGCGCCCACGCCGACTTGCTGTAGGAACCGAATCTCCTCGGCCAGCGCGTCGTCGTCGGTGACAACCGCGCCGGCGATGGCGTCGGAATGCCCGTTGAGGTACTTCGTCGTGCTGTGCGCGACGACGTCGGCACCCAGTTCGAGCGGCCGCTGAAAGTACGGGCTCGCGAACGTGTTGTCCACGCCGAACATCACGTCTCGGTCCGCGACCAGTTCGGCGATGCCGGCGATGTCACACAGCGCGAGTTTGGGGTTCGTCGGCGACTCCATCCAGACGGCGGCGGTCTCTTCGCGGAGCGCGGCGGCCACGTTCTCCGTGTCCGTCGCGTCGACGTACGTGACGTCGACGTTGAGACGCGTCTGAAAGACGTCGTTGAGCATCCGGCGGGTACCGGCGTACAGGTCCTCGAAGGCGACGACGTGATCGCCGGGAGTCACACCGGCGAGCAGCGTGGTGAAAATCGCCGCGGTGCCCGAGGCGAAGGCGGCGCCGTGAGCGCCGCCTTCGAGCGCGGCCAGTCGCGTCTCCAGCGCGTGCCGGGTCGGGTTCGACAGCCGGCCGTAGACGAACTCGCCGGCGGCCGGGTCCACGTCCTCCAGTCGCATCTCGGTATCGAGGCCCGGCAGGGCGAACGTCGACGCCAGGTGAATCGGCGAGACGACGTCGCCCGCCTCGCTGCCGTTGCCGAACGGCTCCTCGCCTTCGGAAACGGTGAGCGTGTCAAACGTCGGCTCCGATCGGTCTTCCATACGCGGACTCCAACCCACCGTCGCTAATATCTTATTATTTTTCATTAATAATACCCATTCGCCGGATAACTCTCGGGGATATCGGCTCTCGATCGACGAATCGACGCGTCCGGTGCCCGTCAGTCGACGGTCGTCAACCCGGACCGTCGACAATTTAAGCGCTCCGGGCGTCTCCCCGCTAATGACCGACGACTGGGTGAGCCTCTTTTCGGGCGGGAAGGACTCCTCGTGGGCGCTGTACCGCGCCCTCGAGGAGGGACTCGACGTCTCGCGGCTCCTGACCGTCCACCCCGCGGGGGACTCGTACATGTACCACACGCCGGCGACGGAGCTCGCCGGTCTCGCGGCGGAGAGCGTCGGGATCGACCTCGTCGAGGTCTCGCCGGACGACTTCGGCGCGGACGACGTCGACGACGCGGGCGCGCAGGGCGACGCCGAACTGGAGCCGATGGAGGCCGCGCTCCGGGAGATCGCCGCCGCGGATGGCGTCGACCTCGCGGGCGTCACCGCGGGCGCGGTGGAGAGCGAGTACCAGACCAGCCGGATCCGAGGGATGTGCGACCGGCTCGGGATCGACCTGTTCGCGCCGCTGTGGGGCGAGGACCCGGTCGCGCTCGCGGAGGCGATGTTCGACGCCGGCTTCGAGATCCGAATCGTGCAGGTCGCCGCCTACGGGCTCGACGAGTCGTGGCTCGGACGGCGCTACGACGCCGACGCGCTGGCGGAGCTGCTCGATCTGCGCGAGGAGTACGGCGTCCACCCGCTGGGCGAGGGCGGCGAGTTCGAGACGTACGTCGTCGACGGCCCGCACATGGACTGCCGGATCGAGTTCGAGTGCGACCCGGTGTGGGAGGGCGACCGCGGTCACGTCGAGGTCCGGAACGCGCGGCTGGAGTGAGGACCCGTCGTACGGCCAGTCAGGGCCAGTTTCCGGCCTGATCGTACGCGTTCACGATTCGTGAGATCGCGACCACGTAGGCCGCCGTTCGGAGGTTCTTGACGTCGTTCGCCTCGTGGCTCTCGACCAGCCGGTCGAAGGCGTCGACGATCACGCGTTCGAGCTCCTCGTTGACGCGCTCCTCGGTCCAGCCGAACCGCTGGCGGTTCTGGACCCACTCGAAGTAGGAGACGGTGACGCCGCCGGCGTTCGCGAGGATGTCCGGGACGACCGTCACATCGCGCTCGGCGAGCACGTCATCCGCGTCGGGGGTGAGCGGACCGTTCGCGGCCTCGACGATCACGTCCGCGGAGACGTCGCGAGCGAGGGTCTCGTCGACCGCGTTCTCCAGCGCCGCCGGGACGAGGAGGTCGACGTCGAGCGTCAGCAGCTCGTCGTTCGTGACCGACGCGGCGCCGTCGTACCCCACTACGGACCCGGTCTCGTTCTTGTGCGCCTTGACGGCGCGGGGGTCGAACCCGTCGGGGTTGTGGACGCCGCCCGAGGAGTCGGAGACGGCCACCACGTCCCCGCCGAGGTCGTCGATGAGTGCGGCCGCGACCGACCCGGCGTTACCGTACCCCTGCACCGCGACCGTCGCGCCGGCGATGTCGCGGTCGAGCCAGTCGAACGCCTCGCGGGCGGACAGCGCGACCGACCGGCCGGTGGCCTCGACGCGGCCCTCGCTGCCGCCAGAGTCGAGCGCCTTGCCGGTGATGACGCCCGGCGCGGTCGTGTTCTCCAGCGTCTCGTAGGTGTCTTTGATCCAGTTCATCTCCCGCTGGCCGGTGTTGACGTCCGGCGCCGGGATGTCGCGGTCCTCGCCGATGAGCGGCCGGAGCTCCGCCGCGAACGAGCGCGTCAGCCGCTCCAGCTCGCTCTCCGAGTAGTCGCTCGGGTCGATCGCGATGCCGCCTTTGCCGCCGCCGTAGGGGATGTCGACGACCGCGCACTTGTACGCCATCCAGCCCGACAGCGCCTTCACCTCGTCGCGGGTGACGCCCGGGTGATAGCGGATCCCGCCCTTGTACGGGCCGCGGTCGCCGTTGAACTGCGACCGGTACGCGCGGACCGTCTCCAGCGAGCCGTCGTCGAGCTCGAACGTCAGGTTGGTCTCGAGCACTCGCTCGGGGTTCTTCAACCGAGTGAGGACCCCCTCGTCTGCGTCGAGATGCGCCGCGGCGTCGTCGATCTGCTCGCGGAGACTCTCGAACGGATTGGTCTGATCTCCCATACCCGACTCTCCCGAGGGCCGGCTGTTAATTGTGACGAACCCCGCTCGCCGCGGGGTGAGAGCGAAGCGTCACGCGGCGGGAAGTCCGAGCGGGTCGCTACCGCGGATCGACCCCGGCCGCCGCGGCCCGCTCGACGATCCGCTCCGCCTGCGCGACGAGGGGGGCGTCGATCATCTCGCCGTCGACGCTGAACACCCCGCGGCCCTCCCGGTCGGCCTCGTCGCGGGCGTCGAGCACCCTGTCCGCCCACGCGATCTCGTCCGGGTCGGGCGTGAACGCCTCGTTGATGGGGTCGACCTGCGACGGATGGATCGCGAGCTTCCCGTCGTAGCCGAGCGTGAGCGCGAACGCCGTCTCCTCGCGGAGTCCCTCGGCGTCGGAGAAGTCAGTGTACACCGTATCGAGCGCGTCGACGCCGGCGGCGCTCGCGGCGAGGACGACGTGCTCGCGGGCGTACAGCACCTCGGTCCCCTCGTCGGTGCGCGTCGCGCCGAGGTCGGCCGCGAGGTCCTCGGCGCCGAAGACCAACGCATCGGTCGGGTCCGCGTCGGCGATCGCCTCGGCGGCGAGCACGCCGCCGGCCGTCTCGACCAAGGCGAACACCGCGGGGTCGAGGCCGCGGTCGGCGCACAGCCCGGCCGCGCGCTCGACGCGGTCGGCGCCCTCGACCTTCGGGAGCATGACCGCGTCGAGCCGAGGCGAGCGCTCGTCGTCGTCGGAGCCGTCGGTCGCTTCGGCCGTCCCACCCCCGATCAAGGCGTCGAGGTCGGCGGCGGGATCCGTCGCCGTGAGCCGGACGCACACCTCGGCGTCGGGGTCGAAGTCGGGATCGGCGAGCACGTCGTGAACGGCGGTGCGAGCCTCGTCTTTCCGGCCGGGCGCGACCGCGTCCTCGAGGTCGAAGCAGAGGACGTCGGCGCCCGTCGTCGGCGCCTTCCGCATGAGCTCCGGGCGGTCGCCGGGGGAGAACAGGAGGCTTCGTCGGGCCATGTCGGGGACTCCTCGCGACCGGTTATAAATAACCGGGGCGGCCGCGTCGGGGGCGATCCGATCGGGGACGCGCCCGGCGTCCGGAGCGGTACCGATTTGCCGCGCCGGGTCGACGGTCGGCCCATGACGGGACGCTACTACGAGGAGTTCGCGGTCGGCGAGACGATCGAGCACGCGAAGCGGCGGACGGTGAGCGAGGCCGACAACCAGCGCTTCTGCGACATGACGATGAACCAGCAGCCGCTCCACCTCGACGCCGACTTCGCCGAGGGGACGCAGTTCGGCGAGCGGCTCGTCAACGGGCTCTACACCATGTCGCTCGCGGTCGGCGTGTCGATCCCGGAGACGACGGACGGCACCATCGTCGCGAACCTCTCGTACGACAACGTCGAGCACCCGAACCCGGTGTTCCACGGCGACACGATCCGCGCGCGGTCGACCGTCACCGACAAGCGGGAGACGAGCGACGGGGAGCGGGGGATCGTCACGATGCACGTGGAGGCGTTCAAGCTGGTCGAGGACGGCGACGACGTCCTGGTCTGCGAGTTCGACCGGACCGCGCTCTCGAAGAAGCGACCGGACGGGGCCGAGAGCGGCGCGAACTGACCGCCGCGACGGCTACCCGCCGTCGCTCGCGCCCTCGCCCGCCAGCAACAGCCCGAGATACGACGTGCGGACCTGCTCGGCGCCGGCGAGGCCGAGCCGGTCGAGGGCGTCGAGGGCGTCGTCCCTGACCGCCTCGATCGCGGCCTCATCGTCGACCGCCCGCTCGATCTCGACGAACTCGCCGACCCCGGCGACCGTGTCGAGGGTCACGGTGAAGCCGTCGTACGCCCAGAACTCGCGCCGCTTCTCGACGGTCGCCGCCGGCTCGAAGCCGAGGCCGCTGAAGATGCCGGTCGCGGCCTCCGGGTCGGCCACCTCGGTCTCGTGTTCCGCGCGGGTCTTCGACCCCTCGTCGAGCAGGGGTCCTTTATACGTGATCTTGATCGTCTCGGGGTCTGCCTCCCCGGATGCCCCGTCGCCCGGAGCGCCCGATCCGATCCCGTCCGGAAGCGGCGTCTCCCGTCGCAGTCGGAGCGCCTCGTCCGTCTCGGCGAAGTCGCGGTGGGGCGCGTCGTAGTAGACGTCGCGCTGGCGACGCGCGTCGACGCGCTCGGCGCCGGCCTCTCGGAGGCGAGCGCGAACCGCGTCGACGTCGGCCGGCACCTTGATCTCGACCTCGAACATACCCGGATTCCGCCGGGCGCGTTCTTAAGCGCCGCGGGACGCTGGCTCCCGAGCGACGCGGCCGTCGCCGCGTCGAACCGTGCGCCTTAAGGGTGTAACAGGTGACGTTCAGGGTATGAGCGATCAGGAGCAAGCGGACGCGGCCGAGGACGCAGACGAGGCCGAGACCGAAGCCGAGACCGAGAGCGCCGGACTGGCGGACGGCGACTTCGTGCGGGTCGCGTACACGATCCGAACGGCCGACGACGGCCGGGTCATCGACACCACCGACGAAGAGGTCGCCGAAGAGGCCGAGATCGACACCGAGGAACACGAGTTCGAACCGCGCGTCATCGCGCTCGGCGCCGGCCACGTGTTCCCCGCCGTCGACGAGGCGTTCGTCGGCGCCGAGGTCGGCGACGAGGGCGTCGTCGACGTGCCGGCCGACGACGCCTTCGGCGCCTACGACCCCGACGAGGTCGAGACGGTCAAGGCCGACAAGATCCCCGAGGACAGCCGCTACCCCGGCGCCCAGGTCCAGATCGACAACCAGCAGGGCTACCTCGAGACGATCATCGGCGGCCGCGCCCGCGTCGACTTCAACCACCCGCTGGCCGGCGAGGACCTCGAGTACGAGTACGAGATTCTCGAGCTCATCGACGACCGCGAGCAGCAGGCCGCCGGCATGCTCGGGATGTACCTCCAGGAGGCGCCCGAGGTCCGCATCGAGACCGTCACCGAGGAGGAGGAGACGGTCACCGAGGACGACGACGGCGAGGAGACCGTCGAGACCGAGGAGGTCGAGAAGGACGTCCTCTACGTGACGGCCACGCAGGCGATGCAGATGAACCAGCAGTGGATGTTCCAGAAACAGCAGATCGCGCAGGACCTCATGGGCCGGCTCGACCTCGACCGCGTCGTGGTCGAGGAGGTCATCGAGGGCGGCGGCATGGGCGGTCTCGGCGGCATGATGGGCGGCATGGGCGGCGGCGGCGCCGGCGACATCGAGGACGCGCTCGAGGACGTCGACGTCGACGCCGACGAGATCGTCGACGAACTCGACGAGGAGTAGCTCTCCGCGCCGGCGTCTCGGACGGACGACGAACCGATCCCTTTTGAACGACGGTCGACCCACTCAGAGACATGAGCGCCGATCGGACGACGGAGAGCGACGCGGAGGGCGACTGAGCGATGGAGCTCGAACGTGCGCGCGACGACCTCGTCGTCGCTGCGAGCGCCGGCGCGACGACGATCGCGATCGCGGTGCTGTCCGGCGTCGTCGGCGCCGTCGAGGTGGGGACGTTGCCGACGCTCGTCCCGCTCGCGGTGTACGCCGCCTACCTCTTCTCCCGCAAGGGCGGCCCGTACGGGTCGCTCGACGAGCCGCGGAACTGGGCGGCCGCCGCGGCGCTCGCCGGCGCGGTCGTCGTCGCCGCGAGCGCGGCGCTGTGAGAGGGACCTCGACGCCGGACAGCCTCAGGCGATGTCCCGGCTCGTGTCGACCGAGACCGAGTCGGTGAGCTTCAGCTTGAGCGGCTCCTCTAACGCCGCGCCGCCGCGGAACTTGGGCACGATGAGCCGATTGGCGATCTCGGTACCGGTCACCGTGGTCCGGAGGTCGAAGACGACGTCCGCGACCTGCTCGGTGACGACGCGGTTCCGGTCCGGAACGTCCCCCTTGAGCGCGTGGAGCACCGCCAGCCCGTCGGCCTCGTTGACGTGGCGACGGAGCTCGCCGAGGAACTCGCCGTAGTCCGATCGGTCTTCGCTTTCCAGCGGCTCGACGGAGTCGACGACGACCGTTCCGCCGTCGGGCAGCTCCGCGGCCGCGTCCAACACCGTCGCGACCGGGTCGTCGCCCCCCGCGTCCCGGACGACCGTCTCGTCTTCCTCCCCGTCGGGCGTGAGGCTGTCCTCCACCGCGTCGACGGAGCGCACCGTCGTCAGGTACCGACACTCGCGGACCCGAGCGAACCGGTCGAGGATGAGCTCGGACTGGCTGGCGGGGTCCGCCTTCAGCACGACGACGCTGCCGCTCGGGATCCCCCCTCCGAACTCCCTGTCCAGCACCGAGATTCCGGTCGGGAGCGGCGCCATACGATCGCTGCCGGCTCCGGAGGTTTGGCTCTGTCGGTGCCCGCCGAACGGCGAGCGGGCGGCGGGGTCGACGGTCACGCGATCCGCCATCGCCCGGCGCCGTACTCGTCGGCGAGCCGCCGCGCGAGGTCATCGTACGCCGATCGAACGGCCGGGTCCGAGAGCGGCGCCGGCGCCGCGGTCGGGACCCGGCCCAGTACGGGGCAGCCGAGCAGGTCGGCGACCGGCTCAGGGACCGACGACGCCCGAACGGCCACGACACCGAGGGGTGGACAGTCAAGCCGCCGCGCGATCGCGGCCGTCTTCGCGGCGTCGCGCAGGGCCGTTCGCCGGAGCGGCGTCACGAGGAGCGACCGGTCGGCCGCGCGGAGCGGCGCCGCCGCGTCCGGCGACGCGCCGGCCGGGCAGTCGAGGAACGTCGGGGCCTCGTCCGGGACCGCGTCTCCGAGGGCACCGAACGTCGCCTCGGGGGCGACGGAATCCGGTTCGTCCGGTGCGGCGAGCACGGTGGGCGCGGAGCGGTCGGGATCGACCGAGCCGCGACCGCGAACCGCCTCGACCACCGTTGTCGTCGAGGCCCGGTCCGAGTCGGCCGTCTCCGACGCCAGCCGAGCGAGGTTCGGGAGGTCCCAGTCGGCGTCGGCCGCGACCGCGGGCGCGCCCCGACGCGACAGCGCCCGCGCGAGCCCGAGGGCCGTAGTCGTCTTGCCGCTCCCGCCCTTGCCGCCGGCGACTGCGATCACGCGGCGAGCTGCGTCGCTATGGGTGAAAAATAACGGGACGGGAACCGGCGGTCGGAACGCGGCCGGTCAGTCTTGACAGCAGCCGCCGGCCTCGCCGCCGAAGTCGACCGCGAGGGGCTCCGAGATCGCCTCGTTCACCGTTTCGAGGGTGTCGGTCAGCTCGTCTTGCGCGTCGAGGAACTCCCGCATGACGGGCATCGAGTGGAGCTCGTCCTGTTTCGCCTGCACCTCTTGGAGCCCGGAGTTCGTCGCCTGCCCGGTCTCGCGGGCCTGCATGAACTCCGCGCGGAGCTGTTCGAACTCGTCGATCTTCGCCTGGACCTCCTCGTCGCGCTGCACCGCCTCGCGCGCCTCCTCGAAGCGCTCGTACTCGGGGGTTCGGGCGATCCGCTCGCCGAGCTCGCGACCGAGGTCCTCGATGGAGGTCTGTTCGACGCTCATGTTCCACCGTTGGCGCGGAGCGGTTTGAACCTGCCGGAGCCGGGGGTCCCGTGCCGCGAGCGGTCGCGGGGAGCGCCGGCAGTAGCCGCGCGGGAAGCGCCCTCTCGGGCCTCCGCGGGGAGCGCTCTCACGCCACCTGCGCTTCGACGAACGCGACGACGTCGGCGAGTTCGTCCTGTCCGATTCCGTGCCCGCCCGGGTAGCTGCCGCGGGTGACGTCGGCGCCGATCTCCTCGAAGCGATCGGCGGCCGCGGCCGAGCGCGACTCGGGGATCACGCGGTCGCCCGCTCCGGCACCGACGAGGACCGGCTTCCCCTCGATCCCGTCCGGGTCGACGTCGGCGTGCGCGTCCGCGAGGTACCCGTGGAGGGCGACGACCCACGCGTAGCGGTCAGGCTCCTCCAAGACGAGCGAGAGGCCCGTGATCGCGCCCTGACTGAAGCCGAGCAGTCCGATCCGGTCGGGGTCCAGCGCGTACGACTCGACCGCGGCATCGACGCTCTCGGCGACCAGATCGAGGCTGCGCCGGAAGTCGGCGGCGTCGGGCTGGCTCTCCTCTAACCCGCCCGCGGACAGGTCGAGTTCGTACCAGGTGTACCCGCCCTGCAGCGGGTCCGGCGCGCGGAGGCTGATCACGTGGAGGTCGTCGGGCAGGTGCCGCGCCACGGGCAGCAGGTCCTCCTCGTCGGCGCCGCGGCCGTGGAGGACGAAGACCGCGGGCGCGTTCTCGGGGTCGTCGTCGGGGGCGACGTGGACGTGGTCGAGCGGAATCTGGGGCATGTCTCCCCGGTTCGTCGGCTCCGGAGTTGTATCCGTCGGCCGCGGCAGCGCCGGGGTGGCGGTCGGAGCGGTCGGCGGCCGCGCTCGAGTCCGCTCGATCCCGAACGATCACGAGAATACCCGTCGAGCGCGCCGTTTAACCGTCCCCCCGCGTTACGCAGGTGCATGAGCGGCTCCACGGAGGGCGACCTCACCAAGACGGGGATGGCCCTGAAACACGACCGCGAGTGGGACTACGAGCTCGACCGGATCGTCGAGGCCATCGAGGAGCGCGACGCCTCCAAGGTCGGTCTCCAGTTCCCCGAGGGACTCAAGCGCCGCGGCCCGAAGGTCGCCGACGACCTCCGCGAGGTGGCCCCCGACGACGTCACCTTCATGCTGTCCGGGCAGCCCTGCTACGGCGCCTGCGACCTCGACACGTACCTGATGCGTCGGACGGACGTGTTCGTCCACTTCGGCCACACGCCGATGAAGGAGTCCGACAGCATCGTCTACGTCCCCCTCTTCTCGAACGTCGACCCGTTCCCGATCATGGAGGACGCGCTGGACGAGGAGCTCGACGACCCCGAGGAGAACCCCGACGTCGGGCTCGTCACCACGGCCCAGCACATGAACCGGTTCGAGGAGATGACCGACTGGTTAGAGGAGCGCGGCTACGAGGTTCACACCCGTCGCGGCGACGATCGGCTCACCAAAGAGGGGCAGGTGCTCGGCTGCAACTACGCCTCCGCGGACATCGACGCCGACCAGGTGCTGTACGTCGGCGGCGGGAAGTTCCACCCGGTCGGACTCGCGATGGAGCACCCGGAGAAGCGCGTGGTCATCGCCGACCCCGTCAACAACGCCGTCTCGGTCGCCGAACACGACCAGTTCCTCAAGCAGCGGTACGCCTCGGTCCACAAGGCGATGGGCGCCGAGAAGTGGGGCGTCATCTTCTGTACGAAGATCGGCCAGGGCCGGTGGGAGACGGCCCAGGAGATCGTCGACAACAACGAGAACGCCTACCTGATCACCATGGACGAGGTGACGCCGGACCGCCTGCGCAACTTCGACATGGACGCGTTCGTCAACACCGGCTGTCCCCGGATCACGACCGACGACGGCCCGCGGTTCCACAAGCCGATGCTGACGCCCGGCGAGTACGAGGCCGCGATCGGCGAGAAGCCGCTCGACTCGATCGAGTTCGACACCTTCCACGACACCTGGTAGCGCGGTCGGAGTCGTCGCGTGTCCGTTTCTATCTGACCGCCTCCTCTACGTAGTCGACCGCTTCGCCGGGCGATCCCACCGCTTCCAGGCCCGGCACGTCATGCGTGTCGATCCCCGCCACCGCCCGTCCGTGGGCGAGCGCCATTCCGATCTCCGAGAGCGTGCCGTGCGAGCCGTCGACCGCGATCGCGGCGTCGCCGTTCATCACCACCACGGCGTTGCGGGCGTGGCCCATTCCGGTCGCGATCGGCACCGTGACGTGCGGGTTCGCGTCCGACCGCCGATCGGTCGGCAAGATGCCGATGGTCTCGCCGCCGGCCTCCCGCGCGCCCCGACAGACCGCTTCCATCACGCCGCCGAGACCGCCACAGACGACCGTGTGGCCACGGTTCGCGAGCCGTTCGCCCAATTCCTCGGCGACCGCCGCCGTCTCGGGCGGAACCGAACTGCCGCCGATGACGCTGACGCGCATACCGCGGGACGCGGGACGGACGTATATAAATGAGCCGGCGGTCGTGTCGCGGCGTTGGTGAAACCCTTTTAAGTGCTGAGCGACTCCGGACTGTATGACGTACGATACCGTCGTGTTCGACAACGACGGTGTCCTCGTGGGCCGCACGCGCTTCGACGTGCTCCGGGATGCGACCCGGAACGCGTTCGAGGAGTGCGGCGTCGAGGAGCCCGATCCGGACGACGTAGAGCGCATGACCATCGGTGCGACCCCCGGCAGCGTGGGGACCGTCTGCCAGACGTACGACCTCGATCCGGGGTCGTTCTGGCGGACCCGCGACGACGTGGTCTCGAAGGCCCAACAGCAGGAGGCCCGCGAGGGGCGGAAGACCCCCTACGACGACCTCGACGAGCTCCAGAGCCTCGAGGTGGAGATGGGGATCGTCTCCTCGAACCAGCAGGCGACCGTGGACTTCCTCGTGAACCACTTCGACGGCTTCGAGCGGTTCGGCGCCGCGTACGGCCGCGAGCCCACGATCCACTCGCTCCAGCTCCGCAAGCCGAACCCCCACTACATCGAGCAGGCGCTCGGCGACCTCGACGCCGGCAACGCCCTGTTCGTCGGCGACAACGAGTCCGACGTCCGCGCGGCCGAGAACGCGGGCATCGACTCGGCGTTCATCCGCCGCCCCCACCGCCGCGACTGGGAGCTGAACGTCTGGCCGACCTGGGAGATCGACCGGCTCTCCGACCTGCACGACATCGTCGGGTAGGCGCGTCGCGGGAGGGGGACACCGGTTAACGCCCCCGCCCGCCGCCGCTCTCTCAAGGTTTAACTCCGATCGGGAGCTACGCCGCCACAGTGACGAACCCCCCGCCGTGGGCCGACATCTTCGGCCACGAGGAGCCGTACCCGGAGCAGGCCGACGGGATCGACGCCGCGGTCGACGCCGCCGAGGACGGCGGCTTCCTGGCCTTGGAGGGCGCGTGCGGGACCGGCAAGACGATGCTCGCGCTCACCGCCGGGCTCGACCGCGTCCGCGACCCCGACTCCGACTTCGAGCGCGTCCTCGTCCTCACGAGCGTCAAACAGCAGCTGCGCCAGTTCGAGACGGACCTGAACGCGATCAACGCGGACCTCCCCGACGGGTACGACCCGGTCTCGGGGCTCACGCTCGTCGGAAAGGCGGACGTCTGCCCGTACGCCCGCGAGAACCGGGGCGGGATCGACCGCGAGAACGTGTACGAGCGCTGCGAGGGGCTCCGCGAGCGCACCCGGAACCTCGTCGGCGACGGCGGCGCGACGACGACGTCGAACCTCGTGAGCGAGGCGCGGAGCCAGCAGGTCGGGCTGATGGACTCGGGAGGGAGCGCCGGCGGCGGGACCGCCGATGACGGCGCCGAGGCCGCCGACTACCTCTCCGTCGACGGCGAGCCCACTCCCTACCGCCCGGACACCGAGGAGTACGAGGGGACCGATTTCTGCCCCTTCTACGCCGGCTTCCTCGACGACCTCCCGGAGGACGGCGACCCCGCGGAGGCGGTCCCGTTCGACGTGACCGAACTCGGCCACGTCGACAGCGACGAACTGGTCCGGCTCGCCGCCGGCCACGGCTCCTGCCCTCACTCGATCATGGGCGCGCTCGTCCCCGAGGTGGAAGTCGTGATCGGCAACTACTACCACGCGTTCGATCCGGTGACGACCGGCACGTTCACGGGCGCGCTGCTGGACGACGCGACGTTCGTCGTCTGCGACGAGGCGCACATGCTGGAGCCCCGCGTCCGGGACCTCGTGAGCGACGCGGTCGCCGACGCCAGCCTCCGCGACGCCGAGAACGAGCTCACCCGCGTCGTCCAGCCGCTCTCCTTCGAGACTGCGGGGGCGGAGTCGGACGACGCGGAGCTCGTGCGCGGCGAGCTGGCCGACGCGGACGTGACCGTCGAGGAGATCGAGTCCGTCCGCGAGTTCTACGCCGACCTCCGCGGCGAGCTCGACCGCCGGGTGACCGAACGGCTCGACCGCGAGCGCCCCGACTGGCGGGCGTCGATGCGGGAGCTCGACGACGACGAGGTCGCGCTCCGCGACCCGGAGGAGCCGGCCGAAGACGAGATCACGGCGTGGGCGAAACGAGAGGGGTACGGCGACCGCGTCTGGGCCCGCGCGCAGCAGGTCGGCGCGGTGGTCAAGCGAGTGCTCGACTCGCTGGAGGAGGAGGACAAGAAACGGGCGGCGCCCGGGGTCGGGCGCACCCTCAACGCCTGGTACCGCGAGGACCACGAGGAGTTCTTCCGGGCGATCGACCTCGAACGGACGTGGGACGAGACGGCGCCGCCGGACTCGTGGCGGCGCGCGTACAACGCGAGCCTCGCGCTGTACAACTGCCTGCCGAGCGAGCCCATCGGCGACCGGCTCGCCGAGTTCGGCGGCGGCGTCCTCATGAGCGCGACGCTGGAGCCGATGGACGTGTTCCGCGAGGTGACCGGGCTCGACCACCTCGAGGAGCGTGGTCGCCCGGTCGTCGAACGGACGTACGGCCTCTCCTTCCCCGAAGAGAACCGCGCGAGCTTCGCGGTCGACGCGCCGAAGTTCACCCACCAGAACCGCGGCGCGCCGGGCGAGGCGAACGACACCCGGATGGCGCACTTGGACTCGACCGCGGCGGTGGCGGCCCGCGAGGGGAACGTCCTCGTGGGCACGCCGAGCTACGCGGAGGCGACGTGGATGGCCGAGTCGCTATCGGAGCGGCTCGACAAGCCCGTGCTGCTCGACGAGTCGTCGGGCGACCGCGCCACCGAGTCGCTGAAAGACGACTTCTTCGCCGGCGAGGGGAAGGTGCTCGTGACGAGCCTCCGCGGCACGCTCACCGAGGGCGTCGACTACCGCGGCGACCGACTGGCGGCCGCCGTCGTCTGCGGCGTCCCGATCATCAACACGGCGCGGCCCCGAACGCGAGCGGTCATCACCGCCTACGACCGCCGGTTCGAGTCCGGATTCGAGACGGCGCTCACGGTGCCGGCGGTGCGGAAGGCCCGGCAGGCGGTCGGCCGCGTCATCCGGGGGCCGGACGAGCGCGGGGTGCGCGTTTTGCTCGACGCGCGGTACGCCCGCGAGTCGTGGAACAGCGTCCGCGAGTATCTTCCGGAGCACGAGCGCGAGGAGTACCAGCCGGTGAGCCCGGACATGCTCGACCTCGCGCTCGATCGGTTCGAGCGGAGCGCCGGCGGCGATTGACTCCGAACGGTTCCGACCGATCCCGACGGTAGGCTCCTCGATGACGCCGGATAACGGCACCTTTGACGCGGTATGGGACGAATAACTAGGACGGACTGAGCCGTAGCTCCGGTCATGGAACCAGCAACGCGCGAAGCGAAGTACCACGTCGTCTGCCGGGACTGCTCCGTCGAGCGACTGTTCGAGTCCGACGCCGAGGCGACGGCCCTAGAGCGAGAGCACGCCGAGGAGACCGATCACCGGATCGTCGTCGGCCGGGTTTGGTAGCTCACACCACGTTCGCGTCGATGTCGCGCGGGAAGTGCGTCAGCGTCTCGGTGCCCGACTCGGTGATCGCGACGGTGTCCGAGTGGCGGTACCCGTACTCGTCGGCGTAGAGCCCGGGCTCTATCGTATACACCTGCCCGGGCGCCATCACGGCGTCGTCGCCGTCGTAGCGCTCTCCCCAGCCGCGGTCGATGTACGGCGGCTCGTGGGCGCCGAGCCCGATGTTGTGACCGACGTGGTGTTGCGCGAGGTCGGCCACGCCCTGCTCCTCGAAGTACTCCCAGACGACCTCGTCGACTTCGGCCACCGGGACGCCCGGGCCAAGCGCGTCGATCGCGAGCGTCTGCGCCTCCAGCATGAGTTCGAAGTAGTGCGCCTGCTCGTCGGTGTAGTCGCCGACGAACATCGTCCGCTCCAGCTCGGAGCGGTAGCCGTCGACGTTCGCGGTCGCGCCCGTCACGAGGACGTCGCCCTCGGCGAGCCGCTCGTTCGGGGTGTGCCCGTGCGGCAGCGCGGTCTCCCGCCCGGAGATGTAGCCGGCGTGGACGGGGCCGTCGCCCCGCGTCCGGACGCTGTACGTGTCGCCCAACGTGTCCAGCATCGCCCGCGAGGCCTCCGTCGACGCGCGCTGGGAGACGGTCGCCGGGTGCGCGCCGGGCTCGGTGAAGTCGGCGAGGTAGCGGTGCCCGAGGTTCGCCCACTTGGTCGATTCGCGGATCAGGTCGACCTCGGCGTCGGACTTCTCCCAGCGCATGCGGTCGACCCACGACTGCGTCTCGACGTCGACGAACTCGGAGAGTGCGGGGCCGTCGTACCCCATCACACCGGGGGCGCCGTCGGCGTCGGTCGCGACCCGGTCGACGTCGAGCCCGTCCAGCATATCGACGGCGACGCGGATCGGGTCGCCGCCGGGGTAGTCGAAGTAGCGATGGACCGCGTCGATCCGGGAGTTCGGCTCGACGCGCTCGACCTCCAGGCGGGGCACCGTGATCTCGACCCGGTCGGCCGTCACCGCGAGGACGACGGGGCGCTCGGTCTGGATGTGGTGGAAGCCGGTGAGGTACTCGATCGCGGTCGCGCCGAACCACGTCGCTGCGTCGGCGTCGGTCGCGGCGAGCCGGTCGCGGACCGCCGCGAGCCGGTCCTCGAACGCGGCGTCGGGGAGTCGTGTCGCCATGGCTCACGATCCGTGAACGGGCCGATAAGCGGTCGGGTAGCGGAACGGGCCTCAGTCGAAAAGACGGGCGCGTCGGGCCGGTCAGTTCTCGCGGCGGGCGAACGCGAGGTTGCCGGAGACGTTCTTGATGTACGCCTTGACGGTCTCGCCCTCCTGCGCGCCGGGGACGAAGACGGTGTACTCGCCGACCTCGGCGACGCCGTCGCCCTTGCGGCCGGTGCCGACGATCTCGAGCTCGTACGTCTTGCCCGACTCGATGGCCTCCTCCTGCCGCTGGGTGTTCGAGGTGTTCTGCTTCGCGACCGGTCGGAAGGCCCCGCACGCCTCACACCGGAGCATCGGCGTGCGGTTCTCGGTCTCCAGCCGGGTGTCGGGGAGGCCGCACTCCGAGCAGGTGACGTACGACTCGATGTACGAGTCGATCGCGGCCTGGAAGTCGCGCTCGCGGAAGTTGCCGCTGTAGCGGGCGCGGCCCGACTCGTACTGGCCGGCGGTCCCGAGCTCCTGCTGGATCTTCGAGTGGACGTGCTCGGGGTCGCGGCTCAGGGCGTCGGCGATCTCCGAGAGGTTCGTCAGTCGGGTGAACGCGCCGTCCTTCTGCGTCTCCGGGTCGGGCACCGACAGCCGCTCGTCGGAGCCGCCGAGGTCCGGTACCTCCTCCATCGCGCGGTCGAGGCTCGATTCGTAATCCATACGTGACGGAACGCCGGGGCGACGGAAATCGCTTCCGGGTTCGAGAGCGCCGCGGCGAGGTAGGGGGTCGAGGCGGGAGACGGAGCCGCCACTACGAGCGTGGCGTTCGGCCAGAAAATAGCGGGAGGTAGATTTGAACTACCGATCTCCGGGTTATGAGCCCGGCGGAATCTCCTGGCTATCCCATCCCGCTATCGTATCAAAACCCGTTGCGACTGTTAAGGGTTCTGATCCCGTCGCCCGTGTGCGATTCGACCACGCACGATTTATATACTCATCGCGGCGGAAGACGCCGCCGAACCCGGGTCCCGTCGCCGGGTCGACTCACTCCGTCCCGGCGTGTCGCTGTCGGAATCGTATCGCGAGGACCGCACCGAGCGCGAACGCGACCGGGAGGGCCGCGTCGGCGGGGTCCCCGGAGAGCGCACGACCGGCGGTCAGTCCCGCCATAAGGGCGAAACACAGCGCCAACAGCCCGGAGATGGGCCCCACGTATCCGCCGGTGACCGCCGATTGACCGGATCCGTCGCTCATACCCCACCGTCGAGGGCGCGCGGCTAAAACCCCGCGGCGCCGCGACGGCGGGGATCGGAGCGGCGGTGGTGGCCGTGTCGTCTTGCGCCGGCCGCAAACGCTTTTATCAATCATAAATAGTGATAAATTGATGCGAAAACCGCTACTGACGACGGACTTCTTGGACCGGGCGCGACGGCACTACGCCGACGAGGAGGCCGTCCTCGCGACCGACGGCACCCGGTACACCTACGCTGAGCTCGGCGAGCGCGCGGACCGGTTCTCCGCCGCCCTCCAATCCCGCGGGATCGAGAAGGGCGACCGCGTCGCGGTGTTGGACCCGAACACGCACTACCACCTGGAGGCCGCCTACGGCGCGATGCAGGTGGGCGCGATCCACACCCCGCTGAACTACCGGCTCACGCCGGACGACTTCGCGTACATGCTCTCCGACGCCGGCGTCGACGCGATCTACGCCGACGCCGAGTACGCCGACCGGATCGAGGCCGTCCGCGACGAGGTGCCGACGGAGACCTTCCTCACGAACGACGCCGACGCGGTCGCGGGCGAGTGGGAGTCGTTCGACGAGGCGCTCGCGGCCGCGGACCCCGACGCCTACGAGCGCCCGGAGATGGACGAGGACGAGGTGATCACGATCAACTACACCTCGGGGACGACCGGCGACCCGAAGGGGGTTTGCCGGACGCACCGTGCCGAGACGCTCCACGCGTACCTGATCTCGATCCACCAGGAAATCGCCGATGACGACGTCTACCTCTGGACGCTCCCGATGTTCCACGTCAACGGTTGGGGACACATCTACGCGATCACGGGCATGGGCGCCCGGCACATCTGCACTCGCGGGGTCGACGTCGCCGAGGCGTTCGAGCGGATCCGCGAGGAGGACGTCTCCTACTTCTGTGCGGCGCCGACCGTGCTCAACATGCTCGGCGATCACCACGCCGAACACGGGGGCGCGACGGCCGGCGACAACGACGTGCGGGTCGCGACCGCCGGCGCGGCCCCGCCGGAGGCGACGATCCGCACCGTCGAGGAGGAGTTCGGCTGGGACCTCAAACACGTGTACGGCGCGACCGAGACCGGGCCCCTGATCACCACCTCTGACGCGAAGCGACACTTCGACGCGGACTCGCCAGACCGGTTCGCGGTGAAGAAGACGCAGGGGATCGGCTACCTCGGGACCGACGTGCGCGTCGTCGACGAGGACGGCGAGGACGTGCCCCCGGACGGCGAGACGATCGGCGAGATCGTCGTCCGCGGCAACCAGGTGATGGACCGCTACTGGAACAAGCCCGAGGCCACCGAGCAGGCGTTCACCGAGCGCTTGGAGGGATACTACCACATGGGCGACCTGGCCGTCGTCGACGAGGACGGCTTCGTCTCGATCCAGGACCGCAAGAAGGACATCATCATCTCCGGCGGCGAGAACATCTCCTCGATCGAGTTGGAGGACACCCTCTTCGAGCACGACGTCGTCTCCGACGTGGCCGTCATCCCCGCACCCGACGAGCGGTGGGGCGAGACCCCCAAGGCGTTCGTCGTCCCGGAGAGCGGCGACCCCGACGACGCTGGCGCGACGTCCGAAGAGCTCAAGACGTTCGTGCGTGAGCGCGTCGCCGACTACAAGACGCCTGGCGAGGTGGAGTTCGTCGCCGAGCTCCCGACGACGGCGACGGGGAAGATCCAGAAGTACGAGCTGCGCGAGCGGGAGTGGGACGAGGAAGAGCGGATGGTCGGCGAGGGGTAGCGCCGAACGAAGCGGAAAGAGGCGGTCCGACCGCCCTCACTCCTCGTCGAGCAGGCTCTCGACGAGCTCCTCGGGGTCGAACAGGGTGAGGTCGTCGTATCCCTGTCCGGTACCTAAAAAGAGGATCGGCTTCCCGGTGACGTACGCCACCGAGATGGCGGCGCCGCCCGAGGAATCGGCGTCGGCCTTCGTCAGGATGGCGCCGTCGATCTCGGCGGCGTCGTTGAACTCCTTCGCGCGGTTCACGGCGTCCTGGCCCGCGACCGCCTCGTCGACGAACAGCGTCATGTCCGGGTCGACGACGCGGTCGATCTTCTCCAGTTGCGCCATCAGGTCGTCGCTCGTGTGGAGCCGGCCGGCCGTGTCGCCGAGCACGACGTCGACGTCGTTGGCGGCGGCGTACTCCACGCCGTCGTAGATGACGGCCGCGGGGTCGCCGCCCTGGTCGTGGGAGATGAGCTCCCGGTCGAGCCGGTCGGCGTGCTCCGCGATCTGCTCGTTCGCGCCGGCCCGGTAGGTGTCGCCGTTCGCGAGGACGGAGGAGTAGCCGCGGTCGGCGAGCCACTCGGAGAGCTTCGCGATGCTCGTCGTCTTCCCGACGCCGTTGACGCCGGTGAAGACGATGGTGACGGGCTTGTCGGCCTCGGCGATCCGCTCCTCGAAGTCGAACTGCCCGACGGCGATCACGTCGAGGAGCGCGTCGTGGAGCGCCGACTCGACGAGCTCGCCGGTCGTCTCGACCTGCTTGCGCGACTCCCCGAGCATCTTCTCGCGGACGGTGTCGAGGATCTGCTCGGCGACACTCATCTCCACGTCGCTCTCGAGGAGGGCCATTTCGAGGTTCCACAGCGGCTCCTCTAAGTCCTCCTCCTCGATGATGATCCGGCCGGTCGCGAACGCCTTCGCGCGCTGGAAGGTGCTGGGTTCGTCGTCGGACCCGTCAGCGTCGTCGTCCGCGTCGCCGTCTCCCGCGTCAGTCGCGGCGGCGGACACCGCGGCGCCTTCCCCGGCGCTCTCCCCGACGTCGGCGGCTTCCGTTACGGCGCCGTCGCTCGCGGGCGTCTCGTCGGCGTCCGGCTCGTCGCCCTCAGCGGGCTCCTCGACGTCGGTGCTCTCCTCGACGTCCTTCCGGAACCCCGAGAGCTTGTCTTTCAGTCCGTCGAACACGGTCTACCTTACTCCTCGCCGCCTTCGCCCTGCTGCATCTGCTGCATCTGCTGTTGCTGCATCTGCTGTTGCATCTGCTGGGCCTGCTGTTCGAGCTCCTCGCTCTCGGACTCGAGCTCGTCGACCTCTTCTTCCGTCTCCTCGATGCGGTCGTCGAGCGCCTCCTGCTTGCGCCGGAGCACGTCGATGGCGTCGCCCTCGCTCTGCTCGGCGGAGTAGTTGCCGCCGAGCGAGACGATGATCTCGTCGATGTCCTGGACCTCGGCGCGGACGTAGGCGCCGCCGCCGAGCGGGACCTGCACTGTCGAGCCCGTGTCGAGGGTCTCGATGGCTTCGACCGCGTCGTCGATGTCGGACTGCTCCTCGCGGTAGTCGGCGATCTCTTCTTCGAGGGTCTCGATCTCCTCGTCGAGCGCCTGCAGCTCCTGGGAGAGCTGCTGGAGCTGCTGTTGTCCGCCGCCCATCATGCCGCGGACACCTCCTCGATCTCGATCTGGGTGCGCTTCCGGTTGTGCTGGCTCCCGACCGTGGTGTAGATGCGCTCGCGGGCGAGATCCTCGTTCTCGGCCTCGACCTCCTTCGTGAACGGCTGGAAGTCGCCTCGACTCTGGAACCGTCCACTCACCGTGTAGGTACTCATGTTCACCGATCCGGCAGGGACAGGGAAGTATCTTCCTAAAAGGCGAGGAACCGACTCCGAGATCGGATCCGATTCGCTCGGGCCGGAGGGCCCGAATTCGGGGGGAAGGAGGGGAGCGTCAGGACCGGAGGAGGGCTGGCGTGTTCGCTGACGGACAGACGGGCAGACAGGCAGCGCTCGTCTCGCGGTCGGTCCGTGAGAGAGCGGGAGAACCGAGAGCCGAAGGGTCGGCGACGCCGGGAGTCAGTCGATGAAACCGAGCGTCTCCTCGATCCGGCCCAGCTCGGGACCGGTGGTGTCCTCGCCGACGACGTACCCCTCGTCGGTGGCCACGAGCCCGGAGCCGACGAGCGGCGCGCCGTAGTTGACCGTGCCGAGGTCGGCGCGCACGTCGAGCGCCTCCTCGACCGCCTGCAGTTCCGACTCGGTCGACTTGGGGTGACAGAGCACGCCCGTGTCGTTGGCGACCGCCGCCGTCCCGACCGTGCGGACGTCGCCGAGGTCGCCGCGTTCCACGGGGACGCCGAGAGTATCCCTGATCGTCACGATCGACTCGCGCGGGAGATCCGGGTGGACGTAGGCGCCGTAGTCGTTCGCGAGGACGACGTTGCCGGCCGCGTTGATCTCGCCGGGGAGCTCGCCCACCTCGCGGTCGGCGGCCTCGGCGATCCGCGTTTTCTCCCGTTCGGTCGCCCGCGCGGAAACGAGAATGCCGTTCTCGTTGCCCGTCGCGAGAGAGCCGACGGTGTTGGCGCCGCCGACCGTCGTGAGGAGGGGCTCCGCGCCCAGCTCCTCGCCGAGCGACTCGGCGAGCTCCTCGTCGACGTCCGGCCGGACCAACAGGAGGTCGTCGATCGCGCGGGCGAACACGCCCACGTACGACGAGCCGGTGAAGGTCGCCCGTAACACGTTACTCGGCGTACTCGGCTTCGACGACGGGCTCGCCGTCCTCGACGAACCGAGCCGCGCGGACGCGGATCTTGCTCGGCGGGTTCTCGCGCCCGTTCGCCCAGACGGCCTCGTTGACCGAGGTGTCGATGACGACGTCGTCCTCGTCGACGGAGAAGTGCTGCGCGAGGTGCTCGCGGACGATCCGCATCGCGAAGTCGGCGCGCTCCTGTACCGGCTTGTCGTTGGCGTCGCGGAGCGGGACGGTGACGACGCGCTCCTCGAAGTCGCTGGTGCTCATTTATTCGTCCAGGTCGTTCCGGCGCCAGTTGCGCCGCTTGGGGTTTCGCGTCACGTTCATGTCCGTCTTCATCATGACCCACGCGGGGACGCGGGTGTTCTGGCGCTCCGCCTTCGCCAGACGCTTCTTTTGAGCCTTCGATTTGTCTCCCATAGTAGCCCACAGTTTCCGCGGGGCGCATAAAACCCCTTCCATACCGTGCCGCTCGCGGCGTAGACGGATCGGACGCGGCCCGGTCGCGCCCGCTCAGAACGACCGCTCGGCGACGCCCGTATAGATGCGGTAACAGCGGTCGAGGACGTCGATCCCGACGCTCTCGGTATCGGTGTGCGCCTCGCCCGGCTCGGAGGCCCCGCAGACGAGGGGGTCGGTGCCCGCCTCGGCGAGCCAGCCCGCGTCGGTCGCGTGCGGCTTGACGACGTGTTCCGGCGCATCGAGCCCCAGGTCGTCGTGGACGTCGCGGGCGACCGCGAGCGTCGCCTCCGCGAACGCGTCGTCGCCGCAGGCCATCGGCGGGAGGTCCTGCTCGATCTCCCACTCGACGCCCGGGACCGCCTCGGCGGCGCGGGCGAGGTCGGCGCGGTCGCCCGGCACCGTTCGCTCGTCGATCGTCACCTCGCAGCGCTCCGGGATCACGTTCCACGTCTCGCCGCCCTCGACGATCGTGACCGCGAGCGACCCGGCCACGGACTCGCCGAAGACGGTCGCCGCCGGGGCGTCGAGGTCGCGGACGACGTCGATCGCGTCGCTAGCGCGGTAGATCGCGTTCTCGCCGCGCTCGGGCTCGGAGGCGTGCGCCGCGGTCCCGTGCGCGACGAGCGTCGAGGCCCGGCGCCCCTTGTGCGCGACGACGACGTCGGTGACGCCCGGCTTCGAGTAGTCCGTCGACCCCTCGGCGACGACCGCGCGGTCGGGGGCGAACCCCGCCTCGATCGCGTGGCGCGCGCCGGTCCCGCCGACCTCCTCGCCGACGAACGACGCGACCGCCAGCTCGCGGCCGGCCGGTGGCTCGGCGTCCCGGAACGCGAGCAGGCAGGCCGCCACCGCGCCTTTCATGTCGGCCGCGCCCCGGCCGTAAATTCGGCCGTCGCGGCGCTCGACGACGTACTCGCCCGCGTTGCCGTCGCCGGTCGTCTGGCGCTCGGCCGGCGGGACCACGTCGTGGTGGCCGACGAAGGCGAGGGTGTCGGCGTCGGGATCGTCGGTTGAGCCTTTATAAGCGATCACGTTACCGACCGCGTCGCGCTCGACCTGCGCGTCGGTCTCCGCGCGGAGCCACTCCTCGATCGCGTCGCCGGCGTCGGTCTCGTCCTCGTGGGAGGGGATGGCGACCAGCTCTTCGGTCAGGTCCGCGAGTTCGTCCATGTGCGTGTCTGGGCGGTCACCGAATTAAATCGCGGTGGTGAGCAGACGGTACGGGTTATCATCACGGGTCATCGTGGGGGCGGTCGGCGCGCGCCTGCGAGGCCGCCTCGCGGCCGAGCAGCGCGTGCGAGGGACGCCGCGAGCGATAAGGGCGACCGAAGGGAGCCCTAAGCGAGCGGCGAGGTTGGGGAGGCTTGAGGTGCGGGACGGGGAGGGACTCAAAGGGGCAGTCGCGAGGGCGAAGCACGGCGCAGCAAGTACCGCAGCGAGTGAGCGAAGCGAACGAGCGAGGAACGCAGCAAGCCGCGCGAGCCGTCGCGACTGGGGCTTTGGAGGTGTTTACCGTCCATCCAGCGTCGGAGTCTTATAAATAAGCGTCTAGTTCGCCACCACCACACACGTCCGAGCGCGCGTCATTAATACGTCTCCGAGCCCTTGTGACGAGTATATGTCCGATCAGCTCGAAACCGCGACGCTCGGCGGCGGGTGCTTCTGGTGTACCGAGGCGGCCCTCGAACAGCTCGCCGGCGTCGAGTCGGTCACCTCCGGCTACGCGGGCGGCCACGTCGACGATCCCACGTACAAACAGGTCTGCTCCGGCAACACCGGCCACGCCGAGGTCGTGCAGGTCGAGTTCGACCCGGATGTCATCGCCTACGACGAGGTGCTGGAGGCGTTCTTTGAGATCCACGACCCCACCCAGCTCAACCGCCAGGGCCCCGACGTGGGGAGCCAGTACCGCTCGATCGTCCTCTACCACGGCGAGGCCCAGCGCGAGGCCGCCGCGGCCTACATCGAGGCGCTCGACGAGGAGTACGACGACGACGTGGTAACAGAGCTCGACCGGCTGGAGACGTTCTACCGGGCCGAGGAGCGCCATCAGGACTACTTCGCGAAGAACCCGGACGACGCTTACTGCACCTTCCACGCCAAGCCGAAGATGGAGAAAGTGCGCGAGAAGTTCGAGGCGAAGGTCGCGAAGTAGGGCGTTAACGATTTTTCAGGACCTGTTAGGCCTCGAACTCGCTAATAATCAGGTGCTGCCAGCGATACGGTGACCACCTGCAAAGCCCCAGCCGCTCGCTTATAATCGCTAACTGACGGATCGCCGGCGAACACCTCCAAAGCCCCAGCCGCGAGGGGCGCGCACGCTCGCTGCGCTCCTCAGTCGGTCGCTTCGCTCCCTCCTTGCGGTGCTTGGCGTCGCCTCCGCGCCCCTCGCGGCTGCCCCTTTGAGTCCCACCCCGCACAGCACCGCCCTGCACAGCACCGCCCCGCACCTCACGCCTCCCCAGCCTCGTCGGTGGTCCTTCGCTTCGCTCCGGACCACCGACTCCCTCGCGCGTGCTAGCTCGCGGCCTGTCGGCCGCTCGCAGGCACGCGCCGACCACCGCGTTTATTTATAAGCAATAATCACCCGTTCCGCCGCCGTTCCCGAAGACGTTCGCCCGGCAACCCTGCGGTCGAACGGTAGACCTTTGCCGCCGCCGGTGTGAGCGAGCGTATGGTCTCGCTGGGACTGGTGGTGGCGCGGTTCAACGACTCCGTCACGGAGCCGATGGCCGAGGCCGCCCGCGAGGCGGCCGCCGACCGCGACGCCGTCATCGTCGACGAAGTGAGCGTGCCGGGGGCGTACGACAGCCCGCTGGCCGCCGACCGGCTCGCGCGTCGCGACGACGTCGACGCCGTGGCGGTCGTCGGCGCCATCGTCACCGGCGACACCGACCACGACCACGTCATCGCGAGCGCGACCGCCGAACAGCTCACGCGCGTGAGCCTGGACCGCGACACCCCCGTCACGTTCGGCGTGAGCGGCCCCGGGATGTCCGGCGCGGAGGCGCGCGAGCGGATCGATAAGGGCGCGGAGGCGGCCGAGGCCGCGATCGACCTCGCGGAGGAGCTCGAATGAGCCCCGCACCCGACACACGGACCACACGACAATGAGCCACGCATACGACTTCTCAGAGCGGATCGGACGCGTAGAGCCCAGCGCGACGCTGGCGATATCGAACCTGGCGGCGGAGAAGGAGGCCGAGGGCGCCGACATCGTCGACCTCTCGGTCGGCGAGCCCGACTTCGACACGCCCGAGAACATCGTCGAGGCCGGCAAGGACGCCCTCGACGCGGGCCACACCGGGTACACCTCCTCGAACGGGATCCCCGAGCTGAAGGAGGCCATCGCGGCGAAGCTCCGCGGCACCGGCGTCGACGCCGACGCCGACGAGGTGATCGTCACCCCCGGCGGCAAGCAGGCGCTGTACGAGACGTTCCAAACGCTGATCGGCGAGGGCGACGAGGTCGTCCTCCTCGATCCGGCGTGGGTCTCCTACGAGGCGATGGCGAAGCTCGCCGGCGCGGACCTCTCCCGCGTCGACCTGTCGCCCCACGGGTTCCAGCTGGAGCCCGCCCTCGACGACCTCGCCGAGACGGTCTCGGACGACACCGAGCTGCTCGTCGTCAACTCCCCCTCGAACCCGACGGGCGCGGTGTTCTCCGAGACCGCGCTGGAGGGGGTCCGCGACCTCGCGGTCGAGCACGACATCGCCGTCATCTCCGACGAGATCTACGAGCGCATCGTCTACGACGCCGAGCACGTCTCGCTCGCGAGCCTCGACGGGATGGCCGACCGCACGGTCACGATCAACGGCTTCTCGAAGGCGTTCTCGATGACCGGCTGGCGGCTCGGCTACCTCCACGCGACCGAGGAGTTCGTCGGGCAGGCCGGGAAGCTCCACTCGCACTCCGTCTCCTGCGCGGTCAACTTCGTCCAGCACGCGGGCGTCGAGGCGCTGGAGAACACCGACGAGTCCGTCGAGGAGATGCGGCGGGCGTTCGCCGACCGCCGCGACCTCCTCGTCGACCTGTTCGACGAGCACGGGGTCGACGTCGACGTCGGCGACGGCGCCTTCTACATGATGCTCCCCGTCGACGACGACGACCAGGCGTGGTGCGAGGCCGCCATCGAGGAGGCGTCCGTCGCGTGCGTCCCGGGCAGCGCGTTCAACGCCCCCGGCCACGCTCGGATCTCCTACGCCGCGAGCGAGGAGCGCCTGCGCGAGGCCGTCGACCGGCTCGTCTCGAACGACCTCTTATAAACGCGGGCGGTTTCGCGGCCGGTCTTTCGGCCGAGTTGGCAGCCCATCTCTCGACCGATCGACGGTCCCGCTCCAGTCGTGAGCGCGGATCCGCCGATAGCGGGAATCTGCGGTGCGTTTTTATCGCTGTTCCGCGAAGTTTCAACTGGGTGGTACGATGTATGATCAGATACTGTACCCGACGGACGGGAGCACCGGGTCGGAAGCGGCGGCAGCGCACGTGGCGGCACTCGCGTCGGCGTTCGACGCGACCGTCCACGTCCTGCACGTCATCGACATCCGCGGGGGCGGGCTCGGCCTGAGTGGGGCCTTCCTCGAGGAGGAGGGCCAAGCGATGAGCGGGCGGTCGCCCGACGAGGGGTACATCGGGAGGCACGAGGAGGGCCCCGACCCGGACGAGATCGAGGACGAGCTCACCGCGCAGGCGGAGGAGCTCGTCGAGGCCTCGGCCGGATCGCTCGACGGGATCGACCTGACGACCGCCGTCGAGATGGGGACGCCGCACTCGGAGATCCTCCGATACGCCGACGAGAACGACATCGACCTCGTGGTGATGGGGACCCACGGTCGGACCGGCGTCGAGCGTTACCTGCTCGGCAGCGTCACTGAGAAGGTGGTGCGGCTCGCGGACCCGCCGGTGGTGACGGTCCGCGTCGACGAGGGCGAGTGACGCTGCAAGCCGACGGAGCCCGGCGCTCCCCTCGAAACCGCGGAGGGGGCGCCGACCGCAGCTCATTTTCGCGACGCGGTCCAACCGACGGGCATGGACGAGTCCCTGCGCGAGGAGCTGCTCGAACGCGTCAACAGCCGCACTGCGACGATCGGGGCGTCAGTCCCCGACACGGTCACCATCGACGGCGCCGAGCTCGACCTCTCCGAGTTCATCGTCGAGACGCGCGCCATCGAGACGGTCCCGCCCGCGGTGGACCGGAAGCTGGCGTCGGTGAAAGCGACCCTCCGCGAGGAGCGCCGGCGGCGACTGGACAGGCTTGAGGGGGCTGTGGACGCGGGCGAGGCAGGCAACGGCGGCGCGAGCCAAACGGGCGACGCGAACCGCGCGGCGGTCCCCGACGCCCTCGACCGCGAGGCCGCCGAGCGACTCGCCGACGAGATCATCGGCATCGACCGCGCGCTGAACGCCTTGGAAACCATCCGGCACCCCGACTTCGCCGACGAGCACCGATCCGCCACGCTCGACGGGCACGAGCGCTGGCTGGCGTTCGTCGATGAGGTGCAGTGAGCCGCGGCACGGTCCGCGGTGTGGTGAGGATCGAGGGGCGCTCGGTACGGGCCCGATGCGACGTTCCGAAACCCTTACTCCCGGTCCGAGACACCTCGACGTATGAGCGATACGTCCGAGTCGACGGGTGACGCGGGTGCGGACGAGGCGGGCGACGCCGACGCGTCCGCCGGATCCGACGCCGCCACCGTCGACGCCGAGGAAGTCCGTCACGTCGCCGACTTGGCCCGGGTGCGCCTCGCCGACGACGAGGTCGATGAGTTCGCCGACCAGTTCGGCGACATCCTCGACTACTTCGAGGCCCTCGACGAGGTTCCCGAGACCGAGCGCGAGGAGGAGCTCGTCAACGTGATGCGCCCCGACGAGGTCGAGTCGGGACTCACCCAGGCGGAGGCGCTGTCGAACGCCGAGGAGACGGAGGACGGCTACTTCGTCGGGCCGAAGGTGTCGTAGATGGCGGCCGACCACAACGCCTTCATCACGGAGGCGACGATCGAGGGCGACGCCGACGCCGAGGGCCCCCTCGCGGGGGCGACGGTCGCGGTCAAGGACAACATCTCCACCGAGGGGATCCGGACGACCTGCGGCTCCGAGATGCTCGCCGACTACGTCCCGCCCTACTCCGCGACGGTCGTCGACCGGCTCACGGAGGCGGGCGCGACGGTCATCGGGAAGGCGAACATGGACGAGTTCGGGATGGGGACGACGACGGAGACCTCGGCGTTCGGGCCGACTCGGAACCCGGTCGACCCAGAGCGCGTCCCGGGCGGCTCCTCCGGCGGCTCGGCGGCCGCGGTCGCCGCGGGCGAGGCCGACCTCGCGCTCGGCTCGGACACGGGCGGGTCGGTGCGCTGTCCGGCGGCGTTCTGCGGCGTCGTCGGCATCAAGCCGACGTACGGGCTCGTCTCGCGGTACGGCCTCGTCGCGTACGCGAACTCCTTAGAGCAGATCGGGCCGATCGCGGGCACCGTCGAGGAGGCGGCCGCCGCGCTCGACGCCATCGCGGGCCCGGACCCGCACGACGGGACCACCCGCGACCTGAGCGAGGTCGAGGGCGCCGACCCCGACGCGAGCTACGCCGCGGCCGCCGACGGCGACGTCGACGGGCTCACCGTCGGAGTCCCGACGGAGCTGTTCGACGGTGCCGACGAGCGCGTCGTCGAGACGGTCGAGGCCGCGATCGCGGACCTGGAGGATCAGGGGGCGGAGACGACGGAGATCTCGCTGCCGTCGGTCGAGCACGCGGTGCAGGCGTACTACGTGATCGCCATGGCGGAGGCCTCCTCGAATCTCGCGCGGTTCGACGGCGTCCGGTACGGGAACCGCGCCGAGTCGGACGGCAACTGGAACGAGTCGTTCGCGGAGACGCGCGAGGAGGGGTTCGGCGCGGAGGTCAAACGCCGGATCCTGCTCGGGACGTACGCGCTCTCGGCTGGCTACCACGACAAGTACTACGAGAAGGCGCAGGACGCCCGCGCGTGGGTCCGGCAGGACTTCGAGGCGGCGTTCGCGGACGTCGACGTGATCGCGTCGCCGACGATGCCGGTGCTCCCCTTCGAGCTCGGCGAGAGCCTCGACGACCCGCTCCGGATGTACCTCGCGGACGCGAACACGACCCCGGTCAACCTCGCGAACCTCCCGGCGATCTCGGTGCCCGCCGGCGAGGCCGAGGGGCTCCCGGTCGGGCTCCAGCTCGTCGGGCCGAAGTTCGGCGAGGAGAGGGTGATCCGCGCAGCGAGCGCCGTCGAAGACGCCAGCTGAGGGCCGTTCCGCTCGTTTTTAATCCGCGTAAAACCGCCTTGAGCGTCTCGGCCGGTTATGTGCCTCGCACCCCTCGTCCCGAGCGCACCATGACCGAAACCGAATCGACGGCGACGGACGCGTTCGATCGCGACGCCGTTCGCTCCGCCAGTCGGGTCGCCATCGCGGCGCTCGCGCTGGTGGGTGTGTTGTACCTATTCACGCTCTTACCGGGCGTCGATCGCCTGGTCCCGCTGACGCCGGTCACCTTCGCCGCGGTCGCCAGCGCGGTGGTGACGGCCGCGGTCGTGGCCCTCCTCCTGTTCGCCGCGCCGAAGGTCGCCTCGCTGACGCGCGCCGCCCTCCACCGGACCGACGCCGCGGCGCACGTGGAGCGCGTCGTCGAGAACGCCGGCGCGATGGCCTACTGGCTCGTCGTGCTCGCGGCCGTGCTGGTCGCCCACCGCGGGCTCGCCGGCGCGGTCGTCCCCCTGATCGGCGGCTTCGCGTGGGCGTACGACGCCGCGTTCCTGATCGCGGCGTTCGTCCCGCTCGTCTTCGTCGTGGCGCGGCTGACCGTGACCGTCGACCCGCTCTCGGAGCTCGTCGCCGATCGCGTGACGGGCGCCGAATCGACGGGAGACTCGGGCACCGACGCCGACGCGGCCGAGTCCGAGACGCCCGCGACCGACGGCGAGTCCGGTGAGTCCAGCGAGTCCGGCGAGTCAGCCCCCGGGATCGATGCCGCCGACTCCCAGGGCCACTCGATCGAGGAGCGATGGGGCGTCGACGACGAGTTCGGGGAGACGGCCGATAGCGGCTCGGACGACGAGTCGTCGAGCTCCTGAGGCGGACTGGGGTGGCCCCTCGAATCGGACCGAACGGCCAAACTGCCCAGAAACGCTCTATTCCGGGCGAACCGGTCGGTAAGACCGCCGGCTCCCTCCCGGGTCGCGATCCGGAACGTCCATACCCGCCCCGGTGAACGGAGACGTATGGCGCTGACCGACGAGGAGCGGAACCGGCTCGCCGACATCGTTCGCCTCCAGCCGACGAAGAACGGCGAGCTGCAGGACGCGTGGGAGCTCGACAGCGGCAGCGAGGTGCACCAGTACCTGCAGAACCACCTCAAGGAGTACTACTACCGCGACGACGACAGCCTGATCCGGTCGACGGCCGAGGCGAACGACCTCGTCGACGTCGAGCCCGGGATCGAGGCCGACGCGGTCGCGAAGGGCGGCGCGCCCGACACGATCCGCGTCTCGGAGCTGGTGGCGCAGGTGTTCGAGGTGGTGGCCGGGCCGGACGAGCGGTCGCAGTCGGTCGTCAGCGTGCTTAACGCCGTCCGCGAGGCGTTCGACGTCGACCCCGAGGTCGACGAGGTGCGGCGCGCGCTCCGGACCCTCGAACGCAAGAACGTCGTCGAGGTCGTCTACCGGACCGTCCCGACGTTCAAGCTCGCCGTCGAACGCGACGAGATCACGGTCGAAGTGAACGAATAACCGTTTGTCTGCGGTTTACATTTATAAACAGTCGACGGTGGACGAGTCATACACGTCTCCAAAGCCCCAGCCGCTCGTTTATAAATAATTGATTCTGGACCGACGGAGAACACCTCCAAAGCCCCAGCCGCGAGGCGCTTCGCGCCTCTGGCAGCCGGCGGCGGAGCCGCCGGCGACTGCCCCTTTGAGTCCCGCCCCGCACAGCACCGCACCTCACGCCTCCCCAGCCTCGCCGCGGCCGCCGCCGGCGGCCGCGGGCTCCCTCGTGCGGTCTGCTCGCGCCCTATCGGGCGCTCGCAGGCGCACGCCACCGTATTCCATTTATAAATAGTCGTAGCCAGCCGCTGTCACATCCCCATGTCGGCGGCGGCGTCGGGGACCGGGAGGTCGCGGACGGCGACGCCGAGCAGCTCCGCGGCGTGGTCCAGCGCCATGTCGAACCCGTAGTACCGCTCCAGCTCGTCGCCGGTCGGCCCCGGTCGGACCTTCAGCATCGCGTAGCCGTCGACGTTCTGGGCGACCGTGGCCTCGGCGCCGTCGGCGGAGAACGTGAGCAACCGTTCGCCGCCCGCCTCCTCGTAGCGCGCGGCGATCCCGTTCGCTTCCGCTCCGGTGGACTCGGCCTCGGTCCCTTCCGAGTCGCCCTCCCCGTCGGCCGTCGTGTCGCTCATACATCGGATACGGGCCGGCCCCTGTCGTATCTGTCGGTCGGTGAGGTCGGCGTCCCGGGGGAGCGGGGCCCCGGGGGAGCGGGGCCGCGATCTACCGCGGGTCCCAGCCGTGGAACTCGCTGCCGGCCTCCAGCTCGAGGTCGAAGGCCTCGATCATCCCGCCGAGGCCGGCGTACCCCTGCGCGAGCGCGGCGATCCCGACGACCGTCTCGTCGTCGTAGCGGGCGGCGATCTCGTCGTGGACGACGGCGTCGACCTCACGACGGACGATCGCGGTCGCGTACTCGACCAGCGTCGTCTCGTCGTCGTCGAGGGCGGACAGGTCCCCGGTGCCGATCCCCGCGATGACCGCGTCGTCGATCCCGACGCCGCGGGCGATGTTGACGTGCTGGTGCCACTCGTAGCGGTTCCGCGTCTCGCTCGCGGCGGCGAGGATCACGAGCTCGCGGTCGCGGTCGGAGAGGCCGCTGTCGGTCCACAGCGAGCCGAGGAACGAGCGCAGCCCGGCGAGCACCTCGGGGTTGTTGCCGAGGGACCGGTAGACGTGGAGGGGCTTCCCCTGCAGCGACGACTCCAGCAGCTCCTCGTACTCCTCGGGCACGTCCGACGCGTCGACGTATGGAACGCGGGCCATGCGTGGGGCTCGTCGCCGGTTGCCATAGCTGTGGGTGTCGCGGACGGCCCCGCCGGATCGTTCCGGGATGGTAAGGTTAAGGGACGCGACGCGCCTATCGCGTGTAATGAGTACCGAGGTGTCCCGACGACGGGCGTGGCTTATCGCCGCGCGGCCGCAGACGCTGCCCGCGGCGGCCGCGCCGGTGATCGTCGGCGTCGGCCTCGCGCTCCGGACGGGCGCGTTCGCCCCGCTGCCGGCGCTCGCCGCGTTCGTCGGGGCGGCGCTGATCCAGGTCGGCACCAACTTCGCGAACGACTACTACGACGCGATCCAAGGGGCCGACACGGACGACCGCGAGGGGTTCACCCGCGTCGTCGCCAGCGGCCTCATCGAGCCGGCCGAGGTGAAGCGGGCGATGTGGCTGACGTTCGCGGCCGCGATCCTCGTGGGCACCTACCTCGTCTACGTCGGCGGCGTCCCGATCCTCCTTATCGGGCTCGCGTCCGTCGCCGCGGGAATCGCCTACACCGGCGGGCCGTACCCCCTCGGCTACCACGGGCTCGGCGACCTGTTCGTCTTCGTCTTCTTCGGCGTGATCGCCGTCACCGGGACCTACTACGTGCAGGCGGCCGCCCTGGTCGGCGAGGCGTTCCCGCTGTGGCTCCCCGCGGGGACCGTCACCCTCGCGGCCGTCGTCGCCAGCCTCCCGATCGCCGCGCTCTCGACGAACATCCTCGTCGTCAACAACGTCCGCGACCTCGAAGAGGACGCGGCGACCGGGAAGCGCACCCTCGCGGTCCGGTTCGGCTACGGGTTCTCCCGCGCGCAGTACGTCGGTCTACTCGCGCTCGCCTACCTCGCCCCCTTCTGGTTCCTCGCCCGCGGAGACGGCCTCGCGGTGCTTTCCCCGCTCGTCACGCTCCCGCTCGCGGTCGCCGTCGCGCGCACCGTGCTGACCGAGACGTCGGGCGACGCGCTCAACCCCGCGCTGGAATCGACCGGCAAGCTCCTCGCGGCGTACGCGGTCGCGTTCGCCGTCGGCCTCGCGCTGTGAGGATGCGGCTCCGCCCCTTCTCCGTCGGTCTGACGGCGCCGCTCGCGACCGCCCGCGGCGAGATCACTGAGCGAGAGGGGATCCTCGTGGAGGTCGGCCCGGACGACGACGGAGCCTCAGCCACCGGGGTCGGCGAGGCCACCCCGCTCCCCGGCTGGACCGAATCGCGGTCAGCGTGCGAGTCGGCCCTGCGCGGGGTTCGGGACGAGGACGGGTGCCTCGTCGACGGCGCGCTCGACCGCCTCGACCGCGAGACGCCCGCCGCGCGCCACGGACTCGCGCTCGCGCTCGCTGACGCCGCGGCGCGCGGGGAAGGACTCTCGCTCGCCGAGCGTCTCGCGGCCGAGCGCGACCTCCCGACGCCGGCGGAGTCGGCCCCGGTCAACGCGACGGTCGGCGACGCAGACCCCGAAACGACCGCCGCCGCGGCGGCGCGGGCCGTCGACGCCGGATTCGACTGTTTAAAAATAAAAGTCGGCGCCCGCTCGCTCGACGCCGACGTCGAACGACTCCGCGCGGTCCGCGACGCGGTCGGCAGCGAGGTCGCGCTCCGAGCCGACGCGAACGGGGCATGGAACCCGTCGACCGCGCGCGAGGCGCTCGACCGGCTCGCGCCGCTGGACCTCGCCTACGTCGAGCAGCCGCTCCCCGCGGACGACCTCGACGGCGCGGCGGCCCTCCGGGACCGGCGAAACGACCCGACCGACGCCAGTGGGGATCCCACACTCCCGATCGCGCTCGACGAGTCGCTGTCGCGCTACGGTCTCGACGCCCTCCTCGACGCCGACGCGGCCGACGTCGTCGTCCTGAAGCCGATGGCGCTCGGGGGACCGGACCGCGCGCTGGCGGCCGCCTCGGCAGCGCGAGCGGCGGGCGTCGAGCCCGTGATCACCACCACGATCGACGCCGTCGTCGCGCGGACCGCCGCGGTCCACGTCGCGGCCGCGATCCCCGACGTCGCCCCCTGCGGACTCGCCACGGCCGCGCTGCTCGACGACGACCTCGCCCCGGACCCGTGTCCGGTCGCGGACGGGGCGATATCGGTGCCGGACGGTCCCGGACTCGCCGGCGACGCGTTCGACGGGCTCTTGTAAGCAACGGGGCCGATTCGCCGTCGGATCGACTACCGCTGGACGACCTCGACCGTTCCCTCCATGTCCCGCGTCTGGTGGGGCGTGCAGACGTACTCGTAGGTCCCCGCCGTCTCGAACTCGTGCTCGAAGGCGTGCCCCTCCGCGGCGGCGAGGCCGGACTCGAAGGCGCCGCCCCTGTCGACGACGTTGTGGCTGCCGCCCACGCCGGTCCACTCCCAGGCGACCGTGGTCCCGACGTCCACCCGGATAGCCGCGGGCGCGAAGGAGAAGCCGCCGTCCGCGCCGACCGCGACCGCGACGGTCTCCTCGCCGGTTCGGTCGACCGTCTCCGCCTCGCCGCCGTCGTCGCCCGGGATGAGCACACCGGCACAGCCCGCGATCCCGGCGAGCGAGGCGGCACCGGCGACCGAGAGCAGCTGACGTCGCGTTCGCGCGTTCATGCCGGAACGACGGACCGGACGGTATAAAACGATCCGAGCGCGACGGACGAGGGCGACGACCGAGCGCGACGAGCGAGTCGACGAGGGAAAGGGGCTTGTACGGCCGCGACCGAACTGAGCGGTATGAGCGAGTGGACAGACGCGATCGTCGGCGAGCGCATGACCGTCGACAACCAGTTCACGGACCGAGTATCGGCCTCGCGGTTCTCCAGCCAGGAGTGGGGCCTGATCATGACGGCGACGGAGTTCGAGATCGAGAACCCCGCCGACCCCGACGAGGCCCGCCTCGTCGCCGACACCTCCAGCCTCCCGGCGATCATGCCGGAGCTCGAGAACGTCCGGTCACAGGTCGCCGCGATGGGCGGCGCGGGAGGGCAGGGCGACGGCGGTAGCTCCGGCGGCGGGCTCGTCGACTCGATCAAGGGCGCGCTCGGACTCGGCGGCGGCGACGACGGCGGCGTCGACGACGAGGAGCTCGAAGCCGCCGAGCGCCTCGTTCAGGAGTACGCGGACGAACTGCAGGCGCACCTCGAGGACAACGGTCGCTGGGAACAGGTCAGGCTCGCGTATCGGGAATAAACGGTCGGACGCGGTCGACGGTCCCCCGGTCGCTAATCCATGTCGCCGCCGTGGAAGAGCGTCAGCTCCTCGGCCTCGTAGATGCTTATCAGCTCGCTGACGATCTCGTCGTACTCCTCGTCTTCGACGCGGAGCGAGTCGAGCCGCTCGACCGTCTCCTCGTCGAGGTGGATCTGAGGCATACGCGGAGATTCGTCGGCTATGTTATAAAAAGCCTCGGTGGATTTCGCCGACGGAAGATCCAACCCCCGACTCACTCCTGGCGATGTCGCCTCGGTTGACCGTCCGGCCCCGCGATTTCGTTCGCGTCGTCCGCGAGGTGGCGCCGGGCCATCCGTTCTATGTCCGCTTCGGTGAGGCCGTCGCTCGGAAGCAGCAGGCGACCGTTGAGGCGGACAATCGAGTCGGCCTGATCGAGGATCGTGACGACCCTTGAGCAGTCGAGAACGGGACCGTCCGTCCGCGTTGTTCCGACCAGTTCGCTCAGGGGATCAAACTCCTCGAACAGCTGTTTCTGCTCCTGTCCGAGCCGAACCGACAGCGAGAGGACGGATCCGCGTTCGACGTGATGTGAGATCGGTGACTCTGATCGCACCAGGTTCATCTGCGTCGCCAACGCGGCGTTCGAAGCCAGCGAGACGCCGGGGTCCCCGACGAGGCGAATCCGATTCTCGTCGGCGAGATCGGAGAGCCAAACGCTCGCGCTCGTCGACGCCCCCATCGCCAGCAGGGCCACGGCCGACCTGAGCCTCGTGGACGACAACGATTCCCCGGCAACGATCGACCCCACGCCGCCGTTTTCGACGACTCTGAGGCCTTCCCGCACGTCGTCGGTCCCCTCGAAGATCGCCAGCGCCGGCGCGTCCTCGAGGTCGTCGAGCGCCACCGTCCCGTCGGTCGCGACGACGCCCCCGTCTCCGACCGGGAGCCCGCAGTACGCCACGTCGACGACGGGGTCGGAGAGCGCCGTCGCGACGGTGTCCGCGTCCGGTCGATCGAGGACCTCCCACTCGCCGACGCCTTCGGGGACCGCCGGCTCTGCGAGGGCGCGCCGAACCGCGTCGGCGCGCGCCGCCGAGTCGACCATCGCGACGACGCGGATCTCGCCGCGAGCGGTGGTCTCTCGCGAGAGTCGGTTCTCGTAGCCCGCGGGCGTCAACACCGACGTGCCCGCGGGGAGCGGGTCGTCGTCGGGGTCGGGGGACCCGTCCGCCGGAGCGAACCACGGCGACATCGCGAGCGCAGCCGGCGCCGCCGGGTCCGCTGGCTCCGCCGCGCCGCGCACCCGCACCGGCGCCAGCACGTGCGCGAGGTGGGGAAGCAGCTCGGCGCCGGCGGGATCCGGTCGGAGCACCGCCTCGGTCGGCCAGTCGGGGGCGTAGGGAGCGACCGTCGCCGGGTCGACTTCGAGGTACTCCATCAGCCGCTCGCTCATCGAGCGGTCCGCGAGCTTCGGCGGGTAGAAGGGGAGCTCCGGGCCGACCCGCTCGTACTCGTACCGGTCCGAGGGGACGTACCCCTCGGTCCGGGCGAGCGTGTCGAGGAAGAACCACGTCCGGAGCAGCTCCTCGGCGCGCGCCTCGAGCGCGGCCCCCTCGGTCGGCAGCGACTCGACGTAGCCGTTGTCGAGCCGTATCGCGGGCGCGTCGCCGACGGTCATCCCCGCGCCGAGGTAGTACGAGAGCGTCGAGAGCCGATAGACGTCCGCGTACTCGGGTCGGACGACCACCTCGACGCCGGTGTCAGGCCGAGTCAGCGGGCTCGGGACGTCGAGCTCGTCGCCGCGCTCGATCAGCGGCGGGTAGCCGCGGAGCGTCGGCCACGAGCGCTCGGGGGAGAACTCCTTGATCGACGAGCCGAGCACAGAGACCGCCTCGGCCAGCGCGGCCGGGTCGTCGGGGACCGTGATCGTCGCCTCCGGTCTGGTGTGGAGCGACCGTGCGCCGACCGTGACGGTCGCCGGCCGGTCGAACTCGATGTCGACCGCCCCGCCGTCGTTCATGCCGGTCGTCGAGACCGCCACGTCGGGCGCGCGAACCAGCGCCTTGGTCACGCCGGTGACGTCGAAACAGTACGACCCCCGGGGGAGCTCCGTCGGCTCGCTGAGCTGCGCGACGAACTCGCCGTCGATTCTGCGGACACTCACCACAGAGTAGTCGGGGACCGAGATCGACTCCGCCTCGAAGCTGACCGCCTCGTCGACCGGAAAGGGGAACAGCTCCGGAAGCGCGGGCCGCGGTTCGGGTTCGCGGTCCAGCACGAGCCGGAGTTCTTCGCCCTCCAGCGCGTCGCGGACGCGGAGGGTCTCGCCGTCGACCTCGAAGCCCACTCGCCCGCCGAACGACTCGTCTCTCACTGTCGTTTGATGCATCTCCAACAGTTATGAGGGTGTCGGAAAATCTCGCCTTTCGGAGTCTCTCTCCCGTTACAACCGGATTTTTCACCGTCTCGTGGTAACAGCTGTGACGGCACAGTCTTAACAGCTTCCGGACGCGACACGACGGTATGGACGAGGCCGCGGCGTCCGGACGTGACGAGACCGTGGCGTCCGCCCTCGCCGAGGCGTTCCCGGGGCGGAGCGTCGGCCGGCTCGCCGACGTGGGACCGTCGTGGAACGGCGCCAACGAGACCGTCGGCGTCGTCTTCGCCGACGGCGGCCGGGCGTTCTGTAAGGTGGCGGTCGACGCCGACGGCACCCGGATCGCCCGCGAGCTGGCGGTGCTGCGGTACGTGGCGGCCGAGCGACCCGTCGCCGTCCCGGCGGTGCTCGCCGCCGACCCCGACGCCGACGCGCCGTATCTCGTCACGGGACCCGCTCCCGGCCGCGAGCTCCTCGGCGTGTGGGAGGAGCTCGGCGGTGAGTCGGGCGGAGACGGGGACGCCGAACGGGAGGCGCTCCTCCGCCGCGTCGGCAGGACGCTCGCGACCCTCCACGCCGAGCGGTTCGAGACGCACGGCGACATCGTCGGGAGCGACGCGCCAGGTGAGCTCGACCTCGACCGCGCGCCGTGGCCCGACGTGCTCTTGAAAACCGTCGAGCGCACCCGCGAGATCGGCACCTCCGAGCGGCTCGCCGACCACTACGACGCCGTCGTCGACTGCGTGGAGGCGAACCGCGACCGCCTCCGCGGCGCCCCCGCCGCGCTCCTCCACGGCGACGTCGCGATGCCGAACCTGTTCGTCCGCGAGGGAGACGGACCGGAGGGTGTGGCCCCGATCGACTGGGAGCTCGCCCACGTCGGCGACCCCGCCCGCGACCTCGTCCGGGCGGAGGACCAGCTCCTCAACGGGTTCGACGAGCGCGGCCCGGAGCGGTACGCGGCGGCGCTGTACGCGGGGTACCGCGAGCGCGCCGGCGGGCTCCCGGAGGGGTTCGCGGCCCGCCGTCCGATATACGAGGTCGTCCGGATGCTCGGCCGCTCGGGGTTTATCGACCAGTGGACGACCTACCTCGACGAGCCGCTGGCCGCCCTCGTCGACAGGGCGGAGGCGGAGATGGCGGCGCGGTTGGAGGCGGTCTGAGAGGCGCGGTCGGAGGCGGTCTGAGAGGCGCGGTCGGAGGCGGTCTGAGAGGCGCGGTCGGAGGCGGTCTGAGAGGCGCGGTCGGAGGCGGTCTGAGAGGCGCGGTCGGTTTCCGGGGGACGCCCGTCAGCGGTTCCACGCCGCGTCGTCGGGGTCGATCCGCCGGTCGCCCGGCTCCAGCGCGTCGACCTCCTCGAGGACGGAGGGGTCGATATCGACGGCGGCGGCCCGGAGGTTCTCGGCGACGTGGTCGCCCGTCGCCTTCGGGATCGGCGTCACGCCGCGGGCGAGCGCCCACCCGAGCGCGAGGACGGCCGGCGAGAGCCCGTTGCGATCGGCGACGCCTTTGAACTCGTCGTCGTCGAACAGGTCCCCGCGCGCCAGCGGCGAGTAGCCGACGAGCCGGTGGTCGAACTCCTCGGCGAGCTCGCGGAGCTCGGGCTGCTGAAAGCGCGGGTGGCACTCCACCTGGTGAGCGGCGATCGGCGCGTCGAGCGTCTCGCGGGCCTCGCGGAGCAGCTCGGGCGTGAAGTTCGAGACGCCGACGTGGTCGGTGAGCCCCGCGTCGCGAAGCTCGTCGAAGACCGGGAGCGTCGCGGCGGCGTCGTACGCCCGGATCGGCCAGTGGACGTACAGCAGGTCGACGCGGTCGAGTCCGAGCCGGTCGAGGCTCTCGCGGGCCGTCTCGCGGACGTCCTCGGGCGCGAGGTTCTCCGGGTGGACCTTCGTGGCGACGACGACGTCGTCGCGGTCGACGTCGGCGGCGGCGATCCCCTCGCCGACCGCCGCCTCGTTGTCGTACATCTGCGCGGTGTCGACGTGGCGGTAGCCGGCCTCCAAGGCGGCGGTCACCGTGGCGGCGCACTCCGCGGGGTCGTCGAGGCCGGAGGTGCCGAGTCCGAGCGGCAGTTCCAGTGGCGGCATGCCGCTCGATTCCGCCCCCGAATTTAAAAGGGCGCGCTCACCGGAACGGATCGCGGGGTTCCGCCCGCATACTGCGGGAAGCCCCGGCAACGGGCGCGTGTCCGGTGTTTTTCATCGGCTTGGAAACCGCTCGGCGTTATATCACCGGTGGCTGACATACGTTCCCTCATGACCAACGGGATCCACGTCGAATTAGCGATGTCGGCCTGCGACGGCTGTCCCGTGGCCGCGCTCTCGTCGAGCACCCCGGTGGAGGAGATGCGAGTCGACTCGGGAGAGGACCGCGTCGAGTTCGTCGCCGCCGACCCGCCCGCCGACCCGCCGACGGGCCTCGATCTCGTCGAGTTCGGCGGCCGGGCGCACGGGCGCTACGAGATCGCCTGCGAACGCCCCGACGCCGACGAGATCCGCGGGATAACCGACGCGGCCACCGACGGCGGCGTGGCCGTTTGGCCGCCGGGCGGCGACGCGGTCGTCGAAGCGGCGCCGGACGCCGAGTCGGAGACCGACGGCCCCGGTCCCTCGCCAGCGACCGAGGGCGAGGGTGTGTGCGCGGGGTGTACGTGCGGCGGGCTCCCGGCGGCATTCGCGAACTTCCCGGTCTCGCCGCGGCGGACCGAGATGGTCGACGGCGAGATCCAGGTCTCGTTCGTCCTGAGCGGCCACGAGGAGCTGCGGGCGATCGTCGACGAGTGCGAGGCGTCCGGGCTCGACGTGGAGCTCCGTCGGCTCTGCGTCGACCGCGGCAGCAGCGACGAGGACGACTGCTGTCCCGATGTGGTCCCCGTCGACCTCGCCGGCATGACGGACCGCCAGGTCGAGATCGCGAGGGTCGCCGCCGAGAAGGGATACTTCGAGGCCGGCGGCACCTCGGCCGCCGACATCGCGGCCGAGTTCGACCTCGCGAAGTCGACCGTCTCCGAACATCTCCGCGCGGTGACGACTTCGCTCTTTTCGCAGCTGTTCGGGAACGGAGACCGTATTTAAACCCCCGAACAGTTCGCCGGCAGGTACCCGGACGGTTCGACCGTACTGATCAGTAGCGGGGTCGAACCGATCGCTTCGGCTCCGACCGCCCATGACCCAGTGGACACAGCTCGGACCGCGGGAACGCGAGCTTCTCGCCGTCCTGCGGCGCGCCGACGACACACTCGCGGCCCGCGACCTACACGACGCGGTCACGCGCCGCGGCGACGACGTCGCGTACACGACGGTGAAGCGGACCGTCGACCGCCTCGTCGAGAAGGGGCTCGTCGAACGGGAGACCGAGTCCCACCGCGGGGCGACGCGGCACCGCTACCGGTTCGACGCCGAGGCCGCCCGACGACGACTGATCCCGGAGTTCGTCGCCGAACTCCGCGCCGTTCTCGGCGATCGAGCGATCGAGCGGATCGCGGTCCGAACAGCGCGTGACGACGACATCGACGAACGCTCATGACACGACACACTCAGCAGCCGGCGAACGAGGAGGAACCAGACGAACAGCAGAACGAATCGCCGGACGGGTTCGATTCGCTGCTCCCCGGACTCCGCCGACGGGACTTCATGAAGGCCGGGGCCGCGGTCGGCGGCCTCAGCGGGCTCGCCGGCTGTACCAGCCTGCTCAGCGACGAGGGCGACGGGACCGTCTCGGCCGCCCCCGGTCACTCGGTCCCGCCGGGCGAGATGGACGAGTACTACGCGTTCCTCGGCGGCGGTCAGTCCGGGGACGTCCGCGTCGTCGGGCTCCCGTCCATGCGCGAGCTCATCCGTATCCCGGTGTTCCAGCGCGACAGCGGGCGCGGCTACGGGCACGACGACGAGAGCCGCGAGATGCTCGAGGAGGCCGGCGGCTACACCTGGGGCGACACGCACCACCCGCGGATCAGCCAGACCGACGGCGACTACGACGGCCGGTTCGCGTACGTCAACGACAAGGCGAACGGCCGGATGGCCCGGATCGACCTGACGTATTTCGAGACCGACGCCATCGTCGACATCCCGAACCAGCAGGGGACGCACGGGTCCTGCGCGCAGCTGCCCGACACGGACCTCATCTTCGGCGTCGGCGAGTTCCGCACGCCGATCCCCAACGACGGGACGGGCGACTTACACGACCCCGACGAGTACGGCGCCGTCCTCGCCGCGATCGAACCCGAGTCGATGAACGTCGAGTGGGAGGTCCTCGTCGACGGCAACATGGACAACGGGGACGGGAGCAAGGAGGGGCGGTACTTCTTCACCACGGGCTACAACAGCGAGGGCGCCGTCACCGAGAAGGGGATGACCCGGTCGGACCGCGACAACGTCAAAGCGTTCGACATCCCGCGGATCGAGGCGGCCGTCGAGGCGGGCGACTACGAGATGATAAACGAGGTCCCCGTCGTGGACGGCCGAAAGGACAGCCCGCTCAACCAGGGCGACGACCCGGTCGTCCACTACATCCCGACGCCGAAGAGCCCGCACGGGATCAGCGTCACGCCGGATAACAAGTACGCGATCGCGAGCGGGAAGCTCGACCCGACCGCGTCGGTCATCCAGATCGACAAGATCGACGAGGTCGACGATCCGACCGACGCCATCGTCGGCCAGCCGAAGCTCGGGCTCGGTCCGCTCCACACCGCCTACGACGGCCGCGGGCACGCGTACACGTCGCTGTTCATCGATTCGCAGGTTGTCAAGTGGGACATCGAGAAGGCCGTCGAGGCCGATGCACGGTCCGAGAGCCCCGTCATCGAGAAGATCGACGTCCACTACAACCCCGGTCACCTGATCGCCTCGGAGTCGTACACGGAGGACCCGGCCGGCGACTGGCTCATCTCGCTCAACAAGCTGTCGAAAGACCGGTTCCTGCCGGTCGGCCCGCAGCACCCCGAGAACGACCAGCTGATCTACATCGGCGACGACGAGGCCGGGATGGAACACGTGAAGGACTCGCCCGCACACGCGGAGCCGCACGACGCGTCGATCTGTCACCGCTCGAAGCTCGACCCCGCGAAGACGTACGACCCCGACGACCTCGAACTCGAGTACACCGACGAGGGCGAGGAGTCGATGGAGCGGGTCGCCGACGACCGCGTCGAGATCGAGATGTACTCGACGCGGAACCACTACGGGTTCCAGGAGATGACCGTCACGGAGGGCGACACCGTCGAGATGCAGGTGACGAACATCGAGACGACGAGCGACATGCTCCACTCGGTGGCGATCCCCGACCACGACGTCCACATGCGCGTCGCCCCGCAGGAGACGCGGAAGGTGACGTTCACCGCCGACGAGCCGGGCGTCTACTGGGTCTACTGCGCGCACTTCTGTAGCGCGCTGCACCTGGAGATGCGCTCGCGGCTCATCGTCGAGCCGGAGGAATAACGCCATGTCATCGTCGCTCACGCGGTTGACCGAGATCCGACGCGCGCTGCCGCTGGCGGCAGCGGTGCTGCTCGTCGGCGCGCTGCTGGTCCCGATGTGGCGGATCACGCTCACGGCGCCGCAGTATCCCGGCCAGGAGCTGCTCATCGAGCTGTACGCGTATCCGCGTCTGGGCGGCGACTTCGCCGAGGTACAGGGGCTCAACAAGTACGCCGGGTTCCACTACCCCGACCCGGTGTACATCGAGCCGAACTACGACGTCAGCGAGGCGGCGATAGACGTCCCCGAGTGGCTGCTCGGTCCGGTCGTGTTCGCGGGGCTCGCCTTCACCGGCGCCTTCGTCGCGTTCGCGCCGACGGTCCGCAAGCTCAAAGCCGGGCTCACCGCGCAGCTCGTCGGGACGATCGCCGTCTTCGTCGGCATGTTCGCGTTCATCCAGTACCGGCTCTACCAGGCCGGTCACTCGCTGGACCCGAACGCGCCGCTCCGCGGCATCGAATCGTTCACGCCGCCGCTTCTGGGCCCCTACGCGGTGGCCAACATCAGCGGCTTCGCGTGGTTCGGACCGGGCGGCTACATGACCCTCGTCGCGGTCGCGCTGCTCGCCGTCGCGTACCTCGCGCGGGACCTCGACGCGACGGTCGACGAGCTCCCGGAACTGGCCCGCGCATTCCCCGGAGCGATCCGCGACCGCGACGAGGAACCGAGCGATGAGTCCGAGCGGGACCGAGACGCCGACCGGAACCCGGAGATCGGTGGTGGCGACCATGTCAGGTGACCGGTTCGGCCTGTCGGTCGGCCGGCTCGAAACCGGCTTCCTCGTGGCCGCCTGCGTCGTCGCCGTGATCGCGCTCGCGCTCCCGCTCGCCGCGGGTGCGACCGGGGCGCCCGGCAGCGCGGCCGCCGCCGCCGACGGATACACGAACGCCGTCGGAGCCGGAATCCCGGCGAACGACTCCGGCGCCTCCGGTCTCAACGTCGCGACAGACGTCGCGGCGACCGAGGTGACCGCGCCCGAGCGCGACGGGACCGCCGCCGTCGACGGCGAGTCGTTCGCGTCGGCGCAAGCGGCGGTCGACGCCGCTGATCCGGGCGACACGGTCGTCCTCGACGGCCGGTTCGAGGAGCGCGTGAACGCGAGCGTCGACGACCTCGAGATCGTCGCGAGCGAGGACGGCGCCGTGATCGACGGCGGCGGCGAGGGGCGCGTGATCACGCTGAGCGGCGACAACGTCACCGTCTCCGGCGTCTGGATCCGCGGCTCGGGCAGCGACCTCGACACCGAGGACGCCGGGGTGTTCGTCGCCGGCGCGGACGCCCGGATCGAGACGGTCCGGATCACCGACACGGCCTACGGGATCTGGGTTGACGGGGTCGACGACGCCGTGATCGAAGACGTGCGTATCGACGGCCGCGAGGACGTCTACCCGGTGACCGACCGCGGGAACGGGATCCACCTGTTCGAGACGAGCGGGACCGTCGTCCGCGACAGCGAGATCACGGCCACTCGGGACGGGATCTACTTCTCGTGGGCGACGGACGTCCTCGCCGAGAACAACACGATTCGACACACCCGGTACGGCGTCCACTACATGTACTCGGACGACAACCGCCTCGTCGACAACGTCGCCGCCGACAACGGCGTCGGCTACGCCCTCATGGTGAGCGAGGGGCTGACGGTCCGGAACAACACCGCCCTGCGGAGCGAGGGCACCAGCGGCCACGGCATCCTCGCGAAGGACATCGAGGAGTCGACGATAGCCGGGAATCACCTCGTCGCCAACCGCGACGGGCTGTACATCTACAACGCACAGGACAACCGGATCCTCGACAACCTGTTGTACCGCAACGCGATCGGGATCCACAGCTCCGCCGGCAGCGAGAACGAGGTCGTCGCGGGCAACAGCCTCGTCCGCAACGACCGTGCGGTCCAGACGCCGCGAACCACGCTCGTGGAGTGGAACGACACCGACCGCGGCAACTACTGGTCGGGCGCCCGCGTCGCCGACCGCGACGGCGACGGGATAAGCGAGATCCGCCACCGCCCCGTCGGACTCGTCGAGAACATCGTCGCCGAGCGGCCGCAGGCGGCGGTGTTCGCGAACAGCCCGGCGTTCGAGGCGGTGCGGCTCGCCGAGAGCTCGTTCCCCGTCATCGAGGCGCCCGGCGTCGTCGACCGCCGCCCGCTCACCGAGCCGAACCACGACTGGCGCGCCTACGAACCGACCGAGACGGGGGAGACGGACGCGGACCGAGAGACCGACACGGAGGCCACATCATGAGAATCGACGCGAGCGACGTTCGGAAGGCGTACGGAAACGTGACCGCCCTCGACGGGCTCTCGCTCTCGATCCCGAGCGGGTCGACGTTCGGGATCCTGGGCACCAACGGGGCCGGGAAATCGACCCTGTTCCGACTGCTCGTGGGTCACGACCGCCCGGACGCGGGGACGGTCTCCGTCGGCGGGTCCGACGTGACCGAGGACGGGCGACGGATCCGCGAGCGCGTCGGCTACCTCCCCGAACACGTCGGATTCCCCGACGGGCTCACCGGGCGGGAGGTGCTCGCCGTCCACTCGGCGATCCGCGGGCTCCCGGGGGACGGACGGGTCGCTCGCACCGTCGAGCGCGTCGGGCTGACCCCGGACGAGGCCGACCGCCGCGTCTCGGGCTACTCGAACGGGATGCAACGTCGACTCGGTCTGGCGACGGTGCTGCTTCCGGACCCCGACGTTCTGATACTGGACGAGCCGACCGCGGGGCTCGACCCCCGCGGCGTCGACGAGTTCCACGTCATCGTCGAGGAGATCACCGCCGAGACGGACGCGACGGTGGTCTTCTGCTCGCACGTTCTCCCCGAGGTCGAGCGGCTCTGTGACCGCGCGGCAGTGCTCCACGACGGTCGAGTGCGCGCGTCCGGCTCCATCGAGGAGCTCGCGGCCGACATCGGGGAATCGGGCGACGAGCCGACGGGCGAGCGCCGCGGTCAGCGCGGGCTCCGAGCGGTCTTCCGAGCGGCGGTCGCCGACGAGCAGGCGGGGGATTCGCGGGCCGACCGCGGGGAGGTGACGTCATGACCGAGACGGACTCCGCGGAGACGCGTTCGGACGCTCTCCACCCGGACGCGGCGGTGTTCAGCGCGGGGGACGAGGAGCCGACCGACGACGGCGAGACGCCCCCGTCTCCGTCGGCGACCTCCGGGGTGACCGAAAACCCGACCGTCGAGGGCGTTCGGGGCGCGCTCCGTCACGTCTTCGTCGTCGCCGTGACCGAGTACCGGCTCGCCGTCCGGAGCCGCTGGGCGCTCGCGCTGACCGGCCTGTTCGTCGTCTTCGGCGGGATGATGCTGACGTTCAGCGGCTCGGCGGTCGGGCCGGAGGGCGCCGAGCGCGTCGTGGCGTCCCTGACGAGCCTCGCCGCGTACCTGATCCCGCTCGCGGCGCTCGCGCTCGGGTACGACGCCGTCGTCGGCCGCGAGGACGAGGGATGGCTCGCGGTGATGTTCTCGCTGCCCGTCCGGCGCAGCGAGGTCGTCGCCGGGACGTACCTCGGTCGGCTGACGGTGCTCGCGGGCGCGACGGTGCTCGGGTTCGGGTTCAGCGGCGTGCTGATCGTCCGCGAGTTCGGGCTCGGCGAGTGGCCGTCCTTCCTCGGGTTCCTCGTCGGCGCCGTCGGCGCCGGCGCCGCGTTCCTGGCGATCGCGGTGCTGTTGTCGACCGTCGCCCGCGAGAAGACGCACGCGCTCGGCGCGGCCCTGCTCGTGTGGGTCTGGTTCGTCCTGGTCCACGACCTGATCGCGCTCGGCGTCGTCGCCGCGTTCGAGCTCCCCGACGCCGTCCTCTCCGCGCTCGTCTTCTCGAACCCGGTGAGCGCGTTCCGCGTGCTCGTGTTGAGCGGGCTCGGGACCACCGCTGGCGGCGGGTTCACCGCCGTCCTCGCCGGCAGCGGCCTCTCGACGGCGTCCCTCGCTGCCGCGTTGGCCGCGTGGTGTGTCGCCCCGATCGCCGTCGCGGCGCGACTCGTCCGCCGGCGTCGGCTCTGACCTCCGGCCCACACTCCACCGCCCGCCAGTTCTCCACCGCTCTCCCGCACTCCACCGCTCTCCCGTTCTCCACCGTCCCCTGTACTCCAATCCGAACCGACACCGAGCGAATCGCCAGCGACGCGCGTCGGCTCGGCGGGTATCGCGAGCGACGGGAGGCGCGCGACGGCGGAACCGAACACGTTCGGGATAACTGACGGGCCCGTCGGGCGCGGATACCCGGACATGACACCGGAGACGTCGGTCCTCGAAGAGACGGACGCGCCGACCGACCGCCAAGTCGAGACGCTCGACGTGGCCGATCTCGGCCCGCCGGAGCCGCTCCGGCAGACGCTCGAACTGCTCGCGGACCTGCCGGACGAAACCGTCCTCGTGCAACACAACGACCGGGCTCCGCAGTTCCTGTTCCCGAAGCTCGCGGACCGCGGCTACGCGCACGACACGGTCGAGACCGACGACGGCGTCGTCACGGCAATCTGGGCCGCGGCGGACGACTGATTCGCGTCCTCGGCGCCGAGCGCGGGCCCGCTGCCGTCGTTTATATACACCGAGCCGAACAGTTCGGTCCACTCCTCCGCAGTCCGGGAATATGCGCCGAAGGTATTCCCCCTACTCCCCTACGCCGAAGCGCATGACCCGACGCACACTCGACCGGAGAACCTTCGTTCGAACGACCGCGGCGCTCGGCGCGGCCACCGCGCTCGCCGGCTGTGGCGGGAGCGGAGACGGCGGCGACGGCGGGAGCGGAGACGGCGGTGGCCAGCAGTTCCTCTCGGAGGAGCCGGACTACGACGGCTGGTTCGACGACGCCAACAACTACGAGCAGACGGTCGACATGACCGGCTCCGACTCCGTGACCGTCGACGTCGGCGCCGGCGAGGGGCTGGCGTTCGGTCCGGCGGCGGTCGCGGTGTCGTCCGGGACGACGGTCACGTGGGAGTGGACCGGCGAGGGCGGCCAGCACAACGTGTCCGGGTCCGACGGCGACTTCGAGAGCGAGACCATCGGCGAGGAGGGGCACACCTTCGAGCACACCTTCGAGGAGTCCGGGATCCACACCTACGTGTGCACCCCCCACGAGGCGGTCGGGATGAAGGGCGCCGTCTACGTCGAGTGACGCCGCGACGATCGACCTCGACTGATGGTCCGAGGATCGATTTGGATCCAGACCCGCCCCGACCACCGACCGCAGCGGACTGACGACTGACATCACCACCGACCCACACAGATGCCACAAGCACGCCTCCTCGTCGACCTGCCCGACGGACCGTGGATAGCCGACGTCTCGCGCGAGTTCCCCGACACGGGGTTCCGCGTGCTCGCCGCGGTCCCCGGCGAGAGCGCCGGCTTCGCTCTGGTCAGGGTCACCGCACGCGACGCCGACGCGGTACTGTCGGCGATGGAAGGCCACGACGCGCTGACCGCCGTGTCGGTGATGGCGCGGGAGGACGGCGTCGTCACGGCCCGGGTGGAGACGGACGCGCCGCTGCTGTTGCTGGCGGCGAAGCGCTCGGGACTCCCGATCGAGATGCCCTTAGACATCGAGGACGGCGTGGCGGAGGTCGAAGTCACGGGCGAACACGAGCGCGTCGCCGAGATGGGCCGACGGCTGCGCGAGGTCGGCCTCGAATTCGAGGTCGAGCGCGTGCGTCAGCGCGTCAACCCCGCCCGCCTGCTGACGGACCGACAGCGGGAACTTCTGCTCGCGGCCGTCGACCTCGGCTACTACGACGTGCCGCGTCGCGCCACCCTGACGGAGGTCGCCGACCACGTCGGGATCGCGAAATCGACCTGCAGCGAGACGCTCCAGCGCGTCCAGCGAACGGTGATCCGGGAGTTCGTGGACGACCTGCCCAGTCGCCCCCTCGAGGACGAGCCGGAGATCGCGGCCGTCGACTCGTAACGGCGACCGACGGATAGCGCGACTCGATCACGACGAGACCCCCATGACCGAACCCACCGACGACCACGACCACGACGAGACCGCCGAACCGATCACCGACCGAGTCCACGACAACTCCTGGTCGGCGAACTTGGAGGAGCCGAAGTACGCCAACGACCCGGAACTGGCGGTCCGCGACGCGCTCGCGGCCGTCGACCACACGACCCCGGGGAACCACGTCAACTTGGTCACCCACGGCGACCTCGGCCATCCAGAGGCGTTCCTCTACGACGCGCTCCGCGAGGAACGCGATGGCCTCGACCCGGAGTACGTCGAGCGGTGCGGCTGCGGCGGTCACGTCACCCGCGTGGACGTTTCTTAAAAGGCCAACGCGGGACGGACGAGCGGCCTTCCCCCAACCGACCGCCGTACTTCCCCCGACAGCCAAGCGGCTGCGCCCGTTGCCATTTATATTCCGTCCGTCCCGTAGAAGAGGCCGTGTCCCCCGATCCGACCCTGCCGTTCGCGGACGGGCCGGGAGCGATCGGGACCCACGCCGATCCGGTGCTCGTGGACCCGTCGCCGTCGCTGTTGACGGCGGCGGTCGAGGCGTACCGCGAGGCGGCGCCGGGGCTCGTCGACCCAGACCCGTCGACGCTTCGGGCCGAAGCGGAGGGGGACTCGCCAGCGTTATCGGAGACGCTCCCCTCGGAGCTTCCGACGCTCACCGTCCTCGCGAGCGACCGCGCGGCCGACGCCGTCGTCGACCGCTTCCATCCCGCGAGCCGGCTCGCGGCGCTCGTGGAGGCGGAGGTCTGGGACCTCCTGACGCTGCCGGAGCCACAGCCGAACGCGGCTCTCGTCGGTCGAACGACGGGATTCGCGCTCGTCCCGGCCGAGGGCTCGAAGCACGAGAACACCGACGCCGGTGACGGTCCCGAGACGTGGTGTCGAGTCGGCGACGACCCGACGCTCCGGGAGCGCTACGCCCCGCTCGTCGAAGCGGCCGAGGTGCGCGGCGTGCGGACGCCGAGTCGCCGTCGCGCGTACGAGGCGCTGCGGGAGCGCTGCGGCCTCGACGTCGCGGGCGACGCGATCCGCGCGCTCGACGCCGGAGTCGTCGACGGCGACGCCCTCGATCTGGCCGGCGCGCGCCGCCGCGCGTACGTGGTCGGTGTCCAGCGCGGCGCGCTCGACCGCGACCTGCGTCGCGCCTGCGAGGACGCCGGGCTCGGGAGCTCGGCGACGTTCACGCGGATCAAGCGGGAGCTCCGCGACGCGGGACTGCTCGGGACGGAGTCGGTCCCGCAGCGGGTCGGTCGCCCTCGAGAGCGGCTCGTCGCCCGCGGCGGGCTCGCCGACGCCGACGGGCCGATAGAGGCGGTCGCGGCGGCGCTGGACGCGGTCTGATGCGGGATACTTAAAAACGGCTCCGCGAGGGCGGCCGCCCTCAGTCGTCTTTCGTCTTGATGTCGGCCGAGAGCCCCTGCGCCATCTCGATCTCCGTCGAGTTGTTCAGGGTCCACGCGGTGCGGTCGGTGACCGCCTCGATGGCCTCCCGGGCGGAGGGGTAGCCGTTGCCGGACTTCTTGACGCCGCCGAACGGGAGCTGGACCTCGGCGCCGATACAGGGGAGGTTCCCGTACGCGAGCCCGAGCTCGGCGCGGTCGCGGTAGTAGTTGATCTGTCGGTAGTCCTCGGAGACGATCGCGCCGGCGAGCCCGTACTCGGTGTCGTTCTGGATCGCGACCGCGCGCTCGATGTCGCCGTCGTACTCGAGCAGCGCGACGTGCGGCCCGAACACCTCCTCGTGGGTACACCGGAGGTCCTCGCTGGGGTCGGCCTCGTAGACGAACGGGCCGATCCAGTGGCCGTCCTCGTGGCCGTCGGGGACCTCGTCGGCGTCGAGGTCGGTGCGGTCGACGAGGACGTTCACGCCCTCGCTGCGGGCGAGCTCGTTGTACTCCGCGACCTTCTCGTAGTGCTCGGCCTCGATGAGCGGCCCCATGAACGTGTCTTCGTCGAGCGGGTCGCCGACGGCGACGTCCTCGGCGATCTCGACGAACCGCTCCTTGAACTCGTCGTACACGTCGGTGTGGACGATCAGGCGCTCGGAGGAGACGCAGCGCTGCCCGGTCGTCTTAAACGAGGACATCACCGCGGAGTGGACCGCGACGTCGAGGTCGGCCGCCTCGGTGACGACGATCGCGTTCTTGCCGCCCATCTCGCAGGCGACGCGCTTGCCGGGGACCCCGCCGAGCTTGTCCTGGATCAGGTGGCCGACCTCCGCCGAGCCGGTGAAGATGACCGTCTCCACGTCGTCGTGCTCGACGATCGCGTTGCCGGCGTCGCCGAACCCCTGGACCATGTTGAACACGCCGTCCGGGATCCCGGCGTCGTCGAACATCTCCGCGATGATCTGCGCGCACCACGGGGTCTGCTCGGCCGGCTTGAAGACGACGGTGTTCCCCTCCACCAGGGCAATTGCCATGTGCCAGTAGGGGATCGCGACGGGGAAGTTCCACGGGGTGATACAGCCCGTGACGCCGCGGGGCTTCCGGCGCATGTACGCGTCCTTCGCCGGGATCTCGGAGGGGACGATGTCGCCCTTCGGGTGACGCGCGTCGCCCGCGGCCCACTCGACCATGTGGGCGGCCTCGACGACGTCCGCCTTCCCCTCGCTGATCTCCTTCCCGCACTCCTTGGTGACGACCCGTCCGAGCTCGTCGGTGCGCTCGCGCAGCTCGTGGTACACGTCCCAGAGGTACTCGGCGCGCTCGATTCGGGAGAGCTCGCGCCACTCCGCGAACGCCTCGTCGGCCGCGTCGACCGCGCGGTCGACGTCCTCGGGGGTCCCCTGCCGGAACTCGCCGAGTGACTCCCCGGTCGCCGGGTTCTCGCTCTCGAAGGTCTCCGAGCCCGCGCCCGAGACCCACTCGCCGTCGATGTAGTGTTGGTACGGCTCCGACATGGACGGTGCTTACCGTCGCCGCGCCCAAATATCCCACCCGACCATGGGCGGCAGAGTCTTTGTGATGCGGTACCACGGAAGAGGTAGTAATGGCGACGACAGACGCGACCGGGGCGGACGAGTGGTCGGGGACTCGGCTCACGCTCGACCTGTGGCATCCGAACTGCTGGGCGATCGAGGCGACGAACAGAACCGCGGGCGGCGTCCTCGCCCACGCGATATACAACTCGCCGCGGACCGACCGCGACGCGCCGAACTCGGTGAACGGCCTGTTCACGGCGTTCGCCGACACGAACGAGGAGGTCGAGGCGCTGCTCGACGCGATCCGCGAGTCCGACCGGGCGGGGAACCTGCTCGAGCTCCAGGAGCGATTCGGGCGCGCGAGGGACGCCCCGGGCAACGTCGTCCGCGAGTTCTTCCTGGAGTACGACCCGGCCGACATGGTGTGTCCGACGCTGCTCGAACACGGGTTCGTCCACAGCGCGCCGGTCCGGATCGAGGACGGCCGCGAGGAGTGGCAGGTGTGTTTCGTCGGCGAGCGGACCGAGATCCGGGAGTCGCTCGACGCGGTCCAGGCGGACTCCGGCGCCGAGGTGACCGTGGAGTCGATGTCGTCGTCGGGGCACGCGGGGCGGACTCCCCGCGAGCAGCGGCTCGACACGCTGACGCCAACCCAGCGGGACGTGTACGAACACGCCCGCGAGGCGGGGTACTACGAGTGGCCGCGCGAGACGTCGACCCGCGAGCTCGCCGACGACATGGACGTCTCGAAGACGACCCTGCTCGAACACCTCCGGAAGGCGGAGGCGAAGCTGCTCGATCCGTGACCGCCGACTCGGATCAGTTCCCCACGACCGCTCGCAGCGCGAACAGCGCGTTCGACTTGCGCTCTCGGATCCGCCGGTAGAAGTAGGAGAACCACTTGGTCCCGTACGGGATGTACTGGTAGACCGCCACGTCGTCTTCGGCCGCGAGCTCGAACTGCGCCGACTCCCGGACGCCGGTCAGCATCTGCACCTCGTAGGGGGTGCCGTGCTCGGCGTGCAGTTCCTTCGCGTGCTCGATCATCGCGGGGTCGTGGCTCCCGACGGCGATCCCGTCGTCGAACGCCTCGAACATGTACGCGAGGCAGTCGCGGTACGACTCGTCGACGCGGGCCTTCTCCTTGTACGAGAGTTCGGCTGGCTCGTCGTACGCGCCCTTGACGAGCCGGACCTTCCCCGGGAGGTCGGCGAGCCGCTCGAGGTCGTCCCGCGTTCGCTTCAGGTTCGCCTGCACGCAGACGCCGACGTTGCCGTCGGTCGCGACCGCGTGCCGCTCGAACGCGTCGAGCGTCACGTCGGTGGTCTCGTGGTCCTCCATGTCGATCCAGACAAACGGCCCCGTCCCGTCCGGACCGGTCGCCGCCGGGGCGTTGGCCGCCTCGACGATGCGCGCGAGGTTCTCCTCGAAGACGTCGTCGCCGACGTCGAGGCCGATCTGGCTCGACTTCACGGAGACGCAGGCGTCGACGCCGCGCTCCGCGATCGCCCCGACGAGGTCGACGTACGCGTCGGCGTCGGCGTCGGCCGGCGGTCGCTCCTCGTAGTGCTCGCCGAGCAGGTTCAGGATGCCGGCCACGCCGCGGTCGTTGAGCCCCTCGACGTGGTCGAGCGCCGCCTCCGGAGTCTCCCCTGCGACGAAGTTGCTCGCGATTGGCGGTATCATATCCACACCGCGGATCCGTATCGGTATATATGGGCACCCGACCAATTATTACGAGTATTAAAAGACCAAATAAATATTCCACTCCAATCCCCCGCCCGTGCCACGACCGCCTATCGCGGCGGCGGAGAGGAACATGTACGGGCGGCCCGACCATGGACGGGCCGGGGTTAAGATACCCCGATGTCCACGGAGATACCAGGTCACATATGTCACGAGATACCACGGATCTGGCGGACCGGCGAACGCTGCTGAAACTGACCGGCGGTGCGGGGCTCGTCGCCCTGTCGGGCTGTCTGAGCACGACCGACGACGGCGGAGACGGGAGCGACGGGTCGGACGGCGACGACGGAAGCGACGGCGACGACGGGAGCGACGGATCCGACGACGGAAGCGACAGCGACGACTCCACGGAGGCCTACGAGGTCGGGATGGTCGACTCGCAGACCGGGTCGCTGTCGGCGTTCGGCGAGCGGAACCAGCGCGGCGTCAACCTCGCTCTCTCGCGCGTCAACGAGGTCGGCATTAACGGGCGAGACCTCGATATCGTCGTCGAGGACTCCGAAAGCGAAAACCAGGGCGGGATCGCTGCCGCCCAGAAGCTCGTCAACCAGGACGGCGTCCCGTTCCTGATCGGCGCGGTCGGCTCCGGCGTCTCGCTGGCCATCTACGAGAGCGTCGTCGAGGGGTCCGACGTCGTCCAGCTGAGCCAGAACTCCACCGGCCTCAACCTCACCGAGTTCCCGGGACTGCTCCGGATGTCGCCGTCGGGACGGAGCCAGTCGCTCGCGCTCTCGAACCTGATCAGCGACGACGGCTACGACGAGGTGGCGATCACCTACGTCAACAACGACTACGGCCAGAGCCTCACCGACGCGTTCGTCAACGCGTACGACGGCGAGATCGTCTACAACACGCCCCACGACCAGGACCAGCAGTCGTACTCCAGCGTCATCTCGGAGATGAACAGCTCCGGCGCCGACGCGTGGCTGTTCATCACCTATCAGGCCGAGTTCGCGACGATGGTCAACGAGGTGTACTCCTCGGGGTACGAGGCGCAGTTCTACGGCGCCGACTCCGTCTCCGGCGACAACGTCCTCGAGAACACCCCCGAGGGGAGCATCGAGGAGATGAAGATCGTCGTTCCGTCCGCGCCCGTCGAGGAGGAGAACTACCAGTCGTTCGCGGACGCCTTCGAGTCCGAGTACGGCCAGCAGCCGACCTCGTGGGCGGCGTACGCGTACGACTGCGTGATCAACGCCGCGCTCGCGATTCAGGCCGCCGACGAGTTCACCGGCGAGGCGCTCCAGGACACCGTTCGGCGCGTCTCGGGCCCCGAGGGCGAGACGGTGACCTCGTTCGAGGCCGCCAGCGAGATCCTCGCGGACGGCGGCGGCCCCGACGACGTCGATTACCAGGGGGTCAGCGGCCCCATCGACTTCGACGAGAACGGGGACCCGGTCGGCTTCCTTCAGGTCTTGGAGGTCCAAGACCACGCGTACGAAGGCATCGACTTCATCGAAGGGTAATCCCGACCGATGACCGTTCTCGGATACCTGGCTAACGGGTTGGTGTTCAGCAGCATCATCGTCCTCGGGAGCATCGGGCTGTCGCTGGTGTACAGCATCGCGGACTTCGCGAACTTCGCACACGGCGACACGATGACGATCGGCGCGTACTCGGCGCTCGTGACCTTCGGCGCGGTCGGCGGGCTCGGCGGCGCGGTGCTGGGACTCCCGTACGGCTTCTTCGTGGCCTTGGTCGTCGGCATCGCCGCCGCGGCGGTGGTGGCGGTCGCCACCGAGAAGCTCATCTACGAGCCGCTCGACGTCGACTCGATCGGCCTGCTGATCACGTCGATCGGGATCGCGTTCATCTACCGCGCGGTGATCCAGATCCGGTTCGGTTCCGACTTCACCCGGTTCGACCTCCAACCGCTGCGGCCGATCGAGGCGTTGGTCCCGTACGGCGTCCGGATAACGCTCCACGACGTCGCGATATTCGGATCGGCGGTGGTGCTCGTGGTCGGGCTCCACGTCTTGCTCCAGTACACCGACCTCGGTCGGAAGATGCGCGCGATGGCGGACAACCCCGACCTCGCGCGGGTCAGCGGTATCCGAACGAAGCGGGTCAAGCTGTGGACGTGGGTCATCGGCGCCGGGCTCGCCGGCGCGGGCGGCGTGTTCCTCGGACTCTTCAACCAGCTTGCGCCCCGGATGGGGTTTAACCTCCTGCTGGTGATCTTCGCGGCGGTGATCCTCGGCGGGATCGGCTCCGTGTACGGCGCGATGGCGGGCGGATTCCTCATCGGCATGATAAACCAGCTAACGCCGTTCTTCTCCAACGTGGTCGAGGCGCTACCGATCCGTCCGAACTGGCTCGCGACCGTGATCGAGAACATGATCACCATCGAGTACGCGAACGCGATCGCGTTCGTGATCATGGTCGTCGTGCTGTTGGTCCGGCCCAACGGGATCGCCGGGGAGGCTGCGACGTGAGCCTCCTCGACGACCCGAGGGCGGCGGTCGCCGACCTGAGCCGCCCGGAGGAGTGGGTGCTCGGCGTCAGCGTCGCGTTCGTGCTGTTCCTCTTCGTCGCGATGCTCACCGGCGCGCTCGGTCCGACGTACTTCCTGTTCCTCGTCGGACTGGCGGGGATGTACTCGCTGTTGTCGTTCGGGCTGAACGCCCAGTGGGGGTTCACGGGACTGATCAACTTCAGCGTCGCCGCGTTCTTCGGCATCGGCGCGTACGGCACCGCGCTGATGACCGCGAGCGGCTCGCCGATCGCCGGCGGCTTCAGTCCGCTCGTCGGACTCGCCGTCGCGCTCGTCGTCGCGCTCGCGCTGGCGCTGATCATCGGTATCCCGACGCTCCGGCTCCGCGCCGATTACCTCGCCATCGCGTCGCTCGGGCTCGCCGAGGTCGTGCGGCTGATCGTCTTAAACGAGCGCTGGCTGACGAACGGCAGCGCGGGGCTGCGCGGCATCCCGAGCTTCTTCGTCGGGTGGCCGGTGCTCTCGACGTTCCCGGAGGCGATGCCGGGGCTCCGGCTGGAGGTGATCCCCGGGTCGCCGGTAATCTTAGAGACGGCGTTCTGGCAGGCGTCGCTGAACGTCCTGTTGGTGCTGGCGTTCGCGGGGGCCGCGTACTTCGTCCTTCGGCGCGCACATCAGTCGCCGTGGGGGCGCGTGCTGCGCACGATCCGCTCCGACGAGGACCTCGCTCGGGCGCTCGGGAAGAACACCTACTCGTTCAAGATGCAGTCGTTCATCCTCGGCAGCCTGATCATGGCGCTGGCGGGCGTGTTCTACGCACACCTGAACCTCTACGTCGGGCCGGGCGATCTGGACCCGATCACGACGTTCTACGCGTGGGTCGCCGTAATCTTAGGCGGTAGCGGCTCCAACCGCGGAGCGCTGTTCGGCGGCATCGTGATCGTCACGATCCGCGAGGGGACCCGATTCTTAAACGATGTGGCGCTGCCGATCGACCCCGCACCGCTGCGGCTGCTGCTGATCGGAGTCGTGATCGTCGCCGTGATGCGCTACCGGCCGCAGGGCGTCCTTCCGCCGCAGCGGGAGCTGATCTGGCCGAGCGCGGTCGAGGGCGGCGGAACGCCCGAGACGCCCGACAGCGGCGTCCGAGAACAGAAGGGAGGTGGCGGCGATGAGTGAGGGCGCCCTCCCCAAGAAGGACGCCGTCCTGCGCGTCAACGACCTCCAGAAGTCGTTCGGCGGGCTCGCGGCGACCGACCACGCGACGTTCGCGGTCGAGCGCGGCACGATCACCGGACTCATCGGCCCGAACGGCGCCGGAAAGTCGACCCTCTTTAACCTCATCTCCGGCTTCTACGAACCGGACGGCGGGACCGTCGAGGTGAACGGGACCGACGTGACCGGGATGGAACCGTACGAGGTCGCCGACCACGGGCTCATTCGGACGTTCCAGACCCCGCGCAAGCTCGAAGGGATGACGGTCCGCGAGGCGATGCTCGTCGGCCCCCGGAAACAGCCCGGCGAGTCGTTCCTCACGCTGTTCACCTCGCCGGGGTCGGTCGACGAGAGCGAGTCGAAGAACCTCGCCGAGGCGGAGCGGATACTGGCGGACTTCGAGATCGACCACCTCGCCGCCCAGCCCGCGACCGACATCTCCGGCGGGCAGATGAAGCTCGTCGAGCTCGCGCGGGCGATGCTCGCCGAGCCGGAGGTGCTGCTGCTCGACGAGCCGGTGGCGGGGGTGAACCCGACGCTGGCGAAGAAGCTCAAGGACCAGATCCGGCGGCTCAACGAGCAGGGGACGACGTTCCTGCTCATCGAGCACGACATGGAGTTCGTGATGGACCTGGCGGACCCGATCGTCGTCCTCGATCAGGGACACGTCCTGACCGAGGGGACGCCGGAGGGGGTCCGTAACGACGACCGCGTCATCGACGCGTACCTCGGAGGCGGGACATGAGCGACGACACAACCGGGCCTGCGGACGGGGCTCACGACGGAACCGGGCCTGCGGACGGGGCTCGCGGCGGAACCGACCCCGTGCTCTCGCTGTCGGGCGTCGACAGCGGGTACGGCGAGGTACAGGTGCTCGACGACTGCTCGGTCCGACTCGACCCGGGCGAGATCGTCTGTCTCGTCGGCCCCAACGGAGCCGGGAAGTCGACGGTCCTCAAGACGGCGTTCGGGATGTTGACCCCGTGGACGGGGACCGTCGAGTACCACGGCCGCGACATCGGCGGGATGGCGCCAGAGGCGATCGTCCGCGAGGGGATCGGCTACGTCCCCCAGACCGACAACGTGTTCGGCTCGCTGACGATCGACGAGAACCTCCGGATGGGCGGCGTCGCCCGCGACGGCGGCCTCGACGAGGTGATCGGGACGCTGTACGACCGGTTCCCGATCATCGAGGAGAAGCGCACCGCGAAGGCGCGGACGCTCTCCGGCGGTCAGCGGCAGGTGCTCGCGTTCGCCCGGGCCCTGGTGATGGAGCCCGACGTGCTCCTCATCGACGAGCCGTCGGCGGGGCTCGCGCCCAACACCGCCGACGACGTGTTCGAGGACGTCCGGGAGGTCAACGACATGGACACGGCGATCCTCATGGTCGAGCAGAACGTGACGAAGGGGCTCGGCATCTCCGACCGCGGCTACGTCCTCGACCAAGGGACCGTCCGGTTCGAGGGAACGCCCGAGGAGCTGCTGAACGACGAGGAGGTCTCGCAGCTGTACCTGGGCGGCTGAGTCTCCCCGTCCCGGTTTCGACTCGCGTCACCGACTTCGACCCGTATCGCCGTATTCAACACGTGCCGCCGCCCTCCCGCGAACGGACCGCGATTCGGCCCGTCTTCCACTCCATGCCAGCCACGCTCGGACGGTACGCGTTCGCCCTCGCTCCCCTCGCAGCCGCGGCGCTGTGGGGCGGGATGTACGTCGTCAGCAAGTGGGGGTTCACGCTGGTCCCGCCGATGACGCTCGGCTTCCTCCGGGTCGCGCTCGGAGCCGGAGCGCTCTGGCTCGTCGTCGCCGGCCGCGGCGGTCCCGGACCGGCGCGCGAGGAGTGGCGGACGTTCGCGGCGCTCGGCGGCTGGGTGACGCTGACGGTCGCCACCCAGTTCGTCGGCACCGAGCTGACGAACGCCAGTCAGGGATCGCTGCTGACGGTGTTGACGCCCGTGTTCACCGTCGCGTTGGGCGCGCTCGTGCTCGGCGAGCGGGTCACGGCGACGAAGGCCGCCGGGATGGCCGTCGCGGGGATCGGCACCGCGGTCGTCATCGCGGGGCAGTACGAGATCGCGTCTATCGCCGCCGGCAACCTCGTCGGCGTAGCGCTCCTGCTCGTCGGGAGCGCGGGGTGGGCCGGCTACACCGTCTGGGGGCTCCGCGCGGTCAGGCGCCACGGGGCGCTCCGCGCGGCGACGTACTCGTCGCTGGCGAGCGTCCCGATGCTGGGTGTCGCCGCCGCCGTCGAGCTGTGGTACGTCGGGCTCTCGCCGGCCGACCTCCCGGTGACCCTCGAGTCGGCCGGCGCCGTGTTGTACCTCGGGCTCGCGTCGACGGCGGCGGCGTGGTTCCTCTGGTACAAAGGCCTGGAGTACGTCTCCGCGGGGACCGTCGCCGTCTTCTTCTTCGCGCAGCCCGCCGTCGGGGCAGCGTTCGGTGCCGCGCTGCTGGGGGAGGCGCTCGGGTCGGGCTTCCTCGCGGGCGGCGCCCTGATGGCCGTCGGCATCTGGATCGTGAGCCGAGAGCGCGCCGCATCCCCCGACGATTCGCCGGAGCCGGCCGCGGGAGAAGCCTGAGAGGCCGGCGGGTCCGCGGTCCCGCTACGTCGTCCGCTTCTCCAGTTCCCCTTTCAGCTCCGCGGCCTCGAAGTCGTGGTCCGGGCGGATCGCGACGAAGTCGAGGAACCGCCGGGCCGCGAGCAGCTCGGCGGCGGAGTAGCTCTCCAGCGCGGCGTCGATCGCGTCCGGCGCGCCGATGAGGGGTTCCAGCGCGGCGAGCGCGCTCGCGAGGTCGTACGACCGCGCCGACTCGCGGCCCTCTTCGCTCACGCTCGTCGCGTCGATGACGTACAGGTCGCCGTCGCGCACGAGGACGTTCTCCGCCCGGAGGTCGCCGTGTGCGAGCCCGGCGTCGTGGATCGTCCGGAGGGTCTCGAACAGCGCGGGCGCCAGCTCCCCGACGGCCCCCCGGTCGAGCTCGTCGAGCGTCCGAAACTCGGGGAGGTACTCCAACACGACGACGCCGAGGTCGCCGACCTCCAGCGCCTCGACCGGCTCCGGGGCGTTGACGCCGAGCTCGCGGACCTTCCGCGTCGCCTCCAGCTCGTGACGGGCCATCTCGTAGGGGGTCTCGTAGCGCTCGAAGAAGCCCTCCGTGCCGGCGGAGACGGCGCCGAGGTTGCGCCCGGTGGTGAACAGCGTGTGGACGAGCGTGTTCTGCCTCGTGATCACCTTCACGAACAGGTCGTCGTCGAGGACCATCGGCGTCGACAGCCAGTTGTCCGCGTCGAGGAAGCGCACCCGCATCTCGTCGCGGTCGTACCGGTCCGCCAGCTCTCGGACGACCCGCTCGATGTCGGGCCAGTCCACGCGACCGCGCACGAGCCGGCGGAGCTCCATGTGGGAACCGAACGCGGCGCCGACGCTTAAATGGCGTCCTCGGTGAACGGCCAGAGCGCCGTTCGGCCGGTGCGCGTGCCGAGACGGCCGCCAAACATTCACGAACGTTCGCATCGTTTATGTCGAGCGGTCGCAATTCTTGCCCATGGACTTCGAGCTACCCGCGGAACACCGGATGATACGCGACACCGTCCGGGAGTTCTGCGAGGAGGAGATCCGGCCGATCGCCCAGGAGATCGAGGACGAACACCGGTTCCCCGACGAGGTGTTCGCCGAGCTGAACGCCCTCGATATGATGGGCGTCCCGGTGAGCGAGGAGTACGGCGGGCTCGGCGGCGATCAGCTCATGTACGCCCTCGTCACCGAGGAACTGGGCCGCGTCTCCGGCGGGATCGGGCTCTCGTACGCCGCCCACACCTCACTGGGCGCGAAGCCTATCGAGCTGTTCGGGACGCCCGAACAGAAGGAGGAGTGGCTCCGCCCGCTCGCCGAGGGCGGCGGGATCGGCGCGTGGGCGCTCACCGAGCCCGGCAGCGGCTCCGACGCCTCCGACATGGACACGACCGCCGAGTTCGACGCCGACGCGGGCGAGTACGTGCTGAACGGGACGAAGCAGTTCATCACGAACGCCAACGTCGCCAACAGCGTGCTGGTGAAGGCCGTCACCGACCCCGGCGCGGGGTACGACGGCATCTCGACGTTCATCGTCGACCCGGAGAACGACGACGGGTTCGAGGTCACGACCGTCTGGGACAAGATGGGACTCAACTCCTCGCCGACCTGCGAGATCCAGTTGGACGACGTCCGGATCCCCGAGGACCGGCTGCTCGGCGAGGAGGGCGACGGGTGGACGCAGACGATGAAGACGCTCGACGGCGGGCGGATCTCCATCGCGGCGCTGTCGGTCGGGCTCGCGCAGGGCGCCTACGAGGCCGCCAAGGAGTACGCCGGCGAGCGCGAGCAGTTCGGCAAGCCGATCGCGAAGTTCGACGCGATCCGCGACAAGGTGGTCCACATGCACCGGCAGACCGAGCGTGCGCGGCTGCTCACGCACAAGGCCGCGACGACGTACGACGCCGGCGAGTCGGTGACGCGTGAGTCGGCGCTGGCGAAGCTCGACGCCAGCGAGGCCGCCCGCGAGGTCGCCGAGGAGGCGGTCCAGACGCTCGGCGGCTACGGCTACACGACCGACTTCGCTCCCCAGCGGTTCTACCGCGACGCGAAGCTGATGGAGATCGGCGAGGGGACCAGCGAGATACAGCACGTCGTGCTCGGCCGGGAGCTGGGGCTCTGACTCACGGACTCACGCGATAACTCGCAGACTCACTTCCGCGCGACGATCCGGAGCACGTCCTCGTCCGCCAGCTCGTGGCCCTTGCCGACCTGCTGGTCGTCGTGTTTCGCGCTCTGACCGGACACGCGCGCGAACTTGAACCGCTCGTCGAACTCGCCGCCGATCTTCTCGCAGGCGTCGCCGACCGTGTCGCCCTCGAATAAGACCAGCGGCTCCTCGTAGTCGACGCCGCGGCCGGGCTTGTCCATATAAATGCGGATGAGGCCGAGTTCCTCCCAGAGCCGGTCTTTGAGCCCGTCGAGTCCGAGCTCCTTCTCCGCGGAGATGAAGAGGACGTCGTCGGGGTCGAGGTCGCGTTCGCGGAGTTCCTCTTTGACCGTCGGGAGGTAGCTCTTGTCGATGAGGTCGGCCTTGTTCACCGTCACCATCGACGGGAGGTACTCCCGGTTGTCCATGACCGCGTCGACGAGCTCGTCGATCGTGAGGTCGTGGGGGATCGTCACCTTGGCGTTGACGTAGCCGTACTCGCGGAGCACCTGCTTGACCGTCCCCTCGTCGAGGCTCACGTCGTCGCTCATCGTCACCCCGATCCCGTCCTTGTGGGTCTTCCGGATGTTGATGTTCGGCGGCTCCGTGTCGAGCCGGATGTTGGTCTCGTATAACTCCTCGCGGAGGCGGTCGTACTGCTCGATCTCGAACACGGAGAGCATGAACACGACCAGGTCCGCGGTCCGGACGACCGAGAGGACCTCCTTCCCGCCCCCGCGACCGCCCGCGGCGCCCTCGATCAGGCCCGGCACGTCGAGGATCTGGATGTTCGCGCCGCGATACTTCAGCATGCCGGGGTTGACGTCGAGCGTCGTGAACTCGTAGGAGCCGACCTCGCTGTCGGCGTTGGTGAGGGCGTTGATGAGGGTGGACTTCCCCACGCTCGGGAACCCGACCAGCGCGACCGTGGCGTCGCCGTGCTTCTCGACCGCGTAGCCGTGACCGCCGCCGGCGGAGGACTGGTTCTCCAGCTTCTCTTTTTTCTCCGCGAGCTTCGCCTTCAGGCGCCCGATGTGGGCCTCCGTGGCCTTGTTGTAGGGCGTGTTGGCGATCTCCTCGCGGAGGTCCTCAATCTCCTCTTCCAGTCCCATTAGCGTACAGTCGGCCGTTCGGCTCGTTAAAGGTGTTCCTTCGGGCCGCCGGGCGGTCCGTCCGCGGTTCCGACGCCCCGGCGGACCGTGCGAATCTCCACCATCGTGTTGACGATTCGACACGGTTATATCCGCGACGCACGATCCGTCTGCACGTCGAATGCCCGATCCGTCGAGCCTCCGTGACAGCACCCAGATCGTCCTCCCGTGTCACGCCCTCGAGGGCATCGGAGAGCGGCTCCGGGACCGGTTCACCGTGACCGTCGTCGAGGCCGACGGCTACTACCGAATCATCGGCAGCCCCGTCGAGATCAAGGCCGCAAGCGACTTCCTCGCCCGGAACGGCGTCGCGGTCGCGTAGCGAATTTTTTTTTTAATCGCTGAGCTTCCCCCGCGATCGGCGCGAGACGGCCGGAGAGCCTGCGGTCGGCGCGAGCCGGTCTGCAGAAAAGAGACGCGGAACCGGTCTCAGCCGACGACGCCGACGAGGAGCTGGACCGCGATGAGAACGAGGAAGACGAGTCCCGCGGCGAACGAGCCGGCCGCGACGCCGTGCGCGTTGCCCAGCCCGCGCCCGCGGGCGCCGAAGTACGCACCGAGGAAGACGAACCCGGTCACCAGCAGTCCGACAGCGGCGTAGGCGACGCCGAGGAGGCTACCGGAGAGCCCCTCCGGCAGTCCGAAGTCGCCGACCGCGAGCAACGCGACGCCGCCGATGCCGACCGCGATGACGATGAACGCGACGGCCCAGACGACCGGTTTCCGAACGATGTCGGCGAGCGCACCGACGACCGCGGCGTATCTGTCGGGCGATTCGTCCGTTCCGGGCGCCGTTCGCTGCGCGCCGACCTGCGCGACGGCGAGGAAGGTGGCCGCGGCGAGCAGCCCCATTAGTGCCGTGCTCAAGAGCGAGAGTGTGACCATGGTGAGTTTCGTTATTAGCCGGTCCGTTCGCGTGTACAAATAGCCTTCGTATACTCGTCCGGTTCGGCTCCCGATTCGCGTCCGATCCGGTTCAAAGACACGTCCGATCCGGTGCGGTTCGGTGGACGGTCGACCCCGCGCCCGCGGCGTCGCAGACGCGTCTCACGCGGTGGCTCGGACCGGCGCTTCTGGTCTCGCTACACAAGAGCTAAGTGTACCATCGCCAAGGGAGGAACAAGAGCAGAGAGACGAACATGATAGATCCAATTATCCTGCAACAGGGGAGCGACTGGCGCGCGCAGGCGGAGGTCTTCGACGAGATCTTCTTCGTCTTCCTCGCGCTCGGTACGCTCGTTGGTACGATAGTCGTCGCGTACACGCTGTGGAACGTGTACAAGTACCGCGACGACGGGGGCGAACCGAGAAAGGACTTCGACGCGCCGACCGTCGGCGAGCTCCCGACGGGACAGGGCGGTCCGAAAGCAAAGAAGCTCTTCCTGTCGTTCGGTCTGAGCGCGATCGTCGTCATTAGTCTCGTCGTGTACGCGTACGGAATTCTCCTCTACGTCGAGGAGGGTCCCGACACGGGCGACGAGGGCGACATCGAGATCCTCGTCGAGGGGTACCAGTTCGGCTGGGAGTACGAGTACCCGAACGGCCACACCACGACGGGAGAGATGATCGTGCCGGCCGACCAGCGGATCGACATCGAGGTGACCTCACGCGACGTGTGGCACAACTTCGGCTCGTCGGAGTTACGGATAAAATCCGACGCCATCCCCGGAGAGTCCAACAGTAACTGGTTCTCCGTGAGTTCCGAAGAGGTCGAGGCGCAGGGCGGCGAGGCGACGTTCAGGGTCGAGTGCTTCGAGCTGTGCGGCTCCGGACACTCGGCGATGAAAGGCCAGATCACGGTCATCCCGCAGGACGAGTGGGAGGAGTGGTACGAGAACACGGAGGGTGAGTCCGGCAACTCCTCCAGCGCGAGCATCGACGCCGCCGCCGTCGGAGGTGTCCCCGCATGAGCGAGCTCCCGCCGACGACGTCCGTCAAGCGCTGGCTCGTCACGACCAACCACAAGGACATCGGAATCTTATACACGATCACGGCGCTGTTCTTCCTGCTGTTCGGCGGCGTGCTCGCGCTGCTGATCCGCGTCCAGCTCTGGGACCCCGCGAACCAGGTGCTCTCCGGGCTCGCGTACAACGAGGCGGTCACGGCCCACGGGCTGATAATGGTGTTCTGGTTCCTCTCGCCGTTCGGCTTCGGGTTCGCGAACTACTTCGTTCCGCTCCAGATCGGCGCCGACGACCTCGCGTTCCCGCGGCTGAACGCGCTCTCGTACTGGATGTACCTGTTCTCCGGCGTGCTGCTGGGGATCAGCTTCTTCCAGGGCGGTACGCTGAGCGCGGGGTGGACGATGTACGCCCCGCTCAACGTCCCGATGTACACGCCGAGCATCGGGTCGACCGGGGCGGTGCTCGCCTTGGCGATGTTCACGATCGGTATCACGGCGTCGACGGTGAACTTCCTCACGTCGATCCACCACTCCCGGGCCGAGGGGATGGGGATCATGGACATGCCGATGTTCACCTGGGGAATCCTCGCAACCGTGTGGATGATGCTGTTCGCGTTCGCGGCGCTGCTCGCCGTCGGGCTCATCCTCGCCTCCGACCGCGTGCTCGGCTCGGTGTACTTCTCCGCGACCGAGGGCGGCTCCCTCCTGTGGGGGCACCTGTTCTGGTTCTTCGGTCACCCGGAGGTGTACATCGTCTTCTTCCCGGCGTTGGGGGTCATGCTGGAGCTGTTCCAGACGTTCTCCGGGCGCCGGCTCGTCGGCCGGAAGTGGGTCATCATCGCCATCTGTCTCATCTCCGTCCAGTCGTTCCTCGTGTGGATGCACCACATGTTCCTCACGACGATCAACCTGGAGATCAAGACGCTGATGATGGCGACGACCATCGGTATCTCGCTCCCCTTCGACCTGGTCGTCTTCTCGCTGATCTACACGCTGATCAAGGGACGGATCCAGTTCACGACGCCGTTCCTCTTCGCGTTCGGCGCGCTGCTACTCTTCATCCTCGGCGGCATCACCGGGGTGTTCCTCGGCGCCATCGTCCTCGACTACGAGTTCCGCGGCACCTACTGGGTGGTCGCGCACTTCCACTACGTGATGTTCGGGGGCGCGACGGCGCTGTTCGGCGGCGCCTACTACTGGTTCCCGAAGGTGACCGGGAAGATGTACAACGAGCTGCTGGGGAAGCTCCACTTCGTGATCTTCTTCGTCAGCTTCAACATGGTGTACTTCTCCATGTTCCTCGGCTGGGAGACCCCGCGTCGCGTCTTCGAGTACAACCCCGAGTTCCAGACCTTCCACCAGATCGGGACGATCGGGGCGTTCATCCTCGGGTTCTCCTTCTTCATCATGTTCTACAACTTCGCGAAGTCGTACGTCTCCGGACCGGAGGCGGGCGATAATCCGTGGGACTACTCGCGGACCGCCGAGTGGGCCGTCTCCTCGCCGCCGCCGCTCGAGAACTGGCCGAACCGCCCATCGTACGCGTCCGGCAAGCTCGAGTTCGTGAAAGACTACGTTCCCGACGGCGGTCCGGCGGTGAAGACCGACGGCGACGGGAACGCCGCGACCGACGGCGGCGACACGCACTCCGACCACATCAAGGAGTACCCGTACTGGGACAAACACCCGAGCCACGCGAGCATCTGGCCGTTCGCCCTCTCGTTGATGACCGGGTTCTTCCTGTTCGGGCTCTCCGGGTTCGCCGACTCGGTCACGTTCATCGTGGGCGAGTCGCTCGCGTCGACGAGCGTCGAGATCTCGAACGTGATGTACCCGGTGTTCATCGTCGTCGGACTCGTCGGGCTGATCGCGAGCGGCGTGAAGTGGGGGTTAGAGGACTTCTACGCACCGCCCAGTGAGTTCGCCGAGCGGTGGCCGTTCAACGGCGTCGAGAAGGTGAAGCTGGGGATGTGGTTCTTCCTGGCGTCCGACGTGATTGTCTTCGGCGCGTTCCTCTCGGCGGCCATCTTCGTCCGGTACAACGCCGGGTGGATGACGTGGGAGCCGCTGACGGAGTCGCTCCCCGGCCTCATCAACACGTTCGTGCTGATCACCTCCTCGTTCACCGTGATCTTGGCGCTCGTCGCCGCCCACCGGAAGAGCCGGCAGGGGCTGCTGGCCTCGCTTGGGGCGACGATTCTGCTCTCGCTCACGTTCCTCAGCATCAAGATGTGGGAGTGGCACCACGAGGTGTTCGACCGCGGCGTGATGATCGGCTCGAACGCCCACGGAGATCCGGTTCAGGCGTCGATCTACTACGTCACCACGGGGCTCCACGGGCTCCACGTCGTCATCGGGCTCCTGATCGCCTGCTACCTGTTCGTCCGGGCGTACCAGGGGCACTACCTGGAGGACGAGCGGCCGGTGGAGTACTTCGGCCTCTACTGGCACTTCGTCGACATCGTCTGGGTGTTCATCTTCCCGCTGTTCTACCTCTTCTGAGGCGGCGTTCGCCGCCGCATTCGGTTTTTGTCGGGTTCTTTTGTATTTTGGCCGCGTCCCGTTAGCCCCCGCGCCGCTCTCCCGTGTCCTCACTCGTCGACCGGCTCGGCGCACCACTGACAGAAATCGAACGCCGGGTCGGTCTCGCGGCCGCAGTGCGGACACGACACCGCCTCGACGTCGCCCCCGTCGTCGACCGTCGACCGGTCGGAGCGATCGGTCAGCGTCTCGGTGTCCGTCCGGCCTGTCGACGCTCCCGGGTCCGTCTGTCCCGTCGACGCTCCCGTGTCCGCCCGCTCCGGCGCGGTTCCGGAGGTCACTCGCTCCGAGGTCGCTCCCGCCTTCGTCCGCTTGTCGCGTTCGTACTCGCGGTTGTTGCGGCGCGCGAGGACGTACGCGTCGATCACGCTGGCGGCGACGACGAGCACGGCCGGGGCGATATCGGCGATCGGCGGCGGGTCGCCGGCGACGAGCCGATCCACCGCCGCGTCGGGAACGACGAGGACGAGCGTCGCGGTGACCGCGACGTACCAGCCGAACGCACGCGCCCAGCGGCGGAGGTACGCGTGTCCGAGCCCGGAGACGACGAGCGCCAACAGCACGGCGAGCCACGGTCGACGGCGACTGCGGTCTGTCATGGCGCGAGCTACGGACCCCGGGACCGTGTAACTGCCCCTCGCTCGGAGCGTTTATGAGGCCGAGACGCTGAGTCGTGGTATGCTCGGTATCCCGGCCGGCGACTTTCTCGTCGGGATCGGATTCGCGGTGGTGGGGGTCGGAACGTGGGTCCTCGGCCTCGGGATCGCGTACCTCCTCTACAAGCGGTGGCGCGGCGACGGACCGCGCGCCGACGACTGAGGGGCGGAGATCCGATCCTCCCGCCGACTCGCCTGTCCCGGTCCGCTTCGGTCACGCTTTTGAGGGCGCTGGCCCGAGGATCGGTATGACCGACACGGCGCTCGTTATCGGCGGCACGCGGTTCATCGGGAGACACACCGTCTCCGATCTGCTCGGGAACGGCTACGACGTGACGATGCTGAACCGCGGGACTCACGAGAACCCCTTCGCGGGCGACGACCGCGTGACGCACGTCGAGGGCGACCGGACGAACGAGCGCGACCTCCGAACGGCGAAGCTCTCGGCGGAGCCGGACATCGTGATCGACTGCGTCGCCTACCATCCGGCCGACGTCGAGGCCGCGGTCGACGTGTTCGCCGACGTCGACGGCTACGTGTACGTCTCGTCGGGGTCGAGCTACGCCGAAGAGGAGATCCCGAAGCGCGAGTGGGAGACGCCGCTCCAGCCGTGTACGCCCGAACAGGCGACCGACGAGAGCATGGAGACGTACGGCAACCGGAAGGCCGAGGGCGACCGGGTCGTGTTCGACGCCGCCGAGAACGGGGTCAACGCGACTGCGGTCCGCCCGTGTATCGTCTACGGCCCGTACGACTACACGGAACGGCTCGACTACTGGATCGACCGCGTGCTCTCGCACGACCGCGTCGTCGTCCCCGGGGACGGCCAGAACCTCTGGCACCGCGCGTACGTCGAAGACGTCGCGAGCGCGCTCCGGATCGTCGCCGAGCGCGGCGAGCCCGGGGCCGCCTACAACGTCGGCGACCGCCGGGCGCTCACCCTCGAGGAGACGGTGACGACGATCGCCGAGGTCGCCGGTACCGACTGCGAGGTCGTGCCCGCGAGCGCCGACGCCCTCGCGGCCGGCGGGCTCGAACCTGACGAGTTCGCGCTCTACCGCGAGTACCCGCACCTGCTCGACACGTGCGCGCTCGCCGACCTCGGCTGGGAGTCGACCCCGATCGAGGAGGCGATGGCCCGGACCGTCGCCGAGCACCGAGAGGCCGAGCGCGACGGGAGCGAGTGGGACCCCGGCCGCGAGGCGGAGGAGCGGGTGCTCGGCGTGAAAGACACCTTATGAATCGGCTCGGCGACTGAGCGTCTGGCTCAGTAGGCGGCGTCCCACCGCGACGGCTTCCGCCGGTTACCGCAGTCGGTGCACTCCATGCGGTCCATCGTGTCGATGGCGATGTCGGTCCCCTCGCAGTTCCCGCAGAAGTAGCCGTACCGCTGCTCTCGGTCGGGGTCGGCGTAGGCGACGTAGAAGGGGCCCTTAGAGCCCCGCTCGTTCTCGTCGAAGGCGACGTAGACGGTGTCGCCGGCGTCCGTCTCGACGACGCCCTCGGAGATCCCGGTCAGCCGGCTGACCTGCTTGCGGTACTCCCGCTCGTCGAACGTCTCCCCGCCGATCTCCACGGCACGCTCGCCGACGAGCTCGTACCCCTCGGCCTCGTAAAAGGCGGTGCCGGCCTCGTTGGCGACGAGGACCCGCGCCTCGATGCGGTCGACGTCCGCGTCGCTGAGCTCCGCCTCGACGCGCTCGAGGAGCGCGGAGCCGATCCCGGACTCGCGGTGGTCCGGGTGGACGTGCACCCAGTCGATCTCGCCGACCCGCTCCCGGCGCCCGACCACGTAGCTCTCGGCGAACCCGACCACGTCGTCGTCCACGACGGCGACGGGGCAGACGGTGCTCTCGTCGTCGATGTCCGCGACGAGGTCGTCGGAGTCGTACCACTTGTCGACCGCCTCGGCGAGCAGCGCCTCCTCGACGGCGTGGTCGTACGAGGCGAGCAGCGACTCGCGGGCGACTTCGCGGATCGCGTCGACGTCGGCTGCGGTGGCGTCGCGGAGTTCCATACGATACCCTTCACACACGACTACAAAAAACACGCCCGAACGTGTCAGAACTGCCGCACTCGATTCGGGCGAAACTCGGAGACCGGGAGGAGCGGGCGACGGCGCTACGAGATGGAGTACGTCGCCGCGGCCATCAGCAGCATGGTCAGCGCGAGCGCGAGCGCCATCACGTAGGTCAGCGAGCGGTTCTCCCACCGGAGGTGCTGGAAGTAGGCGACGATGAGCAGCGTCTTGACCGTCGCTATCAGCAGCGTTCCGCCGAGCGCCTGGGCGTACGTGAAGTCGAGGAACGCGGCCTCGAAGAGAACGAAGTTCAGCGTCGCCGCGACCAGGAGCGCGACGTATATCGCTGTGTACAGTTTGAGCGAGTCGTCCGACATTTCTTGGCCTCACCTTCGTCCGTGTGCTTAAAGAATTAACCATCCGGCCCCCGTTCCGGCGCGTGCTCGCGGCCCGTGCGACGTCCGCTCGCGGTCCGCGGGACCCCGAAACGCCTATGTCTTCGACGCGCGGACGTGACTCCGACACCAACGAGGCACCACCGTGGATCCGCTCGAACCGACGGACGACCTGCTCGAATCGCTGTACGTCGTCAACAAGGTCGCGAAGCAGTTCGCCGACGAGGCGACCGCCGCCTACGACCGCGGCGACGTCACCGAGAGCAACGTCCGTTCCGCGCGAAAAGACGCCCTCTACCGGACGAAAACGGCGGTTCTGTCGCGGATCGTCGCCCACGAGGACTCGGCCGTCACCGGGGAGTACCACGCCATCAACGGCGACGTCTGGCTGTTCCTCACGGTCGGCGACTGGCGGTTCCACCAGCCGCCGCGCGCCATCGGCGGGGACCTCGCCGACGAGGTCGCGGTCGCGAACGACCCCGGGGAGCCGATCGACGCCCCCTACGAGCGCGACCCGTCGGTCGAGCGCTCGGATCGATCGCTCGAAGACGCCCTCATCGGGCTGGCCGAGGCGGGCGTCAACGCGAACGACCACCTCGCGCGACCGACCGTGACGAGCGAGCACGACCGCATCGTGGACGTGCGCTGGTCGTACCTCCCCTGAGTTGCGTCTCGACTCTCGAGGGCTAAGCTAGTGGCACAGGTCCCGACGCGTCCGTAAAAGTCGAACCCCGCGACGGGAGCGACCCGGACTTAGCTCTCGACGACCTCGATGGCGCCGAGCATCCCGTTGGCCTCGTGCGGCGTACACCGGTAGAGCTGGATCCCGGTGTTGTCGAACGACTGCTCGAAGGTCGAGCCCTCTTCGCTAACGGCGTTACCGCTGCTGAAGTCGGACTCGGACCCCTCCACGGATTCGACGTTGTGGGCGCCGCCCTCGCCGGTCCACTCCCAGACGACGGTCGTGCTGGAGTCGATCCGGATCGCCGGGGGGTCGAACGCGAAGCCGACCTCTCCGGCGCCGACCGAGACGGTGACCTCGTCCTGCCCGGTGTAGTCGGCGATGGTCCCCTCGTACAGCCGGGCTTCCGCGAGGTGGTCGTCGATCGCGCTCGGGACGTCGTCTTCCATGGGGACGTCGTTGCCGTCGCCGCCGTCCCCTCCGCCGCCGGAACAGCCGGCGAGCGTTCCGAGGGCCAGCGCGGCCCCGGTTCCAGCGACGTACCGCCGTCTACTCAGTCTATCAGACATCGTCGAACGTAGGGGTTCGAGCCTTACAAACCCCTTGACGAAATCCGGATCGCCGGAACCGTCGAAGGGTCCGAGCGGGGGTCGGGGGCGCCGATCGGCGCCCCGCCGTCGGCGGCTTTATTCGCCGTCGGCGCCGTGGTCCGAATCGATGCGGGAGGACGAGCTGGCGACGCGCGTCGTCGACCACTACGCCGCCGCCCACGACGACCCGAAGATCCGGCTGGAAGAGCCGTACGACGCCGACGGGCGTCGCGGGGTCGTCGACGCGTACGTCCGGCTGCGGACGCCCGAGCGCGTCGATCACGTGATCGAGCTCAAGGCCGACGCCGCCGTGCGCCGAGCCACCGGGGCGAACGAGATCCTGCGCCAGTACCGGCGCATGGAGCGGTACTTTCACGGCGACGAACGTCACGCGCTCCGGCCGAAGCTGGGTCGCACCGAGCCGGGCGCGCGATTCCTGCTGCTGTTCGCGCCCACGCCGACCTGCGTGCACCACGTGGCGACCCACCGGTCGCTGTACGGCTCCGTCGACGTCGCGGCCCGCGTCGACGACGTTCCGGCCGTCCGCACCGTCGCGTTCCTCACCGGGCTCGACGGCGACCCCGCGGACCTCGGAATGGTGTCGGTGAACGGCGACGCGCAGTTCGGCTCCGAGGCGTTCCTGAATGCGGTACCCCCTGACTCCAAGCTCGCCGAGAGTCTCCGCGGCGTCGACGACGACCTCGTGGAGTTTCCGTAGGGGGTCAGCGGGCGTCGACCGGGAGGTCGGCAAATAATGACCGGGGCGCGGGCGACCGAAAGGCGCTTTTCGTCCCGCCGCGACCCTCGACTATGATCACGGTCGCGTTGGCGGGAAAGCCGAACGCCGGGAAGTCCACCTTCTACACGGCCGCGACGATGGCCGACGTCGACGTCGCGAACTACCCGTTCACGACGATCGACGCGAACCGCGGGGTCACCCACGTCCGCACGGAGTGCCCCTGTCTCGACCGCGAGGAGCGGTGCGGTTCGGAGAACTGTCGCGGCGGGAAGCGGTACGTCCCGGTTGAGCTCCTCGACGTGGCTGGGCTCGTGCCGGGTGCCCACGAGGGGAAGGGGCTCGGCAACCAGTTCCTCGACGAGCTGACGAACGCGGACGTCGTCTTGAACGTCGTGGACGCCTCGGGCGCGACGAACGCGGAGGGCGAACCGGTCGAGGTCGGCTCGCACGACCCGCTCGACGACGTGGACTTCGTCGAGGAGGAGATGGACCTGTGGCTCGCGGGCATCGTCGACGACAACTGGGAGAGCGTCGAGCGGAAGTCGCGGTCGCCCGACTTCGACCTGGAGGCGTCTATCACGGACCTGCTGACCGGGTTCGGCGCGACCGAGCGCGACGTGACGGCGGTCCTCCGCGGGCTGGAGTACCCCGACGATCCGAAGGCGTGGACCGGCGACGACCGCGAGGCGCTCGCGCGGGCGATACGCCGCCGCACCAAGCCGATCGTCGTCGTCGCGAACAAGGTCGACGCCGCGCCCGAGGGCGCGCTCGACCGGATCCGCGAGGGGACGGACAAGCCGGTGATCCCGGCGACCGCCGACGGCGAGCTCGGTCTGCGCCGGGCCGCGGAGGCCGGCGTCGTCGACTACGACCCGGGCGACGGCGACTTCGAGATCCTCGGCGACGTCTCCGAGGAGCAGCGCAGGGGGCTCGACGCGATCCGCGACGCGATGACCGAACACGGCGGAACGGGCGTCCAGACCGCGCTGAACGCCGCCGTCTACGACCTGCTCGACCGTATCACCGTCTACCCGGTACAGGACGCCTCGAAGTGGACCGATGGGACGGGCAACGTCCTCCCGGACGCGTTCCTCCTCCCGTCGGGGGCGACGCCGCCGGACCTCGCGTACGCGGTCCACACCGACATCGGCGAGGGGTACCTCCACGCGGTCGACGCCCGCTCCTCGCGGCGGATCGGCGAGAAGCACGAGCTGAGCGAGGGCGACGTGGTGAAGATCGTCTCGACCGCGGGGCCCTGAGGGCGTCCGGGGGCAAGGATGTCGGACCCGGTAGCGACGGGACCCGAGCGTGAGACCGACAGGCACATCCGGATACCCCGAGACGGGCCGGTAGATGCTCGGGCTCGAACACGACTTCCGGATCGTCGACACCCGCGCGACGCTGGACCCCGACGAGTCCTCGGTCGCCACGCACGGCCGAGACATCTCCCCCGAGCGGCTGGAACGGGAGATGCTCCAAGCGGGCGTCGTGCGCGCGGTCGCGAGCCCGGGCCGGCGCCCGCCCGGCCGGAGCTACCTCCGCGCGAACAACGCGGTCGCGCGGCTCTCCATCGACCGCCCGTTCGTCGCGTTCGCCCGACTCAACGGCCCGCGCGACCCGGGGAACGGCCCGGTCGCCGCGGTGCGGAACCTCCGCGCCGAGCGCGACGACCACCACGCCCGGCCGGACGACGTCGAGCAGTACTCCTACGACGACCGCTTTCACGGGTTCACGCTCGCCCCGCACGTCGACGGCCTCCCGAACGAGGACGTGCTCGGTCGGCTGGAGTCGGCCGACCTCCCGCTCTTCGTCCACGCCGGCAGGGAGTTCCCGCCCGAGGCGGTCGAGCGCGAGCTCCTCGACTACGACCTTCCGCTCGTGCTCTCGAGCTTCGGCGGCTACCCCCTCGACGCCGATCTGATGAACGAGACGCTCGACCTGCTCGACGAGCACGACCGGCTCTACGTCGACACGAGCGCGGTGCGCTACCGCGAGGTGCTCGAGCGCGGCGTCTTAGAACACCCCGACCGCGTCCTCTTCGGCTCCGGTGCGCCCGACATCCACCCGAACGTCGGCGTGATGGAGGTGCTCACGCTCGACGTCTCGGAGGACCTGATGCGCCGCGTGCTGGCGAAGAACCCCGCCCGGCTGATCCCCGCGCTCGCCGAGGGCGCCGACGCCTGAAGCGACGGTCACTTGTCCCGCCGCTGCGGAGCCGACGGACATGAGCGACGCTGAGACCGACGCCGAGAGCGACGGCGGTGACGGCGGCGACGACCCCCTCGTCGAGGTCGTTCGGGCCGTCGGCCACGAGCACGTCACCGCCGAGCACGCGAGCACCGTCGAGCTCACAACCGACGACTGGCTTACGCCGGCGGGCGACTGTATCATCGGTATCGAGGCCGACCGCGCGCCCCGCGACTTCTCCCCCGAATTCCGCGAGGCGTGCCGAAACGCGGAGGCGACGATCACGGCGACGATCGGAGTCGGGGAGCCCGGAGACGAGGGGGTCGAGCTCGACGACCCCGCGTACGTCGACGAGATCGTCGGCCGCGGCGATCCCGATCTCACGCTCCTCGACGACCGGTCGATGGTTGGGCGGACGAGCGACTACACCGACGACGAGCGCACGATCCTCGTCGACGGCGACGGTGCGGCCGCCGACCTCGACCGCGATCTCGTCGCCGCGCTCGCTGACGGCGCCCCGATCGCGCTGCGGCTGGCGGTCGAACGCGCCGAGTAACGAACGCGCCGCAGAACGGCCGTCTCCAGGTCGATCAGCGCTGAACGGCGGCGTCGACGAGGTCCGTGACGGGGAACGGCTCGTCGCGGTCGAACGACGCGAAGACGGCCTCGTAGCGCGCGGAGGGCAACACGAGCACGACGATGTTCTCGAAGAACAGCGTCTGCGCCTCGAACTCCTCGCCGATCAGGCCCTTGAACTCGTCGCCGGTGACCTGGTTCGCCATGACGAGCCGGTACGCGGACTCGAGGTCCTGGTCGGAGTACCGCGACTCGAGGTCCTCCCGGACGTACTCGACATCGAAGTCGAGGGAGTCGAGGCTGGCTATCACGCGCGCCTCGGCGCCGTCGACGCCGCGGAGCGTCTCAACGAGCTCGGACACGCCGGCGGATTTTGCTGGTACGTACTAAAATCGCTCGTTCGAATCCGGACCGGTTAGATCGGGAGCTCGGCGTCGGCGCCGACCACTCGGTCAACCTCCTCCGGCGCGCGCCAGTCGGTCGTGCGCTCCAGCAGCTGGACGACCATCCGGCCCGTCACGCCCCAGACGGTGTAGCCGTCGACGTGGAAGAAGTGGACCCGGTGGTCGCCGTACTCCGGGTGACCGATACGACGCTCCGACTCGTAGTTCGCGCGGTCGGTCAGCCCGTTGACGGGGAGGACGGCCACCTCCGCGACCTCCGACTCGTCGGGGACGTACTCGCGGTCGGGCGCGACGCCGACGAACGGCCGGACCCGGTAAGCGGAGGAAGTCCGGGTGTCGTCGAGGCGCCCCAAGACGTCGACCTCGTCCGGGCGCATCCCGACCTCCTCGTTCGCCTCGCGGAGCGCGGTGTCGGTCAGGGTTCGGTCCTCGGGCTCGCGCCCGCCGCCGGGGAAGCTCATCTGTCCGGGGTGTTTCCCGAGGTGGGACGCGCGTTTGGTGAACAGCAGGTGGGCCTCGCCGCCGCGCTCGACGACGGGCGCGAGCACGGCGGCCTCGCGGCGCGCCCGAGTCACCTCTTCGGGCGTGTACCGACGCAGCCCCGACAGGTCCATATCGGGCGTAGGCGCCCGGAAGGGGTTAACGTTTCTCCGCGTTCCGGCGATCTGAAACGAGCGCGGCGTCGACCGCTGACCCGTCGGCCGTCGGGCGGTCGAGGGATCGCGCGACCGCGCCCGAACGGCTCGCGCAGCGAGGCTGAACGACTCGCACGGCTTCGGACGTTTTAAGCCCGCGACCCGCCCTTCACACGATAATGAGCGACGACGACCAGGAGCTCGGGATCACCGAGTCCAAGTCACACAACACCGGCGAGTGGTACGCCGAGGTCGTACAGAAGGCGGGGCTGGCCGACTACGGCCCCGAGGGGATGAGCGGATTCATCGTCACTCGACCGCGGGCGTACGCCGTCTGGGAGCGCCTGCAGGGGTTCCTCGACGCGAAGTTCAAGGACACCGGCGTCCAGAACGCCTACTTCCCCCTCTTCATCCCCGAGTCGTACCTCGAACGCGAGAAGGACATCGTCGAGGGGTTCGACCCCGAGGTGGCGTGGGTGACCGAGGCGGGCACGAAGGAGCTCGAGGAGCGGCTCGCGGTCCGGCCCACCTCCGAGTCGATCATCACGCCGTACATCAGCCAGTGGGTCCGGAGCCACCGCGACCTCCCGCTGCGCGTGAACCAGTGGTGTTCGGTCGTGCGCTGGGAGGCGACGGAGACGAAGCCGTTCTTCCGAACGAAGGAGTTCCTCTGGCAGGAGGGCCACACCGCGCACGAGACCGCAGAGGACGCGTGGGACGAGACGATGACGCGGCTCGACCAGTACGAGTCCGTCTACGAGGACCTGCTGGCGCTGCCCGTCCTGAAGGGACAGAAGCCCGACCACGACAAGTTCCCCGGCGCCGACACGACGACGACCGTCGAGGCGCTGATGCCCGACGGGAAGTCGGTGCAGGCCGGCACCTCCCACCACCTCGGGCAGTCGTTCGCGGAGGCGTTCGACATCACCTTCTCCGACGAGGACGAGGAGGAGCGGCTCGCGCACACCACCTCGTGGGGGCTCTCGTGGCGCGCGCTCGGCGCGCTGATCATGACCCATTCCGACGAGCAGGGGCTCGTGCTCCCGCCCGGCGTCGCTCCCGAACAGGTCGTCGTCGTCCCGATCTGGCAGGAGGACACCAAAGACGAGGTGCTGGAGTACGCCGAGGGCGTCGCCGACGACCTCGACGACGCCGGCGTCCGCGTCGAGCTCGACGACCGCGACGAGCGCAATCCCGGATTCAAGTTCAACGAACACGAGCTCAACGGGGTCCCGCTCCGGATCGAGATCGGCCCCCACGAGGTCGAGGACGGCGAGCTCACTCTCGTCCACCGCCCCGACGGGGAGAGCGTCGTCGAGGAGCGGGACGGCGTCGCCGACACCGTCCGCGACCACTTCGACGAGATCTACGCGAAGCTGTACGCGGCCGCGGAGGAGACGCTCGACGGCGAGGTCCGCGAGGCCGAGGACCGCGCCGAGATCCTCGGGACGCTCGGCCAGCACGGCGGCTACGTGAAGACGCCGTGGTGCGGCGACGAGGAGTGCGAGGAGCCGATCAAAGAGCCGATGGCCGCCGAGATCGTGATGGTGCCGTTCGAGGACGAGGACCCCCTCGTCGACGGCGACGAGACCTGCGCCATCTGCGGCGAGGACGCGAAACGGACCGCTTACTTCGCGAAGTCGTACTGAGTCGGGGTCGATTACGGCGGGGCGCATCGGTAACGGCCGCCCCGCCGCTGTACCGCGTTTAATCCGCGTTGATCCGACTTAACGGAGATCGGTTTATATACGGATACGTCGCCTACGGTCAGGTGATGAAACGAGGTATCGCGCTCCTCATCGTCGCGGTCGTGCTGGTCGGCGTCGCCGGGATCGCCGCGGCCGGCCCCATCGGGACGGTCGCCGCGCAGGACGACCCGGTGGCGACGAACGAGACGAGCGAGGGGAACGAGACGGCGAACGGGACGGAGATCAGCCCCGGCGAACGCCTCTCCGGCGTGATCGGGGTCCAGCGGGCCGAAATAGCCGGCGAGGTCGACTCCCGGGCGTTCGAGGTGGCGCTCAACCGGACGGAGACCGACGAGGAGCGGGCCGCCCTCGTCGCGGAGCGGTTGAACCGGACCGAGGACCGGTTGACGGAGATCGAGCGGCGCCAGCGGGAGCTCCGCGAGCGCCGCGACGCCGGTGAGCTGAGCCGGGGCGAGTTCGCCGCCCGGATGGCGGAGATCGGCGCCCGAGCCGAGACGGTCAAGCGCGAGGCCAACCGGAGCGCCGACGTGGTTCGCGGGCTCCCCGAGTCGGTCAGGGCCGACCGCGGCCTGAACGAGGCACGACTCGGCGCGCTCCGCGAGCGGGCGAGCGAGGCGAGCGGCCCGGAGGTCGCGGCGATCGCTCGCGGCGTCGCCGGCAACGATGTGGGCGGCCCGCTGGCGTCCGAGCGACGCGGCCCGCCCGCGGACATGGGCCCGGGAGCCGGCCCGGGCGCCGGTCCGGGCGCCGGCGGCGGCTCGCCCGGCGCTGACGGACGACCCGGCCGCGGTACCGAATCCGGGGGCGACGGCAACGCGACGAACGCGACCGATCGCTCGACGAACGCGATCGACCGTCCGACGAACGCGACCGACCGCCCGACGAACGCGACCAGCGCTCAGACGACCGCCGGAAATTCGACTGGTGGGTCCGCGAGCGGTAACGCCGGGCAAGGAGGCGGCGACCGAGGCGACGGCTCCGACGCGGGGAGCTCGCCGACGGGCGACGAGCGGTCTCCGCCCGCCGCGGGCGATAACCGCGGCGGCGGGGGCGGTTCCGGATCCGATGCCGGCGCCGCGAACGCCGTCGAAGACGTCGTGGCAGGACTCTCCGGACCGTTGACTGACGGTGCCGAGTACGTTCGTCGGGTCGTCGGCATCGATGGATAGGTCGCCTCCGGCTCGGCACACCACCGAGCCGACCCCGACCGGACGTCGCGGTGACCGCGGCCGCCAGAGGAGCGCCCCGCGTGCCCCGCACGCTTGCTTGGAAGATGGGAAGCGATTTACCCGAGCCTCGTAACTGTTGGGCTGTGCAGCGAACGGTACTTCTTCTCGTCGCCGTCGCGGTCGTCGCCAGCGCCGGCTTCGCGTCGATCGGGGCCGCCCAGGGCGGTGCGGGCCTCCCGCCGGGCGGTTTCGACCAGATGGACGTCACTCCGGACGACGTCCTGATCGAGGTCAACGTCGAGCCCGACGGCGATGCAGTCTGGGAGACGCAGTACCGAGTTCGCCTCGCGAGCGACGACGAGGAGCAGGCCTTCGAGGAGCTCCGCGCGGACGTGGAGTCGAACCCGGACGCGTACACGGGCCGGTTCGGCGAACGGATGCGCGCGACGGCCGACACCGCCGAGAACGCGACGGGCCGCGAGATGAACGTCTCGAACGTCACGGTGACCGCCGAGCGGCGCGAGCTCCCGCAGTCGTACGGCGTCCTGACGTACCGGTTCGAATGGAGCAACTTCGCGGCCGTCGACGGCGACCGCCTCGTCGTCGGCGACGCCGTCGACGCGCTGTTCCTCGACGAGACGTCGTCCCTCATCGTCTCGTGGGACGACGGGTATCGGCTCGGCGAGGTCTCGCCGTCGCCGACGGAGACCCGCGAGAACGCCGTCGTCTGGGAGGGCCCGGTGGACTTCACGGAGGGACAGCCGCGCGTGACCGTCGAGCCCGAGGGGCTCGCCGCCGGACCGCTCCCCCTCGTCGCGCTCGGACTGCTCATCGCCGTCCTCGCCGTCGTCGGCTACCGCCGTCGGCCGTGGCGCGCGTCGGCTTCGGACGGGGCGCCGACGGCGACCGCGGACGCGCCCGACACGACGGGAGCCGAGGCGGCCGCCGAGAGCGGGGACGCGGTCGACGGGGACGGCGCGACTGGCACGGAGGCGACCGCCGCTGGAGCCGGCGCGAGCGCCGCGGCCGTCGGCGAGCCGGACGCCGACGAGGGCGGAGCGGAGCCCGGCGCGGACGGAGACGGTGACGGGGCGGCGCCACCGGTCGACGAGGACCTGTTGAGCAACGAAGAGCAGGTGCTCCGGCTGGTCGAGGCCAACGGCGGTCGGATGAAACAGAAGCAGGTCGCCGAGGAGCTCGACTGGACCGCCGCCAAGACGAGCCAGGTCGTGACGGGGCTCCGCGACGAGGGCGACCTGGAGGGGTTCCGGCTCGGGCGCGAGAACGTGCTCTCGCTGCCCGAGTACGACGCCGCGGCCGACGCGGCCGACGCCGACGACACCGACGGCGAGGAGACCGGGGACGACGGCGAGTGACGCTCGCGGCGGTCGCGCCCGGATCGACGCTCGGGCGTGAGGCGGGAGCGACCGATCGACTATCCGAACTCGGCTCTCGTCACAGGTCCCGCGACCGACCCAGATGCATGAGTTCGCCGCCGCACTCGCACGTCCCGCCCGACTCCGTTCGGGCCCCGCATTCGAAACACTCGTACAGTTCTCGTTCGTCGACTCCGGTTTCTGGTCGCATATCACGCCATATGGTGCCAGGTAACATAGCCTCAGCCCTATTATTCTTTAAAGAATAAGTATCCGATCGGTAATCGGGTGGACGGACGATCGGATCCGTCGCGACGCGTGCGGAGGCGACGGTGACCTGCTCGGGGGACGCTCTCGGGCCTCTCGACGAACCGATGCAGGGGCCGAATCACCGGAACCCGGCTCTTTTTCACCGGAATCGACGTACAGGTAGTATGGAGATCGGCTTCAGCTTCGGAGCGAACGCGCCGACCGGCGTCTTCGTCCTCCACGCCGCGGTCGCCGTGTTCTTCCTGTACCTCGGTGTCGTGAACGCGGCCGCCGGCGAGTCGATCGGCGTCGCGTTGAACGCCCTCATCGGCGTCCTCCTCGTCGCCGCCGGCGTCGTGGTGGCGCGGATCACCGAACGGCGGACCTAACGCTCGGCCTCGCGTCGTCCGCTAGGCGCCGCCGCTCTGTTGACCCGTCGCCTAGTTCTCTGCTGTGGGTCGACGAGAGAACGACAGAAGCAAAGGAACTGTGGCCGTGCCACTTCGCTTCCTTATTTGAATTCTCGTCTTAATTTGATTAATTGAGAGGAATAACCTTGTCTATTAAATGAGTATCTATCTATCCCCGCTAAATTGAATACTTGGCATAATATACACCTATTACAACGTCAATCTTTTTTGATCAACTGAGATGGTTCTCTGAGTGGTTTTTACAGGCTCGATTGTCCGGAAATGTACTCGAATCTGATACTACCGTCCGACACAGTATACTCCACAGCTGTCGGCGTTTGAATCTGAACTGTGCAGTCTGTTCGCGAAGTGGTTCTTGAATCAGCACGTGAGTATGGGATTTCCAACTGACGTTCTTCCATCGATCCAAGCTTTGTACGCGCATCTGGTTCTATTCCAGATCCTATGATGACTGGATGAAGTTGTAGATCCTCCACGGGAGGTTCGGCATTTGCTGTTGCTAACTGTGAAATCCAATACGAATATCTGTCAATTTGATTGATATTATCCACCGTGATTTCTTCTTGTTTTAATTCACCTACCGTTGCTTTGTACCTGTGGCCATCTCTCTCATGTAGTAGAAGTAGATCAACTTTTGAGCGACCTATCCCGTACACGATCTCATTTCCGAACCATTCCAGTTCTGAGAGAGGTCCGACGATGTCGGATAATACTGGTATCTCTTCGTCAATATTATTCAAAATCCAAGCGTGTAGCCAGTGTTCGTATGGAACTTCGGGACCATCCCCCAATTTAGGACTCAAGTAATCTCTATTCTCCTGCGCGGGATATGGCTCAAAATCAGGGACTTCTGAAGTCCCTTCGTTTTCCCGTTCCAGCAATCTAAGGAGTTTCTCTGTTTCTTCCGGAAGTAACGGTGCCGCGCTTCGTTCCGTACCCACGCCATACATCTTTCGGAATATCTTTGTCCAAATAAAACCAGGATCGGTTTGATCAACATACGCCGTATTATCAGTCACACTATTTGGATAATAATTATCAGGTTGGATCAGAACCCGGTTAGGAACAATATGCTCACCCTGCGGAACGTCACTGTCACAATTATCGCAAGTCCATGGGTCTTTGTTCGGGTCCCTACCCCAGTCTTCGGGATACGTTGAACCACATTCAGGACATTCACCTCTGACAGTATGGCCGTTCCAAGAGATAGTTTGTGTATCAACAAAGGGCCGGCTCGTTATTTCATAGACTCCCCTAAATCCGCGATCCTCCGGTGATTCATCGATTCTGCGTTGGTACAAGAATACCAAATCACCCGGTCGCGTTCCGAGAAGGTCAGCATACAAACCGGATTGTCCACTAAAATTCCACTCTAATTTTGGCTCTTTAACTCCACAAAATCCACGGGACCTGTGAACGGGGTATGAGAACTTATCCACTACAAAAACGTATCCGCGCCTGTCAACACCTTGGGACATCTGAATATCATAGTTCGTGGGAATAATAAAAGTAAGCACTAATAATTAGTAGCATAGTTTCTAATATTTAATTAGACACATTCATAACTAACGTATTGATACCCCATCATCGACGGGTCGCTGATTCTAAGTACAGAATTACTGATAGAAGGGTACGGCCCATCGAACTTTCACAGCCGCCAGTACGATCCTGTTGGCGCCTCATAAACGGGTATTCAGGGATTTTGTCAGAGCGGTTCATGCTGACCACTCTGAAACACCGATTCCAACTTCCTGATAGGACCATCGGAACCGTTATACTGGATTCAATAATGCAATCTTGAATAAGATGGAGAAAGCCAGACAAGGGAGATGCGAACCGCGGTGGTTCCGCTTCGCTCTGTGATTCAAATTCTCCTTCGGCTGTTCGACTCCGCTTTGTTTCGATAGAAGAGCCGGAGGAGGGATTTGAACCCTCGACCTATTCCTTACGAAGGAATCGCTCTGCCAGCTGAGCTACTCCGGCGCGCGTCTTACCATTCCCGAACGGCAAAATAAGGGTTCCGAAACGGCGACGGCGCGGGGGCCGAACTGGCGCGACCGATCCGCGGATCGTCGGATCGCACTCGGTAGATGCGCCGTTGGCGTTCGTTTCGGAATTATGCCCAATACATTCCGATCCGTCTGTTTTCTCAGGTACAATCACAGGTGTATAAGGAAAAAACATAAATACTTGTTCAGGCTCTAATCGAGATGTGGTCGCACCGATCGTGCGCCGCGATGGCGGGGATCGACTCCCTCGACGGTGCGTGCCCGGTCGAAGCCCGTGCCGGGCGTCAGTAGTCCCGTCGGTCGCACCCCCCACGGCGACCCGACGTGGCGGTCACCACTAACAGCGTTCCACCACGGCCGTCGTGTGATCCACGTCTCCGACGTGCCAAGCGCGAAATCGCCTCTGGTCCCGACGGTCCACCGGCCGTGAACTCTTGTCATGTGACGGGCCGTGCCGTCCCGACCCGCTCGTCCCGGGCGGGACGGCGGTCACGCTGTCGATCCACGTACCCGATCCCGTCGGCGGTCGCCGACGGGAGACTCGCCGTAAAGTGGCGACGTCCGCCGATGTCTCGGCGGGCCCGATTCTCACGAGAAGAGTCGTCTCGGTGCCTCCGCGGCCGCGGAGATCCCGCTCACCCCGGCCCCGAGGACGCCCGCGAGCCGCACTTCCGCCGGCTCGACGCCGAGCTCGCGAGAGAGGAACCCCGGACGAGCGTCGGCGCCGACGACGGCGATCGTCCGGCCGCGGACGCGTACCTCGGCGGTGAGGTCGGTGGCGGTCAACAGCGCGGCCGCCCCGTGCGCGTCGTTGTCCCCGGGTAGGTTCCGCGCGACGCGGACCGCGTCGCGGACGGTCGCCGCCTCGACGAACAGGCGGTCGCCCGTCGAGCGGACGTCGAGGTCGACGCCCTCGACCGTGAGCGTCAGGTCCTCCGTGGCGACCGAGAGCGGTGCCCTCGCGTCAGTCCTGTTCACGGGTCGTGACCCGAACGGTTCCGTCGAGCCGCCAGCTGGCGTGCTCGACGTCGTCGCCGGTGCCGCTCGGGACGTCGACGCTCATCTCCTCGAACTCGTACACGATCTCCGCGTTGCGGCCGGTCAGCCTATCGTACAGCCCGATAGCGAGGTCGGGCCACGTCGTCGTCTCGTCGATGCGCTCCTCCGGGTCTGGTGCGTCACTCATGTGCGTTACCACGTGCCGTATCGGTATAAACGCGTTACCTGACTGAAACGACGGGCGAGGAAAATCGGGGATCGAGCGGCGCGCGGAGCGCCGCGCGGACGGGGCGCCCCGGTCTCACTCCCGCGTCAGTCTCGCGTCCAGACAGACGTTGTACTCGTGGGGCGCGTACGACCTGACGACGCGCTCGGTCTCGACGGCGACTTCGTACTCGTCGCCTGCCGCCTCGCGGATCGCCCGCGTTCCGGGGCCGAACGGGTCGTCCTCGTGCTGGATGTCGTAGTAGTGGACCAGGCAGTCGTCGCCGGCCAGCGCGACCGCGGTGTCGAGGAACGCGTCGGCGGAGTGCGGGAGGTTCATCACGAGGCTGTCCGCCGCGTCGGCGTAGTCGTCCGCGATCTCACGCACGTCGCCCGCGACAGCGGTCACGCGGTCGGCGACGCCGTTCCGAGCCGCGTTCTCGCGGAGGTACTCGACGGCGCGCTCGTTGAGGTCGCAGGCGACAACGTCGGCGCCGCGGGACGCCAGCGGCACCGCGTACGGGCCGACGCCGGCGAACATGTCGATCGCGGCCTCGCCCGGCTCGGCCTGCTCAACCACGCGGTGGCGCTCGGTGGCGAGCCGCGGCGAGAAGTACACCTCGGCGACGTCGAGGAGGAACTCGTGGCCGTACTCGCGGTGGACCGTCTCGGTGCCGTTCCCCGCCAGCACGTCCCACCGGCGGACGCGGAGCTCTCCCTCGATCGGCGACGCGCGGTTGAGCACGGTGTCGCAGGGCACGTCGGAGGCCATCACCGCGTCGGCGATCTCGCTCGCGCGCTCGTCGTCGTCCTCGTCGACGATGACGATGTCGCCGAGCCGCTCCAGCGAGGGCTCGTACCCGAGGATCTCGGCCGGGGTCAGCGGGCGGTCGCGCTCGGCGGCGTCGCGCGCGACGACCCTCGCGTCGAGGTCGGCGGGGATCGCCTCCGGGTCGACGATCGGGATGTAGATCGCGTCGCCGTCGACCGCGATCTCGTGGTCGCCGTCGAGGGCGCCGGCCTCGGCGAGGCGCTCGCGGACCGCCTCGCCGCGCTCGCGCTCGACCGCGACGCAGGGAACGCTCATTACCGGAAGAACGCGGAGCCAGCCATAAACGCTGACGCTTTCGGTCGTTCGGCCGCGAGCGCGGGCGGGAGAGCGCGGGAGCGGGCGGAAGGGCGGCGTGGGAGGGCGCGGCGCGTTCGCGGATCGCTCAGTCGTCCGCGGGCGCCTCGGGGCGGTACGCCTCGCTTATCCCCTTCCACTTGCCGGAGCGGAACCGCCAGTAGTTGATCGCGGCGGGGATCGACGTCTCGGCGAGGAACGCCAGATAGAGCCCCCACAGCCCGATCGCGGGGAGCGCGATCTCGGGGATCGTCACCCCCGTCAGGGGGACGCCGATCGCGGGGGTCGCGTCGTTGGCGCCGACGTACGCGAGCGGGATCGAGACGCAGAACATCCCGAAGAACTGGCTCGCGAACGGGATCTTCGTGTCGCCGGCCGCGTCGAGCGGCCCCGCCGCCCCGCCGGAGACGCCCTGGAAGACGACGGCGACGCAGGCCGCGTAGACGAGGGCGACCGCGATCGGCACCTCCGGGCTCTCGGGGCCCTCCGCGAACAGCACCACGATATCGCTCGCGAAGACGGCGGTCACCGCCGCGAAGACCACGTACGTCGCCACGGAGAAGCGGATGATGTCGCGGGCGTACGCCTCCGCCTCCGCGGGGTCCTCGCCGCCGAGCTCCTGCCCGACGAGGCTCGAGGAGGCGAGTCCGAACCCCCAGCCGGGGGCGTTCATGATCCCCCAGATGCGGCGGGCGATGACGAACGCGGCGACGGTGTTCTCGCCGAACACGTCGAGGATGGCGAGCATCGGGAACTCGGCGACGGTCCACACGAGGTTGCGCGCGCCGACCGGGAGGCCGATCTCCACGAGATCGCGGAGCATGTCCGGGTTCACGTACGAGCCGAACGGGTCGATCGCGATCGGAAACTCGCCGACACCGGGGAATCGCCCCCACACGAGCCCGCCGGCGAACGCCGCGACGGCGAGCACGTTCGAGAGGACGGTCCCGAGCGCGGCGCCCTCGACGCCCAGCCCCAGTCCGAAAATGAACGCCGCGCTGAGCGCGATGTTCGCGACCGCGCCGCCCGCCCGCACCTGCATCGCGGTGTACGCGTCGTCGCAGCCGACCAGCACGCGGCTCCCGACGAGGTTGAGCGCGGCGAACGGGACGCCGAGCCCGACGATCCGGAGGTACTCTGCCCCGAGGGCGATCGCGGCCTCGTTGCTGCTCAGGACGCCGATGAGGGCGGCCGAGTGCGTCCAGAACGCGGCGGACACCGGAATCGTGACGACCACGACGAGGAGGACGCTCGCCCGGACGGCGTCGCCGAGCTCGCCGTACGCGTCCGCGCCGTACCGCTGCGAGACGAGGGCGATGGTGCCGCCGGCGACGCCGCCGCCGATCGCGAACGCGAGCCCCCAGTAGGGCCCGGCGAACCCGACGCCGGCGACCGCGCTGGTGCCGACGGCGACCCCGACGAGCGCCACGTCGACGGCGTTCTTCGACATCCGGGCGATCCCCGTGACGATCCGCGGCCACGCCAGGTCGGTCGTCCGGACCACGCGGTGGCGGTCGATCAGCCCGGCCCTCGCAAGGGCGAAGCCGATGTAGAGGATTAGCGCGCGGAAGGGGTTGGGGAGGCGGACCACTGCGGGTACGACCGTTTCCCGGTCCGCGCTAAAGGGATTTCGTCACGCGGCGGGCGTTTCCGGATCGGCCGACGGCGACGAAGACGGCGACGGCGGGGGCGAACATGACGGACCTCAGCATTTTCGAGGTGGAGCCCCCGACCTCAAGGCGCGAACGGAGTGAGCGAGTAGGTCGGGGAGGAAACCGACATGGGACGACACAACCGCCACACCGCGACCGACCGACCCCCAAGCGTATAAGTACCGTCGGGTACCCCCTGAAACTATGGGCGTGCGTCGAACCGCCGTCGTGAAACTCGCCGTTTCCGACGAGCAACGCGACGCACTCCACCGAACCGCCGAGCAATACCTGTACTGCGCGAACCGAACCGCCGACTACTGTTGGTCCGACACCTCCTACACTGAGTGTAAGACCAACAAGCGAGAGGTTCGTGACGCGCTCTACGCCGACCTTCGAGAGGAGACAGACCTACAGGCCCAACTTGTCCAAGCCGCTATCAAACGCGCTGTCGAAGCCGTCAAAGCGTGTGTCGAACGGTGGAAAAAGGGACAGCGCGTCTCTCAACCGACGTTCACTGCTGAAACGATGGACTACGACACGCGGAGCGCCACCTTCTACCGGAACAAGGTGTCGCTGGCGACTGTTGAGGGCCGAGTCGAACCGTCGTTCGTTCTCCCAGCAGACAGTCCGACGCCCTACGAGCGGTACGTACTCTCCGAGAACTACGAGTTCTGCGAGAGTACGCTTCGGTACGACGCGGCCACTGACGAGTTCTACCTCAACATTTCGACGCGGCGGACAGACGGTGACGATGAGGTTTCGGAAGATACCGGGCACTCCGACCAAACGGTCCTCGGTATCGACCTCGGCGTCAACAGCCTCGCTGTGTCCTCAACTGGCACGTTTTGGCAGGGGAACGACTACGACCACTGGTGTCGTGAGTTCGAGAAGCGACGTGGCGAGATGCAACGGCGCGGCACGCAGGCCGCACACAAGGCCCTGCTTCGCCTCGGGAAGCGAGAGGAAGCCTGGCGCAAACAGTACATCCACACGATCGCCAACGAACTCGTCTCGGAAGCCGTCGAACACGACTGCGACGTAATCGCGTTCGAGGACTTGAGCGACATTCGAGAGCGGCTTCCACACGCGAAGTGGCACCACGTCTGGGCGTTCCGACGCCTGTTTGAATACGTCTCCTACAAAGCCCCTGAACAGGGAGTCTCCGTAGAGCAGGTCGAGCCGACCCATACATCCCAACGCTGTTCTCGGATGGACTGTGGGTTTACGCACGACGGCAACCGCCACGGCGAACAGTTCGCGTGCCAGAAATGCGGGTACGAGGTGAACGCGGATTACAACGCCGCAAAGAATATTGGCGTGCGGTACGCTCGGAAGCGACAACACAAACTCCGTTCCTCGCCCAAGTCGGGGAGCGGAGACGCACAAGTAGACGTGCGTGTGAATGGTGGGATGTTGAACGGTGAGAGTCACCAGCCTCTTGCTGGGGACTGATTGCCGGGAGTCCACATCAAAGCCCTACCCTCAAGGACCGAGGCGCGTAGCGCCGAGGGAGGAGGGTAGGGTAGTTTACGCGCCGGACACGAGGTACACCGACGCGGCGGCGAGGACGATCCCGAGCGCCTTCCGGGCGGTGAACGACTCGCCGAGAAAGAGGAAGCCGATCACCGACGAGAAGACGAGGAACATCGCGAAGATCGGCGTCACGACGCTCACCGGTCCCAGCGCGAGCGACCGGTACAGCGCGAGGATGCCGATCCCGAGGAACACACCGGCCGCGAGCACGTGGAGGATCTTCGGCGACCCGAGGTGGGTGACGAACCCCTGACCGGTGTACGCGAGCACGCCGATGGCCATACAGATGAGCAGCGTGTTCGAGACCACGACGGCGACGTCGCTCGGGACCGCGTCCGGGCCCGTGGTCGCGACGCGCATCAGCGGCGAGACGAGCGCGTACGCGCCCATCGCGAGGAGCGCGTAGGGGAGATAGGTAGCGTCCATATCCCTCGGTCGGTCGGGGCGAAGTAAGTGCCTACCGACCCGCGCCCGTCGACCCGCGTCTCCCGACTCGCGTCTACCGACCGAGGCTCGCGGGGTCTCCGGATGCGATCGTCCCGGACCCCTCCGCGTCGCCCGGCGGCGAGTCTCCCGACGGCACGTCCCCGACGGGGACGGAGACCGTGACGACCGTGCCGCGGGGCTCCCGCTCCGCGAAGGAGACCCGTCCGCCGACCTGGTCTATCCCCCACTTCACGATCCACAGGCCGATACCGCTGCCGTGCTCCAGCGGGGTCTCCACGCCGTGCGTCAGGGCCTCGTACTCCGCGGGATCGATCCCCGGTCCGTCGTCGGCGACGGAGAGCTCGACCCACCCGCTTTCGATCGTCGCCTCGATCCACACCGACGGCGACGCCGCGTCGTTGTGCTCGACCGCGTTCGAACAGAGGTTCGCCGCGACGACGCGGAGCGTGGCCGGCACCTGCACGTCCGGCACGTCGCCGTCGACCGTCACCTCGGCGTGCGGATACTCCTCGCGGAGGTCGGCGGCGGCCTCCGCGACGACCTCGCCCAGGGGGACCGGCGGGTCCGGCTCCGAAACCGGGTCGAACAGCTCGCTCGCTGTCCGGGTCCGCTCGCTGAGATCGAGGATCCGCGAGGCGCTCTGCTTGACGACCGACAGCGCCCGCTCGTCGCTCGGGTCCGCGCGCAGCTGGTCGGCGTACCCGTGAATCAGGTTCGTCTCGGTCCGGACGTCGTGGCGGAACACCCTGTTAAGCACGTTCAGCCGCTGCTGTTGCCCGAGGTACTCGCCGATGTCGTGGAAGACGACGACGCGGCCGATCGACCGGCCGTGGTCATCGGTCACGCCTCGCACCATGACCTCGTACGGCCGCCGGCCGTTCCGTCCCACGACGGAGAGCGGGCCGACGGTGCCGCGTTCACCTGCGAGCGCGTCGTACCGGGGCACGACCGCGTCGGCCGGCTCGCCGATCGCCGAGCGGCGGTCGACCTCGAACACGTCTGCGGCGCACCGATTCAAGTCGAGGATGTGGCCCTCGGTGCCGACGACGAACACGGGGTCGTGGAGCTGCTCGAACACCAGCTGGCGCGCCCGACGGCGCGGCGCGGGCGTGAGCGTGAGCAGCCGGAACCGCGAGAGCGCGAGGAGGTACGCGACCCCGGAGACGGCGAACGCGAGCGGCGTGGGGTCGAGCCCGGGCACCGGAATCGCTCCGGTGAGGTGGAGGAGGCTGCTGACCCACGGGACCGCTGTGCCAACGAGCAGCGCCGCGCTCTGCCCCCGAAACGGGCGGGCGTCGTCGCGGACGAGTCGGAGGATGGGGACCGACCCGATCAGCCCGAGCAGGTAGGTGTAGCCGGCGATGACGTAGTACCACGGCCCCGGGTCGACGCGGAGAAACGACCCGACCGCGGTGTCGGCGACCCGGCGGTCGGCCGTGATGAGTCCGGTGGGGTCCCCCATCGCGACCACGAGGACGGTCACCGCGGGCGCGACGCAGGCCGCCGCCACGACGCCCGGGCGAACGTATCGGTCTCGGCCCGTGTACTCCAGCGCGAACAGCAGCCATCCGACCGGGACGATCACCACTCCGAGCCACTGCACGTCGTACCAGAGCGCCTTCGCGGCGAGCGTCGACGCCTCCAGCTCGAAGACGAGGAACGTCGTCCACCAGACCTGCCCGAAGAGCAGCAGCGCGAGCCACGTCGCGCCAGCCTCCGGCCGCTCCCGCCACGCGAGGATCGCCCCCGACGTACCGGTCACGACCGCGGCGAGGAGCGCGACGGAGAGCGGACTCAACCCGATCACAGTTTATTCCACGCAAAGGTGGTATAAATCATTTTGCTCTGTCGGGCCGACGCCACCGCGGGACGGCGGATCGAAGGCGAGGGCCGATTAGCCGACCAGCTGCACCCCTGCGACCGCGATCCCGACGAGGATGTAGCTGCAGTCCGGCGCGACGCCGAGGACCGACGCGTCCTCGATTCGACCGGCGAGCGCGGTGACACAGACCGACGCGACGATGCCGACGCCGAGCGCGCCGGCGAGCGGCCACGCAAGCAGGCCGGTGGCGCCCGCGGCCGCCACGGTCCCCGCCGCGACTATGTCGACGCCGTACAGCAGGTGACGCGTCCGCTCGACGCCGAGCACGACCGGCAGCGTCTCGACGCCGACGGCCGCGTCCGCGTCGACGTCCCGGACGTTCGGGAGTTCGGCGTCGACGAACGACCGCAGGAAGAAGTACGCGAAGACGACGGCGACGACCGGCCCCGGCGCGGTCCCGCCGAACGCGATCGGGAGGAACGTGAGGGCGATCGCCCACGCCGCCGCGACGACGGCGGAGTTGAGTACCAGCACGTCCTTTAGGCGCGGGAGGGTGCTGCGTCGCCCGCCGTCGGTGACCGTCGCGCCGGCGCGACCGACGAGCCCTCGGCGGTCCGGGGTCGCGCTCGCGAGGACCGTACCGATGGCCCGCCCGAGGTCCGGCACCCAGTCGGAGGCGTAGACGACCCAGAAGGCGCCGGGCAGCAGCGTGAGCGCGAGCGCGCGCGGCCCGCCAGTCACCGCGATCGCGACCGCCAGCCCGTAGGCGAGCGTGGCGGCGACCATCAGTTGGTCCCCGTAGCGCCGGGCGAGCAGCGCCCGGTCCGGGGTCGACGCGGCGTCGGCGTCGGCGTCGGCGACGTGATCGATGCTGTACACGGCGAAGGCGACGAGTGCGACGACCGCCGGGGCGGCCGTCACGGGGACGCCCAGCAGGACGGTCGCGACGAACGCCTCGACGGCCGCGACGAGCGCGGTGAACGGCGACCCCCACGCGAAGGCGGCGAGCAGGCGCCGCCCGTCGCCGGTCGTCCCGGTCGGCGTCGGGGACGCGTCCGGCGGACTCTTCTGTTCGCTCGGTTCGGTTACGGATCCGTCCGATCGCATCCCGGAGCGACGCGGTGGCGTCGTCGATGCGAACGGTTCGGAGCGATGCGGCGAATCGGTGCCGTCGGTAGCGTCCGACGGCGGATCTATCTGTTCGGACATGGTTCGAGGCCGAGCGCCCCCGCCGACCGGTGACGCTCGCCAGTTGGCACTCGAACCGCCGGATATATCTAATCACCTACAAAGAATTAAATAAAATAAATACCTCATTCTTTATTTTTAAGCCGAGACGCGCTCTCGGTCGCCCGTGCCCCCTTCAGTACGCTTTTGAGGCGAGCGGCCGATGTTTCGCGTATGGACGGAACCTTCGACCACACGATGATCCGCGTCGAGGACTTAGAGGAGAGCCTCGACTGGTACCAGACGCACCTCGACTACGAGGAGAAGGGCCGCTGGGAGGCGGACACGTTCACCAACGTCTACCTCGGCCCCGAGGACGTCCACGAGGACGGCGCGCTCTTGGAGCTCACTTACAACCACGGCGACCACACGTACGAGATCGGCGACGCGTGGGGCCACATCGCCGTGCGCGTCCCCGAGGACGCCCTCCAGGAGTCGTACGACCAGCTGATGGCGGAGGGCGTCGAGGACTACCGCGACCCCGAGTCCTGCGGGAACCGCTACGCGTTCGTGAAAGATCCCGACGGCCACGAGATCGAGATCGTCAAGCGCGACTACGGCGAGAAGTGGAGCATCGACCACACGATGATCCGCGTCGAGGACGCCGACGAGGCGCTCGGCTACTGGACCCGCAAGTTCGAGTACACGGAGCAGCCGAGTGGCCGCTGGGAGGCGGACACGTTCTCGAACTACTTCATGGCCCCCGAGGACGCCCCGAAGGAGGCGATGAAGCTGGAGCTCACCTACAACTACGACGGCCGCGAGTACACGATGGGCGACGGCTGGGGCCACCTCTGCGTCCGCGTCGACGACCTCGACGAGGCGTGGGAGAAGCTGATGACCCGCGAGGCGCCGGACTACCGCGACCCCGAGTCGTGCGACCACAACTACGCGTTCACGAAGGACCAGGACGGCCACGAGGTCGAACTGCTCGTCCGGGAGTAGACCGCGGCGTCGCGACCGCCGCTCACTCTTCGACCGCTCGCTCCGCGACCTCGACGCCGCTCACCTCGAACCGGGCGCCCCCCAGGTCGGGATCGTTTGTCACCCGCACCTCCCAGCCGTGAGCGGTCGCCACCTGCTCGACGATCCGCAGTCCGAACCCCGTACCCCCCTCCGAGGTCGAGTAGCCCGCGTCGAACACGGCTGCCTGCTCGTCGGGGTCGATCCCGGGGCCGTCGTCCGCGACGAAGAACCCCTCGCCGTCGTCGAGATCGCCGACCGCGACGCTGACGCCGTTGCCGCCGTGATCGATCGCGTTGCGTATCAGGTTCTCCATCAGCTGTTGCAGCCGGCTCTCGTCGGCCTGCAGCGTCAGGTCGCTCTCGACGGCGAGCGTCGCGTTCGCGGTGTCGACGTTCAGCCAGCAGGACTCGACGACCGACGCGAGTTCGACCGGACGCGTCTCGTTCACCCGCTCTCCCTCTCGGGCGAGCGTGAGCAGGTCGTCGATCAGGGTCTCCATCCGCTCGTGGGCCCGGGCAGCGATGTCGAGATGCGGCGTGTCGCAGTCGTCTCGGGCCAGCTCGACCCGTCCCTCCGCCACGTTGAGCGGGTTGCGGAGGTCGTGCGAGACGACGCTGGCGAACTCCTCTAACCGGTCGTTCTGCCGCTCTAGCTCGTCGCTCCGCCGGTGGAGCCGCTCGGTCTTCGCCTCGGACTGGAACGCCGTCTCCGCGGCGGTCGCGAGGATGCGCGCGAGGAACTCGTCGGTCCCGTCGAACACGCCCGGCTCGGTCTCGCCGATCGATATCGTTCCGTACTCGCCGGCCGGGAGGATCAGCAGGCTCCTGAGTCCGGTCCCCTTGTCGACGGCGTCGACGGTCTCGATGTCGTCGTACACCCGGACCTCGCCCGCCTCGTAGGCGGCCCAGTTGAGGCTCCCGCTGTCCGGCGTGAACACCGGTCGCTCGGGGAGCGTCCCCTCGACCGCCTCCGAGACGGCGACCGGGACCAGCCCGCCGGCGTCCTCGTCGTAGAGCCGGACGGTGGTGATCGAGAAGCCGAGCACCTCCGCCGCGGCGTCGACGATCTGCTCGGCGATCTCCTCCCGCGAGTCCGCGCGGATCAGGCTCCGCGTCGCGTCGTGGAGCCGTTCGAGGCTGGTCTCGCGGGCGACGCGGTCGAGGGCGGCCTCCAAGTGGTTCGCCAGTATCTGGGCGATGAGGACGTCCGTGTCGGTGAACGCGTTGGCCGTCGACGCGGAGATGACGAACACCCCGTGGCCCTCGATCGGGTGGAGTACCAGGCTCTCCGCGGGCGTCTCCTCGCCGAGCTGGTCCCAAGTCGAGAGCTGGTCGACGGCGATGGGCTCGCCGCCGCGGTACGCCTCCCACACGAGAGCCGCGCGCGACCCCGGCGGCGCGTCCCGGTCGTACGAGGGCTGCTCGTCGAAGAACATCGGGACGGACTCGGCGAGCGCGGCCGGTTCGAGCGCGTCCCCCGCCTCGTTCTCCAAGTGGACCCCGCTCAGCCCCCCTCCGACGATCGCCGCCGCGGCGTCGACCGCCAGCTGCGTCGTCTCGTCGACCGTCCGGGCGTAGTTGAGATCCTGCGTCCACTCGCGGAGGCGGGCCAGCTTCTCCTCGCGCCGCTTCCGGTCGGAGACGTCCCGCGTGTTGATCACGTACCCGTCGATCCCGCGGTCGTCGAGCCTGTTGCTGCCGACCGACTCCACCCACAAGTAGTCGCCGTCGGCGCGCTCCAGCCGGTGCTCGATCGTCGGATTCTCCGTGTCGCCGGTGACCGACTTCCGGAACCCCTCGCGGACCCGGTCACGGTCGTCCGGGTGGACGTACGCGAACGCGTTCTCGCCGAGGAGCTCCGCCGACTCGAAGCCGAGCAGCGACTCGGCGGACGGGCTGACGTACTGAAACGTCCCGTCCGCGTCGAGCGCCATGACGATGTCGTTGGAGCGCTCGAGAAACGCGCGATGCCGCTCGCGCTCCGTCACGTCACGGATGATCCCGACGAACCGGCGCTCGCCGTCCTCCTCGAACTCGCCGAAGGAGATCGACAGGGGCACCTCGTGGCCGTCGCGGTGCCGGCCCGGGAACTCGACGGCCGACCAGTCCGTCTTCGGGTCGCCGCCGGAGACGTATCGTTCGAGCGCCGCGGTGTGCTCCGCCGACTTCCGGTCGGGCATCAGTTTCGTCAGCGACTCGCCCTCCAGCTCGTCGGGCGCGTAGCCGAACAGCCGCTCCACGGCGGGGTTCGCGAACTGGACCGTGCTCTCCTCGTCGATGGTGACGATCGCGTCCATCGAGTTGTCGGTGATCGCGCGGAGGTGGGTCCGGGTCCGCTCGGCCTCGCGCTCGGCGCGGCGCTTCATCACGGCGTCGGCGATCCGGTTCGCGAGGATCTCGTACTGCTCGGTGCCGCCGCCCTTCTGGAGGTAATCCGTCACCCCGGCGGAGATCGCCTCGCTGGCGACCGTCTCCGACCCCTTTCCGGTGTACAGGATAAAGGGGAGGTCAGGGTCGCGCTCCCGGACGCGCTGTAAGAACTCGATCCCGTTCGGTCCGGGCATGTCGTGATCGGAGACGACGCAGTCGAACCCGCCCGCCTCGATCCGCTCCAGTCCCTCGGTCGCGTTCGGGACGGTTTCGACGTCGATCCGCTCGTCCTCGCGTTCGAGAAACGATCTCGTCACTTCGGCGAGATCTGGGTCGTCGTCGGCGTGGAGGACGCGGATCCGGTCGCTCATTGGACACGACTACAGGTGACCGCCGTTTAACCATTTGGTCGGGCAGCGGAAACGTCGGTCCCCCGGACGGGCGACCGAGCGCCCTCACTCGCCGTCGACCGGGCGGAACACCACCAGCGGCTCCCCGTCGGTCGCCCGCTCCTCGACGCCGACCTCGACCGACAGCCCGACCTCGACCGCGTCGCCCTCGGGGTCGACGCCGCGCAGGACCCCGCTCGTCCGGACCGGGCCGAGGTCGGCGACGGCGGTGACGTACGGGGCGTCGTCCGCGAACCGCGGCGAGGGGACGTGGACGACGCTGAACGTCTCCACGCGGCCGGTCTCGGCGAAGGGTTCCCGCGAGAGCGGGGTCGACCCGCACTCCGGGCAGCGCCGCCGCGGCGGGAGCGACCCGTGCCCCTCCGGACAGACGAGCGCGTAGCCCTCGCCAGCCGCGACCGCGTCGAGCCACTCGTCGTAGTCGGCGTCGGTGACCGGCGTCGGCGCGGCCCCGGTAGCGTCCGCGTCTCCGCCGTCGCTCTCCGCGCCGCCACCGTTCTCCGCCGCGCCGTCGTCGCTCATTCCGCCACCTCCAGCACGTGGACGACCGCGCTGGCGACGGTCCCGCCGGCGTTGTGCGCGACGCCCACGTCGGCGTCGGGGACGTGCTCGCTGTTCGGATGGTCGCCGCGGAGCAGCCGCGTCAGCTCGGCGATCTGCGAGCCCCCGGTCGCGCCGACCGGGTGCCCCTTCGCCTTCAGGCCGCCCGAGAGGTTCACCGGGAGGTCGCCGTCGGCGGTCGTGACCCCCTCGCGCGCGGCGGCGATCCCCTCGCCGACCTCGAAGAGCCCGAGCGACTCCGTGGCGAGCACCTCGGCGATGGTGAAGCAGTCGTGGACCTCCGCGACGTCGACGTCGTCCGGTCCCACGCCGGCGGCCGCGTAGGCCGCCTCGGCGGCGTCGTCGGCGGCCGGCGTGCGCGCGAGGTACTCGCGGTCGCCGAGCGCCATTCGGTCGGTCCCCTGTCCGGTCCCCGTCACCGCGACGGGGGCGTCCACGTCGTGTTCCGCGGCGTACTCCGCGGAGACGATCACGAGCGCGCTCGCGCCGTCGGTGATCGGGCAGGCGTCGTAGAGGTGGAGCGGCTCGGCGACCGGCGGCGCGTCCATCGCCTCGTCGACGGACACCTCCCGGCGGAACTGGGCGTACTCGTTCGGGAGCGCGTTCGCGTGGTTCTTCGACGCAATATGGGCCAGGTCCCGGCGCTCCCCGCCGTACGCGTCGAAGTAGGCGGTCGCCATCAGCGCGTACGCGCCGGGGAACGTGACGCCCGACCGCACCTCGAACAGGTCGTCGGCGGCCATCGCGAGCCCCTCCGTCACCTCGGCGGTCGGCAGGTTCGTCATGCGCTCCATCCCGCCCGCGAGGACGACGTCGGCGTCGCCCGCGGCGACGGTCCGGACGGCCTCGCGGACCGCGACGCCCGCGGAGGCGCACGCCGACTCGTACCGGGTCGCGGGGCAGCGCACGCCGGCGGCCTCGGCCATCAGCGGCGCCTGGTGGCCCTGGTGCTCGGCGAGCGCGCCCATGAAGTTCCCGTAGTTCAGTTCCTCGACGTCCCCTCGCGGGACGCCGGCGTCCTCGAACGCGCGCTCCGCTGCCGTCGCGAAGAGGTCGCGTCCCGCGCGGTCCTCGTGGCTCCCGAAGCGCGTGAGCCCGACTCCGGCGACGCGTGCGTCGGTCATAAACGAACGATTATTCGGGTCCGATTTAGCCTTGCCGGAACGCGCGGTCGTTCCCGTTTAAAAATCGGCCGAACCGGCTCCTACCCGATGTACCGCAGGTCGTCGTCCGGCACCGCGGGGCCGTCCTGCATCTCGCGGATCTTGCCGACGACCTCTTCCATCTCCTCGGCGCGGTCCTCTAAGCTCTCGTAGTCGACGGAGAAGTCGAGGACCGCTTCGAGCACCTCCAGCACCGCGCGGGCGCTCTTGGGGTCGACGAGGTAGCCGCTCGTCTCGCCCATCAGACAGGCGGCGTCGAAGCCGCGGCGCCCGCCGAGCCCGAGCACCAGCCCGGAGACGCCGACGATGCCGCCGGCGGGCTCGTCGGGGCGGAACTCGACGCCGGCCTCCGTCAGTCCGTCGATGAGGTCCGCGTCGGAGACCGCGCCGAGCACGGTGTACTCCTCGACGAGCTCCCCGGTGGGAACCCCGCCGAGCGCGTACGCCCGCGTCGCGCCGAACTCCTCGGCGATATCGAGGAACGTGGTCGTGAGCGTGTAGTGCCCCGCGTTCGAGCCGGCCTGGTGGTCGCCGGTCAACACGAGCAGGTCGGCGCCGTCGGTCTCGACGGCGTGGAACTCGGCGCAGGTCAGCTCCGCGACCCCGTCGCCGTCGACGCTCACCTGCGGCGGGAACTCCGTCGTGTACACGCGGCGGACTAACTCGCCGTCGAACTCCTCGAGGAGGTGTTCCGCCGCCAGCTTCCCCACGTGGCCGACGCCCGGGAGCCCCTCGATGAGCACCGGGTCGTCGAGCTCCGGCGTCGCCACCTCGTCGATCTCGATGTCGTCCATGTCGCATCCGTCCGGGCGGCGGTCACAAGAGGGTGGCTATTCCGGCGTTGTGGGCGGGACTCGACGTCGGCGCGGAACCGGTGTTACTCGGACGCCCCGCGGCGCCGCGCGCGCCGCCGGTACTCGCCGTAGGGATCCTCGGGGCTGAACGGCGCGGGCGCGCTGTTCGCGGTCGGGCCGTCGCACTCGGGACAGCTGTCGCCGAGCGTGTACACCGGGCGGTCGTGAGCCGTCTCCCAGTTCGTGCAGACGCGGATGTCGGATTTCACGGGTATACAAAGAGTCGTCGGTCGGAGCGACTACTCGTCGTCCTCGCGGCGCTCGCGGTGGAACTCGCCGACGCCGCCGGCGTCCTCGATCGCCTTTCGGGCGCGGGCCGCGGCGGTCTCCAGCTGGTCCTCGGCCGTCTTGTAGTCGGGCGCGCGGACCTTGATCCGGTACTCGGGCGAGCCGACGTAGCCGACCTCGAGGTCGACGCCGTCCGGGATATCGCCGTCGCCCTCGGCGGCCTCCAGCGCCGCCTTCACGTCGTCGACGCCGTCGGGGGCCGCGGACTCGAGGTCGACGTAGCCGGTCACGTCGACGTACGGCACCGAGACGTTGTCGCGGGCGGCCTCGACGATCGCCTCGCGTGCGTCGTCGTCGACGTCGACCCCGTCCAGGGCCTCGTCGCCGCTTATCGCCGCCGCCTCGAAGGCGTCGTACAGCGAGTCGTACTCGGCGAGGAGCGCGTTGGCGACCTCGGTGTACCGGTCGTCGTCGACGTCCTCGCCCAGCGCGATGAGCATCCAGTTGTCGGCCTTCTGCGAGTTCTTCCAGGCCTGTATCTTGTCCTTCCGCTGGTGCTCGTTGACGTCTTTGATCGACAGGTCGATCTGGTTCGCGGACTCGTCGACCTCGAGCACCTTCGCGACGACCGTCTGCCCCTCGCGGACGTGGTCGCGGACGTTCTTGATCCAGCCGGAGGCGACCTCGCTGATGTGGCAGAGGCCGCGCTTGTCCTCGTACTCGTCGAGGTCGACGAAGACGCCGAAGTCGGCGATCTCGTCGACGTCGCCGACCACCAGCTCGCCGGGTTCGGGCCAGCCGCTGTACTTCATACGGGGTTGGTGAGGCGGTTACCGCGCCTCAACGGTTTCGACGATCTCGCCGTGGAGCTCGGCCTCCCCGCCGGTCGGGGTCGCGAGCGTCGTGCCGCAGACCGCGCACGACACCACGGAGGAGGCCTTGCCGAAGACGACCTGTTCGTTCTCGCAGTCGCCGCAGGCGACGCGGTGGAAGCTTCCCGCCATGCTTACTCCTGGAAGGTGAGTCGGCCGGCGCGCCATCCCTCGCGCATGTGGGCCTTGCCGCAGTCGCCGCAGCGGTACTTCAGGTGGGTCTTCTTCGTCGGCTTGTCGCCCCCGGGCACCTTCGAGTACCCGCCGGCGTTGCCGATGGTCGCGAGCGCGCGGCGCCGCTGGCGCGCGTCTCGCTTCATTCCGGTCGCCCGACCCGATCGAACCTTCTCCACTTCGTGCTCGTGGTGCGAGTCACAGTGTGGACAGTACGTGTTGAAACGACGTGGCATCTCCATGGATATCGACCTTGAGTCGCGGTTCGTCGCCGACGCTTAAAACGGGTTTGGTCTGTCTCCCGGCCGGCGATCGGGCGCGCGGAGCGTCCGCGACCCCGCCGCGGTTCGCCCGATCACTCCTCCCACTCCGCGACGGCCCGCACCGGCGACCCGTCCCCGCCGCGCAGGCGGAGCGGGAACGCGTACAGCCGGAACCGCGCCGGCAGCCCGGCGAGCCCGCGGAGGTTCTCGACGATCGGCAGGCCGCCATTTAAAAGGGCGTCGTGAGCGGGCGTGCCGTCAGGCTCGTCGTTCGTCGGGGGTGAGTCGTCCGTCGGAAGCGACCCGTCCGCGGCCGGCGTCGGGTCCGGCCCGAACGCGTCGAGCCCGACGCCGACGCCTCGCTCTCGACACCACGTCGCAGCGGTCTCGGTCAGGTACGGGTGGTCGCGGTAGCGCTCGGTCCCCCAGCGAGCGGCCCAGCCGGTACGGCAGACGAGAAGGTCGACCGTGGAGTCGGCCTCCGCCGAGTCGCCGTCGGCCGCGCCCGCTCCCTCCCCGACCGCCCCCGCCAGCGCCTCGGCCGTGATCGCCTCCCGCGGCGCCAGCGGCCGGAGGTCCACGAGGCGGGCGTCGAACGCGAACCGGCCCGGATCGATCTCGTCGATCGTCTCCCCCTCGGAGAGCGTGTGCCGGGGCGCGTCGACGTGGGTCCCGGCGTGGGTCCCGGTCCGGAGCTCGCTCGTCGCGTAGCCGTCGGCCTCGTGGGTCGCGTCGGGCGCGAGCGTCACCTCGGGGTCGTCGGGGTAGGTCGGCATCCCCGTCTCGATCGGGCGGGAGAGGTCGCGGAACACGTGCGCCGGTGGAGCGCGCCGCCGCTTAAAAACGACGGGCGAGCGGACTCCGCCGCCCGCCGCGGTCGGCCCGACTTCCGTGGCCCGGCCGACCTCCGCGGCCCGAACGTATTTCCTCCGGCCGCCGTTCGGTGCGCCCATGTCAGCGCTGCCGCTCGACGCCTACTACGACCTGACGCAGATCGGCGAGGTCTCCCTCTCCCCGTCCGGCGACCGCGTCGCCTTCACCGCGACCGAGTACGATCAGGCCGCCGACGAGGCGGTCGACTCCCTCTTCGTCGTCCCGACCGACGACTCCCGCGAGCCGCACCGGCTGACGAGCGCGCCCGGCGCCTCCGCGCCGGCGTGGGGGCCCGACGGCGACCGCCTCGCCTTCGTGGCCGCCCGCGACCGCGACGTCGAGCGACGCGTCGGGTGGCGGGACCGAGACGAGGAGGGCGACGGGGATGAGGCGGAAGCGGCGGACGACGAGAACGGGGGAGACGACGACGCCGAGGACGGGGACGCGCCCGCCGGCGACGACGAGCCCAAGCCCCAGGTGTGGCTGTTCGACCTCGCGTTGGGCGGCGACGCCCGACAGGTCACGGAGCGCGACGAGGGCGTCGCCGACTTCGACTGGTCGCCCGGTGGCGACCGGCTGGTGATCGAGTCGCGCGACCCGACCGACGAGGAGTCCGACTACCTCGATCAGGTGCGCGAGGAGGGCGGTCCGATCGAGACGACCCGGCTCCAGCACAAGGTGAACGGCGTCGGCTGGACCGACGACGTGACGCCGTACCTCTTCGTCGTCGACCTCGACGACCCCGAGAGCGACCCGCGACGCCTCGACGACGCGTACGGCGGCGGCGCCTTCCAGGACATCGCCGGGATGGACCCCCACTGGGGCGAGGGCGACCGGATCGCGTTCACCTCCTGCCGGCTCGACCGGCCCGACGACACCACCGTCCGCGACGTGTACGCGGTGTCGCCCGCGGGCGGCGACGCCGAGCGGCTCACCGGCGGCGAGCTCTCTCACGGCGTCCCGACGTGGCGCCCGGGACGCGACGAGCTGGCGTCCGTCGCGGGCGACCCGGACGACCCGCCCGCGCCGGCCGAGGTGTACCTCGTCGGCGGCGGGAGGGACGACGGTAAGAGAGACGAGGGCGAGGCGGGCGACGGCGTCGCCTCCCTCACGGCCGACCTCGACCGGACGGTCGCGCGCGGTGGCGAGCCGGTCTGGGTCGACGGAGCGATCTACGTCCCGATCGCCGACGAGAGCCACACGCGGCTCGTCCGGGTGGAGACCGACGGGACCGCCGAGCGCGTGTTCGCGGCGCAGGGGCGCGACCGCGCGCTGGCCGGCTTCGACGTCGCCGCGGACGGCTCGACGGCGGTGGCGGTGCTCTCGGACCCGACCGACGGGACCGACCTGTACGCGGTCGACGTCGCCGACCTCGGCTCGGAGACGGAAGCGAACTCGCTCCGCCGGCTCACGGCCGTCAACGACTCCCTGATCGAGGAGTTCTCGGTACCGGAGGCGACACGCGTCGAGTGGGAGTCGGACGGTTGGACGCTCGACGGCGTCGTCTACCACGACCCGGACGCCGACCCGGCCGACGGCGACCACCCGCTCGTGGTGGCGATCCACGGCGGGCCGATGTCGTACGACGAGCCCGTGTTCAGCTTCGCGCACGCCGCGTTAACGAGCCGCGGGTACCTCGTCTTCCGTCCGAACTACCGGGGCGGCACCTCCCGCGGCCGGGAGTTCACCGCCCAGCTGACCGGCGCGTGGGGGACCGCCGAGGTCGACGATATCGCCGCGGGCGTCGCGTCGCTCGTCGACCGCGGCTGGGTCGACCCCGACCGCGTGTTCGGGCACGGCTTCTCGTACGGGGGGATCGCGCAGGGGTTCCTCGTCACGCGGGAGCCCGACCTCTTCGCGGCCGCCGCGCCGGAACACGGCATCTACGACCTCCGGTCGGCGTTCGGCACCGACGACACGCACACGTGGTTCGAGGCGGAGTACGGCCTCCCGTGGGAGAACCCGGAGGCGTACGACGCCTCGACGGCCGTCCTCGACGCCGGGAACATCGAGACGCCGCTGCTCGTGATGGCCGGCGGGGAGGACTGGCGGTGCCCGCCCTCGCAGTCCGAGCAGCTGTACGTCGCGGCCCGGAAGCAGGGCGTCGACGCCGAGCTCGTCGTCTACCCGGACGAGCACCACGACATCGGCGACCCGGACCGGGCGATCCACCGGCTAGAGAAGATCCTCGGCTGGTACGAGACGCACGACCCCGCGGCCGCGGAAGAGGACTGAGCCACGGGCTGTCGGGTCGGACGAGCGACCCGCGACCGCGGAGCGCGACTCGCCGCCCTCAGTGCTCGACGAACTCCACGAGCACCCCGCCCGTCGAGCGCGGGTGGCAGAAGGCGACCTCGTGGCCCCACGCGCCGGGGCGCGGCTCCTCGTCGATGAGATCGACACCGAGGTCGCGGGCGCGGTCCAGCGCCGCCGGGAGGTCGTCGGTCGCGAGCGCGACGTGGTGGATCCCCGATCCCTCCCGGTCGAGGTAGTCGGCGATCGCGCCGCCGTCGTCGGGCTCTAACAGCTCGAAGTAACCGCCGCCGTCGAGTTCGAGGAAGACGACCTCCATCCCGTCGAACGTCTCGTCGTGGGCGACCGGTGCGTCGAGCAGGCCGTCGAACAGCTCGGCGAGATCGGCGGCGTCGCGCGTCGCGACACCGACGTGATCGAATCGCATGCGTCTCGGATCGGCCCCCGCTGTCTTATAACGACCGAGCCGGTTCCGATTCCCCCCGGGCCCGCCGGGATCCAAAGGCTTGGGTACTGGCCCCGAGTAGTGGCGGGCGACTCCACCAGTGAGCGACTCACAGACCGACTCGACGGAGCAGATGACGTCGCGGAACATCCTCGGCTCGCTGCTCGAGAGCGCGCTCCACGAGATGCAGCGGGAGCGCTCCGGACTGCTGCTCTCCGGGCTGTCGGCGGGGCTCGACATCGGCTTCGGCCCGCTGATGATGGCGGTGATCTTAACGCTCTCGCCGGGGAGCTTCGGCGACCTCGGGACCGAGCTGCTGCTGGCGAGCGTCTACTCCATCGGGTTCATGTTCGTCATCCTGGGCCGTTCAGAGCTGTTCACCGAGCACACGACGCTGGCCGTGATCCCGGTGCTCGACGGACAGGCGTCGTTCAAACAGTTGGGCCGGCTCTGGGGGCTGGTGTACGTCGGGAACCTCGTCGGCGGCCTGCTGTTCACCCTGCTCGTGACCCTGTTGATGCCGGAGCTCGGCGTGGTCGACCCCAAGTCGTTCGAGACCATCGCCCTGAAGCTCGTCGACCACGACCTCCCGTGGCTGTTCGTCGGCGGGGTCTTCGCCGGGTGGCTGATGGGGCTGCTGGCGTGGCTCGTGGCGGCGGCACAGGACACGACCGCCCGAATCCTCCTCGTGCTGATCGTCGCCGGCACGATCGGGCTCCTTCACCTCCCGCACTCGATCGCGGGCAACGTCGAGGTGCTGTTCGGGCTGATCGTCTCGGACGCCATCTCGCTGTCCGACTACGCCGGGTTCCTCGTGCTGGCGACGATCGGCAACGCCTTCGGCGGCGCGGTGTTCGTCGCGCTGCTGAAGTACGGCCACGTCGTCCGCGGCGCGAACTGAGCGCGTCGCGAAGCCGGACGCCACCGTCGCCGTCGTCGACCGACGCCCTCGCGGGCCGGTCGCCTCACCGCCCCGGCTTGTACTCCCCGAACTCGTCGCGGAGCACGTCCGAGACCTCCTGGACCGTCGCGTACGCCTTCACGGCGTCGACGATGTGCGGCATCACGTTCTCGGAGCCCCGCGCGGCCTCGCGCAGCGCCCCGAGCGCGTCCTCGACCGCGTCGTCGTCGCGGTCGGCCTTCACCGCCTGTAACCGCTCGCGCTGGTTCTGCTCCTGCTCGGGGTCGACCTCTTCGAGGTCCATCTCCGGCTCCTCGTCGACCTCGAACTCGTTGACGCCGACGATGACGCGTTCGCCCTCCTCGATCTCCCGCTGGCGCTCGAAGGCGACGTCCTGGATCTGCCGCTGGACCCACTGGCTCTCGACCGCCTCCAACATCCCCCCGCGGCGGTCGACCTCCTCCAGAATTTCGAACGCCTCCTCCTCGATCCCGTCGGTGAGGTTCTCCACGTAGTACGACCCGGCGAGCGGATCGATCGTGTCGGCCGCGCCCGACTCGTGGGCGAGGATCTGCTGAGTGCGCAGCGCGGTGCGGACCGACTTCTCGGTGGGGAGCGCGAGCGCCTCGTCTTTCCCGTTGGTGTGGAGGCTCTGGGTGCCGCCGAGCACCGCCGCGAGCGCCTGATACGCGACCCGGACGACGTTGTTCTCGATCTGCTGGGCGGTGAGGGTGGAGCCGCCGGTCTGGGTGTGGAACTTGAGCTGCTTCGACTTGGGGTCTTCCGCGTCGAACCGCTCCTCCATGATCTGCGCCCACATCCGGCGCGCGGCGCGGAACTTGGCGGCCTCCTCGAAGACGTTGTTGTGGGCGTTGAAGAAGAAGGAGAGCTGCGGGGCGAACTCGTCGACGTCGAGACCGGCGTCGATCGCGGCCTGCACGTACTGGATCCCGTCCCCGAGAGTGAACGCGACCTCTTGGGCGGCGGTCGAGCCGGCCTCGCGGATGTGGTAGCCGGAGATGGAGATCGTGTTGAAGTTGGGGACCTCGTCGGCGCAGAAGTCGAAGATGTCCGTGATCAGCCGCATCGACTGCTTCGGCGGGTAGATGTAGAGGTTCCGCGCGATGTACTCCTTCATGATGTCGTTCTGGATGGTCCCGCGGAGCTGTTCGCGCGGGACGCCCTGCTCGTCGCCCATCGCGACGTACATCGCGAGGAGGACGGCGGCGGGCGCGTTGATCGTCATCGACGTCGACACCTCGTCTAAGGGGATCCCGTCGAAGACGGTCTCGAAGTCGTCGAGGGTGTCGATGGCGACGCCCGAGCGCCCCACCTCCCCCTCGGCCATCGCGGCGTCGGAGTCGTACCCCATCTGCGTCGGCAGGTCGAACGCCATCGAGAGCCCCGACGAGCCCTCGTCGATGAGGTAGTTGAACCGCTCGTTCGTCTCCGCGGCGGTGCCCATCCCCGCGTACTGGCGCATCGTCCAGAGCCGCCCGCGGTGCATCGTCGAGTAGACGCCGCGCGTGTACGGCTCCTCGCCCGGGTTCCCCAGATCCTCGCGGTAGTCGTGGTCCGGGATATCGGCCGGCGTGTACAGCGGATCGACCTCCTGACCGCCCGTGTCGGTGGTGAACGTGTCTTTGCGCTCCCCGAACCGGTCGACCGTCTCGCCGTAGGTCCCCGCCTCCCACGACTCCTTGGCCTCCCGTATCTCGGCCAGTTCCTCGGGATCGTACATTACTGAATCAGTCGTTCGACCGTGACTTAACCCTTTTCGGGAATGGCGTGGTCTCGGCCGCCTCGCGTGGTCGCCGGCGACCGGTTTCAAGTGGCGTCCGGTCAATTCGTACGCATGGACGTCCTCTCCGACCCGGCCGAGCGCTTCCTCGCCGCGACGGCGCCAGAACACACCGCGACGCAGGCGGCGATGGCCGAGCTGGCCGACGACTGGGGATTCCCCATCATCGGGCCGGAGGCGGGGTCGGTGCTCCGGCTGCTCGCCCGGCTGACCGACGCCCGGCGCGTCTTCGAGTTCGGGTCCGGCTTCGGCTACTCCGCGACGTGGTTCCTGCGCGGCGGCGCCGAGGCGGTGATCTGCACGGAGTTCGACGCGGACGAGGCCGAGCGCGGCGTCCGGTTCGCCGCAGACGGCGGCTACGCCGACCGCGTGACGTTCGAGGTCGGCGACGCGATGGAGACGATCGAGCGCTACGACGGTCCCTTCGATATCGCCCTCATCGACCACCAGAAGAGCCGCTACGCGGAGGCCTACCGGACCGTCCTCCCCAAGGTCCGGACCGGCGGGGTGATCGTGGCCGACAACATCACGCGCGGCCCGATCGACTTCGCGGACCTCGTCGCGCACTTCGAGGAGGGAGCGCCGCTGCCCGACCCCGAGCGCGACGGCGAGACTCGGGGGATCGGCGAGTACGTCGGTGCCGTCCGCTCCGACGACGCGGTCGAGACGGCGATCCTCCCGGTCGGCTCCGGCATCGCGGTGTCGACGAAGGTGGCGTGAGGCGGTGCGCAGCGCGTTCTATTTAAATACCGAACGTCGCGCGCAGCATGTCACGCGTGCCCGGACCGAGCCCGACCGCGAGCACCGTGATCAGGAGCATCAGCGTGTAGCGCGGCGACTCCTCGAACATCTCGCCGTTGAACACCCAGACGACGAACGTCGCGGCCACGAGCTTCACGAGCAGGAACGGCCACGCGTCGCCGGTGACGGCGAGGATCGAGTCCGGGAGGAGCCGGCCGGTCCAGTTCACGATCAGCGCGTTGACGACGTGTTTCGGGACGAGGTTCGCCGTCCCCGTCAGCGCCGGCATCCAGTTGAGCCCGATCACGTTGGCGACGCCGTCGATCGCGTGCCCCCAGATGATGATGATCCCCGCGACGCCGGTCCCCTGTCGGATCGTCGGCTCGTACGCGGTCGCGACCTTCCACGTGACCGCGGCCGCGACGGTCGCGATGACCAGCGTCAACGCGAGCACCTGCGGGTAGAACTCGACGTAGTCGGTCGCGGCGGCGAGGTACGAGAGGTAGGCGAGCGACGCCGCGAGCGCGAGCGCTCCCATCGCGAACAGCGGTCTGGCGTAGTCGTCGACGATCCCGCGGTTCGCCAGCCCGTACGCGGCGAGGACGCACGCGAGCGTGAACCCGAACGCGGTGAAGTAGATGAACGGGCTGATAAGCAGCGCGCTCGCGGGGAAGGGGATCAGCGGCTCCGTGCCGGCGCGGAGCGCGGCGACCCCCGAGTCCTCGACGGTGCGGAGCGCGCCGCCGAGCAGCATGAACGGGAACAGCGCGTAGAAGAACCGGAGCTCGTCGCCGATATCCAGCCGGCGGAGCAGGAAGACGACGCCGATCAGCATCCCCAGCAGGACGACCACGTAGCTCACCGTCGAGACGGTGGTGTACCCCGGGAACGCGACGACCTCGCCCGCGCCGACGGCCGCCTGACACGCCGACGAACTCCCGAGCAGCTCCGTGCCGCCGGCGTCTCGGACGGCGCACTGCGCGCCCCGACCGTCGGCGACGACGGGTCCCCAGAAGTACTGCCAGACGAACCGGTCGTACACGGCTCGCGGGAAGACGGCCGACCCGATCGCGAGGAGGAGCGCGATCCCGCCGACGACAGCGGCCCACGCCCGCTCCGGTGACTGCCCGACCCGTTCGGCGACCGGTGTGCTCATAATTCCCGTTCGGACCGTTCCCGAGTTGAGCGTTCCGGTCCGGACTCGCCCCGCGGCTCGGACCCGCCCCGCGGCCCGGCCGCCCCTCAGATCGGCGGGCCGTCGGCCTCGAAGTCGGTGCCGAGGATGATCATCGTCTGGGACCGGGAGAAGCCGTCCATCTCCGCGATCCGCTCGAACATCAGATCGCGGAGGCTGTCGGTGTCCGCGGCGACGACGCGGAGGATTACGTCCCACTCCCCGGTCGTCAGGTGGATCTCGCTGACGCCCTCGATGTCGCGGAGCCGTTCGAGCGCGTCCTCCTCGCGCCCCTGCTCCACGCGGAGCCCGACGAACGCGCTGACGCCGTACCCGACCGCCTTGGGGTCGACCTCGGCGTGGTACCCCTGGATGACGCCAGCCTCCTCCATCCGCCCCACCCGGTCGTGGACGGTCGCGCTCGACATGTCGATTCGGCGCGCGACCTCCGAGAACGGCGTCCGGGCGTCCTCTTGGAGGATCCTGAGGATCGCGCGGTCCGTCTCGTCGAGTTCCATGGTCGCGCTAGGTCGCGCGGTGACTTTGCAGTTCCGGCGTAGCGGGACGCTATCCGTCGTATTCCCAACAACTCCCGGAGCCCGGTCGCGGTGACGACCCGGCCGATTGCGACTTGGCCGATTGCGACACGGTCGATTGCGACCCGATCGAGCGCGACCCGACCGATCGCGGCTCGCCGGTTACCTGAATTGAGGCGCTAAGGCCCCTTCCTCAACGAACGAGCGAAGCGAGTGAGTAGGGAGGGGATACAGCGTTCACGACTCGTCCGGCGTCGCGAACGATCCCTCACGGATCGCGGTCTCCGCGGCCGCGAGCGCCTCGTCCGCGTCGAACTCCGCCGCTATCTCCCGCAGTTCCTCCTCCGAGGCGTCGGCGAGGTCCCGCGCGTGGGCCGTGACGTTCGGGACCGCGCGGATCAGGTTGTCGATGATCGGCACGTCCGCCGTCTGCGGCGACCGGCTCCCCGGGTTGAGGTCGATCACGACCTCCGTCTTCCCCATCGCGTCGAGCGCCGCGGCGCGGTCGCCGTCCTCGAGCGGGACGACGACGACGTCCGCCGCCTCGATCCCGTCGGCGTCGACGACGCCGCGGGCGTGCGACAGCCCGGGGATCTCGCCGTCGCCGGTCAGCCCCTTCACCTCGTCGGCGCCGTGCTCGCGGAGGTGGTCGGCGATGCGCCGGACGCGCTCGTCGGTGTGGTTGAAGAGGTTCACCTCTAGGTCGGCGTCGACCGTGTCGGCGAGCTCGACCGTCTCCGCGGGGGCGAGCGCGGCGACGTTGCCGTTCACCGAGATCACCGGGTGATCGGCCGCGAGCAGCGTCGCGGCCGCGGCGCGCGCGGCGCGGTCCGCGCTCGGGAGCGTCCGCTCGCCGAGGAGGTAGTCGAAGGCCTCGGCGCGCCCCTGCGCGATGAGCCCCTGCCTCGAGGTGATCCCCTTCTCGACGCCCGCCTCGATCCGGTGGCGCGTCACGAGCGAGGCGTACCGCGGGTGGTCCTCGGGGACCTCCGTCTCCGTCATACCCGAGCGAGGCGGCGCGCCGATTAAAGTGGACCGTTCGCGGCGCCGTGTGCGACCCCGACACCAGGACGCACAAACGTTAACATGGGCCACTTCGTAGCGCCACACGGGATGGACCGCACTGGCAAGTACACGATCGTCGACGCGTGCAACGACCACGGGGCGATCACGCTCCGTGAATACCCACGCAACGGGACGCTGTACGTCGTCGAGTACGACGATCCCGACGTGGAAGACGAGCTGTCGGCGCTCGACGCCGGGTCGGTCGTCGAGCTCGATCTCCGGCGGGCCGGCCGCCGGGGCAACGCGTGGTGCGCGGAGTCCGCCCGGCCGGTCGATCCGGCGTAACGCGCGGGCGGTCCGTCCGTTACGTCGTCCCCGGGTTTTTATACGCCTCGCTCAGGCCACGCCGATCCGTTCGCGGTACGTCCCGTGTTCCGCCTCGAACACGTCCATGATCTCGCCCATCGTCGCGTACGCCTTCACCGCCGCGACGATCGCGGGCATCACGTTCCCGCCGGCGTCGACCGCGTCGCGCAGGTCGTCGAGGGCCGCCTCGACCGCATCGTCGTCGCGCTCCGCCTTCACCGACTCCAGCCGGTCGAGCTGGCGCTCCCGGGTCGTCTCGTCGATGTGGAGCAGATCGGGCTCCGTGTCCGCCTCGACCTGGTAGGCGTTGACGCCGACGACGGTCTCCTCCCCCGAATCGACCCGCTCTTGGTACTCGTAGGACGCCTGCTGGATCTCGCGGTGGAAGTACCCCTGCTCGATCCCGCGGAGCACGCCGTCCCGGACCGATCCGTCGCCCATCTCCCGGATCTCCTCGATGTACGCCGTCGCCTCCGCCTCCACCTCGTCCGTGAGCGCCTCGACCGCGAAGGAGCCGCCGAGCGGGTCGACGATGTCGGCCGCGCCCGACTCCTCGGCGATGATCTGCTGGGTGCGGAGCGCGACCCGGACGGCCTGCTCGGAGGGGAGCGCCAGCGCCTCGTCGAAGGAGTTGGTGTGGAGGCTCTGGGTGCCGCCGAGCACGCCCGCCAGCGCCTGGAGCGTGACGCGGACGACGTTATTTAAGGGCTGCTGGGCCGTCAGCGACTGGCCCGCGGTCTGGGTGTGGAACTTCAGTTGCTTCGAGGCGTCGGCCTCGGCGTCGTACCACTCGTCCATCACCCGCGCGTAGATCCGGCGGGCGGCGCGGAACTTCGCCACCTCCTCGAAGATCGAGTTGTGCGAGTTGAAGAAGAAGGAGAGCTGCGGGGCGAACTCGTCGACGTCGAGCCCGCGGTCGAGACACGCCTCGACGTACGCGAACCCGTCGGCGAGCGTGAACGCGAGCTCCTGGACCGCGGTCGAGCCCGCCTCGCGGATGTGGTACCCCGATACCGAGATGGGCTTGAATTTGGGGGTTTCGTCGACCGCAAACTCGATCGTGTCGGTGACGAGGTCGAGCGAGGGCTCCGGGGGGATCACCCACTCCTTCTGCGCGATGAACTCCTTGAGCATGTCGTTCTGGAGGGTGCCCCGGAGCTCCTCGCGCGGCACGCCCTGCTGATCCGCGATGGCGACGTACATCGCGTAGATCACGGGCGCGCTCGGGTTGATCGTGAAGGAGGTGGACACCTCGCTCACGTCGATGCCGTCGAACAGCACCTCCATGTCGCGGAGCGTGTCGACGGCGACGCCCTCCTTGCCGACCTCGCCGAGCGACATGGGGTCGTCGGAGTCGAGCCCCATCAGCGACGGCATGTCGAAGGCGGTCGAGAGCCCGGTCTGCCCCTCGTCGATGAGGTAGTGGAACCGCTCGTTCGTCTCCTCGGCGGTGCCGAAGCCGGCGAACTGCCGCATCGTCCACGTCCGTCCGCGGTACATCGTCGGGTAGACGCCGCGCGTGTACGGCTCCTCGCCGGGGAAGCCGAGGTCCTCGCCGTAGTCGAGGTCGGCCACGTCGGCGGGGGTATACAGGCGATCGACCTCGTGGTTCGACACCGTGGCGAACCGGTCGCGGCGCTCGCCGCGTCGGTCGAGGGTCGGGTCGAGCGTCTCCGCCTCCCACTCGGCGTGGGCCTCGCGGATCTCGGAGAGCTCCTCGTCGTCGTACATGCCGACCGCTACCCGCCGGACTCGTATAAATATTCATTATATTTTAAAAGGCGGCCGGCGGATTCGCCCCCGCCCAGAAGCCGCACCGACTGTTATGTGGGTTCGGAATCGATATCCGCCCATGACCGACGGCTCGCAACGGCCGACCCCGCCCGAAGGATTACCGCCGAAGCTCGTCGAGCAGCTGACCGACTGCACGCCGGAGGAGCTCCGGAAGGCGATCGTCCACGCGCAGGAGCTGCTGCACTACCACGAGGAGACGGAGCTCCCGGTCGACGCGGCGGCCGGCGACGACATCCTGCGGGTCACCGAACACGACGGCTACACCGAGGTCGTGAAGGAGTACTCCTGTGCGGAGGGCTGCGACGACTGTCCGCACGGCCCCTACCTCTACCACGTCACGGAGGAGCTCCAGCCCGACGGGAGCCGGAAGGCGCACTGGTCGTTCATGGGGTCGGTGCGGACCGAGAAATAAACGGCCGTCGTCCGGTCTCAGCGCCGACCGAACAACCGTTCACGAAGCGACCGAGACGAGGGGCGCTCCGCGAGCAACACCGGCGTGTCGAGGGTTTCGATCGCCTCGTATGCCAGCGACCCCCGAACGATACGCGAGAGGAGCCCGCGCTCGGTCGCGCCGACGATCACGAGGTCGTACTCCTCGCCGACGCGACCGAGCGTCTCCTCGACGTCGCCCGTCTCGACGCGCAGTTCCGCGTCGCCGAGGTCGTGTCCGGCCGCCCAGTCGGCGAGGAACTCCCGGCCGGCCGCCTCGTCCCCCGGCTCGACGACGTGCAGCAACGTGAGGTCAGCGTCGGAAACGTTCCGGAGGGCCGCCGCGACCTCCGCGGAGAGGTCGGAGGAGGGGCCGCCGGCGGTCGGCACGAGCACGTCGGATGGATCCAGCCGGCGGCCGTCCAAGACGAGGAAGTCGCACGGGAGGTCGCGAGCGACCTCGTCCAGCGACCCCTCGACGCGCCCGCCGGCGAACCGGGTCCCGCCGTAGCCCATCACGACGGTGTCGGCGTCGTTCGTCCGCGCGGCGTCGAACACCTCCTCGATCCCGCGGTGCGAGAGGATCGTCTTCGTCTCGATCGGCACGTCGAACGCCTCGGCGTCGGCGGCCGCGGCGGCCAGCAGCTCCTCGGAGGACTCGTCGAGACCGGTGCGGTTCTCGGCGGCCTTCTCCAGCGACGTCTGGTCCGGGACCGTGACGACGTGCGTCGCGAGCACGCGACCGCCCTCGTGCCGGGCGATCGCGCCCGCGAGCGTGACGAGCGCGCTCTCCGTGCGCGGGTTCGACACCGCGACCATGACCGTCGGGCCCTCGTCTCCGGACCCGTTCGTCGTCTCGAACACGGTCCCTATCTCCTCGGTGGCCGTCCGTTCGCTCGCTCGTTCGGTTCGTTCATCTCTTCGTTCCCTATTCCGCCGTCTGCTCGTCCGCTTCCGCCCGCCCGACCCCGCCGTCGCCTCGCGCCTCGGCGGTGGCGTCGTCCGCCTCGGGGGCGTCGACGTCGCCCGGGGCGTTCTCCCGGGCGCCGCTTCCGAACAGCCGCGCTCGGAGCCCCCGCTCGTCGCGCTTCTCGGCGAGCAGTACCGAGCACTCGACGTCCTCGAGAACCTGTAACACGAGCGAGCCGCTCACGAGTCGCGAGAGCAGCCCTTTCTGGGTCGCGCCGATGATCAGCATCGTCGCGTCCCGTGCTTCGCGCTCGATGGATTCCTCGATGTCGCCGCTCTCGACGCGGAGCGTCGCGTCCGCGAGGTCGTGCTCGGCGGCCCACCCCATGAGGAACCGCCGGCCGGCCGCCTCGTCGTCGGCGACGTGCAGCAGGGTGACCTCGCCGTCGAACTCCGTCTGGAGCATCTTGGCGACCGCCCCGGAGAGGTCCGAGGCCGGGCCGCCGGCGGTCGGCACGAGGATCCGCGAGGGGTCGAACCCGCGGTCGCGGAACACGAGGAAGTCGGACGGGAGCGAGTGGGCGAGCTCGTCGACCGCCGTCTCCGCGCGCCCCGGTGATCCGTGAGAGTCCTCGCCCCACCCCATCACCGTGATGTCGGCGCCGTAGGTCCGGGCGGCGTCGAACACCTCCTCGAACACGCGGTGCGAGAGCACGACGTGCGTCTCCACGTCGACGCCGAACGTCTCGGCGTCGTCGCGGGCCTTGTCCAGCAGGTCGTGCGCCGCCTCGTGGGCGCCGCGGTCGCGGGCGGCCTCAAGCGACGTCTGGTCGGGGACGTTCGCGATGTTGACCGCGACGACCGTCCCGTCCCGCTGCTTGGCGATGGCCGACGCGAGCGTGATCAGGTGCTCCTCCGTCGCGGGGTTCGCGAGCGGCACCATCACGCGGTAGTCGTCGCCGCTCGGCTGGACTGACGTGGCCGCCGACACGGCGGCCTTCGGCAGCTCGTCGGAGCGGTCGAGGATCCACGCCCCCAACACGCCGCGCGCCTCCACCTTCCGGCGGGCGTACAGCAGGTACCAGAGCAGGGCGAAGGCGACGAGGCCGAACGAGATCAGGATGATCGTCGGCTCGATGTAGACGATCAGCGCGAACGACGACAGCGTTCCGATGATCGGGACGAACGGGTAGAAGGGGACCTCGAAGTCGGGGTCGTACCCCTCGACCCCCGACTCGCGCATCACGATGAGCGCGATGTTGAGCAGGCCGTAGACGATGAGGTGGAGGACGGAGCCCATCGTCGACAGCGACTCCACGCCCCCGGCGACGAGGAACACGAGGATGAGCGCGCCGGTGAGCGCGATCGACTTGTACGGGGTGCCGAAGCGATCGTGGATCTCGTTGAGCTTCGGGGTGACGATCTTCTCGCGGCCCATCGCGAAGTTGATCCGCGACGACGAGAGGATCGACGCGTTCGCCGACGACGCGGTCGCGAGCAGCCCGCCGATCAGCAGCATCCCGGCGCCGACGGCGCCGAGCGAGAAGCCGAACACCTCGTACTGACCGAACAGGAGACGGGCGGCGTCGACCACCGCGGTCTCGTTGTTCGCGACGAGCTCGTTCGGCACGGCCGCGAGCAGCACGACCAGGAACAGCGCGTAGACGACCGTGACGATCACGACGGAGCCGAGCACCGCGAGCGGGAGGTTCCGCCCGGGGTTCTTGATCTCCTCGGCGACCGAAGTGATCTGGACGAATCCCAGGTACGAGACGAAGATGATTCCCGTCACCGGGAGCACCTGGCTCGTCGTCCCCGGCGGCGCGATCGGCCGCAGCGACTCCATATCGGCGTTCAGCAGGCCGACGACGGTGAAGACGGCGAGGATACCCAGTAGCGACATGACGATGACGATCTGGAGCCCGCCCGTCTCCTTCGCGCCGAAGTAGTTGACCGCGATGAAAAGCAGCGCGCCGGCGAGCCCGATCACCTGTGCGGCCTCTAACGTCACCGGACCGAGCCCGACCGCTCCGAGTCCGACGAGCGCGTTGACGTACTCGCCGAAGCCGTACATGTAGAACGCGGAGGCGAACGCGAGCCCCAGCCAGTTCGCCCACCCGGCGACGGAGCCGAACATGGGTCCGAGCGCCCGGTTGACGTAGAAGTACGCGCCGCCGGACTTCGGCATCGCCGTCCCGAGCTCGGAGGCGGACAGCGCCGTGAACAGGGCGATGACGCCGCCGAGGACGAACGTGGCCGCCGCGAGCGGCCCGGCCCGCGCGACCGCGGTACCGGGGAGGACGAAGATCCCGGCCCCGATCATCGTCCCGATCCCGATCGTGAGCGCGGCGAGGGGGCCGAGGTCCTTTGCCAGCTCCTCGTCGCTCATTCGGTCGATCCCTCGCGCGGGAGCGCGATTACGGGTACGTGCGACTTCGTCACGAGCTTGAGCGAGAGGTCGCCGGAGAGGAACTGCAGCAGGCGGTTGCCGTCCCGCGAGCGGTAGGCGATGGCGCTCGCGCCGACCTCGTCGACGGCGTCGAAGATGGCTTCCACGACGTCGCGGGCGTACGCGGTGTGGTCGTCGGCGTCGGGGAACACCGTTCGGACCGCGGCGTACGACTCGGCCGCGAGCTCCTCGGACTGTTCGACCGGCGACTTGTCGGGAGTGCCGCCGCCCTTCTCGACGACGTGGAGGGCGGTCACGCGCTCCGGTCGATAGGGTTCGAGCGCGCGCGCCGTCGCCAGCGCGTCCTCCTCGTGGGCGACCGGCAGGAGAACGTGGTCGAGCAGGTCCCGTTCCTCCGGTTGGTTAGTGCTCGTCATACCAACACTCATAGCCTCGCCAGTTAAGAAGATACGCTCTCAGACGCCGAGCCGTTAGATGAGTCCAAGTCACGTCTCCCGCGGTTAGAGCGCGTCGCTGGTGTTCTCGAACGCGGACAGTCAGCGCTCGTCGATTCCGGCGACGAACAGCGCGAGCACGGGGACGATCTCCAGCCGACCGATCCACATCAGCCCGATCATCAACAGCTTCGTCGTGTTCGGCAGGAACTCGTAGCTCCCGAAGGGGCCGAGCGGCCCGAGCCCCGGCCCGATGTTCCCGATCGTCGCCAGCGAGGCCGCGAACGCCTCCGTCCCGGTGAGCGCTTCTCCGACCCGCGCCGTGTCGATCTCGATGAACACGGCCGCGAGCGCGAACAGCAGAAAGTACAGCAGCGTGAACACCAAGATACCGCGGATCACGTCTTCGTCGACGACCTCGCCGCCGAGCCGTACCGGTCGGACGACGTCGGGGTTCGCCGTCGTGTACAGCTCCCGGCGAAGCGTCTTCAACAGGATGAGCCACCGGATGATCTTGATCCCGCCGCCGGTCGAACCCGCCGAGCCGCCGAGAAACATCGCGAACAGCAGGAGGAACTGCGTGTGGGTGTCCCACTGCGCGAAGTCCGCGGTCGCGAACCCGGTCGAGTTCAGCAGCGAGGCGATCTGAAAGACCCCCTGTCTGAGCGCGTTCTCCGTGACGCCCTCGGTGATCCCGCCGATCTCGGTCGCGGGGGCCCCGCCGTAAAACAGACCGACCGCGAGCACCGCCGCGAACCCGGTCACCAGCCCGAGGTACATGCGGAACTCGGTGTTCTCGAACATCCGCGTCGGGTCGTCGCGGAGCACGAACCAGAACAGCGCGAAGTTCACTCCGGCGATCACCATGAAGGGGACGAACACCCACTGGACCACGGGCGAGAACGCCGCGATGCTCTCCGCCTGCGGCGAGAAGCCGCCGGTCGGGAGCGTCGAGAAGCCGTGCGCGATCGCGTTGTACAGGTCCATGTTCGGCGCGAGCGGCGTGAGCCCGAGTCCGAACAGGATCGCGATCAGCGCGGCCGTGAATCCGGCGTAGATCAGCCAGAGCGCCCGCGCCGTCTCGGCGATCCGCGGCGTGAGCTTCTGGAGCCCCGGCCCAGGCGCCTCCGATTTCATCAGCTCCGCGCCGTTGACCGCCAGCTGCGGGAGGATCGCGACCATCAGCACGATGATCCCCATCCCGCCGAGCCACTGCGTGAGCTGCCGCCACATCAACACGGCGTGCGAGTGCCGCTCGAAGCTGATCTCCGCGGTCGCCGTCGCGCCGGTCGTGGTGAATCCGCTCATCGACTCGAACAGCGCGTTCACGGGGTGCCCGAGCGCCGAAGCGGTTCCGTATCCGGCGATGACGTACGGGATCGCGCCGACGACCGCGGCCATGAGCCACGCGAGCGAGACGACCGCCAGCGCGTCCCGCGGTCCGAGATCCGGCTCGTCGTCGAGCCGTTCCATGCCCGCGCCGATCGCGACGCCGAGCGCCAGCGAGACCGCGAACGCGACCGCGTCCTCCCCGTAGATCAGCGCCACGACGAGCGGGACGCTCATCGACGCCGAGAGGTATTTGACGACGCTCCCGGTGTAGCTCAGTGTCGCTCGCGTGTTGACCGTCGTTCGCGTCACGGGTGCCCCCTAATAATACCGATACCAGTCGTAGCCTTCCCGCGCGCAAAGAAGCCGTCGATAGCCGGACCGGCCGGCGACGAGCGGTCATTCACTCCCGATCTCGCGTCCGTCATGACGTCCAGAACGCCTTCGTGAACAGGACGAGCACGGGGATGATCTCGATCCGTCCGATCCACATCAGGACGACCATCACGGCCCGCGTGCTCATCGGGAACGTCGCGAACGTCCCGTACGGACCGGCCGCGCCGAACGCCGGCCCGATGTTGAGGAAGGTCGTCGCCGCGGCGCCGAGCGCCTCGAACTCCGTCACGGGGGCGTTCCCTCGCTCCGCGTCAACGACGATGACGATGGCGAGCAGAAAGAAGATCACGATGCTGAGGAGGAGGTACGCGTAGATGTCGCGGATCGCCCCCTCGTCCACCGTTTTCCCCGAGATCCGAACCGGTCGCACCGCCTCGGGGTGGATCGCGGTGTAGAGGTTCCGGCGGAACGACTTCAGCGCGACCAGCCACCGGAGCGACTTGATCGAGCAGGTGGTCGACCCCACCATCCCGCCGATGAACATCCCCATGAACAGCATGTGCTTCGCGGCGGGCGCCCACAGCACGTAGTCGGTGCTGGCGTACCCCGTCGTCGTCACGATGGAGGCGACGTTGAACACGGCGTGGCGGATCGTCCCCTCGGCGCCGAACGTGATGCCGGGATCGAGGAACAGGCCGACGGCGACGATCGACGCGAGCGTTCCCATCGCGCCGAGATAGAAGTGAAACTCCTCGTTTTTCAACAGCCGCATCGGCTCGCCGTTGATGGCGAAGTAGATGAGCACGAAGCTGGTCGAGCCGATCACCATGAACGGGACGACCGCCCACTGGATGAGCGGGTGGAACGCGCCGACGGAGTCCGGCTCCGGCGAGAAGCCCGCGGTCGCCACCGACGTGAACGCGTGGGCGATCGCGTTGTACAGGTCCATCTGCGGGTCGACGGCGAGCCCGAGCAGGAAGTAGACGGCGATCGCGAGTCCCGTGAGCCCGAAGTAGATGCCCCAGATGAGCTGTGCGGTCTGCGAGATCTTCGGCGTGAGCTTGTTCACGTCCTGCGTCTGCGACTCCGACTCCATGAGCTGGGCCCCACCGACGCCGATCTCGGAGAGCACCGCGGTCGCGAGGATGAGGATTCCGAGGCCCCCGAGCCACTGGATCACCTGCCGCCACATCAGCACGGACTTCGAGTGGAGCGAGAAGTCTCGGAGGACCGTCGCGCCGGTCGTCGTCAGCCCGCTCATCGCCTCGAACATCGCGTTCACCGGGTGCGCGATCGTACCGACGCCCGCGACGACGAACGGGACCGCGCCGACCGCGGCGACGAGGAACCAGATCAGCGCCACGGCGAGGAACGCCTCGCGGGGCCCGAGGTCCTCCGCCGGGTCCTGCACCGACCGGAACGCCGCGCCGAGCGCGAGCGAGACGGCGATCGCGGCGACGAACGGCAGCGGCGACTCGCCGTAGTAGAGGGCGATCAGCAGCGGGAACGCGAGCGGGACCGGGAGGGCCGCGAGGACGTCGCCGGTGAGCCCGACGCTCGCCCGCCAGCCGACCCGGATATTGCTGGTCACGGGAAACTCACGCCATCGAGGTGATCGCGCTCACCGAGTCGGACTCCACGAACAGGATGACGTGGTCGCCCGGCCGGAGAACGGTGTCGCCCCGCGGCGTGACGAGCTCGTTGTCCCGAGTGATCGCGCCGATGACGAACCGCGCGTCGCTGTCGGCGACGAGCTCCGAGATCGGTCGGCCGGTGAGCCCGCACCCCTCGGTGAGCTCCAGTTCGAGGACCTCCGCCTGGTCGTTCTCCAGCACGGCGATGTTCTCCGCGACGCTCTCGTAGGTGAACCGCGTGATCTCCTCGGCGGTCACGGTCCGCGGATTGATCGCGATGTCGATCCCGATCTCCTCGAAGACGGTGACGTAGTCGGGGCTGTCGACGACCGCGATCACGCGCTCGACGCCGAGCCGCTTGGCGAGCACGGAGATGAGCAGGTTCTTCTCGTCCGAGCGCAGCGCGGTGACGACGATGTCCGCCTCGTCGACGTGCTCGCGGCTGAGAAACTCGGTGTCGGTCGCGTCGTGTTCCATGACGACGGTGTTCGGGAGGTTCTCCGCGAGCCACCGCGCGCGGTCGGGGTCCCGCTCGATCAGCCGCGGCTTGAAGTCGCGCTCCTCCAGCAGTCTGGCGGTCTGATACCCGATCTCGCTGCCGCCGACCACGACGATCTCGTCGGCGTGATCGGGCGTGGTCTCCGGCGCCACGTCGGTCGCGAACGCCTGGACGCTCTCGGGGCTCCCGATGACCACCGCGCGGTCGCCGACCCTGATGTCGGTGTCGCCCCGCGGGATCGTCATCTCTCCGTCGCGGAACAGCCCGACGAACGTGAGCGACTCGAAGCGGTCGGCCTCGGAGACGGTCTGCCCGGCCACGGGGCTCTCCTCGGCGATCTCGAACTCGGCCATCTGGACCAGCCCGCTCGCGAACGGGTCGACGTCGATCGCGGCCGGGAGCCCGATGACGCGGACGATGTTCTCCGCGGTCAACAGGTCCGTACACACCATAAAATCGACGCCGAAGGCGCCTTCGCTGCCCTCCCACGTCCGGAGGAAGTCCGTGCTCTTCACGCGGGCGATGGTGAACCCGTCGCCCAGCGTCTTCGCGGCGCCGCAGGCGACGAGGTTCGTCTGGTCGTTGTCGGTGCAGGCGATGACCATGTCCGCGCGGCCGACTTCCGCCGCCGTCTGGATCTCGGAGGTCGTGCCGTCGCCGGCGATAGTGAGCACGTCGAGTTCGTACTTGAGCTGTTCCGCGCGGTCGGGGTCGACGTCCACGACGACGACCTCGTGGTCCGACGCGAGGCTCGCGGCGATGCTCGTCCCGACCTCGCCGGCCCCGATGACGACCACATGCATGGGCCAAACGAGTTACCGGACCCTCAAGTTCGTTACTATCGGGCGCCGGGGGGAGCCCCGCCGGGCGGAGCGTCCGAGAGCCGCCACCGGCGCTCGGCCGGGCGCCTACGCCGCGCCGCCGAACGACGAGGGGTCCGTCCACTCGTTCCGCCCTGAGACGGTCCGCTGCGGGAACGGGATCGAGATGTCCTCCTCGTCGAAGCGCTTCTTGACCGCCTTCACGTAGTCGGCGCGTGCCTTCACGAAGTCGGCCCGCGACGGGTCGTCGATCCAGATCCGCGACTGCAGACCAACGTATGAGTCGGCCAGTTCGGTCAGCCGGACCGACGGCGCGGGGTCGTCGAGGATGGCGTCGCTCTTCTCTGCCTCCTCGACGATGATGTCGGTCGCCTTCTCGACGTCGTCCTCGTAGTCGATCCCGAAGACGAACTTCAGGCGCAGCGTCTTCTTCGCGACCGGGTTCTTCACCACGTCGCCGGTGAGCACGGCGTTCGGCACCGTGAGCAGCTCGTTGTCGAACGTGCGCACGCGGGTGACTCGGAAGGAGATGTCCTCCACGACCCCCGAGTTCCCCTGCCACTCGATCCAGTCACCGATGCGGAACGGCTTGTCGGTGTAAATGAAGACGCCCGCGACGAAGTTCTTGATCACGTCTTGGAGCGCGAAGCCGATCGCGAGCGTCGCCGCCGCGGCGATGGTCGCCAGCGAACGCAGGAACCCCTGATAGCCCGCCGCGCCGAACGCGACGGTGACGCCCGCGAACAGCACGAGGAACGCGACGATCTTCTGGAGGGGGCGCCGCGCGTGCTCGTCGAGCCCCTGCCTGTCGAACAGCCGACCGACGAGCGGCGCGATGACGGCCTTATAAACAACGTACGTCGCGACGACGACGGCGAGGAAGATCGCGGCGTCGATGACGATCCCGGTCAGCGGGCCGAGGAACGGCTCCAGCGTCCCCGCGACGGCGACCACTCCCGCTCCGTCGGCGGCGGCGCTCATCAGTGGAGTACCGCCGTGTTCCCGCGCGTCTCCACGAGGTCGGCGCCGACGGCGTCGGCCAACTCGGCGGCGAGCTCGTCGGTCGTGGTCCCGCCCCGGGCAGCCCGGAGGAACTTCACCTTCACGAGCTTGGCGTCGTCGAGCTGGTCGGCCGTCTCGTCGACGACGGCGTCGACCCCCTTCTTCCCGACCCAGACGGTGACGTCGAGGTCGTGCGCTTCCTTGCGAAGCTGTTGATCGCTCATACGTCGTTCACACGGTCGCGGCAGTTGAAGCTTGAGGTTCGCGGTCGCGGGGGTGGTCGCGGTCGCGGGGGTGGTCGCGGTCGCGGGGGTGGTCGCGGTCGGCGGGAGCGTTCGAGGCCGACGACCGTGTTTGCGGCGCTCAAACGTGACGGCTGCGGGGGGCTCGCGGCCGACGTTCCCCGTCCCGCGCGCCGGTGTCGGCCGCCAAGTTATCCCCTATCAGCGGGGAATTAGACTAGTCTAATTTTTTTCTTAGACCCAAAGTGTATTATATTGCCCCCGTCAAACAACCGGTAATGAGCAACGACACGAACGAAGCGGCGGTCCTCTCCCGACGGCGGTTCGCCGGCATCGGCGCCGGCGTCCTCGCGGGAGGTCTCGCCGGTTGCACGGGGAACGCGGCCGAGCCCGGCGGGTCCGACGGAGCGAATTCGGCGGGCAGCGACACCGGCACCGACGACGGCGAGTACACGGTCGTGGCCTCGTTCTTCACCTTCTACGACTTCGCTGACACGCTCGCCGAGGGAACGGCCCTGAACGTCGAGAACCTGGTTCCGACCGGGCTCCACGGCCACGGCTGGGAGCCGGACCCGTCGATCCAGCGTCGGATCACCGACGCCGACGCCCTCGTCCACGTCGGCCCCGACTTCCAGCCGTGGGTCGACCGTGCGATCGACACGCTGGAAGCGGAGACGACGGAGACGGCGCTTATCAACGCCCGCGCCGGCGTCGAGCTCCTGGACCTCGCCGACTCGCTGACCGAGGACGAGGCAGTCGAGGACGCGAAGGACCCGCACTTCTGGCTCGACCCGCAGCGCGCGAAGGTCGCGGTCGCGAACATCGCCGACGGGCTCGCGAGCGTCGCTCCCGACGACGAGGCCACCATTCGCGAGAACGCCGACGCGATCGACGCGGAGCTCGACGCGCTCGACGAGGAGTGGACGGCCGTCTTCGACGCCGCCGAGCGCGACGTGGCGTTCCTCGCCGCGCACAACGCGTTCCAGTACGTCTCGGAGCGCTACGGCGCGACGATCGAGCCGCTGGTGGTGAACCTCGCGGCCAGCAACGACGTCCGGCCGGCCGACATGCAGCGTGCGCAGGACACGATCGCCGCCAACGACATCCGCCACATCGGCGCGGCCGTCTTCGAGCCGATCCGCCCGGCGAGACAGCTGTTGGAACAGACCGACGTCGAGGCGTACTTCCCGGTGACGCCGTACGCCGGGACGGCGGAGTCGTGGGTCGAGCGCGGCTGGGGCTACTTCGAGATCGCCCGCGAAGTGAACCTGCCGACGTTCCGGATCCTCCTCGGCGTCGAGGATCTCGAGGACGTGACGTTCGCCGACTACGGCCGGAACTTCGAGCCATGAGCGAGGCGACCGCCGCCGAGCGCTCCGCCGCGACCGACGGGAAACCCCTCGTTGACGTCCGCGGGCTGACGTTCGGCTACGCCGCGACGCCGGTCGTCGAAGACGTGAACCTACGGGTCGACCGCGGCGAGTACGTCGGGATCGTCGGGCCGAACGGCTCCGGCAAGAGCACCCTGCTCCGCCTGATCTTGGGCCTCCACGAGGCCGACGCGGGGTCGGCCGAGCTGCTCGGTCATCCCGCCCGGGCGTTCTCCGAGCGCGAGCGCGTCGGCTACGTCGCCCAGGACGTGACGGAAGACGAGAAGCGGATGCCGATCACGGTGGCCGAAGTCGTCCTGATGGGGCGGTTCCCGCACGCCGGCTTCGGCCGCGTGACCGCCGCCGACCGCGACCGCGCCCGCGACGCGCTGGAAACGGTCGGGATCGAGCACCTTGCCGATCGGAAGATCACCGCGCTCTCGGGCGGGCAGCGTCAGCGGGCGTACATCGCCCGTGCGCTCGCCGGCGAGGCGGAGCTGCTGGTTCTGGACGAGCCGACCGTCGGCGTGGACGCCGAGTCGGTCGACGCCTTCTTCGACCTCCTCGACGGGCTCGTCGCGGACGGGCTCACCGTCCTGCTCGTCGAACACGACATCGGCGCCGTCATCGAGCACGCCTCGCGCGTTGTCTGTCTCAACCGCGAGGTGTACTTCGACGGCGACCCGGCGGCGTTCGCCGAGAGCGACGCGCTCGCCCGCGCTTACGGGACGAACGTGCAGCTCGAAGAGGGAGGGATCGTCACGTGATCCCGCCCGTCTCCTCGTCCGTCGCGCTCGTTCCGCTCCTCTCCGCCCCCTTCGACCTCCTCTCGCGGCTCGTCGGGCTGTGGAGCGACGGGCTCGGATGGGTCGGCGACCGACTCGGGATCCCCATGCTGGAGTACGTCTTCATGCACCACGCGTTCCTCGTGGGCGCGCTCATCGCGGTGATGGCGCCGCTGATCGGCACCTTCCTCGTCCACCGGCAGCTCGCGCTCATCGGCGACGCGCTCGCGCACACCGCCTTCGCGGGCGTCGCCGTCGGGCTGTTCGTCAACTCGGTGCTCGGCACGGGGATCTCGCCGTACGTCACCGCCGTCATCGTCGCCGTGATCGCCGCCTTAGCGATCGAGCTGATCGCTGAGACCACCGACGCGTACAACGACGTCTCGATGGCGATCGTGCTCTCGACCGGGTTCGCGCTCGGCGCGGTCCTCATCAGCTTAAATACCGGCGGGCTCGCGGTCGGCATCAACCAGTACCTGTTCGGGAACCTCTCGACCGTCTCGCGGGAGAACGCCGTCCTGCTGGTCGTTCTCTTCGCGATCGTCGCGCTCGTCGTCACGGTCACGTACAAGCAGCTGCTGTACGTCACCTTCGACGAGACGGCCGCCAGGGTCGCCGGCATCAACGTTCCCTGGTACAACCGCCTGATGACGACGCTGACCGCCCTCGTCGTCGTCGGTGCGATGCAGATCATGGGCGTCATCCTCGTCGCGGCGATGCTCGTCGTCCCCGTGGCGGCCGCCGCCCAGCTGGCTCGGGGATTCCGTGAGGCGCTGCTGGCGTCCGTCGTGCTGGCGCAGATCGCGGTGGTCGCCGGGATCACGCTCTCGTTCAACTACAACACGACCGCCGGGGGCACCATCGTCCTCGTCGCCGTCGGCGTCTACATCGCCGCGGTGCTCGCCGGGAAGGTCCAGTCGCGACGCGCGGGCGACGAGGTCCCCGAGCGCGCCGATGGCGCCGAGCCGGCGGGGGGCGTGGGCGAGAGCGTGGCAGACGGTGTCGACCCCGCCGAGCGGTCGACGAGCGACTAGTCCGCCCGCTCCGAGGGCCCGTCGCGGAGGTTCCCGTCGAGCCCGAGGCCGACGCGGTCCCCGTACCGGTCCCAGACGACCACCAGCGACGGGACCAGCAGGATCGAACAGAGGTACGCGTACAGCACGCCGAGCGCGAGCAGCACGCCGAAGTCCCGCAGGAGCGGGATCACCGCGAGCCAGAGCACGCCCAGCCCGCAGACGGTCGTGAGCATGCTCCCGGTGAGCGCGCCGCCCGTGCCCGCGATGGTGACGTCGAGCGCCTCGTCGACCGGGAGGCCGGCCTTGAACTCGTCGACGAAGCGGTGGACGAAGTGGACGGTGTAATCCACCCCGAGCCCGATCGACACCGAGAGGATCGGCGCGTTGATCGGCGTCAGCGGGATCGAGAACAGCCGCATCGACCCCACGAGCAGGCCGACCGTGACGAGCACGGGGACGAGGTTGAGGAGGCCGTAGACCGCCTTCCCCTCCAGGTAGGCGTACGACAGCGCGAGGAAGGCCGCGGTGAGCGCGAACGCGGCGATCAGGCTCCGGATCGCGGACTCGGTGAGCCGGTCGATCACGGCCTCGTTGACGACGAGGTCGCCCGTCGGCACCGCCTCGAGCGGGGTTCGCTCGGCGAGTTCGCGGACGTCCGCGACCGCCTCGGAGTTGTCGACGCCGGGGCGGATCGTGTAGTCGATCCGCGCGCTCCCGCGGTCCTCGGCGATGTACCCGCGCGCCCGGTCCTCCGCGGGGGAGTCGAGCAGCGCGTCGTACACCTCGTCGACGTCGCGGTCCGGGACGCCCGTGCCGAGCCGGTCGTTGCGGTCCACCAAGGCGGCGAACTCGGGGTCTCGCTCCGCGTGGTCCTCGATGACGGTCACGACGCTCGTGGAGGCGGCGCGGCGCTCGTCGGTCGTCTCGAAGGTGTCCGGCGGGTTGCGCGTGGTCCGGTCGATCAGCTCCAGGGCGTCGTCGTCGCGCACGGACTGGTCGACGTACAGCGTCACGCTCCCGACGAAGCTCTGCTCGAACTCCTCCTCGAACAGCGTGAGCACGCGGAGGAAGGTGTACTCCGTCGGCGCCAGCGGCTCCGGCAGGTTCGAGTACGTCTCCAGCCGCTCCTCGTCCGGGAAGAACGCCTCCTCCGAGAACTCGGTATTCACGCCGGTCCCGTAGGCGCCGCCGACCGCCCCGCCGACGAGCAGCAGGGCGACGACGGCCACGGGGGCGATCCGCGAGAGGTCGACGCCGACGTGCAGCACTCTCCCGAGCCGCGACCCGCCCGACCCGAGCGCGGTCGTCCCGAACTCGGGGATCGGGAGCCGCTCGCGCCAGCGGTCGACGAGCACCTTCGCGGCGGGGAGGAACACCCCGAACACCGCGAGGGTGAAGACGATCCCCGCCGCGGCGACGAGCCCGAAGTCGCGGTTCGGCTCGAAGGGGCTGGCCACGTTCGAGGCGAGCCCGAAGACGGTGGTGATCGTGACGAGCAGGAACGCGATCAGCAGCTGATCGGTCGTGGTCCGCATCGCGGCCTCGATCCCCAACCCTTCCCCGCGCTCCTCCCGGTAGCGGTTGACGATGTGGATCCCGAAGTCGATCCCGACCGCCAGTAGCAGCGGGAAGACGGTGATGAGCGAGTCGGAGAACGGAATCCGTGCGTACCCCATGAACCCGAAGGTCCACAGCAGCGACATGAGGAGGGCGACGAGCCCGATCGCCATGTCGATCGGGTCGCGGTAGGCGAACACGAGGAAGCCGAGGATGAGCAGCAGCGCCGCGGGAAAGACGATGATCGCGGTGTCGGTCAGCAGCGCCGCGATCTCCGACTGGAGGACGCCGTCGCCGAAGAGGATCGCGTTCTCGCCGGCGTCGTTCCCCGGCACCGAGTCGACGACCGCGACGCTCCGCGTCTGCAGCTCGGTCACCCGAGCCGTCGTCGCCGACTCTGGCAGATCGTAGGTGACCCCGACGATGGCGGCCCCGGCCTCCTGGGCGGTCGGGTTGTAGTCCACCGACACCTGCGCCGCGACGGCGCCCGCTGCGTCGGC